>OZ244816.1:0-3477165 GCA_965220255.1 Dehalococcoidia bacterium
TTGACGAACTGTTCGCGTAGCGTCCCTGTGGCGGATGACGCTACGGATGGAAGATGACCATCTTCGTTTCCGTCATCTCCTCAACTGCGTACCTCGGCCCCTCTTTGCCCATGCCACTGTCCTTGAGTCCGCCGTATGGCATGAGGTCGGCCCGCCACTGCGGCCCCGAGTTGATCTGAATATTCCCGGAGTGCACCTGTTTGGCGTACTGCATCGCCCAATCGACGTTCTGCGTGAAGATAGCCGCGCTCAGACCGTAGATGGTGTCGTTGGCCGCCGCGATGGCCTGATCGATGTCATCGAAGGATGAGACCGCAACTGCCGGACCGAATATCTCCTCGCGGGATATCCGCATGTCGGGCTTCACGTCCGCCACGACCGTGGGCTCATGGAGGGCGCCCTCGTACTCTCCGCCTGTCGTCGCGCGCGCTCCCGCACCCACAGCCTCCTGTATCCACGAGTTCACGCGAACCGCATCCTCGCTCCGCACCATCGGCCCCATCGTGACCGAGGTGTCGAGTTGGTTCCCCGTGGTCATCCCCTGCACCCCCTCGGTCAGGGCATCCACAAAGTCGCCGTAGATATCGCTGCTCGCCATTACGCGCTGAGCCGAGATGCACACCTGTCCGGCGTTTGAGAAGCCACTCGAAAGCGTGCCGGCGATGACTTTGTCCATGTCCGCGTCGCTCATCACGATCAGCGGCGAATTGGAGCCGAGCTCCATCGTCACCTTCTTCAGTCCTGCCGTCTGACAGATGCGCTCACCCACGTCTCTGCTGCCCGTGAATGTCACCTTTCTCACGCGCGGATCGGCAACCAAGGGGTCCCCTATCCTGCTGCCCGAACCGGTAATGCACTGTACTGCCTCGGCCGGCGCTCCCGCCTCCAGGAGAATTTCCGTGAGCTTCAACGCCGAGAGCGGTGTGTCGGTCGCGGGTTTGATGATGACCGAGTTGCCCGCAGCCAGGGCGGGACCCACCTTGTGCGCGACAAGGTTGAGGGGGAAGTTGAATGGGCTGATCGCCGCGACGACCCCCACCGGCACACGCATGGTGAACCCGTATTGGCCCGTCCAGTTCGTCGCGCCGTCCAAGGGGATTGTCTCTCCATACAGACGCTTGGCCTCCTCACCTGAAAGCTCGATCGTCTGCTTCGCCCTCTCCGCTTCAGCGAGTCCCTCGCCGATGATCTTGCCCTCTTCCATCGAGATCGTCCGGCCCAGCTCGTCCTGCCGTTCCGTAATGATGTCCGCGGCTCGGCGCAGAATCTCGAAACGTCGATAACCCGACATGTTCCGCATAATCTCCGCACCCCGAACAGCACTGGCGAGTGCCGTCTCGAGGTCATCCCGGTTGCCTGACGGAACAGTGTCGATTACCGAGCCGTCGTAGGGGTTTATCACATCGACCTTCTCGTCGCGGTCGACCCACTCTCCTCCGATGTACATCTTCATAAACTCATACCTCCTCGTACGTTGGATCTCCGGCCGATAGGCGAACGTTCCTTCGTTCGCCCAATCTCGCTCATCCAATATGCCGACTCTTCGTGGTGCGGTAGTTTAGCACAACGACGGGTCGTGCCGTACCTACCGCATCATAGCATTCGCAACCCACGTATTCACTGGAGGATGGACGGTGTGCAAATTGACCGGTTTCAATCCTCGATGCTACAATTTTGCCCACCCTTGAACCGTACTCCGTGCGATTCCGACTAACCTAACCTTACTGCTCCGCGTTGTGATATTACAGACAGGCCTCAGGCCCTCCATCTCCGCGCGTGTTGCAAAAGACAAAGCGCCGAGTCCGGAATAAAGCCACCACCGAACTACCATGACCACGACTCACCCTGCCAACGTAGCCATTCTCGTTTCGACACTTGCTGCCGTGACGCTATTATTTGCCTGCGGCGGCGACTCAACCACTCCGGAGTCGACCGCCACCCCAAGCGTTGCATCACCGTCCGGCCAGAACGTTGCCCCATCAACGGATCGACGAACGGCACAGACGAGTCGTCCGGCCACGCTGGCCAAGACGAACACACGCAACATGAACGATCCGCGCCAAGCCTTTGGGATCGTAAAGATGGATGGCGGCAAAGTGCTCGTCATTGGTGGCATCGGTCCCTATGGATCTTTCCCTCTCGTGGAGGAGTACGATCCCGCGACGGACACGTGGACGACCAAGGCCCGGATGCTCACATCGAGGGCATTCAGCCCGGCTGTAGTGATGCAGGACGGACGGATCCTCGTCATGGGCGGCACGGGCGAGACCGAGAATCTCAATTCAGCCGAGCTATACGACCCGGAGACGGATACGTGGATTCAGGTCCGCCGCATGATCGACAATCGCGGACTACACGACGCCATCCTGCTCGACGACGGCAAAGTACTGGTAACGGGCGGCTTGGGTGTGCGCGGAGGGGCGCTGAACACGGCAGAGGTCTATGACCCCGAAAGGGAGGACTGGGCAGAGATTGCCAGCCTTCAATTCCACCGTGGCTCCCATGGCTCCGTTCGCCTGGAAGACGGACGCATTCTCATCGCCGGTGGCGGCGACGGCGCGGGCACACCCGTGGAACAGGCAGAGATCTACGATCCGACGACCGGTGAGTGGTCGTCAGGCGGTAATCTGACCTCTGGACGTGTCGCGCTCTCCCTGACGCTCCTGAACGATGGCAGAGTCCTGGCGTACGGAGGGGAAGAGTTCAACAGCGCCGAGGTATACGATCCCGCCACCAACACATGGGAGGCATTGCCGGAGCCAGACGTGCCTCGGCAGGACCACACTGCCACTCTCCTGCCGGACGGCCGGGTATTGATAACCGGAGGCGGGTTGAAGCAAGGTGAGACTGAGGACACCGCCGAGATATTCGATCCCGAGACCGACCGCTTTACTCCTGCGGGCAACATGGACGCAGCGCGAGTTTCCCATCGGGCCGTGGTACTGAACGACGGCCGAGTAATGGTCATCGGCGGCGCTCATAGAGCGGGCCCCTACGACTCGGTTGAATTCTACAACCCCCAGACGGAAACGTGGGTTTCGGCCCCGTTCCTGGGCTCTTGGGAGAAGGCCCCTCCACTTGTTCAATCGCGTGCAGGTCACACCACCACTCTCCTCACCGACGGCACGCTTCTCTTAGCAGGGGGGAGGGCCAGGCTCGAGGACGAAGACGTTAACACCCTGGTTGATTTCATCCCGTCAACAGAGATTTATGATCCGAACACCGGCGAGTCGCGCGCAGTCGCGGACATGAACGTGCCGCGTGGCGGCCACGTGGCAGCCAAGCTCGGCGATGGACGGGTCATTGTCGCCGGAGGGCGGAACCTGGTGATCGACGACGAGGGAACGAGAAAGATCACCTTCACCGCGTCAGTCGAGATCTACGATCCGGTTGACGACTCATGGACCATGGCGGCCGACTTGTCCGGGGCCAGATGGGCGCATACCGCGGCGGCGATGAGTGATGGCACGGTTATCGTGGTCGGCGGCGAGAACGACGAGGGAAAGATCGCCACCGCCGAGGTGTACGACCCGGCATCCGACTCGTGGACGGTGGTCTCCCAAATGGTGGACGGAAGGTCAGGCCACTCCATGGAGATGCTGCCGGACGGGCGTCTCATGGTTGCCGGAGGGTCGGGACCGACGGTTGAGGTGTACGACTTCAACTCAAAGACATGGTCGCTCCTTCCAAACCTCGACCAGCGACTTCGAGACGCGGCAGTGGGCGTCCTGTTTGACGGGACCATATTGGTTGCCGGCGGTTTCGGCGCTCAGGGTGCTTCAAACTCTGCCTTGATTCACAAGCTGGGAACAAGCCAGTGGGACTACGTCGACCGCCTCCCGGAGACCAGGGTGAGTCCGACGATGACGAGACTCCAAAACGGTGGCGTCCTGATGCTCGGCGGAACGGGTACGACCAAGGCGTGGATCTTCGACGGTACAACCGGCGGTTGGCTCTACGGCGGCAAGATGTTCGACTCCCGCAGGGACCATACCTCAACGCTTTTGCCTGATGGGAGGGTCATCGCCATCGGAGGGGAGGCCCGCAACAGGGCCATCAACAACTCGGTCGAGATCTACACGCCCCACGACCTGCGGTAACACCCGCTCTCACTGCTCGGCGAGTAGAATCTTACGGGCTGCCTGCTATGGACACGCACCGGCACAGATTGCCCTCGCCGGCTGCTTTTGCCTTCCGAATTAGCGTGCCATACGCCGCTGGCGTATAATGAACGGAGACTAAATCCGGTGGCCCTGCGTGCAAATCGGCGTAGTATTTCCACAACTTGAAATCGGCAACGACCCGGTCATAATCCGAGACTACGCGCAGACCGCCGAGGCGCTCGGATACGACCATCTCCTCGTCTACGACCATGTTCTCGGAGCCAATCGAGAGACCCACGACTGGCTCCGAGGCCCCTATCGTCACCAGGACGCATTCCACGAGCCGTTCGTGCTGTTCGGCTACCTCGCCGGGCTTACCCAACGGATCGAACTCGTTACGGGAATCCTCATACTCCCACAGCGTCAGACCGCCCTCGTCGCAAAGCAGGCCGCGGAGGTAGACGTTCTCTCCAGCGGCCGGCTCAGGCTCGGCATCGGGATCGGCTGGAACAGCGTGGAATACGAGGCGTTGGGGGAGGACTTCACCAACCGGGGCCGCCGCTCCGAGGAACAGATCGAAGTGATGAGGGCACTGTGGGCAAACGACCTCGTCACCTACCAGGGACGATGGCACACGATCAACGACGCGGGCATCAACCCCCTGCCCGTACGCAAGTCGATTCCCGTTTGGTTCGGCGGGTACCATGACCGCGTCCTGCGCCGGATCGGCAGGATGGGCGACGGCTGGATCATCGCCGGTGGAGGCAACGAGCCCACGCAGGAGACAATCTCGGCTGTCGAACGGGTCGAGGCATACGCAAGAGACGCCGGCCGCGACCCTTCCACAGTGGGATTCGAGAAGGTCTTGGGATATAGGGATCTGTCACTCGGTGACGCCAAGAGCGGCGTGTCGGAATGGGAATCGGTGGGCGTGACGCACCTGTCTCTCAATACCATGAATTCCGGTCTCCCGACTCCCTCCGACCACATAGAAGCCATACGAAAATTCAAAGAAGCCTTGGACGAGGAGTAGCATTGTCAGAACTGCTAACAACTCCGCTGCACCAGACCCACGTATCGATGCGCGCGCGAATGGTCCCGTTCTCCGGATGGGACATGCCTGTGCAGTACGCCACTATCCTGGAAGAGGTGGATGCAGTCCGCGAGCGGGCGGGCATGTTCGACGTATCGCACATGGGTCGACTCTTCGTGAGCGGTCCGGGCGCAGGCGCGTTCGTGAGCCGGGTATTCAGCTCGGACGTCACCAAGTTGCGAACGGGACGCGCCAAGTACGGCGTCACCTGCAACGAAGAGGGAGGCATCATCGACGACAACATCGTCTACCGCCTAGGGGAAGAGCGCTATCTCTACGTTCCCAACGCGGGCAATCGGGAAGCAGTCTCGTCATGGCTTCATCGATGGACGCCTGCCGACGGGTCAGTCGAGATCGACGACGCCTCTGACCGGCTCGCCATGATCGCCATCCAAGGCCCCGCCGCCAAGGAGCTCTTCTCGAAGGTCGCCGGAGACGCACTGGAGAAGATCCGCCCCTTCAGAATCGCCTACGTCGATATCGACGGTGAGGCCGTCCTTGTCGCTCGTACGGGGTATACCGGAGAGGACGGCTACGAGATCATGCCTTCAGTCGAGACCGTCGTGTCCCTTTGGACTTCGCTGCTCAAATGCGGAGTAGCTCCGTGTGGTCTCGCCTCCCGTGATCTTCTGAGGCTCGAGGCCGCTTTCCTCCTTCATGGAAACGACATGGACACCTCCGTCAATCCGTATGAGGCGGGTCTCGACAAGTTCATAGATGTCGACAGGGACGACTACATACCGGGCGAGGCGCTGAGGAGAATCCGTGACGAGGACATCAACCGCAAGCTTGTCGGCTTCGAGATGGTCGGGCGAGGCATCGCCCGGCACGGGTACGATATAACCGACGGCACGAACAAAATCGGCGAGGTGACCAGCGGGAGCGTCTCCTTTACGCTTGACAAGAATATTGGCTTGGGCTATGTTCCTACCGATTTTTCGGAGCTTGGTACCAAGCTGTGGATACAAATCAGGCGTCGAAGCATCGAGGCGGTTGTTAAGCCCCTGCCCTTCTATTCGCGGAGAGCATCATGAACTACCCGGACGACCTCAAGTACACCAAGGAACACGAGTGGCTCCGAGTCGAGTCGGACACGACAGTCGTCGTCGGCATCACCGAGTATGCCGCGGACGAGCTTGGTGACGTGGTCTTCGTCGAACTTCCCGACGCCGGAACCGAGGTCTCGGCCATGGGAGTGTTCGGAGAGATCGAGTCGGTCAAGGCCGTCAGCGAGTTGTACTCTCCCGTGAGCGGCACGGTCGCGGAGCGAAACGAAGAGCTTGACGATACCCCTGAACTCGTGAATGACTCGGCATACGGCGAAGGCTGGATGATCCGGGTCGAGCTCAGCGACACCTCGCAGCTGGACGGCCTGATGTCCGCCGCCGACTACCAGGAGTTCTTAGAGACTCTGTAGCCTCGACCTCGAGGCTCCCCATACAAACCCGGCGCGGGGTTCTCACACGAACTACGATATGCATCACGCTGCTGCCACGTCTCACTACTCGCCGAATACCGACTCCGACCGGGAGGCGATGCTTGCGGCGATAGGCGTGGAGTCATCCGCCGAACTGTTCGAGGACATCCCGGAAGAGTACAGGTTCCCGGAACTCGACATTCCCGCACCTCTCTCCGAGTTCGAGCTTCGGCAGGAACTCGGCGAACTGGCGTCGCAGAACGCCACGCCGGGCGATTACTCCTGTTTCCTCGGCGCCGGTTCGTACCGGCACCACGTACCGGCCATCGTTCGCGCGTTGGCATTTCGGGGCGAGTTCCTTACCTCCTACACGCCATACCAGCCTGAAGTATCCCAGGGTACGCTCCAGGCCCACTACGAGTTCCAGACTCTGATCTGCCAGCTGACCGGCATGGAAGTCGCCAACGCCGGCATGTACGAGGGCGCTACGTCCCTCGCCGAGGCTGCCATGATGGCCGCCCGTATCACCAAACGACAGCGGATCGTCCTCGCAGACACGGTCTCCCCAAACTACCAATCGGTCGTCCGCGCCTACACGCAAGGACATGACGACCTCGAAGTCGAGGTATTAAGCGCAGGCGACGACCTGCCCGACGATGCCGCCTGCGTGGTCGTCCAACAACCCGACTTCTTCGGCTACCTTCATGACTTGGAAGCGCTGGCCTCCCGCGTTCACGAGAAGGGCGCCCTCCTCATCGTCTCCGTCGATCTCGCGTCGTTGGGCATGTTGAAGCCCCCCGGCAGCTACGACGCCGATATCGTCGTGGCAGAGGCGCAGACGCTCGGCGTCTCCCCGTCCTACGGCGGGCCCTACGTCGGGGTCCTCGCCTGCAAGGGTGGCAGAGAGTTCCTGCGCCAGCTCCCGGGACGCATCGTCGGCCAGACCGTGGACACCGAGGGACGCACGGGCTACGTACTCACCCTCCAGACCCGCGAGCAGCACATCCGGCGTGAGCGCGCGACCTCGAATATCTGCACTTCCGTCGGACTTATCGCCCTCATGTCCGCCGTCTACATGGCGGCGCAGGGCAAGCAGGGACTTCGTCATACGGCGGAACTCTGCTACCACAAGGCCCATTACCTGGCGTCGCTCATTGAGGACATTCCCGGCTACTCCCTGCCCATTCAGGGCACGTTCTTCCGCGAATTCGTCGTCCAGTGTCCCCTGCCGCCGGCAGAGGTGAACCGGAGACTGCTCGACTACAAGATAATCGGCGGCCTCGATGTAAGCGACCAGATCGAGAACGGAATGCTCCTCTGCTGCACCGACTTGAACACTCGCGGTGAGATCGAGGCGTTGGGGGCCGCGCTGGCCGAGATCGGAGCCGAGGCATCATGACCACCCCCGAGCGCTGGTTGGAAAATCACAACCGCAAGCTCCTCATGGACCGCAGCGCTCCCGGCCGCTTGGGCGCGAGCCTTACGGCCCTGGACGTGCCTGAGTCGGAACTGCCTGATGCCGCCCTCCTGCGTGATAGTCTCGAGATGCCGGAGGTCTCCGAGAGCGAGATCGTCCGCTACTTCTCCCAGCTGAGCCACTACAACTTCTCCATCGATCACAACTTTTACCCACTTGGCAGCTGTACGATGAAGTACAACCCGAAGATCAATGATGAGATGGCCGCGCTGCCAGGACTCTCGGAAATTCACCCGTCCCAGCCCGAACCTACCGTTCAGGGCGCTCTCAAGCTCATATGGCACCTTCAAGAGATACTGACCGAGATAATGGGGATGGCCGGAGCGAGCGTCTCGCCCAAGGCCGGAGCCGAGAGCGAGTTCGCCGGGATGCTCATGGCGCGGGCGTACCACCTCTCAAGGGGGGACGACAAGCGCAAGAAGGTACTGATTCCGGACAGCGCCCACGGCACCAACCCTGCGTCTGCGGTCGTTGCCGGATTCCACGTCGTGTCGCTGCCAACCAACGACGAGGGCAACACAGACCTTGAAGCGCTGGAAGCCGCAGTCGGCGACGATCTGGCCGGATTCATGTTGACCCAGCCCAGCACGCTGGGAATCTTCGACACCAACCTGTCCGAAGTCATCAAGATCGTGCGAGACGCCGGCGGCATCATGTACGGCGACGGCGCGAACCTCAACGCCCTCCTCGGCAAGGTAAAGCTCGGCGAGCTCGGTTTCGACGTCGTCCACTCCAACCTCCACAAGACCTTCACCCAGCCGCACGGCGGAGGCGGACCCGGAGCGGGCGCCGTCATCGTCAGCGAACGGCTGCTCCCGTTCCTTCCGGAACCGCACGTCACCCGCATAGAAGACGATGACGGGGAACGATTCTCGCTCTCCACACCGCCGCAGTCCATCGGCAGGCTCGGTCCTTTTCAGGGGAACTTCGGCGCTCTCGTTCGCGCATACGCTTATATACGCACGCTTGGCGACGTCGGCATAGCGCAGGTGAGTGAGGACGCGGTCATCAACGCCAACTACATCCTCAGCCAGCTGCGAGGGACTTTCGATCTCCCGCAGGACCGCCATTGCAAGCACGAGGTGGTCTTCTCCGCGAAGAACCTGAAGGACAGCTTCGGTATCAGCGGCAAGGACGTGTGCAAGCGCCTGATCGACTACGGCATCCACCCGCCGACGATGTACTTTCCGCTTCCCGACGTGGTCGAAGAGTCGCTTCTCATAGAGCCGACCGAGACGGAGAGCAAGGAAACGCTGGACGAGTTCATCGAGGTCATGAAGCTGATCGCCAGTGAGGCCGAGGAGAGTCCCGACCTGCTGCTCAATGCCCCACATAACACGCCAAACACTCGCCTGGATGAGGCCCTCGCCGCCCGCAGGCCCGTGTTGCGGTGGAGCAGAGACTAGCCCGCCCGCAGCGTCGCGCCCCCGTCGACGAGCAGTATCTGCCCCCGGATCATCTCCGCATCGGGGGAGCACAGGAACCCCACGGCATTGGCGATATCTTCGACGGTGACCATCCGCCCCGTAAGAGTCTTCTCGCCCTCCGCGAGCATCCGGTCCTTTTGCGTGAATGCGCTGAGCGCGTCCGTGTCGACGTAGCCGCCTGAAACGGCGTTCACAGAGATTCCGTTGGGCGCGAGTTCGACCGCCAGGTACCGCGTGATCGCCTCCAGTGCCGCCTTGGAGGTGCCTACCGCGAAGTAGTTGGGGAGCACGTGGCGAGACCCTTCGCTCGTGATGTTCACGATGTGGCCTCCGTCCGGCATGAGACGAGACGCCTCGATGGAGCAGAGCCAAGCCGCCTTGGCGTTGATGTCCATCGTCCAGTTCCAGTGCTTGTCCTCAAGCTCGTCTGCAGGGACGTTAACTCCGGAGGCGGCATTGTTGACCAAAACGTCGAGCCTACCGAACTCGGACTCCACAGTCCGGAAGAAACTCCGCAGCTTTTCGGCGTCGCCCAGGTGCGCTCGCGCCTTCACGCAGCGGACGCCGAGCGCCTCGATCTCCTGTTGCGCGGCACTTGCGGATGTGTGACTCCTGAGGTAGTTGAACGCGATGTCCGCGCCGCGCTGGGCGAAATGGAGCGCGATCGCCTTGCCTATGCCACGCGACGCACCCGTGACGAGCACAACCTTGCCCGAAAACTCCTTGCCGGAAGTCATGACGCGCCTAGACGGCCAGCCCGCCGTCCACCGAGATCACCTGTCCTGTTATGTACTTGGAGCTCGGCAGGGCGAGGAACGCTGCAACATGCGCCACGTCGTCCAGGTCTCCGAATCGGCCCATAGGCGTGCGCTCCTTCCAGTAGTCCTTCATCTCCTCTGTGAGGACGGAAGTCGTCTCGGTCTCGAAGTAGCCAGGCGTGACCACGTTGGCGGTCACGTTTCGAGACGCAACTTCCTTGGACAGGGCCTTGGTGAAACCAATCACCGCAGACTTCGATGCCGTGTAGTTCGTCTGGGTTGGATTTCCTCGAAGGCCGACAATGGACCCGATGTTGATGATCCGTCCCCAACGCTTGGACATCATCCTCCTCAAGGCCGCGCGCGTGCAGTAGAACGTTCCGTTCAGATTCACATCAATTACCCGGTGCCAAGAATCGTCCGACATCCGTATGAGGTGCCGGTCGTCGATGATTCCTGCGTTGTTTACCAGGATATCAACGCTGCCCCACTGCCCTTCCACCTGTTTGAACATCTCCTTTACCTGATCGACGTCGGAAACGTCCGCCTGCACCGCAAACGCCTCCGCGCCTTCACCCGTGAGCGTCTCAACGACCTCACTTGCAGCGTCCGGCGAGGAGTTGTAGTTGATCGCAACTTTCGCGCCCTTCTCAGCCAGCCGAATGGCGATCTGCCGTCCTATGCCCTTCGACGCACCTGTGACGAGGGCGCTCTTCCCGTCAAGCTCGTTCGTCTTCACTTGTCCTCCGTTACGTTCGATCCCTTACTCTTCCACGCCCGCTATGCTTCGCACTCTCGCAAGCGCGTCGTTGAGCTTATCGACAACCCCGAGTTGATGCCAGTTCTTGGCCTGCTCGATCGCTCGCTTCACTTCCTCGCGCTTGCCACGACCATGTCCCACGACGCTCACGCCCTTGACGCCCAACAGGGGCCCGCCTCCATGGGTGTTCACGACGTTCGTTTTCTCGAACAGTTCCTGCGTCAGCGATTCGAGTTCGTCCTCCGAGAGTGTACCCGTCATGCGCTCCCGCACGACATCGATGGCAGCCTGTCCGATGCCTTCGGTGAGCTTCATGACGACGTTGCCGACGAAACCGTCCGCAACCACCACGTCGATGTTGCCCTCGACCATCTCGTTCGGCTCGACGTTTCCTACGAAGTTCAGGCCGCTCTTGGCGAACAGTTCCGATGTCTCTCGCACCTGTCGGTTGCCCTTGCCGAACTCGGCTCCCACGCTCAGGAGACCGACACGAGGACTCTCCACATCCCAGAAAAGGCGCGCCCACATATCGCCGATGACCGCGAAACTCAAAAGCTGCGACGGTCGGCAATCGACGTTGGTGCCAAGATCGACGACAGCGGTTCTTGGAGCAAATCCTATGACCGGCCCTCCGAGGGCAGGACGCTCAATCCCTTCCATCATGCCCAGCACGACGGCTGCCGTAGCCATGGCGGCCCCTGTCGAACCCATCGTCACGGCGCCGTCGGCCATGCCCTTCTTTACAAGGCCCGTGGCCACCACGATCGACGCCTTCGGCTTCTGACGGAGTGCCAGAGCGGGCTGATCGCCCTCGGAGATCACTCCTTCGGACGGCACCGGCATGATGGGCAGCCTGCTGACGTCATATTTCGACAGCTCGGCCTGAAGGGCCTGCGGATCGCCCACGAGTCCAATCTGTACATCACCTTGCTTTGCGGCCTCGATCGCTCCGGCAACCACCTCAGTCGGCGCATGATCGCCGCCCATGGCGTCCACTGCGATTCGGACCATGTTGTTTGATTGTGTCAATGCTTGCCTCTATTCCTCACTACACTTTGAGACGACCACCGTCGCGTTTCCTGTGATGGCCTCCTCATCCTTGTCCGTTATTATGCCGACCGAGCACGTTACTCTGCTCCCCTCCGCCCCTTCGCGGACACGCGAGACCTTGCCGTGGGCGGTCACCGTATCTCCGGGTTTCACCGGGGAACGAAAACGTATCTTCACCTGTCCCGATCTTGCCCAGTCGATACCGAAGTTAGCCGCCATGAGTTCCGAGAGCATCGCGGCGATCATCATCCCGTGAGCTATCGTACCGCCGAATCGCGTCGTCTTCGCAAACTCCACATCGAGATGAATCGGGTTGAAGTCCCCCGACGCGTCCGCATAGGCGGAAATGTCGTCCTGCTCGACGAGGCGGGTTATCGACCGCAGTTCCATGCCCACGTTCATCATGCTGGCACCAGTATCGTGCTCTTCGCGGTCATTACCTGCCTGTCATCGCCGTCACGAACATCCATGCCGACCGCCAACAGCCGAAAACCCGTCTTCACCGCGTTCTGAGATATCACCGCCCTGCAATGCAGCTCGTCGCCCACCGACACCGCCCCGAGAAAAGACATCTCCTGCCCCACGTGCAGCGTGCCCTCAGGTATGCCAAGATCGTCCAAGACACCACGCAGCGCGAAGGTCGCCACGGCCATGGGAGGAACGGTAGGCCGAGCATCCGAAGGATCGAAAATGCCCGACTCGTCCCGAACCGCGGCAGCGTACTTCTCCACGCCGTCAATTCCCACCGGGAAGATCCGGTCGGATATGGTGTCGCCTACGGAAAGTCCCGCGTAGTCATGAGGCAAAGTTAGCCCACCTGCCAGATGCAAGTCGCAAGATTATAGATTGACAACTGCCTCCCGCGCAATTCGGCTACCTTCCGCCGCACTGGTTTGCTCCGACGGACACCCGTATAATCGGGCGCAGCCAAGAACAGGGTACACATCATGACAACATTGCAAGAGGCCGTCACACAAGTCCCGGGAGTGGTCGGCGTCGCCGCGCGTCACCTGGAAACCGGGCAGAGCGTCGAGTGCAACGCCGACGAGACGTTCTTCACCGCCAGCACGTTCAAGGTACCAATCCTCGCGGAGGTCTACCGCCAGGTCGACGCGGGAACACTCGACCTCTCCCAGCGCGTAGAGCTCACCGACGCCCTCCGCGTTCCCGGGTCAGGGGTCCTCAGAGAACTCGACAACGGCGTCGCTCCGACGCTCCACGATCTCGCCATGCTGATGATCATCGTCAGTGACAATCTAGCAACCGACATCCTGTACCACACCGCCGGCAAGGACAACATCAATCGCACGATGGCCGACCTCGGCCTCACACGGACGAAGCTCCCGATGTCCTGTCGCGATCTCCTCTTCAGTCTCGCCGGCCTCGCCGTCAGCGAGTCGCTCGACGACTTCTGGGAGGTCTCCGATCGAGTCGAGCAGGGCTACCGAGGACTGCCACCCGATTGCGACGCGCTGAACGAGGAAAAGTCCGATGTCTCCTCACCGGCCGACATGGTGAGGCTGCTGGAAGTCGTCCACAACGGCGAATTCCTGTCCAGCGAGTCCCGCGATGGGATGCTCCACATCCTCAAGCGACAGAAGCTCAGGAGCATCATCCCCTACTACCTTCCGCCGGACGCCATCTCGGCCCACAAGACGGGAGGCGTGTACAGCGTCCGATGCGACGTGGGAATCGTGTGGGGCGAGAGCGGGCCATACGCCGTCGCGATTATGGCCAAGCGGATAACAGACGGCACGGACCTAGACCCCAAGCTCGCCAGGATATCTCGCCTCATCTACGACGAGATGGAGGGCTAGACGAGCACCTTTATCCGCACCTCGTTGCCGGACTCGCCGGCGACGATCATCCCTTCGTCGACGAAATCTTTCCGCACGTAGCCGAGACCTGCCATATTCCCGGCGAGGGGCAAACGCGCCACTGACGTTACGACGCCCATCCGCTTGCCATCGTGCGTCAGGAAGGCACCCTCGGCGGGTCCTTCTCCCTCCCATCGCAGGCCCACGAGGAACTTGCTCACCTTCTTGTAGGTCTGAAGGCGCGTGATGACCTCCTGCCCGATGTAGCACCCCTTGGAGAAGCTCACGTGGTGAACGAGATTGGCCTCATGCGGATTGTAGTCCTCCGTTAACTCGCTTCCGAACGCCGGGATCCCACGTTCCACGCGAACGGCCTCGACCGAGTTCGCTCCCACGGCCACCGCTCCCTTTTCGATGAGCAGGGCGGAGAGCTTATCCTTGTCCCCGGCCTCAACGACGATGTCGTAAGAAGTCAATCCAAGAAAGTCGTTCCGGTACACCTCAGACTTCACTCCGGCGATATCCGTGCTCAACCGCTCCAGGACCGCCAACATCGAGACTTGGCCTTCCGTCAACTCGTCCAGGAGCAACGCAGACCCCGGACCGCTGAGTGACAACATTGCCGTCTCAATCGTTCTGTCCTCTACCTCAACGTCCTCCACGAACGTGTAGAAGTCGATCCACTCGGCTATCCGTGTCTGATTCCCCGGCGAGGTGAACACGGTGAGGCCGTCTTCCCCTCGGTGCACAAGCAGCAGATCGACGATGCGCCCCTTGTTCGTCGTCAGGACGGTGGCCGCGCCCGACCCTACCTCGAGCGTTGCAAGCTCGTTCGTCGAGAGCCGGTCCAACAGGTCGAGCGCGTCTTCGCCCTTGATTATCAACCGGCCAACGTCGGAACGGTCTATCAGCCCCGCGCCGGAACTCAGGGCTCGGTATTCTTCTGCGGGTGTCGAGGAGGCGTTTTCGACAAGGTCGATATTGCTCTGCGCTAGAGGTCCCATGTACCGAGCATAGTCCGAAGCAGTCGACGCGTCAACAGAAGCGAAGGTTCCGGAAGTGTTCAGAGTTGGTGAGGTGAACCTCCCCGCTCCTCTGGATTCCGGCCCCGTATCGTGGTACGGGGTGACGTTCCTTCGCCGGAATGACGGTGGCTGTGCGTGCGTTGAGCACTCTCACGAAGTCTGAACAGATACAAGGTTCCTTGCTCGCGCCTGATAGGTTGATAGACTAACGTGACGGTACTATCATTAGATTTCCCACTTGGTTCGATTCCGCGTCTTCGCGAAAGACGGCTAACACCTCGGCGCGAAAGACGTTAGAACAACTGGGGACTAAGTCCAGCATCACGGTCCTATGCAATCGAAAAAGGGTCTCGCCAAGCACCCGACGATCTCCTCCATGTTCTCGCGACATGAATAGACTCTCACTAACAAGGGTTATCGTCCGGCGCATCGCCGACGACTGGAAGCTCCTGCTGACGGTGTTCATCGGCATTGTCATTGCCACGACGATTGGCGCGGGCACGCCCATCTACCTCGAGTCCCTCGACCAGCTTTCGTTTAACGCTGCTCTCGACCGCATCGACGAGCCAAAGATCGACATTTTTGGCACCGAGATCGTGGCCACAGAGAGATCGATCAATGCCGCCGAAAAGGTCATCACCGACGCCGTGCAAGAGCACATCGCGGAGGTGTACGACGGCCATCAGCGGTTCATAAAGAGCAGGATCGGCATCGTCGGAACGCCGGAGCGTCCCCTGGCAGAGGGCACGGGCGAGGGTATCTACGTTTCACGGGGATACCTGCAGCACATTTCCAACCTATCCGAGTACGTCAATTTCACCCAGGGCCGGATGCCGTCCGGCACCATCGACAGCACCCAGTTCGGACCGCTGATCGAAGCCGTCGTATCAGCGGAAACGGCGGAACGCTTCCAGCTCGAAATTGACCACGGCGTCATTCTCTCGTCCGAACTCATCAGCCAGCGAGCCACATCGACCTCCGCCGAAGAGGCGCTTGGAGACGAGCTCAGCGAGTTGCTCGACTCGACTCCCGCCCCGCTGCCCACGGGGCTTCCCGGCATAACGGCGCAGATTGTGGGCATCTTCGACCCTCTGAATCCAGAAGACCGGGTTTGGGGCGCCGATGGCCATGCGCTCAGCCCCGGTGTAATCGAAAGCCCCGCGCCATTCCTGACGATTCAGGAGCCGGGAGAGGCTCCCTTGGTCCTGTTCGCGGACGAGACCGCTATGCGTTTCTCCCTCCAGAACCTGATCGAGGAGACCACATTCGTTGGCCAGGAGACCTATGTTAGGGGCGCGCCGATGTTGGTAGATACTCCCCTTGATCCGCTCCCACTCAGCACCGGACAGGGCATCGTCTCCAGGCTGGGCTTCTTCGTCTCACTCTCGGACGTCGAGGACAATATCGTTTTCGATCAAGGGGGAATGGCCGGGACCACGATCTCCCAAGGCCCTCGCGGGCCAATAATCAACGTGATAGCCCACAAGGGCGTATCGTCCCGTACACAGGCCCAGATTGGGGACGAGTTCCAATTCACCCCGGAATTGGGGCAGCGTGAGATCATCACGGCTCGATTCGTGGGCTTCTACGAAGAAGATGACAAGGACTCGCCGTATTGGCGTTCCACGGGCGCACTGTTGAGTCTCGACCCTCAGCGTCGTGACACTCCATTCCTCCTTGTAGCGGACAACTCGCTCTCCTCGATTCCCATGATCGTGCCGCCTGAAGTCCTTACCCAGGTACTCTCGGAGACCTACCCCGGGGCCGTAGTCAACCCGCAGTGGGCGATCAAGATCGACCCTGAGAAGCTGAAGGACTGGTCGGCGGCCGAAGCGCGTGAACGGTTCAGGGCATTTTCGGATGCCGTGACCGCTGAGCTTCCCGATACCCAGGCTACCACCGAGTTCGTCGAGAACCTCACCGAGGCAGGTCAGCTGCGGAACTTCTACGCCAAGATACCGATGCTGCTCCTGCTGACGGTGATCTTGCTTACCGTGCTGTTCTTCCTCGGCATCCTCGTTTCCTATCTTACGCAGAGCCGGCAGAACGACTCGTCGCTCCTGAAGACCCTCGGCGCGACCCTGCCGCAACTCACCCGCATCTATACGAGCGAGGGGCTGGTGATGGTAGCGATCGCTGTGGTAGTCACCCCGTTTCTCGCCTACGGCATGGTCGCCGTTTCCGGTGTGCTCCCATTCTTCGAGGAGATGAACAGCGGCAACCTCATGCCGATTCGGCTCGCTGCGACACCCTTCATCATCTCCCTAGGCGTCGGCCTGCTCTGCCTTGCGATATTCGTCGTGCCCAACGTGCTCAGCGCCCAGGGCGGCGTGCTCCTTCGCCGTCTTCAGATTTCTCGCCCTCTCGGACTCCCCTTCCTCCAGCGATACAACCTTGACATCGGGCTACTCATATTCGGCGGCCTCATCTACTGGGAACTCCAGAAGCGCGGACAGTTCGTGTACAGCGGCTTCTTCGAGGAAACGGAGGTGAACGAGGTGCTCCTCGTTGCTCCCGTCCTCTTCCTGATCGTCGTGACGCTCGTGTTCATGCGGTTCTTCCCCATGATCGTTCGTTACATCAGCGGCGAATCCGACCGCATCGTCGATCTGCTGGTGTGGGCGTCGGTGATCGCGACGGTCGTTGGGGTGTACTGGCGCGAACGTGAAAGCGAGACAACCGTCTGGCTCCTGCCCGGTATCACAGCCGTCGCCTTACTGCTCGCGTATTGGCTCACGAAACGCCGGCGGCGCGACCGGAGACATCGCTATATCGGCCTAGTCATTCAGGCCGTGCTCGTCGCGGGGTTCCTGGCGCTGCGCCCTCCCGTCTCCGACGACCTCCTGACGATGATCCCGACTTGGGGACTTGTGGCCGTCGTGCCCGCTCAACTGCTGTTCATGGTCTTCTTCGGACTCAGCCGTGTCACACCAGTCTGGTTGGAGATTGGACTGCTGCACATGTCGCGAAACCCCCTCCAGTACACGTGGCTCATCCTCCTGCTCGTACTGGCAACGGGCCTCGGCATCCTTGCGACCACCGTCGGCGGGACCCTTGAGCGCAGCCAGATCGAGCGAGTCCTCTTCGAGGAGGGAGCAGACTTGCGGGTTACCGCGTCCCTTCTGGCAAAGGGAGGAATAAACGAGGTGCTGAGCAAGTCCCGGGAACTCGAAGACGTCGAACACGTGGTGCTGGGTCTCAGAGAGGGAGGTCAGGCGGCCGGCTCAGCCTCCGAAGTCCTTGCCGTTGACACATCGGGGTTCGCCAACGTCGCCTGGTTCCGCGACGACTTCTCCGATAGCACCTTGCCTGAACTCATGGACCGGCTGAATCCAAATGAACCCACCGCCAGAATACCGCTCCCTGCCGAAACGAACGGCATCGGCATGTGGGTGAAGCCAGACCCCTTCATTCCGGGCCTCGACCTGTATGTCCAGGTCGAAAATGAAAGAGGGGAACTGCAGACCATCATCCTGAATACGCTGCGAACCGATGACTGGCAGTTCTTGATCGGAAACGTCCCCGACCACATCAAACCTCCTTTCTCGCTCGTTTCGGTCCACATGTTCGAGCCGGGAGGCGCACCGGAGGCGGGACTGACCAGCGCTCCGGTTACTCCGGGCACGCTCTATATCGACGACATCATCGCCACGGTGGGTTTCGATAACCGGGAGGTGGTACTCGACGACTTCGAGAGCGACGACCTCAAGTGGGAGGCGATCCTCACGTCCGCGGCTTCGACCGAGATCGTTGAATCCACCACGGCCGAAGTGAGGAGCGGATCGAAGGCCATCGCCTACACCTTCAGCGGGCAGACCACCGAGGGCCTACGAGGCTTCTATCCGACGGAATCACCGGGCCCGCTCCCAGTCGTCATAGACTCATCGCTCGTTCGCGCCGACAGACAGGTCGGCAGCACCTTCATCTCCCAGGTGGGCATCCGGTGGCTGCGCATGAGAGTCATCGAGGTCGTTGATTTCTTCCCGACGCATGATCCAAGACAAGGGGGACTCATCCTCGCGGACCTGAACAGCCTGGTTGAGCGCTCTAACGTCCTCCTCAATCACCACCGGATACGAGCCCTGGACCTCTACTACGACCTCAAGCCGGGCTCGCACGAACGAGTCGGCGAAGCTATGGTCGAGATTCTCGGCCCCCAGGGCGGTTCCGTCCGCGACGGACAGGGAAGGCTCGAAAGCCTCCAATTGAATCCATTCGTGGCAGCAGGATGGAAGCCCATGACAATCCTCTCGCCCACCATAGCGGTATTCGCCGCCGCCGTCGGCTATATCACGTATCTCCTGCTCTTCGCCAAGTTGAGCGCGGGCGAGATCGGCTCCCTGCGAACTCTCGGACTCACGAGAGGGCAGTTGCTGAGGCTCCTCGTCTTCGAGCATCTGGCCATCGCCGCCATCGGCATCGGACTTGGAACGTGGGCGGGATTCCAGATGAGCCGATTGACCGTGGCCCCGCTTGCCATCACGGAGACCGGGCTGCCCGTTACTCCGCCATTCATCCTCACGACTGACTGGCCGATCATGGGCGCGACCTACGTCGCGCTGGGACTCCTGTTCATCGGCGCTCTGGTCCTCCTCAACAGAGGCGTGGGCCAGCTGGACCTCCGGGCCATATCCCGCTTTGGAGAATGAAGCAAACAGTGCCCATACTCACAAGATACGGAGAACCCTCAACGGCCCTCCTTCACAGGACTCACAAATGGTGATAGACCGGAAAGCAAGGCAGAGAATGCAAGAGACGGAACTCGTCTGGAGTTACAAGACGGGCGACGTAGTTTCCTCCAGTCCCGCTCTAGCCGATGGTCAGGTCTTCGTGGGCTCGGAGGACGGCAGCGTACTCGCGCTCGACGCCGAGACAGGTGAGCTGCGCTGGTCGTTCGATGCGGGCGACAAGGTCTATTCATCCCCTCGCGTGGTTGACGGATCTCTCTATGTCGGCTGCTGGGACGGCCATGTCTATGCACTCTCCGCTTCATCAGGTGAAGTCCGGTGGCGCAGCAGGTTGGGCGAAGGCGTCTTCTCCTCCCCTGCATTGGCCGACGGCATCCTGTACGTGGGATCGACGGATCGACACCTCTACGCCCTGGACGCCAGCACCGGCGATATCGTTTGGCGGACTCCAACCGAGGACTGGATCATGTCGTCCCCAAGGGTTGTGGAAGGCACCGTCTACATCGGCTCCAACGACGGACACTTGTACGCCATGGACGTCTCAACGGGTATAGTGAACTGGCGATTCAAGTCCGACGGCGTCGTGTTCTCTTCCCCCTGCATTGCGAACGGTGTTGTCTACTTCGGTTCGTGGGACGACCACGTGTACGCGGTGGACGCTGAAACCGGGCGGGAGCGATGGCGCTATCGCACAGGGGACTGGGTCGTCTCCTCTCCCGCAATTGATGAGGGGACCGTCTACGTCGGATCAAGGGATGGGCGCCTGTACGCTCTCGATGCAGCGCACGGCGTCCCCCGCCGGCGCATCGCCACCGACGACAAGGTCGAGTCATCGCCGCGTGTCGTCAACGGCGCTGTCTACTTCGGTTCGTTCGACGGCCATGTCTATGCCGCGTCCACTGCAAGCGGAGACCTGCTCTGGCAATACAAGACCGACGGCAGCGTCTCGTCGTCGCCCGCGTTGGGAAACGGAATCGTATATGCAGGATCGACCGACGGCCACATCTACGCCGTCCGGCCGCAACAAAGTGGACTGCTATAATCCAACCGCCCCATGAACAAGCAGAAGATAAACGAGAGGCTGAACGCGATAACCTACGGGGTCATCGCGACGTGGCAGCTCGTCGTCAAGCGGGCGCTGGCGCACTGGCGACTGCTCTCCTACGTCGTCATCGGCGTCGTGCTTGCGTCTTCCATCCTATCCGGCACCGTCATCTACTTCGAGGCGCTCCGAGAGCTTGCCCTCAAGAACTCCCTCGAACGACGCACGACGGAGCAGCTCAACATAACCGTCCGCGCCAGCAGAGGCCCCACCAACAACGAGGAATACGGAAAGGTCAGCACTGTCATCGAGCCGCTGGTGGCCCGACACGTCTCTTGGATGGCCCATGACACCGTCCACGCGGGCCGCACACCCACCTTCTACCTGGGGCGTCCCGGCGCCGAGGATGAAGCCACGCTCGGCAAGGACCGCACCTTCTTCGCATTCATTGACGACCTCGAAGAGCGAGTCCCACTTGTACAGGGCGCGAGTCCCAGCCTGTCGCCACCCGTAGGGCCGGGCCAACCCCTGGAGCTTCAAGCTCTCGTTCCTCTCGACGCCATGGAGGCACTTGGCGCTAGGGTCGGAGACCGCTTCGCGGCCGTCCCGTCCATCAATTCCGATATTCCCTACGTCAATGTCACCATCAGCGGCGCGTTCGATCTTCAGCAGGCCAACGACAGCGAACTCGTCCACTTTGTCGAGGAAGGGCTGCAGACCAAAACTCTGACGACGGACCTGCGCCTCATGCCCTTCTTCATATCGAGGCAAGCGTTCCTCGAGTCACTTGGCGTATCCATCGGCGGAATGTCCGTCGGCTACTACTGGTACCTCAAGACCGATCCCAGCCTGGTCAATGCCGACAATGCCCAGTTAACCGTCGCCAACCTGCGCGTCATGTCAAACAGGGCGGTCGCCAACCTGCAGACCGTCTCTCAGACGACGAGTCTCGACGACGCGCTGATCGAGTACGACCAGCGCCTGTTCTTCACCAGGCTGCCGATGTTCATCGTCCTCATCCTCATCGCATTCGTCATCCTCTACTACGTCGCGACCATGTCTTCGCTTCTCGTGGAAAACCAGCGTTCGGAGGTCGCACAGTTCCGCAGCCGCGGCTCTGACACCTCGCAGATCCTCACTGTGTTCATCCTGGAGGGGGCGACCATCGCCATCGTTGCGGCAGTCGTCGCTCCCATCATCGCGGCGGTGACCATCAGCCTGCTGGGACTCACTCCCGCCTTTTTCGGCCTGACGGGCGGAGGCCTGCTCTCGGTAGAAATATCGCCTTCGGCATACGCACTCAGCGCGCTTGGCGGTGTGCTGGGATTCGCAGCACTCCTGCTGCCCGCGATACAGGCATCGCGGTTCGGCATAACCCAGCAGAGGCAGCAGTCGTCCCGACCGGCCGCCCTACCCGTATTCCAGCGGTACTACCTGGACGTCCTCCTGCTTCTCATCGCGATCTTCCTCTTCAGGCAGCTCACCGAGCAGGGATCGGTCGTCGCCCGCGACGTGTTCGGGGCGGCGGTGGCAGATGAGCTTCTGCTCGCCGTGCCGGGACTCGTGCTGGTCGCGTCGGCCATGGTACTGCTCAGGCTGTTCCCGCTGGCGATGAACATTATCAGCAAGCTCTTCGCCAAGGTCCTGCCTGTCGCCGCCGCCATGACCGTATGGCAAATGTCCCGACAGCCGACGCACTACTCGCGTCTCTCCCTCCTGCTCATCCTCACCGCCGGACTGGGCATTTTCGCGTCGAGCTTCGGCACGACCCTTCATCGCAGCTTCGAGGAGCGCATTCTGCATATCTCCGGCAGCGACGTGCGTATCGTGGGCGTCAAGAGAACGTCGACGTCCGATGACATCGCCGTCACAACGAGAGGTCGCTTCACTGAGGAAACTGCCTATGAGGAGATTCCAGGCGTCGACGCAGCCAGTTCGGTCCTCCGGCACGCCGGACGGGACCTGACTCGACAGCAGGGCGGCTCCTTCGAGCTTTTTGCCCTGAACAGCGCCAACTTCGACAACGTGGCGTGGTTCCGAAGCGACTTCTCCGACGAGCCTATCGAGGAACTTCTCGGGCGAATACGACCCGACGAATCCGCAGTCACGGGTGGGGGCATCGAACTTCCTCCCGACGCCGCGTCCATCGGCGCAAGGATCAAGTCCGACAGGATGCGTCCGACCCTCCACGTGGTCGCCCGACTGACGAACGGCATCGATCAGCGGGCGGACTACCGCCTGGGCTTCGTGACTTCGAGCGACTGGCTCAGTCTCGATGTCCCGCTTGCCGTGGAGGAGCGCGAGGAGTTCCTCGCAAATGGTCCCATAAAGCTGGAGGCCCTCTATGTCGAGCAGTCCAATCTCAACATCGGACTCAAGCCCGGCACCGTCCTCTTCGATGATGTCCACGCCACAACGCGAGACGGGCGGCAAATTCTGCTTGACGGGTTCGACACCATCGACGCATGGTCGCTCCTGAAGACCACCGAGAACTCCATCAGCGACGAGTTGAAACCCTCGGCGGAGGTCTTCGACGACATATCCGGGGCGGCGGTGTTCACCTGGGCGAAGGGTGAACCGCTCACGCCGCGAGGAATATTCGTCGGCGACGAGCCTCCTCCCATCAAGGTGCTGGCCAGCGAGGCTTTCCTGACCCGGGAAAACCACGGTGTAGGTGACGAATTCGAGGTATCCATCGACCGCGCGAGGATACCCGTGTCGGTCGTCGGCGCCATTGAACTGTTCCCTACCGTCACGACCGACCTCAAGCCCTACCTCATCGCCGACATCTCGGCTCTCAACGCATTCGCTTCAAGCGGCGTCTCAGATCAGCCCTTCCTTCCCGAGGAGCTGTGGATATCGTCCTCCACGACCGGCGATGAGCGTGAGCGACTGCTGGAAGACATCGAGGCCATCGAGGGCTTCGGCTCAGTCACCGTCCTCGACCGCGAGGAGCGGTTCCGCGCCAAGGACGCCTCCGTCGATCCTCTCGTGGACGCCGGATGGCGCGCGCTCCTATTCATCGCCTTCTCAGCCGTCCTTCTCCTGAGCTGTCTCGGATTCCTCGTACACGCCTACTCTTCCTTCCGAAGCAGGCAGGTGCAGTTCGCCCTCATGCGCACGAGCGGCCTGTCGGGGGGTCAGTTGATGATGCTCATGTGGCTTGAGCAGACCGTGATCATTGCCGTAGGACTCGCCCTTGGCACGTGGATGGGCAGCCGCCTCGGCGCGACCATCATGCCCTTCCTAAGCCACGACGACTTCGGCGGAAGAGTCGTGCCGCCATTCGTCATGGTCATCGACTGGACGGCCCTGTTCGTCACCTACGCGGTCATGCTCGTGGTCTTCGCGGTCATCACGCTTGCGCTGATCTTGCTCATCCGGCGGCTTTCGCTTGCGCGTATTCTTCGGATCGGGGAGTTGGGGTAGGGCGGCCCTGAGTTTGCCGAAGAGGTGAGGGTGGCCGGTTGTCACCACAAGCGGCGGACGCCGTACCGGTCGAAGAGGGACTCGTTCGAGATGAGAACGAGGTCGCGCGACAAAGCCTGCGCTATGAGCATTCGGTCGAAGGGGTCGCGGAGCGGACCGGGAAGCGCTCCGGCGCGCGTGGCGTCGTCCACGGTGACGGCCAACTCCTCGAAGTCCTGGCCAGCTATGGCGCCGGTCATGTCGCGGACCAGGGGATCCGCTTCCGGCAGTCTGCCTTTCCGGTGCTTGATCGCGATCTCCCAAGCGGCGGCCGCGCTTATCAGCACGTCGTTGTCGTCGTCCGCTATTGCTTGCCCAGCAGTCTGCGATAACCGATCGTCATTGATGACCCACCACAGAAACGCATGGGTATCCAGGAGAAGCCGCATCCGCTATGCGTCCCCCTCCCAAGCGGCCAACTCCTCCTCGGACAGTGGTTCAAAGAAGCTGTCGGGCACCGTAAACAGTCCCTCCATGGAACCCGGCTTTCGCTTACCGCGCTTCTTGCAGCGCACGAGCTGTGCGACGGGCTTGCCGTTTCGGGCGATGATGACCTCTTCTCCCGCCTCGACCTGCGCCAGCAGACGCGACAGGTGGGTCTTCGCTTCGTGGACGTTCACCGTTACCATAGCCCGCTCCTTTACGGTCAGCTTAGCTAATGATATGACTAATGGGCCGGGTCGTCAAACTATTACCTGGCCAGATCCTTTCCCGGATCCGCCGGCAAGCCGACGCATTCCCGCTCGGCGCGACGACCATGTCGTTTCGGGGCCGTGCGTTTGGCAGAACGCGGGCTCGTGAGACGGTTTGAGAAAATGAGACGGTTTGAGACGCCTGCCGATCCGCCCTTTTGTCGCCGTTCTCAAAGTGTCTCATGGCTTCGGGCTTGGTGGGCATGGGACGGAACTCGCGCATGTTCGCCGGATGAGGCGGTTTGAGACATATTTTTCGCTCCTTAAAAAACTGCCCTCTTTCTTCTCAAAGTGTCTCATGGCGCTTTGCGTGCCGAGCGCTCGGCGCGTGCGGCGTTGTTCCGATATGAGTAGTGTAGGACAACGGTTCTTGTGATTCAAATGGAAGGGAGGGTAAGGAGAAGGTCGTGAGGATTGGGAATGCACCCCTCTCTGTAGCTCTCGCCCGCGGCGGGCCGATGGGGGTAGGCATTCACCCTCACCCCAGTCCCGTACCGAGTACGGGGCTGGCTCTCTCCCGCGACGGGAGAGGGGGTAAAGCGGCATCTGTCCGGTTTGCTATATTCAAGTTGATTGAGCAAATAGAGCGTTCTTACGCCGTTTTCGCTCTTGGTCACGATAGAAGCGCGGCGCTGGCTGTCCGGTCTTGCGGTGATGGACTTTAGATTCCTCGCTTCGCTCGGAGTATCTGTGTTCTCAGTCAAGCCTTTATTGCAGTGGTGGGCAGCCGCACCCAGGGTGTCCCTCGATGTGCGACTGCGTTGAGCACCAGCAGCAACTTGCGCATCACCGCTACCAGTGCCACCTTCCCAGTCTTCCCCCGCTTCCGCAGACCACGGTAGAACTGTCCCAACTCTTCGTTGTGGCGTACCGCCGACAAGGCCGCGAGGTACAACACGCGTCGCACTGCCCCCCGGCCTCCCCTGATCGAGCGATACCCACGCTGTGCGCCGCTGTCCCTAGACCAAGGCGCCAGGCCCACCAGGGCAGTCAATGCCTTTGCATCGCACTTGCCCAACTCCGGCAGATAGGCCACCAGAGAGGCTGCCGTCAACTCCCCCACTCCCGGAACGCTCCGGTAGAGCGCTGCCGTCTCCGACAGTTGGGTGTTCCGGTTCAACGCCTCGCGGTACTCTTCATCCATCCGGCCTATCTCTTCGTCCAGCCACGCGACATGTCGCTCGGTCGACCTGCGTGCGCCGCTACTGAGGCCCTTCTCCAAGCGATTGCGCTCCTGCACCCGCTGGTCCACCAAGTCCTTGCGCCTCTTGAGGAGGTCCTTCAACTCCTGGCCGGCTCCGTCATCGGACTGCCTGCGTGCCAGGTTGAACACCTCCCCGTAGTGGGAGAGCACACGTGCGTCCAGCACGTCGGTCTTCGCCTCGTGGCCCGCAGCGCGCGCGAAGTTGCGCACCTTGTTCGGGTGTGCGACGTGCACCGGCAGCCCGCTCTCCTCCAAGTGGCGCACCACCTCCCGCTCATACCCGCCGGTCGGCTCACAGACCGCCTCACTCGCGTCTTGGCTCGCTATCCAGTCCAGCAGCGCCGCGATGCCCTCGGCGGTGTTGGCGAAGCTACGCACCGGACCCTGCGAGACCGACACGTCGAGTCCCCGCTTGCCCACGTCTATTCCGACAACTACTTTCATCCCTTCGGCCTCCATGCCATAATGTTGTCGCCCTCCGCACTTGCAATGCGGGCCCAGAGCCCATGTATCTGTTCGGAGCGACGAGTTCGCGCGGGGGGTGTCTTACTCCGAGTCGGTGCAGCATCCGTCTTCACCGGTGCTCACCCAATGACAGACGACGCGCCCCCCACGTTTGACTCACAGATCGGCCGATCTGTGAGTCATTTATACATCATACAAATGACAGAGGGGTGCTCGGAATGACGGGTGTACGGTCGGAATGACAGGTGCATGGTCGGAATGACAGGCTCTTATGTAATGTCAATTTCTGATGACTGCGTCGTAGTCTCGCTTGCCAGTCTCAATGGATTTCCGCTTTCGCGGGAGTGACGATTTGAGTTTGGGTAACGAAGAGAATATCGAGAATGTCAACACAACTTAAGAGGGTGTTTGCAAGGTCCGTGAAAACCGTTCGTGGTGAGCTTGTCGAACCATGAACCGCCCTTCGACAGGCTCAGGGCGAACAGAATGATATTCGCGACAGCACCTTTAGAAACAGCCTATAAGCCATCCCGCCTGACGTACAGTGAGCGTTGACCGGCAACGGGTTTTCTCGACGCCTATGCCGGGGCTGCGCTCTCGTAGCCCGCGGCGCGGATGCAGGCCACCCAGTGGTTCGGGCTGACCTCGCGGAGTCCAGGCATCTCGTCCTTGCACTCCTCGACCATAACCGGGCAACGAGTGTGGAAGACGCATCCCTCCGGAGGCGACATCGGACTCGGCAACTCGCCGCGCAGGATGATGCGCTCGCGCTCATCCTCCATGTCCGGGTCGGGAATGGGGATGGCCGACAGCAGCGCCCTCGTGTAGGGATGCAGCGGGTTCTCGTACAACTCCTGGCGGCTCGCGACCTCCACGATGTGGCCAAGGTACATGACCGCCACGCGGTCGCTGATGTGCCGCACGACCGACAGGTCGTGAGCGATGAAGAGGTACGTTAGCTGGAGCTTTTCCTTGAGTTCTTCGAGAAGGTTGATGATTTGCGCCTGGATCGACACGTCGAGAGCCGAGACAGGCTCGTCGCAAACGATGAAATCGGGGTTCACGGCCAGCGCCCTCGCTATGCCGATGCGCTGCCTCTGACCACCGGAGAACTCGTGCGGGTACCTATCGGCCATGAAGGGGTTGAGACCGACCGTCTGCAGCAACTCCGCGACGCGGTCCTGGTATTCGCCCTTACTGCTGGTCAACTTGTGGACCGAGAGGGGCTCGCCCACGATGTCGCCGCATGTCATGCGGGGATTGAGCGAACCATAGGGGTCCTGGAATATCACCTGCATCTTGCGGCGGATCGGCCTGAGCTCCTTGTGGCTCATGCTGTTCAGCCGCTCACCGTCGTAGAACACGTCGCCGGAAGTCTGGCGCTGCAATTGGAGGATCACCCTGCCGAGCGTCGTCTTGCCGCTTCCGCTCTCCCCAACCAGACCGAGCACTTCACCCTTGTTGATGGTTATCGAGACATCGTCGACGGCCTTGACCTCTGCGACCTTCCGCTGGAATACGATCCCCGAGGTTACGGGGAAGTACATCCTGACGTCCCTGACCTCGATCAGAGGCCACCCTGTTCCGTTTGACTCGGTCACTACTATCCTCCTGCCGCCACGGGCGAGCCGACCAGGTTCGGAAGGTCCTCGGATCGCCAGCACGCCGCATGGTGCGGCGGGGTTGCTTCTCTCACCGCTTCGAGCACGGGTGTCTCAGTGAGACACTGATCGACCGCATACCGGCACCTCGGCGCGAAGTTGCAACTGTCGCCGAGACCGATCAGGTTGGGCGGGAGGCCTTCGATGGGCTCCAGCTTGACACCTTCCTCTTCGTCCAGTCGCGGGACGGAGCGCAGGAGACCCAGGGTATATGGGTGACGCGGATCGTAGTATATCTGGCGGGCGGTGCCCTCTTCGATGATGGAGCCCGCGTACATAACGATCACGCGCTTGGCATAGCGGGCTACGACGCCCAGGTTGTGGGTGATGAGAATCATCGCCGTGCCCAACTCGGTCGACAGGCCCTGCATCAGTTCGAGAATCTGCGCCTGGATCGTCATGTCCAGCGCGGTCGTGGGCTCGTCCGCGATGATGAGTTTCGGATTACAGCTGACAGCCATTGCGATCATCACGCGCTGGCGCATTCCCCCGCTCATCTGGTGGGGGTAGTCCTTGAGTCTTCTCTCGGCGTCCGGGATGCCAACAAGACTCAGCAGTTCAGCCGCGCGGTCACTCGCCGCGCTGGCAGTCATGTTCAGGTGGAGTTCGAGAGTCTCCGTCAACTGCCTCCCGATGGTCAGTACCGGATTCAGCGAGGTCATCGGCTCCTGGAACACCATCCCGATGTCGTTGCCGCGAATCCTGCGCATCTGCGACGACGAGAGCTGCAGGAGGTCCCGACCGTCAAATATGACCTCTCCGGCGACGATCTTGCCGGGAGGATCGGGAATGAGTCCCATGATCGAAAGGGCGCTGACGCTCTTGCCGCATCCGCTCTCACCCACGATGCCGACGATCTCCCCCTCGTCCACCGAGTAGGAAATACCGTCGACCGCCTCGACAACTCCATTGTCAGTGTAGAAGTGAGTTGTTAGATTGTTGACTTCGAGAAGCTTTGCCATATCCTCACTAGGTTGCAACGCACAAGTATCGATGTAGGGTAGCAATGCAAGGCGGAAGCGTCAATATTACCCGGCCCTCGAAAGCTACACCCACGTCGAGCCGGCACTTCCTGCATTTTGCGTTCTACGCACCCTTAACCACAGGCCGCATCGCCTGGATGTGCTCCGGTCCCGCAGCACAGCACCCACCGATGATCTGCGCGCCCATGTCCTTCCATTCCAAGGCAAACTCCGCCATCCGAGTGGGGTAGTATTCCGCATTCTGGATGATGTCCTCACCCGCGCTGGGTTTCTGGTTCGTCAGATTCGGCATATTGGCGATGGGCCCCGTCGGATTGTATCCAAGGTTCGGGTAGGCGCCGACCGGTCCGTCGTACGCCTCGCGAAGAATCGGCAGTCCCTTGGAAATATTCTCCGGATTGCTGCACATGATCAGCACCGCATCGACAGGGTGGCCTTCGAGCGCGGTCGCGAGATCGGCCAGATTCTCGCCGTAGTTCATCGTGCCATCGTCCATGATGTGCCGAACGCCCAGAATGACCGGAAGTCCGGCTTCCGCACACCCATCCACGGCCACCACACAGTCCTCGATGAAGCCCACGTATTCAGGCAGAATAACGTCCGCCCCCTCGTCGGCAAGGAGCTTGGCGTGGTCGGACCATTCCTTTTGGTACGTCTCAACGCCCAGTTGCTCCGTGTCTGACTTCGGATTGTGAATCGGAGGGAGACCACCCTGGAGGCTCGGCGCGGCGATGCCGCCGGCAACGTAACCGCCGGTATCCATGGCGTCGCGGGCCTGCACCGCGTTGCGAATGGCCGCCGTCGCATACTTGCGCCAGTTGTCACGCTCGCCAATCCTCTCTAGCCGCGTGGGCGTCGTCCAGAAGTTGTTGCTGATGATGATGTCGGCACCGACCCGCAGGTAGTCCGAATGCACCTGCCGCACAACGTCTGCATACTCGATATTCGCCGTGGCCGACCATGCCTTCAGCCGGTCCTCAGCTTCCTTGAGAACGTCTGCCCCTCGGCGCTGAAGCTCCGAGCCCGTCCCGCCGTCCATCAGGAGCATTTCCCCGTTCCCCAGTCGTTCGACAATCGATTGCCTGGTCATGTGCCTTCCTCCTGCGGCCATTTTACTCCACACACGTACGAGACGACGACCCGCGAGCGATCAGCGTGACAAGACCGCAAGGGCGTCGGCCAGTCCCACGATTCGTTCACGCTGCGGAACGGCATCCAACCAGCGTTCAGGTATGTTGGACACCCCGTGCCTTGCGCCCAGAACTGCTCCCACGACTGCACCGTTCGTATCGGTATCGCCCCCGGCCTCCACGACATCCCTTAGTGCCGCCTCGAACCCCAGTGGCGTCACTGCGGCCCACAGACCTGCCTGCAAGGCAATCAGCGTATGGCCTATCAGGTTCTGTTCACCTCTCAGCCACGATGAGTCCCAGACCACAGGCTGTCCACCGGATATGCTCTCCAACACGTCCGAGGGGATTCCATCGTCCTTCGCTATTGCGAGAAAGTCGGGACACCCGTCCTCTCGCGCGGCAATCATAAGTCCCGTGAGATCGGGCCGGACGCCTTTGAGCAAGAGTGCAATCACCACATTGATGATGATGCACGACCACTGGGCAGCAGCCGCGTAATGGGTCACGACACACGTGGCGGCGCTGTCACTGACCAGTAGTTCCGGCTTCCGAAACCGCGCCAGCGCGACCGGGGCACACCGCATCACGCCACCGTTCGGGGCAATGGGACTCTCGGAATAAACGATACGCGCAGCTTCCGGAGGTCGGCGACCAGCCTCCAACTCCTTGATGACACGATCCGTCGTAAACCCGATTCCGCGTCCGTTCTCACGCCTCCAGACGACCAGCCGTCCGGCGAACTCGTCGACGTAGTCTCCACCGTCCAACAGCGCCTCGCCTAGATGGACCGCTTGCGCCAAATCGTCGTCCATCGGACTGTACGCCTCACGCGGGTCGATATCGACCACTCCGTCGAGATAGCGTTCTTCGATCGTGTCGCTTGACCATCCCTCCATCGGAAGCCCGAGAAGATTGCCCACGGCCAAGCCCAGCATCGTCCCACGGGCGCGGCCGGACAGCATTTCCTCATCACCAGCGGCGCAGCCGACCAGAGCAGATAGGGTTGGGGCTTGAGAAACCACATTCGGATCATTCAAAACCATAAGCGAAATACTCCTCGCCGACTCTACAGGCTTCCATTGGATTCGACATACCCGTCTATTGTACGACCCTAGTTCTCGCCAGGGTTGTTCGGCGGGAAGTCGCGCCAGTTCCTCCTCGAGTTGTCTTTCCGCCAAACTCACTTTACGTCGGGGTTCGCGGACTGTAGGCTTGTACGTCATTCCATGCAGGGAGAGACGTTTATGAAGACCTACCGTGCGGTGCTGGTCGGGTGCAGTCGGATGGGGGCGTTCATCGACAACGAGCAGCGAGGTACGTCCAGGTTCAGGCAGCCCTACTCCCATGCGGCGGGGTACGAGGCGTGCGACAGGACCGATCTCGTTGCCTGCTCCGATCTTCGGCCCGACGTGCTGGAACAGGCGGGCAAACGGTACGGGGTGTCGTCGGAGCATCTCTACACCGATTATCAGGAGATGATCGACAGGGAGCAGCCGGACATCGTCAGCGTGGCGACGCAGCCGGAGCAGCGGGCGGAGATAGTCATCTATGCGGCAGAGCACGGGGCGAAGGCCGTCTACGCCGAAAAGGCCATGGCGGCGTCAATGAGCGACGCGAGAGCGATGGTGGAGGCGGTCGAGAAGAACGGCGTGGCGTTCAATCTGGGAACCAACCGGCGCTGGGAGACTGCCTACGACACGATGAAGGCACTCATCGAAGATGGGAGTATCGGCGATCTAGAGTCGATAATCCTGTATAACAACGGACATCTCTTCAACGCAGCGAGCCACTCGCTCGATCTCGCGCTGCGGCTGAGCGGCGATGTTCCCGCTAGCTGGGTGCAGGGCAATCTTGCAGAGGACGACTCCATCTTCGAGGGGGATTTTCTCAGGGAAGACCCGAAGGGCGAGGGCATCGTCAAGCTGGTGAGCGGCGTGACGATCTACGCCCTATTAAGCAGTCAGAGCGGTGAGTTCGAGGCGGTCGGCACAGCCGGGAGGTTGAGGGCGGTGAGGGATGGACGGGAGTGGGACTTCCGCATCGCGGACCCGGCGGAACATGACGCCCGGTCGTTGACTCTACGCCGGTCGTTCCCGGACTTTCCCCAGCGGAGCTCGACGCTCAGGCTGATCGAGGACATCGTGCATTCGCTCGATACGGGGGAGCCTACGAGGGGCGGGGTGCGGGTAGCCTACGCGAGCACGGAGCTTATCTTCGGGTTCATCGAGTCGCACAGGCGCGGCGGGGCGAGGGTGTGCATCCCGTTGGAGGACTCGAAGACGCGCATGGACAGACAGAGACCGGCGAGGCAGCCGTTGTTCAAACCGAGGGAGGGCTAGCTGCCTTCCGCCGAGGCCAACCTGACGGCCTCGGCGAAGGCGCGGATCTTGGCGTGGTCCTTGACGCCGTCGGTCTCGACGCCGGAGGAGACATCGACCATCCACGGGCCTACCTGCTGAATTGCACGTACCACATTGTCGGGAGAAAGTCCTCCCGCCAGGACAACGTCGTACTCTTGGGCTACCCGGGAAGCGATGTCCCAATCGAAAGTGTGCCCCGTGCCTCCGAGCGCACCCTTCTTGTAGGAATCGAGTAGGGCGATGTTGCCGCGTGAGACGACATCATTAACTTGGGCTAGCGTGGCGTCCACGGTCTCCCGCTGTGAAGCGAGAGGCCTCACCTTGACCTGCTTGATGACGTTCGCCCGGATTCGATCCCAGTAGTCCGGCTCTTCGGAGCCACAGAGTTGGGCATGTTCCAAGCCACACGCCTCGATTATTCCGTTCACCTCGTCGATGGGCTGGTCCGCGAACAGGCCCACCAGACCGGGTCGATCAGTACCCAGCTTGTCAGACACACGGGAGACGATTGCCTTCCCCTGATCCGGCGTAATTCGCCGTCGGACACGCGGAACGAAATTCAAACCAAGGTAGGCCGCCCCGGCGTGTGCGGCTGCGAGGGCGGAGTCGGCGTCGCGCAGGCCGCAAATCTTGAAGCGCGTCATGCCAGCTCTCGGAGCTTCGCGCCGGGGTCGCTTGATGTCACCAGGGCCTCGCCGATGAGTGCGGCGTGAGCGCCCGCGTCGCGGACACGGCGGATGTGGTCGGGGGTGTTGATCCCGCTCTCGCTTACGACAGTTTTGCCGGACGGTATGGTCGGTGCGAGACGCTCTGTGGTCTCTATCTCGGTCTTGAAGGTGCGTAGGTCGCGGTTGTTGATGCCCACAATAGTCGCGCCGATGTCGAGAGCAGTGTCGAGCTCTCGCTCATCATGCACCTCGACGAGACACTGCATTCCCAGGTCGTGGGCGAGCGCCTGCAGGCTGCGGAGGTCGGCGACATCGAGCATGGCGACGATAAGCAGGATAATGTCTGCGCCGTAGGCCCGGGCCTCATAGACCTGGTAGGGGTCGAAGATGAACTCCTTGCGAAGGACGGGTACCCCGACGGGGTAGGCGATGCTTCGGGCGGTCTCGAGATGCTCAATGCTCCCCTGGAAGTGGTCGACGTTCGTGAGAACCGATATGGCGGACGCGCCGTTCTCGACGTACATTGCGGCAAGTGCGGCGGGGTCGAAGTTCGGCATCAGAAGGCCCTTTGCCGGGGAGGCCTTCTTGATCTCGGCGATGATGGCCACACGTTCTCCGCGCAGAGCGGCTCTTGCATCGAGGGGGGAAGTCTGGGCTTCGATGCGCTTCTTCAGATTGGCGAGCGGCACCTCGACCTTCAGTCGCTCGACTTCACGCCGCTTCACGTCGACGATGCGGGTCAGGACGCTGGGGACATCGAGCTTGGAGGTCATGGTTATTCGAGTGTCTGGCTCAGGTTGATGAAGCCGTCGAGCTTGGCCTGGGCCATGCCGCTGTCGATAGACTCCGAGGCGACCTTGACACCTTGATTCAACGTCCTGACGCGGTCCACGGCCAGCAGTCCCGCGGCGGCGTTCACCACGACGACGTTTCGCGTGGGACCCGCCGCTCCGTTGAGCACGTCTCGGAGCACCTTGGCGCTCTCGTCCGCGCTGCTCACTCGCAACTCGCCGCTATGCACCTTGTCGAAACCCAAGTCGGTTGGGGTGACGGTGTACGCCTCGACTTTACCGTCCTTCAACTCCCAGACCTGGCTCTCGCCGCTGAGGGTCATTTCGTCAAGTCCATCGGCGCCGTGAACGACCAACGAGTGTTCAGAGCCGAGTATTCCCAGCACCTGCGCCATCTTCTCGCCCAACTCCGGGTTGGCGACGCCTATGAGCTGGGAGTTCGCACCGGCGGGGTTCGTGAGCGGGCCGAGCACGTTGAAGACGGTGCGTATACCGATTTCCCGGCGGGGCCCTGCGGCGAACCTCATGGATGGATGGAATATCTGCGCGAACATGAAGCCGATGCCGACGGTTTCCAGGCATGTCCTGACCCCATCGGGGCTGAGGTCGATCTTGACGCCAAGCGCTTCGAGAACGTCGGCGCTGCCGGTGGAGCCGGACATGGCGCGGTTTCCGTGCTTGGCCACACGCACGCCCGCGCCCGCGATGACGAACGCGGCAGTCGTGGAGATGTTGAACGTGTTCGATGCGTCTCCACCGGTACCGGCAGTGTCCACGAGCGGGCCATCAATTTCGACATGCAGGGACGACTCTCGCATGACCTGGGCCATGCCGGCGATCTCTTCGGGGGTCTCACCCTTCATTCGGAGGGCGGTCACGAGGGAGCCGATCTGGGCCTCTGTGGCCTCACCGGCCATAATCTGTCTCATAGCATCCGCTGCCGTCTCTTGCGTCAGCGAGCAGCCCGAAACCAGTTTATCGATTGCTTCCTGAATCACTGCCTTACCCCTCCATTCTTCAGTCGCCGTAGATGATCCTATCGGGCCTGATTCGGATTGCTACCCTGCTTCCCATGGCGTTCAGTCCTGCGGCGGCGTTCCTGCCCTTCTCCTCACCCAAATACCTGACGCCGTTTACGACCGTTGCCTCTTCTGCTCCTTCTTCTACGATTTCCGCCTTGCCGCGAATGATCAGTCCCTTTCCGTTGTTAACGCTGTCCACCACGACCAGAACAACATTTGGGTTTTGGCGGACGTTCCGCGCCTTGACCCTGTGGGAGAAGCAAGTCGTCACGAAGCACTCGCCGTCGTAGTGGTACCACAGGGGCGTCGCCTGGGGCGTGCCGCTAGGGTTGACCGTCGCGAGGACGGCCAGCAGAGGCTCGTCGGTCAGCTCCTTCAGTTGCTCAGGTGTAATCGACATTTCTCTCTCACTGATCGAGGAAGTTCTTAAGCAGGTCCTTGCCAACTTTCGTCATGATCGACTCCGGATGGAACTGGATGCCCTCGATTGGCAGCGTTGTGTGTCGTACCCCCATGATAACACCCTTATCCGTCCACGCCGTCACTTTAAGGTCGGGAGGTACGTCTTCCGGGTCGATTGCCAGCGAATGGTAGCGGATCGCCTCGAACGGGTTTGGCAGCCCGGCGAACACCCCCTCGCCGGTGTGATGGATCATGGACGTCTTGCCGTGCATGATCTCTCCGGCATACCCGACGGTTCCGCCGAAGGAGTAGCCGATGCACTGGTGTCCAAGGCACACACCGAGCGTGGGAATGGTCTGGCCGAAGTGGCGCACCACGTCGTTCGAGATGCCCGCCTGCTCTGGCGTGCAGGGGCCGGGCGATATGACGATCTTCTCCGGGGCCATCGCGTCGATGTCCTCGATGGTCGTCTCGTCGTTGCGCTCCACGCGCACGTCCGCGCCAAGCTCGGACAGGTACTGGTACAGGTTGTAGGTGAAGCTGTCGTAGTTGTCGATTAGGAGAATCATGGTCGTCAGCCTCCCTGTTCCGCGCGCTCGATTGCCCGCAGCACGGCGGAAGCCTTGTGAATGGTCTCCTCGTACTCAGTCTTCGGCACGCTGTCGAAGACGATTCCGCCGCCTGCCTGAACGTGGGCCACGCCGTCCTTGATGACCATCGTGCGTATCGTGATCGCCGTGTCCATGTTGCCGTTGAGGTCGAAGTAGCCGACCGCGCCGCCGTATGGCCCGCGCCTGTCGGACTCCATCTCGGCGATGATCTCCATCGCGCGGATCTTCGGCGCGCCGGACAGCGTTCCTGCGGGGAAGCACGAGCGCAGCGCGTCGTAGGCCGTCTTGTCGTCTCGGAGCTCGCCCTGGACGTAGGAGACGATGTGCATAACGTGCGAGTACCGCTCGACGATCATCAACTCGGTGACGCCGACGGTGCCGGACTTGCAGACGCGACCGAGATCGTTGCGACCGAGATCGACGAGCATGATGTGCTCGGCCCGCTCCTTCTCGTCGGCCAGCAGGTGACGCTCGTTCTCGTCGTCCTCTTCCTGCGTCTTGCCGCGCGGCTTGGTCCCGGCTATGGGGCGGGTGGTTACAACGCCGTCGTGAACGCGGACCAGTTCCTCCGGCGACGCGCCGACGATGTGGAAGTCGTCGAGCTCGAGGTAGTACATGTACGGCGAGGGGTTGATGGCCCGCAGCGCCCGGTAGATCGCCAGGGGGTGCGCCGTCGTGGGTCGCGAGAACCGCTGCGATGGGACGGTCTGGATGATGTCCCCGGCGTAGATGTACTCCTTGCACCGATCGACGATGTCATCGTACTCACCCCGCGTGAAGTTGGATGCCACGGCGGAACTCGTCGTTCCGTTCGTGGAGCGTGGCGGAGCCTGGAGCGACGCATCCAGCCGTGCGACAATCTCGTCGATTCGCTCGACCGCCTCTCTGTACGCGGTCTCCACGTCGCCGTCGAGGAACGCATGGCTCACGACTCGGATGATCTGGCGAACGTGGTCGAAGATAAGGAACGTGGTCGTCATCATGAAGACCGACTCCGGCACATCGACCGGGTCGTTTTCGGGTGTCGGCAGCCGCTCGAAGTACTTCACTGCGTCGTAGGAGATGTAGCCCACCATGCCGCCGTTGAACGGCCCCAGATCGGGATTGGGCACCATCTCGTAGGCGTCCATCGTCCGCTGGATGGGAATTAGGGGATCGACCATGCCGTTCGGCTGGTCTGCTCCCGTTCTCACGACGCCGAGCGGCTCCGTACCGATGAAGCTGTAACGGGCGATGTGCTCGCCCCCTTCGACGCTTTCGAGCAGGAACGAGTACGGCGGACGGGCGACCTTGATATAGGCCGAAACCGGCGTCTCCAGGTCGGCGCTGACCTCACGGTAGACGGGCACCATGTTGCCCTGATCGGCGAGGCGTTCGACCTCTTCAAGACTCGGGTAGTACGGGCCGCTCATGACCCACCTCCCGGCAGGACAAAGCCCATGCGCTCTTTCATTTCTTGCAGCTTGGCGTTTGCCACCGCTCCGGCCCGTTCGGCACCGTTCGCAAGGATGCGGTCAAGCTCCGTCACATCGTCCATAATCTCGTTGTACCGCTCACGAATCGGCCTCAACTCCTCGACGACCACCTCGGCTACGGCGCTCTTGAGGTCGCCGTAGCCGCGCGCGTTCGCGAAATCGGCTTCCACCTGCTGCGGCGACTTCTGGGTGATTACCTGGTAGATGCCGAGGAGGTTGTTGACGCCGGCCTTTTCGGGGTCGTCCGAGAAGGCGATCTCGTTCCCCGAATCGGTCACGGCACGCTTGATGGTCCGTTCGATCTCCTTCGGCTCGTCGACCATCTTGACCAGGTGGCCGCGAATGTGCTCGTAGCTCTTCGACATCTTTCGAGTGGGGTCGTCGAACCCCATAACGCGCGCGCCGATCTCCGGTATCACCGGCTCCGGCACGACGAACGTCTCGCCGAACAGGTGGTTGAAACGCTGGGCGATGTCGCGCGAAAGCTCAACGTGCTGCTTCTGGTCCTCCCCTACCGGCACCTCATCGGCGCTGTACAGGAGGATGTCGCACGCCATCAGGACAGGGTAGGCGAGCAGACCCGTCGAGGTGCGCTCACTGCTGTCGGAGCGGCCAGCCTTGTCCTTGTACTGCGTCATGCGTTCGAGCCAGCCGAGCGGCGTAACGCAGTTCAACAGCCAGCAGGCCTCAGAGTGGGCGGTCAGGTGGCTCTGGATGAAGATGGGACAGTGTTCGGGGTCGAGGCCCGACGCGATGTACAGGGCAGCGACCGCGCGTGTGCGGTGATGCAACGCGGCGGGTTCGTGCGGCAAGGTGATCGCGTGCAGATCGACGATGCAGAAGTAGTTCTCCTTCTCGTACTGCCGCTCGACCCACCGCTTGATCGCGCCGAGGTAGTTGCCGAGATGCAGGTCGCCCGAGGGCTGTATGCCGCTGAGGACGCGCTTCTTCCGCGTCTCCGTGCCTGTGTCTTCGACGGTAAGCGTTTCAGATTGCATGTTGTATTTTATCCTTTCGTTGTGATGCGTTAAGCGTTTACATCAGCAAACGTCGCCACAACGATGCGCCAATGCGTCCCATCGGCTAATTCCTCCCGGCCTGCATTTTTCCAACAAAACAAAAAACCCATCCCTATGGAGGGACGGGTTGATTCCGTGGTGCCACCCTGCTTCGTCGTCCGGCCATGGGCCGGAAGACCTCTCTCAGGCACGCGGGCTCGTGTTGGAGCCGTAAATGCCCCGGGCACTGGTAACGGTTGCCCTCTCCGTCCACGCCTAAGCCCCAGCTAATGGGGTTTCGGGTGGAGGCTCCCAGGTCCATTCGGTCTCTGCGTGCGCACCGGCTCTCACCTAACCCGGTTCTCTGAGCGTCGCCGGAGACCTACTACTCCTGTTCGCTGCCTGTGTGTATTCGGTTAAGGGGAGTATACCGAGCGTGGGATGAGGGGGTCAAGGTATATACGGTTGTTCGATCCGACCCAGATCTATTACCACAAGTGATATGATAATGGTGCCGAGGGCGGGATTCGAACCCGCAAGGCGATTAAGCCCGGGGATCCCAAATCCCCTGCGTTTTCCATTTTCGCCACCTCGGCACGATGCATGGGCGACGCGCGATCAACTGTGGCGGTTGGAGCGCGTCGTTCTTTTCTGTTACCAGGGAAGTTCATCAACCGGTGGTGGTGGAGTGTATTCAAAAGTATTTCGCGCTATCTTCTCGAATCTGTCTGCGCTTGTCAGAATCGTCCCGATGACGGCTAAGGGCTGCTTAACACCAAGATCGAGACCCCTTGAACGAAGTCTTTCTAGCACATCTTGACCCTTGACAAGATATGCATCAGGATTGCCGGGCCTTTCCTCGATCTGGGATCGCCAAACTTCAGTTGCGGCCTCAATTATCAGCCTCGGACGCTCAGGTGCCTCAATAACATCAAGCCCCGGATCTAGATTAGCGCTACGAGCAACGATCCCGTCGGTCCCTTCAAGGACTTTACCAAATGCCCTAATTGCTGAAGCTTGGTTATTCAACTTCTCCTGTGCAGCTTCAATTTCTGTCAGTAGATGCGGGATAAGATCGTAGGCAGCCTGTTCACCTTCTTGCGACCATATATCCATCATCTTGCGAGTGAAGTCTGTCATTGACTATCCTTCCTCTCAGTATCTTCGTGCGTCCTGTCATCACCCATATCTACTATGAATATAGTACACTTCATACTATAAATCAAGTACCGCTCACTAACTGGCGTTACAATTGATGAATCTGTAAGTAAATATCTTAACCTCACCACGCCAAAAACCACAAGTTGATCTGCAGCACCGACAGCCCAGAGATTCGAGCTGAGAGGAAAGGTCCCCGGCATGAGCTTGTGAACATTCTTGATTCTCAGCGCTTGTCGCAATTCTCACTACGCCATATGATGGTGCCCATCTTTCTTGGGAACAGCACGACAGTTGACCGTCACCATCAGAAGCTATCTCACCTCGTCGTGGCCTGTCCTGCTACCGGTTGCAGGACTGATCGGCCTGTCGGTGGCGCTGTTTCCGTCGGCGGGGCGTGACGACGCGTATATCACCTACTGGGCGGCGCACACGCTGAGAGAGTTCGGCGAGATCGCCAATATCAACGGCGCTCATATCGAGCAGTCGACGAGCCTGCTGCATGTGCTGGTGCTCGGCGTGCTGTCATTCGTGACGAGGCTCTCCGTTCCGGCGATTGGGCCCCCGATGTCGGTTGTCTTCGGGGTCGTAACGGTCATATACGCCTACGAGTTCGCACGGCTGTACGTGGGGCGATGGTATGCCATGAGCGCGGCGATGATCGTGGCGACGGCGGCCCCGTTCGTGTACTGGACGACGGGGGGGCTTGAGGGCACGATGACGGCGCTGGCCGCGATTGCGCTGCTGTACCACCTGACCCGATACCTCGAACGACCGGGGTCAGGGAGACCGCCGGCGATGGTTTGGGTCGGCATGGGCCCGTTCCTCCTCGCGAGGCCGGAGGCGATCTTCGTGATCGCATCGGCGCTCCTCGCAATGTTCGTGTTGCTCAGAATTCGCGGCATCACGGTGGCCGACGAGCGATTGGAGGACTACGCGCTGGCGATCCGCAAGGTCATGTGGGCCGCCCTCGCTGCCGGAGTCCTGATGGCCGCTATCGTCGCGTTCAAGACCTTGTACTTCGGCGACTGGCTGCCCCAGCCTGTGACGGCAAAGCTGGGAGGCGATGCTTTTCTCACCTCGTTGGGTGATGGAATTGAGTACCTCACATCGGCGCTGATGCCGCCTCCCGTGTCGCTGCTGCCGTTCTTCGCTATCGCGGGGGCGGTCTACTTCACGCGCAGGTTCCTGCGGGACGAGCCGGACTTCATCGGCGGGCTGGTGCTGGCCCTCTACGCGGTGGCGTACATCGCCTTCATCTTCCTTGTCGGCGGCGATTGGATGGAGGGGTCCCGCTTCATCGTGCCGGTGATTCCCGCGCTTGCGGTGCTCGGCGTGGTCATCATCCCCCGCATCAAGCTGCGTGACCTGCAGGTATATGCAATTGGCGGGATTGTCGCATTCCATATCGTGGGAGCAGTCTGGTTCGCCAAGTTCGGGTCAGTCAGCACGCCACTGTGGGAAGTGTCGCAGGTGGAGCAGACCAACCTGCCTATCGAGCGGTACTCGTGGTTCGCGAGGCCCAACCGGACGCATCTGCGGGACATGCCGGTGGTAGAGGAGCTTGGATCGGTCATCGAGCGATTGCAGCCCGAGGTGGGCGGCAAGCTGGTCGTCATGAGCGGACAGGCAGGGTTCGTTCCCTATCATGCCCTCGGCCCGCACTACAGGGAAGTCGAGTTCATCGACCGGCGGGGCGTCACGACGCCGCATTTCACAGACTGCGAGATTACCGGCGAACTCGAACGCGACAGCACCGGGCTTTTGCGAACCCTGCCAAGGTACCTGACCTTCGCGGAAGACATCGAGAGACGGTGCGGCGTCGAGCGCCCCCATGTCATCTTCGACCTCGACCTGCCGGAGTTGTCCATCGAGGATATCGTGACGCGCAACGGGTACGTGCTCGTCTATCGTCAGACCGGCAAGATCCAGACGAGCAAGATGCTGCAGGGGATAGAAGTGCTGGCGCACGAGTTCATCGCCGTCAGGGAGAACCTCGCGCACCTGATCGAAGGCCCGCTGCCGAAAGTCCGGGAATGGAGCGAACCCTAGCGGGCGGATATAATCGCCCTCATCCAACCTCGCCCGAACCCCAAGGAGGAAACGCACCATGAAGATCGACCGCCTCGACGTGTACTATGTGGAGATGCCGCTCATCTACCCGTGGCGGACGGCCTACGGCGAGGACTACGAGATTCACAGCGTGCTCGTGAAGGCGACGAGCGGGGAGCACACGGCATGGTCGGAGTCGACGCCGTTCTTCGCGCCGACGTATCTGCCGGAGAGCGCCGGATCGGTCTTCTACCACGTCACGGAGGTATTCGGGCCGTTCGTCGTCGGTCGGGAGTACGAGACCGCGCAGGACTTGAACGACCGGCTGGCGGTGTTCAAGGGCAACTCATTTGGGAAGGCCGCGGTCGAGATACTCTGGTGGACGCTGGAGAGCGCCATCACGGGGACTCCGGTGCATCAACTGCTCGGCGGGGAGACACGGGAGGTGGCGGCGGGAGCAGACTTCGGCATCCAGGACTCGATAGACATGCTCCTGGGCAACATCCAGAAGGCGGTGGACACGGGTTTCCCGCGCATCAAGCTCAAGACCGCGCCCGGCTGGGACCTCGACATGCTCAAGGCCGTCACGTCCACGTTCCCGAAGATGACGTTCCACATCGACTGCAACTCCGGCTACACGCTGGACGACCTGCCGTTCTTCAAGGCCATCGACGACATGGGCCTCGCGTTCATCGAGCAGCCGCTGCACTACGCCGACGTTCTCGACCACGCCGAGCTTGCCCGGCACATCCAGACGCCGGTGTGCCTCGACGAGACCATCGTGAGCGTGAAGGCGGCGGAGCAAGCAATCCAGGTCGGCGCGGCGCAGTACATCAACATCAAGCCGGGACGCATCGGCGGGCTCAGCAACGCTCTGGCCGTCCACGACCTGTGCCAGGACGCAGGGGTGCCGGTATGGATCGGCGGTATGCTCGAAAGCGCGCTCGGAGGGGCGCTCTGCGTCGAGGTGGCCACGCTGCCGAACTTCACCTATCCGGGCGACCTGTTCCCCTCGTCACGGTTCTACACGCAAGACCTGTCAAGCCCGTCGATGGAGCTCACAGAGCGCCTGACCTTCCAGCCGTTCACCGACGGCCTGCCGCAGCCAGATCCCGACAGGCTGGCCGCGCAGACGGTGCGGTCGAAGACGATCTTGGCTGAGTAGCCGCGGGGTCACAGTCAGAGTCCATAGATATGAGTGAACGCGCCGGGCCGGAACGCCCAAACATTCTCGTCTTGATGTCCGACCAGCACAGCAAGCGGCAGCTTGGCTGCTACGGCGACTCGCTTGTGCGGACGCCGAACCTCGACCGGCTGGCGTCGGAAGGGATGCTGTTCGAGAACGCCTACTGTCCGGCCCCTGTGTGTGTTCCTAGCAGGATGTCTTTCATGACCGGACGGACGCCCACGGGCAACCGTGTCTGGACGAACCAGAACGTGCTCCACTCCGGCATTCCCACGTGGGCGCACTCGCTGGGCATAGCGGGCTACGAGACTGCCCTCATCGGCCGGATGCATTTCGTCGGGCCTGACCAGCGGCACGGCTTCGAGCGGCGTCCGCTCGGCGAGTACATGGCCACTCATCCCGGCGCGCCCATGCTAGGGGAGGCGATGTTCCGGGACATTCCGAAGGACACGACGTCCCAGCATCGCGTGAGCGTTGAGATGGCCGGCGTGGGGCTCACGAGCTACAACGCCTTCGACGACATGGTGACGGACACTCTTGTGGAGTATCTCGAAGAAAAGTCCTCTGGTAGCGACCGTCCCTTTGCCATCGTCGCGGGCTTCATGATGCCGCACTGCCCCTTCTTCGCGCCGGAGGAATTGTTCGAGTACTACTTCGACAAGGTGGACGTGCCTATGCCGACGGCGGAGGAACTCGAAGCGCAGCCGCAGGCCGTCAAGGACATGAAGAAGCTCCGGCACATCGACGAGCCGCTCACCGTGCACCAGATACGGGTAGCGCGGGCCGCCTACTACGGGATGTGCGAGCTATTCGACGCCTCGGTCGGCAAGATTCTGGACAAGCTCGACGAGACCGGCCTGTCGAAAGACACCCTCGTCGTCTACACGACCGACCACGGAGAGACGGCCGGTGAGCACGGCATGTGGTGGAAGAGCAGCTACTACGAGGAGTCGGTCGGAGTGCCCCTCATCGCGCGACTACCCGGCGTCATTCCCGGCGGATCGAGGAACCCGGTCATCTGCAACACTATCGACCTCGCGCCGACCTTCACGGAGGCAACGGGCGCAGATAAACTGCCGCGAATCGCGGGGCGTTCGTTGTGGACGGAGATGCAGGGGCGTGCCGACCAGACTCGTGCCAACGAGACCTTCAGCGAGCTTCACGGAATGACGGGCGTGCCCGGACTCGGTACCGACCCGCCCTCGCGGATGGTGAGGGAGGGACCGTGGAAGCTGTACTACTACCGGGGACACGATGCCCCCGTGCTCTACAACCTCGACGACGACCCCAGCGAACTCCACGATCTGGGGTCCAATCCGGCCTACGAGGAAGTGTCGGACCGGCTGCTTGCTCGGTTGGTGGAAAACTGGGACCCCGATGAGGTCTTTGAACAAAGCACGGCGATGCTCCGCGAAATGGACATCATCAAGGAGTGGGGAGCGACCGTGCAGCCGGTGCACGAAGATGCCCTGCCCGTCCCACCGGATGCCGAGCATATCGAGCTGCGCTGAATGGGCGGGGCTTCCCACTGTCTTGCTATACTGTCGTTAGAGTGAATTCGCGCCGCGAAGGGAGAAGAAATGATCGACCGTGACCGCCTGGTGAAGACGTACTGCGACCTGGTGCAGATCGACAGCGAGTCGGGCAATGAGACTGCCAAGGCGGAGGAAATGACGCGCCGTCTGACCTCCCTTGGATTCGAGGTTGAGGCCGACGACTACGGCAACCTCATAGGCCACGAGGAGGGTGACAGCCCCTTCATGCTGTCGGGCCATCTCGATACGGTGTCACCCGGCAACGGGATCAAACCCATCGTGGACGGCGACCGGATCACCTCGGACGGCACCACTATCGGCGGCGGCGACGACAACGCGGGGCTGGCGATCATCCTCGAAACGCTGACATCGATGCGCGAGGACGGGACAGCGTCCATCCCGGTCGAGGTCGTCCTCACCAGGGAAGAGGAGCCGGGCCTCATCGGCGCGCACAAACTCGACTTCTCCAAGGTGCGGTCAAGGGAGTCGATCGTGTTCGACCGCGAGGGGCCGGTTAATCGCATCACCCTCGCGAGCCCGACCTATATCGCCTACGACTTCAACATCACCGGTCGCGCCGCTCATGCCGGAATCGAGCCGGAGAACGGCATCTCGGCCATCCGCGTCGCCTCGGAAATCATCACGCGGCTCCCGCAGGGACGGCTCGACGAGGAGACGACGTTCAGCATAGGTACCATCGAGGGCGGCTCCACGCGCAACACCGTGCCGGAGAGCGCCACACTTACCGGCGAGTTCCGCACCCTGAACATGGAGACGCTCGACAACCTGCTGCTCGAAATACAGAACGTGCTGACCGACGTTAGCGCGGAATTCCCCGAAGCCAGCATCGAAAGCGACATATATCCCAAGTTCAAGACGTTCCGCATCGAAGAGGAGCATGACACGACCAAGAGAGTGACCACCGCTCTCCGCGCCATCGGACTAGAGCCAGACTTCCAGCTTTCGGGCGGCGGGAGCGACGCCAACGTATTCTGGGCAAACGGCATCTCAGCCGTTGTGTGCGGCATGGCCGACTACAACATGCACACGCTCCGCGAGTACGTGGTCATCCCCGAGCTCGTCCAGTGCGTGGAGTTCTGCCAAGAGCTGCTCAGGGCGTAGCGATGCTGGTCAACCTCGCGTACGGACGCACGGGTCTCGAGGTCGAGCTTCCCGACGACCTCACGACGGCCATCGAGCCGACCTACGTTCCCGGCCTTCCCGACCAGGAGGGGGCGATTCGCAACGCGCTCCGAAATCCCCTGGGCGGAGGACCGACACTGCGGCGACTGGTCAAGCCCGGACAGACGGTCGCCATCTCCGTCTGCGACGTTACCCGCCCCATGCCGTCGAGGACTTTGCTGCCTGTCCTGCTGCGAGAACTCACACACGTTCCGAGCGACCAGATAACCATCATGATCGCGACGGGTACACACCGCCCGAACACTCCTGAAGAGCTCGATGAGATGCTTGGCCCCGACATCGCGGGCAGCTATCGTGTCGTGAACCACAGCGCGTTCGACTCCGAAACGCTGGAGTACGTCGGAGAGTCGTCGAGCGGGATTCCCGTGTGGCTGGACAAGGCGTGGCTGGAGGCGGACGTGCGAATCACGACCGGCTTCGTCGAGCCGCACTTCTTTGCCGGATTCAGCGGCGGGCCGAAGATGGTCGCTCCCGGACTCGCGGGATTCGACACGATCATGCAGCTCCACAACGCGGAACGAATTGCACACCCCATGGCGACGTGGGGCGTCACGCACGGCAATCCCGTCCACGACGATGTGCGAGACATTGCCGCAATGACCGGCGTCGACTTCAGCGTCGACGTGACAATCAACCGGAACCGAAAGATAACCAGCGTCTACGCGGGCGATCTGTTCAAGGCCCACGAGGCCGCGTCCCGCTCCGCCAAGAGCACGGCGATGCAGCAGGTGGACATGCCCTTCGACGTGGTCGTGACGACCAACAGCGGGTATCCCCTCGACCTGAACCTCTACCAGGCCGTCAAGGGTATGTCTGCTGCCGCTCAGATCGTCAAGGAAGGCGGGACGATCATCTGCGCCGCCGAGTGCAGCGATGGCATCCCCGATCACGGCCAGTACAAGAAGCTGCTCACCATGCGGGACTCACCCGAGGCCCTTCTGGACATGATCCTCACTGACGGCCACAACGTCCACGACCAGTGGCAGGTGCAGTTGCAGGCGCAGATACAGATGCGCGCGAGCGTATACCTGAAGTCGGGATACCTCTCGCCGGAGCAGGTCAGGGAAGCGCACCTGACGCCCATCGACAGCATCGAAGACACGGTGGCCGAGGCCCTCCGACAGAACGGGAACGGCGCGCGAGTCTGCGTCCTCCCCGAAGGTCCGCAGACCATACCGTACGTGGCGTGAGGGGCTGGAAGGGTGTAAGCACGATCCGTCTACCTTTCGCGTCATTCCCGCGAAAGGAGGCCTTTGCATAACCTCAGCACCTGTCATTCCGAATGAAGCGGAGCGGAATGAGGAATCTAAGGTGGTGCCCTCGAGGCGGAGTTCCGTAGCTGGAACGGCACGAATGAGGACAGTTGAACATCTCAGATTCCTCGCTACGCTCGGAATGACAGACTACTACGTATGTTATGCAAAGGTCTCCGAAAGCGGGGATCCAGTTCGGTTACCGCGTCTGCTCTCCAAAGGGAATAGATTCCCGCTTTCGCGGGAATGACGAATTAAGCCGGGATCGAGACGAATTAAGCCGGGATCGAAAGTAACCTCCCAAGACTGTCGACACCGACCCGCTGGATGGTGCATCCTATCCATAAGGGTCCCAAAAGAGTCACCCGTTATGCGGCAACGCGGCATGGTTAACAATGTCCGATAGCAACGACCGACAATTCCGGTTCTACGATAACCGCGAGAAATACCTGCTGTTCGTGAGCACCTGCAGCGAGAAGCAGGTGATCGCCGAGCGCGTCGCCATGGACATCAGGGGCCTCCGTCCCACGCCACCGGCTCTTCGCGTCTTTGATGCCGGTATGGGCGACGGGACAGTTATCACCCGTCTCATGAGAGACCTTCACCGCCAATATCCCACCGTCCCCTTTCTCCTCGTTGGCAAGGAGATTAGCCAGGAGGACATCCGCATCAGCTTGGAGAAGATGGCCGACAGGTTCTACGAACATCCGCTCACCGTCCTGGTGCTGACGAATATGCTCTACTCCGAGGCGCCCCGGCTGCGTCCTAGGGCAAACACGCGTCTCAACTGGCTGGACGTGCCCCTGGAAGGCAGCACGTCCTACGAATTCGACGAGCAGATTCGAGACCTGGGAACGGTCGTACAGGACTGGTGGAAGACGACTCCCAGCGAGCGCACCGGCAATCCTCTCTACGTAACTCCGTCGGTGATGGTGATCTATCGCAAGGACCACGAATGGCCACTGGCGCCGGTCATCCCTCAAGAGGGAGACCCGAATATGGAGTACGACCTGATAGTCGCGGCACAGCCGTTCAGGGCGAGATCGACGGCGAGGGTTAAAGTTCGGAACGTGCTCGCGCCCCTGTCGCGCTCCCTCGCGCCCGGGGGCTGCATGGTCGTCATCCAGTCCACTGGCAAGGACCCGGGGATGGAGATTATCCGCGGCATCTGGCCTTCCGCGGACCCCTTTCGCACGCCTCGCCAGGAGCTTCTCAGAGAGCTGAATGAACAGCTAAGCGATGACCACCCGGAACTCCGGTTTCTCAGCTATCCCGACTCGCGGGCGCAGTTCCGCTACGACCTGCGGCTGCCGCCCTCCGAGCTGGAGACCTCCATCAGCACCTCGACCGTGCTGGCGGCCTGGAACGCCGCGACCTACGTTGCCCAGATCGAGGACGAACGACTCAGGCCCGCCATGAGCCAGGGCGACTACATCGACGTGACCTCGGAAGTGCTGCAAAAGTACCAAGGGCTGTGGTTCGTCGACGAGTCGTTCAACGTGGCGAGGGTGGCGTGAGGGGACTTTTTCCAACGGTCTGCTGCTGAATGTTAGAATGGATTGGGGGAAGCAACTATGCGGAACGAATTCACTGCCATCATCGAGAAGGGTGACAGCTGGTACATAGCGTACTGCCCTGAAATTCCTGGCGCGAACGGTCAGGGAAGGACCAAGGAAGAGGCCAGGCTTAGCCTAGGGGAGGCGATTGCCCTCATCCTCGAAGACCGTCGAATAGACGCCCAGGTCTCCTAAAGGCAGTGCGAAAGTAACCCCGTTCACCCCCGTTTCAAGTACAGGTCAGGCACTGATCCTGTCGAAGGGTGATATCGTCGATCATGTGGTTCGACAAGCTCACCACGAACGGCTTCATAGGCTCATTTGACACCCTTCGAACCCGACCTAACGTTGACCGAGACCCGCGTCGTTGGGATAATTGAAAGGCACCAACGCATGCCGAAGTGGCGGAATGGTAGACGCGGCGGTCTCAAAAACCGTTGGGAGTTAAATCCCGTGTGAGTTCGAGTCTCACCTTCGGCACCAAGGCCTTGTCGTGAGAGTTTGACCCCGAAGACGCCTCCGTCTGTTAAGTCTTTCGGACTTTCATAGTCCTTACCTTGCCGAACCCCAGTTACCATTCTCGTCGATTGTGACTTCCAAGAACCGAGTGTGCGTTGGCGGATAGAGCCTTTCATTTATTCCTCTAGCGTTAGCGGGCAACTCGTCTGAAAGGCGAAGTCACTCTCTTCAATGGCAACATAGAACTGGCCTTGCTCGATCTCGATGGCAAGGATCTCATCGGAATCGCCGGATACACCACTCAGTCGTCGCCAAGAGCATGAATCCAATATGTCCGTGCCGGCTTTGCCAGCGTATGTTCCATGTGAAATATCGCGTCCCACTAGATAAGTGCCCATGTCCAGCTCGGATGGAAACTCTGAAGGTGTGGGCCAATTGGACTCAGCAGTGATCTCACAGCCAACTTGAAAGTACTTATCAGAAGGGAGAATCTCGACGTAGAACTGCCCTTGCTCGATCTCGATTGCAAGAATCTCATCCGAGTCTCCAGACACGCCGCTGAGTCGTCGCCAAGAGCATGAATCCAGAATGTCCGTGCCCGCTTTGCCAGCATAGATGCCAGGTTGAATGTCAGTACCAACTCTGTGCGTGCCCTCGGCGATTGCGACTATGGCTTCCGCTGTCGGCTCAGGAGTCGCAGTCGGTTCAGAGACAGGAGTTGAAGTGGCCGCCGCTGTCGGCTCGGGTTCTGGCGTGGGATCAGGGACGGGCCTGGCCGTTGGGACTGGCGTGGCCGTCGGCTCTGCAGTCGGGTCGGGCGCGGGTGTTGGTTCAGGGACCGGCGTGGCCGTCGGAGGTGTCACGTCCTGGGCTTGGGCCGGTGGTGGTGGGGGTTCTTCCTCGCAGGCGATTGCGGCGAGGGTGAGAAGCATTACGAGAATGGTAACGAGTTTCATGGGGTCTCCTTATCCTTCCATGATGGTTTCGATGTCGTAGACGACGCGGGCGGTGGCGTAGGTGAAGAACCAGGGGATGAGTATGATGCTGAGGGCGTAGAGCTGGGCACGGTCATAGGCGGTTGTCCGCATTACTCACAGTGATGTGTGGCTAACCAATGGTCATCCTTGACGGTCGGCGATCTTGTTGGCGAGGCGGTCGGCTCTTTTGTTGGCCTTGTGCTCGTTGACGACCATGATGGCGTGGATGGCACCGGGCACCCAGAGGAGGAGGGTGAGGCCGAAGTTGAGGAGGGCCGAGATGGGTCGTCCTGTAATGAGGACGGCGATCGGTGGTGCGAGAATGGCTAACAGGTAGAGCATGGGAGTCTACTTAATGAAGGACGTATGCTGAGAGTATTTGCTGGAGTTCGATGTGTCCGAGGTCTCGTTGAACGCCCCTTCGATGGGTGCACGATCACTCCCGACCCGTGTCTTGAACTCGGCGTCGCGGTCAAAGTTGGCGTCGTTGAAAATGCAAATACACCGGAAGTATTCTCGGGCTGGTCACATCCAAAAGACACCCATTTTCAGGCGGGTAGTATAGTGCCACGTGATTGAGGAGTCAAACTTACGTCCTAGCCAAAATGCGGCCGTCAAGTGATCTGAGAATTGCGTTCGGCACCACTTCCCAATCCTCAAGTACACCCCGCGCTCACGCCCCAACCCCTCAATTATCCTCTAGCTTCTCGTACGCACCGAACGTGAAGGTGAACAGCTCGAAGCGGTCTGAGTTGGAGCTTATCCGCAGCTCGTGCTGCTCGTACTCAGCCGTCCTGATGAGGCGGTACATCCTCGCCTCGTCGACCTGTAGGTAGCTGTTGCCCATGTCGTCGAAGTGGACATCTGTGTCGGCGTCGTCCGGGGACAGGGGGATGCCGTCGAGGGTGATTCGGACCTGATAGGAAGCGCCTCCGTCGTGACCGAGGACGGCATTGACGGTCTTGGCGTTGTACTTGATGGCGAGGTAGTCCTCGAAGTCGTCCGTGGTACGGGCGTGGGTCAGGCTCTCCGGGCCGACGTGCCAGAGGCCCTGGATGTAGAGGTGCTGGTTCTGGTGCTCCGGGACGTCCTCGAAGAACACGTCGGTGTCGAGTCCCTCGTAAAATTGCTCATAGAGGACCCACGGATCGGGTGGCGGGAAGCGATGGAATGGCAGGTTCTTGCGGTACCCGGCGTATATCTCGCGGGTCCGCGCAAGCTCACGGTCTCCGACTCGCCCCGCCCGGTCGATCTCCGGGTCGAGATGGTAGTCTTCCGGCTCGAACGGGACTGAGGAAACGTCGACGCCGGCCTGTACGAGCCAGTGGCGAATCGTCTGCTCCATTGCAACGTAGCCGCCCTCCCCGACCTCGGCATAGCGGATGACACCATCCACGTCAATCAGATACTTGGCTGGCCACGCCGAAACGCCGAATGCGTCCCACGTCGCCGCGTCATTGTCCAGCGCGACGGGATAGTCGATGCCGAGCCGCTCGACTGCCGCCCTCACGTTCTCGGCATCCTTCTCGAAGTCGAACTCCGGGGTGTGGACGCCGATGATGCGCAGACCGAGCGGCTCGTACTTCTCCTGCCATTCGAGGATGAACGGCAGGGTGCGGATGCAGTTGATGCACGAGTACGTCCAGAAGTCGATGAGAACGATTTTTCCCTGCAGCGACGCAAGGTCTACGGGGTCGGAGCCAATCCACTCGTCGATGCCAGTCAGCTTCGGTGCAGGCAGACCGTCCAGTGGATGGGTGGTGTTGAGCAGTTCTTCCTCCGTCACGACGTCGGTTGAATGCGAAATTGCAGATCCGGTGCTGACCACTACGGTAGGAGACGGCTCGCTCGATTCGATTGCGGCAGGTGTGACTGTAGCTGAGGGAGCTTCAACCGATGCGGCAGCCGTGGGAGAAGGTTCGACGGGCATCGAATCGTCGCCGCACGCCGTTGCGACCATGGCGAATAGCAGGGCCGCCAGGACGGCCAAGAGGAACACAGCGGGGGCTTTTCTCGCCGGTTGTTTCGGGTGCATAGTCTCTACAACGAACTGAAGGACGCTATGGTATTCTTGGCGCTGCCCGACTAGGAGGCCGGATATACGGATACATACCTCGCAACGGTACCAGTGGTGGGTGTTCTCAGCCATCGCGCTGGGTCTGTTCGTTTCCGTGGCCGACCATGGCAGTGTAGCCGTCGCGCTCCCGAGTATAGCAAACGAGTTCAGGACCGACCTTCCAACCGTCCAGTGGGTGATGATCGCCTATGCTCTCACGATCAGCTCGCTGCTCCTGCCGATGGGACGGCTCTCCGACATCGTGGGCCGCAAGCGACTGTACATAATCGGCTTCACGATATTCCTCGTCTCAGCGGTTCTGTGCATAGCCTCGAACGACATCGTCACGCTCATAGGCGCGCGCGTCCTCATGGGGCTTGGCGCGTCCATGACGCAGGCTACCTCGACGGCCATTCTCCTTTCGTCCTTCCCCGAGAGCGAGCGTGGCAAGGCCCTCGGCTTCCAGATCAGCGCCGTGGGTTCCGGAGCCGTCGGGGGGCCCGCCATCGGCGGATTCGTCGTGGACGTATTCGGCTGGCAGGGGGTGTTCTTCCTTACGGTCGCGCTCGCCTTTGTCGCCATCGCGGTGGCGCAGGTAGTCCTCGACCGAAAGAGAACGGACGGAGCGATACCGGGGGGCCGGTTCGACCTGGTGGGCGCTCTCACATCCACGGCGGTCCTGATCGTCTTCCTGCTCGCGATGAGCAACGGCGCGGAGATGGGCTGGCGCGCTCCCCCCATAGTTGCGGGGTTCGTCGTAGTCGTCGGGCTTGCCGGGTTCTTCACCTACTGGGAGATGCGAAACCGCAGTCCAATGCTCGACGTAACGCTGTTCCGTCATAAAGTGTTCGCCATCGGAGTCGTGGCGAGTGTGATCTCGTTCATGAGCATCTCGTCGGTGCGATTCCTGATGCCATTCTATCTTCAGTCCGTGCTCGGCTACTCTCCCGGGAAAGTGGGGCTGGTCCTGGTGCCCGCGGCATTCGCCATGATTATCATGGGACCACTGGGAGGTCGGCTTTCGGACAAATACGGCTGGACGGCGTTCAATGTCGGCGGTCTGCTCTTTACCGCGACCGGTCTGTTCATCCTCTCGCGGGCGACGGAAGTCTCCCCGGTCTGGCTGATCGTCCTGGGGACGGTGACGCAAAGCATCGGAACGGGTACGTTCAACGCACCCAACAACAGCTCGATTCTCAGCGTCGTCGAGCGAAGCAAGTACGGCGTGATGTCTGGGTTCCTGAACCTCGTCCGAAACACGGCCAACATCACCGGAATCGCCGTCGCGACCACGATCGTCGTCACGGTGATGGGCGCTCAGGGCTTCGAGCCAAGTCTCGCCGCTGTATCGGACTCCGGAGCCGAAGGGGTGCTCGGAGCGTTCACGTCGGGGATGAAGACGGCCTATCTCGTGATGTCCGGGCTGGTGCTTGTGGGGGCGGCGCTGTCGGTGCTTAAGGGCGGGCGGGGTGGTACGCAGGACGTGCAGGAAAGAACTGAGGTCGAGTCTAGGAAGAGTCGAGCCGACTGATCAGTCGGCCGGCGGAGTCACGACGCATGACGGACTCAAGTATCCGGATCTCAGGGAACGCGCACTTTGCCAGGGCATGAATAACTGTGGCCAGCACATTACTGCAAGTATGACGTGTCGTAGGCGAGGCGCAAGGCAACCGCTACCTTCAAGAGTCGCATGTCCTTTGTCCAGAGCTTGGCTGGAGCGGCGAGGGCAGTAGCCGCAAGCAGATGCGCATCGATGAATCCTATACCTCGTCCCATCAAGCGACGCTCTTCAATGAGATATAACACTTCGTCATGGGATGCTGAAGGTATAGCTGGCAACCCCTTGAGATCTTGCAGTAACTCGTCACGATTGCGTAAGTTGCCACAGGCCAATTCACCGATGACCATGGGATGCCCCAAGACCTGATTCTCGCTGAGAAGCGATACGAGATGCGGCTCCTCACCACGCAGATGATCGACCCAAACGGAGGTGTCGACCAGGATCATGCGTACTCGGTGGTTCTGCGCGGTATGGACTGCAACTGAGGCTCAGTCCCACCGAGACTCGCGAGTCTACGAGCGCTTTCCCGTTCTATGAGGGCGCGCAGGCTTTCTTTCACGAGAGCGGTCCTGCCCTCGATTCCGGTGAGACGGCTTGCCTCTTTCAGCAGGTGGTCATCTATGTTGAGCGTGGTTCTCATCAGGCTCTCCTACGGCTAGAGACATCAAATTATGCATCATTTGATGCGTATTATGATGACAAGTGTACCGCAAGACACTGCAATTGCGCAACCCGATGATAATCAAGGTAATTGTTCAGAGTTGATGAGGCCGACACTCCCCGCCCCTGTGGATACCCGCTTTCGCGGGTATGACGGTGGGTTGTGGGCGTTGTTTGCTCTCACTAAGTGAACAGTTGACTGTCCCGATGGTTCACGATGCCAAAGTCTACCCCGTCGGCGGACGGTGCTGGATCCACGGTCGGGCCTCCTCGAAGGCGGCGGAGGCGGCGAAGACGGTTGACTCGGCTCCATGGTCACCGATGATGTGCAGCCCTATGGGCAGGCCGTCGGACGAGAACCCACACGGGATGCTCGCGGCGGTCGAGCCGATCATGTTGATGGGCATCGTGTACGGCGTGTAGCCCCAGAACCAGTGAACGTCTCGGTCACCGATCTTGGCCGGAGGCTCCCCGACCGGGAACGCGGGCGTCGCGAGGGTCGGTGTGAGAATGAGGTCGTACTCATCGAACGCGTCGGCGAACTGCGACTTCATCACGTCGACGTGTCCCAGCGCGTTGACGAACTCCGCTCCGGTGATGTTCTTGCCCGTTGCGAGTGAGTCCTGTGCGTACCACGACAGTTTGTCCCAATGCTCATCGGCGACACCCGCAACGCGGGCGTACATGATCGCGGTGAAAAGGGGCCAGAACTGGTCGAACGGCATGTCGAGAACAAGGTCGATCTCCTCGACGACCGCGCCCATATCCTCATACGCCCTTGCGGCCTCGGCGGCGGTGTCTCGGACCTCGGGCTCCACGGCGGCGAACCCGAAGTCGGCGCTCCAGCCGATCTTCATCCCTTCGACGCCCCGCGAGAGCGCGGCAACGTAGTCGTCAGGTTCGTCACGCAGGGCCCCGGGATCGCGCGGGTCGCGTCCGGCGAGGACCTGGAGCAGCACGGCGGAGTCGGCGACGGTTCGCGTCATTGGGCCGGGTTGGCTGAACAGGTTCGCGGTGGGGTCGGCCCCCGGTCCAAGGTAGTAGGATATCCTGCCCTGGGTCGGCTTGATGCCGTAGATGCCGCAGAACCCGGCGGGGATGCGTATCGAACCGCCCCCGTCGCTGCCAGTTGCCAGGGCGCACAGGCCCGCAGCTACCGACGCTCCGGCACCTCCGCTGGAACCGCCAGTCGTACGCTCGGTGTTCCAGGGGTTGCGGCAGTGGTCTCCGAGCCGGTTCTCGGTGTGACCGAGCAGGCCGTACTCGGGCGTGTTGGTCTTGCCGAGGATGACTGCTCCTGCCTTCTTGACTCGCTCGACGACGACCGAGTCGTAGGACGCAATACGGTCGGCGAAGATCAGCGAACCGCTGGTCGTTCGGATGCCCTCCGTCATCTCCAGATCCTTGATCGATATAGGCAGCCCATGCAGGGGACCGAGGTCGTCGCCACGCGCGACGGCCTTATCGGCCTCTTCGGCCATCTCCAGAGCGAGATCGGAAGTGACGGTCAGATAGGAGTTGAACTGCGAATCGAGGGCGTCGATGCGGTCGAGGTAGAGCTTCGTCATTTCGACCGACGAGACCTTCTTCTCAGCGATCATCGAGCGAATTTCAGTTGCGGGCATGTAGGCAAGATCGTTGTCTGACATAAGTGGCCTTCCAGTGGTGATGTGTAGCCGCGCGAGTGTAGCATCGGGCTATGAGGCAGTCAATGAAGCCGAGGTATGGTGGTATACTCCTTGTCGGAACCTTCGATCACATACGGCTAGGAGAATTGCGAAATGAGCTTGCAGCAGGCGACGCCAGGACCGTGGACGCACAACGAGGGCAACCCAACCCGCATCATAGGCCCGAACGACGAAACGGTCGCCGTGCTCTACGGTGGTGAGGTCGGGCTTGCAAAGCAGTTTGAGAACGCCGCATTGATCGCGGCGTCACCTGCCCTTTACTCCTACGTTGCGGAACAGTCCACCGGCGGAGACGGTGATGCAAAAGCGATCGTCGATGCGCTCGAGGGAGAAGGCGCCCCGTCCGGTCCTTGGAAATACGACGACTTCAATCCCAGGCAGATCACCGACGCCGAATCGACGACCATCGCGTCGGTATTCGGCAGGATGGGCGACGACCAAATTCAGTTGGCCAACGCCAAGCTGATCGTGGCCGCTCCCGTCATGCGCGATTACGTCCGGTCACGTTCAAAGGCCGGTGACGATGCCGCGGCCGACCTGGCGAAGAGCACCGAGTCGAGGCAGGAGGCGGCAGCCTAACTTTCCATGATCGGCGGCACGTAGAGGTCAGTCTCGGGGTAGAAATCCGTCCACGCGAACCAGAAGGACATGATGTACGGGAACGTTTCGAGTTGAGTACCCTTTAGTTCGCCGCTCAGTCCTCGTCCGGTCGCCTTGTCCCAGACAGAGCCGGTTGCCGTGTCGGTCATGGTCATGTCATCGACGTTCTCGAACTCGAGCGCCTCACCGCCCACCATGCGCCGGAAGATGGCGGTTGCCCCACCCTCGCGGTCTACTGTGACGACGATGGGCGTCCCCTCGAATTCGTGATTCACGACCTCGGCTTCCAGCAGATTGAGGTAGCTGTAGGCAATCTGGCCCTGCTCGCCGGTCACTCCGAGGACCAGTTCCTTCCTGCGAAGACGATCGTCCTCATGCTCCTCACCGAGGATACCGGCATCGAATCCCGAATAGTACGAGAGGTAGTGATCGTCGAGCGGAAAGCTGATTTGCGTGTCGAGGACCATGGTATCCGGGAATTGCTTCACCCAGGTCCCGAGGTTGGTGAGTTGAGAGGGAATGATCTCAAGTTCCCTTCCCTTCAGTGGGCCCGCAATTCCCTTAGCGAGAAACTGGCTCCACAGCGAGTCGGTCTCCTTGTCGTACATAACGAGAGCATTCATGATCAATCGACCGGACACGCCGAAGCTCACAGTCTGGTCTTCTAGTTCTCGGCCATAAACTATGGCCGTAAAGCAAAGCGGTCACCAGGTGACCGCGATGGGCTTGCCTCCAACAACGTCGTTGACGATCTCATGGCCGCTCAGATACGCCACGTTGTAGGCACGATGCTCGCCGTTTATGGATACGCCTATGACAAGATCCGTATCTCGATACTGGCTCTCAGCCTCATCATGCGTCAGGAAGTTCGGATCGAATATCGCACGGATGGCGTCCTTCGGAAGGATCTTCATGATCTCGTACTTTCTGCCGTTCTCGGTGAACGAGGTTACCGCGAAGGTATCGAGGTCATTCCCCCACGGATCACGTGAACTCTCCTCATCGGTCGATGCAACCGACGTTGCGGTCGGCGCCGGCGTCGGCGCGGGTTCGGGTGATGCTGTCGGGTCCGGCCTGGCTGTTGGGGCAGGCAGCTCGGTTGCCGGTACGCCGCTTACAGGCGTCGATTCATCCGACTCTTGAGTGCCGCACGCCAGGGTGAGGGCGATCAGGGTTCCTGCGCCGAGTGCGGCGTACAGTATCCTCAGGGTACGAGAGTTCATGGAAGAATTCTCCTTCTTAACCATTCGATGCGGACATGTGGGAATCGATGCACCGTTAGCGACGGGGACACGAAACACGAAAGCCTAGAATACTTCACTCAAGGCGGAACGGGCGGCGTGGTAGCCGCTCATTCCGTGAACTCCTCCTCCAGGCGGCGTGGACGCTGAACAAAGATACAACCCCCTGACGGGCGTCGAGTACGGGTTCCAGCGGAGCACGGGACGAGCAAACGTCTGACGGAAGTCCTGCACTCCCCCGTTGATGTCACCGCCGATGTAATTGGCATTGTACTCCTGCATCGTTGCAGGACTGATCACGTGCTTGGCCAGAATACGGTCACGGAATCCAGGCGCAAAGCGCTCTATCTGGGCCTCGATTCGATGTGTCGCATCAAACGTCGACCCGCTTGGCACGTGGGTGTATGCCCAGGCCGTGTGCTTAGCATCGGGCGCTCGCGATTCGTCGAACAGGCTGGGCTGAGCTACGAGCACGAATGGCCTCTCAGGAACTTTGCCCGCCCACACTGTCGCCTCCGCCTCGCAAATCTCATCCAGGGTTCCCCCAACATGGACAGTGCCGCCCCATGACGTCTCGGGCGCCTTCCAAGGAATCGGACCATCGAGAGCGTAGTCTATCTTGAAAACGCCAACCCCGTACCGGAACGACTCTAGGCCGCGACGATATCGACCACGCAGCCTATCCCCCGCGAGCTTGAGAAGTTGAGAGGGTGAGGTGTCACAGAGCACCGCCCTACTCTCCGGCAACTCGTCCAGCGACTCGACTTGCCAGCTCGTTACGATCTCTCCCCCAAGCGACTTCAGGTGCGAAACCAGCGCCCGCGAAATCGACTGCGCTCCCCCACGCGCAAACGGCCATCCCACGGTGTGCCCGGCAATTCCGAGCACCAGCCCGACCGCGGCCGTGGAAGGACTGTTCAAGGGAAGCATCGAGTGCGCGCCGATTCCCGCGAACAGAGCCCGCGCCATTTCACCCTCGAATCTGCTCCGAGCTACCGACTCAACGGACCGGATGCCGGTCAGTCCAAAACGCGCCATGGCAATGGGATGCCGTGGCACTTGTCGGAACGGGGAGAGCAGATATTCGACTGTGCCGTTCCAATCGGAAACTAACGGACCCATCAGGTCTCGATACGACTGTGCGTCTCCCCCCAGCCCTTCCGCCGTCTCCGACAAGGAACGATACTGCACCGCCACCGTCCCATCGTCGAGAGGATGAGTCACCGGCGCCGTCGGATGCGCCCATTCGAGCCCATGTTCAGCGAGGGGCAGCGAGTTGAAGAACGGCGAACCTGCCCCCAGTGGATAGGCCGTCGAACAGATGTCATGAAAGAACCCCGGCAAGGTCAAGTCCGCGGATCGAACGCCCCCGCCAACCGTCTCATTCGCCTCGACTACGAGGACCGATTTCCCCGCCTGGGTCAGCACGATAGCCGCCGATAGCCCGTTCGGTCCGGCTCCGACTACCACCGCATCGTATGACGTTGAGGTTGGCATTCCGCCTACAGCGTAGAGCGATGACCCGTCTACCGGCAACCAAAAGGTGACACATCGACGCGCTCTCAGCGGGTAATTCGTCGGTATGACGCTAGAAGGTTGTCCGGTCCAGTTTTGGATGTTATGCTTGAGAAAACTATGTAAGTTCCTAACAGGCTTATGAGTACACGGAAGCCCCAAAAGCTGAAGAGCCGCCGCGACCGGGGGATGTTTGTGGTGGCCGCCGTTGTCGCCTGCATAGCAATCGTCACTGTAGGAACATGGATCGTCGTTGGCGTCGCTTTGAATAGCGGTCCAGAAGCTCTGGGCGACAGTTCCCCATCGTGGTCGTCCGACGGTACCAAAGTCGCATTCTCATCGGACGAGTCGGGCCACTCGGACATCTATGTGATGAACACCGACGGCACCGAGCGTGTGAACCTCACGAACCGTGAAGCCATGGACATGGATCCCGCATGGTCGCCTGACGGCGAGTGGATCGTTTTTCTCAGCCGAACGCAGGGCAAGACCGACATCCACCACGTCCGTCCCGACGGCACCGGTCTGGCAAGTTTGACCACCTACCCGGCCCAGCTTTATGGTCGGCCCGTTTGGTCTCCCGACGGGACGAAGATCGCCTTCACGTCCAATCGCGATGCCGATCCCCCTCCTCAACTCGGACCTACACCCGTCCCGTTCTTTGACGACGCGCCGGAGTTCCCCGGAGCGGCCCCAAGGCCGGAACTCTACGTTATGAACGCCGACGGCAGCGGTCAAACAAGGCTCACATTCAACCTCTTCTTCGACGGCAATCCCACGTGGTCGCCGGACAGTGAGAGAATTGCATTCCAGTCGCGCGAGGATGGAGACCACGAGATCCACGTCATAAACCTCGACGGCTCCGGCCTAACGAAGCTAACCGACAACGATTACGCCGACGTATTTCCAGCTTGGTCACCGGATGGTCGCCATATCGCCTTCTCGTCAAACCGCCCCAAGAGCGATTTTGGGAGAGAACTCAGCGAGGCTGCAAGGAGAGAATACGCCACGGCGTCCTCAGCAGCCGACTTCGAGATATACATAATGAACTCGGATGGGAGCGGGACCTTCAACTGGACGCAGACGACCAGCCTATGGGACTCCGCACCTTCCTGGTCTCCGGACGGCGCGTGGATCGCCTTCGAGGCCCGCCCCCACCTCACGTTCACGCAGCGAGGCTCAGCAAGAGACATCTACATCATGCGGTTCGAAGGCTCGAACCTCACCAACATCTCCAACGCACGGGCCCAGGCCCAAGAGGGAAACCGAGGGCCTATCGTTTGGTCGCCCGACAGCAATCGGATCGCCTTCGTTACCGCAAGATACGGTACTCCCAAGATCCAGTCCGTGAAGCTTATTGACCCTTCGTAGACCTCGCCGCTCGGGCGTGGTGCTTCACTCATAACTCCAAGTGCCTTCCGATCCCCACCCTTGGGACGGCAATCTGCCCTCCAACAGCGGCGTATGTCCTGCGCCAAGCAGTGGCGCGGGGAGTTGCCCAACGTCGTCAGGCGAGGGGAAAAGCTCTCGCAGAGGACCTGTACAGGTCCCTTTCTCTTGGATGAGTACCTTGAACCCTCCAAGACCGTCGGGGTCTACCAGGTCCCGCAGAGCCATAGCGTTGGCCCTAAGTTCGCGGGGTGATATGCCCAGACCGCTCAGCCTTTCAAGCCATGCAGTAAGGCCCAAGCGGCCAAGGTACTCGGCCTGTGTCATCAGGCAGAGGGGTTTCAGGTCGACGGCACGACCTTCTTCGACGACCGTTGTGAAATCGACGTGCGCCGTTATGTCCTGTCGACCTATCCACTGATAGGGGCTGGAGCCGGACGTGTGCTTGTAGTAGGTCTGGAGAGTGCCACGCGAACGCTTGGGAGAGTAGAGTTCCTTCGCTTCGTGCCCGTAGTCAATCGTCAGGACGAATCCCCGTTCGATGATCATCGCAACCTGCCTAGCCCACTGACCGATCCGGAGATTTATCTCTCCTCGCGTCCCGTCCAGCAACTCAACACCCAGCGTATCTAGCCGTTCGGCAAGCAGCGGCGTCGATGGCTCCCCGGGTGCGGAGTGGAGTTTTCCATGGGCATCCATGTCGACGAAGAGTTCGACAACATTGCCGTCGGTGATCTCAAAGCGATGCACGGGGAAGGCGTCTATAAGCTCATTCGATACCACGCACCCGACGACTCCGTGAGGTGCTTCATCGCTCATCTTGTCGATTGGGACATATCGCGTGGCGCGGGAGAACGGCGCGAGATTCTGGTTCGCGTACTCAGCGATGTCTCGCGCCATGAGTCCACCGCCCGCGCCCAACTCCACTACATGAAATGGATCGGGACAGCCGAGAGCCTTCCACATTGCCTCTAGCTGAATGGCGATGAGTGCGCTGAATGCCGGGTGTGCGGAAGGACTGGTGTAGTAGTCCCTGTGAGTCGCGTCCTGACGGTCGTCGGTGTAGTAGCCACCGTTGGGATGATAGAGCGCCACGTCCATGAATTCGGCGAACGTGATCGGGCCGTTAGACTCGATGCGCCTGCGAATCTCCGCGTCGGGTGTGCGCTCCATGCGATACGTGGTCTCCATCAAATCAAAAGGGACACCCTTTCAGGTGTCCCTTTTCGCTTTCAATTGTAAGGGAATCTAGCTGGACTTGGCTGCCGTGCTGGCGCTCTTGTTGGCGGCGTTCTTCTTGGCCCTGGAACCGTCTCGGTCCCAACCAGATATCGGCACGGAGTTCTTGAACTCCCCCTCTGCCCCGCAGTCCATGCAGGTGCCCATGCTCGTTGGTCCGTTCGGGCTCTCAATCATCCATCGATGAGAGCACTCTTCAATCGTGGCGGCTGCTTCCTGTTCCTGCTCCGTCACTGCGCACCCCCTCCGTTGCGTTGCGGACTTCTACTCTCGGTCTTCGATAGGAACGTACTCCACGTCTTCCGGCCCGTTGTACCACAGCCTTGGACGCAGAATGTCTCTCGCGGTCAATTGTTCAACGATGTGGGCCGCCCAGCCGGGCATTCGACCTATGGCAAACAGCGGTACAAACAGGTCCTCAGGAATCCCCAGGAGGGAATAGACCGCGCCCGCCCATAGGTCGACGTTCGGATTAAGCCCGGCGCGCGACCTGCGCTGCATCGCCTTGGTCTTGGTAACGGCATCGATGATGCTGTACCACTTCGTCTGACCTTCCCGCTCGCCGAGGTCCTTTGCTCCTGCCCGTAAGTGCTTAGCCCTCGGATCAACGTCGCTGTAGACGGCGTGACCGAAGCCCATTATTCGTTCGCGGGCTTCGAGCTTGGCGTTCACATACGCCTCGGCGTTCTCGACGCTGCCAATCTCCTCCGCCATTCTCATGGCGCCTTCGGCAGCCCCTCCGTGACGCGGTCCCTTCAGGGTCGCGATCGCTGCCGCCAACGCGGCATAGAAATCGGCCCGTGTGGACGCAGCTACTCTCGCGACGAAGGTCGAAGCGTTGGCTCCGTGCTCGGCGTGCAGGACGAAGTCCTTGTCGATAAGCCTGGCATCACGCGGATCCGGCACCTCTCCCTTGAGCATGTAGAGGAAGTTGGCGGCATGATCCAAGTCACCGTTCGGCGCTACCGGTTCACTGCCGTTGCGAAGACGGTGGTGCGCCGCGACGATGGTGGGGAGAGCGGCCGTCATCCGCACGCCCTTGATCAGTGCGCCCTCCGGCGTAACGTCCATCTCCGCCTCGTCCGTAATGCCCATCGCCGACACGGCCGTCCGAAGCACGTTCATCGGATGAGTGTTCTTCGTCAGATCAATGATCTGCAGGACTTCGTCGGGAAGGGTGCGCGATCCTTTGAGGTCCGTGGTAAAAGACGCCAGTTGGGCGGAAGTGGGCAGTTGCCCGTAGAGGAGCAGGTAGCTTGTTTCTTCGAATGTGGAGTGTTCGGCAAGATCGTCTATGTTATAGCCCCGGTAGAGCAGCTTGCCGGGTTTCCCGACGATCAGACTCGTTGTGGTTCGGTCGAAATAAACGTCACGAAAACCCTTCTTAAGCTCCACTTTGGAGTCTTTGGCCATTGACGCCCGAACCTCCACGACACGGCGCGTGGGCGGATTCTAAGCCGGCGCGCCGTCGAAAACGATCATCGAAAGTGCCCGCTCCTTCGAGTCTGAAATCGTCTCAAACGGTAAGAAAAGGGCTTGAGAATCGTAGCATCGTGACGCCCATAAGTCAAGGATTTTGGCCTCCAAAACCGCCAGGAGAAGGGCGTCGACCCCCAGGGAAATGGGCCAACAATCCAGTGTTGAAGCCTGTACCAGACGGCTCAGTCCAGTGGGTGGCCCCAACAGGCGGAAGAACCTTCCACGTCCGGAGGACCCGAGGCGTGGCTGTCCCCGCCTGACGGAATGCCTAGCCCGAAGGCATCTCGGCGCGAGGTGTGCGTCGGCGCCGGCGGGCGACCTTGAGCCGGGCCTGAGAGCGGCGAACGGAGGCGAGCGCCCTCTCCAGATCCAACGAGGACGTTGCGGTTGCGATCCGTTCCTCGGCGCGCTGGACGGCCTCCTCGGCGCGAGCCTCGTCGATTTCCTCGGCGCGCTCAGCCGTGTCCGCTAGGATGGTCGCCTTGTTGCCGATGACCTCGAGGAACCCACCACTGACGGCGATGAAAGTCTGCACTCCATCCTTGTCGACACGGATCTCGCCCGGCTGCATGATGGTCAGCAGAGGCGAGTGGCTCGGCAGAATGCCAAGCTCGCCGACGACACCGGGGGCAACCAGCACGTCCACCTCTTCGGAGTAGACGACTCGTTCGGCAGTTACTATTTCCAGTGTCAGAGGCATGGGATTCCTATTCCTCGGCCGCCATCTGCTCGCCCTTCTCGCGGGCCTCGTCGATGGTGCCCACCATGTAGAAGGCCTGCTCGGGCAGATCGTCGTGCTCACCGGCGAGAATCTCGGTAAAGCCCCGCACGGTATCGCGGATGGAGACGTAGCGGCCCTCCTGGCCAGTGAACTGCTCGGCCACGAAGAACGGCTGCGTCAGGAAACGCTGGATTTTGCGGGCCCTGGCGACGGCCTGCCGGTCCTCTTCAGAGAGCTCCTCAACACCCAGGATGGCGATGATGTCCTGGAGGTCGCGGTAGCGCTGGAGCACCTGCTGAACGCCGCGCGCGGCGTCGTAGTGCTCCTGGCCCACAATGGCGGGCTCCAGGATTCGAGAGTTTGAGGACAGCGGGTCGACCGCAGGATACAGGGCCTGCTCCGAAAGCGCCCTATCGAGTGAAATCACGGCGTCCAGGTGTCCGAACGTCGTCACGATTCCGGGGTCGGTGTAGTCGTCTGCTGGTACGTAGATAGCCTGGAATGACGTGATCGAGCCGGTGCCGCTGGATGTGATCCGCTCCTGCAGGTCACCCATTTCCGTTCCCAGGGTCGGCTGATATCCGACCGCGGATGGCATCCGGCCAAGCAGAGCAGACACTTCCATGCCTGCGAGGATGTACCGGTAGATGTTGTCGATGAAGATCAGGACGTCCTGTCCGCGTTCCTCTTTGAAGAACTCGGCCATCGTGAGACCCGTAAGACCCACGCGGGCTCGAACACCGGGAGGCTCGTTCATCTGGCCGAACACGAGCATCGTGCTGCCGAGCACCCCGGACTCCTTCATCTCACCCCAGAGGTCGTTGCCCTCACGTGAGCGCTCGCCCACTCCGGCGAATACGGAAACCCCTTGGTGCTCCGCGCCGATGTTGCGGATGAGCTCCTGGATGATGACCGTCTTACCCACACCGGCGCCGCCGTAGGCCCCGACCTTGCCGCCGCGCGTGAACGGGGCGATCAGGTCGAACACCTTGATTCCCGTTTCAAGCACATCGACAGTGGTGGCCTGCTCGTCGAATGCGGGAGGCTTGCGGTGAATGGGCCAGTTGTTCTCTGCTTCGACCTCTTCGAGGTTGTCGAGCGTCTCGCCGAGCGCGTTGAACAGCCGGCCGAGCGCGGGCTCGCCGACGGGAACCGTCACCGGAGCGCCGGTATCGACCGCCTCCGTGCCGCGCTGGAGACCGTCCGTTTCGCCAAGGGCAAGACAGCGGACCCAGCTGTTGCCGACGTGCTGCTCCACTTCGAGCACCAGGCGTTCACCGCCGAGCTCCGCGTGCAGCGCGTTGTAGATCGCCGGCATCTCCTCCGGCGGAAACTCAACGTCCACCACCGTACCGATAACCTGCGTAACTGTTCCTGTCGCCATCAAGCCCTCCCTACGAAATACGCGCCGCGCGCTTCCTGATGTTTCTTATGCTTCGACGGCCGCCGCGCCGCCCACGATGTCCAACAACTCGGACGTGATCGACTCCTGGCGGGCCTTGTTCATTTCCAACGTCAGGTCGGCGACCATGTCGTTGGCGTTGTCCGTCGCGTTCCGCATGGCCACCATCCTCGCCGACTGCTCGCTCGCCACGCTCTCCAAGACCGCGTGGTACACCTGCATATCGACGAATCGCGGCAACAATGCCGCCATGACTGTGAGTGGATCGGGCTCGTAGATGTACCCGACCATGTCCTTGTCCTCGAGCTCCGCCGGGACGACCGGCAGCAGCGGCTGCACAATCGGCTTCTGGGTGACCGTGCTCACGAAGTCGGCGTAGGCCAGGTAGACGGCGTCGACGCGCTCCTCGCTGTATGCGTCGTTTACGAGCGTCGCGATTGGGCGAACGTCCTCAAGTTCGGGCCGGTCGCCGATGTCGCTGAACACCGCCCGGACATCCTGTCCGGTCCTCACGAGGAAGTCACGGCCCTTGCGTCCCACGGCGATCACGCTCGTCTCGATGTCCATCTTCTGTCGCTCCAGGATGAACTCCGCGACCACGCGGTTGATCCTGCTGTGCAGGCCGCCCGTCAGCCCTCGGTCGGGGGTAATGACAACGATCTCCGCCCGCTTGATCTCGCGGCTGCGGAGGAGAGGATGAATATACTCCTCGTCGTCCGGCGCGGGCTGAGCGGCGAGATCGGCCAGGAGGCTGCGCATGTCTTCGGCGTAGGGCCTGCTCTGGAGCGCCATCTCCTGGGCACGGCGCATCTTCGAAGCCGCTATCATCGACATCGCCTTCGTTATCTTCGCCGTGTTCTCGACGCTTCTGATGCGCCGCCTAAGCTGTCTTACGCTTGGCAATTTTCCTTCCCTACCGCAACGCTTGCTTCAGCAGTGTCAGGACGGACTCTGTTCCCTCCGCTTGCACCACCTTGATCTTCTTCTGTTTCTTCAGAACCTCGCCTCTCAGGCCTGTCCGCTCCTTCTGTCTCATATCAACCATCAGCAGTGCATCAAATTCCGACGATGCCGCCAGATCTATCGCTATGTCGTCGTGCAGCGTTCCCGTTACCGAGTAGCCGCTGCCCTCAAGCCTTGCCGTCACGGTCTCCATGTCGTCCGTGCTTCTACCGACTACGAGGACTCGGCGCTGCTGCTGCATCTCGGCCTAGTAAGGCACACTCTCCTTGAACTCTTGAATCGCTTGGTTGAGCGACTCGCCAGTCTCATCCGTAACGTCCTTGGCATCCGCGATGCTCGCAATGATCTCCGGGTGGTTGGAACTCATGAAGTCGTGGAACGCCCTCTCGAAGGCCAGCACCTTGGATATCTCCACGTCGTCGAGGTGTCCGTTGACTAGGGCGTACAGGATGGAGACCTGTTGCTCCATCTTCAACGGAACGCTCTGGTCCTGCTTGAGGACCTCAACCGCGCGCTGGCCTCGTTCGAGCTGCCTTCTGGTGGCAGCGTCGAGGTCGGAGGTGCCGAACTGGGCGAACGTCGCAAGCTCGCGGTACTGGGCCAGTTCGAGTCGCATTCGGCCTGCCACACCCTTCATGCCTCGTGTCTGTGCGCTTCCACCGACGCGGGACACCGAGAGACCGGCGTTCACTGCTGGACGTATGCCCGACGCGAAGAGTTCCGGCTCCAGGTATATCTGCCCGTCGGTGATCGAGATCACGTTCGTGGGAACGTAGGCGGACACGTCGCCCGCAAGCGTCTCGATGATCGGCAGCGCCGTCAGCGAGCCACCACCGAGATCCTGCGATACGCGGGCCGCCCGTTCGAGGAGCCTGCTGTGCAGGAAGAATACGTCGCCAGGGTAGGCCTCACGTCCCGGAGGTCGCCTCAACAGAAGTGACATCTGCCGGTAGGCCCACGCATGCTTCGAAAGGTCGTCGTACATGATGAGGGCGTCCTGCCCCTTGTACATGAAGTACTCACCCATCGCGCAGCCGGTGTACGGCGCGAGATACTGGAGCGGCGCGGGATCGGACGCGTTGGCGGCCACGATGATGGAGTACTCCATCGCGCCGTTCTGTTCCAAAATCGCCTGCAGCTGCGCCACCTTGCCGACTTTCTGGCCGATGGCGACGTAGATGCATATCAGGTCGCCGCCCTTCTGGTTGATGATCGTATCGGTGCAGATGGCGGTTTTGCCTGTAGAACGATCTCCGATGATCAGCTCTCGCTGACCGCGACCGATCGGCACCATGGCGTCGATCGCCTTGACGCCCGTCTGCATCGGGACGTTCACCGGCTCTCTGGACGCCACGTCCGGCGCAAGGAACTCGACCGGCCTCGTCTCCGTCGTGCGTATCGGGCCCTTGCCATCGATGGGCCTTCCGATGCCGTCCACGACGCGACCAAGCAGCGCCTCTCCCACGGGCACCTCGGCGACGCGGCCCGTGCCTCGCACCTCGCTGCCCTCCTTGACAGACAGCGGATCGCCCATGATGACGGCGCCCACGCTGTCCTCTTCGAGGTTCAGCGCCATTCCGATTACGCCGCCTTCGAATTCGATAAGCTCATTCGCGCCGACCCCGGAGAGGCCATGGATTCGGGCGATGCCGTCCCCCACCTCAACCACGGTGCCGACGTCCACCATCGTGAGTTCCTGGCCGAACTCCTCAATCTGACGCTTGATTACGGACGCTATGTCCTGTCCTCGTACTGCCATGTAACCCTCCGGTATTGCGTATGCCCCATCACTGCAGGGCACCACGCGCTACGCGATCTGCTCCACTATCTGCCGGTGCATATCCTTCAACTTGCTTCGTACGCTTCCATCGATGACGCGGTCGTCCAGCCTCGCAATGATCCCGCCGATCAACTCAGGTTCAACGTACGTGCGCAGACTGACATCACTGCCTACTATCCCACCCAGCAATTGCGACACTTCCTTCTGTTGCGCATCGTCCAGGGGGACGGCCGTCGTTACGTCCGCCCACTGGATGCCGCGATGGTGATCGACCATAACGCTGAACTGTTCCAGGATGCCGGGTATCAGTTGCGTCATGCTCTTCGTCGCGAGCAGACCTAGCAGGTTGGAAGGCAGGGCGCCTACCGAGTCGCCCAACAGCTCCTCGATGGTTTCGAGCTTCCTGGCGTCCGGCACCTGCGGCGCGTCCAGGAAGGCTGCTACCTCGCTGTCATCGAGCAGGTCTGCAAGCGTCTGCAAGTCGTCGACCCACACGTCGAGGCTGTCGTGTTCCAGCGCAATCTGGAACACGGCCTGTGCGTACCTTCTCGCCGACGGATATCTCGGCATAGTCTCTCGTCTACCCCGTCTTGCTCCTAATGAGGCGGTACCGGCCTCCGGTCCTTGGCTTCGACACCATGGTGTCACTCAACCGAGGTTCCCCCGGAGGCGAGATCGAGGAAGGTCTACCCCTTCCCAATCGTCCCGCTCTCTTCGAGCACTTTATCTATGATGTCGCGATGGTCGGACTCGCTGAGCGAGCGATCGACCACCTGCTCGGCGGCGCTGATCGCAAGTCCTGCAAACTCACGTCGCAGGTCCTCGATCGCCGCATCCCGCTCTCGCTGGATATCGGCCTCCGCCTTGGATCGCTCAGCGGCGATCTCTTCCCTCGCCTTCGCCATTTCCTCGTCCCGGAAGCGGGCTGCCACGTCTCGGGCCTGTGCAATCATCTGCTGGCCTTCCTCGCGCGCCTTTTGCAGGTCTTCCTGCATCTGCTCCTGGTTGGCAGCAGCCTCTTCTTTCGTGCGCTCCGCCGCTTCGAGGCTCTCCTTGATCCGTTCCGATCGCTCGTCGATTACCTTGAGCAGCGGACCGTAGAGCAGCTTCTTGAGGATGAACAGCAGGACGAGGATGCCAACAATCTGCGCAATCAGCTGCGGCAGGTTCAGTCCTAAAGCTTCCATGCTTTCTCCTCGACGCGACGCCTACGGCCCTTTCCCGGGGCCGAAACGTCACGTCCGATCTCTTAGTCGGCGAATCTATGCGACGAAAATCAGCAGGGCTGCGACGACGAGGGCGTAGATCGCGATTGCCTCCGCGAACACGATCGCGAGGATCATGTTGGCGCGAATGCCGTCCGCGGCCTCCGGATTGCGGCCCAGGGCCTCCATCGCCTTTCCGGCCAGCATCCCGATTCCCAGTCCGGGGCCGATTGCCCCGACCGCTATCGCTATTGCAGCCGCCAGAGTCTTGATATCTCCTTCAATCATCCTGAACTCCTTCTCAAGGTTCTCGTATCAGTTTGGTTGCCAATTATTAGTGGTGCTCGCCGTCGTGTGAAACGACCGCCATCGACGCGAACACCAGGGTTAGGACCGAGAAGACTATCGCCTGCATGAATCCCACGAATAGCTCAAGGCCAAGGAACGGAATGAGACCGATCACCGGCAGCAGGAACGCCATGATGATGAGCAGCATCTCGCCGGCGAAGATGTTGCCGAACAGCCTGAACGTGAAGCTCACGATCCTCGCAAGCTCTCCGATGATCTCCAGGAGACCGACCACCAGCATGATCGGTCCCTGCTTGAAGTTGATGTATTTGCCGATGTGCCCAAACGCCCCAAGTGTGCTCAAGCCCCACCAGTGGATCGCCACCATTGCAATGAGCGCGAGAGCCAACGGCGTGTTTATGTCGGTGTTGGCGCTCCTGAGGTAGGGGATCAACAGTCCGGGCGTCTGGCTCTTCTTATCGAAGCCCTCGCCGTGCTCATACTCCTCTGCGGTGATGTGGTTATCGACAGAGCCCGGCGGAAGCAAGACGAATCCGCCCGTGCCCTCGAATACCTGGAGTTCCACCTGGGCGAGATCGACGTGCTCTCCGGCCTTCTCGGCCTTTTCCTCGGCGTGGTGAATCACTTTCTTCGGCGACTCCACCCATCCAATCGTGCCGAATCCGGGGAGGATGCCGATCCAGTTGTTGACGATGATGAACAGGAATATGGTCATCACGAGCGGGAAGAACCGTCTGGCGTGTTCTCCGGCAATGCTCTCCCCGATGTTGAGGAAGAACTCGAAGACCATCTCCACCGCTCCCTGCAGCCTGCCGGGAACCGTCGAGACTCTGCGAGAGACGACTATCGAAAGTACGACGAGCAAAATAATAGCCGCCCATGTGGCGACCATTGTGTTCGTTATTGTGATGTTCCCAATGAAGGCGTTATCCACCTTGGCAAAGGGCTCGGGAATTACCGGCTCGGCGGGGAGCTGGATATGAGCAATCGGGGAACCGAGGAAGCCGAGGCCGAATGCGTTTCCGACGGCGCCTCCAGCAACGGATATGACGAGGGCAACTACTACGACTAGGAGAATCGCTCTGGTCACGCTCTCGTCAATCTCCTCCGTGTCTACTCACCGTCCGCTGAGATCAGCCCGGCGAGCATTCTGTATAAGCCCGCTCCGGCAATCGCTATTCCCAGCATGAGGCCTACCAGCAAGAAGAGCGGACTGGTACCCAGCTTGTCATCGAGCCAGGCGCCTCCCCACACTCCTCCTACGATGCAAATTGCGACGTACCAGCCGACACCCACCAATTGGGCAACCAACCGCATCGTGCAGCCTCACGACAGTACCCTATCGGGCGACTCGGATTCTAACACGGGGAAATTTGGAGTGTCAACGAAATCGAGTGGGCTCGAGTCCTTCCATCGGGGCGTTTTCAGGCTGCTCGGGCTCGTCTCGTTTCCACATGATTCTAGCCGCGAGAGCACCCGCGACCAGGCCGGTGAGATGGCCTTCCCATGAGACCCCCTCTTGGAAGAAAGGCAGCACACCGAGGAGAATACCTCCGTACACGACGGTCACCAGCACAGCTACGACTATCGACACAAAACTGCGGGTATACCATGCCCTCGCAATGAGATAGCCGAAGTACCCGAAGACCAGTCCGCTCGCCCCCACGTGGATTGCGTCACGACCGACGATCCAAAGCGCCGCTCCGCCTACCAGGGTTATGAACACAGTGGCCGTCAGGAACTTCCTGCTTCCCTGTATCGCCACAAGCCCGCCCAGGACCAGAGCAGGCATGGTGTTCACGACAAGGTGGTCGAAACTGCCATGCAGGAACGGCATCAAGGGAATCCCGATAAGCCCCTCGGCGGTGCGAGGGATAACGCCATAATCGCTCAATCGATAGTCGAATAGGATGTTCAACATGCCTACAGCCCACATGAGAGCGAGCAGAATGGCAACCGAGATAGCCGTCGCTTTCAAGCTATTAATTCTCTGATCCATGCAACCAATGCCCTTGGGGCACCTCCAGACCGATCTCACTAAACCATTTCGACAGCTTAAACGCCGAAGCAAGCACTGTGGACAGCGCTTCCCCGCATGACTTTGCTAGCGAAACCAGTCATAGTTGAGGCCGAGCGACTTGTCTTGCAGGGGCAGGTCGACACTCGCGCCCCCATTGGCCGACGAGATTTTCAGGGCGATTTCGACCTCAAGCGCGATTGTTGCCCGGCGCCCAGAATTCTTCGGCTCATCCAGCTTGCCTTCAAGACAGTCTATCAGGTCGGCCAGTCCGCAAACCGCGTTGTAACCACCCTCGAACTGCGGTGCGGGCCAGGGTATCTCCATACGCTGCCTACGTCCTCCTGTGTAAATATCCTGCCACAGTCTCCATCGTGAGCCGGAATTTGATTCCAGCAGAATCTCGCCGGATGCCCCGGACACGCGAACCAGGCCTGCTCCCTTCCTGAAGTGCACTACCGGTACACCTCGTGTTTGCGCTATTCCCTGCCCCACGAACTCGTCGCTGCCACTATCGCGCCTGTCGCTGTCGCCTACACCAGCTACCCATAGTGGCGCTTCATCTAGGAAATGTATCCAATGCGGCTTCTGAGACGCCGGAGCCTCAGCCTCGATGGAAACGACCTCGCCGATCGCTCCTTCAGCTACCAGTTCCTTGGCCCGGCCGTATGAAGGATGGTTCCCCGGTGTCGCGCCTGCGACGAGTGGCACGCCGGCTTCAGCGCAGACCCTGACCATCCGGTGGGCCTCTTCGAGGGTGTGCGCAATCGGCTTTTCGATCGCTATTGCCCTTGCGCCGCATTCGACGGCCATACACGTCAGGTCCGCCCGTCCACTGACGTTGGTGACTATGGCCACTATGTCCAGTGCCTCGCTGCGCAGCATCTCAGCAGCGTCCGTGTAAAGCGCGCTGACCCCATATCTCTTGCCGAAGGCCCTTAGCCGCCGCGCGTCACGTTCCGCTCCCGCCACGAGCGCAACCCCAGGACGGTCATGCAACACCTCGGCCCAAGTGTGGGGTATGTTACCTCCACCCACGTTCTGGTGATAGTGAAAGGCACGGTGGATGTCGAGCTCAGGTGTCGGCCGCACAATGTCATCGACGGAATACGTTCCCCGCTCATAGGCAACGGCGATATCGGCCAGCATCCCCATCCAGCCGAGACCGATGACTCCGGCTCGATAGTTTCGCAAAGGACGAACTAATACCTATTCAACATAGTTTTATCACCCTCACACTAGCCCTCTCCCACGACGGGAGAGGGAATAAATCGACAGCTATATCTTAGTTGACCTAGTACCAGCTCTCGAGAGTCAAAAGTTCTGAGATCGGCCGCGGCATCGAAATGCCGGTGACGGCCTAGCCGGCCGAGCTGCCGAACTCCTCAGCGAAGGCCGTATAGAGGTCTGCTACTCCCGCCTCCTCTGCATCCCCGTCGTGGGCGACGACTCGAATCGCGATGTCGAGTATTTCTCCCCGCTTCAAGTACCTGGCCGACATGCGATGAGGGTTGATCCTAACCGAACCATAGTCTACGAGATACCAAGGGACGTTCCCGACCGTCGGAAATTGGAACAAAGCTACTCCTGCCATGCGGCCCTGATCGTCTCTGCCGGAGTAGTCCACCCAATCGGCCAGCTGCCAGCGAATCTCCTTTTCGCCCACCCGGTCACCCGACGCGGTGAGCTTTCCGCCAACCTTGTCCCCATTTCTGTCGACCACACGGAGGTGGTCGGCGACACGTATTGTGAAGTAACCATGGCGGCATGGGCCGATACGAAGATCCCAATCGGTCGGACGGACCTGGCTTCGCACATCGATGATGTTGGCAACATCTCCGGGCCGCACGTCGATGATGCGTATTTCCTCAGCGAGGACGCGCCGATAGTTTCCGACACCCCATTCTTCCGGTCCCTGCCACTGGAGCCTCTGTGTGATCTCCAGATGGTCCTCCGCTCGCTCGGTGCGTTCATCGACTACGCTGCTGATGATACGGCCGGCGTCCCTGCCCTGGAAGGGCCAGTCCCAGTACATGTTGAGCGGAGGCTGCTCGACCGGACCCTCAGGACTCTGCACGTACGTGTAAAATCGGTCGGTCCCGATGGTGACCGACTGGTGCCAAGGATGATCGCTTGCGGAGCGTTCGGTGGTGACCTGCACGCCCGACGGAGTGACCACAGGGTAAACGTACGACCGGTAGGCGGACTGGGACAGGCCCGTAACGAGGCGGCCCTTCCAACCGATCTTTAGCAGCCTCGTTGCTTCATCTTCCCACCGATCAGGGATGGAGTAGTGACCCTCTTCCGCCGTAAAGTACTTCATTCTCGCGCCTTCACAATGTTCATGAGAACGAGCAATCGCGGGAACCCCCTGTCAGAGGCCCCGCGATTGTACTACGTTCATCGGTATGGTGTTACGGCCTGACGGTCTCCCCGGAGGCAAAGACCGCCTTACTCGTGTAACGTACCGAGCGGTTGCCGGGGTTGTTATAGTTGTCCTTGCCGTCCTCGAAGGCGTTTACCATGTTGTAGAGGCCGTGCTCGTACCTGATCTGCCTTTCGGGGACGTTCCTGAAGTTGTTCCGCTTGACGATGAGACCGCGGCTGAAGCCCGTGAAGGCAACCGTGCCAAGCTGGTACTTCTCAAGAGCGACTACCCTGCTCATCGCCTTCCCCAACTCAATCTTGTGCGGGTCGAGGTCGGATAGCTGTGCCCCTTCGGTCCAGCTATCGAGCAGGAACTTTATGTTGCCGGTGGCATCCGCAGGCCAGGTATCCGCCGGCGCCATGGGTAGCCAGTCCGGATGCGGCCCCGTGGGAGCCATGCCTTCCGCGCCCTTGGAATCAATATACTGCCCGATCAACGGCCCCTGGGGTTCCAAGCCACGATAGGGCGCGACAGGATTGCCACGCGCCCAGAGGTTGGAACTGCCGTTGACGTTCCTGATATGGAGGTACTGCTGGTTTTGCTGTATGAGCCTCCCGTGACCGCTGTCCTCCTTCCAGTCGAACTTGATGCCTATCTTGGCGAAGTCCGACTCCACGAGTTCAGCTATGCTAACCCTGGAGGAGTCCACGCCCGTATAGATCTCAAGGTTTCCACTGCCGTCCACCTTGTTTCTAAAGCCGTCACCGTCCGTGTCCACGATGCCCAGGCTATCCAGAATTTGGTTGGCCCTGGCGATGTCCTTCGGGATCGCGTCCACCGTCTCGAATCGCTTGCCCGGGTAGTGGGGCGAGGTCTCGTGGACAACGTAGTTCTGGGGATGAGCGACACCCGAGAAGACGATGCTGTTGATGGCATCGCGGTCGATGGCCAGGGACAGCGCGATCCGGAAGTCCTGCGTCCTAATCCACCTTCCGATTTCCTGATCCTCGTTCCAGGTCTGGTTGAAGAAGAGGCTATGGTCACCGCCGGAGAGATCGGGCCAGTGGTAGATGCTGTAGTCACCCCTCTCCATGTTCGTGATGTACAGGGGAATCCCGCTCATATTGCGGGAAAGGGTGTCGGCATCCAGGTCGGACTCTCCCTGCATTGCCCGCAGGATTGCCACGTCCACGCTCTCCATCTTGAAATTGATGATGCCGTCCACGTAGGGAAGCTGGTTCCCCTCCGGGTCGACACCGAAGTAGTAGTGGTTGCGAACCATGGACGACTGATCGCTTAGGAAGTACTCCATCTTCCACGCGCCGGCGGACGGTTGGCCGTTCTCGATGCAGTTGTCACCGCAGTTCGTCCAGGACACTTTCTGTCTAAACAGTTTCGTCCAGTCTTCGTGCCCTCCATCCGATACCATCTTCGCAAGCGCAGCGGGGTCGGCGTACTTATCGTGGAACTGCTTGGCGTATTCGTCGGAGGTGTAGAAGCAAGAACCCCCTCCACAGGACACGGGCCCGCGGAAGCTCGTCGTTCCCGCGAAGAATACGTAGTTCGGGGAGTCGAACGTGAGACTGAAAGTGTAGTCGTCGATGACTGTAACTTTGGGAAGGTTCAGGGTAATGGGATCCGTGATGCGGCGATTGACATTCTCCGGCTCCGGACCTACCCCGATACCGGTGCGTCCCACCTCCTTGGCGGCTGCGTCGTTGTAGCCGATGATGTCCTCCCACGTGAAGCGGAAGTCCTCGGAGGTAAGATCGGAGCCGCCCGACCATTTGCCTCCTCTGCGGAGGAAGAACGTGTACACTCTCCCGTCCTCGGAATGATCCATTCCCTTGGCCACTCGCTCGACGTAACTCGCACCGTCCGCGTTTAGTTGCAGGGGATGCCCGTTGGCATACTGCTGCAGGTAGCGCTGGTTGTGCCTCGTCGCACGCCACGTCCCACCATAGGTGCCAATCTCGTTCGGCGGTGGAACGACATGTACGTCCTCAGGCACCGGCAGACGCTCCATCAGGGGAGGGAGTTTGCCCTCTTTGACCAACGCCGCCGACATCGGCGATTCCTGGAACGTCGTGGGCTTCGGGCCGGTAAATCGATAGTCGAAGTATCCACCCACGCCGAGCGGCTTGCCATACGGCTGCACTGGCTCGATGACCGCCATTGCCGCCTCAGAAGCGGCCTTCTCCGCAGCCTCTTGGGCCGCCTTGGCCGCCATTGCCGCTTGCTCGACCGAGCTTTGGGTTTCCATCATTGCCGAGTCCACGGCGGCCTGGGTTACGGCCAACGACGCGTCCACGATTTGCTGTACCTCGGCAGCTGTGAGTTGATCAGCCGCAGCGTCCTGAATGGACTTGGCGACCAGATCTTGCAGGTCACCTCGCGTGACTGCTCCGGCCTGCATGGCCCCCACTGCCGCCGTAACCATTCGGTTGATCTCCGCGGCACTGACGCCTTCAGGAACGGCCGCGGCCACCGACTGCTGGACAAGGGACTGAAGCTGCCCCACGTCGATCTGTGCAGGCTCCGGCGCCGGCATCGCACGAATCGACTGGTCGACGATTCGCTGAACTTCGGCAGCCGAGAGCTGTCCGACGGAAGCAGCATTGACCGCAGCCTCTACCTCCGCCCGTGTTACGCCAGCTGGCTGATTGGCAAGCGCCGCCGCTACCGAATCAGAAACCAGCTCTTGGATTTCAGCAGCGCTCGCACCCTGCGGAACGCTGCTAACCGCATCCTGAATAATACTTGCCACGTCGGGCGTAGGGGCCGCTTCCTCATCACTGCTGCCACACGCCTGGGAGGCAACTAGCGCGGTCGCCCCAAGAATCAATAAAATCGGTACTAACCTAAACAAACTGTACTTCATAATCGTCACTCCTTAACGAATCGGTCCCGATGAACCTTCAAAGCACTTCGAGTGGCACTTCGCTAATTTGCTTCGAGTTACGAGGGGCTTGTCTTCAATCGTCCGTTGTGGTCTTCAGTACCGGTCTACTTCGTGTCGTCTCTCTCCAAAGCTCAATGTTCAAAAAGAACCGCGACGTATATGATGATCACATCTGCTTCATTTCGATTCAATATATCGCCGAAATTCGCCATTTTCTTATACATATTCGATACTTCGGTTGCGTCTCAGCTATAAAGATGCGAATTCAGAATCAACGGCAGTGCAAGGGATTTATCACACCGATTTCATGAAGTCAAGCAACACAATACTTGCGCTCTAGGCCAACTCTCCGAATTCCGAAGGGTCTTTGGGCTATTCCGAGCGCATCATTCTGGAAGGCCCGCAGGTAATATCGGAACAAGGACAAGAGTCGTGGACGAAAGGGCGCAACCCGTTCTCATGCAACGGCGTCTGTAGTCCGTGAAAGCACGGATGCCAAAAGGCCACACCCTCATTCGTCACTGGAAACTCCCTAATAGGGCAGTTGTGTATCCGGGTTGTCCATTACGTAGTGTCCTTGGCGGACTCCGAAGTTCTCTTGAAGCTGGATGGTCAGTCCGCCATCGACAATCAAGGGATGGCCGGTGATGAACGATGCCTCGTCCGAGCACAGGAACAGCACCGCGTTGGCGATGTCTTCGGCACGCCCCACGTCGCGCAGTGGATACTGGTTCTTGAAGAATTCGAGGCCCGACGGATTTTCCTTCCATACGTGCTCTCGCAAACGCTCAGTGAGCATGTGTCCCGGAAGCACTGCGTTGACCCGAATACCGTCCGGCCCATATTCGACCGCCATCTGTCTCGTTGCGCCTATCACGGCATGTTTCGCCGTCTCGTAGATCAAAACGCCTGGGGCCCCGAACAGCCCGTGGACGGACGACGTGTTGACTATGCTCCCACCACCCACCTTTCTCATCTCTGGAATCGCATGTTTCGCTCCGAGAAATACGGCCTTCAGCAACACAGACATCTTGGCGTCCCAAACTTCCTCGGAAAGGTCAACCGCGCTCCCAGTGGAAGCGGTCAAGACGTCGAACGCGTTGTTGAACAGGATGTCCAATCGCCCCCACTTTTCTACCGCGCACTGCACCATATTCTCGATGTCCGAATGCCTGCTTACGTCCACGTGGACGAAATCCGCCACGTGTCCGGCGGCACGTATAGTCTCGACGTTCTGGGTAGCCATATCGTCGTCAATGTCGGCAATGAGCACCTTCGCGCCCTCTTCGGCGAGACGTCTCGCCGTGGCCCCACCGATGCCCTGAGCGCCGCCCGTAACGATGGCTACCTTGCCTTCGATCCTGCCCATGGCTGCCTCCATATCATCGTGTTCACGAATAAGTGTTCAGAATCCGTGCGAAACCCCCTCTAAACACAGCACCGTCATACCCGCGAAGGCGGGTACCCACGGGGGTGGGGAGTATTGCTCTCATCGACTCTGAACAGTTACGTTCGCGGCCATTGTACCCATATAAGGAACAAGTGCGATAGGCGCGATTGACCGACCTTCAAGGCAGGGTGTATATTTCGCCCTAGTTGCGGAGGAGCACCGTCATGAAGGGGAAGATTGCCATCGTAACGGGAGGAGCGGGCGGCATCGGCTCGGCGGTTTGTCGGGCGTTCGCGGATGAAGGCGTTGGAGTGGCGGTGGCCGACATGGATGCCGCCCGTGCCGAAGACACGGCCGCACAGGTCGCGTCTGGGGACGGTGCCGGAGCGATTGGGTTAGAGGTCGATGTCTCCTGCGAGTCCTCAGTCGAAGCGGCGGTGCGGAAAACGGTAGACCATTTCGGAAGGATCGACTACCTGGTCCATTGCGCCGGGAACAACATTCGAGGTCCTGTTATCGAGCTCGCCGCGGAGGATTGGAGCAGGGCACTCAACACCCACTTGACCGGCGCATTCCTCTTCAGCAAGTTCGTTGGAAAGAGGCTCGTGGAGCAGGGCGAGGGTGGCCGCGTGGTCTTCATGTCTTCGGTCGCCGCGAGAGCGCCTGTCCCTGAGCGAGGGGCGTACAGTCCGGCCAAGGCCGGCCTGATCGCGCTTGCGGGAGTGCTCTCACTTGAGTGGGCCGAGTACGGCATCAACGTTAACGCCGTCTGTCCGGGAATGGTCCTGACGCCGATGACCGAAATGGTCTACTCACGCGAACCCGAACTGCAGGCGCAGCGACTCAAGAGAATGCCTGCCGGCAGGGAGGCCTACCCTGAGGAAATCGCCGACCTGGTGATGTTCCTCTGCAGTGACAAGTCCACTCACATCAGCGGTACGGCCATCCCCGTTGACGGAGCCTTCCTCAACAACGGATTCATGCTGGAACGCGAGTAAACAGTAATAGGCGGCCTTCCCTTTGCCTACAGGAATTGGAGTGGTTTGTTCATTCCGATAATCCCCAGGAGGAACCATGAGTCTGCTGAATAACGACACACAGGTATCCGTTTTCGTGGAGGGCCTGGACCACCCGGAGGGGATCGCCTGGGGGATGGACGGCTACGCCTATGCAGGAGGCGAGGCCGGCCAAGTATATAGGATCGACGTTGAAAACCAGGAGGCCGTTCAGTTCGCGGACACCGGCGGCTTCGTGCTGGGAATGGCCCTCGACTCCGACCACAACATCTACGCGTGTGATGCCGGCAACGGCGCCGTCATGAAGATTACGAAGGGCGGAGCGGTCTCCGTCTACTCGGCCGGGACCGATTCCGAGCCGTTCCGGGTCCCGAACTATCCCGCCTTCGATGCCGAGGGGAACCTGTATGTGTGCGACTCGGGAGACTGGCTCGAAGACAACGGCATGATCTACCGCATTAGACCGGGTGGTGAGACCGAGGTCTGGGACAGACGACCGAAGGAGTTTCCGAACGGCCTCTGCATTGGCCCGGACGGCGACGAAATCTACGTTGCCATGAGCGTCAACCCTCCCCGTGTGATCCGCATCAAAATCGAGGCCGACGGCTCACCCGGACACAGCGAGACCGTCGCGGAGTTCCCGAAGTCCGTCCCGGACGGGGTTGCATTCGATACCGAGCGCAACCTCTACGTGTCGATGTACAGGCCCGACGTCATCTATCGCAGGACTCCCGAAGGACAGATCGACATCCTCGCCGAGGACTACCAGGGGACTCTGATCGCCGCTCCGACCAACATCGCCTTCTGCGGCCGAGACCGCGACATGCTGCTTGGCGCAAACATCGGCAGGTGGCACATCACGCGGTACGACGTGGGCGTGGTCGGCCACCCCCTGCACTACCCGAATTTGGGTTGACATCTCGACGCTGGAAGTCTGAGCAGTTCGCGGCTTTGCCGGTGATGGCCATCACCACTTCCTTGAATTCGTGCCCTTGGGTTACTCCGCCTGTGGGCAGTAATTCAGTTCGAGCGCGTCAAGGTCATTGTCCGGCACCACGCTCAAGCCGCTGGGAATGCACCCCGACAGCCGGTTCCCCGAGAGTCGAAGCCGTGTCAACGTGTCGACCAGATCAACCAACTCTTGCGGAATCGAACCACTCAAACGGTTCGTGTGCAGGTTCAGTTGGGTGAGCACGGGAAGGCCACCTAGCGTCGGCGGAATAGCTCCGATAAGCCGGTTCTGAGAGAGCCACATCCTCCTCAGGCTGCTCAGCCCTCCCAACTCGGAGGGAATCCTACCATCCAGCTGGTTGTCATGAACCAGCAGATCTCTCAACTTCGTGAGGTTGCCCAGCTCCGCCGGAATCGAACCCGTCAGTTGGTTGGCGCGCAGGTTCAGGATCTCCAGGTTCGCCAATTCACCTAGTTCCTTCGGAAGCGTCCCGTTCAACTCATTCTGATGAATCCACATCCTCCTCAAGCTGGCCATGTTCCCAAGTTCCGACGGGATGCTGCCGGTCAACCTGTTGGTGCGCAGGTGAAGTTGGGTGAGAGTCGAGAGTCTCCCCAGTTCTGGCGGAATGCTGCCGGAAAGCTCGTTCCCGCCCAGCCACAGTAGCTGCAGGCTGTCCATGTCACCCAGCTCCGGAGGAATCTGACCTGCCAGTTGATTGTTGTGGACCACGAACCACTCCAGATTATCCAGGCGTCCCAACGATGCGGGAATCGACCCCGACAGTCTATTGTTCCGGAGCTTCACTTTCTCCAACTTGGAGAGGTTGCCGAACGCAGCAGGTATCCTGCCGCTCAGACCCGATGTGGGATCGTTCCCCCGGTGATTGGCGTGGAGCCAAAGCTCCCTGAGATTAGTGAGGTTGCCGAGCGAATCGGGTATCCGCCCGCTCAGCCTATTGCTGTGCAAGTTCAGGTAGGTCAAGCCGGTCAGGTTGCCCAACTCACTCGGGATCTGTCCGGTCAGGTCGTTGCTTCGGAGATTCAGGTACGTAAGACCAGTCAGCCGACCCAACACTGAGGGTATCGAACCGTTCAGCCCTCCACCTCTAATGTTCAGCCACACCACCCTCTCCGGCGTTCCTTGGGGAGTGACTCCATCCCATTCGGCGATTGGGAGATTGCGGCTCCAATTGAGCGACCCCGTTCCCGCCAAAGTGTCACGCGCATCCAACAGCGCCTCGCAGTCAGAGATGAGACCCGGATGGGCAGCATCCGTGACTGCGCCTCCACCCACACAGACACTCTCCGTCGTCGTTTGCGTGGCCGTGTCGGACCAGATGCCCGCGCCGACTTGAGTGACCGCGCGCACCTGTAGACCGTATTCCGTGCTGCCCGTCAGCCCTGCTATTTCATGGCGCAGGTCGCCGTGTCCTGCTGTGGTCCACACGTTCTCGACCAGGTTCCAATCGGCGACTTCCGAATCTAGGTCAACAGTCCGAATGTAGCGCAGGTCGTATGCGGCAATGTCCGAACCACCGGTCTCATCGGGCGCCGTCCAGGAAACGGACAGTTGCCCGTCACCGGCTGTAATCGCGTTGACAGTCGGGGCGCTGGGCACGCGACTAACTGCCAGATCGTACACATAGGACGAAAGTCCGTCTGAAGATGTAGTACTGACCCTGATAACGGTGATCCCGGAGTTGAGGTCGACCTGATGCCCATCCAACGAGCTGTCGGCATCCGCTATTGCATGGTCGTTCCGATTTAGGAACATAATCTCAGCGCTGTGTTCGCTGACGGCAGTCACCGTCACCTGTGCCGCACTCGACAGAGCGGTGTAGTCTGTCCCGTATGGATCGAATGTCTGTACGAGCGTCCCCGGACTTATGGCTAGATCCGACAGCAGCACATCGCAGAACGGCAGGCTAAGCTCATCGAAGTCATTGTCCTCCAAATCTCGGAGCCCCTCGGGTATGCACCATTCGAACAGGTTCTGCCGGAGGGTCAACTGCTGCAGACTGCTGAGTTCGGCAAGCGACGCGGGAATCGCTCCCGTCAACCTGTTTTCTCTCAGTAGCAACCGTTCCAACTCTGTCAGATTGCCCAGTTCTTCCGGGACCGGGCCTGACAACAGATTCCGCCAAACTGATAAGACTTCGAGATTGGCAAGGCTGCCCAGCGACGAAGGAATCGGACCGGTCAACCTGTTCTGCGCAAGGTACAGTTCTTTCAGGTCTACAAGGTTGTCCAGTCCACTCGGAATAGGGCCGCTAAACTCATTCCCCCACAGGGAGAGCGACTCCAATTGCGATAGGCCGCCCAGCCAGTCCGGCAGTTCACCTGTCAACTGGTTGCTTGACAGCACCAGCCGTTTAACATTGACGAGATTCCCAAGTTCCTCAGGCAGAGGTCCGGTCAACCTGTTTCGCCAGAGAGATAGTTCTGCAAGATTGACGAGGCCCCCAAACGACGAAGGCACCTCACCTGTCAACAGGTTCTGAGAGAGGTTCAATTTCTCCAAGTTCGCAAGGTCGCCTATCGACTCCGGTATCGGGCCTGACAATCGGTTCCCCCAGAGTGACAATTCCTGCAGATCGACCAACGTGCCCAACTCGCCTGGCACGGGCCCTATCAACTTATTCCGAGAAAGCGTCAACTCCCGCAAACCGGTAAGTCTGCTCAGTTCGGTGGGGATGGCGCCGGTCAGATCGCTATCATCGAGATTTATCTCCGTGACTCGTTTCGGGCTTCCACCAACGGTGATACCCTCCCATTCCGGTAAGGGCGTATCGGCCGACCAGTTCAGCGTCGCACTTCCTGACAAGAGTTCAAGGGCCACCAGAAGAGCGTTGCAGTCCGCGACTAACTCCTGATTGTTTTCGGAGTTGGACACCGCCCCCGCGGTCCCGCATTCGCCTGTCGTTATCCGTAGGGGAATGCCGGTGACGGGACTTGACCAAGGACCCGCTCCCAGTTCGTTCTTTGCTCGCACCTGTACGTCGTACGAAACACCCCCGGACAGAGATGAAACGACGTACTCCAAATTTCCGGAAACCGCATCAGTCCACACGCCCTCAATCGTGGTCCAGTTCGTCTCTACGGTCTCATCGGCATTCTGCAGTATGTAGCGCAGATCATACGAAGTAACCGGCGAACTCCCGATATCTGCAGGAGCCGACCAGGCGGCAGTGAGACTCCCAAGCCCTGGCGTAAGCGTGTCTAGAGTTGGAGCGCCGGGTCTGCTCTTGTGCCCGAATACCTTGATGGTCCATGACCGAAGTATCCCACCTCGGTTCGCATAGTGGTCGGCAATACGCAGCGTCCATCTGCCGTTGGGGTCTTCACCCAGGTGTTTGGCAGAACCGAAACGGATTAGCCCATCCAGTTCAACGTAGAACGTCCTCGTGAGCCCTTCTTCGGTCTCAGTGTAAGGACGAGTATTGAATGGAACGGCAATTCTTGAGATGACTCCCAAGGGCGATACCAGTTCGATCTCCAAATCCCTGAAGGAAGTATGGAAAAAGTCTGCCCTGACTTCTACGAATTCGGTGAATCCGATGTCGGTATTCACGGTGACTTCCGAAGTGACGGTCACAGGTCCACTGGACCCCGGATTGGGAATCACTGTGGATGACATGGACGAAGCACCGTAGCTCTCCAGAGGCGGAACTGCTGTCCATCCCCTCGCTAAATCCACGGCGGCTAGGGCGTCCACCACGCCAAAACCATACTCATGATTGAAGTGGTAGCGATCATCATCCGATCCTGCCCCGTAGAGACGCGCTCCGTCCTCCCAGCCGGGGTTGCCTGAGTCATTCTTCCGTGCGGAAGCCGCGAGGATCAGCTTGACATCTCTCCACGTCAGATTGGGATTGGTGCCCCGCACTAGCGCCGCGACGCCCGCGACAATGGGAGTCGATGCAGACGTCCCACCGAACTCCTCGTAGTAGCGATCGGAGTTTTCCGTTGTGAGAATGCTGCGGTGAACGTCGGAGGCATCATTGGACGGCGCGCACACCCAGAGATTCGCGCCCTTTTCCGAATAGTTGCTCCTGACGTCATGATCATTGACCGCACAGACGGCGGTGACGCCGTAGAAATTGGCAATCTCGTCGAGGTTAGAGTCGTCACCACGCCCCAATGCATTGACGAAACTCCCTCCAGCAATCGTTCCATCCTCACTCAGTTGGTGGTCTCTCCCGCCGTTGCCTCCTGCGAAGACATAAAACACACCTTTGCCACCTAACCCGTCCGTGATGCCGGTCTCTATTGCCCTCTCCCAAAGCGCGTCGGCGCGTCCCAGCCATGGTCCATCAACAGGTCCCCAGCTATTATTCGAGACCGCAGTAATGGAGTTATTTCGAGTCATGGCGTCCGCTCTATTGAGGGTCGTCGTGTCGACAAGGTAGTTGTATCCGTAGACGTTGGCCCTTGGAGCAACGCCGCGCACACCCATCTCGTTGTCCCGAGCCGCGATGATGCCCGCAACGTGCGTGCCATGATGCTCGAACGGGGTGTATATGTCGTCGTTCCCACCGTAATCATGATTGCGGGAAGCGTAGACGTTGTCCCTCAGGTCCTCATGGGCGTGGTACATCCCGTCATCCACCACCGCAACGTTGACGCCACGGCCCTTGATATCGTCCGCCCAGAGCAATTCAACGTTGATGCCTTGATCTTGAGATTCTTGGAAGTGCCACTGGCATGAATACAGAGAGTCTCTTATCAGCGGATCGTTCAATAGGCGCGTATCCGCTTCGCACTCGTCGATGAAGTCGCCGTACCGCACGTCCTCGAAGGTGTGGATGGTATACGGCACGGGGTAGGAATCAACCCCGGACTCAGCCACTATCTTGACAAAATGGGTTCCGGGGCCAAAGTCGTCACGAATCAGAAATCCTCGATGTGTCCCAAAACGAGGTACTGGATATATATTGACAGAGGTTTCCGAACCTCGATTGTCAAGGACATGGGCGGATAGAGGCTCAAGTGCTTTGGGAATCCATTTACTTTGGATGTCGTCGTATTCAAAAAGGATGGGGTTCTCGGCATATAGAACGACGTTCTTGGGTTCGGTGAACTCGATCCTAAAGTAATCTGCATCGTCCGAAGAGCTAATCGTACCAGCCATAGGAGAATTGGGACTTAGACGGGTGGCCCCATCAATTGTGCTACCGGGGTCGGTAACTTCTTCGGCATGCAATGTATAGTCGCCAATTTGCTCTCTCCCGAAGCTGATTACAATCAAGTAGTAGACCCCTGGACTGAGGCTGGCTCGGAGATGAAAACTATTCCACCTGTCGACGATACGACTATCGTCATTCGCCAGCTTTGGATTGGCTTCGCTATCAAATAAATATCCAACGGTGTCGAGATCGCCGGTCGTGTAAATCCATACGTCGGTCGTGCCAGTCGTTCCAGACAGGTCCAGCCGAAAGACATCCTGGTCATCAGCCGGGTAGATGCCACCTTCAATTGAAGACCCAAGTGGCAGTCCGGTTGCGGTGCTTATGCCGTTGCCATGGTCGTCCCCGGCCTGACTCCCAACTCCACCGGAACTGAAAACGAATGAAAGGGTAACGAATGCGATGATGAATGGGACCCTCGTCGCCGAGAGCAACGAGGCAGGACTCTGCGAAGACGCTGTACTCATGGAGGTCGTGATGCGACTAGCCTGGGAACCAACCTTCTGACATTGCCGTCGCTATGAGTGTGGCCCTCTCATCATCGGTTCCAGGTGGGAACGGAGGTCGGGGGTCGCCGCAGTCAACGCCGAATCGTGCACCGGCAAGCGCCTTGAAGCCCGCAGGGAATGGAATCGTGCGGCTGAGAGTCACAAACTCCGTCGCACGTATCTGGGCGGCAAGTCTCCCCCCTTCATCTCCCGATTGGTGGGCATTCCAAATATCCACCCAGAGTTCAGGCACTATGCACAGAGGCCCGTCGATGCACCCTGCCGCTCCTATCGCCAATGCCGGAGCCATCAGCAGCGAGCTTCCGATGAAGCAGTCGAATCCCATACCGATAAAGGGGCCCACGTTGTGGAACTCGGACGAAGAGTGCTTGAGCCCCCTGAGTTGAGGGACCCTGTCTCGAATCTTCGCCATGAGCTCGGGCTGAATGTCCACTCCGGTGGAATGAGGAAGGTTGTAGGCAAACAGGGGCAGGTCCGCCGCGCCGGCGACGACTCTGTAATACTCGACAATCGCGTCGTCATCCACTCCGTAGAAGAATGGGGGAACGGCGCAGATCGCCTCTACTCCGGCCTTGGCGGCGTGTTCCGCCTGGCGAGCTGCCTGTGCCGTCGTGGCCGCCCCGACGTGCATGATGTTGTTGACGCGACCGCCATTCTGATCCGCTGAAATTTCTGCGATGCGGTTGTTCTCGGCCTCTGTGAGGTAGACACTCTCTCCGGTGCCTCCCGCAATCCAAAACCCGTGCGCTCCTGCGCGCACGTTGCCCTCGTACACCACGCGAAAGGCCTCTTCATTCAGCCCCCCGTCAGGTGTCATCGGTGTGACAATGGCCGGATAAACCCCTTTGAATTCAGGCATCATGGTCTCCGTCTACAGAATCTGGCCGCCATTGTAGCACTAGGTGCAGGAGCATCGTGCGGCGTCTGGACGTGATTGGGCGGGTAGTGGTACTTTTCTTACGTGCCGTGTCTGAAGACTCCCCAGGTTCTGCCGGCTTTAGCCGGTAACGCGTTTTGCCGCCGTGCGTTATGTTAGGAAGAGGAGGACGTACGCAAAGATGACGAAGTGGCTCATAGTCGGACTTTTCGCGCTGTTCGCCCCTATGGTAGTCGCGTGTACGAGTGACGGTGGAGACAGCGAACCTACAGCCACGCCGAAGCCGCAACCCAGCCGCAGGGGCAATAAGCTGATCGAGGGCGCAATCACCTTCAAGGGAGTCGAGACCCGGATCACCGGCGCGACGATCTACGTCAGCCTGGAAGACATAAGCGTCCAGGACGATGCGGGAAAGACCTTGGTGGAGCAGGTCATTCGAGACGTATCCGTCGATCCGTCTGATCCGCCGAAGTATATGTACCTCGTAGAGCACAGGGAGCTGGAGCCCAAGGACACGTTCAGAGTTCGTGTACATCTGGACGCCGACAATTCCGGAGACGTCTCCGAGGGTGACTTTGCATGGACAGCCCAATACCCCGCTTCCATGGCTGTGGGTTCCAGCGTTCTGAATGCTGTGAACGTGACCGTAGAACCTGTGATCATAGAACAAACCGAGGACACTGAAGCAACAGTCCGTGTGGAAGCACCCATAACCGACTTCGAGCTGACGACGGCTCCAAGCGATCCGAACACGTACGTCATCAAGCTAACGTCTCTTCAGCCCAACGCCTGTGCCCGTCCCAATGGATATGAAGCCGTTCGTCAGCTTCGCGACGAGGACAGTATCAACGTGGAGGTCTACAACGTCGTTCCCGCATCGGCGGATATTGCCTGCGCCGCGGTGATCGATACCACCGATTGGGAGATTGAAATCGGTACCTTCGAGGAACCGGATGCCGTCTTAAACCTGCATATCAACGACGACGTCTATCGACTCACATCAGGCAGCCCACCGAAGCTGGAGCCCATCAGTGCTGAACCCCTCATATTCCCAACCATTCGCGGCACGATCGAGTTCGTTGGAGCCACGGAGCCGATCACCGGCGAACTGCTCTACATCAGGCTTGAGGACTTGAGCAGACCCGACCTGGGAAAGCGAAGGATTACCGAGAGGGCGATACCCGGCTTCTCAACGGAACCCTCAGATCCGGAGAGGTTCAGGTACATCATCAACTATCAGGAGCCGAGGACCTTTGGAGAGTACGGCCTTGAGGTACATCTCGATGTCGACGGGTCGGGCAAGATTGACCGGGGCGACTACGTCACCACCGCGACCTACTCCTTCATCGGGCATTCTGCTTCCAAGCGGATTAACGTGCGCATGACCGAGGTCGAGTGAGCGTCAATCGCGATAGCGTCTCGATATTCGAATTACCCGGCTCCTGACTGACTCGCCTCATCTTGACAGTAAGTAGGAAAATGGCGCTAGATGGCACGAAATGGCGCGATTTCTTCGGAATTTCCATCGCTGTCCCGACGTATTGACGACCCTTTTGGTCGCCTGGAGTATGACGATCTGCACCCTCTACGTTCGATTCATTCACGCTTGACATCCACCCTCTACGTTTGACACGCCCCCTGCCCGCCCGTACACTCCCACTTGCTCAGTAAGCAAAGCCAAGGAGACAGGCAAATGCGGGTATTGATTACGGGTTCCGCCGGACAGATCGGCCAGCACCTCATCACTCACTTGAAGGACCGCTACGAATTTCGTGGACTCGACGTTCGTCCCACGCCGCAGATCGACGACTACACGGTCGCCAGCGTTACCGACTGGGACGCCGTCAGCCACGCCTCTCATGGCGTGGATGCGACGATCCACCTGAGCAACGTGGGCGGAGACTGGGAGCAGGCGTTTCAATCGATGGTGGGCACCCGCCACGTATTCGAGGCAGCCCTGGAGCACGGGGTGAAGCGCGTCGTGTTCGCGAGCCGGGGGGGAGTACATCCATCCTCCTACTACCCTCGGAGCATTACCCGCACCGAAGGCCTCCCCACCCGGCCGGACAGCTACTACACCATCACCAAGGTGTTCGGAGAGGCCATGGGCGACATGTTCTCGGCACGGCACGGCATCGGCGTCGTTTCGGTGCGCATTGGAAACTTCAACAAGGACCGCGCGGAATCCGGCCATCCCCACCAGCTGAGCCATGGCGACTGCGTCCGCCTGTTCGATGCGGCCCTAACCGCCGAGGACATCACCCACGAGCGCGTCTTCGGCGTGTCCGACAGCAACTGGCCCCTCTATGACATCGAGCACGGCAGGCAAGCCATCGGCTACCACCCGCAAGACCGCTCCGAGGTCCCGCAGGACGTAATCGACCAAGGCTAGCGTCGCGTCCAAGTGTCAGCGAGTTGATCAGCACATAGAGTATGGCCTCCCACACTATCGGACCAACTTCGATAGCGCCGCTGCTTGAAAACACCAAAGTGACGATTGAGGTATAGCGTGCCTTCACCAAAACCCCTCTACATTGGTCAAACGCCGCAGTTGTTCGTCGACAACTACGTGATCGAGTACGTGAACTTCGTCACGCGAGTGATGCACACGCCGACGAAGCACCCGTCCAACCCAATCGTCAAGACCGACAGGCCGTGGGAGATAACCAGCTACTTCCGCACCAACACATGGAACGTCCACTGGGACGAGCGCGAGTCCATCTACAAGCTCTGGTACGAGGACATGGGCTGGGACTACGACGAGTTCATGCGGCTGGAACGCTCAGGAGAGGGACGCAAGGAGGACGAGGTCGCGGCCATCGCGTCATACGACGCCACGATCGACAACCGCCTCCTGTACGCTGAGTCCGAGGACGGCATCCGCTGGACGAAGCCGGAACTGGACTACCGACCAGTCAACGGCAGAAAGACGAACATCTGCTTCGGCAATGCGGAGGACGGCCGAATACACGCCTGCACGATCCTCAAAGACCCCTTCGAGAACGACGACTCCCAGCGCTACAAGGCAATCTACTGGAATGCCTTCACAGGCCTTGAGGACTCGCGAATATCCGCTGCATACTCCGCCGACGGACGGAATTGGACCAGGTACGAAAGGCCCTTCACCATCGGCCAGATGTCCGACAGGCAGCTCGGAGACGTGATCATCCTGACGGCCGACGAACAGACCGGAATGTACTACATGGACACCCGTGCCAGGGCAATGCAGGAACCACCGTTGGACCCCAAGCACGCCCGTGTTCCGGGTTGGGGCCCTGCCCACTTTCCACATGATCCCTGGCGCATGGCTAAGCGTCGAGTCTTCTCCTCGACGAGCTACGACATCACCAAGTGGCCTGTCCTCAGCGAAATGCTCGTGCCCGACGATACCGATGACGTGCTCGACGACGAGTTCTATGGGCTGGTCCGCTTCCGGGTCGGGGACCTGTGGCTCGGCCTCATGCCCACCTTTCACCGGACGTACAACACCGTGGACCTGCACCTGCTGCACTCACGTGACGGTTTCCACTGGAACCGCGTAGGCCGGGGGACGCCCTTCATCGGCATATCGACGGACGCCTGGGACCGCTACATGGCCGAAACGTGCAGCCAGCCCATCTTTTTGGAAGACGAGATACGCATCTACTACGCAGGCTCGGATCTGCACCATGACTGGTGGATGTTCGGTGAGCCGGAGGGACTCGATGTGCCCGAAGCTCAGCCCGGCTGGAACGGCGGGCAAACCGGACTTGGCTTGGCAACCCTCAGACCCGAGGGTTTCGTGTCCCTTACAACCGACGCCCGCGAGGGAGTCACTGGCACTCACACCTTCATTGGAGACGGAAGCGCGCTCATAGTTAACGCCGCCTGTGCCGACAGGGGCTTTCTTGCCGTCGAACTCACTGACGCCAATGACACCGTCGTGCCCGGCTACGAAAGGCCCTCCTGCGACACCTTCACCGGAGACTCGACCGCTCACGAGGTTACATGGCAGGGCCGCTCCGAACTCCCTGACGGCGTGATCAAGCGTGGCGCCAAACTCCGATTCTACAGCCGCTATTGCGACCTCTATTCCTTCAGGATCGCCTGACCACGAGCCGGACTCGGCAGGCGCCTGCGACTAAGCTCTCCTCGAAGGCAGCTTCACAAAACCCAGCCAGAATCCTTCCACGGCCTTGATGACCTGCATGTACTTGTCGAGGTCTACGGGCTTGACGACATAGGCGTTGGCGTGAAGATTGTACGACTCTACCACGTCGCTATCGTCCTCGGAACTCGTCAAGATGACTACCGGAATTCGCCGTAGGTCGGGATCGGACTTGATCTCCGAAAGGACCTCGCGGCCGTTAATGGTCGGGAGGTTTAGGTCCAGCAGGATGAGGTCGGGACGCTTGGCATTCTCGTAGCTGCCCTCTCTACGCAGCAGCGAAAGGCCTTGCTCGCCGTCTTCGGCGACCGACAGGTTCTTCCTGACGCTGGCTTCAGAGAGGGCCTCCCGCGCGAGCTCGACGTCGCCGGGGTTGTCCTCGACAATCAGGATCTCGATTGGGGGTCCGATCTCGGTAGTTGTCATAGCCTATGGTTCTCCACTTTCGGCGACGGCGGGAAGGGTGAAATAGAAACACGAACCCTCCCCCAGCTTGGACTCGGCCCAGATGCGCCCTCCATGCCTGTCGATTATCCTCTGACAGATCGCGAGACCAATGCCCGTGCCCGGTATCTCGGCATTCCGATGGAGGCGCTTGAAGACTCCGAATATCCTGTCCGCGTACCTCTGATCGAACCCTACGCCGTTGTCGCAGATCGAGAATGTCCAATGATCGCCGTTACGCTCGGCGGCAAGCTCAACACGGGGTCGTTTCTCCGACCGGAACTTCAGCGCGTTCCCGATAATGTTCTGAAGTAACTGCCGCAGCTGTGAAGGATCTCCCATCACCCGCGGGAGGTCGGAGTAAACGATCTCGGCGTTACTCTCTCCGATAGCCACTTCGAGGTTTGACAGCGTCTCCTCAAGAAGGGGGACGATTTCGGTCGGCGTCAACTCTTCGCCACGCGTGCCAACTCTCGAATAAGCAAGAAGATCGTGAATGAGCCGCTGCATCCTATTGGCGCCGTCCACCGCGAAATGGATGTACTTGTCGGCGCGGTCGTCGAGCTGACCGCCATATCGACGCCCCAGGAGCGCGACGTAGCTTGATACCATTCGAAGCGGTTCCTGAAGGTCGTGAGAGGCAACATAAGCGAACTGCTCCAACTCGCGATTGGAGCGTGATAGCTCTTCGGCCTGAAGCGAGAGTTGGGAATGCAGCTGCGCGTTGGCAATCGCGCCGGCAATATAGACTCCGATGCGTTCGGCCATGAGGCGATGGCGCTCCGAGTATGCGGCTTCGGTGAGGGAGTGGAGGTTTATGCACCCAATCGGCTCACCGCGATACAAGAGGGGGGCCGACAGGAAGGATCGCAGCCCCATGCCGTAAGCGCCGACCAGGCCGACGTATCCCTCAGAAGCCTCCACCTCGTTCACGGGCTGAAAGACAATGCACCGTTGAGTCTTGATTACCGCTTGCGACAGGGTGCCCTCGACCGAGTACGACTGGTCCCTGGCTCGGCCAGGCACTTCTACGACGCTTGACTGGTAGGAGTCCACCATGTGACCGGATCGTTCCGCGATGAGGTTGATGACGATTCGATCAAACGGAATGAGTTGAGCAACCTCACGGGCGAATCGGTGGTATACCTCATCAATTGCGAGGGATGACCCTATGATGCGGGCGATGTTCGAGAGAGTTTCCTGGTCGCGGGTTCGCCTGCGTTGTTCTGCGATGCTGGCTCTGAGGGCATTCTCGGCGCGAAGACGGTCGGTTATGTCGTAGCCGTAAATATGCCCGACGCCGTACTCCTGCATCCCCACGACGACAAAGTGGAACCAACGTCCTCCAACTTCCGTCTCCAGATTAAACTGGCCGTCGTTCGCAATAGTCTGTTCAATATTCAGACTGCTCAGCGCCGGAAGGATACTTACGAGGGAAGATCCCTCCATAGCCAGGGGCCCAAAGAGCTCTGCGGCGGCAGGGTTGATGACCAGCACCCTGCCATCTGAGTCGAACCGAAGAACAGGGGACGGATTGAAGAAAGCGAAGGACGGCGAGTCCGGTACATTCACCTCGCCCATGGCCTGGCTGCCGTCAAACTCGGAGAAGTGTCCCCGAAGGTCGTCGACTTCACCAGCAACCGGTTCCCGGCTGATTTCGCCGTGCATGACTACGATCCCCTCCCCTGCCGGCTCCGTTTCGTCAATGGCGTGGCTTTAGAACGGCCACCACCACTTTTTCTGGGATTCAGGGGCGGGTGGAGGGGGCGGAGGCGCAACGACAGGGCGATGAGCGGCAGGATTGTCCAGCCAACTGACCACGTCGTTGAACCGGCTGAGCTCGATGGGTTTCCTGCTAAAGCGACTAACCGGGATATTGTACGATTCGAGTAGGCTCTCTTCCGCCTCAGTCCCCGTAAGGATCATCACCGGTATAGTCATCAAGCCTTCGTCGGCCGCCATTTCCTTGAGGACTTCCAGTCCGTCCTTCATCGGCAGATTCAAGTCGAGAAGGATGAGGTCGGGACGCGGTGCGCGCGAGTATTCCCCCTCTTGGCGAAGATACATCATCGCCGGCTCTCCGTCGCCCACGACGACTACATTGGCCTCGTGATTCGACTCCTCGATAACCTCTCTTGTGAGCTCGACGTCACCAGGATTATCTTCGACCAGCAGTATGTTGTAGGGGCCCCGTTCAGCAGTGTCCGTAGCCATGTCTGCCTCCTTGTCACGTTCGACTCAGGTATGGTTCACGACGAATGGACTCGTGTACTGCACGTTACAGCGCTACGAAGTACTTGTCAATATCGTAGCTGCCACGTAAGTGTTCAGAGTTGATGAGACGAACATCCCCCACCCTTGTGGATACGCGCTTTCGCGGGTATGACGGTGGCTGTGTGTGCGTCGAGGGATCTCACGAAGTCTGAACAGTTACCTGCCACCACTCTCATTTCTCCCGGAGTTCAATGTCGATGATGGACAAACGAGTCACCGATTTCGTCGCGTGGCGTGCTGAGTGCGAACACGAGCGCCGGACACTGCAGACGTGCCTCTAAATCTCCGGATGAAGCGTATGCCACTCGTTAGCCTGCTCGTAGGCATGAGCGACGCGAAGGAGCTTTTCTTCCTGTAGGTGTGACGCCATAAACTGAACACCTACCGGCAGGCCTTCGCTGAGCCCCGCAGGTACGGAGATAGCCGGGATCCCCGCTATGTTGGCAGGTTGAGTGAATACGTCGTTGAGGTACATGATGTAGGGATCGGCCGTCTTCTCGCCTATCGGGAAAGCGACCGATGGCGACGTGGGTGACACGAGCACGTCGAATTCCTGGAAGACTCGATCGAATTCCTGCCGGATGAGCGTTCGTACTTGCAGTGCCTTCTTGTACCAAGCGTCGTAATAGCCGGCGGAGAGAGCGTAGGTCCCAATCATGATGCGGCGCTTGACTTCCGGCCCGAAGCCCTCACGCCTGGTGTTTTCCAGTGCGTCCCACATGCTTCCCGGCGTCTCCGTTGAGTACCCGTACTTCACCCCGTCATACCGTGCGAGGTTCGCCGAGGCCTCGGACGGCGCGACGATGTAGTAGACGGCCATCGCATAAGGCGTGCTGGGCAGCGAGGTCTCTGCAACGACTGCGCCGAGATCAGCAAGCGTGTCAATGGCGCGGCGTATTGCCTCATCCACACCGGGTTCCATACCTTCGACGAAGTACTCTCTCGGCACACCTACTCGAAGCCCCTTGATGTCGCCCGTTAGGACTCTTGTGTAGTCGGGAACTTCACCATCAATCGAGGTGGCGTCCCGCGGGTCGTGCCCCGCAATGGAGTTGAGGACCAGGGCTGCGTCTCTCACGTCCTTGGTGATAGGGCCAATCTGATCGAGAGAGCTTGCAAAGGCCACCAACCCGTACCTGCTCACAAGGCCGTAGGTCGGTTTCAGACCAACGACGCCACAGAGCGATGCGGGCTGGCGAATGCTCCCGCCAGTATCCGAACCAAGAGCGTACACGCATTGCGCCGCTGCAACGGCAGCAGCGGGTCCGCCGCTGCTGCCCCCCGGCACACGATCGAGTCCCCATGGATTTCGAGTTGGGAAGAAAGCGGAGTTCTCCGTGGACGACCCCATGGCAAACTCATCGAGGTTGCCCTTCCCCACAAGGACCGCACCTTCGGCATACAGCTTTGAAGTAACGGTCGCATCGTATGGCGGAACAAAGCCTTCAAGAATCCGTGAAGAGCAAGTGGTTGCTACTCCCTTTGTCGCCATGTTGTCCTTGAGCTGCATTGGAATGCCGGTCAGCGGCGCTCCGTTTCCGGTGGCTATGCGCGTATCCGCCGCGCGAGCCTGTTCGAGGGCGTGCTCAGGAGTGACGGTGACGAAAGACTTGACTGACGGTTCAATCGCGTTAGTGCGATCCAGGAACGCCTCGGTCAACTCGACCGAAGAGATGTCCCCGCTGTCCAGCAACTCACTAGCCCCGTGAGCCGTCAGTCCCTTTAAATCGACGTGCGCCATGGGCTAGTCGAGGACTGAGCGCACGCGCACGAAATCGCCGTCGCGGCGCGGGGCGTTTGCCAGAGCGTCGTCCAAAGGGACGCTGTCCCGTGGTTCGTCGTCACGCAAGACGGAGTGGGCGTCGCCCGAATGCGCAGTGGGTTCCACACCTTCGGTGTCGGCCTGCTGCAATACCCGAAAGTGGTCCAATATGCCGGAGAGTTGCTCGCGCATGACCTCGATCTCACCGTCGGTCATGCCAACTCTGGCCAGCAGCGCTATATGCCGTACTTCGTCGGAAGTGAGTGGCACGATTCTACTCCGGATGACGAAAATGGGAACGCGAGGAATTTTAGCAGAGGAGCAGGGGTCGTGACTAGCCGACATAAGTCCTCCCCGGTGCGTAAGCCGTGTTGACAGTTCCTCTACGCGTTTATATGCTCCGAACCCTTGGACCCATAAAGGCAGACTGAAGACCATTGGAGTTGATATCGATGAGCGTCAACGACGAATTCTCCGGCAAAGTTGCGATCGTGACGGGAGGAGGACAAGGGATGGGCCGCGCTGTGGCCCAGCACTATGTAAAAGGGGGAGCAAGCGTTGTTGTCAACGATAAGAATGCCGACGCCGCCCGGAGGGTCGCCGATGCGCTCGGCGGTTCCGCAATTGCCGCTCCCGGCGACGTAACGGTCAAAGCCGACGTGGACAGGGTAGTTGAGGCAGCAGCCGAAGCGTTTGGAGGCATCGATATTCTGGTCAACAACGCGGGCATCCTGTTCTCGACCACCCTCGCTGATATGGAAGAGGACGAGTGGGACCTCGTAATTGACGTGAACATGAAGGGCACGTACCTGTTCAGTCGGGCCGTGCTTCCCTACATGAAGAGTTCCGGATGGGGGCGCATCGTCAACTTCTCTTCCACCGCTGGGAAGGCCGTCAGCACCCTCGGCGGGCCGCACTACACGGCGGCAAAGGCGGGCATCCTCGGCCTGACCCGTGCCACGGCCAAGGAATTCGCCCCGTTCGGCATCACCGTCAACGCCGTTTGCCCGGGACTCGTCAACACGGAGATGGTCCAAGAGAACGTCACACAAGATCGACTCACGGCATACCTCGATAGTTTTCCGATCTCTCGCATCTCCGAGCCATGGGAGGTCGCCGAACTGGTCGGATTCCTCTCGTCGGACAGAGCGGCCTACATTACCGGCGCGTCCCTCGATATCAACGGCGGCGATCTGATGATATCGTAGCGACAATATGTGCTATGGTATATATCGATGTGATATGCCATGAGGAGGTCTGTCAATGGAACGCAAGGTGGCCAAACTGTTTACGAATGGACGAAGCCAAGCAGTCAGGATTCCCAAGGAATATCGCTTTGAGGGTTCAGAGGTCTATATAGAAAAGGAAGGCGATAGGGTCGTCCTGTCCCCCAAGAGGGTCTCCACTTGGAGGGAGTTCTTTGAGAAGGTTCCCGTCGTCTCAGACGATTTTTCCGTAGAACCGAGAGATATGCCTGCGGAGGAACGCGACTGGTCTTGACTCTCTACATGCTGGACACTGATATCTCCGTATCGGTCATCAGAAGAAGGTCTCGAAGTGTCCTAAAACGCTTCGAGTCTGTGGCAGCCAAGAGTCTTTGCATTTCTACGATAACGTATGGGGAGCTGTACTTTGGTGCGGTGAAATCGGACTTTGTCGAACGCAACGTGAATGTACTGATGGAATACGCCGACAGGCTCCAAGTCCTACCCTGGAATCGAGATGCGGCAAGTGTCTATGGACATCTCCGAGACCACCTAGAGGGCAGTGGCAACCCTATTGGCGTACTCGACACCATGATTGCCGCACACGCGCTCAGTCTCAATGCAACCATCGTTACCAACAACGTCCGCCACTTTGGGCGGGTGCCCGATCTCACAGTTGAGAACTGGACTGTCACCGAAGACTATTGAACAACCGAAAAGCAACGGAAGGAACGAATGAACTCTGAGGACAGAAGGAAAAACCTGGCGGGGATCTCCGTGTCGCTGCCAACGTTCAATGACGATGAGTACAATCTTCAACTCGACCGGTCAAAGGCCCACATCAACTGGCTGATCGAACAGGGAATCGGTGCAGGTAACGCGGTCATTTTCATTGCCGGTGGACTCGGAGAGGGCTACTTCCTCGACGACTACGAATGGGAGGCCATGGCAAACGCCCTTGTAGAGGCCGCAGATGGCAGGGCGCCGACGGGCATCGGCATATTCGAGCTTAGCGCCCGGCGGGCCGCGCGGAAGGCGAAGTACGCTGCCGATCTCGGAATGGACTACATCCAGTGCGCGCCGCCTCGATACATGCAGCCGACCGAGGATGAGATCTTCGGCCACTACGACTACATCGGCGACCATGCGGATATCGGCATCATGGCGTACAACACGCCGTGGGCTATGCCCGGAGGGTACAACTTCTCCCGAACCCTGATAGAGCGTCTTGCGGAGATAGAGAACTTCGCGGGAGTCAAGTGGTCGTCCACGAATGTGCAGCACTACATGAGCATGATCCGCCTTTTTGGGGAGCGGCTGAGCTTCATCAGCAACGGTAGTGTACTCTCCATCGGCTACCAGCTTGGCGCTCGGGGATTCACGGACTTCATGGTCAACGTTGCGCCACGGCTGTCCCTGCACCGATTACGACTTGTGCAGGAAAAGCGCTGGGGCGAGTTCGACCGCATCGAACTCTCTATGCAGATCGACCCTCCAATCAAGGCCGTCAGACCCGGCGAGTTGTCGGTCCCCGGAATGGGTGAAGGCCCTGACGCAAGGCTGCGCCTAAAGGTGCTGGGTTTGGACACGGGGCCGCACTTCCCTACACAGGTTGGATACTCCAAGGAACACATCGAGGCGTACCGGCGGCAGGTCGACGCGAGCGGAATCCGCGAGTGGGTCGACTGGGACGGTTCAGCGTTCGACTAGGGCACCGATGAGGATGAAATGACTGACATCTACAGCCGCCTCGGCGTCACCCCTGTCATCAACGGGATAGGCAATAAGACCTTCCTCGGCGGCTCGACGCCAAGCGCGCGGGCCAAACTGGCCATGGAAGAAGCTGATTACTACTACTGCTCCATGCCTGAACTCATGGAGCGTTCGGGTGAGCGGGTCGCGGAACTGCTTGGCGTTGAAGCGGCGTTCATCACGTCGGGGTGCGCATCGGCTATTCTGCATGCAGCGGCGGGAGTGATGGCGGGAACCGAGAAGGAAGATCTAGGCAAACTTCCTAATACGACCGGCATGAAGAGCGAGTTCATATTCCAGCGTAAGCAGCGCTATTTCTATGACCGGTGCTACGTCGTTCCGGGCGGCTCACTCGTGGTCGTGGGCGATAAAGAAGGCTGCACGGTTCAGGAGATGGAGGACGCCATTGGGCCGGACACGGCGGGAATTGGGTACGTCGACAAGTCACGCGGCACCGAAGACCCGGCGACCGTCTCCATCACAGCGGCGATGGAGATTGGACAGAAGCACGATGTCCCCGTAATCGTCGACGCCGCGTACCAGGCATATCCCCTCGACCGGATGCGCTGGATATCAGGAGCGGCCGACCTCGTTTGCTTCGGAGGCAAGTATTTTGGAGCGCCGAGTTCGACCGGATTCCTGTGTGGAAGGGCCGACCTCGTGCACGCGGCGTCTCGTCAGGGTTTCGTCGCGTCCCAGTCGGGAGACCGTCCCCGCTCGTTCGGCAGGTCGATGAAGGTCGACCGCCAGGAGATCGTCGGCATGGTCGTTGCTCTCGAGGAGTGGCTGACCATCGACCACGAGGACAGGATACTGGGACTGCTCAACATGGCGCGTGTGATTCAGCAGGCCGTCGACGACGTTCCCGGAGTCTCGACTGATGTGCAGCGAGTGGAGAGCCACGCCGCGGCGGCGCTGACTCTGGAGTTCGATCCTTCTCTGGTAGCCGTATCGGGCCACGCAATCGCGGAAGAATTGGCGTCAGGGAGTCCCAGCATACTCGTCGGGAACGACGATTCATCCATACGCATCGCTCTTCACACGCTCCACGAAGGACAGCCTGAGGTCATTGCGGAACGTCTGCGCGCTGCGCTACGCTAACCGGCGATTTGGGGAAAGCGACAGCCCTCTCGTCACCGAACGGCCGGTTGTCGCATAGGCCTGACGCGGGGAACCTCCATTAGGAAAGGACAGACATGACAGACATCTATACGCGGCTGGGCGCGCGCCCGGTCATCAATGCAAGCGGAAACACGACGATTTGGGGAGGCTCCACGCCGACCCCCGCGGTCCAGCGGGCAATGGACGAGGCCAGCGGATACTGGGTCGAAATGGAGGAGTTGCTCGCGCGGTCAGGTGAGGTCATTGCCGAGGCTCTGGGAGTCGAGGCGGCCTATCCAACCTCCGGGTGCTTCTCAGCCCTTGTCCTGAGCACCGCGGCGATAATGACCGGAAGCGATCCTGACAAGATGGCAAAGTTGCCCGATACGGCGGGAATGAGGAATGAGTTTGTGTTCCAGGAAGCCCAGTCCTATGGGTACGACCGGTCCTATAGCGTGCCCGGCGGGAAGCTCATCAAGGTCGGCGACGAGAACGGGTGCACCATCGAGGAGATGGAAGCCGCCATCGGCCCGTCCACGGCGGGCATCGTCTACTTTGTAGCCAGGACCAACACCGAGTCAATGGTCAGCTATGACGACGCGGCCAATCTCGCGCATGATCGCGGTCTGCCGATCCTGGCAGACTGCGCCGCGCAGATCTATCCTATCGACTACTTCATCGAGAACGCGCAGAAGGCCGACCTCGCCTGCTTTGGCGGCAAGTACATGGGAGCGCCGCACTCGACCGGGTTCCTCTGCGGCAAGAAGGACTTGGTTGACGCGGCTGTGGGTCATGGGTTCATCGCCCCCGGCAAGCCGTTTGGAAGGGCGATGAAGATGGACCGGCAGGAGATCGTGGGGGTGGTAACGGCGGTGAGCGAATGGTTCGCAACGGACCACGAGGAACGCCTTCTGATCGCCGGAGGAAAACTCGGGATCGTTGAAGACGCGGTCAGCGGCCTGAGCACGGTCGCCTCCACTTCCATTTCTGCCAGCGACAACTACATGGCCATCGCGCTCAACGTAACACTCGACACTAAGGCACTCGGCAAAGACGCGGCAGAGGTGTCGAATGCCCTGGGCGGCATGAATCCCCGAATAAGGGTCGACGCTGCCGGGGACGACTCCCTTGTCCTCGTGGCCCACAATCTCACGGACGGTGAACCGGAGATAGTGGCCGAGAGCCTCCGATCGGCCTTAGCAGGGTAGTCCCGCTCATTACATTCACGCCTTGATCAGGCATGGCGGCTAGTCAAGAGCACACCGCCGCAAAGTCTCTTCTGGAGGTCACGCTCCGTGTCTACGCAGGACCGGTTCTCAGTCGGATTTATTACTTCGGAAAACCCGCATTCGCCCATGCACATGCGGACTCTTGAAGTCTTGCCCGAGGTCCAATCCGTCCACGTCTGCCACCTGGGCGGAGGCGACAGGGACGGCATCAGGCAAGCGTCGTCGAAGATTGCTTCCGAGACCGAGCGCCTTGATGAACTCCTCAAGCAGGATCTGGACGCCCTGCTGGTTTCCGTACGAAACGATGAGTGCCCGGAAGTGCTGGATGCGGCGGTTGAAGCCGGGAAGTCCGCGCTCTTCGAAAAGCCCGGAGCGCTGACCGCAGACCGTTTACGGGGTATTGCCGATGCGGCCCGAAGCAAGAAGCTCACGATGGGAACCATGCTCACGTCACGGAACGACCCCGTGATGCTCGACGTCAAGCGATCTGTCGAAGGTGGAGCGCTGGGTGACATCATGGCCGTCGAGGCACGCCAGGTCACGTCACAGGTGAGGTATCGCGATCCCAGCTTCTGGCTGTTTGACAAGGCGAAGGCCGGCAGCGGCATCCTGTCGTGGCTGGGCTGTCATCAGATTGACGGTCTTTGCTACCTGCTTGGCGACAGCATCGAGTCAGTGGCAGCGATGGTGGCCACGAAGAATCCATTTCCCATCGACGTGGAGGACACCGCATGCCTCGTGCTCAGGTTCTCCAGCGGGGTGATCGGCACGCTTCACGCCGGATACCACCTGGTCGGGAGCGCGTCGGGGTATTCAGGGGCGAGGTATGACGCGTTCATGGGATTGCGGGGGACGGAAGGCTATATTCGTATCCCCCTCTCGGAACGTGGCGGATACAGCCTCCACAGTATCGCGGAAGGATGGGTTTCGGGGGGTGTTCGGGAATATTCATTCAAGCCGTCCGACTCTCCGGCTTACGGGGGTGTGGCGGGTGAAGAATTTGTTCGCCAGTTCCTGATCGCGTCGCGTACGGGAGCGCCGGCGATCGCGCCGATAGAGGCCATGGTCCACGTGCTCGACGTCATCGAGGCGGCCATCGAGTCGTCCGAGACCGGAAGGTCTGTTTCTGTCGGCTAGCCGGCATACTCGATCTGCAGCTCTACGTGACGCAGCGACAGCGTCGCATCCTTCATGACCGTCCGCATGACCGTACTCACTTCTATCTCGTTCCTGCCCCTCCTGAACGGTGGGCCGTCGATCTCGTATTCGATCACGCCGCCTTCGTATTCGACCTGGGCGAGCCGTTCAGGGAATTTTGTCCACTCCTGGCGGCTCCACGATCCGAACTGACGGGACGCACTTCCTGATGGCAGGAGAACGCCGTTGACCCAGACCTCAAGGTCGTCTTCCGCCGTCAGGCTTGTCAGGCCCAGTTCCAGCGTACACCACGCGATCTCGCCGTCGGAGGCGGCCTGTTCAACGTCGTCGCCAATCGTGAGGGTCAGCAACGCGCCACGACCCGTCAGGTTGAATCCGAGGTCCACGGGCAACTGCACGTGGGGGACCGCGTACCGGAAGGCATACGAGTGCAGGTCGTTGGGGGCGAGGCGCTCCATGAACTCCAACTCATACCGTTTGGTTGCGCCTGCCAGGAGGTCGGGGTCGGCAAGAACGTTGAACACCCTGCGCTTCCAGTCGGCAGACTTGTGCCAGTAGTTGAAGAGGTAGAGACCCGAGGCGCCTCCCTCATAGTGGCGTGAGGCTATGGCATTGAGGGAATCATCCTCCGTCGCCGGACGCAATGATTCCACCGGGCCAAGAATTTGGCACTCGGTACCCTCCGCCGCCTCTACGAACTCCTCAATTGGGGCGTGAAGGGGAATGAAGCCTCCACCGGCGGCGACGGTATCAACCAGCCCCTCGCGAATCCATGTCTCGACATCAAGGCCGATGCGGGCAGCGTCGGCGAGCGTGGGCGGGACTCGAACGAGCACCTCCAGCTGGCGGCCGGTCGAGGCGGAGACCTCGTCCATCTTCGCCCTGATCCGGCGCATCATGTCGGTTATCAGGTGGCGGCTTCCGTAGGCCTCTTCCACGCGGAAGAAGGCAGGATGGCGCACGAAGTCGAGTTCCACCCCATCGGTATCGAAGCGCTCGAACAGGTCGATTACCAGGGCGGCGACGTGCGATCTGACCTCCGGGCGGGCGTAGTCGAGCCCCGTGCGGTTGCCCCAATCGGTGGTGTTTGGAATGAACTCCTCTCCCGGCTTCCCGATCAGGTATTCCGGGTGATCGCGTCTGATGGCCCCGACGTTGTCGTTGGAGAGGGAACTGGCGTAGTGAGAGTTCATCCTCAACGACGGGAGAAACTTGAGGCCTATATCATGGCAGAGGTTCGTGAAGATCGTGATGGGGCCGCCGTCCGACTCGATGAGTCGACGGAGGTTCTGTGAAGCGACATCGTTGTCTTGTCCCTTAGGTGAGTCGTCCAACTGAGCGAGAACATCAAGCGTCTCGTAACGCTGTCTGCTCGTGTCTCCCATGCACCATGACAGGGTATCCAACCCGGACTCGGCGTAGGTATCGACGATTCGCTCCTTGAGAACGGCCGTGGTCACCGGAGTCATGATCTGGGACATTATCCATCCGTCGTCGTTTACGACGATGCGCTTGTGGTGGGTCATGGGGAGGGTCCTTTAGCAGGGTTCAGTGTTGCCTTGATATATTTGGGCGTCGAGTACGTCCGATGTCGCATCACTCCAATTCGGAGTAGGTCAGTGATGGTCGCGAGATTGAATTATGTCCTTCAGACGTTACAATAACAGCGAGCCTCCATCGAAAGGCTTGTCATTTCCCGTCCATGTTCGAACATTTGATGGGTTGAGTCGGTCTTCCGACCGCCGGTGCTGTTGGGAGTCCAGTCCAAACCCCGTAGTTCACTGGGGCAAGGTACGAACCGAGTTCATTGCAGGAACGGAAACGGGTATCTAAGTGCACCTTTCTTTGACCACGTAACCTCAGAATCGTCGAGAAGTGATCGGGTGTATACTATACAGTAAGGTGACATGTTCAGAACCGTGAGGCTTGCCGGGGTTCAAAGTATTCTGAAAGGTACCGAATGTCGGCGTCGGCGTCACGGAGAATGAGCGAGCGCAACGTTGCGGATAAGTAGGTACAGAGTAGCGGGCGCAGCTATGCTGGCCGTCGGGGCGCTGTTGTTGACCGCCTCCGGTGGGTACTACGCCTACGCTCAGTTCGCAAAGACGGGTCGCAGCGATCTTGTCCACGAAGTTTCTCGGCCAACGTTTTCGACTGGGAACTCCGGATCTCATTCCGCAACCGGGATCCCAGGAATTCGACCTGAGGCGGGACAACCCCAGGAAGACACAGCCGTGGCCGCGTCACGCGGAGCCAGTAACCTAGACCCTGAATCTTCCACAACCGGTCGTGCCCTGGAGGCATCCACGGAAGTCGTCCGGATTGGATTGGGAAGTGGCGAGACCGTCATCTCTGACACCCCGGCGATGTCCTCTTCCGATCTCTCAGAGTCTAACGAAAACACTGAGGCGACATCGCGAGCGGATGTTGATGCGACAGTACGGGAAGCGTTGGACAAGTTCCTGGCAAGAGACCGGATGAGCATTATCACCGGAAACATGGACGGGAAAGTCAGCGCGGCGATGGAGGCATTGTGGCTGCTCCAGTCCCGGCGTCCGGGATGTGTCGTTTGCGAAACAGGGTCCCCTGCAAATTCCCAAGCAGAAACGCTGCCGGTCGAGCCAATAGACATAGGCGGCCCATCCTCCTCAATTCGTATCAAGCAGCGGGAGAAAGACCGGGACCCTGTGGCGAGCGAATCACTGATAGCACAGTTGCAGGAGGGGACCTTCGCTCGCGCCACAAACACCATACCTGAAGCCGGGTTCGCGACTCGCATAATCGTTGAGGGAATCGGCCTTCGAGCCGAGGTCAAAGAGCTGGAGGTCATCGAAGAGGGGGACAGCAGGGCGTGGGAGACTCCGAAGCACGTCGTGGGCCACATCCCCACAACCTCGATCCCGGGCGCATCGGGCCAAGGGTGGTACTTCGGGCACCTCGAAAGCCCGATTAGCGGCGAGGGCAACATATTCCATCGACTGCCGGAACTCGCCTCGCGGTTCAAGGATGGAGAACATTTCAACATCCAGTTGGACGCCGGGACGAAGAGGTACGTGTACAAGGTCTACAGTACCAACGTAGTCCACGCGAGCGAATTCGCGGTGTCGGATTCCGGGCTGAATGACATCACGCTGGTCGCCTGCTGGCCCCAGTACGAATACTCCGAACGGGTCCTGGTGACTGCAGCGTTGGTGGATGTTGTTGATATACCTGAATCTGAACGCATCGAGCCCGCCTCAGGTGAATCGTAGACATTCTTCGACCTTCCTGTGCCATGATCCAAGCGCGACAGCGGGTCGATAGTTCAGCGCCTGCCTACAAGCCGTGAGTGTCACCCTTCGCATTAGCATCGCCGTTGTAGGCTCGGTCATCATCGCCGGGATTGTCGGTCTCCTTGCGTGGGGGCTTCTGAACAAGTCCGCGTCCACCGGTCTCAGCGGCATAACCCGCGTGGGTCAGCCAGCGCCCGATTTCAGCATGGAACTGATCAGGGACGGCGACATAACGCTCTCGGAGCAGCAAGGGAGCGTCGTGGTGATTAACTTCTGGGCATCTTCCTGTCCTCCATGTCGCACCGAGGCTCGCGACCTCGAGGCCGCCTGGAGAGATTATCAGGACAGGGACGTCGTCTTCATCGGCGCCAACATCCAGGACAGGGCTGAGCCGGCAAGACGATTCCTTGACGAATTCGGGGTGACTTATCCGAACGGCCTCGATGAGGGTGGACGGATATCCATCGATTACGGGGTGGTGGGAATTCCGGTAACGTTCATCGTGGACGGCGAAGGGACTGTCGCGCGAAGGTGGGTTGGGGAGATCGACCTCGAACGGCTTACGACATGGATTGACGATCTCTTGGCCGGCACAGCTTCCGGCGGAGACACGGAAGGCGTTAACGAGGACAGCTATTACACGTTGGATGAGCTGTAAGCGACGCTCAGGATCCCGCGCTCACCGTCAGGGTGAACTTCGACAATTGGTGGGTGTTCCGGGCGATTGGCGAGACGACCACTAAAAGTCTCTCCACCTCCTGGCTGAGTACACCGATTGCGAACCCGCCGCGCTTATCCTCATCGATTTCCATTCGCCGCACGACTTCGGCGCCATCGCGTCGACGCTCGATGACCAGAACAACGTAGTCAACGGGCACGACGTTGTCGATGCGCTCGAATCCCTGCGCAGTCCATCCCTTGTCGGTCTCGGAGTCATCTAAGAAGTCGAGTTCGGGGATAGCGATGTCATCAATAACAAAGCCGTTCTCGTACACGGCAGCATCGGTGATGTACTCAAAGCGGACGAGGACCTTGGACCCGACGAATGGAGTAAGGTCGATGCGCTCTTTGAGCCATCCGCTGGATGAGCCGGTGTAAGCGTGTCCGTAACTGTTGCCTATAGGGTCATCATCGGTGGTGTGGACGCCCTTCAGGATAGTCCAAGTCTCCCCTCCGTCGGTCGATGCCTCAATGTAGGCATAGTCCCAGTCTTCCTCGATATCGAACCACGTCATGAATTCGAGCGTCGCCGTCGAGAGTGCCGTCAGATCGAACTCTCGAGTGAGCGACGTGTCGATGGAGTCACCCCTGTTGCCCCACCAGCACCGGTCGCCGGAGTGGCACAGGGTTGGTACCTGGCGCGTGGCGATGTCGCCATTGAACTCTATGACAATGTCGCCACTCAGCTTACTCAGATCGAAATAGCGTGAAGAATAGGGCGCGAGGTAACCGGTGGTCTCGCCGGGTCGGTTGATGTCGTCGATTCGCAGGACTTGAACGTCGTGCTTGGAATAGCCGTAGGGACCTGTGTCGGAATCGAGGTAGTTGGCGGCCAGCCAGTCGGCGTATACCTCGTTGAAGGTCGTGGAGTGCCGACGGAGGAAAACATTGATGCCCTCTACTCCGTCGGCGGGGTTGGCTATCAGGGATCGGAGGCTGCCAGAGTCACCGTAGTGATCTTGGAGGTAGAGCATGAAGAGAGTGGCCGCTCCGTAGTGGGGAATGCTGCCGCCCAATTCCTCCCAGAACGTGAGCTGGGTTGACGGACTTCGCAGGAAGGCATCGATGAACGTGGGCTCGTAGCCCGCTTCCACCTTCGCCACCTCGGAAAGTCCCTCGTTGACCCAGGACTCCTCGCTGGAGTCGTGAGCCCAGTGGATGGCATGCTGCAGCTCGTGAGCGAGCACCGACATGTAGCTAGGTGAACCGGGACGGAAGGCCGCTCCGTCCATGTAAAGCATTTCCCGCTCGTTGCTGTTCGGTTGTACGTGAAGAGGGAATTCATGCCTCGAATCGAAGTATCCCGCAACACCGCCTCCGAGGTCGGTGTGGAGAACGGTCAAATGCGGGTCGCCGTCCACCCCCGGATTCCACACGTCCCCAAACGCTTCCAACAACCTTGGTCGAATGGCGCTTTCATACTCGTTCGCGGCCTGTTCCAAGTCTTCATCACGGATATTGAGGTCGTCGTCGACGTACCAGTAAGCGTTAGGACTGACAACCTGAAGAGTCGCGTCGATCGTGTAGGTAGTGTCGGTGGTGATATCGGTAACGTAGAACTCCTCTCGACTTCCGGCTTCCCGGTCGGGCCGGACCAGCTGCAGCGTCCGGGGCGAGCCCTTGGGCACGCCGCCGAGACGTTCCGCGAGTTCGTGAAGGTCGCGTTCGGGCAGTTCATGCGAGAGGCTGAGTGGGAGTGGGGCGGATGCGTCCTTGGTCACCGTCGGTTCCGGGACGGGTGAAGAGGCTATCTGGGACGGAGGATCATTCGCAGGAGTGGGATCACGTTCTGGTGTCGGAGATGGATGTAGGACTGCTGATGTGCCAGGCGTTTCAGAAGCGTCGTCTGTGAGGAGTGGGACATTTGCTGGTGACCCGGGGTCCGTCGCTTGCCCGCATGAAGCGATCACCAGCACTGCAACAGCGGCTGTCACGAAAGAATAAGGCAACGGGATACGGCTCATTTTGATCGAACGATGCGACATGCTCATGAATAGTACAACGATCTTTCGGCGACGGGGTTCTCATGCGAAAGCGGAGACAAGGATGGAGGATTTCTTGATTGTCTCCGTCGCGAATGGACTCTCGAACTGAGCGGACGGGAGCAGTCTCCACTATATGTGGAGTAGCGTACACGTTCTGTAACGCAGCGTTTCCTAAATTGTCACCCATCTTAGAGGCCATATATGTGATACTGTCTGCAAGGAACCCCCTTTTTGATGCCCCGCACGTGCAATTACTGTAGGCAAGGAATCTGAGGGTCCGTTGAACCCCTCAGAATACGAGATACCCGAGTCTCACGGAGCGATTCGGATTGCAGATACGACTCAATAGCGGACGGCGAATGGAAGGGGTTGCACGCCTATCCAAGCGGCCTTCGATAGTGAGTTTCGCCGGGGTCGCGCTGGCGTTTGCACTATCGGCCTGCAGTTCGACTGACGGACCTGCGGAGCCTCTGAATCCCACTCCACCTCCGACCGCTGTCGAAGAGAGGCCGACGCCGGCCAGCGTTGATTTAGTTAATCTCGGGGAGATGAATCACTCCAGGTTTGATCACAGTGCAACACTGCTTCCGGACGGCCGGGTCCTAGTCGTAGGCGGAATGGATGCGTCATTTATGCCGCTACGCACGGCGGAGTTGTTTGATCCCAAGGCGAACGACTGGACGAACACCGGGGAGATGAGACAGGCCCGGACCGAACACTCCGCGGCCCTCCTGAAAGACGGAAGAGTAATGGTCACCGGTGGAATGAATGAGCACCTGGAAACCATCGGTGCGACCGAGATATTCGATCCGGAGACGGGTGAATGGTCCGAATACGAGAGTATGAGAACCGTGAGGCGGGGTCACTTCACGCTGAGTCTCCTCGACGGTAGGGTAGCCGTTGTGGGAGGGATAGGTCAGACGTTGGGCGGCCTTGGCATTCTTGCAAACATCGTGGCCGTTGGAGCCCTGCTTTCGACCGAAATCTACGATCCCAAGACGGACACATGGTCCCAGGCAAACGATATGCGAGAAGGGCACAGTGGGGGGCAGGCGGTGGTCCTCAAGGATGGCAGGGTGCTGATTGCCGGGGGATATAACCAGAGTGAAGCGCTGGCATCCTCCGAGGTCTTCGATCCGATTACGAATGAGTGGATGAGAACGGCTACGATGGCGCGCAAGACTTTTGCTAATACCGCGACGGTTCTCGACGACGGAACTGTCCTCTTCACCGGGGGATTCGGAATGTCCAGGGCCAAGGGCGGCATCACCCCCGGCAGCGAGGTCTTCGATCCGACGACAAACGAGTGGCGCAGGGAGGCGGACACCATACACGGAAGAATGGGGCACACGAGTACGCTGCTGCCGGACGGCCGCGTAATTACAATCGGAGGATCAATCGCCAGCGGGCCGGTCAATACCGGAGAATTCATGGACCCTGAGACGTGGACGTGGACCGAGATCTCCCCAATGTCCGTAGAGCGATCGGGGCATACGGCGACCCTGCTTCAAGATGGACGAATTCTGGTCGCGGGAGGCGCTCTTCAGACGACGGTCGAGTTGTACGACGCACACTCCGACGAGTGGAAGAGCAGCGATCCTTAATTGGGTTGCAAGGGGTACTCCCTCAAACCTGCTTGCCGACCCCGGACTTAGGCTTATTTGGCCAACTTATGCACCGGTGGAAGAAGCTGTTCCGGGAGCCGGAAGCGTTATGAGCATTTCGGTGTACTCTCCCAATACCGAAGAGGCCTCGATGGAGCCGCCATGCTTTCGAATAATCTCGTGGGAAAGGCTCAGTCCCAATCCCGTCCCCTTCTCCGACGGTTTCGTGGTGAAGAAGGGGCTGAACATCTTTTCCATGATGTTGGGGGAGATCCCGGTCCCGTTATCTCTAATCCGCACCTCGACTGAGTCTTCCACTCGTTTCGTGGTCAACACAAGCGTAGGCGTGAAAGACTCCAACTCGGATTCATTTGCCTGACGCTTTTCATCAAGTGCGTAGCATGCGTTGCTCACCATGTTGATAAACACACGTCCCAAATCCTCGGCGACGACGGACAGCTCACCCGCGTCTTGATCGAAATCCGTATGCAAGTCCACCTGGAAACTCTGGTCGCCGGCCCGAATGCTCTGGTAGGCGAGCATGGCATTTTCTCTCAGCAATTCGTTGATGCTGACCAGGTGCCGCCTCCCGCCTCCCTGACCAATCATGAGCATGCTTCGAACGATACGATTGACGCGATCGCAATGTGCCCTTATGCGTTCCAGGTTCTCAGATAGGTCTTGAGATATGTCAGCTATGAGGATTCTCTTTTCCGAGTCCAAGGCATCCACGCTTTCATCAAGTGCCTTGCCTAGGTCCTCAAGCAGTTCCTCAGAAGCCAAAGTGAAGTTCCTCACGAAGCTCAGAGGATTTCGAATCTCGTGGGCCACCCCGGCCGCCAACTCTCCCAGCTCGATCAACTTCTGTCGCAGAACGGCCTGCTCTTTGGCATACTGCAGTTCAGTCAAGACCCGTTCCAACTCGTCATTCTTCTCCTGGAGTTCTCTGGTCAATTCTTCGACGAGGTTCAGTTGTACGGTATCTTTCGAACGTCTCCTCAATTCTTCGAGAGCGATCGCCGCTTCGGCAACCTCGTCATTGCCTGCCGGCTCGACCTTGTATTCGAGGTCTCCTCTGCCCAAGCGACGAATCCACAACCCGATGTCCTCGAGGCGTAATCCAACGGTCACGTACTTGTACAATACGTAGGTGGCCAGACCGAGGGTGAGGACCTCCAGTACAACCAGCACAACCCTTGCGGTTGCGATTGCTCGATCCGTTTGGGGAGTCAGATCTTCCGGTGATTCCGACTCCGCACTCAGGGAGAGATGGTGAATGTCGTCACTCAGCGCATGATTGACGTTTTCGATGGCACAGGTGCCGGCAGCGAGACCCAGAATCACCATCAGAATAAGCAACAAGATGGCCAGGACAATCTGGATCGAGGGACGCCGAATACTCAACTGGTGCGAGAGTTTCCGCTGGTCTTCGGGCAGTGACACGAATTACCTCATACTATCCCGGAGGCAATGGGCGCTGCTCCGAAAGGTCTGCTGTTCCCATGCCGCGGGGGGAAGAACCGCATACCGTCTCAGCTTGCGGTCTTGACCAGCTTCTGCATTGAGCGCAACTCGCGTGGGGGATCCATGTGCATGCCGTAGTCGCTATAAGCGACCTCCGCCACATAGACGTCTCCCTTGGAGTCTACGGCGATACCGTGCGGAGAGTAGAACCTGCCGGACTCGTCGCCGTAGCTCTCCCTGCCGACCCGCGCCAAGAGGGTTCCGTCGGTCTGATAAATGGACACGCGCGGCCCCAGGTCTGTCCCTATTGCGTTGGAGCCGATCCCGGCGAAGTACTCGCCAACGTATACGATATCGCTTTCGCCGCGCTTGTCGATGTACACGGCGGCTGCCCGCGACATGTTTACCCACTGTGCCTCGTAGTTGCCGTTCTCATCGAATATCTGCACACGATGGTTCTCGCGGTCTCCGATGTAGACGTACCCGTTGCTGTCTATGTCGATGTTGTGGACGATGTTGAGCTGTCCCTCATCGGTGCCGGACTCACCCCAGGTACCGAGATAGTTGCCATCAGGGTCGTACGTGTGAACATGGGCGTTGGCGTATCCATCGGCAACGTAGAGCTTGCCGTTGCGTGGGTCGATGCCGACATGCGTAGGTCGGCCGAACGGCTTGCCGCTCATCGGAGGAGTGGGATTACCCGGATCGCCGAGCGTGAAGATCAACTCACCGTCGGTCGTGAGCTTCCTTACGGTGCTGTCGCCGGTGTCCACGCAGTACACCGAGTCGTCCGGACCTATGGTGATGCCGTGGGGCGTCGTAAAGATATCTTCACCCCATGAGCGCAGGAACTTACCTTCGCTATCGAAGACGATGACCGGGTGTCCCCCCCTGTTGAACACGTAGACATTGTCCCTGCTGTCCACGGCCACGGCCGTAGCCTCTCGATAGACCCAGCCTTCGGGCAGTTCGCCCCAATTGTCACCTGAGACCTCATAGGTATATTCGCCACTGCCTAGTTGTACCATCTTGGACTATTTCCTTCTTTAAGAGTTTTCTAGCGGACCAGTTCAAGCAAGATCGGCACACCCATATCGATGTACTTCTGTCGAGTGTCGGGGGTATTGTTTCGGTGAACCAGCTTGGTTTCCGTGCCTTCGAGCTGCTTGAGGACATGCTTCACGCAGTCGTCGACACTTTTGAATGGGTGGTTCGGGTGAATCTCGATGTCGAGCGTCAGGTCCATCGGCCCAAATGAGAGACAGTCAACGCCCGACTTGGCGAGGAGGTGCGCATTGGAGACGGAGTGAAGCGACTCGATCTGAATCCAGAGTACGCCGGTGGAATTCCACCACTTGCGGTAGGCAACGTGATCGCCGCCACGCTTATCGAACCCTAGGCGAGTGCGTCCTCCCCAGCTTCGTACCCCGTCCGGGATGTAATAAAAGTTATCGACCGCCTCGTCCACCGTCTCTTCGGTCTCGACCTGCGGTACCTCGACACCCGTGGGACCCAGGTCGAGATAGTTGCCTATGAGGTAAGTGTGGCGCGTGTGCTTGATGCGGAACTGCACGTGAATTCCGATTTCGGCGGCCATCTCACAGAAGGCAACTATGGTCTCTTCGTTGAAGGCGGTGTGCTGGCTGTCGGTGCTCACAAAGTCATACGGCCCCGAGGCGATGATATCTTCGAGACGCCCCTTCGACACCGTAGGGGATACGCTTACGCCGAGCAGTTGCTCGCCCGCGTGGATGCGTTCCTTGAGTGTGAGCGCGCTCGGATTCGTAGGTTCCATACGTCTCATTACTCCTGCTCGATCAATATGTGGCGCATATTGTATGGAGTTTAAGCGGCGGGGTCTAGTTTGTGACCTGACGCATCCCGTAAGAGTGCAGGAAGGCCCTTGTTTCCATCGGACCGCTTTGAAGCCGGGCTTCCTCCGTATGCTAGAATTGTGATTCGCGTGCGTCATGAATTTGATCCTGATTAGACATGCCGAGAGTACGGCCAACTCCGAGGGACGCTGGCAAGGAAGGGCGGACTTTCCGCTGTCTGAAACCGGCCGTTCACAGTCAGGCCGCCTGCTGGCACGGCTGGAGCGCGAGGAATACACGCCGACTCACATCTACTCCAGCCCTCTCAGCCGGGTGTTTGAGACCGCTCAGATCGCATCATCGAACTGGGAACTTCCTATTGAGCAATGGGACGACCTCATGGAGCACGACGTTGGAACATTCTCAGGGCTGACATGGGCTGAGTTGGAAGAGCGCTTTCCCGAAACGCTCCGCGAATTCAACGAAACTCGGAATTTCGACATCATCGAAGGAGCGGAGACCCTCGGCGAAATACGGGCCAGGGCACGTCGGGTAGTGGACCGGCTCGTTCGTCTCCACGACAATGAGGACCGGGTGCTGGTGTTCTCTCACGGAGGCATATTGACGTGGGTCATTGCCCAGCTTCTCGGCACGGACAGGATATGGGGCATCAGCGTTCGCAACACGGCAATTTTCGAGTTTTCCGTAGACGTGGACAAGTGGCACTTGGATGGCCGCGTACGGACTGCCAACAACCTGTGGCGCATCGAGCGGTTCAATGACGCACGTCACTTGGACGAAGACCCTGAATCGACGAGTGCCCACTAGCGCCAGAACTCTACCGACTTGCGATCGCCCCGCCTTCCGGTAGCGTAGTTTAGCCGAGGAACAGGCGAAGGTGAGCTGCCTCTTGAATGTAGTGGTCGATCTCCACGGTTTTGCTGTCGCGGTTGAGGCTGGCCCAGATGGCGCTGGTCAGGCCCTCGTGGACTCGATCAAATTCATCCGTAAATCTGCTCAGCAGTTTCACGTACGGTTCGCCGAGTAGTTCCCGCACGTGTCGTTCATTTGCGAACTGCAGGGCGGCGCGGAGGTCACCGTCGATGCTCGGATAGACTTCGCGGACGAATGCCAGGTCGTCATCGTCCAATGCGCCGAGTCCCAATAGTTCGGGCGGCACGCCGATGGAATAGAGGGAGGCTGAGAAGCCGATCGCCCGAGGAAGGGTCACTCCTCCGACGCCGCCGAGCGAGCGTCCGTAACCGAAGAGTCCTACGTGCATCTTGCGCTCGCGTCGCTTCGGGACGTGAGCGGAAACGGCCCTTATGACATCGGCCAGCCGCTGCACCTGCGACTGATACTCGGCGGTCGTCTTTTCGATTATCTCGATGGCTCGCTCCGGCACAACCGGCGCGGGCTCGCCACGCTCATGGGCGAGAATCTGCGCGATCCCTTCGCGAACGGTCTCCCCATCGTAGTCGTACTTGAATGCGGACTGTACGGTGAATGTGTGGGCTGTGGGATACTCGATGAAGGAACGCTCGATATTCACGGGGGTCAGGTGTCCGCGAAACGGCACAGATCCGGCTCCGATGATGGGATAAAGGGGGAGTCCCAGCTTCTGTTCAAGATTGTGGAGTCGAAGCAGCCCCACCTTGAGGATCAGCTCCGCGCCTACAATTCCGTAGTTGAGGGCGGGGTCGCTGCGGGCGAGGAACACTCTCTGATACGGCAAGTCCCTGTCCCTCACGTACTCCTCGACAATGCGGTCGCAATGGAGAATGTGCTCCATGTCCTCGATGAGAGGAATAACGCGGACTCGTTTGGGCAGGAATTCCCCCACCCAGTCCATAACGGACTGACCGCCGAGCAATGTCCTGTCCTCCTGCCCGACGATGATCTTTCGGTAGTAGGCCTCTACCAAAGAGATTTCCTCTGCCGAGGTCGTCATCGGAAGAATGACTTCCTGGATGGGAGCGGCATCCGCCTCGCCATAGAACCCTTGCGCCGTGTCCCATGCCGAGGGCACGCTCTGAAGCGCCTCCACCATGGACTTCCTCATGTCGCGCTCGATACGAGGATTCGGCACCCTTAGCGTCAGGGCAATGTCGCGTCCAAGCCGGCGTTCACCCTGGAAGAAGTCGGGGTAGTTCGTAAGCAGCTTTCGGACGACTTGGTTGTCGGCCTCCTTGCCCTCGGAGTCCCACATCTGCTCGTCGCAGCCCATTTCGAAGACGCTAACGGCCTCGGCCACTTCTCCTTCGCCCTTAAGCACTCCCGCTTCGTCGGCATAGGGAGCCGGCGTCGCGTTGTCAGGGTGCTGAGTGCTCATCACTTTCGGGACCAATGACATGGTGTGTCTCTCCTACATTCCATCCCCTGGGTGTGGGGCAAGCATGAAGTCCAAGTTGGGCGTGATTGTAACAGGACGGTCAAACCACGCCCAAATGCTTACAGGGACAGGCGATGCGCAGAGGAATCCGTCGGGGCCTTGCTGGTCATTCGTCCTCACTGATATAGACGCCGTGTATCTCGGAGCCGAAGCCCTGATAGCAAGAGTAGTACACACAGAAGAGGCGACCGTCCGAGAGCCTGACCGCGGAGGGATAGCCGCAGTTCCAGTCGGTGCCCCGGTAGGCCTGTCCCGAGTATTCCCAGGTCATTCCACAGTCCTTGGTTACACTTACGCTCACGCCGGGCCGCTGTGGGTCACGGTCGCGATAGAAGCAGGCCACGGCGCCGGAACGCAGCCCGAAGAGGAACGGGGTCTGGCCTCGAAATGGGAGGAGACGCGGCTCCGACCACTCGCGGCCCTCGTCGCTCGAGTAGGATAGGTAGCTGTCAAATGGAGGGTCTTGCGTGCGGATCACGGCCATGAAGCGGCCGTCCAGCAGTCTCGTCACGGCGGGCTCATAGAAAGTGATCCTGGACGAACGGGCGACCACGGACTTGCTTCCCCACGTCATGCCCGTGTCCTGCGAGAACCCGACAGCGGCGTAGGTACTGCCCCCGGGTTCGTCGGAGCCGTATAGGGGGAGCATCCAATCGCCATCGCCGGTGATCAGGGCGTGACCCATGGCGTGCGGCTCTGTGAAGGCGCCGAAGAGGGTGAGTTCGTCACCCATCGGCCCCCATGTCCGGCCACCATCGGTAGACCGTATGGGGTGGACATGCGATTCCGGCGTACCCACACGTCTGGCCTTCATGACAAACATGACGAGGTCGCCATTGGGCATCTGCACCATGCGATTCCCGCCGCTGCAGTCCCAGCCTGGAATTGCTGCGACGGGTCGGGGCTCCGACCAGGTGCGGCCGCAGTCCTCTGACCGGGTGGTCACCAATACTCCGTCGTCGATCATGTCGTGGTCCCCGACGGGATGCCGACTGGCAAGCCGGTACCCGACAAGCAGGTCGCCACTGGGCAAGAGCTGAACACCTGCCAAGGCCCTTGAGCGGGGTTCCGGTCCACCGGCGATGATGACTCTGTCGATAACCTTCATTCCTCAATCCTCAGAGTTGCTCTTGTCGGGTACGCCGAGCTTAGCGAAAGTATCTTGGAGATAGTCCACCGTGTACCTCACCATGGCATCGACCGCAAGTCTGCCCTTCTCGGCGGTTGCCAAGCTGGAACGTCCCCACACCCCGTCCGGGCAATACTCCTTCATGGGCAGGTAGTCGAAATAGACGGGACCTACACTTGGAACATGGTCGATGCGTGACGGACCTACTTGGTCGGGCGCCGTGTGCATCATTATGGATGTCTCCAGTTCACCGGCGTGCTGTTCGTCGGGATAGGCGTCCAGTACCTCGTTCAGACCTTCTCTTGCATCCTGACCGGGACTCACAAGCACGACTTTCCCCTGTGACTGGGTCAGGTTGAGTTCGCGCACGACCAGCTTCAGTATGAGATTGCCGCCGTGAAAGTTCAGGACGGCGATGCGGCGGAATCCCTGATCCAGCAGACTCTCCGCTATATCCTTCACGACTGAGCCAAGGGTTTCGGGAGACAGGAAGATCGAGCCTCGGAATCCCGCATGGGCCTGTGAGCACCCGAACGGCATGCCGGGCAGGAGGAAGGCGTCGAGCCGTTCTGCCACCTGCCTCGCTACGACTTCACCCTGGTACCAGTCGACGGACAGAGGGAGATGCGGCCCATGCTGCTCGATGGCGCCCACCGGGAGAACGGCAGTATCGACTCCGCTTTGTTCGAGTTCCAGATAAGTCGAAGAGGCGTCATACATGCCAAACCCTCCGTCGAGATGTTTTTCCTGTGCAACGTAAATTTGATACGGAATTTCGAGACCTGATATCGTCATGCCTCTACGGCACCCAAACACCTATATGACAGACTGCTATCATAGACCAGTCTGGGGTGTCTAGCAGGAGGCGCTTGACGGACTTGGAGCTTACCCAATACCATGCCGCCCGTTCCTCCAGGACATTCAGACCGCTCAATATCCGGTCGAAACACATTGGCCACAACTTGACCTCATCGCATTCCACCCGCCACGTCACCCCAATCACCAGCCCTGTAGATAACCTCAACGTTGTCGACGAGTGGGACGCGGGCGACATGGGCTGCGGCGAGATACTCATTCTGCTCAGATCGAGGATGCGCGATTTCGAGGCAGGAGACGTGCTCAAGTTGACCACGCGAGACCTGGGAGCGCCTGAGGATCTTCCAGCGTGGTGCAGGCTCACGGGACGCCGCTTGGCTCATGCCGAACACCCGGAATACTGGATCGAACAGTCCAACCATTGAAAACTAAAACTGAGAGAAGATAGCTATGGCCGGAAAGTTCTGCGTCAGTCTCACCTGTGCTAAGGATAACACCGACAAGGCGACAGTTGCCTTTGTGGTCGCCAACGCAGCCCTCGGATCGGAGAAGGAGACGATGGTCTTCCTGAGCACCGAGGGCGTTCGTGTGGCCGAGAAGGGATATGTCGACGACGTCCACGAAGAAGGATTCATGTCCCTGAAGGAACTCATGGACGTTTTCATCGAAGGCGGTGGAACCCTCTACGTGTGCGCCCCATGCTTCAAGAAGCGGGGACTGGACCAGAACAACCTCGTGGACGGAGCGATTATCGTTGGCGGGGCGAAGCTGGTCGAATTCCTGTCGGACGGCAGTCCCAGCATCACCTATTAGTTTCCTGATCGCTGCCGCAACCATAAATGGACCACGTCAAACAGCACGACCACAAGCCCGACGTGAGCTTCGACGGAGGCGATATGGACTGCGGCGGGGGGCTGCTGCTCCTCATCCGCAAACACATCGACCCGCTTGAGCCTGGTGGGCTTCTGGAGATACTCTCCACCGATTCGACCGTGGAGGTCGAGTTGCCCGCGTGGTGCCGGTTAACCGGCAACGATCTTGTATCGTGGACGAGACAAGGGGACAGGCGCAGCTTCCTCGTCAGCAAGGGAACCTTCACAGGGCGGAATGGCGGCAAGGCAACCTCCCCTACCCTCTCGCAGCAGGTCAGCGTGAAGGTCTCCATACCCGAGTCGCTTCCCGAACCCGCGCCGGCGCCGAAGATTGCCCCGCTTTCCGTTATGGGCATCGGCAGCTGGCCTCGACCGGGATGGATGCTTAGATCCATGCACGACCGGCTCGAGGGGCGGCTTTCCGATGAAGAGTTCGCGGCAACGGCGGATGACGCTGTTCGACTCTGCGTCGACGCGCAGGTGCGGGCCGGAGTCGACGTGCTGACCGACGGGGAGCAGAGGAGGGACAACTACGCCAGCTTCGTCGGTGGTCTGCTCGACAACTGCCAGCTCGTGCCTCTCAGTGATCTGTCCTCCATGGTCGACGATTCGGAGGAGTTCCAGAGGGAGCTTCGAGCACTCGATGTTCCCCTGGGAGAGGTACGGCATCCCGTAGTCTACGGCACGTTAGGCAGAAGCCGTTCGCTGGCGGTCCATGAGATTGAGTACACGCAAGTCTGCTCAGACAGACCCGTCAAGGTGGCCCTGCCGGGGCCTTACCTGCTCACTCGAACGATGTGGCTTGACTGCCTGACGGATCGGCCTTATGAGACTCGGGATGAACTGGCCAGAGATGTCGTTCGGGTCTTGAGAGAGGAGGCGTATTTTCTCCTCGCATCCGGGGCGACGCTGGTGCAGTTCGACGAACCGGTGCTGACCGAAGTCGTTCACGGCAGCCGGCAAGACGGGCGGACCTTCATGTGCGGCGCATTGAGCGAAAGGCTGGAGCCTGAGCATGAACTCGACTTTGCCGTCGAGCTCCTGAACGAGGCAGTTCGCGGCCTTCCAAGAGAGAGGCTCGGACTTCACGTTTGCAGGGGGAACTGGACGAGCGACGAGTCGGCCGCTCTCTCCGGGGGATATCGACCTCTCGTGGACGCGCTGAAGCGAGTGGACGTAAGCGTCCTGTTCCTGGAGTTAGCCACTCCGCGGGCGGGCGACGTGGAAGTGCTGCGCGACCTGCCCGATGACAAGCGGATTGGAGTTGGGGTCGTCAATCCCAAGATTCCGGACATTGAGCCGGTCTCAGAGATCAGGAAGCGAATCTCACGTGCCGTGGACCTATTCGGTCAGGAGCGCGTACTCCTGACCCCGGACTGCGGGTTTGCGACCTACGCCGACAATCCCGTCTCGTCAGCTCGTGTTGCCGAGGCCAAGCTCAGGGTCATCGTCGAGGCAAGGGGCCTCTTTGCCTAGCGCGAAATGCGCGAGGTTCGAACTACCTCGTCACCCTTCGACAAGCTCAGGGTGAACGATACCCACTTTAGAGGGGCTCCAAAGGACCTGATGGCCTTAGGAGTCGGAGCTTCCGCACCAGAGATGGCATCCCGTCACGCCCAGCGTAATGGGCAGCAGCGTGTCCACCACAGCCCAAATCACCCATGCCTGATGGTTGCCATCCAGGCTGTCGGAGCCAAGAGCCAGGAGCGAGAGCCAGTTGTGGAGGAACAGAATTGTTACTGCTACCGTCAGGTAGAAGAGTACATTGACCTCAAGGTACTGGCGGGTGACCGCTCCGTTGGGCTCAGGTCCCGCTATGCCTCGCTTGGCGAAGTAGTTGCAGATGAGGGCAACGACCAGCCCAATGAGCATGAGCACGTCCACGACATACCACGTGGTAAGCACGTCGAAATCTAAGGACTCGGCGAGGACATTGCTGATGATGAAGTATACCGCTACCACGACTGCGACAACGATCAGATAGGCTCCGGCCAACTTCTTTAGTCCTGCCATCGAGTCCCCCTTTTGTCTATCCAACATTCGAACCCTTGAACCATGTATGGAATATCAGAAAGATCGGGTTATGTCAATTCAGCGCTTTGGAAAAAATAAAAAGCACTGAATAAACCTGAAATGCAGGGCTGCGAGGAATCCTCTACGAGGTTAGAACGTCGGCCGCGGGTCTTATCTCGGCGAGTTGCCTTTCCAACTGGCGTGTTCGCGCCGTGTAGCGATACAGCTCTTCTTGTCGCTGCAGCCGGGTCTCTTCCAATTCCCGCTGGGCCCTTCTCACGTTTTTAATCTCTTGGAATATCGACCAAGCAGCCAGCAGCGGCCCCACAATGATTCCGACGATGTTGAATGCGCCCAGGGCAAATCGTAGACCTGTGGAGGCCGCGATGGAGCCGCCGGTCCCGCCGAATACAGCGAATCGAGGAAGAATCGTCGCGAGCCTCGGAAGAAACGTCAACAGTCTCGTGCTAAGCGGGTTTACCACGTTCAGAATTGTCGCAGACCAGACTCTCCAGATAGCTCCGGCGGCGAAGCTCCCGCCGTGGCGACCGATGATGCTGAGCCTAGAGTGTGGGGAACCGTCCACGAGGGTGCGCTCTCGGCGTCTCAATAGACGACGCCACCGGGGCTCTGGCTCCTCCGCGGCATCAGTCTCTTCGGGTTCCCGAAGAGCGGTTGGAAGCTCCGGCTCCTCTATGTCCAGTTGGCGGCAGAGATCAATTTGCCGATCATACTGTTGCCGCATTTCGTCGCGATGAGTTGATTCCAACTCCTCCAACTCAGCGCGAAGTGCATTGAGCCGAGCGTGGCTCTTAAGCTTTGCCACGGCCTGCACAGCCGCCGAACCACCGGCGACTGCTAAAGGAATGACGAGGAATGGTAACGGCATGATCTTTCGGTCTACATTCGGTTTGGACTGATGTTCACCCTACGAGCAGTCCAGAATGTTGTAGACCGTAAGGATATTCTAGCAAATGCTGGAACAGCAGCAGAACCCGTTTCACCCGCCGACAATGTGGAAGTGACCGATTGCCGATGCCGTCAAGCCAACTGCTGAACCCTACCCCAGCGCCACTCCGCTCCCAAGTCCCGGCTCGGTCATCGACTCGGCGTCGAGGATGTCGTCCAGTTCTTCGTCTGACAGATCGGTGCGACGAAGGGCAACTTGCTTGATCGACTCGCCCGTCTCTCCGGCCTCTTTGGCGATTGCCGCGGAGGCGTCGTAGCCAATGTGAGGCACGAGCGTCGTGACGATCGCGAGGCCGTTCTGCACCATGTCCGGCCCCTTGCTTGTCGCAGTCAGTCCTGATATGCACTGGTCGGCAAAATTACTGCAGGAGGTGGACAGAATCTCGATGGACTCCAGCAGATTGTGCGCGGCTACCGGCATCATGACGTTGATCTCGAAGTTACCGGACTGACCCGCGACCATGATGGCGGTGTCATTGCCGATTACCTGCGCGGAGACCTGGCACACCGACTCGGGAATGACTGGATTGACCTTGCCGGGCATGATGGAACTGCCGGGCTGAACGGCGGGCAGGTCGATCTCTCCCAGGCCGGCGCGGGGCCCTGAACCCAACCATCGAATGTCGTTCGCTATCTTCATGAGGCTGACAGCGATCGTCTTGAGAGCACCGCTCGTTTCTACGATAGCGTCGAGAGAGCTCTGAGCCTGAAAGTGGTTCGTCGTCTCGCGAACGGGGACATGGATCATCTTCGAGAGGATCTCGCACATCCTCGTCGCGAACTCGGGGTGGACGTTTACGCCGGTGCCGACTGCCGTTCCGCCGATGGCAAGTTCCGAAAGGTGGGTGACGGCGCTTTGGAGCCGCTCGATTCCCCGTTCGATCTGCCCCGCGTACCCGGCGAATTCCTGGCCCAGCCGCACGGGAGTGGCGTCCTGGAGGTGTGTGCGTCCGGTCTTGACCACCGGCATGAATTCCTCGGCCTTGTCCTTCAGGGCTGACTCAAGATGGGCCATTGCAGGAAGGAGGCTGTCATGAATGGCACTCAGGGCGGCGACGTGTATAGAGGTAGGAATAACGTCATTGGAGGACTGGCCGATATTCACGTGGTCGTTCGGATGCACGGGATCGCGAGAACCACGCTCACCCCCAAGCATCTCGATCGCGCGATTGGAGATCACCTCGTTGGCGTTCATGTTCGTCGAGGTGCCTGATCCGGTCTGGAAGATATCGACGACAAACTGGTCGTCATGCTGACCGTCGGCGACCTCTGCCGCTGCCTCGCCGATGGTGTAGGCAAGGTCTTTGTCGAGCAGGCCCAAGTTGGAGTTCACCTGCGCCGCTGCGAGCTTGACTTGGCCTATAGCCCTAATGAATGACCTGGGGAAGCGAAGAGCGCTTATGGGGAAGTTCTCCACGGCCCGCATCGTCTGCGCGCCGTAGTAGGCTTCAGCGGGCACCTCGAACTCGCCCATTGAATCTCGTTCTACTCTAAAGTCACTGTCCTGAGACATCGTTCCTCCATTGAATATTCTGGGGGCCCGAGGCCCCGTCTTTAGTTAGGGCAACAGGGTTTGCAGCATGAAGTCGACGACCCTCTTGGCAACTTCCTCTTCATGCCCGTTCAATCTATGGTCCGCATCGGCAATCTCGGAGAACTGGACCTGCCCGCGCAGGTCGTCAAGCAGCCCCTGCAATCTGGGCGACGGCACAACCGCATCGTTTCCGCCCACTACGAAGAGTTTCGCCCGCTTGTCCTTCCGGACTGGCGGGACATCTACGGAACCCAGAGGCGGCGCGACCAAGGCGAATGCCTTGGCGGGTTTGATCTTGCTAATGGCCTTTAAAATTACCGAGGCCCCGAAGGAGTACCCGACTACACCGATCTTCGAGGCGTCCACGCCGGGAAAACCCTTCAGGAAGTTCAGGGCGTGCTTTACGTCATTCCACTCCTGATCTCCATTTGAGAAATCACCCTCGCTCCGAGAGACTCCCCGAAAGTCAAATCGGAGACTCGCCAGTCCACGCTCGTTCGCCTCGTACTCTAAGGCAGACAGAACGGGGCTGTTCATGTCGCCGCCGAGCATAGGGTGAGGATGACAGAGCAAAACGGCAGGGACTTTGGCCCCGCCTTCACCGGGGGTAGCGATGATGCCATCGAGGAGAATCTTCCCCGTGCTGTAGATACCTATGGCCGAATGCCGCATCATCGCCGCATTCCATGGTAGGTCACGTCATGGCGTTTTACAAGCGAGGCTGGCCAAGCCAAGTCATCAGTTGGCTGCGTGAACCGCCACCTTGCTCAGTCTGTGAGTAAGACGGTTCTCTGCAACTTCTAAATCATATTGACTCTGCAGACCCATCCAAAACTCAGCAGAGTTGCCGAAAAAGCGCGACAACAGGAGAGCGGTCTCTGCCGTAATGGACCTTTCTCCTCGGACAATGGAGTGTATACGACGAGCATCTACTCCGATTTCTTTAGCCAGCCGGTACTGAGAAATATTCAAAGGCAACAGAAACTCCTCGTTTAGTATTTCTCCGGGGTGAATTGGCGGGAGCTTCTTCGGGCTTTTGGACAATTCTGTAGTCATGGCGACCTCTCACGTTAGTGGTAATCCACTATTTCGACCTGATAGGCGTTTTCTTTACTCCATACAAAGCAAATGCGCCACTGATCATTGATACGTATGCTGTACTGACCTTCTCGGTCTGCGGACAGCGATTCCAACCGGTTGCCTGGTGGCACTCTCAAGTCGTTGATGCTCTTGGCGTTGTTCAAGATCATCAGTTTTCTCTGTGCCCGACGTTGGATTTCTTGCGGGAATTTACTGACGCGCCGTCGCTCTGCAACCGACTGGGTTGCCCTGTTCCGGTAGCTGATGATCATCTGTATATAGCAGTGTAACGTACTAATAGCGCATCATACAAACATCAAGGGGTCTGTCCAGGGCAATCGCATCTAAACGGAACGCATGATCGGAATCAGCCGCAAAACGCCTCTGGTAGGTCTTTTCATCTGGTATTCGCAGGTGAGACTGTGTCCTGGACATCATCCAAAGCATCCCAGTGGAGGTGCCAGGGTGATGCCTTGTAGCTGGATCATACCTGGAAATTTAGATGCGATTGCCCTGGGGGTCTGTCCCATTGTGCCATTCACCTCACGTCGGAATTCGGCTAGAATCTTCCTGGTGAAATCAACCCTGACCTGAATAGACTCGAGGAATGCCCATGCGAATTGTCGAGCTGCGAAGCGATACGAAGACCCAGCCAACACCGGCCATGCGAGAGGCGATGGCGACCTCCGTGTACGGTGACGACATGGTGGGCGAGGACCCTACGGTCAATCGCCTGGAAGCCATGGCTGCGGAGATGCTCGGCAAGGAGTCCGGCCTCCTGCTGAGCAGCGGAACTATGGGGAATCTCGTCCCGATTCTCGCGCTCTGCCAGCGGGGTGAAGACATCATCATTGGAGACAAGTCGCATATCTACCGAGCGGAGGCGGGTGGCGCGTCGGCCCTCGGGGGCGTGGCCTACAATCCGATCCCGAATCTGCCGGACGGCACCCTCGATCCGGAGCAGGTTGAGGCGAACATTCATCCGCCAGACCAGCACTATTCTCCCACGAGGCTCATCGCGCTGGAGAACACTCACAACGCGTGCAACGGTCGGGCGCTGACGCAAGACGAGATAACCTCTGTGGCAGAAGTGGCGCACAAGTACGACATACCCCTGCACATCGACGGGGCGCGACTGTTCAATGCGGCGGTCGCACTCGAAACGCCCGCTTCCGAACTCGTCAAGGACGCAGACTCGGTGACGTTCTGCCTGTCGAAGGGTCTAGGGTGTCCGGCCGGGTCGCTCCTGGTCGGAGATCACGAGACCATCGAAAAGGCCAGAAGAGTCCGCAAGGTCCTTGGCGGAGCGATGCGCCAGGCGGGCATAATCGCGGCTCCGGGCATCGTGGCGCTTGAGACGATGATCGAGCGCTTGGCTGATGACCACGCCAACGCGCGAAGACTGGCACAGGGCCTTGCAGATATCCCCGGCTTCAAGGTTGACCCTGACGACGTTCACACCAATCTCGTATTTGTGACGACCACGGACGAGTTGCCTGCAGGCATCGCGGCAAAATTGGCGGAGCGAGGAGTTATGGTTGGAGACCGCGGGAACAACCTCTGGCGGCTCGTCACTCACAACGACGTATCGTCGGATGACATCGACCACACCCTGAACGTGATCGAGGAAACGGTCAAGGTGTCGATGGCGTAGGTGCGGGCTGAAGGCTCTCTTTCAAGCCAATCAAGTCCGCTCGTGGTGAGCTTGTCGAACTATGAACAGGAATTTGCCCCTCGACATGATCAGAGCTTGCCCCGTACCTGATACGGGGGTGAGCGGCAACTCCTCAGTCGCTCACTTGCTCATCGGGTGAACGTCGAGGACTCTCGGATTTCCGATCTGAACGCTGACTCCACCACTTGCGTAGGCGCGCGCGTACCTCCGCTTCGTAGCCCTGGTCGCCGGGCCTGTAGTAGCGATGACCACGGACGCTCTCAGGCAGGTTCTGGGTCGGCGTGAAGTTGCCCTCGTAGTCATGGGCGTACTTGTAGCCTTCCCCGTACCCCAGACCCCTCATGAGACCGGTCACGGCGTTGCGCAGGTGCAGGGGAACGGGGTCGTTTCGGGAAGTCTCCACGTCCTGCATCGCCCGATTGAGCGCCATGTAAGATGCGTTGCTCTTTGGCGCCGTGGCCAGATAGACAGTTGCCTCGGCAAGAGGAATCTGGCCTTCCGGCATCCCGATGAAGTGAACGGCCTGCTGGGCGGCGACGGCCACGGAGAGGGCGTTCGGGTCGGCCATGCCGACATCCTCAGCGGCGAGTATGACGAGTCGACGCGCGATGAACAGCGGGTCCTCGCCGGCGTCGATCATCCGGGCCAGATAGTACAGCGATGCGTCAGGGTCGGAGCCTCTCATCGACTTGATGAACGCGGATATCGTGTCGTAATGCTGATCGCCCGCCTTGTCGTAGACCTGCGACCGTCGCTGGGACGCGTCCTCCACCGTGCCGGCGGTAACCCTGCGGATGCCGTTATCGTCAGGCCGGGTGGACTGAACGGCAAGTTCCAGGGTGTTCAGGGCGATTCGGGCGTCGCCGTTGGAGAAGAGAACGAGCGCCTTCATGGCGTCCTCGTTCAGTTCGGGACGCAGCTCGGCCAATCCGACTTCATGATCACTGATCGCCTTGAACATTATCTGCTCGATCTCCTCGGCGGTAAGGGCCTTCAGCACGAAGACGCGAGATCGGGAGAGAAGCGGTGAATTGACCTCGAATGATGGGTTCTCAGTGGTTGCACCTATCAGGATGACCGTCCCGTCCTCGACGTGAGGAAGGATCACGTCCTGCTGCGCCTTGTTGAATCGGTGGATCTCGTCGATGAACAGTATCGTGCGTCTTCTCTCCATGCCGAGACGGTCCTTTGCGTCCCGGGCAATCGTGCGAAGGTCGGCAACGCCCGATCCGACGGCGCTCACAGAGCTGAAGTGGCTCCTTGTCACAGTGGCGATGAGGTTGGCGAGGGTCGTCTTGCCGGTGCCGGGCGGGCCCCAGAGAATGATCGAGGGTATCCGGTCGGCCTCGATGCTGCGGCGGAGGACAGTGTCAGGACCGACGATGTGCTCCTGCCCGACGAAGTCGTCGAAGGAACGTGGTCGCATCCTGGCCGCCAGCGGCGCGTGCCGGTCGAGCTGTTGCCTGGCGCTGTTCTCGAAGAGAGTCATGCTGTGCAGTCTCCGAGTGAGACTCGCGGAGTGTATGCGCGAGACAGATAAGGAAGAGCCGTTAGGAGTCTGAATCTTACTATAGGCAGGAGGAAAAGGTGGCCGAACCTATAGTGGAACGCGAAGGTCCCATGGGTGGTTGATGAAGTAGTTGGACCGGCCTTCGGAACGAGATCGAGCTTTACAGTGTGTCGAACCCATCCCAACCATGCAGTGCGGCCGACTGCCGGACCCATTCCGTCATCTGCGCCTCGTCGAGTTCGCCCTCGTAGATATCGACCCAGCGCGCGTCCGGGTCCTTGCCGCCGCCGGGCGGGAGGGGATCCAGCAACACTCCATTGAGGAAGGTAATCTTCACGTAGCGGGTGAAGACGTGGTAGCTCGCGAACCACCCTTGTCCCTCGATTCCATACCACGGGGAGTTCCAGCGCACCGCCTTGCGTACGTTGGGCACGGCACGCACGATGAGGTCGTCGAGGCGGCGTCCTACATCGCTCTTCCACTCCGGCATGGCCGCGATGTAGGCCTGAACGGGGGCATCGCCGTCAGCTTTCGCGATCTGTGGGTTGCCGCCAGAGAGAAGGACCACCTCCCCGCCGCTATTGTCTGAGTTCCTCTTCGGGGCTTTCTTGGGTTTCTTGGGTTTCTTGGTCGATTTGTCGGTCATTGCCCTTTCTCCGCCGCATAATGAAACTTGACAGTAAATGCTGAAAACGGGGCCATGGGCCAGTCCAACGGCAGGCGGAATAGTCACCAACTCTGTTTATTCCCAACCGGCTCGTCAACATGGGTATTGGCGTACATCACAACCATGGTCCGCAAAGAGCGTCGATTCGATCCCAATCGAGTCGCTGCAACAATAGCATGCACACTCACTCTCCTTGATTGCAAGTCTTCATCGTCCTGGACGCCGCCTCGTCCGTCCATACCCCCAAGTCTTGCCCGGTTACCACTCCAGTTTCCGCTCGACGGCTCCGGTACACTGTGCCGTCAATCCATGAAGTCCCCCCATCCTGGCCCACGCCCATACATGGAAGGTGTCGCGAACGGGCCCACTGGGATCGGAAAACCGCGAAATGGAAGCGTACTGCATGAAGTGTCGAAGCAAGAAGGAGATGAGCAACCCCAAGTCCATAACGATGAAGAACGGACGTCCGGCCACTCAAGGTGTGTGTCCGGATTGTTCCACTAAGATGTTCCGGATAGGGAAGTCCTCATAACCCGACCTCACACACTGTGACCCGTTTGACCGAGAGGTAGTGGATGCCGCAGCACTCTGAGGGAGACTCTCACCCTATCCTTAAGGTGCCTGAAGCACAGACGTCTGGGGATGCCGAGAGCGCTCTGCAACCTCCCGGACGTGCCTCATCCCTCCTCCACAGCCTCGCGCACATCCAGGAGAAGGACGCCGACGATGCCTTAGTCCTCACGCTCAAACGGGGCACTTAAGCTAGCAACCTTCACCGGCGACAACCGCACGTCAGCGAACCTTTACAGCATCTCAACGGTGAAGTTGGAAGTCACCCACGACGACGCTCTCACAGCCAGATCTTAGACATCATCGAACTGGACGGCGCGGTGGTACTATCGCTGGATGTAGCCGACGCGACGGTCGATACGCCGAACGGGAAGCTGAGTTGGAGTGCCTTTGAATAGCCGTGGGAGGTCGGAGACAAGCTGATGGTGTGCATACGTGAGGCTTCTTCCTAATGCAAGGACGGCGGCCTTGACAGCTACACCCAGTGGCGTCTGCGCTGGAATGGATAGGTCGGGAGAGAGATTCGACGTCTGACTTCACCCGCAAACAGTCCATCGAACGATATGTCCATCCCGTTTTCATAGGCATCCGCCGCGGCCCTAATGAAAGCATCGTTGGACTCGGACGATTGGTTATCGTCTGGAGGACTCATTAGCGTGGAAACCATGACGGGTGTCTCTTTAGATTCGGTCGATGTGTCGCCGACTTCCGGATCCCTCTCCGAATTCCGACCGATTTCCACGACAATGTTGACTCCGAGTTTGGTTAACGTCTCAGCGTATGCGAGAAGTGGGTCGGATTCTAGGTCCTATCGGACCGCAACCGGCCGTCTGCCAGGGGCGGCATTGCAAGCACGTTCTTACCGATGTGCCGGGCCGACCTCATGAAGTCCATGGCGGCTCCGGCTTCGACAATCGGCCATCGGGTATGGGCCAACGGCTCAAGTCACCTTCCGCATCCCCTTCATCACGTTGCGGAGCACAGCGCCCGGACGGGCGGGTTCATTCATTTTCAGCCAGTCCAGCTCCAGGATAGAGTAGGAGACGTCGGGGCGCGATGCCGCCATTTCCTCGGCGCTCCAAATGTCCCGCCTACCCATCTCCACGAAACTGCCACCGTCAGCCAAGCAGGACAGACTGGACTCGATGAATCCGGGTCCGGTGAGGCTGTTCAGCACCATGTCTACGCCATCGCCGCCCGTGGCCTCCAGGATTTCCTGTCCGTAACCGGCTGTTCGGCTATCGAAGACGTGCTCAATCCCCAGCGATCGGAGATAGGCCTGCTTTTGGGAGCTTGCCGTGGCAAATACCTCCAAGCCTGCCGCCTGCGCCAGTTGTACCGCCGCCAGTCCCACACCGCCCGAGGCCGTGTGAATTAATACGCGGTCACCGGCCTTCAACTCGGCCATCTCGAAGCTCAGCCCGGCGCTTACGAAGGCTGAGGGTATGGTTGCCAGCGCTGCCGACGATATTCCACCAGGGGCCGGCGCAACCAAATCCATCTGCGTTACGACCTCGGGCCCGAAGGTACCGAAGGCCAGTCCAACCACACGGTCGCCCACGGCGAAGTTCGTGACGTCCGGGCCTGCCTCCACTACTCGCCCGCAAAATTCCTCGCCCAAGTTAGGATCTGCCGAATTCACTACACCCATGCTGAGCAGCACGTCGAGGAAGTTGAACCCAACCGCTTCCACCGCCACCCTAACTTCGCCACTTTGCAACGACCGTCGGGAGGTGGGCTCGGCGTGTAGTCCTTCCAAACCTTCTCCAGTGGTGGGGACAAGTCGCCAGTCAGGTCATTCCGGCAGGGCTAGGCGAGTCCTGCCGTCACTCATCTCTATAAGGCGCGCGGCCATACGATCACCGGACCGGTAAGCGATGTGAGTTTCCTCATCGGGGAACATGATCTCGTTGACCAGGGCGTCAACTTGCGTTGGTGAGTCCGGGTCGAGATCGATCATTCGAGGTTGGAGGGAGCCCGCCTCCCGCGCGATGGCCTTGCCAAAACCCCATAGGGTAGCGCCGGCCAGTTCTCCGACACCCTTTCGCATGTAGTCGCGCTCCAGCGCCTGGGCGCCCTCGGTAAGGAACCAGAGACCCCTAGCCGGAGTAAGCCCGGAGTCCTGCAGGGCCTGCGCCAACGCCAGTGCGCTTGGCCTTCAACGTGTCCAGGTCAATCTTCTCGCCGATACTCGGCTGTCCGGCGTCCGGAGACAGTTGCCCCTCCGCATGGAGCAGCCAGTCCTCACCACCTTCTCCTTTGCTGAAGACCTCGAACGAACGGGAATAGTCATCCTTAGGGGCATCAATAACCAACTGCAAGCGGGGACCCGGCTCCTCCGATTCACTATCGGCGTCATAGGCGGGGTAGACGAGGGGGTTGTGCAGCTGAAGCTCTTCTACAGCAGTGCCGGCAGCATCCTCAATCTGAGGCACCGTGGCGGCCATAGCGTCATAGACCGCTCCGGGCATCACCACCCTGCCGAAGACCTGGTGGTCCCCAAGCCAGGAGGGGTCCGAGGGGAACATCTCCGTTTCGTACATCACCTCGCCCCGGGGAGACTCGTGCTTTTCCCCCAGCAGTGGATGGGCGTCTGCAGACCTTTGTCTCTGGGTGCCCTCGACCCAGTACCGTCGTCTCTGGAAGGGATATCCCGGTACGGAGATGCGCCGTCGTTCTTCTCCGGCGAACAATCCGATAAAGTCCACGGGCAACCCGGATTTGTAAGCACCGGCGACGGCGTAGGCGAATGCGTCGGCCCTCTCGGGTTCGGAGCCATCGAAGGAAGGGCGCAGCAGACTCTGCAATACTACCGGTAACTCGACGCTGCCATTGCCCGACGGCCAGTTCAAGGACACCAGCGGTCCCAGAATTGGGTGGGGACCGATCTCAATGACGACGTCGGGGCTTATTCCCACGCTGTCCCAGAGGGCCGTGAGGCCGCACTCCAATGCGTAGATGGCGGGCTGGGTCCATCGAGGCTCATCCAGGTCTCCGGCGGCGCCGGGCCGACCGAACATCACATCGAGCAGGGATGAGCCTCGCTCCTCCCGGATCAGTCGATCGCAGCGGTCGAGAACGGCGCGGAATACCGGTTCGGTGCGATAGAGCAATTCGCCCATTCCCACCCATTGATTGCCCTGGCCCGTGAAAGCAAAGGCCACCTTGGACGCGCGTTGGGCGTAGGGTTCGTCGGTAGAGTCCGCGATTTGCTTCAACCCGTCGCGTAGGGAACGAGTGTCTCGAAAGACGACTGCATTGCGGTTTTCGAAATGGCCGCGAGCGACGCCGGCTGTCCAGGCCAGGTCGGAAAGATCGGCATCGGTGGCACTGCCGGAGGCGAATGCGGGGCTGGTTTGCTCATCAAGCCAGGCCAGATAGGAGTTCGCCGCGTCTCTCAAGGCGGCATCGGACTTGCCGGTAAAGAGGTAGAAGACGTGCGGGACGAGCCTCAACATTTTCGGTGGGCGGTTCTTCCTCAGCACCGGTAAGTTCCCATCCGATCCCATGCTACACTTTCAACACGCCACCAATGCTGAAAGGCAAAGATCCTTGAGAAAATACGCGCTAATCTCCATTCTGCTTGTCTTGATCGCAGGCTCGTTCGCTTGCGCATCCAGCCAAGACGGCCCCCAGCAGACTGACGACACCCCCGTCCTTCGCACATTGCCGTCCCCGGCCCCCACCGCCACACCCATCCCCACGCGAGCCTCAGGTCAAATCGCCGTATCCAACATAGCCACCCCAACACCCGTCTCAGGCGCCGTGGCCGCGTCCAACATTCCCTTTCCGACACCGACGCCCACCGCCACACCTGACCCGTTCGTAACGCCGACGGCCACCCCCGTTCCGAAACCCTCACCGACTCCCACAGCCACTCCCGTACCGATTCCCACGATTACCTCATCCCCGGAGGACGAGGCGAGAGTCGAGGCCTTCTACGAGAACTTCATCAGCATCTCGTACGAGGCTTCCTTCGACATGCCCAACGAGCTCACCGAGAGCGACTACCCCGTCACGGCCACCGTGAATGGATGGACAACAGGGAGAGTAGACGACAACGGAGCCCAGTTCTTTACGAGAATAGATATGACCAGGCCCATCGAACGCTCCATCGAAATCGTCAGCCGCCCAGCCACCTTCGACATGTTCCTCCACGACCTCGATACAAACAGGTGGTACTTCCTCCCTGAGAACTCCTCCGCCGTCGATGTCGGGCCGCTGGACGACATTCTCAACCTCTGGTTTTACGGCATGTTGTACTCCACCCTCCCACGCGAGGAAATGCAGCAAGTCCCAGACGGATACATCTGGAAGCTCGAAGACCCAACCCTCGGCTCGGTTATAGCCACCTACGACCAGGCGTACACGCTCGAAACCTTTACCATAACCGACCCCAACGGCAAGGAGCTCCTTCGGGCACGCTATTTCGACCTCAACAAGCTCCTCGACCTAGTCCCCTACGAGGACGTAGAAGAGCTGCTCCCCGACACCTATTGGAAGTCCCAATAGCACATATCCAGAGTAGAGTTCGAGTCCCCGATGGGTCTAGCTACGAATGAGTGGGGCAAGGCGTACCGATTTGCGAACTTTTCGCTGGGAGGTCCTACTATAAACCCCTGGTCATACAGCCTTGAACGGCCGCTCATCCCAAGGTCTCGTTGACGAGCGATAGCCCGGCTCCCAGCCTATCGTGCCAGTCTCCCTGTGGACGACGTATGGTGTTGGTGCATATCCTGAAAAGGCAGACGGCTTCGCGGAAGGCAAGGTCCTTTTCTCTCCAATGTAGTCGTTCGAGGGCGGCGGACCGGAATTGTTGGTAGTATGTGCCGCTCCCATCCCCCCTCCTATTTCGCCCGAAGCAAGACGCCCACTTCAGATGCGCCAAGAAGTTACCCACGTCCAGCATAGGGTCACCTGGGCCTGCTTCTTCAAAGTCCACCAGTGCAATTCTGCCGTCGCGCAAGATCAACATCTGGTCGTCGTAGAAGTCATTGTGGGCAATGCCGGTTGGACGCCACGAGCGAACAAACGAGTCCAGTGACTTGGTGGCATCCTTCAGACTGCGCAGAGCGGGACCGCCTTCACGCACATTGTGTGTGAAGCTCCGTTTGGCCCTCCTGTACGCCCTCGATAGGTCGAACGGGCGGGTGCCGGTAGGTAATTGAGGGGCAGCCCACAGGGTCTGAAGGCCATCGAGAAGCAGAGCGGGGTCAGGGAGCTTTCCGGCTTGTATCCGCTGGCGCAGGTTCTTGCCGGGAATCTCGGAAAACCATACGGCTCCCCCTTCCTCCCAGTACCCTGCAAGCCGAGGCAGAACGAAGCCGGACTGCCCGATTAGCTCTTGGGCAGCGATCAACGGCGTGACTGCATCCGGCCGCATGACACGAGCATAGAACCGAACCCTTCCCACTCTGTGGCGCAAGACGGCGCGACTCGCGGGCCTGTAGCGAATCAACTCGACACCCGCGCGGCGGGCCCGCATAGCCAGTACGTGTTTGTTCAAGAGTTCGAGGGCAGTTTCGGGATGTGCCGCTCGACTCAGGCCCGGCAGACGATGGTCCTCGGGGTATCGAAACATCTCGACAGGCTTATCGCGCTCGACCCTGATGGCCAGATGCTGCGAAGGGATGTACTCGTCGGCTCGCCATTCCATCTCATAGCTAACGAGAGCGACCCTTCCCAGGCTGTGAGCGAACTGACGCACGCGAATGCGGTAGGGATCCGTTTCCGGTACTCCGAACTGACAGCGATACGCTGTCCAAATCCACTCGGAATCGAAGAGCTTCGGTAAGTCTTCCAAGCCGGGGTCGTCAGGAAAGGCGACCTCTGGGTATAGTGATAGAGTCGTGGGCGAAGAGACCATCGCCCCTAGTCACTATCGTCACTGTCGTCGCTATCGTCACTGTCGCTGCTGTCATCCGTTGGAAGAGGAGTGTCGATGCCGTCGGAGTCTGTGCCGTCGTTGTCGGTCGTGACCAACTGTCCCGTGGTGTCGATGCCGTCGGAGTCTGTGCCGTCGTTGTCGGTCGTGACCAGCTGTCCCGTGGTGTCGATGCCGTCGGAGTCTGTGCCGTCGTTGTCGGTCGTGACCAGCTGTCCCGTGGTCTCGATGCCGTCAGAGTCTGTGCCGTCATTGTCGGTTGTCACCAGCTGTCCCGTGGTGTCGATGCCGTCAGAGTCTGTGCCGTCATTGTCGGTCGTGACCAGTTGTCCCGTGGTGTCGATGCCGTCGGAGTCTGTGCCGTCATTGTCGGTCGTGACCAGCTGTCCCGTGGTGTCGATGCCGTCGGAGTCTGTGCCGTCATTGTCGGTTGGGGTCGGAGTGTCCACTCCATCGCTGTCGGTCCCGTCGGAGTCCGTGCCGTCGTAGTCCGTGTAGGGAGTGTCTATCCCATCGTTGTCTGTGGGAGTAGGCGTATCGACGCCATCGTCGTCGGTTGGAGGCGTGTCAATGCCGTCGTAGTCGGTGAAGGGGGTACTGATCCCATCGTTGTCCGTGGGAGAGGATGTATCGACGCCGTCGTCATCGGTCGGCGTGTCAGTCCCGTCGTAGTCCGTATATGGCGTGTCCACTCCGTCATCGTCAGTCGGAGTTGGCGTGTCGACATCGTCGTTGTCAGTCGGCGGCGTGTCGATGCCGTCGTAGTCGGTGCCTGGAGTGTCTATCCCATCGTCGTCCGTTGGGGAGGGCGTATCGACACCGTCGTTATCGGTCGGTGGGGTATCTACACCGTCGTAATCCGTGTACGGCGTATCCACTCCATCGGAGTCGGTACTGTCGTCGTCATCGCCATCGTCGTCATCCCCGACGTCCTTGTCATTGATGGCGGGCGCACGAGGAATCGTGTAGACATCATCCAGCGGGATGCCGTCGCTCTTGGCGATAGCACTGCCCGACACAAGCGCCAACGTCAGCGTCAGCGAAAATACGAAAGCGCCTATTGACAGCAACCTCTTCATCTGACGGCTTCCAGATTCTCTAGATGAATGAAGTCTCCGAACTGCGACCTTACACGAGACACATTACCACAGGCATCTCTGAAATGAAACGACAAGGAACGGTTCCAGTTACCCCTATGCAAATATGCAAATTGGGTGACGAATATCGGACTGGGCTTTCTAGCAATGGCCGGAACGCATGAGCAGGGATGACCGTCACGCTCTGGATAGGCCCGTCCAGCATTCAGCCAAGGAGAGAACAGCGGATAGACCGTCGGGAGTTATGAATTCAGTCCGCTATGGCGGAAAAACGTGGAGCTGGGGGGACTCGAACCCCCTACCTCATCCTTGCAAAGGATGCGCTCTCCCTGATGAGCTACAGCCCCACAATCGCGGTCCTGGCGGAGTCCCTCGAATCGCGAAGGTTACTGCCTTCGACGACGAAGTCCGCCGATTCCATTGTACGTCGGACGGATGACAAAAAGAAGGGGCCGAGTTGCCTCGGCCCCGACCTTAACCGCTGGACAGTGAAAGGAAATCTAGAGTTTCTCTGTGAACAAGTGCTCCGATATGATCGGAACACGGAGTGACGATGAGTTTTTCTATGGACGGTCCTCTTCCTCCGGGGAGCTCTCCCCGACTTACGTCGAGGTCCGGCTCAACCCGGCGTCTGAGAGACCGCCACCCACCGATCGACCTAGGAGCCCTCCGACGAATCGGAGAATTCCATACTCCCTAGAAAGGAGGTGATCCAGCCGCACCTTCCGGTACAGCTACCTTGTTACGACTTCGTCCCAGTCACCGATCCCACCCTCGGCGCCTACTTCCCATAGGGTTAGCCGGGCGACTTCAAGTGTTACCGACTTCCATGACGTGACGGGCGGTGTGTACAAGGCCCGGGAACGTATTCACCGCAGTGTGCTGACCTGCGGTTACTAGCAGCTCCACGTTCATGCAGGCGAGTTTCAGCCTGCAATTCCAACTGAGGCCTGATTTGTGGGATTGGCTCCGGCTTGCGCCTTGGCAACCCTTTGTTCAGGCCATTGTAGCGTGTTTGTAGCCCAGGACGTAAGAGCCGTGCTGATCTGACGTCATCCCCACCTTCCTCATGTTTTTTACATGCAGTCTCGCTAGACAAGGTAACTAACGACAAGGGTTGCGCTCGTTGCGGGACTTAACCCAACATCTCACGACACGAGCTGACGACGACCATGCAACATCTGTGAATCCGTCCCGAAGGAAGATCCCCTTTCGGGGACTGTCGGAAACATGTCAAGCCCTGGTAAGGTTCTTCGCTTGGCATCGAATTGAACAACACGCTCCGCTGCTTGTGCGGGCCCCCGTCAATTCCTTTGAGTTTTAGCCTTGCGGCCGTACTCCCCAGGCGGGATACTTAACGCGTTAACTACGACACAGAGGGGGTCGATACCCCCCATGTCTAGTATCCACCATTTAGGGCGTGGACTACCCGGGTATCTAATCCGGTTCGCTCCCCACGCTTTCGCGCCTCAGCGTCAGGTGCAGCCCAGAAAGCCGCCTTCGCCTCTGGTGTTCCTCCCGGTATCTACGCATATCACCGCTACTCCGGGAATTCCGCTTTCCTCTGCTGACCTCAAGCCTGCCAGTTTCTCATGACCCCTCCCAGTTGAGCCGGGAGATTTCACATGAGACTTAGCGGGCCGCCTACTCGCCCTTTACGCCCAGTAAATCCGGACAACGCTCGCATCCTACGTATTACCGCGGCTGCTGGCACGTAGTTAGCCGATGCTTATTCCTTGGGTACCGTCCGTTCTCTTCCCCAAGAAAAGGAGTTTACGACCCGAAAGCCTTCTTCCTCCACGCGGTGTCGCTGCGTCAGGCTTTCGCCCATTGCGCAAGATTCCCTGCTGCTGCCTCCCGTAGGAGTGGGGGCCGTGTCTCAGTCCCCCTCTGCCCGTTCGTGCTCTCACACCGGGTACCCGTCTCCGGCTTGGTGGGCCTTTACCCCACCAACTACCTGATAGGCCGCAAGCCCGTCCCAGAGCGACCGAAGCCTTTCCCCCAACGGCATCGCCTGTTGGGACGTACGGGGTATTAGGCACGATTTCTCATGATTATTCCCCGCTCCGGGGTTGGTTACTTACGTGTTACTCAGCCGTCTGCCACTTTACTTAGCGACCGAAGCCGCCGTTCTCGTCCGACTTGCATGCATTAAGCGCACCGCCAGCGTTCGTCCTGAGCCAGGATCAAACTCTAAGTGTTTGACGATTTCCTTTCACTATCCAGTTGTTAAGGTGCAAAACCCGTTCCGCCCACGTACTCTGCGCGGCACGGACGAACATCATATCCTCCCAACCGTCAGGTGTCAACCGATATTCGTGAGATTCTCCCCCGTCTTTGCGACGATCCAAGGAGAACTGTGCCCACAATGTAATAGTGGGGGCGATTCGCGAATCGCCCCCACGGGAGGTTGGCCGAAGATTATTTTCAGAGGAGGCCATGAGCTATATCCAAATTGCAGGCAGGGCAATCAGTCCTTCCCTTCAGACAAGTCCTACAGTTGTCAATAGGATCGCCGCGCACTCTGCCTTTGACATGGATGCACTATTGTTTTGACTCCCACTTCCTCCAATACATATAATCTCGATATGGACGACATTCAAACGGATACGCCCGCAACCGCGCCGACATCAACTCTCGATTCCAAGCGGGTGCTCGAAATGTACCGGCAGATGGTCCTCTGTCGAACGCTCGACGAGCGGGTCTGGATGCTCAACCGGCAGGGCAAGGCTGCCATCGTCGCATCGGCGCAGGGTCATGAGGCCGCACAGATTGGAAGCGTCCAGGCCCTCCGAATAGGTCAGGACCATTTCTACATCTACTATCGCGACCTGGCGGTGCTGGTCGCCTTGGGCCTGACGCCACGCGAGATCATGTTGGGCTTCACGGCAAAGGCCGGCGAGCCACTCGCGGGCGCGCGACAGTTCCCCACCCATGGGGCCTCACCACGCCACCGCATGGTCAATCTGTCGAACGTTGTGGGGACCCAAATACCGCAGGCTGTCGGTTCCGCCCTAGCCTCGAAGATGCGCGGAGAAGACACGGTGACCATCGTCTACTTCGGTGACGGCGCATCGAGCGTCGGCGACTGCCATGAAGCGATGAACTATGCGGCTGTCCACAAACTGCCCGTCATCTTCCTCTGTGAGAACAACGGCTATGCCATCTCCGTGCCCCTGAACCTGCAGATGGCCGTGGACAGCGTGGCCGGCCGAGCCGAGGGCTACGGTATGCCGGGAGTCGTTGTGGACGGAACGGACATCACTGCCGTCTACGAGGCCACCTCCGAGGCCGCGAGCCGCGCTCGCTCCGGGACCGGGCCAACCATCATAGAAGCCATGGTCGAGCGCTACCTCCCACACACCAGCGACGACGACGACAGCCGGTACCGCCTACGAGAAGACATCGAAAAGGCCCGCGAACGCGACCCGGTTCGGATGCTGAGGGAGCAGCTTCTCGCAGACGGACTGTTGCAGGAAGATGACGACGAGAGAATTCGCGACGACGCGAAGCGAGAAGTGAACGAGGCCACTGACTCCATCGAAGCGGCCTCCTACCCAACGACCGAGGATTTCTTCAAGCACGTCTATGCGGATGGCAAGAATCCCACCTAACCTTGTTGGGCAAAGTAGTCCTGACACAGAGTCGGGCTGAACGAAAACAAGACTCAGGAGATCTACCATAGCGCTTCAAACGGTTATAGAGGCAGTGCGTGACGCGATGCGCGAGGAGATGCGCCGCGATGAGCGCGTCTTCGTCATGGGAGAGGACATCGGCGCGCGGGGCGGCGTCTTTCTCGCAACGGACGGCTTCATCGAAGAGTTTGGCCCTGACAGGGTAATCGACACGCCTCTGGCAGAATCGTCAATTGCCGGAATAGCCCTCGGCGCGGCGATGAACGGGATGCGGCCCATCGCCGAGATCGAGTTCGCCGACTTCATCTGGCCCACGATCAACCAGATCGTCGGCGAGGCTGCCCGCGTGCGCTACGGTACGGTGGGACAACTCAACGTGCCCCTCGTCCTGCGCGCGCCACAGGGAGGTGGCGTTCGTGGAGGGCTCTACCACTCCCAGAGCGCAGAGGCCTTCTTCGGCCACACTCCCGGCCTTAAGGTCGTCACCCCCGCGACGCCATACGACGCCAAGGGACTACTCAAGAGTGCCGTCCGCGACGATGATCCCACAGTCTTCCTGGAGCACAAGAGGACGTACCGCCTCGTGCGCGGCGATGTCCCCGAGGAGGACTACACCGTCCCCATCGGTGTTGCCGACGTGAAGCTCCAGGGCGACGACCTGACCGTCGTCACCTACGGCCTCATGCTCCACCACTGCATCGAGGCTGCCCAAGTCCTTGAAGGCGAAGGTGTCAGCGTTGAGGTTGTCGACCTTCGCACCATCCGTCCCTTGGACGAGGAGGCCATCCTGGCATCGGCCAGAAAGACCGGCAAGGTGCTCGTCGTGCATGAGGATACCAAGCTCCTCGGAGTGGGCGGTGAGGTGGCCGCCATAGTCGCCGAGCACGCTTTCGAGTACCTCGACGGTCCCGTCATGCGTCTCGCCGGACCGGAAGTGCCGCCGATGCCGTTCAGTCCGACCTTGGAGGCCGTTTTCCTCCTCGACACCGAGCGCATCGTCGAAGCAATGCGCACGCTGGCGGCCTACTAGTAAGCGTGTAATGCCAATTCATTCCGGCTACGCCATAAACAACATGAAACAACACCCGCATATCGTCATTGGTATGAAAGTGAACGACAGAACCCCTTTTCGTCATTCCCGCGAAGGCGGGAATCCATCTTTGTTCACTGCCATAAACCGCGTGGTGACAGTGAACGCGACACCCTCTTTCATTGCTGGTTGTGCAGCCTGCAAGGCTGCTTGAGTGATTCCTACGTAGGCCGGAATCCAGAGAGTGCGGTCAAGCGAGAATACGGTGACATCAATGCGAATCGGCATAAGATCCAATAGCCCGTTATCCTACACGGACTCAAGATAGGTATAGAGCACTACAACGAGGTTGCGAATGAGGATCACCCTCCCACACGTCGGGGAATCGGTCACCGAGGCGGTAATCGAGCGGTGGCTCAAGCAGGTCGGCGACCGCGTGGAGAAGTATGAGCCGCTCGCCGAGGTCGTCACCGACAAGGTCAGCATGGAAATGCCGTCACCCGTTGAGGGCGTGCTGACGGACATTTTGGTAGACCCCGGACAGACTATCGTCATGGGCGCTGAGATAGCCGAGATCGCAACCGAGTCGGACGATACTTCCGCCAATACTGAAGGCCCGCCCCGGCAAGTGTCGTCACCGCCGCAAGCGATGGATCGTATTGGCACGCTCGTCAAGGACGCCACCAACGTCGGCCCCACAGGATCCGGAGGCCCCATCACCACTGGCGTCGAGTCGAGCAGCCCGTCTACAGGAGCCCGGTACTCCCCTGCCGTTTTGCGACTTGCCGAACTGCACAACGTCGATCTCACCCTGGTTACCGGGTCGGGCCACAATGGACGAATCACCCGCAAAGATGTACAAGCCTACATCGACACATCGAAGGCGGAAGTCAAATCGAGCCCCGAACCGTCCGGTGAGGACGAGCGAGTCCCCCTCACGGCAATACGCCGCATGATCGCCGAGAACATGACGCGTAGCGTGTCCCAGATACCCGAAGCGTGGAGTTCGATGGAAGTCGACATGACCAACGTCATGGCGGCGCGAGAGCGCGCCAAAGACGACTTCGAGCGCAAACACGGTACCCGCCTCACACCCTTGGCATTCGCACTCAAGGCCGTCGCCGAGTCGCTCCGGGCCAACCCCATCGTGAACTCAACATGGGCGGACGACGCAATCCTGCTAAAGGGGCGCATCAACCTCGGAGTCGCAATAGCCACCGAAAGGGGCCTCCTCGTTCCCGTCATCCCGGACGCTGATCGCCTCAGCGTCACGGAACTCGCTAAGTCCATCGACAAACTCTCCTCCAAGGCACGGGCAAACAGACTCGACATCGCCGACGTGCAGGGAGGGACGTTCACTGTCAACAACACGGGCGCGCTTGGATCGGTCACCGGCAAGGGCATCATCAATCACCCGCAGGCCGCCATTCTCAACACCGAGTCCATCGTCAAGCGGCCCGTCATCATCGACGACGCAATAGCCATCCGCTCGATGATGAATATCTGCCTCACATTCGACCACCGCATCATGGACGGCCGCGAGGCCGGCGCCTTCCTCGCTGATGTGAAACAGCGACTCGAAAGTCTAGACTCCTCCGTGGATATCTAGAGACCATGCAGGACTGCTTGGTCGTTGAACTGGACTCCATCGACTACCCTTCCGCGCTCGCGATTCAACGAGAGCTTCACCAAAGAGTGGTAAACGGCGATCTTCCGGCCCTGCTCCTCCTGCTCCAACATCCCCACGTCTACACCCTAGGACGGCGCGGCAGCGACACTGACATTCTCGTTTCGGCAGACGCCCTCAGAAAACTCGATGCCGACGTGTACCACACGGACCGGGGCGGAGAAGCGACCTACCACGGCCCGGGACAGATCGTCGGCTACCCAATACTCGACTTGAGGGTGGCTGGACTCGGCCCACTCGCCTACGTTCGCGCTCTCGAACGGGTCATCATCTCGACACTAGCCGAACTCGGCATTCACGCTACGTCTGAAGGCAGGCCCACGGGCGTCTGGGTCGACGACGCCAAGATCGCCGCCATCGGCGTCCGTGTTAGTCGCGGCGTCACAATGCACGGCTTCGCCCTGAACGTCAACCTCGACCTCTCCTACTTCAACCACATCGTCCCCTGCGGAATGCCCGATGCGACCGTGACCTCCGTCTCCGAGCAAGGCGTTAGTGCGAACGTGACGCATGTGATTGAAATTCTAACCGCCAATTTTGCCCGGGCTCTTGCCCTCTCTCCCCGTCCCTCGACGCTGGAGTCTTTGCCCACTGAGGCCCTGGCAATTGGCACGACCGCACAAAGCCGACCATAGCACTCACCTAAACCGTACGTAGGCACGTGTGAACATTCACAAGCTGCTGTTCAGATTGCTCTTGGGACGGAGGCTCCCCACGACCAGGGGTGAGCTTACCGTGCAAGGACTTCACAATCCGGTCGTCATCCGGCGAGACATGTATGGCGTCCCCTACATCGAGGCCGAGACGGATGACGACGCCTGGTTCGCGCTGGGCTTCTGCCAAGGACAGGACAGATCTTTCCGGCTCGAAATGCTCTTGAGGGCGGCCCGGGGAACACTGTGCGAACTCGTCGGACCCGGAGCGCTGGCGACCGACGTACTGTCGCGTCGACTCGGTTTCACCCGCCTCGCGCCGAAACAGCTGCGTGTCTTCCATCCCGACGTCAGGCAACGCTTCGAGGCATTCGCCCGGGGCATCAACGAAGGTATCTCCCGAGGCACGCGGCGTAAAGCGCACGAGTTCACCTTGCTGCGCACCAAACCCTCAACGTTTGAGGCTGTCGACCTCGTAGCGGTCTACCTGCTCCAGTCCATGGCCCTCTCTGCCAACTGGGATGTCGAGCTTGTGAGACTCCGTATGCTGGAGTTGGACGGCCCCGAGGCACTCACGCTGCTCGATCCGCCATACCCTGACTGGCATCCCGTTAGCGCAATGCCGGAATCCACCGCCGGGCCTGCCGTCGACGCGCTTGCGCGCGACCTCGCGGCGCTCGCCGAGGTGGTCGGCGTCAACCGCGCCTCCAACAGCTGGGCCGTGGGTCCCTTAAGAACGGCCAGTGGCCGTCCGATTCTCGCAAACGACCCTCACCTCACTCCGGGACTGCCGCCGCACTGGTATCTCGCCCACATCAGCACTCCTCAATGGGGACTCGTGGGCGCTACATTCGCGGGACTTCCTGCCTTTCCCGTCGGCCACAACGGGCATGTCGCCTGGGGCGTGACGCTCGGACTGGCCGACAATTCCGACCTCTTCCTGGAGCAGATCGGCGACGATGGCTGGAGCGTCCGAGAGGGCGAGGGTTACATTCCCTGCGAGATCATTGAAGAGAACATTGACATTAAGGGATCGCCTTCACACCATGAACGAGTCCTTCTAACTCCGAGAGGACCTATTATTGGGACCCACGTTGGAAATGGCTCTCTTGCGGTCTCCATCAAGGCGACTTGGCTGCAAGCTCACCCGGTCAAGGGGCTGCTGGAAGCTCACACAGCCCGAACATGCGAGGAGTTCCGACATCTCTTCGACGAATGGCCCCACATCTCCCTTAACCTGACCTACGCCGACGTGAAGGGCGACATCGGATTCCAGTTGGCGGGTCAGGTCCCACGACGAAGATCCGGCTTCGGCACCATGCCCACGCCGGGATGGGAACCGGACTCCGGCTGGGAAGAGGAGCTCCTGCCCTTTGAAGAAATGCCACACTCAAGCAATCCGTTCACCGGCCTGGTGGCTACTGCCAACAACCAGCCTCTCCCTTCCGGGCAAGGCCCTTTCCTTGGAGTCGATTGGCTCGACGGATACCGCGTCTCTCGTGTCATGGAGATAGTCGCCGCTCACGACACCTGGGACATCGAAGGCACAGCCCTTGCCCAACTCGATACCGTCTCTATTCCATGGCGAGAGATGAGGGATGTGGTCTTGGCGGTCGAGCCTTCAACAGCCGAGGCACGACATGCTCTCGAGTCGCTTTCTGATTGGGACGGAGTTGTTCGGGGCAATTCGTCGGGAGCAACAGTCTTCCAGTATTTTATTTCCGAAATGGTGAGGCGAGTCACAGTGGAGAAAGCGCCGAAGTCATGGGAGTGGGTGATCGGTCGGAGCGATACTCCTATTCACTCGCTGACACTCCTTTCTGGCAGAAGGGTCGGTCATCTGGTAAACCTCTTGCGAAACCGACCCGAGGGTTGGTCCGATGTCCCCATGGAAAGACAGGTGGATGACTCGTTGAAAGCGTCGATAGTCGAACTTCGTCGACAATTCGGCAACGATCCTCAAGACTGGCAGTGGGGCAGGATCCGGCCCCTTGTCCTGAAGCATCCCGTAGGACGAAGCCGCTGGCTCGCGCCCGTCTTCAACCTACCCCCAATTCCCTGCGCCGGCGACACCAACACCGTCTTCCAGACCGGCGCCGACCCTCGCAACCCTGCTGGGCCACCTCTCGTTTGCCCTTCGATGCGCATGGTGCTGGACGTGGGAAACTGGGATGAGAATTTCTTTGTCCTGCCGGGCGGCCAGTCAGGGAATCCGCTTTCCCCTCACTACGACGACCAGTTCCATCTCTGGGCGCGAGGCGAGGGCATAACAATCCCGTGGACACCTGTGACAGTGGAAAAAGTAGCCGTCTCGACCCTATCTCTGCTACCGGAAAGCGCAGGTGAGCCATAACCGATGATAGCGGATTGGTACCCGCTCAGACGGTCCGACGCGTCGCCCTGGTCGCCATTGCAAACGCTGGAGCCAACGGGCAGGATCGAACTGCCGACCTGCTGTTTACGAAACAGCTGCTCTACCACTGAGCTACGTTGGCTGATGCCAAATTATTGTAGCACACGCGCCTTTTCCTTAACTGAAGAGGCACACTCGATCGAGTGTGCCTCTCTTCCTTCGTTCGACCATTTGGCCGGACTTCTGAATCCGGCCCCGTCGTCCCGGGGGTATCCCGGTAATTCTTCGGTTCATCGTGTCCGCCTAGTTCCGGGTGTAGAAGCTGTACGGGTCTGCGCTCCGCAGCTCGCGGAAGTCGCGCTTCGCCTGCTCGCGGGTCGGCGCGCCAGTCGCGTCGAGTTCCTGGAGCTTCTGAAGGTACCGCTCGAAATCGGCCCCGGGGCCGGCGGGCTTGATGAACTTGATTACTGCCTTGAACATACTTACCTCCTTTCCTGGAATCTTCGTCGTTCCAATGTCCGTCGTCTGTGGCATTTCGCCCTCCTCTATTTGTGGTTGACCGGTCATACAAATACATTGTCAAACACAAGCTTTATCAATACTAGACATTGAACGTGATAATATATATTTGGTTTTGCAATACTAATTTGGGCATGTATTCACCATGGAACTGCGAGAACTGAGGAGCTTCTGCACGGCGGCGAAGGCAGGCGGCATCTCCAAGGCCGCTATCGAGCTCGGCCTCGGTCAGCCGACGGTAACGACACATATCCGCAAATTGGAACAGGAGATGGGCACGGTGTTGTTCGACCGGAGCAAGCGCCCCATACGGTTAACACCGTCCGGAGCGGCACTCCTCGACCTCGCTGCGCCGCTGATTGAAGGCATCGACGACCTGGTCGACAGTACCACGCAAGCTGAACAAGAGAGCCTTATCACCGTCGCCACGACGAACGACATGGTCGCGCATACTCTCCTGCGCACGGTCACCGTGTTCTTGCACCGCCATCCTCACACGCGCCTGAGAATACGAGCGGCGTACATGGACGAAATCGTCGACATGGTGCGCACAGGGGAGATGGACGTGGGACTGATTCCATACCCTGGCAGGTCTGAGGAGCTCGACTTCACAGGTCTCTTCGCCTATGAGCGAGTGCTCATCACACCTCTTGATCATCCCCTACTTCAAGAGGAGGTCGTGACCTTCGAGCAGATAGCAGACTGGCCGCTGATCCTTCGGGGCGGGATGACGCTGACGCGCTCCATGCTTGAGTCGGAATTCAAGCGGCGAGGTCTCTCATACGAGGTCCTCGTGGAGCTTGACGGCATGGACATCATCAAGCGGTATGTCGCTCTCGGCATGGGAATCTCGGTAGGTCCCCGCTTGGCGATCGAGCCTGAAGACGAGCACACACTCGGCATCGTCAATCTCGCCAATCTGCTTCCCATCGAGCAGGCGGGCATCCTGACGCTCCGCGGACGGACGCTATCCACCCCGGCGCAGCAATTCATTCAGGTGATGCGGGACACTCTGATGCGCCGAAGGTAACGAATGTGGGCGACGTTTGTGGCTGCCTGGAGACCTAGCGGTAGCGAGGCTGGTGGTTCGCCCCGTTCATGACAGGCTCGTTGCGGAACACGTCGCCGTTTCGGATCTTGAGGTTGTAGTCACAGTTGGGGCTGCTGCAAACCCATGCCTTGTAGTGAATGGGAGCGCCCTGGCCTCCGAAGTCCGACAGGGGCAGCAAAACGCCCTCTCCACACTCTAGGCATTCAGGCCATTCGTCGTTCCTTTTCCCCACTTCTTCCTCCTGCGCAACCGGTGGCCGGGTATCGAGAGCGCGCAAAGTATACAACGATCCTACATCGTCTACAAGCATTCAACCACGACAATTTCCAACGAAAAAATGACCCCTATTTCTCACCGAGAAGTGCCACCCGATTCCATACCTCCCGTTGACACAATCCGGGTGCTCCCCTAGACTCGCCCACGATTGAAGAAGCCGTGGAGGGCACCATATCAATGGACGATCATTCTAGCTTCCGTTACAAGTCGCCAAACCTGTTCAGTCGAATTGCCGTTGCCTGGAGGCTCTTGGCCGGTCTGCGTGGACAGGAGTTTCAAAGTGTCGGAAGCTGGATCGAGCGCAATTACGCTGAGAGTGGTCGGATAGTCGGATTCCTCCGGTTCGTCGGCTGGGCTGTCAAGACGTTGCTGGTCGATATCCCGAACGCCCTCGTCGGTGTCACCTTCGCCAAGCCGATGTCGAAAGTCTCGTACTGGCTGGCGGCGGATAACCCCGTGAAGAACCATCCGTGGTCATCAGACCCGAACACACGACTACCGGAGGAGTGCGAAGTCGTGGTCATCGGCGCTGGCTTCACCGGCGGGGCCTGTGCTTACCACTGGTCGAAACGCGGTGGCGGGCCCTTGGTCCTGTTGGAGATGAACGAGGCCGCGTCCGGCGCCAGCGGACGTAATGAGGGCGTGGTGGTTATGGGCAGGTTCTATACCTATGTTAAGAAGATGATCCTCGACGACCTGCCTCGCGTCCGCCCCGATCTCGACGCCACAGGTCGGGAGCTCCTCGCCGAAAAGTTCGCGGAGGCCTATGTTCAAGCAGCATACAAGAACGCCGACATGATCGAGCAGACAATCAGCGAAGAAGGCTTCGACGTCGACTACGCCCGTGTCGGATGGGTACAGGGCCAGACGGAAGATTCTCAGGACTACCTGGAAAGCTCTGTTAAGGAAAGCTACGAAAAGGGCTTCGACGACTGGGATCTGGTGGAGCCGAAGCAGGTCCTGGAACTGACCGGCATGAATGTCGGCGTCCGCTACGGACTTTCACGTCGCGCCGCAACGTGGCACCCCGCGAAGTGGGTCTGGTCGCTCGTTTCCACTGCGATCAAGGCCGACAACGTGGACTTCTTCAGTCGTACCCGCGTCCACAAGGTCGAAGATATGGGTGACCACTATGCCGTGCACACCAACCGCAGTACAATCCGCGCCCGCTACGTCATCAACGCCACCGAGTCCTACACCGCCGCGCTCCACCCGGAGTTCATCGACAAGCTCGTTCCTATCCAGACCAACGCGGCATTCGCCGAGGGGGGACCGAAGGCCATGAAGGAGCACGTCGCCATGGGCGGCCCGAATTCGTGGTTCGGAAAGCATCCCGACGGGGTAATCCTTGGAACGGGAGGCATCCGCCTCGACTACACACAGGCAGGACGCATCAGCCCGTCACGCTTCCTTACGGGCTACATCATTACCGAAATCCAGGAGATATTCGGCCACAACCCCATGCACGTCTTCCGCGAATGGAGCTGCACCGCCGGGTTCACCGATGACGAATATCCCATCGTGGGCCTTCTGGACGGGAAGCGACAATACATCATCGCCGGAATGTGCGGTTCCGGCTCCGGCGTCCACTTCAATGGCGCCCGCCACGTCGTCGATCGCATCCTCGGCATCGAGGGCCCCGATGACTACCCCGACCAATACTTTTCCCCGACGCGCGTCTTGGACCCTGAAGCCCACCACTGGCCGGAGTAGGCCCCCACCGTTCCTAGTCAGTGGTTCTACCTGCTGGACAAGGGCAAGCGCCTCATTTACAGTAGTCCCCCAAAATCGCCATTTCGGGAGTCTTCATGCCAACCCTCAAACCTGAACGGTTAACCCAGATCACCAACGACCTGCTGCTGGCCGTCGGCTCGAACGAGAGCCACGCAAAGATCGTCTCCGAGCATTTGACCAATGCCAACCTGGCAGGCCACGACTCGCATGGGTTCATTCGTATCATCCAATACGTGCGCGAGATCAACGAAGGCGACATCGACCCGAATGCCGAACCGGTTATCGTCAACGAATCTAGCACTACAGCGCAGCTGGACGGCAACTCGACGTTTGGACAGGTGGCTATGACTGCTGCCCTTGAGACTGGCATGGCGAAGGCGCGCGAACATGGTCTTAGCCTCGTGAACGTGTCGAACCACGAGCACACCGGAAGGGTCGGGACCTACGCGGAAACTGCTGCTAAAGAGGGGATGGCCTCCTTCATGTGCTCAGGTTACGTCGGCGGGCCGAACCTCATGGCCGTCGCCCCGTTTGGCGGTACCGTGCGCAAGCTCAGCACCAACCCACTGGTTATTGCCTTTCCGTACAATGACGACGGTCCCATACTCTTGGACTTCGCCACCACGATCTCTGCGGAAGGTAAACTTCGCGTTGCGCGGGCCAAAGGCGCCACCCTTCCCGACTACTGGACAATCACAGCGGACGGCACCCCCTCCAACGACCCAAATACCTACTACGAGGGCGGATCCCTCCTACCCATAGGCGGACTTCATGGCGGTCACAAGGGGTATGCCCTCTCATTCATGGTGGCCCTGTTCGGCGCCGTCTTGGCTGCCGTTGCGACTCCAGAAATGCGAAATGTGCGGGCCAGCAGCGATTCAATGCTGTATGGGTCCACTCAGATACTCATCGACCTTGAGAGATTAGGTTCTCTGGACCTTATCAAAGCCCAGGTGGAGGGCATTGTCACCTACATGAAGGATACCCCCTTGCGGGAAGGGTATTCCGAAGTTCTCTACCCCGGCGAGTTCGAGAAACGCAACAGGCTGCAGCGTCGAGACGACGGCCTCTACATCGAAGACGCGACGTGGGACGGGGTCACAGAGCTCATGGCACAGTACGGTGTAAAGTAACCTCGGCGGTCTGCCTTCCTGCGTTCTCTGTCCGGTCGTGATAATCTGTGCCTGTCATGGCTACTTCTCAAGCCTTCAGCCTAGTTGGCTCTTTAACCGCAAAAGCCCCGCGTATCATTCACGGCGACGCTTTCGAGTGGCTGGAGAACGCCGATCCGAAGTCGATTCATGCCGTCGTGACCGACCCGCCATATGGGCTGGTCGAATACACGCCCAGCCAGCTTGAAAAGCTTCGCGTAGGCCAGGGAGGTGTGTGGCGAATTCCCCCGGCATTCGACAACGCCGTACGTCAGCCCCTTCCGAGGTTCACGGTCCTGAACGATGATGACAAAGTTCGCCTCGAAGCATTCTTCGAGCGCCTTGCAGCCCTGCTCATGCCGGTACTCGTTCCCGGCGCGCACGTTTTCATCGCCACGAATCCGCTCGTTTCCCACTTCGTCTATTTGCCATTCATTAGAGCGGGGTTCGAAAAGCGAGGAGAGATTGTCCGCGTTGTGCAGACCCTACGTGGCGGCGATCGGCCCAAGAACGCTCACGAGGAGTTCCCTTCCGTGTCCGTGATGCCACGGTCTTGCTGGGAACCTTGGGGCCTGTTTCGCAAGCCCTGCGAGGGGCGTGTTCAAGACAATCTCCGTAAATGGAAAACCGGCGGACTGCTGAGATTGTCTGACGATGAACCCTTTCGCGATCTGATTCATTCTTCACCTGCCCGCGGACTCGAAAAGAAAATTGCTCCCCACCCTACCTTGAAACCTCAAGGTTTCATGCGGCAGATCGTACGGGCATCTCTCCCACTGGCTGAAGGCACTATCTTGGACCCGTTTATGGGTTCCGGATCCACGATAGCCGCAGCGACCTCTTGTGGCCTCGACAGCATTGGAATCGAGATCGACGCCGAGTATTTCGAGCTGGCCCAAACCGCGATTCCACAGCTCGCGCAATACACTCCAAGCGGAAACGGGAACCATGGACCGAAGTGAGTGGTTTGACTCCTCAGTTCCACTGCCCCCAAGCCTGACACTTGCGGCGATCCGGAGAGCCATTGAGTACATTGAGCGTGAGCTTGCGGAACTCGTGGATATCTACTATGAGCAAATGAACGTGTTCAGCGCAATCGTTGGTATCTACAGTACAAAAGCTCTGGACTCGGTCAGCAGTTACGAGAAACACAGGAACGTTGATACCGCCCAGCAACGGTTCCCCGACCTGCGACGAAGGGGGTCCGGCCCAAAACCCACTCCCAACGATTCCCTGGAAAGCAAAGCCAGCAAGCGGGCCTGGGCACTGCAATCTCATTTCGATCACCCTGGATGGTATATTGTATGGCGGTATCTCGTAGACCCGACTGAAACCCTCGACATAGGTAAACCGGTTATTGTCTGGCGAGTCGACGTCGCCTTCATCGAAAAGTCCGACTGGAAATACGAGTCAAGCCGGGCCGGACCCTCAGGAGGAGGCCGTACACATACGTTCGGCCTGCATCGACCGGCAACAAAGCTACGTGGTAAAGCAGTTTATCGGAGAGGCGATGTCGCACTCGTCGGCGGCAAGCCTGTACCCAAGAATGGCGACTAACCTGTCGCTCTCACTCTCAATAGCGAATGGGGAATTAACAAATGGCGAACCAAGTCCTGGTAGACCCTACCGACCTCACTCGATTCACAACGGACATCTTCGAATGCGCCGGGATGCCGCGCGATCACGCTGAGATAGAAGCCGATGTCCTCGTGTGGGCCAACCTGAGGGGAGTCGACTCGCACGGCGTGCTCAGGATCCCCTGGTACATCAAGAACGTTGACGACGGCGTCTTCAACGTCAGCCCGAACATCGAGATCGAAAAGGAAACGGCCGCGACCATCCTCGTTGAGGGTGACCGGGCCTTCGGACCTGTGGTGACCGTCTTCGCCATGAACAAGACCATCGAAAAGGCCCGAGAGGCCGGCGTCTGCTGGAGCATCATTCGGAATACTACCCACCAGGGCGCAATGGCATACTACTCGCTGATGGCCGCCGAGCAGGACATGGCCGGCATCGCGGTCGTCTGCAGCCCGCCGAACATGGCGACCTTTGGCTCAAAGGGCAAGGGTGTTCACAACAGCCCCATCGCTATCGCAGTTCCGGCACGAGACTCCGACCCCCCGGTCCTCGACATGGCGACGAGCGTTGTAGCAGGCGGAAAGCTCAGCCTCGCGCAGGACAAGGGCGAATCGATTCCGCTCGACTGGTCGCTCGACCCTCAGGGCAACCCCACAACGATACCGAGCTTCGACAATGTCCTGCTCCCATTCGCGGGCCCAAAGGGATCGGGACTCGCCCTCATGTTCGCGACACTCTCGAACGTCATGGTCGCCAACCCTCTGCTGGAGCCGAACATCACCGGTCGCGCGCCCACGTCCAGGGGCGTCCAAAACAGCTTCCTGGTGGCTATCGACATCGCCGCGTTTACCGACGTGGACGAGTACAAGGACAACATCGACCGCCTTATTGCCGCCCAGAAGACCCTCCCAACGGCCGACGGCTTCGATGAGATACTGATTCCGGGCGAGCCGGAATATCGGACGCAGGCCGAGCGGTCGCGCAAGGGCATCCCCCTGCCGATGGGCACCATCGACAACCTCCGTCCGGTGGCGGATCGCTTCGGCGTTGAGATGCCCCTTGGTGTCTAAAATCCACCCCTGACAACAACGCGGCGACGTTCCGGAAATGTTTTAGACAACACCTAAAACACCTTGCGTCCCCTTTTCCCGGTTAGGTATTCTGGCTTCAACAGTTCCATCACGGCGAATTTGGCCGAGGAGGATTTAGTTGAAGCTAACGCGCGCTAGAGTAACCGACTATCGGAGTATTGATGACTCGGGCTGGGTGGATGTCGACAGCGTCACTTGCATGGTCGGCAAGAACGAGTCCGGGAAAACTGCGTTCTTGGCGGCTTTGAAAAAGCTCAATCCGGTAGAACGCGACACCGGAAACTTCGACCTGAAAGACTATCCACGCAAGGGTTATGTCCGATATCGGCGGAAGCACCAGACCAGTCCCGCAGTCGTCGTCAGGGCGGAATTCCGTCTTGACGATGACGAGATCAGACAGGTTGAGGATGAGTACGGCGAAGGCGTATTTGCCTCCCCCATGGTGGTGGTGAGCAAGGACTACGCGAACAACCGCATGTGGGATGTCGACCTTAACGAGGCATCTATCGTCCGGAACCTCATCAACGAGGCCGGGCTCCCGGTGGAGATCGCGGAACGGGCTGAGAATGTCAGTTCCATCGACGAGTTGCGCTCGATGCTGGAACGGCTCGAGATCAAGCCGCCCGTTGTTGGGAATCTCCTCATCGACATCAACAGCCGCTTCAGGTCGAGCGTCAAGGACCTCATCGTGGAGGACTACCTCGAGCGATTTCTGCCTGCCATCGTCTACTTCGACGACTACAGCACTATGAAGGGCCGAATCTCCATACCGGACATTCGTCGGCGCATCATGGAGGGTGGCGACCAGCTCGACGACGCAGACCGAACGTTCATGTCCCTGATCTCGATTGTGGGAACCGACATCGACGACCTTGAGAGCCAGATGGACTACGAGCACCTCAAGGCCGAGTTGGAGTCGGCATCCATCAACATCACTGACGACGTGTTCGAGTACTGGCAGCAGAACACGCAGCTGCGCGTTGAGTTCGACCTTTCCAACGCAAACCCGAACGATCCGCCCCCGCTTAACGAGGGCACGATTCTTCATGTTCGCATTTGGAACAACCGGCACCGGGTCTCGGTACCGTTTGACGAGCGCTCCAAGGGATTCGTGTGGTTCTTCTCCTTCCTCGCGTACTTCTCGGGACTCGAACTTGAGGACGAGAATCGCCCGCTTCTACTGCTGCTCGACGAGCCGGGACTTAATCTTCACGCGATGGCCCAAAAGGACTTCCTGCGGTTCATCGACGAGCGACTTGCTCCCAAGCACCAGGTCATCTACACGACGCATTCGCCGTTTATGATCGATCTGGACCGCCTCGGTAGCGTCCGCACGGTACAGGATATGGACGACGTGGGCACCGTTGTCTCCGACGACGTGATGGTACACGACGACGAGACGATATTCCCCCTGCAGGTTGCTATGGGCAACCAGCTGGCACAATCGCTCTTCCTTGCGCCTCACTGCCTCTTGGTCAACCAACCGTCGGACCAGATTTACCTCCAGGTGCTTGGCGAGGCGGTCGCCGCACAGGGACGTCCGGCGCTGGACCCACGCTGGGTGATGATACCCGTCGGCGGCGCGGACAACCTCCCAACGTACGTCTCGCTGCTTGGCGAAAACTACGTCAACGTCGCAATCTTGATGGACGTCTCACCCAAGACTCGTGCGCGCATCGAGGCGAAGCACGGACAGCGATCCCTCAGTAACGGCCCCGTCAAGATGGTTGAAGTCACCAAGATCCGGGACGCCGACATGGAAGACCTGTTCGAGCCCCTCTTTTACCTGAAGCTCGTCAATAGAGCCTATGCCAACGAACTTCACGGCGATCTGACGATGAAGGCGATCACAGGGCCGAGTCCGAGAATTGTCCAGCGCATCCAGAAGTTCTTCGAGAAGGAAGGCATCTGCGGCGGTCAGTTCGACCCCTATCGCCCCGCGTCCTACCTGCTGAACAATCACCTGGAGTTCCGCTCGGAGATCGACGAATCGACGATCGAGACGGCGGCATCGATGTTTACCCGCATCAACTCCTTGCTGTCGGTCAATGAGAACGGTAACGGCTCGTCTTACTACACCAATGGCAGCAACGGGTCCAATGGATCGAACATAAAGGCGGGAGCGGGTTGGTCCTACAACAGGCCAAAAGTAGGCTCGCCGGTATGACGAAACGAGGGCCGCGAGCCTTGCGTCGGGCAAGGTGATCGGGCCTTCATAGGAACAAGAGTGCGCCTTCACCGTTGTGAAGGCGCACTTTCTATTTTCCGGATCCCCGTGTTACGTCTTAAATAACCGCACCCTCTCGTCAGTGAGAGGGTGCGGTTCTCGCCTTCTGTTCAGGTATCTACCGTCGAATACTACTCGAAGAGTCTTTCAGTTGTGCCAGGGGAACCTCCGTTCCGCTTCGACTCAGACGCCGGAGGAGCCACTGGCGCGGAAGGCGGCGTCGACACGACCTTCTCCTCAGGCACTTCAAACTGGCCTACGCAGGATATCGATGCTACCTTGTCGCCCTGCTTCGGATTGAAGATGCGCACTCCTTGAGTCGCACGACCCGTGCTCCGAATCTCCGAGAGACTCGTGCGAATCACCTGGGCCTGCTCAGACACGACGTAGACCTCGTCACTATCGGCTATGACCTCTGCCGAGGCAACCTTACCGGTTCGCCTGGTGACGGACATCGTCTTGATGCCCGATCCCCCACGACCCTGGGTTCGGTAATTCTTGAGGTAGGTCAGCTTCCCGTAACCATTCTTACTGATGACCAGCAGCTTGCTGTCCGGAATAACCATGTCCATCGAGACGATGCGGTCTCGCTTGGCGAGCTGCATGCCCCGCACGCCACCCGCAGCCCTCAGTCGAGGCTTGACGTCCTCGACCGGGAACCGAATCGACATTCCTTGCTCGGTCACCATCATGACGTCATCACTCGGATGCGCGAGCCGCGCGGTCACGAGCATGTCGCGCTCTTTCAGGTTGAAGATGATGAGACCGGCGCGGCGGATGTTCGATATTGCGTTCAGCGCCGTCCGCTTGACGCTCCCCCGCTCAGTGGCCATCACGAGGTAGAGGTCCGGCTCGTCGAGAGACTTGACCCCGATTATCGCCTCTACCTGCTCCTCATCGCTCAGGGGAATAACGTTCACCACCGGAATGCCTCGCGTGGTGCGCGACGTGTCAGGCCGCAGCTCATAGGTCTTGAGCGGCAGCACGCGACCCCGGCTCGTAAAGAACAGCAGCATATCGTGGGTATCCACGACCAGGATGTGCCGCACGGGATCGTTGTCCCGCGTCGTCATCCCCGATACGCCCTTGCCGCCCCTGTGCTGGTTCCGGAACGTCGCAGCCGGTATGCGCTTGATGTAGCCGCCCTTGCTGAAGGTGACAACCACCTGCTCATGCGGCTCGATGTCGTCGCGATTGATATCGATGGAGGCATCGCTGATCTGAGTCCTGCGCTCGCCGTCAACCTTCTTCTTGAGCGCGCGCGTCTCCTTCTTGATCTCCAAGTCAACCTTGCGGGGATCTCCCAGGAGGTCTTCCAGTTTGCTGATGGTCTCCTGGATCTCTCGATACTCATTCTCGATCTTCTCGCGTTCGAGTGCGGCCAGGCGTCGCAGCTGCATGTCGAGGATCGCCTGGGCCTGCCTCTCGTCTAGGGCGAACCTGTTCATCAGCCCTGCCCGGGCCGCCTCCACATCATCAGCATTCCGAATCAGCGCAATGACCGCGTCCAAGTTCTCCAGCGCGATGCGCAGCCCCTCGAGGATGTGCGCCCGCGCCCTTGCCTTCCTGAGTTCAAACTCAGTCCGGCGGCGAATAACTTCTCGGCGGAAGTCGACGTAATTCAGCAGTGCCGACCTGAGGGTAAGAAGCTCCGGCTTGCCCTTCACGAGCGCCATCATGTTGGCGGAGAACGACTTCTGCATCTCCGTCAACTTGTAGAGGTTGTTGAGAATCACCATGCCCTGCGCACCGTTGCGAAGCTCCATCACGATACGCATGCCCTGCCGGTCGGACTCGTCCCGTATCTCGGTGATGCCGTCGAGCCGCTTATTCTTGACGTGAGCAGCAATCTTCTCGATCAAACCGGCCTTGTTGACCTGGTAAGGCAGCTCGGTCACGACGATCTGCATCCGGTTCGAGCGCTTCATCGGCTCGATCTCAGCCACCGCCCGCATGATGATCTGACCGCGTCCAGTCGTGTAGGCGTTCTTGATGCCCTCTCGGCCCATGATCGTCGCGGCGGTCGGGAAGTCGGGTCCCGGGACGAACTGCATCAGATCTTCGTCGGTCGCCGCGGGACGGTCGATGAGGTGGATGATCCCGTCACACACCTCTGCGGGATTGTGCGGTGGAATGTTTGTGGCCATGCCTACAGCAATGCCGGCAGCCCCGTTCACAAGTAAATTCGGCAGCCTGGCCGGCAGCACCACCGGCTCCTGCAAGGAGCCATCGAAGTTGTCCACGAAGTCGACCGTCTCCTGGTCGAGATTCGCAAGCATCTCCTCCGCTGCCGCGCTCAGCCGGCCTTCCGTGTAGCGCATCGCCGCGGGAGGGTCGTTGTCCACGCTCCCGAAGTTGCCCTGGCCGTCAATGAGCGGCACCCTGAGCGAGAACCCCTGGGCAAGACGCACCATCGCGTCGTAGACCGCACCCTCGCCGTGAGGGTGGTACTTGCCCAGCACGTCTCCCACAAGTCTGGCGCTCTTGCGGTAAGATGAGTTGGGTCGCATCCCCATCTCGTGCGCGGCGTAGAGAATTCGCCGCTGCACAGGCTTGAGTCCGTCCCGGACGTCCGGAAGAGCCCGACCTACGATGACCGTCATCGCGTAAGTCAGGTAAGAGCTGCGCATCTCCTCTTCGAGGCCGTGCGGGCGGATTTGTCCAAACTGGGTCTTCATTACCATGTAGGGCTCCTAAGTGACCGGCCAAAGTGGGGGCGGCGCCGGACGAGAATGCCTTTCGCAGAGCGCTCAGGTGTTCTTGTAAAATACATAGTCAGTATACCATATTTTGCCTGTTTTCGTATTATGCGATTCTAATGCGAAAACCCATTGCCTGAAGTATACTTTCGCATGGCAAAACCGTAAATTCTGCCTTGGCAGTCAACCCTTCCGCTCAGGAGAAATCGCATGGCAAAACGACTAGGCGGCGGCAACTTTCTGTATGAGTCGGTGGACAACTGGCCCAAGATCGACATACCCGGCGTCGTCTCGGACGTCGCGACCGACTCGGACGACCGTGTCTACTTGGCTGTCCGCACCGCGCAGGCCTTCGACAACATCACGGGCGTCATGCTCGTCTTCGACCGCGACGGGAATCATCTCGACACGTTCGGAGAGGAAAAACTCCGAAAACCCCACGGGCTGTGGATCACACCCGACGATACACTCTACCTTACCGACACCTATGACCACTGCATCCGTGCCTACTCTACGAGCGGAGACCCCGGCATGGTGCTGGGTGTGCCGGGTGAGCCCGGACCCGTGGACTGTCCATTCAACAGGCCGACGCTGGCCGTTCCGTCTCCCGTCTCGGACGATCTGTTTGTGTCGGACGGCTACCGGCAAAACCGCGTGCATCGCTTCAGCCCCGCCGGTAGCGACCCGGCCGCGGCAGCCAGGTACGCGCACTGGAAGAGGGGCTGGGAAAACACGGAACTGGAACTCACCGCCTCATGGGGCAAGGGCGACCTGAATTACCACGACGACGAGGCTTGGGGTTCGACCGAAAAGCACGGTACCGGCCCAGGCGAATTCCTCCTGCCGCACGGCCTGACAGTCGACGGCGATGAGCGCGTCTACGTTATGGACAGGTCGAACGACCGAATCCAGGTGTTCGATCGGGACGGCAACTACTTGACTCAGTGGAATACTCCGAGCCCCAACCAGGGTTACATCGACGACGAAGGCTTCATGCACGTCCCCGGCGGGGGACGAGTGTACGTCCTGGACATGGAAGGCGGCGAGGCCGCCTGCTGGGGCGAGCAGGGCGAAGAGCCGTGGCAGTTCCTGGGAGGCTCGCACGGTCTGTGGATCGACTCGCATGGAGACATCTACGTCGCGCAGGTCGGGATCGACAACGCTGTCAACAAGTTCGCCCGAATATAGGCAGAAAGTACGGACCGGCCCGATTTGACAAATACGAACTTATGTACCACACTGGATGTGAGCAGCCACAACGCCTACACGAGTAACTGTTCAGACTTCGTGAGAGCGCTGGACACACATCCACATCATATCCGCGAAAGAACGTCACCCCGTACCCCGATACGGGGCGGGTATCCACAGGGAGAGGGTGTTCTGCCTCATCAACGCTGAACAATTACCTAAACGTCTGACCGCTAAACTTTACAATAATGAGCGAAATGCAACAGAATACAACAAAATGCAACACTTTCAGAGAAATTCTCTCCGATAGACTGTTGCTCGCAACCCCTCGTCTGACCTCTTTTCAAACAATCAGCGAACCGACTTGCCACCGGTCCCCACCCACCCTTCAACTTTACGATAAGTGAGGAAATGTCCCAAAATGTCACGGAGTGCCACAATTTCGGAGAAAATCTCTCCGGCAGGAGCCCGCTCGCAGCGTCAGGCCTCACTCCATTCAAGCAACTAGCGAACCCTCCGTATCACCGGTGAGTTGCGTCGAACAAACCACCGACCCGGTACATGCGACGAGCAAGAACGGCTGGGAGAAAACCGCCGCTCCCTACAGCGGCTCGAAGAACGTCAGGTCCGCCCCGTGGTTCTCCATAGCCGCCACCTCGTCACCATGCAACCTCACGCGGATGTCGCGAGTAACGTGACGAAGCACAATCTCCTCGGTCGCGAGGTCGTACCGGAAAGTGATTGGCCGGTTGACGGGCGGTGTCGCAAAGAACAGGTACCCATTAGTTGAGCGAGGCGTATCTGTGGCGCCCGATATCTGCACGGTGTCAGTATCGCACCAGGGCGGCATCCGGACGAACAGCGGCCCCGGCGTCTTTACGCGCACGGTCAATGCCGAATGAGTGTAGGCCGACTGCACCTCGACCTCAGACGTTTCATGATCGAACAGCAGGTTCACCCAGTGGCCCGCCTCATCGAACCGCGTCGCCTCGCGCAGCGCTTCGCACAGTGACCCAACCGTTCCTCCGACCACGTCAGTGTTGAACCGCATGAACCTCCCGCCGTCCCGTTGTTCCAGCGGTTGGTGCCCGAACGGAGTTGGAAATCCCCATGCGCCCTGTGTTCGCTCTGCTACTCTGTGTAGTGTGTCCAGTCCTTCTGGATTGTCCGGCGTCGGTATCCACGAGATATCCCTCAGTTGCGAAGGCAGCAGGTGGCACCGCAGGATGCGCTCAGCGTCCTGGAAATACTCCGTGTAGCCCCACCTCCCGAGAACCAGCGCGGTTTCGAGAATGTCCCCCGTGTTGTTCATCTCGCCCTCGTCCGGCCTGCCGCTGTCCCCTACCGCCTGCTCGCGTGACCACCCCGTCTCGTCTCGCATCCCGCACAGCCCGTTGTCGTAGAACGCCTTCACGATGCCCATCAAAGTCGAGTCCTGCGTCAGGTCGGCCAGCTGTGCCAGCGACGACATTGTGCATGTCACCGAGTGAGCGTGAGTACCGAACAGGTCAGGGTCGAAGGAGCCGTCCGACGTGTAGTACCCGTCAAGACACTTCTCCTTCAGCACGATGGCGAGGTCGAGCGCCGGCGCATACCCCGTCGTCCTGAAGTACTTTACCAACGGCCCGATGGCCCTCGCCACGCCGGAGATGTACGACCGCGATCGCTCCAGCACGACGCCTTCCCTTTCGAGTCGGTCGTAGTCCCAGTCGGTGTCGGGACTCCAGTACTCCAAAACCGCCGCAATGCTGGCCGCCGCGATCTCCTCCGCCTGCTCCGACCCTCGATACTCCACCAGCGCGTTCAGCGCGTGAAACCCCTCCCGGATGTGGTGCGGATTGAATACGACGGGCGACTCAAACTTCCCGTCGTTGCGGTCGAGCGGGAACGGCACCGGCCCGCTGTACGAGTAGAAGCACGCATTGGCGAACTTCTCGATCACCTCCTCGTCCACATCCAGTCCCGCAGCGTCCTCCGCATTGAGCAGCGCGTTCAGGTGCCGCCCCGGCACATGGCTCTCCAGGGGAATCCCGAAGTACGCCTCGGGCAGCACTGCTACTCGAAAGTAGGGTACGTCGTCTCCATCGGGGTCGAAGATGCTGCACATCGCGTTTCTCGCCAGCTCTATCGCCCCAATGATGTCCGTCGTATTCACGTCAGTCAGTCGCGTCATCACACTGGCTCCCTCGCGTTCGAATCCTGAATCACGGGTATTCTACCGTTCCGTGCGGTAATCGGACAGTTGGATGTCGTGACAGATACCAATCCACGGGAGCGTACGGCAATCGCATTTTGAGCTGCCAAGATCACCGTCAACCGTCACTCCGGCGGAGGCCGGAGTCCAGAGGGGTGAGTTGGGAGACCTTCCAAAGCTGGCTCTCGCGGAATGCGATTGACTTGGCTGAAGTCGCCCAACTGCGGTTTGACCCCATAGCGTAATTCTGTACCATGTGTGAAGAAATCAACGGGCAACAACCGCACACGTTCGGAGGACAAAGATGTTCGACGAAACAACCGACATGAGCGTGATACAACCCCGCATCAAGAGGATTCAGGCTTGGTTGGAGTCCAAGAATCTCGGCGCGCTGTTCGTCTACTCGCCCGCCGCCGAGCACAAGTGGGGTCAGACTGCCCACGTCGCCTATCTCACCGGCTGGGCCAACCATGACCGCATAGTAGACTCCGCCGTCGTCGTGCCGGTCGAGGGCGACCCCGTCCTCATCTTCGCCGGCCTTCCCTACATGCTGGAGCAGATCGAGCAGGTATCCCCCATCAAGGACGTGCGGATGGTCAAGGCTGTCGATCCCAACGCTGTGGCGGTGGACGCCAAGACCATGGGTGGCGGAAGAGCGCCCGACACCTTCGCCGAGGAGGCCGTGGTGATCATGCGCGAGAACGAGATTTTCAACGAGCGGGTCGGCGTCGTCGGCGTGGACAACATGCCCGTCCCCTTCTACGAGCACCTGCACGACGAGTGGGGCGACAACCTCGTGCGCGGCGACGACATCGTGGCGAAGCTACGGGCCGTCAAGACGCCGGAGGAACTGGACCACATCAGGCACGCCGCCCGCCTCGGAGACATCGGGTTCCAGACCATGGTCGACGTGGCCCGCCCCGGTATGCGCGGCATCGAGATCGTCGCCGAGATGGAGCATGCAGTGCGAAAGGCGGGCGCGGACCACGCCAAGTACTGGATGGGGTCAGGTCCCGACACGAAGTGGGAGGACACGCGTCTCGACATCCGTCCGCACCTGCGAGTCCTGCAGGAAGGCGACTTCATGAACACCTGCTCGTACATCGTATACAAGGGGTACTGGAGTCATGGCCAGCGCGCCGGCACCCTCATGCGCCGCAACGACTACCTCGACGGCATCATGCAGACCGCCATCGACTCCCAGACCGCAGGCATCGAGCAGATGCGCCCCGGCAATCGCGCGGGCAACATCGCCAGGGCAATCCGTGAGACCTGCGAGGCCGCCGGTTGGACGCTGCTCGGCGGACGTGTCGGACACGGCATCGGCATGGACTACAGCGAGCGTCCCAGCCCCGCAGAGAGCAACGACGCGATACTCGAAGCCGGAAACACGATCATCCTGCACTCGGCCTTCGCTCTGCCCGGCTCCGGCAAGATGTTCGTCCCTCTCGGAGACCATATGCACGTAGGCAAGGACGGGCCTGAATTCCTCATGGGGTTCGAGCGCGGTCTTTTCGTCGCGGGCGAGTAAGGCGCGAGGTTCCTCACCTCAAGTGAGACATTCCTGAACCGGTCCGTTCATGACTCCATCGTTTTCTCCGAATCTGGGACGATGCGGTATACTTACTCGCATTACCTTGAGTAATACCCGCATTACCATGTGCAATATAACGGAACACCTAAAATGCTGAGCATTGAGACGATCCGCAACGAGACCGACCGCGTCAAGAAGTCCATCGCGGACCGCGGCCTGACCGGCAACATTGACCGGATTCTCGAACTGGATCTGCGACGGCGCGAACTCATAGCCGAGACCGATACGCTGCGCTCACGTCGAAACGAAGTCAGCGGCAAACTGGGTAGGACGAAGGAAAAGCCACCTGAACTGATCGCCGAGATGCGCGAGGTCGGCTCCCGCATCAAGCAACTCGAAGGCGATCTCCGCGATGTCGTCAGCGAGTACGACGCCCTCCTCCTCGACGTGCCCAACATCCCCGAAAACGACGTGCCGGTGGGAGACGACGACGCCCACAACATCGTTGTCAAAACGGTTGGCGCTCCGCCCGACTTCTTGTTCGACCCCAAGCCCCACTGGGAGTTGGGAGAGTCACTAGACATCATCGACTTCCGCCGAGCCGTCAAACTGTCGGGTTCGCGGTTCTACATCTTCAAGGGCAAGGGAGCGACACTCCAACGGGCCCTCATAACCTGGCTCCTCGATACCCACGTCAACGAGTTCGGAATGCAGGAGCTCTACGTTCCCCACATGGTCACGCGCAAGTCGGCCACCGGCAGCGGCCAGCTCCCCAAGTTCGCCGACACCATGTACCACGACGAGGAAGACGACCTCTGGATGATCCCCACCGCCGAGGTCCCCATCACCAACATCCACGCCGACGAAATCATCGAGCCTGGCGTTCTTCCCCTGAAGTACGTCGCCCACTCGCCATCCTACCGGCGTGAGAAGGCGGCCGCCGGTCGCGACACGCGGGGGATCAAACGAGTCCACCAGTTCGAAAAAGTGGAGATGTTCCGCTTCACCGAGCCGGACGGTTCCCCCGCCGCTCTGGACGAAATGGTCGCCGACGCCGAGGAGCTGTGCAGCCGCCTGGGACTCCATCACCGCCTCCTCCTCCAGTGCACCGGCGACCTCGGCTTCGCGTCTATCAAAACGTACGACGTTGAACTCTGGGCCCCCGGAAGCGGTGACTGGCTCGAGGTTAGCTCCGTCTCCAACTGCACGGACTTTCAGGCACGCCGCGCCAAGATACGGTATCGCGCAGAAGAGGGAGCCCGCCCCCAGCTCGCGCACACCCTCAACGGCTCAGGCCTCGGCATCCCCCGCACACTCATCGCCATCATGGAAAGCTACCAACAGGCCGACGGTTCCATCGTCGTCCCAGAAGTCCTGCGACCGTACACCGGTTTTGACGTAATCGGACCCGCCTCGTAATATATCTGGCAAGGGACTAATGACTGTCCATGCCGGAGAGCGATACTGAGCAAACAAAGCTTCCGACCGGGCAAAGTAATCCAATCTGCGGACACAAAGGAGCCTACATGGCGATCAAAGTTAACTGGCAGGACGTAACACCCTACATCGGACATGAGACTGCCATCGTCTGGCCGATCCTCGGCCCGACGAGCGCGGGTGAAGACTCGTCCTACAATGCGACGCCTCTGCAGGGGTTCAGCGGCGTCACGCGGCACATGATCCAGCCTGGCAAGGCGGGAGACTACCACGTCCACTTCGACCGTGAGCAGGTGTACTACTTCACCGAGGGCAGCGGCAAGATGAACATCGATGAGGTCATCTACCCCGTCAGGAAGGGCGACGCCGTCTGCGTTCCCCCGACGAGCTACCACCACATGATTAATGACACCGACGAGTGGCTCGTCCACCTCATCATCAACGGCAAGCACGTCCCCGAAGACCAGCAGGAAGAGAACAAGAAGATCATCGCCGCATCAAACGCGCACGGCTCCAAGCAGCCTATCGCGCACCGCCACTGGCTCGACAGCATGCCCCACGTCTCGCACGGCGCAGCCCTGCTCTGGTCGGTCTTCGCCGGCAAGGGTACGCCCGGACGCTCATACACCGAGGCCCCCGTCGAGGGCGTGCAGAAGATCACCATCCACCGCCTGCAGCCACGACTCGAAACGGGCACCCACTCACACTCTGACAAGGAGCAGGTCTACGTCTTCACCGAGGGCACGGGCAAGATGATCGTCGGCGACGAGACCCTCGACGTCGAGGAGGGAGACTTCGTCTACGGTCCGCCGCGAGTCCCCCACGGCCTCATCAACGACAGCGACGGCTGGCTCGAACACCTAATCATCAGCGCCGAAGTGGAGTAACGATATGCTGAGGAACTATACCGCCAGATACGTCAAAATCGACTCCGGCTACATGGGCCAATTGGTCGAGTGGCCCGAGGTCGTAACCGAGGGAGCGGATCTTGAAGACTGCCGCTTCATGCTCCGTGACGCACTGAATGAAATGCTACTTGCGTACCAAGAACAAGGCAAAGAAGTCCCTCTGGGCGACAGCTTGATAGAGCATGTGCCTGTCGAGGTTGCGGGTGTCGGTTAGACGACGCGATGTAATCCGATATCTGGAGAGAAACGGCTTTTTTCTCTTACGAGAAGGTGGAAATCACTCAATCTACACAAACGGCACAAAGACGATTCCCATAAAGCGCCATAGGGTGCTGAATCGGATCATAGCGAACGAGATCAGCAAGCAGGCTGGACTGAAACCCAGATTCTAGCTTCCGTTTCGGTGAGCGTCCTTGACTTCCTGGGTCAGCCCATACTTCCGCGGCTTGGTGCTCAGTAGCTCGACTCCACGCTCATCCAGAATCGGCCAGATCTTGTTGGCGAATTCCGTGCCGAAGCGTACGCTCGACATCCTCGCCATCGGATCGCCCGGCCACTGCGACTTGATGACGCGCTGGCACTCGGTACTTCTGAACGACCCGGTTGGGAGCTGATCGATTATTAGATCAGCCACCTCAGTCAAACGGACGGTGCGGTTCCTGCCGTCGTCACTTGCGGTTGCCGAAGCCGGCTCGATAGGGCGAGTCCTGCGTGAGCCATTGGATTGGGTCGCGCTTCCTACAAACGACCGTGCCGACCTTCTGGCCTCCACAACATGAATGTAGTCGTTCGGGAAGTAGTCCCTTATGGTTGTTGACCGCGTCTTCGTACGATCGGTTACCAGCCACAGGAAGGGAACGCGATCCGACTTCAACTCCTTGAGTTTCGCGTACAGCGGCATGAAGTCGCTGTCGTCACTCATGACGGCTACGTACTGGGCTACGCCCCTGACGTAGTCGGCAATAGCATCGATGGCAATTGCTATGTCGGCAGAGTTCTTGGACTGCCTGTTGCTGAAGTGCTGTATACCCCGAACCATCACCGCCAATTGCGGAAACCTACCGGTTGCCCAAATGTCCCAGAGCGTAACCTTGTCGGCCTGGACATAGAGGTTCAGCCGCGTTGGAGGCGGAGTTCCCGTCGGCCAGTTCTCAACTATGTTCTCTATGAGCGTTTGAGCGCTGCCCTGCAGATTCTCGGTATCTACGTACAGTGCGGTCCCGGGTCCTTTTGCGTCGTCTCCAGTGAGCCCTCCACCATGGCTGGCAGAGAGTTCCGTTGTCATGTGTTTACGAAATAGTTTTACCATTCATCCCTCATCGCCGAAGCGTTGAACCTCTTCTGTCATCTCTTTAGCGACCGCTGCCGGCACGTCACCGGCGGCGATCTTCGTTTTCTGCACGATTTCTCTAATCTCGTCGACCACCTCGGGGTTGGCAAGGGTAGTAACGTCGCCAACGTCCACGAAGTTGGATATCGCGGCGGTCACACGCCGCATGATCTTGCCGGAGCGCGTCTTTGGCAGGTCGGGAGCAATCCAGACGTACTTAGGCCTTGCTATTGGCCCGATTATCTGCGTGATAGCCGCCTTGACTTGGGTCACCACCTGGTCGGGGTCGTGGCCTGCGTGTATCGAGACGTACATCTCAGGGGACCGGCCCTTGAGTTCGTCGAAGGCGGGGACTGCGGCAGCCTCCGTAACCGCTTCAACTGTCAACGTCGCGGACTCCAACTCCTTCGTACCAAGCCGATGGCCTGCCACGTTGATGACGTCGTCTAGGCGTCCGACCACGCGGAGGTAGCCATCCGCGGCCTGGATCCCGCCATCACCGGTCATGTACGGCCAGTCCCGCCAGTCCTTGCTCTCAGGATCCTTGTTGAACTTCGCGTAGTACGTGTCGATGAACCGCTGATCATCCCCCCAAACGGTCTGCATTCGTCCGGGCCACGGGTTTCTTATGCACACATTTCCGGCAACGCCACTCCCAGGCTCGATTTCGTTGCCGTTCTCGTCGAACACGACGTGCTCGATGCCCAGCGCGCCAGTCCCGCAGCTTCCGGGCTTCATGGGCTGCAGCGCGGGAAGTGTCACGCCGATGAACCCACCCGTCTCCGTCTGCCAGTATGTGTCGACGATGGCGGCTTCACCCTTGCCGACAACATCGTAGTACCACCGCCAGACCTCCGGCTCAATCGGCTCGCCCACGGTCGTCATGTGCTTGAAGTGGTAGTTGTACTTTGCGGGTTCGTCCGGCCCGGCCTTTCTGAGCATCCTGATCGTGGTCGGCGCGGTGTGGAAGATGTTGACGTTGAGTCGCTCGGCTTCGCGCCATGCGCGACCCGGATCGGGATAGTTCGGCACGCCCTCGAACAACACTCCCGTCGCCGCGACGGACAGGGGACCATACACGATGTAGGAATGCCCTGTAATCCAACCGATATCGGCGAGGCACCAGTAAGTGTCGGTGGGTTGGATATCCTGATAGTATTTGGACGTTCCCGCCGCATAGGCGAGGTATCCACCGGTGCTGTGCTGGGCGCCCTTTGGCTTGGCCGTGGTCCCACTCGTGTACATCAAAAAGAGCGGATGCTCGGCGGGAAGCGATTCAGGAGCGACCCTCTTGCCCCTGTGCTCTTGAATCAGGTCGTTCGCGAAGACGTCCCGTCCCTCAACCATCGGCGTCGGCGACGAGTACTTACCGGGGTAGCGCTGCCATATCAGTACCTTCTCTACCTCTACGCCTGCGTTCTCTGCAACCTCCACAGCCTCGTCTGCCTTGATCTTGTGGTCAAGCAGGGTACCTGCCCGATGGTAGGCGTCAGCCGTGATCAGAATCGAACTGCCCGAATCGACGATTCGGTCGCCGCACGCCGCGCCGCTGAACCCGCCGAAGACCTCCGAATGAATTACACCCAGTCGTGCGCAGGCGAGCATTGTGATAGGTAGTTCGACGATCATCGGCATATGGAGCGTGACCCGGTCGCCGGCCTTCAGTCCCAAGCTCTGCAACAGGGAAGCGGTTTCGTTGACGCGAACGTACAGTTCGCGGAAGGTGAGTACGATGTCCGGCTCGTCCTCGAGTTCAGAAACCCAGATGAACGCAGCCTTGTTGGCATGTTCTTCCAAATGTCTGTCGACGCAGTTGTAGCTGGCATTGAGTCGCCCGCCCACGAACCAATTGAAGAACGGAGGATTGGAGTCGTCCAGCGTCGTATGCCAGTATTTGTCCCAAGACAAGAGATTGGCGTACTCAATGAAGCAGTCAGGGAATTTATCAGGCGTAAAGCGATCGAACACCGCTGGGTCGGACAAGTTGGCCTGCCCGATGAAAGCAGGGCTCGGGTGGATTACTTCCTCTTCCTTCCAATGGGAGGCAATCTCAGCTTCGGTGACGTTACCTTCCGTCGTCATCTTTCCTTCGGCTCCTTGCTATGTATCTTCGATTCCAATTCATCGACGCTTGATAATGTACCACAATCCTACGGCACGAAGTGACGAAAACGTAGCGTCCGCAGACTCGTGGAGAGCCATATTCGGCCCTTAGAGTGTCTTTCGGCGACCACTATTAGCTATGGGGTGACAGATTCCAGAACTTCCGGACAGAACGCAGCGTAGGCGAGCCGACATACCTCCGCGATGGCCTCGTCAGCGCGGACATCGTTCGAGTTGGCGGTTGCGAATGCCGAGACAATCATCGGTCCGCTCGGCAGATACACAATGCCCACATTACCCTTGATCCGGCCGCTGGAGCCGCTCTTCTGGGCGACGACGATTTCGCGCGGAATATCCCGGCGAATCATGCGAAGGTCTCGGGCATTCTTCATCATCTCAAGCATCTGAAGCGACGCATTGGGACTGACGAGAGTACCTTCATACAGCCGCTTCATGATGCGCCCCATCTCGGCGGGTGCGGCCACGTTGTTGTCAGGAGAATCCATGTACGAAACGCTTTTGAAGTCGTTGGCCCCGGCAGCCGACGCCTCCGCCTGCAGCACGTCGTTGGCCCGATTCGTGGGCAGGTCCTCTTGGTACGTCATGCGGTAGTGGTACCGGCCCATCGTGACGCTCGTTCGCGTGTTCGGACAACCCAAGTGATCCAGAAAAGCGTTGATGTTCGCGAGCCCAACGGTCTCCATCAGGAGATCGGTTGCCATATTGTCGCTGATGGAAATCATCATGCGACAGTAGTCTCGCAGAGTTATCTCCGGTTCGTCCTGCATTAGCTTGAGCTGACCGGAGCCGTGCGTTGAGTACCGGTCTTCCATCCGCACTCGGTCATCTAGAGACAAAGTGCTCCTTGCGTCTTGACGAAATAGCTCCGCCATTACCGTTATCTTGCAAACGCTGGCTGTTGGGTATCGTTGGTTGGCGGCGTACTCGTGAGTTTCTCCGGTCGTGATGTCTTCAAAAGAGAAACCCATCCGTCCGTCGAATTCCCTTGCGATGGTATCCATCTCGGTGGTCGGGAAGGCCATGTACCTACTCCTAGTATTCGGGATACGCTTGACAAACAGACTGTCAAGAAGAGTGTATCAAAGGGAACTGTTTCAGGGAGTGTAGGAACTGACAGAGGATTGAGAGAAGGGAGAGTCACCTTTAGAATTGGAGATGTCTAAAACCATTTCAAAAGGATGAATCTCCCATGCGCATCATACGCCTCGCTCAGCAACCCGTCGAGGCCGATCCCACACCGCCAGGCCAGTGTCCAAGATGTGGGACAGATGCTTGGCACAAGTGGGGTAGGCCCAAACTCCGCAAGATCGTGGACGTGAACGTCACCCATGTAACCACTCAGCGATATCGCTGCAAGAATTGTGGTAAGACGATGACTGCCAGACCGAAAGGTGTGGGCAGAGCCGGACGCAGCCATTCGTTCATGGCTCTACTCGGCGTGCTGTACGCATTGGGACTGAGTCATCGGGGTATAGAGACTGCGTTGGGACTGTTCGGTCACCGTGTCGACCACGTGAGCAGTTGGAGGGATATACAAAGGCTGGGCAAGGCGGTGAAAAGACGACTGCCGGAGGGCAAGGCACGGGTTGTGGGCGTGGACGAGACATGGGTGAAGATCAAGGACAGATCGAGGCCGGTGGGAGTGGTGATAGACGTGGGGGGAAGGGTGTTGAGCATAGAGCTGACCGGCACGGAGTTCGACTATGAGAGTTGGTTTGAGTCGATGGCGGATGAGTTGGGAGTGGAAGTAGTGGTGACAGATGACTCGACCGACTACTCGATACCGACTGGGTGCGGCTCAGTGATACGTCAGCAGTGTCTGGTGCATATGAAACGGACCTTGGGCCGTGCTATCGGCAGACTCCCTGAGAACATACGTAATCAGTACGGTGACCTGCTCGACCAGATCACCGAGACCGTTCGGGAGTTGCCACCCGATGGCGCCGACAGGTTATTCAGATGGTTACAGGACAGACGGTTACCATCGGAACTGAGACGACTGGCAATACACCTGCTGGAACGATGGAGACAGATGACGGTGCACCAACGACGATCAGGAGTCCCAAATAGCACGAACTGGGTGGAAGGAAGGTTCGGACGGATCAAACCAAGATACAGGACGACGAGAGGGCTGAAGACCGAATCAGGAGCAGTCAACTTCATGGCGGTAGTTTGCGATGTACTCGCCTAACCACCAGAGCAGTATCCCAGACCAACAACGCCTCGTCTTCAGTTCACTACACCAAGTGAAACAATCCCGTATCAAAGGTCAATTCACTTGCATCTAAAGTGATATATATTCTCAATAACTGGATTCTATACTACAGCATTATGGTAGCAATATTCTGTTACTAAGTCTTCATTCTCTTTTCTATTGCCAAACAGACGCCACTTCCGTCAGTTAGAGTTCGTCCTTCAGTGAGCATTTCGTTCAAAATCGATTCCTTTGACAATCCCCCATTGCTGCCGTATGCTAGTCCAATGAGCCGGTAACGTCCAGACCTCAAAAGGGCGAATTGGAAAGGTCTGTGTTCGGTGGAGTCGTATGCCACTGGAACTCATTCCCGGTTCGTTGGATCCAAAAGCAACTGCAGGAGGAGAGAATTGTCAAGATTAGCAATAGTTTCGGTAGAGGAAGCCATGGCCAAAACGGCTTCAGGTAAAAGGGCAAAGATTATTCACGAGTATTTGGGATATATTCGTCAATTGCAGTCGGGCCAGGCTGGGATGCTATCGGCAACTGAGGACGAAAGTGCGATTGCTATTAGGCGGCGTCTGAATCAGGCAGCCAAGTCAGCCGGAGTCGAACTTGTTATCAAGCGCTCCGGCGATGACGTGTATTTTTGGATTCCCGCACGCAGGAGAGGCCGCCCGCGCAAGTCCAGCATGTAGATCCAACTGCCGTACATGCCCCACCTGTACGTGAGGCATACACGAACTTGACTAGCCGTTGAATCGACACGCCTGTCTCCGACCTCAACTACGTTTACAGACTCCGTTTCGCTCCAGAGCCTGACAAGATTTGGGACACAACGTTGTTTCCGGCGAGTCGCGCGAGTCCGAAAACGTTCCATGAATTCGCCCTAGCGGATCCACCGCTCGATGCTGGTAGAATACCCGTCGTGTCCAAATCGGCAAGGTTCTGTTCGTCTGGAGAAACAAATGCTTGATCTTGCGATCCATAACGGATTGGTCGTCGACGGTACTGGAAGTCCGGGCTTTCATGCTTCGGTCTTGGTAGAGGACAATCGAATCACTATTCACAGGGGTGACGCTTCCGGTGTGGAAGCCGAGCGTACTATTGACGCCGCAGGCAAGGTCGTCTGCCCCGGATTTGTTGACCTCCACTCCCACGCCGGGCTTACGATGCTCGGTGAGCCGCACCACGACCCGAAAGTGCGACAGGGTGTCACTACTGAACTGGTCGGCATCGACGGAATATCACACGCACCCTTCAAGTCGCAGGACGAATTAAGTAAGGCCATATGGCTTGATTCCGGCTTCAATGGGTACCCTCCCGAGACCCCCGACTGGTTAAGCATTATGGAACTGTACGGGAAGTACGACAACGCGATTTCAATCAACGTGGCGGTAATCTTGGGCAACGCGGCCGTACGAATCTGGAGCGTGGGCTGGAATGATCGTCCTGCCGCGCCTGCGGAAATCGAAGACATGCGCGCCGTTACGCGCGAGGCGATGGAAGAAGGAGCCTGGGGCCTCTCATCGGGACTTGACTATCCACCCGGATCGTTCGCCAGCACGGAAGAGTTGGTCTCTCTGGCCGAGGTATCCGCACGATATGGTGGGTTCTACCACACTCATACCCGCGCTGCCCTCAGGGAGTTCGGTTTGCTGGCTCCCTGGGAAGAGGCGCTCGACATTGGACGACGCTCCGGCATTCCCGTACACCTCACCCACTACCGGCAACCCCGTCAGGGCGTTGGCAGCCACCACGACTACATCGGTCTCGTTGAGCGCGGGCGTGACGAGGGTATGGACGTAACATTCGATTGCTACTCCTACCCATACTCTGGCACGACGCTCCTGATGCTCGTGCCGAATTGGACAATGGACGGAGGACCTGAACGGGCCATCGCAGCATTTGAGGATGCAAGCGACCGCGAACGCATCAAGAGAGAGGTCGATCGCGAGACTCTCTCGGAGACTTGGCTGACCAACTTCAAACAGCCACACAACATGCAATACGACGGCAAGTCGATAACGGAAATCGCGAACATGAGAAGCCAGGACCCGGTCGACGTTATCATGGACCTCTTGCTCGACGAGAACCTGTCGATTCACATCGTTGGAACCGGCACCAACCAACACACACTGCCCGCCTTCGTGTCACACCCCTATGGCATCATCGCGAGCGACGCCATCCTTCTAGGGGAGTATCAAAACCCTCGGTCATACGGGTGCTTCCCGATCGTGTTGGCCGAGTTCGTACGGGCCGAGAAGCATCTTCGCTTACCGGAGGCGATTCGAAAGATGACCTCATTCCCAGCGCAGCGGCTCGGTCTGCCAGACCGGGGTATTCTTCGCAACGGGTTCAAGGCGGACATTGTGGTGTTTGACCCCGAGGAAGTAAGGACCGATGCCGTCTTGGGCGACCCAAATCACTACCCTATCGGCATTGACTACGTGATCGTCAACGGCAAAGTCGTCATCGACGACGGAGAGCACACCGGGGCACTGCCGGGGCGAGCGTTGAGACGAGGACACCCTTCGTAACGGCTAGTCCGCGCGTTCCTTCGCGCTAAATCTTGATTCGCTTCTCGGGCGGGACCGTCTTATCGTGCTCGACCACACCATCGCGGTGCTCCCCCCGTTGGACCATAACCTGACGCGCGGCGATACGCATCCGGTCTTCGTGCGACAGGAATTTCTGCACCTTCCAGATGAACTCAGACAGTGTCTCTTCGGGAGAGAGATCCGAGTTGTCGATGACGAACTTCCTGCGGATCAGCGAAGCGTCAAACTCCTCCTGAAATCGCCGGAGGACGTGCTCTACATCCTTCTCACACAGGATACCTGGTCGCCGACCCTTTTGGTCACGAGGTAGAGGGTCATCCACCATTCTTTCCTTGATGACATCCGGTCGAGCAGTCAGCAGCACCATGATCGTATCGGGTGCAACCTTCATTATGTCGTGCTCGATGTGCCGTGCGAATGCTGACCGTTCAGCGTACTGACCGTGGCCGCCGTAACCATAGTACAGCGGCGCAAAGACAGCCTCCTCGATGTGATAGCCGACCAATAGATGGTCGGCATCGGACAGGAACGCGCCCCCGCCGTGATAGGCGATCTGGTAGCGCTGGAATCGCTCAACAAATGCAGGGCTCATCTGCATGAATAGTTCGCGATCCTCGTCGGCGACCTCCGGGGAAGGCACGGTAAAGTGATCGTGAAACGTTCTGCTGTACCCTGTCACATCCGCAAGCCAACGGGACACCCCGTCAGATAGTGTCGTCTTACCTACGTGTTCGCAGCCGGTAATGATGAGTCTCATATGCACTCCTCCAAACTCTGGATTCATCCTGCCAAAGAGTACAGCGGAAGCACTGAGTGGACAACACGTGTGGCGGCAGTCCATTGCCATCCTCGCCAACCACTTCGTTGACCCACGAATGCGGCGTATCCTAAAATCCGCAAAGGTCGATCAGCTTGGCGAATTGAAGCTGCGACCACGAATGTACGGCTTCGGAGATATCGAATAAAGGTCCTGCCAGCATGACATTCGTAAGAATAATCCTCTTCTGCACGGACACGGTCAACGAGTTCCTGGACAAGAACTGCCCATACATCGCTGGGGCAATCGCGTTCTACACTCTTATCTCGATATTCCCACTGCTCCTGGCCATCATTTCGGTGTTGGGATACTTGAGCCCCGCCTCGGCGGAGGAGCAACAGGAGCTGGCACTCCGCACAGCCGACATCATCCCTGTGTCCAGCGACTTCATCGGAGAGACTGTCGCCAGCGTCGTAGAGTCAAGAGTCGTAACAGGCATCGTGGGCACCTTTGGCCTGCTTTGGGGCGCGACCGTGGTATTTGGGGCGATACGCAAGGGAATCAACGCGGCATGGGGCATCACGAGACCGAGACCGTTCCTCAAGGAACGCCTGATCGATTTCGCACTTGTCATCGGGGCCGGAATTCTCTTGTTCATCGTGCTGTTAAGCTCTCCAACCCTGAGTCTCGTCCGTAGTGCTTCAGGCCTACTAGCGCCGGAATCCGAGTATTTCAACCACATTATTTGGAACGTCATCTCCCGGCTCATCCTACCGACTTTCGCGTTCGCTACATTCCTAGTCCTTTATAGGTTCATCCCAAACACGGAAGTGAAGCTGAGCAACGTGTGGGCGGGGGCGTTGCTCGCCTCGTTGGCGTTCGACGCTGCTAACTTGGCCTTTGTGTGGTACGTTCAAAACTACGGACACTACAACCTACTATATGGCTCGGTGGGGACTATCCTCGCAACGTTGAGCTGGGTGTACCTGTCGGCCATTATTCTACTCTTTGGAGCATTGGTCACTTCCCAATACAGTTCATATGTTGAAAGTCTTCCTCAACATCAACTTAGCATCAAGGTCATTTGGACTGGCTTTTCACGCGTCAGACTCCGGGTTGTCGACACTCATGCCCGCTAGCGTCCTGAAACTAATCGCAGTTTCAGCACTCGCCTTGCTCTCGCTGCTTACCGTTGTCGCCTGTGGGGACGGTCCGCCGCCTGAGCCGACTCCAACTCCTCTTCCAACATACACGCCGGTTCCGCCGACCCCCACACCCGGCCCATCAGAGAACCCCACATCGCTTCCGCAATCGTCCGACGAGTCCGAGAGTGTAACCTCCCTCGTACTCCCGTCGCTGGCAGATGTGGTCGAAGAAATCGAGCCCTGGGTCGTTTCCATAACCACGGAGCGCTTTGTACGCGGGTTCTTCTCTACCTTCAGAGACGAAGGAGCCGGGTCCGGCTTCATCGTGCGTTCGGACGGGTACATCGCCACCAATGAACACGTCATCAGGGGCGCGCAGCAGCTCCAAGCGCACCTGTCGAACGGCGAGACTTATCCCGCCACTGTCGTAGGTAAGGATATCGTTACGGACATCGCCATTCTCAAGATCGAAGCGGAAGGCCTGCCATTCGCGACGCTCTCCAAGACTGATGATATTCGGGTCGGAGACTGGGTGATGACACTTGGCAACGCCCTCGATATGAGGGGAGGACCAACGGCCACGTTAGGAATCGTCAGCGGTCTCGGAAGATCCATTAAGACCGAGCAGGGGCAGCAGTTCTTCAATCTTATTCAGACCGATGCGACCATCAACACCGGCAACAGCGGCGGTCCCCTCGTGGACATCAACGGGACTGTGATCGGGATAAATCAGGCCGTGCTCGCAGAGGCGAGGTTCGGCTTCGCCATCAATGCCTCTATTGCAGGACCGGTTATCGACAGCCTCATAGAGAACGGCGCCGTTTCGCGTCCAGACATCGGAATCAAGGGAGACGACGTAACGCCGGCAATCGCGCGGTCGTTCAACCTCTCAGTCACCGAGGGCGTCGTAATCACCGCTATCAGCACGGACGGCCCTGCATACGCCGCCGGGCTCCGGGTTGGACACATCATCACAAAGCTGGATGATATTCCAACTCCCGGACTTGCCGTCTTTAATCCCCGGCTCTGGGCCTACAAGCCCGGCGACGAGATCCTGGTGGAATACGTGCGTGGCGACATCACCGACGTCGCCTCGGTGACGGTTGAGAGTGATCTAGCCAACCCCTAATACGTCTATTCCGGGCGATTTGTATGGGGTCGATGTCGACCTCCCCCGCATTTCGAGGCCAATCTAGATCCTTCACCTGATATCCGAACCCCACGCTGTCCGGCAGCCATGAAAATCTCCCTTGACTTGAAGCTGTCGTTGGCAGATACTTGCCCTCAGTTTCGGGTACACAGAGAACCTCGAGGAGGCATGGCTTCATGCAGGCAAGCGCACCGGCATACGGAACACTCGGATCCCTCGGACGACTTGACAAGTCCCTATTCGACACACTCTTTCCGAATGCCCGAACTGGACACCGTATTCTCGCGTCCGTCCTGTTGATTGTCTTGATCTTCGCCTGTGCGAAGGCTCGGTTCTACCTGCCTGAGAATCCAACTCCCATCACCCTCCAGACCTTCGGCGTCCTGGTCACGGGCGGTATTATGGGATGGCGCTGGGGAACAGGGGCGGTACTCGGCTACATCGTCCTTGGTGCGTTGGGCCTTCCGATGTTCGCAAGCTCCGATCCTTGGGCATTCCGGACGCCGGCTGTGGCATGGGACGCCACGATCATGGGGGTTACGGGAGGCTACATCATTGGGTTCCTAGTAGCCTCAGCCGTGACCGGATATCTCAGCCAGATTGGGTTCACACGCTCCGGTTCCCTCTGGGCGATCGCTCTCGGGGGACTGGCTCTCTACATTCCTGCACTAATCTGGCTTGCCGCCTTCGATTTCGGATGGCCGGCAGAAGGTAAACTATTCGTGGACGGGATGTACATATACATGCCCGGTGATATCGTCAAGATGCTTGGCGCCTCGCTCATCGTGACTGGGCTGTGGAACCACGGTGAACGCCTAATCGACCTCTTCAGGAAGAAATCTTAGCTCGAATGCACCGATAGCGACTGAGAGACGCCCGTGTGGGCGTCTCTTTCTTTTTCCCTTTCTCGCTCGGCAGCCTCGCAATCCCTCAACCCCGCATCAGGTACAGGCAGGTTCTAGTCCTGACCCTCACCCCCTGCCTACGCAGGGGCAGGCTCTAGCCCTCTCCCACGACGGGAGAGGGGATAGGTATTTGTCTATCGCCCCACTCTCCATTGAACAGAAATCAACTTGGCTCTGTCATTCTGAGCGGAGCGGAGCGGAGTCGAAGAATCTAAAGTGTCTGTCCTAACCTGAAGCTGACATGGGGAGTTCTTACGCTGTTTTCGCTCTTGGTCACAATACAAGCGTGGCCCTGGCCGTCCGGTCTTGCGGTTATGGATTTTAGATTCCTCGCTCCGCTCGGAATGACAGTGTTGCGGTGGCCGGATCGTAGCTAAAATCCGTTTTACCTACCCCTGTCAGCCCACGACGGGAGAGGGGATTGGATTCCCGCCTACGGAGACGTTTGCATAACCGCTCTCTCGCTGAGAGAGTGTCATTGAAGGACATCTCTCAGCTTTGCCAACGTCTATGGATTCCCGCCCCGTATCGTCGTACGGGGTGACGTTCTTTCGCGGGTATGACGGTGGCTGTGTGCGTTGTGCGTTCTCACTAAGTCTGAACAGTTACTGTTTTCACTCAGAAGCACTGCACTGGCTGTCCGGTCTTGTGGTTATGGATTTTAGATTCCTCGCTCCGCTCGGAATGACAGGGTTGTGGTGGCCGGATCGTAGCTGCAAATTCGTTTTACCTACCGCTGTCAGCCCACGACGGGAGAGGGAGTTGCCGGTCAGCCTTCGGCGCGGGAGCGAGTGTGCAAGCGCCCGGCCTAATCTCTGAAAAGTGGGACATTCTGGGACATTTCGGGCATTTCCGTTGTTATTGTAAAATTGTTGGGTCGAACCCTTCGGTCTGGCGGATAGGCCCTGAACAGACGCGACTCGCGCATTTTCCTGGAATCCCCCTGAATTTTGTAACATTCTGTAACATTTTGTAACTTGCGGGGCTGTCGCATCGGGTGGAGACATTTCCCTCGCTTGCAGTGTCGTACATGCGTTCTCGTTTGTCAAATCGAGGGAGTGCGGGGTGAGTGTTCAGAGTCGATGAGGCGAACACCCCCGCCCCTCTGGATACCGGCCCCGTATCGTGGTACGGGGTGACGTTCCTTCGCCGGAATGACGGTGGCTGTGTGCGTTGTGCGTTCTCACTAAGTCTGAACAGTTACTGTTTTCACTCAGAAGCACTGCACTGGCTGTCCGGTCTTGTGGTTATGGATTTTAGATTCCTCGCTCCGCTCGGAATGACAGGGTTGTGGTGGCCGGATCGTAGCTGCAAATTCGTTTTACCTACCGCTGTCAGCCCACAACGGGAGAGGGAGTTGCCGGTCAGCCTTCGGCGCGGGAGCGAGTGTGCAAGCACCCGGCCTAATCTCTGAAAAGTGGGACATTCTGGGACATTTCGGGCATTCCCGTTGTTATTGTAAAATTGTTGGGTCGAACCCTTCGGTCTGGCGGATAGGCCCTGAACAGACGCGACTCGCGCATTTTCCTGGAATCCCCCTGAATTTTGTAACATTCTGTAACATTTCGTAACTTGCGGGGCTGTCGCATCGGGTGGAGACATTTCTCTCAATTGCAGTGTCGTACATGCGTTCTCGTTTGTCAAATCGAGGGAGTGCGGGGTGAGTGTTCAGAGTCGATGAGGCGAACACCCCCGCCCCTCTGGATACCGGCCCCGTATCGTGGTACGGGGTGACGTTCCTTCGCCGGAATGACGGTGGGTTGTGTTCGTTGAGCGCTCTCAGGAAGTCTGAACAGTAACAGTGTGGGCAGTCGGTAGGGGTCCAATTTCATCCACGGCTGTGGGTACCCGTTTTCAGGGGCCATTGCGCAGCCTGTCATGGCGGGGGTCTTGCCATCCCCACCCCAACCCCCGTTTCGGAGTAGGGGGCAGTTCTCTCCCTGTCACACTCCGTAGTCCTCTCCCGCAAAGGGGCTGTCTCATAAGCAGACTACATCTCTAATCAGAATGTTGTAGATTCCCGCCTACGCGGGAATGACGGGTGGGAGTGCGGGAACCCCCTCTCTGTATCTCCCCCCCAGCGGGCTGACAGGGGTAGGCTTTTGTCTATCGATCCACTCTCTATTGACCGGAAAGCAACCTGGCCCTGTCATTCTGAGCGCAGCGCAGCGGAGTCGAAGAATCCAAAATGTCTCTCACAACGTAAAGCCGACACGGAGAACTCTTGCCCGGGGTTGATTCTTGGTTACGATACAGACGTGGCTCTTGCTGTCCGGTCTTGCGGTTATGGATTTTAGATTTCTCTCTACGCTCGGAATGACAGGGCGTGCTTGGAATGACAGGGCGTGCTCGGAATGACAGAGAGACGGGGCCGGATCGTAGCTACAATTCCGTCTTGCCTACCCCTGTCAGCCCGTCGGCGGGGGAGGAGATAGGAGAGACGGCGGGGTTCCGGTGTGTATCAACCGGTAGTGGCGTGGTCAAGCGAATTTGGCATTAATTGTTTCGTCACATAACCGTTAGGGCGGCTTAAGGTTCCTATCGGATACTGGACTTACCCCACTTGGAATGTGTCAGCGGATGCGAACGAATTTCCTGAAATTTGCACCTTGGCCTCTCTTCGTATTGGCCTTTGCCATCGCATGTGGATCAGAATCCACGGTGGTGCCCACTGCCACACCTCATGCGACGCCAACCGCCGTACCTACCGCCACTCCCATTCCGCTTGCGGTGAATGAGGCGGAATCCAGTCTCGAGTCCGGCGAGCCTTCGGCCCCTGAGTTTGCAGGCATCTCCGGCTGGATTAATTCGGAACCACTCAGCATGGCCGACCTGCGGGGCAAGGTCGTCCTCGTAGACTTCTGGACCTACACCTGCATCAACTGCATAAGGACGTTCGAGCACCTCAAAGAGTGGCACTCCAAGTACGCCGATAAGGGGTTGGTCATTGTGGGCGTTCACTCCCCGGAGTTCCTGTTCGAGACGGTTCGCGCAAACGTGGAGCAGGCGGTCTCCGACTTCGGCATCGAGTACCCGGTGGCACAGGACAATAAGCTAAACACCTGGCAGGCCTTTGGCAACCGGAGTTGGCCAGGCAAGTTCTTGATAGACAAGGGCGGAACAATTCGATTCAGGCACTTCGGCGAAGGGCAGTACGCTGAGACTGAACGGTGGATCAGGGAACTTCTGTCCGAGACGGAAGCAACACTTTCCGACGTTCCCGCAAATACGGAGGCGGACGGCCCAGTCTATCCCGGACTACAGAGTTCTTCCAGCCTTGACGAGGCAGTCACGAGAGAGCTCTACGCCAGCTCCATCAAGAACCGCATCGCATTCACAAACGGCGGCGAGAAGCTGGCGTACGTGGGCAATTCCGAATACTTCAGTGAATCCACTGAGGTCACTACGTTCACCGATCCCGGCGATCACCAGAATCACTACCTGTATCTGCAGGGCAAATGGGAACGCGGCCCGGAGAGTCTTACACACGCGAGAGAGACAACCGGCCACGAGGACTATGTGGCAATCAGGTTCTACTCGAACGAGGTAAACGCGGTGGTCGGTATGAAGGACGAGGAATACAATGTTCGCGTCACCCTTGCTGGTGAACCGCTTGAACGTTCTCATGCAGGCGACGATGTCCGATTCGATGCAGAAGGAAATAGCTATTTCGTCGTCGATCAAGCCCGCATGTTCAACATCGTGCGTCTCGGCGAGTTCGGAGTTCACGAACTAAAGCTCGCTTCCAACAGCGATGAGTTTGAGCTATACACCTTCGCTTTCGGTCACTACCAGCGAACTCCAAGGGAGTTGGTCGGCATCACGGACTGGATAAACTCCCCTGCCCTGTCACTGGCCGAACTGCGTGGCAAGGTCGTCATCGTCGTATTCTTCTCGGTCGCGTGCGACGACTGTATTCAGGTCCAGCCATTCATCGAGTCATGGCGGCAGAAGTACGAAGACTATGGTCTACGTGTCGTCGCCGTCCATACTCCGCAATTCGAATTCGAGAAACGGCACGAAGTCATCACACGGTCTCTGGAGGAGCGGAAGGTTGATTACCCGGTCGGCATCGACCGAGACTGGACCACCGCTCGGGCATTCCGAAATTCGTCCATACCCGGCTCGTATCTTCTGGACAAGAACGGGTTCATACGTCATCTGCGTCTTGGCCCGGGCGGATACACCGTGATGGAACAGGAGATCAGACACTGGCTGAAAGACGCCGGAGCGGACCTGTCGAACATTCCCATCAGCAGCCAACAGGAGCTCGAACCCGACCCTCGTACATTCGCGCTAGAGGACGATGTGCGAAGAACAAGGGACATCCACTTCGGCAGATCGAAGAATGGCCCTGAGGCTCCTGATCCCTACTTCCCGCAGGAAGGGTACTTCCAAGGGACGAACGGAACAATCTCATTTCAGGATCCGGGAGAGCACGAGAACCATTACGTCTACCTTCAAGGAGAGTGGCAAACAGGTGAGGAAAGCATCGTCCATTCGAGAAACACGAACGGTTACAAGGACTATCTTGCGTTCAAGATGGTTGGCAAGAAGGGGGCAGCCGTCCTTTCGAATGGCGACGGCGCAGCCCAGCGTGTGCGGCTCACGCTTGACGACGCACCGATCCCGCCCGAACTAGCCGGAGAAGACGTACTGTATGATACCGATGGAGAAAGCTATGTAGCGGTCGACCGTCCACGTGTCTATCAACTGGTCGACCTCCCCGACTACGCGAGCCACGACGTAAGGCTGTGGTCCGACTCCAGCGGACTGGAGGTCTACACAGTTACCTTCGAAGCGAACATATTTGAACCGGAACCGTTCTAAAGTAAGAACCAACAGACTGCGGGCGAAATCGTCTCGCCCAGCGGCACAGCATTTTAGGAGACACCATGACAATCTCTCGGAACCTCATTACGATTACAGCGCTTGCTTTCCTGTTTGCGCTCGTGTTGGCGGCGTGCGGAGGGAGTGACGGGGCCGAAACTCCGGACGAGCCGACAGCGACCCCCAGGGCCACGGCCACTCCGTCGGTCTCCAGTGTGGATACCGACAAGGCGCCGCCTCCGCCCACGCCCGTTCCCGATCCGACCGCAACGCCGGAGCCCGATCCTCAGGCGGGGCCCCAAGTACAAGAAGGACTCATGGCGCCGGACCTCGCAGGCATCAGTTCCTTCATAAATGCGGAGCCGTTCACGTTGGAGGAACTGAGAGGGGACAAGGTCGTACTGATCGACTTCTGGACCTACACTTGCGTCAACTGCATCCGGACGCTGCCATTCATCAAGGAGTGGCATGACAAGTACAAGGACGCCGGACTTGTGATCGTCGGTGTTCACGCGCCGGAATTCGAGTTCGAAAAGCTCGAATCGAACGTGAAGATGGCTGTCGAGGACTGGGGCATCGAGTACCCCGTTGTCTTGGACAACGATCACAGTACTTGGAATAACTTCCTAAACAGGTCGTGGCCGGCCAAATACCTCATAGATAAGGACGGAATCATCCGCTACACGCACTTCGGCGAGGGCGAATACATCGAGACGGAGGACGAGATTCGCAAGGTCTTGGCCGAGCTCGATGAAGACGTAGCCAGCATCGAACACAGCAACATCGAGGACGCCAGATTCCATCTTGACGCGCTCGCCCAAGACCCACTGGAAGGGCTAACCCGCGAGCTGTACGCAGGAGTGGAGCGAAACTACGGCGCGCTTCAGTTTGGGGGCTCCCCGTATGTCCTCCACGAAGAGTACTACCAAGGCCTGGGGCGAGTCGTCGAGTACGAGGACATCGCTGAGGAGCATTACAACCAGTTCATCTACTTGCAAGGCTCGTGGATCAACGAGTTGGAACACCTCCGGCACGCGCGAGTCACACAGGACTTCGAGGACTACATTCTTGTCAACTTCAAGGCGGCGGAGGTCAACGTTGTGCTGACCAAAGAAGACAGTGTTGAGTCTTATGACGTACGAGTTCTCGTCAACGACGAGCCGGTGAAGGAGGAACAGGCGGGCCTGGACGTCCAGTGGGACGACGAGGGCAACAGCTTCATTCAGGTGGATGAGCCTCGCATGTATCGTGTGATTCAACTCGATGACTTCGAGGGTCATGAGCTCAAGCTGAGCTCGAACTCCGACCAGTTCCGGGTGTTCGCATACACGTTCGGGGCATACATCGAGGAGCAACCACTCCCTTAGACTGCAAGTACCCTAATCTGAGCCTAAGTTCAGAGGCCCGGTGATGATTGTACAAGCAAACGTCGCCGGGCCTATTTGCGTCCGACCCGAATTCTCGGTAGGCTGAGCGGGAATACGCGGAACGGAGAAAAACGTAAGTTTGAACGTCATCCTCCTCGGAGCCGGTCGCGGGGCACGGCTCATGCCCCTTACAGCGTCGCAGCCCAAGTGCTTTACCGAATTGGCGGGTACCAGAATTCTCGATTGGACGCTGCGCGCCTTCCAAGAAAATGGTCTGGATAGATTCGTATTCGTAGGCGGGTATCTCATCGACGTGGTGCAAGATGCCTATCCGGACTTTACCTATGTGGAGAACGCCGCCTGGCCCACGACAAATATCCTCGCCTCACTGGTCTGCGCTCGCGATCACATGGATAACGGCTTCTACGCGACGTATACCGACACGCTGTACCTCGGAGAGGCGGTGAAGGCGCTTCAGGACTCGCCGCACGATATCACACTCGTCATGGACACCCGTTGGCGTGAGCGGTACGTATTTCGCAGTATGCACCCCGAGACGGATGCTGAAAAGATGGTCGTCGAAGGGGACCGTGTGGTGGAGGTATCACGGACGATTGATCCTGATGAGGCCTCCGGCGAGTACACCGGCGTTATCAAGATGACGGCTCAGGGCGCATCGCAGTTCCTACAGTTCCATGATGATGTGTACGCCGAGCTTGGCGACGAGCAGATCATTGCCGACGGCCGACCCTTTCGCATGGCCTACGTCATCCACCTGCTCGACCGAATGATCCGAGCGGGTATTCCGGTGCACTCCGTGGCAGTACCCGGTGACTACCATGAGGTCGACACCATTCAAGACTATCACCTTGCAACCGCGGACTGGATGCGGTTCAGTCCTTGACTCCGCTCTATGCTCCCTTCCGACTGTGTCACGAATAAGAGTATGAAGTCACTCCAGAGTACCGAATGAGTGAAGACCTGTTCCCGACCACCGTCGTCGGCTCGATGCCGAGGCCTCAATACGTCCGAGACCTCATAGAAGCCCAAGTCGAGGAAGGTGGCTCCTTGGCCGAGTTTCGTCGGATGATGGACTCAGCCATTCCATACGTGGCGCAAATGCAGGAACTCGCCGGGATCGACATCATCTCCGATGGCGAATGGCGGCGGAAGTCGTACATCGGCGTCATTGCCGACATCTGCAGCGGTTTCGAGCTGTCGATAAAGGAGGTGCTCGGTCAGCGTCAGACGTGGCACGTCGTCACGTCTGAACTGGAGGTCGTAAACCCGGGTCTGCTGGCAAAGGAAGCCAGATTCCTGAAAGAGCACACCAAACGCGATATCAAGGTCGCCATTCCGTCGCCGTACCTGATAGGCGAGAGGATGTGGGACGAAGAATTGTCGAGTGCGGCATATCCCGCGCGGCGCGAGTTCACCGAGGCCCTTGTGCCTGTGCTGCGGCAGGAGCTCATCGCCTTACGAGATGAAGGCGTGGAGGTCGCACAAATCGACGACCCCCATCTATGCCTGTTCGTCGATCCAAAGGTCAGGGCGGCCTACGACGATCCGCAAGCCGAAATGGACTTTTGCGTTGACCTTATCAACCAGGTCGTAGAGGGCGTGGAGGGCGTGCGGTTGGCAGTTCACCTGTGCAGGCGAAACAAGGGACGAGCAGGATGGGTGGGCGAAGGCGGATACGGTCCGATCCTGCCTGCACTTTCCGACCTGCAGGTCGACATCCTCATGCTGGAATTCGCGATACCGGCGGCAGGTGATTTTGCGGTACTGCGCGGACTGCCCGAAAGGTTCGATATTGGGCTGGGATGCGTGGACTGTCGAAGCAGTCATATAGACACGCCCGATGAGATCGCCGACCGCGTCCGACGGGCCGTCCAATACGTATCGCCGGAACGGGTTATCCTGCATCCCGACTGTGGCTTCGCGCCGGGAAGCGCAGCCGACATCCCCCTCGACGAGGCATATATGAAACTCAGGAACGAGGCGCTTGCCGCAGAAATGCTCCGTGGCGAGTTCGGGTAGCTGATCGAACTGCCGGGCAGGACAATCCGTCGAAAGAACTAGCGGTATATAGAGCTCGATGAAGAGGAGTGCCAATTGCGTCAACTACGGGAAAACCGGATCAAGAGGAAGCTCGAACGAGGCGAGGTCGTCAACGTCGTAGAAGGGTTTCACACGGCTGAGATCGTAGACTTTCTTGGCCCTATGGGGTTCGACGGCGTGTGGGTCGAGACCGAGCACGGCGCAATCGACTTCAGGGAGATCCAGAACATCACGAGGTCATGTGACCTCTGGGGAATGACGTCACTTATCCGCGTAAACCGCGTGGACTACGGTCTCATCTATCGGTCGCTCGATCAGGGCGCTCAAGGTGTGATCGTGCCTCACGTCGATACGGCGGAACAGGCGAGGGAGGTCGTCCGGGCCTCTCGATATGGGCCGATTGGGGCCAGGGGAATGTACGAGAGCCGACAGGCGTACGGAATCGGTTCGGAAGAGTACTTTAAGAAGGCCAACCAAGAGACCCTCGTGGTCGTAATGATCGAGGACATCCTGGCAATAGAGAATTTGCCGGAGATCCTTGCCGTAGACCACATCGACGTATTCTTCGTTGCGCCAAGCGACTTGGCTCAAAGCATGGGGCTGGTCGGCCAGATAGATCATCCGAGGGTCAGACAGACGATATCCGATGCGGTTTTTTGCATCTCCGACGCAGGACGGACGGCAGGCGCCATAGCGTGGGCATCGACGGCGGAAGAAGTAATAGAGGCCGGCGCGAGGTTCCTAATGACCAGCTGGCTGGCCTATCTGGCAGAAGGGTCCAAGACCTACCTTGACGCCGTGCAACGGGCAACAGGCAAGGGTGGAGAAGCCTCGTAGCGTTGGAAGAGCATCTGCTATGGCGGCCTGCCAGCGTGCTATCATTACTGCCTCATGAATCCTGCTGAACTCAAGCACTGGATCGCCTTCACACGCGTCCCATTCATAGGAACGGTACGCCTACGTCTGCTCGAAAGCCGCTTCGGCTCGCTCTCGGATGCTTGGAGCGCAAGTGAAGCGTCGCTGCGTGAAGCGGGCCTGGATGAGAGGACGACCCGCTCAGTCCTGAGGCATCGGACAAGAATCGATCCTGACGGTGAACTGTCGCTGCTGAAGGAGCATGGGTGCTCGGCCTACACATGGCACGATCCCGAATATCCGGCTCGCCTCAAGGAGATCGACGATGCGCCACCAGTTATCTATGTAAAGGGCGACCTTCTTCCCAAGGACGAGAGATCGGTGGCTGTGGTCGGGACAAGGCGGGTCACGGCTTACGGTCGGGAGGTCACCCACCGACTGTCCACGGATCTCGCCAAATCGAATGTGGTGGTCGTCAGCGGCCTCGCCAGTGGAGTGGACGGCATAGCCCACCGGGCGGCACTGGAGGCGGGAGGACGAACGATCGCAGTGCTTGGAAATGGCGTGGACATCGTCTACCCTCGCCAACACGCCCGGCTAGCTGAGGAGATAGGCGAAAATGGCGCCGTCGTATCCGAGCATCCTATCGGCACTAAGCCAAAGGCCGAGCACTTTCCGCGGCGAAATCGAATTCTCAGTGGGATAACTCTGGGAACACTCGTGATCGAGGCTGCCGAAAGCAGCGGTGCATTGATAACCGCCAGGCATGCGCTCGATCAGAACCGTGAGGTATTCGCCGTGCCGGGCAGTATCCTGTCACCCGGCAGTCGCGGCACCAATAGCCTGATCCAGCGCATGGAAGCGAAGCCCGTCCATAAGCATGAGGACATTCTCGAGGAACTCAACCTTTCGTTTGTGGGAGCGCAAATCGAGATGGCGGCGCTCTTCCCGGCCAACGATGACGAGTCCAAGGTCTTGTACCACCTCAGCCAGGAACCTACTCACATTGACGAGATCATCCGTGGTTCCGGGATGACCATCTCGGTCGTGAGCAGCCTGCTCGCGATGATGGAACTGCGCGGTCTCGTCCGACAGGTGGGCGGGATGAATTACGTGAGGGCATGAATGGCGGAACGCAAGGAGCGCCAGCTAGACGGTTGCAAACCGGATGCGGCCTGTGTACATAATACCTAGTGGAGGCAGGCACAACCCTGCCCGTTTTATTGTTACCATCCCCTTAACTTGATATTGACGGAATAACTATGGGTAAAGACCTCGTAATCGTAGAATCGCCCGCCAAGGCCAGAACAATCGGGAGGTTCCTCGGCGGCCGGTATGACACCAAGGCTTCGATGGGCCATGTACGCGACATTCCCTCGAAGGAGATGGGCGTTAGGGTCGATGACCTGAGCTTCGTGCCCAAGTATCGCGTGATGCCCGACAAGAGGAAGGTCGTCAAGGAAATCGCCGACGCGGCGAAGTCCGCTTCGACCGTCTACCTCGCCACTGACCCGGACCGCGAAGGAGAGGCTATCTCTTGGCACCTCATCAGTGCGGCCAAGATCGATGCAGCCAAGATCAAACGCGTAATCTTCCACGAAATAACCGACGGAGCGGTCAAGGAGGCATTCGCCCACCCCCGCGAACTCGATGACAACCTGATCGACGCGCAACAGGCAAGAAGGGTGCTCGACCGGCTTGTTGGCTACGAGCTCAGCCCGGTACTGTGGAAGAAGGTCCGGCGCGGCCTGTCTGCGGGCAGAGTCCAGTCCGTGGCGCTCCGGCTCATCGTCGAGCGGGAGCAGGAGATCGAGGCCTTCGAGTCCGACGAGTACTGGAGCATAGAAGCCCAGCTAGTCCCGAAGTCCAAGAACGGTGCGGAAGCACAGACCTTCAGCGCAGATCTTCGACGATTGCAGGGAAGCAAGGATCGCATTGAGATTCACAACGAGGCTGAGGCCACTGCAATTACCGGCGACCTTGAAGGCGCAACGTATCGCGTGACTTCGGTACAAAGACGTGAACGGCGACGCAAGCCTTCGGCCCCGTTCATTACCAGCACTCTCCAGCAGGAGGCGTCGCGAAAATTAGGCTTTACGGCTCAACGGACGATGGTTGTCGCCCAGCAGCTGTACGAAGGCATAAGTGTCGGCGGGGGCGAAACATCCGGCCTCATCACATACATGAGAACGGACTCCACCAACGTAGCGGATTCAGCGTTGCGTGAAGCGTCGGCATACGTGAAGGAGAAGTTCGGCGCCAGCTTCGCTCCAAAGTCTCCTCGTCGTTACACCAAGCGTGTACGTGGTGCTCAGGAGGCCCATGAAGCCATTCGTCCGACCTCGCTCTTCGCTGAGCCTGAGCAGTTGAAGAGCAACCTCACACCGGAGCAGTTCCGGCTTTACGAACTCATTTGGCGGCGAATGCTCGCCTCCCAAATGAACGACGCTATCTTTGACGCCACGCGAGTAGACATCGACGCAGAAAGCGTAGTTTCGGGCACGCACTATGACTTTCGAGCCACCGGCTCGGTGCTCAAGTTTGCCGGCTTCCGAAGGGTCTACATGGAGGGGAACGACTCCTCCAATGGCAAGGCATCAGAGGAGTCCCGCGAACTGCCGCCGCTGGAAGACGGCGATGCACTCGATCTGGCGGCACTGACACCAGAGCAGCACTTCACTCAGCCACCTCCGCGCTACAGCGAGGCCACGCTGGTGCGAGCGCTCGAAGAAGAGGGAATCGGACGCCCGAGCACATACGCACCCACCATCGCGACCGTTGTCGACCGCGACTACGCCCGCAAGGCAAATGGCAGGTTTGAGCCTACGAAGCTCGGCAGAGCGGTTACGGGACTGCTCATACAACACTTCCCCGACGTGGTGGACATCGGATTCACCGCGAAGATGGAAGAACAACTCGACGAGATTGCGAGTGGAGAGCGCGCATGGAATCCGATGTTGAAGGACTTCTATGAACCCTTCAATTCGACCGTCAAGGAGGCCCTCGAAAAGGCCGAGCGCGTCCCAAGCAGTCAGATCGACGAAGAGAGCGGCGAAGTATGCGACAAGTGCGATAGCCCGATGGTCATCAAGTCGGGAAGGTTCGGACGATTCCTCTCTTGCAGCGGCTTCCCCAACTGCAGAAACTCCAAGCCTCTTATGGAGCGGGTCGGCGTCGAGTGTCCTAAAGACGGCGGTGATATCGTCGAACGACGGCAGCGCGGCAAAGGCGGCAGGAAGTTCTACGGCTGCGCGAACTATCCCGCCTGCGATTTCACGGTCAACCGCAAGCCGATAGAGCCTCCATGTCCAGAGTGTGGCGGTCTCCTGGCCGAGCAGGGTCGTGACCGCTGCCGCTGCACTCAGTGCGACTACCGGGGCCCGGTTCCCGATCCTGTCGAGACCGGCGAACTGGTCGAAGCGTAAAATTCCAGCAAAAGTGGACTCAGTACACGTAGGGGCGCGTTACGACGCGCCCTTATTATGTGATCGAGATGAACGAATCCACTTGGCGGGACCTGATCGATAAGTTCGACACGCATTTGACGGCGGAGAAGGGACTTGCACCCCTTACCCGGCGCAACTACACGACTGACATTGATCCCCTATTCGAGTTCATGCGTCGCGAGGACATCGCCGAACTTGCCGATCTCGATCGCTACCGGATAAGGGCCTACCTCGCGTGGCTGGTCGAACTCGGTTACGTCAAGGCCAGCGTGGTCCGAAAGCACAGCGCGCTACGCACGTTCATACGCTGGCTCATACGGACCGGTGTGTTGACGGAAGACCCCCTTCCCACACGGGGCATGATGAAGAAGGAGTCCCGCCTGCCCCGGTTCCTCTCGCAAAGCGAAGCCGCGCGCTTGGTATCCGCACCTGACGGCTCCGACGGTCTTGGGCTGCGTGATCGCGCGATGCTGGAGGTTATCTACGCGGCGGGACTTCGAGTCAGCGAGGCGCGTGACCTGAACGTAGCCGACATTAACTTCGAGACCAAGGAGCTTCGTGTGCGGGGAAAGGGATCGAAGCAAAGGGTCGTGCTGATCGGAGAAGCGGCCCACCGGGCGCTTTCGCGGTACCTCCTGGAGGTACGCCCTACGATCGCAACGCAGGAAAGCGGATCGGCCGTGTTCCTGAACCGGAGCGGAGGAAGGATCAGCCAGCGGAGCATCCAGTCCAAAGTTCGCAAGTACTCTACGATGGCCGGGCTCAGGACCGACGTTCACACTCATACCATACGGCACTCATTCGCTACTCACCTATTGGAGGGAGGCGCGGATCTGAGAGTCGTGCAGGAACTGCTCGGGCACGCATCACCAGCAACGACGCAGATATACACGCACGTTACGCAGACACAGGCCCGTCAGGCCTACCTTGCCGCACATCCACGGGCGTCCAAGAAGGCGTCGGAGTAACTGTTTAGAGTTGCTGAGGTGAACGTCGGGGTACGGGGTGACGTTTCCTTCCCCGGAATATTCATGAGGGTTGCCACCCTCGCCACCTGGAATGAAAATGGGGTTGGCACGAGCCAGCAGGGTCCGGAGCATGGATTCCGGCCTCCGCCGAAATGACGGGTGGTGGCGTGGTATCGGGGACGGGCAACCACAAGGGTTGCCCCTACGATGGGTTGGTCGGGGTCTATTTTCGTAGCAATCGTTCATGTCGGTTGCCACCGACACCACCAATCATGAAAATGGGCATCGGTTCCTCCGTCGTCGATTGTCGTAGGGCAACGTCCGCGGATGGATTCCCGCTTTCGCGGGAATGACGGTGTGAGGGTATTGCGGCTATTTTCAGAGGAATCTCCCATGCAGGCTGTCGACTGCACACCGAGGGATGAAAATGGTCGCCGGTTCCTCCGTCGGCGACTGTCGTGAGGCAACGTCCGGGGATGGATTCCCGCCTTCGCGGGAATGACGGTATGGGGGGGCGGGAATGGACGGCGTGGGGGGTATTGCGGCCTATTTTCGTACGAATGACGGTGACTCCGTATGCCGAGCGTTTCTGAACAGCTACCATTTGGGGACACTTTGGGATAATTCCTTATGAGATGCTGCGAGGGAAAATCGCATCCGTACTTTTTAGGGAAGGCACCTCCTTCCTACACCTTTCCCGAGTGACCGAGCGATACTGCAGAAACCTGAACGTCCGGTCACACAGCCTATGTGGGACGTTGGGTTGGCTGTTGGCGACCATGAACTTATGATAGATCGTGTATTCTTATTGGTCAAATCGAGTCTCTGCTAAAATCGTTCATGTGACTTATTTGCAGACCGACGACCAGCCTCCTGAGCTTGCCGAGCTGACTCTCCTCGACGAGATAGGCCCCCTCGGCGACTGTCTCGCGGAGTTCGAGGAGGGGCGGATCAACGTATTCGGCGGCATCCCGAGCGAGCGGGTGGTAGCCCGGATCGTGCGGTACCGCAGGCGCAGGAAGCGGATGGTTTCCGGTCTCGTGTACGAGGTCATCGAGGCTTCACCGCAACGAGTTGCCGCGCCGTGCCAGTACTTCGGGGCGTGTACGGGGTGCCAGTGGCAGCATGTTTCGTATAGTCATCAGCTCGTCCTCAAGCGAGGGTACGTTGAGCGGAACTTTGCGGAGTACCCTTCTCTCGAAGGGATCGCCATCGACCCGTGCATACCGGCACCGAGCCTGTACGGGTACCGAAACCACGCCCGTTACACGATCCGGCGGGAGGGCAGTCCGGGGTTCGTCAACCGGATAACTCGAAGGTTCGTGCAGACGGACGAGTGCATGTTGATGACGCCGGGAATCAACCGCCTTGCGGGGGACCTCCGGGGTCGGGCTCAGGAGACGAGCCAGCTGTCCATCCGGTATGGGGTCAACACCGACGAGTGGCTCATCCAGCCTACGTTGAAGAGCGAGGACATTCCGCTGGAGTCCGGGCAGAGCCACTACACCGAGAAGCTGCTTGGCCACAGCTTCCGGATAGCGTCCCCTTCTTTCTTCCAGGTGAATACCGAGCAGGCGGAGCGGCTGGCGGAGCTTGTTGGGGAGACGCTGGAGCTTTCCGGCGAGGAACTGGTCGTCGACGCCTACGCGGGAGTGGGGACGTTCGCAATCCTGCTGGCCGGTTCCGCGAAGAGGATCATCGCCATCGAGGAGTCGGCAGCGGCGATCAAGGATGCGGCCGCGAACGCTTCCGGCATTGAGAACGTGGAGTTCATCGAAGGGAAGACGGAGGACGTGTTCGACTCGATGGAGGCTCGTCCCGATGCGGTGATCCTCGACCCCCCGAGGGCAGGGTGCCATCCGACCGTGCTCGAGGCGCTCATCCGATTGGCACCTGAGCGGACGGTGTATGTGTCGTGCGACCCGGAGGCGCTGGCGCGCGACCTCGATATTCTGGTGCGTGGCGGTCTTCGTGTCGAGTCGGTGCGGCCTATCGACATGTTCCCGCAGACGCATCACGTCGAAACGGTGGTGCTGTTGAGGTGACCTTCTCAGGGCATGACGGTGACGTCGATTTCGTCGATGAGGATATCGCCGGATGCTCCCTCCTCCTGATTGATTAGGGTTACGCCCAGGGTGTTGTCGCCGTCGATCATGTGGTTGGGGTCGAGGTCGAAGATGACGGTGGAGTAGGCGGGGAGCGGGCGGCCGATGTTGGTCGAGCGACCGCTTTCGTGCCACATTCGACGGACGGTGTCTTCGGGGACGGCCGCGCCGTTCAAATCGAGCGCAAGGTTGTCACCGGGCCTGAGGTGCTGAGCGCGGAGGGCCGCATAGGCGTATCCGATGTCGTCCCACTGCTCGCAGAGGCGCATGCGGTATTCGTGCCGGACGCCGGGGGTCTCGCGGCTGAGGACGATCTTGTCGTCCTTGATCGCGCCGGTTGAGGCCATGCCCGGCCCACCGTGGTAGTCCGTGCCGCCCATCATGGAGCGGAACAGGTAGGTGCGATGGTTCGCCCTTATGGCGTCGGGGTCCCTGAGCTCTCCAAGCAGGGCCAGCGAGCCGGGGAAGTCGCCCATGAGGTGTCCCGTGTACTGCTCCTGGTAGTTGAAGCTTGAAACGCCGTCGGCCCCGGCGCCGTACATATTGTTTACGAGGGCGCGGTAGTTATTGGCGGCCATCGGGCGAAGGTAGACCCGTGACTGAAAGGCCATGTGTTCGGTGGTGCCGCTCTCGCCGGTGTGTGGCTGAAGGGCCCATGGGACGATGTCGCTGCGAGCGTCGGAGGCCGAGCAGAACGGCATGACACCGGGCAGGAGGAGGCATGATGTCCCCTTCATGAGGCTCGAAAACTCCTCCCACTGCGCGTTGTGGTTCGCGTACATGGTGTTGGCGGGACTCACGTAGTCGAGGATTCCCGTGGTGATCCACGTGGGAATGTCTAGGCCGCAATCGTGGCACTCTTCGAGGGTCTCGGGGACGCGGACTCCCAAGAGCAGCTTCTTGCCTTTCTTTCGTCCCTCGTTGTCCAGCATGTCGCGGATGCGCCGGAAGAGTTCGGTCATCAAAGGCTGACGCTCGCGGGAGATGGAGCGCGGGTACGGGAAGTGGTTGTCGCTGCGGAAGGTTATCTCGATGCCGTCCACGTCGAAGCGTCGGGCGATTTCCTCGATAGCCCCGAAGTGGAAGTCCCGCACCTCCTTGAAGGAGAAGTCCATCGCATTGCCGGGGTTGGCGAGCGGTCCCGGCGGAACGTCCTTCAGGATGAACGCCGGGTGGTCGAACATCCACTGTGCGCCCTGAGTGGGAGCTCCATGGTCGTCCCCGAATCGCGCCCCGGCGATGAACTTCATCCCGCGCCGGTGGGCGCGGTCGATGAATATCTCGATGGGGTTGATTCCCTTGTCGAGCATGGGGATCCAGCGACGATGCTGGGGGCGCTGGTCGAACTCATAGGTGTCGGAGCGGAAGTAGGTGACCCAACCCTGTCCAAAGACCTCCTGGCCGAAGGCGTCGGCCCCACTCAGGGCGAAGTGGTCCACGAGCCTTTCGATCTGTTCCGGCGTGGCCGGATCGCCGGTGAACGGCTCGCGCGCGTGGCTGGAGAGGTCGGCCACGAAGAGCAGGCGGATGTCGCCCTTGGGCTTGATGGGTCTGGGTGCCGGAGGTACTGATGTCAATGGTTTTCGCTCCTATTGATGTTGTTGTCGGGGGCGCGTCTTACCCTAACCCTAGCCCTCTCCCACGACGGGAGAGGGGATGTTTTGGCCGGCGTTTGTGATTGAATTCACGTTTAGTTGTCACTGTCATCTTCGATGCCGAGGGCGGTGCGGTCGAGGTGGGCTGAGTAGACCTGGTGCCAGCCGCCCTCGTCGTCGATCTCGAAGTCGTCGGCGCTGTCCTGGGGTTGCCAACCGAGGACGTCTTTGGTGTGCTCGATGTCGATCCAACGGTACTTGTTGTTGGAGGTGGCGCGGAAGATGTCGAACTTCAGTGACGGCGGAGCCTGCAGGCACTTGTCGACCACCGCAACGCAGTCACGATGGCTGAGGTACGACATCGCCTGGCGGCGCTGGGTCGGCCTGTTGGCGGCAGAGACGGCCCCCAGCCTGATGCAGGGGATCGACATGTCGAACACGTCGGAGTAGTAGCGGGCCAGGGCCTCGCCGAAGACCTTGCATGCTCCGTAGACGCTCTTCGGGCGCACGGGATCGAGGTGGGTGATCAAAGGCCAGTTGTCAGGCACCTTGTCGTACTCTCCCGCGCCGATGTGACCGTACGGGAGGGTCTTGTCGTACTCGTAGCCGGTCTGCGTATCGCCCGTGCTGCCGTAGACGACTCTGCGGACGCCATGGATACGCGCCGCTTCGAAGACGTTGCGGGTGCCGATGATGCCAGCGGAGAGGTGCTTTTCCCAGTCGAACACGTCGTCGATGTAGTTGGCCATGTGGACGACCATGTCCACGCCCTCGAAAGCGGGAAGGATGGCGTCGAGGTCGGAGATGTCGGCCTGAGTGCAGGGAATGCCCTCGACGGGGCGGCGGTTGAGGGCGCTGAATTCGTACCTATCGGCGAGGTGCTTGACGATGAGGCCGCCGATGAGGCCGCTGGCGCCGGTGACGAGGACTCTTTGTGTAGTCATGTGTTGTTCCTGATTAAGGGTGATTCACCGCAGAGGGCGGGGAGTTCGCGGAGGGGTGTAGTGGATTCCCGCCCCGTATCGGAGTACGGGGTGACGTTCTTTCGCGGGAATGACGGTTTTGGGGTTGTGGGGATGTGGTTTGCAACGTGATGGAAGAGATTGGGCATAGGCTATTCGAGGGTGATGTCGCCGGACTTGCCGCCGGTCTTGCGGCGGAGGCGAATGTCGCCGATGCGCATTCCGCGATCGACGGCCTTGCACATGTCGTAGATTGTGAGGGCAGCTACGCTGACGGCGGTCATCGCCTCCATTTCGACGCCGGTCTTGGCGGTTGTGCGCGCCGTGCCGCGGATGTCGACGGCGCTCTGTTCGTGGTCGAGGCGGAACTCGACGGTGACCTGGTCGAGGGGCAGAGCGTGGCAGAGAGGGATGAGCTGGGCCGTGTTCTTGGCGGCCATGATTCCGGCGATCCTTGCTACTCCGAGGACATCGCCCTTCTCGATGTCGTTGGTCTCGATGAGTGTCAGGGTCTCGGGCTGCATGTGGACGCTTCCCGTGACGACGGCCATGCGCTGCGTAGTGTCCTTTGGGCCTACGTCGACCATCTGGGCCTTGCCGGAGGCGTCGACGTGTGAGAGTTTTTTGCCCGTGGAAGAGTGTAACGGGTCACTCATGAGTCTTCCCTCGTGCCTCGGCGTTTGCGATGCGGTCGGCCATTTCGTTGAGCGGGTGTCCGGCGTGGGCTTTTACCCAAGTCCACTGCACGTTTCGTTTGGCGACCTCACGGTCCAGTCTTTCCCACAGGTCCCGGTTCTTGTTGCGCTTCCAGCCTTTCGTCATCGTGTTGATGAGGTATGTGCTGTCGCTGTGGACGCGCACATCGACTCCGGATGGCGTTGCCTTGATTCCCTCAATCGCGGCCAGGACCTCCATCTTGTTGTTCGTGGTGCGGTCGTCACGACCGTGCAGCTTTCGGGTCGCGCCATTCTCTATGATGATCGCGGCCCAACCGCCGGGGCCGGGGTTCCCGATGCAGCTGCCGTCGGTGTAGATGTCGATCATGTTGTTTCCGCTGTCGCTTGGAGCTATCTCAAGGCCGGTTCGACCAGGTTGGTGAGATGGCGCTCTCTATCATATAGGGTTTTGGGCCAGCTTCAACCTGCTTGTCCGATACGAGGCGTTGATGGTATTCCATGAGCAGCCTAGCAGCCTGCGTACGGACGTTAGGATCGGTGGAGCGCAGCTGGGTATCGAGACTCTGAAGGGACTCGATGAGGAGTTCTTTGATCCGCTGTCTGGTGTGGGCGAGGGTCTCTGCGTGCTGACGCTCGCAGGCGGCCATGAAGACGGGATCTTTCAACCACCGGTAGAGGGTGGTCCGCCCGACGCCAGCTCGTATGGCAGCGTCGGTGACGGTCGGGGATGAGGCCAGACACTCGATGGCGCGGTATTGCCGATTGGTGAGTGTGGAATGCGATTCGGCCGGTTGCGATTGGTCTTGAATCATAGTGCAGACGATTCTCCTATGGATTCCACGTTGCCGGTTTCGCTCACAGGGGCAGGGCGATCGTGGGACAGTTTGGAACAGATGGAACAATTTGGGACGGCTTCAGAACCCCTGCTTGTTGATCCTGTCCCATTTTGTTCCACTCCGTTTGGTGCGCGAGGACGGGAATTTGAAGCTGTTTTGGGGGTGTGCACAGAGCAGGCGAGGCAGTCGTGAAACAGTTTGGAACAGATGGGACAGTTTGGGACGGCTTCAATGTGCGCAAGCCTTTTTCTTTGTCCTATTCTCATTTTGTCTCTCAGGGTTCTACAGGTCGAGGCGGGACGGGGCGCATGAGCATCGGTAACGAGAGAATTGTAGATTGTATGTTCTGGTACGTCAAGGAAGGGAGGCATCAAGGGCGGGTTTGAAACCCGCCCCTACGATGGGTTGGCCGAGGGGGAGTTTCGTTGTGGGCTGCGGTGGGAAGACCCCCTCTCTGTATCTCTCCCCCGGCGGGCTGACAGGGGTATGTATTTGACCATCAATCCGGTTCCCTGAATGAGAAAGGATATCCTTCACTGTCATTCTGAGCGCAGCGCAGCGGAGTCGAAGAATCTGAATTGTCTGTCACAACGTAAAGCTGACACGGCAAATTCTTACCCGGTTTGACTCTTGGTCACGATACAAGCGTGGCACTGGCTGTCCGGTCTTGCGGTTATGGATTTTAGATTCCTCGCTAGGCTCGGAATGACAGGTTGCGGTGGTCGGATCATAGCTGCAAACCCATTTTACATACCCCTGTCAGCCCCCGGCGGGGGAGAGATTGGAGATTCTTCGTCGCTGCGCCCCTCAGAATGACAGACAATTCCTGCATATCTCACCGACTCTGAACAGTTACGGGGAAGGGTGTGCCTGTCCACGCTCTGGGGTCTGGAGAGTTCTTGATGGCAAGGATTTTAGATTCCTCACTGCGCTTCGCTGCGTTCGGAATGACAGGGGTGGAGGCGAGGTATTTCACCCTCACCCCAGCCCCCGTATCGAGTACGGGGCAAGCTCTCTCCCACGACGGGAGAGGGGGCTTTTGATGGAATGACGGATGGTGGGAGCGTGTATTATGTTGCGCAGAAATCGATTGGCAAGAGGGAGAACTCTATGACCCGCAAGAACCGGATGATTATCAGCAACGACGACGGATGGATCATGAGCAACATGACATCGACGGTGACGCCGGAGACCATCAAGGAGATGATGGTCGACACGTATCCGGGATCGCCGATTGGGGGCGTGTCGTGGTGCGTGGGCAACAGCGAGACGTACGAGTACGAGACGGAGGTGGGCGAGCGGACGGGGGACGGCTATGAGCATTTCGAGGACGAGCGGACCTACTGGCTGCACAAGAACCTCTACGGGCTTATCGAGAGTTCCGGGGGGCCGTTGACGGAGATCACGCGGCAGTTTCACGAGGCGGGCATCGACATACTGCCGTCGATGCGGATGAACAGCCACTACAACGTCCCGTACGACGCGCCGGGGCACGGCAAGTTTAGGCGGGAGCACCGCGAGTGGCTGATCGGCCAGCCGAACGAGTACATTCCGCGCCCGACGCTGGAGTTCGCGATTGCACGGGGGGTGGACTACAAGTTCCCCGGAGTACGTGAGCACCTGCTCATGGTCATCTTCGAGCTGTTTGAGAAGTTCGATGTTGCCGGGGTGGAGCTCGACTACTTCCGGCACCCGGCGTTCTTCCGGGTCGAGGAGGCGTACTCCAACCGGTACCTGATGACCGACTTCATCCGGCGGATACGGGAGCGGATGGACGAGGTCGGTAAGGAAAAGGGCAAGCACCTCGATCTGCTCGTGCGCGTTCCTCCGACACTGTACGACTCCAAGCGCATCGGTCTCGACGTGGAGACGTGGATTACCGAGGGGCTGGTGGACATCGTCGCGGCGGGTGGAGGGTTCATGCCGTTCGAGCAGCCGATACGGGAGTTCGTCGAGGTGGCGGAGGGGACGGACTGCCTGATATACGGGAGCCTCGAGGCGCTGCGCTGGGCACTGGACGAGGAGCTGCTCTACGCACTGGCCGCGCGATTCTGGGACGCGGGCGTGGACGGGTTCTACCTGTTCAACTACTTCAACACGCCGAACGAGTGGAAGAAGCGCGTGCTGGGCAACATGGTCGATAGGGAGAAGCTGCCGCGTCTGAATAAGCGGTATGAGCTCGACCACTCCGATCGATCGGGGAAGGAGTTCCACAGCGGGGCATTCCGGTACGCCCTGCCCTGGGCGTCCCTGCCGGTGTACATGGAGGAGACGCAGCCGGGCGGAGGGTCGGCGCTCACGCTGGACATTGCAGACGACGTTGAGGGGGCCAAGGCGGACGGCGGCCTGGAGTCATGCACGCTGGACCTGGGGTTCGACAACCTGAACGAGGACGACGAACTGGACGTTCGGATCAACGGCGAGGCGGTGGCGTGGTCGTCGATGGAGCGGTCCGAGGACGGCTGGGGATACACGGCGTTCGACGGGATCGTGTACCACACGACGATGTCGGAACGGCGGGTCGAGGGGACGGTGATCCGGTTCGACGTGACCGACCTGCCCATCAGGAAGGGAGAGAATGAGCTGTTGGTGCGGCTCATCAAGGGGGCGGGGCCGCACTTCGAGGCGGTGAGGCTGACGGAGGTGCGGCTGCATATTTCGTATGGGTAGGTCGAGGGGGATTCACCACAGAGAGCACGGAGATCACAGAGTGGGAAGAGGGGGTATTAGGTTCTGGGTGCTAGGTCCTAGGTGCTGGGGGAATCACCCTCACCCCCGTATCAAGTACGGGGCAGGCTCTAGCCCTCTCCAGCGAACGGGAGAGGGGATAAGAGGGCCTTCAACAGGCTCAGGCTGAACGGGGAGGAGGGGGATTCACCGCAGAGGGCGGGGAGAGCGCAGAGTTGGGGAGAGGCGATAAGAGGGCCTTCGACAGGCTCAGAGCCCGCCGCGAACGGGAGAGGGGGTTTATTGGTCATTTGAAGGCTAGGCGGCCGTTGGCATGTGGGTGCCTTCTACCTTCATCCTCATGCGGTAGACGGAGGTGCGGGCGGTGACGTAGAGGGTCATGTTGTCGGGGTCGCCCCACGCGAGGTTGGCGGGCAGCTCGGGGAGACGGATCTTGCCAATGTAGCGTCCATCCGGGCCGTGCACGAACACGCCGCCGGGGCCGGTGCAGTAGGTGCGGCTCTCCACGTCGACCTTGATGCCGTCTGGGACGCCGGGCTCGCCGTTCTGGGGGAGCTCGGCGAAGACGCGGCGGTTGGAGAGGGTGCCGTCGGGCGCCACGTCGTAGGCGCTGATGTGCTTGTGGTGTCGGGTGTTGGTGACGTAGAGGGTTTTCTCGTCGGGTGAGAAGGCGATGCCGTTGGGGTACTCAAACGGGGCGGCCTCGAAGACCCTGCCGCCGGGTGTCACGCCGTAGACGAAGTTTTCGTACAGGGGCGCGCTCGGCGTGTGGTTCGGCCATGCTCCGGGGTCGGTGAAGTACATCGTGCCGTCGGAGCGAAAGACAACATCGTTGGGCTTGTTGAGCGGGCGTCCCTCGCACGATGCGGCGACGGGCACGATTGTGTCGTCGGGGTCCATTCTCGTCACGCTGCGGTGCTCGCCGTCGCACATGACGAGGCGGCCGTCGAGGTCGAGGGTCATGCCGTTGGAGCCGGCGGGGCTCTCGCGGAGAACGGTCAATTCGCCGGTGTCCACGTCGAGGCGGTAGACGTAGGGTACGGTGGTGAAGAGGAAGTACCCGTCAGGATGCCAGACGGGGCCTTCGGTGAAGCCGTGGCCGGTGGTCAGCGGGTTTGGGTCGAGGTGTTCGAGGACATCATCGAGTGTGTCGGGCATGGGGGTTTCCTTCGTTTGAGTGTGGGCGAGAGTGTTGCATAAACGGCGTGCTGGTGCCAGACCTAGGGAGGGTTAGGGTTGGCGCGGAGAGTGGGGAGGAGATTCACCGCAGAGGGCACGGAGAGCGCGGAGTTGGGAGGGGAGGGTTCGTTTTGCGTATGGGGCTAGTTTTTGGAGGGCGAGGACTTTGGATTCCTCACTTCGCTTCGCTGCGTTCGGAATGACAGGTGTGGTGGAGTGCCTGTTCGGAATGATGGATCTGGAGGGTTTACGTTCGGGATAATTCATGAGGGTTGCCACTCTCATCACTTGGAATGAAAAAGGGGTTGGTCTCTCCGTTTCCTGAGGGACTGACGGCGAGGCACCGAAGATGGATACCCTAGACTCACAAACGAAGTGCAACACCTTGTTAGGGTGTTGCCATGGGAAAGCATTATAGACATGTCACCATTGAAGAGCGGTGTGAGATTGCCCGTCTACGTTCCGAGGGGCACTCGGTACGGCAGATCGCTGCAGGTCTGGATCGCTCGCCATCAACAGTTGCTCGGGAGCTGAAGCGTAATATGTCACTGAGCCGCGGGTACCAGCCAGTGTATGCGGACCAGCAGGCACGTGCGCGCCGCTGGCGAGGCTCACGGCTGGAACGTGACGATGCCCTGCGTGAAAAGGTGCTGGCCGGCCTCAAACAGGGATGGTCGCCTGAGCAGGTTGCCGGCCGCCTCAAGCTTGAGGCGGCCGGCAACCTCATTTCTCACGAGAGCATCTATCGGTTCGTATACGCCCAGTTAGCGCGTAGAAAGGACTACTCGTGGCGCCACTTACTGCCTCGTGCCAAGTCGAAGCGTGGCTGGAGAGGCCGAAAAGGAGGTAGTCCTGCTTCCTTCATCGCTCTGCGGCGCTCCATTGATGAGCGTCCCCAGAGCGCCGAAGACCGACGCACTCCCGGCCACTGGGAGGCTGACCTGATGTTGTTCAGGACCTACGGCCATGCGGTGCTGACGATGCATGAGCGCCACTCCCGCATCATCATTGCCGTAAGGCCGCCGGGCAAGGCATCCAGACCCATCGCCAACGCCATGTCTCAGGTGCTCGAACAGTTGCCTACCCAGTGGAGAAGAACTGTCACCTTTGATAACGGCACCGAGTTCGCACGCCATCATCAACTCCACGCGCTGGGGATCGAGACCTTCTTCTGCGATACCCACGCGCCATGGCAGAAGGGTGGCGTCGAGAACGCTATCGGTCGCCTACGGAGGACTCTGCCGCGTAAGATCGACCTGGCGGCCTTGTCCGAGAACCGGTTTACCCAGTTGATTCAGGCCTACAACAATACGCCGCGCAAGTGCCTGGGCTACAAAACCCCGGCAGAGATATTTCAAAACCAAGTGTTGCACTTGAAATGTGAATCCACCTTCCTGCCTCCGCAGGAATGACGGTGTGGGGGTATTGCGGCCTATTTTCGTACCAATCGTTCATGTCGGTTGTCATCGACAGCACCAATCATGGAAATGGAAGCAAGGGCGATTCGCGAATCGCCCCTACGGGAGGTTGGCCGGGGATAATTTTCAGAGAAACGAATTGGTATTTCTTCCTTCTGCGCGGCTCTGTTTGACCTTCGACAAGTTCAGGCCGAATGGGGCGCGACGTTGCTCGGGTTGAAGCGGCAGGTCGCGAGGCATACGATACGGCCAATTCCAGATGTGGAGATGCTTGCGAAACTTATACCAATTGGGTGTGATGAGGCCGTATTTTCGACTGACTAGGCTTTCTGGATTCCTGCCTCCGCAGGAATGACGGTGTGGGGGTGTTATCGGTTGGCCAGGGATTATTCTCGGTGGAGTGACGGTACCAGTGGCGTAATCGATCGTGCGGCTCTACAATCGTTACTCTGTTTGTTGGAGGAGCGATGAGCACGGAACGTAAGAAGAGTCGTCGGGAGAATCCGCTGGTTAGTTTGGCGGTGAATATCGTCATTCCGGTGATTATCCTGGTGCGTTTCAGCGGGGAGGACCAGTTGGGGCCGGTGAACGGGCTGCTGGTGGCGCTGGCGTTTCCGGTGGGTTACGGGCTGTATGACTTCATCGTGCGGCGGGGGTTCAACCCGTATTCGATGCTGGGGTTTGCGAGCGTGCTACTGACGGGCGGTATCGGGCTGCTCAAGCTGCCGGTGGAGTGGCTGGCGATCAAGGAGGCGGCGATCCCGTTCATCATCTGCGTGGCGGTGGTGGTGTCGATGCGAACGCCCTACCCGCTCGTGAAGACGATCATGCACAAGGTCATCAACGTCGAGCGGGTGCACGAGGCGCTGGACCGACGGCAGAGCGTGGAGGCGTACGAGCGGCGGGTGGACGTGGCCACGTACATGATCGCGTTCGGGCTGCTGGTCTCGACGGTGTTGAACTATGTTCTTGCGCGGATCGTGGTCGTGAGCGAGGCGGGGACTACGGCCTTCAACGAGGAGCTTGGGCGGATGACGGCGCTGAGCTTTCCGGTCATCACGGTACCCTCAATAACTATTCTGGGGTTTGCGCTATACTATCTCGCCAGCGGGATCACGAAACAGACGGGACTGGAGTTCCAGGAAATCTTCAAGACGACACAGGACGACTAATGAACCTCATCATAGCCGGATGCGAATACTCGGGAACGACGACACTTGCCAACGGAATAGCGGAGTGGGCGCGCACGACGTTGGGGGGGACGCAGGAAATCCACGACCACTTCAAGATTCCCCATATTGCGTCCTACCGCATTGGGCCGCCGGCAGAGCCTCTGACCGATGAGGAACTGCGACAGATCATGGCGTGGACGCCGAAGATGAAGGAGATGGCCCAGCGGCAGAGCATGAACTACCACATGCCCAACTCGCGCATGGCCGACGACTACATCGTCGTCGGGTTCCACATCGAGGACGCGGTGTATGCCGCGCCTTTCTTCGGCTACGGGCACGAGGAGGAGCCGCAGGGGGGGTTGCGCACGAAGTACGCCCGCCACCTCGAGACCGAGTTCATTGAGCAGGCGCCGGACACCGTGCTCGTCTGCGTCAAGGCCTCGCCGGACGTGATAGCGGAGCGAATGGCCGCGAACCCACACCCGTTCTCCATCGTGAAAGAGAAGGATATCGAGCCGGTGCTTGCGGACTTCGAGACGGAGTTTGAGCGGTCGGTGATCCACACGAAGATCGAAATCGACACGTCGGAGGCGACGGTCGAGGAGAGCGTCGATGAGCTTCAGTCAGCGCTCCGGGAGCATCTGACGATCGAGGACAGGCGGAGGATGGTAATGCAGGGGGCCGGGTAGGAGGCATCACCACAGAGGGCACAGAGATCACAGAGTAGGGAGATGTTCAGTTGACGATGGTTGGAGGTGGTGTTCACCCTCACCCCCGTATTGGAGTACGGGGCAAGCTCTAGCCCTCTCCCACGACGGGAGAGGGGACTTTTCTTGAGCAGGACGGGATGAAACTTCGGAACAGATAACTTAAAAAGGTATGACCATTTCGAGGAGATTGGACGGTAGCAGATGAACATCATAGCGATTGGATGCGAGTACACGGGAACCACCACGCTGATGCTGGGGGTGCAGGAGTGGATGAAGGACGCCTTTGGGCAGACGACCATCTTCCACGACCATTTCAAGCTGCCGAATAACTCCGGGCATCCGCCGCTCGACCCGGACTCGATCATCTTCGACGAGGAGGAGAAGCGACAGATTTTGGAGATGTCGCCGAAGCTGAAGGAGCTGTTCACGCGGTACACGCTGTACTATCACTCTCCGACCCGGGCCAGGGATTCCATGACCCTCGGCGGGCTTCACATCGGCCATCACATCGACGAGATGATCTATGCGCCGATGTATTTCGGGTACGGAAGGCCGGGCGAGCCGGGCGACCGTCGCGTCGAGGCGCAGAACGTCGAGCAGGCCTTGGTGAAGTACATGCCCGAAACGGTGCTGGTGCTGATGAGGGCGTCGGCGGACGTTGTGCGAAACCGCATGAGGGCCGCGCCACACGCGGACGGGGTCGTGCGAGATGAGGACATCGAGGTTGTGCTGCAGCGTTTCGATGAGGAGTTTGTGCGGTCTGCGATACGCAACAAGTTCACGCTCGACACGACCGACTCTACGCCGGAGGCGACCTTCGAGGAGTTCCTGTGCAAGATGGAGCCGTACTGGACGGAGGGCGACAGGCTGCGGATGCTGACGCACGCGGGGTGATGGGGGATTCACCACAGAGAGCACAGAGGGCACAGAGGGGGAAGATGTTGGGTTGAGGGTAGTAGGAGAGGGTATTTCAACCTCATCCTCGTATATGTAGTGCGGTCGAGCCTCTAGTACCGGTTCCCAATGATTTTGGTAACTTACTCAAACACCCTCACCCCCGTATCGGAGTACGGGGCAGGCTCTAGCCCTCTCCCACAACGGGCTAACAGGGGTAGGCATTTGACCATCAATCCGGTTCCATGAATGAGAAAGGAACCCCCTCACTGTCATTCTGAGCGCAGCGTAGCGGAGTCGAAGAATCTAAGATGTCTGCCATAATGTAAAGCTGACATGGAAAATTCTTACCCGGTTTGACTATTGGTCATGATGAGAAGCGTTGCCATGGCCGTCCGGTCTTGCGGTTATGGATTTTAGATTCCTCGCTCCGCTCGGAATGACAGAGTTGCGGTGGCAGGATCATAGTTGCAATTCCATTTTACCTACCCCTGTCAGCCCACAACGGGAGAGGGGACTTTACTCTTCCTCACGGGAAAGGGTTTGTTGGTCTGCACTAGAGATTGTGTAAGTGTGTGCCACACAACTCTTCCGTCAAGCGCAGGTGAACTGACTCCACCCCTCGCGTCTGAGGGGGATTGTTTCACTTGGTGTAGTGAACTGAAGACGAGGTGTTGTAGGTCTGGGATACTGCGCTGGTGGTTAGGCGAGGACATCGCAGACCACCGCCATGAAGTTGACTGCTCCTGAATCGGTCTTCAGTCCTCTCGTCGTCCTGTACCTTGGTTTGATCCGTCCGAACCTTCCCTCCACCCAGTTCGTGCTATTCGGGACTCCTGATCGTCGCTGGTGCACCGTCATCTGTCTCCATCGTTCCAGCAGGTGTATTGCCAGTCGTCTCAGTTCCGATGGTAACCGTCTGTCCTGTGACCATCTGAATAACCTGTCGGCGCCATCGGGTGGCAACTCGTTGACCGTCTCAGTGATCTGTCCCAACAGTTCACCGTATTGAATCCGTATGTTCTCATCGAGTCTGCCGATAGCACGGCCCAAGGTCCGTTTCATGTGCACCAAACACTGTTGGCGTATCACAGAGCCGCGCCCAGTCGGTATCGAGTAGTCGGTCGAGTCATCTGTCACCACTACCTCCACTCCCAACTCATCCGCCATCGACTCGAACCAGCTCTCATAGTCGAACTCTGGTCCGGTCAACTCTATGCTCAACACCCTTCCTCCCACGTCTATCACTACTCCCACCGGTCTCGATCTGTCCTTGATCTTCACCCACGTCTCGTCCACCCCTACAACCCGTGCCTTGCCCTCCGACAGTCGTCTTTTCACCGCCTTGCCCAGCCTCTGTATATCTCTCCAACTGCTCACGTGGTCGACACTGTGACCGAACAGTCCCAACGCAGTCTCTATGCCCCGATGACTCAGTCCCAATGCGTACAGCACGCCGAGTAGAGCCATGAACGAATGGCTGCGTCCGGCTCTTCCCACACCTTTCGGTCTGGCAGTCACCGTCTTGCCACAATGCTTGCAGCGATAACGCTGAGTGGTCACATGAGTGACGTTCACGTCCACGATCTTGCGGAGTTTGGAGCTACCCCACTTGTGCCAGGCTTGTGCTGCACATCTTGGACACTGACCCGGTGGTGTGGGATCGGCCTCGACGGGTTGCTGGGCAAGGCGTATGATGCGCATGGGAGATTCATCCTTTCGAACTGGTTTTAGACATCTCCAATTCTAAAGGTGACTCTCCCTTCTCTCAATCCTCTGTCAGTTCCTACACTCCCTGAAACAGTCCCCGTCTGAGGGCGTCGTGGTAGTATGGTTCGTACTATGGTCGCTTCAGCGAAAGTAGGTACGGACGAGAAGCTGTCCGCGCTCAAGACGTCATTAGCCGAGATGCGGCATGTCATCGTGGCGTACTCCGGGGGTGTGGACAGCACGTTTCTGGCGGCGGTGGCGAATGAGGTGCTTGGGAATGCGGCACTGGCGGTGACGGCGAAGTCGCCGAGTCTTGCTCCCTCGGAGTACGAGGGGGCGGTCCACGTGGCGGGTTCGCTTGGGCTGAATCACCGCGTCATCGAGACGGGGGAAGTTGAGCGGGACGACTATCGGATCAACGACCCCAATCGCTGCTTTTTCTGCAAGGAAGAGCTGTACACGCACCTCACTACCCTGCCGGAAGCACGGTACTCGCAGATAATCAACGCACACAACCTGGACGACACGGGAGATTTCCGGCCCGGCATCAACTCGGCGAAGAAGCGGGGCGTGCGGAGCCCGTTGGTCGAGGAGGGGCTGACGAAGGTGGAGATACGGGAGCAGTCTCGTGCGATGGGCCTGCCGACGTGGGACAAGCCCGCTCAGGCGTGCCTATCCTCGCGGATCCCGTATGGGACGCCGGTGACGGTCGAGGCGCTGGCGCGGATCGCGGAGGCGGAGGAGTTTTTGCGATCTCTGGGGGTCGAGCGGCTTCGAGTGCGGCACCATGACACGGTCGCGCGCATCGAGGTTGGGCCCGAGGATTTTTGTATATTGCTGGACGATGAGACGCGGCGGGGAGTGGTCGAGAGGTTCCGGGAGATCGGGTACTCGTATGTGACGCTTGATCTTGAGGGTTTTCGTTCGGGGAGTTTGAATGAGGTGCTGGTGGGGTTGCAGAGGAAGCGGGACGTGAATGGGACGTTTCAGGAGGAGTAGGTGTGATATAGGCATATTGTGGGGTTCACCGCAGGGGGCGCGGAGAGCACAGAGAGTAAGAACGTAGGGAGTGCGTTCATCGTGGTAACTCCGGTCGGTGGCAGTGCCCAAAGATGGATTCCCGCCTTCGCGGGAATGACGGTATAAGGTGATTGTCGTTTACTTTCTTACGAATGACGGATGGGGATGATAGGGCTTTCTGGATTCCGGCTTTCGCCGGAATGACGGAGGGGGAAGCATGGACTCGGAAGTTGAACGATATGCGGCATCGACGCCGAGGTCGGCTGAGCTTCAGGCCGACGCGGAGCTATATCTGCCGGGTGGAAGCTCTCGCGGCACGGCGTATTTCGGGCCGTATCCGTTCTTCGTGGAGAGGACGGAGGGGCATCACGTCGTCGACGTGGACGGAAACCGTTACCTCGATTTCATGCTCAACGCGACGACGTATGTGCTCGGTCACTCGAATGACAGGGTGGTCGAGGCGGTACAGACGCAGGCAGGGAAGGGTCTGAGCTACAGCACGCCGCACCAGTCACAGGTGCGGCTGGCGCAGGAACTGTGCGAGCGGGTACCGTCGGTTGAGAAGGTAAGGTTTACCAACTCGGGTACGGAGGGCACGCTGAACGCCATCCGCGCCGCCCGCGCTTATACGGGCAAGCATAAGATTGCCAAGATCGAGGGCGGGTACCACGGGAACCACGAATACGTGTCGGTCAGCGTCTACAGTCCGTTAGATGCGTTGGATCCGATGGAGCCCACGAGTGTTGCCGAGTGGCCCGGCCAGCCGCCAAGCGTGGTCGAGGACGTTGTTTCGCTGCACTACAACGATGTTGAATCGACGGAGCGGATTCTGCGCGAGAACGCGGACGAGCTGTCCTGCGTGATAATCGAGCCGGTGCTGTCGAATTTTGGGTACCTGCCCGCGGAGGCAGGTTACCTGGCGTTTCTGCGTGACCTGACGACGGAACTGGGGTTGATCCTGATATTCGACGAGGTGCAGAGCTTCCGGCTATCGCGGGGCGGGGCGCAGGAGCAGATGGGCGTCATTCCGGACATGACGACGTTCGGCAAGGTGATCGGCGGGGGAATGCCGGTCGGAGCGTGGGGCGGTCGGGCGGACCTGATGGACCTGTACGACCCGACGGACGGCCCTGTTGTCTCTCATGCCGGGACATTCAACGCGAACCCGATGACGATGGTGGCGGGGTTGGCGACGCTGGACCAGTTGACGCCGGAAGTGTTCGAGCGCATGAACTCGCTTGGCGACATGCTGCGCGCGAAATTGCGGGCGGTCTTCGACGAGTTAGATATCGCTGTCCAGGTGACGGGGTTGGGATCGCTGTTCGGCATCCACTTCACGGAGGAGCGGATCGTCGACTACCGGTCGGTGCTGCGGGCCGACCGGGAGATGCAGGGCAAGCTCTTCGCGGGTCTGCTCAATGAGGGGATACTCATGCAGACGAAGGCGGCGGGGGCGCTGTGCTCGCTGACGACCGAGGCGGAGATCGATGTTCTGGTGGATGCAGTGCGGCGGGTAATGCTGCGGATACGGTGAGGGACGCCCTACCCGACCCTGACGCGGACGTAGCCGCGTTTGCCGATCTTGATTAGGGCACCGGCCAATCGCGATGCCGGAACGGACGAGCGTGGGTCTTCGATCAACTCGCCGTTGATGAGGATGCCTCCCTGCTGAACGAGGCGGCGAGCATCGCTCTTACTTTGCACCAGGTCGCTGAGGGCCAAGAGATCGACGACCCCGACACCGTACTCGCGGTGGGTGTCGGGCGGGACGTGAAGGTCGGGAATGTCGGACGGAAGCTCGCCCTCATTGACGACGCGCTCGAACTCACGCTGGGCCTCGTCTGCGGCTTCCGCAGAATGGAGCATCGTGACGATGTCGTGGGCGAACTGCTGTCGCGCGTCGATCATGTTGTGCTCGGTCTTGGCGCGCTCCTCGATGGCGGCTATCTCGTCGTCCGTGCGGTCGGTGAGGACCTGCATGAAGCGCGGGAGCTTGGAGTCCTGAACGAGTGTGAGCTTGAAGAACATGGGGACCGGGTCTTCGTTCAGGTCGACCGTGTTGCCGTAGGTCTTGCTCATCTTGCGACCGTCCAGCCCCTCGATGAGCTGCGTGGTGAGCACGTGCTTGGTCTTGCCGAGATACGATTCCACGAGGTCGCGGCCACGCATCATGTTGAACAGCTGGTCCGATCCGCCAAGCTCGGCATCCACTTCCATGGCCACGGAGTCGTAGCCCTGCAGGATGGGGTAGATCATCTCGTTGAGATAGAGGGCCTCCTGATTCTTTATGCGCTCCTGGAACATACTGCGTTCGAGTAGCTGCTGGACTGTGAATTTGTCCATGATCTCGATGAACTGCGAGAGGGAGATGTTGTCGAGCCAGTGTCCGTTGAAACGGATCTGTGCCGGATTCTCACCATCGAGGTCGAAGATTTTGGAGAACTGCTCGGTGTATGTCTCGGCGTTTTCGAGCACCTCCGCGTGGGTGAGACGCTTGCGGGCTTCCGGACGGTCGGAAGGGTCGCCGATGCGTCCGGTGAAATCCCCTATCAGGAGAATGAGGTGATGGCCGTGAAGCTGGAACCAGCGGAGGACGCGCAGGCCGACGAGGTGGCCGATGTGCATGTTGGGGCTCGTGGGGTCGAACCCCTGGTAGATGGTGAGCCGCTTGCCGTTTGCCATATCGTCGAACAGCTCGTCGCGGACGATGGCGTCATCGAGCATACCGCGATCGAAGAGGGTTTGCAGGTCCCAGTCTTTCATGGCGTTTTTCTCCGGTCGGTGGGGCGGTGCGGCGGTGTCTGTTGTATTTGCGACATTTCCCGTCATTCCCACGAAGGCGGAAATCTAATCTACCTCAGATGACGCGTAACGTGTCCGGAATGGATTCCCGCTTTAGGAGAGTTTTGCGTAACCGCCCGCCCGCTGAGAGATTGTCCGAGAATGGGCAACTCCCAGCCTTGCTAACATTTCTGGATTCCCGCCTTCGCGGGAATGACGGAGGTTATTGAAAGGTCTCCTTTCGCGGGAATGACGAATTAGTCGTGATCACCAATAAAACAAGTGGCAAGACATCAGCCCGATCTATGTTTCTACGACGCGCTTTCGAAGGGCGTCGGCGCCTCGGAGGTACTGGAACTTGATTTCCGTCGCTTCTCTGTCGGTGTTGACGAGGAGCATGACGCGGATAACGCGATCCATGGCGTTGGGCACCTGCATCTCGTGGGCGCAGAGGAGGGCGACGTACTGCCATCCAAGCTGTCGGGCGGCGGCGGCGGGGAATTCGGCGTTGAGGTCCTGAGTCGTGGTGAAGTAGGCTGCCGCGATGTCGTCCACGTCGACCTCATTCGACTCGACCAAGACCTTGAGAAGCTCGACGGTGGCCTCGAGGATGGACTGCTGGGTGTTGTCGTCGGCGATGGTGGCGCCGCGTATGCCTCGTATCTTTGCCATGGTTCGTAGAAAGTAGTGCTAAGAGTTTCAGATTCGGTTTGAGAGGGTCTACCGGCGGCCCTTAAGTCCTTTGACGAAGTCGACGGCGGCCTGGACCTTTTGGTCGGCGGGAGCGTGTTCGATGGCGTCGAACATGGCGCTGGCAACGATTGCGCCGTCGGCGTAGGTCGCTATGGCGTCGATGTGCTCCTTAGTTGATACGCCAAAACCCTGGATGACCGGCACGTCGGTGTGCTGCCTCACTCGTCCCACGAGCTCGGCGACGTCGGAGCGGATATCCTGACGCGCGCCGGTAACTCCCAGTACGGCAACGCAGTAAATGAAGCCGCTCGCGTGACTGGATATGTACTCGATTCGCTCGTCGGTGCTGGTGAGGGCGACGAAATGTATCTGATGAATGTTGTTCTCAACGCAGAGCGCCTCAAGTTCCGTCGATTCCTCCGGCGGGAGATCGGGGACAATCAGTCCATCGACGCCGGCGGCTGCCGCATCTCGCACAAGGTTCTGCAGGCCATACTTGAGGAAGGGGTTGTAGTATCCCATCAGCATAAGCGGTGACTCGATGCCTCTCGACCGGAGCTGCCGGACTGCGTCGAGGCACGTCCCCACACTGACGTCATGTTGAAGGGCGTGGAAGCTGGTCTTCTGCACCGTGGGGCCGTCGGCCATGGGGTCGCTGAAGGGGACGCCGATTTCCAGCAGGTCGCCGCCGTTTTTCAAGATTGCCTCTGCGATATCGACGGACGTGGGCACATCGGGGAATCCGACGGTGATGTACGGGGAAAGGACGTTCCTGCCTTCGGCGCGGGCCTTGCTGAGCGTTTGGTCGAGTCGGTTTGAGATGGTCATGCGGCGAATGTCACTGCTAGGCTATTTTGGCCCGCGTGGGCGAGGAATCCCGGCCAGATGGAGTGTGTTCGGAGATACAGCCAGGAGAGGATTGCTCCGCTGGCGAAGGTGGGAAGGATAACTGTGAGGTCGCCGTGGGCGACGGCGAATATCGCTGATGCGACGATGAGGCCGGGGAGCACGCCGATGCCCTGCACGAACGCGGGCAGCAGGAATCCACGGAAGAAGATTTCCTCGGCGGCCGGGCCGACAACGACGAGGATGCCGACGGTGAACGCTCGGATGACTCCCTCGCCCAGGAGCCGTTCGGGTACGGGGGAAGGCTCAAGCGAGTCTATACCCAAGCCGATCACGATAAGTTGGTAGACGATGCCAGCGACAATGCTCAGGCCGAGCGCCAGTGTGGCCCATCCGACGATCTTGGGCCAGTGGAGACCACTCGTTCCGAGGCCCAGGTTGGTCAGACCAGCGCCACGCCACTTGACGGCGAGGAGCCAGACGGTAACGACCATGAGGACATGGAGCAGAAACAGGACGACGGTGGTTACTCCATCGGTCTGTCGTTCCAATGAGCCGAGCAGGCGACCCAACGCAAGCAGAGAAACCAAGCTACCGCAAGCGACGATTGCGAAGCCGATCATGGCATCGGTCATGCCCCACGGGACGCTTATGCGTCCGGGGCTTCGCTCGGTCTCTGTTGGCGGTTCTTGGTCGGTCATTTCGGGTTGTGGGAGTGTATCACAGGTGTTTGATGTGGCCGCCCTTAGTTGCGGAGAAAGGGCGTAAGAGCAACCCTCACCCCAGCCCCCGTATCGGGGTACGGGGCAGGCTCTCTCCCGCGACGGGCTGAAAGGGGTATGTATTTGACCACCAGCCCGGTTCCATGAATGAGAAAGGAGCCCCCTCACTGTCATTCTGAGCGCAGCGGAGCGGAGTCGAAGAATCTAAAATGACTGTCACAACGTAAAGCTGACATGGAAAAGTCTTGCCCGGTTTGACTATTGGTCATGATGAGAAGCGTTGCCTTGGCTGTCCGGTCTTGCGGTTATGGATTTTAGATTCCTCGCTCCGCTCGGAATGACAGGGTTGCGGTGGTCGGATCGTAGCTGCAATCCCATTTTACATACCCCTGTCAGCCCGCGACGGGAGAGAGGGTATTGTATTTCGTGCTTTCTAGCTATGAATCATAGTCACGACCATGTCATTCCGATCGCAGCGAAGCGAAGGGGGAATCTCAAATACTCATCCTCCGAGCCAAACTTCGCACCGAAAACATATCATGACTATGGCACAACTTTTTAGATTCCTCGCTACGCTCGGAATGACAGAGTTGCGATGGCCGGATCATAGCTGCAACCCCATTTTACTTATCCCTTTCAGCCTCCGACGGGAGAAGGGATTTTCGCCGGCCGGCTTATTCGTTGATCCTCTGAGACGGGACATCAGTGAGAGTTGTTCCCCAGTTGGTCGTAGGCCCAGCCGAGCAGGTCTTCGGTCTCCTGCCAGCCGATGCAGGGGTCAGTTATGGAGACGCCGTACTCCAACTTGGAGAAATCGCCGTTGATCTTCTGGCTGCCCGGGTTGATGTTGCTTTCGAGCATTGCGCCTATTATTCCGTTGTTTCCACCGACGCGCTGCTGGACGACGCTCTCGAATGCCTCGTGCATCTTGGTATAGTCCTTGCTGCAGTTGCCGTGACTGCAGTCGACGAGGAGATGGGGCGCAGCGCCACCGTCGGCAAGCTGCTGCCGGGCTGCGGAGACGGAGTCGGGATCGAAGTTCGGGCCGTCGTTCGCGCCGCGCAGGACGAGGTGACCGTGAGGGTTCCCTGCGGTGTGGATAACCGCAGTGCGTCCCGACCCGTCGATGCCGAGAAAACCGTGTCGCGCCTGTGCGGACACGATGGCGTCGACGGCGATCTTGGTGCTGCCGTCGGTACCGTTCTTGAAGCCGACGGGCATGCTGAGGCCGCTTGCCATCTGGCGGTGCGTCTGGCTCTCCGTGGTGCGCGCGCCTATAGCTACCCAGCTAATGAGGTCGGAAAGGTACTGCGGCACGATGGGATCGAGAAACTCCGTGGCCGTCGGAAGACCCATCTCGGCGACGTTGAGAAGGAGCTTTCGGCCCTTTCGCAGGCCGCTTGTGATGTCGAAGGTGTCGTTCAGGTGCGGATCGTAGAGGAGTCCCTTCCAGCCGACGGTCGTGCGCGGCTTCTCGAAGTAGACCCGCATGACGACGAGCAGCCGGTCAGCGTACTTCCGGCTCAGCTCGTTCAGCCGGGTAGCGTATTCGAGAGCGGCGCTCTCGTCGTGGATCGAGCATGGACCCGTAATGACGAGGAACCGGGAGTCCTCGCCTTCCAGAATCGCCTGGATAGCGCGTCGTCCCTCGACGACCGTGCGCTTCGCCTCGGTGGTTGTCGGCAGTTCCTCGATGAGTTCCGCCGGAGGAATCAGCTTCTCCGTCTTTAGCACGTTAACGTCCCTTGTCTTGGTCTCTAGCATTCGAGCACTCCTTCACTCACGAAAAGACCCCAACCGCTGCCGGTTGAGGTCTCGGTGTCTTCGCTGGGGTTGCTTGCCGCGTTACGTCCCGCGCACCTGTCCTTCTCCGGCAGCCGTTGGGCCGGTAAAGTAGAAGTAATAGTACGCGTAGCGACCGGATATTCGCATCTCGCAATCTACTGTAAAGGTGCGGGAGAGCCTGTGTCAAGGTTGCAATCGGTCAATTCGGTGCGTCATACTGCGGGGCCGAGGATTCACCACAGAGGGCGCACAGAGCGCGGAGGGGAAGAAAGTAGAAAGTAGTTCATATGGGGGTAGGTTTTTGAAGGCGATGATTTTAGATTCCTCACTTCGCTCCGCTGCGTTCGGAATGACAGAGGATTGAGGCTACGCTCGGAACATTCAAAGACGGTCTCACCCTCACCACCTGAAGCGATGATGTGCGCGGGTGAAGACGGGCGACCACAAGGGTCGCCCCTACGAAAGGTAGATGGAGGCTATTTTCGTGGGAATTCCTCACGTCGGTTGCCACCGACACCACGAAACATGAAAACTGTAGGGGCGATTCGCGAATCGCCCCTACCCTATTCACGAGGTAGCGACGAGGGGAGTAATGGATCACCTCTTGTTGACAGATGAAGAGCAGCTTCTCCGTACGACGGTGCGGGAGTTTGCTGACGACGTGCTCGCGCCGAGGGCGTCGGGGTACGACCAGAGTGGGGATTTCCCGGCCGACAACGTGGAAGGTCTGGCAGAGCTAGGTCTGTTCGGGCTGGGCATCGACGAGGCGTACGGTGGGAGCGGTGGGACGGCACGGCAAGGGGCGATTGTCGCGGAGGAACTTGCGCGGGGATGCACGGGGACGAGCACGGTTTACGTGGCGCACCAGTCCCTTGCAGCGCAGTTCATCAACATGCACGGGACGGAGGAGCACAAGAACCGCTACCTTCCGGGCATGACTGCAGGACGGACGATTGGCGCATTCGCGCTCACGGAGCCGGGCGCGGGGAGCGACGCGGCCTCTATCAGCACGACGGCCAAGCGTGACGGCGACGACTACGTTCTGAACGGGTCGAAGGTGTTCATCACGAACGCGACGGAGGCGGGTGTGCTCACCGTGCTGGCGTCGCTCGACCTTACTTTAGGATCTCGGGGGTTTGTGGCCCTGATCGTCGATGGCGACGCGCCGGGAATGACGATCACTCCGATGCACGGCAAGATGGGCATAAGAGCGTCGTCGACATGCGAGGTGTTCTTCGACGACTGCAGGGTGCCCGTTACCAACCGGATGGGCGAGGAGTTCGAGGGGTTCAGGGCGACGATGGAGGTGTTGAACGCCAGCCGGATCGGCATAGCGGCGCAGGCGGTGGGGGTGGCACAGGCCGCGTACGAGGAGGCGGTGAAGTACGCGAAGCAGCGGAAGGCGTTCGGGAAGACCATCTCGGAGATGCAGGGCATCCAGTGGATGATCGCCGACATGGCGACGGAGGTGGAGGCGGCGCGTCTGCTCGTGATGCAGGCGGCGACGCTCCTAGACGCGGGGAGGCCGTTCGTGAAGGAGGCGTCGATGGCGAAGCTGTTCGCGTCGCGAGTGGCGGTCGAGACGGCGGACAGGGCCGTCCAGATACACGGGGGAGTCGGGTATTTTTCGCCGTCGACGGTAGAGCGCCTGTATCGCGACGCGAAGATTACGGAGATTTACGAGGGCACGTCGGAGATCCAGCGGATGATAATTTCGCGGAATGTGCTTGGGGAGTGATAGTTTCATTTCGTGGGATGGCACTGCGGGCTGGCTGTGCGGGATTTCTGGATTCCGGCCTCCGCCGGAATGACGGATGGGGTGCTTGGCCACGGAAATTGCGATGTAGTCAGAACAAATCGGCATAGAAAGAAAATCAAAACGATAGGGAGACCATAGTGAAGAAGAACAACGTTTTGCGCGATCTCATCAACGAGGGCAAGCCGACCATTGGGACTCACGTCCATACGGTGTGGCCGGGATTTGCCGAGGTGATCGGGTACTCCGGCACGATAGACTACGTGGAGTTCACGAGCCAGTACGCCCCGTACGACCTGTTCTCATTGGACAACTTCGCGCGGGCCATCGAGCTGTTTGACCACATGACATCGATGATTAAGGTCGACCAGGAGCCGCGGACGTACCTGGCGGAGAAGGCTACGGGGTCGGGCATCCAGAACCTGCTGTTCGCCGACATCCGCACGGTCGACGACGCGCTGGAGTCGGTGCGGGCCGTCAGGCCGGAGACTCCGTCGGCAGGCGGCATCGCGGGGGCGACGAGCACGAGGGACATGGGCTACGTGTTCCCCGGCGTGTCGCTGGCGGACTGGGTGAAGGTGGCGGAGGAGGCGGTCGTTGCTATCATGGTGGAGAAGCGCGAGGCCGTGGAAGACCTGGAGGCGATCCTCGACGTGCCGGGCATCGACATGGTGCAGTTCGGTCCCGGCGACTACTCGATGAGCATCGGGCGGGCGGGAGACTACGATCATCCTGAGATCATGGAGGCCCAGAAGTACACTATCGAGACGTGCATCGCCAAGGGCATCCGACCGCGCATCGAGATCGGCAACTGGGAGGACGCCAAGCCGTACATGGACATGGGCGTCATCGATTTCTGTATAGGCACGGACGTGAACATCATCTACGACTACATGCAGGACCAGGGCGGGGAGCTGGCGAAGGCGCTGGGGAGGTAGGGGCACGTACATGAGCACCTCAAACCCGTCGCATCCCGGAGTAAGCGTTCGCGAGAGCATGGAGGCCGAGGGCTGGACGGTGACCGAGTGCGCCGACCGCCTAGGCGTGAGCCGAAATACTATGTCACGGCTGGTAAATGGGCGGTGCGGGATTTCGCCTGCGGTGGCACTTGCGCTTGAACGTATTGGGTGGAGCAATGCCGAGTTCTGGATGCGGAGGCAGGCGAATTACGATCTGGCGCAGGTGTTGGGGAGGTAGGGGCGTACCCGCCCCTATTGATACTCGCTTTCGGAGTTCTTTACGTCGCTTGCCGAACCGGGTGTTTTACCCTCACCCCAACCCTCTCCCGCGAACGGGAGAGGGGGTTACTTAAGGGCCTCATTTTGCGGAAACGACATTGTCTTGCGGGCAGCGAGTTTAGATTCCTCACTTCGCTCCGCTAGGTTCGGAATGACAGGGTGTCGTTTCGGAATTGACTTCCAATCAATGTGGGACACATTCCCAATCGGAATAGGCGAGTAACTGTTCAGAGTTGATGAGATGAACACCCCCTATCCCTGTGGATACCCGCCTTCGCGGGTATGACGGTGGCTGAATGCATTGCACGCTCTCACGAAGTCTGAACAGTTACATAGGCGAAGGAACCCTCGCCAACGTTCGTGTATGATGTTCTCGTCGCAACTCACCCTCGGAGGCGGTCTCATGGGATGGCAGGACAACCAAGCGGACATCAAGAGCCACTGGGACGAGAACGGCTGGGTGGCTGTACGCGGGTTCATGGACGCGGACGAGGTGGCCGGTCTGCGGAAGGAGATCAGCAGGTACATCGAGGAGGTCGCGCCCACGGTCCCCGAATACGAGGTGATGTACGACGTGAAGGGACAGCCTGAGACCCTGAAGCGTCTCGGCCACATGTCGAAGTATGACGGCTACTTCAGTGACCTGATCAACACGGGCAAGTTCACGGCTCTTGCGGAACTGCTGCTTGGCGGGGACGTAGTTGCGCAGTATTGCCAACTGTTCAACAAGCCGGCACGCGTGGGAGTGGAGACGCCCGCGCACCAGGACGCCTTCTATATCCCGCTGACGCCCAACGAGGCGCTGACGATGTGGCTGGCCCTCGACACGGTGGACGAGGAGAACGGGTGCCTGCGCTACATTTCGGGCACGCATAATCGTCCGGTGCGACCGCACGGGCCGTCAGGGATATTCGGTTTCTCGCTTGGGGTGACAGACTACGGCGACGCCGACTTCGCCGGGGAAGTGCCGATTTCGGCGGAGCCGGGGGACGTGGTCATCCACCACTGGCAGATGCTACACCGGGCCGGTCCGAACACGAGCGACCGCGACCGGTGGGGTCTCGGCACCATCTTCCACTCTGCACGGGCCAGGCCTGACGAAGAGCTCCAGGAAGCCAGGGCGCGCGACCTCGAAAGGCAGCGCAAAGAGTGGGCCGAGAAGGGCCAGTCGGGTCGGTAGCGGGCCGAGGTCAGAACTCCCATGCCGCTGTACTATCCCGTTTTTCTCGATCTGCGCGAACGGCGCGTCGTCGTGATCGGCGGCGGCGATATGGGTGAGGAGAAGGTCACGCGACTTCTGCCCTATGAGGCGCAAATTGTCGTGGTGAGTCCCGACGTGACTGACGAGGTGTCGGAGCTCGCTGACGGTGGGAGGATCGAGTGGGTGCGAAGGCCGTACCGGAGCGGCGACCTCGACGGTGCGTTCATTGCCATCGTGGCCGACACGAGTGACGAGGCGGTGAACAATGCAGTATCCGAGGAGGCCCGCGAGCGGAATGTTCCACTGAACGTCGCGGACGTGACTCATCTTTGCACGTGGATAACGCCGTCGGTGGCGCGTCGGGGCGAGGTGATTGTTGCTACGTCGACGGGAGGGGCAAGCCCTGCACTGGCGCGGAGGTTCCGCGAGATACTGAACGGAGAGTGCCGCCTGGAGTCGCGGCATGAGCTGATGGACTTCGCCGATCTCGCTCCCCTGCTGTCCGAGGCCCGTCTGCAGCTTCTCGACAAGGGTATCCGCCTGAATCTCGACCACTGGCAGGCCTGCCTGACGGACGAGTTGATCGACCTCGTGCAGTCGGGGGACATCGAGCGCGCGAGAAAGGTCTTAATGGACTCTTTGCTCGTGGGGACGACGTGCGACTGCACTGACGACGTATGCGAGATGTATGAAGAGATGGCGCTGCCGGCCCTCGCCGCACAGTAGAGACCGCGACCAGGAGGTCCGGGCTTGAAACGCTCACGAACAGTCCGCGTCGGCTCCAGGTCGAGCCCGCTCGCGCTGGCACAGACCGAAGAGGTGCTGTCGCTGCTCAGGGTGCGACACGAGGACGTGAACTTCGAGGTGGTGAACCTCACCACGCGGGGCGACCGGAACGCCGATGCGGTGTTGACATCGCTGGGACGCGGCGCATTCGTCAAGGACATTGAGCAAGACCTGCTGGACGGCGAGATCGACTGCGCGGTCCACAGTGCAAAGGATGTTGGGCCGGACATTCCCGATGATCTGAGGATTTTGCCGGTGGGAGGGCGTCAGGATGCGCGTGACGTTCTGGTGTCGAAGACGGGACTGTCGCTCATGGGGATCTCTGCAGGGGTGCGACTCGGAACCGGAAGTCCCCGACGGAAGGCTCAGATACTGGCAATGCGGCCCGATGTTGAAGTAGTGCCGATTCGAGGCAACGTGGGGACGCGATTGGAAAAGGCACGCGGGCCGGACTACGACGGCGTGGTCATAGCGGCGGCGGGTCTGGCACGGCTTGGAAGGCTGTCGGAGGCGACGGAGTTTCTGGGCGTGGAACAGGTGACTCCGGACGTTGGACAGGGAACGTTGGTGGCAGAGTTCCGGCAGGATGACGGCGAGATGGGAGACATGCTCTCGTCTATAGTTCTTGACGAGACATCGTGTGTGTTCAGGGCAGAGCGGGTGTTTCTCGACACGATCGGCGGGGGGTGCACCTCTCCGGTTGCGGCGTATGGCGAAATCATCGGCCAGCGGATGCGAATGTTCTCCATGGCGGCGACGCCGGACGGTACAAAGATCGTGAGGTCGCAGATCGAAGGAGACGTGAACGAGGCGGAGGAGATCGGGCGGAAGGCCGCGGACGCGCTGTTGGAATCGGGGGCATCGGAGATAGTCCAAGACACCTATCCGAGCGACTCACATTAGGACCACTTGCTGACGGTTATGTCGTATTCTCGGTGGTCGGGTCCGATGGATTCCCGCCCCGTATCGGAGTACGGGGTGACGTTCTTTCGCGGGAATGACGGAAGTGGGGGATTTTGGCTACTCATACGGGACGATGAATAGGACATGATGAGTCAAAAGAATACTGACAATTTCAACCCTTCTGCTGGGTGTGTCTTCCTCGTCGGGGCGGGGCCGGGTGACCCTGAGCTGCTGACGATCAGGGGGCGGCGTTATCTCGAGGAGGCCGACGTGGTCTTCTATGACCGCCTCGTGGACCGGCGACTGCTGGGACACGCACCGAAAGACGCCGAGCTGGTCAACGTGGGCAAGAAGCCCGGGGGACCACGAGACTGGCAGGCGGAGATTAATGAACTGCTCATTGATCGGGCACGTCACGGCAAGAGGGTCGTGCGTCTGAAGGGGGGAGACCCGTTCATCTTCGGGCGTGGCGGAGAAGAGGTCGCGGCGCTTGCGGAGGCTGGCATCCCGTTTGAGGTGGTGCCGGGCGTCACGTCCGCGATTGGCGCGCCGACCTACGCCGGCATACCGTTGACGCACAGGGGGGTGTCGTCTTCGGCCACGATCGTTACCGGAAGCAAATCGCCGGACAGTGCGGAGTCGGCGGTGGACTGGGACCTGCTTGCAAAGTCCGAGGGTACCCTGAGTCTGCTGATGGGCTGGGAGAACCTGCCGACGATTGCGAAAGCTCTCATTGACGGCGGGCGAGGCGAGAACACACCAGCAGCGGTCATCCAATGGGGGACATGGTCGAACCAGAAGACCGTTGTCGGGACGCTTGGAACCATCGCTGACACAGCGCAACAGGCGGGGCTGAGCAATCCGGTCGTGGTTGTAGTTGGAGAGGTGGTCAATCTCCGGCAAGTGTCCCGCTGGTTCGATAACCGTCCGCTGTTCGGCAAGAGGGTGCTCGTGACACGCTCTCGAACGCAGTCGGCCGATCTGGTCAAGCTGTTCGAAAGGGTGGGCGCCGAACCCGTTGAGGTGCCGACCATCGAGATCCAGCCTGTCGAGGATTTTCCAAAAGTCGATGCAGAGCTTGCACGACTGCCCAAATACGATTGGGTGGTTTTCACGAGTACGAACGCGGTAGAGCAGCTCTTTGAACGGCTAGACACGCTGGGGCGGGACGCACGTCTGCTTCACGGTTCGCGGGTGGCGGCGATTGGGACGGCGACGGCGGCTTCACTGCGCGAGCGCGGGATAGTTGCCGACCTCGTCTCTCGCGAGTCGGTATCGCAGTCGCTAATCGACGATCTGAGCGACCGGGGAGTCAAGGGACAGAAGGTCCTGCTGCCCGGAGCAGAGGTTCGCCCCGAACGCCTGAGGCGGGGACTCGAAGGGTTGGGCGCGGTTGTCCGGGAGGTCGCGACGTACAGGACCGTCATGCCGTCGGGTGCAGGTGGCCGTCTTGCCGAAGCGCTTGAATCAGGCGTAGACGTCGTGACGTTTACCAGTTCGTCGACGGTCACAAATCTGATGAGTCTCATGGACGGCGACGCGACCCGACTGGGAGGCGCGAGAGTCGCCTGCATCGGGCCGGTTACCGCAGAGACGGCGCGCAGGGCGGGGCTGGACGTCGCCATCACTGCGGAAGAATCGACGGCGGCTGGACTCGTGAACGCGATAGTTGCACACTATATGGAGCCCTTTGCGTAACTCACTGGACGATGTGAAACACGAAATTACTTGCAACACTGTCGACCCCGCGACCCCACACCTCTGGATACCGGCCTTCGCCGGTATGACGGTTGCGTAAGGGGGTCTCATATGCCGGAAGGGACAGGGTCATGAGCAGCTTCCCCGACAATCGAATGAGGCGATTGAGGGCGACGGAGTCGCTGCGCCGACTCGTGCAAGAGACGCGGCTCTCCGTTTCCGACTTCATCTATCCGGTGTTCGTTACGGAGGATGGCGGTGCCCCTCGTGAGATTGAGCCGATGCCGGGAATCTTCCAGCACTCTCTCGGCAGCCTCAAGACCGAGGCAGAAGCCGTGGTAGAACTGGGGATCCCCGCCGTGCTGGTGTTCGGCATCCCCGCGCACAAGGACGAAGTCGGGTCGCAGGGTTACTCGCCGAACGGCATCGTGCAGGAGGCGATCCGCGTCATCAAACTGACGACGCCCGACCTGGCGGTTATCGGGGACGTCTGCATGTGCGAGTACACTTCACACGGGCACTGCGGTCTCTTGACGGAAGACGGTGTGGTGGACAACGACCAGACCCTGGAGCTGCTTGCCGAGACGGCGGTCTCGCAGGCCGAGGCCGGAGCGGACATCGTCGCGCCTTCGGCCATGATGGACGGGCAGGTCGGGGCCATTCGCGACGCACTGGACGACAACGATCACGAGAATACGCCGATCATGGCGTACTCGGCGAAGTACGCCTCGTCTTTCTACGGCCCGTTCAGGACGGCTGCGGAGTCCGCGCCGCAGATGGGAGACCGCAGGGGATACCAGATGGACTCTGCGAACGTGAACGAGGCGATGCGGGAGATCGAACAGGATATCTTCGAGGGCGCGGACATCGTCATGGTGAAGCCCGCGCTGGCCTACCTGGACGTTATTGCGAGGGCGAAGGAGCGTTTCGACACTCCACTGGCCGCGTACAACGTCAGCGGTGAATACTCCATGGTGAAGGCTGCGGCGGCCAACGGCTGGATCGACGAGCGGCGGATCGTCATGGAGATACTGACGGGCATCAAGCGGGCGGGCGCGGACATGATACTCAGCTATCACGCCAAGGAAGTGGCGAAGTGGCTGGCTGAGGGGCGCTAGTCCTCCGGCCGAAGTCCGACGACTTTCGTGGCGGGATGGGACCTGTAGGCTGGACGGTTTACGAGGCGGAGCTTGTACAGGGGCCAGTACCGGAACAGGACTGTGCCAACGATGTCATCCAATTTCACGGGGCCCAGCTGACGGCTGTCTGTGCTGTGGGCGCGGTTGTCGCCCAGAAGGAACCACTCGTCGTTACCCAGGTTCCAAGCGATGTTGTCCAGTCCGATGACGGCGGGGAGGCCGCCCAGGTAGTCCTCGTCCAGGGGTAGGTCGTTCACCAGGAGGACGCCTTCCGACTGCCGGATTTTCTCGCGAGGAAAGCCGATCAGGCGCTTCAGATGCTCGCGGTCGCCGCCGGAGCCGTCACGGACGACGACCACGTCTCCCCTTGCAAAGCTGAAGGAGCGGCCTCGAAGTCTACTCACGAGCAGTCGGTCGCCCGGCGAAAAGGTCGGGGTCATACTTTGGCCGCGAACCACGTACAGGTCGATACGCCACATCGGTTGGGTCTCCCGGAGTCTTTTGATACTAATTGGGTGTGATGAGGCCGTATTTCGACTGATCGGGCTTTCTGGATTCCTGCCTTCGCAGGAATGACGGGTGAGTTGGTTGTGTCACGGTCAATTCAAGAGAAGGTCGGGGTCATGCTGTGGCCGCGGACCACGTACAGATCGACGCTCCACATCGGTCGAGTCTCCCGGACTTTCTTATAAGGTTCCCTAGCGTTCGTTCATTGCCAACAAAGGCGGCCATTGTCGTGAGAATGACCCTCACCCCAGCCCTCTGACAGGGGTAGGCATTTGACCATCAATCCGCTTCCACGAATGAGACAATATCCCCACACTGTCATTCTGAGCGGAGCGCAGGGGAGTCGAAGAATCTAGAGTGTCTGTCCTAACGTAAAGCTGACATAGGGAGTTCTTACGCTGTCTTCGCTCTTGGTCACCATAGAAGCATGTCACTTGCTGTCCGGTCTTGCGGTTATGGATTTTAGATTCCTCGCTCCGCTCGGAATGACAGAGTTGCGGTGGAATGACCGGGTTCCGGTGGCTGGATCATAGCTACAATTCCGTTTTGCCTACCCTTGTCAGCTCACGACGGGAGAGGGGATTCACCTTAGATGCAGTGCGCCAAGCATGTTTTGGCGCTTAAGGGTAATCAGTGAGGGTGGGCGGTTGGGTGGTCGGGGTGACTGGACTTGAACCAGCGACCTCGTCGTCCCGAACGACGCGCGCTACCAACTGCGCCACACCCCGACTGTGAGGATTGTAGCGATGATGGGCCGTTGTTACAAGGTTATGGGGTCTCACAATTCAAGAATGCGAGAACATTGTAAACCTATGTATTGACCGCATCCCGTTGCGGGAGTAGTCTAGTCCGGTACCCCAGTCACCTCGGGACTTAATGAGCATCCGAACGGAGCCTGAATCTCAGCCGGTCGCAGAACTGCCCCCCGTTCCCGTCCGGCGCGGCCTGATTCAGCGCGTGGCCGACCGGTTCCCGGCAGTCGAATCGTATGCCTACCCGGACTTTCGCTGGCTGTGGCTGGGCGCTCTAACCTCGTACCTCGGCATGAACATGCAGTGGATCACGAGGAGTTGGCTGGTGCTGGAGCTTGCCGACGCCTCTCCGCTAGCGCTCGCATCGGTAATCGTGACGTTCGCACTTCCGATGACCGTTTTCTCGCCCATCGCTGGAGTGCTCGCCGACCGCTTCTCCCGCAGGCGGATGATGCTCTACACGCAGGCGGGCAACGCCGTCCTGACACTCATCGTCGGCACATTGGACTTCGCAGGAGTGATCGAGCTGTGGCACGTCATCGTTTCCGGGCTGATCAACGGCTCGCTGATGGCGTTCAACATGCCCAGTCGCCAGGCGATGGTGTCGGACATCATTCCGCAGAGCAAGCTGATGAACGGCATGTCGCTCATGAGCTCGGCCATGAACGTCACGCGCATCGTTGGACCCGCCATCGCGGGTGTGCTGATTGTCTTCGTTGGCACCGAGGGGGTCTTCTTCCTGATTTCGGCCGTCTACCTGACCGCCTTTCTGGCGATCCTTCCCATCAAGGTAGGAAATGAAGGCACAGAGCGCTCGGGCAAGAGCATGTACGGGGACATCATCGCCGGGCTCGCGTATGCCAGAAGCGCTTCACCGCTATTCGGGCTGATCATCATGTCGTTCATTCCCATACTGTTCGGCATGTCGCTGTACGCGCTCATGCCGGCGTGGGCGTGGGAGACGCTGCAAGTCCGGTCGGACAACCTCGGCGGCCTCTATGCCGTCATGGGTGTCGGCGCGCTGGTTGGGTCACTGGCACTTGCCAGCATTCCCCGATTCAACCGTCGTGGGATGCTGCTACTGGGAAGCTGCGTCGTTTGGGGGATCCTACTCGCGACAGTCGCGAAGATGGGGTCCTACGCGGTGGTTATGCCGCTATTGCTCGTTATGGGCCTTGTGAGCTCGATGTTCATGTCGCTGATCATGACTCTCGTGCAGACGTATACAAGCGCCGAGATGCGCGGCAGGATGATGAGCATCGTGATGATGACGTTCGGCGCCATGCCGTTGAGCGCCTTGCCGTTGGGGGCGCTGGCCGAGCGAATCGGCAGCGCGAACGCGCTGTTCGCAAGCGGGATCATGCTTGCCGTGTTTACGGTGGTGTTCGCGTTCGTGTACCCGGCGTTCTTGAAAATCAAGTAGGGGCTGCTCGGTACGGTTAGTGAGTGCCTTTTCCGTTCGTGGTGAGCTTGTCGAACCATGAAGCTCGCTTCGACCCATCTACGGACTGCTGAGGACAGGATGAAGATTCACCGCAGAGAACACAGAGAGCGCAGAGGGAGGAGAAAGGGCGGACTGGGAGGCAGATGCTTCCACTTGTACGGCCCCGGCGCGGGGCATGACGCCGCTTTCAAGTGACTGCTTCATATCAGCGACGATGCACGGCCATATTCAGCCTTCGACAGGCTCAGGCCGAACGTACTTTCTCGTGGTTGCGCGGCAGTTACTGACACCCCTGCACGGCCCCGGCGCGGGGCATGACGCCGCTCAGGGTGGACGGACTTTTCTTGTGTATCGCCCTACCCCATCGTGTCGGGGCGCTGGGGACTGCGGATCGGTTCGCGCCAGGGGTAGATGCCGCCCTCGTAGGAATCGGGCCCCAGCTTGAAGTGCCTGGCCTGGTCAAGCGTCTCCACGAAGGGCATGTTGGGGTCGAACCACGTCTCTGCTGACATTGGACGAGGCCCCGCCTTCGAGACGGCGCCGAAGGTCGGGCGGCCGATTATTTCTTCCAGGAGCCACGCGCAGTCGATGAGCTTGGCGACGTCGACGCCCGTCTCGATGCCCATGCCCTCCAGCATGTGGAAGAGGTCCTCAGTCGCCATCATTCCGGTGGCCCGCCCGGTACCGCAATATGGGCATCCGCCTATCCCGCCAATAGTGCCGTCGAGGACGAGGGTATCGTCAGGGGTGAGGGCCCGCATGGCGGCGTAGGCGGACGTCAGAGCCATTCCTCGCGCGTTATGCAGGTGGAGGTAGAAGCGGCGAATGTGCGGCCATCGGTCCTTGACGGCGAGCAGCTGCTCCTCGACGTTATGGGGCAAGCACCACGCCATCGGATCGAGGAAGCCAACGCTCGTGACGGGGACTCCGGCCTCGTCCCATGTGTTGTGAGCGCGTTCGAGGATGTCCATGCGCTGAGCCAGCGAGAACTCGCCGACGAAGTTGGATCCCCATGCAGCTGCGACTCGTATCTCGGCCTCGCCTACGTTCCTCTGCTGCGCGTCGTCGACGATGACAGGCCAGCTTGCGAACTCCTCTTCCCGCGAACGGTTGAAGTTGCGGCGGGTGAAGACATCGCAGAGGTGGGCGTTCAGGAAGGGCCGGTCGTCTTCGATGGTAAGAGGCGGGACGAACCGCTGGGCGCGTTCGTAGGACTTTTGGTTCACGAGGAGCGCGGTGTAGATGACGTCGGGGTTCGGCGTGAAACGCTGCAGTACCTCCTCGATCCTGGCCATCTGAGGCGTGTATCGGGGGCTGACAAACGAGCCGACGACGATTCTGGGTAGCCCGGTCTCGCCGAGTGCGTTCAGCAGGCGCACCTTGTCGTCGACGGAGATGTCGGCGGACTCGATCTGCATCCCCTCGCGCATCGTCTCGTCGCGGTACTCGATTGTGGGCCATTGCGAGTGCATGGGGTGTCCTGGCGGTGGGGTTCTGTTCAGTATAGGGGAATGGGGGTGTGGTGGGTGAGACGCGCGCTGCTCCAAAATGTCGGAAACAGACCTTTTGCCTAGTCGCATACCTCATGAATGCCCAAATCGCTCAAGCGCACCCTCAACTCCATTGTGCTTGACATGGACGGCTGTAACATCTAGTCTGATAACTAGTCAGTTTGGTGGCCGCGTGGAGATAAGCCATGAGCAAGAAATGGCCTGTACAAGACGCGAAGTCAAGGTTCAGTGAGTTCCTCAATACTGCCCTTGACGAGGGACCTCAGATCGTCACCAAGCGCGGGGTGGAAACCGCAGTGCTCCTTCCCATCGAGCAGTGGCGAAGGCTGGAACGGATGACGAGGCCTGACCTGAAAGACCTCCTCCTCGCCTCGGAGGCACGAACCGAGCACCTCACTCCGCCGCGGAGACAGTATCGCCGCCGAACACCCATGGTCATGGAGTAGGCTCATGTACCTCCTCGATACCAACGTGGTCTCGGAGCTACGTCGTCCCCGTCCACACGGCGCCGTTTTGGAATGGATCGCCGATGTGCCGGCGGAACAGCTTTTCGTGTCCGCCGTTACGGTTGGGGAAATACAGGCAGGGATCGAAATTACCCGTGAACAGGACGCTCTGAAGGCGGAGGAATTAGAGGCCTGGCTGGACAAGGTCATGGCTTCCTACGGCGTCTTGCCCATGGACGCGCCCGCCTTCCGGGAGTGGGCACGGCTCATGCACAGAAGGTCGGACACTATGACGGAAGACGCCATGATCGCGGCGATAGCCACGGTATACCGGCTAACGGTGGTCACGCGAAACGTGAGTGACTTCGAGCAGCTAGGGGTTGATCTGCAGAATCCCTTTGAAGGGGCATAGTGAAGCCATCAGACTCGCAACCTATTCTAGGCTTGCCCAACGATTCAGAAGGAATCGTACTCCTTCGACGTAGACCGACATCTAACTGCAACGTGCCGTAGTCGACCCTTCCCTACCCCAGCTGCCGCGACTCCGCCACGCCTGCAACTCCCACATCTACAGCGCCCACGCTGTGTTTGACGCCCCTTTGATATAATTCAGGTCACAGTTGCCGCTGAGGAGTCTTGTCCTGAACATTACGCTGAGGCTGTTTGCGAGCTACCGTGAGCGAGTCGGGCAGAGCGTGCTCGAACTGACGATGCCCGAGGGGGCGACCGCCGGTTCGGTGGCCCGCTGGGTCGTCGACCGGTATCCCGGCATCGTGGGAGGCGCGTCGGCGCTGGTGGTCGCCGTCAACGAGGAGTACCAGGACCACAGCTTCGAGCTTACGGACGGCGACGAAGTCGCGCTGATTCCACCGGTCAGCGGAGGCAGCGATGATTGAGATCACGTACGACGCACTAGACCCGGAGACTATCACCGACCGGGTACGCTCGGACTCGGCCGGGGCGGTGATCACGTTCCTCGGCACGACGCGGGACTCGACTGCCGACCGCGAAGTCCTGTACCTCGAATACGAGGCGTACGAGCCGATGGCGGAGAAGAAGCTCGCCGAGGTCGCGCAGGAGATGATGGACAGGTGGCCGCTGACGGGAGTGGCGATCTCGCACCGACTGGGACGGCTGGAGATATCGGACATCAGCCTCATCGTGGCCGTCTCGTCGCAGCACCGGGGTTACGCCTTCGAGGCCGCTCAGTATTCCGTCGACCGGCTCAAACAGATGGTGCCGATATGGAAGAAGGAATATTTCAAAGGCGGCGAGGTGTGGGTGGAGAGTCCGGAGGACGTGGCGATGAAGGAGGGGGCTCGGGTTTAGGGGGTCTAAGTACCGGTTGCTTTCGGGAATTAGGTAGATGGAATATGCTAGTATCGCGGTGCCTTTTGTACATCTGACACTATCAAAGGCGCATCCTGCCTTCTTGCTTAGCTCAAGGTTGAATATACCTGATTCAGGCACAGTGGAGGTTAGTGTGTCATGATTCACAGCACTGTTATCCAGTTTCCTTTGGGGAAGCAGGAAGGAGCCTCATGGTACATGCCTCAGGGATTCTATTCTCGCAAGGAGGCTGCAAGGCTGGCGCGGGTTCCGCTGGGTACCGTATCCCAATGGAGCAAAAAAGGCATCGTCGTTCCAACGTCCAAATGGGTCGATGAAGATGACAAGGAAATCGAGGGGTATTCCTTCGAGGGCCTAGTGTACCTTCGCCTAGTGAGGCTGTTGAGAACACAGGACTTCCCAATGCGAGCCGTCGTGGACGCCGTCGATCACTTAAGGGACGTATTCGGTCCTCCTGGCCCAAACTGGGAGGAGGCCCGGATTTTCTCCGATGGACACGAGATTTGGGTCGCTCATAAGAACCCTTGGGGAGTCACGTCGGCCAGTAAGAATGGTCAGAAGGCTGCCCAAGTATTACTCGGGCATGAGTTTGCTCTACTCAAGCAACGGGCCGATGCGTTGCTTGTGCCTGGCGAATTTGCGCGGCATGTCGAGGTCGATCCAAGGATAAGAAACGGCCTTCCTGTGGTTCGTAAGACCACGATCCAGACGGCAACTATCTATAGCTTGCACCAAACCGGCCGGACCTATGAACGCATCGGTGAGTATTATCCGCATCTGTCACGTGCACAGATTGTCAGAGCGAACAGGTTTGAGCAGTTCTTGGACAGCGAGAGCATTGCAGCGTGAAGTTCCTGGCCGATGCGCAATTCCCACAACCACTGGTTGAGTTGCTTAGAAAGCTGGACTGGGATGTTAGAACGGCGTTTGAGGAAGGAATGGAAGACGAGGCCGACGACTCTCGGCTCATCATCCACTCTCGAGATTTGGGGCGGGTATTCTTTACCTTTGACTTATTGCGTGGGCAAAGCGGCGCGAGAGTAGCGGCAGAGTTGATTCTGCGTGGCGGTAAGGTTATTCAGATTCGAAACGGCCCAGAACAGCCACTCATGAAGGCATTGGGCAGACTTCTATTCCACTACCCAGAGTGGCAACCGTTTCTCACTAAGGGTGATGGCGTAGCAGTCATATCTGACATTCGCAACCCTTGTAAGTTGTACACGCCCCAAGAATACTCACAGACCATTCACGATACATCTCGTCCTCACTTTGACGAATACCTAGATTACTGGAAAGCGAAGGGGATTAGACCCACTCGCCGCAGACAGCGACAGCGGGATCCACAGCAAGCCCAATTATTCAACGATGAAAGCTAGAGTTGCGTCAGGTATCTGAGTCCCACAAGCAACGGGAACCCGACCGTCGTTCTCATTGCCGCGAAAACGAGTCTCTGCTATATTGGAAGTTCACTGACGGAGGGATCGCATAGTGGCCTAGTGCGGGCGCCTGCTAAGCGCTTAGGGGGAGAAATCCCTCTCGTGGGTTCGAATCCCACTCCCTCCGCCATTTCGTAAAGCCCCTAACAGACGCGGACATGGAAGACTACTACATATGGACAATCGGCTGCCAGATGAACGTGGCCGATTCCGAACGTCTCGAAAGCGCGCTTGAGCAGATGGGGCTCGGCAAGGCCGCTTCTGCCAAGGAAGCCGACGTGGTGGTGCTGAACAGTTGCGTCGTCCGCCAGAGCGCCGAGGACAAGGTCGTCGGGATGCTCGGCCACCTCAAGCCGGTGAAGCAGCAGGACCAGGACAAGGTCGTCGCGCTCATGGGCTGCATGGTCGGGCCGAAGACGGACACGCTGGAACAGCGGTTCCCGCAGGTCGACGTGTTCATGCGGCCGCAGCAGTTTACGCCGCTGATCGACCTGCTCGGCGACCGGATGGGCATCGACCCGGAGGGCTGCATCGGCCCTCTCACGGCGAGGCCGAACGTGACTGCATACGTGCCGATCATCCACGGGTGCGACAAATTCTGCACGTTCTGCATCATTCCGTACCGCAGGGGTCGTGAGGTGAGCAGGACGATTCCCGATATCGTCCGAGAGGTGGAGCTTCTTGCCGCGAGAGGCGTTCGCGAGGTCACGTTGCTGGGGCAGAACGTCGATTCCTACGGGCACGATCTCGACGGCGAGGTGGACCTGGGCCACCTCCTGAGGGCGGTGCATCCCATCGACGGAGTCGAGCGCATACGCTTCCTCACGTCGCATCCGAACGACATGAGCGACCATATCATCGACACGGTAGCCGAGCTGCCGAAGGTCTGCGAGCACATCAATCTACCCTTCCAGGCGGGAGACGACGAGGTACTCTCCAGGATGAAACGGGAGTACACGAACGACGACTATCGGAGGCTCGTCGACAGGATCCGCGACCGGATACCGAGCGTGTCGATGTCGACCGACCTGATAGTGGGATTCTGCGGCGAGACGGACGAGCAGTTCAACAGGACCTATGAGTTGGTGCGCGACGTGCGGTTCGACAAGGTCCACTCCGCGATGTATTCCACGAGAGACAACACGTTTGCATCCCGGAAGTACGAGGACGACGTGCCTCAGGACGAGAAGAAGCGTCGCCTGACCGCAATCGACGATCTCCAGGCGTCCATCCAGGCTGAGATCAACTCCAAGCTGATGGATGAGACGATTGAGGTCCTGGTCGAGGGGACCAAGCGCGGTCAGATACAAGGACGCAGCAGAAGCGATAAACTGGTCTACGTAGAGGGAGGTGAAGACGCGGTTGGCCACACGGTGCCGGTACGCATCGAACGCGCCGGGCCATGGTCACTCGGAGGGCGAATCGCCCTCGCCGCGTAGGTGAATGGAGGCCCAACATGGTAATCGCTGAATCTCCCAAGACACCGACAATACCGATAACCGAGATCGAGCAGTCCGCCTTTTGCCAGACGGACGACCAGCTTCAGGCCAAGTCGCTCGAAGAGGAGTTCGAGGCGGGGGTCCGGTGGCAGAAGATACCGATCTCCTACCTCAAGGCCAAGCCGGACGAGCTGGACGCTCGCATCAGGGAGGCGCGCGCGCGTCTCGGCGAGCGGGCGGTCATCCTCGGGCACCACTACCAGCGCAACGAGATCATCACGTTCGCCGACTTCCGTGGCGATTCGTTCAAGCTCTCGCAGTTCGCTGCGAGCCAGGGGAAAGCCGAGAGCATAATCTTTTGCGGCGTTCACTTCATGGCCGAGACAGCGGTCATTCTGAGCCAGGACCACCAGCGGGTCATCCTGCCCAACCTGACGGCGGGTTGCTCCATGGCGGACATGGCGCACATAGACGACGTGCTCGATTGCTGGGACGACCTGAGCGACGCGCTCCCGAACAGCACGACGGTGCCCATCACGTACATGAACTCCACCGCTGCAATCAAGGCGCTGTGCGGTCGAGAGGGCGGCATCGTCTGCACCTCGTCGAACGCCGCTGCGACATTCGAGTGGGCGCTGGGCAGGGGCGACAAGATACTGTTCCTCCCCGACCAGCACCTCGGCAGGAACACGGCGGTACGCTTCGGCATCGGCGTCGACGAGATGATCGTCTGGAACCCATTCAAACCACTCGGCGGCAACTCCGAAGAGGACATCGACAAGGCCAAGGTCGTCCTGTGGCAGGGTCACTGCTCGGTCCATACACGGTTCTCCGTGAAGCAGATCGAGGCGGCGCGGCGACAGTACCCCGACGTGAACGTCATCGTCCACCCGGAGTGCTACATGGAGGTCGTCCAGGCGGCGGACGCCAACGGCTCGACCGAGACGATCATCAAGACGATCGAGGAAGCGCCGAGCGGCACGACGTGGGCTGTGGGGACGGAGATCAGCCTCGTCAACCGCATCGCGCAGGAGAACCCGGACAAAAAGGTCTTCTGCCTCGACTCGGTGGTCTGTCCCTGCTCAACCATGTACCGGATACACCCGGCCTACCTCTGCTGGATACTGGACGGGCTGAACGAGGGCGTGGTCGTGAACGAGATCATCGTGGACGACGACACGAAGCGCGATGCGAAGGTCGCGCTCGACCGGATGCTACAGGTCGTTTGACTCTGCACGCGACGTAGCCTCCCGATAGCCTGCCACGATGGACATCTCTCCAGCCGAGGTCGATAGCATTGTGCGTGGTGCCCTGCTCGAAGACCGTGCCGCTGACGACATCACCACCGGGACGCTCGTCCCTTCCGATCTGCAGGGCATAGCGCGTATCATCGCCAAGGCCGACGGCGTACTGGCCGGGGTCGAGGTTGCCGAGTCCGTCTTCCGTGCCGTAGACCCTTCACTCGAATTCAGGGCCTCCCTCACTGACGGCTCACGGTTGAGTGTGACCGATCCATCTGATGGAACCGGCGCTATTGCTGAGCTTTCAGGCAGCGTGGCATCGATTCTGAAGGGTGAGCGGGTGGCACTCAACTTCCTCCAGCACCTGAGCGGCATCGCAACGGAGACCAATCGGTATGTTCGGGAGATCGCCGACTATAGGGCGGTGATTCTCGACACGAGGAAGACGGCTCCCGGTCTGCGAGACCTGCAAAAGTACGCCATTTCCGTGGGCGGCGGCACGAACCACCGGCGGGACCTTTCGGACGGGGTGCTCATCAAGGACAACCACATCGCGGCAGGACGGCTGAACGAGCTATCCCTTGGCGATGTCGTACGAAAGATGCGGGATGCTACGCCGGACGCTTGGGAAATCGAGGTGGAGGTCGAGACGCTGGAGCAGGTCGAGGAGGCCGTTGCGGCGGGGGCGGATATCGTAATGCTGGACAACATGACCCCGTCCGAAATGGCGGAGGCGGTCAGGGTCGTCGACGGACGCGCGCTCACGGAGGCTTCGGGCGGCATCACGCTGGAGAACGTCCGTGAGGTGGCAGCGACCGAGGTGGACAGGATATCCGTTGGGGCGCTGACTCACTCAGTCATGGGACTCGACATCAGCCTCGAACTGCTCGACATGGGATAAGTGAGAGCACTACCCCCGGCGCGGGCGTTCCTTGTCGGCTGAGTCGATCATGATAGTGACGGGGCCGTCGTTGGTGAGCGATACCATCATGTACGCCTGGAAGACGCCCGTTTCGACACGAAGACCGGTCTCACGAAACTTGCCGACGGTCAGGTCGAACAGTGACTCGGCGAGGTCGGGTCCCGCAGCCTGGACGAAGCTCGGACGGCGGCCCTTGCGGGTGTCGGCGTGCAGCGTGAACTGGCTGATGAGGAGAAGGTCGGCGTTCACGTCCATCGCGGAGAGGTTGAACTTGCCGTCTTCGTCGGCGAACACGCGGAGATTGACGACCTTGTTAACGATGTAGTCGGCGTCCTGCTCGGTGTCTTCACGGGAAACGCCGATTAGGGCGACGAAACCGGGGCCGATACTACCAACGGTCTCCTCATCGACGGTCACGGACGCTTCGGAGACTCTTTGGACCAACGCCTTCAATGGGATGGTGCCCCTAGTCTAGGTGGTGGAGGCCGGTTCCTTGTCCTTGGAGGACTCGGACTTCTTCGAGTCCTTCGCTTCCTTCGACTTCGATTCGGACTTGGAATCGGAGTCGGACGACTCATCGGAATCAGGCTTCGAGCGGCCGTTGGAGCCGCCGCCCTTGCCGTAGTCGTTCACGTAGAACCCACTGCCCTTGAAGACGACAGGGACGGAGTGGATGACGCGACGAGACTCGACGCCGCACAGTGGACATGCCGCGACCGGCTCGTCGGAGAAGCTCTGCCTGAGTTCGAACTCATGCCCGCAACCTGTGCAGCGGTAATCGTACCTGGGCATGAACACCTCCATCTCTCACGGAAAGTTAGCAGCCCTTTCCGGCGGCTGCTAACACTCGACTCAGCGTAGCACCCCAGCTACGGGAGTGTCAAATTGGGCAGAGGGACTGGAATTAGGAGCGGAGATAAGGATCACCTTGAGACGACCACCGATTATTGACGACATACAGCCCTGCTGGTACTCTTGATGGCGTCACGTAGAGCTATGCACGAGTCACTGCCGGACAGGATCTGTTTGTCGTGTGGCATGGAATACGACGTTCCATGCCCCCGAGTGGCTCGTGCTTCACACAATGTGTGTAGATAGGGTGCTCTACGTGACAGTGAGTATTCCAGCCGCAAGGGGGCAACCTTCATGGCCCGTGTCCTTTTCTCATTCGTTGTAGTGTTGATAGTGTTTACCGCGTGCGGTGAGCCGGAACCTGATCCGACGGCAGCACCCATTACCAAAGAGGTCGTGGTCTCTACAAATTCCCCTACCCCACCACCGACGTACACGCCTCTACCAACATATACTCCATTGCCCACTAGCGCACCTTTGCCAACGTATACTCCATTTCCGACGTACACGCCCCTACCGACAAACACACCCTTACCAACGAATACCCCAACGCTTGAACCTACGGCTACCGAAACCCCGTCGCCAACAAACACACCATCGCCCGAACCTACTCCGACAGCCACGCCGACCTTCTCTCCCTCTCCTACTCCCACGGCTACCCCGGAACCTGCAGTCACGCCAATGGCATCACCCACACCGATGCCCACAGCAACGTTTACACCGATTCCTACGGCAACTCACACTCCTACACCAACACCTACCAACTCGCCAACGCCAACACCGATTCCTCCCGGTAAATTTGGCTTCTGGTATCAACTGCACCAAAATGGCGCAGAGATTCTTGGCGTTGTGAAAGGTGGCCCCTTTGATCTCGCAGGAATCAAGCCTGGTGATGTTCTGTTTGAAATCGAAGGCCGTAGCTTGGGCGGATTCGACTCCGAACAAGAACTGCTCAATAGTCTGCCTGAAGGTCCTGCGGGGAGCGCTGCTACATGGCTGGTACAACGTCAGAGCGGAGGAGAGCCTCAGACTATCCAGATTATCCGCGCTGTCATTCCCGAATATCCACGTTTTGGGAGTCTTGAAGCCCCTATACCGACCGGAGTTGAATATCGACGAGACCTCTGGTTACCACCGTCCGAGTGGAGAAATGGCTGGGACATTAGGGTCGTCAGTGCAGTACCAAATGCGACAGAATTGATCTTGTCGGTAACACGAACTTCAAATCCAGAAGGATGGCCCATGCCCGATCCTCCAGAACAGGGGATGCAGTATTTCATGGCTACCGTCCATGCGAAATACATCGGCGCTGGCTCAGATTCACTGTATGGGTGGGATTTGGAAGCGGTAGGTGACGCAACAAAAGTAATCTATGAGGCTGGTTGCGGGGACCATTTGCTGACCATTCCTGATGAGTTACCTACAACAGAACTCCTATCAGGCGGACTGATTGAAGGTAATATCTGTTGGGAAATAGACTCACGCGATGTTACGACCTTGAAGATGCGCACCACGGAAACAATAGTAATTGAAGGACAATCATATACGCTTTATCTGTGGTATGATCTTTCCCCCTCGTCTCCATGGCACATTGAGTATGTACCACCCACTCCTGTACCTACGCCTACAGTGACACCTGATCCGTTCAGGGCAGGCAGTTGAGGGTGTGCAGGCAATATATGCCAGCCTGTCTTATCTGTGTGCCAGCTACCCAGTCTCTTTTCTTTGAGATATTCGACTTACAGAGTAGGCCTACAAAGGCAGAAGCTTTTCTTGACGGCTCTTGGCGTTCAATGGTAGAGTTCTTCGACACTGTCACAAACTGAAGGAGATCGTTCACTTTGAGTAAAATGAGTGTGCAAGAACTTGAAAGAATTTTCTCTGACTTAACCCTTAAATATCATCTCAAAGAAGGTCTGAATGTAGTCGCTGAGTATCGACAACAGTTCGGTGGACATAAGGTTAACCTGACGATTGAAGTCATGCAACCGATATGCATCGACTGTAAGGACGGTATGCCTTGGATTTTCAAAGATGTCCCTGATATAAGCGCCGACAATTGGGGCATTGATCTCATGTTACTTGGATTTCACCCTGACGTTATATCTGACATGGAGAAAGAAATCAAAGCAGGAATTGACCCGACAATTCAAGGTCCTTTTTGCTACGAATGCAAACGACCGCTACCTTATTGGGACGATGAGGATAGCGCCTGCTACTGCATGGAAATACCATTCAGCGTGTATATCGGTCATCATCATCCCAATACGAGTAAAGCTGTTAGTAAGGGAGTAAGGAAAGCTGTATTGGAAGCATATGGAACGACTTGTTTTGGATGTGGTAGGAATCTACTGAAGAAGGAAGTAACTATGGACCATATCGTGCCCAAATCTGAGGGCGGTACGGCAGATAGGTTCAACCTTCAGCCATTGTGTTGTTCTTGTAATCATGAAAAAGATGATCAATTGCCGATGGAGAAGACAATAGTGTTACATTCCCCAGTGCGTCCTTTGCCAAGTGATGCTTACGAGGGGATCATTTGGTGAAGTTATTAAGGGGCATTTGGAATTCATTTGTAAATCCCTCGTAGAGTACTCTAGTCTTTCATTCACGCTAACATTTAGATTCATGGTTAGCTACACTTAAGTGAATGCATCGCCCTGTATGGGCATTGCATACTGCCAAATATCACAAACACCCTACAACCGCGTTCCCAGCGCCCCATCTCCCCCACCCATCGCCCGCTCCAACCCGCCGCTCCATTCGTCCTCAACATCGTCGAGATCAAGATCGACTCTACCCCCCAATCCTAGCCGGTTCCCTCCAACACTCCCTAACAGGACAAAGGGCACGCCCTCGTCGAAGCAAATCTTTTCGAGTTGCGCGAGTCTATCGTCCGTCAGCGACACGACGATGCGCGATTCGGTCTCGCCGAAGAGAGCGGCGTCCCATCGGCCGGACATCTCGAACGAGCTTGCGAATCCGATGTTCCCGGCTATGCAACTCTCGGCGAGGGCGACGGCCAGGCCCCCGTCGGAGCAGTCGTGGGCGGAGTGGACTATACCCTCGGCAACGGCCTTTCGGCAGACTCGCTGGACGGCGGCTTCGAGGTCGAGGTCGATGGTTGGACGGCCAACGACCTTGTCATGGACGAGTTCGAGGTACTCGCTTCCGACAAGGGATTCGGCGTCACCCCGCACCTCGTTGGCGCCGAGCAGGACGACGACATCGCCCTCGTTCTTGAAGGCCATGGTCGCGTGGGCGTTCACGTCGTCGAGCAGGCCGAGGGCTCCTATTATGGGTGTCGGGTAGATGTCGCGACCGCGCGACTCGTTGTAGAGGCTGACGTTGCCGCTGATGACGGGCGCTTCGAACGCCTCACTTGCGGCGGACATTCCCTTCACGCACTCTTCGAGCTGGTAGTAGACCTCCGGCTTCTCCGGGTTGCCGAAGTTGAGACAGTCGGTCAGCGCGATGGGCGTTGCGCCGACGGTGGAGACGTTGCGGCACACCTCCGCGACGGCGATGATCCCGCCCATGTGCGGGTCGAGGTAGCACTTGCGCCCGTTGCCGTCGGTCGCGAGCGCGATGCCCTTCTTCGTGCCCTTGACGCGCAGCAGCGCGGCGTCTCCGCCGGGGGCTACTACCGTGTTGGTCTGCACCTGGTGGTCGTATTGGCGGTACACCGAGAGTTTGGATGCGATATTCGGTGATGCAAGGAGGCGCAGGAGAATGTCGGCGGGCGATTCTTCCGGCAGGGGGACTTGGTTGAGGTCGAATTCCTGTGCGTCCGTGAGCCACTGCGGTTTCTTGCCGGAGAGCCTGTACGTCGGCGCGTCGATAAGCAAATCTACGGGCAGCCGTCCGTGCTCCTGCCCATTGTCGATGATGCTCACGTCCCCGTCTTCGGTCGATTCGCCGACGACAGTTACGTGAAGGTCCCACTTGTCCAGTATCCTGGTGACCTCGCCTTCGTGCTCCGGAGCCACGATGACGAGCATACGCTCCTGGCTCTCCGAGAGCATGACTTCGTAGGGCGTCATGCCCGATTCCCGCCGCGCCACCTGCGACACGTCGATGCTGATGCCCGTCTCGCCCTTGCCTGCCGTCTCGATTGAGGCGGTCGAGAGTCCCGCCGCGCCAAGGTCCTGCAGACCGACGAGATAGCCCGACTCTACCAGCTCCAGACAGGCCTCGATCAGGACTTTCTCCAGGAACGGGTTGCCTACCTGAACGGCGGGGCGGAGCTCGCGTTCCTCCTCGAAGCTCCGCGATGCCAGACCGGACGCGCCGTGAATACCGTCTCGTCCCGTGTCCGCACCAACCAGCATGAGCAGATTGCCCGGGCGGGCCGTCGTCGCGCTCATCATGCCGTCCGACTGTACGACGCCCACGCACATGGCGTTGACCAGAGGGTTTTCGGCGTACGAGTCGGAGAAGACGACCTCGCCGCCGACGTTGGGAATACCGATGCAGTTGCCGTACTCTGATATGCCCGCGACGACTCCTCCAAACAGATAGCGGTTCCTTGCGGTGTCGGGACGTCCGAACCGGAGGGAGTTCATCAGGGCGATGGGTCGAGCGCCCATGGCGAAGATGTCCCTGACAATGCCGCCGACGCCTGTTGCCGCACCCTCGTACGGCTCGATAGCCGAGGGGTGGTTGTGCGACTCGATCTTCATCACGACTGCGAGCCCGTTGCCGATGTCCACCGCTCCCGCATTCTCCTGTCCGGGAGCGACCAGCATACGTGGGCTGGTGTTGGGGAGCATTCGGAGGAGAGGCTTCGAGTGCTTGTAGGCGCAGTGCTCGCTCCAGAGCGATCCGAAGAGACCAAGCTCCAGTTCGTTCGGCTCTCGGCCCAGTCTCTCGACTATGGCCTCGTATTCACCGTCGGAGATTGCTAGGGCTTCCAGGGTTTCTTTGCTAGGGGCCATTCTTCTCTGCTCCGGTTGGTCCGAGTTAGTACCTAGTCAACATAGTTTTGATATTAAGAATCACCCTCACCCTAGCCCTCTCCCACGACGGGAGAGGGGATAAATCGGCATCTGTTCAGTTCGTTATATTCAAGTTGACTGAGTACTAGGCCGTTCCGATTGTGACGAGGGCGACACCGGCAACGACCAGAATCGCGCCGATGACGGTCCTGAAGGAGACCCTTTCCAAACGTTGCAGGAAGATGTGCGTCATGAGTATTGCCACGAGTGGATTGGCTCCTGCCACCGGGGAGGCGATCACGACCGAAACCCGATCGAGGGAAAGGTAGAACGACGTGACGCCAAATGCCGAGGCCAGCCCGGACATTGATACTACCACCCACCCGCGAAGGGAGGCCAGCTTCAGGTCGACCAACGCAGGACGGGGGAAGAGGACCGCCATGAGCAGCAGGCCGAATACGAGTGAGAAGAAGGTGGCCGTCATGGGCGGCACACCGTCGCGGATCACCAAGTAGGCGAAGTAGGTCCCAAATCCGTAACCCGCCGCAGACCCAACCGAGGCCAAATAGCCCTGAATGGTCCTCCGGCCATCTCCGTTCTCAATCTGGTTTGTCATTTGCTCAGCACGACCACGACGCCGGTGATGATGGAGATCGTACCCACGGCGACCGTCAGATTCGGTGTTTCGCCCAACAGGAGGATGGCGAGGGCAACGGCAAAGAGCGGGGACGCTCCCACAACCGGACTCGACCGGGCGACGCCGATCTTGGAAACGGCGACGAAGTTGAGCAGGCGACCACCGACAAAGCTGGCAAGTCCGGCAAGGAATAGGAGTGTCAACTGGACCCAATCAAGCGAGAGGGCCTCGGCGCCGTCCATCGCCACCACGAGTCCCGCCGTGCAGATCACGCCAACGACGAGTGAGACGATAACGCCGCTCGTCGGTCTCATGTGCTGGACGCTGAGCCTGGCAAAGAAGGCCGTGGCCCCGAATCCCACCGCGGCGCACAGAGCAAACAGGATGCCTAGCACGAATGCAACCGTTCGTACTGACTAAGGAATGCTCTGATCGGCAACGAGGAGAATAGGCTCACGAGGCCAGATGGTCGATGATCGAGTTGAAGATGAGCGCGCCGTCCGTGCCGCCGACTAGCTCTTCGCAGCATCGCTCAGGATGAGGCATCATGCCGAGAACGTTGCCCTTGGCATTGACGATGCCCGCGATGTTGTTGACCGAGCCGTTCGGGTTGGCATCGGACGTCACCTGTCCATCGGGGGTCGAGTAACGGAAGACCACCCTGCCCTCTTCCTCCAGTTCATGGAGGGTGTCGGGATCGGCGAAGTATCTCCCCTCGCCGTGGGATATGGGCACCTGCAGCACCTGTCCGACCGGATAGTTCCCGCTGAAAGGCGTGGCGGATGTCTCCGAGCGGAGGTTGACCCACATGCAGCGGAATTGAAGAACGTCGTTCCGCATGAGAGCGCCCGGAAGCAGTCCCGCTTCGCAGAGAATCTGGAACCCGTTGCAGATGCCCGCTACGAGTCCGCCTCCTTCCGCGAAGTCGGTGACGGCTCTCATAACGGGCGAGAAGCGTGCGATCGCGCCGCATCGGAGGTAGTCGCCGTAGGAGAAACCGCCCGGCAGGATGACGCAGTCGTAGCGCGACAGGTCGGTCTCCTTGTGCCAGACGTACTCGACCTGTTGATGAAATACTTCGGAAAGCACGTGGTGGGTGTCGGTGTCGCTCCACGTGCCGGGAAAGACCACAACACCGAACCTCATGTCGTTCACGTTCTTCACGACTATGCTGCCAACCTTCTCAGATGGCGAGGGCGATCTCGATGATCGGTCACGAGCGTTCCCTGAGCAGCGCCGCCACCGTCTGGCTGACCTTCTTGAGGTCGGCCCTTCCTTCGACCTGGGGAATGATGCGTCCCATGACCTTGCCCATTTCGCGGGGGGTGGTCGCGCCGACCTCGTCGACGGCTTTTGCCGCGATCTCCGAGATCTCCTCGTCGGTCAATTCGGCCGGCAGGTACTCCATGATGATGGCGAGCTCGTCCTCTTCCTTCTTAACGAGGTCGTCACGCCCACCCTTGGAATATGCCTCGATGCTGTCGCGGCGTTGACGCGCCTGACGCCAGAGCAGGCCGGTTATGGCCTCGTCGTCTGCCGGCTCCTGTTTCTCGATTTCCAAGTTGCGGACGGCGGAGCGAAGAAAGCGAAGCACGTCCCGCCTGAGCGTGTCACGCGAACGCATCGCCTGCTTGAGGTCGTCGGTTAGCTGGTCGCTTAAGGACATTAGGACGGTCTCCCCTTTCGATTTCGATATATCCGCTACTGGAGTGCTTGGAATAACCCGCGTAACAGTCTGTCATTCCGAGCGCAGCGAGGAATCTAGGATGTCCCGCGTTCCCTATTCGGGCCACTCCGGCTAGGGACCTCCGCATGGAGGACAAGCTCTCAGATTCCTCATTCCGCTCCGCTTCATTCGGAATGACAGATGCCGGGGTTACTCAAGAGTCTCCTCACTATGGATAGAATCGCCCAGAACCGCCGATGTGTCAAGGTAATATCGCCGACACGCGGCCAAACGACGCGCCACACGCTGAGATGGGCTGTCCGTCGGTCTCGTTCGCTCATCCTTCGACAGGCTCAGCGTGAACGGGTTTCCTTGCTAGGTTGTGTTGACTTTTCCCGTCATTCCCGCGAAAGCGGGAATCCAGAGTCGGGCACACATATACTCCCTACAGGGAATAGATCCCCGCTTTCGCGGGAATGACGATTTGAGTTGGGATAACAAGGAGAATTCCAAGAATGTCAACACAGCCTAACCTGCACCCTTCAGTTTCTCGATGGCCCTTTTGATATCACGGATCACCCGCTCCTTGCCCAGGATCTCCAGCGACTCGAATAGAGGCGGCGAGACTTTCAGGCCGCTCGTAGCAACTCGCAGCGTTCCCAGGAGTTGGCCCACCTTGATTTCGAGATCGTCGGCGAGCGCTCTCAATCTTGCTTCAAGCGTCGCGGCGTCAAAAGGTTCGACTGACACGATGGCATCCGAGGCCGCCTCCAGTGCCCGGAGGGTACCGTCCGCGTCCATCTTGCGCTGGATGAGTTCTCCGGGCTCATAGTCGAACTCCTCACTAAAGAAGAAAGGTATTCGCTCTGCCGCGTCGGCCAGCGTTTTCAGCCTTTCCTTAATGAGAGGCACGATCTGAATCAGCATGTCTCTATCCGGATCCGGTGGAAGCTCGGCGGGCGGATATCTGCGCCAGTAGTCCAGGAGGGCGTCCGCGAGTTCCACGTCGCCTGACTCACGGATGTAGTGGCCGTTCATCCAGTCGAGTTTTTCGAGGTTGAAGACCGCCCCCGACTTGGAGACGCGCTCCAGCGAGAAAGATTCGATCAATTCCTTACTGGTGAATAGCTCGGTCTTGTCGTCGTACGACCAGCCGAGCAGCGCGAGGAAGTTGACCAGCGCGTGGGGCAGGTACCCCATCTGCCGGTACTCGTTCACCGATGCGGCCCCGTGTCGCTTGCTGAGCTTGCCGCCGCCGCTCGCGAGGATATCCGGCACGTGAACGAATTCGGGGGCTTGCCAACCAAAAGCATCGTACAGCAGGACGTGACGGGGCGCGCTGGAGAGCCATCCCTCCCCACGGATGACGTGAGAGATTCGCATGAGCCGATCGTCCACGACGCTCGCCAGGTGATAGGTCGGGAATCCATCAGACTTCAGGATTACAAAGTCTTCGATTAGTGAGTTGTCGAACTCGATCTGACCGCGGATCACGTCCGAGACGACTGTCGTCCCCTCGGCAGGCATGGCGAATTTCACTGCTGAACCGCGCTCGTCCTCGAAGCGGTAGGCGTGTCCCGACTCGATGAGCCGATCGGCCGCCGATTGGTAGTGGTCGAGCCGCTCCGACTGAAAGTAGGGACCGAACTCACCACCGACATCGGGGCCTTCGTCCCAGTCGAGACCCAGCCACCTGAGGCCCTCCATGATTGCCTCAACCGACCCCTCCACCTCGCGGGCCTGGTCGGTGTCCTCGATCCGCAGGATGAACTTGCCGCAGTGCCTGCGCGCGAAGAGCCACGTGAACAGAGCGGTGCGGATATTCCCCACGTGCGGGTCGCCGGTGGGACTGGGAGCGAAGCGGGTTCGAACTTCGGGCATGGACCGTTCCTCCGGAAGAAAATAGCTATGGTGTTCCGAAAGTCCTTCGGCTCACCAGAGCGAGGACGACACGCCACCCGAGAAGCAGGACGACCTGAACGCCGATGGCGACTAACGCAAATGTCAGCTGGAAGGTGCGGTCGGTAAGCCACACGCGCAGCACCACGGCTATGATACCGCACAGGAGCCAGATGAGCGGAACTCTCCAGGCGGACATCCTCACACTCGTGAGAGTCGACTCGCGGAATGTCCCAAGCCATGGTGACAGCAAGAACCAGACGGCGGCGAAAGGCAACGCCGTTCGCCAGAACGCAGCGTCCTGGATGATGCCGTGCTCCGCCCTTCCGGCAACGACGAAGATCGCAAAGACCGCCAGGTCGCCAAGGGCGGCGACCAGGACGAGCGGCGAAAGAAACCTCGAGAATATGGCCTTGAGCGTCATCGTTGGACATTGTCCGGCACTCTACCCGAAAAGGGAAGGATTGTGGGCTTCACGCAGGCGACGCCCTTGACACGGCAGGGCGTCACACCATAGCATGAGTATAAGTGAAGTCCTAGCCAGGAGAGTGTTGTGAAGAAAATATATTTGCTTCTGACAAGGTTCACAGCGAGCAAGCTTGCAGTAGGGGCCGCCGTCTTCATGGTCGCTTACATGATTAGGAGCGGCAGCGTCGGCTGTCCTCTCTGCGGCAACCAGGGTCTGCATCCCTGGGAGTGGGGCGGCTTCGTCGGCCTCTAGCATCGGGGATACTACGAGCTCCACCAAGCCCGTCCTGCGCTTGAAACAGGCGTTTAGACCCGACATGCGACGATTGCTGCAGAAGGGGATGTAGGGGGTGCGCAGCATGCTCCAAATACCAATCCCGACATTGGCCAACGCTCCACCACGTCATTATGAGAGACGTTCTTTCGAAGTGACCATCAAACCACTATTGGCACCATTGACACGCCATAGGGGGTTTGTTACCGTAGGTCTAGAGCAACCGATATACATGAATAACTTATGAACATTCTGGGAAGGTAGCCGCCCGCAAGTTTATGAACGTCTCCCTTAACTCACGTCCCAATCTCATGGCGGTCCTTGAAGATCAAGGATACCGCACGACGGCTCCGCGAAGAGCCATTATTGATCTTCTCGAGCGCAAGGAAGAGGGTTTCACGGCAGAGGAGATCAGCGAAGAACTCCCCACCGTCGGCCGAGCGACGGTTTACCGAACGATCAAACTTCTGCTGAAGGCCGGCGTTATCTGCAAGCTGGCCATGATGGACGGCGCTCCAAAGTACAGCCTCTCGCGGATAGAGCATCACCATCACACAGTCTGCATAAAGTGTGGGAATGTTGGAGAGTTTCGAGCTGCGACCGTCGAACGCCTTCTTCGAGCCGTTGGCGGCGATATTCCCGGCGAGATCGTCGGCCACCGGATGGAGTTCTACGTCACCTGCGACCGCTGCCAGTCCGGCGTGAACGCGTAGAATCCTCCAAATGTCTCAATCGTCCATGTACATTAAGATTTAGCAGCACTTGATATATAATCTCATCGTATGTTAAGTTGTGCGGGACCTTCGACCTCTCGGTCGCGGGCTCGGACATCTCAAACACCTCCCTTGAAATTGCCACCCCTGCAAAATCCAATATGGAGAAAAGAATGCAATTGAGACTGAATACCAATGATTACGTGCCATCGATCTCTTTCATGGGAATGTTTGTTGTAGGAATCGCCCTCATGCTGTCGATAGCGGCGTGTTCGAGCGATTCCGATCCCGAACCGGCGCCGACCACACAATCCCAGACAAGTCCGGCGCCGCCGGCCGCCCCTCCCGCAGCTCCCCCCGCCGCGCCGGCTGACACGCCTCCAATCGAAGTCGTCACGACATCCAACATCGTTGCCGACTGGGTGCAGAACGTTGGCGGCGAACACGTGGACGCGTTCAGTCTCCTGCCCATAGGCAGCGACCCACACACGTTCCAGCCCGGGGCCAGAGATGTGGCCAGAATTGCCGATGCCGACATCGTGCTGAGCGTAGGGCTGGGCATGGAAGGAGGCTGGCTCCACGACCTCCTGGAGAACGCCGCTGCGGATCCTGAGTCCATAGTAGAGACCGGCGAAATCGTCGATCCAATAGAGTTCCAGGAAGGTCACGCCGACGAGGTTGAGCTGCTGGAAGATATAAGCCACGTGGTCCATGAGGTGGAAGAGGGCGAGATCGACGCGATGGAGGGCCTCGAAGAAATAAAGGAAGTCCTGGAAGCAGCTGAAGGGGAAGAGCACCACGAGGGTGAAGAAGACGAGGATGAGGAGAAGGACGAAGACCACGAGGGTGAGGAGGAAGAGGAAGAAGGCCATGAGGGCGAGGAAGAATTGCCCGCAATGGTCAAGGAAATCATCGGGAAGGTCGAAGCGGGACAGATGAAAGCCGAAGACGCTATCGAAGCCATTGAAGGCCTTACCGAAGAGGGTGAAGACGAGCACGATGATCACGGCCACGGTCTGGAAGACCCCCACTACTGGTTCGACCCCGTTCGCGTGAAGCTCGTAGTCAACGACATAGCCGCCCGTCTCTCGGTGCTCGATCCGGACCGCGGCGACACGTTCCGGGCAAATGCCGAAGCCTACAATGCGAAGCTGGACGAGCTGCACGCTTGGACTGAGCAGCAGGTGAGTGCAGTACCGGAGGAAAACAGGCTCCTCGTTACTTCCCACGACAGTTTTGGGTACTTTGCCAACCTGTACGGGTTCGAGGTCATCGGTGTCGTCCTCTCGATCACCACGGACGTTGAGCCGTCGGCCGGCGACCTGGCGGACCTGGTCGAAGAAGTCAAGGAGGAAGGTGTACCGGTGGTGTTCGGCGAGACGACGGTCAGCGAGCGTCTGGCAAGCGCGGTGGCGAAGGAATCGGGCGCGGAGCTGGTAAGACTCTACTCCGGGTCACTCGGTCCCGAGGGAAGCGGAGCCGCTACATACCTTGAGATGGTTCGCACGAACGTCGAAAGGATAGTCGAGGGTCTAAAGTAGACGCTGTATCACCAACATAACTAATGTGGTAGCATCTGGGCGCGCCGGGTGCGGATAGTCTCTGCACCCGGACGCTTAGTGGATTGGGAATTGTTATGACCACTTCCGAACCCAGCATTACCGTTGAGGATATGAGCGTTGAGCGTGGCGGACACGTTGCGCTGACGGGGATCACATTCGATGTCGGCCCGGGAACTTTGATGGGCATACTGGGGCCGAACGGCGCGGGCAAGAGCACCCTGTTCGAGGCCATCGCGGGCCTTTTGCCGATAGCGCACGGCTCGCTGACCGTGCGGGGCATTGAAAGAAAGGGGGCCCTGGCCTACGTGCCCCAGCGCGACAGCATCAACTGGCGGTTCCCGGCCACCATTCACGACGTGGTGATGATGGGACGGGGAAACAACATCGGATGGTTCCGACGCCCCAGCAGACAGGACAAGGAGATCGTCAGAGAGTGTCTGGAGCGGGTCAACCTCTGGGACGAGCGCACGACCCTGGTAACCCGGTTGTCGGGAGGCCAGCGGCAGAGGGTCTTCATAGCCCGCGCGCTTGCCCAGGAGGCCAGCATACTCCTCATGGACGAAGCGTTTAGCGGCGTCGACGTAGCAGCCCAAGAGGACATCGTGTTGGTCCTGCAATCGCTCACGGTCGTTGAGGGGAAAATCGTAATCATCTCCACACACGATCTGACGAACATCGCCGAGCGATTCGATCGCATACTCTGCATCAACCACCACATGTGCGCGTACGGCCCGCCGGAGGAGGCGTTCACTCCCGAGGTGCTGGAGGAGCTCTACGGCTCGCACGGCTTGGAGTTCGCCCACCACCACGTCGATCCGCACGACAACGACGAGCACGATGGACACGAGCACTGATGCCCGATATCGCTGAGCTTTTCTTCGAGCCGCTGCGGTACGACTTCATGCAGCGGGCCTTGATCGTGTCGATACTCGTCGGGGTCATGTGTCCCGTCATCGGAGCATACGTGGTCGCCCGCGGTCGCGCGTTCATGGGGGACGCCCTCGCCCACTCCGTCCTACCGGGCATGGGCATCGGTCTGCTCGCGACCGGCACCGCGCTCATCGCCGCCGTGCCTACCGGCGTCGCAATCGCCCTGCTCATGGGCTTCATCAGCCGGCGCACAGGCAGCAGCGAAGATACATCCATCGGCATCGTCTTCGCGGGAATGTTCGCTCTCGGCCTCGTGATGCTCTCCAGCCCCTTCTATATCAACACATTCCTTGAACTTCGCGACACCCAGGCGCCGAATATCGAGGACCTTCTCATAGGGGAGATACTGGGCGTAAGTACGGGCGAGGTCTACCTGTCCCTGGGGCTGGCAGTGCTGGTGATTGCCGGGCTGTACGTCTTCCACCGCCACCTCGTGTACACCACCTTCGACCCGGTGGGCGCAGAGGTTGTCGGAATTAAGGTTCGCTTCATCGAATACATCCTGCTCGCCCTGCTCGCGCTGGTCATCGTCATCAGCATCCAGGCAGCCGGAATCGTCCTCGTCATGGCCATGCTCATCACACCGGCGGCAACCGGGTTCCTCCTCGCGAGGCGATTCGTCGGGGTCATGGTCATCGGCGCGATCATCGGCGTCCTCTCCGCAATCGTCGGGATGTACCTGTCATTCCACGCAAATATGCCCACAGGGCCTATAATGGCGCTCGTCGCGACCGGGATATTCGGCCTTGCGGCAGCCAGAGGCGAATGGACGAAGAGAAGCGCCGACTAACGGCTTCACACCTCTCTCCACCCCGTCAGGTCCCTTATTCCTTGGGCGTACTCAGCTCTTCCCGGTTGCCCTGAGCCTGTAGGGCGCCATTCACCGTTAAGCAGGCATCAGTCCATCGAGATACGTTTCCAAGTCGTTGGGCAACGCCGCCGTGAAACTCATCGGCTTCCCGCTGCCGGGGTGCGTGAAGGCCAACCGGTGGGCATGAAGAAACTGGCGCGAAAGTCCCTCGACGGCTCGGCCGTAGGTCGAGTCGCCGACCACGGGGTGTCCGACCGAAGCCAGGTGAACGCGGATCTGATGAGTGCGACCGGTTCGGGGACGCGCCTCAACCAACGTTGATCTACGGTATGAGGTCACGGCTTTGTATCGCGTGATGGAGGGTCGTCCCGTGGAGACTATTGCCATTCGCTGGCGGTCGCGCGGGTGCCGGCCGATTGGGGCTTCTACGTCCGCTTCATGGGGACTCGGGTGTCCGGTGACGAGCGCCAGGTAGACCTTGCCTACTTCCCTGCTCTTGAACTGCTCGGCCAGATGGGCGTGGGCCCTCTCGTTCTTGGCAACGACGATCAGTCCTGAGGTGTCCCTATCGAGCCGGTGGACTATCCCGGGGCGGCGCTCGCCGCCAATGCCCTCGATATCCGGCGCGTGGGCTAGTACGGCATTAGCCAGGGTATTATCTTCGTTTCCCGGAACGGGATGCACTGTCATTCCGGCGGGCTTGTCTATGACGATGACATCTTCATCTTCATACATGATGGAAAGTGGAACGTCCCACGGTCGCAGCTCGGCAGGCGCCGGGGGTGGGACTTCTATCGAGATGGACTGTCCGCCAGAGAGGCGCGTGGATGCCTTGCCCGCACGTCCATCGACCATGACGTTTCCGCCATCGATCAGCTTCCGAATGCGAGAGCGTGAGAGGTCGGGGTGCCGGCCCGCCAAGAAGACATCGAGCCTCTCGCCGCCGGTCTCGACGAGATGCCCGACTTGCTCATTCATCCTGCGCAGGGGTCCGAGAAGAGGCCTGTGAGTCCGGCGGTTCGCTTTCAGACGGTACGGTCTGAGCGTCGGAACGATTCCCCGACGAGTCCTTTGTCAACACAAAGACCGCCATAAGTATGAAGATACCGACTACGATGGAGGAGTCCGCGAGGTTGAAGATCGGCCAAGGGCCGACGTCGATGAAGTCCACGACCTTGCCGTTGAGCACACGGTCTATGAGGTTGCCGAACGCGCCGCCGAGCTGAAGCCCAATGGCGAACCTCAGGAGCAGGCTCGGCATCGCGTGGGCGCGGTAGAAGTAAACAAGGAACCCGATGGCGACAAGCGACACGAAAATCAGCAATGTCGTGTGATTGGGAAAGAGGCCGAAGGCGGTGCCGGAGTTCGTCCCGTAAGTGATGCGGAAGAACCCCTCGCTCGGCCACGACTCGCCCAGTTCCAACCAGGAAATGATGATCCTCTTCGACACCTGATCGAGTACGAAAGCCCCGATCACGGTCCCGATGAGTATCTTGTCCCGAAAGAGCGAGGTCGGTCCGCCGCTGCCGGTTTGATTATCGGTCTGCGTACTCGGTTCCTGTGCGGGCGATTCCTGGCTGTCGGTCAGCATTGGGGGCAGTGAAGATAGTTATTCTGGATTGGCTGATAGATGGCCCGTCGCCTTTCCGTCATTCCCGCAAAAGCGGGAATCCAGTTGCGTTCAGTCAAGTTCAAGGTACCACGCGAACGAAGGAGGCCGCAATATTCTTCAGATTCCAGTAACTGTTCAGAGTTGATGAGGCGTCATCCTTATACACCTAATGGATACCCGCTTTTGGAGACCTTTGCATAACCTCCGTCATTCCCGCGAAGGCGGGGAATCCATGGACGTTGGCAAAGCTGAGAGATGCCCTCTCTCGGACACATTCTCAGCGGGAGAGCGGTTACGCAAAGGCCTCCTTTTGCGGGTATGACGGTGGCTGTGTGCGTTGTGCGCTCTCACGATGTCTGAACAGTTACGGATGCCATCGTTGCCCGCGCCTCGAATCCATGTTGGGCGCGCGCATCACCCCGGCTATCTGTCTTCTTCTCCTACTTGGCCAGATGTTGCACGATCTCGAACTGGTGCTGGGCGGCCTTCGCGAGATCCTCCTCGCTTGGCAGGGTGGTCACAGGGTGGTCCCCGCTCGTCGCCATTCCGGTCATCATCCACACCACCGCATGCCGGAATCTGCCGTCTGTAGACTCGCGAAGGTCGGCAGGCAGCCCTTTGAGCAGCCCCTGTTCCTCAGTGGAGAGAAACTCTTCCATCATGGGTATCTCCAGACCCGGCTCCGACTTCAGCAGCAAGACCTCCTTGCCCACGATTTCGGCAGCCATCGCGGTTATGCTAAAGGTGGTATTGGGTTGGGGTACGGCAATGGCGTCCCGCAGCCGCGGACCGAGTGTATCGAGCGCAGTCATCGCCGAGGGGACTATCAGCCCGTCAAGCAGAGGCGCAGGAACATCGGGCTCTTTCCCAAGTTCAAACCGATCGGCAATGGAGTCCAACAGATCAGCGAACGCCTGCTTCCGCCCTTCCGGTGTGTCTTCGTTCTTCAGGACGTAAGGGTAGTACCCCAGGAAGAAGAAGGCGTGTCTGTGCAGTCTCGCATTGTCACCGACATCCGGGTTCGGGTGTATCGCCGTGAGCTCCTCGAACTTTGCATACCGCTCGGCATCGAGCAGGTCCTGGATCGGTTCCGGGCTGTCGCCCCACTGCGCAATCTTCTCGGCCACGACGGTCGGGATGAGGTCGTCCGAGACCCCGAACCTCGCGTAAGCCTCCAGCGCCACCCCGTACTCCTCCGGGAGAGCCCGGTACCGCGCCAGCGTCTCGCCGGACAGCAGAGACTCCATCTTCCCGGGCGGCTCTGTGTCGGCATCGGGGTCCTGAGTCGTCGATGGGTCATTGGCTGTGGCAGGTTCCGGCACAGCGGATGCGGTGGCGCCGGTGTCCTGTCCAGTCGTCGCGGAGTCGGTTGTCTCCGATTCCGTAGATCCGCAAGCAAGAGTCACTCCGAAGAGGATGCCCAGCACCGCAAGAACGAGTGCGACTTGATTTGATGTCCCTCTCATCACGACACCTCCTTGTTGGCGGCTGTGAACGCTCTCGCGCCCGACTTTCCAGTGGTTCCCATTCTGCCGCTCCATTGCAATTCGGTATGGTCGCCTCGTCTTGCTTCGTCTGAACTGACGTCCGCTCCTTGTTGATGTATCTTCAGTTTATTGGGTCGTCGTGGTGAATGTAATCACACGATCATGTGATTTCCGCATCCCGAAGCAAATGTTCAGACTTCGTGAGAGCGCATAACGCAAACAGCCACCGTCATACCCGCGAAGGCGGGTATCCACAGGGATGGGGGGTGTTCATCTCATCAACTCTGAACATTTACATCCCGAAGATTCTCATTGACCCTGCCGCGCCAAAACTGCTAGGATATCTTCGAGATTCATGAACACACGCCTCGGGTAGCCTTTCCAAACTATGCACATACCTCGACTCGTGCTGCCCATCGTCGCCGTGGTGATGATGGTCGCGGCCTGTACGTCATCCGAACCACCGAAATTTCAACCGATAGGCCATTCGCCCTCCATCCCAATGGCGGCGAGCGTAGAACTTCAGGATGCAGTTGCCGAGGCCATTAAGGCGCCACCGCCGTTAGAGGAAGCTGGAGAGATCGATTTCTCCAACCCGGTCGCGGCGGGCAAGACTGTGGCAGAGCGTAACGCGTGCAGTGCCTGCCATTCCATTGACGGCACGAAGGGCGTCGGTCCCACGTGGAAGGGCCTTTACGGAAGCACCGAGTCGATGACCGACGGCAGTTCCTTTGTAGTCGACGATGAGTACATCGCCGAGTCCATTCGCATGCCGTCGTTGAGGATCGTAGCGGGCTATGATAATGCTATGACGCCGTATGATTTTCTCTCAGACGACGAGATAAACGCCCTGATCGAGTACATCAAGACGCTCCAGTGACGCTGACAGGGGCCTTGACCTGCTTTATAACGAAGAGCGGTCTGACACTCGAAGCAATCTCGTTACGCACCCCATTTACTGTTGCTTGTTGGAACGGTCTCGCGCCAATCCGCATCCAACTGGACCATGACATTCCCTCGATACATGGCATATCATTGGCGACATCCAGAGGCTCCCAATGTCCTTCCTGATGCCATGTCCAAACTGCGGTGAGCGCGACGTGCATGAGTTCCGGCACGGCGGTGAGATCTCGTCGCTGTCGCAGCGCAAGTCGATGAACGACTCCGACGATGACCTGTCGCGGTACTTCTACTTCACCAGGAACATCGCGGGCGAGAACACCGAGTGGTGGTACCACTCCTACGGGTGCCGGAAGTGGTTCGTGGCTCACCGAAACACTGTAACCAACGACATACTTCGCACCGAATGGCCTGAGAAGCGGCCAAAGCAGCAATGACTACCGACCTTCATTCCTCACGCCTCGACCCGGTCCCCTTGGAGCTTATCGACCGCTCCAAGGCCATTGAGTTCGATTTCAACGGCAGGCCGGTTCAGGCGTACGAAGGCGACACCGTCGGCTCGGCCCTCTACGCCTCAGGTGTCCGTATCTTCTCCCGCAGCTTCAAGTACCACCGTGTTCGCGGATTGTTGTGTGCCTCCGGAAGTTGTCCGAACTGCCTGATGACGGTAGACGGCGTGCCGAATGTACGAATATGTATCGAGCGAGTTCAACCGGGTATGCAGGTCAAGGGCCAGAACGCGTGGCCCGGCCTTGACCGGGACCTGCTCTCCATATTCGACCGCTTCCGCTGGGCGCTGCCGATAGGGTTCTACTACAAGGGGCTCTACCGGCCGAGGTGGCTTTGGAAGTTCTCGGCGTCCATCATTCGGCGATTCACAGGACTTGGGAGCGTCAACCTCGATGCCGATGAACAACCCTCCGGTCATCACTCATTCGCCCACGCCGACGTTGCCGTCGTTGGCGGCGGCATTGCCGGAATGTCCGCAGCCCTCCAAGCCGCGCGGGACGGGGCGCGTGTGACCATTGTCGACGACCAGCCTTCGCTAGGAGGCAAGCTCCGCTTCGGATCTCAATACCAGTCCGTGACGATTGCCGATGGTGGAGAAATGCCAGGGCCGGAAGCAGCAGGCTTGCTTGCCGGTCGCGTTTCAGCGCACGAGAATATCGACGTTCTCTCCGACTCCAACGTCTTCGGTCTCTACGAGGGGAACCTGCTCGGCGTACGCGCTCCGACGGGAGTCGTTCACCTCCGCGCACGGCAGGTGATTGTCGCGACCGGCGCGCAGGAGATTCCGCTGACTTTCGAGCGCAACGATCTCTCCGGTGTGATGCTCAGCACCGCCGTCCGCCGTCTCGTGAATCTCTACCGCGTCAGGCCGGGAAACTCCGCCCTCGTGGTGACGACCAATGATGAGGCGTACTACTCGGCGCTCGACATGCTAGACGCCGGGATGCGAATCGTCGCAATCGCGGATACCCGCCCGGAGTACCGCCATGACCTCGACGCCGCAAACACGCTGCGTTCAAGGGGCGTTTTGATTCTCCCGAATCACACCATGGTCAGGGCGGAGGGAACGAGGACCGTAATCGGCGGGATCGTCGCTGAAATGGGACCCCACGGCGTGACGGGCAACGAGCGGCAGTTCGACTGTGACACCATCGCCATGAGCGGAGGATTCCAGCCCTCGTCGGCCCTGCTTCACCAAGCGGGAGCCACATTCGTTCGCGATTTCGATCTCGACGCCGACATACCCGATCAGATGCCGGAGTCGGTGCACGCTGCCGGTGACGTTTCCGCCGTCCACGACTCGACCATATCCGCCATGCAGGGAAGATTGGCAGGTATCGAGGCTTCAAGAGCCGCCGGTCACTCCAAGAGCAATACTGACCTGACGGTCCTCAAACATTCGCTCAGGGAGGCGATTTCGGGATACCGCCGCCGCTCGCTCATCACTCCTGCTCCCCTGCACCTCGCCGCAGGCCCGCGACAATTTGTGTGCTACTGCGAAGATGTGCTTGCGAAAGACGTTGTGCAGGGCGTGGACGAGGGGTTCCGAGACGTCCAGATGCTCAAGCGCTACAGCACGGTCACGATGGGGCCGTGCCAGGGGAAGATGTGCCACAAGCGCTTCACCGAGATACTCGCCGGTGAGACAGACACCTCGCTCACGGATGTTGGGTCAACGACATCACGTCCGCCCGTCCAACCACTCAGCCTCGGCGAACTGGCCGGGGCCATGCACATGCCGTTCAAGCGAACGCCGATTCACCAGCGACACGTGCAGGCGAATGCCGCGATCGCCGAGACCGGAGGCTGGCAGCGTCCCCATAGCTATGGCGACCCCCAAGCCGAGGCGATGGCAGTCCGCCGGAGCGTCGGCATCATCGACGTGGGCACGCTCGGTAAGCTCGATGTACAGGGGAAGGACGCCCCGGAGCTTCTCGATTTCGTATACACGCACCGGTTCTCCGACCTGCGTCCTGGGCGCGTCCGGTATGGACTCCTCACAGGCGACAACGGAACGATCATGGACGACGGCACGGTTGCTCGACTGGCAGAGGACCACTACTACGTCACGACCTCCACGGCCAACGTCGAGACGGTCGAGCAGTGGTTCCAATGGTGGATGGCCGACCGCGAGATGTGCGCGTACGTCACCAACATCACGTCCGGCTTCTCCGTCATCAACATTGCGGGGCCGAATGCGCGAGCCACGCTCTCGAAGCTGACGGACATCGACCTCTCTCCCGCGAAATTCCGCTATATGCGGGTGAAGCGGGGCGATGTGGCAGGGGTACCATCAATCCTGCTGAAGATAGGCTTCGTCGGTGAATCGGGCTGGGAGGTCCACTGCCCTGCGGAATACGGCGAGCACATGTGGGACTCGCTGATGACCGCCGGAGCGGAGTTCGATATCCGGCCTTTTGGAGTGGAGGCGCAGCGCATCCTCCGCCTGGAAAAGATGCACATCATCCCCAGCCAGGACACCGATCTCCTCACGACCCCCTTCGACGTGGGCGCGGACTGGGTGGTGAAGTTCGACAAGGGCGACTTCGTGGGCTCGGGCGGACTCCGCCTCGCCAAGGAACGCGGCGACCGCGACAAGCTCGTGGGGTTTGTCATGAGCGATGGCGTGGTGCCCTACGACGGCGACTCCGTCGTCGACGCCGCAAACAGTCCCATCGGCCGGATAACCAGCTCACGGCTCAGTCCCACGATGGGCAAGGGAATCGGCTATGCTCGTGTCCCCGCTCATCTCGCCGATGAGGGCGAAACTATCAGAATATGGACGGAGGGCAGCGCCCATGCTGCAACGGTGACGCTCCGACCCTTCTATGATCCCGAAGGCAAGAGGCTGCGGGAGTGACCATGCAAGTCCAACAGCCTACCGCCATAAGCGCCCTGCACTACCGGCACCTCGAACTCGGAGCAGAGATGGTCGAGCACGAGGGCTGGACACTCCCCGCGCGTTACACGGACCCCGACGACGAGGCCGCAAGAGTAAGGCAGTCGGTCGGAATCAGCGATTTCAGTCCGGTGGGCAAGATTCGCATCCAGGGGGAGTCGATTGACAAGGCTCTCCTGGCCGTCATTCCCAACTATCGAGCCACAGGTGTCGGCTCAGTTTTCTTTGCTAAGGAAGGGCATATCATTGCCCGGCTGGCTTCCGACGACTGTCTCATCATTACGGATTCCGGACAGGTGGACAACGTTCTCGATTCCCTCAAACTCGACGGCTGCGCGCATCCGGTCAACATCACGTCTGTCCTGGCCGCCGTCAGGATTATGGGCCCAAATGCCCCTGCCGTTCTCGCCGACGTGACCGAGTTTGACCTCGCACCACCACATTTCGCCGACCTCTCCTGCGCCCAGACAATGGTGGCAGAGATACACGGCACGGTAATCCGCAAGGATGTCGGCGGACTTCCGGCGTACGACGTGTTCTTTGGCCGCGACTACGGAGACCACATGTGGGAGTCGCTCATGGACGCGGGCGAGCGACACGGACTGACGCCGTTTGGGTTGGAGGCGTTGGCGCTGTTGGGCCGATAGCTCACCGCAGAGATCGCAAAGAACGCAGAGATAAAAGGAATTGAATGAGGTTAACATGGGGATTGTGCCGGTACAGAGTGATTCGGAGCGACAAATAAACAAGGTTTCGGAGGAGATAATCGCAGGCGCAATTGAGGTACATCGGAACTTAGGTCCAGGGTTGCTGGAATTCGCATACGAGGCATGCCTAGTATACGAGCTTCGAGATCGCGGCCTCGTTGTCGAGCAGCAAAAGCCCCTTCCGATCTTCTATCGTGACGTAGCCGTCGAGGTTGGCTACCGACTGGATCTACTCGTGGAGGACGCGGTTGTCGTCGAATTAAAGTCAGTAGAAAAACTCGAACCTATCCACCAAGCACAAGTTCTGTCGTACCTGAAACTATCCGGCCATAGGGTAGGACTCCTTATCAACTTCAATGTCCGAATGCTCAAACATGGAATCAAGCGCTTCATCAATGACTAGAATTTCCAATCTCTGTGATCTCCGTGATCTCTGTGGTGAAATCTGATGGTGCTCCAAGTCTTCCAAAAAGAAAAATTCTGGCGGCAGGCCCAACTCCGTCCGCACTATGACGTGGTTGTGATCGGCGGTGGCGTGCATGGCCTCTCTACCGCTTACCATCTTGCCAAGCTGGGCGTGAAGAATGTCGCGGTCCTCGACAAGAGCTATCTCGGCGCGGGCGCTAGCGGTCGAAACACGGCGATCATTCGCTCCAACTACCTGACCCCCGAGGGCATTGCCTTCATGAATGCGAGCCTGAAACTCTATGAGCAGCTTGCGACTGAGCTCAACCTCAACGTCCTGTTCAGCCAGATCGGACGGCTGGACATCGCGCACACGGAGTCCACCCTGTTCTGGCTGCGACAGCGGGTCGAATACAACCGGCTGTTGGGAGTCGACAGCCGCCTAGTCGAGCCGCCTGATGTCAAACGGCTCGTCCCCCAGATCGACCTGCGGGAGGGCAAGCCCTTCCCCATCGTCGGCGCACTGCACCATCCGCCCGCGGGAGTGGCGCGGCACGACGGCGTGGTGTGGGGATACGCGCGAGGAGCCGACCGGCTCGGCGTAGAGCTTCACCCCTTCACCGAGGTCACGGGGATCACACGTGAGAACGGCAGGGTGACCGGCGTCGAGACCGCAAAGGGCCGCGTCGGGGCCGATCTCGTCGTCAGCGCTACGGCAGGATGGACGTCGACCATCGCACACATGCTGGACATAGACGTGCCGATCCTGACTTATCCATTGCAGGCATTCGTCACCGAGCCGCTCAAACCATTCATGCACACCACCATCTCGTCCGGCGAGCTTCACACGTACGTCTATCAGACCGAGCGAGGCGAGTTGGTCATTGGAGGCGGAGTCGACCACTACCCGACCTACTCGCATAAGTCTACGCTGCAGATGCTGGAGGAACTGGCCGCCAACGCTATTCGCCTTCTACCCAAGATTCGCGACGTGAAGGTGCTCCGGCAGTGGACGGGCATATGCGACATGACGCCGGACTATGCCCCGATCATAGGCCCCGTGGACGGAGTAGACGGCTTCATCCTCAACTGCGGCTGGGGGACGTGGGGATTCAAGGCCGCGCCAATCTCCGGCAAGGTGACCGCGGAACTCATCACAACGGGCCGGACACCCGACCTCATACGGTCATTCGACCTCAACCGCTTCCACGAAGGCCGTCTCATCAACGAGCGCGCCGCGGCTACTGCGGCGGCGATACACTAATCGCCGTCTCTAGCCTCGGGCTGCCTGGCATCCGGACCCCAAACGTCCCGTTGTGTGCGAACGGTCAAATCGTGAGGGAGTCGTCCTGTCGTTCCCCAGGAGACTCGACACGGAGCGTGATGACGTCCGTGCCGGAGTACTGTTGGTGATTCACGGACGAGGCGTAGTTCTGGAGAAGCCGCAGCGAGATTTCGTGCTCCGCGGGGGTCTCGATTTCAAGCTCCTGGAGCTGGCGGACCTGGTCTTCGACGTTCTCCTGGTTGCCCCCGCCAATGAACTCCAGGTCGGCCACCGGACCATCACTGGAAGCCAAGACGATTAGTTGCTTCTCCTCCTCTTCGTCTGCGTCTAAGTCGAAAGACTCGTCCTCCGCATCCAAATCGAACGACATCAGGTCCAGTGGGGCGAGTGTCAGCAGCGTCTCCTCCGCGACCGCGCTGAGCTTGTCCTTCATCTCGTCACCCCAGCCCCTGCTGTCGGCGAACTTCGCGATGAACTCGTTAAGCTCAGGCAACGAGTCGCTGTGGAGCTTCGATTGGAACCGCATGCGACGCGGGTTGGTCAGCTCCAGATAGAGGATCATCAATACGACCGCGATTCCTCCCGTCGTTATTCCGCTCTTGAACAGCGCCCCCCACACGGGGCCAAGATCGGGCAGGTGGAACAGGCCGAATTGAAAGGACGCGCCGATCCAGAAGCAGACTCCCGCAACCACCACCCTCTGCCTGTTCGGTTCGCTCTGGATTACCGTCCGCGCCCCGTCGACAAACAACGTTCCCGTCACCATGATGAGGTATCCGGTCATCACCGGGCCGGGTATAGTGCTGATCAGGCCGGACACCTTGGGGAGAAACGCCATCACCAGCAGAATGCCTCCAATGAAGTACCCCATTCTGCGTGAGGCGACACCGGTGATTTGGATGAACGATGCGCCTGCCGGATTGACAACGTTGGGGACGGTGCCGCCGAAACCGGCGAGGAGATTGCTCACGCCTCCACCCGCCAGCGCCCTCTGCACCTCTCGGAAGTCAATGGCTCGTTCCTCTCTCCAAGCGACCCTTTGATTGGTGATGGAGGCCCCGTTGACCTGAATCGAGTTGATCAGGCCCAAGAACAGGAACGACGGGAGCAGAGTCCAGAAGTTAATGCCCAAATCAAGCCCCAATTCCGGAATCTCACGTGGAATCCCGATCCATTGTGCGTCGAGCACTCTGTCGAACTCGTAGATGCCCAGAACCGCTGCAACGATGCACCCACCGACTATGCCGATCAACGGCCCCCAGAGGCGCAACGTTGCCGAGCCTCGGAGCATGAGTGCCGCAACTATAATCGTCGTGGCCAGGGCGGTAAGGGTAGCCCCCTGCGGATTTTCCTTCGACGCTGTGTCCAGCAGGTCAAAGACCACTGAGGCCAGAGTAATGGAGAGGATCATCATGATCGTGCCGCCCACTATGGGCGTCACGATTCGCCTCAGAAGGAACAGCCACCTTGAGATCACGATCTGGATTATCGAGGTGACGATCACGAGAGTCATCAGGGTCTTGGGACCGCCATCCACCACCGCCGTAATGCAAAACGGAATGGCGAAGGCCGCGGTGAACATGGGAAGAACGGCGCCTGCGCCAACGGGCCCGATTCGTCGCACTTGGATCAGTGTGGACAAGCCCACGACTACAAGGGAGGCGAACACCATCCAGGTCACATAGGACTCGCCAATGTCCGATGCGCTGGCAACGATCACCGGCGTCACGAGCAGTGTGGCCGAAGCAATGAGGCTGAACTGCACCCCGTAGCCTAGAGAGGCAGGGTATGAGGGACTCTCATGTGCCTCGTAACGAGGGCTTCCAGAAGATGTCGACGCCAAAATTGTCTCCCGGACTCGGAATCCGTGATATGACTGTGGGCGACGTACACGATATCACAGAATGCCCTGTGGTTGTTCTAAGAAAGAGGACATCCACTCAGGCAAAGACGCCGTACCCAAACGGTGGCCTGACGGAGGGAAGTCACGGGGATTGTCCCTGGAATCCCACATTCACTCGGAACCCATCTAATGGTGGAAATGCGGGAAGGGGTTCAGTACAAGCTCGACACAGCGTTAGAGGCTGGTCTGCTGGGCGTCGCTATGCTGCGGAGACTTCCATCAGTTCCCCGGTCTCGCAACTGAAGACAAATCCCCGGATGCGCTCCTTCCGAGGAATGAAAGGGCTGGCCTGAATGCGGGCTATGGACTGACGCACGTCCTGTTCCAGGTCACGAAATGACTCCAGAGCGAACGCCGGGCGTAGTCCCGTTTCTTCCTCGATTTCGTCTTTCGCTGCGTCGTCACGAAAGGTCATCATCCCACAGTCCGTGTGATGGACGAGCATAATCTCACGGGTACCCAAGAATCGCTGGGATATAACCAGGGAGCGGATGGCGTCGTCACTGACCACGCCGCCTGCATTGCGTATCACGTGCGCGTCCCCTTCCTCGAGGCCAAGCACCCTGTACACGTCGAGGCGAGCGTCCATACAGGCGACAACCGCAAGGCCCCGCGCGGGGGCTCCGTGAAGGGAACCGCCCTCGCCGAAGTCCTTCACGTACTGAACATTGTTCTTCAGGACATCATCTATAGAGGACAATGCAGCCTCCTTGTGCGAACGCCGCCTTCAATTCAACCGGAGAAATCGTATCCTCGATCTCCCATAAAGTAAACCGCTGCTTAGGCTGAACAAGATGCTGAGGACCGCACTCAACTTACGGCTCGATTGATCAAGTGGTAAAGGCCGGTTGCTGACCCGGGATCCCGGACGAAAGGGCGGGTTGGGCCTCTACCTGTTTGTTAATAGCCTGGTCAACCTTCATATCTGGAGTGTTGTCCCACTAGCCCCAAACCCCTCCGGTCGCAGGATGTCGCGGGCTTGACGAACGGGACAGGGACTCCTAGTGAGCTCGGTCTACGCTTACCGTAACGATATCCACCCCGTGGTATTTCTGGTGGCGTACCGATGATGCGTAATGTCTGAGCAGTCGGAACGAAACTTCACGCTCGTCGGCAATATCCGGGGCTTCACCCAGGTATGCCAGCTTATCCTCGAGATTCTCCCCCTCAGTTGCCGATACGAATTCCAACTCCGCCCCGCCTCCACCCGCCTGGGCGGTAACGGCCAGCTGCCTAGGCTTATCCATATCCAAATTACCGTCGTCATCCGACAGGAGGCTGGTCAGCGTCTCCTCTCCTACCAGGAGCAGCCGGTCCGAGGAAGCGGAGTCCCACCCATGTCTTGAAGCAAAACCACGGAGAAACTCGCTCAACTTCGGCAGAGCATCCTCATCCAACGCAGTTTTCAGGCGCCTGCGCCTGGGGCTCGTCAGCTCCATGAACGCCATCATGATGACCGCAACCAACGCCCCTGAAGTCATTCCGTTCCCGAGCAGCACCCCCAGGAAGCCTTCACCCAACTGGTCGGGGAATATCCATTGGTTCTGAAATCCCACGCCGATCCAGAATGCCAGTCCCGCGACTGCGGCCTTCCGGTGGTCGACGCCGTCCTGGATGACTATCTTCATTCCCTGCACGAACAGGAGACCCAGAAGCACCGCAATGTAGGCAGCCGCCACCGGCGGAGGGATGGCGATCAGCAGCGCCGCAACCTTGGGGAAGAACGCCAGCAGGACGAACAGGACTCCGATGATGACGCCCACACTGCGCGCGCCGATTCCCGTGACTTCGGCAAGCGCAATGCTGGAGGAGTATGTCGTATTGGGCAGCGTTCCCAGCAGGCCGGAGAGAAAGTTCCCCACGCCGTCTGCGTTCAACGCCCCCTGCACCACCCGAAAGTCCGTCGCGCGCGGCCTGCGCTGTGAGACGCGCTGAATCGCCACGCCGTCGCCAATCGTCTCGATGGCGCCAACTATGGTGACCACAACAAACGCGGGCAGCAGCGCCCAGAACTCGATATCCGGAGTCACGTCGATGCCGGGCCACGAGCCGAAGGGCGCTCCAACCCACTGCGCGTCGAGTATCCCCTGCACGTCGAATATGCCGAACGGGGCGGCGACGATGCACCCGACGACTATCCCGATGACCGGCGACCACAACCTCCACTTGGGTGGCGCGCGCAGCACCAGGGCGGCAACGACGACCAGGGTAGCCAATGCCGTCGCCGGCGCGCCTGCCGCCGAAGTGCCCTCCGGCACGTCGGTCAGCGAATCGAAAATGATCGGCATGACCGTTGCCGCTATCAGCATGATCACCGTGCCGGTAACGACAGGCGTGAATATCCTTCGCAGCAGTGAGAGCCGGGCCGCCAATGCGAACTGGAACAGCGACGACACGATGATGAGGCCCGCCATCGTGGCCGGGCCGCCCTCCACCAGCGCCGCGACGCACACGGCGATGAACGCGCCCGACGTGCCCATGATGAGCACGTGCCCGGACCCGACCCTTCCGACCCGGATCGCCTGGATTGCCGTCGTAATGCCGCTGACTATCAGCGCGGCAAAGACGCCCCATGAAATGTACGAGTCCGGCTGGTCCGCTATCCGGGCGACGATCACCACCGTCAGGGCAATCGGCGCCACGATTATCATGGCGGCCTGCAGCCCCGCTCCGACGGCCAGCAAATGAGGCGGTTTCTCGTCCGGCTCATACCGGACATTCTCGTTCTCGTGCGAGACAGCCATCAGCGACACCTCACATTCGGCTCCAAGAGACAGGCCCGGTTAGGCTGTGTACGAATCAGGTGTGATACCGCGTATCAGTCCAGCCAAGCCCAGAGACCCGAGCCGCGTTTGGGAAACCGATGGGATTATAGAAGGAGGCTCGCAGCCGGTCAATCCCAACCCCGGTAAATGGCCGTTCAGAGCTGACGAGACGAATACCCTCACCCCCGTGGATACCCGCCTTCGGAGGCCTTTGAGTAACCGTCATACCGGCATAGGAACGTCACCCCGTACCCCGGATACGGGGGTGAGGGTGATACCCCGACGTAGGCGAGAGCAGGGGTAGGGGCGGTTCGCGAACCGCCCCTACCGATAGCGTGCGACCTACGGGCAGATGCTCAGGCCCGCATCCGTGTAGTCGTTCGTAGCCACATTCGCCAGCGCCCTCGGCACGCACGCATTGGCGTCGAAGCTGTTGCTGGCGAGCCTGATGTTGGTCAGCGTATCGCCGAGATCGCCCAACTGGGACGGGATCGTGCCCGTCAGTCCGTTCTGCGACAGCCACAGCAGCCTCAGCTTGCCCAGGCCGCCCAGCTCGGACGGGATCGTCCCGGACAGGCTGTTGTTGGACGCCGCCAGCTGGAGCAATTCACTCAGGTTCCCCAGCGAGGACGGGATATCGCCCGTCAACTGGTTGTTGTGCAGCCTCAGCTGCTGCAGTCTGCTGAGGTTCCCCAGCGCGGACGGAATGCTGCCCGTCAGCTGGTTGTCGCGCAGGTTCAACGTGCGGAGACTCGACATGTTGCCAAGCTCGGCCGGGATGGTCCCCGTCAAGTCATTCCTGTCTAGCCACAGGCGCACCAGCCTCGTGAGACGGCCAAGCTGAGACGGGATGGTCCCACTCAGATTGTTGTCGTGCAGGTACAGGCCGCTCAGGTTGGTCAGGTTTCCAAACCACGTCGGGATGGTTCCCGTCAGGTTGTTGCTCTGGAGCTTCAGCAGCCTCAAGCTGCTCATGCCGCTCAGGTTCGGAATGCTCCGTGTGCCGTTGTCGCCGAGATTGTTGCCCCAGAGGTTCAGTTCCTCCAGTCTGCTCATCGAGTTCAGCCACGTCGGGATGCCGCCGCTCAGGTTCATGTCGCTGCCCGACAGCCACAGGCGCTCCAGGTTGCTGAGGCGGCTCAGGTTGGGAATCGTTCCGCTCAGCCTGTTGTTGTGCAGGAACAGCCGCTGCAGCCTGCTCAGGTTGGCCAGCTCCGACGGTATGCTGCCGGTAAGCTGGTTCGAGTGCAGGTTCAGCTGCGTCAGCATGGAGAGTCGGCCCAGGTCCGCCGGGATCGTCCCGTCCAGACCCTGGCGTCGGAGGACAACCACCGTCACCCGCTGGGGCGATCCGCCAAAGAACAAGCCATCCCACTGACCTATCGGCCTGGAGGACGACCAGTTCAGCCTCCCCGTGTTCCCCTCCAGAATGTTCCTCGACGCCATCAGCGCCTCGCAGTCGGCCACAAGGCCCGTGTTCGACGCGTCCACCGCGCCGTTCGTCGCGCAGCCATAATTCGCAGGCGCGGCGGTCACCGTGATCGTCACCGGAATCGTCGCCCTGCCCTTACCGTCGCTCGCGACGACCGTCACCGAGTACGTCGACTTCGTGCTCGCGTCCAGCGCCGCGCTCGTCTGTATCTGGCCGCTCGTGGCAACGATGCTGAACGACGCCGCGTCCGTCCCTTCGAGGCTGTACGTGATCGTGTCCCCCGTATCGGCGTCCGTCGCGCTGACCGGAGCGCCGACGTTCGTGCCCGCACGCGCGTCATCTCGCACGCTCCGCGTCGCGCTGGCGCCATCCGCGAACACCGGCACGGCGTTCGGCGGCGCAGCGGTGGCCTCGATCGACACGTCGATCCTGACGATGTCCGTCCCGTCGTCGGCGGCGACTACCACCGTGTACGTCGTCCCGACGATCAGATCGATGCCGGACTTTGTGCGAAGCTGGCCGGTTGTCTCACTGATGTCGAACGACGGCGCGTCCCGCCCTTCGAGGGTGTAGGTCAGCGTGTCGCCCGCATCGGCGTCCGTCGCGCTGACCGGTTCACCGATGAGCGTGCCCGAAGGCGAGGTCGCGCTCACGGTTCGCGTGGCGCTCGTTCCCTCCGCGAACACCGGCGGGTTGTTCGCGCCGGGCGCGTTCGTCGCTCCGATGCCCGGGTTCGACCAGTCGCTCGTGCCCTCCGCGTTCGTCGCCCGCACCTCCACGTCGTAGGACGTGCTCGGCGTCAGACCGTCAATCGTGACCATCGTGTCCGTGATCGTCGTATTGGTAACCTCCGTCCACGATCCCGACGACGCGCTGTACCGGTAGTCGTAGTCGGTGATGGGCGGGCCGGTGGTGTCCGGCGCGTCCCACGTCACCTGCAGGCTCGTGCTCGATACCGCCGCCACGGTCGGCGCGAACGGCGTGTCAGGGGCCTCGGTGTCAACGTCCGTCACGTTGATCGTCACGTTCACCGCGTCGGTGCCGCCCCTTCCGTCCCTCACTCTCACCGCCACGGAGTATCTCGCCTTCTCCTCGAAGTTCAGCGGCGCGCTTGTGCGTAACTGTCCGCCGCCGCTGGTGGCTACGATGTCGAATGAGGGCGCGTCAGGCCCTTCGAGAGTGTAGTTCAGCACGTCTCCGTCCGGGTCGGTGGCCGCGACAACGCTGCCGATGTCGGTGTTGGGAGGCGAGTTCTCAGGCACGCTGAACGTCAGCGCGCGGCTCGAGAACGCGGGGTTCCTGTTCGCCACGTCGGGGTTCGGCGACCCCGTGCCCGGGCGCGAGTAATCGCTGCTGCCCTCCTCGTTCCACGCGCGCACTCTCACGCTGTAGCGCGTGCCCGCCGTCAGCCCCGTGATGACCGTGCTCCTGTCCGCGTTGCCGTCGGGCACCGCATGGTCAGGCGGTCCGTAAGCATCATCGGGGCGGCTGCTCTCCTTGTATTGCACGTCATACCTGGTGATGGCAGGCCCCGTGTTCGCGGGCTCGTCCCACGTGACGCGCACGCTGCTCGTCGACCCGGGTATTCCCGCCACTCTCGGAGCCGCGGGTGCGGACGGCGACTCGTACACGTCCCGGAGGTTGACGGTCACCGACTTGAAGGCGCTGCTGTTGTCCTTCCGCGAGCCGTCGTCCACCTTCACCGTCAGCGAGTAGCTCGACTGCGTCTCGTAATCAAGGGCGGCTCTCGTCTTTATCTGCCCGCCGGAGGCGATGCTGAACAGGTTCTTGTTCGGGCCTTCGAGGCTGTACCTCAGGCTGTTGCGGTCCGCGTCCGTGGCCTCCACGGGGTTTCCGATATTCTGCCCCGACCGCGTGTTCTCATCCACTTCCAGCGTGACGAGAGCATCAGTAGTGTTGACAAAGGCCGGCCTCGTGTTGCTCGGGTTCGTCCTGCCCCGGCCCGAGGTCGACCAGTTATTGGCGTCGGCGCTGTTCGAGTCTCCCTCTCCGTTCTTCGCACGCACTCGCACCTCGTACTGGGTACTGGGCGTCAGGTGCACTGCCGGATCGTCTATCGTCGTTATCTTGGCGCTCCTGGCCGTGCTGTCGCCACCGGTAGCGTGGGGCCACTCTTGCCAAGGGTCTGCGGTTCCAGATGCTTTATATTCGCGATACTGAATGTCATAGTCGGTGATGGGAGGACCGGTGTTGCCCGGCTCGTTCCACGTCACTTCGAGGCTCCAGCCAGATCCCGCCGTCGCCGTCACCCTAGGCGTGGCTGGCGCGGACGGAGGTTCGAGCTCGTTCGTGACGTTGATCGTCACGGAGGAAGCGACGCTGCCGCCCGAGGGGTCGGAAGCCTTCACCATCATCGCGTAGGTGCATGCATTTCCGTCTGGATTACACTCCGGATCCTCGAAGTTCAGCTTCGTCTTCGTCTGTATCTGCCCGGTACTGCTGTTGATGCCGAATAATCTCGTGTAGAATCCTTCAAGGTGATAGGTCACTGTCTCTGCATCAGAGTCCGTCGCTTGCGCGGGGGTGCCAACCGGTGTTTGAGCAGAAGAGGCATTCTCTGGCACGCTCAAGGACGTTGGGTCCGTCAATGAGGGCAAGTTATTGCCTGCATTACTGGTCGACTGTCTGACCGAACTCGACCACGCACCTGCTCCCTCGGCGTTTATCGCCCGCAATCGCACGGTGTAGGGTCTACCTGGGGTGAGGCCCGTTATCGTATGCGTGGTTGCGTCAATAGCCAAGTCATCCTTGGGACACTGGTCGTCGGGTACTTCGTGACCGCTGCACTCCAACCGGAAGCCGGTAATGGGAAGCCCTGCGTTCGCGGGCACAGCCCAAGCCACTACTAAGGTCGCAGTCGTTTCAGTCGAGCCAACAGCGGGCGACGTGACCGTCACCGTCGGTGCTGCTGGAGGTTCGGCCCGGTCGGTGACCCTGATCTCCACCGTGATGGTGTCATCGTTGGTGGGGGTGGGCTCCTCGTTCCTGTGCTCGTCACGGCCGTCTGAGACTTGCACCTTCACCCAGTAGGTACAGGTAGTTGGATTTTGAGTTGAAACGTATTCGCAATCGGCGTCCTCATGATTCAGGGAGTCCTTCGTCAGTATCTGCCCGGTCGATTTATTGATGTCGAACTTGTTGAAGTCAGTTGCGTTCGGCGAATCCGCCGCAGCCAGCGTGTAGGTCCGTGTGTCACCGTCTCTGTCCGCGGCTCCGACCGCCGATCCGACGGCCCGCCCCGGATCGGTGTTCTCAGCCACGCTCCGTGGGGTGCTGAAAGTTCCCGTCCCGTCTGGATCCCTATCCTCTGAGCCAGGCTTGTTACTGAATTTCGGTTCGTTGTTGCCCGGGTTCGTCCTCCCCGTGCCTGGAGCCGACCACTGGCTGTTGATTTCGTCGGTCTTGGCCCGCACGGACACCTCATATTGAGTCCCGCGCTTGAGCCGATCGTCGCCGTCAGCGAGGACAGTATCCGTGGGCGCAATAGTGGTGGTGGTTCCCGTGCCCGTGGTCGATTGAGTTCTGAAGGCGCCGCCGCTGGCTTCACGATACCGCAAGTCGTAGCCGGTGATCGCAGGCCCCATGTTCTCGGGCTCTGTCCAGCTCACTTCGAGGCTCCTGCTGTTGTTCGCCGTGGGCCCAACGGTAGGGCGCGCGGGCGTCGCCGGCGCCTCGGCAACATCATTGACCGCGATCGCCACCGCTCTCGCGTCGCTGCCTCCCTGTCCGTCGAAGACCGTCACCGTCACGTTTAGCGTGGGCTTCTTCTCGTGGTCGTAGGTCACGCCCCTCTTGGTCAGGATCTGTCCCGATGACACGCGGAAGTCGAACATGCCCGCGTCGGGACCATCGAGTCGGTAGGCCAGCGGGATCACGTTATCGGTGTCCGTCGCGCTCACCGGGCTGCCGACGACCAGCCCCGCCTCCGCTGTCTCCAGCATGGTCCGATTGACGGTGGTTTCATTGAAGTTGGGCGGGATGTTGCCCTCCTTGTTGGTCGACCCTACGCTTGAGAGCGACCATGGGCCAACTTCCGATCCGCTAGTCGCGCGCACCCGTACATGGTAAGAGGTGTCGGCGTCCAGCCCGGTGATCGCGGCGGACGTGCCCGTGATGGCTGCGTTGGCGCTTCCGAATGTCGGGTCGGTGACCTTCTTGTACTCTACGGTGTAGGTGAGACTGCCGTCCCCTGTGTCGGTGGGCGGATTCCAGATCACTTTCAGGGTCGTGGTCGATTCTTCCGTTGTGTCGCTAGTGTCGGTATCAGGGCCCGACACCACCGTCGGCGCGGCGGGCGCTCCCGGCGCCTCAGTGACGGGATCCACTGTAATCGTGACAGGCTGCGTGACGCTGTTGCCCATGCCGTCCTTAACCGTCACCGTCACCGAATATGAGGCCTTACCTCCTTCGGACACGTCCGCGTTCAGCGGGGCCTTCGTAATGAGCTGGCCGGTCGAGGAGACGATGTCGAACGACGCCGCGTCCGTACCTCCGAGGCTGTAGGTGAGAGTGTCCCCGAACTCGATATCGTCGTTGCCTGTCCCGTCATCGTCGGTGTCGGTGGCCGAGACGGGGTCGCCGATGTTGACGCCCGGCGGCGTGTTCTCAGGCACACTCCGATCGCCGGCGCCGGAGACGAACGTAGGAGCGGCCGCGTGTACCGCGCTATCCGAAGGGAGCAGGACTCCCACGAGCAGTGCAAGAGCGAGCGCGAGCGCCGCGGCCATGGTGGTGACGGGGGTGTGGTGTCTCATCGATTCCTCCGTGAGGCTCCAAGATTGAGGAGGTTCCCGGCCTTCGGGCGTCCATGCGCCGAGTCGCTGTCGCCGGAAAAAGCCATATAGTATTAAACTACTCCTTTCTCCCTATAATATGTCAATCAAAATAGGGGTATCAATATTGGATAAATATAAAATATTTCCAATGTTTCGGCGCAGGGAACTGCCCGTTATTGACTTGCAAGAACATGCGTCCTGCAATGGGCGCATCCGCTCCTGATGCGGGGATGAGCGGAGATTCACCGCAGAGAACACAGAGAGCGCAGAGTCGGAAGAAAGGGTGAGCTTGGAGGCAGTTGCCGCGCAACCACGAAAAAGTACGTTCGGCCTGAGCCTGTCGAAGGCCCCCTTATCCCCTCTCTCGTCCCCCGTTGGCCGGGTCGCACTAGCCGGTGATATGATTGGCACACGCTCCGGTGATGAAGGAGACCGTCCATGACGACCGAGAGGAATTTTGAAGGCATGGAAAAGGTGAACGCGCAGCTCGACGAGTTGAAGATAACGGTCGCCGCCATGCGCCGGCGTCAGGAGGAATGGCTTGCCGAGATGCGTGAGGACGCGGAGAAGCGCGACCGGCCGGATGAGGAAGATGGGAATAGTGACGGAGACCGTCCATGACGACCGAGCAGAGACTTGACCGCTTGGAAGAGACGACCATCCAGCTCAAAGACACGAGTTTGCAGCTCACCGAGTTGATGTCCGAGGTCGTCCGCATGGTCCATCGGCAGGATGAGCGACTCCAACAGCAGAAGGAACTGCTCGACGAGGTGCGCGAGGACACGAAGATGACCCGGCGGCTGTGGGTGCGTCTCGCCGCCAAGCACGGCTGGCTCGATGACGACGACCTGAACGGAGACGGCGCGTGAGGGTTCGCCCTGAGCGGAAGACCCGCGACAGCTCCGTCACGGTATTCGCCTTCCCTCTGTGACAATAGTCGAGGACCCCGTATTCCAACGGCGATAGCATGAACGGCGCGAGGCTCAAATACCTCGCCCCAGCCGCTTCGATTGTAGTCCTTGCCCTGAGAATCCGTTCCGTCTAGACGACGTTGCTTTTGTCATGTAGTGTGAGAAAAAAATACGTGTATCTATATTGCTTGCCTCATACATAAATTGTAAGAGGATTATATTAGGGAACTCGAGTATATCGCCCACGAGCGGCGGCACGGCGCGCAAGCACACTTCATTGGCACACTTCGAGAATATCGATTCGGGCTTCCTGTGGAACCGATGCCCTCGATGTTCTATACTACGGCCACGTCGCTTCCAAAGGTCTAAAGAATGACAGACGCGCAACAAGAGTCACGGCGCGGCCTTGGTCGCAGGCCCGAAGACTTGTCGACCAACCTGGGGACATTCATAGCCGATCTGTTCAACGCGCTTGACAAGGCAATAGCGCGAGAAGTGACGCCCCACGGCATAACCGGCTTGGAGTACAGCCTCCTCTGGCATTGCCTGGAGGGGGAACGCACAGCTACGCAACTGGCTCAGGTTCTGCCCGTCGACGGATCCCGGATAAGCCGCGTAGTCACGGTGCTGGTTGACAAGGGCCTTTTGCGCAGGCGGCGCCTGCGCACGGACCGGCGCATCGTGATGCTCAGACTGACCGAAGAGGGGATGGAACTCACTTCAGGGATCTTCCAGAACATGCAGCGCTACTACGCCATGCTCATGGAAGGCATCGGAGAGGAGGAGATGCGCGTCTTCGCGTCCGTCACCTCCAGGATAGTCGCCAACCACGACGCCATGCAGTGGCCCGAATAACCCAGGGGCGCACCTTTGAAGAGGTGAGCGTTCGCAAGGCTGCGGCGAGGAGGGAACCCAACTCGTACGCGGGACGCCACGCAGGTTGCGGAAGAGGGGAGGGAGGCCGGTCAGAGCATCGGCTTCGCAGGGCCGGACTCTCCCGGTTGCCGGCGCGGTTAGGACTTGTTGGCTACGATTTCGCCAAAGGCAACGCAGCAGAGCGCGCCGGGATGATCCTTCCACCTGTCATAGGCGGCGCTTATGGCGTTGCGCAGGTCTTCGGTCGCAGCCCCGTACTTTATAGCCGCCCCCGTGATCTCGGATGATAGCAGCCACTCGCTGGCAAAGCTGAAGATGAACTGAACGTCTTCGGGCGTGCTGTAGACATCGAAAGAAGCGGTTATCCGGGGATTGGCAAACCCGGCATCGAGAACGTGGCCCTTCAACTCTTTGCCCATCTGTGGATGCCCGTCGTCAGCCGCCACGAGATCCTCGAACATGTCCCAAGATCTTCCCATGACGTCGTCGAAGTCGGGATGCGTGAAGCACGACGCGGATATCATTTCACGGCAGCCGATGATACCTCCCGGCTTCAGGACGCGCTTGACCTCGGCAAGCACCGCGGCAGTGTCCGGGACGTGCATGAGAACGTTACGGCAGTGAGCGGCGTCAAAGAAGCCGTCTTCGAAGGGAAGATCGGTCACGTCGCCGACGTGGAATGTCGCGTTATCCTGTCCACTCGCCTTGGCCACGGACCTCGCCAACTCAATCTGGGACTCCTCCATGTCGATGCCGTGGAGCTCGCCGGGTGATACGGCCTTGGCCAGACCCACCGATATGGTGCCCGGTCCACAGCCGAAGTCGAGAATGCGATGGCCGGGCCTGAGATATGGGAGCAGAAACGCGGCGCTGGCCTCGGCCGTTCGTCGCCTGAGGGACTGAAGCATCTCTTCACTGAAGCCCATCGTGTAGTCTGGAGTCGCCGATGTCTCGTGAGTCGTTGTCATGCTCGCTCCACTGTCATCAATGAGTCAGCAATCCGCAGCTTCAGGAAGTTTGGGTCCGATAAATCGGGGGCTGGTGTCGTCCCCACTTCCGTCGGCGCCGTGAAATCGGTGGCCGATCCTGTCTTATTGAGTAAATGATTTCCCCTGTCACCGGGCAAAATGACGCACGGCACATTATGCGTTTACGGTTGCCGGTAGACTCACCACGAACGAACTTTGGAAAGGCCCGGAGACGCATCACCGCCAAGCTATACCGGTCAGGACAGCGGTTTGTTGGCTACCGCTTCGCCAAAAGCGACTCCGCATACCGCGCCGGGATGATCCTTCCACTTGTCATAGGCGACGCGTATGGCGTTGCACAGCTCTTCGGTCGCGGCCCCGTATTTTATGGCCGCCTCCGTGATCTCGGGCGACAGGAACCACATATCCGCCAAACCGTGGATAAAAACGATGTCCGCAGGAGTGCTGTAGATGTCGAAAGTCGCAGTCACCCGAATGTTGTCAAACCCGGCATTGACGATGTGGTCCTTCATCTCCCTGCCCATCTGCGGATGACCGTCGTCAGCCGCCAGAAGGTCCTCGAACATGTCCCACGCCTTTCTGACGACGCCGAAGTCGGGGTGCGTGAAACTCGACGCGGATATCATTTCGCGGCAACCGATGATCCCACCAGGCTTCAGGACGCGCTTGACCTCGGCAAGCACGGCTGAGGTGTCCGGAACGTGCATGAGAACATTATGGCAGTGAGCCACGTCGAAGAAGCCGTCCTCGAAGGGAAGATCGGTCACGTCGCCAACGTGGAATGTCGCGTTGTCCTGTCCTCCCGCCTTGGCAACGGCCCTCGCCAACTCAATCTGGGACTCCTCCATGTCGACGCCGTGCAGTTCGCCGGGCGCGACCGCCTTCGCCAGACCCACCGATATGGTGCCCGGTCCACAGCCGAAGTCGAGAATGCGAAGGCCGGGCCTGAGCTGTGGGAGCAAATACGCTGCGCTGGCCTCCGCCGTGTATCGCCTCAGTGACTGGAGAAACTCCTCACTGAAGCCCATCGTGTAGTCTGGCGTCGCCCATGTCTCTTGAGTCATTGTGGCATCCGGCACGAAATCTCAATTCAGTTTGTATGATTTGATTCAGTTAAGACTGCCTGAAATTGAAACAAACTGGGTGCGTCGTTTTCGAGCAGTAGGTAATTGTCGGCGTCAGATTGGCGCGAGAGGTCAAGGTCAAAGCCGGGCATCGTGCTGGCCGCTGCCGGAGGTGCAGACTTTGTTGCTGGCCGTGAAGGTTCTCTCAGCAAAGTAGAGAATTGTCCACCTTCGCGCACAGCATTCCTATCCTCAACTTTAAGCATCTCGGGCAACATCAACTATGCATCATACACCAGACACCTTCGATTTGTGTAACTTAAACGTTAAGTATGGCCCAATTTTTGTAACATCTTGTAACCTTCCTGCGAAAATGTCACAATTGCCTACGGCCTGGATGTTGGACGGCGTAGGCGAGAGGCTCGAGTCCGCCGCAGTCCATGAGAGGTGACACGATGAAGCAATCGGACGAACTGATGCGGGAGAACGAGGCCTTGCGGGAGCGACTCTCCAGGCTGAGCGAGGCCAGTCTGCGTATCTCCGAGGATCTCGATTTCAACTCTGTCCTGCAAGGAGTGCTGGACTCCGCACGGTCCCTCACGGGAGCCCGGTATGGCGTTATCACGTTACAAGACGATGCTGGAATCGCGGAGGACTTCCTCTCTTCCGGTATGACCGCAGAAGAGGCGAATATGCTCTGGGAGTTGCCCGGCCGGCAGAGGCACTTTGAGTACCTGGGTAGGATTCCCGATCCTCTCCGGATCCCGGACCTACCCGGTCACATCAGGTCGGTGGGCCTTCCCGATATGCGGCTCCCTGTCGAGACTAGCCCGAAGGTGTCTTTTCTGGCCTCACCCGTCCTGCACCTGGGCACGCGCGTCGGCACCATCTACCTCGCCGAGAAGGAACGCGGACTGGAGTTTACGCAGGAGGATGAGGAGACGCTGGTGCTTTTCGCCTCCCAGGCCGCGATGGCCATTGCCAACGCCAGAAGGCACCGAGAGGAGCAGCGGGCGAGGGCCGACCTGGAGACTCTGATAGACACTTCTCCGGTGGGTGTGGTGGTCTTCGATGCCGCGACCGGAACGCCGAAGTCGTTTAACCGGGAGGCTCGGAGGATCGTCGACTTCCTGCGCAAACCCGACCGGACGCCGGAGCAGTTGCTGGAAGAACTGACAATCCAGCGGGCCGACGGTCGGGAGTTTTCACTCAAGGAGTTTCAGATGTCCGAGCTGCTGCAGATCGGAGAGACGGTGCGGACTGAGGAAATCGTTATGCAGGCCCCGGATGGAAGAAGTGTAACCACTATCATCAACGCAACTCCTATTCTGTCGCGGGAGGGCGCGGTCGAGACAGTAGTCGTTACACTACAGGATATGGCGGCGGTTGAGGAACTTGAGCGCCTGAGGGCCGAGTTTCTGGCAATGGTCAGCCACGAGCTTAGAGCGCCCCTGTCTTCCATCAAAGGCTCCGCCGCCACGGTGCTGGGATCGGCCACCGACCTCGATCCGGCGGTGGTCCGCCAGTTCTTCCGGATCATCGAGGATCAGGCCGACCACATGCACGACCTTGTATCCGATCTTCTGGACGTGGCGCGTATTAAGACAGGCACCCTGCCTGTCAGTCCCGGACCCGCAGAAATGGCTGTGCTGTTGGATAGAGCAAAGAACGCCTTCATCAACGCCGAGGGCACGAATGCTCTTGAAATCGACGCCGACCCGGATTTGCCCCTGGTGATGGCGGATGGGCGACGCATCGTCCAGGTGATTGGCAACCTGCTGTCCAACGCGGCCCGTCATTCTCCGGAGTCGTCAGTCATAAGAGTGACTGCGGTGAATAAGGACGTTCATGCTGAGGTCTCGGTGGCAGACGAAGGACGTGGCATCCCGGCGGAGAGCCTGCCGCACCTGTTTCGCAAGTTCTCCGGCGTGCAGTCCGAGGACCAGGGAGGGAACACGGGACTCGGATTGGCCATCTGCAAGGGGATTGTTGAGGCTCATGGAGGCCGCATCTGGGCTGAAAGCGACGGGCTGGGCCTCGGGGCACGCTTCACGTTTACGCTTCCGACGATCCAGCAAGCCGGAAACGGAAGAGCGATCGGACTCCCAATGGATTCGATGGGCACTTCGCGGCGAAAACTGAATGAAAAGGCGGAAATGGTGCGCGTCCTCGTGGTCGAAGACGACGCTCAGACCCTCCGGTATGTCCGCGACACGCTTGCCCAGTCAGGGTACGAACCGATAGTGACCGCCGAACCTGAGGAGGCGCTCCGCCTCTTGGAGGTGGAGAAGCCTCATCTGGCCCTAGTGGACCTAATGCTGCCAGGAATGGACGGCATCGAGCTAATGAAACGCATTCTGAGTAAGGCAGACGTGCCTGTCATCTTCCTGTCGGCCTACGGTAGGGATGATGTCATCGCCAAGGCATTCGACTCGGGAGCCGTCGACTACGTGGTTAAGCCATTCTCGCCGACGGAGTTGGCGGCGAGGATAAGGGCGGCCCTACGGAGACGGGCTATATCCGAACCATCGGTTCCATATGCTCTTGGCGACCTGACCATAGACTACACCGAACGGAGCGTGACCCTTTCCGGCCGCCCGGTACACCTGATTGCCATCGAGTATCGTTTGCTCGCTGAGCTATCGGCCAACTCCGGGCGGGTGTTGACCTACGAGCAACTGCTGACAAAGATCTGGGGAGAGAAGAATAATGGCGACGTTCGGCCCATGCGCACCATCATTAGCAAGCTGCGTCGCAAGCTGGGTGACGACCCAGACAAGCCCACATTCATCTTCACTGAACCTCGAGTCGGTTATCGAATGCCCAAGGGTGAAATGCCGGACCAGGCTGAACCGCCACTCCAGCAGGGATTTGTGGAGTAGATGTAAGAAATACCAAGTTGTTCATCCTTGATGCCGTGACGTGGCTGGGGGTGCAAGAAACAGTGCTACCTTGCCTATGCCTTTCGTGGACGGAATAGGCCTTCAGAGTTGTGCGCTAGCTGCACAATTGCGGGCAGCGGGTCCCAACCAAATCTCCCCCCACCATGCAGTATATTCGTCGCTCAAAACGACTGACGGTTGACTGCTGCGGGGGGAATCTCAACCTAAAAGGCCAAGCCGTTGTCCACGAAATCAGGGTTGCGCGGGCCTCTCTACTTGACCTGACTTGACGGTCAATTGCCATAAGTCGTGCTCGCGTAGCGTCCCAGGGCGGAGAGAGGGAAGTAGTTCCGGTAGAGGTGGTATTTGATCATGAAGGCCGCGCTCAACTCGGGGCCTTGCGAGTTAGGGCCGTCGAACGGTTCGTACTTGGTCGGCCTTTCGCCTGGTCCGTAGCCGGGGAAGCCGCATCCCGTGAATTGAGGCTCATCCCACGTTCCGTCTTCATGCTGTCGTTCAAGAAGGAATTTGACGCCTTGCTCTACGGACTCGTGTCCCGCTTCGCCTGCCGCGATGAGCGCATTGATGGCCCAGGAAGTCTGCGACGGCGTACTATCGCCCTGTCCCCGCAGGGTAGGGTCGGCGTAGCTGACACAGGTCTCGCCCCAACCTCCGTCCGGGTTCTGATGTGCCAGAAGCCATTCAACGGCCCGGCGTACCCGAGGCTGCTTCATGTCCACCCCGAGGGATTCCAGCGCAGGCAGCACAGCGCCCGTTCCGTAAATGTAGTTGACACCCCATCGTCCGAACCACGGCCCATCGTGCTCCTGCTGATCCCATACGTAGGAAAGGCCACGGCGAATAGCAGGGTGTTGCATTGAATATCCCAGCTTTCCGTACACCTCCAATACGTGTGCGGTAACGTCGACGCTAGGTGGATCGAGGAGCTCGCCGAAATCAGCGAACGGTATTTTAGCCAATTCACGCGAGTCGTTGTTCCAGTCGAACGCGGCCCATCCTCCGTTCGAGCACTGCATCCCTGACAGCCAGGTGACGGCACGGTCGATTGCTTCTTTCCGGTCCCGCTCTCCAGAATCGTTGGTCATCTCCATGGACGCAAGGTCTGTTGCGATAATGGCGGAGTCATCAATATCCGGGTAGTGGACGTTGTCGAACTCAAAAGCCCATCCGCTGGGTTCGAGATGCGGTCTGTACACTGCCCAGTCGCCTTTGACGCGGATCTCCTTTTGAATAAGCCAAGCTGCGGCACGCTGTACGGCAGTGTGATGGGGCGGCACACCGGAGTCCAGCAGTCCCCGCATAGCCAGGCACGTGTCCCACACGGGTGAAAGACACGCTTGCACCCTGAGCGCATCACCGTCTTCTGAAGGAACGCTCCAGTTCCCCCTGAATCCCTCCAGTCCTTTTGAGATGACAGGATGGTCCAGAGAGTAGCCGAGGGCGCTCAATGCGATGAGCGAGTAGACCCAGGGCGGCTGTATTCCAGCCCAGGAACCGTCTGCTTCCTGGTGGCTGACGATCCAATCTACGGCGGCCTTGATTGCCCTTTCCCGGCCGGGAATGAAAGGAAGCTTGCGATACATGCGTATGGCCTTGTCCAACACCAAGAACCAACCCTTAAGGGAAAAGGGCTTTGCCTTCCAGCGGGACAACGTGAACGTGACCGGGCCCTCCGGGTAAAGTTCCATTACCCAGGCGCTCTCGTGTGGGGGACGTGTGGGATGTAGCGTGAGGATGATGGTCATGGGCACGATGGTCGCGCGTGCCCAGCTCGCGAAGCGGTAGATGTTGAAGGGCGCCCACTTCGGCAGCAGCATCATGTAGGGGGGCATGGTAGGCGTTCCCTTCCAATCCCACTGGCCGAAGAGGGCAAGCCATATCTTGGTGAAGACGCGCACCTTGGGGACTCCCCCACATGCCAGGATAAAGGCCCGGGCCCTTGCCATGTGAGGAGCTTCCGGGGAGTCGCCTGCGAGCTTGAGCGCGAAGTAACATTCGATGGACGTGCTCAGGTCGCCCGGAGCGCCGTAGTACATCCGCCAAGAGCCGTCGGCCGACTGCCTCCGGCGGATGTCCTCCGCAACGCGTTGAATGCGCTCTCCCTCGTCCGATCCCAAGAAGTGCGTGAGCATGATGTACTCCGCCTCCATGGTTGGATTGGACTCCAACTCTCCCCACCAGTACCCGTCCTCATGTTGTGTGCTGAAGAAGAACCGCTGCGTCCGTTCCAACGCTTTGCGGATACGTGTCTCCATGTCCTGTTCGATCAACTTCGCCATCCAGTATCAAGTCGTCTGCCGGCCGATTCCGATGCCGGCAGCCAACTCACGTATTGTACGACTCCGTCGACGTGATTCACGTGTCCACGGAGTCGGGTAGCTCATGCCCTGCTATCTCCTCACGTGCCGCGAACCACTCAACGGCCTCTCGGAAAGCCTGACGTACCGGTGTCTGAGGCATACGCAACTCCCACACACTCCACGACGGGTCTACCCACATTCGGGTCGAAGCCATTTGCGCCGCTTCGAGCGCTATCGCCGGCGGACGCCGGAGTATCCTTCCAGCGATCTCGCTGGCCCGCGCTGCAGCCAAGACTGCTGTGTGCGGCAAACGAAGGCGTGGTGCAGGCACCCCGGTCAGTTCAGAGAGGATATCGAACGCTTGCGAGAGCGTCAGGTTCCCATCCGTGTTCCCCAGCAGGTAGCGCGCTCCAATTTTGCCCCGATCGAGCGCAAGCAAGTGGCCTTCCGCCACATCGCCCACATGCACGAAGTTCAGCCCGGTGTCCATGTACGCAAGCATCCGGCGCCGCATGAAGTCCCGCACGATGCTCCCCGTGGGAGTGGGCTTCTCATCGCCGGGCCCTATCGGGGCTGTCGGACAGACGGTAATGACCGGAGCGCCTTGCGTCGCCAACTGTCGCACGACGCATTCAGCCTCGTACTTAGAGCGCTTATAAGGCCCCTTCATCGTCTCCGGCCCGGCTATGTCTCTCTCGGTGGCAAGGTTGTCCTTCGAGAAGGCCGTACCTCCTACAGTGCCGGTGTACACAATCCGCTCGACTCCCGCCGCGAGCGCTGCCCGTAACACGTTCTCCGTGCCGCCCACGTTAACCTCACGCATCTTCTTTGCCTGCATGGAATCGAACGAATACAGCGCAGCCAGATGGATGACAGCGTCGCAGCCGCTCAATGCCAAGCGAACGGACTCCGGGTCGCGCACGTCTCCCTCAAAGACGATAACTGATTGTCGCGGCGCCCGGTACGTGAATTTGTTCCGTACGAGGACGGCAACTTCATAGCCTCGACGCTCGGCAATCTCAACGACGTGTCGCCCGATGAAGCCGGAGGCGCCGGTTACGAGGACCCGGGTCACAGTTGACGGGCAATTGCGGGCAGGATGCTTTGCGCAGCCATCTCCAAGGCACGCGACGCCCTGCGGGATTTCAGCGCGAGCGGCAGCAAGCTCCTGACCGCCGAAGGATGTGACATCGCCCGAAATGCGTGTGCCCACTCCCGCCTGCCTCCATCTGCGATGATGGTTGCGATGAACGATGGAAGGGGATAATGGGCTTCATCCAGCACCGCTCGGATCCCTATGAGCGGGATGTCTCTCGATGCTGCGGCATCCGCTATCCAGCGCCCTTCCATGTCTACCACCAGCGCGCCGCTGCCGTTGTGCGCCCGGCGCTTGGCACGAGGCGTCAGGAGCGGTTCGTCCACGGTCAATACCGCTCCTTCCAGAGCGGAGAGGCCCGACTGCCGGAGCAGCATCGCCGCGCGAGACGTTTGGAGAGCTCCGGGAACAGCCGCCTTCGCGCCATGGAGATAGGCATTACCCACCACGAGTTCACCGGGATGAAGATGAGGGTCGAGCGCGCCTGCGTATCCCAGGGAGACGAGCAACCGGCATGGCGCGTCGTCGAGAAGTCCTGCAAGTTGCTCACCCGCATCGCGTCCAATGCCGACAACGCTGGCGCGAGTGCGCTCGTTGCCGCAGCCCAGCCCTCCCAGTTCACGCCGGGTCGGAGCAATCGTCAGGAGAGAGGCAGTCATGGCTTCCGTGCTCATGTCACTCAACTTGATTAGGGAGCGGGTGCGGTCCGACCTGCGTCCGATCCTGATCCCTCCTGCCGGTGCTGGAAGGCCTCGAAGCGCTCGAGTGATGCGGCAGCGGTATCGCGGCCCGTGAAGAGTACTTGGGCGATAGACCGGTAGGGGATGGAGACTTCACGCCCGGTGTGAGTTTCAAACAACTGGGCAAACGGTTCGCTCGCGCGAACATTCCGGTTGAAGAGATAGCCGGTCAGGGAACCGCCGTCATCCGTCCGGATGGTAACGTCGCCGCGGTAGTGGAATGCCCGTTCGACGAGCCCTGCTACGTCGTTTTCTGCCTTCTGACGCTCCGCATGGAATGGCAGCCCATGTTCGCTCATAGGTCACAGCCTGCCCGTAAGCGTAGAGACTGCGGAGTCCCGCAGACCGCGCCATGTCGTGAACGTTGCATTGACGGCTGAGGGCTCGTAGCCGCAGTGTACCATGCAGTCCTGGCACTGGTGGTTACCGCTCGCCCGGCCATATTCCTCCCAGAGAGTTTCGTCCATCAGCTCCCGGAAAGTGGAGGCGTAGCCGTCCTGCAAGAGGTAGCAAGGGCGCTGCCATCCGAAAATCGTGTATAGAGGGTTGCCCCACGGCGTGCATTCGAAATCTCGCTTGCCCATGAGGAACTGAAGGAACAGCGGCGATTGGTTGAACCGCCAGCGCTTCTTCCTGTCGGTAAGGATTCGGGAGAAGAGCTCCTGTGTACGCCCACGCTCCAGGAACGAGTCCTGGTCCGGCGCTTTCTCGTAGTTGAACCCCGGGGACACCATCATGCCCTCCACGTCCAGATCCATCATCGCATCGAAGAAGTCCCGAACGCGCATAGGCTCTGACGTGTTGAACAGCGTGGTATTGGTGGTGACGCGAAAGCCACGCCGGACAGCCTCCCGTATCGCCTCGACTGCGATGTCGTAGACTCCGTTGCGGCAGACCGAAGAGTCGTGCTCCTCACGCAGGCCATCCATGTGCACGCTGAAATTGAGCCGCTTGGAGGGGGTAAAGACGTTCTCCTCCAACTTCTGCTTTAGCAGCAGCGCGTTGGTGCACAGATAGACGTATTTCTTGCGGCGCGTGAGCTCTTCCACCAGCTCGCCGATGTGTGGATAGAGAAGCGGCTCTCCGCCGGGGATACTGACGATAGGCGCGCCACACTCCTCCACCGCTGCGATGCACTGCTCCACCGTGAGCGCGCGCTTGAGAACATGGGGGGGATACTGGATCTTGCCACAGCCGGCGCAGGCGAGGTTACAGCGCAGCAACGGCTCCAGCATCAACACAAGCGGATAACGCTCGCGTCGCGCCAAACGCTGCTTCACCACGTGAGAGGCTACAGTAAGCGCTTGTGATATGGGCACTCCCATAATGTTGTGCCCTCAATGAGATCTGGCTGCGAGGCAGTATACCAGAATGGGCGTGGCATCAGCCAAGCTCATAACTGTTCAGAGTTGATGAGGGGAACAATCCGCGCCCTCACCCGCGAACGGGCTGACAGGGGTATGTATTTGACCATCAATCCGGTTCCATGAATGAGAAAGGAGCCCCCGCACTGTCATTCTGAGCGCAGCGGAGCGGAGTCGAAGAATCTAAAATGTCTGTCACAACGTAAAGCTGACACGGAAACTTCTTACCCGGCTTGACTGTTGGTCATAATGAGAAGCGTGACCCTGGCCGTCCGGTCTTGCGGTTATGGATTTTAGATTCCTCGCTACGCTCGGAATGACAGAGAGGCGGGGTCGTATCATACCTGCAAATCCGTTTTACTTACCCCTGTCAGCCCCTCCCGTGGATACCCGCCTTCGCGGGTATGACGGTGTTGTGCTTAGAGAGGGGAGCGCACCGATTCTGAACAGTTACGCCAACGAGTCCCTAACCGTCGTGCCAACCTTACCGGGTACCTACGTGCTGTCCCCTCTTCCGAGTCTCCATTGGCCATATCCGATCAACGTCTCAAGACCTGCGGACGACACACTGAGTTCGCCTCTCGAAATCTCGGAGCGGACATCTCTGCGAGGCGAAGAAACGGCGCGGAGCCATTTGCGTCGGCTCGCGCCTATGGTCTTGAGCACACGGCCTTCAACAACTCTACGACGTGGGCTGTGGGTAGGCCACCTGCTCCTGTACAAGGGGAGCCGGTCGAATCACCAATACCGGACATCCGGACTCCCTTATGACAGCTTCGGCAATGCTTCCGAGCAGTAGGCGGCTAACTCCGGACCGCCCGTGGGTAGCAAGTGCGATCATGCTGTGCTCAAGCCCTTGTGCATAGTTGATTATCTCTGTCGAGACCTTGCCGCTGGGCAGTACCTCGTTCACTTCGAGACCGGAAGTCCTCAGCTGTGACGCCACCCCTTCTATATAGTCGTGGACTCTTGTCCTGGTTTTCGGCTCGATCCCGGTCAGAATCTCGTTAAGGGCGATGTTGTTGTCATCGAATAGCGCACTTTCCTCCGGCAGCACTCTCAATAGGGTCACTCTAAGGCTCATCTGCCGTGCAAGGGTGGCTGCGTGTGAAAGCACCGTTTCCCCGAACTCGGAACCGTCCAGCGGAACGACCAGGTGGTTAATGGCGACAGCGGCCTCCACATGTAGATGGGCGCGCTCCGGCGTAATCGACAATACGGGTATGGGAGATTCGTGGATCACTCTGTAGGTCACGCTGCCCAGCAGTCCACTGGTCAGAACGTTCCTGCCACGTGTGGACATCGCTATCAGGTCGCAACCGGTCTCCTGAGCGACTCTGATGATGGTTTCAGAAGCAGACCCGTATGCCGCTATCGTCTCGGTGGGGATTCCTGCCTGTGACAACCTTGTGGCGATGCTATCAAGTGGAGCCTTGAGCTCCCTCTCGATCCTGGCGACCAGCTCCAATTCCCAAGGCTCGAAATCGGCAGTTGAGCCGGAAGGAAACTCCTTTCCGCCATCACCCAACCCTCTCAGTATCCTTCCTAAGGCCGAATCGAAACTCTCGTCCCGAGTTTGATGTACATCGACGGCTCTAACCAGCACGACCCCCATCTTCATGCCGCCGGCCAGCCACTCGACGAAGGGGATGATGCCTTCTGATACCTCTGTACCGTCCAAGGGGACCAATACTTTAGTGAACATCCGGTACCCTCAATGACGCTCCGGTCACTCTATTCTCAAGTGCTCCAGCGTTTCGACACTTGTACCAGAAACAAACACACGCGACAAGTGTGGTGTGTGGCCAGTGAGTATTCTTCCTTCACCGCATTGAAGCACCACATCACTCTTGACCGCATTTCATGGTTGGCAGGGACCAGTGCGGAGAGGATCAAACCACGCCACCGTTTCCCTCCTGACCGGCCGCCCGTATCACGTCGCTTCCTAGAGGACTCTCCCATGTGCGAGTCACTCTTTCAAAGCGCTCTATTAAATGCCTCCAACCACATTAGGTCACGTAACTTTGTGATGCTAGAATAGTGCAGCCGTCATGCTCCCAGCGTCGAGGAGGCAATATGTTCAACTACGGACTGATTGGAGACATGTCCTCTGCGGCATTGGTCGGTACCGATGGCTCCATTGATTGGTGCTGTCTGCCCCGATTCGATTCGCCCAGCGTTTTTGCCTCCATCCTCGACGAGGACATCGGCGGTCGATTCAGCATCCAGCCAAGTGGAATGTACACAGACCGTAGCCAAGCCTACTTACAGGACACCAATATCATGGAGACCATCTTCAGGACGCCCCAAGGTGTCGTGAAGATGGTTGACCTGATGCCCATTCACGACAGCGACAAGGATGGCAAGCCTGACAAGAATCCCATAGATCCACCTGAGCTGCATCGAATCGTCACATGTACTGCTGGAAGTGTGAGAATGCGCTGTGAATATGAGCCTCGTCACGACTACGCCCGCGCCATGCCGGAGTTTCGCCAAGTCCAAGGCAACGGCAACGGCTTAGCAGTCGAGACTATAGGCGGCGGCCAGAGTATGAAGTTGGTCAGCAATGTCTCACTGCCAGTCAATAGGGATGGCGTCAGAGGGGAGTTCACACTGTCGCAGGGTGAGTCGGCAACCTTCGTGCTCGCATACGGCAGCGGAAGACCGGCAAGTCTCGAACAGTACCACACGCAGGAAAAGTTCGAACTGACCCGGAGATACTGGCAGGACCTTGTGGCAGGGATGAATTACGAGGGTCTGTGGCGCGAGCAGGTGGTGCGATCATTCCTCGTTTTGCACCTCATGATGTACCGCGGCACCGGGGCAATCGTAGCCGCACCGACGACGAGCCTGCCCGAGACGATTGGCGGGTCGCGAAACTGGGACTACCGGTACTCATGGCTTCGTGACGCGAGTTTCACTGTGGACGCTCTCTACCGGCTGGGAGATGTGTACGGAGCCGATTTCTACATACATTGGCTGCTGGAGCAGTGTCAGTTGATTACCCGCCACCCTCGCATTCTGTACGGGATCACGGAGGAGTCATCGCTCGAAGAAGAAATCCTCGACCACCTGAGTGGCTATGAGGGTTCGAGACCTGTGCGTATTGGCAATGCCGCAGCCGAGCACCTGCAGTTGGACATCTTCGGAGAGGTCATTGCGTCTATCCACTCACTGCTGGTGTTGCGAGGTGAGATACCGGAGGAGGCCTGGGACCTGGTCTGCTCCCTGGCCGAGATGGTCATCGAGAACTGGCAGCGCCGCGATCGTGGCGTTTGGGAGGTGCGCGGGGAGCCACAACACTTCGTCTATTCTAAGGTACTTTGCTGGGCGGCTCTCAACACGGCTGCCTACATCGCAGCGGCGGTGGAGCAGCGGCGGCACTATCGACGTTGGTCGCAGATGGCGTTCGTAATCAAGTCCGAGGCGCTCGACCTTGGGTGGAGCGAATCGAAGCAGGCGTTCAGGCAGCGGTACGGCAGCGACTCCCTAGATGCTTCCAACTTGGCGATCCCCTTCTTTGGATTCATCCCCCAGGACGATCCGAGGGTGAGACAGAACGTCGACGCCATCGAGCGAGAACTGGCCGATGGGCCGCTGGTATGGCGCTACATCCCGGAAGAGACGGACGACGGGCTCGAAGCACAGCCGGAGGGCACCTTTACCCTGCTGAGCTTCTGGCTCCTGGGCAACTTGATCTACACGGGGCAGACTGAGAGAGCCTTTGACCTGTTCCACGAGACGATAACGCGGTGCTCCAACCATCTTGGCCTCTTCGCAGAGATGCTCGATCCCTCTACAAACCGGCAACTGGGCAACTTCCCACAGGCATACTCACATATCGGCCTGATTCACACCGCCCTAAACCTCTCAGGCGTTATCGCGGACACGCCAACGCGGCTCATTCGCAGGCGCAGATAGACAGGAGTCCGGCCGGAAGTCTTCTCGGAATCGGTTAGCCTTTGCGCAACCTGACGGCTTGGAAAGCGGAGCATGGCTTGTATTGGTGGTATCCTGTTTCACGGCAGATAGAAGGATGCGCCAATTCCGCTAGTTGAGGATGTCTGATGAACACGACCAATGCGCTGGATGACAGCTTCGAGGAAGCCGAGAGGGGTCTGGACCGGCTTGAAAAGCTCGAGGCCTTACAGGTACGCGCTGCGTCCGATCAAGCCGTGTATGAGGCTGTGGAATACGTGGCGAAGCTGAGGACAGCCGTCTCCGCATTGGCGGGCGACCGAACACTTCCTGAGATAACCGAGGACTTTGGTGAGGAGACGGCGCGGTTAGTGGAAGATCTGCGGAAGGCAGATGAAGAGGACAACTGGATTAAGAGAATTCGACCTGCACTGTTGAAAACGGACGTCTAGGTTTGCAGTAGCAGCATTGCGTTTACGTTCCACATTCCCTCAACCCAATTTGACTTCCTCGTCACCGGAGTCGGTTTAACTCAGAGGCATTGTCCCCCGCAAGAATCCAGCCGGAGGGCGTGTTTTCCGAGATCAGACCATACTCTCCCATTGGAACTGCGGTGCTTTCGATAAACGTCGAAAAAGGATTTCCGGCCTGCAAGACTTCTACGCGGCTCTCGAATCAGAATCCGAATCATGCTCACGTTCGTAGACAAGTGTGACAGGGTTCGATAGTTGTGATAGGGTTCAGTAGCACTGAGTCAGGAGGATTGTCTCAGGAGGGAGAATTGGGGATAGATGTCCCAGATGCCGGCAATGGGCGATGCCCTGATGATCGACGCTTTATCGGTCCAACCCAATTCCGAGTCTGAGACCAGCCCTCAAGTAGATGAAGGTACTGCGGTCGAGCATTAGTCAAACTTCAGAAAGCACGGGATAGGAAAGGATTCCAAGAAGGAGGGGAAATATGATCTCCAAGAACCTTAGGCTTATAGGATTTGCCGCTTTGGCCGTGATGCTATTCACGGTTCTCGCGTGCAGCAGTAGTGACGACGACGGCGATACGGACACATCAGCGCCCGCCCCGGCTCCGGCTCCGGCGCCCGCTCCTGCGCCCGCACCAGCAGCGGCGCCTGCCCCCGCTCCTGCGCCCGCGCAGGAAGAGGACGATGACGCGATGATGATGGACGACTTCGCGGGCACCTTCAAGGGCACGTTCGTCTGGGACGGCCCGATGCCCACGAAGTTCGGCGAGGCCCCTACCCTCGCCTCTCGTGTCGCTTCCGGAGACCTTCCACCGGTTGAAGAGCGTCTTCCCAACGCCGAGGACGTAATGGTCGTCCCGGTCGTGGACCGCATCGGCGACTACGGCGGAACGTGGCGCAGGGCTTTCACGGGCCCGAACGACGGCCAGAACGCCGACCGCCTGATGATGGACATGGTGCTGTACTATGACCTCAACGGAACGGATGTCATTCCGAACGTGGCGAAGGACTGGGACATCAGCGATGACGGCCTAACCTACACGCTGTATCTCCGCGAGGGAATGAAGTGGTCGGACGGTATGCCGTTCACCTCCGAGGACTTCGTTTGGCACTTCGAGAACGTAATCCTCGACGATGAGCTCAACCCCACGCGTGAGGGCCAGATTGGTTGGTCGGGTGTAGAGGCTGAGAGCTTTGCAGCCATTGACGACTACACGGTTGCGGTTACGCTCAAGTCGCGCAAGGACGGATTCCTTGATTCGCTCGCCAACTACACCACCGGTGGCTGGACGCTTCACGGTCGCATCGCGGACGGCATGTACGGCCCGACGCACTACCTGAAGACAATCCACCGCAAGTTTGCAGATGACAAGGACGCATTCGACAAGCGCGTGGCCGATGCCGGCTACGAAAACTGGATCACCTTCTTCAAGGACAACGCCAGCCCGCTCAAGAGCACGGACACCCCGGTCATTTCGCCTTGGAAGATGACCAGCCCGATCACGGCTGAGATCTACGAGTGGGAGCGCAACCCGTATTACTGGGCAGTCGACCCTGCGGGCAACCAGCTTCCGTACATCGACAGGATTTCGATGACCCTCACGGGCGACAAGGAGATCCTGAACCTCAAGGCCTCGGCCGGTGAGATTGACTTCCAGCACCGCCACATCGAGATGGCCAAGGTGCCGGTATTCAAAGAGAACGAAGACCGAAGCAACATCGACGTGCAGTTCTGGGGTTCCCACGGAGCCGTCGGCCTCTCCATCAACATGTCCTATGGTGAGGGGCCCGTCGAATACGAGGTGGACGAGGAAGTCAAGAAGTGGATCAACAACCTCGAGTTCCGCAAGGCGCTCTCTCTCGCAATAGACCCGCACAAGATCAACGAGGTGATGTTCCTCGGCCAGGGTACCGTTTCGCAGGGCGTCTTCTCGAAGGGCCACCCCTTCTACCCAGGTGACGATACCGCGCAGAAATACACCGAGCACGACCCCGAACAGGCCATGGAGATTCTCGACAGCATCGGCTTGGTCGATACCGACGGAAACGGCATCCGCAACCGCACGGACGGCAAGGGCGACCTGGTCTTCATCACGGACTATGCGGCTGAGTACTTCGTAGCCTACGACGTGCTCGCAGAGCTGATTGAGGAAGACCTGGCCAAGGTCGGGATCAAGCTCGCCCTCAAGGCGATGGACGTCAGCCTCTTCAAGGAGCGACGTGACGGTAACACCGGCATCATGATGGCGGGCGGCGTTGGAGGCGGACGGTGGCCTGCCCTGCTCGACCGATGGTACGAGTCCGGAAGCGCGTACCGCACGTGGTACACGGGCGGCAGGGATGTCTACTCCGAGGACTCCATTGCGGCAGAACCGACTGACCCCAACATCCTTAGACTGGCTGAATTGGCCGACCTTGCCAAGGAACTCCGCTACGCGGACCGTAAGGACCTCTACATCGAGGGTCAGAAGATCAACGTCGATAACCTCTACGGCATCGGCGCTGTGGGGAACACCCCGGCCTTCAACGGCGTGATCGTCAAGAAGAAGTACTTCATGAACGTTCCGCCGCAGGCTCCGAACGAGTCCCCGCTGCAGAACCCCGGCATCGCCCGGACGGTCCAGTTCTTCATGGAAGGCGGCAAGAACGACTCCGAATAGGAGCAAATGAGCTGCCTTTCGGGGTAGAGTGACTGCATGAAGTTTGAGCACCCGGCCCATTGTACCGGGTGCTCTTTCGTTTGCTGGGCTGCTGAAGGATGAACTTTGGCGGTTGGCGGCAGCGGTTCTTAAAGGAAGTAGCGGAGTTTTCGGTAAGGACAGATTCGGACTTGGCCCCGCAACAAGCAATGCGGGGCATGAAGTCTCAAATGAACTGTCAGAGCACATTGCGCGACCTCTGTCCAGGTTAATCAGAACGACTGAATTATCCACGTCTTCTGATTCGACAGGTAATATGCCATTCGAGTCCAGTCTGCAGTCCGAAGCGACGAAACATCCACCCAGTTCGGTTTTGTTCAATAGCCCTTTATCGCGTCCAACGAACCCCACCGTTTTAGGATCCTTGCGATGACGGACAGGATTCAGTTGTAGAGGCAACGCCGATTGGTCTAATATCTCGAAAATACAATCAAGGGGGATGAAATAATAGCAAATTCGACCGCTGGTTGGTTACTAATCTTAGCTGTTGTAATTGGCTTCGTTGGGTCGATATTCACCCCGGGTGGACTGCTGATCGATCCTGCAGATTCCGCCAACTTCAAGGAGGCGGCAGGCGTCTTGGGCGACAACGCTGAATTAGCCCAATTCATGACGTTGCTATTCGTCATCAGCGTAGTGCTCTATTGGTTCGGGTTGCACAGCCTGCACCGGGCATTCAGCGGGGGTTCAGTGATGGACCGCGTCTCCCGTTTCGCGCTGAATTTCTTCCTGGTTGGGTACGCCTTTCTCATCGTCGAGTTGAGCATCCGGCACATAGTGACCCACATACTTGCGCACGGCGTTGGAAGCTCTTCCTCGGAAGAACAGGCTATGGCGACAACGCTCTTTGCGGCGGCTGCGGGCATTCACATTGCCTTCCTGTATGCCACATCCATCGGCTCCACCGTATTCGGGTACGCCCTGGCACGCCGAAGTGAGGACATGAGCATCTTCAAGCTCGCGTCGTTGGGGTTGGCGCTCACAGGCTTGCTCAGCTTCATCGTGCTGATGATTGCGGAGCACGTACCGGCCATAGACCTCCATGGGGTTGCCGTTGCCAGCAACATCGTGCTGTTCTTCGGCTCCCTCTGCATCTTGGTCATCGGTGTGGGAATCATGAAGGGGCGCCGGGAATTCGTGGGCGAGGAAGACGCGGCCTAGACGGCCCCACAATCAGAAGCGGCAGGCCCGTTAAATACGGCTTGGCCTGCCGCTTCCGGTATGCTGACCCCGCACCCTAAAGTCCAACGGTCGCCATTCCCAATTCCAGACAGACTGGCACTAACGCCCTGGGCGCGAAAACCGACACAAACCGTCGCGGCATGAGCCATATCATTACGGATACTTGACTGGATGGGAGTCACAGGTCAGATGCTGGACTTCAGGAAATCTGTCCGTGATATACTCCCCCGAAAAATCAGGCCGCCCGCAACCTCATTGTTGTTGGTTGTCGTTACTATCGTCTGGGTGTTCATCCTCGGCGTGGGGCTCTACAAGGGGTGTCGGCAGGCCTGCCCCCACGCAGCACAGGGGCGGGCGAACGCCTAGCAAATCTCCCTCCTATGGAGTTGCGATCCATCTAATCGATCTGATCTGCAGACGCGGTTCTCGACTCGACCCATAACGGGAATGGTGATAGGCACATGTCAAACGACTTAACCGACCCGGTCGTTCTAGCAAGGGATGTTCACAAGACCTATGCCTTTGGTGAAGTGGAGGTGCACGTTCTCAGGGGCGTTAGTCTTGACGTGCAGCGGGGGGAGGTGGTCGCGATCATGGGCCCCAGCGGCGGCGGCAAGACCACGCTGCTGAACTGCCTCTCCGGCCTGGACGACATCGATTCCGGCGTCATCTCCATCTCTGGGTCCGACCTCAGCGAAATGAACGATCGTGATAAGACCCGCTTCCGCGCGACCCGGATGGGTTACATCTTCCAGTCCTTCAACCTGCTTCCCGTCCTGACGGCGTTGGAGAACGTGGAGATGCCGCTGCTGGTCAACGGATTCCCGGAAAAAGAGGCTCGAACAAAGGCCAAGGAATCGCTGTCGCTCGTCGGCCTCTCGGAACGAACCGACCACTACCCCTCGCAGATGTCCGGCGGACAGCAGCAGCGCGTGACCATTGCCCGCGCACTCGTGAACCAGCCGGAAATCGTTTGGGCTGATGAGCCAACCGGAAATCTCGACAGTGAGAACGCCGGAGAAGTAATGGATCTCCTGATCCGATTGAATAAGGATCTCGACGAGACGTTCGTTATCGTCACGCACTCAGACGAGGTGGCGGCGATGTCGCACCGAACGATCCGAATGCGTGACGGCCTTATCGTCGACGACGGCATAGGCAAGGCGGGTTAGTCACTCATGGACGAGTTATTCGGGGCGCCGATGTCGTCAGTTGCGACCGTACTGGCGGTCGCCTTCGGCCTAGCCATCGCTTTCCTCCTCTTCATCAGGTTACGTAATCCCATCCTGGTCCGCATGGCATTTCGTAATGTCCGCCGAAGACCAGGACAGAGCGTGTTGATAGTCGCCGGACTGATGCTCGCCACAGCGATCATCTCCAGCGCGTTCACCGTTGGAGACTCCGTAACCTACAGCATCAAGAACAACGCGGCGGCGTCACTCCGCACACTCGATGAACTAATCGTGGTGGACGAGGACTCGGAGGTCTGGGAGGGCCGTGCCCTGCCCGACGGCATTCCGGAAACGGTATTCCACGAGCTCGGAACCTCACTGTACGCAGACGTGGAAATCGACGGCGTGCTGCCTTCGCTCACCGAAATCGTCGCGGTCGTAAACTCCGAGAGCCGTCAGTTCGACTCATCGGCTCAGCTGACGGGTCTCGACCCGCAGCGGGCCATGACTTTTGAGGAACTATTCGATACTGAAGGCGCACCGCTCGACCTGACCGCCTTGGGGCATAACGAGCTCTACATCAACGAGGACGGCGCCAAGGCGCTGCAGGTGGAGCCCGGTACCGTGCTGAGCGTCGCTACGGGACCGGGCATACAGACTCCCTTTACCGTCCGTGGCGTGGTGGACGGATCATACGGCACAGTGGTGGAAGCGGAAGTGATCCTGATGGTGTCCCTTTCCGCCGTTCAGGAACTGCTTGGCCGACCGGGTGAAATCTCCTCCATCGGCATCTCCAACCGCGGCGATGTGTTCGGCGGCTTGGACCTCACGGACTCCGTAGTCGAACGCTACCAGAACCACTCCGCCATCGGTGGCAACGGTCTGAAACTGGTGCCCGTCAAGCAAGATGCCGTCGATGAGGCGAATGAGACCGGAAGTATCCTGGTGTCCATGTTCACCACCTTCGGGCTATTTTCGATCTGCGTGGGACTGCTGCTGATCTTCCTCATCTTCTCCATGCTGGCTGCGGAGCGAAAAAGCGAGATGGGCATGTCCCGCGCGGTGGGCATGCAGCAGCAGCACCTGGTCCGTATCTTCACTGTGGAAGGCGCCATCTACGGCATAAGTTCCGCACTCGTTGGCGCGATAGTAGGCGTCGGGTTGGGCTTCATTCTCGTCGAGGCCGTATCCTCCATCATAGCCGAGACCGACGAAGCGTTTTCCTTCACGCCACACGTTCAACCTGTGAGCTTCGTGTCCTCGTTCCTCGCGGGTGGCGTCCTCACGTTCGTGACGGTCATTCTCTCGGCACGACGGATAAGCCGGCTCAACATTGTGCGAGCCATCAGAGACCTGCCGGAACCTCAGCTTGTCGGCTCGCGGCGCGGACCTTTGATCCGAGCTGCCGTAATTGCTCTGCTTGGCGTGTTCGTGTTCGTCTCAGCGTTTCAAGCTGCCCACTTGCCCTTCTTTGGGCTGGGCATCTCAATCATCGCCCTCGGAATCGCGATGGCCGTGCGCGCATTCGGTACGCCGCAGCGATGGGTATTCACGGGAGCGGGCCTGTTCTTGGTCGTCTACTGGTTGATACCCCACAGCTTCCTGAAGTCGCTCAAACCGGACTTCACCGAAGATATGTCCGGGTTCTTCCTAGTCGGCGCCTTCCTGGTGACGGGCGCCGTGCTGGTAACCGTCAATAACGCCCCCATAGTGTTGGGCCTGATGACCAAGACTATTGGCCGCGTCCGGCGATACTCACCCGTCGTCAAGTCCGCCGTGTCCTACCCACTCCAGTCACGTTCCCGGACAGGGCTTTCCCTTGCAATGTTCGCCATCGTGATCTTTTCCGTCACCGTCATGGCCACGTTCGTGGACGTGTTTGACAACCTCCTCAATAACCAGGACAGGATTGTGGGCGGCTATGAAGTCATCGGCTTTACGCGTGGCGATCTCAACCCCGTCGGCGACCTGAGAGCCGCAGTCATCGAAAACCCGGATCTTGATTTCATCGAGCGCGTCGAGGGAGTCCCCTCGGTGGGCACCCTGCACACCGTCTACCAGGCGTCCGCGCGCCTGGCATCCGACTCCACCGGCGAGTACGCAGGCACCCTGATTACCGGTATCGGCGATGACTTCTTCGAGACGCACCGGTTCCGCATCGCTCTCACTGTGCCGGACTATTCCAGTGACGGTGGAGCGGACGGCGAGGCTGTCTGGGATGCTGTTAGAACCAATCCCGGGTACGCGATAGTACACGCCTCGATGGTGCCAACACGCACAACCACTGCGATTGCTCCACCCTCAGACCAGTTCACGTTGAATGATGTCGAGGGACTGCTCGTCGAAAACGAGCACATGGATCCCATCCACGTCACCGTGCGGGATCAGCAGAGCGGGAACACGTTGGATCTGACGGTGATAGGAGTGCTGGACACCCTGGCCTCCACCGGACCCATCCTTCCCACGGGTTTCTACGTGTCAAACGAGACTCTCGGCCGCGAGGTCAATGGCACCCAGTTCTTTTTCAATGTCGGTGATGACCACTCAGATGCAACAAGTACCATTGCGGCCACCTTCTTCCGGAATGGCATGGAGACCCTCAACCTGAGAGAGTTGGTCGCGCAGGGACAGGCTGCCCAGAATGCAGTCTTCAACCTCATGATCGGGTTCATGTCGCTCGGACTGCTGGTTGGCATCGCCGCTCTCGGCGTCATCAGCGCTCGGACCGTGGTGGAACGCCGGCAGGCAATCGGCATGTTGCGGGCCATAGGCTTCTCCCCGGGCATGGTCCAGCTGAGCTTCCTTCTCGAGATCTCCTTCCTCGCTGTGCTCGGCATCGGTCTCGGGCTGGGCTTGGGTCTGATCTCTTCCATCGAACTCATCGACGAATTGCGTGCGGATGAGCCGGAAATACGATTCGTGCTGCCATGGCTCAAAGTGATTCTCATCGCGATCGGAGCATACATCTTCGCGCTCCTCACCACGATATTGCCCGCCCGCCAAGCAGCCGCCGTCACGCCTGCGGAAGCTCTCCGATACGAGTAGCGGCTGAGGCCCGCATTCGCCGAACTAGGCGACACCATAATCACGCTATTTGCATGCAGTAAACTCTCGAACACCCCTTGGAATTAAGGTCAGATCGTCCTCGTAGTGCCTGAAGACCGTGGGGCTGCAGGAGGCGGACTCCGAATCGTCAGACCAATTCAACACATCCGGGAAGATCGACGACACAATTGCGGCCCTGAACAATTAGCTAACACAAGTCGCAGGCTGATCCACGTCGTCGGCTTCAAGGTAGACGAAGATTGGAAGTGGAGCGGCACTCCCTTCTGACCGCACGAGAGCATGTATACCAGCGCCGGGGCTTTCAAGGAAAGCGAATCTCTCGTTATTCCATGGTGCTCGGCTCTCCGACCTTTTTGGGCTCTTCACCGCTGCCTGAGTGGATACAAGTGGCGGGGGATAGACAACTGAAAGGGAGACCAAATGGACGAAAATTCCATCAAGACTGTACTTTGCGAGGCTGTCACCTGTTATACCAACCACTCAGAGCCAAGGATTGAGGGCTTCAGGGTAGTACGACGCACTCAGCGATTGAGTTACCATCCTCCATTCTCGGCAAGTCGGAGGTGCAGATGTTTGCCCGGAGCGGGATGACCGAACTCTCATTGGAATATCTGCCACCGAAGAGTTCACGCTACGAGACACGATAACCATATACATCCTTTGGTTACTTTCGATTCATACCCTGTATAAAATTCCAATTTGGTACTGAGTCTCGAAATGGACAGAGGTACCTGTCCACCCTCGATAGCGTTAACGCTCTGCGCCAACCAAGACATAGGGACGCGCAGGTATTCATCTAGTACGTCTCTCGTACCTTCCGACGACTGGTATGGAACTCATTGGAATCCACCATGAAGGATATATTGCAGGCACAACTCTTCTAAGCCTGCTTCGACTCGGCGGTGGGTTCCGGCTTTACAAATGAGACGGCGTTGCAACTTGCGAGTCTCTTATCCTGAGAGTAGAATCACGCCAAAAGCCCGTGCCGCAACGGTGCGTTGGCGGTGACCCAGATCGGCTTCGGGCACGGGGAATTGGTGTGATTGTGGGTGGCGAAGGCCGAGTAGTATTAGTATCCAATAGGACCCCTTCCCTATCCACGCCTTCCAGCGTAGAGGAAAGACGCAACCTGCCTGTCGGTGGACTCGTAAGCTGCCTCAGGCCCTTTCTGGAAGACGTGGGCGGCATCTGGATGGGTTGGGACGGAAAGTCGAACGGCAAAGAAGGCAACCCATCTAAAGTCATCACCGAAGTCGCAGGCATACAACTGGCTTCCGTCTCTCTTTCGCGTGACGAAGTCGAGGGTTTCTATAATACGTTTTCCAACCGCATCCTCTGGCCGATCCTTCACGGATTCCCCGACAAGGCGACGCTTCACCACGACAGCTACCGTGTGTACCGGAGCGTAAATCGCCAGTACGCCGCATTCCTCATGGAGGTCCTGAGGCCCGGAGACACGGTTTGGGTCCACGACTACCACCTTATCCCCCTTGGCCATGAGCTTCGCCGGCTTGGCTGGACGGGCAGGATCGGGTTCTTCCTTCACATTCCCTTCCCTCCTTCCGAGGTTTTCGGCATCCTGCCCTGGGCCCGAGAGTTGCTTACCTGGCTATTCGACTACGACCTCGTAGGCCTTCAAACCCAGCAGTATGTCCAGAACCTTCGGGAGTCCTTCCGCGACGAGCTTGAGGCCAAATTGAGCGGAGACACCGTGCAGCACAGGGGCAGAACCCTAAGGGTAGGCTCGTTCCCCGTTGGCGCCGATGCGCAAGCATTCCGCGAGATGGCAATGAGCCAGGAACCGACTCCCATTAGCCGATTCCTGGAGGATATTCCAAAGGACAATCAACTTCTTCTCGGGGTGGATAGGCTCGACTATACGAAGGGTTTATTCCAGCGGATGCAGGCCATTGAGCGGCTTTTTGAAGACCACCCGGAGCTCATTGGTCACGTAACTCTGATTCAGATCTCGGCGCCCAGCCGGGTCGACATCCCCGAATATGCCCAGGAACGCGAGCGAGTAGACTCACTCATTGCGAAGATCAACGGCAAGTTCGGAGAGGCCCATTGGATGCCCGTCCTTCCCCTGCACCGCCCCTATTCCCAGCAGGACCTGGCGCACCTATACCGAGAGGCCCATGTCTGTCTCGTCACGCCTCTGCGTGACGGAATGAACCTTGTCGCCAAGGAGTTTGTAGCGTCCCAGACTTCGGACCCCGGGGTCTTGGTGCTCTCTCGATTTTGCGGCGCCGCAGAGTCCATGCAAGACGCTCTCATGATCAACCCCTACGACTTTCAGGGGACAGCTTCCGCCATCTACGACGCCCTGACCATTTCCAGGCGCGAACGACAACGTCGCTGGGAGGCACTCTCTGAGCACGTAAGCAGCCATACGGCCCGGGACTGGTGTTACAGCTTCATCGAGGCCCTGGGCGACTCGTAAGCCATCCAGCGAAGGAACTCCTCCACCTCCGCCATTCCCGTCAGACGGAAGTCCGCTCTTCGCTTCACAGCTTCCGGCGTTTCCTCATCCACGACGGCTATCGCCGCTCCCTTTAGAGTTCCCATCAGGACAAAATCGTGCAACGCATCGAATGCGTCGCAGTCCGTGAGGTCGTCTCCGAGAACTATCGCCCCAGATAGTTCAAATTCCCGCACCAAGCGACTCACCACTGTGCCCTTGTTCACTCCTGCCTCCGGTCCTATCTCCAACACCATCTTGCCTTCTCTAATCCTCAGGCCACGGGCAGCAGCCAGATGCTTCAGCATCGGCAACAGTTCAGTTCGAGCCATAGCAGGGTCTGGGGAGTTTCGATAATGCACCGCCACGCTCAGTCCTTTGTTCTCCAAGGATAATCCCGCGACCTCGAAAAGCTCGATTCCCTTTTCAACCTCTTTGATGAGGCCACCCGAAATCTGCAACTCGTGCGCCTGTCTTTCTCCTCGGGGTGTCCACTCCTCCAGCCCGTGATTGCCGACATACGTCACACTCGTCAAGCCAATCATTTTGCGAAGGGTATTCACGTCTCTCCCGGAAACCATCGCCACGAGCTCCAGTCTTGTTGACAACTCTCCAATTGTGTCCCTAATGGCCAGTGAAATAACCGTGTTCCCGGGGTCATCGAAGATGGGAGTGAGGGTCCCATCGAAGTCGCTGAATAGCCCCACGCGGCTAGCGCTCAGGATTTCGGAGACGGCATCCAGCCTATCCAAGACACGAGGGGGATTGACCATTTCGTTGGGAGAGGTCTTCTTTCTCAAGCCCGTACCCCGGCTACATCTTTTGGAATCTTCGAAAGCACTATCCCATTATTGGACTTGTGCATCGTCGGTACAACTTTCCTCATTGACTCTCGCCATTCCTTCACTTATTCGTGGACGCCGGCGAAAATGACCGGCGGACATCAGGGGTCATTGTGGCGATAAATTAGACCCGAGAGATCTGTCAATTCGCGCGTCGTATCGCCGACGACAGGGCCAGACCCCAACCAAGACGAGATCAGCTAATTGTTCAGTCTTTGTGATGGGAACAACCCTCACCCCCGTTCTGCAACGGGGCAGGCTCAGCCCTCTCCCGCTAACGGGAGAGGGGATTGGATTCCTGCCTATGGAGACCTTTACGTAGCCTGTATCTGTCATTCCGAATGAAGCGGAGCGGAATGAGGAATCTAAGGTCTATATTCTTCAAGCGGGGCCCGTAGCTGGAACGGCAAGAATGTGGAAGGCAGGACATCTTAGATTCCTCGCTCCGCTCGGAATGACAGACTGCTTTATAAGTTACGCAAAGGACTCCCTACGCGGGAATGACCGTGGGCTGTGTGCATTGCATGCTCTCAGGAAGTCTGACCAGTATGACATCAAGCTTGGCGCTCAAGTATCCCTATTCACTGTTATTACTGGGGGATCATCTTCATCGGTAACGATGATGGTTACCGCTATGCTGTCGGAAGCGCCCACCGGGTCGGTGGCGGTCACTATCACCGTGTAGGTGTTCCTGTCCTCGTAGTTTAGGGGAGCCTTCGTCCTGAGCTGACCACTTCGTCTGAGGATTCGGAAGTGCTGGGCATCCGTGCCGCCTATGGTGTATATCAGCAAGTCACCGTCATCGTCATAGGCGCTGACTGGCGCTCCAATGTTCTGCCCGGATCTCGTGTTCTCGGCCACTTCTCGACTCGTACCGTCAGACTGGTCTCCCTCCGCAATTGGATCCTGATCGGGGAATTCCGGCGCGGCATTGACGCTTGGAGGCAACGGGACCGGAGCGGGAGTCCTGGGTCCTCTTGCCGGGACTTCCAGCACTCCCGTTGCTGTCAGTTCAGTGTCATCCAGATTGTCCGTGTAGACCGCCGTCGCCCGCAGGCACCTCCCCACATCGATCGACTTCGGTACGTAGACTGCCGACGAGACCGCGCCAATAGGCATCCAGACTTCATCGGCTTCGATGACCTCGCACTTGGCAGAGGGTGCGAGGTTATCATCCACTGTGCGTTCCCACACCCACCGGATGATGAGCACACCCCCGTCCGGGTCGCTGAGCGTGGCTACTATCTCGATGCCCACTTGCGGCTGCCTCTGAGACATCTCCACTTCCCCAACGTCGTGCGTATTTATGACCTCGATGACCACGTCCAGGCTTGCCATGAGCGTCCGGGAACCCTCGCCTGAACGGGCTACAACGGTTATCGAGTACGAACTCTTCTCCTCGTAGTCGAGCTCCCGGCCCACTCTGAAGCTCAGGGCACCTGTGCCGTCGAAGGCAAAGGAACTTCGGTCGGCACCGGACAGTGAGTAGGTGTAGGCGGTGTCGTCATAGCCATCAGGGCCATCGACGATGCCGTCCTGATCGGTGACGGCGTAAGTATTGGCGTCGACCGTGCGGTCAGTCCCGAAAGTGAGGAGCGGCGTCTCCAAGTTTTCTCTGACCATCAACAACGTCGGCGCGTTCAGGGCAAAGGCCGGGGGCTCGTTGACCTCCGTGACCTTGACTATAACGTTCACCGTGGCCGTGGCCGTCGAGGGGTCGCTCACCCTCACCCTCAGAACGTACTGGCCGTTACCGGCCTCGCCGGCGACCTCACCTTCCGGCAATGCAGGTTGGCCGTCCAAAGCTCTCGACTCCTCGTCCTCACGCTCGCCGGCATCCGCTCCAAGGATCTCGACCACCTTTATCTGGCCAGTATCGCTGTCGATAGAGAATCTCACATGCCCGTCGTCATCCATTAGATCGGGCGTATCCAGAAGTTCATAGAACAGTATGTTGTCGTCTTGATCCCACGCCGAAACCGGCTCTCCTATGGCCGTGCCCTCAGCCGCATTCTCAGCAACCGATCGGACGACCTCGATGTAGGGTGTGCCCAAATCCTCGTCCAGCCAGGCAAAGGAAGGAGCCGCATTGGACAGGGTCTTCGCCTCCACCCGGTTAGCGCTCACAGCCGAAGCGGTCTTGCCAGCGCCGAACTTGTCAGAGTAGATTACCCTTGCACGCAGGTACCTGCCCACGTCGTCCGGCGCCGGACTCCGCCTCGGCGACGTAGCCCCCTCAATGTCCGTCCACACGGCGCCGCTCCCTGACCTCGCCCACTGCCATTTCTCGCCGGAGACACCACTGTCCTCATCCAGCAGCCGTGCATAAAGCGGCCGGTCGACCTGAGGCTGCGGCCTGCTAATGGTGACTATTCCGGATTCGTCCACATCAGAAACAGTCACGGCCAAATCCTTCGAATTGCCGGATGCTTCGACGGTCACCCTGTACACGTTTCCTTCCGCCGGCGGCACGCCCTCCACGGCTGACAAGGGGTCTTCGTAATTGGGAATTGTATTGAAGACAAGCACTCCACCATGGATAGTGAACAGATTGGCGTCACGTCCACTCAATGACCACTTAATCGCACTTCCGTCCTCGTCATATGCAAAGTATGTGGTGACCGGAGCCGTTTCGTTCTCGGAGTAGACCACCGAGCTTCTTCCCGCAATCTGCGCGGGGTCGTTCTTATTCATAAGACTGATGGTCACGAGTATGCTGTCCGAGGCGCCTGAAGGGTCGGTTGCAGTCACCTCCACCGTGTATCGCCTCTTGCCTTCATAGTCCAGAGGAGCCTTAGTTTTCATCTGGCCATTGTTCTTCGTTAAGCTAAAGGACGCGGCGTCGGAGCCTCCCAGGGTGTAAATCAGCAGATCGCCGTCTTCGTCGTGGGCGCTGACCGGAGACCCGATGTTCTGGCCTGCCACTGTGTTCTCGGCCACTCTGCGGGACGTCCTGCCGGACTGACCCACAAAACGCGGAGCCGAGTTGACGGGCCTACTTCTCTGTACGGGAGCCTCCACTGTCCCCACGATCTGCTCAGCAGGGGCATCGGCTGGATTCTCTATGCTGTCCGTATAGGTCGCGATCACCCTTAGACACCTGTCCGCGTCACCCAGTTCAGGAGTGTAGAAGGGCAAAGTGGCGCCGTCTATCGAGGTCCAGCCACCAACCACATTGATACGGGGTGTCCCGGGGTCGTCACGACACTCGGCCGAAGGGGAGCCACCACTATCCAAGGTAATTTCAGAGGACCGTTCCCATACCCAACGTTTGATCCTAATGCCACCATCCGGATCGCTGACCTTGGCGCGAACTTGCCGACCCACCTGCGGCTCCCTCTGCGACAGTTCCACTCCTCCAACGTCTTCCGTATCCACTACTTCGATGGTTACACTCAGCCTATTGGTCAGCCTGCGGGAGCCCTCCCCGGAGCCGGCCTCAATAGTTAACGAGTAGGAGTTCTTCTCTTCAAAGTCCGGCTTGTGGCTTGCTATAAAGCTCAGTGCTCCAGCATTGTCGAATTCAAGGAAATCGCTGTCGGGGCCGGATAATGTATAGGTGTAGGTAGTGTCATCGTAGGGGCGAGGGCCGGTTACAGAAACGTCCTGATCGGTCACATTGTAGATATCAGGACTCACAGGGGAGTCGTCGTCTCCAAACGTAATCGAAGGTGGGTCCACGTTCTCAAAGACTCTCAGCACCGACGGTGCTTCTTCATCGAAGAGGGGCGGTTCGTTCACATCCGTAACTCTAATGATCACGTTCACCGTAGATGCGGCTGTGGAAGGATCACTCACCTTCACTCTCAGGAGATACTCACTGTTGTTTGGCTCTCCCGCATCTTCACCCACAGGCAGCGGAAGGTCACCTCTGAGGTCCCTAGAGTCCTCGTCCTCCCGCTCGCCGGGGTCTGCACCCAACTGCTTTGCAACGCTAATCTGGCCGGAGGCCCAGTCGATGGTGAACCTCATCTGTCCTTCGGCGTCTAAGAGATCCGGGGTGTCTACAAATTCATAGAGCAGCAGGTCCGCGTCCGCGTCCGACGCTGACACCGGTATGCCTACCGGCATGCCCACGGCGGTGTTCTCCGCGACCGAGCGGAGAACATCGATGTAGGGAGTAGACAGATCGTCGTCCTGGTCGACAAAGGATGGAGCGGCATTAGATAGGGTCCTGGCTTCCACACGGTTTGCGCTCACCGCAGAGGCGGTCTTACCGGTTCCGAACTTGTCGGAGTAGGTTGCCGTTGCACGTAGGTACGCACCTACATCAGCGGGGACAGGACTCCGCCTTGGCGAAATCGCTCCATGAGTGTCCGTCCAGGACGTGCCGTCCGCAGATCTGGCCCACTGCCATCTCGCGCCGGTCACACCGGCATCCTCGTCAGCCAGTGTTGCCTGAAGTGGCCGATCGACCTGCGGCTGCGGTCTGTCTATGCTCACCGCCCCTGGTTCATCCACATCCTTAACCGTTACGGCTGCTTCGTGCACACCTCCGGAAGCCTCGATGGTCACCTTGTACACGTTCCTTTCCTCAAGGGGCCCAGTCGTTAGGGCGGATTGTGGGTTTTCGTAGTCCGGAGGTTGCTTGAACGCCAGCACACCGCCACCAATTGTGAATAAGTGTGCATCACTCCCACTCAGGGACCACCTGATAGTGTCTCCGTCCTGATCATGTGCATAGAAGACGGCAACCCGGGCCTTGCCGTTTTCAGCATATTCAATCGAGGAGTCTGGTGATTTCGCATATACCAACTGGCGCACGGGACCATCCGGCAGCGCAGTCGCCATGAGCACGACTGCGAGCAGGATGCCCAGTGCGAATAACCGGGAGTTCCAGGAATTGGGAGCGATTAGACTGCGATGACGTGCAAGGCGGGACGGCGGTGTCATGGACTCTTCAGCATGATTCCCAGGTCGCGCGTCAAGACTCTTGTGCCGAGTCTCTCAATTGAATCGAGGCATAGGCCAAAGTGACTTTCCTTCAAGACGTTGTCGCCTCGTGACACCTCGCCCCGGGCGGGTTGGTTTCTCGACTCGCGCGCCTAGCTGTGTCGGATATTGCAGCAATTGGACACACGGACGATACTCAATATACTTTACTGTGAATGATATGTGAACGTTCCTTTTCGGCGCAGTATCCTACGTTGGATAGCAATTGTTCAGAGTTGATGAGGCCAACACTCCCCACCCCTATGGATACCCGCTTTCGCGGGTATGACGGTGGCTGTGTACGTTGAGTACGCTCACGAAGTCCGAACAGTTACCCAGGGTCACGCTCTCTTGCAGGGGCAAGCGGGCTGCCCGATAATGGTGCGATTCCGCTCAGTGAGGTTCGCCGATGGTACGACTGGCGCTCATAGGCTGCGACATAGCGTCCGATTACGCTGCTGTGTTGCCGAGAGTTAGGAATGCGGAAATCGTCGCAACCGTCGATGACGACGGCGACAAGGCGAGATGGGCCGCTGAAACCCTCGGCGCGCAGGCTCTCGATTCCATCGACGAAGCGCTGGCCGCTGACCATATCGACGCCATCCTTATCCACGTCCTCGACGCAGGATCAGTGGGACGGCAAGCCGCCGACGCCGGTAAGCATGTGTTCGTTGCAGATATATCAGGTTTGTCGGTAACGCAAGTGGACCGGGCCATTGGTGCGGCCGAAACTGCCGGGGTCAGGCTCATGGTTGGTCTTGCGACCCGATACCTTCCTTCACAACAAACGGTACAGAACGCGATTGCAAGCGGAGACCTGGGCGAGCTCGGTCTGGTTCGTATTCATCGATGGGAGCCTGGAACCAACGGCGCCAATGCCATCAGTCATGTTGCGTCGGATATCGACGTTGCGAATTGGCTGTTCGAGGCCTTGCCCAGCGAGGTCTACGCCACGGGTCGCAGTGATGACTATCTGCAAGTGCATCTCGGTTTCCCGAACGGCGGCATGGCACTGATCGACTGCGCATCCTCGCTTCCCGACGGCGGGGGTTACTTCTCGCTCTCGGTCATCGGCTCCACCGGCGGGGCCACTGCCGACGACCACCACAACATGAACCTCATCTACCGTGGCGGGAAGCCGCTTGCGGCCGCCGGTGGGCAAGGCCTCGGCCATGTGCGGACACAGCTTCAAGAGTTCGTCGATGCAATCGACGAGCAGAGACCGCCGGACACGTCGGGCATGGATGGGCGCAACGCCCTCCTGGTCGCGGATGCGGCGAGGAAGTCGATAGCGTCAGGCAGCAGCTTCAAGTTGGAGGGAGGCGCGTATGAGCTCGTCTAGCAGAGGGGAGGTTTTCAGGGTGGCGGCTCTCAGCGCGGTCAAGCACGGTTACGTGCCGGAGGGGGTTCACGCTCACCCTCGGTTCGAGGTTGTGGTCGTCGCCGACGACGCCGGCCGACCCGATTGGACTCACGAGCGAAATCAGAAGCTGGCCGATGACCTCGGCGTGCCATACGTTCGCGACGTCGAAAAAGCACTCACCGAGTACGACGTGCAAATAGCCGTCGTGAGCTCGGAGGCCGAGAGACACTGTGACCTGAGCGTTCGCGCCGCGGACAAGGGCCTGCACATCGTGCAGGACAAGCCAATGTCCACTGAGTTGTCGGAATGCGACCGGGTGGTTGAGTCGGTAGAGCGGAATGGTGTGAAATTTCTGATGTGGAACCGAAACACCATGCCCGCCGTGCTTCAAGCCCGCGATGCCGTCAAGGGTGGGGCCATTGGCGAACCGTACGCAGTGCACGTGGACTTTTACTTCGCGAAAGACGCGGGCCCGCCAAAGACCTCGAACGAGCCTGGAAACCCGCCCATCAATTGGCTGGAAGCCCTCAAGGCGGCCCACGCCGATGGCGGCGACGGCGGAGTCGGCAACAAGCCGATGGGTGAGCTGGAGATCGAGGGCATATATCCATTGGCGCACGTGCTCATGCTGACGGACGCGAGAGTGAGAAGAGTGTTCGCGAGGACCTCCTCACACTTCCACCAGCGAAACGTTGACAACGACATCGATGATCTCTCGACCGTGACTCTCGAAATGGACTGTGGCGTTCTTGGAACGCTCTCGATGGGGCGTACCGGCGCGGGCAGCCATCCCGACAGTGGCGGAATCAAGATACACGCCCTGGGCTCGAAAGGCGCTCTGGTCTTCGACGAGCCGAGCCCCGAGGTCATGGTGTTCCACCGGGGAATCACGATTCAGGACTCCATACACCAACGCGTCGGGGGCGAGTACGATTTCCTCCTCATGGAGGACTTTGCGAACGCCATCGACACCGACGGGGATACGATGCTGGACGCCCGGGCCAGCCGTGACATAGCCGCTACGGTGGAGGCCGCCATCGAGTCGGGAAAGACCGGCAAGCCGGTGGACGTGCGGTAGCTGCGGCCCCGGTCGAATCTCGCGGTTCATCGCCCATTCAGGGTACAGGTTGTAGACTTCCACATCCGGATACGGTAGGCCGAGAGGCTGGGGCGGAGTCTGCCGCCGCGACCTCCCTGAACTCTGGCGCGAATTTACGAATTATCTGTCGAATGAGCGCACGTGCCCGCCCATGCCAATGGCCGCGAGATTGAGCACGGCTATGTTGTGTTGACATTCTTGGGATTTTCTTTGTTATCCCAACTCAAATGATCATTCCCGCGAAAGCGGGAATCTATTCCCTGTAGGGAGTATATGTGTGCCCGACTCTGGATTCCCGCTTTCGCGGGAATGACGGAAAATGTCAACACAACTTAGATATCTTACGACCGGCTGGGGAGACGCTGAGGCATCATACCCATTTCCCTCAGTACACGCTTCGGGAGTTGGTCGTTCACAGACTCACCGGCGATGACCTTGAGCGACCGGTCTTCAAGCGGGAGAGTGACCTTTACGCCGCCTCGTCGGTGTGACTCGCGTAGGGCGATGGCGATCTCCAAAGCCTTGAGTCCATCTTCGCCCGAGACCCTCGCGTCGGCGCCGTTCTCGTGCGCCTGCATAAGATCTTCGATGATATTGAATCCCGTGCCCTTGACCTGTGGAGGTAGGGGAATTGGGTACCGCACCGGCATGGGGGACTCCATCCGGGAGGAGGGGCCTCTGTACCCCTCCCCATAGGGCATAGGAGCGCCGTGTCGGATCAGGTCGAACTGTGCGGGGTGCTCCTGGCAGTAGATCTGGCCGTGCTCTCCGATTACGGTAAAGTTCGAGCTGTTCGCATCGCCGCACTCCCAGGCGCGCATGAACGCCCGGACGCCGTTGTCGAACGCCAGATAGCCATTGAAGTTGACATCCCGGTCGGAAGCAGCCGCCTCGTCGGACTCAATCTCGCCGAACACCCACTCAACCTCGCCTCCCGCCAGATAGCGGACGGTATCGATCAGGTGGCTGCCGTTTCCGGACAGCGCGGTCGGGAAATGTGCCGTGACCTGCAACACCTTGCCAATCTGGCCGGTGTCTATGAGCTTACGCGCCTCACTGTAGCCGTCCATCCACCGACGGGCACAGTTGACAGCGAGGGTCACTCCCTCATCTCGGCACGCTTTGACCATCCCATCGGCGTCATCCAGGCTCAGTGAAATAGGTTTTTCGGCCCAGATGATCTTGACGCCCGCGCGTGCCACGTCCTTGACGATGTCGGGGCGAATTCGAGCACTCGTCGTGACGCTGACGATGTCGAGGTCTTCTTTCTCGAGCATCTCTGTGTGGCTCGTGTAGAGGCGCTCGTTCGGCACACTCCACCGCTCGCCGAAGATGCTCCGCTGCTCGTCGTGCGGGTCGGCGCCGGCGACCAGGTCGATATCCGGATGGTAATAGTACGTAGGTCCATGACAGTATGGACGAAACAACGAGCCGCCTTCGGCCATTTCGTCATCGAAGGTGCTGCCCATACGCCCTAACCCGATCACTGCCGCCTTGTACTTTGTCACTCGCAACGCTCCTGTCTGTGCCAAGTTCGAGGACGATAACAGCAGCCCTATATCAGGTCAAGCGGGCGACAGCTACCGTAACTGTTCAGACTTCGTGAGGTGAACCTCCCCACCCCTCTGGATTCCGGCCTTCGCCGGAATCACGGTGGGCTGTGTGTGTCGAGCGGTCTTATGAAGTCTGAACAGTTACGAGCTATCGCAGTCTAGGGAAAATCCTCGAAGGCGTGGAAAGCGAAGCTGTATACGGAGATGCCGGGCTTGTTTACGCGGAGTTGAAGCTCGTGTGCAGAGAAGCTGTCGAGAGCGACCAGGTCATACAGGTCGGGGTGATCGACCAGGACGTAGCTGTTGCCGTCTGCGTCGAACTGGATGTCGGCTCCTGCCTGTTCCGGCGTCAGCGGCCCGCCGTCCATCGTGATTCGCACCTCGTGGGGCTCGCCGTGGTTCGCCATGACAACGTTAACGCCCTTCGCTAAGAACCGAAACGCTAGGTAGTCGTCGTAGTCAGGAGAGTCTACGATGTGGTCAAGACTCTCCTCGGTAGCGAACCACCGGCCGTTAAGGTACAGGTATTGGTTGATGTGCGCGTCGGGGTCGTCCGTGTATTCATTGTTCGAATCCTGCACCTGGTAGTAGTCGCGGTGTTGGATGTACGGTGGAGCGGAGCGGAGATTGCCTGTCATCACCTGTGTGATCGCCTCATAGTTGAGGCCGGTGCCCGTATACAGCCGGCGCGTGAGGCTCATATTGAAGTCCTCGTTGAACGCACCGTCCACTATCTTGGGGTCGGGATCACCACTGACAGGTACGCCGCTCAGGTCGGAGCCTGTCGCGGCGAGTAGATCGCGTATCTCGATCTCGATCTCCTGATAGCCTCCATCACCGAAAGATACGCTGTTGAACCTACCGTTCTTGTCAATGATGTACATCGTCGGACGTATGATCCCACCGTACTCGGCCCACGACTCCAGGTCGTTGTCAACCGCGATGGGGAAGTCGAGATCGTGCTTTGCGACCGCGGCGTCAAGGTTCGCACGATCTCTCTCGAAGGCGAACTCGGGGGAGTGAACGCTGATCGTTACGAGGCCGTGCGGCCCGTACTTCTCTCGCCACTCTTTGAACTTGGGCACAGTCCGCAGCCACATGTCGTTTGTGTAGCTGAAGAGGTGGATTAGCAGCACCTTCCCTCGCTGAGCCTCTACGCTGATAGCACCACTGTTGATCCAGGCGCTGATGCCTACAAGTTCGGGAGCAAATCCGATGTCTGCGTCCAAGGGCGTGACCTGAGATCGGAAGGCCTCCGGCGGCTGCTGGGTAGGGAGCGGTTCCGGTGGTGCGAGGGATGGCTGTTGTTGGGAGGGGACAGCAGTGGGCGTAAGCTCGGGAGCTTCGGCAACGACAGTGGGCGTCGGTGTGACGATAGGGCCGCGAGTCGGTGGCTCGGCCGGTTCGTCACCGCCGCCACATGCCAACACAACTATGCTGAGCGTGCCGATCAGCAGCGGCACAAGTGACCTTAGCATGTTTCTCGTTGCGTTCACTTGTTCTCTGGAACTCGTTCCAATCGGGTATGTTGTCCCTATATTGGCGAGAAGCGGAGAAGTAGCTCCAGCGCCGTATACGTGCCTATATAGTTGTACGTTTGGGAACCTATAGAGTTAGGAACCGGCGTCGGATTCTCGTTTCCGGATAGAACGCAGCTCACCCGAGCCGAGAATGACTGGCGTGGGCAATAGGCATACTACTCTTGGCCTCACGAAGAAGCGACGGCCTCAGCGTAGCCATCGGCCCTAATGCAAGCAACGCCGTGCTCGCCGTCCACTGCCCGCAGTTGGGGCATGGCAGTCTTGCACTCGTCGATGGCAATCGGACACCGGTTGCTGAACACGCACCCTGGAGGCGGGTCCATCGGGCTGGGCACGTCGCCGGTCAGGGTGATTCGCTGCCTCTTGGCTTCCAGAGCGGGCGAGGGCACCGGGATGGCCGACAACAGTGCCTGCGTATACGGATGCAGTGGATTCTCGTTCAGTGTCGCGCTATCTGAGATCTCGACGATATGCCCCAGATACATGACTGCAATACGATCGCTGACCAGTCTCACCACAGAGAGGTCGTGTGCTATGAACAAGTACGTCAGGTCGAACTCTTCCTGAAGGTCCATCAGCAAGTTGATGACCTGAGCTTGGATGGACACGTCGAGGGCCGACACCGGCTCATCGAGCACCATGAAGCTAGGGTTGACCGCCAACGCACGGGCGATACCTATGCGCTGTCGCTGGCCACCGCTGAATTCGTGTGGGTAGCGCTCAGCCATGAAGGGGTTCAAGCCGACAATGCTAAGAAGCTCGGATATCCGATCATCCAGCTCCTGCTTCGTTTCAGTCAGCTTGTGAATGTTGATGCCCTCACCGATTATTCTGCCGGCGGTCATACGAGGGTCGAGGGAGCCGTACGGGTCCTGGAAAACCACCTGCATCTTGCGACGAACGGGGATAAGTTGCTTGCCTTTGAGGCCGTTGAGTCGCTGGCCCTCGAACATGATGTCCCCATCGGTGGCCTCGTCGAGTTGAAGTATGGCGCGGCCTGTCGTCGTTTTGCCGCAGCCGCTCTCACCTACGAGCCCGAGCGTCTCACCGCGCTTGATGGAAAAGCTGATATCGTCGACCGCTTTGACCTCAGCGACCTGGCGACGGAAGACTATGCCCGATTTGACAGGGAAGTAGACCTTGAGGCCCTCGACCTCGACGATCGTGTCGGTCGCCTGCGTATCCTGTTTGGCAGCTTCGGCCACTTGGGTCAATTCGTCCTCCTCAACGTGTTCCGGTGGATGCTATGTCGGCCAAGTCTTCGGCCCGCCAGCACCTGGATTCGTGGGAATCTCCAACGCTGGAGAGATCGGGAGTCTCTTCAAGGCACTTGTCGATCATGAATCTACATCGCGGAGCAAACGAGCAGCCCGGAGGCAGGTCTATCAGGTCGGGTGGCAACCCGTGGATCGGGTCGAGCCGCGAGCCGATCTTGGCATCAACACGCGGTACGGACGACAACAGCCCAAGAGTATATGGGTGTCTCGGGTTTTCATAGATGTCGAGCGACGTGCCTGACTCGATTACCCTGCCTGCGTACATGACGACAACCTTCATCGCGTACCGGGCGACGACGCCCAGGTTGTGCGTGATGATGATCATCGCGGTTCCGAGCTCCTCGGACAAACGCTGCATGAGCTCGAGAATTTGCGCCTGAATGGTTACGTCGAGAGCCGTCGTCGGCTCATCGGCAATGATGAGCTTCGGGTCGCAACTGATTGCCATTGCAATCATCACGCGCTGCCTCATGCCGCCGCTCAACTGGTGAGGATAGCTCTTCAGACGCTGCTCGACATCCGGAATGCCGACCAACCCGAGAAGCTCTCCGGCTCGGGTCCAGGCCTGCTTCTTCGTCATGCCGAGGTGAAGCTCCAATGGCTCGGTGATCTGCCGCCCTATGGTCAGCACCGGGTTTAAGAAAGTCATCGGTTCCTGAAAGACCATTCCGATGCTATTGCCACGGACGCCACGCATCTCGTCTTCGGTGAGCTGCAGCAGGTCTTGCCCATCAAATAGGACCTGGCCTCCAACGACCTGGCCGGGCGGACTCGGCACCAGGCCCATGATGGAGAGGGCGCTGACGCTCTTGCCGCAGCCACTCTCACCCACGACCCCGACGAATTCACCTTCCTCGACCGTATAGCTGACCTTGTTGACGGCCTTTACAACTCCATCGGGAGTCTGGAAGTGGGTTTCAAGGTCTTTGATCTCTAGGATCGGCATACTTCTTTAAGAGCTTTCGCTTCCCCTTTTGAGGTCCTACCAAGAGCCGCGCGACGCACTGAGACGCCGGCGAATGAGTCGGCAAATTGTAAGCGAGACACACGCTTGACGCAACAGGCGAACCTCAACGAGTCGGTCGTCTTGAGTAAACGCCACCTGTTGCAAAGAGTTGAGCAAAGGAACTCAAGTGGTAATCGACCCAAAGCGCCCTCTCGTGGCAGCATCATTGATACTCGGCTTCCCCCTGCTCAGCACGGCGAAGTTTGCGCGATTCCTCCATTGCGCGACGAATACATTGAACTACGTGTTTGGCCGACTGAGCGCAGGCCTTAGACGTGGAATACGTAGAGGTTTCGGTTGTCGATGGGCAGATCAACCCATGCGCCACCAAGCCTGTGACTCTCGGCGACGGCCAAACAAGCCTCGGTGATGTTGTGAACGATGTTGAGATCGCCGCGAGGCGGGCGCTCATTCTCGTACGCATCTATCAAGTCTTCAAGGCAGACTACCGTCGTCATAGGAGGCTCGGATGTTGGAAGCAAGGTCTCAAGGAAATGTGGTTGCGGGTCTTGTCGGTCGTCGCTCTTGCGGAAGATCGCGGCTCGCCCCTGGCTCATCGATCTGATGGTGCCTTCGGTGCCGATGATCTCGAAGTCTCGCGAGCCGGCCGGAATCGACCACGCCTCGACGTCGTTCGCGAACCGTATGTGGTAGGTCGCGTGAGGGTCTTCGTCGAGCCGGTTGTCTTTGATCTCGAGACCGCGCGGAAGAAGCTCTCCCCTGGCAGCAACGACTCCAGGGTCGCCGAGCAGGTACGAGAGCATGTCGATGGAATGGATGTGCATGTGCATCAGCGTGTTAGATGCTGTGTAGGCGACCGCATGGGTCGGCTGTCCGATGTCGCCACGGGCGATGACCTCTCGCACGAACTCAAAGCGCGTATCGAATCGCAAAAGTACGCCAGTATTGAGAATTGTGCCGCTTTCTTCGCAAGCGTCGCGGATGCCATCTGCCGCCTCCATCGAGCACGCTATTGCCTTCTCCACGTATAGCATCGGCACGCCCGCCTTGGCCGCAGCAGTCGCCACCTCGGCATGTGAATCGCCACGGAAGTCGCGAGACGGGGCCCTGTTACCCGGCTTTGGCACTCCGGTTGCGGTCGTACAGACGGCGACGATATCCGGCGATTCCTTCTCGATCATCTCGATGTAGTCTTCGTAGACGGAATCGACGCCCCAGGTCTCCGTGAATGCGGCACGACGCTCCGGAATCGTCTCAGCGCCCGCCACGAGCTCAAGACGGTCGCTGGCCTGACACGCGGCAGCAATGGATATATCGAGGGTGCTGCCCATGCGTCCGAGCCCGACCACGGCCACACGATACTTTTGCATAGCGAACTCCTCCGGCGAACTCGAAAGGTCCAGTCAAGCAGTTTCGGCCAAGTGTGCCGAATACTACGGGGTGTTTACGTCCGGCACGACGACCTCGGTGTCGAGGTCCTCCGCTCGCAGCTTGACGCCCGTCGAATCAACCGAGACATCAAATGCGATGCCGGTCGTGACACTTTCGCCGGGCCCAATCGCTGCACGTGGGTCGCCTTTATCACTTACCACCCCGATGGCGTAAGCGACCGAGAAGCCGTGACTGGCGAAAGTCGCCTGCTCCCAGAGACGCCCCTGGGAATCGACCGCTTTGAACTCACTGTTGATATGCGTTACCGGCTGGAGATTGCCCTCCGTCTTGTTCTCCACGGTGTAATAGACGACCAGGAATATGCCTTCGCGGGCATCGTAATAGGTAGCTCCGGTGCCGCCTGCGAGCGCTCGACCCTCCTGGGTAATCGAATCGATGCGCTCGGCTCCAACGAATGTCACGACCGCATCGCCCGTCAAAGGCGGCTCACCTATAGGTCCAGTGAGTTTGCTGGTGTCCAGGGTTACCGGCGCATTGAACTCGATTTGGTTTCCAAGAGGCGCCAACGACGCAGTATCGACTTCCGTAAAGCCCTGCTTGCCACCCGGAATATCTTGGAACTCATCGGCCAACTCGGCTCGGCGTATCTCTTCCGTCGGGTCGTCGCACGCGGTTGCCGCCACGGCGGCCAGCACAAGTAGAATCATTAGACCAATTCGCATAACTGTTCCTCTATCAGACGTATTGTTGGTCACTGAGACCTTCAGGTGGGACTATGAAAACGCTTCGACACGATAGGCCCGCTGCCACGCTGGCAATCCTAACATCGAAGGGAGCGTAGACCATGGCAACAAGCGAAGCGACCCCTCGACGCCTTTGCTTACGGCTAGGTAGAATATACCATTCAGGAAGGTATTGGAAAATCCAGAGCCTGCCGTTCTCGCTAACCATACCCTAACCGGCACGTACAGTGGCCGTTTATCGTAAACAGGAAGGCTTCCTGAATCAGCCAGTGTCAACACTCCTTGTATATAGATCGCGTTGCAGGCGAGCCACTTACGTCGTAGCTGTGGGACTATTAGTTCTGGCAGTTGCCGCATGTTCCCCGAACGTCGAGCCGGAGAGCAGCAGCCCGGTCACGTCGGAAGAGATTCCCGTAATCATGGAAGCTCAGCCTGCTGCCACACCCGAGGCATCGCAAGTCCAGCCGGCGAATATCGAACCGGCGGCGGAAGCGAGCACTCTGCCTGAATCTCCCAATGAAGCCGTTGTGGAGACGGCCGCCACGAGCAGTGAGACCGACAATTCAACCGAGAACACTGCGTCGGTCCTGCCCAGGCGGCTCCACGTCGGCGGCCAGGCTCGGATGCTGGATGCCTTGCAACACCGATCGGCAGGAGTGGACGAGGCCGACATCGCCAAGACGATCACCATCGACATCAGGCGCGACGAGGAGAATCGCTACTACTTCGAGCCGTTGGAGCCTCTGGAAGTCCCGGCGGGGGAGACGGTCAAGTTCGTTGTCCGCAACATCCATACCGACTCCTCCGACTGCTGGTGACATACGTTCGCCCTTGCTGTAAGCAAGGAACGCATGAGCCGGACGAAGGGTGAGCTCTTCGCAGACATCAAGCTGCTCGCCGGTGACGTCAAGGAGGTCGTGTTCACCGTCCCCCATGGCGAGCCGACCTTGTATATGTTCAGCCGCAGCTTCGAGTCGCAGGGGATGGCGGAGACCGTCACTATCCTGCGGTAGACTGTATCGATGATCCAGTTCATTTCCCGACGGCTATCCCAAGACCGCAGACTTCTCCTCGCCATCTTCGTGGGCATCACGATCGCCAGCGTCCTGGCAGTCGGCGCGCCCATTTACATCCAGTCACTCAACGAGATCAGCCTGAGCGTTTCCATCGAGCGTTCCGACCGGCATACCCTCCGTGTCTGGACGCTTGCTCCCTTCATCGCCGTCCGGCGCGACTCCATCGACGAGACCGATCACAGCTTTGACACTGCCATCGGGCGCAACATCGCAGAGATCGAGGATGACGTCGTCCGCTTCTTCAAGACCGAAGAGATGCTCGTCGGGCTGCCGGACGTACCACTCCCCGAGACTGGCAGGCCGACCGACTTCACCCCTCGCGGTTTCTTTCAGACTTTGTCGGACGTCGAACCGCAGCTCGAATTCATCGAAGGCCGTTGGATCACCGGGGTAATCGAGCAAGGCCCCGATGGTCTGATCATCGAAGGGGTCATGGACGAGACGCTGACGACGTTCTATGGCCTGGAGATAGGCGACGTAGTCACATTCGCGCAGGCCATCGGCAGCACCGACCGGCTCCAGGTTCGAGTCGTGGGAATCGCCCGGCCCAAAGCCCTGACTGACGACTACTGGCCGAGAGGTGTGAATCTGTTCGGTCCGGCGACCGGCGCAGGGCCGAGCATCCTGGACTTCGAGCAGCTCATGGACTCAGAGGCATTGGAGGCGGGCCTGCTGGACGAAGATGACATCGACACCATGGTAGAGATGTTCGTTCATCCAACGGCTGTGGTCGATGCTATCGGTCAGACCTTCCCTGCCGCGTTTTCCAGCATCAACTACTTCATGCACGTCCGCAAGTCCGACCTCAAAGAATGGACGGTCGCCGATGCGAGGGAGCGATTGGAAGGTTACGAGCGCGACCTCGTGGAGACGATATCCGGCGCGTCGATGGTGACCGGCATTTCTGACGTTCTCGACGTTCACGAGCGCCGACGCTTCTTCTCGATGATACCAATCCTGCTGCTCATCACCGTCATGCTCGCCGTCGTGCTCTATTACCTGTTCATGATGGTCGGGTACCTGATCGAGGCAAGAGAGGACGACCGGGCGGCCCTGCGTACCCGTGGCGCGGGCCGGATGCACTTGCTACGGGTATATGCGTTGGAGGGCCTGGCGCTTACCGTGCTTCCAGTGTTGTTCGCCCCTTTCCTCGCGTATGGGGCTGTGGCGCTCTCAGGCCAGCTGCCCTACTTCGACGAGTTCACCGGCGGAGGCACGCTGCCCGTGCGACTGAACTACGTGCCTTTCGTCGTCGCGCTCGGAGGGGGTTTCGTTTGCCTTGGTATCTTTGTCGTCCCTACCGTTATCTCAGGCAGGGCGAGTGTGATCGCCCAGAAGCTTCGCGCGTCCCGTCCGACATCCGCTCCACTGTTCCAGCGCTACTTTCTCGATTTGGGACTCATCGCCCTTGGCGGCCTGCTTTTCTGGGAACTCAACGCCCGCGGCCACTTCGTGACAGGAGGCTTGTTCGAAGACATCCAGGTCAACGAGACCATGCTGCTTGCGCCTTCACTCTTCTTGGTCGCGGTGGCGCTGATCTTCATACGAGTGTTCCCGTTGTTCATTCGATACGTCAGCGGCGAATCCTCGATGCTGGTCCACTGGCTCACGACAATGACCGTTGCCTCACTGCCGGTGCTCGTTATATGGCGCGATTCGCAGACTGATGAGACGAACGGATGGCCGCTCCGGGTCGCGATCCTGGCCGCATTCGGCATAGCGTATTGGACCACCACTAAAGTCACTGGGGTCAAAGAGCGCCTGGGCGGAATCATCGCCCAGGGGGCCTTGGTCGCCCTGTTCGTCTGGCAGCATCCTCCCGACCAAGACGACCTGATTCTGTTCGTCCCGGTACTCCTCCTCGTGACCATCGTTCCACTCCAGCTTGGGTTCTACGTGCTTCGATGGCTGTCCTCCATTACTCCCATGGTGCTGGTCCTGCCACTGTTGCATATGTCTCGAAATCCGCTCCAGTACAGCTGGATGATTCTGCTCCTCGTGCTCCTCACAGGGTTGGGAGTCCTTGCCACGACGGTAGGCTCTACCCTGGGCGAGAGCCAGCACGACCGAGCGAGATACAGCGTCGGCGCAGACATCCACATCAGCGGCATAGAGTTCGACCGGTTCGCCCGTCCTCAGGACTGGCGCCGACCGTTCGAGGAGACGGTTGGCGTCAAAGACGTCTCGTTCGGATTCCGTAGCCTGGGACAGACTGGGCCGGATTCGGATAGAGATATATTTGAGTTACTCGCCGTCGAGCCTCTTCAATTCTCGGAGGTCGGGTGGTTCCGGGACGACTTTGCCGACCGCTCCCTTAGCTCGGTCATGGGCAGCCTCCTCCCGACGTCGCCTTTCGAGGCGATTCCAATCCCCGGGGATGCCGAGGGCGTCGGTGTTTGGGCGAAGCCGGAAGCCGGCTATCAGTCCTTGCTCGTCTTATTTCTCGTCATGGACCGGCGGGAGATCGTAACGGCGCTACCAGTCGGGAGTCCAATTGACCCGACGAGATGGCAATTGCTGTCCACACTCTTGCCGGAAGACATCCCCCGTCCCCTTTCCTTCCTCGGTATCTTGACCTTCGAGCAGGGTGTGTTCGGTTCCGCCGGTATCACCGGCTCGATCCTGCTGAACGACTTACACGCCGCCGGCCCCGACGGTATCGACATCATCGAGCCCTTCAACGGAGACACGACCTGGTCTCCGTTCCGCGTCGCCGATTCCGGGACGGATTCGATCAGCTACATCGACGACGACTCTTTCGTAGGGGGTGTATCGGCCGTATATCGCTTCGGTCAGGAGACGTACCTCGGAATACGCGGCCTGCACTTGCTCCCTGAGGGTGGTCACGTACCCGTGCTTGTGAGTTCCACCTTTGCCGAGGCGAACGGCGTCGAGCCGGGTGATTCCTTTGTAACAACGATCCAGAGTCGCGCAGTACCCGTGGTGGTTGGGGACGTTGTGGACTACTTCCCTACCCTCTCTCCGAGCGGACCGGGGTTCATGGTAGCCAACCTCTCGGCGCTGACGACCTACCTTGACATGATCGACCCCGGCGCTCGGCACATGCCCACCGAGATATTCGTCCGGACTATAACCGGACAGCAGCAGACGGCATTAGCGGCAGTGTCTGCGCTCGTGGATTCGCCGGAACTCATAAATTCAGTCATGCAAGAGGTTGACCGCTCGGATGTCGACCCGCTCGTCACGGCCGGCTGGCGGGTGATGATCCCGATCTCTGCCGGCGTCATCGTCCTTGTCCTGGCCTTGGGATATGTCGTCTATTTGATCTCGTTTGCCGGTCGGGCACGGGCCGAGATGGGCGCCCTGCGGGCGATGGGTCTGAGTCGCGCCCAGTTAGTGAGCCTCCTGACCATCGAGCATCTATCAATCGCCCTCGCTGGCATCGGCTTGGGAACCTGGGCGGGATTCCAGATGAGCCGGTTCATGGTCACGTCCTTGGAGGTGAGCGAAGAGGGAGAGGAGATACTGCCGCCCTTCCTGCTCACAACCGATTGGGCGTTCATGGTGCCCGTATATGCACTGATGGTCGCCCTCGTGGTGGTCGCCTTGTTGAATTTGAACCGGGGCTTCGGACGATTGCAGTTATCCGAAGTATTGAAGGAATAGTGAGAGCCAAGACGTTAACCATGAATTGTAGAGACTAAAGCGTGATCGGATTCATAAACAGATGTCGGTTCATGACAATTCGTTCGATGGCTGACGCCCTTATCCCGCATACCCCATCTTTCAATCTCGAGCACCTCCTTTGCTAGCCACCCTCAGCAAAAGCCTCATCGCCATTGCATCAGCCTGGCAGCTTGTCGTTAAGCGCAGCCTTGCTCAGTGGCGGCTGTTGTCTTCAGTGTTCGCGGGAATACTGCTGGCGACCGCAATGATGGCAGCGGCAGCGGTGTATTTCGAGGCCCTCCGGTCGCTGGCCCTGAAGGTCGACTTGCGGGAACTCTCGCCCACTGAATCGAACGTGGTGCTTAGCGCGGTACGTGGCCCCACAAATTACCAAGAGTACGGTGACCTCGCCGGTGCAGTGAACGCGGAGACCAATACATACACGGCCTGGTTTCTGCGCAGCCGGGAACGAGCTGCGCGGTCTTCCGTTTTCCTCTCAGCGAAGCCGGGCACGAGCCTCGACGTGTCCGCCCTCGAGCGGGGGCGCGACCGCTCCTATTTCGCCTTTTACGCGGGAATGGAAGAGCACATAACGATACTGCCCGGCGGGAGGCAGTCAGGACGGTTAGCGCCCGTGCCGCCGGGTGAACCGATCGAGCTGGAGGCCATTGTTCCTGCTGATGTCGCACACTTGCGCGGAATTGCCGTAGGTGATGAGCTTATCGCGCTGCCCTGGAGGGACGACGTGACTCCTCACGCGGTCGTCCGAGTGTCCGGGCTGTTCGAGAAAACGGACCCCGACAACGACTTTTGGGCGATGGATGAGCGTATCTTGTCCGCGTCGTCTACTGTCATAGACGTGGTGCCCTTCTACGTCTCGGAAGGCACGTACTTCGACGTACTGGGCGGTTCGTTTGAGTCGATGGAGAGCACGTACGGCTGGCTGCTCCGCACTGATCTAGGCAAGATCGATACCTCCAACGCCGCCGGGGCGATGGTGAGCATCCGGTTTCTGAAGAACCGACTTGGTTCGCGGTTGCCGGGTTACCTGCAGTTCACTTCGCTCGACCTTGCCTTGGAAGAGAACATACGCAAGGAGTTCTTTGCGCGGCTGCCAATGGTCATCGCCATGGTGCTGATGGTTGTCGTCATTCTGTACTACGTCGCGGTGCTCTCCGCCATGCTTGCGACCCAACGGAGCAAAGAGGTCGCCCTGCTCAAGAGCCGTGGCGCGACGAGACCCCAAATACTCGGTGTGTTCGCCCTGGAAGGCCTGACGGTCTCTGTGCTGGGGGCGTTACTCGGTCCATTATTGGCCGCCGTTGCGATCAGCATGCTTGGACTCATCCCACCGCTGTCCCATCTGACCGCGAATGAGTTTCTGCCGGTGAACCTCACGCGAAACGCATTCATACTCAGCGCCATCGGCGGAGCCATGAGCTTGGTTGCGCTCATGGTCCCTGCTATTCGCTCGTCGCGGGTGGACGTGACAGTCGAGCGCCAATTCCGGGCGCGTCCTGCACAGCAACCGGCATTCCAACGGTACTATCTCGATGTGCTGCTGCTGATTGTGGGCGTCCTTCTGTTTCGACAACTTACGGAGCAAGGCTCGGTCGTCGCAACCGAGGTGTTCGGTGACGTTGTCGTCGATCAGATGCTGCTCGCTACTCCCGCCATCGTGCTAGGTGGACTCGCGATGGTGTTGCTCCGTCTGCTGCCGGTCTTGCTGGGCATTGGCAGCCGCATCTTCTCTGCCGGGCTTCCCGCCGGTATGGTGCTCGGTCTTTGGCAGATGGCCAGGAATCCAACGCATTATGCCCGGCTTTCCCTATTGCTGATATTGACGGCGAGTCTTGGAATCTTTGCCTCAGGCATCGGCGGCACGCTCCAACGCAACTCACAGGAGCGTGTCTTGTATGAGACAGGGGCCGACTTGCGAGTCGAAGGGATCACCAGGGAGCTTGCCGGGACGACACGCCCATTTGTTGGCAGCTACGAACAAGAACCAGGCGTCAAACAGGTGCTTGGCGCATATCGAGGTCGCGGATTCGATGTCGCGACGACGGCCGTACGGCCCTTCAACGTGCTTGCAGTGGACGCAAGCAACATCGAGAGCCTCGGGTGGTTCCGTGACGACTTCGCCGTCGAATCTCTTGACGAGATTCTTCAAGACAATCCGCATTCCAGTCTGCCGGTTGGAATCCGGCTGCCGAGTGACACTGAGACCATTGAGGCCGTGGTCAAGGTCAGCAGGTCGCATCGCACTACGGTATTGCTCGCGCGGGTCCGCGACGCCACCGGGCGTTACTTCACCTACTCAATGGGCGAACTCGATTTCGCCGATGATGCCGACTGGCAAGTTCTCACCACCGACCCGCTCTCTCGAAGTGAAGGCCGGTTGGAAGGCGTCAGCGCGCGATTGTTGCCAACTCAACCCGTTGACCTCGTATCTCTGGCAATTAGCGAACGGGATACCGGGAACCTGCTAACGGGCGGATGGCTGCTAATAGACTCGATTCGCGTGACGACCGAGAGTGGCCGGGGTATCGAGGTCGAGGGTTTTGACAGTGCGCTCGAATGGACAGTCCTTCGGGCGGCACCTGAGGCAGTTGCAGACCAACTGTTGTCCTCCGACCAAACGTCCGGCGACAGCCCCGGATCCATATTGTTTTCCTGGTCGGGAGGAAGGCCTCTATGGGGTCGCGGCCTCTATCACGGCACCGCGCTTTCGACACTGCCCATACTTGCCAGTCCGACTTTCATAGACGAGACCGGGCACACTATCGGCGATGAGTTCAACGTCACTCTCGGCGGCGGCTACGTCGCCGTGCGATTAGTCGGAATCATCGACTACTTCCCGTCGCTGGACACAGTCCGCAACCAATGGATCGTCGCCGATCTCGACGCGATGCTCATCGTCGCGAACCTCGACCCCGCGTCGAGCGAGATCATCGCGAACGAGGTGTGGCTATCTGTAAACGAAGGGGCAGTAGACCAAGCAGCCCTCGCCGAGAGACTATTGAAGGCCCCGTTCCCCGCCGAAGAGGTCTTCGATCAAGTCACCGGACTTGAAAACGCATCGGTCGACCCATTCGTGGATGCCGGTTGGCGGGCGCTGCTGTTCGTGGCATTCGCAACCATGCTGGGGCTAAGTGTTGTCGGATTTGCGCTCCATGCGTACTTGTCGTTCCGTGACCGTGAGGGACAGTTCGCATTGCTCCGCTCAATCGGCCTTTCAACCGGCCAATTGGCGGCGCTCATGTGGTTGGAGCAGGCCATCGTAGTCACTTCGGGGCTTGCACTGGGCACGTGGATGGGAGGCCAACTAGGAGCAGCGATAATTCCGTTCATCGGCAGCGACGAGACCGGTCGGCAGCCTCTTCCGCCTTTCGTCCTGGAGATCGACTGGCCAACGCTCCTTGGCACATACTCGGCGATGATCGCGGTCTTCGCCATCGTTATAGTCGGTGTGATAGTCGTCGTACGAAGAATCGCGTTGCAGCAAGTTCTGAAGATGGGAGATTTGTAGCCCTCTTACCTATGGCTGCAACGATTCCTCCATTTCTCCTTTCCTTTTGCTTGGAACGGTCGCCAATTCAACTGGCTCTTACAAATACAGACGATATCAGCGTCTCTTGTGCGTTGTTCTCGTATATCTTGACTAACGAGTCTGGAAATGCCTTTTGACACCCATTTCGCGCCTATGGTATAACGTGCAAAATTGTCGTTCGCCTCAAACGATCGACGGTCTGTCTATGTGTGGTGTGCGCTCCGCACGACGTACCTAGCAAGCCGATGGACACGGGCGCGAGAACTGAGGCGAAATCTTTTGACAGCGAAGAACACGTACCTTCAAGTACGGTTAAGAGTTGGAGTTTTTTTAAGGAGGAGGACAAGATGGTTAGACGGTTTAGTTTCAGGGCCGTATTCATGGTCCTTTTGGGTGCCGTGCTGGCTCTCGCAGTCGCTTGCGGCAGCGATGACGAGTCCGATGCCGAGCCGACGCCCGATATCGCGGCGTTAGTGCGCGACTCGGTCTCGTCCGCAGTCGCAGCCGCTCCGCAGGGCGCCAGCGCCGACGAGATTCAGAAGATGGTACAGGAGGCTGTAGCGGCATCTGCCGGCGAAGGTGTTAGCGCAGCGGACTTGGCGGCAGCGGTTCAACAGGCATCGCAGGGCCAGTTGACGGCCGCACAGGTCCAGGCGATCGTGGAGCAGTCCCTTATGGAAGCTGAGGCTGATGCCGTACCGACGCCCGATATCGCGGCGTTAGTGCGCGACTCGGTCTCGTCCGCAGTCGCAGCCCAGCCGCAAGGTGTCAGCGCCGCCGAAATACAGAGGATGGTGCAGGACGCGGTTACGGCGTCTGCCGGCGCAAGCGTTAGCGCGGCCGACTTGGAGGCGGCAGTCCAACAGGCCTCTCAGGGCCAGTTGACGGCCGAACAGGTACAGGCGATCGTGGCGGACTCCCTTAAGGAGACCGAGGCGGCGATTGCCAGAGCAGCGGATGCTGCAGAAGCCGCTCAAATGACCGCACAGAGCGCCCTCGAAGTGCAGGACACGAGCGCAGACATTCAGGCCGCTGTTGAGGCAGCTCTCGCAGCCTCTGTTGCCACCGAAGGCGAGGAGAAGGTTCTCCGCGTCCGAATGTCCAGCATGCCGGCCCAGTTCGCTCCCCACACCCAGGGCAGCGGCGCCATGGCCCAGGTAATGGGCTGGATTTTCTCCCGAGTCGCGCAGGCCAACCCGTCCACCGGACAGTGGGCGCCGGACCTGGTATCCAGGTGGGAGCTTTCTGACGACTTCACGTCGATGACGCTCCATTTGCGCAGCGACGCTACGTGGCACGACGGCACGCCGGTGACGGCGGCCGACTTCGACTACACGGTTCGGTCGTTCCTTGGCCCCGAGATGTCGAGCTGGATGCTGGGCACGATGACCTCCATCAAGGGAGCCCAGGCCTTCATGGATGCCGGTGGAGATGGGAACAGCGTCCCGGGCGTCGTTACTCTCGACGACAACACCGTCCGAGTAGACTTTGAGATGCCGTCGATCAACTTCCTCGACGACCTCAACAACCTCTGCGGTCTTGCGCCGATTCCGATTCTTCCGGCCCACCTTCTGGACGCAATTCCGGTCGGACAGCTCTATGAGCACGACTTCTGGTCCAATGGACTGGTCGGTTCCGGCCCTTGGCGGTTCGTGCAGTGGGTACCCGACCAGTTCCTGGAGATGGAAGCCAACGACGACTTCTACTTCGGTCGACCACAGATTGACCGCATCATCATGGCGATCATCCCGTCCAACGACGCGACCCAGATCGCTCTCCAGCGTGGAGAGGTGGACACGAACGTTCGCGGCGGCATCAGCGAGGACGCCCAGCGCTCGCTCCTGCTCGACCCACGATTCGACGTTTGGGCGACCGCCAACACGGTCTCCGGCGGATTCTCATTCAACATGCGTGTGCCGGTCATAAACGACCCGCGATTGCACCAGGCTTGGCTGCATGCCCTCGACCGCGAGAAACTGCTCCAGACCTTCTCCGGCGGTCTTGGCAACATCGTGAACACGCCGCTCACCCACGGCTGGTATCAGAAGCCGGAGTGGCAGGACATGTACAAGTACAACCCCGATACGGCGCGCGAGCTCTTAGCCGAGATGGGTTGGGACTCCAACCGTGCGATCCCGATTAACATCGGCCCGATCAGGAACGAGCAGCAGGCGGCACAGTACGCGGCTGAGCAGCAGTACCTCGCGGAAGTCGGAATCAAGGTCGACTTCAAGGTGCTGGAGAGTGCGGCTTCGTTCGACGCTTTCTACGTAGACCACTCCTACGAGGTCACGCACGGCGGCGGCGGCGGTATCCAGGGTGGCCCGGCGCAGTACCTACTGGGACGCTGGGTAACTTGTGACGCTCCAAGTTGCGACCCGTGGGGTTACTCCGAGTACTCCGGTTGGGACGACCTCATCTACCAGGGCGCTGCCATTACCGACAGAGCCGAGGCCGCTGCCCACTGGCAGATGATCAACGAGGAATACATGATGAAGGACCTGCCGGTCGCCGGTCTTTGGATCGCCGCCGGAGTGAAGGTTAAGAACAAGCGCTTCGTCATGCCGATCTACGGCGAAATCCCTAAGCCTTCGCAGCTCAACCAGATTCGCATCTACCCGGTGCACATCGGTCGAGACGACAACTGGCAGTTCCACCCGGAACAGTGGTTCATCGAATAAACCGATTCGACATTCGTCAAACGGTTTGAAGTAAGCCGATATTCGACCCGGAGCAGAAAGCACCAGCTACTCTGCTCCGGGTCGGTGTCGCAAACGACGACACCGTTCTCGTCACCAATGACGTGCGGTGCTCGAGTCCAACTGATGAGAACGATACTTGACTAAAGTAATCATCCGACGGCTAATAATCGCCGTCCCATTGCTGGTGGCGATTACCATCGTCTCATTCACGTTCATTAACCTGGCCCCTGGCGACCCTGTCTCGGCGCTTATCGATCCGGAGCTCGGGCAGGCAGGAAGCAACGACGCGCTCCGCGAGCGGTACGGTCTGAACAAACCGATAATCGTTCGCTACTTCATTTGGTTGAGGGAACTCGCCACAGGCAACATGGGCTTCTCTTACCAGTCCGGCCAGCCGGTGTCCGAGATGATCGGTCGGCGGGTCCTGCCCACGTTGGAGCTCACCTTCACAGCATTCGTCATCTCTACGATCTTCGGAACCTTGTTTGGAGTCATCTCCGCACTCCGGCAATACAGCATCTACGACTACGTGCTAAGTGTCGTCTCGTTATTCGGCATATCTATCCCCAACTTCTTCTTTGCCCTTCTTGCCTTATGGGTCTTCGGTGCGATCTTGGGGTGGTTTCCTACGTTTGGAATGGGGAAATATGGTGAACCTTTCAACATCTGGGATAACTTGTACCACTTAATCTTGCCGGCGACCGTATTATCAATCGACTCTCTCGCGGGGAATACTCGGTATGCCCGCACGGCGATGCTTGAGGTTATGCACGCCGACTATATTACTACCGCTCGCGCCAAGGGTCTGTCTTACTACACGGTAATCGGCAGGCATGGATTCCGTAACGCGCTGATACCCATCATTACTATTACGACCCTCCGCCTCCCGGGACTGATCGGCGGGACCATCCTCATTGAAAATATGTTCGCCTGGCCCGGCATGGGGCAGCTTACGGTTGCCTCGGTTGGTTATCGCGATTACTCGGTACTCATGGGACTGATCTTTGTTTCAGCGGTCATGGTGCTGCTGGCAAACCTGCTTGCCGACATCCTGTATACATATACCGATCCACGAGTCCGCATCGAAGATAGCTAAAAGGAGTTCCGCTGAATGGAACGCGATGCTGCAGGTAGCCTTCCGGCCCTGCAAGGCGAAACGAGAAGACGAACACGACGGAGCCTGTGGTACAGGTTTCGGCGACATCGTCTTGCACTGTTTGGGTTTTCCGTTCTTACCTTGTTTGGATTGATGGCCCTGTTCGCCCCGATTGTTGCAATCCACGACCCGGCGTACGTCGATCTCGATCACATCAAAGAGGGCCCGTCGTTCACTCACATTTTGGGAACGGATTCCGCAGGACGTGACATGTGGGCGAGGCTGTGGTTCGCTGCGCGTGTCTCACTGACGGTCGGTATCGGCGCTGCGCTTATCTCCTCGGCGATCGGAGCAGTCCTTGGAATGGTCTCCGGGTATGCAGGGGGCCAGGTCGACAACTCCATCCAACGCTTCACCGAATTCGTTTCAACTATCCCGACCTTTTTTGCGGTGATCTTGCTCGTTTCGCTGACGGGGGCTCACGTTTCCAATTTGATCATAGTTATCGGTGTATTGGGTTGGACAGGAAAGGCACGCCTCGTTCGAGGCCAAGTTCTTTCACTCAAGGAGATGGAGTACGTGACCGCGGCAAGGGCACTCGGTGCGAGCAACCTTCGAATCGTCGCATCACATATTTTCCCTGGCGCGATACCGTACATTGTCGTTTCGGGCACACTGACTTTGGCAGGCGCAATCATCACCGAGGCGGGTCTGAGCTTCCTTGGGCTGGGTGTGCAGTTCCCGACACCCACCTGGGGCAATATGATGAACTCCGCGCAGTCGCTGCACGTGCTCCAGTTCCAGCCGTGGCTGTGGCTCCCGCCTGGAATCGCCATTGGCACGACGGTGCTGGCGGTCAACTTCCTTGGTGACGGCCTCCGCGATGCCCTCGATCCTCGAACTAAGGTAGACTAATCATGGAAATCACCGGTTAAGGGGGCTCATGAGTTACCTACGACCCAAACTCCTCATTGCGATCATTGCTCTTCCACTGTTGGTATTGTATTTCGCTGCCTGCGGCTCCGATGGCGGCGATGCCGTTGGTACGCCCGTCGGACCCTCGGGTCAGGCCAACGAGGTTCTGGCGCAGTTGATGCAGACTCGGTTCACCGGAGAGACCAACGACGGAGAACCACGGTTTATCAACGTTCAGGTACGCGACAACCGACAGACGACCGGGTTCAACGTCCTCGTGGAATTCAATGGCGACGAGTTCGAGACAATTACTGAGGAGTTTCGGACAATCAATGCCTGGATGGCCGACGCATACGCCGACCTGTTCACGTCCGGGCTTGATGTGGCGGAAGGCCACATGAGCGCTCGGATGCAGGTTATCGGACGGCAGGGAACGTCTCCCAACAGCATCGTGTACAAGACCCGGCTTAAGCGCGAGGACGCCGAGGGCATCGACTGGGCGAACAAAGACAGTGTCGACTTCCGGGGAATTTGGGATGTCCTGATTCTCAACCCGACGTGGCGACAGGCTCTTACAGAGGCCGGAGAAATTACCCCCGACTCCTAGCCTGCTGTCAAGGTTGCGTTGACATCCTTGATTCTCTCATTGTTATCCCCGATCAAGTCGTCATTCCCGCGAAAGCGGGAATCTAGGGGCGGGTACACATATACTCTCTATGAGGAACAGATTCCCGCTTTCACGGGAATGACGGGAAAGTTCAACAGAACCTAGAGTGGAATATCAAGCCTTCCACCCCGTTTTCCAGGAATCGCCGACCTTTTCGTCCGGCTTCCATTCACGTCGTCCGATAATACGCTTCTGGCGGTTGAGAGCCCATAACAGAGCGACCATCAAGACCACCACGAGGCCGATGGCCCATACGTTGAAGCCCAGCCCTGTCTGAAGCTGTCCACGGAAGCTCATGACGATGCCCCCTTCTCCGGCGGCAAAGGCAGACAGTCGACTGAGGGCAGTGACCGTGTAGAAGTCGCCGTCCGTCGTGACGTCTTCGTGTGACCAGGTCGTCCCGCCGTCGGACGAGTGAATGAGTGTGCCACCCTGTCCAACTGCCCACCCATCGTCAAGCGTGGCGAACTCGATGGCAGCCAGGTCAACCGATGTCCCCGTTGCTTCACCAAACCACGTCGCTCCTCCGTCGCGAGTTGATAGGAGAGTGCCCGCCTCGCCGACTGCCCACCCGGTCACCTCGTCCATGAAGAATACGTCGAGAAGATCGACGCTGGCGCCGCTGAGCTGCGCCGCCCAGGTCGAACCCCCATCGAAGGTCGCAAGGATCGCCCCGTCCTCTCCAACTATCCAACCGGTCCGGCTGTTAACAAAGCTCAGCCCAAAAAATGAACGGTCACCTAGGTCTCGGCTAGTCCAAGTCGTGCCTCGGTCGCTGGTCGTGAGCACCGTGCCGCCGGCCCCGACTGTCACGCCAACCGAGATATTGTGAAACTGCACGTCATGAAGGTCTTCTATTTCACCTGTGTCCTGTATGGACCAGGTAGCTCCACCGTCAGCGGTGCGTACGACGACACCCTGCTCGCCCACGGCCCACCCGCGAATCGAGTCGATGAAATGGACGGCATGGAGCTTGGCGGGTGTTCCGCTGCTCTGACGAGCGAGTGTAATAGCCCGATCCCCGGTTTTCAGAATGGTGCCGGACGTTCCCACCGCCCAACCCTCACTATCGTTGATGAAGGAAACGTCCCGGATGGACGACGTACCCCGGACGATGTCCCAGGTGTCGCCCCCGTCTTGCGTCCGCAGAATGACGCCGTCGGTTCCTGCCGCGAGAACGGTGTTGGAATCCAAGGCGAATACGGTGAGAAGGGACGAGTCTGTCTGTGAGTCCTGGGCTTCCCAGCTCTCACCCCCGCGTTCGGTGGCCAGGATGGTGCCGTCTCGCCCCACAGCCCAACCGGCGAACTCATCTGCGAACGCCACGTCCAAGAGGTACGTCGCAGACTCAGGTATATATCGCGTCCAGTTGACGGCATCGACGGTACGAAGAATGACGCCGCCACTGCCGACGGCCCAGCCCGTCAGTTCATCAACAAAGTCCACTCCGAATATGAACTCGTCAGTACCGCTGTGGCCGGTGTTCCAAGTTTGGCCGCCATCGGTTGTGTGGTATGTGCCGCCTCCGTCGCCTACCGCCCATCCGGTCGTCTGGTCTAGAAATACAGCGTCTTGCAGCCAACCCGTGCCGGGCCCTGTCGCGGTGATCCAGGTCGCGCCGCCGTCTGATGTCCGCGACGGGATTCCGTTAGCATCCACCACGAGGCCGTTGCGAGTGTCTTCAAAGATCACCTCCCGAATCGAGGTCGAGACTTCAAGCATACTTGGGTCCCACGTGAAGCCTCCGTCGGTCGTCCGAAGGACTGTCCCTCCGTCACCAACCGCCCAGCCTGTCTGCTGATCGACAAAGAACACGTCGCGCAGTGCTAGTGTTGTGCCTGACGACTGCGTAATCCAGGTTTCTCCCCGGTCGGTCGTCTTGAGAACCGTTCCCGCCGTCCCGACTGCCCAGCCGGTCTGTGTGTCGACGAATGTCATGTCGATAAGCGTGGTGCCCAGGCTCTGAACGGTCGACCAGCCGTTTGCCCGCGCGTGATCAGCGAGAGTTACACTCAGGCTTCCGAGAAGGCAAAGTGAGACTAAAGCACCAACGAGAAGGATGCGGGCTAGACGAGTGTGGAAGAATCTAAGGACGTTCAGTTCGATTGAGATGTTGCTAATCCCACTCAATGATGACGCCGAGGGCATCCTGCGGGTTGTGGAACAGCATGTGGTAGGCCTCAGCGGTCTGTTGCCAGGGCATACGGTGGGTGATAAGCGGCTCGACGTTGATTCTTCCATCGATGAGCATCTGTGCAGTGTCGTTCAGGTGCATCCGGGGCGTCGGAGAGTTCCAATAGCCGAACACGATCTGGCTGCGCTGCATAAGGCTCGTGTCGAGCGGCAGCACACCGGAGCCTGGAACGCCGTCGCCCGCCTGGTAGAGAGCGATGAAGTGAATGGTTCCGCCGGCCTTGACCAGCATCTGCTGCGCCTGCTTGAACGACTCGATGCCCGCGTTGCCGCCGACGCATTCGACAACAACGTCCGCTCCCTTGCCGTCGGTCAAGTCCTTAACTGCCTCGACGGTATCGACCTCGGCGGCGTTCAGGACAATGTCCGCTCCTGACATCGCGGCGATCTCGCATCGAAGCTTTGTCGCGTCTATCGCGATGACTCTTTCGGGGTTGCGCTCACGGACTGCCTGAGCGTACAGGTTGCCAACGAGCCCCTGTCCCAACACTACGACAGTATCGCCGGGACTGATGGGCGTCGCGCGTGACCACGCTACGCCGCCATTCGCCAGGGGAAGGAAGGTAGCAGCCTCGTGGCTGAGACCATCCGGCAGGACGAAAATCCGTTCGTCGCCGCCTATGGCCGGCCTTCGTACGAACTGAGCGTGCGGGGCAGACGCCATCACGCTAGTGCCCAACGCGATGTCGGTCACATTCGTCCCAACCTCGACCACATTGCCGGCATCCGAATACCCCATGCTTTCGGGGCTCACCGCGATCTCTTTGACGTAGCGAGCGAAAAGCTCCGAGCCACGGCTGATGAGGCTGCGCTTGACCTCGACGACCACGTCGTCCGGGCCTGCGGTGGGCACCTCGCACTCCATCATCTGGACGTTCCCAACGCCCTCCAGCTTTTCCAGCCTCATCATAGTTGGCAAGGTCATTTCCTCCGGTGAATTTCTATGGTAGCAGATTGGAGTTAGCGAGCCGGTTAACCGGACTCCTCGTTTCCCCACACTCGAGAATCTATGCGCCTGGTCCGGTTCTGTACAGGCAGCTCGACGCGCGCGCCACCGAGGGCGTTGGACTCGTGAATCGCGAACCCAATCTCCGTCGCCCGGCGAGTGTGGGAAATGTCGCAACTCGTCTGACCACCGGTACGCATCGCGTTGAGCAGATCACGGACGATGGCCGGACCGCGGGGCCACGGCTCGGTCGACTTGGGAAGCTCGATCTCCTGGGCCAGACCGTGCATCTTCGCGTCTGCGTCGAATTCGTACAGAAACGCTTGCTCGGCCTCGTTCAGCACGTCGATCCGACCGGCATCGCCGAAGATCGTGAACGCGCGGTTGTTTCCTTCAGGTACCACGAACATCGTCACGCCGTTATCGAGGCCGACCCATGCCCGTCCTGCCGGGTCGCCATGTCGGAAGTCGCCGGGGGGCAGATGGCTCATGTCGCTCAGAAGCCCACTCACCCAGACCGGCTCCGGATCTCCAACCAGGTGAAGCACGGTGTCGTACCAGTGGCAGCCGTGGTTGACGAGATCCGAGACCCCAAACGCAAGAACACTCGTCACCTTGCCAACCGCGCCATCGCGAACCATCTCGCTGATCCTGATGTAAGGCTCACCCCAACGAAGTTCCGTGCCGTAGGCGAAGGGCGCCTTCGCGTCCGTACAGGCTTTGAAGACTCGGTCTCCCTCTTCCAGGGTCGTGACGAGCGGCTTGTCGCAGACGATGCCCTTGACACCGGCCTCCACCGCGGCAACGATCTGGTCGGCGTGGTAGGTCTGTCGCGTCGCGAGGCAAAGGATGTCCGGCTTAACCTCGTCCAGCATTCTCTTGTAGTCGCCGTAAGGGATAATGTCCCCCCAGACGTATTTCCAGGTCTCGCAAAACTGCTCCCTGGTCTCCTGTCCGGCGTCGTAGGCCGCAACGACCTGCACGTCCTCGACTGGACTGAATGCCGATCCCCAGTTATGACCACCCGGCGTCGTCTGAAGGCTCCGGTGTACTCCGGCGAAGGCTACTCGGAATGTATCAGGCATGACTCTGTTCCCGTTTGCGTGGCCGATCAGTCCATTCTCTCAAGTAGGTAGAATACCGGCCTAAACCCGTCCGAGCAGCTTGTGATGGTCGTGCCGGGCTTCACGCCGAGCATGTTCCCGCCGCGGCCCAGCAAGACGACATATTTGTGGATATCCGTCCACGCCCATTCACTGAACCCCTCCGGCATGTTCGTACCGTCGGAGATAAACTCCTGCCCCTCTTCGAAGGAGTGACAACAACCCTCGGGCTTCCACTCGACGCCCTCGGTGTACTCGTCAACCCACTCCTGGTTGAACGTCTTCTTCAATACGGTGATTCGTACTGGCTTAGCAGCTACCATCTGATTGCCTCCTTACGCGGCCGTCTGCGATGCCAAATCGAGTCACCGGCCCCGCCGACCATGGGCGATCCCTCTATCTGGCACGAGGCTGTCGAGCCGCCCCACATGAAACCTCTTGGAAATGTCAGCAATTCTTCATCGCTCCTGTCCGATGGTGTAGTAGATGACGTGTACTTTCTCACTATGAGCAAAATTCGTCCAGTGAACTATCCCATCGGCAGGAGCAATCGCATACTCGCTGTCCTTTGCATAACTTATACAGCAGTCTGTCATTCCGAGCGGAGCGAGGAATCTAAGATGTCCTGCCTTCCACATTCTCGCCGTTCCAGCTACGGGACCTCGCTTGAAGAATGTAGACCTTATATTCCTCATTCCGTTCCGCTTCATTCGGAATGACGGACTGCAGGCTACGCAAAGATCTCCGTAGGCAGGAATTCAGAACCCAGCGCCTAACACTCAGAACCCGACGCATATGGCGTTATCACACGCAATTGGCATTAGAGAGGTTCAGTGCAAACGGGTGGTTATCAAGCTGGACTCCAAAGAAAGTGATCGCCCTGGACCCGCGCCGTTTTGCGCATGAAAAGTAAATGCGATAGAGTTCGGCATCATCCGTCTCCTCAGCCCTTTTTCCCACCGAGCGGGAGTTGGGGTGAGGGCTTTCCAGGAGCAAGAATGGCAGCAGCAAAGTTCAAGGTGGCCATCATCGGAACAGGCAGGATGGGCGGCCTGATCGAGGACGAGCAGCCATACACGAACGCCTATACGAAGCCGTACAGTCATTACATGGCATACACGGTCACGCCGGAGACCGAGGTCGTGGCCGTTGCCAACCGAGGTGCGCCCCGCCTGGAACGCTACTTGAAACGGTTTCCGGTCGAGAACAGCTACCTCGACTACCGCGAGATGATCCTCAGGGAAAAGCCGGACATCGTGAGCGTAACGACGCCGTCCTTTGCGCGCGCCGAGCCGATAATCTTCGCCGCCGAAAACGGTGTCAAAGGCATCTACGCCGAGAAGGGCCTGTGCTCCTCACTGGAAGAGGCCGACCGCATCACCGCCGCAGTCAAGGCGAACAACGTGGCATTCAACTGGGGCGCGTCGAGGCGGCACCACAGCGCGTACGTCCAGATTGCGGAGGCCATCGCCGCCGGGGACATCGGCGAGCCGAGGTTCGTGGTCTGCTACCAGTTCACCGACCTGATCAAGCACCATCCGCATACCCTCGACACTGCATCCATGCTTATCGGCGACCCTATGGCCGCTTGGGTCGAAGGGCGGCTGGTCGAGCCCGGCAGCGAACGCGACAACTCCGTTGGGCGTATGGGGCCGACCGACCCGAAGACCAATGTGCGAAAGGGGAAGCTGTCGTCACCTGTCTACGACCCGGACGGGCACCGGTTCGTCCCGTCGGCAGGACAGGAGATCGCCGACCCGATGGTCGACTTCTTCCGCGTGGGCTACGAGAATGGAGTCGAAGGCATGTTCATCCCGGCGGGCGGCGGCTGGAGCATCGAGGTGCGCGGTACGGAGGGACACGCCTACGCCTGGGAGCATCAGGGCGTGTACCGTATCCGCAAGGGCGCGGGCAAGAGACCGACCGTCGAGGAACGAGAGATCACCCCGACAGGATTCAGCCCGACGGTGAACATCGTCCGCGACATCGTAAACGAGCTGGAGACGGGCGAACGCACCAAGGGCAATATCGACGTTACCATGCAGATCGTCGAGCCGGAGTACGCTATCGCGTATTCATCTTTGGCGGATGGAAGGCGGGTGTCCATCCCCGTTGAGGACAGGACCCTCCACATTCCCGGCGGATAGGATTCCAGGATGCAGACGGATCCCATCGAAGTTGGACAAGACAGACAACTCTTCATTGACGACCTGTTCTTCGAAAAGCAGGACGGCGTCGAGTTGGTGATGCACCGGCCCACGCTCGGGGACGTGATGTTCAAGAGAGACCGGCCCTGGGAGGAGCGCAGCCTCGATACGCCCTGCATTGTGAAAGACGGTGGCCTGTACCGAATGTGGTACCGCGCCGACCAGGGCAGCCGAACGGCTCAGCGCGAGTCGAATTCATGGCTGTGCTACGCGGAGAGTCCTGACTGCATCGAGTGGTCGAAGCCGGACCTGGGTCTCGTTGAGTATGAGGGCTCGACGAAGAACAACATCCTGTTTCCGGCAGAGGGCATCAGCGGCGCTCCCGTGAAAAACCCCTCGGTCATAATCGACCCCAACGCGCCCGAAAACGAGCGTTACAAGATGATCGCGCGGACTGTGGACGTAAAGCCGACGACGATCCACGGGTTCGTCTCAGGAGACGGCATAAACTGGCGTCCGGCCGCTGACAATCCGCTCCTGACGGACGGGCCGTTCGACAGTCACAACATCCTGATATGGGACGACGAGCGAGAGCGTTACGTTATCTTCTTCAGAGGAATCGACAAGTCGATAGACGGTAAGTTCATCGGTGGCCGGCGTGCGATTCGTCGCAGTGAGTCCGAGGATTTCGTGAACTGGTCAGTGCCTACGCTGGTGGTCACGCCGGATGAGCACGATGCCGACGACTACCATCTCTACACAAACGCCGCAGTCAAATACCCCTGGGCTGCTCGTGCCTACTTCATGTTTCCCATGACGTTGTATGACGAGCGTTCGTACCCCTGCGCTCCATTCAACGGGCTCTCGGACGTCATCTTCGCCACGAGCCGCGACGGTATCCGGTGGGACCGTCGGTTTCGGGAGCCGTTTGTAGCACCGGGACTTGACGAGCGGAATTGGAGCGACCGGAACCCCATGATGGGCGCAGGCATCGTCGAGACGGGACCGAACGAGCTGTCGATGGTGCTTCAGGAGCTGCACAAGTCGAACGACAGCGGCTTTCGCCGATGCACGATCCGGAAGGACGGCTTCGTCTCCGTACACGCGCCGTATGTCGGCTGGAGTGAGTTCACAACTCCGCCGTTGAGGTTCTCCGGCACGAGACTCGAACTGAATTACAGCACAAGCGGAGGCGGAAGCATCTTCGTCGAGATGCAACACGCCGACGGCACTCCGGTCCCCGGCTTCGAGTTGGATCACTGCGCCGAGATATTCGGCGACAAAATATCTGGAGACGTGGCTTGGGCCGGAGGGGGTGACCTGTCGGCACTCCGTGGCGTCCCCACCAAGATGCGTTTCCGAATGCGCGACGCCGACCTTTTCGCGTTCCGGTTCAACGCCTGGGATCTCATCAGAGCATAGAGCGACCAGGACGGAGCAGGGACTGGAATGACCATGACGACCACAAAGATAGCAATTCTCGGCTCCGACAACAGTCACGCTGAACGCTTTCCAGAAATCCTGAACGTCTCGATCCATCCAGACTATTGGGAGGACAGCAACGCGGCGGTTCACGCCATCTGGGGCGAAGACGACGCTCGCACTCGCGAGGTCGCAGAGAAGGTCTCGATACCGAACGTCGCATCGAGTCCCGAAGACGCGGTAACCGGCGCCGGTATCGTGTTCGTGGTCTCGCGACACGGCGGACTGCACCTTGACTTGGCTAGGGTCGCCATCGAGGCGCGCAAGCCGGTGTTCGTCGATAAGCCGTTCACCGTTTCGCCCGACGACGCGCGCGAGCTCGTCACCTTGGCGGAAGACGTTGGCGTCCCTATGGTTTCATTCTCGACCCTGCGCTATGGCTCCGACACCGTCGACTTCAAGCGGCGCATGAGCGAGATCGGACCCGTCCGCTACGCGAGCTACACCGGTCCGGCGTCGCGGCGGAACGACTACGGCGGTCTCATCTTTTACTCGATACACACGGTCGAGCTCATGCTCCACCTGCACGGCATCGACGTGAACTCGGTCTACGCCATCGAGCATCCCGCGAGTGCTGAGAAGTCGAACATCACCGCGACCTGTTCCTTTGACGACGGCGCGCTTGTAACACTGGCCTTCATCGGCGACGGCGCATACCACTTTCACAAGCGTGCCATAGGCGCCGAGGGTGTCATCGACAGTTCCGAGGACGAGCGCGACCTCTCCGCCGATGCGTCGTCGTTCGGCATAGCAGTCGGCGAGGCGGCGAATAGACCTTCGACGTCTATGTCGCGGGGCATGGCCGCAGACCACTACCCCAATGGCGTGCGGGAGGCCGTTCGAGTGTTGCGAGGCGAAAAGACAAGCGACATATCTCCCGCGCAGATGATACGGGCCGTGCAAGTTTGCAACGCTATCGAAGAGAGCCTGAATACCGGCAGAGCGATCAACCCGTCTGAACTTTGAGGAGGACAGCGATGGAACATATCACCATATACAAGGGCGCCGACTATCACAGCGCATTCCCGGAGGTTATTCGACTGCAAAACGGCGACCTCCTGACCGTCTTTCGTCAGGCTCCCGTTCGGCCTCCGAACGAATACGAAGGACTGCGCAACTCCGTCTTCGTCCACCATCATCAGGACCCCGGCTCTAGGACGGTGTTAGTACGGTCGACCGACGACGGCGAGACCTGGGACCCTGATTCGCTTACCATCGTCGACTCTGGCGGCGACCAGGACCTGAACCTTGCCATGGTCGCGCAGGTGTCTTCGGGCCAGGTAATCGTCAACAACATGCGTCTCTTCTCCGGCTGGACAGACGAGCAAGCCGCCGAGGTCGAGAATGAGAAATGGGTGTTGCCCAAGCGCCCGGGCCGAAACTTCGGGCGCATGGTCTGGGACAGCCTGTACCTTTACCGCTCCGACGACAACGGCCACACCTTCGAACCGGCCGAGCCGTTCAGCGTCGAATCGATGACCTACTGGTCTCACACCGGCAAGACCGGAGTAGTCGAGTTGACCGATGGGACCTGGCTCTTGCCCTTCCACGGCATGGGAAGCCCGGAGGAGATCGGACGAGTGTACGTCGTCAGATCCTACGACCGGGGCAAATCATGGGTCCGACCCTCGACGGTCGCATACGATCCCAACGGCCAGACCAGCTTCGGCGAACCTCCCCTGCTTCGTCTTGCAAATGGGAGGCTGCTGACCATGATGCGTACCGGCGGCGATGATGACCACATGTACCAGGCCTACTCCACCGACGACGGTTGGACTTGGCGCGGGTTGAAGAAGAGCCCTATCTGGGGTTACCCCTGCAACCTAATCGAGCTGGACAGCGGTCGCATCCTCTGCACCTATGGCTACCGTCGAGAGCCGTTCGGCATCCGAGCCGCCTTCAGCGACGACCAGGGCGAGACCTGGGACATGGACAACGAGGTCATCATCCGCGACGACGGCCTCCACGTCGACCTCGGCTACCCGTCCTCCATCCAAAAGAAGGATGGGCGCATCCTCTCGACTTACTATTACCACGGCGAGGACGGCATCCGCTTCATCGGCGGCAGCGTCTGGTCCGAGAGTGACGTGTACGGATAGGAAGTTCAGTTCGTACACACAACGACTTCGTGGCAGAAGCAATACGCAAGAGAGTCGGAACCGGAATTGCACTAACAAGCTGAGGGAAACCGATTCTGTGAGACTAGGGTCCGGCCGGGCTGACGGGGGTATGTAAAATGGGATTGCAACTATGATACGGCCACCGCAACCCTGTCATTCCGAGCGGAGCGAGGAATCTAAAATCCATAACCGCAAGACCGGTCAACCAGTGCCACGCTTCTCATCATGACCAACAGTCAAACCGGGCAAGATTTTTCCGTGTCAGCTTTACGTTGTGACAGACATTTTAGATTCTTCGACTCCGCTGCGCTGCGCTCAGAATGACAGTGAAGGGGCTCCTTTCTCATTCATGGAACCGGATTGATGGTCAAATACATACCCCTGACAGCCTCCTTCGTGGGAGAGGGCTAGAGCCTGCCCCTGCGTAGGCAGGGGGTGAGGGTGTGCTTCGAAAGATCAGTCAAAATCATGTGGAACCGGTACTAGGGTCCGACAATCTCCATTACGGTTTGGACGTATCTTGCAAGGGAGGCGCGATCCATAGGCAGGGCCGGCTTTCGTAATCCGGATGAGCGCAGGTCATACCCTACGGGATTCACAAGAAACAGACGACGCATACCGAAGTGCGGAATAGAGCCCATACCTCGAATTGGTCGAGGTGGAGTCCTGTGTCACAAAGTCGTACTTCCGCTGCCTGGTAATACGCCGACTCGCTTTAGGACTTCGTAGACCTCTTTCGCGCGGGCGTCGCCTGCGTCAGGGTTGGGCGGACGAACGCCGGAGTTTTCGATGATGCCCATATACTTGAGGATGTACTTGCAGACGGAGTAGGCGTGCGGGTCGAAGGTGCAGTAGTTCAGGATGGGCACGAGCTTTTCGTAGTAGAGGTCGCGGGCCTCGTCCCACCGATTCTGCCTTACTAGGTTGTACAGCATGACCTCGTGTTCCGGGACGAGGGTAGCACTACCGGAGATCACGCCGTCGGAGCCCATCTGGTAAGCCAGGAGGCTCATGAGGTCCCAACCGCACAAGACAGGTATGTCCAGAAGCTGTTTAGCCTCATAGTTCTTATCGGGGATGCCGCTTATCTTAAGGGCGATGATATTCTCGGTTTGCTGCGTGAGCGGAAGAATGTCGTCGCGGATGGAGACTTCGCCGCGCATCCCTTGGTCGTAGAGCATCACTGGCACGATGTCGGCTAACCGAAGGAAGTAGTCGTGGGTGTCGCCATCGATGGGCGGCCGCGACATGACGTAGTCGGCGCCGGTTTCAGTCGCGATTCTTCCAACAGCCAAACCGTCTTCGAACGTGGCATTAATGATGCCGACTCCAACAGGAGCGGAACCGTCCACGTACTCCACGACTGCCCGCGCCGTTTCCCGACGTTCTTCCATAGAGTACGTGTCGTACTCTCCGATCTTGCCCTGTACGACGACACTGGTCGATCCGGCGTCGAGAACTCGGTCGATCTGACGGAAAACGCCATCCGTATCGATTTCGTTCGATTTGGTGAATGGGGTCATTAGCAGGGTGTTAACGCCAGTAAGTCGTTTCATGTCGCAGTTCTCCTGTAGGGAATGCGTAGTCTGGTGCGTGAGAGGAATTGTAGGCGCGGTGTGAGGAAATAACAAGGTTGGACGGCGTATCGCTGCGGAGCTATACAGGACCGGCGGGCCGGTATCTCCGGCATAGAAGACTGCGAGGACTTCGATGTGACGAATCTCGACATCGAGAGGAAGTTCGAGCTGTCATAGGCCTACGTCATTCCACTGTTCACGTTGGGCGGACTTTTAGAGCACGGCGCATTCTGCACCCAATACGTTCGAAAGGCGGAACTGCGTCGTGGACTGCCACTTGTAACTGTTCAGACTTCGTGAGAGCCATCGACGCATACACAGCCACCGTCATACTCGCGAAAGCGGGTATCCATAGAGGTAAGGGGTGTTCGCCTCATCAACTCTGAACAATTACTTCCACTTCTCTCTGGTTCCACCGCTGAGGGATGCCTCGTGGGCGGTGATAATTCGGCAACCGGAGAAAAAGAAGGGAACACGAGTGTCTCCAAAGGGGCAGGACAAACATGGGGGGGGCAACTTGCCCACAAGGCTCTTATGCGGCTTCCCGCGTCGATTCCGAATCGTGCTCGCGTTTATAGAGAAGTGTTACGTGGTTCGACGAGATATAGGCACGCTACATTGTTTTCCAATCGAATATCTGGTATAAGTTTCCAAAATAAGGTAAAGTCCACCCTCCTCCCAGTTGTCGCTCTATAGACCCAGCACAAATCCGATTCTGAGACTAGGCCACAATGAGAATGTAGTGTTGCGATTGAGAACAGGTGAAACGTTAGGAAGCCTTGGGGAGCAAAAGGCGACAAGCGGAAGCAGAGACACCCACCAAGTGAGGAGGGGCCATGATCTACAAGAGACTTAGGCTTATCGGATTCGCCGCGTTTGCCCTGATGCTGTTCACGGTTCTCGCGTGTAGTAGCAGTGAAGAGGACGAGACAGAAACTGCAGCCCCCGCGCCTGCAGCCCCTGCCCCCGCGCCCGCGCCTGCAGCAGCACCGGCGCCTGCACCGGCGCCGGCCCAGGAGGACGCGAAAGACGACGCGATGATGGAGAAGCCCGACTTCGCGGGTACCTTCAAGGGCTCGTGGGTCTGGGACGGGGATCATCCAACACAGTTTAGCGAGGCCCCAATACTAGCTGCGAGGGTCGCATCAGGTGAGCTTCCTGCGGTTGAAGAGCGTCTTCCCAACGCCGAAGACGTGATGGTCGTCCCCGTCGTTGACCGCATCGGCGACTACGGCGGCACCTGGCGCCGAGCTTTCACAGGCCCGAACGACGGTCAGAATGCCGACCGCCTGATGATGGACATGGTGCTGTACTACGACCTGAACGGCGCGGACGTCATCCCAAACGTGGCGAAGGGATGGGACATCAGCGGCGACGGTCTTATCTACACGCTGTACCTCCGCGAGGGCATGAAGTGGTCGGACGGCGTGCCGTTCACTTCCGAGGACTTCGTCTGGTACTTCAACAACGTAATCATCGACGATGAGATCAACCCCACGCGAGAAGGCCAGATAGGCTGGTCCGGTGTGCAGGTGGAGAGCATGTCGGCAGTTGACATGTACACTGTCGACGTCGTGCTCAAGGAGCGCAAGGACGGATTCCTCGACTCCCTTGCCGACTACTCCGCTAGTGGCTGGACGCTTCACGGTCGTCTCGCAGACGGCATGTATGGTCCGACGCACTACCTGAAGACTATCCACCGCAAATTCGCAGATGACAAGGACGCGTTCGACAAGCGCGTGGCCGATGCCGGGTACGAGAACTGGATCACCTTCTTCAAGGACAACTCCAGCCCGCTCAAGAGCACGGACACCCCGGTCGTTTCGCCCTGGAAGATGACCAGCCCCATCACGGCTGAGATCTACGAGTGGGAGCGCAACCCGTATTACTGGGCGGTCGATCCAGCGGGCAACCAGCTTCCATACATCGACAGGATTTCGATGACGCTCACTGGTGAGAAGGAGATCCTGAACCTCAAGGCCTCGGCAGGCGAGATCGACTTCCAGCACCGCCACATTGAGATGGCCAAGGTGCCGGTATTCAAAGAGAACGAAGAGCGTAGCAACATCGACGTTCTGTTCTGGGGCTCCCACGGAGCCGTCGGAATATCCATAAACAACTCCTACGGAGAGGGAGATGTCGACTACGAGGTGGATGAGGAAGTCAAGAAGTGGCTGAACAACTTCGAGTTCCGCAAGGCCCTATCCTTTGCGATTGACAGGAACAAGATCAATGAGGTTATGTTCCTCGGCCAGGGCGATATCTCACAGCCCGTCTTCTCGAAGGGTCACCCGTTCTACCCCGGTGACGAGTACGCACAGAAGTACACCGAACACGATCCTGAAATGTCGAAGCAGATCCTCGACAGCATCGGCCTCGTTGACACCGATGGCGACGGCATACGCAACCGCACGGACGGCAAGGGCAACATGGTCTTCATCATGGACTATGGGGCCGAGTACTTCGTGGCCTATGACGTGCTCGCAGAGCTGATGGAAGAAGACCTCGCCAAGGTGGGAATCAAGGTTGCCCTAAAACCCATCGATGTCAGTCTCTTCAAGGAGCGGCGTGACGGCAACATAGGTGTCCTGATGGCAAACGGCCTGATGTCCGCTCGATGGCCGAACGTGCTCGAGGAATGGTACGACCATGGCAGCGCATATCGAGCCTGGTACACCGGCGGAAGGGATGTTCATACTAAAGACGCAGTAGCGGCGGAACCGACCGACCCCGCCATCTTGCAACTGGCCGAACTGGCTGACCAGGCCAAGAAGCTCCGATACGTAGACCGCAAGGAGATTTACGTCGAGGCGCAGAAGATCTTCATCGATAATCTGTACGCGGTCGGCGCCGTCGGAAACACCCCGGCATTCAACGGCGTAATCGTCAAGAAGAAGTACTTCAAGAACGTTCCTGCGCAGGCGCCGAACGAGTCCCCACTGCAGAACCCGGGGATCGCGCGGACAGTCCAGTTCTTCATGGAAGGTGGCAAGAACGACGCCGAATAGGAGTGACCAGGCTGACACCGAGGTAGAGTGACTTACGAAAGAGCACCCGGCCTATTGGACCGGGTGCTCTTTACTTTCGCAGTCTGTCTGAACTCATACAACCAAAAAACAGTCCGCTAGGTTATGGAGAATAATGGAACCACGATTGATGGCGACCCCGACCGGATTCGAACCGGCGATCTCTGCCTTGACAGGGCAGTATGTTAAACCGCTACACCACGGGGCCGCGAAATCGTGAAGAGGCTCGAAGCCTGTACTAAATTGTAGTAGCCTTCCGTGCCTTCGGTCAAGCATCCCCTTAGAATTATGTACAGCGGGCCCTCTGATGCTGGTGAAAACACCGACTCTTACACTGAGTCGTTCAGGTGCATCGGGTTCAGGCCGCGTAGGTTGGTGATAGAATCGCTTCAGGCCCAAACGGGCCGAACGTCAACGATCCACGATAAGGCGGTAGGCGGTGATACGAGGAACATTTGCCAGGTTTCTGGGACGGGAGAAGCAAGGCACGTCCTCCTCTGTTCCGACCATCATCGTTGGTCTGGGCAACCCAGGCACAAAATACGAGGGCACCCGTCATAATGTGGGATTCTGGTTCATCGACAAACTGGAGCGGCGTCACCTCGTTAGTACCTCCAAATCTCACCGACTCGTTAACACCGCTGAACTGGCTATCGATGGTCATCGTGTCATTCTGGCAAAGCCGAGAACTTACGTGAACGAAAGCGGTCGAGCCGTTACGTCTCTCTTTACGCGGTTTCGCGCGTCCGCGGCTAACTTGATCGTAGTTTACGACGAGATGGCGCTTCCCTCAGGCAAGATCCGCCTCAGGGCACGTGGCGGCGACGGCGGACACAACGGAATGAAGTCCATCATCGGCGCAGTTGGTACGCAGGAGTTTGTCCGTGTACGCATAGGCATCGGGAGGCCGGGGGGGCAGGTCGGCGACATCAAGCACGTCCTCAGCAAACCAAGCGAATTAGACCGTCAGACCATTGATGCGGGGATCGACCGCGCGATCGAGGGGGTACTAATGACCCTCACAGAAGGCGTCGAACACGCCATGAACGTCTACAACTAGCCGCGCCAAGGTTATCGCTCCGGCGAAATCTCTTCCAACGCGCGCCGATTAGTTTCCGGCAACGTGGGGGCGAGGATAAGCGGCGCGAGCAGCCCGATCATGGCGAGGGCGCTCACGGCCGTCCACTGATCGCCGATGAGTTCAAACAGGCGTCCGTGAGCCCAGAGTCCAAGCACCCCACCCGCGGCTGCCACCATCGCGACGAACCCGGAAACCGTGGAGCGATAGGAGGTGGGAAACAGCTCCTTGCCCATGGCGGCTAGCGATACGTCCGCCCCCATGCCGACTACGGAAAATGTAACTAGCAAGGCGGGCAATATCGCCCCTGATGCCTCATAGAATCCCACCATGGCGATAGGACTTGCCGCGAGTAAAAGGATCGCCACCCGCTTGCGCCCAAAACGGTCGCTGAAGACTCCAAGGTAGATGGCACTTCCAACCGCAACGGCCCCGGTAATGATCAGAACGACCGAGAGGTGCGCAGGCGACCAACCGTGTTCGTTCTGCAGGAATGTTGGGCCGAAGAGTCCCGCCGCAACGTTCGAGGTCGCCACAATCAGGACGACGGCCCCCATAGCTGCGAAACGCCCGGGGTAGGCGGTTGCAACACTTACCATTGGGCCGAGGTGGGAGGCAAATTGCGGCCGATCCCCCTGTGTCCCCATACTCAGAAAGCGCTCCGTTTCAGGTAGACGCCGCAGAAGCAGTGGGAAGACGGTCAGGGACATAAGTCCGAGGAAGTAGAGAGCCCTCCAGCCGTAAGGCAGCAAGTCGATCATGGCAAACAAAATCATTGCCAGACCGGCACCGGCGCCGGCGAGGATGGCTAGGGCGCCGAATCCCCAGCCGCGGTGGCCGGAGGGGAATTCTTCCGCGATATAAACGGCGGCCAGAATGCCCGTCGCGGTGTGGAGCATCCGCGCGATGAATTGGAGGAATACGTATGCCTCGACGGAAGGCGATGCCCCCGTGGCTGCGGTGGCTATCGCGTTAGCGACCATGACAAGTATGAGCGCAGGACGACGTCCTATACGGTCGGCCACCCAGACAAATGGCACTGCAGCAAGTGACCCTAGCCTGATGGCAGCCGCGACATCGCTGACTGCCGTGTCTTCTATGCGAAGACCGCTCTGGATCTGTGGCAGGGCGAACACCATGATCGTCGTACCGTAGCTCGTGACGAGCGACGCAAGGGCAGCCAACCCAAGCACACCCTGCTGGCGCCTGCTTAATTTCGGGACCGGAACCCCCCAGAGAACGCGCACGTGGTGTTACCTCATGTGATCGTCACGACATTCTCGGAACTGGGCTCGCACCTCTCTCGTCCTGCTGCGCCAGCCGTCACAGCGCGGTCGTGAGAAGGAATGCTGCGTCGCGAGTTCCAGTCCTAATTGTCTCGGAGAAAGATCATGTAGTCGAGGTCGCCGGGCGAATGGCCGAACTGCGTGAGAAGAACGGCGGCCTCGCTCCGTGACTGTGTGCCGTGGTTGATCACGTGCACCAGAATCTGCCACAGAGGAGTCTCGTACGTCTTGCCCTCCGTGCGGCTGTACGTGATGATGCAATCCAGATCGTCGTCGGTGAGCCTGTCGAGGTAGGAGCGCATTTCCCTTTCCTCTTCACGCCACTGCCGAACGAGGGTCTCCAGGTCGGGGAAGTCGTCTTCTGAAAGAAGCCCAGGTGGTGAATTGCCTTGGCACCGCACCCGCCACACCCATTCCGCCCCGAGAGCATGTACCAACGTGCCTCGAAGGCTATCGTGACTCACCCCCGCAGGGGCCGTAAACTGCTCCGGAGACAGTCCTGCCGCAGCCTTTAGAATTCGTTGATTAACCCAGTAGTTGTAGTCGAAGAGCGAATGTATTTCTGCGATTCTCATAGAGGCGTCCTAGGGGGAATTATGTGCAGGGTCCCGAAAGTCTCCGCACGCGGGCGCCAATTCGGGACTGGCGTTGACCGGGCTCATAGTAGGCCACGTGTCTGCGTCGGTCAAATCGGACGGACACGCGAAAATGGAATGGAAATAACACTCTCTCAGTTGTAGCGAGGAACGAATGGATCGGGATCGTCGGGTCTCTGGTAGATGTAGGCTTTCTCACTTCCGAGGCACGAGAATTCATCCTCGGCAGGCACACACCGTCCGGCGTTGGTAACCAGGTTCCGGTAGAGGAAGTAGTCGGCAAGGTCGCGCCATGTCCGGCGGTCTGTTGGATCTGCGATTAGTTTCCGTAGACCGAAGGTGTTCAGATTCGTCTCATCTGAACCATATCCTCTATATACGGCCTCGGGGAACCACCACCGGTGATGAATGACCTGTGGTTCGGAAAAGACTTCGGTGAAGGCCGAGTCAGCGGCGATCTTGTTTTTCGAGTGTACGAGTGCAATCGGAGAGCTAGGTAGAGTGGGATCCCCCGCAATCCCGTAGGTTGTGTATTCGATGGGGCCTTCGCCACGCAGGTACCAGTACCACGGCCAGTGGAATCCGCTCGTGCCGTCTATCGCGGCAATTGGAACCCCTGCGCTCTCGTCCTGTTCGCGCAGCAGCCGGGCCAGGTTGTGTATGTCAGGAGAGGTCTGTGTATATACGATCATCTCTATCGGGATGTCGCCATGCCTGAAGGACGCCATCAGCCCCGTCCGCGCGCTGAGCACGAGCAGAACCGCCGCGATCGAGACCAGCGCGATCGTGCCAAATACGGCGGGGCTAATCCTGCGAGCTACGAAGTAACCCATGGCGACGAAAGCGACGATCATCGCCGCAAGGACTATGCCGAGAGTAGTGACCGGAATTCCGTAAAGCTCTTCGCTTCCATCGAGGCCGAGGAAGGCTAGATTCCACAGCAGGGCCAGGAAGACCGGCACGCCTATCATAGTTAGAAGCCCCCCGGCTGTAGAGACCTTCTTCCACTCGATGCGAACGATCAGGTCGTTGAGGAGCTTGCCGGATAGCACAATCATCGGCAAGGTGATGTTCACGAGCAGCCATGGCATCTTCTCGCTGGCAATCGTGTAGAGCAGAAAGGTGGTCCAAACCCAGTACACCAGGAACAGACCAAACTTGTCCGGCTTCCGGAGATAGTACACGCTGCCTACGATCGCCAGCAGGAGCGGCAGGAATTCATATACCGAAGTAATGACGGTGTAGTAGTACCAGGGTTGGCTGCCCCTGCCCTCTCCCTGTTGGACCACCCAGTATCCGAGCGACTGCCATATACCGGAACCGACGCCGAAGCTGTTCGTGAAGAAAGTTGTGTACATCAGGAGATAAAGCGCGTAGAAGATTCCCGCGGCCTTTAGCCAAACGGACATGCTCCACTTCAAGCCGTAAGACAGAGCCAGGAAGATCAGGAACGCCGTAACGAGGAAGGCAACGACCAGGCCGCTCCCCAACGGAGCGCCGATAGGACCCTGCCCTCCGACAGGACCGGCCAGGACCAATTCGCTCGCTTCGAAAAGAGGCGTGTCCTGGAGAATGCTGACGAAGGCTCCCCACAGCGGAAGAGTAATGGTAATGAGCAGTACGAGGAATCCGGCCTCTTTGGAAATGCCGCGCATCGACAGCCCATTTGAAAGGGCCGAAAACCAACCTTCTGCAATCTTTACCCCGGCAGCAGGAGGCGAGTCAACTCCAAGACTGACCTTGGAACGTATAGCATCCCAATTGCGGCTAATGATGACTAAGACAAGGTAGAGACCCATCGTCGCGGTGATGAGGTAAGCGCTTTCCTTCGATGCAAAGGCGAATGCGAGGAGGGCCGCCGTAATGTACAGGTATCGCGGGTTGCCCATCTTGGGAGGAGGCTGTTCCTCCGCAACGGGGCCCGCGTCTATGTCCTCGCCCTCTTCCTGATCCTTGTTCACGCTTTGTCGGATGCCAGTCAAGATTGCCGACACCCGGCGACGGATACGGCAATTGTCCCAACTATGCCTGATCCACGCCGTAACACCTGACACCCAGCGCTTGATGAGAGACGGATCCTTCCCACCAGTCTCGCCGGTTCCCTCGTCGAGATACCTCCACATCGCGATGACTATTCCAAGCGCCCAAACGGCCATGAGAATGTCATTGCGGGCGAACCTACTGTAGTACAGCATCGCAGGAGAGAATGCCAGCAAGACCGACGTTATTAGGGCTCCCCAATCGCCCAGACGCGACCGGAAGAATAGCGGCATGAGCACCAAGACCGTGCCAGCGATGGCATACAGCAATCTCGCTGTGTAGTCGCTGTCGCCGAACAGGAAGAACAGCCCGGCGGTGGCCTCCATCTGGAAGGGGCCGTGCATCATCGGGTTGTGGATGTATCCTTCGCCAGCGTACAGGTTCCAGGAGTAGAAGGAATGGAGACTCTCATCGTGGTGGAAAGCGCGCACTCCCAAGTCCCAGAACCGAACAGCAGCCGCCGCGACGGCCACAACGATGTATACCGCCACGTACCACGGGCGGCTGGCGACAAACTCCCTGACGTTGCTAGGTTCTAGGGTCAATCAATCACCGGGGGCAATTTTATGACGCGTACGATATGCCGGTAGGCAACAGTTTGACAATAGTGATCCACTCACCTTCTGTATATAACGACATCGTCCTCTGAGAAGACAGGCGTCATGAATTCAGCGAACTTTTCAATACCCGCCTCGCCGTACTTGGTACGCTCGCGTGAACCGACGTAGACATGGTCGACGTCATACTTGTCGAGTAACGAGGCGGCCTCGCTGATATCTAGCGTCTGATAGATAGTCTGCACGTCCAACTCCCGACCCTCGAACGGCGTTGACGACCCTCTCCACTGCATCTCGTGTCCGGGCCAGTTGAGGACAGTCGGCACGCCGGTGCTCGACGCTATGCGTCCGTGCTCGGAGTAGCCGCCACCGACGGCCTCCAGAATTGCAGAGTCATGGCCCACGTTCTCTCGAATGTACTCAATAGCCCTGTATTCCGGACCTGCAAACCGTTCGACATGCTGGAGGCCGTCAAGCGTTCTTTCCTTGCCGTACAGTTCCGCCTTGGACGCAATGGCCGCAGGTGTGTAGTACATCGCCCCCACCAATACGAGCACCAAAGCGCCACCCCACAGTCGGAGCAAAAGACGGTTGGAGGAATCCGACTCCCTGCTGAGCTTGCCTAGATAGTATATGACGAAGCCCGTAGCGGCCGCGAGGACGGTCCACGCCTGGTAGTAGAACTTGAACACGGTGTTCATGCGTTCGTGGGCGCCACCGAATGAGTCGTCCACAAAGAGAAGCTCCGGCCCCATTATCAGTGCAAGACCCAAGGTCGAAAGGGCCATGGCGAACACCATCCCGTTCGACTCCTTTCCTTGACCGATGAGCCACAGCGTCGCATAGGCCGCCAGGGTGACGAGCAGAGCAAGCGGCAAGACTTGGATGAGCCGCAGGACGATCCCGGAGGGTTCACCTCCTCCACTCATGTATAAGGGGACCCAGACCACAAACGGCAGAAACCCCGCTGCAAGAGCGTAGAGAGTAGTGCGTATCCAGTCTTCTCTCACTGTAGTTCGCGAATATACGATGACGACGAATGGTGCGATCGCCACAAGATACGGGGCCCACACGAGTACCAAGTGAAGACCGCGAGTTCCCGGGCCTATCAGCCCGCCGATGCCTCCGACCTGGCTGGTGAAGGTGAAGAAGTACGGTGAATAGAGGACGAATGCGGCTACGCCCACGATCAGGGCGATGGGCGCCGTTTCCAGCACCATGTCTCGAATCCGCGTCCTTCCGCTCTGGTAGACCTTTAGCGCTGCAAAGAGCAGGAAGACCAGGCCGAACACCGGAAGGTCCCACATGTTCGTGAAGCCGAGACCTCCCAGCAGGAAGGCAAACAGGAGAACCGAGAGGTATGGACGCCATTCATTCAACGACAATACCGTCGGAGCACGCCAGAAGTTCAACAGGAAACCCAGGAACATCACGACGAACGGGACTGACATCACGTGGGGATGCAGGTCGCCGAGAACATAACTGAACGCGGGGAATTCATGAATGGTGTAATCGGTCTGGATTCCGGCATCGAAACTGCTGATCACCCTAGTTGCCCGCCACCACCACCAATTCTCGGTGGGCCACCACTGTTCCGTCACGCTTCCCGCCGACGCCGTCAGTCCCTCCACAGCGACCCAACTCCAAAAGCCGGGAGAACCGATGCCACTGGCCCGCATGAACTCCAGCATGCCCTCCAGATTCGCAAGGAAGACGAGCAGAAGCGCGGCCCCCAATCCGGCAAAGACGGCGCTCCTGAGTTTGCCCTGATCTGCCCTCACCAAGTTAAAGACCAAGCCATACATCCCCATGGCAGCCATCGCCGGGACCAGTGCCAGCGAGAGGTTGTACGTCACGCTCGTCACGATACCCGTGAGTTTGCTCAGCAGGGCGAAATTCCAATAGCCGAAGTAGTAATAGCTGATACCCTCGCCCCTGAGCCACGAGTCCTCCGGGGTTCCCAGCATCGAGCTCGCCGTGCTGTTCAGGAACATGAAGTCCATCGGCTGCTCAGTGTGGCTAATCGAGGGGTCGTGAAAACGGTAGATGATCCACGCGGCGAACACTCCGAGAAATATGATCTGCCCCATCGCCAGCGTCGTCCGTTCCCTGATGACGAACTCCAAGAACTCCCGCCACTTGCGCTGAATCAACCAGACTGAAACACCGGCCATCGCCACAAGCAGAAGCAGCACTGTGACCTGCGTGCTGGGCACGACTCGCAGAACGTTGAGAATCCATGACGCGTATCCCAGCGTGAGGATGCCGAATGGCATGGCGATGCTCGCGCCACGATCACGAAGATTGGGAAGCAAGGTGAAGCAGAGGGGAAGGGCCGCCAGCGCAATAGCGTAGGCGGCGATGAGCCAGAGAACGACATCAAGCATGAGGATATTCTATCGAAACCGGTACCGCGAGTGAACAAAGGATGCCGGACAACTCGACATGCAGTCCATGGCGGCTCTATACCCCAGCCAGGTTCCTTGCTTCCGACAACATCCTTTGTACCATCTCCGGTGACTCGCCCTCGGCGTAGATGCGGAGCAGGGGCTCGGTGCCTGAGAAACGTACTAGCGCCCAGTACCCGCCCGGGAGGACGAATCGGTATCCGTCCCTGGTATCGATGTCCTCGACTCGTCGACCGGCCAGATCCTGGGGTTGGGCCTCCCCTACCCGCGCCTCGATGAGGTCGCGCTGCGTCGCGTCGAAGTGAAGGTCGATTCGGTCATAAGAGTGAGGGCCGACCGTGTCTTCAAGTACGGATAACAGCTCCGATACGGACTTGCCCGTCCTCACGATGAGATCGAGGAGCATCAGCCCGCTCAGGATGCCGTCGCGTTCCGGTATGTTCCCTCGGAAGGCGTATCCGCCGCTCTCCTCACCCGCCGTGAGCGCGTCCTCTCGCATCATGACGGGACCCAGGTACTTGAACCCCACCGGCGTGTCATGCACCGGTACGCCGTATTCCCCTCCGAGCTTATCGATCATGCTCGTCATCGTGATAGAGCGCACCAGGGGCCCGCGATTTCCCAGCACCTCCAGCTGGTAATAGCACAACAAGGCAAACGTTTCGAGGGTTGTCACGAACCGGCCGTTCTCGTCAACAACGCCGAGGCGGTCCGCGTCGCCGTCCGTCGCAAGCCCCACGTCAGCCTTCGAGTCCGCCACTTCCGCAATCAGCCCCGCGAGATTATGGGGAAGCGGTTCCGGCTGAACCATCCCCGGGAAGCTTGGATTTCGCGCTCCGCGAAGTTCGACTATCGACGTGTTCCCGCCGGATACGAGATTCGCCAGATAGCCGGAGCCTGACCCATGCATCGAGTCGACCACGATCTTCAAGCCGCCCTCCCGGATTCCGTCGAGATCGACGAGACGTCCCATGTTCTCCATGTACAACGGCTCAGGGTCGAAATACTCTATTTGCCCGTTCTTGATGCCGTCGGCGAGGGGAGTACTTTTGAATTGCCCAATCCGCTCGGCATTTGCAACATGACGTTCGAGTTCTGCGACGATCTCAGGAGAAGCGCTGCCGCCATAGTCCGGCTTGAACTTGTATCCGTTCCACTCCGGCGGATTGTGACTCGCAGTTATGACGACCCCACTACCCGCCTCCCTTGCTACCAAGTTGTAGCCGATTGCAGGCGTGGGCGCCGGTCTATCGGTCAGAAGGACGTGGAGACCGTTCCCCGCGAACACCTCGGCGACTGCTGCCGCAAAACCCTTGGAAGCGAACCTTGTGTCGTAGCCAACGACAACTGTACGGCCGTCGCCGTTCGCCGCCAGCATGTCGGCCGTCCCCTGGGCGCAGAGGCGAACGTTGTCAAAGGTGAAGTCCTCTGCGACGATCCCGCGCCACCCGTCGGTCCCGAACTTTATTGGCATGGAGGAACCCTCTGCTGTCTTGTAGCTGACGCGCCAATGTGCACACGGAACATCATACAGAAGTGGTCAGAACTCGACTGCTTGGAGCGATTCTCCGCCGGCTACCGCAACTCCATCGCCATCTGCAGCCGCTCCGCGATCAGCCCCGCCTCTCCCGGCATCAGGCCGTGCGGATTGATGAAGATATCCTCATTGTCGCGGCGGCTGGCCTCGATGATGATCGGAGGATCGCCGTTGGCGAGGTCATCGACGATCTCGTCCGCTGATCGGCCACGCCACTCGGGAGTGAAGGCAATCGAGACCTCAGGCACCGGCCTCAGCCAGTCGTCCTGCTCAACTGTGGCCGTGACGCCGGGTATCTCAATCACCGCGTCGACCATGGTGCGGCCCTCGCTGAACCACCTTCTCATGTCGGCCTCGTGGTCTCGTCGCGTGTACAGGTCGAGCGCAGCCATGAGTCCGATGACCTCTTCGCGGGCGACCTTCATCGGACGCCCGATGGAGTAGTGCGGGCTGGCGTTGACCTTGGCGGCGGCAATCAAGTCGGCTCGTCCGCAGAGCATTCCCGTCGATTGGGGCGCTTTAATGGCCTTCCCGCCACTGTATGAGACCAGGTCCGCGCCATACTCGATGAACCGGCGAAGGTTCTCCGCAGGGGGCAGCATGGCAGCGGCATCGACGAGGAGCGGGAGGCCGTGACCGTGCGCGATCTCGGCAAACTTTGCTAGCCCCTCGAAAGAGTCGGGATGCCACCGCGAGGCGATGAATCCCAGTGCTGCCGTTTCGCCGGTGATTGCGGACTCGATCTCCCAGTCGAGGCTTGCATCCTCATTGCCAACCCAGACGAGCCGCGCGCCGCCCTGTCGCCATGCCTGAGTGAACTCGCTGTTGTGCGACTTCTTTATGATGATTTGGTTTTGTTCGTCTGCCGTTTCGGGGAGTAGCGATATCTTCTCTGGGTCGTCCCCAGCGATCACTGCCGCAGCCTGTAGTGTAAGTCCTGCCGCGGCGCCGCTTGTAACGAGTCCCGCCCCAGCCCCGGTGCTCTTTGCGATGAGCTCTCCCGCCGCCTCGTTCAACTCTTCGAGCACGACCATCGTCCGACTGGCCTCGGCCATCGCCTCGGCAACTTCGGCCTCCATGATGGAACCGCCGAGGGTCGTCTGCGTTCCGTTCGCATTGATAATGGGACGAACGCCAAACCGCTCGTAGACAGTTCCTCTATGTCTCAGGGCCTCTACCGCGTCCAGGGAACTCACAACCGTTTCGTCTCCTCCTGTCCGAAGGGACACATCACATCAACGACTTCTGCGGTGCTGTTGGATATTGGAACCTCTTCGCTTCCGTGTCGGAGAGCAAGCGAGACTTTCGGCTAGCGATTCAGCGCGATTGAACGGGCCGAATTGAGACTTTATTCAGCCGAAGGCATCCGCCTTGATCGCCTCGGCCTTGTCGGTCCGTTCCCACGGCAGGTCGAGGTCGTCACGCCCGAAGTGGCCGTACGTCGCGGTCTGCTTGTAGATCGGACGACGCAGTCCGAGGTCGCGAATGATCGCGCCGGGACGCAGATCAAAGTGGCGCTCCACCAGCCCGACGATCTCGGCGTCGCCCACGTTGCCTGATCCGAAGGTCTCCACGGAAATCGACATCGGATGCGCGACGCCTATCGCGTAGGCGAGCTGAATCTCCAGCCGGTCGGCGAGACCGGCTGCAACCAGGTTCTTGGCGACCCACCTCGCTGCGTACGCGGCAGAACGGTCGACTTTCGTGGGGTCCTTCCCGGAAAACGCTCCTCCTCCGTGTCGCGCGAACCCGCCGTATGTGTCTACGATGATCTTCCGTCCGGTCAGGCCCGCGTCACCCACGGGACCTCCCGTGACGAATCGCCCGGAGGGGTTGACGTGGTATTGCGTATCGCCGTCTCGCAAAGACGAAGAAACAACCTCGTGAGCGACGTGCTCGACCAGGTCATTATGGATAACCGACTGTGGGGTCTCGGCGTCGTGCTGGCTGCTCATCACGACCGTAGCCACTCGCTTGGGCCTGCCAAGCTCATACTCCACGGTGACTTGCGACTTCCCGTCCGGTCGTAGGTACGGAATCAGCCCCTCCCTCCGGACTTCCGACATGCGGCGGGTCAGCTTATGTGCCAGCACGATGGGCAGCGGCATCATCTCATCCGTCTCATTCGTCGCGTACCCGATCATCATGCCCTGATCGCCCGCGCCGAGACTCTCGACCTCTTCCTCGTCTATCTCAGCTTGGTCACGCACCTCGAGCGACTTGCTGACACCCGACGCGATGTCGGGTGACTGTTCGTCGAGTGAGACCATGACAGCGCACGACCGGTAGTCGAACCCGTACTCGGGTTTCGTATAGCCAGCGTCGCGGATGGCGTTGCGGACAGCCCCTCGCACGTCCACGCGGTCGTTGGACGAAGATATCTCGCCCATCACGACGACCAAGCCGGTTGTCGTAGCCGTCTCACACGCGACTCGCGCCCTGGGATCGCCCGCGATAAATGCGTCGAGTACAGCGTCCGATACCTGGTCGCAGAGCTTGTCCGGGTGTCCTTCGGTCACAGACTCGGACGTAAACAGGTAGGACGGTGAGTTAGCGAAGCTTGTTGTCATTGCGGTTGTCAATTCCTCTTGATCGTTCTAAGTGCCGATATCCCAGCTTGAGAGGTAGTGTTCCTGGGCGTCCGTTAGAGTGTCGATGGTGATTCCCATGGCCTGGAGCTTGAGTCGACCGACCTCCCTATCGATCTCGGAAGGAACCGTGTACACCCTGTTCTCAAGATCGTTCGCGTGGAGCACGAGGTGCTCGACACACAGGGCCTGGTTCGCGAAGCTCATGTCCATGACCGCAGACGGGTGTCCTTCGGCGGCCACGAGGTTGATGAGTCGCCCCTGTCCGAGCACATACAGCTTTCGTCCATCCTGGAGGAGGTACTCATCGACGTAGTCACGGACGGTCTGCTTGCCATCGGCCATTTCCTCAAGCGACTCGATGTCGATTTCAACGTCGAAGTGACCGCTGTTTGCCACGAGCGCTCCATCCTTCAGAACTTCCAAGTGGCTCTTGCTGATGGCGTGCTTGTTGCCCGTGAGGGTGATGAAGATGTCGCCAACCTCCGCAGCCTCTGCCATCGACATCACCTGGTGCCCGTCCATGGCGGCTTCCAGCGCTCGGATCGGGTCGACCTCGGTTACGATGGTGTGCGCGCCCATTCCCTTGGCTCTCATCGCGACGCCCTTGCCGCACCAGCCATAGCCGGCTACGACCACACGCTTTCCTGCGAATAGTACGTTCGTTGCGCGGATGATGCCGTCCAGGGTGCTCTGGCCGGTGCCGTACCGATTGTCGAAGAAGTGCTTCGTCTGCGCGTCATTGACGGCGACGGCAGGGTATCCAAGCTTCCCGGCTTCCGCCATGTTGTTGAGGCGAATGACACCCGTCGTCGTTTCCTCGGTCGCACCAAGAACACCGTTCAACAGGTCCGCACGTTCGGTGTGGATAACCGTCGCAAGGTCGGCGCCATCGTCGATCATCACCTGGGGCTCATGGTCGATGACGGCACGGATGTGACTGTAGTATGTATCGTTGTCTTCGCCGTTGATCGAATACGTTGGAATCCCGTATTCGGCCACCAGTGCCGCCGCCACGTCGTCCTGCGTACTGAGCGGATTGCTGGCGCACAGCACAGCGTCCGCCCCACCCGCCTGAAGCGCGAGCATGAGGTTCGCCGTCTCCGTCGTGACGTGGGAACAGGCGGCGACGCGCACGCCCTCAAGAGGTCGCTCCTTTGCGAACCGCTCTCGAATCTGTGACACGACGTTCATCTCCCGCGCGGCCCACTCGATTCGCCGAACGCCCGTCGGCGCCAGGGAAAGATCCTTGATGTCCCCCTTATATTCCTGTGTCTTTGTCGTCACCCGGTTCTTCTCCCATCTGGCCTCGTCAAGAATGGAGGCTCTCCATTATATCCGTCTCATCGGCAGTGATTCATCTTCCGCTAACGGCTCGAACCGTGTCAACGCCGAGAGCTGACGAAATCGCTTCTCGATCTCTTCGCTCGTCACATCGGCAAGGCGTTCGAGACTGAACCCTTCGACAACGAACGACCCCATCACCGATCCCGTGACTGCGGCACGCCGGAACCCTTGCTCGCTCAAATCCTCGGTAGCGGCGAGGTATCCCATGAATCCCCCTGCAAACGTATCGCCGGCCCCTGTAGGGTCGACAACGCGCTCCAGCGGCACCGCAGGAGTTAGGAAAGGCTGGCCGTCGTGAAACAGAATTGCGCCGTGTTCTCCGCGCTTCACCACGACGGTTCTTGGGCCCATGCAGTGAATGGAACTTGCCGCCTCCATGAGGTTTACGGTGTCTGCGAAACTCCTGGCCTCATTCTCGTCCATGAACACGACATCCACTTGCTGCACGACCTCTTTTAACTCAGCCCCGTTCCCCTCTATCCAGAAATTCATCGTATCGAGCGCAACGAGCTTAGGCCGACGGCTCGTCTGCCTGAGGACATCGAGCTGGAGGGACGGGGCAATATTCGCCAGGAACAGGTAAGGCAAACCACGGTGGGCTTCGTTGAGGCTCGGAGCGAAATCGCCAAACACATTCAACTGCGTGTCCAGGGTCTCCCTGGTGTTGATGTCATCGGGGCCGTATACGCCTGACCAGCGAAACGTCCGACCTTCAGCCCGTTCTAGGCCAGAGAGATCAACCCCGTTTGACCGAAGCAACTCCATGTCGCTTTCACGAAAGTCCTCGCCAACCACACCGACCAGGCTCACAGGGGCAATATTGCTACACGCTATGGAGAAATAGGTAGCGGAGCCGCCAAGCGCGTCAACTCTGCTGCCCGCGGGCGTCGTCACGGAGTCGTAAGCCACCGACCCTACAACAAGTACGGTCATGCGCGTTCGTTAGTTCTGCCGCTCGCGCTTATTCATCAAGGCCCCTCTCGGAATAGTACATACCGATAGCTAGTCGTCGGTGCCGTAACTGGTAGGAAGACCCTGTTCGATCCATCCCGGCGTCCCATCCTCGATGTTGTACAAGTTCTCCGGGTCGATTCCCATTGCACCGGCCATCTCGGCGGCGAGACCGCTCCGCACGCCTTGCGCGCAGATGAAGAGCAGCCTTTTGTCAGACGGAAGCTCGTCAATTCGCCCCAGTATGTCGTCAACCGGGATCCCCAAGGAGCCGGTTACGTGTCCCGACAGGTATTCGTCCTCACGTCGGACGTCCACGACAACGGTGTCGTCTTCCTCGTACATTTCCGCCGCCTCAGCAATTGTGAGCCGGTAGTACGGCTCGTTCGCTTCTCTCCTCGGCATCGCCTTCGCCTCCAAGCGCGACGTATCTCCCGCCGCTTTCGCTATTACATATACCTTCCAATGATCGCCGACAGCCTCGATTTGGCCTCGTCGGAGATTTGTTCGCGACTTGTGATTATAGCGCGTTCGAGGGCCGATTGACAGTTGCACTCCCTCGATTCGCGAATGCGGGCGGTAAGGTCGGGCAGGAGCTCTTGAGTGGTCTCCACGTTCTTCATGAGGTTTGCGACGACAAGATCCACCGACACTTCAGCCTCCGACTGATGCCACACGTCGTAGTCGGTGACTAGCGCAAGGGTTGCGTAGCAGATCTCCGCTTCACGCGCCAGCTTGGCCTCCGGCAACGCCGTCATGCCGATGATGCTCGCCCCCCATGACCGGTACAACATGGACTCGGCCCGCGTGGAAAACTGCGGCCCTTCCATCACAACGTATGTCCCGCCGTCATGAACGGCGACCGACCTGTCGCGGGACGCCTCGATTAGATCCCGCCGCAGTTCCGGGCAGAACGGATCGGCGAACCCGACGTGGGCGGCCACTCCGTCCCCAAAGAACGTGCTAACACGATTCCGGGTCCGGTCGATTATCTGGTCGGGCACCACCATATCCAGGGGAGCGATACCTTCCTGTAGGCTCCCGACCGCGCTGATCGAGATAATCCGCTCGACTCCCAATAGCTTGAGAGCGTAAATGTTTGCCCGAAAGGGAATTTCCGTCGGCAGGTGGCGATGCCCCTTCCCGTGGCGAGCGAGGAAAGCGACTCGGCGGCCCTCAAGCGTCCCGACCGTAACAACGTCGCTGGGAGGACCGAACGGGGTATCGATAACGAGCTGCTCGGCGTCTGCCAGAACGTCGATATCGTACAGCCCCGAACCGCCGATAAACGCTATCGTGGCCTCAGTCATCGCTGCTCACCCTCGCCTACTACGCCTGGTCTTTAGACTGTTCAGCAAGTGGACGATTCCGGTAGTAGACCCCCCACCGCTGCATAACTTCCTTTACGCCGGGCTCCTCCAACTCCCCCAACTCCCGGAAGAACCCGGCTAGCGAATGCACGTGGAGGAGGTCATCGGAGCAGACCCAGTTCTTCTCAGCGCGCACCACGTACACGAGTCCGTTCTGGTGCTCGCATTCCAACTCCACCCTCCGGCTGCCGGTCTCACCCTTTATGTTCAGTCCGAATTCACTCATGTCCGTGCCCCTCGATGTGTGGTAGGCTGATGCTTGAATATCCGCATTATACCAACGCGCCACGCAGTTCAACTGACGCCGTCTTCCACTATGCCGATAATCTCAGTCCAAGATCTTGCGAAGAGCTACGGAACCATCGAGGCCGTAAAGGGCGTGTCGTTCAACGTCGAGGCCGGTGAGATCTTCGGGTTCCTGGGACCCAACGGCGCCGGCAAGACGACCACGATCAACATGCTCTGCACTCTCATCAAGCCCGGCGCCGGCTCGGCTACGGTCAACGATCATGATATCGTCCGTGAAAAGAACGACGTTCGCCGATCCATCGGCTTGGTATTTCAAGAGACCACTCTTGATGATTACCTCACCGCCGAGCAGAACATCATGTTTCACGCGATGGCCTACGGCGTCCCGAAGAAGGTCCGCCAAGAGCGAACGAAGGCGCTCCTCACCCTCATGGGGCTTTGGGACCGTCGAAAGGGCCACATCCGCACCTATTCCGGGGGCATGAAGCGCAGGCTCGAAATCGCGCGCGGCCTGATCCACCTCCCTCGTGTGCTGTTCCTCGATGAGCCTACGTTGGGCCTCGACCCGCAGACGAGAAACCGCATCTGGGAGTACATTCGCGACCTGCGCCGAGAGGAAGACCTGACGATCTTTCTCACGACTCACTACATGGACGAGGCCGAGAACTGTGACCGCATCGCCATCATCGACCACGGTGAGATCGTAGCCCTCGATACACCGGACAACCTCAAGAGCCAGGTGGGAGGCGACCTCCTGACCCTGCGGACCGACGACATCACGCACGCTGAGTCGGAACTCCGCGACAGTCATTCGCTCGAACCGGAGGTCCGAGACGGCGCGATCACGGTGCGGGTGCCAAACGGTGAGTCGTTTCTTCCCAGGTTCGTACAGAGTTACGAGGGCGGAATACAGTCCATTGGTCTGCGCCGGCCCACCCTGGATGATGTATTCCTTCACTTGACCGGCCGCGAGATCCGGGATGAAGAGGTCAACAATCAGGGACAGATGATGCAGATGATGCGCATGAGATATCGTTAGCGCGCGACTTCCTGATCTTGGCCCCCCACCCGATGTCCACCTTTTGATAAGCTGTCAACCTAGAGAACAAGGCGGATATTGCTATGCCACGCAGTGGAAAAGTTCGACGAGTCTACGATAACGACGACGCCTGGATCATGGCGGAGACCAAGCCACCCCTGACGCCGGATATCATGTGGTGGAACATGATCGAGCCGCACGAGGGGTCTCCCGTGGACGGCTGGCTCTATTCCATCGGCGGCCACGATGTCTATGACTACGAGACCGACATTGGCGAGCGCACGTCCGAGGCCTACGCCGAGCGCGGTGATACCCGGCAGCGCAATCGAGGGCAAAACCTCAAGCACATGATCGACCACCACGGCGGCCCCATGTCCGTGATGACGGAACAGTGCAATCGGCTCGGCATGGACTTTCTGCCCTCAGTGCGCATGAACGAACACTACGACATCGACATCGACGACCCCGCCTTCGGCAAGCTCCGTCGCGAACACCCAGAACTGACCATCGGCAAAGGCAAGGACCTGCCGGAGCCGAGTATGGAGTGGGGTGTGGGCACAGGCCTCGACTATGCCCTGCCAGAGGTGCGTGACTACATGAGCTCCATCGTCCTTGAGACGGTGGAGCGCTGGGACGTCGACGGCGTGGAGCTCGACTTCTTCCGCCATCCGACGCACTTCAACATCGAGGAAGCTTACTCCAACCGCTACCTGATGACCGACATGGTCGCAAAGATACGGAGGCGGATGGACGAGATCGGCGAGGAGCGTGGTAAGGGGCTAGACCTCATGGTGCGCATTCCCGCGTCTATTGAGCGCTGTGAGCGGCTTGGCCTCGACATCCGTGAGTGGGTCGATTCCTATCTCGTCGACGTGGTTGTGGCAGGTGGAGGGTTCGTCCCGTTCGAGATGCCGATCAAGGAGTTCGTCGATCTGGCCGAGGGCACGGAAACACTCATCTACGGCTGCTTGGAGGCTTACCGCCCTGCCGTCGACGAACTTACCCTGAGGGCAATAGCAGCGCGGTATTGGGACGCCGGTGTCGACGGGCTGTACCTATTCAACTTCTACTCCATGCCGCAGGAGTGGAAGCGCCGTGTGCTCGCCGACCTCATCGACCGTGATGCCCTTCGCCGCTTGGATAAACGCTACGAGACCGACGACCGCACCCGCTTCGTCCCGACATCGCACCTGCACCTTACGTTCCTCAACGCCATCCCACGCGCTCAGCTACCCGTGACCCTTCGCGAGACCTCAACGGGAGCGGGCGTGAAGATCAAGATGGACATGCCGGAGAGCTTTCGGAACGCTCACTCAACCCTCGGCCTCCGGTTCGATGGCCTCGCCGAGAACGATGTGGTGGAGGTGCTGGTCAACGGTCTATCGATGTCGGATGCCCCCACCAAGGGCGATGGGTGGACACACGTATTCTATGAAGAAGGGTGGAACCAGTATCCGTCCGAGACTCAGACCGAGGAGCTTCCGGGAGAGACTTTCTCCTACGACCTCGCCCCGACAGTGCTCCAGCGGGGGATGAACACGGTCGAGGTCAAGCTCGTGTCCGAAGATCCTGACAGGGTCGGTGACCTCGTACTGAGGCAGATCAAAGTCGAAGTGCGTTACGAGTAGTCCTTACGGATTGGGCTCTCCGCTCTTCCTACAGGGACACAACCAGAGACTTGGGACAACGGTCACATGACGGTAGTACGCCATCGGCGCAGATCCCCGACGGAGTCATACGACGATGGGGAATTGTTCCGGTCCGGTACTTGGGTGGACGACTCAACCACCATTGGCTTGTCGAATACCGGCATAGTCAAGTTGTGGTTCGCGGTTACTCAGTCGAGGCGTTTCCTCATATCAACTATGAACTTGATGTCCTGAAGCGTCTGGATGAAGCAGGCTGGCCAGTCCCCACAGCCGTAGAAGATCCGATCAAGGTCGAAGGACGGATTTGGTGCCTGTTCAAGTTCCTTCCGGGTACATGCCGCACGAGCAATGAGCCCGAAGATCGCCGGGCGAGGGGTCGCCTCCTCGCGGAGCTGCACGAAGCTACTACTTCGCTCGTAGGAATGGAACAGCGTCGAGGATTTGGCCTATCTGACGAAGTGATCCGCGACCCCGGACTCATCGACTCGATACGGTATTACGAGCAGCACCAGCCGTCAGTTGGACACGTCATGAGGTGGCACATCGACGAGGCAACTGAGGTCTTTGATCGACTTGACCTGGACGGCGCGGTTCCCACGGTCCTCCATGGCGACTTCAGCCCTTGGAATCTCCTGTACGAAGGTGAAGAACTCACCGGCGTTATCGACTTCGAGGCAACCCACTTGAACTATCAAGTCGCCGACTTCGCCAACTCATGGCGTGGGTATCAGGATGAGGTCATAGATGGTTACAACGAGGTGCGTGAACTGTCCGACTTGGACTGGGAGCTACTCGTGCCCACCTACTGGGCATGGCTGTTCATCGGAGTCAAGCAGGCGATCGAGACTGCGTTGGCGAACAACATCCCCCCACCCGACTTCGAGTGGCAGATCAGACACCTGCTGCGCAGAGAAGGACTGATGAATCGTCTTGTCGACCCCTACCCTAACTAGAGGGAACCTGCCAAGAGTCTCAAATCTCGAACGACATCAGCTCTTCGGAGAATACTAGATCGCCGTCGTATTCCCGTTTCGCGTCTCCGATGCCCTTTTCCATGACCGGGTGCTGCGCCAGGTGCGGTCCCACATGGGCGAGCACCAGCTTCTTTACCCCAGCTTCCTGCGCCATCTTCGCCGAGCCAACGTTGCCCATGGCCCCATGCTGCTCACCCTGCTCGTGCATGTGATCTTCCTCGTCCCAGCACATGGTGATCAGTAGATCGGCCCCCTCGGCCAGCTTCGTGACTGACTCGCAGGGCTCCGTGTCGCCCGTGAAGACCACGCTGCCCTCGTCGCTGTCGATGCGATATGCCAGCGAGTCGAGGTACGGCTGCACGTGGACGGCATCCGCTCCGGTGACCTCCCAGCTTGGGCCTGAGAATATCTTGCCCGCGGTGATGTCCCTGGCGCTCACCTCCGGGGGCATTCGGGGAGGCGTGCCGCCCCGGTTCACGTAGACCAACTGGCTGGCAGGGTGGCTCACCCTCGCCTTCCAGTCATGGGAGAAAGCGCCCTCGTTCTCGTCGAGGATGCGGTGCGTCAGCTGCTCGGTCAGCGTCGGGCCGAATACTTGAAGAACGTTCTCTTTGCCGATGCTCTGGTCCCACCGGGTAAGCAGGAAGCAGGGATAATCGACGTCGTGGTCGAAGTGATGGTGTGTGAAGAAGAGGTAGTCGATCTCCGTCGGCCACAGACCGGCCTTGACCAGCTTGTGCGTCGCAGCGGGACCGCAGTCGACCATGATCTGGTCTCCGCCGATCTCCAGCACGTATGAGGTGCCGTAGCGGGCAGGGGTAGGGGTCGGCGTTCCTGCTCCAAGGATAGTAAGTCGGGCCATATCTATGGACTCCTTCAGCGGAATTCCGCAAGAGTGTAGCAGAAAAACGCTCATGCGAACGACTACAATGTTCGGCACTACCCGGACAGATCGATGTCGTGAGCACACAGACCAAGGCATACATATTCGCTGGGAGCGCCGTGCTCATGTGGTCGACCGTGGCGTCGGCCTTCAAGGTGTCGCTGCGTTACGTCGAAGTGCCGCACATGCTGCTGTACGCAACGCTCGTATCGACGCTCGTGTTCCTCGTCGTAGCGATATGGCAGCGCAAGCCGAAGCTGGCATTCTCGTGTACGCCAAAGGAGTACCTGCGGTCGGCGGCGCTCGGTTTCCTCAACCCGTTCCTGTACTACCTCGTGCTGTTCGAGGCCTACGACCGACTCCCGGCCCAGGAAGCGCAGCCATTGAACTACACCTGGCCTGTGGTTGTGGTCATCCTCTCGGTGCCGCTGCTCAAGCAGCCGATTGGCCGGGTGTCCCTAGCGGCGATACTCGTGAGCTTCTTCGGCGTGCTCGTGATCTCGACTCGCGGCGATCTGCTGGGCTTTAGATTCAGCGATCCGCTCGGCACGGGACTGGCGGTCGGCAGCGCATTCATTTGGGCTACCTACTGGCTGAGCAACGTCCGGGACAAGCGGGACGAGGTCGTCAAGCTGCTGTTGAGCTTCTCCTTCGGATTGGTGTTCGTAACCATTGCGGCGTTCGTGCTGGCGGGGCCGCCTTCCCTGGACGTGCGCGGCATCGGAGGATCGGCCTACGCGGGGGTCTTCGAGATGGGCATAACCTTCGTGCTTTGGATGCGAGCGCTGTCGCTCTCTCGTACGACCGCGCAGGTGAGCAACCTCGTCTTCCTCTCGCCGTTCGTCTCGCTCGCGCTGATAGCCGTCATCGTGGGGGAGACGATCCTGCTGTCGTCGGTGATCGGGCTGGTGTTCATCATCGGTGGAATCGTCATTCGCCGCTTCGACCGGACCGTGCTACAGTCGACCTGAAGTGGTACTATCCGCACCAAGACAACGCACGGAGGAACGACTATGGAACTGGGCTACTTCACGATGCCGCTGCACCCGCCCGGCTCTAACCTCACCCAGACGCTAGAAGACGACCTGCAGCAGATGGTCACACTCGACGGGCTGGGCTACCGCGAGGCCTGGATCGGCGAGCACTTCACGGCCCAGTGGGAGAACATACCCGCGCCCGACCTCTTCATCGCACAGGCTCTCGGCCTGACCGACAACATCATCCTCGGCACGGGTGTCTCCTGTTTGCCGAACCACAATCCCTTCATGCTGGCCCACCGCATCGCGCAGCTCGACCACATGGCCAAGGGACGTTTTCACTGGGGAGTCGGCTCAGGGGGCTTCGTGGGGGACTTCGAGGTGTTCGGCATCGATCCGAGCAAGGGAGAGCACCTCGCGATGTCGCGTGACTCTCTCGAACTCGTACTGCAACTCTGGGAAGACCCCAAGCCCGGCCGATACAAGAGCGAGTACTGGGACTTCAACGTACCGGAGACTATCGGCGAGATCGGACTCGACCTTCATGTGCGACCGTACCAGCTTCCGCACCCTCCCATCGGCGTCGCGGGAGTGTCCCCCAACTCCGGGACGCTTGTGGTCGCGGGCGAGCGCGGCTTCATTCCCATGAGCATCAACATCGTCCCTCCTTCTGTGATCGGAACCCACTGGGAGGCCGTCGAGAAAGGGGCGGAGAAGTCGGGACGAGTGCCCGACCGCTCCACATGGCGCGTCGCGCGCGAGGTCTATGTCGCCGAGACGACAGAGCAGGCCCGCCGGGAGGTGATGGAGGGCACCCTTGCCCGCGACTTCGGGCAGTACTTCATGAAGATGCTGCCGTACACCAAGCGGATCGATCTGTTGAAGGATGATCCCGACATGCCCGACTCCGATGTCACCCTCGATTACGTCCTGGACAACATCTTCATCGTCGGCAGTCCGGACCACGTGACGGAACGGTTGGAGGAGCTTCATCACAACGTAGGTGGCTTCGGAATCCTCCTGGCGATGGGACACGAGTGGGAGCCGCGAGAGCAGTGGGAGCGCTCGATCACGCTCCTGAAGAACGAGGTGATCCCTCGGTTGCCTTGATGTCGTTCACGCATAGCCGTCACCATGCCTGTGACTGCCGGTCTCGATTGTGGTTTGAGCCAACATTGGTCTGGCGGTCTGACACACGGAGGCTGAAGCTGGTATTCGCACCGCGGCAGCCTAGTCGCCCATAATCTCCACCTGTCGAACGGAATGCCCATGGACATCAGCAGCATCTTCCCCAATGGACTAGACATCAATTACGCGCTGGACCTCTTGGGTCCCGTTGCGACTTACGTACTGGGCATGTCCATATTCGCAATCTTCGTGTTCAAGTTCTATCGGTTCGTGGCTGCCCGGGACGTATTTGCGCTGGACCTTGCCAAATATGAAGGTCTGAGCTTCCGATGGGGAAGAGCTCTCTTCCACTTCCTTGTGTATGTCGTCAAATATCTTCTTCTGTTTCCGGTCTTCGCGTTCTTCTGGTTCGCAATCCTTACGGTGATATTGGCCTTCTTGTCCAAAGAGCAGACCTTCTCGGAAACTCTATTGATAGCCCTTGTCACGGTCAGTGCCATCCGTGTCACGGCCTATTACAAGGAGGACCTGGCCCGAGACCTGGCGAAGATCCTGCCTTTCGCCGTACTGAGCGTCATGATTATCAATACGTCTTTTACCTCCATTCCAGACTCCCTGGACAGACTGAGGACTGCTGGAGATTACAGTGAAGACATTTTCTACTATCTGGTATTTCTCATAGCCCTGGAGTTCATGTTGCGGCTCATTGTGGGCGTGGTAAGGCCCATAGCGGGCTTTAGAAACGGGAAACCCGGCAACTCAATTGGTGATTCGGAGCCATCTCAGAGCGAAGCCCAGCAGCGTTAACGAGAGCCGAACCAAGCATCGCCTATTCGATTTCCCCCCGTCGCAACATCATCCTCGATCGTGAATCCAACCGAGAGTCTGCTTCATATCGCCTGTTATTCCGGCAAAGGCTCATAGGGAGGAACTCTAGCGTCAAGTTCCCTTACGCTGTAGGCTGGAATCATGGAATCGGACGAAATCGTCGTAGCACGGCTGAACCAGGGAGCGACAGTCCTCCGTTACGTGGACAGAACGCCGTCGCGTGTTACTCTCGCGCTTGGGCGGAACAAGCAAGCCAAGCTGCCTGCGGACCGCATCATGTACGCGACAGGCATCGTCCCGAGCGACTACGAGGCCTTCCTCGAATTCCGCGACGGAGCGGAGGCGGCAGCCAAGGGGATCGACCTGTCCGAGGTCTGGGAGGTGACGGTCGACGAGCAGGTCGCCATGAGCGTGGATGAGATCGCCGATCTGTACTTTGAGAATGGCTTCGGAGCGTCGGAGATAGTCGCCCTTACCCTGCATCTCGACCGCGGCTCCGACTACTTCGTTTTGCAGGATGGCGGTCACTTGCCCCGATCCCAGGAGGACCTTGAGACCCTCCGCACCCGTCGCCGCCGTGAGGCAGAGAACGTCGAAGCGGCCAAGACCCTCATGGCTGCGCTAGGTGAAGGGACGCTCCCCGAGCCCATGTCACGACTGCATGAAGGACTGCTGGCACACATTAGGGGTTTCGCCATACATGGGGACGACTACACTCGCAGCTATGCGGCTCACTCGTTGCTTCGAGAAGTAGCTGATGGGACGCGCGACCTGCAGCGTAGGGCATTCGACCTGCTTGTGGGCGCCGGGGTCTTCGCGGAGGACGAGCCCCTGGAGCTACATCGCTCCGAGATCGAGGAGGATTTTCCTAAAGCCGCGCTTGAAGAGGCCGAGGCTATTCCACGAAACCATCTCTCGGACGATCGGGAGCGGCTCGATCTGACGGACATTGAGACCTTCACCATCGACGACGCGGACACACGAGACCGTGACGACGCTCTCTCTCTCGAGGCGGTCGACGGCGGATACCGCGTCGGAATTCACATCGCCGACGCCGGGGCACTGGTGCCCATAGAAGGGGTAATGAACGCCGAAGCGGATGGGCGGATGGCGACCCTATACCTGCCGGAACGCTCCATACCCATGCTCCCACCGGGGTTCGTGAAGGGAGTGGGAAGCCTAGATCCCGACCAAGTACGACGCGCCGTAAGCCTCCTCGTAAACATTGATGAGTCAGGGCAGGTCTTGGACTATGAAATCAGGCCGTCGCTGATACGGAGCACGGCCGCGATATCCTATGACGAAGCAAACGACGCCATTGCGAACGAGTCAGGCTCATGGCACACGACTCTTCGCTCGATGAGCGAACTCGCAGAAGCGCTGCTCAAGAGGCGAGAGCAGGCGGGGGCAATCAACGTCAATCGCGAGGAGATGGTGATCAGCGTTACCGCGCCGACAGACATAGACGTGCGCGTCGTCGCTCGAAATACCCCCGCCCGTGATCTCGTTTCCGAGATGATGGTGCTCTGCAACTCGCTGATGGCCGACTTCTGCAAGTCGCATCAGATTCCGGCCTCGTACAGATCTCAGTCCGCGCCGGACGTCTCCGACCTCGATCTCTTTGATGAAGACGGCGTCCTTCGATCGCTGACTCGTCTGCAGCGGTACCGCCTCATGCGGCGCTTCACGCCCGCCGTGATCAGCGTCACGCCGACGCCCCACGTCGGACTTGGGGTCGACTCCTATATCCAGGCGACCTCTCCCCTGCGTCGGTATCCTGACCTCGTGATGCAACGGCAGATCAGCCACTACCTTGTCGCCGGGGAGCCTGTCTATTCACCCGATGACATCTCGCTAGTTGCAAAGCGCGCAGAACTGCAGATGCGAGAACTGTCGAGGATTGAAGATTCAAGGCGACGGTACTGGTTCCTGAAGTACCTCATGCTGACCAGGCTCGATGCCACCGATGGGTCCGACCTTTTCAGCGCCTATGTCCTAGAGAACGAGCCTCGTCGCCTTTCCGTGCTCGACCTCGACGAGTATCCGTTTCGGGTGCGCGCGGAACTGCCCGACGCTATAGAGCCGGGCACAACGGTACCTCTCAGGCTGACAGGAGTAGACCTATGGCGGCGTCAGGCTTATTTTCTCCATGTGCCGCAATCGACTGAGACGGAATAGGGTCGGTTTTCTACGAACCCAATTCTTGGGCGACTAGATTCCGCAGCGAGTCCTCGAACTCCTCCCGCTGCCACCGCCTTATCTCAGGGGCCTGAAGTTCGGCCTCCAGGTCATTGGGAAAGGATGCCAGCCTCTGGAGACTGGCCATTGGCCAGAGGAGGCCCACTGCCAGGGATAATCGTTTTGCGTGTTCGGAACGCCACGCCTTGAGTTTGTCCAATCGCTGTCCGACCCTGGTCCGCTCGGCTCGCGAGAGGCGTCGACCACGAGGTTGTCGGGGACGAACGAGAGGCTCTTCTGCCCTGCCTCGCTTGATGGCGTCTCGGACTCCTGCCGCTAACCTGCCCCGTCCGAACATTCCCAGGCCTCGTACCTCGCGCAGGTCTGAACCAGGCTCCGCCGCCAGGGACACCAGCACGGCGTCCTGGATTACGCGAAAATGGGGACGCCCCAGCCGGAGCGCGTGTCGCTCCCGGAACTCCAACAGCGACTTGAGGATGGCGAGCCCGCGACCGTCGAGGTCCCGCGATCCTTTCACGGAGAATACCGCCAACTCCGGATCGGGAGCGCGGTACCGAATCTCCGAGAGGCGGTCGCACTCTTCCTTGACCCAGTAGGTGCGGCCCAGAGTTTGAAGTTCATCGGCAAGCCTGTCACGCAGACCGAAAAGGTGCCGCACGTCCCCGGCTGCGTATGCGAGCGCCGCGTCGCTCAGGGGACGGATCGACCAATCGGAGCGCTGGATGTTCTTCTCTTTCGGGATGGTGATGTTCAAGAAGTCCTGAAGGGTGGACGCCAGGCCGAGACGCTCGCTCCCCACGAAGGCCGCGGCAATGCTCGTGTCGAACAAGTTCCCTATGCGAAAGCACCAGTCGCGGTCGAGGCTTCGGATGTCGTGGTCCCCCGAATGCAGCACGGTCTCGACCGAAGGATTCGCCAGGACCTCCCCAAGGGGACTCATGTCCTCAATGGCTATCGGGTCGATCAGGTATGCACGTCCGGCAGCCCAAAGCTGAAGAAGGCAGATGCGTTCCGGGTAACGGAAGAAACCGTTCGATTCGAGATCGAATCCGATGCGACGCTCCCGTGAAATCCGGCGCATGATCCGGGAAAGTCGCTCACCGTCGGTGACGACTTCGTAGTCCGCTGTCTTGGAGCGCTTCCGCCCGTGTGAGGTCGCGGAGATATTCCCGTCCCGCGAACTCGTGTTATTGCTGCTCATCGACGCGGGAGTTTACCACAACCATTCCTTGCAATGGACATGTACTCGCGCTGCAATGGCCGTTTTCTGAGCCATGTGCGGTATAATTCCCAGAGAAGCGGCCAGCACGCTGCATAGGTTGCCTTATCCGCTTTTTCCTTGAAAGCGGATTCGAAGAGTTAGAGACCACAACGTTATGACTTGTCGCGCGTTGTAGGGGATGATTTGACCGCACTCTAAAGGGAGTAGTTCATGAAATTGCCATCTTGGACGCAGATCGTCGGCTGGGGACTTATCACAGTCCTCCTCGCGATTGCCGTCGCCTGTGGAAACGCCGACGATGGGGAGAAGAGCGCGTTCCGAATCGGTGTGATGGAATCCGTGACCGGCACAGGTGAGACCTACGGCAATGTAGCGGTTCATGCCAAACAGATGGCCGCGGACGAGATCAATGAAGCCGGGGGCATCGACGGGCGTATGTTGGAGCTCGTCATCGAAGACTCGAAGTGTAGCGCACAGGACGCCATCCAAGCCTACAACAAGCTCACCGACGTGAACGGGATGAAGATCATCCTCGGCACGTCTTGCAGCGGAGCGATGCTTGGAGTCGCGCCGCTGGCGGAGGAAGACGGTGTGGTTCTCTTCTCCGGGCTGGCCAGCAACCCTGACATTGCCGACGCGGGCGACTATATCTTCCGGACTCAAATCAGCGATATCGAGGTGGGGATAAACACGGGCAACGTTCTCTGGGGCGATGGGATCCGCAATCTGGCCACCATCACCGAGGAGACGGACTATGCGGAGGGCGTCAGGCGCACCTCGGTGGAACAATTCGAGAAACTCGGAGGCACTGTAATTGCCGCGGAACGGTACGGGAGTGATGTGACCGATTTCAGGTCTCAACTCACAAAGCTGGTCGGTGCGAATCCGGATGCAATCCACTTGGCGCCCCAGTCCGAGTTTTCAGCCGGCACTATCATCAAGCAGGCCAGAGAGTTGGGATATGAAGGTCCGATTTACGGCGAGACCATCACGGTTGGGACGACCTCTCTCGACATTGCAGGCGGCGCGGCGACCGGCGTCAAGGCCATTACGGCAACTCCCGATCCCAACAATGACAAAGCCCAGGAAGTTCTCGCCAACTTCAGGGCGCGATACAACTATGTGACCTTGCCGTGGCATCTCGGGTCGGCCTATGACGATGTCTACATAACCGCGGAGTGCCTCAAACAGACCGGGGACGATCAGGACGCCGATGGGTTCCGCGACTGTCTCTACGACATCACGTGGAGCGGAGCCATAGGCAACAACTACAGCTTCGATTCCGATGGAGAGGTTGTCGGCCTCTCCAGGGCGGTTGTGGAGGTCCTGCCGCCCGAACAACGGACGAAAGAGAACTACGGGTACACCGTAGTTAGCGGCGGTAAGCCTGAGTAGAGTGTTTCGTGCGGCGCGATGCGTCTGTGCTGGCTCTTGAGCGATCAGGTTGTGAATGGCACTGTGTTTCAACGATTTCGCGTACTTGCAAAACGCACATAGCGGTGATAGAACGTAGCAGACGCATCAGTCCATAGAGAGTATCCTTACGAAAAGGAGATTATCATGCGATTATTTTCACGGAAACGAATTGTCGCGTTTGGATTGCTGGCGGTTCTGGTGTCGGTGGTTGTGGCTTGTGGAGATGATGGGGAAGGGGAGGCCGCCGCACCTACTTCTCCTCCGGCAGAGAGTGGAGCCGAACCAACATCTATGCCCGCCGAGGAGCCGAAAGGCCCCTTTAGGATAGGCGTGATGGAATCGCTTACCGGTCCCGGCGAGACCTACGGTCAGGTAGCCAATAATGCGAAGCAGTTGGCTATGGAGGAGATCAACGCTAGCGGCGGAATCAATGGGCGCATGTTGGAGCTGATCGTCGAAGACTCCAAGTGCGCCGCTCAAGATGCGATCACCGCCTACAGAAAACTCACTGATGTGGACGAAGTGAAGATCATTCTTGGCACATCCTGCAGTGGGGCAATGTTAGGAGCCGCGCCCCTCGCTGAGGCTGAGGGCGTGGTGATGTTCTCAGGACTGGCTACCAACCCGGACATCGCCGAGGCCGGTGACTATATCTTCCGCACAGCCATGAACGACGCCCAGCTTGGCATCGACACCGGCAACGTGCTCTGGTCGGACGGAATCCGCAAGCTCGCCACCATCAATGAGTCGACCGACTACGCCGAGGGCGTGAGGCGGGCGTCCGTCGCGCAGTTCGAGAAGCGCGGCGGCGAGGTCGTGGCGGCTGAGCAGTACGCCTCCGATACCACCGATTTCAGGAGCCAGCTGACCAAGCTGCTGAACGCAAACCCCGACGCCATTCACATTGCGGCACAAGGGGAATTCAGCGGGGGCACCATCGTCAAGCAGATCCGCGAACTGGGTTATGAAGGACCCATGTACTCCGAGGTCGTTCCTATCGGGTCCGAGGCCCTCGGAATCGCCGGGGACGCCGCCACCGGTTTGAAGGCCATCACCGCTGACCTCGATCCTGCAAACGACAAGGCGCAAGAGGTCTTGGGAAGCTATAGGGATCGCTACGGACAGGTTACGCTGCCGTGGTACCTCGGCTCGGCATACGATGATGTCTACATCACCGCCGAGTGTCTCAAGAGGACGGACGATGACCAAGACGCAGACGGATTCCGTGACTGTCTCTACGATATCACCTGGAGCGGGTCTATCGGGACCGACTACAGCTTTGACGATAAGGGCGAGGTCGTAGGCCTTTCCAACGTCGTCGTGGAGGTTCTCCCGGCGAGCGAAAGGACTGAAGACAATAACGGATACAAGGTCCTGGGAGGCGCTCCTACCGAATAGCTCAACCCTTCCTGCCCTTGATCCCGATTGTCACAGCTTCACATCGTGGACGACCGATGAAGTATCGTCCATCCGAATGCAAGGACTCCCACGCCTTCATATTTGAATGGCGTGGGAGTCTTCACAGAGGTCCTATACGCAGATGAGTCTCGAGAGACTGAGGTTCGCCTGGTGGAGCCGTCTGCTTCCGAGCGGTAATGGCCACGGCAGAATCCTGGCGACGGTGCTGGCAGTTGCCATAGTTGCGTATCTCGCATGGAAGATCACCGAATCTCCCGATCAGGCCGTGCAGTTCGCCTTCAATGGTCTGGCCGTGGGAGCCGTGTACGCCCTGCTCGCGATGGGCTTCACCATCGTCTACAGCACCGTATGGTTCTTCGATCTCTACTACGGGGCGGCCGCCGCCATAGGCGCTTACGGCGTCTTCTATCTCAGGTCGCAGGACGGCTTCGGCGGGCAGGACTACACGAACCCATACGTGAACGCCATGCTCGCCGCCGTGACCGCCGGGGTAGTAGCTTGGGCGCTCTACGAAGCCTTCTATCACCGGCTCAGGCCACGTTTCGGTCCCCGGGTGCTGTACGTGGCCGGAGGTCTCGCCGCCTTTAGCGCGGGCGCATACATGGGAATCGTCCTGAACTATACGGACTCCACCAATACTATCCTGAGTCCCGCCATAGGCGTCGCCGTAGCGCTGATTGCGGGTTGGGCTGTCCACAGGGGCGTTCGCAGCGTGCTGCCGTCAATGAGCCCCAATCCTCTCCTGGTTGCAGCGGGGATCATTGGGGTGGCGCTGGGAGGGTACTGCGCATTCTTTATCGCCAACACCCCAGGTGCGAATCTCTATTTGAGTTGGGGAGTGTCGTGCCTGATGGCGGGTATCGTCGCCGTAGCATTCTACCGAGGACTCTACGTGTACATGCGCGAGCGATCGAGATCGCCCCTCATAATGCTGGTGGCGACTTTGGGTATCCTCCTGGCGATCACAGCCGCAACCTCTATCGTCTTCGAGAGCAATCCGCGGCCACTGCCCGCAGCCTTCGGCAGCGCGCCGTGGATGATCCTTGGGGGAAACATCAAGGGTTTCAACGTCTTCGCCATCGGCGTTTCCATCGTCGGGTTCGCGTTTCTTCTGTATCTCCTCAAATGGACGGCATTTGGAAAGGCCGTGCGGGCCATCGGCGACGACGAAGAGGTGTCGAAGGTGGTAGGGATAAACACCACGGTCATCATTGCTATCGTATTCTTCATCGGAGCGATATTCGCGGCGATGGCAGGGCTGCTGAGCGGACACGACACGGCCATACAGCCCAGGATGGGACTCCTGCTCTTGCTGAAGGGATGGATAGCCTCAGTGGTCGGGGGAATTGGGAATCTCTACGGAGCAATCGTTGGCGGGTTCGCACTCGGCATGATCGAGCAGTTTGGCATCTGGGACCTCGCCGGGGAGTGGAAGGACGTCATATCATTCATGGTTCTCATTCTCTTCCTATCGTTCTGGCCCAAGGGCCTCCTTCCGAGGAAGTAGAACCCATGCAGATAAACGTTACCGCATTGGTCGATACGTTTAGGCTCGTAAGATCTCCCCGCGAGTTCATACGTTACGCCAGGGGCAACATCGAGCTTTGGGCAAACCTGTTCATCATCGGCTGGGCGGTCGTGTTCATAGTATCGCAGGGCACCGGATTCGCCATATCCCTGGGCACGGTATTCGCCATCTGGGCGATTCTGGCCGTAAGTCTGAACTTGGTGATCGGGTTCACGGGACTGCTGTCTGTCGGTCACGTGGGCTTCTTCGGAATCGGCGCATACACCGTAGCAATACTGACATCTGACGCGGCATACGAGCAACTGCGCACGGAGGCCATTCCCACGTTCGGATGGCCCTTCTTCGTCGCCCTGCCCCTAGCGGTGATTATCACGGGGGTAGTCGCCATCGCAGTGGGCATCGTGTTCAACCGGTTCAGGGACGATATCTACGTACTCGTCTCCTTCGGGTTCGCCATTATTGCCTTCAATCTTTTCTTGAATCTCAGAAGCGTTACGAGGGGAGCTTTCGGCATTCACGAAATAGCCCGCCCCGAGATCGGCGGGTGGGTATTCGACGGAGAACTGCAGTTCCTCGCCCTCGTCTTTGCATTCCTGGCTCTTGTCGTCCTTATCTCATGGTTCATAGTTACTTCCTCCTTCGGACGGGTGCTGACGGCTATACGAGAAGATGAGCAGGCAACGGAAGTGTTCGGGTACCAGGTCACCCACTTCAAGCTTGCAATTTGGGTAATATCGGCCATGATGGCCGGCCTTGCCGGAGGGCTGTTCGCGAGTTGGACCACCTTTATCGATCCCAACTCCTTCATCCTCTTGGAGTCGATGCTGCTGGTGTCCATAGTCATCCTGGGCGGACTGGCTACGATCTGGGGTTCCATTCTGGGGGCCATGGTATTCGTTCTGCTGGAAGAAGGTATGCGCTTCATAGGGTTCCTGCCGGCTGAGTACGTCGGTCAGGCCCGGCAGGTTGTGCTCGGTATCCTGTTGGTGGTTCTTATGCTGTTCAGGCCACAAGGCCTTGTGGGGAGGTTCAAGTTGTGACCTCAGTACACGTAGACAATATCGACCTCGACGCCCTCTTCGCCCTGAGGACCAAGGAGGTCTCGAAGCATTTCGGCGCGGTCAAGGCCGTCGACGAGCTCAGCATCTCCATCTTTCGGGAATGGATTACCTGCATTGTCGGCCCGAATGGATCGGGAAAGTCGAGCCTCATCAATATCCTGAGCGGTATTCTCCCCATTGACCGCGGGTTAGTGATAATCGACGGCGTGGGACTCCGCGTCGTGAAGGTCCACGAGACGCCGGATCACGGCATCACGAGGACCTTTCAGGAGGTTAGGCTCTTCGACCAGATCAGCGTGTGGGACAACATCATGGTAGCGCTGACCGACAGGCGTCTCTTGCCCTCGCTGTTCGAGCGGGCCGGCCCCGCCCACAAGGAGAAGGCGCAGAGCATTCTGCAGAGCGTCGGCATGTGGGAAAAGAGGGACTCGCTGGCGATGGACCTTTCCTATGGCCAGCGGAAGCTACTGGAGATCGGACGCGCCATGGCTATGGACGTGAGCATATATCTCTTCGACGAACCATTTGCCGGCCTCTTCCCGCAAATGTTGGAGAGAGTCAAGACCCTGTTGAAGGACATGAGGGAACGGGGGAACACCATCATTTTCGTCTCCCACAACATGGACATCGTCAGAGAGCTGTCGGACCATCTCTTCGTATTGGACAGCGGCACGCTCCTCGCCGTAGGAGAGGTGGATGAAGTGCTGAGCAGACCGGATGTTATCGACGCCTACTTGGGTGCCTAGTATCGGCGAGAGATTGGAATGATGCTTCTTGAGCTTCTCAACATATCCGTGCGATACGGGGCCGTATCAGCCCTGACCGACGTGTCACTTGGCGTCCGGAAGGGTGAGGTCGTTGCCGTGATGGGTCCCAACGGCGCCGGCAAGTCCACGGTTCTGAAGGCCATCATGGGACTCGCGCCCGTGGTCGAGGGCAAGGTCCACTGGCAGAGCCAACCTCTGTCGGCGGCCACCCACGAGATAGTGAAGGAGGGCATCTCTTTCGTCCCGCAGGGCAGGCGGGTGTTCACCCACCTGTCGATAGAAGAGAACCTCGAAATGGGTTGTCTCTACCTAAACGACAAACAGGAGAAGGCCCGCCGCCTGGACTCGGTCCTTGAGCTTTTCCCGATCCTCTACGAAAAGCGCAAAGACTTCGCCAGCCAGATGTCGGGGGGACAGCAGCAGATGCTGGCGCTCGGAAGAGGGCTCATGTCCGATCCGCAGGTGCTGCTTCTCGACGAGCCCACACTTGGCCTCGCTCCCAGGGTCGTGAGTGAGGTGTTCGAGAAGGTCGCCCAGATCAGCGAGAGGTTCAGCACCACTATCATGGTCGTTGAGCACAACATCAAGGGTGTGTTGGACATCGTGAACCGGGCCTACGTTCTGGACATGGGGCGAGTGGTGTTCGAGGGCACACCGCAATCAGTGCGAGAGACCGATATCCTGACCGAGGTCTTCCTGGGCAAGGTCAGCTACGACAACGAAGACGAGGCGTAGTGTCGGACCGCGAGCAGACTGCGATTATCGTTCAACAGCAGCCCGACCCTCTCGACTGACCGAACGCTCCCGATTCTTAGGCCAATAGACGGACGCGTAACCTGAAAGCGTTTGGTCGCCCACCCTGCAGCCTGCCGGCTTTCATGCTGGGACGGTCTCCACTACTCCCCCATCCTCAATCTTGATGAGCGATTGCCCGCCCGCAGCAGTACCAGGTATCCGATGATCCCTGAGATTGCGGAGCCGATGAGAATACCGATCTTCGCCTCGATGGTGAGCGCTTCGTGCGTGAAGGCAAGCTTTGTGATGAATAGGGACATGGTGAATCCGATTCCACCCAGTAGGGCAACGCCGTAGAACTGAGTCCACGTAACCCCGTACGGCAGAGCCGCAATGCCAAACCGCACGGCAGCAAAAGAGAACAGTGTAACTCCGACCTGCTTCCCAATGACCAAGCCAAGAACTATGCCCAAGGTTACAGGGTGGGAAAGAGCGGCCAAGAAGTCGCCTTCGATCTTGACTCCGGCATTAGACAGGGCGAACAGCGGCATGATGATGAAGGCCACCCAGGGGTGCAGCGCGGTCTCGAACCGCTGCAACGGAGACTGCAGCTTGTGAGCGGTGTCCTCCACTTCTTTGAGGATTGCCCTTTGTTCGCTCGACGTCTCGTCCTCGTGTCCATACTCTCCTGAGCGTTCAAACACCAGGAGCAGGTCGCGACTGCGGGCAACAAACCCCGCTGGGTTGACGCGCACGCGGATGGGAATCGTTGCCGCAACCAGTACACCGGCAACGGTCGCGTGTACCCCGGACTTGAGGAATGCCAGCCATACGATCACTCCGAGCACCGTGTATACCAAGGGATGCCTGATGCCCAGACGTGCTACGACCACGAGCAAGGCTAGGAATATCGCCCCGATTCCCAGGTTGTCCCACGCGATGTCTCCGGTGTAGAAGACGGCAATGACAATAACCGCTCCGATGTCGTCTATTATTGCGAAGGCCGCCAAGAAGATCTTCAACGGCAGTGGCGCTCTCGACCGCAATAGGGAGAGTACGCCGAGACTAAAGGCGATGTCGGTGGCCATCGGCACTCCCCAACCCCTGAACGCCTCGCCGCTCGAGTTGAACGAAACATATATCAGCGCGGGGACGATCATTCCGCCCAACGCCGCGAAAATGGGCAGTGCCGCCCTGCGCACCGAACTCAGTTCGCCAACTACAATCGCCCGCTTGATCTCGAGGCCGACGACGAAGAAGAAGATTGCCATGAGACCGTCGTCGATCCAATGATGCAGGGTCTCGTTAATGACCCAGTCTCCGAACCCGATCGAAAGGTGCATTTCGAAGAGTTCTTCGTACGTGTGATACCAAGGGGAGTTCGCCCAGACCAGCGCCACGACCGCGGCCACGAACAGCATGATGCCGCTCGACGCCTCCTCGTGCATGAACCTCTGCACGGGACGCATGAGCTGAGATATCGGAGTCTGCGAAGATCCGTGAAACGTGTCGGTTAGTCTATCCATACGTTGTGCAAGACCGTAACAGGTACGACAAGAATATATCCCAGCTTATAAGTTAGATGCCAAGAAATAAGCAGGCGGTTTATCACTTAATTTTGGCCGGTGGCATTCATCGGGTGAGGAGAAATATCGCCCCACCCGCCAGAATCACTCCAACGACTCTGGTCAGCTTGACTTCTTCGCCAAGGAAGGCGAGCCCTATGAATGTCGCGACGAGAACGTACATGGCGAAGATTGGAACGACCACCGAGGCGGGGCCACGGCTGAGGGCGATGTAGTATCCGATTATGCTGAGGCTCAATGTAAGTCCGGCAAGGATCGTCAAGAGCATCGGTCGCGACAGCGAAAGGTGGGCGGCTACCTGCTCGCCTCGATACAGGACCAGACCGACGCCCGCAAGAACGAGGACCGCATTGGTAATGACGATTGCAACTCCCGGTGGAATGTCTCTGAGGGCCAGCTTGAGTATTACGGCAGTTACGCCGTAACCCGTCATTGCCACAATTGCCCAGCCGACATAGCTCATGCCCTTGTTTCCCTTCACGCGGATACCGCCTACCGCGCATTCACCGAGAGTATACCATCGCGGCAACATCTTACGTTTGATGGCTGGAAGCACGAGGCGAGAGTGACAAGGATAGACCGGCGACGAGAACGGCGGGGAAGAGCGGGACCTTACCGGTCGCCCTCCGAGACCTTGCGTTCAAGGAAGCGGCCGATGTAGTCCCGCTCGGCGACGGGCCCGCCGAAGAGAGACCGACGTATCTGCTGGTAGAGAAAGTACCCGAAGAGGGTGAGCCCTGTCCCCGCGGGAAGTAGGGCCAACAGCAGTATGAATGCGATAAGGCTTCCGTCCAATGTCCCGCTGAACAGGACCAGGCGAATGAGCCGAATGCCAGTAATGACTACGATTGGAGCCATCACGATGACGACCAACATCCCGGCGACATACAGGGCGATCGTTATCGGCTTTGACATGTGAGTACCTATGCTGCGGCAGGGCGACTATTCAAGCACGGCCATCAGGGCGGCTCTCAGCTCTTCTTTTGTCACGAACGCCTCGAACTTGGCGGCTACCTTGCCCTCGCCATCCATGACAAACGTCCACGGCTCCGTGGGCAGTTCCCAGTCGATCATGGCCTGTGAGAGGGGCGCGTTCTGCAGATCGCCCTCGATCTCTACCGGCTTGTCATAGACCTCGACGTGGATGAAGTTGACGTCCCTGTAGTAGTAGTCCTTCAGTTCCTTGATGACGTCGAGTTGAGGACCGCACGTTGCGGTACGGCAGAAAGCGGGCGTGGAGAAGACGACAACCAGGGGCTTCCCCGCGTCCAGAGCCTCGGCCACTGTGATGGCGTACAGGTCCTCATCAGGCTCGGGATCAGATGTCATTTCGTTGAGATCCGAGAATTCAGCTGCAAGTTTCGTAAGGCTTGCGGGAGGTCGTTCTCCAACGCTGGGGGTATAGCTTTTGGGCTTCACTTCGAGCCCTGCGGACGTGGTGACATTTGACCCCAAATGATCGACATAGTTCGCCACGACGCCCCAAGCACCCGCTCGGTCGAAGTCGAAGTTGGCCGTGTACAGCCCCGTTTGCCCAATGGGCCAGTCGCGCCAAACGGCGCGGGCCGTCTGAATCGGCCCCTCCTGTCGACCGTCACCGAGATAAAACGTCGAGATGAGGACGTCGGCTTCGCGGATGGGACCGGACTCTACGTCGACGAGTCCGAATGCAAGGCGGTTTCGGCCCACTCCGAGATCGGTCGATGCAAGGGTGATTCGCACAGAGGAAGTTTCGGTTGTGGTCTCACCGGCGTCCGTGACCGGACTCGGGGCGTCGAGGGCAACTCCAGCCGACTCGTCGATCTCACATGCCGCCACAGAAATGAGGAGAACAATTGTCAATGCCAGTAAAGGCGCTAGACCAAGGATGGCCTTCCTACGTACCTCGTGCGCGACGTATTGCGTGCGCATGTCTTACCTGTCGCCCTATCCCTCTCGCTCATCACGCGCCGCATGGATGAACTCAACGATCTCCGTGGTCGAGGTGCCCGGTCCGAACACACCCTGCACTCCCATCTCCAAGAGCGCGGCCCTGTCCTCTTCGGGAATGATCCCGCCGGCAACGACCACCACGTCCTCCATCTCGTTGATCTTCATCCGCTCGAATATCAGGGGAAAGAGGTCCATGTGCGCGCCTGACAGAATGCTCAGGGCGACAACGTCCACGTCCTCCTCCAAGGCCGTGTCGGCGATCATTTCCGGGGTCTGACGGATGCCGGTGTATCTAACATCCATGCCCGCGTCCCTTAGCGCCCGAGCGATGATCTTCGCCCCACGGTCGTGACCGTCCAGCCCCGGCTTGGCCACCAGTACCTTGATTGCCCTGCTCACCATGGTCGACCGCTACCTCCTGGCATCGTCCTGATCGACCAACTCGATCAAGACGCCTCTCGTAGACTTCGGGTGCAGGAATCCTATCGTGCCTGACAGGCCTTCACGCGGCTCATGGTCGATGACGGCAACGCCCTGCTCGTCGAGACGTTGCAGGGTGCCAGCGAGGTCCTCGACCTCGAAGCAGATGTGATGGACACCCTCGCCGCGACGATCGATGAACTTCGCCACGCCGCCGTTGGGGTCGGTGGGCTCGATGAACTCCAACTGAGAACCACCCACTCGAATCAACGTCGCCCGAACGGCCTGGTCCTCGATGTCGACGACTTCGCTATCAGTCGCTCCAAATACGTCGCGGTAGAACTGAGTCGTCTCATCGATGTCCTTCACCGCGATGCAGACATGATTAATATGCCTCGCCGTGCAAATGCTCATTCCCTACTCCGAAGTGTGCTCTAGGGAGGCCGCAACCGGTTACGACCCCGCGAGTCAAGTATACCCGATTAGTCCGGTCGACCCTTAGATTTACGATAGTTCAGTGATTTGCGATTCAGCCTACTTGATACGTCTTGACTCAACTATCATTCAACATATATAGTTAACTAGACTAACACATGAAGTGATTGGCATTCATTCCCGGTGAATGTGCTTGGACTCATCATACTCTGGGAGTCGATAGTACATCAGGGTTAGAGAAAACACACGGCAGGTGATCAACATGGTTCTGAAGCCGGACGATTTCACGGAGCAGGCGCAGGAGATTCTTGGGAAGTCCCAAGAGGTGGTGCGTCGCTATCGGCACAGCCAGTGGGACGTTGAGCACGTCCTGATGGCGATCCTCGAACAGCAGGAGGGGGCGGCAGGACAGATACTGTCCGAGCTTGGTGTGAACATCGACGAGATGCGAGAGCGGCTTGACCAATCGTTGGAGATGAGCCCCAAGCTGGAGTATGAGTCGAACCAGATCTTCATGACGCCGCGCGCCCGCGACATGCTCGCAGCCGCAACGGAGGAAGCCAAGCGCCTCAACGACGACTTCATCAGTTCCGAGCACCTGCTTATTGCAGTCGCGAAGGATGACAAGGGCGCGTCCGCTCCCCTGCTGAAGGAGTTCAAGGTCGATGTCGAGGGCATCTACAAGGCGTTGCAGCACGTGCGGGGCAGCCGACGGGTGAGCGACCAGAAGGCGGAGAGCCGGTACAAGTCGCTGGAGAGGTTCAGCGTGGACCTGACCGATCTGGCCCGTCAGGGGAAACTCGACCCGGTCATCGGACGCGACAACGAGATCCGCCGGGTGATGCAGACGCTCATCAGGCGGACGAAGAACAACCCAGTCCTCATCGGCGGCGCAGGCGTGGGCAAGACGGCCATCGCGGAGGGCCTTGCCCAGGCCATCGCGGCGGGCGACGTGCCCGAGGAGCTGGGGGGTCGCAGCGTGCTCGCGCTGGACATCGGCGGTATGGTGGCGGGGAGCAAGTTCCGGGGCGAGTTCGAGGAACGGCTGAAGGGCGTCATGGACGAGATACGCGAGGCGCAGGGTGAGATCGTGCTGTTCATCGACGAACTGCACACCGTCGTCGGCGCGGGAGCGGCAGAGGGAGCAATCGACGCGAGCAACATGATGAAGCCCGCCCTCGCGAGGGGCGAACTTCAGACCATAGGCGCGACGACAGAACCGGAGTATCGCAAGCACATTGAGAAGGACGCCGCCCTGGAACGCCGCTTCCAGCCGATACTGGTGGAGGAGCCAGATGAGGAGGTGGCCATCGAGATGATCCGTGGGCTCCGCCCGAAGTACGAGAGCCACCACATGGTGTCGTTCACGGACGAGGCCGTCGAGGCCGCCGTCAAGCTGAGCCGCCGGTACATCACGGACCGCCTGCTGCCCGACAAGGCGGTCGATCTCATCGACGAGGCGGCGAGCAAGCTTCGTATCGACGCGCAGAGTCTGCCAGGTGACCTGAAGAGCAAGGGAAAGCGGATTCGTGAGCTACTGAATGAAGAGGATGCAATGTCCGGACGCGGCGAGTTCGAAGCCGCCATGCAGATCAAGGCCGAGCGGGTGCGTCTACAGGAGGAGTTCGACTCAGAACAGGCGGCGATGGACATTCCTGTCCACCGCGACATGACGGTGACGGCAGAGCAGATCGGGAGCCTGATCGCAAGCTGGACGGGAATTCCCGTAGACCGCCTCCTGGAGAGCGAGGCGGAAAAGCTGCTCCACATGGAGGAACGGCTTCACGAGCGTGTGCGCGGCCAGGACTCGGCAGTGTCGGCAGTCTCCGACGCCGTTCGTCGCGCAAGGTCGGGACTGAAGGACCCGAAGCGGCCCATCGGGAGCTTCATCTTTCTAGGGCCGACAGGAGTGGGCAAGACCGAACTGGCACGCGCCCTCGCCGAGTACCTGTTCGACGACGAGCAGAATATGGTCCGAGTCGACATGTCGGAGTACTCCGAGCGGCACTCCGTGTCACGTCTTGTCGGAGCGCCGCCGGGATACATCGGCTTTGACGAGGGCGGTCAACTGACTGAGGCCGTTCGGAGGCGTCCGTTCCGGGTGGTGTTGTTCGACGAGATAGAGAAGGCGCACCCGGAGGTGTTCAACATCATGCTCCAGATACTGGAGGACGGGCGTCTCACCGACGGACACGGTCGCACCGTGGACTTCACGAACACCGTGCTCATCATGACCAGCAACCTGGGCACCGGAGACACCGAGGGTTCCGCGCTCGGCTTTCTTTCGAGCGCCTCCAGTGGTGTGGACAACCGTCACGCCGCAGTGGAAGACGCGCTCAAGCGGGCGTTCAGACCGGAGTTCCTGAACCGCATCGACGAGATCATCATCTTCGACCGGCTGTCGAAGGAGCAGATCAAGGAGATCGTGGACATCCAGGTCGGGGAGGTTAAGGAGCGGATGGCGGAGCACGGCATCACGATGAGCCTCACGGACGTGGCGAGGGAGTGGCTTGCAAAAGAGGGCTTCGATGAGAAGTTCGGGGCTCGCCCCATACGCAGGGCCGTGCAGCGACACGTCGAGAACGCACTGTCCAAGCGCATCCTGTCACAGGAGTTGGCCGACGGAGATCACGTGGTGGTCGATGCGGACGAGGCTGGGCTGTTGTTTCAGAAGGCGGCGGAGCCGGTAGAGGCGGTCTTGGTCTGAGGAAGAAAAAGTCGCGGTTCGCGCCTACGTGTGGGCAACACCCTCTACGACGGGAACTTGATGATGCCGCGGCCTTCGCCGCCGCTGACGAGATCGTGGAACCCTTCGTTGATCTGGTCGAGGGAGTAGCTTCTCGTGATGATGGTATCGACGTCGAGAGTTCCCTTAAGATATGCGTCGACAATCTTGCGGAAGGACTCGTGGGGGCTGGTGGAACCGTAGTAGCTGCCCATGACGGTCTTCTGCGCGCGGACCATGTCGGACATATTGATGGGAGCGTCCTCTCCGACAGCGCCGAGTCCGATGAGGACGGCAGTACCGGTTGGACGCACGCTATCGAAGGCGGAAGAGATTACCTCGGCCTTTCCGATGCTGTCGAAGGCCATGTCTACTCCGCCGCCGGTCATCTCCTTGATCGTCTCGGCGACATCGTCCACCTCACGGATGTTTATGGTGTCGGTCGCGCCGAACCTGTAGGTGAACTCCAGCTTGTGATCGAGGACATCGACGGCGATGATCCTGCTTGCGTTCATGAGCTTGGCGCCCTGGATGACGTTGAGGCCCACACCGCCGCAGCCGAATACGGCTACGCTCATTCCGACCTTTGCGTTCGGGTTGTTTATGACGCCTCCGACCCCGGTGGTCACCGAGCACCCAATGAGGGCTGCCACCTCGATGGGGACCTCGTCGGGAATGGGCTGGCAGGCCTGCTGCGGGCAAATGATGATCTCAGAGAAGACACCGACCTTGCCGAGCTGGTACACGTCGTCACCGTTGTCGTGCAGACGGGCGGTACCGTCGTACTGTCGCGGGCCGAGCTTGACGTGCGTCTCGCAGACGTTCGGGAATCCGTCAGCACAGTTGCGACACATTCCGCACGGCGAGACGAACGAAATGATGCACCGGTCGCCGGGCTTGACCCGCGTCACTCCCTCGCCGACCTCGATGACCGTTCCCGCTCCCTCATGTCCCAGAACTGCGGGAAGATCGATCCTGGAGGTACCCTGCATCAGGTGGTGATCACTCAAGCAGAGGCCGGCCGCGCCCATTTTGAGGCGCACCTCTCCTGCCTTGGGCGGGTCCTGCCGCAATTCCTTTATCTGGAGCGGCGTCTTCGTCTCGTAGAGTACGGCTGCCTTTACCATCTGTTTCCTCCCACACGAGTCTCTCGTATAGGGTAATGGCTTGCCGCTGCGCGGTCAAAGACGCGGTAGCAGAGCCAGGCGGTGTCTGGTACATTTTGCCGAAGGGTGGGTGTCCTGCGTCCATGCACAGCCGGGCGGCCCCCCACGAGTCAATGGAAATCGAATTGGTGTGAGGAGCTAGCATGATTGCCATCTTTGTGACCATCAAGGTGAAACCGGGAATGATGGAGGAGTTCGTCGAGGCCAGCCTGGGAGACGCCCGGGGGTCGGTCGGCGACGAGCCGGGCTGTTTCAGGTTCGACGTGCTGCAGGACAGGGAGGACCCCAACATGGCCTACCTGTACGAGATATACGAGGACGACGCGGCGAGGGAGACCCACCGCACGATGCCTCACTACCTGAAGTGGCGGGAAGCCGTCGCAGACATGGTCGAGGGCAGCTACGAGATTGTGGAGATGACGACGGCGTATCCGACCGCTTCCGCGCTGCACGCCCAGAAACCTCACCTGCTCGACTAGAGTGCCGTGAAGATCGTAACGGCCCGGCAGATGCGCGAGATCGAGGACCGTGCCGAGGCGGGCGGCGTCTCCAAGGCGGCGCTCATGGAGAACGCCGGTCTTGAAGTCGCGGACTATATTCGTGGCCACGTGAAGAACCTCGTGGGGATGACGGTCGTCGTTCTCGTTGGGCCGGGCAACAACGGTGGCGACGGACTCGTTGCGGCACGACATCTGGACGCTTGGGGAGCGCGTGTCACCGTCTGCCTGTGCCGAGATAACCCCGAGCATGTGGGCAAGGTCGACTACCTGCGGGGCAAGCGGGTGACCATCATCCGGCTCGACGACGATGACGGGGCGGCACAGCTAGGGGAAGCGCTGCAGCTCGCGCAGATCGTTGTCGATGCGGTACTGGGAACTGGGCGGTCGCGGCCAATAACAGGGCCGACGGCGGGGGCGCTCGACCTGCTCCGTGAAGCGCGCGGGGCTAACGGGACGATCCGACTCTTGGCGCTTGACGTCCCGACCGGCCTCGATGCCGACACGGGGGCCGTCGATCCCAAGGCCGTCCCATCGGACGTGACGCTGACGCTGGGCAACCCGAAGGCCGGGTTGTACCGGTTCCCTGGCGCGGAGTACGCGGGCGAAATCGAGGTGCTCGACATCGGGATGCCGAATGGCTTGGACAGTGATATCGAGTTCGAGCTGATGACGGACGAGTGGGCGAGGTCCGCCCTGCTCGACCGGCCGTTGTCCGGGCACAAGGGCACTTTCGGCAAAGCGCTCATCGTCGGGGGATCCAGGAATTACGTTGGGGCGCCGTATCTGGCCGCGACGGCAGCAGGGAGGGTCGGCGCAGGGCTTGTGACGCTGGCCGTACCTGAAAGCCTCCAGATGGCGGTGGCCGCGAAGGCGGTCGAGCCGACGTACCTGCCACTGCCGGAAGTGTCGCAGGGCGTACCAAGCGTCGAGGCGGCGGACCTCATCGCGCAGCAGGCGGATGGTTATCAAGCGCTCCTCATGGGTCCGGGCATTGGTCAGGCCGACTCGACAGGCAACATGGTCAAGAGACTTCTGCTCGACGGTGGTAGGCTTCCGCCGGTGGTCGTCGATGCGGATGGGCTGAACGTCCTAGCCTCGTGGCCTGAATGGTGGAACCACTTTTCGCAGGAGGCCGTACTTACACCGCATCCGGGCGAGATGGCCCGACTGACAGGCAGGTCTACGAAGGAAATCCAGGAGCACAGAGTCGAGATCGCGGTCGAATCGGCGATGAGCTGGCGAAAGACCGTCGTGCTCAAGGGGGCGTTCACGGTTGTTGCGTCCCCTGATGGGAGCACGAGGCTCAGTCCCTTCGCCAACAGCGCCATGGCGACGGCTGGAACGGGGGACGTGCTCGCCGGGACTATCGCGGGGCTGCTGGCACAGGGAGTCGCTACTGAGGATGCCGCGGCGTTGGGGGTGTATCTGCACGGTCTGGCAGGAGAGCGGGCCGGAGCGGAGTTCGGTGACGCCGGGATGCTGGCGGGCGACCTGCTGCCGGAACTCCCGAAGGCGATTCGCGACATCCGGCAGCATTCCGTGACGGGTGAAAGGCGGACGCCCTGGCACATCTGAGAGGCAGCGAGCGTGCGCGATACGTCGGCGAGATGTTCGCCCGGATATCGCGACGCTACGACCGGCTTAACACCATCATGTCGGGAGGCAGGCACTATGCTTGGAGGCGAAGGGCGGCAGGCATGGCCGTCGGCGAACTGAGCGGGCAAGCCCTCGACGTTGCCACGGGAACAGGGGACTTCACGTTCGACCTGCTGGCACATTCACAGGTCGGCAATGTCGTGGGGCTCGACTTCACGCGCGCGATGCTCCCGTTCGCCATCGAAAAGGCGAAAGAACGTGGGGCCGGCGACCGCATAGAGTTCGTGGCGGGTGATGCCCACGCCCTACCCTTCCCGGACGATACGTTCATCTGCGCAACGGTGGGGTTTGGCGTGCGAAACTTCATCGACGTTCCCCTTGCGTTGCGTGAGATGCGGCGGGTGGTGAGGCAGGGTGGGCGCGTGGTCATCCTGGAGATAGTCCGTCAGGACGGAATCAATCCCGTCGGCAAGCTGTTTCCGCTCTATTTCCGGAGGGTTACGCCATGGATGGGAGCGCTCTTCGCGGGCGACCGAGAGGCGTATACGTACTTGCCGGAATCGGTGCAGGGGTTCCTCAGCGCCGATGAACTCGCGGAACTGATGCAAGAGGCGGGGTTGGTGAATGTTCAGTACCAACAGCTGGCCCTGGGGACGGTCGCGATTCACGTCGGGGAGAAGGCGGGGGGATAGGTGCTGGAAATGTCAAAGCGAGGACTGGGCGGGTTTGAAACCCCCTCATAGTATCGCTACCCTTCAATACTAAGGTCTTGAACCACTACATTATCTTGAGGGCGCGGATGCGGTGTCCGTAGTGTTCGGCGATGAGAAGGATGTCATCACCGTAGAAGCGGAGGCCGTAGGGAGTGTTCAGGCTCGCCTCTATGGCGGGGCCACCGTCTCCGCGTGAGCCGGGGCGTTCGGAGCCTGCGACCGTCTCGACGGTTCCGGCCGGGGTGATCCGGCGGACGCGATGGTTGTTAGAGTCTGAGAAATAGACCGTACCGTCGGTCGAGATGGCAACGCCGGAGGGGGTATCCAGCTTGGCGTCGGTCGCGTTCGTGCCGTCGGGGGAGAAGCCGCTTTCGCCTGTCCCGACGAGGGTGATAATGATGCCGTCGGTATCGACCTTGCGGATTGAGTGTGTGGCACTGTCGGCGAAGTACAGATTGCCGTCGGCGTCGAAGTCCAGTGCGATGGGACTGCCTATCTTTGCGCTGACCGCGGGGCCGCCGTCTCCGGAGTATCCGGCGATGCCTGTGCCCGCAACGGTGGATATCCGCCAAGTGCGGGCGTCGATCCTGCGAATGCGTCCGACCCGATCTCCGACGTAGAGGTTGTCGTCGGAATCGTGGGCTACGGAGAGGGTCTGAACGAAGCAGGCGCCCATGGCGGGGCCGCCGTCGCCGCGATCGTAGGAGTACGAGGAGCCCGCGATGGTTCGGATGATGCCATCGGCGTCGACACGGCGGATGAACTGGTGCTGCTTCTCGGCGATGACTGCGCGCCCTTTCGAGTCTACGGAGACATCGTAGGGGTTTCCGAGCCAGGCGTCTGTAGCGGGGCCTTTGCTGCCGCCGACGGCCTTGGCCCCAGTGCCGGCAAAGGTGTGTATATGGCCTGTCTGGGGGTCGATGGAGCGAACACGCTGTCGCCACTCGTCGACGAGGTAGATGGTGCCGTCGGGGCCGACATCGATATTCCTGGGGCAGGTCAGGAAACCTTCGGTAGCGGGCTCGCCGTCGTGGACGTGCGTTCCTCCGAGAACGGTGGTAACGATTCCGGTCTCACCATCGTACTTGCGGAGACGACAGGAGGAGTCGCTAAAGAAAACGGTGCCGTCGGGGTCTGCCCAGATGCCTGCCTCGCAGGCGTTGGAGTGGGTCTCATCCCCCGGCAGGCCCTCCTCGCCGAAGCCGGGGACACCGTTTCCCACGAGGGTGGTGACTATCCCGGACTCTGCGTCGATCTTGCGGACGCGATAGCCGAATTTCTCTCCGACGTAAATGTTGTCGTTGGCGTCGATGCAGAGTGAATCCGGCCAATTGGTGCTGGCCTCGACGGCGGGGCCTCCGTCTCCGTTGGAGGCAATTTGGCCCGTGCCAAGGACGGTGGTAACTATTCCAGTCTCAGCGTCGATCTTTCGGACGCGAAAGTTCTGATTGTCGCAAACGTAGAGGTTGCCCTTGGAGTCGAATGCGAGGTGCTCGGGACCCAGAAAGGCGGCTTCCTCCCTGGGGCCGCCGTCGCCGGAGTATCCTCCGAGGCTCAGGCCGGAGTCCGAGAGCGGAGGAGCGTAGCCGAGGGCTTGCGTGTTGTGTCCGGCATTGAGTCCGGCGAAGGTATCGATGACGCCGGTTCGAGAGTCTACGCGGCGGATGTTGTTTGCCCACTCGCTGGCGAGGAAGACATTGCCGTCGTCGTCCACGGCGATACCGCAGGTTGTGTCAAACTCGGCCTCGACAGCGGGACCACCGTCACCGCCGCGTCCGATTCTGCCGGAGCCGGCTACGGTTGTGATGATTCCGGTGCGGTAGTCGATGCGGCGGGCGGTGTTGTTCCACAGGTCGGTGAAATAGAGATTCCCTTGTCGGTCGCGGTAGAGGTCATGGGGACCGTTGACCCGCGCGTCTTTGGCGGGGCCGCCGTCACCACTGTTTCCCGGCACGCCGTCACCCGCGAGGGTGTGGAGAATGCCGTGGGCGTCGATTCGCCAGATGCGGTGACCATGATGATCGTTGACGATGATGTCACCGTCGATCTGCCGGACGACCCCCATTGGCCAGCCGCACCTGGCTTCTCCGGCGGGGACGCCTTCTCTAACGGGTGCGCCGGCTATCGTCGTTATGTGACCCGGCTGGAGTTCGTTGAGGAGGTCGTGCAGGACTCCCTGCGGGCGAGGACTCGTCATGGGGCTCTACTCCAGCTTGAGGGCACGGATGCGGTGTCCGTATTGCTCGGAGATGAGGAGGATGTCCTCGCCGTAGAAGGTGAGGCCGAACGGGGTGTTAAGTCCCGTCTCAGCGTAGGGGCCCTCTGAACCGGCTACCGTTTCGATGGTGCCGCCGGAAGTCACGCGCCGGACGAGGTGGTTGGCCGAGTCGGTGAAGTAGACGGTACCGTCGGAAGAGACCGCGACACCCTGCGGGCCATCGAGACTGGCCTCGGCGGCCAGTGTGCCGTCAGGCGAGAAGCCCTGCTCGCCGGAACCGACAATCGTGGTGATTATGCCGTCGATGTCCACCCGGCGGATGACGTGGCAGTTGTGGTCGACAAAGTACATGTTGCCAGCCGTGTCGAAGGTGACCGAGGATACGCCGCTGATCTGGGCCTCCTTGGCTGGCCCGCCGTCGCAGGAGTATCCGGGGATCCCCGTGCCCACGACGGTGGCGATGATGCCGGTCTGTGCGTCGACCCTGCGAATGCGGCCCACGCCTGTGTCGGCGATGTAGAGGTTGTCGTCGGCATCGTGGGCGACGGACGAGACATTGACAAGGTTAGCGTTGAGGGCCGGCCCGCCGTCACCCTTGTCCCACTGGAACGCCGCGCCGGCAACGTTGTGGATTATGCCGTCCGAGTCTACCCTGCGCACGTGTCCGTGCCTGGTGTCGGCGATGACGACGGTGCCTTGAGAGTCGACCGAAACGTCGTTCGGGTTGCCGAGGTAGGCCTCGGTAGCGGGGCCGCCGTCCCCGCCGTAGGCGCGCGCTCCGTTTCCGGCGAAGGTGCGGATGATTCCCGTCGATGGATCGATGGCGCGTATCCGCTGGCTCCAGATGTCGGCGATGTAGATTTGACCGTCGGGGCCGATGCTCATGCCGTCGGGGCCGCCAAGGTAGGCGTTTGTGGCCACTTCCCCGTCGTGGTTGGTGATGCCGCCGAGGAGGGTCGTGACGATGCCCGTCTCGCCGTCGATGCGGCGCGTGCGACCGCCGCAGTCTGAGTAGAAGACGGTGCCGTCGGGGTCGGCCCAGACGCCGACCTCGACGGAGTTGACCTCGGTCTCGGTGGCCTTGACGCCCTCCTCGCCCATGCCGGGGACGCCGGTTCCGGCGATGGTGGTGACGATGCCGGTCTCAGCATCAACCCTGCGGACGCGGAAGCCGTACTTCTCACCAACGTACAGGTTGCCGTGAACGTCTACGTTGATGGCGTCGGGCATGAGGGTGGATGCCTCGGTTGCAGGGCCACCATCGCCGTTCGAGGCGCGCTGGCCGTTTCCGAGGACGGTGGTGACGATGCCGGTCTTCCCGTCGATCTTGCGGACGCGGTCGTTGGAGTTGTCGCATACGTAGAGGTCGCCCTCGGGGCCGAAGGCGAGATGTTCGGGGTGGTAGAATCCTGCGGCCTCCTTCGGTCCGCCGTCCCCGCTGTATCCGCCGAGGCTGAGGCCGGGACCGATATAAGGCCTGCTGTCGCCCATCTCGGAGGGGTGGTGCCGGGCCTCCTGTCCGGCGAAGAGCTCGATGATGCCGGTCTCGGCGTCGACACGGCTGATGTTATTCGTCCACTCGCTGGAGACGTAGATATCGCCGTTGTCGGCGACAGCGACGCCGCAGTGGGTATCCGTCTCGGCTTCGGTGGCGGGGCCGCCGTGGCCTCCGCGTCCCCTCTTGCCCGACCCGACGACGGTCTCGACGATGCCGGTCTCGGCGTCGATGCGGCGGTAGACGTAGTTGTTGATGTCGTTGATGACGATGTTGCCGTGCACGTCCTGGGCGATGTCGTGCGGGGCGTAGAACTCCGCTTCGAGAGCGGGACCTCCGTCGCCGGAGTAGCCCGGGACGCCGGTACCGGCAAAGCGATGAAGGATGCCGTCGTGGTCGATGCGCCAGACGACGTGCATGTGGTAGTCGTTGATGATGAGCTCGCCGGTCTTGTTCCAGCGCAGAATGCCCATGGGCCAGCCGGCGTCGGCCTCATTGGCGGGGATTCCCTCCCGGATTCCCACGCCGGCGATGGTGACCAAGTCGCCGGGCTGCATGTCGTTGAAGAGTTTGGGGAGATTCATGCTTGCCTCCTATAACCCCCTTCCTCGGTCTTTCCCTTGAGGGGGAAGGATGGGGGCATTCCTCGTCTTACTGCCAACAAGGAAGGTTGGGGAATTCGTGGATAGGGTTACATTGTCAATACCGCTTTGACGATCTCGTCGGAGCGGTTCTCGTACATGTCGTAGGCGGACTGCACGTCGTCGAACGAGAGGTGGTGGGTTATCAGGTCTGCGGGGTCCCACCATCCGCGTTGTCGCAGGCCGACCATGGTCTCGATGTGCCTGGTGACGCTGCCGCTGGCCGACCCCGCGGTGGACAGGAGCTTGACGTTGCGATAGAGGAGGTTGCGGGCTTCAATTGGAATGGTCGGGTTGGGGTCTCCCGTGTTCTGGTGTCCGCCGAACATGATGATGGTGCCCTCGGAGCGAACGAGCCGACAGGCGGCGGCCAGGGTGTCGGTGTACCCGGCGGCCTCGACGGAAATGTCGGCGAGGTTGCCGCCCGTGATCTCCTCTACTGCCTCGTCCAGCAACTCTTTTGACGCGTTGATCGTGTGGGTTGCACCAAGCTTCCGGGAGTGTTCGAGGCGGTAGTCGAAGAGATCGGCGGCGATGATGCGGCGCGCTCCGGCCCTGGCGGCCATCGCTGTGAATGAGAGGCCGATGGCGCCCTGCCCCATAATCAAGATGGTGCGGCCGAGGAGGGTCTCAGCACGTTGGAGGGCGAACAAGACAGTGCCGGAAGGCTGGCACATGAGCCACTCGCCGAGATCGCCTTCGTCCGGCAGGGCGATGATGCGTTCGGGGCGTGACTCGTAGTATTCGACGAGGCCCTGGTGGGTATCGGGGATGATGATGACCCGCTGGCCCTCGCGCCATTGGTCGGAGCGGCTCTCGACGATGGTGCCCGCGAGCTCGTGGCAGGGCGTACCGACATCGACGGGGTAGTGCTCCTCCGGAAAGACGGTGCCGTATTCGTAGCGAATGTCGCTGCCGCATACGGACCATCGTTCCAGATTGACGAGGCAGTTGCCGTCTCGTACCTCTGGGACATCCGCGTCAACGATTTCAAAATGCTTCGGTCCGACCAGGTGCGCGGCCTTCATTCAAGCGTCTCCGTTCCGGCTGAAAAAGTACGCGAGAGTTATACCTGACTGGACTGGTTTCGTAAAGCGGGAGGAGGGAGGAGGAAGGATCTGGGTGCTAGGTTCTGGGTGCTGGTCTCCTCTCTGTGCCTCTCCCGCGGTGGGCTGACAGGGGTAGGCATTTGACCATCAATCCGCTCCCAAGAATGAGAAAACACCCCCCACTGTCATTCTGAGCGCAGCGCAGCGGAGTCGAAGAATCTAAGGTGTCCGTTCGAAGGTAAAGTCGGCTGAGAGAACTATTACGTTGCTTGCTGCGTAACAAACGTAGTACTGACTATCCGGTCTTGCGAATAGGGACTTTAGATTCCTCCCTGCGCTCGGAATGACAAGTAGATGAGGGCTGGATCACAGCTGCAATTCGGGTGTGCCTACCCCTGTAAGCCCGACGGGAGAGATCGAGGCTTTCTCTCAAGGCTGGGCATGGAGGGGTCTGCTGAATTGACAGTCGGAATTAGCGGCTGGTAGGCTGACCGGCACCGCAACGACCGGGAGGCGGCCGCCATGAGGATCACGGACGTTAGGGTCGTCTCGAAGGGTCTGGGCAGCAGTGCGCCGGTACTCGTCCAAGTCGATACGGACGAGGGCATCGTCGGTGTAGGCGCTACATCAGCTACCGCTTCGGTCATAGCCGCGCTCATCGAGGATGAGTCCGATGGGCTTCGCAGTCTCCTCATTGGTACCGATCCCACAGACCCGAATATGGCGTGGCGTCTCATGTTTGCGAGCGGCAAGCGAGGGCGCAGCGGCGAGGGTGGCGTGGCGGTCAACGCGATGGGTGCCATCGACATGGCCCTGTGGGACATTGCCGGCAAGGCGGCGGGACTGCCCATCCACAAGCTGCGCGGCGGGGCCGTCCAGGACAGGATCATGGTCTATGCGAGCGCGACGGCTTTCGATAGGGGGGCCATCGAGCGAACGGGCGAGTGGAGACATAAGCCGACTGAGGTGCTGGTTGAGGAGGCACTGGAGAACAAGTCGCTGGGGTTCAAGGCGATGAAGTTCGGCTGGGGCAACTGCTTCAGCGAGAGGGACTATGAGGACATCGGAGCCGTCCGGGATGCCATCGGCCCGGACATGAAGCTGATGCTCGATTTGGGCCCTTCCGCCTATCTCGACGGGACGTGGACGGTGAAGGATGCGGTACAGGTGGCGGAGAGACTGGCGGAGTATGACATCTACTTTCTCGAAGAGGCGCTTCATCCATACGACGTGGACGGATTCGAGGAGCTCACGCGGCAGTCGCCGATACGCATCGCGACGGGTGAAAGCCTGACGACGGTACGGGACTTCCAGGCCTTCATCGAGCGTCGCGCTCTGGACATCGTTCAGCCTGACGCTCAGCAGATGGGGTTGAGCCAGTTCGCCCGCGTAGCAGAGCGGGCGGAAGAGGCGGGGATCTTGTGCATACCTCACGGGCCGTGGTCGGCGTTCCTGATCGCGGCGCATCTGCAGGTCCTCTGCACGCTTACCAACTGTCCCATGATCGAATACCCGGCCCCGGCTGTGGTCCGTGGCTCGGACTTGGAGGTGCTCGTGGAGGCCATGCACGAGAAGATCGTCGAGAGTCCCATGGTTGTAAAGGACGGATACTTGGAGTTGCCGGAGGGGTCTGGACTCGGTCTTGGCAATTTCGTGCCTGAGGCGATTGCCGATTTGGAAGCACGATACGGTGGAGACAACGGCAGATGACCGAGAGCATCCGCAAGGTCGTGGTGACGTGGACAGGGTACAGGGACCGAATACTGGAGCGGGCCGAGCGCGAGGGGTACAGTGATCTCAAATTTCTCATCGCGGACGATAAGGATGCGATCCTGTCCGGCCTGGAGGACGCCGACGCGGCGTTCATCGCGCCGTGGGACCCGGATATGCTCAGGGCCGGACGCAGGCTGCGTTGGATTCACGCGATCGGCGGAGGGGTGAGGCCATACCTGTTCCCAGAGATGGTCGAGAGCGATATCCCGTTCACGTGCGGCAAACCGGCGTTTGCAGTACCCGGAGCGGAGTTTGCGCTTGGGGCGATGCTGATGTTCTCCCGTCGCAACCACGTGACGGTGGGCACGCCGAAACTGACGCAGCGCAGTCCCTCTTGGGAGGCTGCGCTGAGACCGGTCGATCTCCAGGGGAAGACGCTGGGGGTGATGGGCATGGGTGGCATTGGTCAAGCACTAGCACCAAGGGCGAAGGCCTTGGGAATACGGGTGCTGGGGACATCCCGCCGGTCGCGTAAGGCACCGGAAGGGGTCGCGCGCATGTATGGCATGGACGAGGCGGACGAGATGGTGGCCGAGTCGGACTTCGTGGCCGTCGCGGTGCCGGAGACGCCGGAGACGGAGGGCATCGTATCGGAAGGACTGGTAGCCAGGATGAAGCGCGGGGCCGTCATACTTGACTGCTCAGGAAGACCAGGGTTGTACGACTACGGAGCGTTGGAGGGGGCACTGGAGACGGGAAAATTGGGAGGGGTCTGCCTTCAGCCCTCAGGAGACTCCCCGGGAATGCCGCCGGACGACGCAGAGTTTTGGACACGAGACAACGTGGTGGTTTCAACCTGCCGGGGCACGTCTTCGGAGCAAGAGGATTCTTGTATAGGCTTGTTCTTCGAAAATCTGTGGAGGTTCGAGACGGGTCAGCCCTTGTTGGGAGTGGTGGACAAAAGGGCGGGGTATTAGGTTCTGTTGACATTCTTAAGATTCTCTTTGTTATCCCAACTCAAATCGTCATTCCCGCGAAAGCGGGAATCTATTCCCTGTAGGGAGTATATGTGTGCCCGACTCTGGATTCCCGCTTTCGCGGGAATGACGGAAAATGTCAACACAACCTAGGCAATAACAAGCTCAGGATAATCAGCATTGGTCTTGAGTTGCCCTTCGACAGGCTCAGGGCGAACGTGTTTTTCGATTCCGTCTCTTTGTAAACAATTCGTCGATGCGCGTATTGAGATAGTTTCTGAGGGTATACTAGGGGCAACAACACAGAGGCTATTCTGCAGGAGGCAGCGATGAAGGTTATCAAAGTCGTTGATCGGGGCGAGGTGGACAATACTCACCGGGATATCTTCGAAGGCGGGCAGGTAGTGATGAACCCGCTGGTGGACGGCGATGATTCGGAGAGCTACCGGTTCAACGTGGTGAACTTCAAGGGAGGCGCGCGAACGAAGTTCCACACTCACTCGTGCGACCAGATCCTGTACGCGACGACCGGCAAGGGCTTCGTGGGGACGCGCGATGAGGAGATCGACATCACGGAGGGTGACACGGCGCTGATTCCGGCGGGAGAGGTGCATCGTCACGGTGCGAACGACGGCGAGGACTTTTCGCATATCTCCCTGCAGACGGCGCAGTGTACGACCGAGGTCCTTGAGTAGAAAATTGGCAGTGTTGCATAAAGACTTGCCGGATACGTTGCTGGAGCGGTACCGGGGTGTGAGTGTACCCACGGTGTGGAGCGCGCTCGACGAGCTGCACGGCTATCACCAGTCGTTTATGCAGGGCGTAATCGCTCAGACTCCGGGGGAGATGTTGGTAGCACGGGCGAGGACGCTAAGGTTCATTCCGCCTCGTCCGGATATCTTTGACGAGACGCCTGTGGGCGAGGACGCCCCGGAGGCCAGGGCCATGGCTCGGTGCGGTCCCGGGGACGCGCTGGTCTGCGATGTGGCAGGCTCGCGTTACTCGTCGAGCGGCGGCGAGATGAAGCTGCTTCAGCTAAGCATGAACCGCGCGGAGGGAATCGTCACGGACGGGGCGATCCGCGACCTGACGGGCGTTAGGAAGCTGGGGTTCAAGATATTCGCCGCCGGGGGGACGGTGGCGGCGGGCAAGGCGCCGTTCATGTTCTCGTATGAGGAGAACGTGGTGATCCAGTGCGGGGGAATCACCGTGCGTCCGGGCGACCTGATCGTAGGAAGCGACGACGGGGTGGTGTGCGTTCCGAGTCAGTGGGCCGAGGAGGTCATCGACTGGGTGGAGGAGCACGACTACCTCGAGGATGTTATTCGCGAGATGGTGTTGAGGGACAACGTTCGTCCGACGACGTACTACAACGCAGCAATGTTCGAGAAGCTGCGGGCGGAGCGGGAGGAAGAACGTGGAAAGTAGTGCGTATAGGGAATGATAATAGTTGGCGCCCCACTCCCAGACTTGGGAGAGGGGAATTTGGTTGAAAGGCTCATCGACCCTATTTTCAAAGGAATCTTTCATGCCGGTTCCCACCGACACTACGAAACATGAAAATCGTAGGGGCGATTCGCGAATCGCCCTACTCGCGAACCGGTTGAGTACGCGAGACTTGTGGTTCGACCCGCCGTGTTAGGCAGGCCGAACCAAGTGTTTCAGGCGTGTTGAGTCGTTGATGACCGAAGACTAGGTGATGTCGACGGTGGCGCCGGCCTCTTCGAGGGCGGACTTGGCCTCGTCGGCCTCTTCCTTGCTCACACCCTCCTTGATGTTGGAGGGAGCGCCCTCGACGACTTCCTTGGCCTCCTTGAGGCCGAGGGAGGTGACGCTGCGGACGGCCTTGATGACGTTGATCTTCTGGCTGCCGAAGTCCTTGAGGACGACGGTGAACTCCGTCTTCTCCTCTTCCTCGGCGGCAGGAGCGGCGCCATTGCCGCCGTCACCGGCGACCGGCATGGCGGCCATGGCCATGGGGGCCGCGGCGCTCACGCCGAACGTGTCTTCGAGCTCCTTGACCAGCTCGGCGAGCTCAACGACGTTCATTCCCTTGATTGCTTCCAGTACTTCTTCTTTCGTTGCCATCGGTTCTCTCCTTTTTGTTTGCCTTAGTTGTGTTGTGACCTATTGTCCGATTGGGTCTGCGGATCGGGCGCGTTGGCTATTCCGAGCCGCCTTCCTTCTGCTCGGCGATGGCCTTCAGGGCCGTGACAAGTCCGACCTGCTGGGAATTGAGAACGTATGCCAGGTTTCGCAAGGGCGCCTGGAGGGTTCCCACAAGACCGGCGATCGGCGATTGGAGCTGACCGAGCACCTGCGCCACAAGGACTTCCTTGGGCGGGAGATTTGCGAGGTCGTCCACCTGCTCGGGCGTCAATGCCCTGCCGCTCAGGTATCCGCCGATGATGGTCATGGGGATCCTGGAGGACGACAGGTGCTCCGTGAGCACCTTGGCGGCCACGGCGGGATCATCGAATCCGAAGGCGATGCCGGTGGGTCCGGTGACGATCTCCTTCACCGCGGGAGCGCCCGCCTCGTCTGCGGCGATGTGTGCGAGGGTGTTCTTGACGACGCGCAGACGCACGCCTCCTTCTCGCAGGACACGCCGGAGTTCGGTCATGTCGGCGACGGACAAGCCGTTGTTGTTCGTCGCGATGGCGACGGTCGACGTCTCGATCAACTCGCGGATCTGACGTACCTGATCTTCCTTCTCAGGAGTTGGCACTGCATTCACCTTCCATTCTGTTCGTGCTTATTTCGGGGGTAGCAGAAAGAAAAATCCCCGAGCCGCAGACTCGGGGCAACAGGCGCCGGGACATGCCACTGCTCGGCGGCATCGGTCCCGATCGCTAGCAACCTCGGCGGGCCTCGTTGAGTTTACTCCGCCCTACGGCGGAACCCGCTGTCTACGGCAACAGCTATTCTATTGTACGGTCGTCGTCGTCAGGGCCGCAACGTCCAGCGGGATGCTCGGCCCCATGGTGCTCGTGAGATATGCGGCGATGATGAACTGGCCCTTGACGCCGCTCGGGCGCGCTCGGACGACGTTGTCGATCATCGTCACCAGGTTGTCGTGAATCTGGTTCTCTTCGAAGCTCGCCTTGCCGATTGCGAGGTGCATGAGCCCGGTGCGGTCGAGGCGGTACTCGACGCGGCCCTTCTTGGACTCTTCGATGACGCGGGGGAGATCGTCGGCCTGGACGACGGTGCCGGTCCTAGGGTTCGGCATGAGGCCGCGGCGACCGAGGTAACGTCCGAGACGTCCGATCTTGCCCATCATGTCAGGTGTGGCGATGGCGACGTCGAAGTCGACCCATCCACCCTCGACGCGCTGGATGAGGTCGTCGTTGCCGACGAAGTCCGCGCCCGCCTGCTCGGCGATGGCGACGGCCTCACCGTCGGTGAATACGGTCACGCGAAGGGGCTTGCCGACGCCGTGAGGGAGCACGGTCACTCCACGGACGATCTGATCGGCATGGCGGGGATCGGCGCCGGTCCGAATGTGAAGCTCAATGGTCTCATCGAACTTGGCGGTCGCCGTCCTCTTGACCAGTCCCGCCGCTTCGGCGGGCGAGTAGAGCCTTCCCGGCTCGACGAGTTCCCTTGCGGTCGTGTATCGCTTGGTTGCTGTTGTCACGATTGCTTACCCTTAGCTCGACGTATGTCGCTCTTATCGCTGTACCTGAATACCTATGCTGCGGGCGGTGCCCTCGATGATTCTCATCGCGCCCTCGATGTCGGCGGCGTTGAGGTCCTGCATCTTTGTCTGGGCGATCTCCCGGACCTGGTCGGATGTTACCGTTCCGACCTTTTCCGCCAGGGGGTTGCCGCTGCCCTTCTCAATCCTGGCGGCCTGAAGGAGCAAGGACGCCGCGGGCGGAGACTTCAGAATGAATGTGAACGACCTGTCCTCGAACACCGTCAACTCGACGGGTACGATGCTGCCCATCTGCTGGGCGGTGCGGGCGTTGTACTCCTTGACGAACGCCATGATGTTCAGGCCGTGCTGACCCAGCGCCGGACCTACGGGCGGCGCCGGCGTGGCCTTGCCACCCTCGATTTGCAGCTTGATGACTGCCCTTACCTTCTTAGCCAACTTGTTCTCCTAAGGTTCGGAATGTTTGTGTATTAAATTCGGCAGGCTCCGCGAGATGGGCGACCACAAGGGTCGCCCCTACGTGGGGATGGGCGAACAGCTTGGAGAACGTCGCCATATCTAGCCCTTTTCCACCTGGAGGAAGTCCAGCTCGACGGGTGTCTCGCGTCCGAAGAAGGAGACGAGCACCTTGAGCTTGGAACGCTCCGCATAGACCTCGTCGACGGAGCCCATGAAGTCCATGAACGGGCCGTCGACGATGCGGACCATCTGGCCCTTCTCGAACCCCACACGCACGCGCGGCTCGGCCGACTTCATGTGGTTGAGGATCGCGTCGACCTCGCTCTGCTCCAGCGGGACGGGCTTCTGTCGCTGTTCCCGTTCGTCCTCGGCGGAGACGAACCCCGTTACGCCGGGGGTATTTCGCACGACGAACCAACTCTGGTCGTCCATCTCCATCTCTATGAGGATGTATCCGGGGAAGACGCGGCGGGACACGGAGGTCCTTTTGCCTTCCTTGATCTCGATCTCGTCCTCCGTGGGTACGACGACCTGGAAGATCTTGTCGCCGACGTCCATGGACTCAATCCGCAGGTTGAGGTTCTTCTGAACGCGTTCTTCCTGTCCGGAATAGGTATGGACGATGTACCAGCGTCGTTCGGCTTGTTCGGTGGAAGTCATGAGTTCACCCCAAGATCACGTCCATCAACCGTGCGAAGACCAGATCCACGGCGAAGAGGAACGCGCCGACGGCGGCCGCAACCGCGATGACCATAAGGGTTAGCCGCATGGTCTCTTCGCGGGTGGGCCAGGTAACGCGCTGCAGCTCGCGGTATGCTTCGGAGATGAAGCGCAGGCTGAATCCTCGCCGTGCCTGTCCTGCGGCGGTGCGTCCCCCGGTTAGCGGGTCGCGTACCATCGATTACCTCACTTCCCGGTGGGGTGTGTGCGTTCGGCAACGCGGACAGTACTTCTTAAGCTCCAGCCGGTCCGGGTCGTTGCGCCGGTTCTTGCTTGAATGGTATGTCCGCTCGCGACACTCGGTGCAAGCCAAGTTTACCAGGATACGGACATCTCCTCTGCGGGGCATAGTTTCCTCGTCAAAACGAATTGAAGGGACGCCTCGGGCGTCCCTTCACCAGTATGTCGTTCGGTTGTTAGTTTGTAACCGCCGTGAATACGCCGGAGCCGACGGTGCGGCCACCCTCTCGGACGGCGAATCGGAGCTGGTCGGTCATAGCCACCGGGGTGGTGAGCTTGATGTCCATCTCGATGTTGTCGCCCGGCATGACCATTTCGACGCCGTCCGGCAGCTTGATCTCACCCGTCACGTCGGTCGTGCGGATGTAGAACTGCGGCTTGTACCCGCTAAAGAACGGGGTATGGCGGCCGCCCTCTTCCTTGGTGAGGACGTAGACCTGCGCGCTTGCATCGGAATGCGGGGTTACGCTGCCGGGAGCGGCGAGAACCTGGCCACGCTCGATCTCGTCGCGGTCGACGCCTCGAAGTAGGAGGCCGACGGCATCGCCGGGCTCGGCCTCGTCAAGCATCTTGTGGAACATCTCGACGCCGGTAACGACGGTCTGGCTGGTTTCCTTGATTCCAACAACGTCGACGGTATCGCCGACCTTGATGATGCCCTGCTCGACACGACCGGTGACCACGGTGCCTCGGCCTTTGATGCTGAATACGTCCTCGACGGGCATGAGGAAGGGCTGATCCTTGGGGCGCTCAGGAACGGGGATGTAGCTGTCAACGGCGTCCATGAGTTCCCAGATGCCCTTGCCCCACTCGGAGTCTCGCGACGTGTCGTCGGATTCGAGGGCGTTGAGGGCGCTGACGCGAACGATCGGCACGTCGTCACCCGGGAAGCCGTACTCGGTCAGAAGCTCGCGCATCTCCAACTCGACGAGCTCGAGGAGTTCCTCGTCGTCAAGCATGTCGACCTTGTTGAGGGCGACTACGATGGCGGGAACCTCGACCTGTCGGGCGAGGAGGATGTGCTCTCGCGTCTGCGGCATGGGGCCGTCAGGGGCGCTGACCACAAGGATGGCGCCGTCCATCTGGGCTGCGCCGGTAATCATATTCTTGATGTAGTCGGCGTGTCCGGGGCAGTCGACGTGAGCGTAGTGGCGCCCTTCAGTCGCATACTCAACGTGCGTGATCGCGATGGTCACGCCGCGTTCCTTCTCTTCCGGGGCGTTATCGATGCTGTCGAATTCCCTGAAGTCCGCGAGCCCGGTGTTCGCCAGGGTCTTTGTGATCGCCGCGGTCAGCGTTGTCTTGCCGTGGTCGACGTGACCGATGGTCCCTACATTCAAATGCGGCTTGTCTCGTACGAATCGCTCCTTCGCCATTTCCTAGTCTCTCCTCCTCTAGAACTCTTTGTTGTTTGAGTTGCCTATGTAGTTTAGTGGAGCCCTCAAGCAGACTCGAACTGCTGACCTCGTTCTTACCAAGAACGCGCTCTGCCTCCTGAGCTATGAGGGCACGCACCTTCCTTTCGGAACGGGCCTGACGGCGCTTTGGTGCAGGGAGTAGGATTCGAACCTACGTAGCCCTTAGGGCGCCAGATTTACAGTCTGGTGGATTTAACCACTCTCCCATCCCTGCACGTAGCCGACAGCCGATTATTTTAGCACAAGCGGCATTTCCAATCCAAGACGCGCCTACTCGAAGCGTCGTCCCGGTTGGGTTAGGTGAAAGCCCCAGGGGGGACTCGAACCCTCCAACCTGCCGATTACAAATCGGCTGCGCTGCCGATTGCGCCACTGGGGCCCGGCGGATTGTTTCAACAAAAAGGGCTAGCGCCGAACTAGCCCAATTTGTATTGTAGTCAACTATAGGAGTGCGGTCAACAGTTTTTGACCTCACTGTATGTGCGTTTGGAGGCTGTTTCCTTCACCTGGTCTGCCGTTCTCGCATAGTTGCGTAGCCGATGAGCTTGTAGAAGAGTTTTGCGGCGGTGAAGGCGCAAGCCTCGGGGCCTTCGGTCGGGCTTAGCTCGACCACATCAAACCCGACGATATGCCGGTTTTCGCCGATCAGTCTGAGCAGTCTCGTAGCTTCGTGCCACGACATTCCGCCGGGTTCGGGCGTGCCGACGGCGGACATGATGGCAGGGTCGAGGACGTCGAGGTCGACGCTGACGTACACGTCCCTGCCCAACCGTTCGATTACGTTCGCGCCGAGTTCATCGATGCCGTCGGCTGACGGCCACGTGAAGACGGGGATGCCGTTCTCGTCAATGAACGTCGCCTCCTGTCGGCTCATGCTGCGAACACCGACTTGTACTATCTGTGCTCGTTCGGACAGGCGGCGGGCCACGCAGGCGTGGCTCCATCGACTCCCCATGTATTCGTCGCGCAGGTCAGCGTGGGCATCGAGATAGAGGACTGTCAGGTCTGGGTGTCTTTCAAGTGCGGCAGATACTCCTCCGAGGGTGATGGTGTGCTCGCCGCCTAGGAGTGCAACCAGCTTGTCTTGTGACGTAAAGTGGCTTGCCACCCGGCGGACGCGCTCGATCATCTCCTCCGGGCCACCGGTATGCGGCTCAACTTCCTGTGTGGTGTAGATGCCGACGGTCGAGATATCCCGCTGCAGTTCGATGTCCCACTCCTCAAGCTGCTTGGAGGCGGTGATTGCCGCACGGGGCCCGTGTCGCGCACCGGACTTGAAGGACGTTGTGCTGTCGTAGGGAACGGGTATTGCGACGACGCTTGCGGCGTCAAGAGTCAATGACGGTGGGATATCCAGAAAGGTCTCCCACGTGCGGGGAACGTCCTCTGGCCAGTCGGAGCTAGGCATCGTCGCCGGCGGGGGCGGTCACGAGATGGAAACGTTCACGGACCATGCCGGCGTAGGCCTCTCGCGGTGTCGCGTGATCGAAGGCGCGTTCCATCGTCCATGTCTTGATCTCTCCCTCGACGCCGAAGGTGGTCTTCACATCATCGAGCGAAGCGGAGACGTCGAAGTCGTTGCAGGAGAAGATGTCGATATTGACGTAGCCCTTGTCGGGGAAGGTGTGGACGCTGATGTGGCTCTCGGCGATTATGACGAAACCCGAGACTCCCCAGTCTCGCGGCACCTTGCCGGTATAGGCATAGACCTGCGGTGGGGCGACCTTGGTCATGCCGATGATGTCCGGATACTCGTCTAGGAATTGAAAGACGAGTCCCTCGTCGCTGAGCTTGGCGGGATCGGCCCCGTAGCCGTCGATGGCGAGATGCAAGGTGGCCTCGTATGTGATCGCGGAAGAATCAAGGCCTAGAATATCACCGTCCCATTGTCGGGACAATGCGAGGGGAGGGAGTGCCCCGAACTCGCGGGAGGCTTGCGCGAGTCCGGGGCTGAGGGGTTTAGTCCTTCACGTTGATGGTGAGGCTCTTGGCCTTCTTGGACTCCTGCTTGGGGAAAGAGATGCTGAGCACGCCATTCTCGTAGGTCGACTCGGCCCGCTCAGTGTCGACCGTATCGGGAAGGCGCACGGAGCGCTGGAAGGCGCCGGCCCTACGCTCGCGCAGGTAGTAGCGCTCGTCCTTCTGTTCCGTCTCCTCTGTGGTCTGTCCCTTGATGGTGAGGACGCCGTCCTCCACGGTGGCATTGATCCGGGAGGGATCGACGCCGGGCAGGGAAGCATCAATCGTGATGCTGTCGCCCTCCTGCCGCACGTCGATGGGTACCGCCCACGCCGACGTTCGAGTGGGGCTGTCGGAGCCGGAGTAGTTCCTCCAAAACCTGTTCATCACGTTGTCCATTCGCCGAAACTCCGCGACTGGATGCAATCTCTGTAGTACCATTGCCTACACCTCTCAATTTGGATTGTGATTCATGCTTGGTAGTCCCGAATCACTGCACGGTCTAGTATAATCATATTCATGTTTCTATGTCAATAGACTTACAGTATTTACTACAATTACAGTTGAGCAACACCTATACATGTAGTAGTATTGCTGAAAGAGGTTGAGTCGAAGCCCTGCAGAGAATTTCGCGCAACTCGGCCGAGGGCGACCACAAGGAGCCTGTCTCATAACTCGGCAACATACATTTCTCTAACAAAAGGTGCTACGCTTATCGTCGTTGTAGGTATCATTCGCAACGAAACATAACCGCCCATATCGTCATTCCCGCGAAAGCGGGAATCCACAACATCCTGATTAGAGAGGTAGTCTACTTATGAGACAACCTCCAAGGGTAGCCTCTGCGAAAGCTCTAGTGACGAGAGGCTATAGAGGCGGGTTCGAGTAGGCCGACCGGAACTTAAAGGTAATGACCACACGGAAATCAAAGAGCTACTACGATGTCTTGGGCGTACACAAGAGCGCCACTGACAAGGATATTCGCCAGGCGTTTCGGAGGCTTGCGCGCAAATACCATCCCGACTTGAATCCGGACGACAAGCAGGCTGAGGCCAAGTTCAAGGAGATCAACGAGGCGAACGAGGTGTTGTCCGACGCGGAGAGTCGAAAGAAGTACGACAAGTACGGGGACGACTGGAGGAGGGCGGAGGAGTTCGAGTCGCGACACACCGGTCCGGGCGCAGGCAGGACGCATACGTGGACGGGCTACGACGGGTTTGAGTCCGACGACCTGTTCGGCGGCTTCGAGGACCTCTTTCGGAAATCGCAGCGCAGCCGGAGGGAATCGACGCCGCGTCCTCAGCGCCTGGAGCTCGACATCGAGGTGACCCTGGAGGAGGCGTACCTTGGGTCGAAGAGGACGGTGACGATCACTCAGAGCGGGAGGGAGCGCCGGATAGAGGTCGACATTCCTCCGGGAGTGGATACCGGTTCGGTGGTGAAGGTGAGACCGGCGGAGAACCAGGACCTCCGACTGAAGATGGTCGTGGAGCCTCACCCCTATTTCCAGAGACTGGGCGACGATCTGTACTTGGACGTTCCGGTGCCGCTCGACGATGCGGCCCTGGGCGCGGAGGCCGAGATTTCCACCATTACCGGGAAGGTCCAACTGAAGGTACCCGCCGGGAGCCGAAACGGTCAGAGAATTCGTCTCAAGGGCAAGGGAATGCCGAAGCTTGGATCGCCTGATTCCAAGGGAGATCTGTTCGTGGTGGTCCGGCCGACGATGCCCGAACCAATGCGTAACGAAGAGCGGGAGATCTTTGAGCGACTGCGGGCTCTACGTATGGGAAAGGGGTAGTCGATGACCATTGAAGACATGGTCGGATACGACGAGCCGTGTTTCGTCATCAGCGTGGCGGCGCGCATCGTGGGGGTCAGGACGCAGACCCTTCGCTACTACGAGCGCATCGGCCTCGTGCAGCCCCGGCGCACATCGGGCAATCAGCGGATGTACTCGCGGCGCGAGGTGGAGCGAGTGCAACGGATACGCGGACTCATCGACGACCTGGGTGTTAACCTCGCTGGAGTCGAGGTGGTCATCAAGCTGCTCGACCGGCTTGAGCAGGCCGAGGAAGAGAAGGACGAACTGCGCGGGATGATACGGGTGCTTGAGCAGCGTCTGCGGGCGGCGACGCGGCAAATAGTCTAGGTGAACAGTACGACTCTGGCCATGAGTTTCCAAAGTTGTGTGGATTCGACGTGCGTCAGCCCATATAATTGAACGACTTATCGACCGAATGGAGCGCGAAATGACTGCATCTATCCCCAGCCTCTTGCCCACAACCGTCATCGGGAGCCACGCCTACCCGGGCTGGATGTGGACGGCTTTGGACGAGATCGAGAAGGGCGGATACGGCGTCACCGATGAGCGCGAGCTGTACGACGACGCCGTGAATATGGCGATGCTCGACCAGGAGAAGGCGGGCGTCGACATCATCTCCGACGGGGAGATGCGCCGCTGGTACTTCGTGCAGAGCTTCTACAAGCGGATTGCGGGGATAGAGCAGGAGCCTGAGCTTCGGAAGGTTGGGCTGTACGGTTATGACTCTCCGCCTCGCTACAAGGCCATTGACAAGCTCGGCGTGCCGGGTGGTCTTGGTATCGTCGAGGAGTACCGGTATGCTCGGGCCAACACGACCAAACCCATCAAGATGACCTGTCCCGGGCCCCTGACGCTGACGATTCACATTCGTCCAGGCGACGTGTACAGGGACCGGGTCGAGATGTCCTGGGAATTCGCGAAGGCGATCAACAGGGAACTCAAGGCATTGGTGGCCGAAGGCGTCGACTACATCCAACTCGACGAACCCTCCTTCGCCGTTATTCCGGGTCAGCTCGATGACTGGATCGACCTATACAACGCGGCGGTGGAGGGGGTGAATGCGAAGCTGGCACTGCACATCTGCTTTGGGAATCTCACCAGCAGGCCACGCGGCAAGCGCTCGTTCGCGTGGATGTTCCCGAAGGTGCAGGAGTGCCGGTACGACGAACTGGTGCTCGAATACGCAAACCGGGAGATGAGCGAGATCGAACACTGGAAGGACTGGGTCGGCGACAAGAAGCTTGGCATTGGGGTCATCGACGTGAAGTCGTTCTATGTCGAGAGCCCCGAGGACGTGGCGGAGCGTATCCGGCTCGCGATGCAGTACGGCCCGGCTGAACAACTGGTGGTGAACCCTGACTGCGGATTCTTCCAGCTTCCCCGGTGGATTACGCGGCTCAAGCTGGAGTCGATGGTGGCGGGAGCGAAGATCGTGCGCGGCGAGCTGGGACAGTAGAGTTCTTGCCGATGCTACAGGTCACGGACGCGGCAAGGGACGAGCTCAAGACTATCCTGGACTCAAGGAGCCTCCCGGAGGGACGGTTCTTGAAACTGGCGGTCAAGCCGGAGTGGACGGGCCCAGGCGACTTCGGAGTGGTCATCGATATGGAAAAGGGCGGCGAGATCTTCTTCGAGCACGAAGGAACGGTCGTCCTCGCGATCGATCCGGGACTCGCCGAGAATCTCGAAAGCTCAGTGTTCGACTTCAAGCAGACGCCCCAGGGAGCGGGCTTCACGCTGGACGTATATTAGGCCGTTCGGGGAGTGGCAAGGATGACAAGCTCGTGCGGTAGTTTCAACGATCCCCACACTGACGCAAGTTCCACTTTGCGTCACGCCCGGTATCGATAGTTGCGCAACTCCGATGTGACAGTCAGGTCGTCGGAAGCTCGGTTTCTATCCGGTGTGGACGACATCGTCCAGTCATTCGTCAGGACTCCGCTCTGGATTACCCTCGGTTGGTACGACTTCGAGCTGCAGTACCGTCGAGCATTCATTGGCCCTCTGTGGGAAGTCATTATTGTAGGAGTGTGGGTAGCCGGGCTGGGCCTTCTCTTTGGTCGCCTGCTTGGTCACGATCAGGGAGACTACCTGGTATACATGGCGGCCGGCGTGGTGCTTTGGCAGTACGTGTCAAATACGCTCACGACGGGGGCGAACGTATTCGTCGTGAATGCGCGGCAGATCGTTTCAATCAACAACCCACTCTATACCTACGTACTACGGAACGTCGTCGAGCACATGGTCAAGTTGGGTATCCATTCGCTGGTGTTCATTGCCGTCATGATTATCACGCAAACTCCTGTTAAGCCGATGATGCTTCTCGCGCTCCCGGGACTGGTGACCCTGGCTGTCACCACCTTATGGGCTGTACCGCTATTGGGATTCATCGGGACGAGGTTCCGTGACTTTACACATCTTCTCCGAGCGGTGATGAGGTTTCTCTTCTTTGCCACGCCGGTATTCTGGTACGCAGACGGCCTGAACGACCGGGCCTATCTGGCGAACTACAACCCATTCACGCACTTCCTCGAGATCGTGAGGGCGCCGCTGACCGGTGAGACGGCCTCCTTGACCTCGTGGGGAGTCGTCTTGGCAATTAACGTCGTCGGCATCGCGATCATGTTCGCGACGTACAGTCGGCTGCGCAGATCACTCACGCTCTGGATCTGATTCATGGATAGCGACTACGCCATCAGCTTGCAGGACGTGACGCTGGAGATTCCGGCGCGGCGCCGAATTCCGCATCGCGCAAGAAGGGGGACGAGCGCGTCCCAAGCTGCGCCTACGCAGATCGGTGGGAGGCTGAGCTTCGGTCGTGGATCCTCAACCACCGTCACGATCTTGGACGGCGTGAACATCGCCATTTCAAAGGGACAGCGCGTCGGTCTCATTGGGGCTAACGGGGCCGGCAAGAGCACTCTCTTGAGGGTGATAGCAGGAATCTACCACCCTACACGCGGGGTTGCGGAGACCCGGGGAACGATATCCACCCTGTTCCCGGAACTCCTCGGCGTGCGACCTGACGCCACCGGGCTGGAGAACATTGTTCTCACCGGAGTCCTTCTTGGTCTGACGAAGAAGGAGATCAGTAGAAGGTTACCGGAGATCATCGAGTTCACGGAGCTCGGCGATTACATCTACATGCCTATTCGGACGTACTCGACGGGAATGCGTACCCGGCTCGTGCTGTCGATAGCGACGTGCATTCGCCCTGACATTCTCCTCGTTGACGAGGTGATCGGCGTCGGGGACAAGAGCTTTCGGCTCAAGGCCAAGGACCGTTTCAATGAGATGATGACCTCCGCGAATACTCTGATAGTCGTCTCACAGTCTCCCGAGATCATCCGCGAGTTCTGCACCGAGGCGATCTGGCTGGAGCGCGGCCAGGTGAGGAACATGGGGCAAGTGGACGACGTGCTGCGTGCGTATGCTGCCCATGCGGCAGGCACAAACGAGGGAATGGCCTCTGACTCCAAGACGCTGCTGGAGGCACGCGACAACCTTGCCGGGGATGGGAACCTGAACTGGTCGCCGGACATACCAATCACAAGCTGGGATGGCGTCACGGTTGGGGGCAACCCAAGTCGGGTGACCCGGCTGATTCTCCGCGAAAGCCAACTCAGGGGTTCAGTTCCGAAGGCGTTGGGGGATCTTGCGGAGCTTACTCACCTGGACCTTCGAAGCAATCAATTGAGCGGAGAGATTCCGTCGGGATTGGGACGACTTTCAAAATTGGTGATACTCGACCTCCATAGCAACAACTTGGAAGGTCCAATCCCTCCGGAATTGGGTAAACTCACCGACCTGAAGGTCCTCAATCTACACAGCAACAGGTTGAGTGGCCCCATCACCAAGGAACTCAGTCAGATCACATCACTAGAAGGGCTATACCTTCACAACAATCGATTGAGCGGTACAATACCGGTTGAGTTGGGCAATCTCAGGATTCTGGATAACCTGTGGCTCTCCACCAACCGGCTGAGCGGGGAAGTGCCCGCCGAGCTTGGCAATTTGACCGACCTTACCAAGCTCAGCCTCCACGGCAACCGGTTGAGTGGGACCATACCATCCGAGTTGGGAAACCTCGGCAAAAGCCTGCAGTTCTACCGCCTCAGCGGAAACAATTTCGTTGGGTGCATTCCGGCTGGGCTGGCAAACGTAGCTGACACGGACCAACACCAGCTCGGTCTGCAGGTATGCTCAGACAATTGACCGGAATCAGCGTCAAGCAAGCATGGTAGAAACACATAAGCCCGAATCAATGGAACACACGCATGTGAGAGATCGTGTCTCCCAGGTGTACCTTGGCATCATGGACTGGGGTCCCATGGGCGACGTTCTCCGTCGTCGAGTCGACTGGATGGCTGAGCAGGCCCAGGGGCCCAGAGTGTTGGACGTGGGCTGCAGTGAGGGGATCCTGGAGGTGCTGCTCGCACGCCGTGGAATGGACGTTACGGGTGTGGAGGTGAACCCCGACGCCCTTGAATTCGCTTACGAACTGCTTGCCGAAGAGCCGGACGAGGTACGCAGCCGCGCGAAGCTGATTCAAGGGGACTTCATCTCCGAGCGGCCGGTAACCGGTCATTTCGACACCGTTGTCCTGGGCGAGATTCTCGAACATCTCCACGATCCCGGTCCGCTGCTGGAGCGGAGCCTGGAGCACTTGCGCCCGGGTGGGCTGCTCGTCATTACGACCCCCTTTGGACTGCATCCACACGAAGACCATCATCAGACCTTCTACCTTACGGACATGATCGACGCGCTCAAACCGAGGCTTGCACTTGAGCACATGAGCGTGGAGGACAGCTATATACGCTTCGTTGGCAGCATGTCGGAGAACTGCGAGGCTTCCTGGCAGTGGCTCGATGCCGAGGCGGTCTTATCCATGACACAGACGGCGCTCGTCGCCTCAGACGCCAAGCTGGACGAAATGCTGACGAAGCGAGAGGACCGGATCCAGGAACTCACACGCCAGAGGAACTATCTGAGAGATGAGAACCAGGACCTCAAGCGACAGGTCAGGTTCGACAAGATGGCATTGGGCCGGTTTAAAAGAAACCTCGATGCCAGGACGGGAGAAGTACGGGTACTCAGGCACCGACTGCAGTCAGCATATTCGAGTACATCCTTCCTAACCGGAGCAGCATTGGTGCGCGCCGTCAAGCAGCCGCACACTCTGTGGAAGCTTCCGTTACAGATGTTGCGCCTTTATGGAGCCGCTTCCAAACCTTCGGCAGAACTCACCCCGGATGAAGACCTGGCCAAGCGATACAAGTACATTCCCAAGAGTCTGAATCTAGACATCACGGAATTCCTCACCTACCCGCCCATGGACTTGCCTGAGGCAAAGTCGGACGGTCCGCCTGTTGCAGCCATTCTCGACACATTCACTGAGCACTCTCTGCGATATGAGGCAAATCTCCTGCTGTTGTCCCTCGAGAATTGGCGCGATCAATTGGAGAAGACCCCGCCCGCCTTCCTCTTTGTCGAGTCAGCCTTCAGCGGCAACAACCGTGAGTGGCGACACAAGATAGTCGGCTACGAGAACCTTGAGGACAATCCGCTCCGAGAGTTGCTGCAATACTGCCGTTCGAAGGGGATCCCAACGGTATTCTGGAACAAGGAAGACCCTCCACACTTTGATGACTTTATCGGAGCCGCCAGAGAGTTCGACTACGTATTCACGTCCGATGAGCACTGTGTCCCGATATATCGCGAGACCTTGGGTCACGACAGGGTCTACGTAATGCCTTTCGCCGCACAGCCGCGGCTCCACAATCCGTCTCAGGAGGAAGGTTGGCCCAACTATCCCGTGTGCTTTCCGGGAAGCTGGCAGCAGCACAGATATCCTGAACGCGCGGAGGCGCTTCAAAACATGCTGGACCCTGCCCTACCGCTCGGCCTTCATATATTTGATCGTAATCTCACGCGAAGGGACTTGGGTCCGTACTATCGCTTCCCGGATCAATACAAGGAAGCGATCAAGGGTTACCTCACGTACCAAGAAATGCTGACGGTGTACCGGTGTTACGACGTGCTCCTGAACGTGAACACCGTGAGCGACTCTCCAACGATGTTCTCACGCCGAGTCTTCGAGAGTCTCGCATGTGGGACTCCCGTGATCTCCTCGGAGTCGGTGGGCATGAGCCGGATGCTCGGAGAGCACGTCAGAGTAGCGCACAGCAAGGAAGATACGATAGACCACCTGTTGGAACTGATGGGGGATGAAGAAGCACGTATTCGAGAAGGGCACAAAGCTTACCGCTTCGTGCATGAGAACCACACCTACCGGCACCGGATGAATGAGGTATTCCGGAACATAGGAATGGAATCGCTCGTTACCGAACAGCCGTCGGTGAGCGTCCTTATGCCCACCATGCGTCCCGAAAACGTGCTTCGATGCATCGAGAATTTCACAAAGCAGGAATATGGGAATAAGGAACTGATCCTCATCCTGAACAATGCGGAGTTCGATCTCGATGACGTCCGAAAGCACACCGCCGGTATTCCCAACATCCAGGTGCTTCATGTCGAGGGGCGCACGACCTTGGGAGACTGTCTAAACAGGGGAGTGGCGGCGGCATCCGGCAGCTACGTTGCCAAGATGGACGATGACGATCATTACGGAGAACGGTTCTTGTCTGACAGTATTCTCGCAGCCTCGTTTTCGGATGCCGAGGTCGTTGGGAAGGCATCGTTCTTCATGTATTTCGAGGACGCGGACACAACGGCCCTTGCTGAAGTTGCGCGTGAGCACACATTCACCCATTTCGTAACTGGCGGGACGATGTTCATACGGTCCGACGTTGCCGGAGAAATACCATTCGATCCGATTTCGCTGAGGGAAGATACGAACTTCTTGCACGCCGCGACACAGGCCGGATGCCGTATCTACGCCGCCGACCGGTTCAACTTCATTCGGGTGCGGACAGACGATGTGTCCAATCACGCGGATCCGACGCCAGACATGGAGTTCCTCAGAAGGTGCAGGGCGAAGACGCCCGGCCTTGACCTGGACCGCGTGATGATATGACGAAGGCGTTGCTCGCCACGCTCATCGTCCTGGCGCTGGGATGTGGAGGGGCTGATCCGGCGTCAATTCGAAAAACCGAGCCGGCGAATAACGACAAGGTAACGAACCAAACACCAACCGCCAATTCACAAGACCCGATTCGCCCTCCGGCAAGCTGGCAGGTTCAGGCCGATGGCGGGCCGAGAGTGACCGAACTGACCCTGGGCCGCAAGCCGGACGGTCCGTGGAAGTTTCAACCACGTTACGACGACCCGGAATGGGATGCCTCTCTCCCAACCGATTGGTCCGCCGATCCCTTCGAAGACCTCAATTGGCAGCATCATCTCCATTCCTGGCGCTCAATGGAGTTTTGGCTGAATGAATTTCTCCGAACCAACGATGCTGATCTTCTCCGGCATCCTATAGATATAGTCCTTGACTGGCATCGATTCCACATTGAGGAGGGCAGGGTCAGCCACCTTCAGTGGTACGATGACGCGACCGGAGTACGCGCATCTCGGCTGGCCTTTCTCCTCGAGTTCATTCTGGAGGACGAAATCGAGGTCAGCGATGACAACCTCGCTCGGCTCATGACCTTGGCTGACCTGCATGTCGAGAAGCTCATGGACCCGGAGTTTCTCAGTTCCAACAATCACGGCCTCTTCCAAATGGTGGGGCTTGATGCGCTATGCTCCGTCACGGGTTGGAGAGAGGCTTGTCGTGGAGCCGGAGAATACGCAAGGGATTCGTTCGTTAGATTGATAGGGACCTGGTATACCGAGGAGGGAGTAAACGTAGAGAGTTCGCCAACGTACCACTACTGGGTCACAGAGAAGATTCGCGAGTTGGGGGCCTCTGAGCGCTTCCGGCACCCTGATGTGCAGGAGATACTTGAGGAGGCCGACGAAGTCTCCCCCTGGCTGACATATCCGGACGGGAGGTGGGTCCGCGTGGGGGACAGCCATGGCGAAGGCCCAAAGTTGACCGGCTCCGTCCCGTCTACGTGTCTTCCGGAAGGCGGAGGCTGTTGGGCGGTTCGAGACCTGAGCAAATCGGGCTATGCGCTTGTTCGATCATTGCCGGAGGTCGAGGCAAGCCGGTCGAGCATGTTGTTCGTCGGCGGGACTACGGCTCCAACGGGACACAAGCACGCCGATGACCTCGGATTCGTACTCATAGAGGGTGGTCAAGATATCTTCATCGACAGTGGAAGGTACGGTTACAACTATGATGCGGCCCGTAATTACGTGTTGAGTGCGCGGGCGCACAACATACCGAGCCTCGTGGATAGGCGAATCGATCCCTACGTTATCGATCCCGAGAAGTCGCATCTGGGACCGCTCAGGGTGGAGGAAGGTCAATTCACCATCAGTGGCGTCGTCGACAGACCGTGGCTGCTCGTCCACGAGCGAAAGCTGTCGTACATTCCAGGAGTGATGCTCAGGATAGAGGACAAGCTGGACAACCGAACCGAGTCCCGGTGGCAGTCCAACCTGCATCTTGCGCCTAGACTCATTCCCGAAATTAGCGAGGCGGGTTTCGTTGTCACTGCCGGTGAATTGACCGTGCAGGCGGAGTTTAGCGGTGAGGGCTGCAGTATATCCGCAGCCCGGGGAGAGACCGACCCATACCAGGGTTGGGTGTCGGTCGGATACTTGGAGCTTGCCCCGGCTTCGGTTGTCGTCGCGACCTGTCCCGCCGACTTGGTAGAGAGCTCATGGCACATCACGTTCGAGCGCTGACTTGCCAAACGTAGTAGGCTTACTCATAAGCTGGACTAATACCACGGAGTTGGCCGAGATAGCAGGCTGATATGCGCATATTGTCAGTCGTTGGGACACGTCCCGAAGCTGTGAAGATGGCAATGGTGGCGCGCACCCTCGCAGCAGCCGAGGGAATCGAGCATGAGCTGTGTGTCACAGCGCAGCATCGGGAAATGCTGGACTCGGTGCTGCGGCTGTTCGAGCTTGAACCTGACTATGACCTGAATGTGATGACCCCTGGGCAGGACCTCACGGACGTCACAGGTGCGGTCTTGACCGGAATGCGAGACGTGCTCTCGGAGGTCAAGCCCGATCGAGTTCTCGTTCAGGGCGACACGACAACGGTCTTGGCAACCGCATTGGCCGCGTTCTACGCTAAGATTCCCGTCGGGCACGTGGAGGCAGGCCTGAGGACAGGCGACATGTCGGCCCCCTGGCCTGAGGAGATGAACCGTAGGCTGGCCGACGCACTCAGCGACCGCCACTACGCACCCACTGAGACGGCTCGCAAGAGACTACTGGAGGAAGGCCTGCCGGATTCCGGGATCGTGGTGACCGGCAATACGGTGATAGACGCGCTCCTGCACATCGTTGACCATCTGAAAAGCGACCCGGAGCTTGAACGTGAGGCGGAGGAACGCCTGCCCACACGGGACCGCGCGCATAAGCTCATTCTTGTTACCGGCCACAGACGTGAGAGCTTCGGCGTGGGCTTCGAGCAGATCTGCAGGGCAATCGCCCAGATTAGCAGACGAGACGACGTGGAGATAGTGTATCCGGTGCATCTGAATCCGAGAGTGCGTGAACCTGTGTTCCGCCATCTGGCCGATCTTCCCAATGTTCATCTGATAGAACCGCTAGACTATTTGGCATTCGTGCATCTGATGAATGAGGCGCACCTGATCGTGACGGACTCCGGAGGAATTCAAGAGGAGGCCCCCTCGCTGGGGAAACCCGTGCTTGTGATGCGCGATACGACAGAGCGGCCGGAGGCAATTGCCGCAGGGACGGTGAAGTTGGTGGGTACGGACGCTCAACGCATCACCTCGGAAGTTTCGCGGCTGTTGGATGAACCTGGCGTTTACACATCCATGGCGCGAATACACCATCCCTACGGCGACGGGCGAGCCAGTGAACGGATACTCAAGGACTTGACGGGTGGTTAAGGGCTTGGAGCGAGTTTGTGTGGTGGGTCTCGGCTATGTGGGACTGCCTACCGCGGCGGTCTTGGCAAGTCGTGGAGTCGACGTGATCGGAGTCGATATCGACGGCGACCGCGTCGATGAGATCAATTCAGGACGGTCTCCATTTGAAGAGCCGGGTCTAGACTCCCTTGTCGATGGTTCAGTGGCAAACGGGACTCTGACAGCGCGCACCAATCCTGTCCCGGCCGATGCGTTTGTCGTGGCAGTTCCGACCCCTGTCAGGGAGGACCGGAGCCCTGATGTCAGCTATGTGCGCGCGGCGGTCGAAAGTGTGGCACCCACTCTGCGGAAGGGCAACCTCGTGGTCGTGGAGTCGACGTGTCCCGTCGGGACGACGGAGAAGGTCTGCGAGTGGCTGGCGACGGCGCGACCTGACCTGACGTTCCCTCACACCGTAGGCGAGACGAGCGACATCCGTGTGGCATACTGCGCCGAGCGCATTCTGCCGGGGAACGCCTTGAAAGAGCTGATCGAGAACGATCGTGTCATCGGCGGAGTGAGTTCGTCATGCGCGGAGGCGGCGAAGCGGCTGTACGAAACGTTCGTCGAAGGGGTCTGCAGGGTTACGGACGTGCGCACGGCCGAACTGTCGAAGCTTACCGAGAACGCCTTCCGAGACGTCAATATTGCGTTCGCCAACGAGATGTCGATGGTCTGCGAGGCCCTGGGCATTGATCCATGGGAGATGATAGCGCTGGCAAACAGGCATCCCAGGGTTGATATCCTCAACCCAGGACCCGGCGTCGGGGGACACTGCATACCGGTTGACCCCTGGTTCATCGCCAGCGCTGCGCCCGACCTCACGCCTATGATCCAAACCGCGCGACGGGTAAACGATGAAATGCCGAAGGTAATCGCGGACAGGGTGATTGCCGAGTGTGAAGGTCTTGGCAGTCCCATTGTCGTGTGCCTGGGACTGGCCTATAAGGCGGATGCGTCAGACATGCGGGAGAGTCCGTCCATTGAAGTCGTCAAACAATTGCAGGGGAATCTCAGGGGAAGACTACTGGTCGTCGAGCCGTTTGTTTCCGAGCTGCCTCAGGAGCTGCGAGGCGACGGGAAGACCGTGCTGGTCGGACTTGACGAAGGGATTGCGGAAGCGGACGTAGTGGTGCTGCTCACGAATCACAGCGCCTTTTCGGACATAGACAGAGAGCTGCTTTCGTCGAAGGTGGTGGACTCGCGTGGACTTTGGAAGCGCATCGGCTGAAAACACCGGTCGGCGCCCACGATCAAGAGCCGGCGCCAGGGGTGGAACGCAAGTGAGATGAAAATTCTCGTACTCACCCAGAACTTTCCGCCTGAGGTTGGAGCAACTGCCGCCCGCCTGCACAGAATGACGAAGAGTCTGGCCGAGCGGGGGCACCAAGTCACCGTCATCACGGCAATGCCGAACTACCCAACCGGACGGGTCTTCGACGGATATCGCGGCAAGGTCAGGTCTGTTGAGGAGACCGATGGCGTCAGAGTAGTCCGTACGTGGTCGTTTCCGTCCAAGTCATCGAACTCACTCCTGAGATTGATAGGCTACGCATCGTTCGCGCTGTCAAGTCTCCTGCTGGGAATGAGGGGCCTTGGACGTCAGGATATCGTCCTCTTCGACACTCCTCCCCTACCACTTGTTCCCACCGGACTTGTATTGGGACGTGTTACCGGCGCCCGGGTGGTCATGAACGTCTCCGATATCTGGCCTGAGATGGCAGTGCAGCTGGGATATCAAGTAGGAAGGCTCTCGATGTGGGCGCTGAAACGGCTGGAGCGTCTCGGCTACGAGAAGTCGGATGTCGTTACAACGACTACAAGTGCGGCCAAAGAGAAGATCAGCCGGCGATTTCCCCATGTTCGCACTGCGGTTATCAGCAACGGCACAGACCTTAGGATGTTCAACCCTTCGCTCAGGAACCAAGAAGTCCGTGATTCGCTGGACGCTCAGGCGGAAGACTTTCTGGTCGGCTACATCGGCCTGCACGGACTGTTTCAGGGCCTGGAGGTCGTCGTGGAGGCGGCAGACAGGCTACGCGGGCACAAGGCGATCAAGTTCGTCATGATCGGAGACGGCCCCCGTAAAGATGCGCTCAGAGACCTCGCAGAGCGCAAGAACCTCGACAATCTTCAATTCCTTGACCTCGTGGACAGGGAGAGAATTCCTTCGATACTCGCCTCGTGTGATGCGGCACTTGTCCCGCTTGCGGCGGAGTTTCCCAGTACGATTCCCTCGAAGGTCTATGAGATTATGGCATCGGGAGTGCCGGTGGTTATCAGCACGGGTTGCGAGGGCGCCGGAATAGTGGAAGAAGGCAAGGCGGGGCTGACATTTCGTCCGGGTAATGCCATAGAACTTGCGGAGGCCCTAACTTATCTGGAGGCAAACAAGGAAGAGACTGCTCTCATGAGAAAGAATTGTCGAAAACTCGCCTCCCATTTCGACTATGACCGAATTGCCGAGCAGACCGAGTCTTTCCTGCTGGCGATCGCGAACGGGACAGCCAGTCCCTTGAATAAGGGAAAGTAATCATCGGAGAAGCTGTGGGGGATTTCGGCCAAATTTCGGAAAATGGATAGACTTTGACACAACAAAAGGCATGTGCGATAGTATGGCCACTTGAGTGTGCGAAGGTACGAAGCCAAGACACGTTAGGAGGCAGTTCAAAATGGAATCTGTATTTCTGATTCTCATTGGGGCGGCGTTGTTTTCTCAGTCCTGGCACGTCATGGGGCTGTACCCGGACGGCAGGACTGTGGGGATCTTCGTTGGCGGACTTGGAGTCCTGTCGCTTGCGGCTGCCATCGTGCTTGATCCGATGCTGCTGACCGGTTCGGGCGACAAGGCGATTTCAGCGGCCAACCATATGGCCGAGGTCACGGCTACGAAGGTCCTTATCGCCGTGTGGGGGCTCTACTGCATAGGAGTTGCCGCGCAGTCGCTCTGGGATCTTGAGGAGCGGGCGGTGGGCTTTTTCAGCTTGATCGTAACGGTCGTGACTGCTGTCGTCTTCCTCTACTACGCCGGAGTCCTGGAACCTCGGTACGGGGAGAACATTTGGCTCGGTCTCTCCGCTGCCTCGCTGCTTCTGACGATCATTTCCGCAGTGGTGTTCTTTGCGCTGGGGTTCACGTTCAACGTCATGCGGGCCGTCGCGGGATGGACCCTGCTGCTATGCGGGGGAACCGTCGGGATTATTGGCTTGGCTGTCGCCGTTCGCGCGATTGCTTAGAACAGCCGGGCGCCGGAGTGAGTATCTGAAGGTGGGGGAGCCCTTGGAGACGATCCCAAGGGGATGATCGCTATGCCCGACAGCATCATGTCGATTGAGGAAATCCTGGCCGCGAGCGAGCGGGAGGCGTCTCTCTACGACTGGAAGGGAACCTTCGCCGACTACCTTGCCATGGTCGTGGAGAACCCTTCCTTAGTGAAGCTCTCTCATGCTCGCGTCCGCGACGCCATCCTCGCACAGAAGGTGGATACGTTACCTACGGGGGAGCCGGTCTATAGGCTGTTTGAACAGGACATCTTCGGCCTCGATGATGTGCTCAAACAAATTGTCGAGTACTTCGAGGCGGCGGCAAAGGGCGAGGAGACGAGGAAGCGTATTCTCCTGCTTCTCGGCCCCCCGGCTAGCGGCAAGTCGACTATCGTTGCCCTCATCAAGAAGGCGTTGGAGGACTACACCCGCACCGACGAAGGGGCCGTCTACGCCATCGCGGGCTGTCCCATGCAGGAGGAGCCGCTCCACCTGATACCGCACTCGCTGCGGCCCGTTCTAGAGGAGCAGTATGGTATCGAGATCGAGGGGGAACTGAACCCCAGAAACCGCTATTTGCTCAGGACGAAGCACAACGGGAACATCGCCGATGTGCCCGTGGAACGCGTCGTGTTTTCCGAGCATGAGGCGGTGGGAATCGGGTACTACGTGGCAACGAACCCGAACGCCGACTCTTCTCTCCTCGTCGGAAGCATCGACACCGATCGCCTTGACGGAGACCGCACCGAAGTAGCGGGAAAAGCGTTCCGCATGGACGGCGAGTTCAACGTGGCGAACCGCGGCATGATCGAGATGGTAGAGATATTCAAGGCCGACAAGCACCTGCTCACGACCCTGTTGGGACTGGCCCAAGAACAGGTCATAAAGATGGAGAAGTTCGGCTCGATCTACTCCGATCAGGCCATCATCGGCCACTCCAACGAGGGCGACTTCAACACGTTCGCCCTCGACGAGCACTCGGAGGCGCTCAAGGACCGCATCATCGCCATTCACGTACCCTACAACTTGCGCGTCAGCGAGGAAGTGAAGATATATGGCAAGATCACCACGAGGAGCGAAGAGGCGGATGTCTGCATTGCGCCTCTCACATTGCAAGTCGCCAGCACGTTCGCCGTCCTCTCTCGGCTCGACCAGCCCACCCGCCAGGGTATGACGCTGCTGGACAAGATGCGTCTCTACGATGGGCGGATGGTGGGGTCGTACTCGCGCCAGGACGCGGTCGAGATGAGACGGCATCATGCCGACGAAGGGATGAACGGAATATCGCCTCGATACGTTATGAACCGCATCGCCGCCGTCGCCAGCACTCCCGGCGTCAAGTGTGTGACTCCGCTGGCGGTACTCGAGAGCCTGTGGCAAGGCATGAGCGAGAACGTCAGTCTTGATCAGGCAGGCAGGACGGCCTTCATAGGTCTGGTAAGCGATACCGTCAGCGAGTACAACGAATTGGCCGTCACCGACGTCCAGCGAGCGTTCGACGAGTCGTTCGACGAGACTGCGGCGATCCTGCTGGCCGGCTACCTCAAAAGCGCGCGGGCCTACTGCTCCGGTAAAGAACCGGATGACGACGATGTGGGGTTCGACGAACGCGACATGCAGGAAATCGAGCGTCCCATCAACGTTCGAGAGAAAGATAAGAAGGCCTTCCGCAAGGAGATTGACCGTCTGGCATTCTTGTTCGAAAAGCGTGGCCGCAGGTTCGACTACGCGACCGAGCCGAGGCTCAAGGCGGCAATCGAATCTCGCCTCTTCCCGTCGACCCGCGAACTGCAGCGAGGCCTCACCAGGCCTCGATTCGCTCGTCAACGCGCCGAGTGGTCGCAGCGGCGTATCTCCATCGTCAAGCGCCTGATCGATAAATATGGCTACTGTGCCGTCTGCGCCGAAGACCTCCTACAATACGTGACCGAGTTGCTTCAGAAGAAGACAATGTTCAGGACACCCAAGAACGAGGGGGTCGAGTGGCAGTGGGACCTCTACCCGACGAGCGCGACCCTGGTCCCGCCGTCCGAGGAGAGCTAATCGCATCAAGTGACCGGACAGGCGCCCGCCCATTGGGCCGGGTGACCGGGACCGGGACATACCGAACAATCCGTTCTGCTTAGGAGAAGACATCCATGAGCGTACATCTCGAATCCGGCGACAAGGCCCCATCCTTTTCCCTTCCCTCATCCAGTGGCGGAACCGTCTCGCTGGACGCGCTGCAGGGTAAGAAGGTGGTGCTGTATTTCTATCCCAAGGACGACACGCCGGGCTGTACCAAGGAGGCCTGCGGGTTCCGCGACAGCAAGGACGACCTGGACGCGGAGGACCTCGTCGTGTTGGGAGTCAGCGCCGACGACCTCGACTCTCACCAGCAGTTCATCGATAAGTTCCACCTGAATTTCCCACTTCTTGCCGATGTCGATCGAACGTGCATCGACGCTTATGGCGTGTGGGGAGAAAAGGAACTGCGCGGCCAACGTATGGTAGGCATAATCCGAAAGACCTTCCTCATCGACGAGGAGGGCACGATCATGAAGGCCTGGCACGAGGTCCAGCCTGAGGGCCACGCCCAGGAAATACTACAAGTCGTTCAAGGCGGAGCGTAGCCCGGCGGCCGGCCGCGCCGCAACTTTCGTCTGGACCATGAGCGCCTCGGACAGACTCGAACAGCGCCTTGTCGGCGTTCGCCTATCTGTCCTCAGGGAGCTTTCACAGCTCGCCACCGAACAAGGCATCGAACTGTATCTTGTCGGAGGGGCGGTCAGGGACGTTCTCGCGGATGTTCCCCTCACCGACATCGACATCATGGCGTCGGGCAATGTCGAACGGCTGGTGGAGTCGATTCGCCGACGTGCAGACGCCAAGGTCCGCAAGGCATCGGCATTCGGAACGTGGTCATTGACCGTTCGAGGCGTCGATGTGGATCTTTCGACGGCCCGCAGAGAGTCCTACGAGCGCCCCGGCGCTCTGCCCACGGTATTTCCCGGCACGATTGAGGACGATCTGGCGCGACGGGACTTCACCATCAACGCGATGGCGATATCGCTCTGCGATGACTCATGGGGCGACCTGCTCGATCCGCACGGTGGGGTGAAAGACCTGGAGCGCGGGCTTATTCGCGTACTGCATGACCGCAGCTTCGCAGACGACGCCACACGAATGCTCCGCGCGATCCGCTATGCTTGCCGCCAGGGTTTTCAGTTCGCGTCGCATACCGGAGAATTGCTGGAGCGTGCCCTCCCCTGCATGAGCACCATCAGCCCTGACCGTGTGCGGCACGAGTTCGAGCGCATATTCAATGAACCACGCGCCGCGAAGATGATCGAGTTGGCGGGCAGGCTGGGAGTACTCTCCGCAGTCCATCCCGCACTACGGGCGGACGCGACATCGCTAAGGGCGATTGGTGCCGAGCCGGAGGCTGACGCTCGAAAGGCCGAACTGCTGCTGGGTTCCATTGTGCAGTCCATTGAGGACGTGGACGTGGAATCAGTAGTCGAAAGGCTCAATCTGAGTGCTGAGTGGACTCGGGTCGTTCGCGACGTGGTGGAGGTACACGGACGTACGAAGGAGCTCATGGGCGAGAACATCGCGAAGAGTCGCGTGTACCGGCTGCTGCAGGGCCTTGATTGCAGCGCCATTGAGTCGTGTGCGATGGCTGAAACCGACCTGAAGGTGGCTGCCATGCTCCGGCTGTACCTCGACGAGTTGCGGCATGTTCGCACTTCACTGGACGGTAACATCCTGATGGCGATGGGAGTGCCGCAAGGTCCGACGGTCGGGCGGACGCTTGATACGTTGTTGGACGCCAGGCTCGACGGGCTTGCGGGGTCGGCGGAGGACGAGAGGCGACTTGTGCGCCGACTGCATAAGGGTGAGCAGGGAAACTAGGCAGCTTCAACTCATGCGCTGAAGGTCAGCCCCGCTCAAGTGTGGCCGGATGCTATCGACGAATCGCCCCAGAGTCTCTTGAGGTGTGGCGTCTGTCGTGTCGAGGGTGAACTTGCGCTCGATGAGGCTGGCCTCGTATTCCTCATGGAAGCGGTCGAGGACGAGGGGGACATCCTGCTCCTTGAGGATGCCTCGGACCCGGGGGCGCTCAGACAAACGCCGGGAGACGGTGGCGGGATCGGTGGTCAGGAGCGCCAGCACCATGTCCGGCGCGTAGGGGAGAAGCTCAGCGTCCCACTCGCGCGCCCTCGCCGTGCGGTCGGCGAAAGTTCCTGGTGCGCCGTAGCCGTAGTAGAGGGGCGCGTAGACGGCTTCCGCATAGTAGAAGTTGATGAACAGCACGTCGGAGGCGCCGAGCAGGCCCGGGTGCATGTGCCGCCAGATGTTGTGACGCTGAAGCTGCTCCAGGACGTTGGGGCGGAGGGACATGATCTGCTCTTCGTCCTCATCCGTGTTCAGGTCGTGCTCGTCCTTCCCGATGACGGCATCCGAATCCTCTGCGCGGATGATAGTGTGACCATCAAGTCGAGGAACGACGAAGTGGTCGTGCCATCGAACGAGGGAAACGCCCATCTTCTCGATCATCCAACGGGATATGTTGGCTGCAAGGGTCGTCTTGCCGGTGTACTCGCAGCCGATGAGGATGAGTCGCATGAGATTTCGTGTGCTAGTGATTGCTGTTCGTTCATGCTTCGACAGGCTCAGCACGAACGGGGCTTTGATCACACAGGGACGGCGCCGACGGCCCTGTTGAGGGCGGGCATGAGCTCGTTGGCGAACAATTCGAGGCTGTGGACCCAGCGATCTTTATCGTCCCAGTCGTAGGCCATCGTGACTAGGGTGCCGAACTCTCCCGTCTCTTCGACCATTGCCAGGAGCCTGTCGAGAGCATAGTCGACGTCTCCGGCGATGATCTGGTCGCTCATCCAGAAGTCCAAGTTGCAGTCGGCGTCGGACATGTCCTGATCACGCTTCATCATTCCCCGCCCCGCGCCTCCACGGCTCAGAAGATCGCCGATGTAGTTGAAGCCGCCGGCGAGTGAGTTTGTCCTCGCAATGGTTTGGGCCTCCTCCGTCGTGTCGGCGAGGAAGACGGCTCGCGCTATTTTGAAGTCGGACCGATCGGGCACGTGCCCCGCCTCATACGATGCGGTCTCGTACGTCTCCCAAATGTTGGCGACGACGTTTGTCGTGATGAGGCTGTGTGCGAAGGGTTGGAATCCCCGCTGTCCGGCAGCCTTGGCTGTGCCTGAGTTCCATGAGGTTATGGGCATGGAGATGGGAGGGTGTGGCTGTTGATAGGGCTTGTGGACGATGCCGAGTCCGACTTCGAGGTCGATGTGCTCCTGCATCCCGATGTTCCAAAACTCACCTTTCAGATCGATGGGGCCATCGGACGACCACAGGTTGAGGATCATGTCCATCGACTCGGCGACCATTCGCGATGAGTCCTTTGGTTCAATACCCAGGATCTCCAAGTCGGTGGAGACGCTGCCGGGGCCGAAGCAGAGATCGAGCCGGCCCCTGCACAGGTTGTCGAGCATGGCAAGCCTGCTCGCCACTAGAAGCGGGTGGTGCTGCTGGAGACACACGGGGGCCGGGCCCATGTGGATGTTCTTCGTCTGCGGCATGGCGGCCGCGATGAAGAGCTCCGGCATCGTGATGTTCTCGTACGCCATCGTGTGGTGCTCACCGATCCAGAACTCATCGAAACCCAGTTCGTCCGCGCGGATGGCCAGTTCCAGGTCCTCGTCGTAGCACTGTGCCAGAGGCTTGGCAGGGTCGTGAAAGGGCATGATGAAGATTCCGGACTTGATCGGCGGCATGGGTGTACCTCATCGAATTTGTTCGGGCATGTTGAAGGGCAATTGTCCTCCAGCGCTCCGAGCTTTGCAAGGTGCGGAAGAGGGCGTGTTGGTTGGCGGATACTTCCTCCCTGCCCTCTGACAGAGGTAGGCAAAATGTGATTACAGCCATGATCCATCCGACGCAACTCTGTCATTCCGAGCAGAGCGAAGAATCTAAAATGTTGGCCATCATCATGATATGTTTCCGGCTGCGGAGTTTGGCTCGGAGAACGTGTATTTGAGATTCCTCTCTCCACTTCGCTGCGTTCGGAATGACATGACCTCAACTGTGACTCGCAGGTAAGAAACGCCAAATGCCTACCCTTATCATCTCTCCCCCTCATTAGGGGCACGACGTGGAGTAACTGTTCAGACTTCGTGAGATCCCTCGACGCATACACAGCCACCGTCATACCCGCCAAAGCGGGTATCCACAGGGGTGGAGTGTTCGCCTCAACAACTCTGAACACTTACGACGTGGATGTTAAGGCATGATGATCCCTGCAGGCTTGAGACGATATGGGATTCCTAGCGGGAATGGAAAGTGGGATCCGGCCTCCGCCGGAATGCCGTGGGGCTCTTCGGCGAAATGACCGAGGCAGTAGGATCAGGGAGGCTTTCGCGGTCGTGACAAGTGCTGAGACAGAGGGGGGCGTATACTGGAACGTTGATTGACTTATCTTCCTATAAATGCTAAAAGTGAGGGAACGCAATTCGAACCGGCAACAAAGTGCGGAAATGAGATTCTCAATTCTGAGAGGAGAATGACTATGCGACGAACACTCTTGAATATGGGAGGGTTTGCGGCCCTGGTGGTTATCGTCACCATGGTTGGGGCCCTCGCGTGCGAGTCGTCGGAAGAGCCGGCACAGCCCATACCGGCAGCAAGGGCTGCTCCCGCGGCTCCTGCTGCAGATCCTGCCCCTGCCCAGGAATACGAAACTATGGCGCCGCAGGCGCAGCAGCAGCCGGCTCCTGCCGCACCTGCCAGGTCGGCAGACCAGCCTGACGCGCCGGTGAGTGCGGGAGTCGGTGCTGTTGTCGCTACGGCTCCGGGGCGTGAGGGCGAGGACCCAGCCGACGCGATGGCTAGCTTCGAGTACATGGCGCCGAAGCTGGAGCCGGGCGGCTATCCGTCTCATCAGTGGGACGGTCCGATTCCCACGAAATTCAGTGAGTCCCCGCAGTCGGCGGCGTTGGTCAGGTCGGGACAAATTCTTCCTGTGGAAGAGCGTCTGCCCGTGCACGAGGACATCTGGGTCATCGCGCCGTATGACGAGATTGGCGTATACGGCGGAAACATGAGGATAACGACCCACCACGTCAAGACGCTGGACCACCTGGCGGTTACCAGCCTGGTTAATGGCGACCCGACGGGCACCAGCGAGCCTCGGCTCATCAAGGGCTGGGAAGTGAGCGATGACGGCAGGAAGTACACCTTCACGAACCGTCGGGGCGCTCGATGGTCGGACGGCTACCCGATGACCATCGAGGACGTCAGGTTTGCAATGGAAGACCTGATGTACAACACTGAGCTCAACCCGAACCTGCCGGCCGAGTTGAAGTCGCAGATTACCGGAAACCCGGCGAGCTTCGCGGTCGTTGACGACGTGACCTGGACCATTGAGTTCGACGACCCGTACTACGACCTCGCAAGCTCCAGGCACATGTGGGGATCGTCCAAGACACGAGGGTGCCCGCGCTGCTACTACGCTCCCTCGCACGTCTACAAGCGCTACCACCAAAAGTACAACCCTGACGAGATCGACGCCCTGATGGCGCAGTACGAGCAGGAAAGCATCCGAGGCCTCCAGAACCGGATCGACAACATCCGCAACGGTCCCGGAAGTGACTGGCGGCAGACGGGACCGATACCGACGGAGTTCGATCCGAACTTCATCTACAAGGGCGACATCTACACGCCGGCCATGTCCGAGCTGATCCAGACCCGGTGCTGTGAGGGTGGACGCGCAGCGGTGCGGAACCACTACTTCATGGGTGTAGACCCTGAGGGCAACCAGATGCCGTACATCGACGAGCAGATTCTCATCCTCACCGAGGACAGGACTGCCTCCGTCTTCCGCGCCATGAACGGCGAGAACGACTACTACGGCGGTTCGATGATCCTCAGCGAGCTGCCCCTCTACATGGCGAACATGGAGAAGGGCGACTACAGCGTCTACATCTTCCGCTCGCCGGCAGGAAACGACTCGGCGACAGCGGTACAGAACGAGTTCGTGCAGGACCCCGAAATGGGACAGCTCCTCCGCACGAAGGACTTCCGCAAGGCGCTCTCGATAGCGACCGACCGGAACGAGATGAACGAAGTTGTGGCGAGCGGAATCGGCACTCCGCAGCAGTGGATCCCTCATGCGAGCACGCCGTACTTCCCGGGCAAGGAGTACGCCGACCTTGACGCCAGCATCGACCTCGACGGCGCCAAGGCAATCATGGCGAACCTGGGTTACTCGGACGCGAACGGCGACGGATACCTCGATCGCAAGGACGGGAGCGGACCGCTGTCGCTGCACTACATAGCCAGTTCCACCTACTTCCCTCACATCGAGATCCTGCAGGACCACTGGGGCCAGTTGGGAATCAAGGTTGACATCGAGGAAGGCGGTTCCGGGGGAGTCCGGCAAGAAAACCCAACGCTCCCGTTCGAGCACCACATCTCGCTCTACTCGATGAACCAGTGGACCGTCCAATGGACCCGCGCCTTCGCAGGCACGAGCGGCAGTCCTCTCGGCGCCGCGATGGGCAACTACTGGGCATCGTTCGGTGAGCAGGGAATGGCCCCCACGGGCGGCGATCCGCTGTACACGGACGCCTACGGCAACCAAGCCCCGGTGGGCAACTACCCTGCTGACATCACCGGCAACATCATGAGGAAGCAGGACATCTGGCGGACGGGCATCCAGACCGGCCCGGTGCTCCATCCTGAGCGTGTCGAGATGGGCAAGGAGTTCTGGCGGATCAGCGCCGAGGAGAAGTACAACATCGGCTACCTGGCCTTCATGGGCATCGTTCGCGGCATGACGATGAAGCGCAACAACCTCCGCAACGTGCCGAAGAACCACGTGGCCCTCGAGGCGAAAGGTATCCTGGGCGCGTACTACTTCGAGGACGGTCTCGACAACATCAGCAATCCTGGCAACAGGTCGCAGAAGTACAAGAGCGTACACTTCCTCGATCCTGAGTACTGGACGCAATAGACCGACAGATTGAAACACACCATCCGTTCGCCCTCCGACAAGCGCGGGGTGAACGGATGGAAAAAGCCAAAAGCAAGAGGCCCGGGGCGAATGCCCCGGGCCTCTTTGTTTGCTCTACTCCAACCGCTGATGTGAAGCTACCGCTTGGAGAACTGCTCCTTCTTGCGGGCTCGCTGGAGACCGTACTTCTTGCGCTCCTTCTCGCGAGCGTCTCGGGTGAGGAATCCACCTCGCTTCAGAGTCGACCGCAGTGAGGGGTCCATCTCCAGCAGGGCGCGGGATATCCCATGCTTGAGCGCGCCGGACTGGCTGACGACGCCGCCGCCGGAAACCTTGGCGACGACTCGCACCTGGCCGAAGGTATCCGTGGCCTCGAGCGGCGAGTTTATGATGTCCTGCCACGACTTCCATGGATAGGTCTCCTCCATGGGCTTGCCGTTGACGACGATCGGTCCACGCTCCACGTAGAGCCGGACGCGCGCGACGGAGGACTTTCGACGCCCCGTCCCGTAATAATATTGCTGCGATACCACCTGTATTGTCCTCCTGTGAGGGTTCTCCCCTTGCTTGGCGGGGAGATGTCGTTGTGTTCTTTCCTACTTGCCGACGCTGACCTGAGCTTCGTGGGGATGATCCGGACCCGCGTATACCTTGAGGCGGCGGATCATCTGCCGTCCGAGCCTGCTCTTGGGGAGCATTCCTTTCACGGCAAGCGTGACCGCGTCGCCCGGCTTCTTCTCCAACAGCGATCCGAGGTTCCGTTCCCTGAGACCGCCGTGGTAGCCGCTGTACCGGTAGTACATTTTCTGTTCCAACTTCCGGCCGGTGACCGATATCTTCTCGGCGTTCACGACGACCACGAAGTCGCCGCTGTGCAGGTAGGGCACATACGTCGGCTTGTGCTTACCCATGAGTAGGGTCGATATTTCCGAGCATACGCGTCCAAGGGTCTTTCCCTCCGCATCGACGACGTGCCACTCGGGAGTTGCGTTCGGATTTGTTGCCGTTGCCATTGTCAATTTCCTTCAGATAGCTTATCAGACTGTTCGTATTTGACGCTAACGAGACAGAGGCCCTGGGGCGGCAGCGCGCGGGCTGCGATCCCGTCGACGGGGCCGTTCAATAGTCGTCCCACCTCTTCTCCCGTCAACTTTCCCAGTCCTATGTCCACCAGCGCTCCCGACATTCGGCGTACCTGGTGCGGGAGAAAGGCGTTTCCGGTCACCTCGATTCGGACGGTCTCTTCGATTTCCCGTATGTCTATTGAGAAAATCTCCCTGACGGTGCTCGCTTCGGGCCGTTCCAGCGGGCCTGAGAACTGCGCGAAGTCGTGTATTCCTTCGAGCATCCCGGCGGCCTGGGTCATTCGCTCCGCATCGACCGGTCGTCCCAGGTGGTAGGTAGTCCGTCTTCGAATCGGTGACCGCGTTTGTCCGCAATCGATGGTGTAGACGTACTTCCTCTCTGTGGCGCACCTTCTCGGATCGAAGGTGTCGGATACTTCTCGCGCATCCTTCACCGCAATGTCGTTCGGAAGGTGGCTGTTGAGCGCCCTGACGACGACCTCGGCGGGATGGCCTGCATCCGAGTCGAAGGCGACCACTTGCCCGGTGGCATGGACGCCGGCGTCGGTGCGTCCGGCAGCCTTGATTCGCACGGCCTCGCCGGTGAAGCGGGCTATTGCCTTTTCAATTTCCTCCTGTACCGTTCGTGCGTTCTTCTGATACTGGAACCCGCTGTAGCGCGTTCCGTCATATTCGATGATGAGTGCGTATCTCAATGTTCTTCCTACGCACCGCCATTTGCCTGCCGCCCTCTACTCAACCAGTTCCAATTGCGCCATGGGGGATGCGTCGCCCTTTCGCGGGCCGATCTTGATGATTCGGGTGTACCCGCCGGGGCGCTCGTCAAAGCGCGGGCCGATCTCGTCGAAGAGTTTGGCGACCACTTTCTCATCCGTGAGGAACGAGGCAGCCATGCGCCTCTGGTGGAGGGTGCCCTTCTTCGCGCGGGTGATTACCTTTTCGGCGAGGCGCTTTACTTCTTTCGCCTTCGGTTCGGTCGTTCGTATGGTCTCGTGACGCAGCAGGTCGGTGACAAGGCCACGCAGCATCAGCATGCGGTGAGCCGTATCGCGACCGAGCTTGCGTCCTGCAACTTTGTGTCTCACGTTCGAATCTCCCTAGCTTTCCATGTCCTCGGTCTCGGACTCCTCGTCCTCGGCCGCTTCTTCCTGCGCCTGGGCCTCCTGAATATCGGGGTCGAGTTCCGGGGGCAGAAGGTCGTATGTGCGGAGCCTTTCGTATAGCTCACTCAGCGACTTCTCGCCGAAGTTCCTTATCTGCAGCAGCTCCGACTTGTTCATCTCGAGAACCTGGCCGACCTTATCGATGCTCGCGCGCTTGAGGCAGTTGAGCGTCCGTGACGAGAGATCGAGCTTCTCGACCGGAGTGTTGTACTGCTCAGGCGTGAGCGTTAGCACGACCGGGGTGGTGAGCTGTCCGTCGGGGGAGCCCTTCTGGGCGTTGGCGAACAGGAAGAACTTCTCAACGAGGACGTTTCCCGCGTCGCGGAGAGCTTCCAGAGGAGTGATCGACCCGTCCGTCCATATCTCGACAATGAGGCGTTCGAGGTTCGTGCGCTGTCCCACTCGCGTGTCCTCGACGCTGTAGTTCACCTTCCTTACGGGGGTGAATATGGCGTCGACGGGCAACACGCCGATGGGCACGCCGTCGCCCTCGGAGGCCTCGGCGTAGCCGATGCCGCGCTCGACGTTGAGCTCGATCGACAGCTTTGCCTCATCGGAATCGAGCGTGGCGATGTGCCACTCGGGGTTCACTACCTCAAAGTCGGAAGATGCCATAATGTCGCCGGCGGATACTTCGCCCTGCCCTGCCACTTCCAGCCGGAGCTTGCCCGGTCGGTCTACCTGCGACCGCAGTCGTACTCCCTTGATGTTGAGCAGGATGTCCGACACCTGCTCCTTGACGTGGTCTATGGTCGCGTACTCGTGGAGGACGCCTTCAATCTTGACTGACGTGACGGCGGCGCCCTTCAGCGAGCTGTAGAGAACTCGTCGGAGGGGGTTGCCGAGCGTCATGCCGTAGCCCTGCGGCAGCGGTTCGATGACGAACTTGCCGTATCGCTCGTCCTCGAAATCGACCGTGATCAGCGGGACGGGTTCCGGCTCCGGCTCTTCGATCATCGTTTCCGGCGCAGCAAAGGTGTGGAAGTCTATCATATGTCGCAGTTACTCCTCTCGATCGTCACCGAGTGTTGGTTCTCGGTCCGGCAGGCGTCCTCAGTGGGACTACCTGGAGTAGAACTCCACGATGAGCCTCGCGTCTATCCCAGTGTCGATTTCCGTCGGCTCAGGCATGGAGAGCATTTCGCCCGTGAGCGTGCCGGGTTCAAGCTTGAGCCAGGAAGGGACGGGGCGCTTCGGAAGACCGTCGGTCAGGGCCTCAACGAATCCGGGCACCGTGTCGTCGGTAACCCGGCGCCAAGTCACAACGTCGCCCGGTCGGACCCTGTAGGACGGAATGCTGACCTTGCGTCCGTTGACATTGAAATGGCCGTGATTGACTATTTGCCTGGCCTGTGGTCGCGAATCGACGAACGACAGGCGATAGACGACATTGTCGAGCCGCGATTCCAGGAGCTGTAGCAGCATGTCGCCGGTCACGCCCTGACTTTCCCGGGCGTCGGAGAAGTATCTCTTGAACTGTCGCTCAAGGACTCCATAGGTGAATCGCGCCTTCTGCTTCTCGCGCAGTTGGAGGGCCCACTCGGTGGGTCTTCTCGGACGGCGAGTCCCTTGGTCTCCCGGCGGGCGACGACGACGCTCTACTCCGCACTTTGGGGAGTAGCAGCGGTCACCCTTGAGGAAGAGCTTTTCCCCAATGCGACGGCATTGGCGGCATACTGCATCGGTTTTTCGTGCCATGTGTGTCTGTCCGTTTCTCCTTGCTATTCAGGACCCTGAGGCAGTACCTAGACTCGCCTACGCTTGCGGGGCCTGCACCCGTTATGGGGTATGGGGGTAACGTCTCGAATGCTCGTTACGAGGATGCCTGCGGCGTTCAGCGCGCGAACGGCGGCTTCACGACCGGCGCCGGGGCCTCGAATAAAGGCCTCGACCTGTCGCAGTCCATGCTCCGTGCCCTTTCGGGCCACATCCTCACCCGCCCTTTGAGCGGCGAACGCCGTGGACTTCCGGGAGCCGCGGAAGATCCCCAGGGACCCTGCGCTGCTCCAGGCAATCACGTTGCCCTGCGGATCGGTGAGGGTGATGATGGTGTTGTTATAGGTCGATTGGATGTAGGCTCGACCCACGGGTACGGACTTTCGTTCCCTTCTTCGTGTTCTCGGCGCCCTTGGCATGGTTCTCCTCTTTGAGTAGTTGAATGGTCGGTTGGACTATTATTTCTTGGCCACCTGTCGCTTACCGGCCACCGGCACGCGACGACCGCGCTTGGAGCGCGCATTCGTATGGGTCCGCTGGCCTCGGACGGGAAGTCCTCGCCGGTGGCGGTTGCCTCGATACGTACCAATGTCGATCAGGCGGCGTATGTTGCTTGTGACCTCTCGGCGAAGGTCGCCTTCCACGAGCTTTTCCCGGTCTACGATCTCACGTATTCGTGTAAGCTCGGCCTCGGTCAGGTCGGCGACTCGGGGGTTCCCCTCGATGCCAGCCTTGGCGACGACATCCTTCGCCTGCCATCGTCCGATGCCGTAGATTCGCGTGAGGGAAATCTCGACGCGCTTGTTGTCGGGAATATTCACTCCGGATACTATTGCCATGATCGTCTCCTAACCTAGCCCTGCCGCTGTTTATGGCGCAGGTTGCTGCAAATGATCATCACCCTGCCGCGCCGCCGGATGACCCGGCAGTTGGCGCATCTTTTCTTGACTGATGTCGATACTTTCATGATTGCCTTTCCTCGACCCGCGCGTCACGATGCCCGGACACCCTGTCCTTAAGGCGACGGGCGCAGCTGCCGCGAACAGTGCGGCACTTCTCGCCGTTCAGGGTTCAATTGGCGAAGCGGTAGGTGATTCGTCCCCTCCCCAAGTCGTAGGGTGAGAGCTCCACCAGCACGCGGTCACCCGGCAGGACGCGGATGTAGTTCATCTTGATCTTGCCGGACAGGTAGGCCAGCACCTCGTGCCCATTCGCAAGCTCGACGCGGAACGTCGCGTTGCGGAGCGACTCAGTGACGCGGCCTTCTACCGCAATCGCTTCCTTCTTCCCTCCACTCTGGCTTTTCTTCGGCATATACCCTCTATGCTGTCAGGACTTCGGGTCCGCTCTCCGTTACTGCCACGGTATCTTCGAAATGGGCCGAGCGACTGCCATCGGCGGTCACAACGGTCCATCCGTCGTCCAAGACTCTCGTATCCCAAGTTCCCATGTTAAGCATCGGCTCGATAGCGACCGTCATTCCCACTCGCAGCTGTGCGCCGTGACCGGGCGTACCGTAATTCGGCACGCTCGGGTCCTCATGAAGCGACCGCCCGATGCCGTGACCGACGTATTGTCGTACGACCCCGTAGCCGAGACCCTCGGCATACGTCTGCACCGCGGCGCCGATATCGCCGATTCGGCCTCCATCCCTCGTCTGTTCGACAGCCATGCGGAGCGATTCTTCAGTGGCGTCGATCAACCGCTGCGATTCCTCGTCTATTTCGCCGACGCCGACCGTGAAGGCAGTGTCACTGTGGAAACCACCCACGACCGCTCCAAGGTCTATGCTTATGATCTCGCCTTCTTCCAGCCTCCGTTTTGACGGAATTCCGTGTACGATTTCTTCGTTGAATGACGCGCAGATCGTCGCGGGGAATCCATAGAGCCCCTTGAACGAAGGGATGGCCCCAAGTGAACGAATCTCTCGCTCGGCGAGGGCGTCCAATTCCCGGGAACTGACGCCCGGTCGAATGGCGTCCTTCAAGACCGCCTTCGTAAGGGACGCAACGTGACCGGCCTCACGCATCAGGTCCAATTCTCGATTGGACTTTATCGTGATGCCGTCCATTCGCGGCATTCCCACTGTCGTCGTCTGTTTGATGACTGCTCCTCTTCTCGACTTACGAACCAAACAACCTATCTATGATAGCACGGAGGACTGAGGTCTCCGTACGAAAGACGGGGGACCTAGGCCGCCCCGTTTGTTTTCTCAATCAACTCTGCTCCGACTTCTTCGATGGACTGCTCACCGTCAACCTCTCGCAGAATGCCCGCTTCCCGGTAATAGTCGATCAGCGGGGCAGTTTGCGAGAAATACACTTCCAGGCGCTTGCCCACCGCTTCCGGTCTGTCATCCTCTCTCTGATACAGTTCGCCTTCGCACTCACCACAGGCCCCGTCCGTGGGAGGCGGATTGAAGACCTTGTGAAAGGTCACTCCGCAGCCACGGCAGACGAGTCGTCCGGTTAGCCGGCGCACGAGCTCGTCGGTGGATACTCGTATGTACAGGACGCGGTCGAGACCTTCAGTGTTCGCGAGCCCTTCATCGAGAGCCTCGGCCTGAGCCAGCGTTCGGGGGAACCCGTCAAGCAGGAATCCTCCGTCTCCGGCCTCCGTCTTGATCCACTCAGTGACCATAGCTATCGTCACCTCGTCGGGGACCAGGACGCCGCGGTCCATGTACGACCTCGCCAGCCGTCCCAACTCCGTGTCGCGCTTCTGGTGGTCTCTGAACAGGTCACCGGATGCTGCAGACGGCACCTCAAGATGTCTTGCGATCTGCGCTGCTTGCGTTCCCTTTCCGGCCCCGGGCGGACCCAGCAGTACGACCTTCAAAGTCTCACTTTCAAACGTCGCGCGTACCGGGCCGATCGATTCGTCGAGCGCGTCTCTCCTGCGCAGTACGTCGTCCGTCTCTCCTCCCTATCTCAAGAATCCTTCGTAGTTGCGCATGAGAAGCTGTGCTTCGAGCTGGCGCATGGTATCGAGCGCCACGCCGACCATGATGAGCAGACTCGTGCTGCTCAGGGTGAGGGCGCGGACGTCGGTGATTATCTGGAATACGAATGGAAGAACCGCGACGGTTGCCAGGAACAGGGCGCCGCCCCACGTGATGCGTATGATCACGCGGTTTAGGTACTCCTGCGTGGGCTGGCCCGGCCTGATGCCGGGGATGAACCCGCCATTCTTCTGCAGGTTCTCGGCCAAGTTCTGCTGCTGGAAGATGACCAGCGTATAGAAGAACGTGAATCCAAGAGTGAGGAAGAACACCGCGACCCAGTACGGGATACGGGTGGGGTCCATCGCATCGGCGAAGGACTGAAGGCCCCGGACGATGATGCTGGTGCTGAGCGGGTCGCGGAAATAGCTCGCCACCGTTACGGGCAGGATGATAATCGAGAACGAGAATATGAGCGGGATCATGCCCGCCGAGTTCACACGGAGGGGCAGGAAGGTCGAGCCGCTCTGCCGCTGCATCCGCCCACCGCGGAAGACGCTTCGTCCGTACTGAACGGGAATCCGGCGCTGGGCCTCGTTGAACAGGACGATGGTGTATATCGTGGCGAATCCAAGGATTACCAGCATGAGGAGACCGGCACCCTCGTCGCTTTCGAGGAAGCCCTGGCCGATCTGCTGTGGGAACTGGGCGACGATTCCTCCGAAGATTATCAGCGACACGCCATTGCCGAGACCCTTCTCGGTAATCAGTTCGCCGAGCCAGACGAGGAACATGGTGCCTGCGACCATGGATGAGATCATGGCAAGGGTCGTGATGTTCAGCCCCAGACTCACTTGCGGCAGCACGCCGGACTGCTGAAGCAGGCTCAACTGGCCGAAGCCCTGGAAGATCGCGATCGGCACTGCCAGGTAGTGCGTGTACTGGTTGATGCGCTGCCGTCCGAACTCGCCCTCTTGGGAGAGCGCCTTGAGCTGCGGGACGACGGGCGTGAGTATCTGCATCACGATCGAGGACGTGATGTAGGGGTAGACGCCGAGAGCGGCGACGCTCAGGTTCGAGAGGGCGCCTCCGCTGAACAGGTCGAGGAACGGGAGCAGCGCATTCTGCTCGAATGCCTGGGACAGTGCCTGCACGTCGACGCCAGGGATGGGCACATGGGCCACGAACCGGAACACGACGAGCATTGCCAGCGTAAAGAAGATCTTCGCCCGAAGATCGGGAATGCGCATGGCCTCGATCATGGCCTGCATTAGCTGTGGCCGACCGACGTCCTGGGTCGCTCTGCCCGCCTGGGACTGGCGCACTACGTTACCTCCCGAACGCTACCGCCGGCGGCCTCGATCTTCTCCCTTGCGGAGCGAGAAAACCGGTGTGCCGCGACGTTAACCGCGACGGCGAGATCGCCATCGCCAAGTACCTTGACCGGATTCTTCAAGTTCTTGATGACACCCGCCTCGACAAGGCTCTCCGGGGTGATCTCGTCGCTGCCGGCAAGTCCGGCGAGCGTGTCCACGTTGACGACGCTGTATTCCGTACGGAATATGTTGGTGAAGCCGCGGAGCATCGGCATGCCCTTGATGAGGCGCTGCTGGCCTCCTTCGAAACCGGGGCGTACGCCTCCACCACTGCGGGAGTTTTGTCCCTTGAGGCCACGACCGGAATAGGTGCCCCGACCGCTGCCGTCGCCGCGTCCTTTGCGTCTGCGGCTCTTCTTTGCGCCCTTCGGCGGGCGTAGCTCGTACTGTTCCATAATGCTATGTCTTACCAAGTACCAAGTACTGAATGGTACTCGCTACTCAATCTCCTTCACTTCAACGAGATGGCGCACCTTGAAGATCATTCCCCGAATGGCGGGGGTGTCCTCGTGCTCGACGGTGCGGTTCAGCCGACGGAGCCCAAGCGCCGCGATAGTGCGGCCCTGTTCCTTCGGGTACCCGATGTCGCTCTTCTTCCAGGTTATTGCAACTTTTGGCATGGTCTTCTATTGCGTAGAGATTATTGCGAAGAGGGTCTTTCCCACTCTCTTCTAGGCTTCCGGAGTTCTTGGTCGAGGTTCGAGCCGGGGCGGTCGGCGGCGCTGCCGCTCACGCCTTCTCGGCTGGGGAGGCGCCTCAACCAACTGCTGGCGCTTCACCATCTCGGCCTGCGGGTCCTTGAGCATCTGAAGCCCCTGGAACGCCGCCTTCACCGTGTTTATCGGGTTGGTGCTCCTTCGGGACTTGGTAACGATATCCTTGACGCCCGCCAGTTCCACGACTGCGCGGACGGCTCCGCCTGCGATGACGCCCGTGCCTGCCCTGGCAGGTCGCATCATTACCTCTGACGCGCCGAAGCGGGAGATGATGTCGTGCGGGATCGTGCTGCCGTTAAGGGGCACCTGCACCATATTGCTTCGGGCCCTCGTCTCCCCTTTTCGGATGGCATCCGGCACGGCGCCGGCCTTGCCCTGTCCGATGCCCACGCTGCCATTGCCGTCTCCAACGACGACCACGGCGCTGAAACTGAGGTTTCGACCGCCTTTGACGGTCTTGGAAACGCGAGATATGTTGACCGTTCGGCTCTGGATGCCGTCCGAGTCTTCTTCTTCAAATCTGTCGGAACGCCGACCCCTGTTTACCATGCTAGAAAGAAAGACCTCCCTTGCGCGCCGCATCCGCCAGCGCCTTTACCCGCCCGTGATACTTGTAGCCGCCACGGTCGAAGACGACCGATTCGACGCCCTTGTCTGCGGCTCGCTTTGCTACGAGCGTGCCGACCAGGGCCGAAACGTCGGCCTTTGCCTTGCCATTGGCCTCCGCCCGAACATCAGACTCGGTGCTCCCGGCTGCCGCCATGGTGACACCTTCTACGTCGTCGATGATCTGGGCGTAGATGTGGTTTAGACTGCGAAAAATTGCCAATCGCGGTCGCTCCGCCGTCCCGCTCACGTTCCTGCGAACGCGGCTGTGACGTGCTATGCGACGCGAGTATGCAGTTGGGCGTCCCATAATCCTTATATGACCCTTCTGGCGCTCTTGCCCGGCTTTAGCCGGACCTGCTCGCCACGATATCGAATGCCCTTCCCTGTGTAGACGCTCGGGGGGCGGACCTTCCTGATTTCGGCCGCGGTCTGTCCGACCGCCTGTTTGCTGATGCCGCTTACGTGAATGAAGTTATTGCCTTCGACGGCGATGGTGATCCCGTCCATCGGCTGATAGTCCACCTCGTGACTGAGCATGACGCTGAGCTTGATGCCCTTGCCACTCTGCTGGACGCGATAGCCGACGCCGACCAGTTCCAGCGACCGGGAGTATCCCTCGCTGACGCCTGTGACCATGTTCGCGATCAGATTGCGGGTGAGGCCGTGCAGCGCCTTGTGTTCACCTGCGTCCGAGGGTCGCTCAACGACGATCGTGCCGTTGTCGGACTTGATGGCCATGTCCTGGTGAAAGGTATCGGTAAGGGTGCCCTTCGCCCCCTTTACCGTGACGACCTGCCCATTAATGTTGACGTCCACGCCGGACGGCACCGGGACTGGCTGTTTTCCTATTCTCGACATTGTGATGCTCCCTGTCAGACCTGCAGTCGCGCTACCAGACGTAGCACAGAAGCTCTCCGCCGACACCCTCGCGCCATGCGCCCTTCCCGGTCATGACGCCCTTGGAGGTCGAGAGAATCGACACTCCCAGACCGCCATAGTAGCGAGGGATCTCGCCCTTTTGGACATACACCCGCAGACCCGGCCGGCTGACGCGCTTCAGGCCGGAGATGGCCGGCTCGTCCTTCTCGCGGTAGTGCAAAAAGACCTTGATCTCTCCCTGCGTCGATACGCCGGAGTTCACCTCGAAGTCTTCGATGAAGCCCTCATCCTTGAGGATCTGCGCGATGCTCCTCTTCATGTTGGATAGGGGTATTGATACCGAATCGTGGCGCACCATGATGGCGTTGCGGATTCGTGTGAGCATATCTGCTATTGGATCGGTGACCGGCATTCCTTCTCTCCGTTCTTCTTCCCTTTGTCCTAGGCGGCCATCGTGTCCGACTCGATCCGTGCGAAGGGCATTCCAAGCAGCTCAAGCAGCCGGAATCCTTCGCGGTCGGATGTGGCGGTCGTGGTGATAACCACCTGCAGTCCCCGCAGTCGGTCGATGGAGTTGTAGTCGATCTCAGGGAAGATCACCTGCTCCCGGATGCCGACGGCGTAGTTGCCGCGTCCATCGAACGCGTTTCGCGAGAGTCCGCGAAAGTCGCGGATACGGGGCAGCGACGAGCTTACGAATCGGTCGAAGAACTCGTACATGCGCCGTCCGCGCAGGGTGACCTTCAGGCCCATCGGCATGCCCTCACGGATCTTGAAGCCGGCAATGGACTTTCGGGCGATGGTCGTGACTGGTTGCTGGCCGGTGATGGCTACGAGGTCGCGGGTGGCATTCTCGATGGCGTTCCGGTTTGCTATAGCCTCAGCGCCTATGCCGATGTTGACAACGATCTTCTCAAGGCGGGGCACCTGCATGTTGCTCGTGTACTCGAACTCTTTGAACAGCTGCGGACCGATCTCGTCACGGAAGGTAACGAGAAGTCTCGGAGGAGTTGCCGGGGCCGCCGGCTCCGGTGCCTGCTCCGTCTTCTTGGACTGCTTGCGTCCGCGTCCCGATCCGCCTTTGCCTTGGGAACCGCTCTTCTTGGTCGTCACTCGATTACTTCCTTGGACACTTTGGAGACTCGCGCCTTGGCGCCGTCCGCCAGTATGGTGTACCCGACTCGCGTGGGCTTATTGGTGTGAGGACAGATGAGGCGCACATTGGAGATTGGCACCGGAAGTTCCTTCTGCACAATTCCGGCCTGCCGAATGTTGCCCGTAGCTTTCGTGTGTCGCTGAACGACGTTTATGCCTTCAACGAGCACCCTATTCTGGTCTGCAAGTACCCGCTGTATCTGGCCCGTCTTGCCTCGGTCTCTCCCCCGGGTAATCAGGACCATATCGTCAACACGCAGCTTCATGTTAGAGCACCTCCGGGGCGAGGGATACGATACGCATGAAATTCTGCTCCCGAAGCTCGCGGGCAACGGGGCCGAATATGCGCGTTCCGCGCGGCATCTGGTTCTCGCCGATGATGACCGCGGCGTTCTCGTCGAATCGGATATGTGAGCCGTCGGGGCGACGAGTGGGCTTGGCGAGCCGGACGATTACCGCGCGGACTACTTCACCCTCTCGAACGGCGGAGGCCGGCACCGCCTCCTTGACGGACGCGACTATCACGTCCCCCAGTCCGGCGTACTTGCGTCCGCTGCCACCCGGCACTCCTATGCAGCTTATGGTCTTGGCGCCGGAGTTGTCCGCAATCTTGACCCTGGAATATATCTGAATCATTGCTGCGGCTTCTCCTCGTCGGCCTTATCGTCGCTCGTTGAATCGTCCTCAGCAACAGGGGCTTCCTCGTCGTCGGCACTCTCGGCAGCTTCTTCCATCACGTCCTCAGACTCGGACGACTCTTCGGCAGGAGTTTCCTCTTCAGCTGCGCTCTCAGGCGCTTCCTCTACGGCATCCTCAGGCTGGGAGGCCTCATCGGCGGGAGCCTCCTCTACGACAGCGCTCTCAGGCGCTTCCTCTACAGCATCCTCAGGTTCGGACGCATCCTCGGCGGGAGCTTCCTCTTCGGCTGCGCTCTCCTCCGTCTCTTCTGCTGCGTCCTCAGGCTCGGACTCTTCGGTTGTATCGGAGTCCTCCCCTTCCGCAACGGAGGGCTCCTCTGCGACGTCCCCTTCGGTTTCATCTTGGGACTCATCAGAGGCTTCTACCGGAGCCTGCGGCTCTTCTTCCTGCGAGACGGTCTCTTCAACGACCGGCTCAGGAATGGTGATTTCGATCTCACCGGTCGGCATGGCGTCTTCAGGAGGCAGCTCAGCCATCTCCGGACGTTCGACGACATCGACGAGCCGCCAGCGCTTGGTCTTGGACATGGGACGGCTCTCGACGATCGTTACGAGGTCGCCGATCTGGGCCGTATTGTTCTCGTCGTGGGCCTTGAAGCGCGACCGGCGGCGGATTGACTTCTTGTACACTCGGTGGAAGCTGCGCCACTCCACCTCGACGATGCACGTCTTGTCCATCTTGTCGCCGATTACTCTGCCGACCCTAGTTTTGCGTCGTAGATAGCTCATTGCGTGGCCAGAGCCAGTTCCCTTTCCCTCATGATCGTGTTGATGCGCGCGATGCGTCTCCGCGCCTTGCGAATAGCGTGTACGTCGGAGAGCTGCATCGTCGCAGACCTGAATCGAAGATTCATAAGCGCCCGCTGCGAATTCTCCAGCTCCTCGGTCAAGTCCGGGTCGCTGAGGCCTCTCAAATCGTCCATTTCCGCCATTTTCTTTCCTCTACCTGCCGCCTGTGTTGCGGTCTTCGTTCTACTGGCCAGTCTCGCTCGATACGACAACTCGCGTACCCAACGGGAGCTTGGCGGCCGCCAGTTTCATGGCTACCTTCGCCTCTGCTTCGGGCACACCGGCCATCTCGAATATCATTCGTCCCGGCTTGACGACGGCCACCCAGTGGTCGACGACGCCCTTGCCGCTTCCCATGCGAGTCTCGGCGGCTCGAGCCGTGACGGACTTGTCGGGGAATATGCGGATCCACAGCTTTCCACCGCGCCGGGTGTAGCGGGTGAGCACGCGACGGGCGGCCTCGATCTGTCGAGAGGTCACCCACGACGGTTCAGTCGCCTTCAGGCCGACATCGCCGTAATTCAGGCGGCTCCCCTGAACGGAGATTCCGTTCATCCGGCCCCGCTGCTTGTTTCGATATTTAACTCTCTTCGGCTGGAGCATCGGTCGTTTCCTCTGTGGTCACGGCCTCTTCAGAGGCCTGTGCTTCGGGCTCAGGACGCAATTCCTGGTCCGCCCGCACTGTTACTTGAATGGGTGACATTTCTTCGATGTCGACCACCTGTGGTTTCGGCTTCGGGAGAATCTCTCCCTTGAATATCCATACCTTGACGCCGATACGGCCAAAGTCCGTAGCGGCCTCTGCTATATCGAAATCGATATCGGCTCGAAGCGTGTGGAGAGGCACTCTCCCCTCCATGGCCTTCTCCGCTCGCGCGATGTCCGCGCCCGCGAGCCTGCCGGAGGCGATAACCTTGATTCCCTGTGCCCCGGCCTGAACCGTCCTATTCATGGCCTGGCGTATTGCTCGACGGAAAGCGATGCGCCGCTCCAACTGATCGGCAATATTTCGCGCCACGAGGAATGCGTCGAGCTCAGGCTGCCGGATCTCCTGAACGTTCAGGCGGACCCGGCCGTTGGTCAGCTGCTCGAGCTCCTTGCGCATCTCATCGACCTTCGCGCCTCCGCGACCGATGACGATGCCCGGTCGGGCCGTGTGCGCCGTGACGACGAGCTCGTTCGTTCCTCGCTCGATCTCGACACGGGAAATGCCCGCGTCGGCGTTTCCTTCCATCACGATATTGCGGATGGCCACGTCCTCCTTGACGAGAGCGCGATATTCCTTCTGCTTTGCGGCAAACCATCTGGTCTGCCAGTCTTTCACGATTCCGAGGCGGAACCCGATTGGGTGTGTCTTATTTCCCACGCTAGACGTTGTCCTCCTCGTCGATAACCACGGTTATGTGGCTGCTTCTCCGGATCATCCTCGTTCCGCGTCCCCTTGCTCTGGCCTTGAACCGAAGCAGCTTCGGGGCCATGTTCGCGTACGCTTCGACGATGCGCATGTTGGACGGGTCGCCGCTTAGCGAGTCGTTCTCGGCGTTTGCCGAGGCGGACTTGACCAGCTTGGCAACCTGGGCCGCGATGGGCGAATGCGTGAACTCAAGAATGTTCAGCGCTTCGTCGACCTGACGGCCTCGCACGAGGTCCAGGATTCTCTTCACCTTCTTGACCGAGTAACCGGTGTTTGTTGTCGTAGCGCTTGCGGCCACGGTACTTACCTCACGGATGTCGTTCGTTCCGACTTCGACGAGCTATGGCCCCTGAATGTCCTCGTCGGGGCAAACTCGCCGAGCTTATGACCGACCATATTTTCCGTTACGAAAACGGGGATATGCCGGCGCCCGTCATGCACGGCGATCGTCAGGCCGAGCATGTCCGGCATGATCGTGGATGCCCTCGACCACGTTCGGATGGGCACCTTGCTATTGCTCCGGCGCGCCGCCTCGACCTTCTTCGCCAGCTTGGGATGGACGTACGGTCCCTTTTTCGTCGACCTCGACATAACTTTTCTCCAACCGGGCGATCAACGCCCGGCCCTATTACTTCTCGTACCTTCTCTTGACGATGAACTTGCTTGAAGACTTGTTGCGGCGCGTTCGGTAGCCCAACGTAGGCTTGCCCCACGGGGTCTTGGGAGAGGGCATCCCGATGGGGGACCGGCCCTCACCGCCACCGTGCGGGTGGTCTGCCGGCGACATCACGACACCGCGCACCTGGGGACGGCGTCCCCGGTGCCTGCTTCGACCGGCCTTGCCGAGCTTCACGTTCTTGTGATCGACGAGGCCAACCTGTCCGACGGTCGCCATGCACTCGCTCAGCACCTGTCGCATCTCGCCGGACGGGAGCTTCAGGAGTGCGTAGCTGCCCTCCTTGGCCATGACCTGGGCTGACGCCCCGGCGCTGCGCACGATCTGCGCGCCCCGGCCAACCTTCAGCTCCACGTTGTGTACCAGCGTCCCGTTCGGGATCGAGCGCAGTGGCAGAGCGTTGCCCGGACGAATCTCCGCGCTCTCTCCGGATACGATCGCATCGCCAACATTCATGCCGACCGGAGCAAGGATGTAGCGCCAGTCGCCGTCGGCGTACTTGATCAACGCGATACGCGAGGAACGATTCGGATCGTACTCGATCGTCATCACCTCGCCGGGTACGTCGGTCTTATTGCGCTTGAAGTCGATAACCCGAAGGCGCCGCTTATGGCCGCCGCCCCGATGGCGTACGGTGATGCGGCCCTTGTTGTTTCGTCCTGCGCGCTTCTTGATTGGCTTGAGGAGCGACTTCTTCGGTCGGGTGCTCGTAATGTCATCCGACGTCTGAAGAATCGTTCCCCGCTGCCCGGGACTGGTCGGGTTGAGTTTGCGGAGTGGCATCTATACTCCTTCAAATAGCGTGATTGTATCGCCCGGAGCGAGGGTTACGATGGCCTTCTTCCACGACCTGAGAGTCGTGATTCTCGGCCCGAACCGCTTGCGCTTGCCCCTGACGGCCATCGTGCGGACCCTTACAACGTCGACGTCGAACGCTTCCTCGACTGCTTTCTTGATATCGTGCTTGCTGGCGCTCTTGGCGACCTCGAACACGTACCGGCCCTGCTCGCTCAGCAGGGTGCTCTTTTCCGTAATTACCGGTCTGCGCAATATTTGAAACGGGTGCATATAAACGTTCCTAATCTAGGCCGCTTCCGCCTCGACCTCATCGACGGACGCGGAGCCCCAGAGGGTCTCGGCCTTCCGCACGGCGTCCAGCGTCATGATGAGAGTCCGGTGGTTCAGCACGTCTACCGCGTTCAGCAGGTCGGCGGGCAGCATGTCCACGCCCTGCACGTTACGGCCCGCACGAAGCACGCCGTGTTCGGCTCCATCCCCTACGAGGAGGATCGACCGTTCCACGCCGAGGGCCTGCATCATCGCCACGAAATCTTTCGTCTTGGGGCTGTCCAACGCGAGAGAGTCAAGGACAATCAGGCTCCCTGCTCGCGCCTTGTCCGACAGCGTCATGCGAATCGCCGCCTGTCGCATCTTCTTCGGCGTCCGCTGGCGGTAGCTCCGCGGGGAAGGCCCGAATGTCACTCCTCCACCTTTCCACAGCGGAGAGCGGATCGAACCCTGTCGCGAACGTCCGGTGTGCTTCTGAGGCCAAGGCTTTCTGCCTCCACCGGAGACCTCGCTGCGCGTCTTGACCTTGGCGGTTCCCTGGCGCTTGTTCGCGAGCTGGCCCACGATGACCTGGTGCACAAGCGACGAGTTCATCGGCACGCCGAAGACTTCGTCCTGAATTTCGACCTCTTCGGTCGACTCGCCCTTGATATTTCTTACTTCAATATTCACGATGGTTCTCTGCTCAGCTTCGCTTGGTAAGTACCAGCAGCGTGTTTCTGGCTCCGGGAACGGAGCCCTTGACCAGGACAATCCGGCTGTCGGGATCGGACTTCATAACCTCGAGGTTCTTCGTCGTTACCGTGTCGCCGCCCATGCGACCCGCCATGCGCTGGCCCTTCAACACCTTCCCGGGCGTGGAGCCCGCGCCGATGGAGCCGGGAGCGCGATGCCTGTCGGACTGACCGTGCGTCTTCGGGCCGCCCTTGAAGCCATGTCGCTTTACAGTGCCGGCGAATCCTCTTCCCTTGGTAACGCCGGTCACGTTGATCGACTCGCCTTCCTCGAACAGCCCCACGTCGAACTCCTGGCCGACTTCCACGCCGTCAAGGTCGGAGGATCCAACCTCTCGCAGATGGCGGAACAGCTTTTCGCCGGACTTGCCCAGGTGGCCTCGCTCAGGCTTATTCCGTCGCTTGACCTCTTCAAAGCCGATCTGAACGGCCTCGTAGCCGTCCGTGTCGGACGATTTGATCTGGGTCACCGTGCACGGGCCCGCCTCGATTGCGGTCACGCATACGGCCTCGCCGGTGTCCTCACGGAACACCTGCGTAGTCCCAATCTTCTTTCCCAGTAGTGCTTGAATGCTCATGTGTTTCGTCGTCCGTTGCGCCGGGGCATCCTAAGGAATGCGCCGCGCGTTTACTCTATACCTTGATGGAGATGTCCACTCCCGCGGGAACGTTGAGTCTGGTGAGCGAGTCCACCGTCTTGGAGGTCGGTTCCAAGATATCGATCAGGCGGTTGTGCGTTCGGATCTCGAAGTGCTCGCGCGAATTCTTAAATACGTGTGGCGACCGGATCACGCAGAACCGCTTGATGCTGGTCGGAAGGGGTACAGGCCCCGCGACCTGCGCTCCCGTCCGCTCCGCGGCCTCCACGATGTGCGTGGCCGACTGATCGAGGATTCGATGGTCGAACGCCCTGAGTATGATTCTGATCTTCTGGCTCGTCGCTGTCGTCATTGATCACCTAGTCCGACCTGCGCCTTTGCGGCCCTGTGCAGGTCTGCGCTATTGCGTTTCCACTCCTTCGGGGGCTTGCTGGTAGCTGCCGAATTCCATCGAATGCGCCGCGCGGCCCTGCGTCAGCGACCGCATCGTGTTGGCATAGCCGAACATCTCGCCGAGCGGCACGTTGGTGCGCACCACTTGGATGTCGCCCTGCCCCTCGATGCCCTTGATGTCCGCCCTGCGGCGGCCCAGGTCGGCGAGGATGTCGCCAAGGAACTCGCCCGGGGTCACAACCTCAAGCGTCATTACGGGCTCGAGCAGTACCGGCCTTGCCTTCGCAATCGCGGCCTTCGCAGCCATTGATCCGGCCACCCGGAAGGCTATCTCCGACGAGTCGACCTCGTGCGCGGTGCCGTCGAGAAGGGTCGCCTTGATGTCGACGACCGGGAATCCCGTCAGCGAGCCTGCGCCGAGGGCATCCTGAATTCCCTTGGATACTGCGGGTATGAACTCGCGGGGAACGTTGCCGCCGCGAACCTTATCTTCAAATACAAAGCCCTCGCCGCGACCAAGAGGCTCAACCTCCAGCACGACGTGGGCGAACTGGCCGTGTCCGCCCGTCTGACGAACGAGCCGGCCCTCGGCCTCTGCGCTTTTCCTTACTGTCTCGCGATACGCCACGCGCGGCTTGCCGATGTTGCCCTCAACCTTGTACTCGCGGCGTATGCGGTCGACGATGATCTCGAGGTGCAGCTCACCCATGCCCGACATGATGGTCTGGCCGAGCTCGTCATTGTACGAGACCTTGAGCGTCGGGTCCTCACCGGCGAGCTTGTTGAGCGCATCGGCGAGCTTGTCCTGGTCGGCCCTTGTCTTGGGCTCGACGGCGATGGACATCACCGGATCAGGGAACGTAATCGTTTCCAAGACGACCGGCGAGCCTCCATCGCTGATGGTATCGCCTGTGGTCGCGTTCTTAAGTCCGACTGCCGCCGCGATCTGCCCGGAGTGGACCTCCGGCACCTCTTCCCTGCGGTCTGCGTGCATCATGACGAGACGGCCAACTCGTTCGTTGCGTCCTGAAGTCGAGTTGAATACCGCCCCACCCGATTCCACGCTTCCGGAATACACGCGGAAGTATACGAGCCTGCCGATGAAGGGGTCGGCAACTACCTTGAATACCAATGCGGAGAAGGGATCTCCTTGGCCTGGGTGCCGCATTACCTCTTCGCCGGTCCCGTAACTGTTGGCCGTGGCAGGCGGTACGTCCACCGGGGAAGGCAGGTAGTCGACAATTGCGTCGAGCAGCGGATGAACGCCCCGATGCCGGAGCGCGCTGCCACAAAGTACGGGCATTATCGCGTTGTTCACGGTCGCCCGGCGCAGCGCAGCCCTGATCTCATCAGCAGTGATCTCTTCACCTTCAAGGTACTTGATGAGCAGCGCATCGTCCGTGTCGGCTACCTTCTCGATTAATCGTTCACGGTAGTCTCGGACGCTGTCGATCATGTCGGCCGGGATGGGACCCTCAACAGGCGGCTCCGGCCCTTCCGTCTGATAGTAGTAGGCCTTCTCCTCGATCAGGTCGATCATGCCCTGGAAAGTGTCCTCAGCGCCGATGGGCAGCTGGATCGCCACGGGATTCCCCTGAAGCCGCTGCGTGATGGAATCGATGGTGCGCTGGAAGTCGGCTCCCACCCTGTCCATCTTGTTGATGAAGCAGATGCGCGGAACGTGGTACTTGTCCGCCTGTCGCCAGACGGTCTCGGACTGTGGCTGAACCCCGGCAACAGCGTCGAATATCACAACGCCGCCGTCGAGAATTCGCAGGCTTCGCTCGACCTCCGCCGTGAAGTCCACGTGTCCCGGAGTGTCGATGATGTTGATCGAGTGGTCGTTCCACTCGCAGGTCGTTGCGGCGGACGTAATTGTAATCCCCCGCTCACGCTCCTGCGCCATCCAGTCCATCGACGTAGTTCCCTCATCTACGCCGCCGATCTTGTAGATGCGACCGGCGAAGAAGAGCACACGCTCGGTGACCGTGGTCTTACCGGCGTCGATGTGGGCGATGAATCCGATATTTCGGATCATGTCCAAGCGGTGTCTTGTCATTGTTGCTGTTGCCATAATGTGTGGAGTCGAAGGCAGGATATAGTGGCCCTACCAGCGATAGTGCGCGAAGGCGCGGTTCGCTTCGGCCATTCGATGCTGCTCTTCCTTCCTTCTTACCGAGTCGCCCTGACCCCTGGAGGCCTCAAGCAGCTCGTTTGCCAGTTTCTCTGCCATCGGACGGCCGCTGCGCGCGCGGGCAGTCTGGACGATCCAGCGCATGCTCAGCGCCTCGCGCCGTTCAGGTCGCACTTCACGCGGGACCTGGTACGTTGCGCCGCCGACTCGGCGGGAGCGGACTTCGAGCGCGGGCGTCGTGTTCACCAATGCCTGCCGGAAGATGTCGATGCCGGGCCTGTTGCCCTGGCGTTCGGCTATGTCGAGAGCGTCGTAGACGACCCGCTGAGCGATGGTCTTCTTTCCGCCGATCATCACCTTGTTGATGAACCGGGCGAGCTCCACGCTCCGAAACTTCGGATCAGGGAGCACCCTGCGCCTTTCCGCTCGTCTCCGTCGTGCCATATCATTCCTTCCAAAACAAAAAGCAACCCCGTATCTTCCGACTACGAGGTTACTCCGAGTGTTCTAGCTATTCCGTTTACTGCCGTACTTGCTTCGTCCTCGCCTGCGATCCTCGACTCCCGCAGCGTCCAACGCTCCACGAATCACTTGGTAGCGTACGCCCGGGAGGTCCCTTACCCTGCCGCCTCGAATGAGTACGAGCGAGTGCTCCTGGAGGTTATGGCCCTCGCCGGGGATGTAGGCGGTTACCTCCATCCCGTTGGTGAGTCGCACTCTGGCGACCTTGCGAAGGGCCGAGTTCGGCTTTCTTGGAGTCTGGGTACGCACCTGGACGCAGACGCCCCGTTTCTGGGGGGAGCCTGATCCTCGCGTGCCCCGATTCTTTAGCGAATTGAAGGAGAAGCCGAGAGCGGGAGACTTCTCCTTGCTCCGCTTCGTCTTTCTTCCCTTGCGAACAAGTTGGTTCGTTGTCGGCATGTCACGTCCTGAGATTTAGTTCTACGGGTCGTTTTACGACACACGCTAGCCCGACACGCGGGCACGCGCAAAACGGCATTATATCTATATGGGGTACCTGTGTCAATAATCACTCACCGCATAATTGACGCTATCACGCCCCTTTGCGGTGAGGCTGCCTAAGCCGCCGTTTGCGTACGGGAACCTTGTTCTCTACTCGTGGCGATCGTCAGCGAGTACACGAGCCCGACGATGGGGATGACCGAAAAGACGAGCGGGAGGGGCCAGTCCCCCTTCACCACATCGGTGGCGATGAGCAGCGCAAGCGCAGCATCCGCGGCGATGTTTCCCAGGAGGAGCGCGCCGATTGCATACGCCATGGCGGCAGGAGGCTTGGGCAGGATGACCAGCGCGAGCAGCGCGACGGCACAGAGAGGGTGCAGGACGACCAGCACCAGCCGCGACAAGATGTCCCCTCCGTCCGCGAAGGCTCCCACCATCGCGGTGAAGGTCGCGAGAAGCACTTGAACAATCGCGAGGACAAGCAGTATTACTCGGAAGACCGTCATGAAGGAAAGACTAGATGCAGGCTTAGGGTGGGGTCAAGCAGCGATCCGACACGCTGGCTATTCGCTGCCGACATTCCTCTGAAAATACCCCCGGCCAACTCGTCGTAGGGGCAACCCTTGTGGTTGCCCTTCTGCTGCGTCAACACATTTTCATTGTTAGTGGCGTCGGCGGCAACCGACATGAGGCAGTGCTTGCCGGACACTGGGACTACTGAACTGCAACCTAACAGAAGGACGGCATGCCGGAAAAGCTGAGATCGCTATCCGGTACGTCGCCCAGTTTCGCCGGGATGCAGCCACTCCAACTGTTATGGTTTAGCCGCAAATAACTCAGGTTGGAGAGGTTGCCCAACTCCTTGGGGATCTCCCCAGTTAACTGATTACCGTCAAGTTCCAGCCTTCTTAGCTTAGAGAGACTGCCCAGTCCCGTCGGTACCTCTCCAGTCAACTGGTTGCCACGGAAGAACAGTGTTTCCAAGTTGGAAAGCTTGCTCAGTTCAGTCGGTATCTCCCCTGTCAACTGGTTGAAACTGAGGGTCATAATCTCCAAGTTGGAGAGACTGCCCAACTCCGCTGGTATCTCTCCGGTCAACTGGTTGCTGCCAAGTTCCAGGCTTTGCAGGTTCGAGAGGTTGCCCAACTCCATCGGTATCTCCCCAGTCAACTGGTTGGAATCGAGTAACAGGATTTCCAAGTCTCCGAGGCTGCCCAGTTCTGTCGGTATCTCCCCGGTTAGCTTGTTATTGCCAAGTTCCAGCCTCTTGAGGTTGGCGAGCGTGCCCAACTCCTTAGGCATATCCCCTGTCAACTCGTTCCATTCGAGCATCAGCCCATCCACCCGTCCGCTCGCATCACTTGTAACTCCATGCCACTCCCTGATTGGCCGTTCCGACATCCAGTTGGTGTTGTTTGTCCAGTTCACACCTTTCAGGGCGTCGTAGAGTTTCGCCAGCACCTCCCGGTCCTCCGGCGAGTCCTCCGGCGCGCAGCTGCTGCCACGGACCTCGGCTATTTCCTTCAGCCATGCCTGAAACGCCTCGTCGATTGGGGCGCACAGACCCGGGTTATTGTGGAACTGGAACGACTCCAGCCCAGATATTCCCGTTAGACTTTGCGGAAGCGCTCCTGTCAGGTTGTTGTCACTGATGTACAGCAGTCTGAGGTTGGGAAGGTTTCCCAGTTCCGCCGGTATCTCCCCGTTCAACTGGTTGGCGCTGAGGTCCAGATCCGTGACGCTGCCGTTCTCGTCGGTAGCCACACGCAGCCATTTGCCAAGAGCGCCGTCACCGAGCCAACCGCTGTTTATCTTCCAATCTTCCCCGCCGGTGGCGTCGTAGAGGGCGATAAGTGCTGCCCGTTCAGTATCGGGGGAGTCCGTTGGAGTGTCCCCTGCCGACGGGGTCGGGGTCGGGACAGCGGTCGCCGCCACCGAGCGGACAGGTGCCTCCTGAGTGGGGGTAGCCACTTCCCTTGTGGGCGACACAGGTGCCGAATCGCTGCCCGTGCCGCACGCTGTGACGAAGAACAGGATTATCAGAGCAACCGTGCCGGACGTGAGGAGATGTGGTCCAGTTGATTGGAATCTACGCATTTGTTCCCTCCTATCCAGTTACTATTCCTCTGAAAATAACCCCCGGCCGACCCATCGTAGGGGCAACCCTTGTGGTTGCCCTTCTTCTGCGTCAACACATTTTCATTGTTGGTGGTGTCGGTGACAACTGACATGAACGATTGCCTGCGAGACACTGGGACTAACGGACTGCAACTTAACAGAATGGCGGCATGTCGGGAAAGCGGAGATCGTTCTGCGGCACGTCACGCAGTTTCACCGGGATGCACCCACTAAATTGGTTATCGTATAGCGTCAACTTACCCAAGTTGGAAAGGTTGCCCAGTTCCTCTGGTATCTCCCCAGTCAACCAGTTGAAGCCGAGCAACAGAGTTACCAAGTTGGAGAGGTTGCCCAACTCGGTTGGAATCTCCCCCGATAAACGGTTGGCACTGAGGGCCAGAAGCTCCAGTTTAGTGAGGTTGCCCAGTACGTTCGGTATCTCCCCTGTTAGCTGGTTGACATCGAGGGTCAAGACTCTCAAGTTGGTGAGGCTGGACAGCGTATCCGGAATCTCTCCCGTCAACTGGTTGGAGCTGAGGACCAGAGCTTCCAAGTTGGAGAGGTGTACGAGCTCCGTAGGTATCTCTCCATCTAACCGGTTGGAATGGAGGAGCAGAGTCTCCAAGTTGGAGAGGTTGCCCAACTCCTTCGGTATCTCCCCGGTTAGGTTGTTGTTGCCAAGTTCCAGCCTTTTCAGGCTGGTGAGGGTGCCCAACTCCTTCGGTAGCTCTCCGGTCATCCCGTTCCATTCGAGCAACAGCCCATCCACGCGTCCGCTCGCATCACTGGTAACGCCGTGCCACTCCCTGACTGGCCGCTCGGTCAGCCAGTTGGTGCTGTTCGTCCAGTTCTCCCCGTCCAGGCCGTCGTATAGCCCCACCAGCACCTCACGGTCCTCCGCCGAGTCCTCCGGCGCGCAACTGCTGCCGCGGACTTCGTCGATTCCCTGCAACCATGTCTGAAACGCCTCATCTATGGGGGCGCACAGACCTGGGTTGTTGTGGAAGTGGAACGACTCCAGCCCCGATATTCCCGTTAGGCTCTGCGGAAGCGCTCCTGTCAGGTTGTTGTCACTGATGTACAGCAGTTTGAGGTTGGACAGGTTCCCCAACTCAGTCGGTATCTCCCCATTCAACTGGTTGGCAGCGAGGTCTAGATCTATGACCTTGCCGCTCTCGTCGGTAGCTACGCGCTGCCATTGGTTGAGAGGGCCGTTGCTCAGCCAGCCGTCGCTCGTCTTCCAATCTTCCCCGCCGGTGGCGTCGTAGAGTACAGCCAATGCCGTTCGCTCCCTGTCGCGGATGGTGGACGGCAGAGTCGCGGCCACAGTCGGGACCGTGGTTGCGGGCACAGTGGGAACGGGTACCATCGGCGTGGCCGTCGCATCCGGCTGGCTTGCCGGTGCCAATCTCTGGTCATCCGATCTCTGGCCATTCGACAGGGTGAGCACCGCCAGAGCGAATCCGAGGACTGCAAAAGTTGCGGCGATGAGCAGGATCCCCACCGCCGTCCAGGCGCGCGTGAAGCCCAGCGACAGAATGCCCGGCCTCAACGTGGTCCTTGCGGCTGCGGAGCGGCGTGCGGCGCGTTCTATCTCGGGCCACAGGTCGTGTCCGTCCGGAACGGCGAACTGAGCGAGGTCGATCAGTCGTTCCCTTTTAAGGTATTGGTTGATTGGATGGGTGCTCATGTCACTCTTCTCCAATTGCCTCTTCACTTCCCACGCACGGTCGCATCGAGTAGCTGCCTCAGCCGTGCTCGCGCGTCGTGGAGATGACGCTTGACAGTTCCCCGCGACCTGCCGGTCCGTTCGACCATCTCAGCTTCGGAAAGGTCCAGGAAGTACCGCATGACGACAGCGCCGCGCTGAGATGGTGAGAGCCGCGCTAGGGCTTCGCGTACGGCCATCCGTTCTTCGTTCAGGACTGCTGCGGACTCCGGGTCGGGCGAGGCCACGGATCTTCTAGTCGTTTCCGTGTGCTCTAGAGTCGTCGTCCGGTCGCGGCGCTGGACGGAATTGATGGCGTCGTTGACAACGATCCTGTAGAACCAGGGTCCGAAAGGTCGGCTTGGATCGTACTGTTCAGCCCGCTCGAAGACGCGAAGAAACGCGCCGCTCACGACATCCTCAGCCAGTGCGACATCGTGGGTTACGAGGTACGCAGCCCGCAGAGCCTCGGTCTGGTAACGCTTGACCAGCGTGCCCAGGGCGCCGATATCGCCCCGTTTCAGCCGTTCCATCTGTCGTTGTTCGCTCACTTCGCGAGCCTCGTTCCTTTGGGCGCCGTCACATATAGTACAAACGAGACGGCCAAAAGGTTGAGGTCAATCCTCACTTACTCGGAAAGCGCCCAACCTGGCGGGCAGGGACAGATAAAACGGATTTGCAGCTATGATCCGACCACCGCAACCCTGTCATTCCGGCCCCATCTTTCTGTCATTCCGAACGTAGCGCAGCGAAGTGAGGAATCTAAAATCCATAGCCGCAAGACCGGACTGGCAAGACGAACGGTAACTGTTCAGACTTCGTAAGAGCGCTCAACGCACATACCCGCCGTCATACCCGCGAAAGAACGTCACCCCGTACCACGATACGGGGCGGGTATCCACAGGGGTGGAGTGTTCGCCTCATCAACTCTGAACAATTACCACGAACGTCATCCTATTGAGGAGTCGCACTCGCGGGAGTATTCTATCGAAGCGCACCCACACCACGGATTTTAAGGAGCCATGGCAGTGTCCACCCCAGACATACAAAAATACCTGTTCGATTTGCACGGATACCTCGTCATCGAGGATGTCTTGACCGCCGATGAGGTGGCTGAGCTGAATCGTGTCATCGACGAGAGCGGCCACACGTCCACTGGGGAAGTCTCAGGCACATTGCCCGGAGGCGGCGCTGGCGAGGAGGGCGCGGGATTCCTCGAATGGGGTCAGGCGTTCACGAAGGTGCTCGATCACCCGAAGGTCATGCCCGTGCTCCGGATGATTATGGGAGACGGTTTCCGCATCGATCACTTCTGGGGCGCGTGGGCAAATGCCGGAGCGAAGGCGCTCAACCTTCACGGCGGAGTCGTGCCGTTCGTACAGACCGACTACTACTACGTTCGCGACGGCAAGATACGAAGCGGCCTGACCAACATGGCATGGAACCTCACCGACTCGGGCGGCGACCTCGGAGGCTTCATGGCCCTGCCCGGCAGCCACAAGTCGAACTTCCAGGTGCCCGACGAAATCAAGGAGGCGACGGAAGGCTACGGAATCGACGTGCCGGAGGTGAAGGCCGGTTCCGTCTCCATCTTCACCGAGGCGCTCCTGCACGGTACGGCCCCTTGGCGCGGCAGTCACCAGCGACGCACCCTCTTCTTCAGCATGGGCCCGTCGCACCAGGCCTACTCGTGGCATCAGGCCGTTCCTCCCACGACCGTCCAACTGACCAAACGCCAAAAGCTGCTCTTCAACAGACCATCGGCCCCGCACTCATTTGGCCGCCCGTCCCTGTTCGAGGAGGAGCTGGAGCCGGCTTAGTTCAGCGGTCAAACTGAACGTTCAGCCCTTAATGTCGTCGTCGCCCACTCAGGGTCGGCGAACAGGCTGCTGACCGACTCGCCGACGTGGATGCGGCGCATGGCTTCTCCCAATAGGGGAGCCACGGACAGCACGTGGAGGTTGGGGATGCTGCTGTCGCGATAGGCCGACACGGTATCTGTTGTCACGATCTCGGCTACGTCCCTGCGTGCGGCGAATCTCTCGGGAGCAGAGCCGGTGAACAGGCCGTGCGTACTCACGACCGATTTCCGTTCCACTCCCCGCTCGCCAAGCTTGTCCAGCAGCGTCAGGACGCTTCCTCCGGTGGCGATCTCCTCGTCGAGCACTATGGCGTCCTTGCCGTCGACATCTCCGACGATCGTATCGATGATGACCTCAGTATCGCTGATGCGCTGCTTGTTGCCTGCCGCTACCGGCACGCCGAGGAGACGCGCGAAGTACGCCGCGTCCTTGGCCCTGCCGAAGTCGGGAGAGACCACTACGGTATTGGAGAGGTCACGGTCACGGAAGTGACCGGCCAGTATGTCGAGCGCTTCGAGGTGATCGACCGGCACGCTGAAGAATCCATGCACCTGCGGCGCGTGGAGCGTCATCGTGAGCACGCGGTTGGCGCCCGCCGTAACCAGCAGGTCTGCAACAAGCCGGCCTGCGATCGAAATTCTCGGAGCGGCCTTCTTGTCCGACCGGGCGTATCCGTAGTAGGGGATGACGGCCGTCACCCGCGACGCGGACGCGCCCCGGGCGGCATCAAGCATTTGGAGAAGCTCCATCAGGTGCTCATGCACCGGCGGGACGAGGGGTTGAATGATGAATACGTCCCTCTCGCGGCAGTTCTCCTTGAGCTGCACCTGCATGCAGCCGTTGCTGAACCGGTTGATCGTAGCCGGACTGAGCGGCACTCCCAGATATGAGCAGATGCTCTCAGCAAGATCGGGATGCGCGCTGCCTGTGAAGACGACGATCTCTCTCATTGGTGATGAGGCCTCCCTGCTTGGAAAGTATAGGGTATTGCGTATGGAATCCGCGATAAAAGCAGGAGGCGCTCAGCAACTCATACCTATGAACGGAATTGGGCGAAACGACGTGCAGGTTTCAGCGCCCGCCCTACTCCACGTCCAGCACGCTCTCCGGGGAGACCGTTGCGTACGCCATTCGGGTGATGAGGCCGACGGCCTCCATCCCCTGGACCTGGTCTTCCGCCCGGTCGGACGTGGAGAGACCCGCAACGAACATCGGCCCGGTGGGAAGGTACACGATGCCCGTATCAGCCTTGATGCGGCCGCTCCCGCCCGTCTTGCGCGCCGTCTCGATCTCCGGCTTCAGGTACTGGCGCATACGGTTGGCGCCCTTCACGACCTTCATCATCTCGATCATCTGGGCCGAGGCGTCAGCGCTAATCATCTCGCCCGCGTGTATCTTCTCCATGATGTCCACGAGGTCGCGCGCCGACGCGACGTTGTTCCGCAGATCACTGGCGAAGGGCAGGTCCTTGTCACCGGGGCCGTCGTCAAGCTCGCCGGAGCGAATTGCCGCGTCACGTTCCCTCGACGGCGTCAGGACAATCCCTCTCATCAGGTAGTGCCACTCGCCGAGAGTCATGTTCGCGCGGGTGTTGTGGTATCCCATCCTGTCCATGGTGGCGTTGATCGACTCCGGCGTGAGCAGGTGGATAATCATGTCCGTGGCCATGTTGTCGCTCACTCCCATCATCAACCGGCAGTAGTCGCGCAGGGTCAACTCCGGGTAGTCCTGCATGATGCTCAGCGTCCCCGTGCCGTGACTGGAGATGTCCTCGCGCATCCGATATCGGTCGTCGAGGGAGATCTCGCCCTCGTGCGCCTGCCGAAACAGCTCGATCATGATCGACACCTTGACGACGGACGCCGTCGGCAGCGGCTCGTCGGCGTTGTACTCGTAGAACAGGCCCGTGTTGAGGTCCTTGATGCACACCCCCATGCGTCCTGGAAAGGGTCGTGCGACGGCGTCCATCTCATCGGCGGGAAACGATGCCATCCGATACCTCCTGTATGCGAACTTGGGCGTAGTCTAGGTAGCTGTTGAACCCCTGTCAAACTGCTTTGAGTCTGTCGAAGCCTGGTAACTGTTCAGACTCCGTGAGAGTGCCCGATACCCACCACCATTTCCGCCTACGGAGACCTTTGCACAACCCACCGTCATTCCCGCGAAAGCGGGAATCCATGTTCGTCCTCCAAGCGGAGAGATGTCCCTTTCAGACACTTTCTCCCCCGGAATACGGGTTACGCAAAGGTCTCCGTAGGCGGAAATCCAATCCCCTCTCCCGTTCGCGGGAGAGGGCTAGGGTGAGGGTTTTTCCGCTCACCAAGACTGAACAATTACGTAACCTGCTTGTTTGTTGGTAAAGGATTCCCCTACCCTTGTCGCTAGGAATAAGAGACTGAATCCGCATTGTTGGATATCGAGCAAGGAGCACACAGTGAGCATTACCACACCCGACTGGGTGACCTACCCGGATGACGACTGGGCGCAGATCACGCCCAAAGAGGCCGGTTTCGACCCCGACGGTTTCAGGCAATGGGTCGATGCCCTCGACGTGAGGGGCGCGAGCTTCGGTGGCGAGGACCATTCGGGCGACAAGTACGGGGCCGTCCTGACACGCGGGGGATACCTCGTCCACTCGTGGGGAGACCGGCACTACGCACACCACACGGCCTCCGTCGGAAAGGCCCTGACATGGGCGGTCCTGGGGTTCGCCGTGATGGACGGGATAATCGACCCCGACGAGCCGATCAACCGGCACTGGACCGGAGAGGGAGAACTATCCCACCCTCACAAGTACCTGACCGAGGGACACCACAAGACCCTGACGTGGCGGCACCTCGTCGGTAAGCGGACGGAGAGCCTCCACTGGGGCGGATTCCCCATGGAGATCGGAAACCGTTGGGCCGAGAAGCGTACTGGACTCGAAGAGCGCGACGCCGTTCCGGGGGTTGCCGAATGGGCGAACTGGACGGGCGACCCCTACTACGACTGCTACTCGCACGTCGAGCCCGGCACCAAGGGACTCTACAGCAGCGCGGGGTTCTGGCGCTTGGGCCAAGCCTTGACGCACGTGTGGGGCCGTGACATCAAGGATGTCGTACAGGAGCGTCTCTTCGACCGCATCGGCATCAAGGCAGAGAATTGGGACTGGTTCGCCGGAGGCTGGGTCAAGGACCAGAAGTACTTTTACCCCACGTTGTCCGACTCCTACACCTACCTCGATCCGCCCTATGACATCGGGGGGAACGTCGTGCGGAGCGGGCCCGGCTGGGTCGTGTGGAGCGCGTCGGACATGGCCCGGTTCGGACACCTCAACGCCACGCGAGGGCTGTGGAAGGGCGAGCAGATCATCGACCCGGAATGGCTCCGACCGCACAGCGGAGGCAACAAGAGCGGCTCAAGCGGCGAGAGCAAGTATTTCACCGCCCTCGGTGTGGTGACGACCGAAGGACTGCCCGAGTTCAAGCATGCTACCGAGACTCGGAGCATGGTACCGGAAGAGCTGTTCGTCGGGCCCGTCAGTCGGAGACCTTAACCATCGCCGATTCCGACCGCCCGGTCGTGACCATGATGTAGCCGCTGAGCTCGCGGTCGATCTCCCGGCTGCCGGTGTCGACCATAAGCGGCCGACGACCCAGTGAGCCGAGCTTCCTTCGAGTCGCCACGACCATGACGTTGTCCGTCCCGACACGCCGGATGACATCACCGCCGATCTGCTGGTTCCCGCGCCCGAAGATGTGCCCCTGTCCGCCAATGACCGTAACCACGATCTTGGCCGGACGCTCACAGTCCAGCAGTTCGATGAGCTGTGATTCCGTCACGTCCGATTCGACGAGCTTTCCGTCGAGGACCACGTCCACGCCGAGCAGTGTCTTCGGTACACCCAAAACGTCCGCGATACCCTTCGTGGTCGTGCCGGGGCCGAGGATGTACAGCCAACCGTCCCTCATGGAGTCGACGACCTCCCCGGCGATGGCAAGAATATCCTCCCCCTCGTCGGCATGGCTCGGCGACTTTGTGACCTGAACGTGCGACGTGTCATCAGGCACCCGCAGGTACCCATAGAGTCGCGCTTGCACCTCGCCCTCCCGGAACGCCTCCTCGTCGATGTCCATGACCTCACCCAGCCTCGTGTGTGGCCCTTCACCGGCAAGGAACTGCGCCGCCGCCCGTCCCGCCGCGCGGGGCGTCGTCGCGTACACGCCCGAGTACATCTTCACTCCCGCCGGAATGCCGAGCGCGGGAACGCCGTCCCCTACCGCGCTGAAGACATCTCTGGCCGTGCCGTCTCCCCCGGCGAAGAGAATCAGGTCAACGGAGCGCTCTGCCAGTTCAACGGCAGCGCGATGAGTATCCTCGGCCGATGTAGCTTCGTTATCGACTGTCCCCACAACGGTGGGCGACAGGCCGGCCATCACGGCCTCGTCCTCGCCCATCAGGCCTGGATAGGTGAGCACCTCCAAACCATCGAGCCGTCCAAGCTCTCGAAGGGCCTCGACGGCTCTCGACGCTGCGCGAGGAACCGCCCCCATCTCCAACGCGCGGCGGGCAGTGGACACCCCGTCAGTCCCTTTCAGCCCGACCGCGCCGCCGAGACCGGCAATGGGGTTTACGATGAGCCCGATCTTCTTCACTTGGTTCTTCCCGTCGCCGCCGTTGAGTAGTATCAAGTCGTTTTGAATACACTATGAATTGGCCGTGACACAACCAAGTCCCCCGTCATTCCGGCGTAGAGCTTGCCCCGTACTCCGATACGGGGCCGGAATCCAGAACGCCCAGTCAGTCGAGAGTACAGCCTCATCACACCCAATTGTAGGGTACAATCCCAACCTATGGACTTGCTGACACGCGCTGCGGGGCCGCTCCTCGACCTGGTATTCCCTCGCACCTGCGCGGGGTGCGGACGGGAGAGTGGATACCTTTGCGACGAGTGCGAGGCCGACGCCCCTCGGCTCGGACCGCCGCAATGCCGTGTGTGTTCAGCGCCGAGCCGTGCTTCCCTCTGCGCGTGGTGCCGGTCTGCGAATCAGCCCTTCAATGGTATCACGGCCCCGTACCGCTGGACGGGCGTCGTGCGGGAGTTGGTGTACTCGCTCAAGTATCGCAACGTGCGCGCCTCCGCGCCCCGTCTTGCGGAGCTGATGTCTGCCCACCTCATGGAAAAATCGATAGACGCCGACATTATTGCTCCGGTTCCCCTGCACCCCAGCCGGGAACGGGAACGTGGCTACAACCAGTCGGAGCTCCTCGCCCGCCAGGTTTCGAGTTCGACCGGGATGCCCATGGACGCGAAGTTGCTTGCCCGCTCGCGGAATACTCCCCCGCAGGTGACGATGACGTCACCGGAAGAACGCCGCCAAAATGTCGTCGGGGCGTTCGAGTGCATCGGAGACGCGACAGGCAGGCGCGTCCTGCTGATCGACGACGTGGTGACCAGCGGTGCCACCGTCGCCGAATGTTCGGCGCAGTTGAGGAATGCTGGCGCCTCAGGTGTCTGGGTACTGTCCCTGGCACGATAGCAAACCAAAACCACGGCTCCTGAAGCAACTGTTCAGACTTCGTGGAGATCCCTCGACGCATACACAGCCACCGTCATACCGTCACCCCGTACCACCATACGGGGCGGGTATCCAATCCCCTCTCCCGTTCGCGGGAGAGGGCTAGGGTGAGGGATGTTCACCCCATGAACTCTGAACAATTACCCACCCTCCACCAGCTTGACAAACAAGAACATATGTACCATACTACACATAAGCAGCTTGCGTAACTGTTCAGAGTTGGTGAGAACGCTCAACGCCCACAGCCACCGTCATACCCGCGAAAGCGGGTATCCATAGGGGCGGGGACGTTCATCCCATGAACTCTGAACACTCTCATCGAAGCGACTCTACTTTACTATAACGGACCGAAATGCAACAAAATGCAACAGAATGCAACACTTTTTGGAAAAATCTCTCCGATACGCAACCCCCATCCTGATCCCTGCCAATTCACTCAGCTAAGCGCCGGTCCCGTGGGTATGGCTTCCAGCATGATCCGCTGCTCTAGACTGGTCTTCCTGCATACTGCATTCTGGGCAACAACCTCCCCAAATCGGCTATAATCCCGCTCGTATGCTGAACGGACCCCGCGACCGTCCCCCTACGAGCGATGGCAGCGTGTTTCACGGGTGGCGTTACGCTGCTATAGCCTCGACCATGAACTTCCTGGCTGCCGGGCTGTATGGGCGCGGATTCTCGGTCTACTTCCTCCCTCTCGCCCGCGACCTCAGCCTCAGTCACACCGCCACCTCGCTCATCTTCGGCTTCGCCACGCTCGAGGGCGGCGTGCAGGCCCCCATCGCGGGCTACCTGATCGACAAGTACGGTCCGAGGATCATGACCATGATCGGGGCAACTCTGGCAGGCATTGGCTTCATTCTTCTGCCTCTTGCCAACGATCTGATCAGCTTCGTTCTGATATACGTCGGCATCATCGCACTCGGCATCAATTTCGGATTCCACAACTCCGCCGGGGCAATTGTCAACGCGTGGTTCGTGCGGAGGCGAGGCCTGGCCTTTGGAATCATTTCCGTGGGCATCGCGCTGGGCGGCGGGGTGATGACGCCCATCATTGCCGCCATCGTCCTGGAGTGGGGCTGGCGCTGGGCGGTGACGCTGTCAGGGCTAACGATCCTCCTCGTGGGCGTCCCGCTCTCCTTTCTCATCCGCAACAGGCCTGAGGACGTCGGCCAGTATCCCGACGGGGAGCCTCCTCCCCGAAGAATCGGGCGGTCGACCGACACCCTGTCATACAGGGACTTCACCTTCCGCCAGGCCACGCGAACGGTGTCATACTGGCTGCTGGCGTTCGGCATCACGCTGAGGATTTCAGCACAGGCGGGCATCCTCGTCCACATCGTTCCGATGCTCGTCTGGAAGGGACTCGACGAGGCGGTCGGCGCCGTCGCCATCGCGACGATATCGTTCTCAGCCGTCGGGACGAGGCTCTTCATGGGCTGGCTCGGCGATAAGCTCCCCAAGCGCCTGCTCGTCGTCTTTGGAATGATCGTCGGAGCGGCGGGAGCGTTGTTCTTCCTGCTCGCCCCCGGCAAGCTCTGGGTCGTGATCGTCTTCGCGCTGATGTTCTCCGTGACGGACGGCGCTGCCGGTCTCACGTGGGCGATGATCGGCGACTTTTTCGGCAGGAGCGCATACGCCACCCTGCGAGGCGCGATAACGTTCTGCGTGAGCATTGGGTCGATGACCACCCCGGTCGTCGTAGGACGCATCTTCGACGTGACCGACGGGTACTACTGGGCGCTCATACCCCTGATAGGGGTGTACCTGAGCGCGGCCCTGGTGTTTATCGTGATCCGAACGCCAAGGAAGGAGACTCCGAAAGTAGAAAGTAGTGCGTAGAAAGTAGTAAGTTGGATACCAGACGAGCAGCACGCATAACACACTACTTTCTGCGCAATTAGGATGACCGATGTCACGATTCGATACCGACAACTTTGACGTGGACGTGATCGAGCGGAGCCACGAGAAGCCGGTGCTGGTGGACTTCTGGGCCGAGTGGTGCGGGCCGTGCAGGGTGATAGGGCCCGTCCTGGAACGCCTGGCCGACGAGAACGGCGACGGCTGGGAGCTCCGGAAGCTCGACACCGAGAAGCACCCTGCCATTGCGCGGCAGCACCGGATCACGAGCATACCGGCTGTCAAGCTCTTCGTGGACGGCGAGGTGAAGAACGAGTTCATCGGAGCCCTGCCGGAGCAGGCTATCGTGCAGTGGCTCAAGAAGGCGCTGCCCAGCAAGTTCCGCGAGCACCTCAAACGGGCGGAGGCGCTGGTGGCCGAAAGGGACTTCGGCGAGGCGCACTATCTCCTCTCGGAGGTCTTGGAGAACGACCCCGGCGACCAGCACGGCATCGCGCTGATGGCGCAGGTTGAACTCTATTCAGACCCTCAGAAGGCGGCGGAGACGGCCGATCGCCTCCCGCTCGGATCGGAACGCTTCGATGTTGCCGAGGCGATCAAGGCGCTTTCGCGCATTTTCCACTACCTCGAAACGCCGGAATCCTTGGACGAAGCACCTGTAAAACCCAACTACCTGGAAGCCATACGCCTCCTCCGGGACGGCAGGAACGAGGCCGCACTAGAGGGATTCATCGACGTCATAAAGCGGAACAGGTACTACGACGACGACGGAGCGCGCAAGGCCGTCATCGCCATCTTCAAGCTGCTCGGCGAAGACCACGAGACGACAAAGGCCTACCGCAATCCGTTCGCCAACGCCCTCTACTAGGGTTGATTTCACCTAAACCGCAAATGAGGCGTCACTCTCGCGAAAGAACGTCACCCCGTACCTCGATACGGGGCGGGAATCCAGAATCCAACTCCGCGCCCTCTGCGACCCCTGCGGTGAGTCCCCCTACCCGTACGTAATCCAGAACTCGACGTTATTCACCACGATAGGCACCCCGATTCGCGGATCGCGCCTTACCAGAACAACCTTGACCTCATGCGGCCCCTTGGCACACTGGTCGGCGGTCAAGTCCCACACCAACCAGCTATTTTCGTTGACCGTCTCCGGACTCGTCGGGTCTTCCGCGTCGACGTTTCGTACAGCGGGAGTTCCCAGTATCGTGCCGTCCAACGTCACCTCCACCTCGTCACCCGTCGGCGAGAAGTGCTCCAGTTCGATGAGTAGCTGTACCGACCCTCCCTCGGCATCAACGTCATCGTAGACGGGGATGTGCATTGTCGGGCCGTCGTGGGTCAAGGTGCGGTAGAGCGTCACCGGCACCTCTCCGTAGAGCCGGTCGTCGCGCTCGGAGTCCTCGCGGAGCGGGTTGTTGGCAATGCTCCGCTGGATGGCGGCATAGGCCTTGTTCTTCCGCCTCAACGTTTCCGGTGAGCCGATCGAGGTCAGCGACTCGCGGCGAGTGGTCGGTCCCGCGTGCCAGTTGAAGGCGTACATGCCGTGTGCGCCCCGCTCGAAATGCCCCTGCGACATCGCCGCGAACCACCAATTGCGCCACTCCGAGTGAGGAATGAGCCGGTTGGCGGCCTGCCTGCTCTCGAAATCATATCCTGGATAAACCTTGATGTCCGTTCCTTCGACGAGAGCGAGGAACTCCTCCGTTTCAAAGCAGGGGTCGGTCCCGGAGTTGCCCCCGCCGATGATGATGTCGCACAGCCCCTCCTTCACCCACGTCTCGATGTCGTAGCCGATGTTCCTGCAGGCCTCCATCGTTGCGCCGACGCGAACCGCCACCGGGAATGGCCTGCCACGCTCTTCGGCGAGCCCGTCGGCCATCCGGCGAATCGCCCGTTGCAGGTCGGTGAGCGCGTAGCGCATCCGGTACTCGTGCTTGCCCGGCAGGTGGAAGGCATGACGCTGCCAGTCCAGCTCCACGCCGTCCCAGTCCGCAAGGCGGCAGGCCTGCTCGACCAGGTCGAGCTTGTGCTCCCGGACCTCCGGTATCGCCATATTCCATGAGGTCGTGCACCAGTTCGGCGCGGCATCGCCGAGGCACCACTCAGGATGCCGCTTGCGCATCTCGGTCAGGCCCTGGGAGTTGGACTTCACCATGGTGTCGAGACTGTCGATGTTCCAGAAGTGCTGGTCGTTCATGCGGATGGATGTCCACACGTCGATGCCGAGTGCTCGCCCACGGTCGACCATCGCGGCGTAGGGGTCCTCGCCTCGTTCCAGCATGGCCCTGAGGTTCTCTGAATCGCGCATCGACCTGACGGAGCCATACACCCTGTCGACCGTGTCGCCCACTACGGGGATGTTCTCCGAGAGCCACGTTGCTTCGTGCGTGCCCATGCACCAGAACAACGCGTCCACCTGGGTATCGGCCAGGGGGTCATACACCTTCTCCAGGAACTGCTCCATCGTCTGAGGATACTCGGAGTAGAAGTGCGGGGCGCCGTCCCAGTTATAGATGATGCGGTAGTCGGGAACGGCAGGACGTTCAGCGGAAGTGACGAGGTTGAGGCTCATGGGGACTGTTCACCTTTCAGGGTGTGCGTAATGTGGAGTTCGACGTTCTCCACGACTATCGGGAGGCCGATGCGAGGGTCTTGGTGGTCGAGTACGATCTGCACTTCGTGGACGCCTCGCCCGACCTGCATGGCGTCGAGCTTCCAGACCAGCCAGGCGTCTTCGGATACGCTGCCGTCCCCGACCCGTCGCAGCGCGGGCTCGCCCAGCAGTTGTCCGTCCAACGTTACCGATATGACATCCTTGGGCGAGTGGTGGTCGAGGTTTATCTGCAGCTCGGCAGTCGTGTCCTCTGCTGCGTCGTCGTGGACGTGGATATGGAACGTCGGGCCGTCACCGGTGAGGGTGCCGTACAGGGGCACGGGGACCTCGCCGAGGAGACGGTCGTCGCGCTCTGCCCCATAGCGGATCTCCGCTCGGTCGCGGATGTGGCGCTTGACCGGCGTGAAGATGGTGTTGACGCCGTTCAGCGTGTCGGGAGAGCCTAGGGTCGTCAGCAGGCCATTGAGGCGCGCCGCGTAGTTGTGCCAGTTGAATGTGTGGATGCCCGACGCGCCGCGTTCGTAGTACGACTTCGCCAGACCCCGCAGCCATGCCTCACGCCACCGCGACTGTTCAACCAGATGACCCCTGCCAAACTCGCCGTGGCTGTCGAATCCGGGATAGAGCTTGACGTTCGTTCCGTCCATCATGTCGACGTAGCGCTCTACCTCCACGCCGGGATCGTTGCCGGAGTTGGCATTGGTCGCCACGATGTCGCACAGCCCTTCCGTGATCCACGTCTCCACGTCGTAGCCTATGCGGCGATTGGTCTCCTCGGACGCGCCTACGCGCGTGAGGATAAAGAATGGACGACCGCGCTCACGAGCGATATCGTCAGCGAGACGACGAATGGCGCGCATGAGGTCGGTCAGCGCATACCGCAGCCGATAGGCGTCGAATGTGGGCAGGTGGTAGGCGTGTCGCTGCCAGTCGATCTCCACGCCGTCCCAGTCGGCGAGCATACAGGCCTCGCGTATGCGGAGCAGTACGTACTCCCGCACCTCGGCAATCGCCATGTTCCACGATGTCACCGCCCATCGCGGGGCGTTGCCGATGCCGAGCACCCACTCGGGGTGGTCCTTGCGGAACTGTGTAAGCTCCGGTCGAACGGTGGTGGCCATCTCCTCGGGCGCGAGCGGATATGCCATTCGAGCCGAATCCGACCAGAAGTGGTTGTCGTTCATGCGGATGGAGACGTATACGTCCATGCCGAGATCGTGCCCCCGGCGGACTATGTCCCCATACAGGTCTTCCCCACGGTCGAACATTGCGCGGACGCTCTCTGCCCTTCGGAATTCCTTGACTGAACCGTAAGGGCGGTCTCGGGGATCGAGGACCGATTCGACATTGTCTGAGGGCCACCGTGCCTGCTCGGCCCCGACGCACCACATGAGGGCGCCTACCTGCGTGCCCTCGAGAGGCCTGTAAATCCTATCGAGCAGTTCATCGACCTGCTGGGGATACTCCGACTTGCCGTGAAACGTGCCGTCATGATTGAACATGATGCCGTAGTCCGGCGGCGCAGGTTGTTCCTTTGGGTGCATGGCGACCCAAAGGATAGCAGATTATGGCGATCCGTCAGCGTCCCCCGACACCTTTCAGGTTTCGTCGTGCGACTGTGGTATAGTTGCGCGACCAAACGGCCGATTCGGAGGCGGACGATGATGCAAGGATTCGCTCCCTGGCGGAGCTTCATGGAGCTATCGCCGAACCATCGCAAGCGCCTGGTCCTCGTCGTCGCGAGCATCGTCGTCGTGTTCCTGCTCCTGTATGTCGCCCGTGGCGCATTGTTCCCCTTCATCATCGGCGGCGTCCTTGCCTACGTCCTGTTCCCCGCAGTCAAGGGCCTCGAGAAGATCATGCCGTGGCGGCACAGACATCCTGACGCCGCACGGATCGTCGCAATCGCCACGATCTACATAACAGCCTTGGCCATACTGATCGGGCTGCTCGCGCTCATCATCCCGCCAGCAGTTCGACAGTCCACGTCCCTTATCGAAAACCTTCCGACGATCTATACCGAAGCGAGAGAGGCGGTTGAAGAACTCGTCGAGAGGTTTGCAGAGGACATTCCCGATGACGTAAGGCAAAAGGCCGAAGAGATCTTGGCCGATCTCGGGGACATTCTTCTCTCCGTTGCCCAGTCAACTCTAGCAAAGACCCTGCAGACGGTCGCCAATACCTTCAGCTTCATCATCGGCCTCGCCATTGTTCCGGTGCTGCTCTTCTACCTACTCAAGGACGGAGAGCGACTTGTAGAATCGTCTCTGAGCGTATTCCCCAAGAACGCGAAGGGTCACGCCAGGGAAGTCGTCCGGATCGTGAACGAGTCGCTGGGCGCGTACATCCGCGCCCAGCTGTTGCTGATGCTGTTCGTGGGACTGATCGTGGGCGTGGGACTCATGCTGCTGGATATCGAGTTCGCCGTGCTGCTCGGCCTCGTGGCCGGGTTTACGGAGGCGATCCCCGTCGTGGGCCCCATCATCGGCGCGGTGCCCGGCATCATCGTTACTCTCGCCACCGACCCGGAGAAGATCGTGTGGGTCTTGGCGCTCTACCTCGGCACTCAACTCGTCGAAAACTCCCTGCTCGTCCCGCGCATTCAGGGTAACGCCGTACACATGCACCCCATCGTAATCATGGGGCTCCTGATCGTCGCCAGCGAGACCTTCGGGGTGGTCGGGGTCGTCGCAGCAGTCCCGGCAGCCAGCGTCGCGCGAGAGGTCTTCAAGTACTTCTACGGCGTTTGGAGCGACAACCCGCCCACGGTACCGCTCGAAGAGGCCGTTGAGAGCGGGGACACCGGCGAAGTACCGTCCTAGCGCTGACTCCCGGAGCGAGGAAATCAACGTGGCCCGTCCAAATGTCCTCCTGATCTGCGCCGACCATTGGTTCGGCGACCTCATTGGAGCGCTCGGACACCCAACGGTCCTGACGCCGACGCTCGACCACATCATCGGAAACGGCATCGCCTATACGAATGCCTATGCGCCCACTCCTACGTGCATCCCCGCCCGTCGAGAGTTGATGACCGGCACACACGCGCGGACGCACGGCGACCGCGTCTTCAACGAGACGCTCCCGATGCCCGATCTGCCCACCATGGCGCAGACGTTCCGGGACAACGGGTACCAGGCGTACGGGGTCGGAAAGCTCCACGTCTATCCACAGCGCGACCGGATCGGCTTCGACGACGTGCTGCTGCTGGAAGAGGGTCGTCACCAATTCGGGATGGCGAAGGACGACTACGAGCTGTTCCTCCAGGACGAGGGCTACGCCGGACAGGAGTATGGGCACGGAGCCGCGAACAACGAGTACATGGTTAGCCCCTGGCACCTGCCGGAGTATCTCCACCAGACGAACTGGACCGTTCGCGAGATGTCGAAGTTCATCGCGCGGCGCGACCCGAGGAAGCCCGGCTTCTGGTACATGTCGTTCAGCCCGCCGCACCCGCCTCTTGCGCCTCTTGCCTCCTACCTCGATATGTACCGGGACATCGAAATCGACGAGCCGTTCTACGGCGACTGGTCGGAGGACGTCAAGGACTGGCCCTACGCCCTGCGGGCTAGGCCCGTCAGTCGTGACACCTACTCGCCCGACGCACTGAAGCGGGCGAGGCAGGGATTCTACGCGCTGGCCACCCACATCGATCACCAGATCAGGCTGGTCATCGGCCTGCTGCGCGAGGAGAACCTGCTGGACAACACCGTGATCGGCTTCACGTCCGACCACGGCGACATGCTTGGCAACCACGGGCTGTTCGCCAAGAGCGTCATGTACGAGAACGCGGCCAAGATTCCCATGGTCCTCATGCCGCCCGCGGACAGGGACGACCTCGGTCGCAACGTCCACGACGACCGGTTAGCCGTGCAGGCGGACGTTTTCCCGACCCTCGCTGATATCTGCGGCGTGCCCATCCCTGACACCGTCGAGGGCCTTTCGCTTGTCGGCGACGAGAAGCGCGAATACATCTTCGGCGGACACGGCGAGGACGACCGCCCCACACGCATGGTCCGCGACACACGCTACAAGCTGATCTACTACCCCGAGGGTAACGTGACCCAGCTGTTCGATCTCAAAGACGACCCCCGCGAGACCCGCGACCTCTCCAAAGATGCTGGTCACGCGAGTGTCATGACTCGAATGACTGAACTGCTCATCGAGAATATGTACGGCGGAGACATGGAATGGGTGGAAGGAGACAAGCTGGTGGGAACGGAGGAACCGGACCCGGAGTTGACGCACCCCGCTCACAGTCGCTCCTTCGGCAACCAGCGTGGATATCGATTCGGAAATGCGGGTCCGGCTTCAAACATGCCGTCGCGCTTATAGATTCACTCTGTTCTCCCTTGAGGAAGACAAATTGCATACGGAGGCATACGTGCCCGACAGGCCAAACGTACTGCTCATAACCGCCGACCACTGGTTTGGCAGGCTCATCGGGGCGCTGGGTCACCCTACCGTTCAAACGCCGACGCTCGATCAGCTCATCGGGAACGGCGTCGCCTATACGAATGCCTACACTGCGACGCCATCGTGCATACCGGCGCGGCGAGAGATTATGACCGGCGTCTCTGCGCGGACACACGGCGACCGCGTGTTCAACGAGTACCTTCCCATGCCTGACCTTCCCACGATGGCCCAGACCTTCCGGGACAACGGGTACCAGGCCTTCGGGGTCGGCAAGCTGCACGTATACCCCCAGCACGACCGCATCGGCTTCGACGACGTGCTGATTAACGAAGAGGGCCGTCACCATCTCGGCCTGCTAAAGGACGATTACGAACTGTACCTGCAGGAGCAGGGTTACGCCGGACAGGAGGCCACTCACGCGATGGGCCACAACGATTACATCGTCCGCCCTTGGCACCTGCCGGAGCACCTTCATCAAACAAACTGGACCGTCCGGGAGATGTCGCGGTACATCGCCCGTCGAGACACGCGAAAGCCGGGGTTCTGGTACATGTCGTTCAGCGAGCCCCACCCACCTATCGTCCCGCCTGAGCAGTTCCTGGACATCTACCGCGACAGTGAGATCGACATGCCGTTCGTGGGCGAGTGGGCGAAGCACTGGGACGGGCTGCCCAGCGGCATAAAGGCCCGCAGATGGTCTGGACGCAACCCCTACTCTGAGGACGCCGTCCGAATCGCGCGCCAGGGGTTCTACGCCATGTGCTCCCACCTGGACCAGCAAATCCGCCTGGTAATCGGCCTGTTGAGAGAAGATGGCCTGCTCGACAACACCGTGGTTATGTTCTCCTCTGATCACGGCGAAATGCTGGGCAATCACGGCCAATGGGCGAAGGACCTGTTCTACGAGGAATCGGCGAAGATACCGATGGTCCTCATGCCCCCCGCGAACCGACGTGATATCGGGAAGAATGTGCTTGATGACCGGCTCGTCGTGCAGGCGGACATCTTCCCCACCCTCGCCGACATCTGCGGTGTCCCCATCCCCGATACGGTGGAGGGGCTGTCGATGGTCGGCGACCGCAAGCGCGACTACATCTACGGCGAGCACTGGGAGAACGAGACCGCCTCCCGAATGATCCGCGATGAACGCTACAAGCTGATCTACTACCCGCTCGGCAACCACTTCCAGCTATTCGATCTCGATTCCGACCCCGACGAGCTTCACGACCGGGCGCATGACCCTTCGCTGGCCGAAGTCCGCGAACGGCTCACCGGCCTCCTCATCGAGAACCTCTACGGCAGTGACCTCGCATACTTGCAGGAAGGGCAATTAGTGGGAGTTCCGGATGACGACTTCCGGACTCGCGGCTACGACCGGAACTTCGGAGGGCAGCGCGGGTGGAGATTCGGAACGAGCGGCAAGGCGACGTATTAGATCGCTGCCTACGAATTCCTCACTCTCCGACAAAGTTCAGAGGGAAATTCATAGCCTAGTCGAAAATCGCGGACGCCCGCCTTGTACAATGCGGTCAGGCTGGTAGAATACGGGAACGACGCGAATGTCTCTCAGGAGGGATCTGTTATGGCAACCGCGACCGCCGACCTCGATCTGTACGCTCACCTGATGCGCCGCGCTGGATTCGGCGCGCGACTGGACGAACTGGAAGTGCTCGCTTCACGTCCCTATGAGGACGTTGTCGAAGACCTGCTCCACCCCGAACGGTTCCCCGACGTGGACATCGACATGATCGAGCGCTTCTACAGCACCGGCAACGCAGGATACGGCCCCATCTGGTGGTCTCGAATGTTCAACTCGCGCCGCCAGCTCGAAGAGAAGATGACGCTGTTCTGGCACCACATCTTCGCGACAGGGCAGTCGAAGTCTGCACACAACCCGTCGGCGCAGGCGCAAATCAACATGTTCCGGCAGCTGGGGATGACGGACCTTCGTACCCTCCTTGTGGAGCTCTCGAAAGATCCTGCGATGATCTTCTGGCTCGACAACAACGAGAATCTCAAGGATGAGCCGAACGAGAACTATGGACGTGAGCTCCTCGAACTCTTCTCCATGGGAGTCGGCAACTACACTGAGGAGGATGTCAAAGCAGCCGCTTACGCGTTCACGGGCTGGACGCTCCAGACGCCGATCCCCGGGGCTGGGAGCAAGTATGGCGGATACCATTCCAGGTTCATGTTCCTCGAAGAAGAGCACGACCACTCGGACAAGGACTTCCTGGGCGAGGCCGGCGACTGGGACGGCTATGACATCGTGGACATCATCGTCAAGCAGCCGGCCACCGCGCGGTTCATATCGCGGCACATGTACAACTACTTCGTGGCCGACGAGCCACCCGTCTCGAACTGGAACGAGACGCCTCCAAAGGACCCCGAGGCGATAAACGCATTATCAGAGGCCTATCTGTCCTCGGAGGGCGATATGCGGACCATGCTCCGCGTCCTGTTCAATTCGGACTTCTTCAAAGAGGCCCGTTACTTGCGCGTGAAGACGCCCACGGAGCTGGTGACAGCCGTGGTCAAGCTGACGGGTGAGTACCAGAAGATTGAGATCGGCATGTCTCGCGTCACGGGGGCGAGCGGTTCGATGGGGCAATCGCTAATGAACCCGCTCACGGTAGAGGGCTGGCCATTCGGCGCGGGCTGGATCGACGGGGGGACTCTGAATGAACGAATCAACTTCGCCGTCGATGAGCTCAGCGATTCCGACAAGCCCGGCATCCAGCTCATCATCGACCGGCTGAAGGAGATCGGCCACCCTCTCTCTCCGGCCGAATTCGTCGGGGAGTGCGTTCAGATGATCCGTCCCGCCCCCTTGAGCAAGGAAAGCATCCTCGGACTTCTGAACTACGCCGAGCAGGGACAGGACCTTGACCTCAGCGATGAATCCAAGCGCGAGATAAACGATTTCAGAGTACTGAGAATGCTCCAATTGATAGTATCCACGCGTGAGTACCAACTCAACTAGAGCAAGTCCCCGGTCATACCGACGAGACAACAAGCAAGGAGAAACCACATGCGACCATACGGACTTCTGCGAGCCGGATTCCCCTACCTCAAGACCATCGGCGAGTTCATGCGGATGCACTTCCCCACCGACGTCGCACCCGCACGGGACGGAAGGCTGTACGTCATCGGCAAGGGCAGCATGTACACGAAGGGCAAGTCGGGTCCCATCCTCGTCACCAACATCGACGACGACAACCTCGGCAGCTTCGGCTGGAAGTCCTACGAGGAGAGCGTCGCCGACGCCTGCTTCATGTGGCCGATGGCGATCCAGCTAGATGTCGAGCAGCGAGAGCTCTACGTCTCCGACAGCGCCACACACCGAATTTCGGGCTTCACCACCGACGGCGAGTACCTCGGCAAGTGGGGTGAGCACGGCAGCGGCGAGGGACAGTTCGACAGGCCGTCGGGACTGGCCATCGACAGAGATGACCTCCTTTACGTGGTGGACTCGATGAATCACCGCATCCAGAAATACACGAAGGACGGACGATTCATCTCCCAATTTGGCGAGTTCGGCGATGGCCCCGGACAGTTCAATGCTCCTTGGGGCATTACCATCGACGAAGAGGGCTCGATCTACGTTGCCGACTGGAGGAACGACCGCATCCAGCAATTCTCACCCGACGGCGAGTTCATCCGAATGCTCGGCACGCCCGGTCACGAGGACGGCGAGCTCCATCGCCCTGCCGGAGTTGCGGTTGACGCGCATGGAGATATCTACGTGTGCGATTGGGGCAATAACCGCGTGCAGCTCTTCGCGGCGGACGGCCACTTCGTGCAGAAGTTCATCGGCGACGCGACCATGTCGCGGGCCAACTTGGAGAGAATGCTCACCCGTCCTGCCAAGCTGCGCCGGATGCGAGAGACCGCCGCCTACGAGCCGGAGAAGTACTTCGCTCGTCCCCGCTCCGTGCGTGTCGATGAGCACGGGCACATGTACGTCCCGGACTACGAGCACTACCGCATCCAGATTTACAAGAAGGAAGCCTACGTCATGGAAGAAACAGACATGACGCCGCCATTCCGCGTTCCGACGCTGAACTACATGTAGGCCCTCCTCTTCGACGTTCAAGTTCTCCAGATAGTATGGACCGTTAGGCCTCTCCCCGGAATCGAGGGAGAGGCCTGATGGTGTATGGCATAACGGTAACTCGCCTGACCGTCTTCGACCTCTTCAAATCCTTCATAATATCTTCAAACATGGCGGGTATAGTGGTATCACGCAGAGGTGAGATGAATACTCATCGGAGGTGATCGTATGAAGAAACTCGCAGTTGGCCTGGCAGCCGCCATATTGGTGGTTCTGGGCGTGGCAGGCGGCACGGTGCTGGCGCAGAGTGCCGACGAGGACGGAGAGAAGAAGAGCTTCGCCGACAGGGTGGCCGAGATACTCGGCCTGGACAGCGATACCGTAGAAAGCGCCCTGAATCAGGCCAGGTCGGAGATGCAGGACGAACGCACCGACTCGCAACTTGAGAAGGCGGTCGAAGCGGAAAAGATAACGCAGGAACAGGCCGATTCTTACAGCGACTGGCTGGACGACCGGCCGGAAGGCGTGGGGGAATGGTTCCGATTCAGCTACAACCCCAACGCCCGTGAGCAGCTCGAAGCCAAGCTCGATGAGGCGGTCGAAGCCGAGAAGATCACGCAGGAGCAGGCCGACGCCGCTCTCGAACGGTTCGACGAAAAAGTAGCAGCGATGGACGAGAACTTCGAGGCAGCCGTCGATAAGGCGGTCGAGGCCGAAAAGATGACGCAGGACGAGGCCGACTCGCTGACCGAGTGGTACGACGAGAAGCCCGACGGCGTCTTGGCCGGCTATGGCGGCCGTGGAAAGTCCTTCGGACATGGAAAGTTCCGTGGACGGGGCGGACACCACGGCAAGTCGGGAGGCAGTTGGCACATGTACAAAGGGAAGCAGAGCACGGACGCCGCCCCTGTCGTAGAAGGTTCATCGGCTTAGAAACAGCGAAGTGCGGACAGTGTGAGCGGGTGTCCAGTGCGCCAACGCACTTCTCCTCTGACACCCGGTGAAGGACGTGGAGGCGGCAGGCGGCAACAAACCATTTTGCCGCCTCCACGTTTTCAGATTTCAAATCTCACGGAGGATATAGGTTGGGAACGACGGTCCTGCTTGTGGAAGACGACCCCGGCGTCGTCGAGATAGCTCGAACGTACCTTGCACATGACGGCCATGACGTGCTGGTCGCCAACGACGGCATGGAAGGGCTCCGTCTCGCACGCGAGAACGATCCCGACCTGCTGGTTCTCGACCTCATGCTCCCGAAGCTCGACGGCGCGGAGGTCTGCCGCGTGCTCCGGGAAGAGTCGGATGTTCCCATAGTCATGCTAACGGCACGGTACAGCGAAGAGGACCGGCTGGCGGGCCTCGATTTGGGCGCGGATGACTACATCACCAAGCCATACAGCCCGAAGGAACTGTGCGCGCGGGTGAGAGCGGTTCTGCGGCGCGCCGCCCGACAGGCCGGTAGTGACAAAGGGGCAGTAGTCCGGTACCGCGACATCACCGTCGACCGGGACCAGCGCACGTCCTCCATCGGCGACCGGGAGCTTTCCCTCACTCCCACCGAGTTCCGGCTCCTCGTCATGTTCGTGAACGATCCCGGAAGGACGTTCACCCGCGACCAGATTATCGACAGGGCCTTCGGCTACGATTTCGACGGTTTCGACCGGACGGTCGACGCTCATGTGTCTCATCTGAGGCGCAAGCTCGAAGCCGGGAGCGAACCGCGATATATACACACCGTCTACGAGGTCGGGTACAGGTTCGGCGATGCAAAGACTTAGCAGCTGGCTTACCAGTCTTCACTTCCGACTAATCTTGGGGTTCACCCTCGTACTGGTCGTCTCCCTGCTCGGCGTGAGCCTGTACGTTCGCTACGCCACGGAACGGGAGCTTGAGCGGTACCAGCAAGAGGTCGAGCGCGCGAGAGCGGAGCGCATTCAGATGGTGGTGAATCAGTACTACGAGAATAACAAAGACCTGTCCGGTATCGGACCGGCTCTCGAACAGGCAAAGTGGCTCTATAACTGGAACATCGAGGTGACGGACGCCAACGGTATGCCGGTGGCCTTGGTCAGCGGCCAGAAGACGGCATTTCCAACGGAGGACAAGCGCCCCGTTCCTGCTTTCGACAGGAACCAGAAAGCGCCCCCGGGTTCCGGGGCTCGCAGAATAGCCGGTGACGGCAATAGGTTCCGAAAGCACATCTATAATTTGATGGACGGAAATAAAAGGAATGTGGCGTCAATCGCAATGGGGCCGGCGGATGTTCCCGGCAGTGTCCCGGAGCCGCCTGTGTCTCGGCTGCTGGCAACCGTCGACGCCTCTCTGCTGTGGACGGGCATCGCAGCGGGGATAGTGGGAATAGCGTTAGTCTCCCTGCTTTCACGCCGCGCGCTCCTCTCCATCGGGGTACTGCGTGGGGCGGCGAGGACTCTGGGAGGAGGCCAGTACTCCCACCGGGTGCCGAAACTGGGCCCGCACGAGATCGGAGAACTTGGTGATACGTTCAACTCCATGGCCGACGACATCCAGCGAGCAGAGCGGCAGCGCTTGAATCTCATGGCCGACGTAGCCCACGAGCTCAGGACTCCTCTCTCAAACATCCAGGGCTATGTCGAGGCGATGAAGGACGGGCTTATCAATCCAAGCGACGAGACCCTTGAGAGCATTCACCAGCAGGTGTTGCAGCTCAACCACCTCGTAGAGGACGTCAAGCTCCTGTCCCTTCTGGACGCCGGGACCCTCCGACTCAATTTCGAGAAGGCGTCAGTGGGTAACGTGATCGACAGGTCCGTACGGGGCTTCAAGGCGAAGGCCCGTGCAAGAGACGTAGGTCTGACCACCGAGGTCGCCGATAATTTGCCGCCCGTCCACATGGACACCGCCCGAATACTTCAGGTGGTCGATAACCTTCTCGAAAACGCCGTCCGGCACACTCCATCCGGCGGGGCCGTCAAGGTGCGGGCGATGATGCTGTCGTCCAAGGAAGTCACCGTCGCGGTCGAGGACACGGGTGAGGGCATTCCGAGCGATTTGATTGGGACGATCTTCGACAGGTTCCGACGCGCCGATCCATCGCGTGCCCGCTCGACCGGCGGCGCTGGTCTGGGGCTGGCCATTGCGAAGAATCTCGTCGAGGCCCATGGCGGTCGAATCGAGGCCGAGAACCGTTCGGGCGGAGGGACGTCGTTCCGGTTCACGATTCCGACGGGCAATATTCGCGATGGGGATACATAGCCATGCCTCGATACGTATGCTGCAGTCGAACAACACACACGGATATTAAGAGACCAACGTCACAGGATAGGAGCGCATTGTCGTGATTAGAGGGATCAACCATGCGGGGTTTGTCGTACGAGACCTTGAAGCCGCCGTCAAGTTCTACGAGGAGATTGTGGGACTCACCGTGCAGGACAGGCTTGAGCGCACGGGAGGGCCGATATCCCAGGTGGTCGGCTACAAGAACTCCCATTTGAGGATCGCCAAGATGGCGGCCGGGGGAGAGGAGCACTTCCTGGAGCTGATCGAGTACGTCAATCCTTCTCCGGAGGAGCGCGCCTCAGAGGAGAGAGCGATCATCGGCGGCTGTCACGTGGCGTTCATCGTCGACGACATCCACGCAGCCTTCGATCGAGTGATGGCCAACGGCGCGATCGAGATGAACCCGCCCGCAAACATAGCCCCTGGAAGGTGGGCCTGCTATATGCAGGATCCCGAAGGCAACTGGATCGAATTCATCCAGCAGGACTGAAGCGTCCAACCTTCTCCTGCGGTGAGGCAAGGTTACCTGCCTGGAATGTTGGATCGAACGGGTGCTGATTCTCCGTTAGGTCATCCAAACACGGGTTAACCTTACCCACCGTACTCAACCTATCAGTGAAGAATAGGACCGGAATAGCCAACCCATGGCAAGCGGCGAGCGTGGACGACCCCCAGTCCCCTTCATAATGTCTTCAAACATTGTCGCTATAGTGGTATCTCGCAGAAGTCAGTTACATCGTTAGAGGATCAGGCATGAACGCACTCAGAAATATCTTGGAACGCTTGAAGTCGTGGAAGCTGTGGGCCGTCGTTGTGATCGTGGTCGCGGCGGGAGCGGCCGGCTACTACGGATTCACCGCGCTGTCGGATTCGAGCGCCGAGGAAGAAGCGGCACAGACGCAGTTGGTCCCGGTGACTCGCGGCGATCTCGTCAACGACATCAGCGTGACCGGGACACTGACGTACACGAGCCGCGAGACGGTCACATTCGGCCAGCAGGGTTTCGTCTCGGACATCGCCGTTTCGGAGGGCGACAGGGTATCCGCCGGCGATGCGCTGGCCGTTCTGGACGCCGAGACTGTCGCGACCCTGGAACAGGCAATCGCACAGGCTCGAATCAACGTCCGAAATGCGGAGGACGCGCTCGACGAGGCTAGGAATCCCTACACGGCTTCGCAGATAGCAAGGGCCGAGGCGGATGTTGCGAACGCCCGTCTCGACCTCCAAACGGTGGAAGAAGAACTGAGCGAACTGGGCGTGGTCTCACCCGACCTCCTGGCGCAGGCCCAAATCAGCGTCTTGAATGCCCGCGCCGGCCTCGATGCCGCGATGGAGAGCAAGGTAACCCTCGTCACGCCGACGTTCCAGGAGGTCGTGAAGGCCCAGTCGGAAGTTACCTCCGCCAGAGTCGCCCTGCAGGACGCGCAGGAAGAACTGGACGCTCTCATCAACCCGACGCAGGGAGACATCGATGCGGCAGAGGCCGAAGTGACGCAGGCCAGACTCGACCTCGAAGCGGCCCGTGAGGCTCTCGATGCATTTACGAGCGTGACGGCGGTGGATTTGGCTAAAGCCCAAGCGGCCGTGGCGGACGCGCAACTCGATCTCGAAAGAGCGCAGGAGGCGCTTGACGACGCGACCTCTCAGGCTACGGCCGAAGACATCGCAAGGTTCCAGGGCGACATCGACTCTGCCGAAAGCAATCTTGCAGGGGCCATGTTCGATCTGCAGATGGTTGAGAGCAACGCCGATGACAAGATACAGGCGGCCATGGACGACCTTGATACTGCCCAGGGCGACTATAACACCCTGTTTGAAAAGTGGCTCGGCCTGAACCCGGCCCCGCTGTTCGGGGAGTCCCCCGATGCGATATTTGCATCGCTCGGCGCCGATCTGGAGAGTATCTTCAATGGTCCGCACATCCAGCAGATGCGTTCGCAATATGAGGTGGGCATCCTTAGAGACGACCCCGCAACTGCCTGGAACGAGGTGGTCGTGTATTCCTGGGCCGTTCTGTACCCGGGAGAGGTGCTCGTCGATTGCGGGAACCTTGAGGCGGGACTCCACCGGGCCTGTGTAAGCAGGGAGTTCGACGAAGGCTATGATGCCGTCGTCGAACAGACGGCAAATCTCGAAACGGTGCAGGCCGAGGAGGCCGAAAAGATCAGGAAGGCGATGTCCAGCGTAGCCAATTTTGAGGACGCGTTGGAGGAACGACGTCAAGCCCTGAGCGACTATCTTGCGGAGGCCGTATCTTCCGAGTCGGAGATCAGGAGCAAGGTCGAGGCCGTTGGGCTTGCCGAAGCCACACTTGCATCACTGAAGGAAGACCTCACCGAACTGAGCGCGGAACCCGATCCGCTTGATATCGAGTCGAAGCGGCAGGCAATCATCGCGGCGGAGACTAAGCTGGCCGATAGCCTGGAAGCGCTGTCACAGCTTACCACCGGCCCGGACGAGCTAACGCTTGAGTCTAAGAGTAGGGCCGTCGAGACCGCTGAAGCTGCACTGCTCGATGCCGAGACGGCCTTGTCCGAATTGATGCAGGCAACGGAGGCGGATCTCGAGCTTGCCGACCGGGAGATCGAGCTTGCTCAAGCAAGGCTCGCCGACGCCGATGAGGCGCTCGCCGCCCTGTTGGAGGACCCGGACCCCATCGACGTGCAGGTCAGGCAGTCCGCAGTGCGCGTGGCTGTCGAATCGCTCGCCGATGCTGAAGCAACGCTCGCGGAGTACAACACCGTAGACCGGTTGGAGATCAATCTCCGAGAGGCCGACTTGGTAGCGGCGCAGGCCACGTTGGACACAGCCGTTGCAGACCTTGATAGGGCCACGCTGAGAGCGCCTTTCGACGGTGTCGTGATCGCCGTGAACATCGAGGAGGACCGCCAGGTCAATGCCAACACCGAGGCCATTGAAATCGCGGACCCGTCCATCGTTGAGGTGAGCGGCTCCGTTGACGAGATCGATGTCCTCTTCCTGCAGATCGGCGCGCAGGCCTTCGTCAGCTTGGAGGCATTGGGCGCTGAGGCTCTGCCGGGAACGGTATCCTCAATCGCCAGTACCGGCACGTCGCAGCAGGGCATCGTGACCTATCCCGTCACGATCCGGGTGGACTCATCCGAGAGCGGACAGTTGCCGGAGGGACTGAGCGCGACGGCGCAGGTCATCATCCGCGAGCAGACCGACTCCGTGCTCGTTCCCCTGCAGGCCCTTTACGGTTCGGTGCAGGCCCCAACGGTCAGGGTTGTTAGTGGCAACGACATCGTAGAGCGACAGATCACTCTTGGCATTAGCGACGACTTCTGGGTCGTGGTTGAGGAGGGTCTCAACGAGGGCGAGACGATCAGCATGGAGGTCGTCGGCAGCAGCACGACCGGATTCGGCGGAATCGGAGCGACCTTCCGCGCGGTTGGAGGATTCGGAGGGGGCCGCGGCCCCGGCGGTGGAGGCGGAGGTCAAGGTGGTGGCGGCGGTGGTCGCTAACGGTCGGTCTATGCATAGGCAGGTTTCAAACCTGCCCCTACCGAACCATCAATCTGAACACAGCACAAAAAGATGACTGAAGAACAAGAAAACGTAATCGAGCTGCACGACGTCACGAAGGTCTACCGCATGGGAGAGATCGAGGTGAACGCGCTCGCCGGGGTCAGCCTGACCATCCGACGCGGAGAGTTGACCGCTATCATGGGGCCGTCCGGCTCCGGGAAGTCGACCATGATGAACATCATCGGTTGTCTGGACGTGCCGACGGCAGGCAAGTACATCCTCGACGGGGAGGACGTAGGCCAGCTCAGCGACGACCGCCTGGCAGGGATTCGGAACCGCAAGGTCGGTTTCGTCTTCCAGACGTACAACCTGCTGCCGAGACTGTCGGCCCTGACGAACGTCGAGTTGCCCCTGCAATATGGCAACGGAAAAGAGCGCAGAGGGCGTTCGCTCGACGCGCTTGCACAAGTCGGTCTTGCCGACCGTGTGCACCACAAACCGGTCGAGCTCTCCGGGGGACAGCAGCAGCGCGTCGGCATAGCGAGGGCGCTGGTGAAGGACCCCGCAATCCTCCTGGCCGACGAGCCGACCGGCAACCTGGACACCACTTCGAGCCAGGAGATCATGTGGATCATCCAGGAGCTGAACCGCCGGTCGGGCATAACCGTCGTCATCGTCACGCACGAACAGGACATCGCCGCCCACGCGGCCAGGGTGGTGACCATGCTCGACGGCAAGGTGCTCGACGACAAGCGCCAGGAACCGGTTCTCGTGCCGAAGCCGGGATTGAGCTAATACATAAGACTTACCTAACACTCACTACACAATTACCCAAATGTCATTTCTTCAGACCATAAAGACGGCAATATCATCACTGGGGGCCAACAAGCTCCGCGCCGGACTCGCCCTGCTGGGCATCGTCATCGGCGTGACGGCGGTAATCACGCTCATGTCCATCGGTCGCGGCACGACGGAGCAGATAACGGGGATCATCCAGGGGTTGGGCACAAACCTGCTGTTCGTTCAGCCGGAGGGGGAAGGTCAACTTACCCTTGACGACGCCAACGCGCTGGTTGACCCCGTGTACGCGCCCACGGTGATCGCCTCCGCGCCTGAGATACGCACCTTCGCAACACTCGTCGCGGGACGTGACAACACCAACGCACAGGTGGTCGGCGTCACCCCGGAATATCTGGCCGCAAGAAACCTCGATCTGGCAAGCGGAATGTTCATCAGGTTCCCGCACGTAGAAAATCGTGACGAGGTGATCGTGCTTGGCTCGAACATTGCTGAGCAACTCTTCCAGAACCGCGTTCCCGTGGGCGAGTACGTTCGTGTGAACGCGCGTCGGTATCGGGTCATCGGTCTTCTGGAAAGCCAGGGTGGCGGGGGATTCGGCACGTTCGATACTCAAGTCCTGATTCCGATCACCACGGCATATTACCGGCTCAGCAGTGAGCGCACGGCGACCGGCGAGGTCGCGGTCAACCTCATCAACATCCAGGTGCGGGACGTGGAGGACATCGACCAGAGCATCGAGGAGACGAGCGGAGTGCTTCGCCTGCGCCACCGCATCACTGAGGAAGACGACTTCACCGTCATCAGCCAGCAGAGCACTATAGAGACCCTGGAAGAGACGACGAACACGTTGGTTGTGTTCCTGGGCATCATCGCGGGGATATCGCTGCTGGTGGGCGGAATCGGGATCATGAATATCATGCTCGTATCGGTGACCGAACGAACGCGCGAGATCGGCATCCGAAAGGCCATGGGCGCCAAGCGGCGTGACATCCTCTTCCAGTTTGTGGCCGAGGCGACTGCACTCAGCATAGGAGGTGGCCTCCTGGGCGCGGCGATGGGCTTTTGGATGACCAACGCCATAGACGGCCGTACCCTCGGAGCGCAGACATTCAACACCAGCTTCAGCAACGAGTTCGCAGCGCTGGCGTTGATCGTGTCGGCAGGAATCGGGCTGTTCTTCGGTATCTATCCCGCAGTCCGGGCATCGAGACTCCATCCGATAGATGCCCTGAGGTACGAGTAGAAGGTGATTCCCCAATCACCGGGAAGCGTCTGGAGAGCCTAATGAGCAAGGGAGAACCACATGAATAGGTTGGCGATTATCTTGGCAGGCGCGATTGCTCTCTCATTGGCCGTTGCCTGCGGGTCCGCGGATGAGGGGAGTGGGACAGGGGCCGCCGCAGCCGCGCAGGTCGCGGACTTGTCGCAGTTCCCTACACCAACGAGGTCACAGGCCGCTCCGGCGCAGGAGCCGGAACCCACCGCACAGGCCGTGGCCGCCCAAACGCAGGTAGAAGAAACCGACGACGGCGGCGGCGAGGCGGCAGAATTAGAGCCGTTGAGCCAGGAGGAGCTACAGCAGCTCCGGGCCCGACTGCAGAGCGGCGAACTTAGCGAGGAGGAGCGGCAGGAAGCGATCCAGCGGCTTCGGGCGCAGTTCGGAGGCGGACAGGGCGGCGGCGGTTTCGGTGGGGGAGGCGGCATCCAAACGGTCGGTTCCATCGAGAGCGTCGGAGAGGGAAGCGTCACTGTGGTGACGGAGCTCGCGACGGTCGCGGCGAACCTGGGAGAGAACACCAATATCAGCATCACGTCGATCCTCGAACCGGCGGCACTGACCGAAGGCGCGCAGGTCCTGGTAGTCAGCGAGCGCGTTGACGCCACCACCTTGGCGCGGGTAATCACCGTAGTCCCTGAGGGACAGGAAGGCTTCGGACGCGGCAGGGGCGCAGGCCAAGCCGGACAAGGGGCGCTAGGCGCAGGTCAGGGTGGTCAGGGAGTTGGCGTAGCACGTCCGCTCTCCGGCACCATCGAGAGCATAGCCGACAGCGGCTTCACGCTCGAGACCCAGCAGGGTCCCCTGCCACTTGCCATAAACGAAGAGACGGTCATCATACAGACAAGCCAGGGAACCGTTGCCGACCTCGAAGCCGGGATGCAGGTCAGGGTGGCTGGGGTCGAGAACGAAGACGGAACGATTGACGCAAGGTTGGTCGCAGTCACGCCGGAGGGGTTGCAAGACCTTCCAGGCTTGGGTGCGGGTCGCGGCTTCGGCGGTGGTCGAGGCGGCCTTGGTGGAGGCGGTCAAGGAGGCGGAGGCAACTAGCCTCCGTCTATCAGGCCTTCACAGAAGACACCATCAGGACATCTTCCTCTAGCGTAGCCCCTCGAACCGATGCCAGCCGGTCGAGGGGCTTTTTGCCGGCTAGACGGACAGCAGCGCTATCTCTGCCACCGTGGCTATGATAACCAGTGACACACTGAACCTATGTCGGAGCGATGGGCCTACCTGCCCAGACGCGGGTACTGGCGGTTGCCGACGTTCCGGGCGGACACTTCGAGCACCTTGAGGAAGCCTTCGGCATCGGCGTGGTCGTAGGAGCCGAGGGCCTCCATGGAGGAGTCGTCGGTGTAGAGCGAGTGCGGCATGGCCTCCGGCGTGTCCTCGGCGGTCTCGAAGGAGAGGGTCCCTTTGTACAGGCGGACGGTTACCGTGCCTGTTACCAAGCGGTTTATCGGCTCCAGAGCCGCCAGTGCTGCGGTCGTGCCGAGATCAAGCCAGTAGCCCTGGTATATCTGGTTGGATATGAAAGCCGAAAGCTGGTCGAAGAGTTGGCGGGCGCGGCGGTCGAGAACGAACTGGAGCAGCAGGTCGTAGGTCTGGCCGAGCAGCTCCATGCCGGGCGCCTCGTAGATGCCGCGCGACTTGATGCCGACGAAGCGGTTCTCCACGGTGTGCAGGCCGATTCCGAGACCGTGTGCTCCGGCGATGGCGTTCGCCGTTTCGAACAGGTCCACAACACTGCCGGTCTCACCGTCGATTGACACCGGCTCGCCTTCCTCCCACCGGACGGTGATGGACTGAGGGGTGTCGGGTGCATCCCATGCCCAGACGCCCATGCCGGGCTCGACGAAGAAGGGAGAAACGGTCACGTCCTCGAGGTCGCCCGCCTCGTGCGTCAGGCCGAGGAAGTTGGCGTCGGTGGAGTAGCGCGACTCGGCGGCGGGCTTGATCGGAAGGTCGTGCTTCTCGCAGTAGTCGAGCATCTGCTGTCTGCCGGGGAACTCGGCGACGAACTCCGGATCGCGCCAGGGGGCGTAGACGTCCATGTCGGGACGGAGCATATTCGTGGCGATCTGGAAGCGCACCTGGTCGTTGCCGCGTCCCGTCGCTCCGTGGAAAAGGACGGGGATGCCTCTCGCCTCAAACTCTTGGAGCAATGCCTGCACGGTGACGGGACGGGCGATGCCGGTGGTGTTCCAGTACCCGCCCTCATAGCGGGCCTGTGACTGAATGACCTTCAGGCCGGCGTCGGCGAGGGCCTCGTGCGCAGGCGCGATGAACGCGTCTACGGCGCCGCATCCTCGCATCCGGTCGGCGATTGCGCCGATGTTCTCCTCGTCAGGCTGGCCGAGGTCGACCGTGCCGCCGGTCACGTCGAAGCCCTTGCTGGTGAGCCAGTGGGTCGCCGTACAGCTATCGAGTCCGCCCGACACGGCGCCGCCGATCAGGGTTATGTCCTTATCCTGCAGTTCACGCCAGTTCATGTCCGTTGCGATGTCCTTTCGGGGAAATGCCCTTCAACGATTATACTGCGTCGGGGCTTGGGTCCGCCTATTGAGGGATGCAGAACTTCAAGCGGAAGACGTGAAACACTTCCGGCTAACCGTTGAGACAGGGTAGGCAAGTAGGCGGCTAGGCGTCTTTCGCCAGCGCGTTGCGGAGTCGCGCCACCGCAGCCTTCGTGTTGGCCATGGAGAACGGGGGGCCGCCGTCGGGGTAGGAGATCTTGAGGACTACCATGATCGGGCCGTCGTCCTGGAGGACGGTGGGGAGGTCTGTCTTGAAGTGCTCGAGGTCGTCGAACGTATAGGCGCTGGGGTAGCCCGCTCCCTGTGCGATGGTCTTGAAGTCGTAGACGCCTGCGCCGGGGACGGGCTGTCCGCCCGTCGTCTGGTAGGCCTCGTCGTCGAAGACGAAGTGGACGAGGTTGGCTGGGGCCTGTCCCGCGATGGTCACGAGCGTGCCGAGGTTCATTAGCAGGCTGCCGTCGCCGTCCATGCACCATATTCTCTTGTCGGGCCGGGACAGGGCGAGGCCGAGCGCCATGGAGGAGGCCTTCCCCATTCCGCCCGCGATGGGGAGGTCGTAGTCGGGGTTGTCCGTGATGTCCTTCCAATACCGGCTGGGGGTCATGGTGTTGACGACGATCGCGTCTCCGCGCGTGTCGCTCAGGAATTGGACGGCTTCATGGCATGGGATCATTTGGGGTCTCGCTGGGTGGGGGATACGTGCGTGGGATTTTAGGGGGTCGATGACCCAGATTCAAGCGTGGCGTTCGGGCTCACGGTAGGTCATCCCCTCCGGCATGCGGTCGGTCAGTCCGAGCGCGACCATCGTCCTCTCGACGATGAAGTCGACCGTGTGTTGGAGAGAGCCGTCGCCAAGGTAGAACGGTGGGTGCGGAGGAAGAACGACGCCGCCGCGACGCGCCAGGGTTGCCATGTTCTCGAGGTGAGTTTCGCTCAGGGGGGTCTCGCGGGGGACAATGACGAGGGGACGGCGCTCCTTCAGTGTAACGTCCGCAGCGCGACGAAGGAGGTTGTCCGCGACCCCGCTCGACATGGCCGCGACGGTGGCCATGCTGCACGGAGTGACGACCATGCCCGCCGTGGGGAAGGTACCGCTGGCTATTGGCGCTGTAAGGTCGCCGACGGGGCAGTAGGTGAAGGCGTCCCAGTCGGCCCAGCGTTCGAGGGCCTCGCCGAAGGACTCCTCGGATTCCTGCCTCCAGACCATGCGGGCGGCGGCGGTGGCGGTTGCGATGACGTGCCGGTTGTCCGTGAGCAGGCGGTCAATGGTGGCGCGGGCGAGGATTGCGCCGCTCGCGCCGGATATGCCTACGACGACGGGGGGAGTTTTTTCGGGTGAGTCCATATACGTTTCAGGGTATCACGGTAGGAACCGCCAGCGCGCTCCGCTACCCGTCCGGTCATGTGAGTCATAGCACGAGAACGTCAATGAGGGTTCCTGCGAAGACGCTGAGGGAGACGAAGGCGTTGGTCCGCATAAATGCGACGCCCATGCGGGAGAGGTCGTTTGGGGAGACCATGCGGTATTTGTAGGCGATGACTCCGGCGGCAACAACGCAGCCGGCGTAGTAGGCGACGGAGAGATCGAGGAGGACGCCGACTCCGAACAGGCAGGAGATAGCCAGAACGTCGAGGGTCTGGGAAATCCGGAACGCCGCCTGGATGCCGAATCGCTTGGAGACGGAGTGGAGGCCGCGTTCGGCGTAGAACTCCCTGTCCTGCGCGTGGTACAGGATGTCGAATCCAGTGGCCCAGAGAGCTACGGACGTTGAGAGTAGAACGGGTGCCCAGTCAAGCGATCCCTGCACGCCGATCCATGCGGCGGAAGGCGCTATTGCCAGCGCCCATCCGAGGAAGAAGCTCGCGGCCCACGTAAACCTCTTAGTGTAGGGGTAGAAGATGAGATAGGCTGCCGCGACCGGGGCAAGGGCCAAAGCAAGGGTGTTGAGAAGAGAGGCCGCCACGAAGAATACGACGGCGGACACGAGGGTGAGAGCGACCATGTCTGACAGGCGGAGCAGTCCGGCGGGAAGGTGTCGCATGGCGGTGCGTGGGTTCTGAGCGTCTATTGAGCGGTCGATGATGCGGTTTGCGGACATACCGAGCGTTCGCGCGCTCACCATCGCGACGGTGATCCAGAGGAACTGCTGCCACGTCGGCAACCCATTCGCGGCCAGTACCATGCCGGAGTAGGCGAATGGGAGCGCGAAGATGCTCTCCTGGAACCTGACGGCGTCAAGGAACCGGGGGATGCGCTTGAGCAGCGGGTCGGACGTGGCTATATCCCGAGCTTCGGCCACTTCTCATCCACCAGGCGTTTGATGTCCTCGCTCATCACGATCTCAGGCGGCCACTCACGGCTCAAGCCTTCCATGGGACCCTTGGCCGTTGCGTCGATACCGATCTTGCTGCCGTAGCGCGGAGTCGTGGAGGCGTGGTCGAGGTCGTCGACCGGCCCGTCCACGAAGAGTATGTCGCGACGCGGGTCGACGTTTGCCCCGATGCGCCACGCCACCTCCGACAGGTCGTGAACGTTCACGTGCTCGTCGAAGACGACGATGGCCTTGACGAGCATCATCTGTCCGATGCCCCACAGGGCGTACATCACCTTGCGTGCGTGGCCGGGGAATTCCTTCTTCATGGACACGAGAACGTAGTTGGTAAATATCCCCTCGGCGGGCATGTTGTAGTCTACGACCTCGGGAAGGGTGAGCTTCAAAGCGGGAAGCATGATGCGCTCGCTGGCCCTTCCCATGAAGTAGTCCTCGGTCGGCGGTCTGCCCACCATGGTGGTCGGATAGATGGGGTCCGCCCGGTGAGTGATCGCCTCGACGTGGAAGACGGAGTACTCGTCCTCCAGCGAGTAGTAGCCGGTGTGGTCTCCGAAAGGGCCTTCCGTCCGCATTTCGCCAGGGACCACGTACCCTTCGAGGACGATCTCGGCGTTGGCGGGGACCTCGAGGTCGTTTGTCCTGCACTTGACCAACTCGACCGGCTTGCCGCGTATGAAGCCGGCGGCGACGAACTCGTCTATATCGGGAGGGAGGGGCATCGCACCGGACCATATCGACACCGGATCGCCGCCGAGGGCAACGGCGACGTCGAGTCGCTCTTCCTTCTGCGTAACCCCCTCGCGAGCGTGGTGTGCGCCGTCCTTGTGGCTCTGCCAGTGCATACCCGTCGTGCGCTTGTCGTAGACCTGCATCCGGTACGTGCCGACGTTTCGGTTGCCCGTTGCAGGATCGCGGCTGACTACCAGCGGGAGGGTGATGAAGCGTCCGGCGTCGAGCGGCCAGCACTTCAGGATGGGGAATGCGTCGAGGTCAACGTCGTCGCCGGTTATGACGACTTCCTGGCACGGGGCGTTCCTGACGATCTTGGGCCGCGAGCGGGCGACGCTCGCAAGGTCGCCGAGAGCCTTGAGCTTCGGCATGATGCCCTCAGGAGGTCCCTGCACCATGCCAAGCAGCTTTTCGACACGCCCGGCGATTTCTTCCACGTCTTCCACGCCCAATGCCCATGCCATCCGTTGATGGGTTCCGAAGAGGTTGATGGCCAGGGGCATCCGGTACCCCTCGACGTTTTCGAAGAGCAACGCCGGGCCACCGGACTTGATCGTCCGGTCGGTGATCTCGGTGATCTCCAGGTCACGGCTTACAGGCTCCGTTATCCGACGAAGGTCGCCCTTTTGTTCCAGGAAGTCTATGAATTCCCTGAGGTCGTCGAATGCCATGCTCAACCCCCTCTGAGGTCCGTCGAAGATATGTCATGGCGGAAGCTGCTTTCCGGAATCGACTCGAACATACTGCGAAACTGCGAAGGTACCTCAACGTCTGAGAGCGTGCGGAACACTCCGTCTTCCAACCGTCCGGCGACGAGGAAATGACCGTTCGATTCAGCTATTGTCGCCAGGGCACTCACCATGTTTCGCTCGCTTCCGCCATAGTACTTCGGTGCTACAACCCGCTTCATCGTATCGTAGCCGATGACAAAGCAGCACCCTGGCAACGCACGTGATTTTTCCGCGAACGTGGGAGCCTTGGTAAGGACGACATCATACGTTCCTGCAAACTGGCTTATTCTCTCGCGAACAGTGGGCGCAGTCAGGGTGGGCTTATCGACATTCGCGACGGACATCTCCAATGTGACGGGCATCTCAAGAGCCTCAGAGGCGACTGCCGCCAGGTCTCGGTGGCCGACGTGCAGCGGGTCGAAGGAACCGGACAACAACGCGCCCTGGGGCCTCCCGTTGGCGGTGATTGTACCATCCGCATCGACCAGCACACTGTCGATGGCGCCCGCGACGAGAAGGTCAATGGGGTCGCCGGAACCTCGAACATCAATGTGTTCGGTGGCGTCCAGTGGCAGCGCTAAGTCCACGGGTATGCCGGACGCTTGGGCTAGCGCCTGTACGATGAGCATACTTGTCAGGGTGTCCTCGCCTTCTCTGTCGCGCAGGCCCTTCTTGAACTCGAGACTGTAGGTGACAATGCTGTCTGCGGTACACCGGGCGACGTGTGCGCGATGAGCACCACGTTTTTCTCGGTCGGTGGCGATGGCGGCAGTGCAACCGATGCCGACGACGGGAACGTCCGGGGAAGCCAACTCCTCTGCCCTGCAGTATGCTCTGCGAGCCATCGCCTCGGCGGTTTCGCTATAGGCGATCCCCTGAGGGTGCTCACCGAGGAATCTCTCAAGGGACTGTTCCGAGTAGGGTACCGACGTTTCCAGTACCGTCCGCGAAGCGCCTGGGACAGTGAGGAGCCAGCTGATCGCCTGGGCTCCCCCGCCTGTAACTACGACCACCGCTTGAGCGGGGCCTGCGTGAATTCGACGGATGACATCTTGAATTTCGGCCTGCAAGGAGCTACTGGGTCCGATACCGCATTGGGACAGCTAGAACAGGTTAGTCAATCGTGAACGCAGCAGGAAATGTACCACGGCGAGCGTGACCGCTCCAATCATAACGAATAACGCCGCCGATGGCTCCCAGCCTCCTACAACGAGACCAAGCGCGGTGCCTGCCGCGGGTGCATGTTCGGTATTTGTCAGGACCATTATCAAGGTGCTTATGCCCACAGATAGGACGGCAATGAAATTGCGAGCAAAGTTTGAGCTCTCAGCAAGTTCCCCGAATCCGGGTATGAGATACAGGGCGGAAAACGCGGCACCGACGATCACCGCGACGACGTGCCCTCCAACGACCCGCTGTGGCGCCGCCGCCTCTCCGTGGGGCCTCACGAATACGATGAAGGCGCTGGACGCAATAGCGACGACGATGGCGGCTCGGAGCACCACGTCAACGACCAGCAGAATCAGAAGGAGGGCCAGTGTGGACAGCGCGCACTGGAGAAGGTAGTTCTTCCAATGACGGCGAAATTTTCTATCTATCAGCCGGCCTTCCAGCAAGAGGAAGCGAATGGACCAGCGCTTGTCGATCTTGTACAGCATGAGACTCGATATCTTCTACGGCAGCGGTAAATCTATCATAGGTTGGAGGAACACGCTCACCTTACGTCTTTAGTTCTCTAGTTTGAGGGCGAAGATGACCGTCGCCATCACGAAAGGGAAGAGTACGCCTTCAAAGCTATTACGAATTGAAGAGAATGCTCAAGGGGATTCGAGGTCTTTGTATGGGAACGGCCGGGACGTAACTGTTCAGACTTCATGCGAGCGCTCGACACACACACCGCCCACCGTCATTCCCGCGTACACGGTAATCTAATCCCCTATCCCGTTCGGAGGCTGTCTCATAATTCGGCAACATACACTTCACCCGGAATGGGGTCCACGATTACCACCGCTGTGGGTATGATGTACTACGAAACACGAACAACGTTATCGTCATTCCCGCGAAAGCGGGAATCCACTACTCCCTGATGAGAGATTCTGAATACTTCAGAGACAGCCTCCGTTCGGGAGAGGGATAGGGTGAGGGTATTCCTCTCACCAAGACTGAACAGTTGCTTGGGGCGGCTACAATTGACACGGCTGCGGACGAATACCTAGAATCCTACGTTGTACCCAGCCTCGAACGAACGAGGGACTCCACTGAGCAGCTCATGGACTACGCTTGAGGAGACTGACCGCCGACAGCGCGTGCCATGGTACGCGCTCGCTTCGAGGGCGTTTACTGCTCGCGGTGGAGATACGGGGTTTGTACCCCGACCGCTGATCCCGGCCCTTGCCTTGCTGGGGATGACTCTCGCCGGGGCCATCGTACTCTTGCTTCCGTTCAGTCACCGTAGCGGCGGCTTTACCCCGATTATGGACGCGCTCTTTGCCGCGACCTCGGCCACTACTACGACGGGACTGACCACTCAAGACTTGACGACATTCTGGTCCGTGCCGGGTCAAGTCACAATTCTCGTTCTCACCTTCCTTGGCGGCCTGGGATTCACAATGGCGGCCAGTCTGCTCTTGCTAAGCGCGGGACGGAGATTGGCATCGGCATTGGATGAGGATACCGGAGACGTCCCATCTCTAGGAAACGCCAGGCTCCTCTCCCTTCGAATCGCTCTCATCATTGTCGGCATACAGCTGCTTGGCTTCATCGCCCTGCTGGTGAAGTTCTCATTCGTGGAGTCGATGTCCGACGCGATTCCCAGAGCGCTATCGACGACGATCCTAGCGTTCAACAACGCCGGGTTCATTGGTCTTCTTGGTGTTGGTGAGGGAGAAACACTGGGCGCAGACTGGGGAACGCTCCTAATATCCGGAGCGCTGGCCGTGCTTGGGGCGGTGGGCTGCATTGTATTGCTGGACATCGGGCGGAAGAGGCGGCCTTCCACCCTCTCTCTCAATACCAAGTTCGTGCTGGCTATGACGGGTCTGGTTGGACTGTTCGGTACGGTTGCCATCCTCACGTTTGAATTCGATAACTCGGCCACAATCGGAGATCTAGCCCTCGCAGACAAGGTGTCCATCTCCGCATTCGAGGCAATTGCCGGCAGAACGTCGGGGATCACCGCCGTTGACTATGCGGAAACCGAGCAGCACACGAGTCTGCTGATGATGGGGCTGATGCTCGTGGGGGGCGCGTCCGCATCGACCGCCGGGGGAATCAAGGTCAACACATTCACCGTGCTTTTGGTGGCCGTCCTCGCCGCACTCGTGGCAAAGCGCGGCACATCCATGTTTCAGAGGGAATTGTCGTTTGTCCAGGTGAAGCACGCGATGACATTGTTCATCTTGATGCTGGGTTTAACCCTGCTGGCCGTGATACTCATCACCTTTTCCGAAAGAGGCCAAGGGGCGCCGTTCATCGACGTCATGTTCGAGATGATCTCGGCCGTCAGCTCAGCCGGACTGAGCACCGGACTTTCGTCCGAACTGTCCGGCTGGGGGAAACTGGTCATGGCTCTTGCCATGTTAGCCGGCCGTGTGCTCACTCTATCCGCGGCAATATTCATGATCGGCAACCTGAGCCGGGTACGGTACACCTATGCCGTCGAGCGGGTGACCATCGGATAGCGAAAAAGACCAATTGAGGGGTATGGCACGACATAGTCTCATTGGCGGCCAATCCAGTATAATTCATCCATTCTAGGCGTCTCCCGATTTCGGAATCGCAGGGTACGCCACTCTTCACCGGGGACCACGAGAACAATGAAACAGCAAGTCGTCGTCATCGGTCTAGGCAGGTTCGGTTCGAGCGTAGCCAACTCCCTGTATAACTTGGGTCACGACGTTCTCGCGATGGACGTGAACGAGGACCGGGTACAGGGCATGATGGGGCATGTCACCTTCCCGGTAACGGGCAATGCCGCCAACGAGACTGTCCTTCGAGAGCTTGGGGTTCCGGACTATGAGGTGGCCGTAGTAGCCATCGGTTCCGACATCGTGGCGAGCGTCCTCTCGACGGTCAACCTCAAGAACATGGGCGTGCCGTATGTGATTGCCCGCGCTCACGACGATCTGCACGGCAATACGTTGGAGCGCATCGGCGCTGACAAGGTAATTCACGCCGAGTCCGAGATGGGCACTCGGCTGGCGCATAACATGTTCAATCCCAACGTCCAAGAGTATCTCGAGTTGGCGCCGAACTTCGGTTTCAGCCGCATTCGTGTGCCGGATGAGTACGTGGACAAGACCATTGATGAGGTCGATCTAACCGGTCCGAGAGACAAGTACGGTCTTGCCGTTGTAGCGATAAAGCGGGGACGAGACATAACGCTCAATCCCGACACGAGCGACCGGCTTCGGCCGGGGGACGTGTTGATTCTGGCGGGGCGGGACGAGCTATTGGACCGTCTGCCCACCTGATGGACGGCTCGCGAGAGCTAACCGGCTACACCATGATGATTGACAGGGTGCTGATTTTCCATTGCTGAGACTGAGGAATCGGGAGGGCATCGCGATCAAATCGGCGCTAGTCGCCGTCTCCGGCGGCCCTGTGGACGAGTTTGCCGTTCGTTACGCCGCCCAGATGGTGGAGTCCCAGCGGGGGAGCCTCTACGTCGTCCACGTGATAGAAGTGGACCGCGGCCTTCCGGTGGATTCAGAGCTGCCTTTTCACACGAGCCGAGCCGACGATTTGCTGGACAATATGGAACGTGCGGCAGACTCGTTCAAATGCAAGGTCTACCCTGAGCTGCTTCAGGCACGTCGGGCGGGACATGCGATTGTCAATGAAGCGGCGGAGAGGGATGTTGACGTGGTCGTGATCGGGATGCCCTACAAGACGAAGTACAGCAAATTCACCCTGGGAGATGCGGTCCCCTACGTTCTCGAACATGCGCCGTGCAGGGTCCTTCTCTGGCGGGGGGAGATTCCCGAAGAACCGCATCACGAATGAACGACGCAAAACCATAGGGACAGGACCGACGTTCAATAGATCAATGATAGACAGGCCGTTACTTGGACCGAAACATATCCTGATCGTGGGCTGCGGCGAACTCGGAGCGACCGTTGCGAGAGAACTCGTCGAGCACGGCAACACCGTCCACGTATTGGATAGGACTCCGCGATCGTTCGAGCGCCTGCCCGAAACGGCTGTGGAAGAGCGTCGAATTCTGCCCGTTGTAGGTGACGGCGCCTCACACCAGGACCTCACAAGGGCGGGCATTCGAGACGTGGACGTGTTCATGTCCCTCACGTCTAGCGATACCGCCAATATCCTTTCCGCGCAGGCTGCAAAGCAGGTATTCAGCGTCGAGGTCGTGGTCTGCCGCGTGGATGATCGAGACTTGCAGGGCATGTATGAGGAGATGGGTCTGATCGCGATCGGGGCGACATCACAGCTCTTCGACCTCGCCGTCCATTCGGCGACGGCCTAGCCAGGGAATGGGGAAATGCACGTAGTAGTAGTGGGAGCGGACAGAATGGGACGGGCCGTAGCCCGCTGGCTGCTTGCGGGAGGCCATGAGATCGCAGTCGTCGACGCAAGCCGAAAGAAGTGCAGAGCCGTCGATGAGGCCTTTGGCAGCGTCTCCGTACTCGGAAGCAGCGTCGACCGAACAGTCCTTGCCAGGGCCGGCGCAAACCGGGCGGACCTGCTCATCACGACAGGAGATGACGACGGAGTGAACCTCGTCACCTGCCAGATTGCCAAGCATCGCTTCGACATACCGACGACCATATCAATCGTCACGCGTTCCGACCACGTTGAGCTCTTCAATCTCCTCGGCGTAGACGTCGTGGTGGATGTTCCCGACCTCATCCTCAACCAGATACAGGAGGGCGTTGCCTTCCACGGCATTACGCACCTGAAACCGCTGCCGTCCGACGGGACCGAGCGGTCATTGGTGTCGATTCACATTTCCGGCGCGTTTGGAACCGATGGCCGTCGACTCGATACGTTCCCGTTCCCCGAAGGCACGCTCCCGTCACTGATTATCACGCGCGAGGGTACTCCCATGTTGCCTACCGGAGACATGGAAGTGAGGGCGGGCGATGAGATCATTGCCGTAACCACGGCACAGGGAGAGGACGAACTGCGTGACCTGCTCGCGACCGGACCACCTGTGTGAACGCCAACAGGTTTTTCAAGCAATGAAGTCAAGTCGTTGAAAAGCCGATGAACCAAGGAGGACCCATGTCGAGTCAAGCTTCCATAAAGCTGAATTGGGAAGAGAATTGGAAGTTCACGGCGTCGGATGACTACGGCCACAAGGTTACGGTTGACGCGCCGATGAGGGACGGGGACGAGTTTGACGGCTTCAAGCCAACGCACCTGATGATGAGCGCCCTGGGCGCGTGCACCGGAGTCGATGTCGTCAGCATATTGCAAAAGAAAAGGCAGGACGTTTCCGGGGTGGAGATACAGGTGACCGGCACACAGGAAGACGAGTGGCCCAAGGAGTGGACGGCGTTCAACGTCCATTACACGGTCAGGGGCCGCGGGGTCGACGAGAAGGCCGTTCACCGGGCGATTGAGCTTTCCGAGGGGAAGTACTGCTCCGTCGGCGCGACACTGAAAGGGACTGCGACGCTCACCACGTCTTTTGAGATCGTCGAAGACGGCGGGTAGGCACGGCTGAGGAACATTAACGGTCAGCAACCGCTGCTGCAAGCGAACGTCTCCGCCTTCGTTTCGTGTTGACACTGTCATGGAACCCAAAGTACGGTATCGGACGGCGTGCCGATTCAGGGCGTCTAATCCGCAATTTGAGGAGACCCAATGGCTGAAACGAACGGCATGTCTGCATACGGCTGGACATCGGACGAGATCACGGAGCGGCTGGGCACTTCAACCATCGTGTTCGAGCGCGACCGGCTGCTGCAGTCACAGGATATCGGGATGATAGCCGAGCGGGGCATTCGTCATATCGAGGTCTGCGGCCTCGGCAATCCCGGGCATCTGGACGTCGCCGACTCTAAGTACACGTCTTGGCTGCGGGCCGAGTGCGAGAGCGCGGGTGTGTCAATCGTCTCGACGCACTGCCCGGGCTATCTTTTCAACTCGGATGACGAGGACACCCGAAAAAAGGCCGTCGAGCAGGGCGTCGCGGCGGCCAAGAACTCTGAAGAGCTAGGAGCCGGGGTCATGGTGTGCCACTTCCGGCCCGAGGACCCGTCGGAGAAGACCATCCATGAGATGCTCGATCAGCTCGAAGGCACCTCGATCAAGCTCACCATCGAGAACGGGCAGGACCTCGCCGACTACACCGCTTTTGTGGACAAGGTGGGCTCTGACAGGTTCGGGATGGTGGTGGATGTCGGACACACGCGGGACGACGATGAGGTCAACCCGTTCATCAAGGTCGAGCGCGCCCGCGAGACTATGGCGCAGTGCGGACACCGGCTGTTCCACCTGCACCTCCACGACTGGGTCGACCGCGACCACTTCTCCCCGCTGGACGGAGAACTCGCGTGGGCGGGAGTGTTCGACGCCTTTAAGGACATCGACTACAAGGGCTACTTCATGTTCGAGGCGGCCTACCCGCCCGAACAGCGCGGCGAGGTGGCGCCGGAGTACGTGCTCGACAAGGTGGCGGGCTTCCCGCAGGGGTTCGTCGAGAGGTACGTGGGGTAGCGCCGCCCTGGGCATAGTCGCACTAGAGTAGGACCTCTTCCTCGAAGCCGGTGCTCGTCGTAGTCTTTCCGCAGTTGTCCGCCGGATCGAAGGTATTCGGTGCGGCTTCCGGTTGATTGGCTTGTCTTAATAAGCCGCCGGAAACCGTTCGTGGTGAGCTTGTCGAACTATGAAATGCGCCTCGACCCTTCGACTGGCTCAGGGTGAACGGGGTCTCTTTTAGACACCTTCTAAGGACTCTTGCAATGGTCGATTACCTATTTTCCGAGCCTAAGCTTGCCGAGCTATACGATGCCTTCTGCGCCGGACGGGAGGACTTCGGCTTCTACCTTCCACTTGTGATGTCGGCGAAGAGTGTGCTCGATGTCGGCTGCGGCACCGGTGAGCTACTGCGGTTGGCGCGGGAAACCGGTCATGTCGGTCGGCTGTGCGGGCTCGATCCGGCAGAGGCGATGCTGGAGCAGGCACGAAAGAGGCGCGATGTGGAGTGGGGGCATGGCGATCTCTCGTCAGTCGATTTGCGCCGGGAGTTCGATCTCATCGTCATGACCGGTCACGCATTCCAGGTGTTGGTAGATGACGACCAATTGCGAGCGTCTCTGACCGCAATACGGACTGCTCTCACGGAGGACGGCTGCTTCGTGTTCGAGACTCGCAACCCGTCGGCTCGGGGCTGGGAAGCGTGGAACCCGGACAATGCGGTGGAGATTTCGCACGGCGGGAGCGTGGTGCGAATGGCGCATCAGGTGGAGAGTCCCGTTGTCGAGGATAGAGTTTCTTTCACAGTTACTTTCAACAGCCCAGATTGGCAACGACCGCTGGTCAGCCGGAGCACGTTGAGGTTCCTTGATGCGGACTCACTGTCCCACTTATTGACTGGGGCCGGGCTCGTCATCGAGGAGCAGTATGGCGACTGGGACAGGCAGCCGCTGACGGATACGAGTCCGGAAATCATCACCGTGGCACGGCGTGGCTGAACTGGGCATCGACCAACCTTCCCGCCGGTCGCAGGACGGTATCGGCATCTCCCCCTTTCGTGGTGTAAACTCCTTGCCACATCAATGTGTGCCACAGGTGAACCGTTATGAACGTTGGGGTCATCGGCGGAGGGGTGTTCGGGCTGGCGGCGTCGATTGAGCTGCGCGAGCGCGGGCATGACGTGACGGTCTTCGACCAGGGGCGCGTGCCGTACGAGAATGCGACATCGACTGACGTGGCGAAGGGCATCCGGCGGACGTGGTACGGAGACGGCGGGCCGTACGTGGAGCTCGTGGAGCGAGCGGCGACGCAGTGGCGAGAGTGGGAGCGACGGACGGGCGAGTCGGTATACCACAGGACGGGCGGCATGAAGATCATGCGCGGCTTCGAGCCGGGCAGCGGCATGTACGAGAACTGGCGTTATCTCCAGAGCCGAGGGGCCGACCTCACCATAATGACGGCCAAGGAAGGGCGCAAGCGCTTCCCGCAGTTCGTCATCGAGGACGACGAGGTGTGCGTACTCGACGACTGGGCGGGATATATCGAGAGCGAGCGGGCCGTGGCGATGATGGCGGGCATTGCCCGCGAGGAAGGTGTTGTCGTGCGGGAGGAGTCACGCGTGACGGCAGTGGATGAGTCGTCGAGCGGGGCCACGATTCAGGTCGCGGACGGAGAGACGCACAAGTTCGACCGGGTCGTCGTGGCTGGCGGGGTGTGGAGTGGGAGGCTCGTGCCGGAGGTCGGCAGGAATCTGCTGGTGACGCTCCGCGAGATGATGTTCATCGAGGTCGAGGAACCGGAAAAGTTCGCTCGGGGGCGGTTCCCGGTGTGGTCGGACGATCCCGACGTGAATGGATGGTACGGCTTTCCCCTGCTCCGGGAAGGGTTCGTGAAGGTGGCTATCGAGGGGATCGGCGAGATAGTCGACCCTGATATCGACCGTGCGGGATCACAAGAGTTTCGGGATCAGGCTCTGGAGTACCTGCGGCGTCGCATTCCCGATTGGGGACGAGGCAGGGTGGTGGACGTTCGGGCCTGCCTGTACTGCGCCACCCCGGACGACCATTTCATCATCGACCATGCTCCGGGTTCCGAGCGTGTCATCGTTGCCACGGGCGGAAGCGGTCACGGATTCAAGTTCGGCGGCTCGCTGGGAGCGGTCATCGCCGACGTGGTAGAGGACGTGCCGAACCCGCTGGGCGACTGGTTCCGCATAGGAGACCGGTTCGAGGGTCTGGCAGACCAGACGCGCTCGGTAACGGAGTCACGCGGGTACGCGCTCTCGCAAGCGAAGGAGTAGTCCGACTACTGATACCAGCTATTCTTCGCCCTGCAAGATGCTGTGCACGTCTCGGCTACCGTGCAGTACGCGAAGAATCGAGACTCCATAATCCTCGGGGCGATAGAAGACTAGATAGTTGCCAACTGGAAAACGTCGAACTTCTGGGTGAGTTTCCGACGACCACACAACGCCTATAATAGGAAAGTCGGCTAGAGTCACGAAGACCTCATGCAGTCGATGGATGAGGTTGTCTGCATGAGATGGGCTGTCCAGGGCGACATACCACCAAATCTCCGCAAGGTTCTGTTCAGCCGCGTGTGTCAGCCGAAACGTCGGCATCTGGAACCTTATGCGGATGTGTCTTCGACAGAAGGTCTAAGCCTTGGGATCGAGCGTGTTCAAAGACGCGTGAAAGTTCTTCCTGCGAGTAGTCGGTATACTCACCGCGCTCAATCTCTCGCAAGGCCTCGCTAATCTCCGCGTCATACCTCCGTGCCTGCTCTGGCGATTCCTCGTGAGCGCCTTCCAGCGCATCGAGAGCTTCGAGCACGAGAGCGTTTGCCGACTCGTACCGGCCTTCACTCAGCGTTCGTTCGATCCGACGCTGCACTTCCGGAGATAGGGAAATACTCATATCCACAGTCTACCACGCTCGAAGGAGCTTGGAATTCATTGCTGGGCAGTCTGAGAGTTAAGTTGGCCTCTTCGCCCTCTCGAATTTAAACAATCAAGCGTCTTCTTCGTTGCGCTCTTCTTCAAACTCGTCGACGATGGGCGTAATTTCCTGGATGAAGTGCCTGACGATGCTTGCTATTTTGTCATCGGAGTCACCTTCCAGTGAAACAATGCCCATTGGCACTACAATGCCGTCCTCTTCAAGTTGCTGCTCGTCATGAAGTTTTAGGCTTCGGATGCGCTCTTCAAGACCATTGGGGCTGTTTCTAAACGACACTGAAGACGAGATCCATGATTCCGTTTCGTTCCCCCGCCACAGATCAATCCTGAACGAAGTGCCCCAATTACTCCATGGTGGCCGTGAATACCACAGATGATAGTAGCGCCAAGTGGAGTGGCCACCAGCCCAACGACTCCTTTTGTCCGGCTTGATGTTGTCGGACAGACCATTGATGGCTCGATCCGCCACTTCTCGGAGAAAGCGTGTAATGCCATCACCGGCATTCCTTGCAAAGGTCTGAGCCAATGAGCTCGATCCTTGTACGACGCTGCTGCTACCGTCTGAGGAGTCGCCGACCCCGATCATATAGGCTTCCGCGCCTGGAACGGGAATAATCGTATTTGCCTGCACGTACAGTGAATTGGTCTCTGCGTCCCTGTACGGTGTCAACTGAATGCACGTAATCAGGTTGTCACCCGGTGCCTTTTCGTTTAGCCAGAGGGCGGCGGAGGTTACTTCCGGCGCGAACCTGTGGCTGGCAAGGATGATGCGCTGGTCGTTGTTGAGGGCATTGAGGTCGTCCGCGTTAAGGTGCTGAAGCAACTTGTTCGCGGCATCCGCTTTGGAGACATCCGCATAGTCGGCAAGTATCTCTATAATCCTGTCCGTATCGACACGGTGCAAATAACTTGCGTACTTGATGGCCTGCCAGTGGGCGTCTGCGCCGGTGTCGTCGCGCTTCAATTCGATGACCACAAGCCGTCCGTCTGCGTCCACCGCAAGTAGGTCCAACCTTTCGTTTGTGCGGTCAAAACCGCTGAATTCCTTGCCAATTATCAACAAGTCCTCTCCCAAGATGCCGGGATTGGCGGCTACCCACTCCTGGATGTCTCGCCGCTCCTGAAATCCCAATTGGGCGAATTCGACCTCGGTTATGGCCTCTGACTCGTGATTATCGGGATTGATTCTGAATAGCTGTGGATCGGCGCTCATGTGTTTGTCCTCCAAATCGCTTCGGCCGGCGAACTCCCCTACCCTCACTCCTCCCGCAACGTACGAAACCGCGGCGTCCATGACCACTGCTGTCTGCCGACGAGGTAGTCGCGGATGTGCTCGGGAAGATCCGCTAGGAACTCGGGGCTGGGTTCCTGGCCGGTGTCGGCTTTGAACATGGGAGGGGTGTAGCCGGTGATGATGATGGTGCGCTCGCGGTCGCTGCGGATCTGGCCGGTGGCGTGGATGAGCGACTCGGCGAAGAGGACTGTGGAACCGGCAGGGGCGACGACTTGGTGGATGAGTGAGCGGTCCTCGTAGGCGCAAGCGACGATGTCCGCCATTGGGAGGGCGATCTTGTGGCTGCCGGCGATGACGACCGTTCCGCCGTCGTCGGGGCCGAGCTCGGTGAGGTTCGTGAGCGTCTTGACGAAGTTGCTGTGAAAGAGACCGTTGCCGGTGTAGGTGCCGTGAGGCGGTCGGGTGCCGAAATGGAAGCCGAAACTCGGTTCTGGATCGGTGTAGGTGCCGGGGTCGCGGGAGTTGATGATGGCCTCGGACTCGGAGAGTCGCACGACTCCGCCGACGACCTCTTCCGCCATGCCGACGAGGTGGGGGTTGGTGACGTAGTCGAGAATCGCCGGATCGGTCTCGAGGACGTGCGCGAAGTGCATGTTGGTCGGCGTGTAGCCGGACACGCGGCAGTTTCGGATGACCGTGCCGGTCGGGTCGCCGGTCGCCTCGAACTCACGCTTGAGGTTCTGGAGGGCATGAAGCACCGACGACGTCTCTTCGGCGGTCAGCGTGTCCTCAACCACGACGTACCCGAAGACATCGAAGTGGTAGCGCTGGGCGGACGTGAGGGCGGGGAATGGTCGTTGGAAGGAGTCTGCGCCGTAGGTGGTTATGACCTCTGTATCCATGCTTGCACACTATCACCGGAGGGGTGGACGGTCAACGTCCTATCTTTCCCGACCTTGATTTATTGACCGTTTACGGATGCTATCGCATATGATATCATTCCGGGCAGAAAGTTAATGAAATCGTAGGTTCCGGGTGCCAAACAGTAAACTCCTTGCAAGGCTCAAGAACAGTCAACGGAACGTCTCATATCGGGAACTGCGCAGTCTGTTGGAGAGTTACGGTTTCGTATTGTCGAGGTCGAGGGGAAGCCATCGTGTCTTTGGCTATCCGGGGTCTCCCATAAAGCTCACCGTCGTGGAAAGTGATGAAGTGCGTCCGGTATACGTGCGTACCGCCATACAGAAGATCGAAGAAGCAATGTCGTTGAGATGAGCCACGACTACGTGTCGTTCGCTGAAAGGGGGAGGTAGTGTCTAGCAAGTCTTGGGAATACTATCTGGGACTGGACTACCCTATGGAGTTGACGCATGAATCGGATGACAGCAGGAGCTACTGGGCAGCCGAGATCATTGATCTTCCGGGTTGCGTTTCCCACGGTGACACTCCCGAAGAGGCCATTGAAAACTTGAACGAGGCCAAGAAGCTTTGGATCGAAGACCATCTTGCAAACGGCTACACGGTACCCGAACCGGTTGAAGCGCGGGGTTTCAGCGGGCGCGTTCTGCTCCGACTGCCCCAGTCGGTTCACTACCGTCTCTCGCGGGACGCCGCTAGGGAAGCAGTCAGCTTGAACTCTCACCTTGTCAGGCTGCTTGTCGAAGCCTCCGTGACTAGGGCTGCGCTCGACGCGCTGAACGAGTCTGTCGAGGAGCATCGGACGCGGATCGTCGCGCTCGAAAACCGATTGGGAGAACGCGAACCGGTCACGGCCGGTGCGGACTGAATCGCGGGTGTTTAACCTACATCTTCCATATCTTCGATGTACGCATCGGCGGCGTCCTGTAGCGCCAAAAACGCCTCCTCGCGCGTGTGGCCCCAGGCGGCGCAACCCGGCAGCGAGTCGATCCATGCGCTCCATCGACCATCCTCGTCTCGTTCCATCTCCGCTGTAAGTACGTATGTAGTCACTTCGCTCCTCCACAATCGCGTGTGACGGTTCTGATTCAGTCTATCCCACGATGTCCCTGAACACGCGGAGGTAGTTCAGGCCAAGGAGCTTGCGGAGCTCGTCCTCGTTGAAGCCGCGCTTGGCGAGCGCCATGGTGAGGAGTGGCCAGTCGGCGAAGGTCTGGTAATCGACGTTGTGGTAGTCGTCGTGGACGCGGTGCTCCCGGCGGAAGCCGCTCCAGTCGAACGCCCCGTGCGGGAGATCGGGCATATCGTCGGGGTACTCTATCAGTGACCCCGTCTGTCCGCCCGGTCCGCACTTGTCGTTGCCGATGCCCACGTGGTCGAGGCCCATCACGTTGACGAGGTGAACGACGTGGTCGACGAAGTGGTCTAGTGTCGCCGCGGTCGACTCGTCCTGCACGAAACCCGGAACGATGGTGACGCCGAAGAAGCCGTTCTGGTCGGCAATGGCCTTCGCTAGCTCGTCGCTCTTGGCGCGGTCGTGGTAGGTGACGGCCTTCGCGTTGGAGTGGCTGACGATCACGGGCGCGGTGGAGAGCTCGATGGCGTCCCAGCCGACAGCCTCGCTGCAGTGACTCACGTCGACGATCATGTTCAACTCGTTGAGGCGCTCGACGACGGTGCGCCCAAAGTACGTGATGCCGCTGGGGTTGTGCTCCGTGCAGCCGTCGCCAACGAGGTTGCGGAGGTTGTAGGTCAGCTGGACCTGCCGGAGGCCGAGGTTGTAGAAGAGGTCGATTCGATCAATGTCGGTGCCGAACGGCACAGTATCCTGGAAGTCGATGATGACCCCGTGCTTACCCTCACGGTAGACCCTCTCGATGTCGTCGGCGGTCAGGATGAGGGCGACCTCGCCGCCGAGCACGTCGATCATCGACCGCGCCTCGGCGATGCGCTTGACGGCAGACTCAAAGGCCACTTCTATGCGGCTTCCCGCGATGTAGGTGCCCGCTCCTATTGTCACGCCGGACGTCTTCCAAAGGCCAACGTAGTCCTTGACGGCCTCGGGATTGGTCTGCACCTCGCGGGCGGCCATGCGTGCCATGCGGTTGCCTGCTATCCCCCGGTCAACGCCTCGTGCATAGAGTTCGGCGAGGGCGGCACGCATGTTGTCGTTGAAGAGGAACCCGCTCGTGGCGGGCGGCTGCTGCGCGTCAATGACGAGGGCCTCGTAATGCAGCTCGCGGGCCTCGGCGGGCGTGAGCGACGGTGGTCGGATGGGGTCTCGGACGGATGGCATGGGCGCTCCTTCGGAATCGTGTTGCGTGATGATACCAAACACGGCGGCGCCTTACTGCATGGTCATATCCGTCCGGTGATGTTTGCGGCCCCCTATCGTCTCCAGGCGACCGCCATCGTCCACCATGAACTGGGAAGGTCCGTTTCATAAGAGAGGCGAATACTGCGCTGGAACTGTTTCCTCGGTCTGAACGGACTGCCCACTAATAGGCCCTTCATCCACCCATCTGGGCTGTGCGGCGCACGATCCACTCCAGATAGCTCTTGCGCGTAATGCCGCGACGCCTAGCTTCAGAGTCAATGATGTCGGCTATGCCTGCGTCCAGCGTTAGATTGAGACGCACGCTCCTACGGCCGGGTGAGGTGCGGACGAGGAGAATGGATGTCAAAGCGCAGCCCGGCGGGACTTTCACGTCTTCCAACGCGCTGGGAGGCGTAAGTGATAAACCGTCCCTCGATGCCTCGATAGCATAGTCTTGGAGAGCTTCTTCCGCGTTGCGAATGGCCTCGTCTAAGGTATACCCCATTGCCACGATTCCAGGAAGATCGGGGAACACCACGCCGTAATCCTGGCCTCCGCTTTCGATAAGCGCCGGATATCTCATCATTCCTCCCAACCTGCTTTCTTTGCGATGGACCGAGCTACTCCAGGCTTAACCGTTCGATGTCGCGGCAACGTGATGACGCCCAATATTTGTGGATGTGCGTAGATCTCGTGGCTGGCTCCGTGGCGGCGCAGGTACCAACCGTCCCGCTCCAACCTTTGACGAATCCGATGTGTCCGTGTCTCCAATAGGTGCATAATTCTAACACGTTTGAGTGTCTGAATTAAACACGTCGCCCTACAATAGACGTGATCGACCGTCCCTGCATCACAGAGTTACGCAGGGAAGTATGCGATAGCACATGCCCCGCGTGGCGTTCGCGTATAATCGGTCAAAACTCCGGAGGAGCCTGAGCGATGAAAACGTACAGGGTGGCCATTCTCGGATGCCGGGGACGGGGCGGCGCGGCGGGACGGGCATATCACGCCCACCCGCGGACGGAGGTGGTCGGCCTGTGCGATTTGGTGAAGGAGCGAGTCGACTCCCTGGGGGACGAGCTTGGCGTCTCGGCAAGGTACGACGACCTTGACGAGATGATCGTGGAGACGAAGCCGGATATCGTCGCGATACCGACGGGCACGGAGTTTCACTATCCCCTCTCGATGCGTGTGCTGGAGCACGGAGTGCACATCGAGGTCGAGAAGCCCATCTGCGTTGAATTGCATCAGGCGGACGACGTGCTTGCCAAGGCGTCCGAGAAGGGCGTTCGGGTGGCTGTGCATCACCAATCGCGCTCGGGAGGAGCGATGCGGGCGGTACATCGGGTGATAGCGGATGGTCGAATCGGCAGGGTGCGACATATCAATAGCAGCGGGAAGGGCTACTACGGCGGATACGGACTGCTGAACATCGGGACGCACTCGCTGAACTCGATGATGAAGATCACCGGTCACTGTCGAAGGGTGTACGCGACTGCGAGGACGGACGGGCGCACCATCGGCCCCGAAGACATAGTGCCCTCCCCCAGTGGCATGGGAACGCTGGCCGGCGAGTCGATAAGCGCTCACATGGAGTTCGACGATGGCGTGACGGCTACGCTCTTGCAGCACAGGATGCCGGTCGTGGACAAGGCAGGGCACGTGCTGGAGATCCTCGGCACGGAGGGGCGAGCGATCTTCAATACAACAGAGGGCGCGTGGCTGTTGGAGAGTGCGGAGTCACTGCCGGACGGAGAACATGATAGGTGGCAACGTCTCGAAGCCGAAGCGCCTGATAGCTACCATCCCGGCAACAGCGGGCCACTGGACGACTACTGGTTTGTGGAGGAGTTCGTCAACGCCCTGGACGAAGGACGCGACCACGAGTCGAGCGGAGTCGAGGGGACGCACGTCCTGGAGATCATCATGGGAATCTTCGAGTCGGCGGCGTATGGATGTCCGGTCGATCTTCCGCAGGCCGAACGGGACCATCCTCTGCTTCGCTGGCGTCGAGAAAACGGTCTCGGCGACCCTGAGCCCATGCCGCGTCCATACTACGAGTGGCTGGAGGCCGAAGACGCGCGGCTGGGGCGGGGGACTCTTAGACCGAAGCTAGTGAAATGACGGGCAACAATCACAGTGCGGGTTTGAAAACTGCCCCTGCGATGTCATAGCCTCGTGACGCTTCAATAGGGAACTATATACAGCCCTAGCCACGTGGCCTTAAATGGCCTAGACCTTGACTTCGATGTGACACGACTCGCGGCCCTAATACCAAGGAGGGTGCTGTGGGATTGGAAACAAGAGGGGCGTAGGTAGCAGAAGACTCATACGAGATCTATGCCACTTCTGAAATACGAACTGAGCCTCGTTCCATCTGGTTAGGCACTACTGCTAACTTTGAACTTAGCTGAACTTCCAATTTGGTAACAGCTGAGTCTTCTAGTTCGTCAGCATTTCGACGGAGTTTGCTCGCTTGTTCCGCAGCCTCTGCGATCTGGTCCTCCAACTCGTTTGCTAACCTAGGAATCGGCAGCTGTTCGATATCTTCGGTTGCTAGCTCTGGAACAGACGTGCCATAGGCCCTACTCACAACCAAAGGCTTTCCTAGAGTTGGATGCGAGAGTACGGTTTGTAAATAGCCAGGTCGAATCGCCTCTCGATCTGGGATTATCCTTACAATGTGATCACTTACTACTTTACCCTCATGCCATTCGTTGGCGAGGATGGTTTGCCCGTTGATCCCATATATTTGGCCAGAGCGCGCCATCAGCAACCAGCCTCGCTTGACCGTGTAGGCACCGAAGTCGATTTTCGTTGCTGGCATCAGGAATTTCGTCAACTCTGGATTGACTTTGAATATAGGTTCACTATCTAAGTATGGCGTTCCTCCCTCTCCATAGATGTGTTTGAAACGGCCTGTAGCAAAAACCTTTGCGATCTGTCCCAACGTATCTACAGTTTTGGCATTGCGTTTGTAGACCTCTGCGATGATTTGCGAACTTGGGCCATAGGCATTGGCTTCCAATCTTCGCCTGCAATCAAACAACGACGAAGCCGAGACTACGAAACCTTCTACATGAGGAACTGTTCCCGGGTGGTCCCACATGGCCGAGGCAAATGTCGAGCGAGACAGCATGTCCAGTTTGTGGGCTTCTGAACGCATCCTATATGTTTCTGCTATTGCACCACCAATCTCATCGACAAGTGGACCTTCAATTGTGGGAATTGGTATCTCCGCCAGGTGACCTGTCTCAAGGTGCTTGATCACACTTCCATACTGACTCGAACGCATCAGCGCTCGCCCAAACTTGGTGCGCAAGAACGTGTAGACGTAGCTCATCAACAAAGGATCCTCAATCTCAACTCGAAGCAGATCATCCGAAATAACTTGGTCGGAGTGAGCTGAGTAGGTGACTATGGTGTTTCCAACGGTTCCTGAGCGCGTAACGAGCATCTTGCCGGGTGTGACCAAGTAATCTTGCAAATCCTTGATTTTGCTTGCAGCTAGCCACTTACGTGGAGTTGGCCAAATATCGAATACTTGAGTTGCCGTTAGAAAGGGGATCCCGTGTTCGGAATCAACCTGGATTCCCTTCAATCGGTTTGGTTGCCAAATGTTCGCCAATGCTCCGAGTCGCGGCGAACGCAGTGTAGAACGACGAAACTGGCGCCTAAGCATGAACCCATCAGAAAGATAGCTCTCTGCCTCAAGACGCCGGGCGCCACTGGCTATTTCTGAAATCGGTAAGGTAAGCCAATCAGAACTAGGGTTGGCCATTGTATACCTCAAACGGAGGCCAACCAACGGCGGAATTCATGAGCGATCTGGTCGGTATTATCATCTTCGACCTTTTGCTTCACTTCAACGGTTCGATAAAGTGGCGTTCCGTCCTGTACTTCCTTTACGAGTTCTTTCTTCGTTCGGAGAATTTCGTTACCTTCTGCATCGCGCACATATGTCCTGTTACCACGTTTGTCATGTCCAATGTGGTTGGCCACAGCCATGAATACATCGTAGTCCCTCTTCTTTCCTGCCACTCTCTCTATCTCGATCTCCTTGAACTGCTTGCGCTCTAGAACGAGGAGGCTTGTTTGCGTGCTGTTCTCTGGCTGGAATGTATCAGGGTGTAGATCAATACTTGCTAGTACACGTGTCTGTTGGAAGAGCCATTCGCGGACATAGGCGAGCCCGGGAGCTCCCAGTATTCCATCTGGCAGCACAATCGCCATCCGTCCTGTACCTGGTTTCAGGAGTTGGACGCACCGCTCAATGAATAGAATTTCCGGCGGTTGGGATTTCTGGACCTGGCGCGGCTCGCGGATATAGTAGTGATCATTCTCTTGATCATAATCCCAGACGTGTGCAAGTTCGTACTTTTCCAATATGGACCGGTCGTCGATTTTGATCTTTGACCCAAATGGTGGGTTTGTTACTAGAATATCAGCCGTACCGACCAGCTCTCGGGCCCTTAGTGAATGGCTCCATGTCATAGGCGCTGCAAGGGAGTTCCCTTGGTACAATCCTCCCGAACCGTCGTTGTTCATCACCATGTTCATTTTTGAGGCTTTGACAAGGTTTGGATTGATGTCGACCCCAACGATTCGTTCGTCCGCATACTCACGAATCTTCCGATGTAACTCCATTAGTTCGACTTCTGTAGGATTCTCAGAATCTCGCCACTTGAGTTCCTCACCTTGTCGCAGCTTCTGAATGACATGGTTCATGGCTATCGTCAGAAAACCACCAGTACCACATGCGGGGTCCAGAATGATGTCGGACGGACCAGGATCAAGCATCTCTACAGCCATGCGGCATATGTTGCGAGGCGTAAAGAACTCTCCTCGGTCACCACGCAGGTTTGAGCCAACAATTTCCTCGTATGCCTTCCCTTTAACGTCGATGTCACTATCCAAGAGAGACCACATTTGAAGTTGGGAGACGAGGTAGGCAAGCACACGCGGCTCCAACTCTAAAGTCTCGTTTGGTCTAAAGATTGTTGAGTACTTTTGTTTCACGCTGTCAAATAGACCCTCTGCCCGCGCCTTCACCTTCAAGTGGCCGTTTAGACTATTCCGTTCCTTTGAGGTCGCGTAGAAACTGATCTCACTCGAGCGCTCATCTTCGATTTTGCAGAAGATGAGCTTGAGCAACTCCCAAAAGGCCTCTGGCTTTTGAAGTCCCTGGTTGCCAGCGATGTAGTTGTGACATCTCTGAAAGGTGAAGAGGAGGGTGTCGCTTGTGGCGGGTCGCAGTTCGCGAAATTTTGGACGCTCAGTTTCTTCTAGCGTCTTTCCCTTTTCCGGGATGTCGGAAATTTCAACAAACCGAATCGTGCCATCTTCTATGGTCTTACGGTAGCAGAATAGCTCTAGGCCGTTGGTCCACATACCGAACTGTGCGTTTACACACCCTGCCATATAGCTCTTCAGTTGGTCTGTTCCCTGCCTATTGTGGTTGGAAGATACGCTTGGGGCCTTGCATTCAATTATCACCCAAACATTTTCCTGCACGTGCGGCGAGGCCTCCGGGAAAACTACCAGATCAGCACGTTTTGAGGCTCGTCCTAGCCTAACTCGGAATTCAACAGCAACATCATTTCGCGAGTAGTGATACTCACGAACTAGCGATTTCTCGATCTCCTGACGGACATACTCTTCGGGAGTCTCATTTCGGAGTTGACCGTCTATGAAATCGAGAACCTTTCCCTGAGGAACGATTAGTGGAGCAATCGTCTGTTCAGCCATATCCCAGTATTGGGAATTATATACATTCCCATTCAAATGGTCTATTGGTGCGTTGAGTGCGACTGAGAAGCCTACTGACCCGGAGCCTATGCCGCGCCCGTACTACGAGTGGCTGGAGGCTGAAGACGAGCGGCTGGGGCGGGGGACGCTGGGTTAATTCGCGGTCTCGCCGCTGTTGGCTGGGGCGTCCGCCTCTTGGAGAACGCGGTCCGACCAGTCGCCTACGCGGGCGTCGAACGTCCGGCGAGCGCGGTACTCGGCCTCCGCGATGCTTGCCCAGACCTGGAGGGCGTCCCAGCGGTCCATGATCTTGAAGAGGGCGGACATTGCCTCGGGGCCGACGAACTGAGGCCACGAGATGTCCTCCCACCACAGGACGGGGGCGACGGCGCGCGGCGAGTCAATGACGCCGAGGTCCATAGGAATCTGGAAGGCGTCTCCCACGAGTTTGGGAGAGCCGTTTACGTATGACGGCCATGCCTCGCGCGGCAGGACGTCGCGGGCCAGCTTGGTGTAGTCCGGATTGTCTATGGAGACATAGACTACCTGATTGGGGCTGTGGATGAGCATGACGTTGGAAATGCCCGTCCAGTCGTAACCGTTCGGGTACTCTTCCAGCAACTCGTCCCGCAGAGAGTCCAGGTCAAGCTCATCTCCGGGCTGGTCGATGAACGGAAGACCGATCTCCAGGGAACTGGAAATATCGTCGATGAACGTTGCGCGCGCCCAGTCGCCGAACTCGCGCAGGGCATCGATGGCACGGTTCCCGACATCGGGTTCGAGCTTCAACGTGTGCTGATAGCCCACCTTCGGGGGACTCCTCTGCAGAAGCGTCGAACGCTATAGTACCCCAAAGTGTGAGGCCTGACCATACCCCTTACACAACATATAGTGGCACTTTATGAGATTCGACGACGAATTCTACACAGCGAGCGACGGGCAACCGTTCAGACTTCGGGAGGTCCCTCGACACATACACAGCCGCCGTCATACCCGCGAAAGCGGGTATCCACAGGGGTAAGGGATATTCGCCTCATCAACTCTGAACAATTACAGCGGCTGCGATATGGTTGGATAGTCACCCATTGGGTGGTACAGTTAGCTACAATTGACGACGGGAGCGGATGCTCCCTTTTGGGGTGGAATCACATGGCGTTCAACATACCCAAGAAGCCGTCGTTGAACGGTGTGGAGTCGAAGTGGCTGGATGAGTGGGACTCCATTGGCGTATACAACTTCGACAACTCCAAGGGCAGAGATGAGATTTTCAGCATAGACACGCCGCCCCCGACGGTGAGCGGATCGCTGCACGTCGGACACGTATTTTCGTACACGCATACGGACACAATCGCGCGATACCAGCGGATGCGGGGCATGGAGGTCTTCTACCCGATGGGGTGGGACGACAACGGCCTGCCGACCGAGCGCAGAGTGCAGAACTACTACGGCGTGCGCTGCGACCCGACGACGCCCTACGACCCTGATTTCGAGCCGCCCGAAAAGCCGCCCAAGTCGGCCATTGCGATTTCGCGGGGGAACTTCATCGAGCTGTGCCACCGCCTCACGCAGGAAGACGAGAAGGCGTTCGAGGACCTCTGGCGGAACCTGGGCCTGTCGGTCGACTGGTCGCTCACCTACGCGACCATCGACGAGACGGTGCAGAGAATCTCACAGCGGTTCTTCCTCAACAACCTCGCGCGTGGTGAGGCCTACCAGCGAGAGGCCCCAACGCTTTGGGACTGGACATTCCAGACGGCGGTGGCCCAGGCGGAGATCGAGGACCGCGACGAGGATGCCGCCTATCACAGGCTCCATTTCCGGCACGAGGGAGGCGTCGTTCCCATCGAGACGACGCGACCGGAACTGCTGCCCGCCTGCGTGGCAGTGGTAGCCCACCCTGACGACCAGCGGTACAAGGGACTCTTCGGTAAGAAGCTGACCACTCCCTTGTTTGGCGCCGAGGTGCCCGTCGTGGCGCACGAGGCCGCCGACCCGGAGAAGGGTTCCGGCGCAGCGATGGTGTGTACCTTCGGCGACACCACTGACGTGGTCTGGTGGCGCGAGCTGCAGCTTGCGACCCGGAGCATCGTGAACCGAGACGGCAGATTTGCGTCGGTTGAGTGGGGCACGGAGGGCTGGGAGTCGTGCGATCCGGCGGAGGCGCAGAAACATTACGACGAACTGGCAGGCCTTCGCGTGTACCAGGCCAAGAGGCGAATGGCCGAGCTCCTGGAAGAGAACAACGAACTGCAGGCCGAGCCCAAGCCGATCACTCACGCGGTGCGCTTCTACGAGAAGGGGGACCGTCCTCTGGAGATCGTCACGAGCAGGCAGTGGTACCTGAAGAACGGCGGCCTCGACATGGACCTGCGAGAGCAGCTCCTCGAGCGCGGTCGCGAGCTTGAGTGGCACCCGAGCACGATGCGCGTGCGGTACGAGAACTGGGTGAACGGCCTGAACTCCGACTGGCTGCTCAGCCGGCAACGGTTCTTCGGCGTGCCGATTCCGCTGTGGTACCCCATCAACTCGGACGGTTCGCTGGATTACGACAACCCCATCACTCCCACGGACGATCAGCTGCCCATCGACCCGTACCGGGACGTTCCGGACGGCTATACCGAAGACCAGCGCAACAGGCCGGGAGGTTTCACCGGCGACCCCGACGTGATGGACACGTGGGGAACGTCGTCGCTCTCGCCTCAAGTGGTCGGACGTTTTGGAGAGAAGGACGACTTCATGCCGCAGGTGTTCCCAATGGACCTGCGGCCACAGGCGCACGAGATCATACGAACGTGGCTCTTCTACACGGTCGTGCGGGCGCACCTGCAGCACGACAGCCTGCCTTGGAAGAACACTGCCATATCCGGCTGGGTGCTCGACCCCGACCGCAAGAAGATGTCGAAGTCGAAGGGCAACGTCGTCACTCCCATGCACCTGATCGAGCGGTACGGCGCTGATGCCGTGCGGTACTGGGCGTGCAGCGGACGGCTGGGACGGGACACCGCCTTCGACGAGAACCAGATGAAGGTCGGGCGAAGGCTCGCCATCAAGCTCCTGAACGCCAGCAAGTTCGCGTTGTCGAACGCCGAGGGCGCGGACGAAGACGCCCCTATCACCGAGCCACTCGACGCTGCCATGCTGGCCCGTCTCGCGGAACTGGTGGACGACGTCACAGAGGCTTTTGACAAGTTCGATTATGCACGGGCGTTGGAAATAACCGAGACGTTCTTCTGGTTCTTCACGGACAACTACATCGAGCTCGTGAAGGGCCGCACCTACGGCAGTCGCGGCGACTCCGCACGCGACTCCGGGAGGGTTGCGCTATGTCTGGCAATCGAGACGCTCCTGAAGCTCTTCGCGCCGCACGTCCCCTTCGTCACGGAGGAGGTATGGTCGTGGTGGAAGGAAGGCAGCGTCCACCGGGCTGAGTGGCCGAACGGAGACGCCATCCGGGCAAGGGCGGGGGGCATCGCCGAGGAGGCTGTCTACGAGGTCGCCAGCGAGGTGCTCGGCGAGATCAGGCGGTTCAAGAGCGACTCGAACCTCTCATTAGGCGCACCAGTTGGCAAGGTCGTCGTGCGGGACACGGCGGAGCGCATAGCCATCCTTGAGCGGTCGCTGCTGGACGTGAAGGACGCGGGCCGCGTCGGCGAATTCGCCACGGTGGCAGATGGCACGTTCTCTGTGTCCGTGACGGAGGACGGGGCTGCGGCGCGGGAAGGGTAATAGGGGTTTCCAGCCCCATAAAGCTGAGGAATTGGATCTCTCGCTTGGGGCGGTAGTGCCACCTATGAATACGGTTTAACAATCAGACTAAAGATATGGTCTTGGAGGAATTGGAGGGAACATAGTTAGGGACATGTTTGATCGAGGCACCTACGAAAACGCTGTTGCAAAGGCTTTGGATAAGGCAATCGCAAAGGCGGCAAAGTCCGAAATACGGCGTCTTGTGAAAGCCAAGGGCAATAAGCGATCGGCTAGAGCAATTGAGAACGCACTGCACAGCCTTGCAGGCCTTCAAAATGGTGAGATACCTAATTATGATGACGAGTGGCTCGCACTTCTCTACAGTACCTGGTACCAACCGTCTCACATTAATCTTGCCTATTCAATGATCAAGGAGATGGCGAAGCAAAGAGATCCGGAGCACTCTATCTTGACCCGCAAAGGCAAATTACATGTCGTAGATTTCGGATGTGGGACCCTAGCTATGCAATTCGGAGTGGCTTTGGCGGCTGCAGATGCCTTACAGCAAGGACAAACTCTGACCTCAATCAAGATCGACTTGATAGATAGTAGTCAACCTATGATTGACATTGGCATGGAGATTTGGAGACAGTTCAAGAAAGAAGTCCGGAAAAATGAACAACTTGCAACAATAAGTGAGGCGTGTGATTTAATGTGCGTCGAGATGTTAACTGAGGAAGAGAAACCTGCGTTTCATTTAGGACATAGCCGTTGGATGAGCGCAATGCACGTCGTCTACGACGACAATAGAGAAGACGTGAAAAAAGAACTGCATAGGCTGTTTAGCGCAACTGACTTCCACGTAGGGTTCATTACGCATCACTACAAGAGTTCTTCACTCGCTAGATCGATATCACCCTTTACCATCAAGGAATACAAGAGCTTTGTGACCCCAATTCCGCTTCTATTAACAGAACCATTTTCTAACCTCTTCTCGAGTAAGATTTGGACCGTGAGGTACGACCTCTATGATCGAATCGAAGAGTACGTCGAAGACAGTGGATTTGTACAAAACTACTTGCAGGGAAACCTTCCGTGGAAACCTTCCGGGGCTGACTGCCTGATATACGTTAAACGCTAATGCTTGAGACACCCAAAAATTTTCAAACGCCTCTACCTGGCCTTCTAGAGTCAGGTTCCGACAACGTGCCACCCGCCTCAGGCCCTTCCCGCATTGGTCATGCCGGTATCACGTACGCCTCCGCGCGGGAGGTGCTGACACGGGCCACCGGGTTCATGGACGCTTACGACTACACCCTGAACCCCTATGCGGGCTGTTCGTTCGGCTGCACGTACTGTTACGCCGCTTTCTTTAGCCGTAGCCGGGAGGCCCGTGACGACTGGGGACGCTGGGTCACCGTCAAGGAGAACGCCGTCTCCCTGATATCCCGACGAAAGCCTGGCAGCTTGGACGGTAAACTCATCTACATGAGCAGCGTTACGGATCCGTACCAGCCCGCCGAGCGCGAGTTGAAATTGACTCGCAAAATCCTGGAAATCATGGCCGAGCGCCACAAGCCCAAGCTGGTGATTCAGACTCGCAGCCCGGACGTCGTCCGCGACTGTGACCTGTTTCGCCAGATAGAGGAGAACGGCGGTCGGGTGCAGGTCAACATGACCGTGACCACCGATGACGAAGACATTAGGCGCACATTCGAGCCGTTTTGTCCTTCGAATACCGTACGGATGCGTGCCATAGGAGAAGTGCAAGCTGCTGGAGTTGATACCTGCATAACTATGACGCCTCTGCTTTGGGCCAGTGATCCTTACGCTTTTGCTGACAGCCTATTGAATTCCGGTGTCCAGAAGTTCATCGCCCAGCCATTTCACTTCCAACGCGGCAAGTTCGTCGCCTCCACGCGCGACAGTGCTCTTGACTTGATGGCTGAAAAGCTCGGCTCGGATAGGAAGTCGTTCCGTGGAAGATACATGGAGCACTATCGGTGGGTTTTTAGTATCTTGCACAGCACCCTGCCCGAATTGGGCGAGGGGAAGGACGGATTCAGCCCACCTTTCTGAACCGTGGCCGACCGCGCAGATAACGCCCACTACACAAACCCCCGCAGCTTCGCGGCGTGGTGGACGCGGCCTACGCCTAGTATGAAGGCCGCCTCACGGAACGTGACCCGTTCGCGCTGGACGATTTCCCACACGTCGCGGTAGGCGCTGGACATGATCTTGTAGAGCTCGGCACTGACCTCTTCCTCGTCCCACTTGTGCTGGTAGAGGTTCTGCGTCCACTCGAAGTAGGAGCCGACGACGCCTCCGGCATTGACGAGGATGTCGGGCAGGACGTGAATTCCACGGTCGTTCAGGATGGCGTCGCCTTCCGGCGTGACGGGGTGATTCGCGGCCTCCACTACGACGGCGGCCTTGACGCGGTCGGCGTTGCCCTCGTGGATGACGCTCTCGATGGCCGCGGGTACGAGCACGTCGCAGTCGAGCTCTAGGAGATCGTCGTTGTTGACCTCGTCCGCGCCGGGGAATCCGACGACGCCGGAGCCTTCCTTGAGGTGCTCGACAACCTTGGGAACGTCGAGTCCGCGCGAGTTGTGTATTCCGCCCTCGATGCCGCTCACGGCGACTACCCTGCAGCCCATCTCGTGGGCGATCCGGGCGACCCAGCTTCCCACCTGACCGAATCCCTGAACGACGACGCGAGCGCCGTCCACGGTGAGTCCCATGTCTCTGGCCGCCTCACCCATCACGTAGACGGCTCCGCGTCCGGGGGCGGCGTCGCGTCCGACCGAGCCGCCGAGTTCGATGGGTTTGCCGGTTACGACGCCCGGTGTGTAACCGGCTATTGCGCCGTAGGCGTCCATCATCCAGGCCATCGTCTGGGAGTCGGTGCCCATGTCGGGAGCGGGGATGTCGCGGTTCACGCCCAGCAGGTGGCGGATGTTCGTGGTGTAGCGCCTTGTCATGCGGTTGAGCTCGGACTCGCTCAGTGTGCGTGGGTCGCACTGGATTCCGCCCTTCGCGCCTCCGAACGGAATGTCGACGACTGCCGTCTTCCACGTCATGAGGGAGGCAAGCGCCCGCACCTCATTCACGTCGGCGGCAGGATGAAAGCGCGTTCCTCCCTTGTATGGGCCGCGGGCCGCGTTGTGCTGGATGCGATATCCGTTGAAGACCCGGATCGAGTCGTCGTCCATGCGCACCGGAACCGAGACGGTAAGCTCCCGCCACGGCTTCTTCAGGAGATCGCGTGTCCCGTCGTCGAGGCCCAGACGGTCCGCCGCGCGGTCAAAGAACTGGTTCACTTCATCAAATGCGTTCATGTGTCTTGCCTCATCGCTAGGTTGTGTTGACATTCTTGGAATTCTCTTTGTTATCCCAACTCAAATCGTCATTCCCGCGAAAGCGGGAATCTATCCCTGTAGGGAGTATATGTGTACCCGACTCTGGATTCCCGCTTTCGCGGGAATAACGGAAAGTGTCAACACAACCTAAAGCCTCAATCGGTCTTTAACCTAGTTAACGACCGTCGCGGAGAATGGTGTTTGGGGCTGCATGATACAGTAAGGACGATTCTTGCAAACACTGCATGGGAGGCCAATATGGAAGTCTGGGACGCCCTGCGAACTCGGTTGACGGTGCGGCAGTTCAAGCCCGATCCGGTGCCGGACGAGATCGTTACCAAGCTGCTGCAGGTAGGCTTGTGGTCGCCAAGCTCACGGAACCGGCAGCCGTGGCACTTCGTCGTGATACGGGATAGGGACACCCTGCGAAAGATCGGTGGCATCACGACCTACGGGCCGTTCCTCGCCGACGCGCCGGTGGCGATAGCTATCGGCATGGACAGGCATACTGCTGACAGGCCCGATCTCGACAGCGGGCGCGCGCTCCAGCAGATGGAGGTGCTGGCGTGGTCGGAGGGCATGGGGACGTGCTTCGTCGCGTTCCACGAGCCCGACCAGAACCGGGCCGCGAAGGACCTCATCGGGATTCCTGATCACGTTGAGCTGATAACGATCATGCCGTTCGGCTACCGGCACGACCACGTCAAGGGGATCCGTAGACGGCGGAAGGACCTGTCGGAAGTGGCCCACTCCGAGCGGTTCGGGAACGCCTACGCCGGGTAGACCCCTCTCTGTATCTCCCCCCCGGCGGGGGCTGACAGGGGGATTTCAGCTACGATCCGGCCACCGCAACTCTGTCATTCCGAGCGAAGCGAGGAATCTACAATGTTGTGCCATCGTCATGATATGTTTCCGGTTGCGGAGTTTGGCTTGGAGACAGACACCTCTGCCTGGCCCCAGGCGCGGGGCGCAACGCTGCTCAGGGCCAACGGGCCGTGCTTGGTCAACGTTCAACCGGTGTGTACGACGACCTCGTCATCAACCCCAATGCCCAGACGGTGAGCCGCGCTCCCCAGGTTCTCCGCGACTTCGAGATAGCCGTGACTGCCGATGAGCGCGAGAAGACCGTCGGCATCTGCAAATGTTGCGCTCAGGCCGTGAATCTTCGTGTTCGCGATTTCCACGACTATATCGCCATCCGGGAGTTGATCGGCGGTAATATTGGTGACCACGTTGCCGAAATGATCGACGTGGACCACCCTTCCCGTCAGAGCGTCTCCCTGCCGCTCGATGGTGAAGAGGTTAAGGATTGTTATCTCATGCAACGGGTCGCCCAGGAGTTTCGGCGATAGGCCGGAAGCCAGGTGGGCGGCGGCAGGCGTGAAGACGTCCCTGCCGTGGAAGGTGTCACTCACCGGTTCGAGACGATAGGCTGGGTTGGAGATTTCGTAGGCGCTGCACTCGTTGGGGACGGCTATCGTGACCGGCTTGCCGAACTCCTTTGACTCGATTTGGGCTTGTTCAACCGTCAAGTGGTCGTTGAGGACGTAGGAGAGCAGGCCGTTGTCTGGCGCGCAGAACACCCCGGCGGGGGTTACGAGCGCGACGGCCCTCCTGCTGGTCCCCACTCCGGGATCGACGACCGCGACATGGACGGTATCAGCGGGGAAGTAGCGGTACACGCCTCCAAGAATGAACCCGCCGTGTTGGATGTCGTGGCGCGGCACTTCGTGGGTGACGTCAATCAGGGTCAGTTCGGGCGCGATTCCGAGCGCGACGCCCTTCATGGCGGCAACGTAGGCGTCGGAGGAGCCGAAGTCCGTGGTGAAGGCGAGTACCCTGTTGGACACGGTGCCACCCCCCCACCGTCATTCCCGCGAAGGCGGGAATCCAGCGCCTAGTGCCTAGAACCCAAGCGGACTGGGCGAACGTCAATACCGCCTAGAAGATGCGCGCCCTGATGATCGAGGTCACGATGAAGATGACTACGAGGACGATGGTGAACTGGAAGAGCGTGCGTTCGATGCCCCGACGGGTGCGGAAGGAACTCTCCCCGCCGCCGAACAGGCCAACGCCCTGGCCTCGCACCTGTACAAGAATGACCGTCACCAGCACGATGCTGAGTGCGATCTGAACGAAACTCATCGCCGTCTCAAAGTCCATCTGTACCTCTACCCCGTCGTTCCATCAAGGTCGACGTTCCTTACTTACGCTAGGTAGCGTTAACCTTTCCCGTCATTCCCGCGAAAGCGGGAATCTATTCCTCCCGAGAGCACATACGATCCAGACTTGGATTCCCGCTTTCGCGAGAATGACGCTGTTGCCTAGGATAACGAAGTGTCTTTCAAGTATGTGACAGCTACCTAACCGCTTCAGCCTCAGGAACCCCTCTATGATACACCCCGAGGATGCAGTCCGCTAGCTTACCGGCGTCGTGTCGAACGGGAAAACTCGCATCTATCAGGTCGGCGGCAACTATCCTGGCGTGCTCAACATCTCTTCCGTCTTGCTCCACAAGGCGGCCCTTGAAGGGCGGGCCCATCTCGGCAATGCCGCTGTTGGCGATGACGTAGTCCACGATCTCACTGCTCGTATGCTGTTGGAGGGCGGAAAGGTGATCGGCTACGGTGTACCCGATGGTCTCGCCGCTCTCCGTGGCGACGTTGCAGACGTATAGCTTCTGGGCGCCGGAGTCCACCACCGCCTGTGCGATTCCATTCACAAGCAGGTTGGGAAGAATGCTGGTGTACAGGCTGCCGGGACCGATAACGATCATCTCAGCGTCGTGTATCGCCTCGATGGCGGCCGGTACAGCCGTCGCATCCTTGGGGCGTACCATCAGTTCCTTGATGAGGCCGCGGTTGTCTTCGAAGTTCGACTCTCCGTCGATCACCTTGCCATCGAAGAGTTTGGCGGATAGATGCAGGCTCTCGTTCGTCGCCGGTATGACTCTGCCATGCACTGCGAGCACCCGGCTGGACTCCTCCAACGCGGCCTCGAAATTGCCGGTGATTTCAGTCATGGCCGCTATGAAGAGGTTGCCGAAGCTGTGGCCCTCCAGACCCTCTCCACGGTCGAACCGGTACTGGAAGAGATCACGCACCAGGGTCTCGTCGTCGGAGAGCGCTATGAGGCAGTTTCGAAAGTCGCCCGGTGGAAGGACTCCCAGGTTTTCCCGGAGCCGTCCTGAGCTTCCGCCATCGTCACCCACCGTCACAATGGCGCTGATGTTGTCGGTATGCTCCTTCAGGCCGCGGAGGAGCACCGACATTCCGGTGCCGCCGCCGATCGTGACGATTCGGGGACCTCGTGAGCGGTAGCGCCGGTTATACAGCGTGTCGGCCAGGGAGTCGATTCCGGACGTGGACAGCACGAGGTGCCCTACCGATCGGTACAGGCCGTAGACGGACACGACCACAGCGGCAACTCCCACTCCACCGAGCAGCACGCCCTCGAGGTACCACGGCAGGAAGTTGGGCAAGTAGATGTCAAAGACGTTCTTGGAGACGAACGCCAAGCCGATGGCGATAATTCCGACTCCGGCAGACCACAGGAATACCCACCTTTTGACGCCCAGGCCGGCGTAGGTGAACTTTAGGAAGGTCTCCCAGCTGCCGCGACCGGTGCGGCCTGACCCGTTCCGCGCCCTCAACTCGGCACCGCCTGCCTCATCTCATCGAGCTTTTCCCTCACCAGCGACGAAGCAATACGCGGATTGGCCTTTCCGCGAGTCTCCTTCATCACCTGCCCCACGAGGAAGCCGATTGCCTTGTTCTTGCCCTCCATGTAGTCGGCGACCGCCTGGGGATTCCCGGCGATTGCGGCGTCCACCGCGGAGGCAACTTGGTCGACGTCGCTCACCTGCACGAGCCCCGCCTCTTCGGCGATCTCGCCGGGGCCGCGACCCGTCTCGTACATCTGGGCAAAGACGTCCTTCGCCAAGTTGGAGCTCAGCTTCCCGTCTTCCACCATGTCGATGAGCTCGACCAACTGGTCGGGGCGGACCCGAACGTCGCCAATCTCCGTGTCGGTCTCCTTCATCAGCCTTGTGAGCTCGCCGAGCATCCAGTTGCTCGTCGACTTCGCCAGCTTCGCAAGTGCGTCGCCGTCGGCAGCGCGGACGGCGACGACCGAATCAAAGTAGTCCGCCGTGGACTTCTCCGCCGTCAGGAGTCCTGCGTCGTAGGCCGAGAGGCCGAGTTCCTCCATAAGCCGCGCCTTCCGAGCGCGTGGAAGCTCCGGCAGGCCGCCCTGCACACTGTCGACCCAAGCGGGTTCGATCACGAACGGGGGCAGGTCGGGCTCCGGGAAATAGCGGTAGTCCGACGAGCCTTCCTTGACGCGCTGGGATACCGTGATGCTCTTCTCCTCGACCCAGCCGCGAGTCTCCTGGACAATCCTTTCGCCTCGGCGGGCGAGCCGGGTCTGCCGGTCGGCCTCATACGTGAGCGCGCCGAAAACCGACCGAAAGCTGTTCATGTTCTTGACCTCGACCTTCGGGCCAAGCTCCGTTTCTCCAGTGGGACGTACGCTGATGTTCGCGTCGCATCGGAAGCTGCCCTCTTCCATGTTCGCCGTGCTCGCGCCGATATAACGGAGGATCGAGTGAAGTGAGGTCAGATAGGCCCGCGCCTCCTCCGGTGAGCGCATGTCGGGTTCGCTGACGGTCTCCATAAGGGGGACGCCCGCACGGTTGATGTCCAGCAAACTGTAACGTTCGCCGCCGTGAGCCGAATGGTGCGACAGCTTGGCCACGTCTTCTTCGAGGTGGACGCGGTTGATCCTAATCGTCCGCTCAGTGCCGTTCACGCCTACAGTCAACTTGCCGTCCTTGGCGATAGGCCGGTCGAACTGCGAAATCTGGTACCCCTTCATCAGGTCGGGATACGGGTAGTTCTTCCGGTCGAACTTCGTCAACTCTGACACCGTGCAGTCGAGGGCCAGCCCGGTCGCGATGACGATCTCCACCGCCCGGCGGTTGATCGTCGGCAGGACGCCGGGCATCCCCATGCAGACCTCGCAGACCATCGTATTGGGAGCCGCGTCCTGGTACGACGACGCGCACCCGCAGAACATCTTGCTCCGCGTCAGAAGTTGGCTGTGGACCTCAAGACCGATGACGACTTCGTAGTCCATGCGATATGGCGATTACCTGTGTGGGAATGAGTGTGACCGAACCCCTGATATTGTAGTCCAGAGAACCACAAAAGAGAAACTGGGGCGCGACGAATCAGAGGGGACCGGGTACGGGGCGGGAATCCATCCTCGGACGTTGCCTTACGACAATTGCCGACGGAGGAACCGTTGCCCATTTTCATCCCTCGGTGTGCAGGCATGGACCTGCATGAACGATTCCTCTGAAAATAACCCTAGGCCAACCCGTCGTAGGGGCAACCCTTGTGGTTGCCCTTCTTCTGCGTCAACACATTTTCATGATTGGTATTGTCGGTGACAACCGACATGAGCGATTGGTACGAAAATAGGCCGCAATACCCCGCCCCCACACCGTCATTCCTGCGAAGGCAGGAATCCATCCTCGGACGTTGCCTTACGACAATTGCCGACGGAGGAACTGGCGCCCATTTTCATCCCTCGGTGTGCAGGCCACAAGGCTGCATGGGGGATTCCTCAGAAAATACCCCCGGCCAACCCGTTGTAGGGGCAACCCTTCAGGGCAATCGCATCTAAATGAAGTCTTAGACAAGTTATAGAATTGGGGTCAATCTCATGTGGAGAGTGCCCCATGGCGAGTAGAGACACAGCGTCCCTGACCGAACACTTTGGCAGCTTGGTCGATCCGCGTATTGACCGCACCAAACGCCACCCTCTAATGGACATCCTCACCATTGCGCTCTGCGGTGTCATAGCAGGTGCGGACAGTTGGGTGGACGTGGAGGCGTTCGGCAGGCGCAAGGCGGACTGGCTGCGCAGGATGCTGGACCTGCCTAACGGTATTCCATCCCACGACACCTTTGGCAGGGTCTTTGCCAGGCTGGATGCTCAGCAGTTCGAGCGCTGCTTCACCGAGTGGGTGTTGGCTGTGCGAGAGGTTCTGCAAGGTGACGTCTTAGCCATAGACGGCAAGAGAGTGCGTCGTTCACACGACCGGTATATAGGGAAGGATGCGATCCACATGGTCAGCGCTTGGGCCTCTGCGAGCGGCGTAGCACTCGGACAGACCAGAGTGGACGGGCGCTCCAATGAGATCACGGCAATACCCCGACTGCTCGAAATGCTCCAGGTCGAAGGGTGCATCGTGACTATCGACGCCATGGGCTGCCAGAAGGAGGTCGCATCGAAGATCCTGCAGGAGAAAGCCGACTACGTGCTGGCGGTCAAGAAGAACCAGGGGCGCCTGCACGAGGATATGCATGACATCTTCGATCTTGCCCGCAAGTCCGGCTTCGACAGTCTCGACCACGACTACTACGAGACGACAAATGCGGGTCACGGACGAGTCGAGACTCGTCGATGCTGGGCCGTGTCCGACCTCGACCACATCAGATACGTAGATGATGGCGGGCAGTGGCCGGGGTTGACTACGTTGGTGATGGTGGAAGGCGAGCGACTCGTCGGTGGCAAGACGAGGGTGGAGTCGCGCTACTACATATCGAGCTTGCCAAACGATGCGAGCGTCTTGCTCAACGCGGTGCGCAGCCACTGGAGCATAGAGAACCAATTGCACTGGTCACTGGACGTGACGTTCAATGAGGATGGATGCCGGGTGCGTAACGGGAATGGGGCAGAGAACTTCTCTGTGCTACGTCGCATGGCCCTGAATCTGCTCAAGGCCGAAAAGTCCACCAAGCGCAGCATCGCCGGCAAACGAAAAGACGCCGCCTGGGACAATGACTATCTACTCAAGGTCCTTGCCCAATAAGATGCGATTGCCCTGGGCAACCCTTGTAGTTGCCCTTCTTCTGCGTCAACACATTTTCATGATTGGTGGTGTCGGCGGTAGCCGACATGAACGATTGGTATGAAAACACCCTCAAACTAGGATTGCGTTACTCAATACCAGTATGGTATTGAGTAGGTTGACTAGAGTCGGTACAATCTTTGTCCAAAATAGATGGCGTATGCGCGGTTGGCGAACATCGCTTGGATAGCACCCTTTAGGAGGCGCACACGATGGCTGATCGACAAGAAGTCGCATTGATGGCCCACCTCATGCGGCGGGCTGGTTTCGGGGCCACTCACAGTGAGTTGGAGCACCTTGCAGCCCAAGGTTACGAGGCAACCGTCGAGAGGCTGCTGGCCCCCGAGTCGGAGCCCGACATCGACGAGGCCCTGCTCTTCCGATACCTCCCGATGACCGAGTACATCACTGCCGCAGAGCACGCCCAGATGAACTGGCTGTACCGCATGGTGAACTCGCCGCGAGCGCTCCAGGAGAAGGTGGCGCTCTTCTGGCACCACGTCTTCGCGACCGGGCTGGACAAGGTTGAAACGGCGAACACGATGCACGACCAGATCGTCATGTTCCGCCGTCACGGACTCGGCAACTTCCGCGACCTGCTGGTGCATCTCGCCCGTGATCCGGGCATGATCTACTGGCTCGACAACCAGGACAACCACAAGCGCGCACCGAATGAGAACTGGGGACGCGAACTCCTTGAACTGTTCTCGCTCGGCGTGGGCTACTACACGGAGAAGGACGTCTACGAATGCGCGCGAGCGTTCACCGGCTGGACCTTCACGGGCAAGTCTCGCGGCCTCGCCTACCCGCCGGAGTCGTGGCGGTTCGACTACCGGGCGGAGGACCATGACGAGAACGAAAAGACGTTCATGGGGTTCAACGGCAACTTCAACGGCGAGGACATCATCGACATCGTCGTCCGCCAGCCCGCCTGTGCCCGGTTCGTCATGCGCCACCTGTACAGCTTCTTCGTGGAGGACGAGCCGGAGGTGCCAAAGTGGCCGAACGAGCAGCCCAAGAACCCCGAGGCCATCGACATGCTCTGCGAGGTATTCATCAATTCGGACCTGGAAATGAGGCCCGTGCTGCGTGTGCTGTTCAACTCCGACTTCTTCAAAGACGCCATGTACAAGAAGGTGAAGAACCCCGCTGAGATCGTGGCGTCAACGCTCAAGATGACGGAGTCGTATGACGGCCCAAATCCCAATTGGGGACTGCTGGCGCTCGAGCCGGGCACCATGGGGCAGGACCTCTTGAATCCGCCGACCGTCGAGGGCTGGCACACGGGCGGCGAGTGGATAAACAGCGGGGCCCTTATCAACCGGGTCAACTTCGTTGCCGAACGGCTTCGAGACACCTCCTCGCCGGGTGTTCGCGCGATGGCCAGGCGCGTCGGCAACAACGGTGGGACCATGACGACCGGCACATTCGTCGACCGCTGTCTCTTTGAAATGGGACTCGGCTCGGTCGACGAAGAAACGTACGGGCAGCTGGTATCGCAGGCGGAGAATGGCGGCCCGATTGTCTATGGAGAAAACGGCGAATTCGAAGGGTTCTCGGAGAGAGTGGCGGACATGCTCGCCCTTATCGCAGGTACAAAGGAGTACCAATTCGGTTGACGATCCAAGGAAGCCTCACGCTAATCAGCACAAGCTGAACGAAAGGAAAAGGTGTGTGATGACAACCACGAGCAAAGACCCCGTCCTGGTCGTGCTGCAGTTGAGCGGCGGAAACGACTACATGAACACGGTCGTGCCATTCGCCGATCCCCACTACTTCGATAACCGTCCCCTCCTCCAGTTGGCCGAAGACGACCTGTTGAAGCTCGATGACGAGGTCGCCTTCAACCCTTCGATGGGTCCCCTGCACGAGATGTACTCGCGTGGCGACCTCGCCGTCCTGCACGGCGTCGGATGGGCCGGATCCAACCGGTCGCACTTCCGCTGCATGGACATCTGGCACACCGCGGAGCCGGACGAGTTCGCCTCCCAGGGCTGGCTCGGCAAGGCAACCCGACAGATCGACCCGAACGGGGAGAACCCCGTCACCACCGTCAACGTCGGACAGGGGCTGCCGAGGGCCCTCGTGGCGGACGGCGTTTCCGCCGCCTCGGTGGCGAACATCGACACCTACGGCATGCTCACCTCCGTCGAGAGGGCGGAGCAACGCGCGCAGATGCTCGACCGCTTCGCCAAGATGTACGCGCCGGCCATCGGTCGCGGCCCGGTCGCCGAGTACATCGCCAAGACCGGCACGGACGCTCTGAACGGGGCTGACATGATCGCCGTCGCTCCGAAGCAATACCAGTCGGATGTAGAGTACGCATCCAATGTCGTCGCACAGAGACTGCGAGACGTTGCCATGATCCACACGGCGGACATCGGAACGCGCATCCTGTACACCGAGTTCGGGGGGTTCGACACGCACGCCGCCCAGGCCGTCAACCATCCTCGTCTCTGGAGCGAGGTGTCGGGAGCCATAGCGGACTTCTGGGACGACCTGAAGGCCCACGACGCGGCGGACAACGTGACGATGCTGGTCTTCTCGGAGTTCGGGCGTCGCGTCCGCGAGAACGGCGGCGGCACCGACCACGGGGCCGGGGGCGTGGCGTTCGTCATTGGCCCGAACGTGAATGGCGGACAGTACGGCGAGTACCCGAGCATCGAGGCTGACAAGCTGGTCGAGGGCGATCTCGCTCCGGGCATGGACTTCCGAGGCCCATACGCCGCCATCCTCGATGACTGGATGGGCATCGACGAACGAGAGATCGTTGGCGGCGAGTTCGAGCGTCCGCCGATCTTCAAGAACTAGCGCGTGTAAACATAGACTCTCATCTTGTGAACCACCTTCACCCTGGCCCTCTCCCGCGAACGGGAGAGGGGATTCATCGTCGGAGGATGCCGCGATGATTACGACCACCGCTGCGGGCAGGACGTGGCACTACAGTCACAACCTGGGGCGTCAGACGGCCGAGCACAACCAGAGCAAGTTCGGCAGGACGGGCGGCTACGGCTTCCCGGTGGACGTCACTGCGGCGGGCGACGACATTCTCTTCGTGATCAGTCGCGGTTACGGCTTTCCGAACGTCTCATACGACTTCGACGTGTTCACCCGTATCGGCAAGACGACCATCGACGAGGACCATATCGGCGACTTCGCGCGCGGCGGCTTCACCTGGCCGGTGGGGATCGCCGTTTCGAAGACAGACGGCAGCGTCTTCGCCTCGGACGAGTACGAGTGCAACATTTCAGCCTTCGACCCGGACGCCATCCAGACGTTCTGCGAGCGCGACCCGGACGGCGAGTACTTCAATCGTTGGGGCACGAGGGGTTCCGATCCAGGAATGCTGAACGGCCCTGCCGGAATCGCGTTCGACGCCAACGACGACCTCCACGTCGTCGACAGCATGAACAACCGCGTTCAGGTCTTCACGAAGAAGGGCGATTTCCTCAAGACGTGGGGCACAGCAGGCGACGGCGCGGGAGAGTTCAACCGGCCTTGGGGCATTACGATTGACCACGAAGGGGCGGTCTACGTCGCCGACTGGGGCAACCACCGCGTGCAGAAGTTCAGTCCTGACGGAGAACACCTCAGGACCTACGGCCCAATGAACGGGTCTGCATCGTCGCTGAGTCACCCGGCCGGGGTTGCCGTCGACAGCGATGGAGACGTATACGTTACCGACTGGGGCAACCGGCGAGTGCAGATATTCGAGCCGGACGGCGACGTGCTCGCGGCGTTGTATGGGGACATGCGCGAGCTTTCCAAGGCGGGCCAGTACGCCCTCGCCCGCGACCCGGAGAGCATCAAGCGGCTCAACCGGTATGACGCGCCGACGGGGTACCTCAACAAGTTCTCCAGGCCGGTTGGCATCGAGGTCGACGATCAGGACCGCGTCATCGTGACCGACGCAATGGGGCGGCTCGTGGTCTATAGAAAGGACCGCGACTACCAGGAGCCGCCGATCTAATACCAATTCACCTTGAACACACCGTGAATCCGTCATTCCCGCGAAAGCGGGAATCCATCGGACAGTCTAGCGAGAATACGGCTTCGTCACACCCAATTGGGATAAAGAGGGTGCGTGAGTAGGTGCTTACAGAGCTATATGATCCGTTCGCCCTGAGCCTGTCGAAAGGCAATTCATGGTTCGACAAGCTCAGCATGAACGATTTTGCAGACCTCTCACCCACACCTAAGTCTTCCGAGTGTTCCGACCGGAGGTGAGGCATCGATGAAAACGACGACGGCAGCGGGCCGAACGTGGCACTACAGCCATATCATGGGACGGCACACAGCCGAGCACAACCAGAGCAGGTTCGGCAGGACGGGCGGCTACAGCTACCCGGTGGACATTGCCGCGGCCGGCGACGACATTCTCTTCGTGATCAGTCGCGGTTGGGGCTATCAGGTGGTCGTATCATTCGGCTACGACATTTACATTCGTGTCAGCAAGACCACGATCGACGAGGACCACATCGGTGACTTCGCCCGTGGCGCGTTCACCTGGCCGGCCGGCATCGCCGTCTCGGGGACTGAAGGAAACGTGTTCGTCTCCGACGAGTACGAGTGTACGATATCGCGCTTCGATCCGGATGAAGTCATCGTGTTTCCCGAACGCGACGCCGACGGTGAGCACATAGATCGGTGGGGGGCGAAGGGCTCCGAGCCGGGAGAGTTGAACGGCCCTGCCGGAATCGTGTTCGACGCGAATGACGACCTCTACGTCGTCGATAGCCTGAACAACCGCGTCCAGGCATTCACCAAGAATGGCGACTACCTCAAGGCGTGGGGCGCAGGCGGCAGTGCCCAGGGAGAGTTCAACCGGCCCTGGGGCATCACCATAGACGACGAGGGAGCGGTCTACGTCGCCGACTGGGGCAACCACCGGGTGCAGAAGTTCGGTCCGGACGGGGAGCACCTGATGACATTCGGCTCGCAGAACGGGTCGGCATCGTCGCTGAGTCACCCGTCCGGGGTGGCCGTCGACAGCGACGGAGACGTGTACGTCACCGACTGGGGGAACCGGCGTGTGCAGATCTACGAGCCCGACGGCGAGGTGCTCGCGTCGCTGTACGGCGACATGCGGGAACTTTCGAAGGCGGGAAAGTATCTCTTGGAACGTGATTCCGAGAGCATAAAGACGCTCAATCGCTACGATGCGCCGCTTGAGTACTCACACAGGTTCTCCAGGCCTGTCGGCATCGACATCGACGAGCACGACCGCATCTTCATTACCGACGCGTTGAGCAGGGTTGTGGTCTACAACAAGGACCGCGACTATCAAGAACCACCTCTATAGGTCCATGACTACCACTTGCCCATGTGGAGGAGGTCGCGATGATTACGACCACGGCAGCGGGCCGTACGTGGCACTACAGCCATAACCTCGGGCGGCAGACCGCGGAGCACAACCAGAGCAAGTTCGGCAGGACGGGCGGCTACTGCTACCCGATGGACGTCGCGGCGGCGGGCAATGACATCCTCTTCGTCATCAGTCGAGGCTGGGGCTATCCCAAGCTGGAAATACGCAGCTACGACGCCTACCTTCGCATCAGCAAGACGACCATCGACGAGGACCACATAGGAGACTTCGCGCGCGGCGGCTTCACCTGGCCGGTGGGCATCGCCATCTCAAAGACCGACGGGACCGTCTTCGCCTCAGACGAGTACGAATGCACGATATCAGCCTTCGATCCGGAGGGAGTTGTGGCATTCCCTCAACAAGGCCCCGACGGCGAGTACGTCGACCGGTGGGGCACGAAGGGTTCCGATCCGGGAATGCTCAACGGCCCTGCCGGGATCGCCTTCGACGCCAACGACGACCTCTACGTGGTCGATAGCATGAATAACCGCGTCCAGGTGTTCACAAGGACCGGCGAGTACCTCAGGGCGTGGGGTTCCGCAGGCAGCTCCGAAGGGCAGTTCAACCGGCCCTGGGGCATCACCATCGACTGCGAGGGAGCCGTATACGTCGCGGACTGGGGCAATCACCGCGTCCAGAAGTTCAGCCCGGACGGCGAGTACCTCATGTCCTTCGGCTCGCAGAACGGGTCGCCATCCTCGCTGAGTAACCCTTCCGGCGTGGCAGTGGACAGCGAGGGAGACGTGTACGTCTGCGACTGGGGCAACCGGCGAGTGCAGATATACGAGCCGGACGGCGAAGTTCTCACCGCCCTGTACGGTGACATGCACGAACTCTCGAAAGCGGGCCAGTACGCGCTGGACCGCGACCCGGAGAGCATCAAGCGCCTCAACCACAACGACACGCCGACTGAGTTCCTCAACAAGTTTTCCAGGCCCGTCGGCATCGACATCGACGACCACGACCGCATCTTCATCACCGACGCGCTCAGCAGGCTCGTGGTGTACCGGAAGGACCGCGACTACCAGGAACCGCCGCTGTAGGGTTCGGGGTGGGGTAGGCCCCTAATCGTCCGTCGTGCTCCCCCAGCCCTGCTTGGTCTGGCCTACGGCTTCCTTGACCTGCTCGGCGAACTCCGCCAGCTCCTCTTCCGTGACCTCTTCTCCGGCGTCCATACGCTCCTTGAGCTGCTCGAAGAGCCACTGCTCGCGCGTGCCGTGCGGGAAGTCGAAGAACTCGCGGTCGAAGTGGGGAAGCTCGCCGGAGCCGAAGTACCGTCCGTCAGGCACGGGGAACCCCTCGAGGTCGTCCGTCCCCTTGCCGAGCACCTCGCCGGTCTCGACGTAGTGCTCCATGACGGGCTTCATGCCGTACTTCTGCACGGGGCAGACCTTCATGCAGACGCCGCACCCGTCCAGCTTGACCATCAGGGGACGGCAGCGGTCGTAGATGACCTTATTCTTGAGGGCCCCGCGCCACCACACTTTTTCGCGCACGAGCGCCCGCGCCGGGCATCGCTGGACGCAGACCTGGCACTTGTCGCAGAACTTGTTGATGCCGTAGTCGACCGGATCGTCGTGGCGCACGGGCGCGTCGGTGGTGATCATCATGAGTCGTGCCCGCGACCCGAAGTGCGGCATCAGCAGCTGCCCGTTCGCCCCGAGCTGCCCGAGTCCCGCGTTGACGAAGTACGGGATGGTGGGCGCGCTCGCGTCGTTGGGATTATGTACCTGCGCGTGGTATCCGAGTGATCGGATAAAGTCGCCGAGCCGGAGGCCCGCCTCGCCCATGACCTCGTACGCGCCGTAGTGCGCGTGCTCCGCCGCCATGCTGATCGTAGACTGCGTCGCGTCGTAGTCCTGCTCCCACGCGAGGCAGATGGCGTTGTTGAACTTCACCCAGCCCTTCTTGCTCTTGTACGTGTAGCGCCTGTCGTACCGGGTGAACCCGACTTCGCCGAACCCCAACTCGCGCGCCTTGTCGCGAATGGTCTCGGTCACGTCGACGGTGGCATCCGGCTCTCCCGTCGGCTCGATGTCTGCCGTCTTCCTCGATTCAGCCACGAGGGGTCTGACAGTGCTGTCGTGCTCCTTGCGGAACTCCGAGAACTCGTCGGAGTAGACCGTCCACGCCCAGTCGCGGTCGGCCCCTTTCTCCATGTGCCACTGCTCCAGCGGCTCCTCGCGGGAGTAGAAGGAGATGTCGGCCTCACGCACCGGATGCCCGGGCACGGTCACGAGGTCTTCGGCGACGGGTATCTCGACATCGGGGTCTCCGGGACGCGGCCCCGGACGGCGGACGACGTGGCTGATCGGCTTGGGCATGGCTGTTATGCGCCTCCCGTGTGCTCTAGGTATGCTCTCAAATGGAATGCAGGGTGTCAAACCGGGGTGAGTAACTGTTCAGACTTCGTGAGATCCCTCTGCGCATACACAGCCACCGTCATACCCGCGAAAGCGGGTATCCATAGGGATGGGGGATGTTCCTCTCAGCAAGTCTGAACAGTTACTGGGGTGAACGATGCCTGTACATCACAGGCTAAGGATGATAAGCCTAGCGGGTCAGGAACGGTGATAGGGCCGTAAGGGAGAAGCCCATAGTGCAAACGCTCACTGCCCTAGCATCTCGATATCGGTGGGAACTGATGCTGCTCGTCGGCATCCCGATTATTGAGCAGACGATTTGGTGGACTCTCCCTCATATCCTCGGCAACTTCAACATCGCCTTCGACACTTGGTCTCTTCCTCCATTGCTGAGGCCGTTTCTAAATATCTCGCTGCTCCTACTGGGCTACTTCTACTTCCAGGTTCGAGGCTTGGGGCGGCCTACCCTTTCCCTTGTGTGGACCGTCGCGTTCGTATACGAAGCAGTCGAAATGGCTACATATCTGCTCCTAGACGTGGATTTTTTTGAACCGTGGTCGACAATCGAAATTTCGATGCTGGACTCGACGTGGGCTATCGGCTTGGAGTTTATACCACCAACCATCGTATTGGTCTGGTTCGCCAGACAGGCTTCCAGAATCAGTTTCGGTCACGCTCTCGTGCTGATAGGGCTGTCCATCCCCGGCTACGGCTCCAGAATAATAATGTCAAGCTTGGTCTTCGCTAGGTTGGAGGACAGAGCAGCCGCCTATGACTTTGCTGCTCTTGCGCTCGTAGTCACACTCTTCGCGGTCTGGGTGCTGTCGCGGGTAGATGTTTCCAAGGAGAAGCATGAGACGGACATCAAACGCTGGACAGCCAGTTGTAACATCCCATTGTTCGGCGCCGCACTAAGGCGCTTTGAGGGTTGGGTCTTGGCGCGATTTGACCCTGCCGGGGGCATAACTAAGGAATTGATCGTCGCGCTGTTTGGATTCAATTGGCTGCTGCAGACCTACATATACGTAAAGCTCTGGGACTTTTCCCGTTTCGAATTCCCCGGCTCCATAGCTGAATTGGTGTTTACGTTTGGTTATTCGCCCCTCTTGACGGTCCTCGGCATCCTCCTGGCCTACGCAGTACGCGTTCGCCAACCGCCGGAACGACCGGGGACAATCGAACCGTCGCCAACCCCCTGAGTGTCACGCATGTCCAACAAAGGTCTCCCCGATGAGGCACGACTCCCGGAAGCGAAGGCGGGAATCCAGAACCCTGCGCCTAGAACCCAACATATACGGCCTTATCACACATAATTCGTATGAGATACGCTTGAGGACACTCAAGGTGCTACAATCCCAAGCAGGGGCGCTAAGTTCATCGGGGGCAGACCAAAATGAAAGCCTACAAGTTGCAATTTGTCATGTACGACCCATCCGAGTCGACGGAACCGGACAAATACATGGCTGAAATACCTGCGCTTCCAGGATGCCGCGTGTGGGGCGACAGCCCGGAAGAGACTATGGATATTCTGCAAGATGTCGCTGCCGGCATCATAGAAACGCATGTCGAACGCGGCTACGAGCTGCCTGACGAGGTGAAAGACGCGCTGATCGCTTCCGAAAAGTCAAACGAATTAGTAGTGGCCGTTTGACTTACAGAGAATTCACGCGCAAACTTCGCCGTCTTGGTTGCGTGCGGATTCGGCAGGGCAGAGGCGACCACGTGATATGGGCAAACGATAGGACGCGATCCTCAACTGCAATACCCGACTGGGGTAGTCGAGACCTGAAACCGGGCACTATGCGAAGCATCCTCCGTAGTCTGGGAATATCTAGGGACGAGTTCGATCGCGCCTAGAAGAATCCCGCCTTCAAGGGGACATGCTCTATTTGGGCTGCCCCTGACCCGCTACATCGCTTCGGGGGCGGACATGCCCATGAGGCTGAGGCACCGGGCGAGGACGGTCTTGGTCGCCTCCGCCAGCTTGAGGCGGGCCTTGGTGATCTCGGCGTCGGCCGGGTCGGACGATACGACGCGGCACTGCTGGTAGAAGTTGTGGAAGCCGGTGGCGAGGTCCATCGAGTAGTACGTGAGGTGGTGGGGTTCGAGGTTCCGCGCCATCATCGAGATGAGTTCCGGGAGCCGCAGCATCGTGCGGACGAGCGACAGCTCCGCCTCGTGTGTCAGGAGCGACGTGTCGCCGCCGGAGTAGTCGATGCCCCGCTCTTCCGCTAGCCGCAGGATGCTGGCGATGCGGGCGTGGGCGTACTGGATGTAGTAGACGGGGTTCTTGTCCGACTGCTCCTTCGCAAGCTCGATGTCGAACTCCATCTGGCTGTCGGGCGCGCGCTGGAGGAAGAAGAACCGGCAGGCGTCCGCGCCGACCTCATCCACGAGTTCCCGGAGCGTCACGATCTGGCCCGCCCTCTTGGAGAAGCGGACGGCCTCCCCCCCGCTCTTGAGCGTGACAAGCTGGTAGATGAGCAGCACGAGGGACTCGCGACTGACACCGAGGACGTCGGCAAGCTGCTGCATGAACGGCACCTGCCCCTGGTGATCGGCTCCCCAGATGTTGATGACGCGATCGAAACCTCGCACGAGGAACTTATTGCGGTGGTACGCCACGTCGGAGGCGAAGTACGTCGGTGCGCCGGTGCCGCGAATGAGCACCTTGTCCTTGTCGTCGCCGAGCTTGGTCGTGGCGAACCACGTCGCGCCTTCGTGTTCGACGATCAAGTCCTTGTCATCGAGCATGGCCATCGCGGTCTCAAACTGGCCGCTTTCGTACAGGCTCCGCTCGCTGAACCATTCGTCGTACCGGACTTCGACCCGCTCCATGTCCTCACGGATGGCGTCGATCATCCGGTTCATCCCGATGTCGCCAATCTCGGACACGGCACGGTCCTCGTCCATGTCCAGGTACTTTTTCCCAAACTCTTCGCTCAGTTCAGCGGCCAGATCGACGAGGTAGTCGCCGGAATACCCGTCCTCGGGCACCTCGGCCTCTCGGCCAAACCCCTGCACGTACCGGGCATAGACGCTCTGGTTGAACTTGTCCATCTGGTTGCCGGCGTCGTTGATGTAGTACTCGCGCTGCACGTCGTAGCCCGCCGCCTCGAGCACGCTGGCGAGCGAGCTTCCGAACACCGCGCCGCGACCATGCCCGACGTGGATCGGCCCCGTCGGGTTGACGCTGACGAACTCGACCTGGACTCTCGTGCCCTTCCCGTCGTCGACGCCGCCGAAGGAATCACCCGCCTGCCGGATCGCGTCGACCTGCTCCGCGAGCCAACCGGGACTGAGCCGGAGGTTGACGAATCCTGGACGCGCCGCCTCGGCGCTTGCGAGTATTCCGCCCGTCTCCATCGAGGACGCAATGGCCTCGGCGATGTCGAAGGGGTTGCGGCGGAAGACACGGGCCAGCTTCATCGGCGTGGACGTGGCGAAGTCCCCGTGCTCCGGGTTCTGTGGACGCTCGACCGTGACCTCATCGACCGGCACGTCCGGAAGACGACCGTCCGCCTGCGCTGAACGCAAAGCATCGGTCAGGAGTTCGCGGACCCGGTCGGTCAGAGTCATGCCGTCGGCGCTCGCCAAGGAAAATCTACGCGATGGGACTTACAGGGCGACCATCGGCCGGACGTGAATCGTCTCGTCGCGGTGAGGACCGGTTGAGATGATGTCGAATCCGACGCCGATAAGCTCCTGGATGCGATCGACGTATGCCTTGGCATTTTGGGGCAGGTGCTCGTAGACATTCATCCCCGCCGTGGGCATGTCCCAGCCGGGAAGCTCCTCGTAGATGGGCACACACCGCTCCAGCGTCGAGGCGTTTCCGGGGAAGTCCCACACGATCTCGCCGTCAAGCTCGTAGGCCCGGCACACCATGATCGAGTCGAAGCTGTCCAGCACGTCGAGTCGCGTGAGGATGCCGCCCGTGTAGCCGTTGATGCGCGCGCTGTACCGCGCGGCCACCGAGTCGAACCAGCCTACCCTCCTGGGCCTGCCGGTCGTCGTGCCGAACTCCTTGGCGCGCTGGCGAATCTCCTCGCCGGTCTCGCCGTGCAGCTCCGTCACGAACGGCCCGCTTCCCACGCGGGTGCTGTAGGCCTTGAAGACGCCGAGCACGTTGTCGATCTGACCCGGCAGAAGACCCAGCCCTGTCATCGCTCCGCCGATGGTCGGGTGTGAGGACGTGACGAACGGGTAGGTGCCGTGATCAAGATCGAGAAGAGCGCCCTGTGCGCCCTCGATGATAAGCTGCTTGCCGGAGTTCACCGAGTCGAAGACGATATGCTCCACAGGCCCGATGTAGTCCGACAGGTGCTCGGACCACAGCTTGCACTTGTCGAACACCTCCTCGAAGGATAGCGCTTCGACTCCGTAGACCTTGGTCAGGATCGCGTTATGGTGATTGAGGACGTCCTCGAGCCTCGGCAGGAGCGCTTCGATGTCGCGCAACTCGGTGGCACGGATGCCGATGCGGGAGGCCTTGTCCGCGTATGCAGGCCCGATGCCGCGACCGGTCGTCCCGATGGCGTTCCGTCCCTTCGCCTCCTCTGATATCTGATCGAGCACGACGTGATACGGCATCACGAGGTGGGAGCGCTCGCTGACGATCAGCCTGTCCCTGATGCTGATGCCCCGCGCTTCGAGGCCGGTAATCTCGTCGAGCAGTACGTCCGGGTCAACGACGACCCCGTTGCCGATGACGTTTAGGGTATGCGGCCAGACGACGCCCGACGGGAGCAGGTGGAACTTGAACTCACCCTGCTCGGTGATGACCGTATGCCCGGCGTTGTTGCCTCCGGAGAATCGGGCGACGATGTCGCCCTCACCTGCAAGCACGTCGACGAGCTTGCCCTTCCCCTCATCGCCCCACTGGGCGCCAAGCACTGCTGTGACAGTCATTCCATCCTCCCCTCCGCCGACCGAGGTGGTCCCCCGTCCGGCGAGCGTCGCGAATATACCAAAAGTGCTGCCATTCGACAGACGCGCAAAAGGGACGGAGCGCTCCGTCCCTTTGAAGAATTATAGTACAGTTGTCTTACGATTTCAACGATTGGCCGAAGTTGCGGCCCCGCTTTTTCGGCTGGAAAAGCACAGGTTGACAACGTCGCACGACCCGATCAACGATCGTGGCATCTCGTGTAACTGTTCAGATTTCGTGAGAGCGCTCAATACACACAGCCACCGTCATACCCGCGAAAGAACGTCACCCCGTACCCCGATACGGGGCGGGTATCCACAGGGGCGGGGGCGTTCATCTCATCAACTCTGAACAATTACCATCTCGCAGCTAGGCTTGAGCCTAGACATGGGGAGGCCCGAATGCCGAATTACATGATATGGTTGGAACGGTCGGTCTCGTGCCCGATAATCATCGAGGCGGATACCGAAACCGAGGCTTGTGACGAAGCCCTTTGCTTGAACCCTGACGACCTCGACTGGGACGTGGTTGAACACCATGTGTTCGAGATTGAGAAGGTGTCCGAAGAACCGATGCAGCATGGCTGATTTGCAGATTGTCACGACGCCAACCCACGACTGGCTGGCAAAACACGCTCGGACTTGCACCAAGCGGATGCTTGTCGGGAGTCCGTACGTCAATGATGCCATCATCGAGTTGACGGACACGGTTTCCAAAGAAGTGTCCCGAACGCTGGTCACTCAAACCGACCTGAGGGATTTTGCTCTCGGAGCCTCCAATTTGGATACGCTTTGCGCTCTTGCAAAAGAGGGCGTGATGGTACGCAGTTTGAGCGGCCTTCATGCCAAGATGTACGTCTTCGACGACTCTTCCGCCCTCGTGACATCAGCTAACGCAACCGTGTCGGGAATGTGGCGCAACCTCGAATGCGGCCTGGGCACTGAGGACAAAGGGGTTGTGAAGGCTCTCGCTTGCTCCCTCATGAGTGGACTTGGCACGGGCGTACCACCCGAAGTATTTAGCCTCGAGGACCTGGAAGAACTCTACCCGCCCCTAGAGGCAATCAAGGAATCTCTGCCGCAGTTCCCTCGTACCGTAGTTGAGAAATCAGACGAGTCTCCAATAGAAGAAACCATCTCAATCGCGGATAGAGAAAAGCTCTTGCAGGGATTCTCAGGCTGGAAGAGGCTGACTCTTGAAGGAGTTCTGTCCATGCCGGATGACGAATTTGGACTGGACGACGTGTATAAAGTATGTGGCCCCTCTGCTGCCCAGCAATATCCAGAGAACCATAACGTAAATGCTAAATTACGTCAGCAACTCCAATTGCTAAGGAATATCGGAATCATTGAGTTTGTGTCACCCGGAAACTATAGACGTACACTGACCGTGTGAGTCTTCCTCTGAATCCCTCCTCCATCACAACCGACCCCATCACCAACCTCCCAACCCTGCCGTTCCGCAACCGGCGCGCCCTCGACGCCCAGTGGGCCGACGCCCTCCGCCTGCACGGAATCCAAAAATTCGCCGACTCCCAACCACCGGACCCGCCGCCGGACCTGAACCGCGCCATCGAGCAGTTCAACCGTGGCGAGTTCTGGGAGTGTCACGAGACGCTGGAGGATGTTTGGCGCGAGACACCCTACCCGTTCCGGCTGTTCTACCACGCCGTCATCAAGACGTCGGTGGGGTTCCACCACCTGACGAAGCACAATCGTCACGGCGCGCGCGTCAAGCTGCGGGACGGCGTCGAGCTGCTAGGGCTGTTCCAGCCGGAGTGGATGGGCGTGAGGACCGACCTGCTCTTAAGCAACACAACGGAGTGGCTGTCGTACGTCGAAGCTCCGAACGTCGCGTGGTCGAAACTCGACCGCCGCGCGAGGCCCCACATCGTGACGGCCGCTGGCTACACCGACTCTCCGTGACCACCCCAGCACCTAGAACCTAGCACCCAGCACCTATTCGTAGAGGCCGTCCGTCTTCGCGGCCATGATGAAGTCGTTGCGATGGAGGCCGCGTATCTTGTGCGTCCACCACGCGACGTTCACCCGGCCCCACTCGGTGATGATGCGCGGGTGGTGCCCCTCGTCCTCGGCGATCTCGCCCACCTTCTGAGAGAACTCCAATGCCCCGGCGAAGTCCGAGAACTTGAATGTCCGGTCGAGCCGCTTGATGTCGTCGACTTCCGTAAGGTCCCAGTCGGACACGACGGGGTGGAGCTCGTCGATCTCTTCCGAAGTGACTCTTGGAGAGTCCCGCCGGCACGCAACGCATTTTTCTCTGGCGAGTGTCATGGCGTCCTCCGTAGTAACGACGTTAATACCATGTGGTTGGACTCCATACTATCACGAAGGACGCAGCCGGGCGGTCACTTCAATCGGACTTGACCAATACGAACTAATGACCTATTATGGACGTGCGACCAAGACCAGGCACGTCCAACCGCAGGGCCTCGAAAAATTACAAAATGTTACAGAATGTTACACAAAAGCGGACTTCCCGATAGATGAGCACAGATAACAACCTATCAACCACCACCACCCGCATCTACTCGCGGCCCAACGGCGGTGACGTCCCGGAACGTCCCACAATGTCCCGCGATTCGACCCCCAACTACCTGAGCAAAGGCAATCGTTCAGACTCCGCGAGAACGCCCAACACGCACACCCACCATCGTTCCTCCAAAAGATAACCCATCACCAACCTCCCGTAGGGGCAACCCTTGTGGTTGCCCTTCTTCTGCGGTAACTGTTCAGACTCCATGAGACCGCCAGATACCTAACCACCGTCATTCCTGCGAAGGCAGGAATCCATCCCCGGACGTTGTCTTACGACAATCGCCGACGGACGAACCGCCCCTAACCCCCACCGTGCTATAATCGCCCACAATCGGAACTGGGAGGCCCTTAGCCGGTGATGAACGTGCGAAAGGCCGTCATTCCGACGGCGGGACTCGGCACACGCTTCCTTCCGGCGACGAAGGCCGTCCCCAAGGCGCTCCTGCCCGTACTGGATACGCCGGTCATCCATCTCGCGGTGGAGGAGGCAACGGCGGCGGGCATCGAACAGGTCGTCATCGTCGTCTCGCCGCACCAAGGGGCCATCGCAACCTACTTCGATGGGTCATCCGACGTGGCGCGGATACTGGAGACGCAGGGGAGGTCTGCACTCCTCGAAAGGGTATCCGCCCTCACGAAGGCCGTGACTATCTCGTATGTCCAACAGCGCGAGCCGCTTGGCAACGGTCACGCCGTGCTGGTTGCTCAGGAGTCGGTTGGAGACGAGCCGTTCGCCGTGCTGTTCCCCGACGACGTAATCTTGGGCAGCGAATCGACAGTCGGGCGGATGGCTGAAGTCTATCGCGAGACGGGAGGGCCCGTGGTCGGCGTCGCGGAGACCCCGGAGGAGACGATACCGCAGAAGGGAGTCGTCGCGCCTACGAGTCAGGACGGCAGGGTGTACGAGATATCGGGACTCGTCGAGAAGCCGTCCATCGAGGAGGCCCCCTCGAACCTGGCCGTCGTGGGACGGTACGTGCTCCCGCCGGAGATTTTTTCCGCTCTGGAGCGCACAGCGCCCGGGGCGGGGGGCGAAATCTGGCTGGCGGACGGGATCGCGGCGCTGCTCAAGACGCACCGGGGGACGGCGTACCGCTTCCCCGGTGAACTGTTCGACACGGGAGTGCCCGCCGGGTTGTTGAAGGCGTCCATTCGAGCGGCCCTCGACCGTGAAGACCTATCTGACGATATCCGGGCGTATATTCGCGACTTGGCACCTTAGGAGGAGGCCGTCACATGAAGCTGGTCATCATCGGCTGTGAGTACACGGGCACGACGACGCTGGGGTTCAGGATTCGCGACTGGATACACGAGGAACTTGGCGGGTGGGTCAAGAACGTGCATGACCACGGCAAGTTCCCGTACTCGGTGACGCACGAGCAGGAGTACACTCCCGTGCCGAGCGATTTCACCCCGGAAGAACAGGAGCAGCTCTGGGCCCTGAGCACGCGGACGAAGGAGACGATCATGCGGCACAACGTCGTGTACCACGTCTCTGGGCTGTCGACGATGACGGGGATGAGGGACTCAGTGATGATCGGCCTTCACATAGAGGAAGGGATCTACGGCGAGTTGTACCTGGGATTCGAGGGTCGGCAGGACTTCATGAGCCTCATGGAGGACAAGATACTGAGCGGGGGCACGGATACCGTGCTCTGCCACGTTACCGCGAGGCCGGAGGTGGTCCGCAGGCGCATGGCGGAGAACCCGCATCCCAACGGCATCCTCAAGGACGAGGACGTGGAGCTCGTGCTGCAAAGATTCCGCGAGGAGTTCGAGCGCTCACGACTCACCCGCAAGATCGAGCTCGACACGTCCGACGCCACAGTCGAAGAGACGCTGCAGGACTTCGTCAACAAGATTACGCCCCACCTATCAGACCAGGACCGCGAGGGAATGGCGGCGGTGGCTGCGGGGAAGGTGTCCTGATTGGGCGGCGGGTTGCAAAGACCTCTTGAATTCTGTCATTCCGAACGCAGCGAAGCGGAGTGAGGAATCTAAAGTCATGCCCTCCAAAACTCACCCCATACGCACTAATTTTTCCTCTGCGCACTCTGCGCCCTCGCGGTGAATCCTCCAACTCCACCCGTCATTCCCGCGCACGCGGGAATCCATCTTCCCCCTCTGCGCTCTCTGTGTCCTCTGCGGTGAATCCCCTCGCCCTGAGCAGTTACTTGAAAGCCTGCCGAAGGGTCGTTCACGGTTCGACAAGCTCACCACGAACGGTCTCCATTACCTAACTGACACTCTCCAAGAAGCCCGTCTAGCTGCCCCGCTCTTCCATCGCCCGGGCATGGTAGAGGGACAGACACGTGGCGATGAAGGAGTTGACCGGCGTTGGGACGGATACCTCCGCGCCCATTCTTGCCACTGCGCCGTTCAAGACCTCGACTTCGATGGGGCTCCCGCGCATGAGATCGGTGTACATGGACGAGGTGTTCTCGCCCTTGATGCTGACGAAGTAGTCGACCGTGGTGTCGACGTAGTCCGGCGGGATATCCACGCCTATGGCCTGAGATACGGCATACGCCTCGCGCATGATGCTGCGAACGAACTCCAGGGTATGAGGCGTCAGGACGACCTGGTCGAAGGTGGATCGGGTGATGCAGGTGGAGCCGCTGAGGCCGCAGATGTAGATGAATTTGCTCCAGAGTTCCTTGGTGATGTCGTCGGCCACCTTGACGTCGATGCCCTCGACATCGAGCGCGTCACGAACGCGCGCGACGCGGTCTGAGTCGCTGCCGTCCTCCTCGCCGAAGACGATGTCCGGGGCCTTGAGACCGAACTCACTGACGGCGCCCGGTCCCGTTCGTGTGGCGTCAATATAGGTCAGGCCGGGAAGCACGGCTTCCTTGCCGTAAGCCGCCGAAAGCGCGTCGACGCTGCCCATGCCGTTTTGGAGCGTGAGCACTACCGTGCCAGCGTCCATGGCGGGGCCGATCGTGGACACCCCCGTGTGGTTGTCGTAGCCCTTGACGCAGTAGAGGACCAGGTCGGCTTTCCACGAGCCGTCGGGACGTTCCATGGCGGAGGCCTGGACCTCGAAGGAGCCGGTCGCGTCGCTCTTGACGCTCAGGCCGGTACTGTTGATCGCCTCTAGGTGGCTGCCACGGGCGATGAACACCACCTCATGTCCGGCACGGCTCAGCACGCCGCCGAAGTAGCCGCCCACGGCCCCCGATCCCATAATGAGTATTTTCATAGTGCCGAATACCTCCGATGGGCAGGTATCATATCCAGCGCGGACGGCGACCGCAAACGGGGTCCGTTCGACAGCAAAGCGCCTTTGGTGGTACATTACCCGCCGCTGCGAGGGCCACGTACTCCAGAGTCGGAGAAAGAAAACTCAGGGCATATTGGAGGGAGAACATTGACGAAACTCATGGCGATTACGGCGCATCCGCAGGACCTGGCGGAGCGTACTGGCGGCACGGTGGCCAAGCATATCGAGCGGGGCGACGAGGTGATGTGGGTCAGTCTGACCTCCGGTGTCGTAACGCACGCCTTCAACGTGTTCCCGGCAGAGGGTGAGGACAAGCTCAAGGACTTCGAGAAGATCAAGGAGATGAAGCGGCAGGAACTTGAAAAGGCAGCCGACATCCTCGGCGTGCAGCACTGGCATTTCCTCGACTACCCGGAGAATCCGACGATGTTCGGGTACGAGGAGTACAAGACGGTGATCGAGCTGATGCGGTCGTTCCGTCCGGACATCGTGATCACCCAGCACCCACTGGAGTACGGGCGGTTCGATCACATGGACGCGGGCGAATTCGCCATCCGCTGCGTCGACTACGTGCGCGCCGATGGATACGACTCGCCGCTCGCGCCGCACACGGTCAAAGAGGTCTACTTCGCGTACTACTTGGACTCGCGCTCGGACGTGCTCATGGCGACGCCCCGTCATGCCCCCGACGTGGTAGTGGACATCACGGACGTGGCCGAAAAGAAAAAGGCCGCGATGGCCGAGTTCGCCACGACCCAGACCAAGCCCGGCGAGGACTTCTCCGCCAAGATGGACGTCTTCATGGCGAGCATCGACGGCGCTGTCGGCTACGTAAACGGCTTCGGCTACGGCGAGCAGTTCGTGAAGTGGAATCCCACCAAGGTGCAGTACCTGCCGGAGGGGTAGGCGGGTACAGTAGTCACTGAATTGAGCTATTTATCTGATCCCGAAGCATGACACTGGCGTCTTACTTTGCGCCATGCGCCAGTTGAGAATATCCCTTTGCTTCGATCCTCTTCGTGTTGTGCCGCAATAGACTACCGCTCAGCTTTGATCCCTTGAGCAACTTGACAAAACCTTCACAAGACGTGTACTGGTAAGAAATATCGAGAAGTAGGCACCATGACACCCACAGAACACATAAAGACGGCTCGCGAATTCTTGGAAGCGTCAGACAGAGAGTTCGAGGTGGGCGATGAACTACAGGGGTCTGAGAAATTGTGGGGCGCTGCAACACATGCTTTGAGAGCCGCCATGCTGTCTGAAGGTCGTACCGGTGGCAAGCATCACGAACTAAGGGAGGCCGCCCAAAGATTGGCGGATGAACGGAATGATCCCGCAATCCAATCCGGATTCGCGATTGCCGAGAAGTTCCATGCCAACTTCTACCACGGATTCATGGAAGACTACCAAATTGAGTCAGACCGACCGCTAGTCCATAACTTCGTAGATCGTATATTGCTTGACCGCCCTCCGATAGCTAGAGAGTCCCCGACTCCGGGTGGGGGAAGTTGATGATAGAGACGCAAGTCGAATGGGTAAAGTGTGGGGAAGGTAGTGCTTTTTTCTGCCCTTTAGAAACTGTTAACCTTGCTGATGTGAGGACCAGAGGCGTATACGTCATTTGGCAAAGCCTCTCGAGGGTTGTCATTTATGTAGGTGAAGGCTGGGTCGCCGACCGTTTAAGTGCGCATCGGAATGACCCCACCATACTAGGTCATCGGGGAAATGGGACCCTTCTCGTCACTTGGGCCAGTGTGCCGGACGAACATACCCGCCTGGGGATTGAGCGATATCTTGGTGAGTTGTGGAGGCCGTTGATCCCAAAGCAGTTTCCAAATGTTGCGCCAATCAGAGCGAACCTTCCTCAATAGCAGACTTACTAGAACCTCGTTGCCTAACCATTCCCTATCTTTCTAACAACATAGCTCGTCATCCATGCTGAAAGCTTGACATGGTCGACCCGCAACGGAACAACCTATCGGAAAACTTCACAGACGACACATCCGGCAGGAAGCGTGAGTTAGAGCTTCATCAATGGCAGAAGCGCCTTTCCTGCGTCCTCAGGTCGACCTCGGCATCAAGGCCTCGGCGCTGCTTGAGGAAGAACGCGCCCTTCGCGACGCGGAGATTGGCTGAGGCGGTACCCTACCGCAACGGCGCGGCGTATATCTGCCCGCCCTTTGGACAGTCGGTGCAGGGGGCGTCGGCCCAGAGCGCGTTGCGTCCGCCCTCTCTCGGCAGTCCGATGCCGTCAGGACCGAGGTGGCGGTCGTATATCTCACCGTAATTGCCCACCTGCGTTATGACGGTCTGGGCAACGGTAGTGTCGAGGCCCAAGTCGGCCTGGCCCCATGAACCCTCGGTTCCGAGCAGGCGCTTGACCTTCACGTTATCGCTCGTTGTCATCGACGAGACGTTGCCCGAATTCACGCCGTACGCTTCGGCGTAGATCACGATAGCCATCACCGACTTGACGATGTCGAACCACTGGCTGTCGCCGTGCGGCACCATTGGTGTGAGCGGCTCCTCGGATATGACCTCCGGGAGAATCATGTGCTCTTCGGGATTGGGAAGGCTGGTCCTGAGGGCCGCGAGGGCGGAGCGGTCCGTGGTGAACACGTCGCACGCCTCGCTTGTGTAGGCGTCGAGCGCCAGGTCGCCGGTCTCGAAGATCAAAGGGTTGTACTCCATCCGATTTTGACGAAAGAAGTCCTCCATGTTCAACTCGCTGGTCGTACCGGCCGTGGTGCATACGGCGGCCCCGCCAAGTTCATACGCGCTGGACACACCCAATCGGTCAGGCACCATAAACCCCTGCCCGTCGTAGAACATAGTCGGCACGAAGTCTCCCCACGCGGCGTCACGCGAGCTCGTCCACGTCGTCACCCACACGAGGAGGTCCACCTCGCCCGCCTGCATGATGGGTCCGCGCTCTGCCGCGTCTATCGTTCGGAGCTCGATGGCGTCGGCGTCGCCGAGAGTCGCCGCGGCGACGGCGCGACACAGGTCGATGTCGAAGCCCGCGTGATTGCCCTGCTCATCCAGGAAACCGAAACCGGGCGTGTCCTTGAGCGTCGCGCAGACTACCTCGCCCCTGTCCTGCACCTTTTGTAAGCGGGACGTGGACTCATCTTCATCAGTTCTCGCACAAGAGATGGCGGCTATTAGCGTAAGAAGTGCGACAATGAGAGTTAGTCTCATGGCAGGGCGACCTCATAGCTCAGTATGAACCGGAATGTACACCGGTATCCGCGCCAATGCAAGCCGATTCGTAACCGGCCCCGTTGGTTCAGCCACGGGTCTGGTGCAATCGGGAACGCTTTACCTCCTTCACCCGTCTCATGTAAAGTGGACAGATGGACTCCGATCCAGATAGACCGCCATCTACCAAGCCGGAGGCCCGGCCCATGCTGGCGCGCTTCGGCTCCCCCCTCTTGTCTCCTACTACCGTCGTCCGGTTCGACACGCCACTTTGCATCCCATGCCCAGACGTTCGCGGGCTTCGCATGCACGAGTTCATCTTGAGGATTTGACGCCATGCCAGGTAACGAAGCTGCCAGTCTTGCTTTGCTAGTGGCCTTTCTGGTGCTGTCCGCCTTCTTTTCCAGTTCGGAAGCGGCCTTCCTCTCCCTGCAGAGGACGAGGATCGCGCACCTGCTCAGAGAAGGGGTGCCGGGGGCCCGCCGGGTGGCGGACATGCTCGATGAGCCCGAGAGGCTGCTATCCACCATCCTGCTCGGCAACAACTTGGTCAACGTGGCATTCAGCGCGGTGATCACGGTGGTGGTTGTCGACCGCGTAGGTCGGGATAATGAAGGACTCGGAGTTGTCATTGCCACCATACTCGGCACGGTGACGCTGCTGTTGCTGGGCGAGACGATTCCCAAGACCATTGCGGTTCGGAACTCTGAGAAACTTGCGTTCCTGTACTCCTATCCTCTCAAGTGGGGCGAATACCTGCTGCTGCCTTTCGTTCTGGTCCTTCAACGGATCACAAAGGTGTTCAGCAGCCGAGTGGGTGGAGCGCAGGAGGAACAGCCCTCGATCACCGAGGGAGAGTTCCGCACGCTTATCGACATCGGCGTGGGCGAGGGAGAGTTCGAGGAAGACGAAGCGGAGCGTCTCAGGGGCGTGTTCCGGTTCGGAGACCGGCAGGTGCGTGACGTCATGACCCCGCGCACGGAGATCGTCTTCGTCCAGCGCGGCTCCTCTGTGAACGAGTTCCTGCAAACGTACTCCGAGCACTCGCACACCCGATTTCCCGTCTACTGGGACACGACCGACAACGTGGTCGGTGTCCTGTCCCTGAAGGACATCATGCGGTCATTGGCTGTCAACAAGCTCTCGGACGATGATTCGGTAACCGACGTGATCCGCGACGTGCACTTCGTGCCGGAGACCAAGCGCATCGCCGAGCTCTTCGACGAGCTTCGCACTTCGGGCAACCAGATGGCGATCGCGGTCGATGAGTTCGGCGGAGTCGCCGGGCTCGTCACGCTCAAGCAGCTTATCGAGGACGTAATGGGCCGTGTCGGCGAGGAGGGTGTCGGAACCGAGGAAGAGCTGACCCTCGTCGGCCAGGACACGTATGAGGTCGACGGCGGCATGAGCATCGACGAGGCGCGCGACAGGCTTGAGTTGGACATAGAAGAGGGAGACTTCGAGACGGTTGCCGGCTGGGCGCTCGAACGATTGGGGCACATCCCCACTGAGGGAGAAACGTTCGATGCCGACAACGTGTCCGTCGAGATTATAGAGATGGACAACCTGAAGATAGAGGGTCTCCGCGTCACCAAGCACCGTCAGCCGGACGAAGCCGACGACCAAGACTGACGTTTAGCGGTATGCCTAAATCGTTCCCCCCCGAAATTTCGGTCTGATATAATCGACCCGTACGTTTGAACGAACTCGCGCAGGGAGCCCACGTGAAAGTAACTCAAGGTGAAGTCGAGGAGCGCCAAGTCACGCTCCGAATCGAGTTGGACGACGATGACCTTGAGCCGTACGTAGAGCGTGGCTTTCGACAAGTTGTCGGAAAGATGCGCATACCCGGCTTCCGACCCGGCAAGGCACCCCGCAAAGTCGTCGAGGGCATGGTCGGACGCGAAGGCCTCATCTCCGAGTCGCTCGATTTCCTCGTGGCCGACGTGATAACGAAAGCCGTCGAAGACGAGGGCATCGACAGCGTCGGCTTCCCCCGGATTGACAACGTCGAGTTCGACCCGGTCACCGTCGAGGCCGTCGTGGCCTTGAACCCCGTACTCGACCTGGGCGACTACCGGGACATTCGCGTAGAAGAGGACCCTGTAGACGTGAGCGACGAGGACGTCGAGCAGGAGCTTGACGCGCTTCGCAAGCAGCAGTCGTCATGGGAGCCGGTCGAACGACCCGTGGCCCACGATGATCTTGTCACCATGAGCGTCGTCGGAATGATCGACGAGCTGAAGATAATCGACGAGACCGACTCCCAATACCTCGTTGACCCGTCCTCCACCCTGCCCTTCGCCGGATTTGCGGCTGAGCTGGAAGGAATGGAGGTGGATAAGGCCGCGGAGTTCACCCTCGATATTCCCGACGACTACGCCGACAGCGAGCTCGCGGGCAAACAGGTCAAGTTCGACGTAACGATTTCGGACGTGAAGCAGCGTCTCCTTCCTGAACTGGACGATGAGTTCGCCAAGAGCGTAGGCGACGAGTACGAGACCGTCGACGACCTCAAAGAGCAGATCCGCGAGGACATTGAGACGGCGACCGTACGACAGAACGAGCATGAGTACCGCGAGTTGGCGATCGAAGAGTTGGTGGTGAACGCCGACATGGAGATCGCCCCGCTCCTCATCCAACATGAGATCGAGCACATGGAAGAGCGGCGCGACGAGATGATGAAGCGCCTGGGCATCAGCGAGGAAGACTACAATCGCTTCACCGGCAGGACGGCTGAGCAGATCCGCGACGAAATGCACGAAGAAGCCGTCGAGAAACTCAACCGCTCCCACGCAATCAGCGCATTCATCGATAAGGAGGCCCTCGAGATCTCCGACGATGAGCTCGACGGCCAACTTAAACGGCTGGCCAGAGAGGGAGATGAGTCGACCGGGCGCAAGCTCACGAACAAGGAGCTTCGCTCCGAGCGCGTGAAATCGTCCGTCCGAGAGTCGCTTCTCATCGAAAAGGCGCTGGAAAGGCTCGTGTTCATCGCCAAGGGACAGGCTGACGAAGGTGCGGAAGAGGGCGAGCCCCAAGAGGAAGACGAGGCGGAGGTCGTGGCGCAGGCAACGACTTAGCTGGGCGTTCGACTGCGAAGGAAATGGGCGAGCGAGGGGCGGCTCCGAGTATTCGGAACTACGAGTAATGAGGAGAAATTTGTGCTGACATCGACATTCCAAAACGCCGTTCCAACGGTGGTTGAGACGAATACGAAGGGAAGGAAGGAAGAGTACAACATCTACTCGCTCCTTCTCCGCAAGCGAATTATCTTTCTGGGTTCGGCGATAGACGACCAGGTGGCGAATTCCATTGTCGCGCAGCTTCTCTACCTCGACAGCGAGGACCCTGAGTCCGACATCCTCATGTACATCAACTCTCCGGGCGGCGTCATCTACGCGGGCCTGGCCATCTACGATGCGATGCAGCTCATCAACGCGGACGTTCGCACTTACTGTGTCGGAGCCGCCAGAAGCATGGGCACCGTGCTGCTCACAGCAGGGGCCAAAGGCAAACGCTACGCCTTGCCGAGTTCAACGATTCACATGCACCAACCACTTGGCGGGGCGCAGGGTCAAGCGACCGACGTCGAGATTCACGCCCGCGAGATACTCCGCCTCAAAGACCAACTGCGCGCAATCATCGCCGACACGACGGGACAGCCCTACGACCGGGTCACGCGCGACTCCGATCGCGATTTCTATTTGAACGCCGAGGAAGCCAAGGAGTACGGACTCGTCGACGAGATCGTATCGTCCATGCCTGAGGGCTATGACATTTCTTCGGCAGTGAACGGTTCAGAGTAAGAACCTCCCGCCTGGAGCATCCGAAAGAGTACTAAGGAGACACACGTGCGGACACCGAACTTCGAAAACGTTCTGCCGATGGTGGTGGAGACGAGCGCCAGAGGCGAGCGCGCCTACGACATCTATTCGCTTCTGCTTCGCAAGCGCATCATCTTCCTGGGCACTCCCATTAACGATCAGGTCGCAAACGCCATCGTCGCCCAGCTTCTGTACCTCGACAGCGAGGACCCCGACCGCGACATCCTCATGTACATCAACTCTCCCGGCGGCTACATCTACGACGGCCTAGCTATCTACGACACCATGCAGCTCGTCAAGCCCGACGTGCAGACCTACTGCGTGGGTTCGGCCATGAGCATGGCGACGGTGCTGCTGACCGCGGGCGCCAAGGGCAAGCGGTTTGCGCTTCCGAATTCCACCGTTCACATGCACCAGGCGATGGGCGGGACGCAGGGCCAGGCCTCCGACATCGAGATTTGGGCACGAGAGACGCTTCGGCTCGAAGACCGGGTCCGAAGCATCATCTCGGACACGACGGGCCAGCCGTATGACCAGGTGGCCAAGGACTCCGACCGCGACTTCTTCATGAACGCGGAAGAGGCCAAGGACTACGGGATCGTCGACGAAGTAGTAACGAGCGAAGAGATGGAGCATATGGGCGATAAGTCCTAGCGCAATGATCGAAAGCACCGCCCCCCGAGTAGAAACCGGGGGGCGGTTTCGTTAGGACAGGGTTCGATTCGTTGGGAGCATGTAAGAGGGGAAAATGACGACAGCACGGACAGGCGACACGAGCAACTACAAGTGCTCATTCTGCGGCAAGTCGCAGCAGCAGGTTAAGCGAATATTTGCCGGACCTGACAGGGTGTTCATTTGCGATGAGTGCATTGGCCTGTGCGGACAGATCATGACCGAGGAGAGCCAGGCTCCTGTCCGGCAGCCGGCCTCCAAGGAAATCCTCTCCAAGAGCGTCACTCCGCGCTGGATCTACCGCAAGCTCGACGAGTACGTGGTGGGACAGGAACGGTCGAAGAAGGTCCTGAGCGTGGCGGTATACAACCACTACAAGCGCATCACGTCCAACCTCATGCCGTCGCCCGACGTGGAGCTCCAAAAGGCGAACATTCTCATGATGGGGCCTGCGGGCTCCGGCAAGACCCTCCTCGCGCAGACGTTGGCGAAGGTGCTCGACGTTCCCTTCGCAATCGCCGACGCGACCTCGCTCACCGAGGCGGGGTACGTCGGTGAGGACGTAGAGAACATCCTGCTCCGGCTGATACAGGCGGCGGACTTCGATATCGAAAAAGCGCAGCAGGGCATCATCTATATCGACGAGTTCGATAAGATCGCCCGGAAGAGTCCGAACCCGTCGATCACGCGCGACGTCTCAGGCGAGGGGGTACAGCAGGCGCTGTTGAAGATCATCGAGGGATGCGTGTCCAACGTCCCGCCGCAGGGCGGTCGCAAGCACCCTCACCAGGACTTCGTGCAGATCAAGACGGACGACATCCTCTTCCTTTGTGGCGGCGCGTTCGAGGGGCTGAACGAAATAGTCGACGGACGTCTCTCCAAGGGGCGAGTCACCCTCGGATTCAACTCCACCGGTAAGTCTACGGACGGTCTGTCCGAGGACGGCGCGAACCTGCTCGATCACGTCATTGGCGACGACCTGCTCGATTACGGCTTCATCCCCGAGCTCGTTGGACGCCTGCCCATATCGGTCGGCCTTCAGAGCCTCGATAAGGAGGCGCTCGTGCAGGTCCTCACCGAACCGAAAAACGCCTTTGTGAAGCAGTACCAGAGCCTCTTCAAGATGGACGGCGTCGAGCTGGAATTCACCCAGGAGGCGCTCGAAGCCGCCGCCGACCTGGCCATCGAGCGGGGCACCGGCGCGCGCGGGCTTCGCGCGATCCTCGAAGAGACGCTGCTCGACGTCATGTACGAGCTTCCAACGCTCACCGGCGTGTCGCGCTGCGTGGTTGACGACGATTCCATCCGCAAGACCAAGGGCGTCCATCTCGTGCGCGAGGACGGCGAGATCATGCCTCTCCCTCTATGGGAGCAAAAGTCGGCGTAGAACGGTGTGAGATAGCCTGGCGCCCCCCTCCGAATTCCTGACCGTCACCCCTCTGAAAAATAACCCCTGCCAACCGATAATATCCCCACACCGTCATTCCGGCGGAGGCCGGAATCCAGTCCTCGGATCCCGCTGGCTCGTGCCAACCCCACTTTCATTGTTGGTGGTGTCGGTCACAACCGACATGAACGATTGCTGCGAAAATAGGCCGCTATACCCCCACACCGTCATTCCCGCGTAGGCGGGAATCCATCCCCGGACGTTGCCTTACGACAATCGACGACAGAGGAACCGGCTCCCATTTTCATCCCTCGGTGTGCAAGCATCGACCTGCATGGACGATCCCTCAGAAAATACCCCCCGGCCAACCCCTCGTAGGGGCAACCCTTGTGGTTGCCCTTCTTCTGCGTCAACACATTTTCATTGTTGGTGGTGTCGGTTACAACCGACATGAACGATTGCTACGAAAATAGGCCGCTATACCCCCACACCGTCATTCCCGCTCCCCATATCGTCATTCCCGCGAAAGGCATGTCCCGTGCTCCGACACGGGAACGTCACCCCGTACCACGATACGGGGCGGGAATCCATATCTCCCTCCCGATCACCTGCTGGGAGGTATCGCGCGAATAGTCTCCAGCGCATCGGCCTGGACTCTCCGACTCCCCAACCGAATGGCGATGGCCAACTCCTGTCGTGCGAGTTGGTAGTTGCCGGCCTCGATGTAGATCTTGCCGCGCAGAAGGTGTGCCTGGGCGGCTGCCAGAGGGTTGGACTCTATCGCCAGCGACAGTTCATCGAGCGCGCGGGAAATATCGCCCTGCGAGTAGTAACGCTCGGCGCGGAAATAGTGGGTAAATTCGTTATCCGGTAGCCTGCGGTCGGCGACGATGACTCCTAGGGCCAGTATCGCGAGTGTCGCCGGGACGACCCACCACTTGAGGATGAGCGACCCCGTGGTGTTGATGATCACCTGGCTGCCGAACATGGTGCGAGCGCTCATGTACTGCGGCGAGAGCGTCAGTCCGAGCACGAATCCCGCGACGAGTCCGCCGCCGTGGGCCCAGTTGTCGATTCCTGGCGTTGACAGGCCGATGAAGACGTTTATCGCGACGATGACTCCTATGCCGATGAGGCTTTGCTGCGCGTGTTTGCCGAACGTCTTGCGTTGTATCACGAAGTATGCGGCGAGTGCGCCGACGATCCCGAAGATTGCGCCGCTCGCTCCTGCGGCTATGGCAATCGAATTGAACAGGTAGCTCGTGACGCTGCCCGCAAGTCCTGCCAAAAAGTACAACAGGAAGAAGCGCTGGTGACCGTACGCTCGTTCCACCGTCTGACCGAAGATGAAGAGGCCGAGCGCGTTGAACCCCAGGTGCATGAAGCCTGAGTGAAGGAACATCGCCGTGAAGAGCCGCCAGTACTCGCCCTGGGAGATGAGCGGGCCGAACATTGCGCCGAAGTCGAGGAGGACGTCGGGGTCTTCCGTCCCGCCCGCCAGGTGCGCGAGGCCGAAAATGACGACGTTGATGGCCAGCAACGCATAGGTCAGGTAGGGCCTCCGCACCAATTCCGGCATTGGGACGTAGCGTTCCTGCTCGTAGTCGTATTCGTCGGTCTCGTACACGTGCCGTCCGGTGGGGAAAGCGCCCCTGGTTCTTTAACGGCGGGGCCGTTCATCGGGTCATGCGTAACTGTTCAGACTTCGTGAGATCCCTCGACGCATACACAGCCACCGTCATACCCGCGAAAGCGGGTATCCATAAGGGTGAGGCGTGTTCGCCTCATCAATTCTGAACAGTTACGGTCATTCTTCTTCGGTGCGATGCCCCGTAACTCTACGATACACTAGGGCCCGCGACACGCTCAACAAACACTCGGAGGGGCCTCGTGACGCTACTCAGCGAAGCGCTTCCCGGCAGGGACGACCTTCGCCCCGATCAGCAGGTCGACAGCATAGCCGATATCGACGCGCGCGCACTCTACGACCGGGGCATACGCGCCATCGGGTTCGATGCCGATCAGACCCTGTGCCGGTTCCACGGAATGGGCATCGACGAACGGCTCCTCATGAACATCGAGGTCATGCGCGGCCTGTTCGGCGACAGGGTCTGCATAATCTCCAACTGCACGGACAGGCGGCGGGAGGAGCTTCTCGAACACTTTCCAATGCACGTGGTGCCCGTTCGCAAGCGAAAGCCCTCCCCCTTGCCGTACCGCGAGGCGGAGCGACACTTCGACGTGCCTCCGGAGCAGTGGGCGTTCGTGGGCGACCGCATCCTCACCGACATCGTGGGCGCGAACCGGGCGGGCTGGCACTCGATACTCGTACCGCCGCTCGTTCCGGAGACCGATCCTTGGTTCATCAGCATGGCGCGTTCGTACGAGCGCCTCCTCCGGCGGGCATACGGCATGTGACGAGGCTGGATGAGCCGCTTCTTATACCATTGCGTTCTGAATACACCATGAATTGATGGTGACACCACCAGGTCATCCGTCATTCCGGCGTAGAGCTTGCCCCGTACTCCGATACGGGGCCGGAATCCAGATAGGCTGGTCAGTCGACAACACGGCCTCATCACACCTAATTATTAGTTCGGGGCTTGATGGCCTGTAGCCTGTACTGGCGATTGACTGCCGGGGACGGCTCCCCACACGTGAGACCTGCACCCTCAAGCAATTCGAGCGTCTCGTCCGGCGGCGCTCGATCGACCCACTGGACGACCATCAAGGTGCCCCCGGGCTTGAGCAGCCGCGCGAGGTCAAGGGCCAGGGCCTGCCTCTCCTCCCTCGACTCGCGATAGTGGAATACGAGGGTGCAGAGGATGAGATCGGCCACGCCGTCCGGCAACGGCGCTTCCGGCCCATCGTTGAGCAGCGCCGTGACGTTGGTCAGTCCTGCCTCCCTCGCCCTCGTTTCGACCAGTGACACCATGCCTTCGTGGATATCCAGCGCGTACACCATGCTGGTGGGGCCGACTGTTTCAGCAGCCGGAAGGGTCATGAGCCCAGGGCCGCAGCCGTAGTCCACTACCGTCATCCCGGGACGCAGTCCGCCTTCGCGCAGGAGCTCCCGGGGAGTCAGCCCGCTGAGTCTCCGTTCCGGGTCCAGGAGACCGGCCGTCCACTCATCGCTGTATCGATTGCTCATGCAGTTTGCTCCCTCCAGTTGCAAAAGGCTGTGGAGTGAGTAACGTGGGCCACCGGCGAGTTGCCCCGCGTTAGCGGAGAACTTTCCCGTCGGCCCCCTCCGAACCGGACGTACGGCTTTCACCGCATCCGGCTCTCTGATGTCTTTTTGGTGGAGTAGTTGTCCAGAAAGGCGCTTGGTGGCAAGGGAGTAGAGCCGGTGTCCGTCGTGAGGGTCTAGTTGCTGTGACACTCAAGGACATTCAAACGGGGTGAGGATGAGTTCCACCAGGGAACTGTCGTCCAGCACCGTGGAAAAACGTTCTCGCCCCTCGTCGCTGCGGTAATCGGGCTGGGGAGAAGTTCTAAGCGAACCATCCTGGTTCAAGTACACTTGGGAGCCGGAACTTAGGTCGGTCAGAATGACAGAAGCGACAAACTCCGCGGGAGGAACCGGCGGGCAATGAGGCGCGTGCCATACATGGATGTCTCCATCGATGACGCGCGTATTGTAGCCGAAGTCTGTCGGCGTCTGAACGCCCTCTGCTGCTATGGTAGGGGGCGGTGCAGGGAGAGGAGGCCAGGTTGGTGTGGGAGACACGGTGGTTTCGGCACACGCGAGGGAGACCAACAGTGAAAGGTTGACCGCCAGCCAGACTGCGATTCCAAAGTTCCTGCGTGAGACCATGTTGACTGTCCTCCGACTATCTTGTTTGTCAGTGTTAATGACGAACAGGGTCTTTGATTTGTTCCGTTGGTGATGAGCTTGTCGAACCATGAACCACCCTTCGACAGGCTCAGAGCTTGCCCCGTACCTGATACGGGGGCGAGCGAGTAATAAGCCCCCCTTTTGGATGTCCCAAAAACATTTCGGAAACACCCTCCTGGGCGATTTATACACCTGTCAAAACGGATCAGGCTCGGAAGGGGCAGGCCCGGGTTGCGACTCTCCATAGGCCGTTTGGATCTGGGTAATCTTCAGTTCAGCCTTTGACAGGAGGTCGCCGCAGAAGTTGGCAAGCAGCATCCCGCGTTCGAAGAGCGCGGTCGTCTCGTCCAGGGACAGCTCGCCCGCCTCCATGGCGCGGACAGTCTCTTCGAGCTGCTCCAACGCCTGCTCGAACGTCAGGTCTTTGAATTCGTCTTCGGCCTTGGTCCTATCCTGCATTTGCTTTGACCGCCTATCTGGTTAGTCATTGAAGAGGTCCATGCTCGCCTGTCCGCTTGCGGGCGGCTTCCTCGATTTCGTCCGGCGTCGCGTGGCCGGACGAGGCGCGTTCCCGGTCACCTGCGCTTTGAAGTCTCCGTCTGCCACCGTCACTCCAATGAGGTCGCCGTCCCCCACTTGAGAAGGTGAAGTGACGACCTTTCTTCCACTATGGACGATGGCGTATCCCCGCGACAATGTATCACTCGGGCTCAGAGATTCCAGCTTACCCTTAAGGCCATTCACACGCTCACCCGCTACCTGCATTGTCCCGCGCAGATGTCCTGCCGTCGTCCGCATCATGTCGTCGATCCGAAGCCGGAGCGTGTCAAAGTCCGGCAGGCCCCGGTGGAGGCGTGGCCGGAGCGTGTCCAATTCCCAACGTGCCCCTTCGAGGCGGCCCGTGATGATGGAACCCAGCGACCTGTGGTGTATTCCGATCTCGGCGAACAGCTCCGCCTGATCGGGCATGACGAGCTCCGCCGCGGCCGACGGCGTCGGCGCTCGAACGTCAGCTACCAGGTCGGCGATGGAGTAGTCGGTCTCATGGCCGATGGCGCTGACGACCGGCACACTGCTCTTGAAAATCGCCCGTGCCACATCCTCCTCGTTGAACGGCCAGAGGTCTTCGAGAGAGCCGCCTCCGCGCGCGACCATTACCACGTCGATGTCATCGAGGCGTTCCAGCGCGTCGAACGCCGCGACGATCGTGCCGACCGCCTCCTGGCCCTGCACCAATGCGGGGGCGAGAACTAACTCCACGGCAGGATACCGGCGGGTTGTCACGTTCTGGATGTCGTGCCACACCGAACCCGTGGGCGAGGTGACGACCCCCACTCGCACGGGGAATCTGGGCAGCTGTCGCTTCCGCGACGGCTCGAACAGTCCCTCTTTCTCCAGCCGCAGCTTCAACTCTTCGAGCTTCAGCTGCAGTTCGCCCACGCCTTCGGGCTGCACGATGTCGGCGATGAGTTGAAGGTCGCCGCGAGGCTCGTAGAGCGCAATGCGGCCGTGCGCGATCACTGCCCCGCCCTCATCAATCAGGTCTGCCCCTACTCCCCCTCCACGGAACATCACGCATCGGAGCGTAGCGCTCCCATCGCGCAGACTGAAGTAGGAGTGTCCCGCCGCTGAGCGCGTCAGATTCCCGACTTCGCCCTGCACCCACACGTTCTGCAGGACGGGGTCTTCGCGGAGTATCTCCGTGAGATACCTCGCCACCTCTGATACTGAGTATACGGCCATGCTCTCGCCTTATGTGATGTATCCCGGCAGGTCGGGTCGGCTAGACTTGGGCATATCCAAGGTCCGTTCATGATACGACAAGCTCACAACGAACGGCCTTCCACAAGCCTCAGCAAATCAGCCACTCTGTTGGGCGACGCTACACCCGCCCTGCGTATTCGCCCGTGCGGGTGTCGACCCTGATCGTCTCTCCAACGTCGATGAAGAGCGGCACCTGGACGACGAGGCCCGTCTGCACCGTGGCGGGCTTGCTGCCGCCGGTGGCCGTGTCGCCCTTGAAGCCCGGGTCCGTGTCGGTGACCTCAAGATCGACGTTGAGCGGTATCTCGATGCTGATCGGCTCGTCCTGGAAGAGCACGAGGTCGACGGTCGTCTGCTCGATAAGGTACGGAAGGGAGTCCGAGATCTGATCGCCGTTCAGGGGGAACTGCTCGTAGGTCTCGTTGTCCATGAAGTAATAGAGCTCGCCGTCCTGGTAGATGTACTCCGCCTTGCGGCGCTCCACGTCGGCAACGGTGAACTTCACGTCGAAGCCGTTGAAGGTGCGGTCCACGATGCGGCCCGTCCGAAGCGAGCGAAACCTGATCCGCATCACGGGAGCGCGCTGCTGCATCTTCGTCCGTTCGTAATCGACGACGGCGTATGGCTCGCCGTCCAGGGAGATCGGCATTCCCTTCTTCAACTCGCCGTAGTTCAGCGTCATTCAGTTCTCCTGCTTCCGCTCGACAGTCTCGACAAGATAGTCCAGGGCATAGAGGTATCCGCGCCATCCCAGGCCCGCAATCTGACCCTTCGCCAGCGTCACCATGACCGAGTGATGCCGGAATTCCTCCCTTGCATGGACATTGGACAGGTGTACCTCAACGAACGGCAGACCCGTGTCCGCGATCGCGTCGCGCAGGGATATCCCGTAGTGAGTCAGCGCTCCGGCGTTGATCACGAGGCCCGCGACGTCCGACGCGGCGCCCTGCAGATAGTCGACGATTTCGCCCTCGTGGTTCGACTGGAAGAAGTCGACCTCGACGTTGAGCGATTCCGCTCGCTCGCGTATACGCGCCTCGATGTCGGCAAGCGTGTCGCTCCCGTACTGGGAAGGGTCACGCATACCGAGCCTGTTCAGATTTGGGCCGTTAACGATGAGGATTCTCATGGCACTCACGCTCATATAGTCCGGCACGGACATTGTAATGAGAATCACACGTTGTATTCAACGGATTCTGGCGCAGGTCGGGCTGACAGGGGTAGGCAAAAACGGAGCGTAGCTGCGATCCGTTTTGCCTCTCTGTCATTCCGAGCGGAGCGAGGAATCTAAAATCCATCACCGCAAGACCGGACGACCGGAGCCACGCTTGTATCGCGACCGAGAATCAGACCTTCTCCGTGTCAGCTATACGTTGGGACAGACATCTTAGATTCTTCGACTCCGCTGCGCTCAGAATGACAGTGAGGGGAGATTTTCTCATTCGCGGAAGCGGATTGATGGTCAAATCTCTACCCCTGTCAGTACCGGTCGGGGAGAACCGCGCCTGACACTAACGGGCTAATACCGTGGGGCATTCCCCACTTGGGGACATACTCCCTCATTATTCACAATAGTTCACGTAAGTATTCAGACTTCGTGAGATCCCTCGACGCACGCACAGCCACCGTCATACCCGCGAAAGAACGTCACCCCGTACCCTGATACGGGGCGGGTATTCACAGGGTGGGGGATGTTCGTCTCATCAACCCTGAACACTAATAGTTCACAAGTTCTATAGATATCTCTTCACTTTGGTGATACATTTTCGACCCGTGATGTTTCAAACACTCTGACCATCATCGGGAGACTCAACGCCGATGAGACGGCTGGCCGGCTGGCGCGTGATCGCTTGCCTGGCCGTAGTAGCTTCCGTTTACGCATCCGCCTCTATTACCTATTCACGCTCTTCCGCATCCGGCACTGAAACGACCGGCCGCACATCTCAAACATTCGGTACTGCTGTGCCGTCGGGCAACCTGCGTGTTTCCATGCCGGAGTTCGTCGTGGAGCCGGTAGCGGCATCCTTTTCCATGCCTGCCGGAAACTTCGGACTTGCTCCCCCACCCTCGTCCAGTCCCACTCCGACGACGTCTCTCCGCTTTGAGGAACTGCCTGTGGTTGACCTATGGCCGGGCATCAAGATAACTCCCACGCCGACACCCACGAGGAAGCCTACCCGGACGCCGGTCCCCACCAAGACTCCGAAGCCTACACCGACCTACGCGCCGCGTCCCACGCCAAGCCCTACCAGCACACCAACTCCCACCTTCACCCCGACCCCAACCATCCTGCCGACTCGGACTTCCACTCCTACGGCTACCCCTCTGCCGTTTCAGCCGTCACTCAGCATCCCCAGCGGAATACAGGCGACTTCCGAAGGACCCGTGGTCGTTCCCATCACGTTCGATTCGGACGGCGCGAACGTATCGAGCATCACGTTCTCGGTGGACTACGACGAATCGTGCCTGAGTTTTGATTCAACGGACGGCAACGAGGATGGACTCGCGGACTCGGTAAACCTGAGGCTTCCCGCGACATTTGGCATGACGTGGGTCACTCACGACATGGAGGATTCCGACGGAGAGATCAATTTTGCCCTGGTTGATGCCACTCAGCCTTTCGAGGCGATACCGGAAGGAGTCATTGTTGAGGTCTCTCTCAACGTCAATGAGGCGGCTTCATGCTGGGGCTCGGAGGCCGGGGTAGGATTCGCGTCTGAACCTCAGGCTGAGTTCTCGAACGACGAAGGCGAACGTCTGGACTGCGAAACGGACGACGGAACGGTGATGATTGCAAGACCTCCGCCCACCTACACCCCAACCCCAACCCCGACTGCCACACCGATTCCGGCCAGTCCGTCCCTCAGTATCCCCGAAGAGATTTCGGCAAAACCGGGTCAGACGGTCAATGTGTCCATCGCATTAGACTCCGATGGGGCCGAAATATCAGGGGTGTCGTTCTCGCTTCAATACGATCGGTCTTGCCTGAGCTTCGATCCGACTGGCGACAACTCGGACGGACTCCCGGACTCCGCAAGCCTGCACCTTCCGGCGGCGTTCCAAAGGTTGCTTGTAGATGAAGCGCCGGAGGACTCCGACAGGGAGATCGATGTTGTTCTTGCCGACATAGTTCATCCGCTCGCGGCCATGCCCGATGGCCTGATCGTAACCATCGAATTGAACGTCGATGATGGTACGGAATGTCGGGGAGAGACCATAGTCGTGGGATTTTGGGCAGACACTCCAGCGACGTACTTCGACACCAGCGGGGCGGAGCTGAAAGGCACGACGCACGGCGGTTCCGTCACGATCTCGGATCCCCCGGATACTCCAACTCCGACACCTACGGCCACTGCGACGCCGGAACCGGTATTGGAGGGACCGTCGCTCACCATACCGCAAGAGATAGCCGGGACACCCGGGCAGACCGTGATCGCCCCCATCTCATTCGAGGCCGACGACAATTCCATCTCCGCGCTGACGTTCTCAGTCGACTTCGACCAGGCGTGCCTGGGCTTCGATGCGTCAACCGGATTGGCATTCAAGGTGCCTACGTCCTTCTTGACGCAGGTGATGTACGACTCAGGCGATGTTGACGGAGAGATCGACTTTACCGTGTATAGTCTAAGGACGACGGTACCTGAAGGTGCAGTTGTGGAGATCACGTTCTCGGTCAGCACCGACGAGAGCTGCCGGGGAGCAACGGCGGGTGTGGGCTTCTCCGACAACCCAAGCGCCGTATTCGGAGACGATCGGTTCAGGCCCGTGCAGGGCTGGACTCAGGACGGCTCGGTCAAGATCACTGACAGCTAGTGCCAGTTCGCTGTGACTATGCCATGAATAACGGGTATCCACAGAATTGGAGGAAAATGGACTCCTGCCAAAATTGCCCACACCGTCGATTTGACAAACAAGAACGCATGTACGACACTGCAAGTGAGAGAATTGCTGCCAACCGATGCGACAGCCCCAAAAATTACAAAATGTTACGAAATGTTACATATACAAAAAATCCCCGGCGGGGCGTCCACTCGCGCCCTCCCCGCTGCACTGACTCTAACCACTTCCCAACTTTACAATAACGAAGAAAATGCAACAGAATGCAACAAAATGCAACACACTTTGAAAAATTCCGGCCACAGACGGTCGTTCAAACCGCCTCTCCCGTCGTGGGCTTACAGGGGGAAAGGAGCCCTCTCACTGTCATTCTGAGCGCAGCGGAGCGGAGTCGAAGAATCTAAAATGACTGTCACAACGTAAAGCTGACATGGAAAATTCTTACCCGGTTTGACAATTGGTCATGATGAGAAGCGTTGCCTTGGCTGTCCGGTCTTGCGGTTATGGATTTTAGATTCCTCGCTCCGCTCGGAATGACAGGGTTGCGGTGGTCGGACCGTAGTTGCAATCCCATTTTACATACCCCTGTCAGCCCGTCGTGGGAGAGGGTTGGGGTGAGGGTAACGCGACGGAAATGTCCCAAAATGTCACACCATGCCACAAATTTCAAAAATTCTGATTCGGAGGCGGCCCCCAAAGTACCCCGTTCACCCTGAGACTGTCGATGGATCGAACCACCAACCCCACCCGTCATTCCCGCGCACGAGGGAATCCATCCCCACCCTGTGATCTCTGCGCACTCTGTGGTGATTCTTCTCCCCGCCCCGTACTCGATACGAGGGTGAGAGTTCACGAGGCTGCTGAGCGAGAGGCGCAATCAGTAAAAGGCATGGAACAGGCTGGAGCCGGTGAATCGTCTCAATGCTATTTGTCCTGCTCGACCTCAGTACCCGTCCCCTCAGTTAGCGTGACCGTCTGCCTCACGGCCTGACCTTCGAACATCTCGACCAGACGGGACGGCCAGCGAATCTCGATATCGACCGGCGCGTTGTGGTCTGCCAGTCCGAATGTGAGCCAGGGGCTGTCGGTCGAGAGACCGGAGCCGGCGGAGACCTCCTGGATGAGCACGTCGTCCCCGGCGTGGACCCTCACCAGCGCGCCGACGCCGTCCCGGTTGCTCTCTACCCCGACCGTCTTCACGGTGATCCAGGCGTTATCGCCACCCCGGTTGTGGAGCAGCAATGGCTCGCCTGTAGCTTCTGACGACTTGCTCGACACGACGACCAGGTCCACGAAGCCGTCGTTGTCATAGTCCCCGGTGGCTGCTCCTCCCGGGAAGATGACCAGATACTCTGCGGCCTCGAAGAACGATCCGTCCGCCCTGTTCACCCGGAGGGTGCCCAGGGGTGCGGAGTTTTCCAGGACATCGATATAGAAGGCGTCGGGATAGCGATCGTTGTCAAAGTCGGCGAAGCTGGCGGCCAGGCTGGCGCCAAATTCGCCGCTGACGAGTAGTCCAACCTCCTGCTGCCCAACGGCGGTGTAGGTCCCGTCTCCGTTGTTCCTGAACATGGGCTTATCGGTCCGGCCCGGGGCGAAAAGGTCCAGGTCGCCGTCAAGATCGTAGTCTCCGAAGGCGAGTGCCATGCGGGAGTCCCGGTCATAGTCCAGCGGGTGGCCGGAGGGCGAGAACACCAGCCCTGCCTCAAACCCCACGTCGGTGAACGTTCCGTCCCCGTTGTTGCGAAGCAGCTCCGTTCGCACCAGATCGAAGAAGCAGTTGGCGATGAATATGTCCTGCCAACCGTCCAGGTTGTAATCGCTGAACCGGGCGGCGCATGTCGCCAAGTCGCCTTCGATGCCCGCATCGTCGGTCACGTCGGTAAAGGTGCGGTCGCCGTTGTTGAGGTAGAGCCGGTCGCGACTGTCGAAGGAGATGCCAAGTGCCACCAGTCCGGCTGCATAGAGGTCGAGGTGCCCGTCGTTGTTGACATCGCCCAGTGCCAGGCTCCAAGAGACCTCCGGCGCGTCTATGCCCGCCGTCTCGCTGATGTCGGTAAAGGTGCCGTCGCAGTTGTTGGCGTAGACTCTAAAGCCACTTGGCTTGTTTCCCTGAAAGCCGCCGTCGCCTGCAAGTATCAGGTCGGTGCAGCCGTCGTTGTCGATGTCTCCGGCGACCACTGCCGTGTTGCCCGTCTCGCTCGTGACGCCTGCCTGCTCGGCAACGTTCGTGAAAGTGCCATCCCCGTTGTTGTGGAACAGGGCGTTCTTCGCCTCTCGCGTGTTGGTGATGTACAGATCAAGGTACCCGTCTCCGTCGTAGTCGAGCCAAGCCGCCCCGCCGACGCCGTCGGAGTTCTTGTAGATGCCCTCGCGGACGAAGTCGAGGAGGTGGGACACGTCGACCAACGGCCGGTCGTCCACCGGTTCCGGCGTCGGCGTGGGTTCTGCTACGGCAGGTGTGGGGGTCGGCTCCACCGTAGGGACCGGCGTTGGAAGTGGGGTCGGCTCCGCAGATTGACCACAGGCCGCCATGAGCGCCGCTGTCAGCAATACCGTCAAAGTGAGGATACGTTTGGTATTCATACTCTGGCTCCGTAGGCAATTATCAGATATCCTCGCCCAAAGGATACAGGATGTCGTCCCGGAACCCTGTGATTTTTCCCAGGATATGTGAGCCAAAAGGCCGGACTGGAGTTGCCATTTTGACTGAGCCGCAGATCGTCCCTATGGAGTCCTTCAACGTCGTCGGGATGGAGGCGCGCTTCATCGGCGCCCTATCTCCGGAAGCGAACAACTTCGATGTGATACCGCCTCTCTGGGACCGGTTCATCAATCGGATCGGGGAGGTCGAAAGCCGGTCGGACGAGGCGACCTACGGCCTCGTCATCACTCGACCGGAGCGGGAACGGTCCCACCCGGATGAGCTGCTGTACGTTGCGGGCGTTGCCGTGCGCGGTGTTGCCTCGCTTCCGGCAGGGATGGTCTGCCACGAGGTCCCCGCCTCAACCTTTGCCGTGTTCACGCATCGTGGCCCCATAAGCAAACTCACGGAGACGGTGCGGATGGCGGTAGACGTATGGCTGCCTAACTCCGGCTACAGGTGGAACGGGATCGAAGTTGAGCGCTACGACCATCGCTTCTCCTTCGAGTCGCCCCAGGAGTCGGAGATGGAGACCTGGATGGGGATCGTCCCGTCAGACCGTTGAGCGGGCTAGGCCCCCTATTCCTCCGTTGGCTGCTGAGTTGGCTGGGATAGGAGGGTATTGGCAACCTCGGAGAGTGCCAGTGGATTGCCCTTGGTCTGGGTGTACAGTCCCTTGACGAGGGTGGATGATAGGGAGACACCGTAGTTGCCCTGGATCATCGCCGTAATGTCTTCCTCCGTAAGGTCGGAGAGCAGCACTCGCTGCAGAATTCGGCGACGCTTGAAATAGGCGAGGACCTCCGCCAAAGGATGGCTGCCCGGCAGGGCGGATGTTGGCTCCATTGTGCCGATGAGGAACACCCGCATCGTATACAGCTCGGGAACGATGAAGCGCACCATTGCCAGGGTCGAGTCATCTGCGCGATGGAGATCGTCGAGGACGATTACGAGAGGGTTGTCTTCGGACGCCGCCTTGAGGAAGGTCGTAAGCGCTTCATACAGTCGGAAGCTCGGCTGCTCGGGATCGTCCATATCGGGTGGAGGCTCAAGACCGGCGAGCTTCTGGCGGACGTCTGCCACTATCACGGCGATTTCAGCCGCGCTTTCGCCCAACTCGCGTTCAAGCTGCTCTCCGTCGGTGTTCTGCACGTGTGTCCGGATGGCCTGAACCAAGGGCCAATAGGCGGTGGACGCGCCCGCCTCATCCGCCCTGCCCCAAAGTACCTCCGCGCCCCGTTCCCCGGCGTAGACGGCCAGCTCATGGGCGATTCTGCTCTTCCCTATTCCCTTGTCGCCCTCGATCATCAGGAACCGTCCGCGTCCTGACATGGTCTCCTCGAGTCCTGCGCGCAGCACGGCCATCTGCTCGTCCCGTCCCACGAAGACGCCGTCAACCAGGTCTTCCAGCGAATCGATGCTGAGACTGGAGGTGTGCTTTCCGCTTGACGAAGAGCCGTTTCCTCGGGACTGTTTCCCGCTCACCTGGATATTGTCGAGGGCCTTGATGACCTCTGCCGCCGACTTTGGCCTTCTCTTCGGGTCCTTGGCAAGCAAGCGCAGAATGAGTGCTTCGAGCGGTCTCGGGCAGTACGGGTTGTGCCAGACCGGGGACACCGGCTCCGTTTCCAGATGCTGACGTACCACCGAGGGCGTGTCATATCCCATGAAGGGAGGTCTTCCACAGACCATCTCATAGAGGACTACACCGAGGGCGTACAGGTCGGCGCGTGGAGTCACTTCGCTGCCGGTTATCTGCTCGGGCGACATGTAGGTCACCGTGCCGACGATGTTGCCGGACTGAGTTACCCCGGCCCGATTGCGAGTCTTGGCAAGTCCGAAGTCTCCGATCTTGGCCGTGCCGTCCTTGGTGAGCCAGATGTTCCCGGGCTTGACGTCACGATGCACGATGCCGTTGGAGTGGGCGAAATCGAGACCTCGACACACCTGTCTCGTCAGCCGAACTACGTCGTCAAGTGGCGGTCGTCCATTTGGCGATTCCTCTATGAGGCTCGCCACGTCGCCCCGGCCCATCAATTCCGTGACCAGGTACGGGTGAGGCTCCTTTGCGTCTTCAGGCACGAACTCACCGAAATCGAACACCGTAACGATGTGTGGGTGCGAACCGAGCCTTCCCATAGCCTGCGCTTCAAGCGTGATCCGCTGCCGCGAAATGGCGTCCAGAGTCTCGATCTTGACAACGGCAACCGCAACGTCGCGGTCGAGGAGGGAGTCTCTTGCCTCGTACACGTGCTTCTTGGCTCCCTCACCGATTATCCCGCCCAACGTGTACCGCCCGTTGACGACCACCGGTGAGATACCCGATTCATCTACGGACACTGATGGATGAACACCCGTACCGTTTGCGGAAGAGCCATGCCCGAGGGCCCTCTGCGCCGCGGCAAGGAAGGCCTGAGCGTCCACGTTGTTCGGTTCTAGAGCCAGCACGTCATTGCACTTTTCGAGAACGGCCTCCCAATGCCGGGAAATGACCGCCTCCTCCAACTCTCCGAGAAGCCTCACGACTTGGCGCTGTACCCGCACACTGCTTAGAAGCGTCATGTTTATCCTTCAGGAATCGGACTTTTCTTATATTATGGCCACAATAATTCTCGACTGCTAGCACATTTTCCCTCTTGAATTGACGGACTTTGCGGACTCTTGCGAAAAATCGCTATCCTAATGCCCCTACACCAGACCGTGAGAGGAACTAACGATGGGCGACGACATAACAACGAGAAAGGCCATTCCCTCCGACTTCGATTCGCTGTATCGCATATTCATCGAGTCAGGAGGCGGAAGGATGGGGAGCAAACGCGAGCTACTGAGGAACGGACTTCACAAGCTGCTGTCCTCGTCCGAGTTGGGCTTCATCATCGTCGCGGAGGCGAAAGGCGAGACCGTCGGGATGCTCAGGATAGCCTACGAGTGGAGCCCATACCGCGACGGCATGTTCTGGTGGGTCGAGAACGTCTACGTGGCTGCTGAGTGGAGGAGAAGGGGCGTCTACACGACCATGCACAAGCACGTCCATGAGGCGGCGGAAGCCGATCCCGGCATTTGCGGCATCAGGCTGTATGCAGACGAGGAGAATTACGGAGCGCGGCGCACTTATGAGAGCGTCGGGATGAACGGCTACATGATGGAACTGTTCGAGACGGACTTCGTGTATGGGCCGCGTCCGACGTGACCGAGGGGGAAATTCGACTTTCACCTGAGTGGTGTGGCCACTTTGCGGCGATTCAAGGGGAGTTTGGCTGCTCTATGGTGCGTCGACTAACTCATAAGGTCGGATTTTCTTTATCTGCTCCGCCTCAGCACGCTCGGTATGGTATAGATCCCAGCGGAGTTGCAGGTTCATCCAAAAGTCAGGTGAGGTGCCAAAGAACCTCGAAAGGCGTATTCCCGTGCTTGGGGTTACCCCACGATGCCCCCGGACGACCTCGTTGACACGCTGGTAGGGTACTTGGATCGCGTTGGCCAAAGCTTGCTGAGTCATCCCCATGGGTAAGAGGAATTCATGCAGCAGCATCTCCCCGGGGTGAGTCGGTTCCCGGTCAGTTGGAATGCGAACCATGTGCAGCTTACGCTGTAGAGAGAGTGTGAAGGGCCGGCTACTTGCGGACGGCGACGATGCCCAGCCAGTTCCGCGGGATCCACTCCACCTTCAACTCTTCGAAGGCCTGATTGACGCCCGCCTGCAGAGCGGCGCTGGCCTTTTCAAACGGGACGCCCGGCAGGGAACCCTCTATGAAGTCCGAGAAGGTGCTGATGTCGAGGAAGCCGGCCCGGGTGAATTCGACCGTCTCGATCTTCTGCGCGATGACCTCGAAGCCCTGTCGCTCGAGCAGTTCCCTGTACTCGTCGGCGGTGAGCTGCTTGCGCGCCTGGACTCTATCCGCCTTGACCGGAGACATGCCGTATTCGCGCCGCAGAAAGCGGTTGGCCTTCAGCATCCACTTCCGATAGAAGATGAGGGACTCATCAGGGAGCGACCCTTCGTAGAACGTGGTATTGAACGCCAGCTTTCCACCCGGCTTCAGCGTCTTGGCAATCTCCGCGACCATCGCGTCCTTGTCTGGGATGTAGTGAATCGCATTGCAGAGGATGACGGTGTCCGCCTTTTCCTTCACTGCGTCGGAGATGTTCTCCATCTGGCTCTGAACGAACTGAACGGCCGTATCGCCCCTGCCCTTCAGTTCTTCCATCGCCTGCTTGAGAGCGGACGATGAGTGGTCGATGCCGATGATGACCGAGTTCTTTGCGCCCTCAAGGCGGTCGGCGATGATCTTCGTGACGCCGCCGGTCCCACACGCGAGATCGATGATTCGCTGTCCCGAACCCACGCCGGCAAGGTCGACGAGCAACGCGTTCTGCTGCCCGTAGAATTCATGCTCGGAAAATCGTTTGAAGCTGTAGTCCGTGGAGGTCATATCGCTCCCCTCTCGGCGCACCTAAGACAGTACCCAATTAACCCCTGCGTGAAACCGCCAATCATCGTAGCAAACCGTAGGGTGGATGTCCAACTATACTATGTCGTTTTCACGATTCCGCTGAGTGAGTATTCGCCGACCTCCAGCACTTGCCGGATGACCTGTGCCACGGCCCTGCCCAGGAGGGCGTACCCCTCGGGCGTGTAGTGCAGGCCATTCCTTGCCATGTACCTTTCCATGCCGCTCTCGCGAGTGAGCCGATGCAGGTCCACGACCGCCACGCCATATCTGTCCGCCAGTTCGGCAGCGCATGCGTTGTACTCCACCACGTCGGCATCCAGGCGCCCATAGGTGTTGAGCTTGTCCCGCCGCTCGTGAAATATCGGCGTCGTATGCGCCCAGGTGATCGCGGTCTCGGTGCTCTCCCGTATGCGTCGGAATATCTCTTCGAGGTTCTGCCTGAACTCCGGCAGCGGCACGGTCTGAGGATCTCCCGGCCGGAACCGGCGAATCTCGTGGAGGCCGCAGTTGAAGTGGAAGACGTCCGGCCTGGGCCCGATGACCCACTCGTCGAGCTGCGCGAGCACGTCGCGTGTCGTCTTGATCGTCTCGCCGGGGCCCCAGACGTCCGCGATGTCCGCGAGCTCTTCACGCACCGTCGGCTGGTAGTCCCGTCTGATGCAGTCGCCTATCAGCGTGACCGTCTTCATGAAACTCGCCTTGCGAGCCTTATCGAGCCCGACGAGAGACTAAGTGTTGACATTCTTGAATTTCTCATTGATATCCCCGATCGAGTCGTCATTCCCGCGAAAGCGGGAATTTATTCCTCATAGAGAGTATATGTGTACCCAACTCTGGATTCCTGCTTTCGCGGGATTCACGGAAAATGTCAACACAACCTAGCCGGACGAGACCAGGTGCATGAACTCCGCACTTCGTGGTTCGCGCTCCAGAACATAGGTGATATAGGCGCTCAGGACCCGGCGCAGGTCTTCGATCATGCGCTCCGAGAGCGGCAGTTCGAGGGCTTGAGGAATGTCGGCGGCCTGGAAGAACCGCAGCACCTTGATGGTGTTGAGCGAGACATGAATCAGCGCGCCATCCGTCCGGCTTCGGCACTCCGGCCCGACCAGCCCACCTCCGTCGCAGGAGAATACGTGGTCGCCTGCCGAGAGCTCAGCGCCGCAGTCAACGCACTGATGCACCTCCGGGCCGAATCCGGCTACGGCCAGCATTCTTGTCTCGAAGTACCGAGCAAGCTGTTCGGGACGCTCGGTGGACTCAAGCGCGTTCAATACGGCGACGAGCAGGCGAAACTCCGCCGGATTGACAGCGCCATCGGCGGAGAACCCGTCGACAAGCTCCGCCATATACATCCCCGTCGAGACGAGGCCGAGGTCCTCCCGCACCTTCCGGAAGCTCGCCACGGTCTCGGCCTCGACCACCTGGTCGAGACTGCGTCCTTCCGCTATCGAGACGCGGACATGGGTGAGCGGCTGCAGGAACCCGCCCTTGCGGCTCTTCGCGCGGCGCGCGCCCTTGACGACCGCCCGCACCTTGCCCCTGTCCGGCGTGTAGAGCGTAACGATCCGGTCCGCCTCGCCGAGACGCATGTGCTTGAGCACGACGCCCTCGGTGTTGTATGTCTTCGGTCTCGGCAAGGAATCTTGTCCTCGTCCAGATGGACAGCCTCAAAAGGCGTAGACGCTTCGGAGCGTCCGCATCGCTAGAATTCCTGGCGGCCTTCCAATGCACGCCCAAGGGTCACTTCGTCGGCATACTCGAGGTCCCCGCCGACCGGCAGGCCGCGAGCGGGTCGTGTCACCCTGATGCCGAGGGGAGAGATCAGACCTTGCAGGTACATCGAGGTGGCCTCCCCCTCCAGGTTGGGGTTCGTCGCGAGAACGACCTCCGTCACCTCGGCCCCCTTGAGCCGCTCCAGCAAAGGAGCGATCTTGAGGTCCTCCGGGCGGATGCCGTTCATGGGCGAAATCGCGCCGTGCAGAACGTGGTACAGGCCATTGAATGCCCCCGTACGTTCGAGAGCCGGAACGTCCATCGGCTCCTCCACGACGCATATCCTGGTGCGATCCCGGCTTGAGTCCTCGCAGAGACGGCACGGGTCGGCCTCCGTGATGTTGGCGCAGGCCGAGCACAGGATGATCCTCTGCTTGACGGCGAGAATGGCGTCGGCGAGGGCGCGCGAATGCTCGTCACCCATGCGTATGAGGTAGTACGCCAGCCGCTGGGCCGACTTTGGGCCGATCCCCGGCAGCTTGTGAAGCTCTTCGACAAGCTTCCCGACGGGGTCCCCGGACGAGTATGCCCCAGGTTCGTTCATCTATCTGGAAGTCCTTAAATCCAAATCCGTTCGTCATTCCCGCGAAAGGCATGTCCCGTGCCACGACACGGGAACGTCACCCCGTACCACGATATGGGGCGGGAATCTATCCTCTTCAGTGAGCACATACGGCACCTAATCTGGATTCCCGCTTTCGCGGGAATGACGGGATACGCAGACGATAGTTGAATGCGAAGAACTGCGGCTTCCCTACATCAGTCCCGGTATCTTCAGGCCGCCGGTCAGTGCGGCCATCTGCTTGCTGACCGTCTCTTCCGCACGTCGCAGACCGTCGTTCACGGCGGCAAGCACCATGTCCTGCAGCAGTTCCACATCTTCGGGATCGACGACGTCCGGGTCGATGGTGATGGAGAGAACGTGCATCTTGCCCGTAACAATGGCGGTGACCGCGCCTCCTCCGGCCGATCCCTCGACCGTAAGGGTCTCCATCTCCTCCTGCATCTGCTCCATGCGCTTCTGGAGCTGCTGCGCCTGCTTGATCATCCTCTTATTCATCATCCGGGGATTCCTCCTTTTCGCTGATAACGCGAGCGCCCATCAAACGCGCTGCCCGCACGAGGTGGCTCTTCTGCGCTACGCTCTGCTTGGGGCCGTTTCCGCCCCCGCCTTCAAGCGTCATCGCGATCTCGTAATCGCCTCCCATCGCCTTCTGTACCGCGTCACGAACGAGCCGCCTGCTTGCAGGATCGTCGAATTCTTCCTGCATCCGTTCCATGTGCGCCTTGTGGGCGAACACGAGGGTGAGCTTGTCTTCTTCAACGTTGCGTTCACGGCAGTCGCGCAACAGGCTGCCGAGATTGTATTTCTTGCCCTTGGCATGACGCAGCTCGCGGACAACCTGGTCCCATTCCGGGTCTGCCTGCCGTGGCGACGACGAGGCCGCAGGCTGGCGGTATTGGGTCGGGTCGCGGGCCTCTGGCGGGACGGACCTGTTTCCTGGCGACGGGCCGCCGGCAGGGGCCGGGGCGCGGGGCTGTTGACGTGCCGGTGCGCGAGGGGGCGCTGTACCCTGTCTCGCGGGCGCAGTGGCGGGAGCGGCCGGAGCCGGGGGCGGGGGCGCTTGGACGACGGTAGGCTTGGGCGCGATGCTCGATTCGACCAAGGCCATCTCCAGAGGGAGCGTCGAAACGAGATCACGCTTCACGTCGACCGCTGAGAAGGTCTTGAGCACGTGAACGAGATGGTCGAGCGACAGGCCGTCCGCCAGCTTTCGGAGCTCAGCCTTGACCTCCTCGTCAAACCCCAGTGAAGACTCGACTGACGATTTGATCAGGAGTGTCCCTCGAAGGTGGTCCATCACCATCCGGTGGAACTGCTGGAGATCCACGCCCTGCGAGCCGACCTCATTGATTACGGCCAACCCCTCCTTGGTCTCCTTCTTCAGGGCGTGCTGGGCCAGTTCGAGCGCTCGCTCGTCCCCTCCCAGCTCGAGCAGGTCACGCACCTGCTCCGCTCGAAGCGGAGAGCCGTAGGACACCATCGCCTGTTCAAGCAGGTTCTCGGCGTCTCGCAGGCTGCCGGATGAAGACCGCGCCAACAGTGCCAGCGCCTCCGGCTCGACCGTGCAGCCCTCCTGCCCGGCTAGGGTGTCGAGCTGCATCTGGATTGTGTCGAGGGAGATTCGGCGGAAGTCGTATCGCTGGCACCGGGAGATGATGGTCAGGGGCACCTTGTGGATCTCGGTCGTGGCGAGGATGAAGATCGCGTGGTTGGGAGGCTCTTCGAGGGTCTTCAGCAGCGCGTTGAAGGCCGGCTCGGTGAGCATGTGGACCTCGTCGATGATGTAGACCTTGTACCGGCCCTCGTGTGGGGTGTAGCCGACCTTGTCTCGCAGGTCGCGAATGTCGTCGATGCCTCGATTGCTGGCCGCGTCGATCTCGATGAGGTCGAGCGAACGGCCTTCGTTGATCGACTGGCAGATGTCGCAGGCATCGTCGGGCTCGCCGTTCTGCGGATCGCGGCAGTTGGCGGCCTTCGCCATGATGCGGGCGGTACTCGTCTTGCCCGTGCCGCGCGGCCCGGTGAACAGATAGGCATGGGCAAGACGCCCAAGCGACACGGCATTCCGCAGCGTCTGGGTGACGGCCTCCTGTCCGACGACCTGTTCGAGTCGCCTCGGACGCCATTTTCTGTAAAGGACTTCCGCCATGTCCTTCCAACTACGGATAAGTACTCGGATCAGAGGGCGACGGCCCTCACTTACGACAATGCGAGGCGGACCATGTGGTCAATCGCCGGGACGCCCGTAGTTTCTCACACAATCGGTCAGTGTGAAACCGGCATTTCTCAGTTTTACCGCCCTGCCAATCGCTCCATCGCCCGGAGCGCAGCCGCATTCATCACCGCCTCGTCGTCCGGCTCCTCGTGGTCGTAGCCGAGTAGGTGCAGAACGCCGTGCACCAGCAGGACGGTTAGTTCCCGGTCCGCAGAATGTCCTGCGCGCTCGGCCTGACGGCACGTTTGAGGGTACGAGATGATGATCTCTCCAAGCGACGCATCGTCGTTTTCCGAGGGCGGAAGCACGAAGTCGATATCGGCCCCCGGCTCGCTCCGTTCTCCCTCGCCGTAGAACTCTCCCTCATGTGTGAACGAGAATGACAGCACGTCGGTGTTCTCATCCAGTCCCCTGTGCTGCCGGTTCAGCTCGCGGACGACCTCGTCGTCCGTAATCACCACGCTGACTTGGCTCTGCGGCTCACGCATTTCGGAGGCCAACGCAGCCGAGACGACCTCCAGGACGCGGTCCTCGGATACGATGCTTTCAAACTCGTCGAATATTTGGACGTCTATCCGAAAGTCCGTCAACGGATTCGAGAAGGCCTCCTGCTACTCAACGCCCGCCTTCTCCTTTCCGGCTTCGTATCCTTCCGCGTATCCCAGCCGTACCGCGTGGGCCATCGCTGGCACAAGCGCCGTCATGAAGCGCCCCAGGCTCGCCTCGTCGGCCTCGTCCGGCAGTTCGCCCATTTCGTTCAGCATGATCTGACCGGCGATGGAGACATAGGGGCTGAGCCAGTCGGGAACGTAGTCGTCGATCTCCTCATTGTCTGCGGCGTCCTCGACGAAAGTTAGCGTGCTGAGGGTCTCGTCATCCCCGCTCTGTCCGGTCAGGAAATCGAGGGCGGCTCGAAAGGACGCCTCAAACTCCTCGAACGGGTCGTACTGTGTCATGGCGTGACTCCTTCTACTAACCGCCTCTGGGGCTCTCATGAACACTCTAATCATACCAGAATCCTTGTTCGGCAGACCGTGAAATTATCTCTGGACAGGCGCCCGTCATGAGAATGGAGACTGTATACTTGGGGAACAGGTCCCTATGTTCAAGGAGCACCATTACGTGCCCCAATCAGCGCCGTATTTTGAGCGGTTCGAGCAGGCCCAAGAGCGCCTCGAACATCTGCTTGCCGAGTTCCAGGCGGGTGACCGCCTCGCGCCGGTCACCGTCATAGTTCCTTCAACCTACGCCGGGTTGCATCTGCGGCGCGACATCGGGAGGCGCGGCCTCGTGAACGTGCAGTTCATGGTTCTTCCGCGCCTCGCGGAACTGCTCGGAGCTCCCGGTCTGGCCGCAAAGGGGTTGAGACCGCTGAAGCCCCTGATCGAGTCTGCCGCCGTCCGGGGCGTGGCACAAGGCGCGTCAGGACAGCTCGAACAGTTTTGTGACCATCCATCCTTCCATTCCAGCCTGCGCTCAACGTTCCGCGATCTCCGTTATGCCTCTGCATCGGCTCTAGCCGCTCTCGAGGCGCGTGGTGAGATTTCAAGCGAGATCGTCCGGCTGTACGGTATCTACCGAAAGCGCATTGAGTCGTACTACGACCGTGAGTCGCTCACCGACGCTGCCGCGGACGCGGTGGCGAGTGGCAACTCAACGGCGCTAACTGACCTCGGACCGGTCATCGCATATCTCATGCGAGCCCTCACACCCGGTGAGCGGCGGCTGCTCGACGCCCTCAGGGAAACGTGGTCCTGCTCGACCGTCATGGGCGTGACCGGAGAAGCACAGACCGACGAGGACGTTCTGGGCATCGCCCCGCCAAGGGGCACAGACCGTCCTCAGCGAACAGCGCCAACGTCGCTGTCCGAGACGAGCCTGCTCGTAACCTTAGACACCCGCGAGGAAGTGCGAAACGTGGTGAGGAGCATTGCTTCCGGCGCCCACGAGGGAACACCGTTCAACCGAATGGCCGTCCTGTACTGGCAGCGAGAGCCGTACGCCTCGCTCATAGCCGAGCAGTTTGCCATGGCCGAGGTGCCTACTGCCGGTCCGTCTACGGGAAGGCTGGCGTCGACGCCGGTCGGACGGATGGTGAAGGGCATGGTCGCGCTTGCGGGCGGCGACCTGCCCAGGGACGAGGTCACCAGGTGGCTCACATCGAGTCCGGTGAAATCGACATCGGCGGGATTCAGGCCCTCGCGCTGGGACGCCATCTCGCGCGATGCGGGAGTCGTCGCCGGAATTGAGCAATGGAGTGATCGCCTTGCACGCCACGCGGGCCTCCAGGAACGAGCGGCAAACGATGAGAGCGAGGACATCGCGGACGCGCGGCGACTGAGATTGGAGCGGTCCGCGAAGGAGACGTGGGCGCTGCGACGTTTCATGTCGAAGCTTCACGAGGACCTCGCACCCCCTGAGGATGGAGGGTCGTGGTCGGACTTCGTCGCATGGGTCGAGGTCCTGATAGTTCGATACATGGACACCGCCGGACTGCCGCCTAAGGAAGCGCAAAACCTGGAAGCCCTGGAGTCCGCCGTCAGGGAGCTGGCAAGCCTGGACGACGTGGATAAGGACGGGACGACTCTTGAAGTTTTTCGCTCCGCGCTGGACGAGGCGCTCGGCAGATCCGCCGCGCGAGAGGGCGCGTATGGAGAAGGCGTGTTCGTCGGTCCCGTCGGAAACGCCGTCGGACTGCGGTTCGACCGGGTATATCTCATGGGCATGGTGGAGGGACTCGTGCCCCCGCGCTACCGAGACGACCCCTTGCTCCCCGATCGCGACCGTGAGGAGGCAGGACTCCCACCGAGGCGAAGCTTGAGCGTTGAAAGGTACGAGTTCCTTGCCGCGGCTTCATCAGGGCGCAAAAGGGTACTCACGTTCGCACGCGGGGACAACGCCGCAATGAGAGAGCAGCATCCATCGAGCTGGTTCCTCGCTGAGGCGTCGCGACTCAACGGCGCATCCGTCTATCCCTCGATGCTCTCCTCACCGGAGGAACTCGCTTCCCTGAAACGGAAACCATGGTTCGAGGAGGTGGCGTCCTCCCGGGACAGCATCGATGCCGTTTCAAGTTCGCAGCCCGCCGACATTCACGACCACGATCTCAATCGGCTCTGGCGTTGGCGACGCTCCGACAAGCACATCGGCGACCACTATCTCGCCGAATCGGAGGACGTTCTGGAGAGAGCTCTCCGGATGGAGCGGGCGAGGAACTCAATAGAGTTGACGGCCTGGGACGGAGACCTCTCGGCGACGTCATTCTCTTCGGGGCGCATAGGTCTCTCCAGCAGCGATATCTTCTCCCCCACGAGGCTTGAGACGTGGGCGACGTGTCCGTACCGTTACTTCCTCTCGCATGTTCTCGGAATCGCCGCTCTGGAGCAGCCTGAGGAAATATCGACCATCTCGCCCCTGGAACGAGGGTCGCTGATTCACGCCGTTCTGGAACGATTCATTCGAGCGGTGCAGGAGCAGGGAACACTTCCTCATCACGATCAGCCATGGACGGACGACCACCTCAGGACGCTCATGGCCATAGCCGAAGAGGAGTTCCGAAACGCCGAGCAGCGCGGCATCACCGGCAAGCGGCTTCTGTGGGAGATCGCTCAGGCCGAGATCAGGAGCGATCTCCAAACGTTCCTGGATGAGGACTTCAAGCTTCGCATGAGGCACGGAGTCGCTCCACATGGAGTCGAAAGGGAATTCGGGATTTCCCAACAGCAACCGGAGGATGCCTCCGTTCAGGGACCCGTCGAATGGGGCGCGCTCAGGTTCCGGGGCGTGATCGACCGTATCGATGTCTCACCGTCGGGCGATACCGCGCTTGTGCTCGACTACAAAACGGGCGGAACGGGCGAATACACGAACATGACCAAAGACCCCATAAGGCGTGGGACTCGCCTGCAGCTGCCCGTATATGGTCTCGCGGCGCGCGAGTTGCTGGGCCAAGACACAAAAGTGCTGGCCGCCTACTGGTTCGTGTCGTCCAAGGGAGAATTCAGAACGCGCCCCCCCAGACCTGCGAACCTCGACGACATGCTCGATTCCTTCACCGAGGCCGTGGAGACCATAACGGACGGCATCGGCAGGGGTCTCTTTCCCGCCAACCCCGGCAGGAGCGGGAACAATTGCAGGTACTGCGATTTCAAGCACCTCTGTCCCACACGGCGCGTTAGAGACTGGGAGCGCAAGCGAGGGGATGAACGACTGGAAGACTACGTGACTCTGGCGGAGGGCGACCAATGACAACGCCTTCCGATCAGGCGGCACGAAACGCAATTGTGGAGCGCCTCGATGAGAACATGGTCGTCGTGGCGGGGGCGGGTACGGGCAAGACACGGAGCCTCGTCGAGCGCATCGTCGCGCTCATCACCACCGGACGGGCGAGCATGGGCAGCATCGCAGCGATCACATTCACGGAGTCCGCGGCGGCCGAGCTCCGGTCCCGCATTGGCGAGACCCTCGAAAGGGCGACCGACGACGGCAGCCTGGGCGAAGCGCAGCGTTTGCGCTGCGAACGGGCGGTGGCCGACCTCGATCAGGCGTCCATTCAGACCCTGCACGGCTTCGCAGGCAGCCTCCTGCGCGAACGTCCCCTGGAGGCCGGCCTCCCACCGGGATTCGGCATTCGCGACGAGATCGAGTCGGAGGTCGCCTTCGAGAAAAACTGGTCGGACTGGCTGGACACCGCTCTCGACGACCCCGAGGGACAGGAGGCCCTCCGTCCCGCGCTTGCCGAGGGGATGACACTGAGGCACATACGGGAAATAGCGCTCAAGTTTCACCAGAACTACGATCTGCTCCTGAACGCCGAGTTCAGCCTGCCAACCGACGAACGGCCGAAGGGCGAAAGAGAGCATATCCTGATTCCGGTGCTCAAACTGGTGAGGCGATTTACGCTTGGCTATGCCGACGAGAGGAAGGCGGCAGGAGAGGTCGAGTTCCAAGACCTGCTGGTGCTCGCACGCGACCTGCTGAGGAACAGTCTCGACGCCCGCGACCACTTCAGGGAACGCTATTCCCACATCCTCATCGACGAGGTACAGGACACCGATCCTCTGCAGGCTGAGCTCGCCATGTTCCTCGCCGAAGATATGCTCGACGAGGCGGACACTGCCGACCGTCCACGAGACTGGCGTGATGTGCGTCCCCAGGCGGGAAAGCTGTTCATCGTGGGAGACCCAAAGCAGTCGATCTACCGCTTCCGGCGCGCGGACATCCAGCAGGTCGAAAAGCTGCAGGAGGCCGTGGGTGGGTCGAAGGTGCTCCTTACCCAGAACTTCAGGTCACTGCCTCCCGTCATCGACTGGGTCAACCACGTATTCGCCCAATGGATGGAGGAAGGCGCCGACCAACCTGAGTATTCCCCTCTCGAAGCCGAGCCGGTGCATGGCGAGCCGCCCGTCGTCAGGCACATGGGAGGGGCGCTCAAGGGCAACGTTGCGGAGGTGCGTCGACAGGAAGCCGAGGCCATACGTCGCACGATAGAGACCGTGGTCGCCGAGGGCTGGCCCGTCAGACCTGAGGGCGGCGGACCGGAAACTCGTCCTGCCAAGTACCACGACATCTGCGTTCTTGCGCCGAGCCGCCTGGGGTTCGATGATCTGGAGTCGGCTTTCGAGACGGCAGGCATACCCTACCGGCTCGAAAGCGCTTCTCTCGTATACCAAACGCAGGAGGCGAGAGACCTCCTGAACTGCATCTCGGCCATCGACGACCCCACCGATCAGGTCTCCGTCGTTGCCGCGCTTCGCTCTCCGGCGTTCGCGTGCTCAGACGAGGACCTGCTTCGTTTCGTCGAGGGCGGGGGGCAGTTCGACTACCTCGCCGACGAAGACACGTCGATGGGCAACGTTTCCGATAGCCTCGCCGTCCTGAAGGAATTCCACGAGCGGCGTCGGTGGACCTCTCCTGCGGCGCTAATCGAGGAGTTCGTGAGAAATCGCCGTCTCATGGAGCTTGCCCTGGACAACCGCCAGTGGCGTCCTCGATGGTCTCGCTACCGGTTCCTGATAGACCGCGCGCGCGCCTTCGCCGCGTCCGGTGAAACGTCCCTGCGAGCATACATCAACTGGACCGTTCGCCAACGTGACGAGCAGGCAAGAGCGCAGGAGACGGCCGTCCCGGAGTCGGACGAGGACGCGGTGAGAGTCATGACCGTTCACGCGGCGAAGGGTCTTGAGTTTCCCATTCTTATCCTGGCAGGCCTGAATTCGGGCCAATCTCAGCGAACGGAACCCGTGCGGTTCAACCGCGAGAGCGGGAGAGTCGAAGTGAAGGTGGGCCCGAAGGCCCTGGTCTTTTGTACTGGCGGTTACGAAGAATTGGCTGGCTTCGACAAGGAGAGGGAAGCGGAAGAGGACGTGCGCCTGATGTACGTTGCAGCCACGCGCGCCCGCGACCACCTCATCGTCAGCCTATATCGGAGCTCGTCGGGGCAGAATTCGGCTGCCGCAACCATTGAGGAACTCATGACGGGGGCGGGCCATCTATGGGAGCCGTTCGTCCCTCCGGCGTCGGAGGATCCCAGCACTCCTGGACCACAGGACGAGTCTTCTGAACCCCACATCGACACACCCGAAGCGCGAAGGGACTGGCAAGATGCAAGGCGTGAAGTGTACGCGGCGCGGTCTCTCCCCACATCCGCTGCCGCGACCACACTCGCCAAGGAAAAGAAGAACGAGCAGGACGTTCAAGACGAACCCTGGCGGCGCGGTCGCGCGGGGACTTCCATTGGCCGTGCCGTTCACGCGGTCCTGCAGGTTGTGGACCTGAAGACGGGAGACGGCCTGGCCGACATTGCCTCGGCCCAGGCAGCCGCCGAAGGCCTGCCGGGACGTGCCGATGACATCGCCCGGCTCGCGCAAAGGGCGCTCGATAGCCCCCTCGTACATCGAGCCTTGGAATCGGGACGTTGGTGGAGGGAGACCCCGGTGGCCGGACCCGTCGGGGACGGGATCGTCGAGGGCTTCATCGACCTGCTCTTCGAGGAGGAAGACGGCTACGTCGTCGTGGACTACAAGACCGACGCCGTCCGCACCGACGAAGATATCGACAGGGCGATGGATCGTTACCGACTTCAGGGCGGCAGCTACGCTCTCGCATTGAGCAAAGCGACCGGCCTCAACGTGAAGGAAGTCTCATTCCTCTTCCTGGAACCGAGACGCGAGGTTGCCGTAGAAGATCTACAAGGCGCGATGCTGGAAGCCGAGCAGGCTGCCACGGCCCTGTTCAAGGGCAAGATGGCTTCCACCTTGTAAGTCCTTGCGTAGCCCCCTCTCCGGTTCGTGGGCTGACAGGGGTATGTAAAATGAGATTGCAGCCACGATCTGGCCACCCTAATTCTGTCATTCCGAGCGGAGCGAGGAATCTAAAATGTTGTGCTATCGTCATGATATGTTACCGGCTGCGCAGACTGGGTCGGAGAACGAGCATTTGATTTTCCTCACACCGCTTCGCTACATTCTGACTGACATGGCCGCAACCATGATTCATAGCTAGGAAACACTAAATACATACCCCTGTCAGCCCGTTCGTGGGGGAGGGCTGGGTGAGGGTAAAAGGCACGATACTGTAACGTACCCCGCTTCTGCCGTACGCCTAACAGGGCCCCGTTCACCCCCGAATCATGCACGAGACAAGCTCTGAGCCTGTCTAAGGGCTGCAACGCTGTTCATGGTTCCACAAGTGTTCACTACCGCCGGTTTCCGTTGGCTTCTTGGACACCCTCTAGTAGACACCTGTCGCCGGAATGACGGTTCCGGTTGATTTGGGCTATACTCGCTTCTCCACTCCCACCCGAATTCACCGACAGATATGACCCTCCTACGCTTCGTACATGCCGCTGACCTCCACCTCGACAGCCCCTTCAAGGGAATGAAGGCCACCGCCCCCGATAACGTGTCAAAGACCCTTCGTGAAGCGACCTTCACGGCCTACGAGAACATCGTCAGGCTCTGCATGGAGGAGCGCGTGGACGCCTTGCTCGTCGCGGGCGATGTGTACGATTCGGCGGATCGGAGCCTCCGCGCGCAGCTCAAGTTCGTCGAGGGCCTGAAGCGTCTGGACGACGCTGGCATACGTTCATTCATTTGCCACGGCAACCACGACCCGCTGGACGGTTGGGAGGCAAGACTGGACTATCCCGCAGGCTGTACACGCTTCGGCGCTGATTTCGAGGCCGTGCCGGTGTTCCCGGACGATCCCCAACGCGCCGTCGTGCATGGCATCAGCTACCCGACCCGCGAAATCAGAGACAACCTGGTTCCTCGACTTGGCCCCGTCGATCGGGACATATTCTCAATCGGCCTGATGCACGCCAACGTCGGCAACAACCCTGATCACGACCCGTACGCCCCGTGTTCGCTGGAAGACCTGAGGTCAACGGGCATCAGCTACTGGGCCCTCGGCCACGTGCATACTCGCGAGGTACTCAGCGAAAACTCGCCGACCGTTGTCTATCCGGGCAACTCCCAGGGCAGACACTCGAACGAGACCGGAGCGCGCGGCGTGTACGTTGCCGAGGTGGACGATAACCGAAGCGTCCACCTGGACTTCAGGGCCATCGACACCGTGCGGTGGGAACGACCCGTCCTCGACATCTCCTCGATGCGGACCGCGCAGGATTTGCTCAATGGCCTGCACCAAAGCACGGAAGAAGCTCTAAGTAGGGCGGATGGTCGGTCGATTGTGCTCCGGTTCACGTTGGAAGGTCGGGGCGAGTTGTACGACTCCCTGCGGAAACAGGACTTCCTGCAGGACTTGGTGGACGATCTCAACGGTGAATGGTCGGGAAGATCCCCATTCGCGTGGTGCGAACGCATCGAGGACGAAACGGCCCCGTCGTTCAACAGGCAGGAACGGGTGCAGGGTTCCGATTTCCTGGCCGAGGTGCTCAAGACAACGGACCGGGCAAAGGACAACGCGGAGCTACAGGCCGGAATGCGAGACGGGCTCGGAGACCTCTACCAGCACCGGCGGTATCGCCGGCTCCTGGCCGACTATGCACCTGGCGAGGATGAACTCACCACGTTGATGGACGAGGCAGAGGCCATCGTCGTGGACCTGCTGGCCGGAGAACGGGACGCATGAGGATTCGAGACATCCGCATTGACGGTTTCGGCCGGTTCGCCGGCCAGGAATTCGGCCCGTTTGAACGTCCCGTTACCATCTTCCACGGGCCGAATGAAGCCGGAAAGAGCACGCTGCTGGAGTTCATCCGAAGGGTGCTGTTCGGGTTCCCGCGCAGGAACGCAAGGACCAACGCGTACCCCGCTATCGCCGGTGGGAGCTATGGCGGCCACGTCACGCTAGAAGGAAGCAACGGCCGCATCTACAACGTCCGCAGGACATCCGGAAGAAGCTTCAGCGGTGACGTCTCGGTAACATCGCAACTGGGCGATCCGCTGCCGGAGTCGGAGCTCACAACGTTGCTTGGCCATCACTCGCAGGACGTTTTCGAGCAGGTCTTCGCGTTCACGCTCGACGAGCTCTACAGCGACGACCTGCTGAGCGATGCAAACGTCAACGGCCAAATATACAGTGCCGGTATGGGTGTGACGTCGCTGCAGGACGTGATGGCTTCTCTAGACCGGTCGAGGAACACCATCTTCCGCAGTGGAGGGAGCACGCAGGAGATCTATGGCGCCGCCAACAGGCTGGACGATATCGATTCCACGCTTCGTGAAGTCGCCGATAACGCCGCGAGGTATGGAGAGTTGACCGAACGTTTGCAGCAGGTTGAGTCCGAGCTTGAATCCCTTGCCGCCCGGCGGCGAACGCTTCAGAACCTGCATGGCCGGCAGACAAGACTTCAAAACGCCTGGGACTCCTGGAATGACCTTGTGTCGGCCGAGCAAGAGTTGAGCGCCATGCCGCCAATCGAAGACTTCCCAACCGACGGCCTGAACCGCCTGGAAAAACTCGAAGAGCGCGTGAGAATTGCGCGGGGAGAATTTGAGTCTGCAAGCAACGATGTAAGAGTAGCCAAACTGAAAGCGGATGTCGCCGTGCCGCACGTCGCAATTCTCAGGAATTCATCCGACATTCGCCGCCTGCAGAACGGACGGACTGCATTCGACGGTTCAGTAAAGGACTTGCCGGAACGTGAGACCGAGCTTGAAGGGCACAGGAGAATTCTCGCCGAGACCCTGAAGGACTTGGGGCCCGACTGGGACGAGGTCCGGTTGGAAGAGTTCGATCTCTCCATAGCTGTACGACAGGAAATTACCCAGCACGGCGAACGCTTGAGGGAAGCCTCCGCCGAGCTTTCGAGCCGCAGAGCAACCCTCGTTCAGGACTCCACTGCTTTGGAGGAGGCCATAGAGTCCGAGGGGAGAGCCCAACGCGAGCTGGATGCCGCTCAAAGGCCCGACCTCAATGCGGAACAGATACGCCAACGCCGGGAACTCATCAGAGAGGCGTCGGTACAGCTCGGAGCGATCGACCGTGCAAGGCAGAATCTCTCAAACTTGCAGAGCCAACTCGAGGGAGTTGTAGGCTCCGGCGTTCCCGTCCCGGATCAACGAAGCGCAGGCGGGATGGGAGTCCCTCCTTTCGCTCTAGTGGCAATGGTGCTCATCGCGGTCGGGATCGCCGTTGCTGCCTTCGCCTTTGGAGTGACTGGGCCAATTGAGTCTCTCGTCCTTGCCGGCACCCTAGTCATTTTGGCACTTGTCGGCCTTGCCGGATACAGGGCAATCTCAGGCAGAGTATCCGGTAATGACCTGGTTCAGTCCAATCTCGCCGCCTCGATTCGACATCAAATTCTCCAAGCCGAACAAGAGGTGTCCTCCTTAGAGACCGAATTGAACGAAATCGCCGTACGCCTGGCCATCGATGAGATCAGTGACCGAGACCTCATAGCCGAGGAAGGCTCAATGGATTCTGAGGCCACCAATCTCGCGGCGTGGGATTCCTTGTCGCGAACGTTGCGGGAAGCCGGTGAGCTCAGAGAACAGAGGAAGGCTCGCAAGGCCATATCGGAGGAGGCCGTCGAGCGGGCATCCGAGCAACTTAGAGCCAGGAGTTCGGAGTGGCAGGAATGGCTGCAGTCGCGCGGCCTGCTGGAATCCTTCACGCCGGAGACTGTTGACGTGCTTCAAAGACAGGTCGAGCTTGGTCGCAGCAGGCTTGAGGACGTGCGGAGCTGGCAGATGCGTATCAAGGCTATCGAGAAGGATATCCAGGAATACGTCGAGGCCGTAGAGCCCCTGTCAAACGCATTCGATGTCACGTTCGACGCCGGCGACTACCGGACGGTTGCGGCGGCGGCTGACAGACTCGTCGAGATCCTGGAGGAAGTGCAGGAGAACGACAGGAATCGGACCGACGCCGAAGCGGAATTGGATGAGGCCGAGCGAGATTTCCAAGACCGGAAGAACGTCCTGGAGAAAGCGGAAGAGGAGCTTGCACTGCTGCTTCGATCAGGAGGAGCAGAGGAAGCCGAAGCCTTTCGTGCAAGAGCCGGTCTGTATCAAAGACGTTCGAACCTTGAAGATAAGTCCCGCGACGCGCTCGACCGTCTACAGAGAGTCAGCGGGCCGGGCGAGGCGCTCGACAGGCTGAAGACCGACCTGGCCAACTCGGACCCTCAGTCTATCGTCAACGCTCTATCGGAGCGGGACGAAGAACTGGCGCATCTGGACAGTCAGCGTGAGGACCTATCGACCGAACGCGGATTCATCCGTTCCGAACTTGAAGGCCTAATCGGAGAGGAAGAATCGTCCCAGCTAAGAATGGAGAGAACCACCCTCCTGGAGCAGATCTCCGTCCATGCGCGCGACTGGGCACGGCTCACACTCGCAAGGGAGCTGCTCGAAGAGGCCCGGCGAAAGTTCGAGCGAGAGCGGCAGCCCGGCGTGGTGCGCCATGCACAGGAGTTCTTCGCCGACATCACCGAAAGGCGATACGAGCGGGTGCTCGCTCCCCTGGGCGAGCAGACGATCACGGTCACGGACGCAGACGGCAGCACCAAGCAGCCTTCGGAACTGAGTCGCGGCACGCGGGAGCAGCTATTTCTGTCGCTGCGATTCGGGCTGATTCGCGAGCTTGGACAGCGTACAGAGCCGCTCCCCGTAATCGTGGACGAAGTCCTCGTGAACTTCGATCCCGAACGCGCGCTTCGGGCCGCAGTCTCCTTCGCGAAGCTCTCTCAAACCAACCAGATCCTGGTCTTCACCTGTCATCCAACGGTTGTCGACCTGTTCCGCACGGCAGCATCCGAGGCAGGCATAGAAGCGCCGGACGAGGTATCGATAACCTGAATTGTCCGATTCCCGAGAAAGTTCCGACATCTCGACTCCCGCCGATCGCTACGGCCACCCCCGGCTTGCCTGCACCCTCCTGAACGCCCTGTCAGCCTCCGGGACTGACGTCAACAACCTCAAGCCTGATGACCTGGCCCCGTTTGAGAACCTCCATATTCGAGGACGTGCCCCCACGCGTGAACTTGCAGGACTCGTTGGAATTCGTTCGAGTATGCGAGTCCTCGATGTCGGCTGCGGCATCGGCGGGCCCGCGAGGACACTGGCGTTGAACTACGGCTGCCGCGTGACCGGCATTGACATGACCGCGAGCTACGTTGAGGCCGGTCGAATGCTGGTCGAGCGTCTCGGCCTAAGCGAGTCGATATCACTATCAGTCGGCAACGCGCTCGACCTTCCCTTCGACGACGGCACGTTCGACGTCGTGTGGATGCAGCACATGGGCATGAACGTGGCGGACAAGGTTCGCCTCTACCTCGAAGCCCGTAGGGTGCTGCGCTCCGGTGGCAGACTCGCCCTTCACGAAATTCTCGCGGGCGATGTCTCACCTCCTCACTACCCTGCGCCTTGGGCCGACGAGCCATCGTTCAGCCACCTCGTCGATGCAGGCCGCCTGAGGACGACACTCACGGACAGCGGCTTCCGTGAGATCACGTGGCATGACGACACTCCCAAGTCCATAGAGTGGGCGCGAACTCCGCCGGACAGGAATGTCGACCATACGTTGTCGTTCGCGTTCGAAGCACTCCTCGGACCGAACTATGGGGAACGCATCGAGAACGTCCGTCGCAACCTCATCGAGGGGCGCATTGAGGTCGTTCAGGCGGTGTACGTAGCTGTTCAAACTTCGTGAGACCGCACAACGCACACCGCCACCGTCATACCCGCGAAAGAACGTCACCCCGTACCACGATACGGGGCGGGTATCCATTCTGAACACTCACAGTGTACGCGGCCGCTTGAAAGCGGAGTGCGCCCTTTTGCTATAATTAAACGAGTGACGACACCTTAGTCTTTCAGGGAGAATTTCTTCGTCATGTCCACACAAGAGTACTTCGGCGTACCTTACTACGACAGAACCCGGGCGAATGCCATCTACACCGACGCGATGACCCGCATGTACGGGCTTGTCGCGCTTGGAGTAATCACGACTGGAGCGACGATCTGGATCGGCGACATGCTCGGCGTGGGAGAGGTCTTCTACAGCCTCGGCTGGATCGGCTGGCTCCTGATGATCGGCATCATGTTCGGCACGCTCATGGCCGCCAGCGCGGTCGTCGCCAAGGGGAACACCGCCCTGGGAACCGTCCTCTATCTCGCGTTCACCGGCATTGAAGGGCTGTTCCTCTCGCCGATACTCATCCGATTCGCCGGCGACACGATAGGCGTGGCTTTCCTGCTGACGGGCGGGCTGTTCGTTGCCATGACCGCGGTCGGCATGACCACCAAGAGGGATTTGACGAAGCTGGGGCCAATGCTGATTATCGGCCTCATCGGGCTGATAGTCATCAGCCTCATCAACATGCTCCTGATCCAGTCAAGCGGCCTGTTCCTGCTCATCAACATCCTCCTTCTGCCCCTGTTCCTCGCGCTGACGGTGTGGGAGACGAAGCAGATGAAGGAGCTGGCGCAACAAGCCGCTATGGAGGGCGACCAGAAGGGCGCAACACAGGTGGCCGTCATGGGAAGCATCGGCCTCTACCTGAACGTGTTGAACATCTTCCTCATCATCCTCAACCTGCTCGGATTCGTCTCGAACGACTGAGCGGGAAGATGGTGGAGTTCAACGGCAGTCCATTGGGGCAACCCCGCTAGGGGGTGAAAGGCCTGGGTTGCTCTTCCCGTTCTGTCGGGCCGGGGTGATCGCCGGAGGCTACTTGGGACCGAATATCGCGAATCCAAGCACGATTAGCGCCAATACGCTTGCGAACCCAATCGGACCGTACTTCGACAACCTCGGCTTGGTCGATGTGCTGAACTTGTCGATCGCCCAGGCACATGGGCCAAACGCCACGCCTCCCAACCCAGCCCAGAACGGGAACGCCCCCAGGAGGAGGAACGCGTTCTTCAGGCCGTAGACGAACCACAGCGCGGTGAATAGGTTGAAGAAGCTTCCCACCACGTTGGGGACGGACTTTACGCTCGAAATGAAGAGGAAGAATTCCCTGGCGATCGGAAGGAAGATTCCCCCTGTCAGATAGGAATAGAACATCAGGTATGCCACGGACAGAAGCAGCCACACCCAAAGGCGTCGCGCACGGCGTCCGTGCACGCTGAAGGTTGGCCTCACGCCGTAGAGCCAGTAAGCGGCAGGACCTCCAATGAGGAGTCCTCCAATGCCCCCGGCAATCCCGAAGAGCACCGCCTGTCCCGGTGGCACCCGGTCAAGGGCTCCGATACCTTCGAACTCCGTATACAGGTTGAGGATCGTCGTCGCGGCCCCGATGCCGGCGGCTAGGATGCCGATGGCCAGGCCAAACCGAATACGCGTCCAGTCACGCTGGACGAGTTCCTGTTCAGACAGTCTCAGGGCCTGGGCCTGCATTGCCATTTCTGCTTTGGTCCTCTACTCTCAGCGTCGCTTCGGCTGATCGTGCGGCTCTATCGAACCGCATAGTCGAAGATCACCGTACAAGATAATAGCACACCCGCACGTTCGCTCACTACGGACACGGACTTGCGATTGCATTCATGACTTGGACGGAAGAGGTCACGCCGTCGCCGGTAACTGTTCAGACTTCGTGAGAGCGCACAACGCACACAGCACCGTCATACCCGCAAAAGAACGTCACCCCGTACCACGATACGGGGCGGGTATCCACAGGGGTAAGGGACGTTCGCCTCATCAAAACTGAACACTCACCCTTGCCGTAACTTTCAGACTCGATGCGAAACCCTCTCTATGCACAGCACCGTCATACCCGCAAAAGAACGTCACCCCGTACCACGATACGGGGCGGGTATCCACAGGGGTAAGGGACGTTCGCCTCATCAAAACTGAACGCTCATCCTTGCCGTCGGCATTTGAGGTTTGCGAGTCCTCATGGTACGCTCAAACGGAAATCCTGACCGTCACGCTACGAGGAGACCTTCGGACAAAGTGACTCCGAAGCGATCGAAATCCAATACGTCGGCAGCGGCCATGCGGCTCTCGATGGCCGCTGAAAACTACCTGCTCTCGATCTATCAACTGGAGGAGATTGGCCGACGCGTCACACCCTCCCAGCTTGCCGAACAGCTCAAGAGGCTTCCCGAAGGTGAAGGACTTGGGACATCCCTTCCGTCCGTGACGGGCATGCTCCGTCGTCTCACTCGAGAGGGCCTCATCGAGATGTCCAAGAACAAGGAGATCGACTTGACCAATCTCGGCCGGGAGGCGGCAGAGAGCATGGTGCGCCGCCATCGACTTGCGGAGCTCTTCGTCGTTGACGTGCTGGAAGTCGATCTCTTCAACGCCCACGAGGAAGCGCACCGGCTGGAGCACGCGATATCGCCACTGCTTGAGGAGAAGATCAGGCTCAGGCTTGGCAACCCGAAGACCTCGCCGTTCGGCGACCCCATTCCTGGAAGCGGCCACCCGGTCGCGAATGACTCCGTTCCCCTGAGCGAGGCCGAACAGAACCGGGAATACACCATCGACAGGATCCCCGAAGACGACCAGGCGCTGCTCGAATACCTCGTCCCTTACGGCTTCATACCGGGCCAGCAGGTCAGGCTCACCGAGGCTGCGGCCTATCGTGGGGTCATTAAACTGGAATGCAACGGCGAGGAAGTCGTGGTGGGGTACGAAGTAGCTGAGCGTATCTGGCTCCGCCGGACGGAGTAGCCCCCGGCGGACCACAGATCCTTTCCCACTCCAGTTGAGGCAGAATGGCATTGATCTCCGGTAGTCGCTCACGCTTACGAGGCATTCTCAACGGCTGGCTGGCGTTCGCGCATCTCATCGGGGCCGTGCAGATGGTCGTACTGCTCACCGTTGTCTACTGGGTGTTCATTCCCCTCATGTATATCCCCTTCGGGCTTATCCCCGACCCGCTCCGCCTTCGACGTTCCAAGGCAAGCGGGTGGCGAGAGCGCGAAGTCTCCGGCGATGTGATGGAATCGATGCGGCGGCAGTGGTGACCGGTCGCCTCCATGCGAGTCCTCGGCATCTCCTGCTACTTCCACGACGCCTCGGCGTGCCTTCTTGAGGACGGTAAGCTCATCGCCGCCGCCGAGGAAGAGCGTTTCACCCGCATCAAGCACGATCCCGGCTTTCCGACGAACGCCATACGCTTCTGTCTGGACGCAGGGGGAATTGACGGCCCCGAACTCGACTACGTGGTGTTCTTCGAGAAGCCCTTCGTGAAGTTCGAGCGGCTGCTGCTGACGGCCGTTTCCGGATTCCCCAGGACCTACATGCAGTTCGTCCATGGGATGAGATCGTGGCTCTTCGACAAGCTCTGGATCAGGAGCCGCATCGAAAGCGCCCTGGGAGTCGACAAGGAACGCATCCTGTTCTCCGACCACCATGTGTCCCACGCCGCCAGCGCCTACTTCTGCTCTCCTTTCGACAGGGCCGCCGTACTGACATTCGACGGCGTGGGGGAATGGGCCACCGCCACGATGGGCGTTGGCGACGGACACTCGCTGTCCGTCAAGCGAGAACTGCGCTTCCCCCACTCGCTCGGACTCATCTACAGCGCGTTCACGGCGTTTCTCGGCTTCGAGGTCAATGAGGGGGAGTACAAGGTCATGGGGATGGCCCCCTATGGTACTCCCCGGTACGTCGACCGCATCCGGGAAATCGTGGAGCAGCGCGACGACGGCTCCATCTGGACCGACCACCGCTACTTCTCGTTCCACCACAGCACCCACCGCTCGTTCACGTCGAGATTCGAGAAGCTCTTCGGGAGGCCCCGCGACCCGAAGATCCCATTCGTCACCGACGAGACCGGCTGGCCCGCGTACTACGGCGAGAAGCCTGCCAATCATCAGGAACTGCTGGAATACAACCGGCACTACGCCGACATCGCCGCGAGCATCCAGCACGTTACCGAGGAGCTCGTGCTGAATCTGGCGAACGAGGCGCACCGGGAGACCGGCCTGACCAAGCTCTGCATGGCGGGAGGGGTCGCCCTCAACGCGGTGGCCAACGGTCGTGTCCTCAATGAGACGCCGTTCGAGGAGGTCTACATCCAGCCCGCCGCCGGAGATGGAGGGGGTTCTCTCGGGGCGGCCCTCTACGCCTGGCATTGCGCGCTTGGCAACGAGGAGCGGTCGGTCATGGACCACGTCTACTGGGGTCAAGAGTACGACCACGATGCCATACAAACGGCCCTCGAAGGGTCGGGCCAATCATGGACGCGGTTTGAGGACGAGTCCAAGCTCATAGACGCCACGGTCGACCGCATTGAGGGCGGCGACGTCGTCGGCTGGTTCCAGGGTCGGTTCGAGTGGGGCCCGCGCGCGTTGGGCAACCGGAGCATCCTTGCCGACCCGCGACGCGCCGAGATGAAAGACATCGTCAACGGCAAGGTCAAGTTCCGCGAGCCGTTTCGTCCGTTCGCGCCCTCGGTGTTGGCAGACGCAGCGTCGGACTACTTTGGCCTGCCGAACGATGCCGGGGGCATGCCGGAGCGCTTCATGCTCGTCGTCGCGCCCATCGAGGACTCCAAGCGCGACGCCATTCCCGCCGTCGATCACATGGGCACGGCGAGGCCGCAGACCGTATACAAGGAGACCAACCCTCGCTACCATGAGTTGATCAGGAGATTCGGGGAGGCCACCGGGGAGCCGATACTATTGAACACATCGTTCAACGTTCGCGGCGACCCCATAGTTGCGTCGCCGGAGGACGCCCTCGACACCTTTCAAAAGAGCGGCCTCGACGCGCTGGTCATCGGCGACTTCCTGGTCACCAAGAAGTAGACGGAAACGGATCCAAGTTGAAGGTCGTCAGGGAAACTATCGCAAAGCTGGGGATCGCGGGGGAGCTCATCGTCTTCCTCTGGAAGCGCAAGCTCTGGTGGCTGATCCCAATGGTCGCCGTGCTCCTGGCCTTCGGCATCGTCATCGTCGTCGGTGGATCGACCGGCGCGGGTCCGTTCGTGTATACGCTGTTCTAACGGGCAGGGAGACTCCTTGCTCTCTGTCCGCTCTGACCCTGTGCAGTTGGTTCACTGACTACTCCAGACCTTGCATGATGGTAACTAATATGTTACTATATAAACATGAGCGAGATCAGAGAATACATCGACGGCCGGGGCCGCAGTCCCTTCGGTCGCTGGTTCGACGGTCTCGACGCGGGCGCAGCGGTCAGAGTGAGGACGGCTCTCGCCCGTATGGCGGCGGGAAACCTGTCCGGCATCAGAGGCGTTGGCAGCGGAGTGTTGGAGCGCCGCATACACGTCGGCCCAGGCTACAGAGTCTATTTCGGCAGGGACGGCGACACCTTGATAGTCCTGCTCGGCGGTGGAACCAAAGCGCGTCAGCAGAAGGACATCGAGGACGCCCGTGAACTTTGGCAAGAGTACAAACGTCGCAAGCGGCAGGAGGTGTGAAACATGGCGCTCACCCGCGATTTCAAGGAGACCGTTCAGGCTCGCGCTCAGCGCGACCCCGCCTTTCGAGAAGGGCTGCTGAAAGAAGGCGTCGAGTGCCTGCTGGCCGGAGATGTCGATGCGGGCAAGATTGTGCTGCGTGACTATATCAACGCGACTATCGGGTTCGAGGAGCTTGGATCCCTAACGGATAAGCCGCCCAAGAGCCTCATGCGCATGTTTGGCCCGGCCGGCAATCCCCATGCACGCAATCTCTTCGAGGTCATCAGCAGCATTCAGCAGCACGAGGGCATCCAACTCGAAGTGAAGACCGTTCGATAGTCGGGTTGTCTCCGACAGCCGAGCCCTACTGCCCGCGGAGGTACTTGACCAGCGCCCAGCGGTCTTCTTCGGACAGAAGGTACTTGAAGGCAGGCATGGGGGAGTTCGAAGGCTGACCGGCCTCTATCAGCGCGTAGCCCTGGCGGCCACCCTCGCCTATGAAGGCGAATATCTCCCCATCGGTCGAGTTCTGGGTCGCGTCGCTGTTGAGGTTGGCCGGTATCACGCCGCGTGTCATGTACGGGACAACCGGTCCGTCACCTGCGAGACTAGCCCCGTGACACACCTGGCAGTTCACCCGGTACACCTCGGCAGCGTGCGACCTGTCATACCCCTGCGTCACTCCATCGGGCATCGTTGCCGACCTGTAGTCTTCGAGCGATTCGTACTGGATCTCGCGCCCCGTCACGGGAACGGAGCCGGGAGGCGGAAGCAGTCTCGGCACGTCCTGAGAGTCGAACTTGGGCTGATAGTGCATCTCGGAAAAGACCATCACCTTGTGCGATCCCGTCTCCGGCACCACCGGCAGCTTGAACCTGGCGACGCCGTACACCTCTGTGTCGCCCGTCTTGGCGTTGTAGCACGCCACGGCGAACAGCGACATGACGACCGCTATGGCGACTACTGCTATATGGCGTGGACTTCGAGGCATCTATCCTGACTCTATCGTTTGTCTTCTCGTATTCCGAATGGTTAGAAGTCGGTCTGTTCCCAGCCGCGCTTGATCTCTTCGGCGCCGGCCTTCTTCAGTGTCTCTTCGGCGTGTTCCATCTTGGACTCGTCCGCCGTGATCGTGATCCCGATGTATCCCTCGGTGATGCGGGTGTCGTAAGCGCCCATGAACAGGCGCGGAAGCCTCGACTCGAAGATGATGCCGACGACCGTGAAGAGGATCGCGCCGAGCATCGTTCCTTCGTACATGATGATCGCCATCGGCGGGATTGACAGAAGCGGCTTGCCGCCCGCCACCAGCGGGTAGGCAAGCTGAGTACCCACGGTCAGGAGCAGGCCGACCGTGAAACCGCAGGCCGCGCCGATCAGGGGGAACCGGTAGAGCTTGTGCACCGGCTCCTCCTCGCCGAACGTGCCCTCGGGATAGGGCGTGCCCGTGAGTATCTCGTATTCGCCCTGGCCGTAACCGGCTCCGGCGACCGTGTCGAGCGCGTTCGCCGCCGTGTCCTCGTCCGTGTATAGACCTATGACGCTTCGCAGTGCCACAGCATCACCTCGCATTACTCTCTAATCGAGGCGGGAACAATCCGCCTGCCGATTCGTATCTCGTCGCGCCCCACCATCCCCTCCTTGACGTCGAACAGCGGGATGAGCGGGAACAATTTCGTGAAGACCAACATGCCCAGGACCACCCAGGCGAACGTCATTATCACCATCAGGATCTCCACCAGGCTCGGATGGTAGCTGCCCCAGTCAAAGATGAACTCGCTCCGGCGCATCGTCCCCGGTACGATGATGAGGAAGCGTTCGAGCCACATCCCGATGTTGACCAGGATCGTCGTCACGAACATCCAGAAATAGCTTCTCCGAACGCTCTTGAATAGCCACATGGGCACAGGTATGAAGTAGGCCGTAATCAGGAATACGATGAAGAGTGCGCTCCACGGCCACTGGAACACCTGGAGATCGCGCATTGCGAGCTCCGCGTCCTCCAGCGTGTACAGCGCGTACACCCATTCCAGGAAGAAGAAGAAGAACCACGTCGTTGCCACGATGATGAGCAGCCGCCCGATTGCGTCGAGATGGTCGGGCTTGAGGTACTTGTCCCATCCCCAGACCCAGACCATGATGACCATCAGGGTCGCCACCGCCGAGACGCCGGAGTGGATCGCGCCGATGATGAAGTACGGCGCGAAGATGGTCGAATGCCACGCCTCTGGTCCGATCTGTACCGCGAAGTCCCAGGACACGATGCTGTGGACCGAGACGAAGACCGGCAGCACTAGGGCCGACAGCAGGATTCCGGCTACCGCCTGGAGCTTCCACTGGCGGGGCGTTCCCCTCCAGCCCATCGCCAGCACCGCGTAGAACTTGCGCGTGAACCCCGCCGTCTTATCACGTATGACTGCAAGGTCGGGGATCAGCGCGATGAAGACGAACAGCGAGCTCGCCGTCAGGTAGGTCATCACGGCGCTTGGGTCCCAGATGAACGGGGAGCGAATGTTGATCCACACGCCGCGCGCGAAGTCGTAGGGGAATACCCAGAGGTCGGCACGCCACGGGCGACCGACGTGTACCAGCGGAGCCGCCATGAGGGCGGACATGAGCGAGAAGACCGTCAGCACCTCTGCCGCACGCGTGACGGGACGCCGCCACTCGGCTTGCGTCAGGCGCAGGATGGCCGAGATCATGATCCCCGCGTGGCTGATGCCGATGAAGAAGACGAAGTTCACCATGTACACGCCCCAGAACACGGGGCGGTTGAGGCCGGTTACCCCGACCCCTTGGTTGAGCATGTAGCCGAATGCCCCCATGCCGGTGAGGAATATCACCGTGGTGACGATGACGGCCGGCCACCACCACCTCGGCGTGTGGAGCACCGAACTGAGAAGGTCGTCGTTGATCTGTTTTTGTGTTAGCTGTACGTGTTCTTGCATGGCTATGCGTTCGGCGATACTACTCCGGCTTGCCCAGTACCTGCACCTCGGTCCGGTGGAATGGCTTGTGGATGCGGTACAGCAATACTTCCTTTTGCTCCCATATATTGATCGGCGGGATTATGCGCGTTCCGATCATGTATATGAGTATGCAGGCTGATATGCCTCCCACCCAGATCAGCACGTCCGCAACGTCAGGCAGGACGGCGCCCGGAATCTCTTCCATATAGTGCTTGTTCGACGAATCGGAGACCGAGAATGCCGCGACGTACACGCGAATCCTGTCAAGGAGCGTCGCGACCAGCACGCCGCACGCGATGACGACCGGTCCCCAAACGCTCTTTCGCAGCGGGTTCCAGATCATCGCCCACAGCGGGACGAGGAACGCGAACGTGAAGATGATGAAAAATATCGGCAAATACGGCCCGACGAACAGCAGGTCGAGCACCGCCTCCTCGGAAGGCTTTGCTCCGAACCAGAAGATGATGAAGCTGGAGAACCAGAACCAGAACCACAGGAGAGACAGGGCGAACAGCAGCTTGCCCAGTCCCCAGAACTGGTCGAGGTTGATGTAGTCCTTGTAGCCGCCGAAGCGGTACATGACGAACATCGTTACCAGCGTGATCGCCACTCCCGCCTGCAGCGAGTTGTGTGCGTGCGTCGCCGGGTAGAGCGCGTCGATCCAGCCGGGCACGAGCGACATGCCGAAGTCCATGCTGACTGCGAAGTGCGCCGTAACGAGCATCATGAAGTAGAACGCCCCAAGGATGCCCAGCCGGTGCTTCTGCCAGTTCCACTGACCGGACGTGCCGACCCATCCTCTCGCCAGTCGGCCGAACCAGGCCTTCTTCTTTCCGGTCGAGCGGTCGCGCAGCATCGCGAAGTCCGGCATTGCCGAGACCCACAGCAGCCAGAGGCCGTTGACCGTAAGCGCAATGAGCACGAGCGTCGTCGTGATCTCCGGCATGTGGGCGGGCATGTTCAACTCGCCGTAGAACCAGAGAGTGCGCCTGCCGTCCTCCATGCTGGGGAGGGCCCAAGCCACCGGGATGTATATCACGAAGCTCACGATGCCGACGAGGCTGAACAGCTCCGCGACGCGCGATATCGACCGACGCCAGTGCGCGTTGGCGATTCGCGGCGCGATGGCCACCATTGGAGCGCCCTGCGCCGCCGTCAGGATGAACGCGAACAGCGCCGCGTGATAACCCCAGACGGGCGTATTGGCAAAGCCGTCGGTCAAGCGCATCACGAACCCGACCACTCCGAGCACCGACAGGACGGCGAAGACTATCACCGCTATGCGGAACGTGGAGCCGCGCAGCCTGCCCTTGTCGAGGAGGTCGTCCTCGACGGCCTTGGGCGTCATGAGCGCGCCATGACCGTTATGTGATGCGCCGTTATGCATGCGAGCCGTTGTTGTCCGCGGCGGACTCGTCCACCTTCTTCAGATAGATCACGTTGGGCGACGTACCGTACTGCGGCATCAGGTGGTAGCCGCGACCGTGATCGTCGTCCATCTCTTCCTTTGCCAACTTCGAGACCTTGCTGTTCGGATCGTTCATGTCGCCGAATACCAGGGTATCCGTCGGGCAGGCATTTACGCAGGCCGGATTCAGCTCGCGCGAATCGTCCGACAACTCTTCGCCGTCTCGCGCAGCCTCTCGACTCGTGCGGCGAATGCGCTGGATGCAGAACGTGCACTTTTCCATGATTCCGCGACTGCGGACCGTGACGTCTGGATTGAGTTGGTTCGTGAGGGTCTCAGGCCACTCCGGCTCCCAGAAGTTGAAATACCGGACGTGGTACGGGCAGTTGTTGGCGCAGAACCGCGTGCCGATGCAGCGGTTGTACACCTGGACGTTCATGCCCTCGTTGTTGTGATACGTGGCGAACACGGGACAGACCGGCTCGCAAGGGGCGTCGTCGCAGTGCTGGCACAGGATCGGAATGAACCGCGCCTTCACGTCGGGGAACTCGCCCTCCCAGTACCGCTCGACGCGAATCCACTCAATCGCGCGACGCTGGTTGAAGATGTCCTCGGTGTTGATGGGGATGTTGTTCTCGGACTGGCATGCGACAACGCATCCCTGACAACCGATGCACTTATCGACGTCTATCACCATGCCCCATTTCGGGTTCGCGCTTACCATATTGCTAAGGCTCCGTTTCCCCTTACCCCGATGTCAGCGGGATGATTCTTCGATGTCCGTCTTCGGCGAGGTCCGGCGCGGTGTTCTCGAACTTCGGCAGGCGGATCCACTCGCCCGTCCGTCGCACATCCACACGCGTCGCCGCCCAGGCCAAGGCTCCGGTCTCCGACTCCGTTACCGGCGAGAGTATCGACAGCACGTTCGCGCCCCGGTCCTTGGCGTACCGTCCTCCCCCCTTGTGGCCCTGTCCGACAGGTATCGCCACCACGTCGGGCGATATCCCCGGATGAGGATAGGCGAGGGCCTCGATGGAACCATGCTCCGAGGACACCTTTACGACGTCCCCCTCGCCGATTCCCATCTCCTCAGCCTTCTTCAAATTGATCTCTACCCACGTCTGCCAAGTTGCCGTCGTGATCGGGTCGGGCGTGGCCTGCAGCCACGGAAGGTCTGCGCCCCTTCCGTCCGTCAACCCCGTCGTCTCGAACGGTATCAGGTGGAAGTTCCCGCCTCCGCGCGATGACGGAGACTGAGCGGCGGTCGGGAACGAATAGGTCGGACTGGGGTCTCCCCCGTCGTAGGTCTCGCTGGTGTCCCACCAGCCGCCGCGCTGAAGGACGGTATTCCAAAACATCTTGGTATTTGCGGCTTGGACCGAGCCCCGTCCCATGTCCTGTAGCCGGGAGGCGTCGTTCTCGATCAACTCCTTGAAGTTGTCTGCGTCGAGACCGAGGTCCTTCTCAAGCACCTGCGCCATCGCCATCAGCACGTCGCCGAGGTTCTTGGTCCCAAGATGCGGGCCTCTCGGCTCGAAGAACGGGCGGACGACCGGCTGCTGGAAGCCAATCGTCTGGTAGCCGGGGCCGGGATCGGGAATGTCAGTTCCCCAGTCTTCGAGGTAGTGGTTCTCAGGCAGGATGATGTCGGCCATCATCGTCGTATCGTCGAAGCGGTTCGAGAAGCTGACGATGAGCGGCACATTGAAGCTGGCCTGTTTGATCGCAATGTTCTCCGGGAGGCCGTAGAAGGGATCGGCGTTGCGTACCAGCAGCGCCTTGACCTGTCCTCCCGACATCCGGCCTGCCAGGTTGTGGAAGTCCGAAAACGACGTTGCGTCCGGCGCGGTCGGAAGGTCGGCAATGGGCGGAGCCGGATTGAAGATGACTCCTCCCTCTTTGCCCACGCTCCCCGACAGATAGTTCAGTGCATAGATGGCGTTCAAATTGAACAGGCCGTTGGAGTGCGCCCCTGCCGAGCCGCCTCCGATGGCGAGGCCGGGGGGGTGCTCCAGGAAATCGCGCGCTATCCTGACGATCTTCTCCGGCGCGACCCCGGCCCTGCTTCCGACCGCCTCCGGAGTGAACTGCTGCAGACGGTTGGAACCGTCTCCGGTGAGCGCCTGAATACCGGCCGAGTTTGGAAGGCCGGCGGTAATCATGACGTTCGCTATGGCCAGCGCCACTTCGCCCTCATATCCGGGCTTGACGTAGACCCACTCATCGGCGTTCGCCGCTGTCATCGAGAAACGAGAGTCGAAGTGAACGAGCTTGCCGCGCTTCCTGCCCTCCCCCTGCCTGAAGTGTCCGTAGCCCCTTGCATACCGGACGGAGGAACCCCACGTGTTCAGGAAGTCCGCCCCGAAGGACAGGATGTATGCTGCGTTCTCGATGTCGAAGTCGGGCATCGCCTCCTGGTCGAATACCTGCTTCATGGAGGCCTTCAACACGGTGCGCTCCAGCGGCTCGTAGCTCAAGTGCTGGGCGCCGAGCGACTCGGCGAACCTGTTGACAACGAGCCCCATGTGAGCGCCGACCGGATCGGTGATCATGACGATCTCTTCGCCGCTCGCGGCCCCGAGCCGTTCGGTGACACGCGATACGGCGTCCGTCCAGCTTAGCTGCTCCCACTTGTCCTCGCCGCGCTCGCCCGTCCGAATCAACGGCGAGCCGATGCGGTCGGGGTGGTACAGTCCCTGCAGACCGGCCTCGGCGACGGCGTTGTGCTTGCCGCGGTTTACCGGGTAGTCGACGTTGCCCTCGATCTTCTTCGCGCGACCTTCCATCACCCTCACGACGATGCCGAAGGGTGCGCGGTTCTGCCGGTCGATGGTCGCGTACCAGTTGTCGAGGCCCGTGACCATGTCCTCGGGCATCTCGATAGGCGACTGGACGAGCAGCTCTTTCTCAGGGATGCCGCAAGCTGCCGCCGCCACCGCGGTGGCCGAGCCGCCCATCAGCGTCAAGAATTGTCTTCGTGTTAGGGACATTCCCTATCTTCTACTCCCCTCTCGATACGCGGAGAGGGATCTCCTTTAGTAATGGCACGTCGTGCAGTCCGTCGGCGCTTCGTTGTCGCGGTGACAGTCCACGCAATCACCCATCTTCAATGAGCGCACCTGCCGGACCTTCACCATGCTTCCCACGTCACCGTGACAAAGCTGGCACGTCCCCGAAGCGCTTCCGTACTGTTCTGAGAAGTACCGTATGTGCGGCTCGTGGACGAAGTTCACGTGATCGGGCACGCGGTGTACGCGAACCCAGTCGATGGGAATCCCGCTCGTGTGGAAGTTCCGCAGCTTCTCGACCTCCGGCTTATCGTCACCGACCGTCATGTGACAACTCATGCAGAGTCCGACCGCGGGGATGCTGGCGGCGGCGCCCTCGGTCACGTTCCGGTGACAGAAGGTGCAGTCGAGACCAATGTCCTCGACGTGCGTCGGATGGGGGAACGCTATCGGCTGATCGGGGCCGTCGTTTACGCCGAACGCATCCAAGGGCAGTCCGAGCCAGGCCGTAATGACGAACGTCGCCGCGGCGACGACTATGACGAGACCGACAATACCGCCGATGCCAAGCGCGCCGAAAAGGACGAGCCGACGCCCCGTCGGCCTTCTTGGTGCTTGAAAATCGCCTGGCAGCAAGTGCGTCTACCCTATTAGTGCACGGACGGAGGGTTGCCGCCGTGACCGAGAAAGTCGATCGAGCCGCCCTTGATCCAATACGTGTCGAAGATATCGCCCAGCACGCTGGACTCGCCGATTGCAGCTCCAATGAAGTAAGCATAGAGTGCAATTCCGACGAACATCACGACGTACAGGGGAAGGCGCAAGCGCTGCGCGGCTTGAGGCAAATGATGAGAGGCCACAAGCGAGGGAATGCCGACATGAGCGACAAGGTACAAGGTACCAATGCAGATGATGAGGAGAAGCATGAACCAGAGATTCGTCAGCATATTGGCAATGCCGGTCCATTCGGCATTGGAAAGTGTCGCTGGATCCATCTCCACCTTTCTCCGAAAGCCGCAGCGCAAGTGCTGGGAAGCCCTTGAAATCGGCACGCTGAAAATTATCACATCACTATGACAGTGTCAAGGATACTGCGAGGTATCCGCACGTTCAAATGTCACCTCTGAGTGACCTTCGCGCACCTTGGGGTGAAGCAAGTCTCCAAGCGGTCGGCAGCTCCTCTCACTCACCCAGCTTGGGGCGTGGTAGAATACCTCCGCCAACGAAACTAGGGAGACACATAATGATCGAACAGCGACCCCTTGGAAACTCAGGAATGACCGTCAGTGCAATCGGACTCGGATGCGTAACGTTCGGGCGAGAAATCGACCCCGACACCGCCTACGAGATCATGGACCACGCCCTTGAGAACGGCATCGACTTCTTCGATACAGCGGAGGGGTACTCCTCCGGGGAAGTGCCTTCCGAAACGGTCATCGGCAACTGGATGCGGTCGCGCGGCGTGCGCGATGAGGTCAAGATCTGCACGAAGGTCAGCTCCGGCGGTACCGCCGAGAACGTACAGCGTGCCCTTGCCCTGAGCCTCGAAAGGCTCCAGGTCGACAAGGTCGAGATGTACAAGGCCCACTCCGCCTTTAGCGACGCGCCGTATGAGGAATACCTGGGCGCGATGAATGAAGGCGTCGAGGCCGGGCAGATCGACGTGATCGGATGCAGCAACTTCCGTGCCGGACAGCTTCAGGACGCCCTCGATATCAGCGACAAGAATGGCTGGGCGCGCTTCCAGATTACCCAGCCGCCTTACAGCCTCGCCCGCTCAGACAATCCCGGCCACCTTGACCGTCTCGAGGCCGAGACTGAGTTCTTCCCCCTGTGTGTGAAGGAAGGCGTGGGCATCACTCCGTACAGTCCGCTCGCCGCAGGGTTCCTCGCCGGCAAGTACACGCCGGACAGGTCGAAGTTCCCGAAGGGCACCCGATTTGACGTAATGCCCGGTCATGCCGACATCTACTTCGAGGACCGCAACTTCAAGCTCGTGGAGAAGCTGCGCGCCAAGTCGGAGGAGATGGGCCTGCCGATGGTGAAGCTGGCAATGGCATGGGTCATGGCAAACAAGAGCCTCACTTCGGTCTTGGTCGGCGCCCGTAGGCCGGCTCATGTCGACAATGCGATAGAGGCCATGGAAATGGACCTGTCTCCGGAACTTCACGCCGAGATGTCCGCCTGGGCATAAGCCCTCCCTCGGTTCCACACCCCCACAATTCAGAAAAAAACTTGACCTTCAAATGGGATCAAGTGTCATTGTCTACCTTGCTATACTTCCCGCAAGCGGTGCGGAGGATGGTGGTCAAACGGCGAGTTTCAGGGTTGCTTGCTCCCTGCTGCGCGAAACGTCTTGAGGGAGCGTCTCATATGATTGAGGAACCCGGCCGTTTGTCGCGTGGAAGGAGTATGGACATTGGGCGTTGAAAACGGCGGTCAGCCTGATATTCCGGAAGAAGAGGACTGCGAGCCGGGTATATGGAAGAAGTTCGAGGGCCACATCCAGCGAAAAACTCTGGCCGGCCTCTTCGAGCTGGTGCCTCTCATCGTCACCGTTGTTGTCCTCGTGGTGATTATTGGGTACGCCGATAGCGCCGTTCGCGGACTGCCGTTCGTAGAAGGCGAGCCCTGGGACTTCTGGGGAGTCGGCGCAATCGTCGCCGTCATCGTGTTCTATGCGGTCGGACTCATCATCGCAACGCGTGTGGGCCGGGTCGTCATGGACTTCAAGGATTCGGTCCTCAACCATATTCCCGTGGTGAAGACGATCCTTGGGGTAACCAAGCAGGCGATGGTATCCATCACGTCGCAGTACCAATTCACCCGCGTCGTCTTCATCGAGTGGCCGCGTGAAGGCATGGTCGCAATGGGCTTCGTGACGGGACGCGCCTTTTCGCAAAAAACGAACGAGTCCATCGTCGTCGTCTACATTCCCACCGTTCCCAATCCCACCTCCGGCAACATGGCCCTAATCCCCGAAGACGACATCATAGAGACCGACCTCACGGTGGAGGACGCGATGAAGCTGGTCTTCTCAGGAGGCATCGTCCTGCCGGAAGCGGTGTCCTTGGCCAGACTGCCCGTCGAACGGGAGGAGTTCGGTCTCATAGGCCGTTTCGAGACTTCCCCCGACGAGGGCTAGTACGTAACTGCTCAGACTTCATGAGACCACTCTACACACACAGCCCACCGTCATTCCCGCGAAAGCGGGTATCTAATCCCCTCTCCCGTCGTGGGCTGACAGCGGTATGTAAATGGGATTACGGCTATGATCCGCCCACAGCAACTCTGTCATTCCGAGCGCAGCGAGGAATCTAAAATGTTGTGCCATCGTCATGGCATGTAACTGTTCAGAGTCAGTGAGGGCGTTCGACACACACAGCCCACCGTCATTCCCGCGAAAGCGGGAAGGTGGATTCACATTTCAAGTGCAACACTTGGTTTTGAAATATCTCTGCCGGGGTTTTGTAGCCCAGGCACTTGCGCGGCGTATTGTTGTAGGCCTGAATCAACTGGGTAAACCGGTTCTCGGACAAGGCCGCCAGGTCGATCTTACGCGGCAGAGTCCTCCGTAGGCGACCGATAGCGTTCTCGACGCCACCCTTCTGCCATGGCGCGTGGGTATCGCAGAAGAAGGTCTCGATCCCCAGCGCGTGGAGTTGATGATGGCGTGCGAACTCGGTGCCGTTATCAAAGGTGACAGTTCTTCTCCACTGGGTAGGCAACTGTTCGAGCACCTGAGACATGGCGTTGGCGATGGGTCTGGATGCCTTGCCCGGCGGCCTTACGGCAATGATGATGCGGGAGTGGCGCTCATGCATCGTCAGCACCGCATGGCCGTAGGTCCTGAACAACATCAGGTCAGCCTCCCAGTGGCCGGGAGTGCGTCGGTCTTCGGCGCTCTGGGGACGCTCATCAATGGAGCGCCGCAGAGCGATGAAGGAAGCAGGACTACCTCCTTTTCGGCCTCTCCAGCCACGCTTCGACTTGGCACGAGGCAGTAAGTGGCGCCACGAGTAGTCCTTTCTACGCGCTAACTGGGCGTATACGAACCGATAGATGCTCTCGTGAGAAATGAGGTTGCCGGCCGCCTCAAGCTTGAGGCGGCCGGCAACCTGCTCAGGCGACCATCCCTGTTTGAGGCCGGCCAGCACCTTTTCACGCAGGGCATCGTCACGTTCCAGCCGTGAGCCTCGCCAGCGGCGCGCACGTGCCTGCTGGTCCGCATACACTGGCTGGTACCCGCGGCTCAGTGACATATTACGCTTCAGCTCCCGAGCAACTGTTGATGGCGAGCGATCCAGACCTGCAGCGATCTGCCGTACCGAGTGCCCCTCGGAACGTAGACGGGCAATCTCACACCGCTCTTCAATGGTGACATGTCTATAATGCTTTCCCATGGCAACACCCTAACAAGGTGTTGCACTTCGTTTGTGAGTCTAGGGAATCCAATCCCCTCTCCCGTTCGCGGGAGAGGGCTAGAGCCTGCCCCGTTGCAGAACGGGGGTGAGGGTTGTTCCCCTCACCAAGACTGAACACTCACCATGGCATGCTTCGGGTTGCGAAGGGTGGTTCGGAGAACGAGAAGTTGAGACTTCTCGCTCCGCTTCGCTACGCTCGAAATGACATGACCGCAACTACGATTCATAGCTAGGAAACACGAGATACATACCCCTGTCAGCCCGGAGGGGAGAGATACAGAGAGGGGGGGTCCCGCAGTTTACTTGAAAGCAGCGTCACGCCCCGCGCCGGGGCCGTACAAGTGGGAGCAACTGCCTTCCAGTCCGCCCTCTCTTCCCCTCTGCGCTCTCTGTGTTCTCTGCGGTGAATCCTCTTCGTCCTGAGTAGTCACTCGAAAACCCATCGAAGGGCGATTCATGGTTCGACAAGCCCACTACGAACGATTTCACGGACTTCGCAAACACCCTCTGAGGGACGCCGAATCGAGGTGGCCCGCTAACTTACCCCTGCGTCACCGTCCGTACTGGCAGCCAGGACTTGGGCGGGCTCCAGTGGCAGCCTGACGGTCATTTCAGTCCACTCTCCCGGCTCGGAACTAACCTCGATTGAGCCGCCGTGCTGCCGAATGATGTCGTTGGAAATGGCTAGGCCGAGTCCCGTCCCCCTGTCCGTAGGCTTGGTCGTAAAGAAGGGGTTGAAAATCCTGTCGGCGACCTCCGGGGGTATGCCGTCTCCATTGTCCCGGATACGTACCTCGATATATTCGTCGGTGCGGCTGGAAAATAGCGACAACGTCGGCATGTAGGACTTATTGCCCGACTCGTGCTGCGTGCGGCGTTTCTGGTCCGTCGCGTCGCAGGCGTTGCCGACGATGTTTAAGAATACGCGACCGACGTCCTGCGGCTTGACCACTATCTCGCCTACGTCAGGGGCGAGTTCCTGCTCGATGTGGAGTTGGAAGTCCGGGTCTGTCGCCCGGGCGCTGTGGTAAGCAAGTCGGGTATGCTCGTCGAGCAGCGAGTTGATATCGGTTGCCCTCTCCTCTCCGGTCTCCCGACCCATCATCAGCATGTCCTGAACAATGCGATTTGCACGGTCGCCGTGCGATATGATCCGATTGAGGTTTCCGTTCAGGTCGTCTGAGATCTCCTTTATGTAGGCCTGGTCTTCCTCGCTTAGCTTCTCCACGTTTTCATCCAAGACCTCCTTGAGCTCATCGAGCAGCTCGTTGGACGACTCGGAGAAGTTCTTAACGAAGTTGAGCGGGTTTTTGATCTCGTGGGCGACGCCCGCGGTCAGCTCACCGAGCGCGGCCAACTTCTCCCGCATGACGATCTGCTGCTGTGCCTTCTGGAGGTCCGCAAGCACGCTCTCCAGCTGGTCGTTCTTGCCCTGAAGCTCTTCCGCCAGCTGTTCCACCAAATTCAGGCGCTGGACCTCAAGCGCGTGGCGGCGAAATACCTCCAGAGCGTCCGCCATGTCCGCCACCTCGTCCTTGCCGCCGAGATCGACCTGCGATTCAAGATCGCCGCCCGCCATCCTCAACATCCAGTTCGACAGGAGTTGGATTCGGCGAACGATCACGCGCCCGACGAAAAGCCACGAAATCAGCACCGCTCCGGTCACCCCGACCGCGCTAATGGCGAGAAGCAGTGAACGACCGGTGAGAATCGCCTGTGTGGACTCGCGAGCGGCATCGTCGGCGCTGGCCCGCGCGGTGCTCACTAGAGAGTTGACATCGCTCACCATGTCAATGGCAATTCCGCTGTTGAGCTCCAAGAGGTCTTGCTGGCGTTGAATGACCTGAAGCCTGCGTTCCAGGATATCGAACCCGTTATCATCGCCAACTCCGGTACCCACTTCCAACAGGCGGTTGGATAGGGGCTCAATCTCGTCCGTTAGCGGCGAATCTCCGAGGGCTGAGAGGTTGCGCCGTATGCTGCCCGCTGCAGACTCGAAACGTTCCCGCAACGGTTCCAACAGAGGTGCGGACGAAATGGCGAATGCACTCTCCAGGAGCTGTATTGCTGTGGTCGTGTCTGCCTGAAGTCCGGCCAGGTGGCGATATCTGGCAAGCTGGCCTTCGGAGAAATGCTCCTCGCGAGCCGCCGGCGGGGCGTCGAGGCTTTCATACCCTGTCATCGTGTAGAAAAGCTGGTCGTCGACCACAGGGATCATGATCTCGTCAATGTTCTCCTGCAGGCCAACGAGTTCCCTTCGGAGCGCATCCCTCTGAACGTTTACCTCATAAAGCCGCGTCATGTCGTCCCGAATGGCGTTGATGTTCACAATTAACATGTTGACGTGGTCACGGATCCGCGCCGATCGTCCAACGTCCTCATTCACATGCCCACCGGCTTCTTGTTCCAACACGTCCTGCAGCAAGGGCGCCTCAATCGTCGAAGAGCCTACCCCCGTCGAATATCCTCCCAGGAGGGTAGCGAGGTTGCTTTCGAGGTCCGCGCGCGCCTCGTCCACGCTTGCCGAGACCTGGGCCAGGTCTCCTGGCGAAGTGGCGGCCATCAAGCGGGGAGCGGCGTCCACCAAGGTACCGCTGTGTTGGGCCACACCGAAGGCCGCCACGACTTCGGGAATGCTATCTTCGTTCACCTGCCGCTGGGCTTCGCCGACGCTGTTGAAGGAAAACCAGCCGACAAGGCTCGCTGCCACGGTCAGTGCTACGGCCCCGCCGATCCCAAGGTAGAGCTGCGTCGCAATACGGAAGCGGCTCTCGAATAGACGTCTCAGTCGTTCGTTCACTGCACCAAGTCCTTCAACGTTGAAACGGGACGGTACTTCCCGTCACTTCCTATAGTGGTGAGGAAGACGGTGTCCGAGCCCTGGTTATCTTGGGTATCGTAACGAAGTTCGAATCCGTCGATATCTATTACGTCGGCACTGCGCAGGCTATCCAGAAAGCAGGCCCTGTCAACGTCACGACCACATCCTTCGAGTCCCGCGATTGCGAGGCGTCCTGCGAGATAGCCCTCCAGTGACACGAAGCCGGGTGTCGCCTCGGGATCATAGACGGACAGGGCATTTATGTATGAAGCTACAATGGGCACCGAGTCATCAGTGGGGAACGGTACCACCTGTGTCACGTAGACTCCTTCTCCGACGGGACCCAGCTCCTTTGCCAACGCGTTGCTGCCAACGAACGACACAGTCATGAAGATGGGATCGAGGCCCGTATGGCGCGCCCAGGATATAAGCGCCGCCACCGGCTCGTAGGCCCCGATCATGATCACCGCCTGCGGGTTCCCATTCTTGAGGTCCAGAAGAGCCGTCTTCACGGCAGTCGTGTTGCGTGGATACAGCCCGATGGAGACCGGCCTCATACCCCGACGGGTGAGTGCGAGGTCCACCCCTCTCCATCCCGCGCGACCGAAAGAGTCGTCCTGGTACAGCACTGCAATGCGGTCTATTGCCAAGTCCGTCGTCAGGCGGGCGACCATTTCCTCGGTCTCCTGGTAATAGGAAGCGCGGAGATTGATGATATAGTCCCTGTCCAGTCCGGTGCGCAGGAACTCGGCGCCCGTAAATGGGGCAATGAAGGGGATTCCGGCATCCGCGGCGACCGGAGTTGCCGATCTTGACGTGGGCGTGCCCACCTCGCCTATAAGGGCAAAGACCTTCTCGTCTTCGATGAGACGAATCGTGTTGGTGACGGCAGCCTCGGGCTCGTAGGCGTCATCGAGCGAAGAAAGTTCCAATTGCCGTCCATGCACGCCTCCATTCAGGTTTACCTCGTGGAAGGCGGCCTCGATACCGAGGCGCATGTTTCTGCCCAGTTCCTGGGCCGGTCCGCTGAATGCCGCGGACTGCCCGAAAGTAACGAGGTCGTCGGTGACGCCGGTGTGCTTGGGAGCCGATGTCTCCCCGGAGACGGCCGTAGATTCAGGCCGACTATCGCTCGGCGTGGTCGTGGTTCCCGTGCTATCGAAGAGGGAGCAGCCGAATGTTCCCACAGTGAAGGCGAGGGTGACGGCTACCGCGACCCTCAGTTTCGCAGACCTAGCCCTTTGCCATCCGAACATTGGACTCATTCAACTCTGTTCAGGGTCAAAGCCAAACAGTTCTTGCCACCCTCATGCCGATACGTCATCTCATCCATCATCTCGCGGACGAAGTGAATGCCGAGACCGCCAATTGGCCTGTCTTCAAGCGCGGAGGTGAGGTCAGGCTCGGGAGCATCGTGGAGTGGATCGAACGGTCGTCCGTCATCCTTTATGGTAATCGTGAGCTTTTCCAGGGAGGAATTAACGACGATTTCAATCTCAGGGATCTTGTCGATTCGCCCGTGATTGACGACATTAATTCCCAACTCCTCGATAGCCAGCTTCACCTTGAATGTCAGGGCGGGATCCCAGTCTTCCTGTTCGCCAAAGTACTCCACGGCCTCGAGGATGATCTCGATTTCGTCTACTGTGGCTTGCCTATTTAGAACCAGTTGTTCGCTCACGTAAATTCCTTAGTCGCGGCGGAGTACCAGACAGGTGATGTCGTCCGACTGCGGCGTGTCTCCCACAAATTCCTTCACCGCATCGAACATTGCTTGTGCGGCCTGCTCGGAATTCTCAGGTGGATTCTCTGCGAAGACCTCATGCATTCGACTTACGCCAAACTGCTCGCCTTCGCCATTCATCGCCTCGGTGACGCCGTCGGTATAGAGCACGACGGTATCGCCGGCTTCGAGCTGGACCGATTGGCTTGGGAACTCAAAGTCCGGCGCGACACCGAGCGCAACCCCGCCGGTCAGTGGGAGCAGTTCGGAAGTGCCGTCGGAACGTACTAGCAGTGGCGCGTCGTGTCCACCGTTCGAATACGTGAGTATGCCGGTCTCCGGATCATAGATCGAGTAGAGTACCGTCACGAACATCATCGTCTCGTTTTCTTCGTATAGAAGCTCATTTACCTCGCGCAGCGCCGCGCCGGGGTCGCCGGTACCTATCGCGGCTCCCTTCAGGAGCGTGCGGCTGGACATCATGAAGAGGGCGGCCGGCACCCCCTTGTCCGACACGTCGGCAATCGCCAGTCCAACCTGGCTGTCTTCCAGGCGAATGACGTCGTAGAAGTCGCCGCCGACGTTCCTGGCAGGCTCCATGTGGGCAAAGACCTGGTAGTCGGTGCTCCGAGGAAATACCTTCGGCAGAATGGACTGCTGTGTGCTGCTCGCCACGTCGAGTTCATTCTGCAGGGCGACCAGCTTATCGCGCGACGCAAGGGCCTCGCGCCACTCTTCGAGATGACGAAGGGTCCGGTCTATGGTGACTTGCAGGTCCTCGAAGTCGAGGGGCTTGGTGACGAAGTCGAACGCTCCCCTGTTCATCGCCGTGCGGATGTTCTTCATGTCCCCATAGGCGGATATGATTATGGATCGTATATCCGGATCGACTTTGGGGATCTGTTCGAGGAGTGTGAGCCCGTCCATCTGCGGCATGTTGATGTCCGATACGACCATATCGATATCGTCATGCTCGTTAAGCACCTCAAGGGCTTCGATGCCGTTGTGGGCGAATTCGAAGCTGTATGAGCCGGAACGAATCTTCCGTCTCATTCTCTGCAGTATCAGGGGCTCCAGATCAGGCTCGTCATCAACAACGAGAATCCGGTAGGGTTGCTTTATCACCTTTGTCTCTCGTGCCTCACAATCAGCTACAATTTGACCGACTTGTGCTACGTGCCGGCGGCGTTTTTCGTTTGAGATGCGACCATCTCGTCACGGGCCAACAGCGCTACCTTCCATTCTCTGAGTTGAATCACCGTCCGGTCGATCGTATCTTCGAAGTCCTCGAAGTCGATTGGCTTGGTGATGAAATCTACCGCGCCTCTTCTCATCGCCGTTCGAATGTTCTTCATGTCACCATACGCGGATACGATTATTGCCCGGATGTTCGGATCGACTTTCCGAATCTGGTCGAGCAGTGTGAGACCGTCCATTTCCGGCATATTTATGTCTGAGATGACTATATCGATGTCCGGATGTTCACTGATGACTTGCAGGGCCTGCACGCCGTTGAGTGCAAAATGGAAACGATAGACGCCGGCCTTGATCTTGCGCCGCATGCGTATGAGTATCAACGGTTCAAGATCAGGTTCGTCATCAACGATGAGAATCTGGTGCACTGCTGCCATTGCTCTCGTTCCCTGCCTTCACGTCTTATCCTTCATTCCACCGCTGGATTGCGGTGTTTCTAACAAGCACGAAGGGTAAAGGGGTGGTGGGGATCAGCCGTTGAGCGCAGCGACCGCCTCGTCCTTTGTGGAATGGACTGGGATAATCTGGTTGAAGCCGCTAATCTCAAAGACCTCGCGAACCGAGTCCGTCAATGAACAGACCGCCAGCGCCGCCTCCTGTCTACGGAGTGACCTGGCAGTCATGAGGATGGCTCGGAGACCCGCACTGCTGATGTAGGTGAGGTCCGCTAGATCTAGGATTACGGCACGATCCGTCTCTTCGATTGCGGCTTCCAGAGCGCTTTGGAATTCCCGGGCGTTGGTGCCGTCAATGCGTTCCCCGGCCCCAACGACTACGGTGCCGCCATCACGTACAACGTTTAGTTCCATACGAACGGTCTCCTTGTCTTGTCGTCACTCAATCCAAACGTTCTTAAATCATTCTAGAGTCTAGAGTTAGGTGCATTTGAACTCGTCTTCTCTGAATTCGCGCCCATTCTAACACGAAAACACAGTCAAACAAACGCCCCATTTCCACTTGGTTCATGAATAATCGCGCCCATGCCTTCCACTTTGTGCCGAAATTGGGAAGGCGGCACTTCGGATTGCCGCGAATGAAACCTGCCTGCGTCTTCATGTGGCTTGCCCGAAATTGCCGATTCGAATGTCCCCTTGCGGGCGAACGTGTTGTCTTCCACAACTCCGGACTACCGCCCGCCCCTCCGTCCGCTTCTTCCTAGCGGGCTGGGCGATAGTCCGAGTCGATTAGGTCTAGACTACCAGCGGGATCCCCCGCCGTATCCGCCACCGCCACCGCCGCCGCCACGACCGCCACCGCCGCCGCCGCGACCGCCCTCTCGGGGCCTGGACTCGTTGACCGTCAACATCCGGCCACTGAGCTCAGTCCCGTTCAGGGCTGCGATGGCAGCCTCGGCCTCGTCCTGGTTCGGCATCTCAACGAAGCCGAAACCGCGCGAACGGCCCGAGTACCGGTCAGTTATGACCCTGGCGGACTGCACTTCACCGTGAGGGGAGAAGGCGGCCTCCAAGGTCTCATCCGATTCATCGAAGGAAAGGTTGCCTACATAGATGTTCATGCGACACTCCTTGTGTACTGAAATCTCCTCAATCGTAGCAAGCGTCACATTCGGTCCTGAGGCTATGTAGCTTGGGAATAACGCGGAAGCGGAACGAGGTTGCGTCTGATTACGGAGTCACGGAGCATTATAACATAAGGCGCAACCCCGTGAATCGTACTATCCAATACGATTGATGAGGCTGTTCTCACGGGATATTCACTCTTGCGACTTCCTCTATCGGCCTTTACCCAACTATGTTCCCTCCTGGGGGAACTGCGGAAGCCGCGTTACTACCACGCGAGTTTCAACTTACCGGGAAGAAAATATCCGTACGCCACTTCGACTGATCGGGCTCCGCTCCCGGGTCGGTGACGTAGACCTCCCAAGGCGCGCCCGCCGGTTGGAGACCTTGTGACTCCATCCACCCGGTGAGCGCCATCCACGTCTTTGAGAGTTCCTCATACGGCCCCATGTGCGTGACCGCAGCCACCGTTCCCGTCGGCAGCTCGCCGGCTTGAACCCGACCTTTGCCTTCCAAAGGTGACGCTACCGGCATCCCGCATTCCATATCGACTGAGTTGCCGTCCATCGAGTGATAGCGCGAGAACGGCATGCCCGCAGGGGTCTGTCCATTCTGCTGAATATATCCGTACACCTCCCCAAAGAGAGACCCCATGATCTCCGGGAGCTTGTCCATCGTCGCATTCGTCCGAATGCCCACGAATGGCTGTGCTTCCACCTGCTTCGTCTCGAACCCCCGCTCCTCCTCGTCCATGTCACGACCGGAGCGCTGCAGCCGGTCTGCAATGTCCTCATAGCCCTGCGTCATCTACTATCCTCCCTTTGTTGATGATTTCGTTGCCGTGAGTCAGTCGATCACGGCTCCCTCATAGTCTACGTGTACGATAGGATATCCCAGCTCCTCCAACCCCGGCTCGACGACTGACCGGTCTCCCACGACCAGGAGCTTTAGCCGGTCGTTGTCCACGCGCTCGATTGCAACGCGGCGGAGGTCTTCGGCGGTCAGGGCCTCGTACTGTGCCTCAAGACCGGAATAGTAGTTGTCCGGCAGACCGAACATGACGATGCGGCCCAGTTGTGAAAGCAGATGCGTCTGCGTCTCGAACTGGCCGGCGAACCCCTTTAGCATCCCGTTCTTGGCGTCGGTAAACTCTTCCTCGTCAACAGGACGGCCGGTGCGAATATCCTCGAACTCCTTCAATACCTCGATGACCGACTCTTTCGTGACTGCCGTCTGCACCGACCCCCACGCCGCGAGCATGGACGGCCCCGTCGCCCAGTCCACCGCCGAGTGGAAGCCGTAGCTGTAGCCCTTGTCCTGCCGGAGGTTTTGGTTCATGCGCGCCATGAAATGACCGCCGAACAGGTAGTTGAGCAAGTTCAATGCGTAGAAGTCGGAGTCATGTCGGTCGATAGTCAGGTGGCCCGCCCGAATCACCGACTGCGCCGCGCCGGGCTTGTCGGCGAGGTAGATGGTCGTGGAGCCGGAGCTCGGAGCGCTGGACGCCGGTCGCTGTGAACTTGCTCCGCCGGACTGCCCGCCTGGGGACCAGTGCCCGAATCGTGACTGCGCGAGAGTCAGGACATCGTCCCTCGTCGTATCGCCAACGACGATGAGCGTCGCGGCATCGGAGACGTACGTGCGGTGGAATTGCTCGACAATCTCGTCCCTCGTGATTGCGCCGACGGACTCTTCGGTTCCCGACAGCGGGCTGCCATAGGCAGTCCCCTTGCCATGCACGAGCGCGCGAAATGCTCGCTGAGCTATCAGGTTGGGCTCGTCCCCGATGCGGCGGAGATCGACCAGCCGCTCCTTGCGTACCCGCTCCAACTCGTCTTCTGGGAAGCTCGCGTGCGTCACCACGTCCGCCAGGATCTCCATCGCCCTGCCCCGGTGCTGGGTCAGCGCCGATGTCGATGCCGAAGCCTGCTCATATCCCGCCGTACTGTTGATGTGGGCCCCTATGAACTCCATCTCCTCGGCAATTTCCTGGCTCGTCATCGTCGGCGTGCCCTCAGGCAGCATGACGGCCGTGAGGTGCGATAGGCCGGGCCTATCCGGCGGATCGCCCGTCGCTCCGGAGTCTACGATGAGGCTCATCGACACGGCAGGAAGGCGAGAGTCCTCGACGTACAGGATGTTGAGGCCGTTGTCCAGCTTCTCGCGCCGGGGCGCTGGCGGACTGAACGATCGCGGAGCGGCGCTGCCCGGCATCGTCGCCCTGTCGATATTCGCGGCGGCCCCCGCCTCTACCGCATCCTCCGGCAAAACGGTCATGCGGACCCTGTTTGGACCAAGTGACTGTGCCGCCACGCGCACCACGTCCTCGGCTGTGACGACGCGGTATCTCTCGATGTCGGTGTTGATGAGGCCGGGATCGCCTCCGAAGGTATGGAACAGATTGAGCTGGTCGGCCCTGCCCCCGAACCCCCCGATCTTCTCCAGCCCGCGCACGTTATCGACCTCGAATCGGTTGAGCGCCGTCCCCACCTCTCGCTCCGTTGGAGGCTCGCTTCGAATGCTGTCAAGTTGCTCGTGAACGATGTCCTCTAGTTCATCGAGGTCCTGTCCGGGATTGCCCGTTATCTGCACGATGAACTCGCCGGCAATCTCCCTTGTATAGTGCGCCACCGTCACGTCGCGCGCGATGCGTTTGTCATAGACCAGCGTCTTGTGCAGCCGCGAGCTCTTTCCTTCTCCCAGGATCGAGGCAAGGATGTCCAGCGGGGCCTCGTCGTCGTCGAACATGGGACCCGTCGGCCAGACCAGCGACAGGCGCGGAAGCTGCACCTTGTCGCGCATGTCCATCCGCACCTCGCCCGTCAGACCGGAGTTCATCCGGCCCACGCGGTCGATGGCCGAACCGGGCGGGATGTCCCCGAAGTAGCTCTCGATGAGACGTTTCGCCTCGTCAGGATCGAAGTCGCCCGCGATGCTCAGGCTCGCGTTCGACGGCGCATAGTAGGTCCGGAAGAAGCTCTTCACGTCGTCGAGCGACGCCGCGTTCAGGTCCTCCTGCGACCCTATCACGGGCCAGTTGTACGGATGCGGAGCCGGGAATACCGCCGTCTCCATGGCCAGATACGCCTTCCCGTACGGACGGTTCTCATAGCTCTGCCGACGCTCGTTCTTCACCACGTCACGCTGCAGGTCTAGCCTCTCCTGGTCGAGCGCCTCCAGCAGGAACCCCATGCGGTCGGACTCCAGCCACAGGATCAGTTCGAGGTTGTTCGAAGGCGCGGTCGTCCAGTAGTTCGTCCGGTCGTTCGTCGTGGAGCCGTTGATGTTCGCCCCGACCTTCTCCAGCGGCGCGAAGAAGTCTCGGTTGTGGTTCTTCGACCCCTCGAACATGATGTGCTCGAAAAGGTGCGCGAATCCCGTCCGCCCCGGCTGCTCGTCCTTCGACCCGACGTGATACCAAAGGTTCACCGCCACCATCGGCAGCGAGTCGTCGCGATGCAATATCACGTCCAGACCGTTCGACAATGTGTAGATCTCGAAATCAATAGAGAGCATTCATAACTCCGTCGTTGAAATGGCTGACAGCCAACAGATTATATCAGCGGCTGCGATGAGGCGCGGATGTAAAAACGTCAGTCCTGAGTCTAGTACTCAGTCAACTTGAATATGGCAAAGCGGCCAGATAGCGACTTATCCCCTCTCCCGTCGTGGGCTGACAGGGGTATGTAAAATGGGATTGCAACTACGATCCGACCACCGCAACCCTGTCATTTGCATCATACAAATGACAGTGAGGGGGATCCTTTCTCATTCATGGAACCGGATTGATGGTCAAATACATACCCCTGTCAGCCCGTCGTGGGAGAGGGCTAGAGCCTGCCCCGTACTCGATACGGGGGTGAGGGTGGTTCCCCGGAACACACTCATCCAATTTATGCAATGAACTTCGGAAACGAGACACCACCTTCTACTTCCTTTCGGTATCGGTCATCGGCACGCAGTGATACGATTCGCTCGATCTGCTTGAGAAAAACGTCCTTGCCCAAAGCAGCGTTCCTCTGAAAGAAGAGTGAGACCATGGCAGAATTCCATGACTATGACAGGCATGACGCTGATCGACGGCTTGAAGATACCGCCCAGAGGTACGAGAGCCGGTTGGCGGAATCGGAGCGCGCTCATGCAACAGCCCATCATGTCCCCGCAGGCGGCATGGGGAGGGTGCGTAACCTGCTGCTGGCCGTAATAGTGGGTGCAGTGATAATCGGCGTGCTGTTCGGGGCCTACATGCTGGTAAGAGGAACTTCCACCGAGCAACCACCTTTTCTGAGGTGTGACGCTGCCGACAATTGCCCCACACCCACACCCACGCAGTGATTGGGGAACCTCTACTCGTAACTGTTCAGACTTCGTGAGAGCGCACAACGCACACACCCACCGTCATACCCGCGAAAGCGGGTAGGTGGATTCACATTTCAAGTGCAACACTTGGTTTTGAAATATCTCTGCCGGGGTTTTGTAGCCCAGGCACTTGCGCGGCGTATTGTTGTAGGCCTGAATCAACTGGGTAAACCGGTTCTCGGACAAGGCCGCCAGGTCGATCTTACGCGGCAGAGTCCTCCGTAGGCGACCGATAGCGTTCTCGACGCCACCCTTCTGCCATGGCGCGTGGGTATCGCAGAAGAAGGTCTCGATCCCCAGCGCGTGGAGTTGATGATGGCGTGCGAACTCGGTGCCGTTATCAAAGGTGACAGTTCTTCTCCACTGGGTAGGCAACTGTTCGAGCACCTGAGACATGGCGTTGGCGATGGGTCTGGATGCCTTGCCCGGCGGCCTTACGGCAATGATGATGCGGGAGTGGCGCTCATGCATCGTCAGCACCGCATGGCCGTAGGTCCTGAACAACATCAGGTCAGCCTCCCAGTGGCCGGGAGTGCGTCGGTCTTCGGCGCTCTGGGGACGCTCATCAATGGAGCGCCGCAGAGCGATGAAGGAAGCAGGACTACCTCCTTTTCGGCCTCTCCAGCCACGCTTCGACTTGGCACGAGGCAGTAAGTGGCGCCACGAGTAGTCCTTTCTACGCGCTAACTGGGCGTATACGAACCGATAGATGCTCTCGTGAGAAATGAGGTTGCCGGCCGCCTCAAGCTTGAGGCGGCCGGCAACCTGCTCAGGCGACCATCCCTGTTTGAGGCCGGCCAGCACCTTTTCACGCAGGGCATCGTCACGTTCCAGCCGTGAGCCTCGCCAGCGGCGCGCACGTGCCTGCTGGTCCGCATACACTGGCTGGTACCCGCGGCTCAGTGACATATTACGCTTCAGCTCCCGAGCAACTGTTGATGGCGAGCGATCCAGACCTGCAGCGATCTGCCGTACCGAGTGCCCCTCGGAACGTAGACGGGCAATCTCACACCGCTCTTCAATGGTGACATGTCTATAATGCTTTCCCATGGCAACACCCTAACAAGGTGTTGCACTTCGTTTGTGAGTCTAGGGTATCCACAGGGGTGGCGGGACGTTCTCCTCACCCACTCTGAACACTCACTTCCAGTTCCTCTTTTCTTGACGCTCCCATACCCCCATGCTAGCATCATTTTTTGGTGCGGCGATGAGCCGTCAAGCAGTCCCACACAGGTGTTGAATGTCGATTGGCGACGAGTTGGGCGCCTTTGCCGTCCGGGGTGATACCGCCCTCACCATTGGCGTTTTCGACGGCGTTCATCGCGGCCACACCCACCTCATCTCACAGCTGGCAGACGAGGCCGCGTCCAAGAGCCTCTTGGCTGGCGTGGTGACCTTCCGAGAGCACCCTGCCTCCGTCCTCAGTCCGAACTTTCAAGCCCAGTACCTCACTTCACTTGAAGACCGGCTCGACCTGCTCAGCAAGACCAGGATCGACCTCACAGTTCCCATTACTTTTGACCATGCCCTCGCGAGCCTAAGCGCTCAGGAATTCATCTCCCTTCTTCAAGAGCACCTCCGAATGGTGAGCTTGGTCGTCGGGCCGGACTTCGCCATGGGCCGCAAACGCGAGGGCACCATCGAGCGCCTGACGGAACTCGGCGACGAGATGGGGTTCACGCTGAAGGTCGTCGATGGACTGCAGGACGCCAGGGGCGAGACTGTCCGCAGCACCACCGTCCGCACGGCGCTTGCCGAAGGCGACGTGGAGCGAGTTGCTGATCTCCTCGGCCGCCGCTTCACGCTGACTGGACCCGTCGTCTCCGGCGAGGGTCGTGGAGGCAAGCTGGGCATCCCCACGGCGAACATCGCGCCGCCTGGGGGAATGGCCGTGCCGGGCGACGGAATCTACGCGGCCTATGCCCACCTGGACGATCACGCTTTGCAGGCCGCCGTCAGCATTGGCACCAATCCCACCTTCGACGGCCGCGATCGCACCTTCGAGGCCTTCATACTCAACTTCGACGCCAACCTGTACGGAAGGACACTCCAACTGGAGTTCGTACGGCGGCTTCGCGATCAGGTCAAATTCGACACGGTGGATGCCCTTCTGGAACAAATAGACCGAGACGTGGCGGAGACGAGGCAAGTCCTTGAAAACGCCGCGCCGTGCTAGAATCGTCTACGCAGCAATCGCAACAAGGAGATCCCATGACTAACCTGCGAATTCCGGGCCCGATACCCGTTCCCGATGACATCCTCGACAAGATGTCGACCCAGATGATGAACCACAGGGGCCCGCGCTTCAAGGAGATGCTATTCCGCATTACGGACGGCCTTCAGCAGGTGTTCCGCACCAAGAACGACGTCTTTGTCCTGACTTCTTCAGGCACCGGCGCGATGGAGGCTGCAGTTGCCAACACCCTGTCCCCGGGCGAGAAGGTCGTATGCGCCTCGATAGGCTCATTCGGCGACCGCTTCGGCAAGATCGCCGAGATTTTCGGGGCCGACGTGACCATGGTGAATTTCCCCCAGGGCACCGCCGTCGAGGTCGACGAACTGCGACGCGTGCTTGACGCCGACCCGGAGATATCCGCCGTCCTCGTCACTCACAACGAGACCAACACCGGCGTCACCAACGACATCGAGCGCGTCGCCTCCGTCGTCAAGAACGAGTTCGACAAGCTCATCCTGGTGGACGGCATCAGCAGCGTATGCTCCCTGCCCCTGGAGACCGACGATTGGGACCTCGACGTGGTCGCTACGGCCTCGCAGAAGGGCTGGATGCTCCCGCCCGGACTCGCCTTCATCAGCATGAGCGAGCGGGCATGGAAGGCCAACGAGAGCGCCACCATGCCCCGCTTCTACTTCGACCTCGCGGCCTACAAGGACTACTTCGACATGGGCCAGCCCCCTTGGACGCCGAACCTCTCGGCCATGTACGCCCTGGACTACGCGCTCACGAAGATAATCGACGAGGGTGTTGAGAACGTCTGGCAGCGCCACGCCGACATCGCCCAGATGACCCGCGACGGCATCCGCGACCTCGGCCTCGAGGTCTTCCCCGATGAGAGCGTCGCATCCAACACCGTCACCTCCGTCCGAATGCCGGACGGCGTCAACGCCGACGACCTGCGCAAGGTCGTCCTCGACGACCACGACGTTGTCCTCGCGGGCGCGTACGGCGAGTTGACCGGCAAGATGTTCCGCGTCGGCCACCTCGGCTACGTCACCCCCGAGGAGATCGAGGACATGCTCGCCGCGGTCAAGGCATCCCTGCCCAAGGTGGGCATCGAGGTGTAGCAGTCGTTCCCTACATCCGGCCCGTGTTGTCCTTCCACCGACGCACGCCTACAATACCCACACCATACCCACGAGGTTCCCCATGCGCACCAATAATGTCGTAACCAAGCTGGCTGCCGGTGAAAGACCTGTTGGCTTCACCATCAGGTTCCCCTCCGCCACTATAGTCGAAATGATGGGCCAGCTTGGGTTCGACTTCGTTATGTTCGATTCCGAGCACGGGCCATTCACCACCGCCGACATCGAGGAGCTGGCCCGGGCGAGCGATGCCGTCGGCCTGACCCCTATGGCCCGCGTACCCAACATCCATGACTCCACCATCCTCCGCTTCCTCGACCGCGGCATCATGGGCATCATGGGCCCTCACGTCAACACGAGAGAGCAGGCCCAGGCCCTCGCCGACGCCTGCCGCTACGTGCCGGAAGGCCATCGCAGCTTCGGCTCAGGACGCGGAGGCCACTTTGGACGGCTCACGTCCAGAACGGACTACATGAAGCACTTCAACGAGAACGTCGTTGTCATCGCCCAGCTCGAAGACATTGCCGTCCTTGACGACCTCGACGGCATCCTCTCCGTCGACGGCATCGACTTCTTCAACTCCGGCGCGCAGGACATCGCCCAGTCCTTCGGCCTGCCCGGTCAGGGCGAGCACCCCAAAGTCCTGGAGTTTGAGAAGACCGTCCGCGACGCCGTCCACGCTGCCGGCAAGCAGATGGTCGACGACGCCATGGTCAACATAACCATCGACGACGTGTTCTTCGATGCCGCCGCCGCCGTCCTGGAATCCGCCAGAAGCTAGGCACGCCAATACTCGGCGATTTATCCCCTCTCCCGTTGTGGGCTGACAGGGGTAGGTAAAATGGAATTGCAACTATGATCCTGCCACCGCAACTCTGTCATTCCGAGCGGAGCGAGGAATCTAAAATCCATAACCGCAAGACCGGACGGCCATGGCAACGCTTCTCATCATGACCAATAGTCAAACCGGGTAAGAATTTTCCATGTCAGCTTTACATTATGGCAGACATCTTAGATTCTTCGACTCCGCTACGCTGCGCTCAGAATGACAGTGAAGGGGCTCCTTTCTCATTCATGGAACCGGATTGATGGTCAAATACCTACCCCTGTTAGCCCGTCGTGGGAGAGAGCTAGAGCCTGCCCCCGCATAGGCAGGGGCCCCGGGAACACACTCATCCAATTCATACAACGAACTTGCGAAACGGGACACTAATCGCCCTTCGGCTGCTCCAGCAGTTGCAAAACATTCCCATCGGGGTCCGTGAAGGTGCACACCCACCCGCCCCAGTGCTCCCGCTCCGGCGGTCGAATGAACTCCACGCCCGCTCCCGACAACCGCTCATACTCGGCATGGATGTCCTCCACGTCAAGGTTCACCATCACGCGGTACGGATCGCTCGATACTCCACTTACGCCTGAGTGCTTCCCGATGCCAAGCTTGACGCTCCCCCACTGAAACGAGACGAAGTGCGGACGCTCCGAGTTCGGCGTCAGCCCAAGCGTGTCCCTGTAGAATTCGACCATCCTGTCCAGATCGTCCGTCCAGATGATGACCCCGGCCAACCCGCGTATCATTGCGCTCTCCTCCGCCGTGTATTATTCGTCATTCCAGCGCAGGAACGTCACCCCATACCACCATCGGGGCGGGAATCCACACGTCAGTGTACTGGACTCCAGCCCTTTCAGAACCTTATGTACCCTACATAGGGTCCTGTCATTCCCAACATGTCCTCAGTCATTCCTAACACACCTGCCTGTCATTCCGAGCGGAGCGAGGAATCTAAAGTCCTTGCCGGAAGTCAAAACCCCACTCCAGGGACAAGTCCTTCCATCGAGGGTTTGACGACTCTATTAGTGCGACCTTCTTGCTACGCCGCCAGCCCTTAATCTCCTTTTCCCTCGCGATTGCAGACTCTACGTCTGAGGTCTGCTCATAGTACGCGAGCCAAGTGACGTTGTACTTGCTCGTAAAGCCGGTCACGAGTTTGTTCTTGTGTTCGTACATCCTTCTTTCGAGGTCGTTGGTTACTCCAACATAGAGTGTTCTGATTGCGTTGGTTAGGATGTAGACATAGTATTGCCTGTCTTGCGTTGCGGGCATACTCTTTAGATTCCTCGCTCCGCTCGGAATGACAGGCTGGTTCTTATGTGGACTCGCCCGATAGTCATGGGACGATCTCCTACACCCAACTCCGTAACTGTTCAGACTTCGTGAGAGCGCTCAACGCACACGGTCCACCGTCATTCCGGCGAAGGCCGGAATCCAGAGGAGCGGGGAGGTTCACCTCATCAACTCTGAACAGTCACCCAACTCCTCTTTGACTTCCCCTCGCCAATCGATATAATGGGCCTCAGGAGACTGGGTGGTGGAAGAAAGTCTAAGGTGTGGGTCTCTGAAGAAAGGAGGTGCTTCGTTGGATAGTAGCAGTAGGGGGTGTCACGGGTAGGTGTTCATCGTGACACTTCCCTAACCCGAGGCCTCGTCGAGGTTCGCTTCGGCGGGGCCTCACCTTTTTCCGCCCTACCCCATCATCTTCATCAGATCGCGCATTCCCCGCTTCGACGACATCTGACGCATCATCCTCCGCGTCCGCTTGAACTGGTTCAGAAGCTGGTTCACGTCCCTCGGCGTCGTCCCGCTTCCCTGCGCGATTCTCCGCCGTCGCCGACCGTTGATGATCTCCGGCCGCGCCCGCTCCTGAGGCGTCATCGAGAAGACGATTGCCTCCGTCCTCTTCAACTGCTTCTCCGTCAGGTCCTCTGACGGCATCTTCCCCTTCAGTCCCGGCATTCCCGGCAGCATTTCGAGTACCTGACCGATGCCTCCCATGTTCCGCACCTGCTCAAGCTGGTCGAGGAAGTCGTTCAGGTCGAACGTAGCCTGCCGCATCTTCTTTTCGAGCGCCGCCGCTTCCTCCTCGTCATACGCCGCCTGCGTCTTCTCGATGAGCGTCAGCATGTCGCCCATGCCGAGAATCCGCGACGCCAGCCTGTCCGGGTGAAACTCCTCCAGCGCGTCGACGCCCTCGCCCGTAGCGATGAACTTGATCGGCACGCCGGTGACCGACACGATTGAGAGCGCCGCGCCGCCTCTCGCATCGCCGTCGAGCTTGGAGAGCACCAGACCCGTCACACCAACCCGCTCGTGGAACTCCTTAGCCGCGTTCACCGCGTCCTGCCCCGTCATGGCGTCCACGACCAGCAGCGTCTCGACCGGCGAAACGGCCTCCTTGACATCCTCAAGTTCCGACATCAACTCGTCGTCGACCTGCGTACGCCCCGCCGTGTCCACAATCGCCCACGTCGCGCCCACGTCCGCTGCTCGTCGGACGCCCTCTTTCGCAACCTTTGCCGTGGGTCTCGACGTCCCCTCCTCGTAGACCTCCACGTCGATCCGCCTGCCCAGCGTCTGGAGTTGCTCGATTGCCGCCGGACGGTACAGGTCGGCCGCAACCAACACAGGTAGCTGTCCCGACTGCTTCAGATGTCGCGCAAGCTTGGCCGATGTCGTCGTCTTGCCCGACCCGTTCAGCCCGATCATCAGGATCACCGACGGCGCCGTCGCACCCGGCACGACCTTGTTATCACCCCCGTCGAGGATGCCCGTAAGTTCCTCGTTCGTGATCTTCACGACCTGCTGCCCCGGACTCAGGCTCTGGAGCACGTCTTCCGACAGCGCCCGTTCGCGTATCTTCCCCACAAACGACCGCGCTACCCGGAAGTTCACGTCCGCTTCCAACAGCGCCATGCGAATCTCCCGCAGCGCCGCGTCCACGTCGCGCTCCGTCAGCCGCCCCTGGTTCCCCAGCTGGTTGAAGACCCCGTTCAGCTTTTCCGTCAAAGACTCAAACATAAATACTCATCCTCCGTTGCAGGACGTTTTACCCACACACCGTCATTCCCGCGAAAGCGGGAATCCATCCCCGGACATTGCCTTGCGACAATCGACGATAGAGGAACCCGGGCCCATTTCCATTCTTCGGTGCGCAGGCCACAAGGCTGCATGTGAGTTTCCTCTGAAAACAGACCACCACAAACCCCTCGTAGGGGCAACCCTTGTGGTTGCCCGTCCCGGGAGCCAACCGCATTTTCATCCCCTATAACGTGGTCTTCACAAGGCCATGGTCATTCCCGCTTCCGCGGGAATGACGGGAAATGTCAACACGCCCTAAAAGATGGCCAAAGAAAATCCGTTCACCCTGGGCAGCATCACGCCCCGCGCCGGGGCCGAGCATGTGGAAGTAACTACCTCCGAGCTCGTCCTTTCTCCTCACCTCTGCGCTCTCTGCGTTCTCTGCGGTGAATCTTCATCCTTCCTGCACAGTCCCTTAGCCTTACTCTACCATACGACCACGCACGGAAAATCGTTCTCAACCTTAAGGCCGCTTCGCGGCTCTTAAGTGTGAAGGCTCCCAGGAGTGCGAGGGCCGGAAACATGAACGACCAACGACAGATGGAACGGATGAGGCAGGGCGATATAGCCGCCCTCGGCACTCTGGTCGACCGGTACCAGACCAAAGCCCTGCGCGCCGCCTATCTCGTCACGCACGATCTCGCCCTCGCCGAAGATGTCGTGAGCGCCGCATTCCTTCGAGTCTTCGAGCGCGCCGACAGGTATGACCCAAAGCAGTTCGGCCCGTGGTTCTACCGGATCGTTGTAAACGACGCCATCAAAACCGTCCAGCGCCGCGACCGGACGACAACATTGGAGAATGTGGAGACCACTCGCAGACCCGGCGATTCGCCCGACCCCGAGGCCGCCGCAGTTCTGAACGACGAGCGAAGGGCCGTCCGCGACGCCCTGGCCCAGTTGACTCCATCGCAACGTGGCGCGGTTGTCATGCGGTACTTCCTCGACCTGTCCGAGTCCGAAATGGTCGAGCGGACCGGGCGCACGCGAGGCACCGTCAAGCGTCACCTCCACGACGCGAGAGCGCGGCTGAAGAAGCTGCTCCGGGCAACCATGAGCGGCGAGTGATGATGTGGAGAAGGACGAAATGAATACTCACCCAACAAACCAATACCTAACCCCCGAACGGCTGACCGACCTCGCCCAGTTCGCCGTTCCCGACGGACACGACCTGTGGCCCAAGATCGAACGCGCCGCGCGCACGTCCGCAACCCGCATGTCCGCCCCAAGGCCCGGACTACTGTCCCTCGGCTTCTCTCGCGCCTGGACTGCTGTGGGAGTCCTCTTCATAGCTGCAACCTTCGCCGCCCTCGGATTCGGACTGGCAGTCCTCGTCCTCTCGAACGGCCACAACAAGATCCCGGCAGCTCCCGTGACGCCGACGCCTACCGCGCCGACAGCATCACCGACTCCGATTCCACCAATCCCGCAAGCCAGCGCCAACACGCCTCCACTATATGTACCCGACTACCCAAGAGACCTCGATCACATACGAGAGACACTCGGCTCCGTCTACGTTCCGACATACGTTCCTGACGGGTACCAACTCACTCAGGCGGAAGTGAACATAAATGAGCTGCGCCGCTTGGTCGTGTGGGTTGAGCACGAGGCTTCATTGACATACAGCGACGGACTCAGGGGCATAGATCGAACGGCCATAGGCGAGTTTTCAATTCTTCAGTTCCCGGAGGGTTGGGATCCTACTAGGCTGAATCCCGACTTCGGAGAAGTGTCGGCTTTCAATCCCGAGTTTGAAGAATCGACTGTAGGAGGACTAAAGATCTGGCAGGACCCCGAGCTAGAGTCGCCGGGGTTTCACTTTCAAGTAGACGGTCGTTGGCTTTGGATATCCGTCTTCGGCGCGCCGAATGACACCATCGATTTGAATGAACTCGTTAAGGTTGCCAAGTCCGTCAAACGGTTCGGCGAAGGCGATCCGATAGACTGGCTGGCCGTCTCCGGCATCACCCGGCACGGCTTTAGGAACACCGCTCTTTCTGACCTCAATGAATTTGTCGATGGACAGAGCGACGAGATTCACATATCCATCTACTTGCCTGGAGATTTTGGTCTTGAAAGCCTGTGGAGATCCCAAGACTCGGACGGCAACAGCATAACCCTGGAGTTCGTCCTGCCATCATATCTGAAGGATGGGAAACGGCTGGAAAGAGTCACCCTAAGTACAAGCTCTCATCCGACACAATACCGTGATCAAGTAGACGTCGGCGGCACCACGGGCTACGTCTTCCGGGGAACCTCCTCGTCCGACGTTACCCTCGTGTTCCAATACGATGGTCGCTGGTATGAATTGGTAGGTCATCCTGCCACCGACCTGTCCGTGCTGGATGAACTCATCAAGATGGCCGAATCCTTACAGCCGTATGTGCCGTCGCATCAGCGTGCTCCGACACCGGTCACTACCGGCGCCACTCCTGCGCCGACCACCCCCGACTCCTGGGTCAGCGAAAACGGCTTCATCCAGTTCACGACGGGGGCGCTCGAAGACCTATTCGACGTACCGCTTCCGGGTACTCACCAGTGGTGCACCCATCCCTCAAATGCCCCCAAAGAACCTGCCGGCCCATGGCTCGCCCCGACCAAGCTGCCGGACGGCATGGAGCAGGCCATTCGAGATCAAATGGTTCCGCAAACCATGGTTCGCGCATTCCGAAGCTCACATGATCGAATAACAATGGAGCAGGGGCTGTGCGCGGTTCGGAAGCTGAATCCGGCAATGTACAGGGCGATACAGATCGGCGACCGCATAGCATACGTAACCGCCGGAAGGGGCCAGCCCGCGGGCGGAAGCGCCCCCGCGTTCGACCCGAATGACGCCCGTTCCCTCATCATGGACATCGGTCATGGCACTGTTGAATTCAACGTCTTCGGATCGGTGACAGTCGACGACCTCGTGGCGATGGCGGCCTCACTCGTCCCCGAAGAGCTCACCGGTGCCGAGCAAGGACCATACCCGCAAGCTGTCCTCGATGAGCTGGGAACGGGCTTCGGCCCCGTGTACGTGCCGGGCGAACTCCCGGACGGCTATGAAATGTTCGGGCAGTTGCAGGCCCGACAGGAGGCATTGGGACCCAGGACTGCTCGCCTCTCCTACGTCCGAGTGTTGGACGGCTACTGTGTATTCCGCCTGAACCAGGCAGGTCTCCGCCGGCAGTTCCCCAACGTTGTGGAGCGGGCCCAGCGCGGTGACGAGACGTCGTACACGACCACGGATGAGTCCGGTCAGACGATCAGGGCCACCGCGAAGTGGGGCACGGTGGAAATCGACGGCGTCACTATCTACGCCCAGGAGTTTTCGGCCCAGCCCCGCAACGAGTACACCGACGTCTACTTCCAGTCCCAGGGAGTGTGGTTCAACTTGACGATCAGCACATCACCCTACTGTAATCACACGCAGGAAATGGTCGCGGAAATCGCAACGTCGCTGGAACCCCTCCAACCCTAGCCCCCGCTACCTTTCCTCCGCCACCAGCATGTCCATCAGATTCGCGGCACCGCTGAGGCATCCCCATGCCGCATGGCGTAACTGTTCAGACTTCGTGAGAGCACGAAACACACACAGCCACCGTCATTCCCACGAAAAGCCTGCCCCGTACCCCGATACGGGGGAGACCTTTGCATAACCACCGTCATACCCGCGAAAGAACGTCACCCCGTATCCCGATACGGGGCGGGTATCCACAGGGGTAAGGGATGTTCGCCTCATCAACTCTGAACAATTACTCCTCCGCCGCCAGCATATCCAGCAGCGCCATTCCCAGGAACGCCGCACTCCCAAGTAGCTCCGTCTCGACGAACTCCAGCTTGTCGTCCGGCGTGTGAATGCGCGAAAAGTCCTCGCCCAGGAAGAAGATGTGGTCGATGCCAGCCTCGTGAAAGGCGGCATGATCGCTGCTGCCCCAGTCCATGGTGTAGCGTATCCTGATGTCTACTCCCTGCTCCTCGGCGTGCATTTCCACCATTCGCTGAAGGCTCGACGTTCCAAGCGTCGCAGTCTGCGGCCCCGATCCCAGCGCGTCGAAATTCAGCATGGCCACCGTCGAGTCGATCTCGTCCTCCGAGAGTTGCCCGACGTAGTATTCGCTGCCGTGCAGCCCCAACTCCTCCGCCCCGAACGCGATGAACCGCACCGTGAACGGGTATTCCCTGTCCGCTATCTCCTCAGCGATCGTCAGCAGTGTCGCGATGCCGGAGCCGTTGTCGTTCGCGCCCGGAACTTCCGGCACCGTGTCGTAGTGCCCGCCGAGCACGACGACCCGCCCGTCGTCCGCAGTACCCGGCTTGTCGGCGATTACGTTCTGAGACTCCTCGGTGTATTCAAGACTGATCGCCGCCGTCACGGGACCGTCCTCCAACATCCCCCTGAGCATCCCCCCGTCCTCCTGCGAGATCGCCAGTGCAGGTACCGTCTCTTCCGAAAGCGCCCCCACGAACAGGTCCGGTTCATTGTTGTAGATGATCGCGCCCACTGCGCCGGCCTTGACGACCTCCGATACCTTCGCGTCGAACGTGATCTCGCCCCGCTCGATCAGCGCGATCTTGCCGTCAAGGCCCTCGCTTGGAATGTCGTCCTGCCGTGCCTTGCCCACCACCACAACTTCCGCCGTCACCTTCCCAACCGCGGTCATCCACATCGGGAACGCCCTGATATCCAACGTCCCCGGCTCGACGATGCTCAGCAGCCGGCCGAAGGGCGAGATCGATTGCACCTTGAACGGCTGCAGCGACGCCTCGTACCCCAACGCGGCGAATTCGTCCCGCAGGTACTCCGCCGCCGCCACCTCCTCTTCCGTGCCACTCGATCGCGGGCTGAGCTCGTTGGTCAGATATTCCAGCGTCTCCATGGCAGCCGCGCCCAACCGCTCGACTTCCGGGTTCTGAGGTATTGCTTCTCGCTCGACAGTCGGGATGACCGCCTGCGTGGTCGTCGCGGTCGCGGGGCGGGGCCGGGGCGCGACAATCGTGGTCGGCGGTGGCTCCGGCGTAACGGTCGGCAGCGTCGCCGTACTCGTAGCCGTCGGAACAGGTGAGGGATCGGGGTCTGGACCGCACGCTGCTAATGCGAGCGCAAAAGCCCCCAGCAACCACAAGGCTGCGACACGCAGAGTAGGTGAATTCAATCGGCTCTCCTGAAATGCGGAAACGACCACACTCTCGCCAACGTTCCCATACCAATTCGTTTTGACTACACCGTGACTTGGCCGTGCACGGCCAAGTCTCACCCGTCATTCCGGCGAAGGCCGGAATCCAGAAAGTCCGATAAGTCGAGAATACGGCCTAGTCACACCTAATTGGTATTAGACATCCCCCTACTCTTAAAAACGGCTGGCCCAGGACGATGTTAGGCAGGCCGGCTCGAACGCCCTACCCGTCAACTCGCCATACGCGGGTCTTCCCGTCTGCAGACGCCGCAGCAAGCAAGCTGCCGTCCGGCGAGAACGCGACACCGTACATCCCCTTGACCTTCGTCGTCGCCGCTCCGATGCGCTCGTACGACTCAGTGGAGTACACCGCCGCTCCGCCGGAGTACGTCATGCCCAGTCGCCCGCCGTCGGACGACAGACACATCATAAAGGGACGCTCCTCGGCAACCTCGATCTCCCGCTCAACCGACCGGTCGGCCAGCGAATGCACCAGTATCCTCCCGTCGTAGCCGAGCGACCACAGCCGTTCACCGTCCGGGTCAAGCTGCAACGACCCTGCCGCTGTCGTATGACCCTCCAGCGCCCCGATCGCCTCACCGCTCTCGACGTCCCACAGCAGAATTTCTCCCCCGATTCCCGCCGAGGCCAGTATCGTCCCCCCGTCGACGAACTCCACGGAAATCACGTTCTTCTTGTGTCCCTTGAGCACCACCGCATTACTGTCGCCCTGCAACGGCCACAGCCGCACCGTGCCGTCATACGACGCCGACGCCGCCCATTTACCGTCGGATGACACCTTGACCGCCGCCACCGTGTTCGTGTGGCCCTTGTGAGTGCGAAGCAGCGCCCCCTCACAAAAATCCCAGACGCACACTGTCCTGTCCGTCGACCCCGTCACCAGTATCGCTCCGTCAGATGCGAACGCCGCGCAGTTGACGCTCTTCCCATGTCCAGCCATCGACCGCGCCAACTCGAACCCCGCCACCGTCCACACCTTCACCTCCGGGTCCTGCCCCATGGTGACGAGCTCCCCGCCATCCGGCGAGAAGTTGCCCGCCTGGGCGTGCCGAGCCGAAGTCTGCAAGTCCGCAATGAGTTCCATGAGGAGTGTCCTGATCTGTATGAAGTGATGGATGCGAGTGGAAATCTCGCACTCCGGCCCAATATACAGCAAGGACGCACCCCACGCCATTTCCATAGCTATGGCGCCTTTCCAATGTCGCAATAAGGTCGCCGGTCCCGTTCGGCCTGAATAGCAATGTTCCCCGCGCGTCTTTCGGCAAGCACTGGTCGCAAGGGGCCACGTAGGTGGAAGTAGCCGTCTCCCAGACTAACTTTTCCTCACTCTGTGCCCTCTGTGGTGAATCCCCTTCGCCCTGAGCAGTTACTTGAAAGCAGCGTTACACCCCGCGCCGGGCCCGTACAAGTGGAAGCAACTGCCTCCCAGCCTATCCCTTCTTCCCCCTCTGCGCTCTCTGTGTTCTCTGCGGTGAATCCCCTTCGTCCTGAGCAGCGTTACGCCCCGTACGCTGGGCGGTGCCGGGGTGTCAGTAACTGCCTCTCAATCCTCCCTTTCTCCTCCCTCTGCGCTCTCTGTGTTCTCTGCGGTGAATCCCCTCGTTCTGAGCAGTCACTTGAAAGCAGCGTTTCACCCCGCGCCGGGCCCGTACAAGTGGAAGCAACTGCCTCCCAGCCTATCCCTTCTTCCCCCTCTGCGCTCTCTGTGTTCTCTGCGGTGAATCCCCTCGTTCTGTGCCGTTTAGCCTGAGCTTGTCGAAGGCCCTCTTATTCCCTCTCCCGTCGTGGGCTGACAGGGTAGGCATTTGGTATTTCATAACTTGCGAGTCATAGCTCCATAACTGTCATTCCGAACGCAGCGCAGCGGAGTGAGGAATCTAAAATCATCGCCTTCAAAAACTCATCCCATACGCACTACTTCTTCCCCTCCGCGCCCTCTCCTCCCTCTGCGGTGAACCCTCCAACCCCGACCGTCATTCCCGCGCACGGCCTGCCCCGTACCCCGATACGGGGCGGGAATCCATCTTCCCCCTCTGCGCTCTCTGTGCCCTCTGCGGTGAATCCCCTTCGTCCTGAGCAGCGTTACGCCCCGTACGCTGGGCCGTGCCGGGGTGTCAGTAACTGCCTCTCAATCCTCCCTTTCTCCTCCCTCTGCGCTCTCTGTGTTCTCTGCGGTGAATCCCCTCGTTCTGTGCCGTTTAGCCTGAGCTTGTCGAAAGCCCTCTTATCCCCTCTCCCGTCGTGGGCTGACAGGGGTAGGCATTTGGTATTTCATACTTGCGAGTCATAGCCCCATCACTGTCATTCCGAACGCAGCGCAGCCATCACTGTCATTCCGAACGTAGCGGAGCGGAGTGAGGAATCTAAAATCATCGCCTTCAAAAACTCACCCCATACGCACTACTTCTTCCCCTCCGCGCCCTCTCCTCCCTCTGCGGTGAACCCTCCAACCCCGACCGTCATTCCCGCGCACACGGGAATCCATCTCCTCCCTCTGCGCTCTCTGTGTTCTCTGCGGTGAATCCCCTCGTTCTGAGCAGTCACTTGAAAGCAGCGTTTCACCCCCACTTTGCGACCCGGCCCCGCCTATGCTTCAATAGCAACTATCATGCCAGTCCTTCGCCCCATGAAAATCACCATCCTCGCCTGCGCGCTCATGTTCACGGCTCTCTTTCTCGCGTGCGGCGACGACCCCGAACCCACGCCATCCCCTACGCCCACGAACACACCGACGGCCACTCCCACGCCCACACCTACAGCCACTCCCGTACCGACACCGACTGCCACTCCCATCCCTACGGCTACACCAACACCGGTACCTCAGACGGTCAGTGACCCAACTGCCACGCCATCTACGCCTTCTCCGACTCTCACGTCCGGCCCCGCGCGCGCCATCATCGACACCGCACGCAACGCCATGTCCGAGGTCGTCACCTTTGCGCTGGAGATCGACATCCTCCTTGATGTCAGGACCGGCGGCCTGCAGATAGAGGTCCCGGTCAAGTATCAGGCCGACCTGCACGCCATTGGCTTCAGTTCAGCCGACCTCACCATCACCATCCCCTTCCAGATTGTCGAATCGAAACTCATTACATCGAGCGGAACGAACTACATCCTCGACACAACGACCGACAAGTGGGAACGACTCCCCGGCGACTCGCCGTTCTTCGCAGGACCAAGCGTATTCCTGGGGACGAACGCGAGCGACGTCACCGATCTCTCTCTCGTCGGAAACGAGACCCTCGACGGCACGGACACGCTCATCGTCTCGGCGAAGCGGCTGGGCGTGGAGATCGGAGGCGCAACCGGCGACCTCGATGTCGTCTACTGGATCGGCGCGGAGGACAACTTGCTCCACAAGGTCGAGGCGAGCGGCTTCGTCGAATTCGGCGAAGACGGCGTTCCCGGCTTGGACTTCAGCATCACGAACGCCAACGTAAGTCTGACTGCGCGGTTCTTCGACTATGGAAAACCGGTTCAGATAACCACGCCCGAGCTTGCCCTGCCTCGCTTTGATCATAAGGCATTTTGGCTGGACGGCGGACGTATCTTCTTGACGGACGGGTTCGCGGTAACTATATACAACGGCCAAGGCCAGATTCTCCCACTACCCCTGGCGCAGACCTACGATCTTGAGACTGGCGCCTGGCTGCTTGAAGAGTCCGGCCCGGACTTGCAGGACCACCTGCAACTGAAATGGATCTCCTACCATTCATCCGTCAAGCTGGCCGATGGCAGGATATTGAGGCTCGGGCTCAGTGTAGACGAAATGTGGACCGAATCCGTGATCGAGAACGAAGTCTTCGATCCAAGCTCCGACTCCTGGACCCCCATACAAGACCCTCCCACACGTCGCATGGGGCCTGACGCGGTGCTCCTCGACGACGGTCGCGTACTCGTGTTTGGTGGATTTCAGGTTGACTTTTTCGGCTCTCAAGGCGGTGGCGCGACGGAGTTCCTTGGTGCGACTGACATATTCGACCCGGATTCGGGCGGATGGATTGAAGCCGACCCCATGGACCAACCCATACTCAATCAGGCTGCCGTCCTCTTGTCGGACGGCAGGGTGCTCGTCGTGGGAGGGACCTTGAGCGACGGTACCGAATCCGCTCGTGCCGAAATATTCGACCCGGACGCGGACACCTGGACGCCCGCTGGGGACATGGGCGTTGAGCGCGGACGGCCGAAGGCTGTCCTGCTCTCCGATGGAAAAGTGCTAGTCACCGGCGACCGGCGCTCCGACTTCAGTTCCACCACCGGCAATGTCGAAATATTCGATCCTGAAACCGGAACGTGGACGCCGACCGATGACCTGTCCCAGCCTAGTGCCGGACACTCGCTGACACTCCTTCCCGACGGAAGAGTGCTCGCAGCGGGTGGGGTGCATCCCGTGCAGATCGATTCCAGCATCTACTCCACGACTGAGATATTCGACCCGTCAACAAACTCGTGGTCGCCCGGTCCCGAACTCGCCGAGCCCCGCACAAACCACTCCGCCACCCTCCTGCCCGACGGAAGGGTCCTTCTCATAGGGGGCATCGCACCGGGAAGCCAGTTCGTCCCGCTCACCTCCATGGAGTTCGTCTCCCCGTAGCAATCGGCCCTGCCATGTGGCACACTGTTTCCCTGCACCGACCAGACCCGGCGCCTGAAGACATTCGAATAACCGTCAAAGTAAGTGTTCAGACTCGGTGAGAACGCCAGATACCCAACTACTGTCATTCCCGCGTAGGCGGGAATCCAGTCCCCTCTCCCGTTCGTGGGAGAGGGCTAGCGTGAGGGTTGATCCCCTCACCAAGACTGAACGCTCACCCGTCATACCGGCGAAGGCCGGTATCCAGAGGGGTGGGGTCTCGGTTTGGTAGGGCTGATACCAATTCTCTATTTCGGCAGGTAACGCGAAAGTCTCCATCTGCGGGAAAGTATCCTCAATTGACAACCCACACCGACCACTTGGAAGACCTCGACAACGCCGTCCGACGCGCAATCGACGACGGCAGCCTCGGCGCGCCGCGCTTCGCCAGGTTCGTCGCGCACTCCCCCCTTTCCGGCCTCACGTCGATCACCTCCAACCGCCTTGCCGTCATGTCCGAAGGCTGGTTCGGCAAACCGTGCGCCAACCGCTCGACGCGGAGTGACCCAACGGGCGTCTCCGTTACCGACCTTCTCAAGTGGCCCGACGGTCAGGGCGCGCTCATAGTCGTCTCATCGTCCCCGCAGGCAACCGGCGCGAGCATCGACCTCATGCTCCTCGGAAGTCGCGGCGTGTTGTACCACGAAGCATGAGGAGTCCTCCCATGCGGCCATCTAACACAACCGTCATTCCCGCGTCCCCAACCGTCATTCTCGCGAAAGCGGGAATCCAGATGGGAGGCGGTGCTGGGTACTGTCAGTCCCTCTGGAAGCGGAACTAGAAAGGCCGTCCCGTGTCCAAACTAGGCGTCCTCCTCATAGGCGGCAAGCGCTCCCACCAGGAGAGCCACGCCGCCATCTTCACCAAGCACCCGCGCTGCCGCCTTGTTGCCGTCGCCGACGAGACCGACGCGCCTCAAATGCGACACGACCTCAACCAGGAGCTGGCCGACGACCACGGCATCCCGTACATCCGCGACCTCGACGAGGCCCTGGCCATGCCCGACGTGCAGATCGTCAGCATGTGCGCCCGCATCGAGCGACGCGGCGTCGTAGCCGTCAAGTGCGCCGAGGCCGGCAAGCACGTCTACCTCGACAAGCCCCTGTGCGGCAGCGTAGAGGCCGCCGACGCCATCGTTGAGGCCATGGACAAGACCGGCGTCGTGAACCAGATGTACTCTTCCGTCCACTCCGGCTGGGTCCAACGCGCCAAGCACGCCATCGACAGCGGCGTGTTAGGCACCCTCCGCGCCATCCATTGCGAGGAGCTCTTCGCCAAGGGACCGCCGGGAAGTGCGCCCAAGGACGTCACCCGCAGGGAGAAGGAGCGCCACACCGACTTCACGTTCCCCGAGTCCAAGCGCGAAATGTTCGACGTAGGCGTCTATCCGCTCACCGTCATCCACTTGCTCACAGGACTCAGGGCAGAGTCCGTCGCAGCCCTCACCGGCAACTACTTCTTCGCAGAGCACATTGAGAACGACACGGAGGACTTCGGCGCGATATCCATGCGGCTCGAGGGCGGAATATCAGCGTCGATCATCGCCGGTCGGTTCGGCTACATGAGCCACCCGGGCGGCGGAGTCCAGCGCATCGTCCTCGTCGGTGACAGGGCGACCGCCACCTTCGACGCCAACAGCCCCCGCGTCGAGGTCTATAACACCGACCCCAGCTTCGTTCAGCCCGACCGAGACCCGTTCGACCCCATGAGGATGTGGGGCTCCACCGACGAGCGTGTCCCGATGATGCCACGAAACCGCTGGCGTCGCCTCGACGGCGGCCGCGACGTCATGATCGACGACATCGCCGCCTTCGTAGACTGCATCGAAAACGGCGGTCGCCCCCTGATCACCGCCCACGAGGCCGCACAACCCGTCGAAATACTCATGGCCGCATTCATGTCCGCCGCCCGAAACGAGGAAGTGCAACTCCCGATACCCCGAAACTCGACATAAGCAACAACTCCCTCAGGGACTCAGAAACTCTCTCAAAACACTCCTCTATGAATTGCTACGAAAATAGGCCGCAATACCCCCACACCGTCATTCCCGCGAAAGAACGTCACCCCGTACCACGATACGGGGCGGGAATCCATCCCCGGACGTTGCCTTACGACAATCGACGACGAGGAACCCGGAGCCCGCACCATGCCCGAACCCTACGATCTGCCCCCTGCCTCTCTGTCATTCCGAGCGGAGCGAGGAATCTAAAATCCATAACCGCAAGACCAGACCGCCAGAGCCACGCTTGTATCGTGACCGAGAATCAAACCGGGGCGAGAATTCTCCGTGTCAGCTTTACGTTGTGACAGACATTTTAGATTCTTCGACTCTGCTCCGCTGTGCTCAGAATGACAGTGAGGACCCTTTTCTCATTCGTGGAAACGGGCTGGAGCCTGCCCCGCACTCGATGCGGGGGTGAGGGTGAATTGCAATATCAAAACTATGTTGACATCGCACTGGTGGTTCAACATCATAGAATTGAGGAGTAACGAGGCAAGGACTGGGTAGGGCCGGGTTTCAAACCCGCCCTGTGGTTGTGGAACGAAATTCTGGCCCCCTATTACTACCCGTCATTTCAATGATACCGGTCCCCCTAGCACCCAGCACCCAGAACCCAAAACCCAAAACCCGGAGACCCTCCATGCCCGAACCCTACGAACTGACCATCGCCCAGGCCGCAGCCGAAATACGGCGAGGAAGCCTCTCTCCCGTTGACCTGATCGACTCGCTCCTTGAGCGCAGCAGCGCCCTCGATCCTCAGCTCAACGTCTGGGAAACCATCGATGAGGACGCCGCCCGTTCCGCCGCCGCCGAGAGCGCACGCCAACTCGCCGAGAGCGGTCCCTCAGGCCCCCTGCACGGCATCCCCTTCGGCGTCAAGGACATCTACTACACCGAGGGCGTCGAGACGACCGGGTGCTCCAAGGTCTACGCGGGCTTCGTGCCCGACTACGACTCCACCGCCGTCGCCCTGCTCAAGCAGGCGGGCGGCATCATGCTCGGCAAGACCGTCACGACCGAGTTCGCCATGTTCGAGCCTCCGCCGACGAAGAACCCCTGGGACTTCGACCGCACCCCCGGTGGGTCGAGCAGCGGCTCCGCAGCAGGCGCCGCCGCGCGGATGTTCCCGATGGCCCTCGGCTCTCAGACCGCCGGCTCCGTCCTGCGCCCTGCCGCATACACCGGCGTCGTCGGCATCAAGCCCACTCTCGGACTCGTCAGCCGCTACGGCGTCATGCCCGTCGCGTGGTCTCTCGATACCATGGGCTGGTTCACCCGCACCGTCGAGGACGCCGCCATCGTCCTCGGCATTCTCGCCCAGCACGATCCCAACGACGACATCTCCCTCTCCACGCCCGCTGCCGACTACACAGCCTCCCTGAAAGACGTGAGACCCCCCAAGATCGGCTACATGCACCAGTACTTCGTCGAAGAGGCCGAGCCGGAAATGCAGGACCACGTCGACCACGTAGTCGCTAAGCTCATGCAGGAAGGCGCGTTCGTCGAGGAGGTGCGCATCCCCATCGACCTGCACGACGGGCGCGCGGCTCACAACGTCGTGCAGAACTCGGAAGCCGCAGACTCCCACAGGGAGGACTTCGCGGCCCACGCCGACAAGTACATGCCCTCAACGCGAGGCGTGGTCGAGACCGGCATTGCCATTCCCGCCACGGAGTACATCCAGGCCCAGGCCCTCCGTCGTGACCTCCACCGCGAGCTCTCGCAGGCCATCGAACCCTACGACGCCATCCTCACACCCTCCACCCTCGGACCCGCGCCCGACACGTCAAGCACCGGCAACCCACATTGCCAGTGGCTATGGACCACAGTAGGCTTCCCCGCCATCTCCATACCCTCCGGCCTCAGCAGCGACGGCCTCCCCCTCGGCATCCAGCTGGCCTCCGCCCCCCTCGACGAGTCAACCCTCCTCTCCACCGCCTACTGGTGCGAGCAGGTTCTCGACATAGATCTCGCCCCGCCCATGTGAAGCCGAAATGACCACGCCGCATTCCTGGATACCGCGACAAAGCCTCAATCTATTGCCGATTCATTCCGGCTAAGCAGTGAACAACATGACACAGCGCCCGCCCATCGTCATTCCGGCGAAGAGCTTGCCCCGTACTCCGATACGGGGCCGGAATCCAGAGAGTCCAGTCACCAAGAAAACGATGACATTGGCACGAAAGTGAACGACAATCCCCATACCGTCATTCCCGCGAAGGCGGGAATCCATTTTTTGGGTAATGCCACAGACCACGTGCCGATAGTGAACGACATCCCCCACTCCGTCATGCCTGCGAAGGCAGGAATCCATTTTTTGGGTAATGCCACAGACCACGTGCCGAAAGTGAACGACATCCCCCACTCCGTCATTCCTGCGAAGGCAGGAATCCATCTTCGTGTACTGCCATAGACCGAGTGCCGACAGTGAACGACCTATCACTTTCATTGCTCGTTGTGCAGGCCGCGAGGCTGCATTAGTGATTCCCGCTAGAGCCTGTCCCCTACTCCGATACGGAGCCGGAATCCAGTGAGGTCAGTTATTGAGATTACGGCGAAATTAGCACGAATAGTCATTCCTTGGAAATTTACCTAAGACTATGACTCAAGGCATGAGTTGTTCGGGCACCTCTGGTTCCACCCGCGCAGAAGACGATTTACGCTTAGCCGCGTACCGCTCTTCACGCAGTTGCCGAATCTTTTCATCGACAGCACAAACGTATGTCAGCCAGGCACGACAGTACTCTTCTTGTGCATCCTTGTGTGGGTCGGCCTCGGGATTGAGGGTGATGATGTGTTCGAAGTACTTGTCATGTTCCCCCACCCGCCGGTGGAAGTCGTTGGCCCCCTTGACTGGTGGCGGATATTCCACGGCAATCCAAGTTGGACGTCCTTGTCTTTTCAGCACATCTACTCTGTGGAAAATATGGTCAAAATACTCTCTGCTCACCCCTTCTACCCATATTTTCCCGTCCGTCCAGCCTAACTCTTTCCAATCCACCGACAGCTCCTCATCTTCGCCTGATAGTCGTTCCACGGCTCCATCCATGTCATCGGATTCGAGACGTTCCTGGGCTCTCTCATAATCGTCTACGTAGGTCTCAATGGCCTCTCGACACACCTGAGAAATGTTAATGGTGTGTTTGATAGGCTCCATCCTGCGGTAAAGTTCGTTTGGGATATTGACGCCGATTCTCACTATTTTGCTCCTTTCAAAAATGTGTTATGCTTATGTCTTATATAAGCATACGCATAACTCTAATCGTCTGTCAAGCAAAAGCCTCAATTCTGCAAAGCGAACAACCTCCACCTCATATAGACTACCCCCATGATCGTCGACTCCCACGCGCACATCTTCCCTCCCATGGGCGGCCCCTCCGGGCACCCGTCCGCCGCCGAGCACCTGCGATACGTCCAGCACACGATCATGACACACCACCAGCCCGTGCACCGCGTCTCCGACAACGCCGTAGTAACCCACCAGACCCTCTACGACGGCGAGGACGTCGCGCTGGACGCCATGTACGATGTCGACTTCCGCAGCGGTGGACACGGCAAGTTCGTCTGGACATCCGGCGGCGTTGACTACCTCAAGCAGTACCTCCCGCCCTCCATGCGAAACCTCGAGTCCACGCCGGAATCCATCATCGCCCAGATGGACTACGCGGGAGTCGACCGCGCCGTCATACAGAGCGGACACCTCTACGGCCGCCTGAACGACTACATAGCCGAGGCCGTCAGACGCTACCCCGATCGCTTCTGGGGCCTCGCCCTCGTCGACGAGTGGAAAGCCGACCACCCCTCCGAGATACGCTCACTCGATATGGCCATCGACGAGTACGGCCTCCACGCCCTCTGGTTCAACACCGGCTCGCTGGAGATGCACCGCCGCGACACACCCGTCGACGACCCCGCGTTCTTCCCGTTCTGGGACCGCGTCCGAGCCCTCGGCATCCCCGTCTTCTGGAACGTCACGACTGCGGTGCGCGGTCAGGACGCCTACCTATCCCAGCTCGCGGCCTTCAACCGCTGGCTCAACATCTACCCCGATATCCCCTCCGTCCTCACGCACGGCCTCACCGTCGCGCGGTTCATGGAAGACGGCATTACGAAAGTCCCCGACGCCGCGTGGGACGCCATCGACGCCCCCAACGTCATTTCCGAGTTCCTCTTCCCCATCTTCCAGGGCGCCGTCTTCGACTACCCCTACCGCGAGTTGCAACCCGTCATCCGGGAATACTACGAACGCCTGGGCTCCAACCGCCTCTGCTGGGGCTCCGACCTCCCCAACGTCGAGCGCCACGCCACCTACCGCCAAAGCCTCGCATACCTCCGCGACCACTGCGACTTCATCCCCCAACACGACATGAACGCCATCCTCGGCGGAAACATCGCCGCCCTGTTCGGTGACTAGCGCGTATCCCCTCTCCCGTCGTGGGAGAGGGCTAGAGCCTGCCCCTGCGTAGGCAGGGGGTGAGGGTCCTTCCCCAGCACTTAGCACCCAGAACCCAACACCTCTCCCCTACCCCTCCAACCACTCCGGCCCGAACCGAGCGAGAATCATCCGCCCGCCCTGGCCAATCTCGTAATAGCACAGGATATGCCCGTCGACGACCGCGAGGTCGGAATACGACGCGTACCCCTTGTGCAGCACCTTCGACACCGGCCACGTGCGGCACTCGTCGTAGCTCATCCTGACCGTCATATGCGTCCGTATCTCGGTATTCGCCGGATGCGACAAGAGCACACGCCCCTCGTCGAGTCGGACGATGCCCGCTTGGCAGGACGGCTCCGGCAAATTCGGGTCATACTCTACCTCCGTCCACGTCTCGCCGCCGTCCTCGCTGTGAGCGTATGCGCGGCGCTTGATGCCATGCCTGCTTCGCATGTTCATGTACACCGTGCCATCCAGCAGTTCCACCGCCTCGCACTCGTCCGACGCGTCCCTCGTCATCTCCTCTCCACGCTCCCACGTCCGCCCGCCGTCGTCGCTGTAGAAGGCGAACGACGACTGTACCTGGTTCCACACAGGCGGCGGCTCCCGCCACGTCGCCGGTCCCGGACTGCCGTCCGACCAGCAGGGAATCAGCAACCGTCCGCTCCGAAGCTGGATCCCGTGACCCGGCCCCGTCCCAAGGTACGGCCACGACGGGTCCTTCACGCTGTCCGTTATCTCCTCCGGCTCGCTCCACGTCAGCCCGTCGTCCTCGCTCCGCGTGACATACACCTCCTGGTTGTCCTTGCAGAACGTCAGGATGACCGCACCCGTCCGATTGTCGACGACCGGGCAAGGATTGCCGCACGTCCGGTCCCCATCCGACACGAGCATCTGCCGCTCCTCCCACGACCTCCCGCCGTCCGTGCTGCGCCTCACAAAAATATCGATCTCGTCGTCGTCCGCCCCGGTGTGACGACGCGCCTCGCAGAACGCCATCACCGTGCCTCGAACGGTTACCACAAGCGCGGGTATGCGGTACTTCGTATACCCGCCCACACCCGACACGAACAGTTCCGTCTTTTCCATATCCATGCCTCCGCCGCCGGTCAATGGCCTCCATCAGGCTTGCAAAGCTATCACATCGCACCGGACCAGCCACAGTGCCCTTACATCCTCCATCAGACAAACACGTAACTGTTCAGACTTCGTGATATCCCTCGACGCACGCACAGCACCGTCATACCCGCGAAAGGCATGTCCCGTGCCACGACACGGGAACGTCACCCCGTACCCCGATACGGGGCGGGTATCCACACGGTGAGGGACGTTCATCTCATCAACTCTGAACAGTTACACATCGCTCATATACTGTTCGAGACCCCGCCTCTGGCGTACACTGTAGATACAGTCCCGCACATCACCTTCCCAGCCGGACGGGAGCACGAGCATGAGTTTCACAGCCTACTGGAACGGGGAGTGGGTACCCAGCGAGGAGATTCGCATCGATCCTCTCGACCGGGGGTTCATGGTCGCCGACGCGACCTTCGAGGCCACGCGGACCTTCAACGGCAGGATCTACCACCTCGCCGACCACATCCAACGCCTCTACCGCTCCCTCGACTACATCCGCCTCGACCCGGGTCTGACGGAAGAGGAGATGGCAGAACTGACGGAAGAGGCCGTCGAGCGCAACCTCGACAAGCTGGATGCCGTCGGCGACCTGCACATCCACCATTTCGTGACTCGTGGAAAGGGTCGCCGCGCCTGGTCCGCCGACGGGGCGCAGGTGGGCATCCGCGTCTCCGGCCTCGACTTCGCCGGCTACTACGAAGCCTACGAGGGTCTGAAGGCCGTGATAACCCGGACGCAGTCCTACCACGCCGAGGCCCTCGACCCCAAGATCAAGCACTACAGCCGCATGAACTTCAACCTCGCCGAGCTGGAGGCCAACGAGTTCGACCCCGAAGCCCTTCCCATCCTCCGCGACCGCGACGGTTACATTACCGAGGGATCGTCCTACAACGTCTTCATCGTCACCGACGGAGTAGTAAGGACTTCCACCACTCGCACCGCCCTCCAGGGCGTGTCCCGAAAGATCGTTCTGGGTCTCACGTCCCAACTCGGTATCGATACGCGAATAGAGGATATCCAGCCCTACGACGTGCTCAACGCCGACGAGTGCTTCTTCACCAGCACATCATGGTGCATGGTGCCGGTAACGACCGTCGACAAGCAGCCCGTGGGCGACGGCACGGTCGGCCCCGTGACCCAGCAGCTTCTGGCCGCATGGAGCGAAAACGTCGGCCTCGACATCGTCGACCAGGCCGTCCGCTACGGCAGCCGCCACACGCCGTAAGAGTCCCCTCTCCCGTCGTGGGCTGACAGGGGTAGGCAAAATGGGATTGTAGCTACGATCCGGCCCCGCCTGCCTGTCATTCCGAGCACCCCCCTGTCATTCCGAGCACCCCTCTGTCATTCCGAGCGGAGCGAGGAATCTAAAATCCATCACCGCAAGACCGGACGGCCAGAGCCACGCTTGTATCGTGACCGAGAATCAAACGGGGGTAAGAATTCTCCGTGTCAGCTTTACGTTGGGACAGACATCTTAGATTCTTCGACTCCGCTGCGCTGCGCTCAGAATGACAGTGACGGGGCTCCTTTCTCATTCGTGGAAGCGGACTGATGGTCAAATGCCTACCCCTGTCAGCCCGACTTGAGATAGAGGATACGGGGGCTAGAGCCTGCCCCGTGCTCGATACGGGGATGAGGGTGATTCGCCCGGGCTCCGAACAGCTATCTTCCGTCCCTTCACTCCACCTTCCGCACTATCGGATCAAGTCCACCCCGCAGGTCGGCGTATCGCACCTGGTCGGGCGCAATGACCACCGTTCCCTCCCGGTAGCCGATGTCGGTCTCCACCTCCACCCTGTCCCCCACGGACACCACCACATTCCCCGGCGCGAAGAAATACACCTTCCCCGAGGGCGTGAAGCGCACCCCGACAATCTCCCCTTGTTTTCGACGACCTTCCATCATCTTCTTACACCAATCCGCATTGAATACACCGCAACCCCTTCATTCCCGTGCCTCTACACCGTCATTCCCGCGTCTCTACACCGTCATTCCCGCGAAGGCGGGAATCCAGCACCCAGAACCCAACACCCCCGTCACCGGATGCGCGGCATCGCGAGCATCATGTTGTCGAGCGCCAGCCGCGCGTTGGCGTTCCGGTCGAGCCGCCGCGCCGTCTCCTCGACAGCGGAGACCGCCTTGGCGACCTCCTCTACCTTAACCTTCGCCGCTCCCTCTTGGAAAGCATCCAGTCTGGCAAGATGCTTCACATAGCGCGGAAGACCCACCTTCACGATCATCATATCCCTCCACCACTCCAGCCAAACGGCAAGCTCGTCCCTCACGGCGTCACGGTCGCGACTGAAGGCCCGCGCCAGCTTTTCGGCGTAGTCGAACCGCGCTTCCAACCCCGCCCGCACGACCGACTCGACCGTGGTCACCTTCTCCTCGATCTCCTCCAACACGGAAGGGTCGCCGATGGTGCTGATGGCCCACCCTATCCGACCCTCCGAGAGACGAGCGATCTCCTCTGCGGCCTCCTCCTCGGCGCCGTGCTCCGACCTCAGGTATTCCGCTATGACCGACTGCTGGACGGGACGCAGCTTGTACGTCTGGCACCGCGACGAGATCGTGGGAAGCAGCCGGTCGCTGTCGGACGCAGCAAGAATGAATATCACCTGGTCCGGCGGCTCCTCCAGCGTCTTGAGCAGCGCCGTAGCCGCCCCCTGGCTGAGGTACTCGGCGCGATCGATTATGAACACGCGGTACTTGCCCTCGGACGGCCTCAGGCTCGCCTCGCGCTGGACATCACGAACTTGGTCGATGGAGATGAGCGTCTGCGTCCTTCCCCGCGAGTCCTCTCCCAAACTCACCACCCGCACGTCCGTGTGCAGTCCTCTCGTGATCCGGTCACAGGGGCCGCACGCGCCGCAGGGCTTCGGCTCCGTCTCGCCGAACATATTGGGCTGCTCGTCGGCGACGCAGTTGACCGCCCGCGCGATGTCCATCGCCAGCGTCATCTTCCCAACCTGCGGCGGACCGGCGATCAGGTAGGCGTGAGCAATCGCCTCATTGACGATAGCGCGGGTAAGCGCCTTCACAGCCTTCTCGTGCCCTACCGTACGAAACACAGCTTGAACTACTCTCCTGAACAGTGCGATGCAGTTGCCTGGTACTCAGTCAACATGAATTTGATCAACAGGCAGGCCGATTTATCCCTCTAAGTACAACACCGTCATACCCGCGAAAGAACGTCACCCCGTACCACGATACGGGGCGGGTATCCAATGGGGCGGGGAGTATTGCTCTCATCAACTCTGAACACTCACCGGACTCTACCGAATGCCCTCACCCCACCCCGCCGTTGTATACTATCGCACACTCCACCGTCTTTGAGGATATCGAATGGACCGTTACGCACCGTCACCGGGGACCCCCATCGAGCAGATCGACACCCCATGTCTTATCGTCGACATGGACGCCTACGAGAGCAACCTCCAGGTCGCCGCCGACACCTACCGCGACACCGCCACCAAGATGCGCGCGCACACCAAGAACCTCAAGAGCCCGTTCCTCGCGCAGATGCAGATCGACATCGGCGGTACCGTCGGCGGCGTCTGCTGCGCGAAGGTCTCCGAAGCGGAGGTGATGGTCCAGAACGGCATTGATGACATACTCATCCCCAACCAGGTCGTCACCGACGATAAGCTCATGCGTCTTTGTGGACTCGCCCGTCGAGGCGACATCAAGGTCTGCGTGGACAACCCCGACAACGTACGCGCCATCTCCCGCATGGCCGAGGCGACCGACACCAACATCGGCATCCTCGTCGAGGTGGACACGTCGATGGGTCGCGCCGGCGTGCGCCATCCTCAACAGGGTGTCGACATCGCCAAGCTGACCAACGACCTCCCCAACGTCCGCTTCATGGGCGTCATGAGCCACCAGCACGTGGAAGGCTCCCCTACTGTCGAGGAGTATACCGAGTCCGGCACCCGGCACATCGGCATGTGCCTCGCCGTCAAGGACGCCATCGAGGCCGAGGGAATCGAGGTCGAGATGGTCTCCAGCGGCGAGACTTTTTCGTATAAACTGGCCACCGAGATTCCCGGCGTCACCGAGGTCGAGGGAGGCACCTACGCCCTCATGGACACGATGCTTGAGTTCATGTCCGAGTTCAAGTTCGCCGCTCGGCTCGTGACCACCGTAATCAGCACTCCCCGCCCGGGCATGGCCGTCACCGACATCGGCGTCCGCCACCTCTGCATGATAAACGGCATGTTCGGCCCCTCCGTCGAGGGAATGCCCGGCGTCGAGGTCGCCGAGGTCACAGACGAGCACCTAGTACTCCAAAGTGACGGTCGCACGTCGCTGGGTGTCGGCGACACGGTCACCCTGATACCCGGCTACTCCGACGGTCTGGTCAACCGCTGGGACCGCTTCATAGCCGTCCGAAACGGCATCGTCGAAGGCACGTGGGACTTCCCCGGCCGCGGCTGCTTTCATTAGGGCTCGGTCACCTTCAATATAGCGGAACCAAACGGATGCCGGTTCATCCCCCTCCCCCGTTCATGCCTGACAGGGGTAGGCACAACGATTTTGCAGCTACGTCCCTGCCCCCATCTACCAATCATTCCAAGCACCCCTCTGTCATTCCGAGCACTCCCCCTGTCATTCCGAGCACCCCCCTGTCATTCCGAGCGAAGCGAGGAATCTAAAATCCATCACCGCAAGACCGGACAGCCAGTGCCGTGCTTCTATCGTGACCGAGAATCAACCTTGGGCAAGAGTTCTCCGTGTCAGCTTTACGTTGGGACAGACACTTTAGATTCTTCGACTCCGCTCCGCTGCGCTCAGAATGACAGTGACGGGGCTCCTTTCTCATTCGTAGAAGCGGATTGATGGTCAAATGCCTACCCCTTCCCTCGTTCACGCTGAGCATGTCGAAGCATGAGCCTGCCCCCACCCGGTCCCGCACTTGACGAATAAGAACATACAATCTACCATTACTCTACGTCACCCGCGACAGAAACATCGTGGACAGCATAAAATGTCAGGTCAAACGAGACCCCCTCCCCGGCAGAGATAGGGATCAACACCCACCCGGACTCCGTTCCCGTTCAACAAGAAGGGCTACCTGTTCAACCAGCCGTTGCGGCACCCGGTGAGCCATGCAGCTGAGGTGAAGTGTATCTCATTCGTGGTACACTTAAGAACCATGAAACGGGAGGTACTCAATGGCCAAGACCGAAATGATCCGCGCCCGTGTAGAACCGGATCTGAAACATCAAGCCGAGGAACTCTTCACAGAACTGGGATTGTCTGCAACCGAGGCGATAACGCTGTTTTACAAGCAGGTGACTCTTCACCGTGGCTTGCCGTTCGACGTGAAGGTGCCAAATGCCGAGACTCTCGAAGCGCTGCAGCAGGCCAGCGACGGCGTGGGCCTTACCGAGTACGCTGGACTCGATGACCTCAAAGCAGAGCTCGACTGATCCATCCGTCCACCAGTGTCCTGTCTCACAGATTCATCGAATATATCAGCCCGTGAAAGTCCCCTCTCCCGTCGTGGGAGAGGGCTAGGGTGAGGGTGTCTCTCCAGAACACCCGCATCCGCTTTGCAAAATGAACAGACAACAACGCCTCAACATCAGCCGGGCCGCGTGGGACGCCTACCAGGCCGACTACATGCGGTTCAACCTCAAGGAGCGCCCCGACTTCTTCGAGCGGCTCGAAAAGGACGAGGTGCTGCTGGACGACGAAGTGGTCGAGTTGGCGGGCGACGTTGCCGGTCTCGACCTGCTGGACACGTGCTGCGCTTCCGACGCGATGCAGGCCTTCTCATGGGCGAACCTCGGCGCGAAGGTCACCGCCTGCGACATCGCGCCTACGGCAATCGAGATCGCTAGGAAGAACGCCCTCCGCCTCGGCCTCGACGTCGAGTTCCACGTCGCAAACGCGCAGACCCTCGATCCGATCACCGACGAGTCACAGGACCTGGTGTTCGCCACCTACCTCGGCTGGTTCGAGGACATTGAGCTGGCCGTCGCCACCTGGACGCGCGTCCTCCGACCCGGAGGGCGCCTGCTCATCGACATGGACCACCCCGTAACCAATATTCTGGAAAGGGCGGACAGCCGGCTAACGATAGAGTGGCCCTACTTCGACAGGTCGCCGGAGACTTACGAGTTCACAGGCACTCCGCTTGCCAAGCAACATAGCGGCTGGGACCGGTCCATGCCCATCTTCTGGTTCCACCACACTCTCGCGGACGTGCTCAACGCGGTTGTCGATACCGGCCTGCGGATCGAACGAATCGCCGAGCGGCCATACTTCCCCGGAGACGCGCCTTCGGAGCTGCCGGACGCGATCTCCATCCTTGCGCGAAAACCACCCGTCCCCACCGGATCGACTACCTAACCCGACGACGGACGTTCCCTCGGCTCCCGTTTCTTCCGCTTTCGGTAACGGATCGTCAACACGCGAGTACACTCCCACGCGAACAGCACCACGATGATGTACGGCAGGGCCGACTGGACGCTGGCATCCACGCTGTTCGTGATCCAGGCGATTCCGACCGCCACGATGAGCACGAGAAGGATGCGGAAGATCCGGGTCGCCGTTTGGAAGCTCGTGGGCATGTGCCGGCCCCCTATTTCCGTTCCCACATGAATATGACAGTCGAATAGAGAGGTGCGTATCCCCTCTCCCATCGTGGGAGAGGGCTAGGGTGAGGGTATTTTGAGTAAGCTGCCAAAATCATAGGGAACCTGTACTAGCTCAGCGACCACCGCGTCGCTATGAAGCAGGTCTTCTCACCGATCTGGTCTACCTGGTAATAGATGCTCAGCAGTTCCCCCGGCGCGAGCTCCACGGTGGAGGGGTAGCCGAGATCGCCGTTCGGCGCGTCGTCCCGCAGGATGATCTCGTTGTCGATGTCCCACGTACGACCGCCGTCGTAGCTCAGGCACGCACGCTGCCCGAACGGCGAGCGACGGATGCCGTAGGACGCCAGGATGGAGCCGTCATGGAGCTTGACGAGGTGCGGCGGGTAACCCCACATGGGAGTCGGATGCGCCACCGTCCACGTCCTGCCCCCGTCGTCGCTCTCCGACTGCTGCATGAACGCCGCGTCGGGGCGGTTTCTGGGGATGTGACGCCACAGGGACACGATGCGCCCGTCGTCCGTCTCGACGGCGTGCGGCTCGGAGTACGGCATCTGCTCCTTGTTCTCTTCCGACACAGGTATGCTCCCGATGGTCTGCCACGACTGCCCCTCGTCCGTGGAGCGAACGGACACCAGTCCTCCGTCCCCCGGCTTGCCGGTGCCTACGTACAACAGGCTGCCGTCGCTCAATTCAATGGGACCGTGAGGCGAAGACGCAATGCTTGGCACCGCTGGCTCCCAGGTGACACCGCCGTCAGTACTGCGGCGCGTCCAGCTTCCGTCCCACCGGTCGATGGTCTCCTGGCCGATCTTCTTGTAGTGGCGCTGCCATGCGGCGATCGTGCCGTCGTCTGTCCGGCCTCGATAGCGTTCCAAGTCCTGCCAGCCGGCCCCGGTGAACCAGCTCATGATGACCACGCCCGAACTCGTCACCAGGAGGCCCGTGTCGCGGTCGTCGAGCGGCGTGTTGTTGATGATCTCCGGCTCCGACCAAGTCTCGCCGTCGTCCGAGCTCCTGATGATCTCGTTGACGCCGTACGGGCACCAGTGCGACTCGCGCCTGCCGGAAAACACCGCGAGCAGCTCGCCGTCCGCCTTCCGCGCGATGGTCCCCCAGCCGAGATAGTCGTCCGGCTCCTTGCATATGGGCCTGCTCCAGTGAATAGTCGCTGTCACGTTCGGTTCTCCCTTTCGTCTCGTGGCGGTTTAGGATATCTCATTATGCCATATCAAAACACATTCGCCCTGAGCAGCGTTATGCCCCGCGCGCGGGGCCGTGTAGGGGTGTTAGTAACTGCCGTGCAACCACGAGAAAGCACGTTCGGCCTGAGTCTGTCGAAGGCCCTCTTATCCCCTCTCCCGTCGTGGGAGAGGGCTAGGGTGAGGGTAATGTTCCCACCGGGGCGGAGATACAGAGAGGGAGTTCCCGTAGTTACTTGAAAGCCTGTCGAAGGGTCGAAGGGCAATTCTCCACCAACGCTGATAACCTTGAGATAGCTTCTCTGCGCGGATTCCTGCCAACTCCGGGATTGAAACCGCGCGCTACCGCTCCGTCTCCACATTCAGCGTCGTCCCGTCCGTCACAAATCGAATCATTCCCCGGTCTTTCGTCATGAGCACCGGCGCTTCCAGCGCATGTCGCCGCAGGACTTCAAGCGTCTCGGTGTGCGGATGCCCGAACCGGTTGTCGGCCCCGACCGAGATCACCGCGACCGACGGGCCAACCTGCCCGATGAACTCCGGCGAGGAAGACGTGCGGCTTCCATGGTGAGGGACCTTGAGTACGGTGCTCCGTACGTCGATGCCACGCGATAGCATATCCCTCTCGGCCTCGACGAAGATGTCCCCGGTAAGCAGAAAGCTCACGTCGCCGTAGACGACCCTCAGGACAATCGAGGCGTTGTTCAGGTCGGAATCGGTGCCGGACATCAGCGTCTCCGGCGGATGCAGGAACTCAATGGTGGCTCCGTCCCCGAGGTCGATCACTTGGCCCGCCCGTGCCTGGGTAACCACGGAACCCTCGTTCTCGACGGCGTGTCTCCAGCTCAGGTAGTCGGGCGTGGTGTGCTCCGCCTCCCGCTCGACGATGTGCCCAACGTCGTACCGTCGCAGGACATCGAGGAGGCCGGTGATGTGGTCGGCATGACCATGCGTCAGCACCACCACGTCAAGCGACCGGTCCCAGAACGGCATCGCGCTTCCCAGTAGCCGCGTGGCGTCCTGCGCCTCCGGCCCTCCGTCCACCAACACCTGACGCCCGGTAGGCGAGATGATGAGTACCGAGTCCCCGTTTCCCACGTCCGCAAACACGACGTGCAGCCGTCCGTCCTCGTTGGTCAGCGCCGCAGTCCATACGAGCACGGCAGCTAGCGACAAGGGTACCGCGAGCCACCTCGCGGTCGAGATTCCGGGTGGGACAGATACGGAAGGCTGGATACGCCGTACGACTTCTGATAATACTCCCCTCCGATGCGCGACGAACCACGCGGCTCCCGCGCAGTAGTATCCAATCACCAGCGCCGGGGCGATGCGTCCCGTCTCGAACGTTGCTGCGGGTATCTTTGCGGCGAGGTGTACGACCTGCACGATGTATGTCGTCGCGCCCCAAGCAATCCAGCCGAATGCCACTCCAAGCGGATGAAACACGAGGCCTGAAACTGCCGCAATGGTATGGAAGACCAGCGCGAGGGGCAGCATCGGCAGCGTAATCAGTGTCGTCGGAAGCCCGACCAATGACACCTGCTGGAAGTAGAACGCCGTAAGCGGCTGCGTAGCGAGAATGGCCGCCGCGCTTGTTCCTACAGCACCGGCCAGCGCCCGCACGGGCCAACGAGTGGCAATCCCCTCCTCATCAGACGCCCCGACGAGGTCTTCCAGCCTTCTGGTAATGGGGTCCGACAGAGTGGCTATCCCCGCCATTGCGGCGAAACTCAGCTGGAACGAGACGCTCCACAGGATGTTGGGGCTGACCGCGACCATCACCGCCGCGGCAAGGCCGAGCGCGGGGAGTATGCTCTTGGGACGGCCCAACGCCAGCGCCGCGAGGTAGACCGTGCCCATGATCGACGCCCGCACCACCGACGGCGACAGGCCCGCCAACACCGCGTACATCCACAGGGCCAGCAGGGGCGCGATCAGGTACAGGTGTCTACGTCGACCAAATGCCCGCGCACTTACAGGAAGCGCCAGCCCCAACAGGATGCCCACGTGCAGGCCCGATATCGCCAGCAGGTGCGACGTTCCGGTCGTGCGAAAGTCATCCAGCACCTGGTCGGGAATACCGTCGCGCATCCCCAGCAGCAGCGCCTGCCCTAGCGATGCCTCCGGCTCCGGCAGCGACCTGCCCAGAGAACCGTGTAGACTCCGGCGAATGCCCGCTAGTGCGGTGCGCATTCTCCCGCCCTCTCCCTCATCCACCAACGCGACGCTGGGGAAGGACACCACCGTCCCTATCCCCTGCCGCGCCAAGTACGCCGGATAGTCGAAATCGTCCAGTTCGGGAGGAGCGGTCAGAGTCCCTTCCAGCCGCAGCCGGTCGCCGTACCGTATGTACGGAGCGTCACGACCTTCGCCAAACTCAGCGGCCCGGCCCGCCGTGACCAGCGCCGTACCCTCAACCTCTGCCCAGCCGTCATCCGAAAGCACCCGCTCCACGCGGACTGGAAATCGCATCGCGGTGCCGGCCTGTCCGGCATCGTCCAGCGCCAGTCCTTCAACTTGGACTGTGCGTTCACTGTGAAACTTGGCTAAATCGGACGTCGGATCGGGCATCACCGACGCCCGGAGACAGCCGACCACGACGAATAGGACTAGAATGGCCGGAACCGTTGAACGCCCGATGCGCCTGAGAAACACCGCTGCGAGTAGCGCGCCCGAGGTGAAGACCAGGAGCGCGGAAACTGGCGGATCGAGCCTGTCTCCCAGGAACATTCCAAGCAGGAACGCCGCTGCGACCGCGAGGAGCGTCATGCCGTCGAGGCCGTGTCGAGACCTACCCGGGAGCCACCGTGCAGACCAGGGCCACCCCACCGACTAGCCCCACGCCAAGAAGCGCCAACCCGACCTTGCGCCGGTGACGCCACTGGCCCGGACGCACTTTCTTCGACCCTAGCCAGATGCCCACGAGTATGGCCGCCACCAGCAGCATCCACAGCCACTCGTCGATTCCGCTGTTTCGCCGCTGGTTCCAGACTTGAAAGATCAGCAGCAGCGCGGCGATGAAGATGATGTAGAACCGAAAATTGCTCACGCCTTGCCCGTGTACTCTCCAACGCCGGTTCGTCCGGTGACTGCGCGGATTCTATCACGCTGCCCGCCTCACTCGTTGGCTACTGCACTTCAACAAGATCGCGAAGGCCCTCAAGCGTGGAAGACCCGATCCCCGGCACGGCAACGATGTCATCGACCCGCTTGAACGGCCCATGCTCCTCACGGTACCGGACAATTGCCTGCGCCCGTGACTCACCAATGCCCGGAAGCGTCTCCAGCAGCTTGGCGTCCGCCGCATTGATGTCTACTTTGCGCGTTGTCGGCTCAACGGATGCGGCGTTCGACGGGACGACCGTGGGCTCACCAACCTTCGGAATAGTCCAATGTTCCTGGTCGTTCACCCGGACTGCCAGGTTGACGGCCTGCATGTCGGCGTCCTCGGTGGTCCCACCCGCAAGGTCAATCAGGTCGGCAAGCCTGTCGCCTTCATGAATCGTGTACAGTCCCGGCCGAAGCACTGCTCCCGTCACATACGCCTTCGACTCCGGCTCCACGCGGCTCTCCACCGACAATTCGGTTGGCGGTGGGACAATTCGCACCGGTTCGCCGTCATCTCCATCACGGAGGAACAGCACAACGCCGCCTGCCGCCGCAGCTATCGCGGCAACGATGATGACGAGGTTCACAAGACGGGGCATCGAAGACACCAAAGGCAGGGTGTCTTCACAGAATATGCACGAAAGAGAGGCGCGTCAAGCGGTCTAAAAGGGGCTAGCGGCTTCCAAATCAGTCCATGACGACTTTTGAATTACCAATTACGCGAAGCGCCTCAAGCCAGATTGGCTATGAAGCGAGAGGAACGATCTTCGAGTTCCGTATGGTTTCGTCGCGGGTCAGCAAGGAGATATTGTGCACGACGCTGATAGCGGCGATAAGCTCATCGGCCGGATCACTATTGAAATCGAGGCGGGTCGAGGCGCGTGCAACGGCGAGATCAATCGACCACACATGCAAACGGCTAAGGACGCACACCAAGTTGAGCATCCGCGCCCCAGCGGAGGCCGGTCGTGAACACGTCACCCTTAACTTTGACCTTATGCCGTAAGCTCCCAATCAGGTCGGCATCCTGGATTTCGTATGGGACTGCCCGGGCTATTGGCTTCCCATGCTTTGTGACTGTCAGGCCATCGGTATCCAACTGGTCCAACAGCGCCAAGCACTGTTCTTTGAACTTCGCGGCTCCTATCTCCTTCATCATCGTCTCCCTATATACGGACATATTATACCAACGCAATGATAAATTAGTGGCTTATAGTAGGGGTGGCGCAGGCCCTCAGCGGGTCATACTGGCGTTTGGATGAGTGATGGGTTATCACCGTCTCTTAGTCGTTCTGAGATACTGAGCAACCCCGATACAGACAGCGACTGCGACGATGTAGTTATGTAGGCCGCTCACAGTATTGACCGTCCGTGTGAATCCCGCCTCAAACAAGTTCCCAGAGATCGGAACGTACAGGGGAGTAAAGAGGGTTAGGTACAAGTGATACCAAAGCACATTGACGATTCCCGTCACAGCGACGAACACCGCTAATCCCTCGTAGAGTACAGGGCTGTACAGAATCTGTTTGAGTCTCTCCCAATTTCTCATGACTGTCTCCTTTAGCGAGACACTATCACTACCACCCTTGCTTAGCAAAAGTCTTAACAGTCCCTCTTGCTTAGACTACTATCTGCCCCGCTCTCCGCGATGAGCACGCGCATCAAGCTGTACGTGAGATGGGCCAGACGTGCAGTCGGCTCAGGACGCGTACTACTTCCCGGTCGTCAAGGTCCATGTCCAACCGGCCAAGTTGAACGAGCTTTGCCAGCTCCCACAACACTATGGAGGAAATGGACCATCTGCTCCCAGCCAACAGGCGTTGTTCGGCCGGCCGAAGGTTGTCTTCAATGGCAAAGATAAGAATGTGGGTGTCAAGATTGAGCACTTGCATCCCAACGGAGGCCGGTCGTGAACACGTCGCCTCTAACCTTGACCTTGTGCCTGAGGCTGCCAATCAAATCAGCGTCCTGGGTGTTATATGGTAGGACGCGGGCCACGGGCTTGCCGCGCTTGGTGACGATCAGACCATCGGCATCCAACTGACCCAAGAGCGCCAGGCACTGTTCCTTGAACTTTGCGGCTCCTCTCTCCTTCATCATCGCCTCCTCAATGTACACATCTTATATGACCAGACATGAAATATGTCTACACTGGGGATTCCTTGTAACTGTTCCAACTTCGTGAAAGCAATCGACAGACAGAGCCACCGTCATTCCGGCGTAGAGCTTGCCCCGTACTCCGATACGGGGCCGGAATCCAATCCCCTCTCCCGTCGTGGGCTGACAGGGGTATGTAAAATGAGATTTCAGCTACGCTCCGGCCACCGCAACTCTGTCATTCCGAGCACCCCCTGTCATTCCGAGCGCAGCGAGCAACTGTCTTGAAAGTCAAGACGGATGGCCGACGGGCGCCGACGCCCTGGCGCGCTCAGCGCGCCAGGGTGAGCGATGCTTGAGCATGGAGTTGAGTATGACGAGCAACTTGCGCATGCAGGCTGTGAGAGCCAGCTTCTTGGGCTTGCCAGCCGCCAGCAGCCGCTGATAGAAGTCCCTGATCACCGGGTTGAAGCGGCTGGCTACCAACGCTCCCATGTACAGGGCGGCGCGGACCCGGGCGCGACCGCCCCAGACGGTCCGTTTGCCCCGCAGGGTGCCACTGTCCCGGTTGAAGGGAGCCACGCCCACCAGCGCGGCGATCTGTCGGCGGTCCAGCTTGCCCAGCTCCGGCAGGTAGGCTAGGAGGGTGAGAGAGACCTGCCCTCCCACGCCGGGAACGGTGCGCAACAGGTCATCCTTCTCCCGCCATACGGGACTGTTGCGAAGAGTCTGCCTCAGGCCTTCGTCAAGGTCGTCCAACTCCTGCTCCAACCAGGCGATGTGGGCCTCGATGCGGGGCTGGACGGCGCTGATGGCGGTGCCGAGGCGGTTCTTCTCTGAGACCAGCATGGTCACCACTTGGTGCCTACGAGCAACCAACGAGTTGAGTACCTGGGTCTCGGTGTCCTTCAGAGGGCGCACAGGGGGACGGATGGCGGCGGCGAAGTGGGCGAGAACCGCCGCGTCCAGAGCGTCAGTCTTTGCCAGAGTCCCGGTTGCTCTGGCGAAGTCACGAACCTGGCGGGGGTTAACGACGACTACGGGCAGCGTCGCAGTTGCCAGGGCTGCCACCAACGGCAGTTCCAGGCCGCCAGAAGCTTCCAACACTATCTTGGCCGGCCCAATGGTCTTCAGTTGAGAGACCAGTTCCGGAATTCCAGATTCGTCGTAGGATACGACCCACCTCTCGCCTGTAGGGCGGAGAGCGACATCCACCTGGGCTTTTGCCACATCAATGCCTACGTATGTCGGTTCCTGTTCCATTTCTACCTCCTGTATGAAGTGCTGGCCCGTCCTTGCACGATGCGGGCTCGATTGGCCCAGGCAACTGTTCGGGCTCTACTCCTGGGGGGTGCGGCGACCTTGGCTCGCTGACGGTCTTCGATGACCTGGGAATCAACGGTCTGCCGCACCCTATTCACCCTTACCGAAGTCATTGTCCCATGACAAAACCAAGATACAAGGAATCTAAAATCCATGACAGCAAGACCGGACAGCCAGTGCCGCGCTTCTGTCGTGACCAAGAGCGAAAACAGCGTAAGAACTCCGTATGTCAGCTTTACGTTAGGACAGACACTGGGGATTCCTTGTAACTGTTCCAACTTCGTGAAAGCAATCGACAGACAGAGCCACCGTCATTCCGGCGAAGAGCTTGCCCCGTACTCCGATACGGGGCCGGAATCCAATCCCCTCTCCCGTCGTGAGGGCTAGAGCCTGACCCGTACTTGATACGGGGGTGAGGGTTTTGAGTAAGTAAGCCACCAAAATTATATGGAACCGGTACTAATACCAATTCGTTTTAACCACGCCGTGAATTGTTCAACCGAACCGACCCCACCCGTCATTCCCGCGAAAGCGGGAATCCATCGGATCAGGTAAGCGAGAATACGATGTCAGCACCCAATGGCTTGGTCTAAGAAATACTCCAGTTGCTCGCGTACGCCATCAGACCCAGCTTGCGTGCTACCGCCAACGATGCGTCGTTGGACCACGAGGTGCTGTAAAGCGGAATGCCACCGGAGGCTCGAATTTCCAGTGCCCAGGCGGCGGCAACCCGTGGCCCAAGTCCGCGACCACGAAACGCCTCCGCCGTTTCAAGTCCTGCCTCTGCCGCTACATCGGAACGACGCGCGCAGAAGCAAACGCTCACGGCATAGCCGTCCTCTACCACCGCCGCGATAGGCGCACTTCCGGAAATCTCGCTCGCCTTCCAACCGGAAAAGTGATGGTCAAGCAACCGTATGTCCTCAATCAAGACGGTACTACGAGGTTGAACAATCTCTTCCGGAAAAGTGAATGCAGGCCCCGAATCGATTTCGCCGCCAACCAGCGATACGTATCTCTCCGAATGCACCGGCTCATTCCGGAAATCTGAAACTGGCGGTTCCTCTTGGGCCAGACGGTCAAGCTCCATGACGATCTCTGGCGGCAGGTCTTGCCTCACAGCCCAAGCGCAGCTTTCCGTCCCCCGTATGAGCATGAACAGCGGCCCCGGGCTTGGCAGCGGCGAGCGTGCCCCGCTGATACGTCCTTCGTCATCAAGGAAGAACAAGGTCTGTAGTTGGAGGTCCGGTGTGCTCACAACAATAGCCTCATAGCTAATCCAGTCACCTCAGTCCCATTCAGTCCGTCAGATCCCCATGAAAATAACCCCCGGCCAACCGAAAACACCCCCGCACCGCCATTCTTGCGGAGGCAGGAATCCATCTTCGGTGCCTCGCCGTCAGTCCCTCAGGAAACGGAGAGACCAATGCCACTTTCATTCCTCTGAAAATAACCCCCCCGGCAACTCGTCGTAGGGGCAACCCTTGTGGTTGCCCGTCTTCTGCGTCGCCCATTTTCATCCCTCGGTGTGCAGGTATCGGCCAGCATGGGCGATTCCCCACTCAATCCCTTATCCCGCCCTCTCATAGACCGACACGTGCGAACGGCTCCGCGACGTGAACAGCGAACGGCGCCAGTCGGCCCAACGATCTCGGAGGCGGAGTCCGACCAGGCGCGCCATCAGGTCGAGTTCAGACGGCCAGACGTATCGCAGTCGTCCGGGGTACATCTTTACTCTCTCCTCCGTCAAATCTATGTGACGGAAGTCCACCACTTGATTCAGCGAGTCATGGATCGACACGTCCATGCGGACCGAGGTCAAATCGGCCAGGTCACCGCTTACGTGCTGGCCGCGATCGAACATCGAAACGTCGGGGACGAATGCGTGGACGAGAAATACGCCGGACTCGTCCAGGTGAGACGCAACGTTCTCGAAGCACTGAATCTGCTCCTCCTGCTCGGTGAGCATGAACAGGGTGTTGGAGATTACGAAGATGAGCGAGAAGGTACCCTCGACTCCAACGTCTGCGAAGTCCCCGACGGTGATCGGCATCGTCGCTCCGCCTTCCTTGGCGCGGAGCTGATCGACCATTGCCTCGGAGATTTCTATCCCGTGGACCTCGACGCCGCGAGCCGCGAGGGGAAGCGCAAACATGCCCGTCCCGATTCCCAGCTCCAACGCCCTCCCGCCCGCTGCCAGTTCCTCCAGAACGTCGATGCGCTCCGATACGTCTACCGGCCTGTAGAACTCGTCGTACACACCGGCGATCCGGTCCCCATACGTCGAAGCCGTGTACTCTTCCATCCTTCACCTCGCTTTCCGTGGATCGCTGTACAACAAAAAAGACCTCCCGTTGTGGGGAGGCCTTGCCAACTTCGGCTGCTATGTGTCGGTAGCTAGGTTCTCCCCAACGTGAAACTCCACGGCGCGAGCGCCGGGGACGGGTTGCCATTGTCGGTCGGGAAGCAGCTAGCCATCGTTTTCGTTCGCAATTCCTTCACGTACTCGGCCATGTTAGCATAGCCCTTCAATGTCCAACAACGAAAAGGGATTGATCGTAACTGTTCAGACTTCGTGAGATCCCTCGACCCATACACAACCACCGTCATTCCCGCGAAAGAACGTCACCCCGTACCACGATACGGGGCGGGTATCCAAGCCCACCCCTTCTCCCCACTCTGTGATCTCTGTGCCCTCTATGGTGAGTCCCCCTCGTCCTGCACAGTCACTTGAATGCCTGTCGAAGGATCGTCTTGGCTGGCACACCCGAATTTGACGCAAGCGAACACCCGTACTACACTACTAACAACCCACATAGCGCTTACACAAAAAACTCCGGAGAGCGAGTCCACCGTTCCAAACAATGAAAAGTCCCAGAATGTCCCGGAATGTCCCACTGAATCGGACTCTCCCACCAATGGCCTCTCCGCAGCCCACACCACACAGTCCGCACTTAACTTTACAATAACAGGGGAAATGTTACGGAATGTTACAAAATGTTACAGAAAAACAGGGGACCCCATGCCCAACGACAACACCATAAGCACCATCGCGCTGAACGACGGCGCGGTCACCATCAAGTGGACTGACGGCACGGTCAACACCCTGTCCGCAAAGTACCTGCGCGTCAACTGCGCCTGCGCCGAGTGCGTGGAGGAGTGGACGAATCGCAAGCTGCTCGATCCCGCAACGGTGTCGGCCAACATCCAGGCGGAAGACTACCTCATGGTCGGCAAGTACGCCGTGCAGTTCCTCTGGAGCGACGGCCACTACACGGGCATCTACCCGTTCGACATGCTCCGGTCGCTAGTGGACCGCCAGTCGGAGTCATCCTAGTCTCAGTCAACTCAAATATATCGAATCAACCAGGTGCCGATTTATCCCCTCTCCCGTCGTGGGAGAGGGCTAGGGTGAGGGTGCTTCATAATATCAAGACTATGTTGACTAGGCACTAGACTGCCCTGCCTCTTCCATCGCCCGCCGCACGGCCTCGGCGAGCCGCTCCAGGCGTTCGCCGGGTATCCCGTCGGTGAGCAACGGAGATATCGAGGATATCGACACCCGGTTGTTCCGCACGGCCCACACGTCGGTGCCCACCTCGGAGCCGGGCTGGGAGTTCGAGCGGTTATGCTTGATCCAGTAGTGCTCGCGCCGCCCTACGACCTCATGCTGGACGCTCTCCAGGAACGCCCTGCTGCCCGGTACGGTAACCTCCACGCCCTCCACGTCCGCAGGATCAACGTCCGGCATATTCACATTCAACAGGAGCGGCGCTTCAATCGGAGACGCTAGCAGCTCGCGGGCTATCGCCGCGGCCCCGATGCAGGCGGACTCATAGCGAATGGACCCGTCGGGATCGTAGTAGGACGACACCGCGACCGAGGGAACACCGCGCAGGTAGCCGTGTACGGCAGCCCCCACCGTGCCCGACAGGAGAACGTCGGCCCCCATGTTCGCCCCTTGGTTGATGCCGGAGAAGATGATGTCGAACGGCTCGTCGTACAGCCCTTCATGCGCCAGAATCACGCAGTCGGCCGGGGTACCCTCTACGGCGTGGGCCTCGACTCCGTCCACAGGCGACCTGATGGGGTTCGCTCGAACGACATCCAGCAGCGTCATGGCCGCCGAAATGCCGCTCCGATCCCGGTCGGGCGCGACCACGTACACCTCCCCGACGCTCGTGAGCGCTTCGGCCAGGGCCCACAGTCCCTCGGAGTTTGTTCCGTCATCGTTCGTTACGAGTATTCTCATGGTGGAGGTTGCGTATTCCGTGTTGAGTATTGGGTAGGATCTCAGCCGTCTGAGTGTATCAGAATATTATCGATCAGCCGCGTTGCCCCGATGTGGACGGCGACGGAAACGAGGGCAGGACGGTCGACCACGTCAAGCTCATCCAGCGTCTCCGCGTCGGCGACGCTGACATATTCGACATTGGCAAGCGGCTCGTCGTCGATCAGGTCTCGCATTCGCCTGCGGATGTCATTGGCGTCGGACGCGCCGAAGTCTTCGGCGAGTTTGAGCGAACGATGCAGCACCGTCGCCGCCTCTCGCTCCGGCGGACTCAGGTACTTGTTCCTGCTGCTAAGTGCGAGGCCGTCCGGCTCCCGGACGGTCGGACAGATGACTGCCTCCGCGCCGAGGTTCAGATCGGTGTTCAGCCGCTTGATGACGAGGCTCTGCTGCGCGTCCTTCTGCCCGAAGTACGCCCTGTCCGGTCTCGCGATGGACAGGAGCTTGCACACCACCGTCGCCACGCCGAGGAAGTGGCCCGACCTGTGTTCTCCTTCCAGTCGATTGGCGATGCGGCCCACGTCGATGGACGTGTCAAACCCCTCCGGGTACATCTCGTCCACACTCGGAGCGAACAGCAGGTCGACGCCGGTCTCCTCCATCATGGCGAGGTCGCTCGCCAAGTCGCGCGGATACTGGGAAAAGTCCTCGGAAGGCCCGAACTGCGTCGGGTTCACGAAGATGGTTGCCGCAAGGGTCGAGTTGTCGGAGCGAGCGCGGTCTAGGAGCGAACGATGCCCCATGTGCAGCGCCCCCATTGTGGGAACGAGGCCCAGCGGCCGCTTGGAGGCTGCACAGGCCGCGCGAAATGCGTCCACCGTCTCGTATATCCTCATGCGTCTTTCAGACGCACGGCGTCCTGCCTGACCGTGGACGAAAAACTCTCGTCATCTCCGGGAAAGCTGCCCGACTGCACGTCGGCGATGTACCGGCGGGTCGCGTCGATGATCGTGTCGCCCACGGAGGCGTACTGCCGCACGTGCTTTCTCTTGCGACCGGCGTTGATGCCAAAGACGTCGTGGAAGATGAGCACCTGCCCGTCGCAGTGGACACCCGCGCCGATCCCGATGGTCGGCACCGAGACCCTCTCGGTGACCGCCTGCGCGAGCTCTGCCGGTATGGTCTCGAGAAGGAGGGAGTACACGCCCGCCTCCTCGAGCGCGATGGCGTCCTCGATGACGCCCTGCGCACCCTCCTCGTCCCGTCCCTGCACGCGATGGCCGCTAGTCTGGTTGACCGACTGCGGCATCAGGCCGATGTGTCCCATCACCGGGATACCCGCCTCGACCATTCGACGGATTGTTGGAACGAGCCCCCGTCCGCCCTCGATCTTTACCGACTGCGCCCCCGCCTTGAGGAGCCGTCCCGCATTGCGAACCGCCTCTGCGATATCGGCCTGGTAGCTCATGAAGGGCATGTCGCAGACGATATGGGCCTTCCTGGCTCCTCGGAGAACGGCCCGAAGGTGATGCACCATGTGGTCCATCGTGACCGGCACGGTGTTTCGATAGCCCAGAACGTTGTTGCCCACCGAATCGCCCACGAGGATGATCGGGACGCCTCCCTCGTCGACCATTCGCGCCGTCGGATGGTCGTAGGCCGTGAGCATCGCGATCTTCTCGCCGCGTTCCTTCATCTCCTGCAGGTTCCTGATGGTGATGCGCATGGTCGGATATACCTACCTCTCGATGACCTCGGTCAAGACTTGTCTGATCTCTTCAATGTTTTCCGGGGGCGCGACGCCCTTCTCGGCGGCGATGTGCAGACCGGCGAGCGCCATCTTGCAGTACACGTCCAGCAGATGAGGGGCCTGTCGCTCCATCGCGTCGAGGTGCTTGCGAATCGTGCCGACGTCGCCCCGAACGAACGGACCGGCCCCTGCGTCGGGAAGGCCGTTCTTGAACAGCGTCTCCGCCGTGCCCGCCATGATGGGTGTTATCGCCTTGAGCGCGTCGTTCCGCTCGATGCCGAACTGCTCCCAAAGCTCCGCCACCGCGCCGATGAGGGTGTTGAGAACGCCGCCCGCCATGACGACCGTCGCATGGTAGAGCGCCTTGTCCTCAGGTCTGAGGAAGATCGGCGTTCCGCCCAGCTCCTCTGCCAGCGCGGCCAGCGACTTGCGGGTATCCTCGTCGCCCTCAATGCCGAATGTCGAGCCCGCCAGCGCCTTGACCGCCTCCTCCACCGACGAGAACGTCTGCAGCGGGTGGAATGCTCCCGGCAATGCGCCGTAGGTCTCCACGGCCTCTAGTACATCCAGCGACGCAGCGCCGGAGCAGTGGACGACCGTCTGACCCTCACGCCATTGGACGTTCTCCGCGACGGGCCGGATGGCGTCGTCTGACGTGGTGATGAAGACGAAATCGGCGGCATCGGCCGCGCCCTGAAGGTCGGGGTATGCCACGCACCCCGGCGCTAGGCGCGCGAGCGCCTTGGCCGACTCAAATGTCCGGCTCGCGGTCGAAACGACCGGATACCCCTTGTGCATCAGCGCCACGGCAAGCGTCTTGCCGACGTTGCCGGCCCCGATGATTCCTATTCTGGTTCTTCGTGTAAGCATGGATGGATTTTTCCCGTATGGTGTCGTGTGCCTGCCGCTTATGGAGTGCCTGTAACTTCTCGAACTGAAGGAATGCCGTCGAGACTGGCCGCGCAGCGGACTCCCCTGACGATAGCCCTGCCAACGCACATAACGGCAGCGGCTCCTAGCCGCAGCATGTCCGCTTTGCCCGGTTCCGTTCCTGTAGCTACGGTGAATATCGTGTCTCCGTCCCGCATCGTGTGGGCCGGACGTACCGCCAGGGCCAAGCCGTCATGCGCGATTGACGCGAGCTTGTTCGCCTCTTCCTTCGTCAGTGTGGCGTTGGTGGCGACGACGCCGATGGTTGTGTTGCTCCCGAAAGGAGGAGGAGTGGCCGGGTCGTCTCCTGACAGCAGTGCCTCCATGGGATCGTCCATGCCGCGGCTATCGCTCCGAGGCCCCGCCACGAGGTCGCCGGTGTCGGGGTCGTAGACACCTCCGACCGCGTTGACCGCCATGATCGCGCCGACCGTTACGCCGTTCCCAAGATCGACGGCGGCGGTTCCGATTCCACCCTTGATGGCACGGTCCAATCCCTGCGTCTTCGCCACGGTCGCGCCCGTGCCCGCGCCGACGCTTCCTTCCTCAACGACGCCGTCCGAGGCGTTGAGACACGCCGCGTATCCGTCGTCACCCTGGGGATGCGCTCCATATTTCGCAATGCCGATGTCGAATAGGATGGCGGCAGGCACAATCGGCACCGTCACGGGGCCTGCTCTGTACCCGATATCGCGCTCGGCCAGGAACCGTACGACCCCCGACGCTGAATCGAGTCCGAACGCGCTTCCGCCGCTCAGGACGACGGCGTGAACCTCGGAGACGTGGTTGGTGGGCCGGAGCAGGTCGGTCTCGCGGGTGCCGGGAGCCGAGCCGCGAACGTCGACGCCGCCAACGGCGCCGTCCCTGCACAGGACAACGGTGCATCCGCTGCCGCGCTCTCGGTCGGTGGTGTGACCGACCTCGATGCCCGCTACGTCGGTTATGGTCCCGCTTCGGTTCACGAAAAAGACCTCCCCAATCCGTGACGGGGAGGCCAATGCCATGCAGTGCAACAGTGACGACGACTGCCGTCACTGGGCGCGACTATGCAATTGGTGCTCACCGTTCCGAAACGGATTGGCTGCACCGCGTATCATAGCAGGCGTGAAGGCGTTCGTGAAAGGGGTGGTGGCAATGATCATAGTAACTGTTCAGACTTCGTGAGAGCGCTCAACGCACACAGCCCATCGTCACTCCGGCGAAGGAACGTCACCCCGTACCACGATACGGGGCCGGAATCCAGAAGGGCGGGGAGGTTCCCCTCATCAACTCTGAACACTCACAGAGCAGATTGACAGTACTCACAGAGCAATGTATAGTAGCAATACGTTCAGGTGCGTCTTGAACGGGAACCATCTTTGGCGGCGGGCTGCGTGTCTGCCGCCGTTATTTTTAAAGGCCAGTTATAGCTGTGAGAACTTCCATCTTTGTGGGCAGGTCAGAACTTCCGCTATTCATTCTGACAAGGGAAGGCAAAACGGAATTGCAGCTACGATCCGGCCCCGTCTCTCTGTCATTCCGAGCGTAGGGAGGAATCTAAAATCCATAACAGCAAGACCGGACAGCTAGGGCCACGATTCTATCGTGACCAAGAGCGAAAACAGCGTAAGAACTCCCTATGTCAGCTTTACGTTAGGACAGACACTTTAGATTCTTCGACTCCGCTGCGCTGCGCTCAGAATGACAGAGTCAGAGTGCTTTCCGGTCAATGGAGAGTGGAGCGATAGTCAAATACCTACCCCTGTCAGCCCACGACCGGAGAAGGGATCGAATGACGGCAGGGTTCCGGTGAGTGTGAATAATTCACCACGTAGTCAAAACGAACTGATATAAGAAAGGCCGCCCATATCTCAGGACGGCCTTCACATGATGCACGCCTAACTCTGATGGATAGACTAGCGCATCGCTGACTACACCGTAATCGTATCAGCGGAACGATAGAGCGTCCACACATCGGAGCAGCAGACCTTCTCGCCTCCTACCGCACTCCTCGCTTCGCTAGATAGTCGTGCAGCATCTGGAGCGTCTTCGAGTTCTCCTCGAGGGTGAAGCCGTCGACCTTGTAGACCTGAGCGTTCTCCATGCCGTCGACGCCGCCGAGGTCGACCATCTTCTGTATGAGCGCCTGGTCCTCCTCGATGGACGGGAGCAGGTTCTTCCCGCTGTGCATCGACAGGGAGGCCGCAAATCCGTACCCGCCCCAGTTGGAGACGCTGGAGATGACGAGGTGCGACGTCGTGGTGACGCACGGCGGGACGGAGAGGCGGTCGTAGTTCGGGATCACGTCGGCGCAGTTGCCCATGCCGATCTCGTTCCCGCCGTCACCGATCCCGACGGTGTGCGGGAAATCGTGGAAGAGGTAATCGAGCTTGGCGTTGTACTCGGCGATGGAGAAGCGCTTGAAGTTCAGGTAGTCGCCGTCCGCGGTGAGGCCGCACCGCTCGATGGCGATGAGCGTCGAGGGGCCGATGTCCTTGATGAGGTCGGCCGCCAGGGCCTTGCTCTCATCGTGCCCGACGATGGGGAAGTCGATGACCTGCGCCTTGCCGTCCACCATCGGGGTCATGACCGGCTCGGTGAACCGGTCGGTCACGTAGACGACCTCGTTGCCGAGCTTCTGCAAGGCGCGGCCTATGGCGATTGCGCCCGGCGGGCCGTCCGTCTCGGTCGCTCCGGCCGCCAGGATGTGGAATCCGGTGACGATGATGGCAGTACCCGGGCAGTCATAAACCATCGCCGCCGCGTCGTCGCAGAAGCGTTCCCGCAGATGGGGGCGCAGAGCGGAGATATTGCGTCCGTCACGGTCAAGGATGATGTCTTCGATGCTGTTCATGGGTGTCACGTTATCCTTAGTGGAAGGTTTCTTTGGTCATTTTTTCAGAGTAAGGCCCTATCTCTGCCGCATCGACAGCCGCTCACTCACAAGGCGGTTCATGCTCACGCCCATCTCGGCGGACTCAATCGCAAGTGCGCGATGTGTCTCCGGTGGCACGCGGACAAGGAACCTGCCGCTGTAGCGACGGGTGGATAACGGCTCCGGGACGGGCGCTTCCTCCTTGTACAGATCATCTACGCAAAAGGCTACCAGATCACGAATGCCGGCAAACGCCTTCTCCGGGGTCTCATCCAAGTGGCTGAGCAATGGGAATTCGGCACACAGCCCGACATATTCACCGTCCTCCTCAGACCAAATGACTCGGTAGGTGTAGCGATCGATCATACCGTCTCCTCCAGTCTCGTGATCGCTTTGAGCACTTGACGCACTTGGTAGGGCTTAGCCATGCCTTTGCTGGATTGGATATTAACCCTAGGCTCGCCGGGCCAGGGCGTATTGTAGATCAGGTGGCTTCCGTGGTGTCGCGGCTCTCCGAAGTATCTGTCGCAGAGCTTGCGAAGGTCAGTGAACCGGACATTCTTGGGATTTCTACCGACCTGCTCTATCAACTTGTCCACGACTGTATGGTATCGTTAGCGATATCCATTATCAAGGGCTTCTGATGCCTGACACCGGCATTCGGTAGATCCTTCCCACGGACGACAACCCGCGCAATAAAAGGAGCAAGAGGTACCATCCCCCTTATGCTAGAATCGTTCGATATGGCTGTCAAAACCGATGCATCCGATCCTGACGTCGCCACCATGCCCTTCGCGGTGCGTCCGCTGCGGGAGGGCGACATCCCGCAGGTACGGGCCGTCGAGAAGGAGGCCTTTTCGTCACTGTTCCCGCCCACGTCGTTCCGGCGCGAGCTGGGAAACCGTGCATCGCGATACTGGGTCGTCGAGAAGCGAGATTGGACGGTCAAACCCATATCAACCCCGTCATCCGAAGGGGTCATCAGGAAGCTCCTCCGACGCGCGTCCGACCTCCGGACCGGGAGGCACCAGACACATACTCCCCGTACTATTGTCGGCTTCCTGGGCACGTGGTACGCGGTCGACCAGGCGCACATCGTATCGGTCGGAGTGGCAGACGGGTACAGGCGACGCGGCATCGGCGAGCTGTTGCTGATCGCGGCCGTCGAGCACGCGACCGCACGAAACGCCGAGACGATTACGCTGGAAGTTAGGCAATCGAACACAGCCGCTCGTGCCCTCTACGAGAAATACGGGTTCATCGAGCAGGGCATCCGGAAGGCATACTACTCCGACAACCGCGAGGACGCCGTCATCATGACGACGGCGTCGATCCAGATGGAGAGCTACGCCACCCGGGTCGCGGCGCTCAAGCGGGCGCACCAAGAGCGCTGGGGACGGGCGGAGATTGACGTGGGGGCGTGACCTCTAAACTCGCCTCGAACCTTCTGTGTGATACCGCCGCATTTCCGCTGACCGACCTTTCTGGATTCCCGCTTTCGCGGGAATGACGAGGGTTGTTCAAAGGTCTCCTTTCGCGGATATGACGGCTGCTGTGTGCATCGAAATGCTCTCACGAAGTCTGAACAGTTACCCCTCAAACCACCGTCCCGCAGTCGATGGAGTTGATGGGCGGCAGGAGATCGATCAGGAGATCCCAGGTGTCCCCGTCGTTGCGGCTGTAGAAAATCTGCCCGGTAGAGGTGCCCACGTAGATGCCGCACTCGTCCATCGAGTCGGTCGCCATGCCTTCGCGCATCAGGTGAAGATAGGCGTTCCGCTGGGGCAGGCCGTTGGTCAGAGGCTCCCAGTCGGCCCCGGCGTTGCGGCTGCGGTAGACACGAAGCTTCGCGTCAGTGACGAAGCGCATCCCACCGCCGACCTCGCCCTCCTTCACCGCGTTGTCCTCCGGCACGACGTATACGGTGTTCGAGTCCTGGGAGTGGACCCCCATCGGGAGGCCCCACCGGGAGGGCAGCCCCTGGCTCAGGTCGAGCCACTGCCTGCCTCCGTCGTCGCTGCGAAAGAACCCGCAGTGGTTCTGCTGGTACAAACGCTCCGGCATGAACGGGTGCGAGAGCATCTTGTGCGGACAATACCCGACCTCGGGGAAGGGATCGGGCGAGAAGTCCGCGCGCAACCCCGTGTTCATCGGTGACCACTCCGCCCCGCCGTCCTCCGTGCCGAAGATTCCGGCCGCTGATATACCAACCCACATCCGGTCGCAGTCGGTTGGGTCGAGCGCGATGCTGTGAAGACACATCCCGCCAAAGCCGGGGCCCCACTGATCGCGTGTCGGGTGGACGGTCAGCGACTCAAACTCGCTCCATGTGTCGCCGCCGTCCGCGCTCTTGAAGAGGGTCGCCGGTGCCACTCCGGCATAGACGACTCCCGGTTCGCCGGGCCTGCCCGGCCTGACGTGCCACACCTTTTCGACGGAATCACTGTGCCCCTCGGCGAACTGGGGATTCCTCTCCGCCTTCCGCCATGTCGCGCCGAGGTCGTGGCTCCGCTGGATCTCCGGTCCCCATATGGGACTGTTGATCGCGGCGAAGACCGTTCCTTCTTCCCTATCGTCGTATGCCATGTGGAACACATCGCTCCCCGCGTGGTGCGGACCGGACACCGCCCAGTCCCGGCGAGTTTGGTCGGAGGTGAGCAGGAACGCGCCCTTCCGCGTCCCTACCATCAACAGTACGTCGCCTCTGTTCGCTTCGATTCCCTCGGGCATTTCGCCCTCCTGTGCATGCCGGTTAGGAACTCCGTATCGTATTATTTCACGCCGATATCCTTGTGCGGAAGGTCACCGGAAGGCGATTGGAACTCCGTCTCCGCACTTGAGAGGATAGACGATGCCCGATTGTAGTAGGATATCCGGCACGAAACGGAAGAAGAGAGAATTGCCGCAGTGAACACTCCCGTCATCGACTTCCACACCCACGTCGGCCAGTGGGGCCTCAACCACATGGACGCATCACCTGAGCGCTTCCTTCACCTCATGGACGCTGCGGGGATAGACAAGGCATGCGTCAACTGCATCTTCTACGGCGAGGCTCGGCGCAGCAATGACACCGTGGCGCGATACGCCCTCGAACACCCGGACCGTTTCGTGCCGGTAGCCTACGTCACCCCTCGATATCCCGACGAGGCCATATCGGAGCTTGAACGGTCATTCGATGAGATCGGCACGAAGTTCCTCAAGGTCTATCCGACGTATCTGACAAAACCCATTGACGATCCCTCCTACATGCCCATATTCGAATGGGGGAATGACCGGGGGATCGTCCTGATGAGTCACTCGTCCCGCGTTGGGGCCGACGACTTGCTTACCATGCCGCACTCGTTCGTACCCCTGGCGAAGCGATTCCCGAACATCACGTGGGTGCTCGCCCACTCCGGGAACAACATGAAGGGTCAGGAGGAGGCCGTCGCGGCGGCGAAGGAGTGCCCCAACATCTATCTTGAGACGTGCAGCTCCTTCAGTGAGCACGGCGCGATGGAGTTCCTCGTGGAAGGCGCCGGAGAAGACCGCGTTCTCTACGGCTCAGACATGCCGCTCCTCGAACCGCGCCACCAGATCGCCAAGATCACCACCGCCGATCTCTCGGACGAGGCGAAGCGCAAGATACTCGGCCTCAACGCGATCCGAATTTTGGGGCTCGACCAATGACACAAACACCCGTCATTGACTTCCACGGGCATTCGGGGAAGTGGACCGCCCACGGCGTGCTGGGGGGAACGCCCGATCATTTCGTCCAGGTGATGGACGCCGCGGGCGTCGACAAGTTGAGCGTCAACTGCATCTTCTACGGGGACGCCCGACGGGGAAACGACGTGACGGCAGGTTACGTTCGAGCCTACCCCGACAGGTTCATCGGCGTTGGATTCGTTACCCCCAGATATCCCTCCGAGGCGATCCCTGAGCTCGAACGCTGTTTCAACCAACTGGGCTTCCTTTCCCTGAAGGTGTACCCGGTCTACTACGAGAAGCCCCTGGACGACCCGGACTTCGACCCCATCTACGAGTGGTGCGACGAGCGGGGGATCGTCATCATGAGCCACTCCCAGTACGAGGACAAGACGCGGCCCTATCGGTTTGCCCGTCTCGCCGAGAAGTACCGGAACATAACGTGGGTGCTCGCCCACTCCGGGAACACGATGGAGGGGCAGATCGAGTCGGTCGAGGCCGCTCAGAGCGCGCCGAACATCTACCTGGAGACCTGCACGTCCATGGCGGAGCATGGGACAATCGAGTTCCTGGTCGAGGGCGCGGGCGAGGACAGGGTGCTCTACGGGTCCGACCTGCCGATTCTCGACGCCCGATACCAGCTTGGAAGGATAGCCACCGCCGACATATCGGACGAGGCGAAGCGGAAGGTTCTGGGGCTGAATGCGATCAAGCTGCTGGGGTTGGACGGATACCGTTCCTAGTAGGGCGAAAACTTTGAAATGAGGGGTAGGCAAGATTGGAGCGATATGGCTGTATTCTCGCCCTACTAGATTCTCTGGATTCCCGCATTCGGAGGACTTTGCGTAACGGCTCTGCTGCTGAGGGACTGTCTGAAAGAGGGCATCGCCCAGCTTTGATAACGTCTCTGGATTCCCGTTTTCACGGGAATGACGGAGGTTATGCAAAGGTCTCCATTCGCGGGAATGACGATGAGGGGACTTGTCGTTCACTTTCATACCAATCGCTCATCTCGATTGTCACCGACACCTCAAATCATGAACATGGTAGGGGCGATTCGCGAATCGCCCCCACGGAAGGTTATTTTCAGGGTAATGACGGGTTTCTGGCATAGTTAGAACGGAATGATATTAACTCCCGACCAGAAACACACTCTGCCGGAAAACATCGACGAAACACTAAGGAGAAGAGATGGTCAGATCGCTGGAATCGCTGCACGAGGAGTACACGGCCAAGAACCCGAAGTCCCACGCTCAATGGGAGCGCGGAAGGGCGACGATGCCCGCGGGGGTCATCAAGGGCGCTTACATGCGCTCTCCATTCCCGTTTTTTGTAGCCGGTTCCGACGGCTGCCATCTCACCGACATCGACGGCAATGTGGTGGTCGACTTCGGTTCGCACCACTCGGCAATGATCCTGGGCCACACGCACCCGGACGTGACGGCCGCCCTGCAGGTGGAAATCGAGCGCGGCCTCGGACTCGGCAATCCGACGGACCTTGAGGCCGAAATTTCGGAGGTGATCGTTGACCGCTTCCCCTCGATCGACAAGGTGCGCTTCACGAACTCCGGCACCGAATCGTCGCTGCACGCCGCCCGGCTGATCCGCGCCAAGACGGGCAAGGCGAAGGTTGCCAAGTTCGAAGGGGCGTACCATGGCAGCCACGACGGCTTGGAGCACAGCATCAGCCCTCCCATCGACGACGCGGGACCGTCGGACTCCCCGGCGACCGTACCCGCCAACCCCGGCGTCGCTCCCACTTCCGAAGACCTCGTTGTCATGCTGCCCTACAACGACCCTGAGTCGGTCGAGCTAATCCTGCGGGAGCACAAGGACGAGGTGGCAGGGGTCTTCTTCGACGGCAAGCCGGGGATGTTGGATGTGCCCGACGAGTTCACGCACTTTCTCCGCGATCTCACAAAAGAGCTTGGAATGTACATGGTGATGGACGAGGTCGTCAGCTACCGCGTAGGACGCGCGGGGTACCAGGGGCTGGCAGGGGTTGAACCCGACCTCACGATCTTCGGCAAGATCGTTGGGGGCGGGATGCCTGTCGGCGCTTTCGGCGGCAGCGAGGAGCTCATGGGCCTGATGGACAACACCGACGGCGCGCCCGTCCTCGCGCCGAGCGGGACGTTCTCCGGCAACAACTTCACGCTTGCGGCGGGACTCGCCACCATGCGGGCACTGACGGACGAGGTGTACGACCACCTAAATGCCCTCGGCAGTCGCCTCGGCATGAAACTCGGCCCGGTATTCGACGACGCGGGTATTCCCAACCAGGTCCTCTCGGTCGGCTCGGTGGTCAACGTCTACCTGACCGACAAGCCCGCCCGTGACTATCGGAGCTTCAGGACTCACGACGCGGCGCTGTTCGAGCGCATCAGCCTGGCAGTGCACCTCAAGGGATACTCGCTTGGCGTGCCTCCCATGGCCATGATGCTCTCGTCGCCGATGACCTATGACATCATCGACGGTCTCGTTCAAGCGGTCGAGGAGGCCCTGGCCGAGGAGGACTGAGGATTAACCATACGACTCTCGGCCACGCCGTTTGACTAACGAGGGCGATTCGTAGTGAAATAGGTCAAAGCGACGCAAGCGGAGCACTCACCAATGGCGTTGAAAGCACTCAAGATACCCCGGTTGCCAAGACCGGGCAGGCCCCGTGTCAAGACGTGGCCCCGCAGGTTTGGGAAATGGTCATGGCGCGTCTTGGAAATCGAGGGTGTCATTCTCGTCGCCATGCTCGTGGTAGGTCTGGTTGTCGGCGGCGTCCTGTACCAGTTCACCGACTTCTTCGGAAACAAGCCGCCCTACGAGTTCCAGAACATCGATGACTTCGAATAGAGATGACCATCCCTCGCCGAAACTACAAGGGAATGCCCAAAATCCATGGGACTTCGGTATTGTCCCATGGCACATGGGACGGTAAAGTATAGCCGTCGACGCTAGTGTGAGCCGTGGGCAGGCATGGATGCCCCGAATCGTGCGGAGAATGCTAGAGTTCATGCGAGGTGCCAGATGTTTCAGTACAAGCCGCTAGAAAAGTCCGCCAAGAAGGAAAAGGACTACACCGGTCAGAGCGCGATACGGATGAAACTCCGATTCATGGATTTCGTCCTCGTGCCGATCGAAAAGACGTATGACACGATCGAAAAGATCCCGCTGATCGGGCCGGTCGTTTCGTTCAGCAGGACGGTGGTCACCGTAGTCATCGCATCGGTAATCATCGCCTTCGTGCTGATTTTACTCGTCGCTGTTGGCGCACTTATAGCAGTGCAGCTCAGCGAATGGGCAGGGCCGGTCTATTAGTCCAGCATTAGAAGGCAGGGTCCAGCGGAGACAAATGGGGGCGTGATGATCGAGGGCTAACCGAGCCTCAGCACGCAGCGGATCGGAACGACCGCCCAGCCCTCAAACGGTCATCGAGCACGCGCACCCGGCGCCGCCTCCGCCGCAGCACCCGCCTCCGCCACCGGCCACCGGAGTCGTCTGCCCGCTGGCGTCGGTCGAGAACGACATGAACACCGAAAGCTGGCGACGTGACTCCGACCCGCAGTCCGGGCACGGTGTGGGCTCGTCCATCTCGCTGAACGACCGCAGCTTCTCAAACCTGTTCTTGCACGTCCCGCATGTGTACTCGTACAGGGGCATGGCCGGCGAACTCCTCGCGTGTCGATGGTTTTCATTCTAGGTACGGGCTTCGACCGAGTCAAGCTGAACGATGCGCCCCGTGTGTGGTGTCTGTATAATTCGGGGTACTTCCGACCGTTTGAGAGGGAACCGATGACCACCTCGATTCAAGAGAGCCTGCCTGATCTGGACGGCCGATTCGGCCCCTTTGGCGGCAAGTTCGTGCCTGAGACGCTTATGCAGGCCCTTGCCGAGCTGGAGCAGGCGTACAGGGCGGCCAAGCAGGACCCGACGTTCCAAGACGAGCTGCAGCGGCTATCCCAACGGTATGCCGGTAGGCCCACTCCGCTCTATCACGCGCAGAATCTCTCCAAAGAGCTTGGCGGGGCGCAGATCTACTTCAAGCGCGAGGACCTCGCCCACACAGGGGCGCACAAGATCAACAACGCGCTCGGTCAGGGACTCCTCACTTCCCGCATGGGCAAGAAGCGCATCATCGCCGAGACGGGAGCCGGACAGCACGGGGTGGCAACGGCAACGGTGTGCGCCATGTTCAACCAGGAGTGCATCGTCTATATGGGCGAGGAGGACATCAGGCGGCAGTCGCCCAACGTGTTCCGTATGAGGCTGCTCGGCGCGGAGGTCCGATCGGTCACCTCCGGCAGCAGGACACTCAAGGACGCCATCAACGAGTGCATCCGAGACTGGGTCACGAACGTGGAGACGACTCACTACCTCATTGGCAGCGTTGTCGGGCCGCACCCGTACCCTGAGATGGTGCGGGACTTCCAGGCATCCATTGGGCGGGAGGCCCGCCAGCAGATGATCGACCAGGCGGGAAGACTGCCCGATTACGCCGTTGCATGCGTCGGCGGGGGCAGCAACGCCATAGGCCTGTTCTACGACTTCGTGGGCGACGAGTCGGTGCAGCTATTGGGCGTGGAGGCTGGAGGCGACGGTATCGAAACGGGACGCCACGCATCGGCGCTTGTGGCCGGCGAGGTCGGCGTTCTGCATGGCAGCAAGTCGTACCTGCTGCAGGACGATGACGGACAGATCATAGAGGCTCACAGCATTTCGGCGGGCCTCGACTACCCGGGTGTCGGCCCCGAGCACAGCTACCTCAAGGACATCGAGCGCGCGCAGTACGCCAGCGTGACCGACGCAGAGGCGTTGGAGGGCTTCAATCTCCTCTGTCGCACGGAAGGAATCATTCCCGCGCTGGAACCATCACACGCGATCGCGCACGTCGCCAAGCTCGCGCCCACGCTTCCCAGCGACGCCATCATCCTCGTCGGCCTCAGCGGACGCGGCGACAAGGACATCAACACCGTCGCCGAGGCGCTGGGAGTCGAGGTGTAGGTGGCCTGCTTTTGGCTTATGTATGGTATCCGTAGTTCGTAGATACAGCTTCACCGTTGACGAGTTCGCAAAGATGGGCGAGATCGGAATCTTCACCGAAGACGACCGGGTGGAACTCATCGACGGCCAGGTACGGGAATTGCCCCGGATTACGCCTCTCCACGCAGCAATTGTGAACCGCCTAATGGCGACGCTCGTGGAACTGCTGAAGCGCTCAACCATCGTTAGAGTGCAGAACCCCGTCCAGCTCGACTTGTACAACGAGACTCTCCCTGATATCGCCATCATCAAGGAGCGTGGCGACTACTACAAGACCGCGCACCCCGGTCCGGGGGACACACTGTTGGTAATCGAGGCCGCCGATTCCTCACTCGCCTACGACCTCTATGAGAAAGCTCCACGATACGCCAAGTCGATGATCCCCGAACTGTGGCTGGTCGACTTGGAGGCTGAAGTTGTCACGGTGTTTACCCAACCGGGGCCTTCGGGATACGCAAGCGAGCGAGAAATTCCCCGGGGCTCGACGATTGCTTCCGCAGGTGTCGAAGGGCTGCGCGTCGAGGTCGACGATATTTTCGGCTAGTGAGAACCGACTGGGCGGATGTTCGTGTCGGCAGAATCCTGCTCCGCCATCTTCGCCCGTGCGCCGGCCGCACGTTCGGCGAGGTCCTCACGCAGGGGGGCGAATATGTCGATGACCTTGCAGTCCTGGTCCCGGACGTAGCCGCCGTGGGGAACGTTTGACGGCATCACGATGACGTCGCCCGCGTTCACGCGGTACATCTTCCCGTCGATGACCTGGTCGATGTAGCCTTCGACTACGACCATGATCTGCTCGGCCACGTGCTGGTGGACGGGGAAGTACGTTCCTGCCGGAATCGTGAGGAAGCTCACGACGGACTCCTTCCCGGCTACGAGGTGGCTCCACGCTCCCGGCGCAAGCTCCTCCTGCGGAATGTCCTCGTAGTGAACGATGTACTGATCGTAGTCCTCATCGCTCGCTCGATCTATGTTCTCTTCTTCGGCCATTTGGTCTCTCCTGCGATTACTATCTGGGCACAACGGTACCATCGGGCGGGGTATCGGGCAACCGTGGGGGTGCTGGGCAGTGGGTTCCAGGGGCTGGGTTCTGGGTGCTGGATTCCTGCCTACGGAGAGCTTTGCGTAACTGGCGCGATAACCTGTCATTCCGAGCGTAGCGAGGAATCTAGGGTGCTATGCCGTCGTCATCGGGTCCGTTCCAACCACGAGACTCCGCTTGGAATGAAAATGGGGTTGGCACGAGCCGGCAGGGTCCGGAAACTGGATTCCGGCCTCCGCCGGAATGACGGGTGGTGGCGCGGTATCGGGGACGGGCAACAACAAGGGTTGCCCCTAAGATGGGTTGGCCGGGGTTTATTTTCGTAGCAATCCGTCACGTCGGTTGCCACCGACACCACCAATCATGAAAATGGCCGTAGGGGCGATTCGCGAATCGTCCCTACCAGAGGTTGGCCGTGAGTTATTTACAAAGGAATGACAGAAGTTGGAGCTATGCAAAGGTCTACCCTGTATCGAGGTACGGGGCAGGCGCTGCGCGGGAATGACGGATGGGGAGATTCCGCTTGCGATGCGTCACTCACAAGACTATAGTTAGGCGCGTTCCGGCACCTTGAGTCAAATACGACCGGACACCATATACCCAGGCAAAGGAGCGCGGCATCATGGCCGACAGAGAGCAGGTCCGACAACAGATGAGCGATGACGGCATCGAGTATATCCTCGCGCAGTTCGTGGATATCAACGGTTCGCCGAAGGTGAAGATGGTCCCTGTGGCGCACTTCGACGACATCATCGACGAGGGCGCGGGGTTCGCGGGGGCGGCGGTATGGGGGATGGGCCAAGGGCCGCACTCCCACGACATGCTCGGACGCATCGACCTCGATTCGTACAGCGTCTGTCCCTGGACGGAGGGCGTCGCTCGATTCGCCTCGGACCTTTACGTTGATGACGAGCCGCACCCCTACGACCCGCGCGTCAATCTCAAGCGCGTCCTCGACGACGCCCGTGAGCAGGGCTACGTCTTCAACACGGGCATCGAGCCGGAGCACTTCCTTGTCACCCGAAACGACGACGGAAAGATAGAGATATTCGACCCGGACAACATCGACACTCTCGACAAGCCTTGCTATGACTTCAAGGGGATCGCCAACGTGCAGGGGTACCTACGCGATCTCATGGACGGGATGGCGGCTCTCGGATGGGACCCCTACCAGTCGGACCACGAGGACGCGAACGGCCAGTATGAGCTCAACTTCGTCTACAGCGACGCGCTGACGACAGCGGACCGCTACACCTTCTTCAAGATGATGACCAGCCAGTTCGCCAAGAAGTACGGGGCCATCGCGACCCATATGGCAAAGCCGTTCTACGATCGCACGGGCAGCGGAGGCCACGTCCACTACCACGTGGCGGACGCAACGACCGGCGAGGACCTCTTCCTCGACGAGGGCGACGATCAGGGTCTCGGACTCTCCGAGTTCGCGTACCACTTCATCGGGGGCATCCTTGCTCACGCTCCCGCCCTCTGCGCCGTGACCTCGCCGACGGTGAACTGCTACAAGCGACTGCAGGTCGGCGCGGGACTCTACAGCGCGCGTTCGGGCTTCACATGGACGCCTGCGTTCATCACCTACGGCGACAACAACCGGACGCAGATGATCCGCACAGCGGGGCCGGGCCACCTCGAAGACAGGACCGTGTCAGCGGCGAACAACCCGTATCTCGCGTTCGCGGCCTACCTGACGGCCGGCCTCGACGGAGTCCGGAACCGTCTCGACCCCGGCAAGGCCAACCTCGGCAATAATATGTACGAGTTGGGCCTCGAGGAGATCCGAAGGCGTGGCATCAGGCTCCTCCCGCAGTCCCTATCCGAGTCCCTTGAAGAGCTCAAGAAGGACCCTGTCATCAAAGGCTCCCTCGGCGTCATTGCCGACGAGTTCATCAAGCTAAAAGAGGCCGAATACAGCGAGTACCACAAGCAGGTCACCGAGTGGGAAGTCGACCGCTACCTGACGATGTTCTAGAGGGCAGTTCGGCGATCATCTGTCATTAGAAGTGCACCCTCACCCCCTGCCTACGCAGGGGTAGGCTCTAGTCCTCTCACACGCCGGGCTGACAGGGGTATGTAAAACGAATATTCAACTATGATCCAGCCACCGCAACCCTGCCATTCCGAGCACCTACCTGCCATTCCGAGCACCTACCTGTCATTCCGAGCGCAGCGAGCAACTGTCTTGAAAGTCAAGACGGATGGCCGACGGGCGCCGACGCCCTGGCGCGCTCAGCGCGCCAGGGTGAGCGATGCTTGAGCATGGAGTTGAGTATGACGAGCAACTTGCGCATGCAGGCTGTGAGAGCCAGCTTCTTGGGCTTGCCAGCCGCCAGCAGCCGCTGATAGAAGTCCCTGATCACCGGGTTGAAGCGGCTGGCTACCAACGCTCCCATGTACAGGGCGGCGCGGACCCGGGCGCGACCGCCCCAGACGGTCCGTTTGCCCCGCAGGGTGCCACTGTCCCGGTTGAAGGGAGCCACGCCCACCAGCGCGGCGATCTGTCGGCGGTCCAGCTTGCCCAGCTCCGGCAGGTAGGCTAGGAGGGTGAGAGAGACCTGCCCTCCCACGCCGGGAACGGTGCGCAACAGGTCATCCTTCTCCCGCCATACGGGACTGTTGCGAAGAGTCTGCCTCAGGCCTTCGTCAAGGTCGTCCAACTCCTGCTCCAACCAGGCGATGTGGGCCTCGATGCGGGGCTGGACGGCGCTGATGGCGGTGCCGAGGCGGTTCTTCTCTGAGACCAGCATGGTCACCACTTGGTGCCTACGAGCAACCAACGAGTTGAGTACCTGGGTCTCGGTGTCCTTCAGAGGGCGCACAGGGGGACGGATGGCGGCGGCGAAGTGGGCGAGAACCGCCGCGTCCAGAGCGTCAGTCTTTGCCAGAGTCCCGGTTGCTCTGGCGAAGTCACGAACCTGGCGGGGGTTAACGACGACTACGGGCAGCGTCGCAGTTGCCAGGGCTGCCACCAACGGCAGTTCCAGGCCGCCAGAAGCTTCCAACACTATCTTGGCCGGCCCAATGGTCTTCAGTTGAGAGACCAGTTCCGGAATTCCAGATTCGTCGTAGGATACGACCCACCTCTCGCCTGTAGGGCGGAGAGCGACATCCACCTGGGCTTTTGCCACATCAATGCCTACGTATGTCGGTTCCTGTTCCATTTCTACCTCCTGTATGAAGTGCTGGCCCGTCCTTGCACGATGCGGGCTCGATTGGCCCAGGCAACTGTTCGGGCTCTACTCCTGGGGGGTGCGGCGACCTTGGCTCGCTGACGGTCTTCGATGACCTGGGAATCAACGGTCTGCCGCACCCTATTCACCCTTACCGAAGTCATTGTCCCATGACAAAACCAAGATACAAGGAATCTAAAGTCCATAACCGCAAGACCGGACGGCCAGTGTCACGCTTCTCATCATGACCAACAGTCAAACCGGGTAAGAATTTTCTATATCAGCTTTACGTTGTGACAGACATTTTAGATTCTTCACTCCGCTGCGCTGCGCTCAGAATGACAGTGAGTGGCCCCTTCCTCATTCATGGAACCGGATTGATGGCCAAATACATACCCCCTTTAAGCCCCCGCCGGGGGAGAGATACAGAGAGGGGGTCTTCGGTACCCAACTCACGGAGACTGAACACTCACGCGCACAAGTAACTGTTCAGACTTCATGAGACCGCTCAACGCACACAGCCCACCCGTCATTCCCGCGAAAGCGGGAATCTAATCCCCTCTCCCGTTCGCGGGAGAGGGCTAGGGTGAGGGTGTTCCCCTCACCAACTCTGAACACTCACGCGCACAAGGTTTTGATTGACCTTCGTACGCGCTGCGTATACTATGGTGCCCACAGGCCGCGCACTTGGAGGTGGCAATATGCCGTTCTCGGTTGGGCCGACCGAGCTCATCATCGTACTGGTCATCGTGCTGATAATCTTCGGCGTCGGAAAGTTGCCGGAGATCGGCGGGGCTATGGGCAAGGCCATCCGCGAGTTCCGGTCTTCCCAGAGCGGCCAGGACGAGGCCGCCGCCAAGACCGACGTGGAGTCGGAGGCGAAGAAGGGGTAGTCCCCGCATCCCCGACGTGGTCTGACCGGCTCGTCGCAGCGTTCGCGCGACGTGACCATGCTCCGCTTGTACTGTAACGACGCTTCCCGCGACCCTCTTTCACGTTGAGTCTGTCGCGTAAGTGTTCAGAATCGGTGCAATACTCCCTCTAAGCACAACACCGTCATACCCGCGAAAGCGGGTATCCACTGGGGCGGGGAGTGTTGGTCTCATCAACTCTGAACAGTTACGTTGTCGCCATTTAACCTTGCAATTCTGGCACGACAGTCCATAATTGCAAGGATGATAGCCCGTCGTTCACTGACATATCTCCACAAATTGCTCGCGGAGTATCCCGCGGTCGCGCTGCTCGGGCCGCGACAGGTCGGCAAGACGACCCTTGCCCTCGAAATCGCCGATGCGGAGGATTCGGTATACCTCGATCTCGAATCGCCGGCGGATCGTGCGAGGCTCACAGACCCCGATCTGTATCTGGCCGATTACGAGGACCGGCTGGTCATCCTCGACGAAGTCCACCGCCTGCCCGGTCTGTTCCAGAGCCTGCGCGGCCTGATCGACCGAGGGAGACGGAGGGGGAAGCGAGCAAGGCGATTCCTTCTCCTGGGATCGGCCTCGATGGACCTGCTGCGGCAGTCAGGCGAGACCCTGGTCGGGCGCATCGCCTACCTTGATCTCGGCCCCTTCGACGCGCTGGAGGTGGACGAGTCCCACCTAGATGCGCTTTGGGTGCGAGGCGGTTTCCCCGACAGCTTCCTGGCCGCTGACGACGACAGAAGCCTCACTTGGCGGGAGAACTTCATCCGCACCTACCTTGAGCGAGACGTTCCCCAATTCGGCCCGCGCATTCCCGCAGAGACCCTCAGGCGCTTCTGGGTGATGCTGGCCCACACCCAGGGAGGAATACTCAACGCTGCCGCTCTGGCGCGTGGACTCGGCGTGGACAACAAGACCGTCTCGAGATACTTGGACCTCATGGTCGACCTTTTGCTGGTGCGCCGCCTCACGCCGTGGCGCAGAAATGTGGGTAAGCGCCTCGTGAAATCGCCTAAAGTGTACGTCCGCGACAGCGGGATCGTTCATGCCCTGCTCGGTCTCGGCTCCAAGGAAGACGTCTTCGGCCATCCGGTCGTCGGCATGAGCTGGGAAGGGTTTGTGATGGAGACGCTGTTGTCCGTAGCTCCGAGCCGTACCGAGGCGAACTTCTACCGGGCATCGGGTGGGGCCGAGATCGACCTTATCCTGACTCTTCCGGGCCGTGAGCCGTGGGCAATCGAGATCAAGCGCAGCCTCGACCCAAGACCGCGAAGGGGCTTTCACAGCGCCTGCGAAGACGTGCGCCCTGAAGCCAAGTTCGTCGTATATCCGGGGAACGAGCGGTTCAAAGTCGCCGAAGACATCGAAGCGGTCACGGTCGTCGATCTGGCGAACGAGGTGACGATGTCAACAAGAGGTGCAGCCTGACCGCCAACGGAGGGGCTTGGTGGAGCGGGAGACGGGACTCGAACCCGCGACAGCCTGCTTGGAAGGCAGGAACTCTACCAGACTGAGTTACTCCCGCTTGCCTTTCAAATATACCAATATGGGCGGTTTGAGTCTACGGTTACGCGGAGGCCTCACCACAGAGGTCACAGAGGCCACAGAGAGAGGAGAAGGGGTTGGCTTACCCTCACCCCAACCCTCTCCCGCGAACGGGAGAGGGGGTGTGTATTTGACTATCAGCCACTCTCCACGAACCTGCAAGGAGCCCCCTCACTGTCATTCTGAGCGCAGCGCAGCGGAGTCGAAGAATCTAAAATGTCTGTCACAACGTAAAGCTGATATGGAGAATTCTTACCCGGTTTGACTGTTGGTCATGATGAGAATCGTTGCACTGGCTGTCCGGTCTTGCGGTGATGGATTTTAGATTCCTCCCTACGCTCGGAATGACAGGGTTGCGTTAGCAGGATCGTAGCTGCAATCCTATTTTACATACCCTTGTCAGCCCACGACGGGAGAGGGGATAAGAGGCCCTTCGACAGGCTCAGGGCGAACGTGTTTTCCGCTTCCATTTGTCTACAGAGAACTCTTCGATGGGTATTCTGAGTTAGTTCTTACAGATCGAACGCATCAGCGGTGATGTTGGCGATGTGGCGGCTGATGGGGAGGCTGGAGGTGGCGGCGGGGGACGGGGCGTTGAGGACGTGGACGGCCCTGTCGCCCTGGACGATCTTGAAGTCCTGGAGGAGGCCGCCGTTGTCGTCGATGGCCTGGGCGCGGACGCCGGCGCTGGGACGCCATACGTCCTCCGGCTGGACCTCCGGTATGAGCTTCTGCAGGGATTCGACGAACGAGGACTTGAACAGGGAGCGGTACTGCTCCTTCATGCCGGTCATCCAGTGGGTCATGGACATGCGCCAGAAGCCGGGATGCGTGGCGATGTCGAGGGCATCGGCCACGTCGAACGAGGTCTTGTCGTACCCTTCGCGCTTGAGGGACAGGACGGCGTTCGGCCCTGCCTCGACGCTGCCGTCGATGCGCTTGGTGAAGTGGACGCCGAGGAAGGGCAGCTTGGGGTCGGGCACGGGATAGATGAGGCCGTTCACGAGATTTTCCTTCTCGGGCCTCAGCGAAAAATACTCGCCTCGGAATGGGACGATGCGGAGGCCGACGCGCTCGCCCATGTCGCGGGCGATCATGTCGGCCTGCAGCCCGGCGCAGTTGATGACGCCCAGCGCGGCGATGCTGTCGCTGTCGGTGTCGATGTGGATGGTGTTGCCGCGCCTGGCGACGTGCTCGACGCGGGTGTTCAGGCGGAGCTCGCCGCCCATCTCGCCGAAGTCGGTCGCGTAAGCCTGGGAGACGCGGCGGTAGTCGACGATGCCGGTCTCCGGCGACCAGATGGCCTTGACTCCCGCGGCGTGGGGCTCGATCTCCCGCAGGCGCTCGCGGCCTATGAGCTCGAGTCGATCGACGCCGTTGGCCTTGCCGCGCGCGAAGAGGTCGTGCAGGCGCGGGACCTCCGACTCGTCCGTGGCGACGATCACCTTGCCGCACATCTCGTAGTCGATGCCGCGCTCGTCGCAGTACTTGCGGAGCTCCAGGTTGCCGGTGTAGCAGAAGCCCGCCTTCTGCGAGCCGGGAGCGTAGTAGATCCCCGCGTGGATGACGCCGCTGTTGTGGCCGGTCTGGTGCTGGGCGATCTCGGTCTCTTTTTCCAGCACGACGAACCTGCGGTCGGGGTGTTTGCGGGCGAGCGTCATGGCGGTGGCGAGGCCGATGATGCCTCCGCCGATCACGGCGACGTCGTATTTGAACGTTCTTATGGTCATGCTTTGTGTGTGCCTCCCAGACGCACGTGCTGACAGGGGTCTTCACCCTCACCCCAGCCCCCGTATCTAGTACGGGGCAGACTCTCTCCCGCGAACGGGAGAGGGGGTAGGTATTTGTCTATCGCTCCACTCTCCATTGACCAGAAAGCAACCTAACTCTGTCATTCTGAGCGGAGCGCAGCGGAGTCGAAGAATCTAAAGTGTCTGCCCTAACGTGAAGCTGGCATAGGGAGTTCTTACGCTGTTTTCGCTCTTGCTCACGATAGAAGCACGGCACCGGCCGTCCGGTCTTGCGGTTATGGATTTTAGATTCCTCGCTACGCTCGGAATGACAGCGGGGGTGCTCGGAATGACAGCAGAAGGGCAATTCTTGCACATTTCACCTATTCTGAACAGTTACGACGAGATTTGGGGACTGTTTCAGGGAGTGTAGGAACTGACAGAGGATTGAGGGAAGGGAGAGTCACCTTTAGAATTGGAGATGTCTAAAACCATTTCAAAAGGATGAATCTCCCATGCGCATCATACGCCTCGCTCAGCAACCCGTCGAGGCCGATCCCACACCACCGGGTCAGTGTCCAAGATGTGCAGCACAAGCCTGGCACAAGTGGGGTAGCTCCAAACTCCGCAAGATCGTGGACGTGAACGTCACCCATGTAACCACTCAGCGATATCGCTGCAAGAATTGTGGTAAGACGATGACTGCCAGACCGAAAGGTGTGGGAAGAGCCGGACGCAGCCATTCGTTCATGGCTCTACTCGGCGTGCTGTACGCATTGGGACTGAGTCATCGGGGTATAGAGACTGCGTTGGGACTGTTCGGTCACCGTGTCGACCACGTGAGCAGTTGGAGGGATATACAAAGGCTGGGCAAGGCGGTGAAAAGACGACTGCCGGAGGGCAAGGCACGGGTTGTGGGCGTGGACGAGACATGGGTGAAGATCAAGGACAGATCGAGGCCGGTGGGAGTGGTGATAGACGTGGGGGGAAGGGTGTTGAGCATAGAGCTGACCGGCACGGAGTTCGACTATGAGAGTTGGTTTGAGTCGATGGCGGATGAGTTGGGAGTGGAAGTAGTGGTGACAGATGACTCGACCGACTACTCGATACCGACTGGGTGCGGCTCAGTGATACGTCAGCAGTGTCTGGTGCATATGAAACGGACCTTGGGCCGTGCTATCGGCAGACTCCCTGAGAACATACGTAATCGGTACGGTGACCTGCTCGACCAGATCACCGAGACCGTTCGGGAGTTGCCACCCGATGGCGCCGACAGGCTGTTCAGATGGTTACAGGACAGACGGTTACCATCGGAACTGAGACGACTGGTGATACACCTGCTGGAACGATGGAGACAGATGACGGTGCACCAACGACGATCAGGAGTCCCAAATAGCACGAACTGGGTGGAAGGAAGGTTCGGACGGATCAAACCAAGGTACAGGACGACGAGAGGACTGAAGACCGAATCAGGAGCAGTCAACTTCATGGCGGTAGTCTGCGATGTCCTCGCCTAACCACCAGCGCAGTATCCCAGACCAACAACGCCTCGTCTCCAGTTCACTACATCAAGTGAAACAGTCCCCGAGATTTGGGACTGTTTCAGGGAGTGTAGGAACTGACAGAGGATTGAGAGAAGGGAGAGTCACCTTTAGAATTGGAGATGTCTAAAACCAGTTCGAAAGGATGAATCTCCCATGCGCATCATACGCCTTGCCCAGCAACCCGTCGAGGCCGATCCCACACCACCGGGTCAGTGTCCAAGATGTGCAGCACAAGCCTGGCACAAGTGGGGTAGCTCCAAACTCCGCAAGATCGTGGACGTGAACGTCACTCATGTGACCACTCAGCGTTATCGCTGCAAGCATTGTGGCAAGACGGTGACTGCCAGACCGAAAGGTGTGGGAAGAGCCGGACGCAGCCATTCGTTCATGGCTCTACTCGGCGTGCTGTACGCATTGGGACTGAGTCATCGGGGCATAGAGACTGCGTTGGGACTGTTCGGTCACAGTGTCGACCACGTGAGCAGTTGGAGAGATATACAGAGGCTGGGCAAGGCGGTGAAAAGACGACTGTCGGAGGGCAAGGCACGGGTTGTAGGGGTGGACGAGACGTGGGTGAAGATCAAGGACAGATCGAGACCGGTGGGAGTAGTGATAGACGTGGGAGGAAGGGTGTTGAGCATAGAGTTGACCGGACCAGAGTTCGACTATGAGAGCTGGTTCGAGTCGATGGCGGATGAGTTGGGAGTGGAGGTAGTGGTGACAGATGACTCGACCGACTACTCGATACCGACTGGGCGCGGCTCTGTGATACGCCAACAGTGTTTGGTGCACATGAAACGGACCTTGGGCCGTGCTATCGGCAGACTCGATGAGAACATACGGATTCAATACGGTGAACTGTTGGGACAGATCACTGAGACGGTCAACGAGTTGCCACCCGATGGCGCCGACAGGTTATTCAGATGGTCACAGGACAGACGGTTACCATCGGAACTGAGACGACTGGCAATACACCTGCTGGAACGATGGAGACAGATGACGGTGCACCAGCGACGATCAGGAGTCCCGAATAGCACGAACTGGGTGGAGGGAAGGTTCGGACGGATCAAACCAAGGTACAGGACGACGAGAGGACTGAAGACCGATTCAGGAGCAGTCAACTTCATGGCGGTGGTCTGCGATGTCCTCGCCTAACCACCAGCGCAGTATCCCAGACCTACAACACCTCGTCTTCAGTTCACTACACCAAGTGAAACAATCCCCTGTGGATTCCCGCTTACGCCGGAATGACGGAGGTTGTGCGAAGGTCTCCTTTCGCGGGAGTGACGATGGTGGTGTGAAGGTTTCCTTTGCGGATGAAACCGGGAGAGGAACCATGGACGGTACGACGTTGCCCTTCGACAAGCTTTCAAGTAACTGTTCAGGACGAGGAGGATTCACCACAGAGATCACAGAGTGGGGAAAAAGAGCGGGCTTGGAGACAGTTACCGACACCCCTGCACTGCCCCGGGCGCGGGACGTAAGGCTGCTCAGGGCGAACGTGCTCTCCACTACTGTTTCGTTAGTAGAACCGAGACGTGGGGTGATGCCAGCCGATGGGACTGAGGCTAACCAACGTCGGTGGCTCCAGACCTTCTAGGACAGGCCAGTGGCAGTGGTAGTGCGCCGGAGGGAGGATGTCCGCGTCTACGAAGACTCTTCGGCGACGGGCGATTCGTCCTGTTCCGTCTCGGACTCGGCTTCAGCGGACTCCGCAGGCTCGGCGGCGGTGGGCTCTTCCTCAGCATCGTCGTCGGAGGATTCCCCGTCTCCGGCCTCCGCCTGGGCCCTGCGCTCTTCAAGCTGACGGAGGAACTCTTCGGGTTCGGTCTCCATCGGATAGACGAGGACCTCGACCTGGGCGTCTATGTCGGCGTAGAGGTGGACGCGCACCTCGAAGGTTCCGACCTCACGAATCGACTCGGGAATCTGAACGTTGCGGCGCTCGATCTCGCGGTCGAGGAGTAATGAAAGCGCGTCGGCAACGATGGCGTTGGTGACCGAACCATAGAGTCGACCCGCCGCGCCCGCGCGCATCGGTACATCTACCCGCTTCCCTCGCAGCTCTTCGGCGAGTTCCCTCATGTCGCGTATCTTGCGAAGACGCTGCTCTTCCGCCTGCTTCTTCAGGCGGTCGATTCTCTGCAGGGAGTCGCGGGTCGCCGGCATCGCGAGCCGCTGGGGTATGAGGTAATTCCGCGCGAATCCCCTCTTTACTTCCTTGACCTCGCCCCCCTGGGCAACTCCTTCCACATCCTCCAAAAACACAACCTTCATTGGTCGTCTCCTAGCTTATTGCTGTTGTGGCCGATGCTCCTGGGCAAGCAAAAGCAACACACGGAGTATCGGGCACTACATTATAGCACCAAACGCGTGAGGGGTATGAATGGAGGTACGATGGGCAATCGTTCAGAGTTGATGAGGCGAACACCCCTTACCTCTGTGGACACCCGCCCCGTATCGGGGTACGGGGTGACGGTGGCTGTGTATGCGTCGTGGGATAACACGAGGTCTGAACAGTTTCGGCGATGGTGGAGAATCTTTCAGGGCAAGATGTCCCACCACCTGGACTCCGGCCTTCGCCGGAGTGACGATTCTCGGGGCGCAATTCAGCACAAGAGACATAGATGGTTGACCGTCAGATGACGGACGGGCAACTTTGGCGGAATGTCTTGGGAACTGCGTTTATAATGCGCTCTATTCGAATAGGGGAGAAATCTCCAACGAGGTGTGCCGAGATGGAGAAGCGCAGGCTCGGACGGACGGGACACATGAGCACGGTGGTCACGTTTGGGGCCATCGCGATCGGGAAGATGGAAGACGATCAGGAGGAGGCAGACCGGGCGGTCGAACTGGTCTTGCGCCACGGCGTCAACCACATCGACATTGCGCCGGGATACGGGTTGGCGATGGAGCGGCTGGCCCCCTGGATGCCGGAGATACGCCAGGACGTGTTCCTCGGCGCGAAGACGGGCAAGCGCACCCGCGACGAGGCTTGGGCGAATGTCGAGGAGTGCATGGAGCGTCTCGGCGTGGACGGCTTCGACCTCTTCCAACACCACAGCATCGGGACGATGGAGGAACTCGACAAGATAACCGCGCCGGGTGGGGCATTGGAGGCACTCATCGAGCTCCGCGAACAGGGTGGTACGAAGTGGCTGGGGATAACAGGTCACGGGCCGGACGCGCCTGCAGTGCACCTCGAAGCGCTCCGCAGATTCGATTTCGACACGGTTATGTTTCCGGTGAGCGCCTCGATCTTTCGCAATGCGGAATACAAACATAAAGCGGAAGCGCTGTTCGCCGAGGCCCGACGAAAAGACGTGGGCGTGCAGGCGATCAAGATGCTTGCACGCGGCGGTTGGGGAAGCCATGAGCGCGATCATCCCGTATGGTACGACCCTCATAGAGACCAAGCTGAAATCGACCGCGCCCTGTGGTGGCAGCTATCGCAGCGGGTCGATACCGCGCCCAGCACGGGATCGCTGGCGCTTCTGCCGAAGATATTGGATGCTGCGGAGCGGTTCCGTCCGTTACGCGCTGCGGATCAACAAGAGATCGTCGAGGCGCAAAGGCCGCCGCACCCTGAACCCGGCCTCGGCATCCTACCGGCAACATGAGCGTCGGGGGCAAGATATACCTCGCGCTTGACTTGGGGGCGGAAAGCGGCCGCGCCATCGCCGGGACGTTCGACGGCGAACGCCTGACCCTTCACGAGGTGCATCGCTTCCCGAACGTGCCCGTTCGCCGGGGCGACAGCATGCACTGGGACCTCCCGGCGCTCTTCGACGAGGTCAAGCGAGGTATTGCGGTCGCAGCATCCATTTTTGGCAACGACCTTGTAAGTGTCGGTGTCGATACGTGGGGGGTCGACTACGGACTGGTAGACGGTCAGGGCAAGCTCCTGGGCCTGCCTTACCAGTACCGCGATCCCCGGACGGCGGGCATCCAGGATACGGTCATGGAGCGGCTTGTTAGGGACTTTCTGTACGAGCAATCGGGCATTCAGTTGATGGAAATGAATACCCTGTACCAGTTACTGTCGGAGCCTCCCGACCGGCTGGACCGAGCAGTGCGGTTACTCTTCATCCCGGACCTCATCAACTACCGGCTGACCGGCCACATGGCTACGGAAAGGACATTCGCAAGCACGAGCCAGTTGTACGACGTTGGCAAGGCTGACTGGGCATATCCGCTGTTCGACGCCGTTGAACTGCCGTCCCATATTTTCGGGGATATCCGGGATGCAGGGGAATCGCTGGGGACTCTTCTGCCGAGAGTTGCAGGGGAGACGGGTGCGAGCGGGGTGGATGTCGTCCTTCCGGGAACTCACGACACGGCCTCGGCGGTTGCCGCAGTACCGGCAGGCGAGGACAGTTGGGCATTCCTGAGCTCAGGCACGTGGTCGCTGCTGGGAATCGAAACGCCCGGACCGGTGATGAACGAGAGGGCAAAGGCGTTCGAGCTTGGCAACGAGGTCGGTGTACTCGGGACGGTGCGGCCGTTGAAAAACATATCCGGGCTCTGGCTTGTGCAGCAGTGCCGCGCGACGTGGGAGGCCGAAGGCGACTCCTTCTCGTACACAGAACTCTCACGGATGGCAGAAGCGTCCGCACCATTCTCCGCCTTGATTGACCCCGACGACCCGTCGTTCACTCAAGCGGGTGATATGCCGTCGCGGATTGTCGAGTTCTGCCTGAAGGCCGGCCAGAGGCCGCCTACGACTCGCGGGGAAATGGTGAGGACAGTTCTGGAGAGCCTGGCGCTCCGATATCGAATGGTGCTGGAAGCTATCGAGGACATCAACGAGGAGCGCAAGGAGACCCTGCACATCGTTGGGGGAGGAGGACAGAACTTCCTGCTCAACCAGTTTGCTGCGAAGGCCGTTGGTCGCCAGGTCGTCGTGGGGCCCGTCGAGGCTACGGCGGCTGGGAATATCCTGATGCAGATGTTCTCTGATGGAGAGATCGCGACCCTCGGCGAGGGTCGCGACATCATCCGTCGCAGCTTCGATTTGACCACGTATATTCCTGAGGATTCCGACGAGTGGGACGAAGCCTACGAGCGGTTTCTGCGTATATTGCAGTGTTAGTAATAGCAATTCACTTTGACGAGGCCGTATTCTAACTAATCAGGCTTTCTGGATTCCGGCCCCGTATCGTGGTACGGGGTGACGTTCCTACGCCGGAATGACGGTCGAGTTGGTGACACGCTAGCCGTAGGGTCGATTCGCGAATCGCCCCTACGGGAGGTTGGGCGGGGGGTATTTCTCGTTGCAGTGACGGGTGTATGGGAGTCTGTGCTCTGGGTTCTCGGGTCCCTCTTTCGTAAGCTGGACCCGTTGCCAATTGCTGTAGCTCTCACGCCGTAGATACAATAGCCACTCATGGAGAGTACGCAGCCACAGCCGCCGGTCGATGAGCGGAGCATAAAGAAGATCACCCGCCCGTTCGACCGGAGCAGTGTGCTGATTGCCGCCGCGCTCGTGGCCGTCCTGGTCGTGGCGCTCGCCCTCCGGCTATACGGAATCAACTGGGACGAGGGGTATGGCTACTCGCCGCACCCCGATGAGCGCAATGTCGTCTCCCTGGTTGAGGGGCTGAAGTTCCCCACACCGGGGGATATTGACACTCTCCTAGACCCCGCGAGAAGCCCGTGGAATCCCGGCCGGTTCGCCTATGGCAGCTTCCCTGTCTACCTGCTCAAGACTGCTCACTCGATAGTTCCCGGCGACCTGTACGACCTCAGGACCGTGGGTCGAGGAGTATCCGCTCTCGCCGACGTTGTCGTCGTGTTTTTCACGTACCTCCTCGGCGCGAGGATGTACGGACGGAAGCAAGGTCTCCTAGCCGCGACGCTGGTGGCCCTAGCGGTCATCCATATCCAACTCAGCCACTTCCTGACATTCGACATCCTGCTCGGGCTGACGACCATTGCCGCGCTGTACTTCATGCACCGCGTGGCGGTCGGAGGCAGGCTGCGGGACTCGGTGATCGCCGGGGTGATCGTAGGGCTGGGCCTAGCGTCGAAGGTCAGCGTGATGCCCATATATTTCGCCCTGGCCACTGCCCACCTGCTCTACGTCCTGCCGGTGTTGGGAGCGAACAAAGGCAATAGTGCCGAAGCGAGCCGAAGGATTGGGACGGCGTTCTTCGGGTTGCTTGCAGCGGGCTGTGCGTCGCTGGCAACGTTCATCATCGTTCAGCCCTACGCCATAATCGACTCGGCCCGCTTCGTATCCGACATCACCGAGCAGTCGGAGATGGTGCGTCGGATCCGCGACTACCCGTACACGCGGCAGTACATCGATACGGCGGCCTACTTCTACCACATGCGGCAGCTGGCAGCGTTCGGACTGGGTTGGCCTCTCGGAGTCGTCGCATGGGCGGGACTGCTGTACGCGAGCCTTCGGGGAATGCGGCTGCACTACGGGCTCCTCTACCTGGCGGTGGGTTGGCTCCTGCCGGCCTGCGTGCTTCTCATCTCGATGGACCTCTTCGCCATCGCCGCGGCATCGATGATAGCGTTTGCTTCCTTGATCGCCACGCTCAGGGTGCGGTCGCCGGAATCGCGGGGAACGGTGCTGCTCCTCTCGTGGGTCATTCCGTACCTGCTGGTGACGGGCGCGTTCCAGGTCAAGTTCACACGCTACCTGATTCCAGTAACGCCGCTACTGGTGCTCTTCGGAGCGCAGATGTTGTTCCACCTGTGGGAGTGGGCGGCATCCTACAGGCGGTGGCTCCGACACGCGGTCGCGGCAGCGATGGTCGCGCTGGTCGTGGTCACGGGACTGTATGCGCTCGCCTACCTGGGGGTCTATCAAACGACACATACGGCATTCCGGTCGTCCGAGTGGATCAACCGGAATGCTCCCGTGGGTTCGGTCATTCTGATGGAGCACTGGGAGGAGGGCGTTCCGGACTTGGGGCGGTACGACGTCCCAAGGCTCCCCGTCTACGAACAGGACTCGCCGCAGAAGCTCGATATCCTGGCTACCGACCTTGCAAGGGCCGACTACGTCCTTTTCTACAGCAACCGTCTGTACGGCACGATAACCCGCCTGCCGGAGAGGTATCCCGTTACGTCAGCGTACTACCGGCTGCTCTTTGGCGGTGAACTCGGATACCGGCTGGCAAACGTGGAGACGGCGTATCCAAATCTTGCGGGCGTGACGCTCGTCGACGACACATATGGGAGGCCGGGACTTCCAACGCCGGAGGGTCAAGGGAAGCCCCCTGGACTGAACATCAATCTCGGGTATGCCGACGAGAGTTTTTCGGTATATGACCATCCTAAGGGCCTGGTGTTCGAGAACGTCGAGCGGCTCGACGAGGAGTCCATTCGACAACGCATCCTCGATGCCGCCGGAGACGATCCCTTCGGCTATGGAGGCAGGGGAGAAGGAGTCGCCGAAACGCCGGGACCGGTCGGTCTCCTGCTAAACGAAGTCGACCTTGAGGCTCAGCGCTCAGGAGGAACGTGGACCGACATCGTGAAGCCCGACGGGCTGGGCAGTCGTCTGCCGGTCGTTGCGTGGCTGGTGGTGATGCAGCTCATGGCGCTTGCCGTGCTGCCGATTGCGCTGGCGGCGTTCAGGTCTCTGCCGGACGGCGGATACCTTCTCGCCAAACCGCTGGGAATCCTGGCGGTCTCGCTCGTTGCATGGCTGCTGGCGAGCCTCCAGTGGATGGCATTCTCGTTCGAGTCGGTCCTGGTCGGAACCGGCGTAGTGGCGTTGGTGTCATGTGTCGTCCTCGGATTCACGTGGCAGTCGTTCTGGGCTTTCGTCCGCGAGCGATGGCGGGTAATCGCGATTGGCGAGGTCGTATTCCTCGTCGCTTTCCTCGCATTCGTGGTCTTGCGAATGGCGAACCCGGACCTATGGCATCAGTGGCAGGGTGGAGAGAAGCCGATGGACACGGCGTACCTGAACGCCGTGCTCAAGTCGAGCTTCATGCCGCCCTACGACCCGTGGTATGCCGGGGGCTTCATCAACTACTACTACTGGGGGCAATTCATCGTCGCGTCGTTCATACACGCGACAGGCATCGACACGGCGGTAGCGGTCAATCTGGCTGTCCCCATGTTCTTCGCCCTGACGGTGGGTGGGGCGTTCAGTGTCGTCTACAACCTCACGGAGGCTGCACGCCTGAGACTGCCCTGTCAGCACAAACGGGCTGCCCCCGACATCGAAGCCGCCGAGCGTGAGGACGAGTCATCCGAAGAAACTCCTGAGGAGGGGGGTGTACCGAAGTTTTCGTGGTCTCCCGTCATTGCCGGGTTGGCTGCAGCCTTGTTCGTAACGGTGATCGGAAATCTGGACGGCGCCGTGCAGAGCTTGGAGAACCTCTACGCACTGGTGATGAATGAGCCGACGGGAGGGTTCGACTTCTGGCGCAGCAGCAGGATGATGCCGCCGGACCCGCCGGGCAATGAGATCACGGAGTTCCCTTACTTCACCTTCCTGTTCGCCGACCTGCACGCCCACCTCATGGCAATACCCTTCTCCGTTCTGGTGGTTGGAGTTGGGCTGGCGGTCGTCCTCAGGACAAGGGGGACAGGACAGGGAAGAGGTCGGCTGGCTTCAAAGGGCTGGGGACTTGCTGACATCGCGCACATCGCCCTGCTGGGAGTCGCGGTGGGAGCGCTCCGCCCGCTCAACACGTGGGACTATCCGACATACCTGCTGCTGAGCATGGCCGCGGTCCTGCTTGCCGCAATACTGAGGACCGGCGGGCTCAACCTCGTGGTCATGGTTGAGGCGGCGATCAAGGCGGTGTTGATCTTCCTGATCGGGTTCGTCGCGTTCCTGCCGTACCACCTGAACTACGAGACGGCATTTTCCAGTATCGAGTCCACGACGAATCAGACAGTCCTTTGGCAGTTCCTCCTGATGCTCGGACTGTTCGTGTTCGCGATCGGTTCGTACCTTGTCAGCGAGTCACGCAGTTGGCTAAGCGACGTTGGCCGTATACTGTGGCGTCCCTTCTCCAAGCTCGCTGCGGTGTCAGCAGCTACCGGGGAAACAGGCGGCACGGATACTCATCTCAGGCGAATAGGCACAGTACGTCTATCGCTCGTGGTGCTGGGACTCGCACTCATCGGTCTCGTGGTCGTGTTGAAGCTGGTGGAGATTACCGGCAGCACGATTCCGTTCGTGTTCGCGCTCCTCGTCCTGACGCTCGCGGCGGGCGCGCGGGCCGTCTTGTCCTCACGAGCAGATGCCCCACAGACCGCGTTCGTTCTTCTGATGGCTCTCACGGCATTCTTCGTCGTCATTGGCGTGGACATAGTTCGCGTTGAGGGTGATATAGACAGGATGAACACCGTATTCAAGTTCTACCTCCAAGTGTGGGTGCTGATGGCCCTGGCGTCGGCGTACATCCTCTGGCGACTCTGGCATGGATGGGGCGATTCGCTCGACAACCTCCCGAAGGGTAAGAAGCTCTGGCTTGGCTGCCTGGCAGTACTCGTCGTCTGCGTGTCCGTCTACCCGGTGCTTGGGACACAGGACAGGCTGAGCAGGCGCTTCGATACTACGATACCCCTCACGCTAGACGGCATGGCCTACATGCAGGACGGGCGGCGCCACTCGGACCAGAGGGGGACAATCGACCTGTCGGCAGACTATGAGGCCATCCGGTGGATACAGCAGAATGTCGAGGGTTCGCCCGTGATGCTCGAAGCTGTGACGCCCACCTACCGCTGGGGCGGACGTGTCTCCATCTACACCGGCCTGCCGAACATAGCGGGATGGGAGTGGCACCAGATGCAGCAGCGCTGGAACTACCGCGAGACCGTCCCAAGGCGCATAGCACAGGTCGAGCGCATATACAACACGTCAGACACGCAGGAGGCGCTCGACATCATGCGCGAGCACGGCGTCGAGTACGTGTACGTCGGGCAGGTCGAGCGGCTCTACTACGTACCGTCAGGTCTCGCGAAGTTTGACACCGGCCTCGACGGGGCGCTCGAACAGGTCTATGAGAACGGCGACGTGCGGATTTTCAGGGTTCGGTAAAGCGAGTGGTCTAGCGCTTTGGTAGACCGACGGCTCACACGGCAGATACTAGAAACACCCGCAAACGTGTTCTCTGTCTCGGCACGTGGGTATAGAATCAGAGGCATCAACGCGGGACGGGAACGCATCAGTGAGACTGGGCGATAACTGCATCGGCGGTTCGATTTTCCGAATACTCGCCGTTTTACTCGCGGCGGTCGTGCTGGGAGTGCTGCTTGCCTGCGGGCAGCCGGGAGACGACGAATCCCATCAAGCTCGGGTGTCCACGCCGACGGAGTACGATCTCTTGGAGTCGGCGTTTCATCAGTCCAACATCCGTGTAGCCGTCGGCGAGCGGGTGGAAATCACGGTGGAGGTGCGGCAGGAGAAGCACGATCAGCACATCTGCGGGGTGCCGAGTGTCGTCGATCCGTTCGGCAACGTCATTCAAACGCTCACCGCCCGACAGAACGCCGCGCAAGGCACGGCTACCCACTATGTCTACGAATCACAGTATGCTTTCTTTACCGCGGCGGGCGGCGAATACGGCGTCAAGCTCGAAAACCAAGGCTGTCTCCTTGACGACGTGGGGGCCGTCGCCACCGTGCAGTGGGCGGTCTTCCCGGTGCGGGAATGATCTCTGTGAGGGCCAGTTCCAGCTTTATGGCTGATTCCCCTGAAGGCTTGTCGGGCTTGAAGCATCCAGCAACTCGTGCTTGGACACGCTCAGCACGAACGGGGATAATCACCATGTGCTCTTGTCCCCGCATCGGATACAGGGCAGGCTCTGAGCCCGTCGAAGGGCCGAGCTATACGTGTGGGCGGTTTGTAGCGTGAGGCTACCCCGGCGCTCCAAGATACCGCGCACGTTTGCGGCGTTCCAGAATCCGAGCTATCGCATCCTTTGGCCCGCGAACTTCTGCTCGCTGCTTTCGCGCTGGATGCAGATGACGCTGCTCGGCTGGATGGTGCTGACGCTGACCGATTCAGCCTTTCGCGTGTCGCTGGTCGGGTTCTTCTCCTTAGCGCCGATGCTCTTCGTCGGCCTCCTCAGCGGCGTGCTGGCGGACAGGTTCGACCGTCTCAAGCTGCTGCGTGTGACCCAGGTGGTCGGGTTCTTTGCCGCAGTTGGGATGGCGGCCATCCTGTTCATGGGGGAGGAACAGTTCTGGCACGCCTACGTGACGATTACCCTCGTGGGGTCGGCCTGGGCGCTCGAGCTTCCGACCCGACGCTCCATGATCCATGACCTCGTGGGCAGCAGCGGCGTCACCAACGCCGTGGCGCTCGACTCGATAGGCATGAACGCCAGCGCCATGGTAGGTCCGGCGCTCGCGGGTGTCCTGATCAGCCAGGTGGACGTGGTCGGCGGGTACATAGTGGTCGTCGGCTTCTCAGTGGTCTCGATGGCACTCGTGTGGTCGCTACGCCTGGACATCGCGGGTCGCGCCTCAGCCGCAAGACGCAGGATGGTCGTAGACCTGCTCATAGGGCTCCGTTACACCCTGCGGCATCGCACGCTGCTGGCCGTGATCCTGATAACCATCGTCATGAACGTACTGTTCTTCCCGTACCGCTTCCTGATCCCGGTGATTGCGCGCGACATCCTGGGAGTCGGCCCCGCACTCATGGGCATGATGGACTCGATTGCAGGGTTCGGAGCGTCGGCAGGGGCGATTGCCATTGCCTCGTCGTCGAACATGCGGCGACATGGCCTCATCTTTCTTGGCGGCTCAGTGCTGGCAACGGTATGCCTGATGTTCTTCTCATTCTCCGAGTATTACCTCTTGTCGCTTGCGCTCCTGCTCGTTCTGGGGGCAGGCACCGCCGGATTCTCCACGATGCAGGCTACGGTTGTTATGATCGTCTCCAAGGCATCCATGCGCGGCAAGTCACTGGGAGTCGTCAGCCTGGCCATCGGCACCAGTCCGGCGGGCTCACTGATCGTCGGGGCGCTGGCCGAGCGGGTTGGAGCCCCTATGGCGATCACAATCATCGCGGGGCTGAGCCTGGGTCTCCTGTTCCTGATCGGCCTGCTGATGCCGTCAATTCGCGCGCAGACAAGGTTGAAGGGAGACGCTGAGTGAGGGTGTGTTGCTCTAAAATTATACTAATTCGGGGTGATTAAGCCGTATTCTTGCTGGTCTGATCCGATAGATTCCCGCTTTTGCGGGAATGACGGATTTACGACGTATTCAAACCGAATTGGTATTACTCAATGCGTCTTGTCCCGTAGGGGCGATTCGCGAATCGCCCCTACTTTCGTTTGACCCTGCCAGACTGCGCGCCTATAATTTGAGGTGGTTGCCCAGTCTGGGATTTGGACCGCGCCGGGAATCTAGGGGGTAGGATGTCCTTTCCAACGGATCGTCCGCGTGAAGCTTGCGGCATCGTTGGAGCATATCTGCCAGGAGAGGATGCGGCCCGCACCACATACTTCGGCCTCCATGCGCTTCAGCATCGTGGTCAGGAGAGTGCGGGCATCGCCACGGGCGACGGCACGGAGATCAGATGCCGGACGGCGATGGGCCTCATCACCCAGGCGTTCGTGGAGGAAGACCTCGTCCTCCTGCCCGGCCACCTTGGGATCGGCCACACCCGTTACTCCACGACGGGCCGGAGCACTATCGAGAACTGCCAGCCGATCTTCTCCGAGGGCACTAACGACGAAGAGATCGCCCTCGCTCACAACGGCAACATCGTCAACGCCAGGGATCTCCGCTTGGAACTCGAGGACTGGGGTATCGAATTCAAGTCCACCAGCGACTCGGAGGTCATCGCGCACCTGATGATGCACGCTCCTCCACCGACGCTGGAGGAGCGCATCGTCTACGCGATGGGCAGGCTCGAAGGCGCGTATTCCCTGACCATGATGACGAAGAACACGGTGTACGGGATACGCGATCCGTTGGGCGTCCGGCCCCTGTGCATCGGCAAGCTCAACGGAGGCTGGGTGATCGCGTCCGAGACATGCGCGCTGGACCAGATCGGAGCGGACTACGTCAGGGACGTGCATCCCGGCGAGGTGGTCGCGATCGACGCCGACGGCCTTCGCACCGTGAGCCGCAGGATGACCGATCACGCTCGCGCACCCTGCATCTTCGAGCACATCTACATGGCCCGTCCCGACAGCGTTATCGAGGGGCGACTCGTATACAACAGCCGCAAGGCGATGGGGGAACAGCTTGCTAGAGAGCACCCCGTTGACGCCGACCTCGTGATAGGAGTGCCCGACACCGCCATTCACGCGGCTATGGGTTACGCCGAGGAGTCCGGCATACCCTTCGGCGAAGGCCTCATAAAGAACCGCTACGTCGGGCGCACGTTCATCCTCCCGGACCAGCGCCTGCGAGACATGGGCGCGCGCATGAAGTACAACCCTCTGCTTGAAAACATCGAGGGCAAGCGGCTCGTCGTTGTAGACGACTCGATTGTTCGAGGGACGACACAGGCCCAGATCGTGGCCATGCTTCGGCGCGGTGGAGCGAGAGAGGTACACCTGCGGATTGCCTCGCCGCCCATCAAACATCCCTGCCACCTCGGCGTGGACTTTCCCACGCGCGCAGAGCTCATCGCCTCAAACAAGGGAGTTGACGAGATCCCCGATATCGTGGGAGCAGACTCCCTGGGATATCTCAGCAACGAAGGTGTGCTGCGGGCCGTCGGGTCCACCGAGGACCGCAACTGCATGGCCTGCTTCACGGGCAACCAACCAGTACCTGTTCAGCTCGAAATGGACAAGCTGGCCCTCGAAGTCTGATGTCACGGCCGCAGTCTGGACAGACCTACAAGGACGCCGGAGTCGACTTCGACGCGGCAGATGCCGCCAAGCAACGCATCAAAGCGCTCGCCGCCACAACGCACGGCCCGGAGGTCCTGGGCGGAGTGGGCGGATTCGGAGGACTGTTTGAGCTTTCCGGGTATCGTCAGCCCGTCCTCGTGTCGGGTACCGACAACGTTGGCACGAAGCTCAAGATTGCGCTGGCGATGGACGAGTACGAGAATCTCGGGCGCGACGTCGTAAATGCGTGCGTCAACGACATCATCGTCTCCGGCGCCAAGCCGTTATTCTTCCTCGACTACCTCGCCACGGGCAAAATGAGCGCCGATCTGGCTGAGGAGATCGTGCGAGGGATCGTGGCGGCCTGCATTGAGAACGGGTGCGCCCTCATCGGCGGGGAGACATCGGAGCTTCCCGGCCTCTTTACACAGGACGAATTCGACCTGTCGGGCTTCGCAGTAGGCGTCGTCGAAAAGGACGCCATGCTGGACGGTTCAACGATTTCCGAAGGCGACGTGCTTATCGGTATTCCCTCCAACGGGCTTCACACGAACGGGTTTTCACTCGTTCGACACGCGCTTGGCCTCGATGACGACCCATCAGCGCTTTTTGAGCATCATGATGAACTGAGGGGCACCATTGGACAGGCGCTGCTGCAGCCCCATATGGCTTATTACCCCGTCGTGCAACAGGCATCTGGCTTTCTGAAAGGGATGGCCCATATCACCGGCGGCGGTCTTAGGGACAACGTTCCGCGCATTCTGCCCGACGGTCTGGGCGCTCACTTCGACCCTGCCACATGGACCGTAACGCCCATATTCACGCTGTTACAGGAAATGACGAATATCGACCGGGACGAGATGTACCACGTCTTCAACATGGGACTGGGAATGGTGCTTGTCTGCGACGCCGAGAAAGCGGATGAGGTGTGTTCGCTTGCACCGGAAGCCCGTCTTGTTGGCGAGGTCGTCCGGGCGACGGGCGAGCGAAGGGTTAATCTGTAGGAGGGCAGTTTGTGAACTAATGCACCTACACTTCAGTGAACGATTTCTAGATTCCCTCACTTGGATATCTTTGAGAAACTTACATGACTATCTGTCATTCCGAGCGCAGCGAGGAATCTAGGATGCTCTGCCCTGTTCATTCGTGGCGTTCCAGAAACAGAATTCCGTCTGGAGAACAAGGATCCTAGATTCCTCATTCCGCTTCGCTTCATTCGGAATGACAGTCGCCGGGGTTACTCCAAGGTTTCCCTTTGCGGGAATGAAGATATCGCTAAGGTCTGAAAGAGCGAGAGGCCCAGGATAGGAGAGCAGAAAGTAGATGAAAGCGATCGTCAGCGTCTATGACAGGACGGGAGCAGTCGAGTTTGCCAGGGCCCTAACGGAGGCGGGAGTCGAGATCATCAGCACGGGCGGGACGCGCGGCGTGCTGTCTGTTGCCGGAGTCCCGGTCACCTTGCTCTCGGACGTTACGGGGTTCCCGGAGATCCTGGACGGTAGGGTAAAGACGCTGCATCCGGTCATTCACGGAGGAATCCTCGCACGGCGAGATTTGGACTCGCATGTTGCCGAGCTTACCGAGCGCGGAATTTCAAGCATCGACGTGGTCGTCGGTAACCTGTATCCATTTGTCGAGACGGTGCGTAGCCCGGACGTGACTCTCGAAGACGCCTTGGAGAACATCGACATCGGTGGGCCGACGATGATCCGTGCGGCGGCCAAGAACTTTCCTTCGGTGATCGTCCTCGTCGACCCTGACGACTACGGCTGGGTGGGTGAACGAATACGGCAGACCAACGCGCTGACACTGGAAGAACGGAAGGGACTTGCCCTCAAGGCCTTCCGGCATGTGGCGCAGTACGATGCGGCCGTATCGCGTTACCTGAGCGACGGCGACCTGCTGTCAGGCTCGGAATTCGCCGTCGGATTCGAGAAGATCGCCGATATGCGATATGGCGAGAACCCTCATCAGAAGGGGTCGGTGTACCGTGACCCATTGGCGACAGGCGGGGTCGTGAACGCCAAGCGACTGCACGGAATCGAAATGTCCTTCACCAACTACCTCGACGCGGAGGCGGCGTGGTCCGCCGTGACTGATTTCTCCGAACCGGCGGCGTGCATCGTCAAGCACCTCAATCCGTGCGGTCTTGCCGTACATGACGACCAGCCGACGGCGTACCGCCGGGCGCTCGAGGGCGATCCCGTATCAGCGTATGGGGGCATCGTCGCCTACAACCGAACGCTCACCGTCGAGACCGCCAAGGCCATGCGCGGCGTGCTGTACCACGTAATCGTCGCACCCGACTATGAGCCGGAAGCCCTTGATGTCCTCAAGAGGCGCAAAGAGACCCGCATCCTGAAGGTTAGCGCAACTGGCGGAGACCTGAACGGCTTCGATCTTCGCCTTGTATCGGGGGGAGCGCTGCTTCAGACAACCGACGCGATTGATGAAGACCCAGCTTCATGGAAGGTCGTCACAGAGCGCACTCCGACGGGGCGAGAGCTTGCCGACCTGGCCTTCGCTTGGAAGGTCTGCAAGCACATCAAGTCAAACGCAATAGTGCTTGGCAAGGACAACACACTGGTCGGTATGGGAACCGGGCAGCCGAACCGCGTGACCAGCATCAGGCTCGCCATAGAGACCGCTGGGGACAAGGTCGCTGGGAGCGCGCTGGCGTCCGACGCCTTCATGCCGTTCGCAGACAACATCGAAGCTGCCGCCCAGGCGGGAATCACCTCAATAGCCCAGCCGGGCGGCTCGATGCGCGACGACGAGGTAATAGAGGCCGCGAACCGGGAAGGCATGGCGATGGTCTTCACCGGAGTCCGCCACTTCAGGCACTGAGCCGTCAATCGGCGGGCAGCCCGACGCAGTTAAGAGGATTCGCCCTCACGACCTTGGTGATGTCATCCTCTGCCATTCCCGCGTCGAGCATCGCTGCGATGGCCATCCGCATTCCCTCGGCAGGGGGCGGGTTCGTCCACTGGCCGAAGTCGGTCGAGACGATGCAGCGGTCGGCCCCCATGCTTTCGATGTCCCCGCGCAAGCGTACCCCAACGTCTTGCCCGCCGTAGTACGACAGAAACGGCAGCTCGACGTACAGGTCGTGCGACAACAGTATGCTTGCCCCGTCAGCGCCGAACCTCGGCGTGGGATTCGTCACGACGAGACGCTCCAAGCCGACCGAACCGGCGAGGCGTGCAAGCGTATCAGTGTCGTCGAAAGAGGCGTGTGTCGAGGCGACGGCCATTCCGTATGACTTGGCGACCTCAAGCACTGCTTCTACGTCTTTTGGGGCGTCGAGGAGCCTGATTCTTCCGGCGTCCTGCGTCGGCAACCAGACGACATTCGCACCGAGTTTTGCGGAGGCCTCTACCGCGTCGGGGTTGAGGCCGCCGACGGTGGTGTTCAGGACGATAGAACCGACGGCGTGGAAACCGGGATACATGCGGTTGAGGGCATATGCGGCGAGGGCGGTCGGGTGCCGGTGCTTCATCAGCACGAATCCGGCCATCTCGACCTCATAGGCGTCACGTCCAGCCTCGAGGTAGTCGGTGCGGCGATCTCCGTCCGGCTCAGGCGCGGTGTGTATCCGAAAGTCGAACGCGCCCTTCAGCAGGGCCTCAACTTGGTCTCTCAATGTCCCTCCAGCGGGGAATGGGAATCGACTCCAGGCGGAGGTCGCCCTGGATTTCGTCTATCTCGCGCAGGTCGTCGTCGGTTAACACCCAATCTCCCGCCTGCGCGTCGTGCAGCACCTGCTCGACTGTCCGTCCCCCGACGATGCTTGCCGTTACCGCCGGGTTGGCCAGAGGCCAGGCGATGGCGAGCTGTACGATGTCCCGGCCATGGTCTTTCGCCCACGCCTTGAGCTTCTCGGTAACTCCGTAGATGCGCTCGAACAGTTCTCCCTTGAAGTGGGGCCAGTAGTGTCGTTCGTCGTCGGGCGGGAACTCGTGTCCCGGCTTGTATTTGCCAGCGAGCATACCCTTCGCCATTACGGAATACACGATTGTCCCAATACCAAGTTCATGACAAGTGGGCAGTACCTCCTCCTCCGAGTCGCGGAATAGGAGGCTATATCGCGGCTGAGAGCTTTGTATGGGGCCGTACTGTGCCGCCTCGCGGGTCTGGTCGGCAGAGAAATTCGAGATGCCGATGTAGCGGATCTTCCCCGCATCACGATGCTTGACAAGCTCGGCAACGGTGTCCTCGATGGGCCACTGAGACTGAGGACTGTGAATCTGATAGAGGTCGATGTAGTCGGTGTTCAGGAGTCTCAGGCTGTCCCCTATCGCCGACTCTATGTGCTCTGCGGAGTGGTCGGATCTGGAAATCTTCGTCGCGAGGAACACCTCGTCACGCCGTCCCTTGATCGCCTCGCCGATCTTGGCCTGGCTGTCGAAGTAGCTCTCCGCCGTATCGAGGAATGTCAGCCCGGCGTCCAGAGCAGCCCTGAGGGTGCTGATGGCCTGATCGTACTCGATAGCGCCGAACGCTCCGCCCAGAGGCCACGTGCCGAAGCAGATGACCGGCACCTCCGGCCCGTCCTTACCGAGTTGGCGCGTACGCATCGTTGGGAGGTCTCCATCCACGTGGATTGCCGGACGCTCCCTGTTTGAGGCATCCGGCATTTCGACACACAATTATGGGGGCGCCCCCGATCCATAGCAAGCGGTCTCGGCTGAACGAACCCTCGCGTAATTGGGACGGGTGGCTTAACACTAACTATGCTTCCGAGGGCACGACGACACGCCTCACCGAGAATGGTTTCCCGCGTCCGCGGGAATGACGGAAGGTGGGGAGTTCTGAACCCCTTTACCTGACACCGGATTGCAGATACCCTAAGCGCCCCACGAACGACATCTCCCGACGCGGAGGCCTCTCAATGCCACGAAGCGGAAACTCGCGACGCATTCTCTGCAACGACGACGGATGGATCATGAATACACCCCATCCTCTCACACCCGAATTCATGTGGGACAACATGGTTGGGACGTATGTGGACACCCCAATAGACGGCTTCCTGTGGTCGGTCGGCGGTCACGACACGTACTCGTATGAGACGGACATCGGCGAGCGATTCGGCGAGGGGTACGACAATCTCGACGATGCGCAGCAGCGGAGCGTCGATAACCTACGCTATCTCGTAGAGCACCACGGCGGCCCGATGCAGGTCATCTCCGAACTGTGCAGGCGGGCGGGAGTGGAGTTCTTCCCCTCTGTGCGGATGAACGAGCACTACGACATGGAAGAGTCGGCCCCGGGATACTCACATCTCAGGCGTGACAATCCCGAGTACCTCATCGGGAAGGGCGAGGACATTCCGGGCCCGACCCTGGAGTGGGGGATCCGAACGGGGCTGGACTATGCCGTCCCTGCCGTCCGGAGCTACATGGCGAGCATCGCGGTCGAGCTGGTATCCCGCTGGGACGTGGACGGCATAGAACTGGACTACATGCGCCACCCGGCCTTCTTCCGCATCGAGGAGGCATATCCCAATCGCTACCTGATGACGGACTTCATCGCATACATCCGCCAGCAGATGGACGAGATTGGCGAGAAGAAGGGGAAGGTACTCGACCTGATCGTGCGGGTGCCCCCTACCTTGCGGGACTGCGCTCGCATAGGGCTAGACGTAGAAACGTGGATCAAAGAAGAGCTGGTGGACGTTGTGATCGCTGGGGGAGGGTTCATTCCCTTCGAAACGCCCATCGACGAGTTCGTCGAGGCCGCGGAGGGGACGGACGTAGAGATATACGGATGCCTCGAAGCGCTGCGCCCAAACCTCGACGAGCTGACGATGAGAGCGGTGGCTGCAAGGTACCACCAGCAGGGAGTTTCGGGGCTCTACCTCTTCAACTACTTCCGTCTGCCTCAAGAGTGGAAGCGCGAAACGCTCGGCAGGCTGGTCGACGGTGACGCTCTCCCGCGCCTGGACAAGCGCTACGAGTTCGACAAGCGGGGCCGCATACGTCCCACGAGCCAGCTCGGGTTTTCCTTCCAAAACGCTATTCCACTCACCCAGCTTCCGACCGCGTTGGAACCGACTGTCATGGGGCCGAGCACCCTCTTGACCATGTCCATAGCCGACGATCTGGAGGGCGCGAAGGCGGAAGGAGCGCTCGGCGAGTGTACGATAAGCCTGCGGCTCGAAAACGCAGGGGACGGGGATGTCATCAACGTGAAGGTAAACGGTTCGGCTCTCGACGCAAACGATGCAAGGAGATCGAGCGACGGCTGGTCGCGCACCGTCTATGATCGCAACCATAGCCACGACCAACCGATGGAGACTACGGATGACCCGGAGCTCGGAACGGTCATCGAGTGGACGGTCGACACACCGCCGCTCAGGTCCGGCAAGAACGAGATCGCCGTCTGGCTGTCTGATACCAACGATGGGCGGGACGAGCCCCTTATTCTCGCCGACGTGCGGGTGTTGGTGACGTATCGGTAGACTTCTGAATACCTGAATCCCCCGGGAGGAAACGAACAATGACTAAATATCGCGGAGGCGTAATCGGGCTGGGCTGGATGGGCATGCTGTACGACCTGGCGGGCCGCATAGGCGACCGGTTCCACGTGGACGACGTCGACAGGCCAACGCCCGAACTGGACATCCACCGGAAGTTCCACCACTTCGAGAGTCCGGGCGTTGAGGGAAATCCGACCTCGTACGCCGAGGCGATCGTGGACAGGCCGGAGGTCGACCTTGTTGCTGCGGCGGACCGAGACGTGAAACGTCTGAGGGCTTTCTCCCAGAGGTACGGCACCGAGTCGGTCTACACGGACGCGCGCGAGATGCTCGAAAAGGAGAACCTCGACATCGTTGCCGTCGCCACGAACACGAAGGGACGCGCCGATCTCGTCGTGATGGCCGTCGAGCACGGGGCGAAAGGCGTCGTCACTGACAAGCCCATGTGCCACACGCTCGATGAGGCCGACCGTATGGTCAAGGCGTGCGCCGACGCCGGCGTACCCCTCTCTTGCGGCGCGATTTCGACGACGCACCCGTCCTTCGAGCGGGCGAAGAATCTCGTCACCTCCGGCGAGATCGGCGACGTGCTCTCGATAGAGGCGGGCGGGCCGGCGGGACAGCACCAGAACTGGTCGTACTTCCTCGACTCCCCGCCCGCATGGGTCATTGGGACGAACGACACGCCGCGCGCCGAATCGGGCAGCGACGAGTTTCAGGGACAGGGCATGCTGGTCGCCCAGGACGGCACGGTCGTGCATTTCCGTAAAGGCTCACCTGGCGTGCGGATCGCGGGGACGGAAGGCGAGCTCAGCTTCTCTTTCGGACTTGCCGGATCGTCGGGTTGGAGACTGCTCAAGGACGCACCCGCGCCGGGGACGGAGGGTCCCAAGCAGCGCGCAGAGATGCCGTTCGGCGTACCGCAGTTCATACCGCCGTATGGCGCCATCTACTCGCTGAATGACGTGATGCGCTGCATCGCGGGAGAGATGGACGAGCCGAAGAACTCCGGGCGCCGCGTCGCCGTGGCGATAGAGGTGGAGGTCGCGCTCAAGCTCTCGTCCGACATGGGCGGAGTGCGGGTCGATCTGCCGCTTGAAGACCGGTCGCTGGGGCTGAACTACGACTGGTTCCGGTAGGCGCGGGCGGTGTTCATTCCGCCACGTCGGTCACGCTGATCTCGACCGTCGCGGACGAGCCGAACGTATGCAGCGGCATCAACCACGTTTAGGCCGCCTGTTACGGGCGTGGATGATGTACGTCTTGCGTGAAGTGAGCGCCATGCCGGACGTTTCAACGAGCGCGAAAAGCGCGATGCCTACCAATAGAGCGATACCAACGATTAGGACCTTCAGGCCGTACCTCCTTCGTACTACGGACTCACTTTGCCTGCGGAATGACGTTCGGATCATTCATGCCGGAGTAGACCGTTCTGGCCCGCAAAGGCAGTGGCCCTCCGAACGCTGCGGTTCCGTCCGTAACGGCTTCATACTGGACGAGCCATCCCTGCGAGTCGATAGAAAACGTGCGGGCGTTTCCCACGCCGGAACCTGCGGCTCGGCCTCCATCTATATCGGCTCCGAAGTGACGGACCACTACGCCGTCTAGCTGTCCGGCGCTAAGCTCCGTTAGGTTGTCGATCCCTGGGCACAGCGTCCCACTGTTATAGGGATAGTGATCGAGCGTGCCGAGCGGGTTGAAATCGCTCTGCTCCCACGTGCCCCCCGGAGGTCTGAAATAGAAGACGCCGTCCCGATATAGTACGTCTGAAACGAGGCCATTCTCGTCATATCCAGCGCCAACGTAGTCATCGCCCGACACCCGTAGTTCTATGCGGCCCTCGCGTTGCACGCCGCCCGACACTCCAGACAGGTAAGTCACGAGGTCATAGTCTTGAACCGTGTCGGCCTTGTCGCACGCGGTCGATACGGCGGTATAGGCGTCGAGAGTCGCCGTGCTATTCAAGAACCACCAGGCCGACAGGCTCACTACGAGGCCCACTGCCACGACTGCGAATGAAACGATACGTAACTTACCCATCAGAACCCCCTTGGGTACCACTGCTTCAGCAAGGCCAGGACGAGAGACGGCCCGTTTATTCTGAGGACGTAGCCTCATCTTTGGGACCCAGCTCTTTTGTCTGTGGCCACGTTGCTACGCGCCGAGTCCGCGCCTAGCAGACTCATCAATCATCATAAACCAACGCATGTAGCTTAATTGTTAACTTTGGGTCGATTTACTATGATTTCTTGTAACCTTTCGCCAAGATTGGCGCTTGCGGATGCGGGCTTCGGACTTGACCGGCTCCCCGGCAATGAACGCCACACAGGAAACAGCATTGGTTGCGCCTGTTCGGGCCGGTAGCAGCGGACGGGGTGGTGTCCTGTTTCTGAAGTTCGTAGTATAAAAGCGGATAGGTGTGTTCCGGGGAGCTACCCTCACCCCCGTATCGGAGTACAGGGCAGGCTCTAGCCCTCTCCCACGACGGGAGAGGGGATTTTCACGCGCTGATTTATTCGATGAATCTCTGACACAGGACACAAGTTGCGTGCTTGATTAACGTACCGATACGCGGTACAACAATTGCATGATCAGGTCGTTCCGTCATCAAGGGCTGAAACGACTCTATGAGAGAACCGATCCGAGCAGCGTAGCTGCTAAAACTTAGCGGAACGGATCGCCTTGGTTTTGGCTGACCTTGATGACGCCAGCAACCCCAGGGACATCGACCTGCCAGGGTATAGATTTCATCCGCTCAAAGGACGCATGAGAGGGCTGTGGAGCATCTCAATTTCCGGCAACTGGCGAATCACCTTCAGGTTTGAAGACGGCGACGTGTACGATGTCGACCTCGTGGACTATCACTAGGAAGAGGACACATTCATGGCGATGAAGAGTCCCCCGCATCCCAGACTCAGCATAAAACAGAACTGCCTCGACCCTCTTGGTTTCAGCGTCACTGAGGGCGCGAACGTGCTGGGCGTAGCGCGTCACACGCTCTCGCGGGTACTCAATGGTCACGCCGCCATTTCGCCTGAGATGGCTATCCGTCTTGAGAAGGCGGGATGGTCGACCGCGGAATTCTGGCTCCGACGGCAGACCTCTTACGACCTGGCACAGGCACGCAGGAGTGAGGACCGGATAAAGGTTGCGCGCTACGAGCTAAAGAGCCAACAATGGCGGGCTTGAGTGGTGGAGACGGGGGAGGGTCGAACTCCCCGTCCAGAAGAGGCTCCGGACTAGAACGTCTACAGGTGTAGCCGGTATTTGTTTCTCGCCTCCGACCGCCCTAACCGACGCCGGTCATGGTCGGTGGCCAGCCGATGAGTCTTTTGTCCTTCTTATCGGCGTCCGTCGGACAGCACCTCGAGTGTCGTCGCTCATCCCGCCCCGTCGAGGAGCGAAACGGGTGAACGTAGCCGCGCTTAGGCGGCTAGGGCTAGCTCTTGCTTGCCTGTTATTGTGGTTGCCACCGGTTTAACGAGGGTAGATGGCGCCTCGACCTGCAGTCCCGCGGAGGCTTCCCCTGTCGAAGCCACGCGTCCCCACAAATTGGTTGCCAATTCAGTATAGCACAGGGGCTGAACGCCCCCTATCCGTATCTCTCCCCCGTCGGACGGGGGAAGAGACTATGGAACCCTAATCAGAGTAACTTACTTCTCGATGGGCGCGCCGACGATGCTGCCGTACTCGGTCCACGAGCCATCGTAGTTCGTGACGTTATCGTAGCCGAGAATCTGGCTCAGGACGAACCACGTGTGCGAGGATCGCTCGCCGATGCGGCAGTAGGCCACGGTCGGGCCATCCCCGGTGATCCCTTTCCCTTGGTAGGCCGCCTGCAGATCTTCGACGGACTTGAACGACCCGTCATCCTCGTTGACGGCCGTCAGCCAGGGGATGTTGGTCGCGCCGGGTATGTGGCCGCCGCGCTGCGACCCCTCTTGCGGCAGGTTTGCGGGAGCGAGAAGCTCGCCACTGAACTCTGCGGGCGCTCGCACGTCGACCATCGCCGACGCGGTCTCGCCCCTGGCGATGCTGAGCATGTCGTCGCGGGTAGCGCGCGTGCTGAGGTCGGCATCGCTCGCTGTGTAGGACGTCGCCTCGACGCTGGGAACGTCGGTCGTCAGGTCGCGACCCTCGCTCACCCACTTGATGCGCCCGCCATTCATGACCCGCACGTCGGCGTGGCCGTAGATCTTGAGCTGCCAGAAGGCGTAGGTGGCGAACCAATTATTGTTGTCGCCGTAGACGATGACCGTAGTATCCGGCGAAATGCCGGACGAGCCGAGCAGGCACTCGATCTGCCCCTTGTTCAGGATGTCGCGGGTCACGGTGTCGTTGAGCTGGGTCGTCCAGTTCCAGCCGATTGCGCCGGGGATGTGGCCCTGCTCGTAGGCCTCGGTGTCCACGTCCACCTCGACGAGTACGACGTTGCCGTCGTTCGCGTGTTCGGCTACCCAGTCGGTATCCACTATCGATTCAGGATGCGCTACTTGTGCTCCCATTGTTTCTTCCTCACTCTCTCTCAAAGCTCTAGTGTCTGTTTTCGTGTCGATTACATTCGAGGCGTCGTTCGGCCGCCCTCTACCCCTACCCTTCGCCGGTTACCGAGACGCCGCAGAAGATTTCGTAGTCGATGAGCTCGGTCACGGTCGGGTTGTCGCCGCAGAGCGGGCAGTTGGGGTTCCGCCTGATCTTGAGCTCGCGGAACTCCATCGTCAGCCCGTCGATAAGCAACATCCGGCCCGTGAGGCTCTCCCCGATGCCCATGATGAGCTTGACGGTCTCCGTCGCCTGGATCGTGCCGACCAGTCCGGGCATCATCCCCAGCACACCGGCCTCGGCGCAGTTCGGGACCTCGCCCGGCGGAGGAGGGTCCGGGAACACACAGCGGTAGCAGCCTTTCCCGGGCTCATAGACCGTCGCGCGGCCATCGAAGATGAGAACGCTGCCATCGACCAGAGGCTTGTTGCTCAGGTAGGCGGCATCGTTGATGAGGTACCTCACCGCGAAGTTGTCGGCTCCGCTTACGATGATGTCGTAGTCGGCGAAGATGCCCAGAGCGTTCTCGGCGTTGAGGGGCGTGTTGTGCGTGACCACGTTCACGTCGGGGTTGTAGGCGACGATCGTGTCCCGCGCCGACTCGACCTTTGGCCTCCCGATGTCGTCGTTCTGATGGAGGATCTGACGCTGGAGATTGGTGATGTCCACGTCGTCGAAGTCGATGATGCCGATCGTCCCAACACCAGCCAGCGCGAGGTAAAGCGATATCGGTGAACCGAGCCCGCCTGCTCCGACGACGAGCACCCTGGCGTTCAGGAGCGCGCGCTGTCCGGAGCTGCCGACCTGCGGCATGATGATATGCCGGCTGTACCGCTGGACCTGGTACGGCGTTAGTGTTCTAACTTGCGGTGTTGTGGTTGCGACCATGGTTACTTTCCTTCCCGAAACTTCCGTGGGGGACTCTGCTCGACGACGGCAACGAAATGGCAAAGAGCCATTCAACAAAAACGCTCCACCGAAGGACGCAGGTCTTCACAGTGGAGCCGTATTGGGGACGCGGGGCGACTGCGCGACGCTGTTTTCCTAGGTGGAGCGCCTCGTACAGGTGCAGTCTTCACGTGTGTGGCGGAACGCCAATTTCCAGACCCCGATTGCGAATTGTGGAGTAACTTAGTCAAGTATATCATGGGCCGTGAACCTGTTTTCAAGCGTTTTCGCCGCGAGGGGGTGCCACTACGGTTAGGATGGCACATGATCAGTTACGTATCGTGGACACTGCCCGTTGCCATATTCCACCGCACGTAGAGGCCATGCTCTACACAGTGCTTTGCCCAACGATGTGGTACCATCGCGGCCTACCAGAGTCGCGGAATCACTGACTAGGAAGGGCAGATATACCATGGCCAATCTCGACGTGCTGACCTATGGATTCTCGTTCATCTCGCCGGAGGGCGGCTTCGGTTGGTCGTCCATCTCGCTCCTTCAGGTCGGGAAGCAGAACATTGTCGTGGACACCGGTCCGGCGTCACGTCGGGGTCTCCTTCACGCCACCCTCGAATCGCGCGGACTCACTCCTGAGGACATCAACCTCGTCATCCTCACTCACATGCACTGGGACCACTGCCAGAACACCGACATGTTCTCCAATGCGCGCATTCTCGTCCATCCGAAGGAGATCGACTACGCCCACAATCCCAATCCCGCCGACCACAACGCCGCCAAGTACATCGCCGAGATGATGGACAAGATGCGCGTCGAGCCGATCTCCGACGGCGACGTGGTGGCAGACGGCATATCGATCATTGACACGCCAGGTCATACGCTCGGACACATCAGCATTGTGGCAGAGGTCGGGGATGAGAACATCCTCGTCGCGGGAGACGCCATGCCCGACGGCGGCACAGTGACGCGGAGGCTGCCCTACAACGTGTTCTGGGACGTGAACGACGCGACAGAGAGCGTGGAAAAGATTCTCGACGCATCGGACGTATTCTATCCGGGGCACGACCGTCCATTCCGGTTGAGCGACGGAAAGGTCGAGTACCTCCACGGCCCGACCCAGGTTGAGATCGTCGCCAGCAACGAAGGCAACACCGTCGCGCCGTCCCTCACCTACACCGTCCACTCGGTCAGGGAGCCAAATATCCAGCTGGTGCAGAAGCCGTGACACCTTTCCAGTCTCTCCTCCACCGGGCTGACAGGGGTAGGTAAAACGGATTTTAGCTACGATCCGGCCACCACAACACTGTCATTCCGAGCGGAGCGAGGAATCTAAAATCCATAACCGCAAGACCGAACGGCGAGGGCCACGCTTGTATTGTGACCAAGAGCGAAAACAGCGTAAGAACTCCCTATGTCATCTTCAGGTTAGGACAGACATTTTAGATTCTTCGACTCCGCTACGCTCCGCTCAGAATGACAGAGCCAAGTTGCTTTCTGTTCAATGGAGAGTGGATCGATAGACAAATACCTACCCCTGTCAGCCTCCGCCGGGGGAGAGATTAACAGAGGGGGCAACGACGACTCTACCCGCCGTTCATGGACTCCAAGGCCCGCTGCTGGATGTCGAACAGCGTCTCGATGCCCTGGGCTGCGAGATCGATTATCTCGTCCAGGGATTCGCGAGAAAATGACCCTTCCTCGGCGGTGCCCTGCACCTCGATGAACTCACCGAGGTCTGTCATCACGACGTTGAAATCGACCTCGGCCTGTGAGTCCTCCTCGTAGTTGAGGTCCAAAAGCAATTCGCCGTCGACGATGCCGACGCTGGTGGAAGCGACGCCGCATTTGAATGGAAGCTCGGGCAGCAAGTCGTCATCCACTAAACCGGCCAACGCCCTATGCAGGGCGACGTAGGCACCCGTAATCGAGGCGGTGCGCGTACCGCCATCCGCCTGAATGACGTCGCAGTCGACGGTGATCGTCCGCTCGCCGAGCTTGTCGAGATCGACGGCGGCCCGGAGTGACCGACCGATGAGGCGCTGGATCTCCTGCGTCCTCCCCTTCGGCCCGCTGCGTCCTTCCCGGCGTGTCCGGGTGAGTGTCGCGCGAGGGAGCATGGCGTACTCCGCCGTTATCCAACCCTGGCCGGAGTCCTGCAAGAATGGGGGCACGCCATCCTCGACGCTGACGGCGCACAGCACCTTGGTATGACCTGTATCAATGGTGGCCGAGCCCTCGGCGAACATCAGCGTGTCCACCCCGATTTGTGTGGGCCTTAGCTCATCGTATAGGCGACCGTCGCCGCGCGTCATACGGTGTTCTCCCAGTCGCAGGCTGGCAGCGAGTATAGCATAGAGACCCTGCATAACTGTTCAGACTTCGTGAGAGCGCTCAACGCACACCCCATGAACTCTGAACACTCACGAGTCCCGCAAGTTCGTTTACACACACTAATTCGAGGGGCTACAATGTACGTGAATCGCTCGGTGTTGCCGCAAAATATCGGCGGGCCGCTCAGTTGGCGCCGCCTATTTGGGGGCCACCTATGGATAGACACCCGCAATATCTCACTCCACAGGGCATGAAGAAGCTCGAAGATGAGGTCGCGCAGCTTCAGGACGTTCGCCGCCCAGAGGTCGCCGCGAAGATCACCGAGTCCCACGATTCCGGGGGCGTTGACGAAAACGCCGAGTACGAGGAGGCCAAGAACGAACTGGCCCTAATCGAGGCCAGGATATCGGAGATCGAGAGCGTCCTCGAGCGGGCGGTCGTGGCTGACAAGAGCATGGTTGAGAAGGGTGTTATCGGGTTCGGCTCGTCGGTCGACGTTCGAGACCGGACGAAGCGCAAGCGACAGTACCAGATCGTTGGCTCGGCCGAGGTCGCGCCCCTCGACGGCAAGATATCAATAGAGTCTCCCGTCGGCAAGGCGCTCGTCGGCCACAGGGTTGGAGACGTGGTGGAGGTCGAGACCCCTTCGGGGGTCAATAAGCTGACGGTCACGAGGGTACGCTAGGAAGGACTTCACTTTTTGAAGATAGCGGCACGTGCGGGGGCGTCCTTCCTATGAGAGGCGCCCCCGCTTTTGTACGGAGGCACATCAGATGTCCGAACCGGAAAATCAATTGATCAACGTGCGTCTCGAGAAGCTCCAAAGGCTTCGCGACGCCGGCGTCGACCCTTACCCCCACAGGTACGATAGAACTCACACTTCCAAGCAAGCCATCGAGTTGCTCGATCAAGCCGAGGCGGAGCACGACGGAGAGGGTGAAGCTCGAACGGAGGATATTTCCGTCGGCGGGCGAATCGTCCGCTATCGCGGCATGGGACGTGCCACGTTCGCCGACATCCAGGACGGTGAAGGGAAAGTCCAACTCCTCTTTCGCCGCAATAATCTCAGCGAGACCTATGCCACGCTCAAGGATCTCGACATTGGCGACTGGTTAGGCGCGACCGGCCCTGTCTTCCGTACACGAACCGGCGAGGCGACCGTCGAGGTCGAGGACTGGACGGTTCTTTCGAAAGCCATTCGCGGCCTGCCCGAGAAGTGGCATGGACTCACCGACGTGGAGGCCCGGTTTCGCCAACGCTATCTCGACCTGATAGCCAGCGAAGACAGCCGTCGGATCGCCATCATGCGGAGCAAGGCGATCAGTGCCCTGCGGCGGTTCATGGACGGGCGAGGCTTCATGGAGGTGGAGACCCCCATGCTGGTGCAGGTGCCCGCCGGTGGGACCGCGCGCCCATTCGCCACGCACCACAACGCCCTCGACCGCGACCTCTTCCTGCGCATTGCAACCGAACTCCACCTCAAGCAGCTCGTCGTGGGCGGTATCGAGAAGGTCTACGAGATCGGGCGCGTCTTCCGCAACGAGGGTGTCGACGTGACGCACAACCCGGAGTTCACCACGATGGAGAGCTACGAGGCCTTCGCCGACTACAACGACGTGATGGAAATGGTCGAGCAGATGGTCTTCAAGATGGCGAAGGACGTGCTCGGATCGGCAGCTGTCGAGTTCGAGGGAACCACCATCGACCTCACGCCTCCGTGGCCGCGTCTCGACCTGCGCGAGGAGATCAAGCGCCGAAGCGGCATAGACTTCCTGGAGGCAAGCGACATCGAGTCGCTGAAGTCCGAGATGGCCGCTATAGGCCTGGATATCGGGCACCAGATGAGTTGGGGCGGACTCCTCGACAAGCTGCTGTCAGACACCGTCGAGCCGCACCTTGTGCAGCCTTCGTTCCTCGTGGACTACCCCGTAGAGATGTCGCCGCTAGCCAAGAAGAAGCGGGACGACTCGCGGCTGGTGGAGCGGTTCGAGGGATTCATAGCCGGCATGGAGATATGTAACTCATTCACCGAGTTGAACGACCCCGTCGACCAGCGGCAGCGCATGGAGCAGCAGGAGCAGCTACGCAGCCGGTTCGAGAACGAGGATACGGACCGGCTCGACGAGGAGTTCCTGACGGCCATCGAGCACGGGATGCCGCCCACGGGAGGGCTGGGCATTGGGATAGACCGCCTGATGATGGTGTTCGCAGGCAGGCGCAGCATTCGCGAGGTCGTCCTGTTCCCGCAGCTGCGCAGCCGGTAGGGGTAGAGGCGGAACTACAGCATTTGCCCGAAAGATGAACGTAATCGTCTACCTGTTGGGCTGGGTGACGCATTGCGGGCGACGCACACCTCGGCAACATGGTCTAAGCCTCATAATATTCGTTAGACTGCTCCTATGAGATCGCAAGTAAACTCGAAATGTCTGGCGACTGTCTGCTTGGGCTTGGTGCTGCTGGCCGGCGTACTCGCCTGTGGCTCCGATCCCTCCGAGGCGGACGTACGCGAGATGATCTCTGCCTCGGTCGTAAAGGTGAGCGGCAGTCTCTGGAACGCAGGCAGCGGGTTTCTCGTGGAAGGGAATTATGTCGTCACGGCTGCGCACGTGGTATGGCCGAGCACCGAAGCCTCTATCGAGTTCAGCGACGGCACTGAGCATACGGCTGCTCCCGTAATCGCGTTCGACCATGTGGCCGATCTCGCGTTTCTCGGACCCATTGAAGCCTCGATTCCATTTCTCAAGTTGGCAGACCGCGAAGGAGAGCGCAAAGGGACCGTAACTTACGTCTCCGGCTACACGTGGGAGAGCGAGGAACTGGTGGTCAACAAAGGCGATTCTCCTACTTTCATCGAGTGGGGATACGCCGCCATTTCAAATGTGATCTCGAATGCGGATGCACAGGCGGGCATGAGTGGCGGTCCAATGACGAACGAAAACGGTGAAGTGATAGGAGTCCTTTTTGCAGGAAGTGACGAGAAGTCCGTTGGCACTTCCTCAAGTACCGTCAAGAATCGGCTGCAGAAGATTGCACTAGGCCGCGAGGTCTCCGTTCTCGGGTCTCGTCTGCCTCCTGATGTGGGGGAAGGCGTTTACGAGCACGAGTTCACGCTCCACGGACCATGGGACTTGGAGACGTTCGTCTTTGACGAGTCGAGTGGGGTACCGATCACTATCGAATTCGAGGCCTATGGCGATGTGGAGTACGCAGTCGTCGACCCGTTCGGATTCTCCTTATTCGACGCATACTACGGCACGACCTTCCGTCCCGCACGAAAGGGGTTGGCGCCGATAGAGGGCTGGGACGAACCGGGCTTCCTGGTCATTAGGCAACGCTTCGACCGAGAACAGAAGGTCAAGATCAGAAGCTCCGTCCCCTTGGCGCGTCACGTCGATCCCGATGACGGCACGGAACTCAAGCTAGGGAAAATGGTCGCCGGCGTCTTCGATACTATGGTGGATGTAGACAGTTATACCATCTCAATGTATCGCGATCAGGAAATCGGTGTTCGGTTCCATCACCTCTTCGGAGGGACGGTCACGATAGACCACCCCGGCGCTCTGCGCGGCGGGGCCACTGTCACGGCTGAGGGTGGGGAGGCAACAGTCGATTTTGGCTACCGAGCGCCCTCCGACGGCGAATACACGATCACCGTTCGGCCCGTGCCATTGCAGTCGGCAGGCGGCTACACGCTCCAAACGTCGATAGGGTCATACTTTAACCCCGTTCCAATTCTCGAAGAGCAAAAGCCTGATAGCGAAATAAAGAGCCCCGTAGGTGAAATGCTCCGATTCAAGTTCGATCATCCGGTCCCATCGATCCAGATAGACTACCCCGCCAACATAACCGGCAGTGGTGAACAAGTCCTGGGCGCGGACCTTTTCGAGCAGGGCAGGCGGGGTGAGACCCTCGCCCTGGAGCAGTTCGATTTGACGTTTTACGACGAACCTCTGTCCATAGACCAATACATCAGACGTTCCGTGCTAGCAAATGGACTGCCCATCAGAGGCGAGAAGGTGACGGATCGCCGAGAGATTGAGACGGCATCAGGGGAGCAGGTTGTAGTCGAGGACTTCGAGGCCGACTATGGCAGGACGAAGGGCGTACGCCTAGCCTATATCCATGACGGCGCAACGGGATTCATGGCTATCTTCTACGCGCCGGCCGAGGTATTCGACGAGTGGAGACCCGTGGTCGACTACTGCATCAACACATTCTCTGTCGCCGGTGTGTCGATCGCCCAGTAGGCGCCCGGTACGTCAGGCCTTTTCGGGCGTGTACATCTCGTAGAACTCGATGTGCTGCTCTTCCACCATCTCCCTGAGCTGCGTTCCAAGATCGCCCATGCTGGGCATTTCGTTGCCCTGACGGTAGGGAGACTCGATCTTCTCCTGGGTCCACTCCATGTACACCGTGTTCGGCGGGCCCGGCATGGTATACCCGCTCCAATACACTCGCACCTGGTCGCGCTGGCCCGCCTCGGTATAGCGGTTGCCTATCTTGTGGATCAGCTCAGCGGCATTCTTCGTCTGCCCGGGCTTGACCTTGTAGACCCGTCGAATAACGTACATGCTCTACGCTCCTTGAAGAGGTCTCATACTTGAGGTGCTGGACATGATATCAGGTTGTCTTGAATGACTTTGGCTCCAATCCAGTCGTCTTCCTAGCCGGGAGGTGAAAACTATTCTCCCTCCAGAATATCTCATGAGGTCTACCACCCTCACTTCTTGAATTGAAAGTGTGCGGGTATGGAGACGGGCCACCACAAGGGTTGCCCCTACGGGAAGGTTGGCCAGGGGCATGGATTCCCGCGTGCGCGGGAATGACGGTCGGGGTGGTGTTGGTGGTGAAGGGCGGGTTTCAAACCCGCCCCTACAACAGGTTTGCCGGGGTTATTTTTAGAGGAATACGATAGACTGTGACTCAAAACAAACATCACGAATCGGAGACATGTCACCCAATGACCCGCCGCGTTCCCATCCTGGTCTACCACCACGTATACCCCGACGACCACCCGGAGCTTGCAATCACCACCGACAAGAAGGCGTCGGGAGTGATTGCGGAGTCGGAATTCCGACGACACATGGACTTCGTCCTCGAAAACGGATGGCAGGTCGTCTCCACGACGCAGATCGTGGACTGGCTGGAGGGTGCGGGGGAACTGCCGGAGAATGCTGTCGCCTTACACTTCGACAACGGGTGGCTGGACACGCGCACGGTCGTCATGCCGATACTCGACGAACTTGGCGTGACCGGAACTTGCTACGTCATCAGCGAGCCGACCGACGCGTCGTCGAAGGGCCTGCCCGCCGGAATCACGACGACGACCGAAGGGTTCGTGATAAAGCCCTTCCTGACGTGGGGCCATTGCCGCGAGCTGCTCGACGCCGGGTGGGAGATAGGAGCGCACACGGCGACGCACCCCAAGCTGGGACAGGTGTTTGAGGAGCAGGGAGAAGACGCGCTCATGGCCGAGATCGAGCCGTCCAACGAGGTCTTCGAGGACAACCTCGGATACGTGCCGGAACACTTCGCCTACCCCAGCGGCTCACGGAGCGAGGTGACGGACGCGCTGCTCTCGCCGCACTACCGCTCGCTCCGCCGCTGGACGTTCGACCAGCCGCCCGTATGGGACTTCACCGGCGAGACGACCTCTCCGAAGGCCCTCGAATGCCAGAACGTGGACAACACCGTGGCATTCGAGCACTTCACGCGCATTTTCGATGAGGCGCTTGCGCCGTGAGAACCGGGGCCGCCTGATCGCGACTCATTCTCGTTGCTTCGGGTGTCCGAAACCAAGAAGGAAGCCCCTTGCACTACCGTCTCGCTGTGGTAGTATTCCAACGGTTTCCGTTCGCTTCATTGACGCGGGGGTTTTGGTCATCATCCGATGCACCCTCCTAAAGCATCCGGAGCCGTTCCGAGGTAACGAGCGATCCTCTCACCAAATCAGCATGTGAACTTAAATTGACGACACGCCAAGAAGGCAGACGCTACGACCTCCAGACTCTGCGCGGCGACGTCTTTGGCGGCATAACGTCGGCCGTCGTGGGGCTGCCGGTGGCGCTGGCGTTCGGCATAGCGTCCGGCTTAGGAGCGATCGCCGGACTCTACGGGGCGGTCGCGGTGGGTTTCTTCGCCGCGGTGTTTGGAGGAACTCGGTCTCAGATATCGGGCCCCACCGGCTCGATGCTGGTGGCGATGACGGTCATCGTCAGCGCCAACGCGGACAACCTCGCCAAGGCATTCACGATAGTCATCATGGCCGGGCTCATACAGGTCCTTCTGGGCCTGCTGCGGATCGGCCGTTTCGTGGCATACACGCCGTACTCGGTTATATCGGGGTTCATGTCGGGCGTCGGGATCATCATCATACTCGTGCAGACGCTGCCTTTCGTGGGTGTGGAAATCGCCACCGGCGGGCCCGTGGAAGCCATTCGCTCATGGCCCGACCTGCTCAGCGATTTCAGGGCCCCCGCGGTGATTATCGCCGCCGCCACCCTTGCCGTGGCCGTGCTTTGGCCCGACAGATTCAACAAATACCTCCCCTCCACGCTTGCGGCCTTAGCCGTCGGAACCCTGCTCGGAGTTCTCTGGCTGAGCGACGCGCCCGTCATCGGCGAGGTGCCAACCGGCCTGCCGGAGCTCCAGAGGCCCGCCATTTCATGGCAAATGCTGCTGAGCGCCATCCAACCGGCCCTGGTCATCGCGCTCGTGAGCTCGGTCGACACGCTCCTCACCTCTCTGGTAGCCGACTCGGAAACGCGAACCAATCACAACCCCGATAGGGAACTGCTCGGACAAGGCATGGGCAATGTCGTCGCGGGATTCATCGGGGCGCTTCCCGGCGCGGGCGCAACTCCCGGCACCGTGGCGAACATAAGGGCCGGCGGATGGACGCCGCTGTCGGGAGTCCTCTGCGTGGTGATCCTGCTCGCAATTGTCTTGGGCTTGGGAAGGTATGTCGAGTCGATTCCCCATGCCGTCCTCGCGGGCATCCTCATGAAAGTCGGCTGGGACACCATCGACTGGCGCTTCATCACCCGCATCCTTCGCGTTCAGAGGGAACACCTCCTCGTGATGCTGCTTACCCTCATACTCACCGTGTTCCTCGACCTGATTACCGCAGTGGCCGTCGGCATGATCGCCGCCGCCGTCACCAGCGCCCGCCAAATCGAACGCCTGGAAATGGACAGTGTAATCTCCGTGCCAATCCTCGACCAGATCTTTTTCAAGGACGTGAAGGACGCGGACGAAGTCGAGGACGCTTTCAGTGCGCGTGTCGGACTCGTGGCCCTCAAGGGAACGTTCTCCGTCGCCTCCGCGTCCAAGCTGATGAGCACGATCGGTGAAGACATCAAAGACCACGAGGTCGTCATCCTCAACTTCGTCGACACCATCTACATGGACGACAGCGCAGCCCTCGTGATCGAGCGGTTGATCGACATCGCCATGACGGAGGACACCGAGTGCATCGTCATGGGCCTCGACGGTCTTCCCGCCACGACGCTCAACGCCCTCAACGTGCTCAAGCACGTCCCCGAAGACCGCTTTGTCAATACGCTGGACGAGGCCAGGGAGATGGCGAAACGGATACTCGAACAGGAGTGACCGCCGCCCGTTCGGGACTTCACCCGCGTCTTCGAAGAGGCTGTGGAGGGGAAATAGGGCCTACGTGGTTGCCTTCAGGGCCGCTACGATCTCCACCTGCCTTCGCGCCATTGCATCTCGCCCTCGGACGACATCAACCTGCACCTCAAGCCACCACGGTTCAATAGAGAGTCCTCTGTTGGCATCCCTCCGAAGCCTCTTTGCTTCCTGGGACAGCCTACGCAGCTTGTACAGTTTGGAGTCCAATTTAAGGGCCACTTCGTGCTTGCTTACAACATCCTTACGCAGAGAATTGGGGACCACAAACCGCTTGCTGAAGAAATCTTCAGTGGAAACTGTCTGGCTCGGGATCGCTTGCGTGGGTACTCTGGACAAATCACCGCGAATCTGCACCGCGTCACCGGCTCTCCCTTCAACATCCATCGCCCAACCCGTAGACACTTCCGTGCGACGCACTTGCGCCATGAGGCTGAGGGATGCAGTTCGGATTTCGACGTCGCTGTTGGGTATCAGCGTAATGGTCGCGTTGATCGTGTCTCCCAGCCGGTACTTCCTGCGCTCGAAGTCCAGATCAATGTCGAGCGGATCTAGACTGAATACCATGATAGAGACCTCCTGAATGACAAAGCGGTGGTCAGTTTACTGAATCGAATGCCCTCGAATGTCGGAACCTCCGCAATACCGTGGCCTTCGAGCACTTCACACGCATATTCGACGAGGCACTGGAAGGGTACTAAGATTCTGCGAGGCTCGTTAGCGAGACTGCTACCTGTATCTCCCTTCGGGCAATCGCATCCGGCCCCAATACGACGTCGGCCCTGGCCTCAAGCCACCACGACTCAATGGAAATTCCTCTGTTGGCATCTCGCCGGAGATCCTTGGCTTCCCTGGCGAGACTCTGCAGCTTCGATAGTTTAGGGTCTAGTCTAAGAGCCACGTCGTACCTGCTTACCTCGTCTTTCCGCCACGACCTTCCGAGCACGATCCCGGTAGTGTAAAACTCTTCTGTGGACACGGTCTGGTTTGAAAGATCTTCCGTAGGTACTCTCATCACTAAACCCGTATCGCGTTGCGCGTCACCGAAATCCAACGCCCTACCCGGAGTTATCTTCGTACGACGCACCTGCCCCATGAGGCTGAGAGAAGCCCCACGGACTTCGATGTTTCCGCTTGGTATGAACGTAACGGTCGCTTCTATCGTGTCTCCCAGCCTGTACTTCCTTTGCTCAAAGTCCAAGTCAATGTCGAGCGGATCGAGATTGAAAACCATGATAGAGACCCCCGGGCCGCCAGTTTCGTTTGCAGTCTACCAATGGCGGCGTAAGGTTGCACGGAACTCACGCCTTACTCGATGCCTGTGTCCATCCAATCAAGTCATCTCGCTCGATCCGGTGCGCTGGAGGGCCGCCTCCTGCAGCCAGCGTTCGAGCAGAACAAACGACTCCTCCACGTCGTAGTCGAGGGATGCGATGGATACCGCGCGGAAGAGCACACCCGTGGACACGCGGGCCTTCACGGTCTCGCCAAGAGGCGGAATGCCGACTCCGAGCGCCTTTGCCATGTAGTTGGCGGCCGCCATGCCCTGACTGGTGAGGTAGCACCTCACGAGCTGGCGGTCACGGTAGACGAGTTCGAGGCCATCGGCATCCTGCCGGAGCTCAAGCGCGAGATGCGCCCTGGGGGTCGAGATGAGTTCGTCGGCGTAGTCGTCAATCTTGGTGTGAGGCTCGGGCATGACTAGTCGAGCGTCATCGCGACTGCTGCAACCTCGCGGTCGTCAAGCTCAAAGCCTCCGTCCACGTCCCCCTTGCGGAAGCCGAGCGACTCAAACGCCGCCTGCTTGTCCTCGTCTTCGACCGAGAGCCTTGCCGTGATCAGCCTTGCGCCTTCGGAGCGCCCCCACGCTATGGCGGCTCCTATCAGCGCGTCATAAGAGTCATCATGTCGCGCATGAATGAACCCGTCGACGGCGCACGAATTGGAGTCAATCATCTTTGCCGTGGATATCCCGACGAGGCGTCCGTCGTCCGTCTTGGCCGCGAACCATGCAGCGTCGTCACGCTTGACCAAGTCGTAGTACTTTCGGCAGAGGCCCATGCAGGAATTCTGCACCGCGTACCGAATCGACAGCATCGGAACAGGCAGATTCCCGTCGAGCACCTGCCAGTCGTGAGGCGTCAGAAGAAGGGGGATCATGGGCACCCGGAGCGAGGCGTCGCCCGGTACGATGCTCACGCTGCCGGGAGTCCGGTAGAAGTCCGCGAGGTACTCTTCGGGCGAATCACCCGTCGTCAGGTTGGCCCACACGGTGGAGCCCGCGATCCTGCGCCAGCCGAGTCGGTGGTATATTCGCGCGGCCTCGGGGTTGCCGGTGCCGAGAAAAACGGCCTCTCCACCCTGTCCGACAAACTCCTCGACCGCCTGTCCGCACAGCCGTGTCGCGATGCCTCGTCCTCGATATTCCGGCAGGGTGGCGACCTCGCCAAATCCCGCCAGTCGCGGGTCTGCCTTGGAAATCGTGATCCCGCAGGTTCCCGTGAGGGTATCACCGTCACGTTCAAGGAAGGTGACCAGGCGATTGTGGTCTACCTCGTCACCGAGGAAGACGCGCATCGGGATGTCGGGGTCCTCCGAACCGAAGATCTCCTTCCAGAAGGCGAAGAGTTCCTCGGCCAGGTCATGTTCTATGGGTATTTCGAATCGCTGTGACACCGGCTCGCCTACGCCTTTCCGTTCCTCAGCACCCGTCCCGGGCGCGCACCCGTGTGCTTGCCCTCGTCGATGACCGCCTCGCCCGCAACGAAGACATACGGGACTCCGGTCGGGTACTGGTGCGGGTCCTCGAATGTGGCGTTGTCGATTACCGTATCCGGATTGAACAATACCAGATCGGCGATCAGTCCTTCCTTGACCCAGCCCCTATGCTTGAAACCCATGCGCGTGGCCGGGAATCCAGACATCTTGTAGATTGCCTCTTCCAGAGTGAGCACAGCCGGCTGTTCGCGGACGTACCGGCCAAGAATGCGGGGATACGGTCCATAGAAGCGCGGATGCGGCTTGAAGTCCTTGTAGAGCCCGTCGGGCGAGATGGCGTTGCCGTCAGAGCCGATCATCGCCTGCGGATGTCCCAGGAAGAAGCGGATGTCGCTCTCCATGCGGTTGTGGACGACGGCCATGACCCCGTCCTCCTCTTCCTCAATGAGCTGCAGGGTGACCTCGGCGGGTTCCACACCGCGCATTTCCGCGATCTCGTCTAGGTTGTACCCGATCAGCTTGCGGTTCTCCTCCGAGTTTGTGTTGCTGATGACCTGGGTGTGCCATAGGGGAGGGATTCCACCCTCTCGTCCCTCGTTCATTTCCTTGATTGCCATCTGCCGAAGATCAGAGTCACGGAGACGCTCCATGAACATGGGAACGCCCCCCTCCTGCATCCACAAGGGGACGAGTTGGTTCAGCCCCGCGCCTGCGGCGGTGTATGGGTACATGTCGTACGTGATGTCTAAGCCCTCATCTCGCGCGCGGTCGATCACGTCTACAATCTGCGGACCGTAGCCATAGTAGCGCCGGTCGACGATCGCCATGTGGGAGAACTGCACGGGGATGCCGGCCCTGTGCCCGATCTCCACCGCCTCCTCGACCATTTTGATGTGCCACCCCGGGAGCACTCGCGCATGCGTCACATAGAAGCCGCCATAGGAGGCCGCTACCTCGGCGAGGGCGACCACTTCGTCGGTAGGCGCGAAGCCCGACGGAGATAGGGACAGTCCGGTCGATAGGCTGAACGCGCCCTGCTCCATCGTCTCGGCGAGGAGGCGCTTCTGAACATTCAGTTCGTCGGGTGTTGCCGGGCGGTTCTCGAGAGCGCCGCATGCCGCCCGCAACGGCGTGTTCCCAACCTGCGGGGCCGCATTGATGCTCACCCCCTGCGACTCCATGACGTTGGCCCACTCGTCGAGCGTCTTCCAGCGCCACGTCTGGTTCGTCTCGAAGATCTCTCCGGTGATCTTCCTCAACTCCTCCGGCTCGAGGTCTCCCATCGGGAATGGCGAGTAGCTGCAGTTCCCGGTTACCTGCGTCGTCACCCCTTGGTAGGCCATGCTCTCCCCGCCGGGATCGTCCAGCAGCGTGAGGTCGGAATGCGTGTGCATGTCGATGAAGCCCGGCGCGAGGACAAGCCCGGACGCGTCGATACTCCGTCCGGCCTCCGCTTCTCCAAGTGTTCCTATGGCGGTTATTTTTCCCTCTTGGAGACCGACGTCCGCACCGTATCGAGGGGAGTTCGTTCCGTCTACGACGGTTGCGTTCCGGATGAGCGTATCGAAGGGCATTATGGACTCCTTAGGGGTTGTGCGATCTACAGGTCGGGACGCCGGTCGGCCTCTTCATGCTGGGCTTCCAGTGCGGCGGCGGCGCGGAGCACCGTCGCCTCGTCGAAGTGGCGTCCAATAAGGTGTACTCCTATCGGCAGGCCGTCACCGCTCCATCCGAACGGTACGCTGATGGCGGGCGAGCCCGTCAGATCGAACGGCACCGTTATGCGAAGGGAATTCCGTCCGTGAACGCTCTGGCCGTCGATGTCGATCATCGGCGAATCGTGCTCGAAGGCGGTCGTCGTCGAGGTCGGGAGGAGCAGGAGGTCGTATGTAGCAAAGAGTCGCTTCACGTCCTGGCGGAGCCATTCGGTGTCCTGCAGGCTCTTGTAATAGTCGGCGGCAGAAGGACGCGGCTGGTCGAGGCGGCGCTGCATGGACGGGGCGAGCTCGTCTTCATTGCCCTTGATAATCGGGTCCATGTCAAACGCGCCTTCGCCGAGGAAGTACGCCATTGAGATGTCCTGCGCCTGCCGGTCGTACCATCCCGCCAGGTCTATTTCTTCTACATCACAGCCCAGGTCTTCAAGTGTCCTCGCCGCTCTCGTGACGGTCTGCTGTATATCAGTCATGACGGGAGCGAACGGTCCCTCCGCGCAGAATCCTATCCTGAGACCGGAGACGTCCCCATCGAGGCTGTCGAGATCGGGCATGGGTAAGGGCAAGGCGTAGGGATCAGAAGCGTCCGGGCCGGCGATGATGGGCATGGCAAACGCTATGTCTCGCACCGAACGCGCCATGGGGCCCACGTGCATGAACCGCAACAGTGTTTCAGGGAAGTGGCCCGTGAGGGGCACGCGCCCATGGGTGGGCTTGAGTCCGACGATACCCGCGACGTGCGCCGGCCACCGAATCGAACCGCCTACGTCGCTCCCCATGCCGAGAGGAGACATCCCCGCCGCGATTGCGGACGCCTCTCCTCCGCTCGACCCGCCTGCCGTTCTGCCAATCATCCACGGGTTCTCCGTGAACCCATAGACGAGGTTGCCTGTCTCCCACCACAGCGCGAACTCCGGCATGTTGGTCTTGCCGATGAAGATTCCGCCCGCCGCGAGAAGACGCTTGACGACCGTGGCATCGTCGTCCGGTCTGTAGTCTTCGAAGAGCTTCGAGCCTCGCGTCGTGAGAACACCCTTGTTGTCGATGCAGTCCTTAATCGTGAATGGCACTCCGTGCAGTGGCCCCCACATTTCCCCTCGCGCCAATGCCGCCTCCGCCTCATGCGCGCGCTCCAACGCCGCCTCGCCCTGCAGTTCGACGATAGCGTTGAGTCTGGGATTCACAGCTTGGATACGGTCAAGGTGCGCCTGGACGACCTCGACAGGTGAGAGATCTTTGGCCACGATCCGGCCGGCCAGTTCAACAGCGTCCGAGTAGTAGATTTCGTCAGTCACATGGTCACCTCGGGAGGTGTTCGAGTGCGGGTGAGTATAGATTTGAGCTATGTGGGGTGTCAATTGAGCGCGTAGTTACGCTGAGCCCACTGTGCTACAGTTTGCCCCTGAGCGGGGGTGAGAGCGTGGAAGACGCAAAGCGTAACCTGATGGACCGCCTGCGCGGGGAGATCGATGACCCTCGTGTGATCGACGCCATGGAACGGGTGCCGCGAGAAGCCTTCGTGCCTGAGAAGTACCGTCAGGCGGCCTACGAAGACTCCGCCCTGCCCCTCTCCGCAGGTCAGACTATCTCACAGCCCTTCATGATTGCGACGATGCTGGACGCCTTGAGTCCCCGCCGAAGCGACAGGGTGCTTGAAGTCGGCACCGGCAGCGGCTATCAGGCTGCGATCCTGTCAGAGTTGGTGCGCGAGGTTCTCACGGTAGAGCGCATCGCGGACCTTGCCGACTCCGCCAAGATTCGCCTGAAGTCGCTCGGCTACGACAACGTCACCGTGCGGGTGGCCGAGGAACGAATCGGGTGGGTGTCTGAAGCCCCGTACGATGGCATCGTGGTAGCCGCGGCGGCTCCCAAGCTCATCCGAGGCCTGATCGACCAGCTATCAGACGGCGGGAGGCTCGTGATTCCGGTCGGCGGACGCCGACAGCAACACCTGATGAAGGTCGTGCGATCAGACACGAACTATTCGGTCACAACGCTGGCAGCCTGTCGTTTCGTCCCTCTGATTGGGGAGGACGCCTGGCCGGAGCCCGACTCGACGGACTAGCCGTCGAGTCGTCTCTCGATCAAAACTCTGACATCTCGTCGAACGGAGGAGGCGTTAACTCTCCGAGGAACCCGGGGTCGACATCCTCATCGGATGCGTATTGACTGGGCCTCTCTATCGGAGAGGTACGGACGCCTACCAGCTGCTGCTCGTCGTCGTGCTCTTCCAGTCCCAGCCTGTCGCGTCCCTCTTCCGTGAGGTCGAACCGGGCGGGAATGAGCCTGCCGATGATGACGTTTTCCTTCAGGCCTCGCAGGTTGTCCTTGGCGCCGTTTACTGCCGATTCCGTGAGTACGCGTGTGGTCTCCTGGAATGAAGCGGCCGCCAGGAAGCTGTCCATGTTCAGCGAAGCTCTCGTTATGCCGAGCAGGACGGGACTTGCCGTCGCCGGTTCTCCGCCCTCCGCAAGGATTCCAGCGTTGATGTCCTCGAACTCGTAACGGTCGATAAGCTCGCCGGGCAGCAGCTCCGTGTCGCCCGCCGCATCGACGCGCACCTTCCGCAGCATCTGGGCGACTATCACCTCGATGTGCTTATCGTGAATCGTAACGCCCTGGGAGCGATAGACCTTCTGCACTTCCTCAATCAGGTAGTGCTGCACCGCCTCACGTCCCTGGATCCGCAGGATCTGCTGAGGGTTCTTCGGTCCGGTGGTCAGCGCATCGCCGGCGGCAACCTCGTCGTCGTCCCTGACTACTATGTGCGCGGAGGCGGGGATGACGTACTCGCGCCTGTCCTCGTCCGTCCACAGGATGCTGAGGGTGTTATCCGTCGTGTCGACCACGCCGGAGACACGCGCCGTTACATCGTTCGAGGCCAGCGCCGAGGTGTCTTCCTCGTCCTCGGACTCGGCGAATGCAAGGCGGTCGCCTATGACCACTTCCTGCCCGTGCTCGACCGCGAGGGTATGGCCCTCCGGCAGCACGTACTCGTCGCTGTACTCTTCGTGGCTGGTGACGGTGACCGACCGTCCCTCGGACGACTCGTGAATCTCAACGGTGCCGTCGATCTCCGACAGCACGGCCTCACCCTTTGGCGACCGGGCTTCGAACAGTTCCTCCACGCGCGGCAGGCCGCTCGTGATGTCCGATCCCGCGATTCCGCCCGTGTGGAACGTTCTCATCGTAAGCTGGGTGCCCGGCTCACCGATGCTCTGCGCCGCGATGATGCCTACCGCCTCGCCGATGAGCATGGATTCCCATGTCGCCAGCGACAGCCCGTAGGCCTTTGCGGATATCCCTCGCGGACTCTCGCACGTGAGCGGCGAGTACACCGAGACGCCCGGCACTCCGGCCTCCGCTATCGCCATGGCGGTCTCCTCGTCAATGACATCCTCGGCATCAAGGATGATCTCCCCGGTCTCCGGATGCACCACCGGCTCTGCAACATACCGGCTCTTGATCCGGTCTTCGAACGGTGTCTTCAATGGCGCGTCCGGCTCGTTCGGGATCCAGAATCCCGACTCCGTGCCAAGCTCCGGCGCCACTATCACGACCTCCTGCGCCACGTCGATGAGTCGCCGTGTGAGGTAGCCGCTGTCCGCCGTTCGGAGCGCCGTGTCCGTCAGGCCCTTCCGTCCGCCGTGCGTCGAGATGAAATACTCGAGAACGCTCAGTCCCTCGCGGAAGTTGGACTTGATCGGCCGCTCGATTACGCCGCCCCTCGGGCTGGCCATCAGCCCACGCATACCGGCCATCTGCTTGATCTGCTGGATGTTGCCCTTGGCCCCCGATGTCGCCATCAGGTAGATGCCGCGGTACTTGTGCAGGTCGTTCTCGATGACCTCCGTAAGCTGGTTATTGGCGTCCGTCCAGATATCGATGGCGTTGCGCTTGCGCTCCTCGTCAGTGATGAGTCCGTCGAGGTACTGCCCTTCCAGCATCCCGACCTTTTCCTCCGCCTCCGCAATGATCGAATCCTTCTGCGGAGATACCTCGATGTCGTTGATCCCGATGGTCGTGCCCGACTTCGAAGCGTACCGGAACCCGAGGTCCTTGATGCGATCGAGCGTCTCCATCGTCCCCTGGTTGCCCAGGCGGCGGAAACACTCTGCCGTTATGTCCTTGAGGGCGCCCTTATCCAGTTCCTGGTTGTAGAAGCCAAGCTCCGGGGACAGCGCGTCGTTGAAGATGATGCGCCCCGCGCTAGTCTCCAGCCAGTCCGACCGGCCCAACTCCTCGCTGCCGTTGATCTTCACCAACTCGGTCTTTGCGCCGTTGCTGCTCCCGTTGGAGCCGCCCGACCTGATCTCCGCAACCGGACGGACCTTGATGAGCGCGCGCAGGTCGATCTGGCCGAGTTCGTACGCCAGCTTGACGTCCTCGAAGCTGGTGAACCGCCTGCCGGCCCCCTTGGTGTCCTCCTTGATGATGGTCATGTAGTAGCAGCCGAGTACGATGTCGAGCGTCGGCGCCGCGATCGGTTCTCCGGAGCTCGGAGCGAGCATGTTGTGAGAGCTGAGCATGAGCTTGCTCGCCTCGAGGACCGCTCCTCGCGACAGCGGCACGTGAACGGCCATCTGGTCGCCGTCGAAGTCGGCATTGAACGCGAAACAGACAAGGGGGTGCACCTTGATCGAACCGCCGTCCACGAGGACGGGGTTGAAGGCCTGGATGCCCAGCCTGTGCAGGGTCGGCGCGCGGTTGAGCATGACGGGGCGGGTCTTTACGACCTCTTCCAGTATGTCCCACACTTCGGGACGCGCTCGCTCGGCGAGGCGCTTCGCGCTCTTGATGTTGTGCGCGTAGCCCTTGAGCACCAGCTTGTTCATGACGAACGGCTTGAACAGTTCCAAGGCCATGCGTCGCGGAAGTCCGCACTCGTTCAGCTTGAGGTTGGGGCCGACGGTAATGACCGACCGGCCGCTGTAGTCGACGCGCTTGCCAAGCAGGTTCTGCCGGAACCTGCCCTGCTTCCCTCGAAGGAGGTCGGACAACGACTTGAGCTTGTGGTTGTGACTCCCGGCTACGGGCCGTCCGCGGCGTCCGTTGTCGATCAGGGCGTCAACGGCCTCCTGGAGCATTCGCTTCTCGTTGCGAATGATGATCTCCGGGGCCTGCAGGTCGATCAGCCTCTTGAGGCGGTTGTTCCTGTTGATTACGCGGCGGTACAGGTCGTTAAGGTCGCTCGTGGCAAACCTGCCACCGTCGAGCTGCACCATCGGGCGCAGTTCAGGAGGCAGCACGGGAAGGACCGAGAGGATCATCCACTCCGGCTTGTTGCCGCTCTTGCGAAACGCCTCTACCACGCGGAGCGTCTTGATGGCCTTCTGCCGGCGCTGGCCGGACGTCGTGCGGATGGTCTCCTGGAGATCGACACGCCGACCGTCGAGGTCCATGTTCTTGAGAATCTCAAGGACAGCCTCGGCTCCCATGCCGTCGGTGAATATCTCCGGGTACATGGCGCGGAGTTCGCGATGCTTCGTCTCGGTCAGGAGTTGCCCCACCTGGAGCGCTTCGACCTCGTCAATCTGCGTTTCGTACTCGGACTCCAACTCCGCCAGGTCCTCTTCGAGCTTGGTATTGACCTGGACAATCTCCGCCTGGGCCTTTTGGGCCTCTTCACTCAGCGGTTCCTGTTCCTCTTCCGATTCCTCAACTTGGGGAATGAGGGCTGACAGCTCTTCGACCTTGGCCTCGGCGGCGCCTTCAAGTTCCTCCGTCTTCTGCTCCAGCTCGAATCGCAGACGTTCTACCGCGGCCAGCCGGAGATCCTCATTGACGCTCGTCACGAGATACTGCGCAAAGTAGATGACCCGCTCGAGGTTTCGTGGCGACAGATCGAGCATGAGTCCAAGACGGCTCGGTATGCCCTTCGAGAACCAGATGTGCGCGACCGGGGCCGCGAGCGTGATCCTGCCCATGCGCTCCCTGCGCACCTTGGAGCGGGCAACCTCTACGCCGCAACGGTCGCAGATGACACCCTTGTACCGGATCTTCTTGTACTTTCCGCAGTAGCACTCCCAGTCCTTCGTCGGACCGAAGATGCGTTCGCAGAACAGTCCGTCCTTCTCCGGTCGAAGGGTCCGGTAGTTGATGGTCTCCGGCTTGGTGACTTCTCCATACGACCAGATCTTGATCTGCTCGGGGGAGGCCAGCGAAATGCGGATTGCGTTGAAGTCGTTACCGGTTTGAACCATGTGCGCGCTCCTGTCGAGATTGTTGCCTCTCCGCTCCGCTGTGGACGCGGAGAGGTGTTGGGCGTAGTCGGAATTGTCCGTGCCGACCCGTCGGGGCTAGCCGTCGCCGCCCGAGACTTCAGTCGGCTCTTCGACGGCTGTCTCGGTCTCCTCCGAGACGGGCTCTTCGGCCGTCTCGGCAGCGGGCTCGTCGTCGAAGGACGGTATCTCCGAAGGCATGGGCCCAAGATCGTCGAATCCCGGGATATCCGTCGGATCTCCCAGCGACGCGACGCCGTCCATGAGGTCGTCGATCGACGGCTCCTCGGTCATGCCCAAGTCCATTTCGGGCTGCTCGTATATGAGCTCCACCGACAGGCCCAGGCTCTGGAGTTCCTTCACGAGCACGTGGAAGGACTCCGGAATGCCCGGCTGGATGATGTCGTCACCCTTGACGATCGCCTCGTAGGTCTTGACCCGGCCGACAACGTCGTCCGACTTGACGGTGAGCATTTCCTGAAGGTTATAGGCGGCGCTGTAGGCCTCCAACGCCCAGACCTCCATTTCGCCGAATCGCTGGCCGCCGAACTGGGCCTTTCCGCCCAGCGGCTGCTGCGTGATCAGCGAGTACGGACCGGTCGAGCGGGCGTGAATCTTGTCCTCAACGAGGTGGATCAGCTTCAGCATGTAGATGTAGCCGACCGCTATGGGCTGATCGAACGCCTCGCCGGTTCGGCCGTCGTAGAGCCTCGACTTGCCCAGAATCGGGACCGTCACTTGCTGCTCACGGTCGATTTCGAGTGCCGCAGTCTTCAATTCGTCGATTGAGAGCTCCGACACGTCCATACCCATCTCTTCTTCGAACCAGATTTTGAGACATGCCTCTCGCGCCTTGCCGTTACCGTTCTCAGACATCACCTCTTCGAACTTGTACCCACGCCGGCTGAGCCAGTCGCGGGTCTTTGCGAGGTTCACTCGCGAGGGTCCGTCCCCGTTCAACGGACGGGGATCGACGGCTCCCGACCGTTCGATGAGCCACGACTGCGCCAGGCCGTTTTCTATGGCGTCGTCGACTGCCCCGTCGAACACGGGTGTCACAGCCCTGTAGCCAAGCTCGTGCGCGGCCATGCCGAGATGAGTCTCCAACACCTGTCCCAAGTTCATGCGGGATGGGACGCCGATGGGGTTGAGAATAATGTCGACCGGTGTTCCGTCTTCGAGGTACGGCATGTCCTCTTCCGGCAGGATCTTGGCGATGACGCCCTTGTTGCCGTGCCGGTTCGCCATCTTGTCACCCTCGGTGACCTTGCGCGTCTGTGCTATCCAGAGTCGGACGAGCATGCTAACGCCCGGCGGGAGTTCGTCGCCTTTGTCCTTGCTCAGCACTCGCACTTCGATGACCTTGCCGCGCTCGCCGTGCGGCACGCGAAGGGAAGTGTCCTTCACGTCGCGGGCCTTCTCGCCGAATATAGCCCGCAGCAGCTTCTCTTCCGCGCTGAGTTCGGTCTCACCCTTGGGAGTGATCTTGCCGACGAGGATGTCACCTGGCCCGATTTCTGCGCCGATGCGAATGATTCCTTCCTCATCGAGGTTTCGAAGGCTGTCCTCGCCAACGTTGGGAATGTCCCTCGTGATCTCTTCGGGGCCGAGTTTCGTGTCTCGCGCCTCGACTTCATGCTTCTCGATGTGGATGGAGGTGAACTTATCCTCCTTGACCATCCTCTCGCTGAGGATGATCGCGTCCTCGAAGTTGTACCCCTCCCAGCTCATGAACGCCACGAGCACGTTGTGCCCCAGGGCGAGCTCGCCCTGAGATGTCGAGGAGCTGTCCGCGAGGATGTCTCCGACCTCGACTCTGTCGTACCGGTCGACGATCGGGTGCTGGTTGATGCACGTCCCCTGGTTGCTCCGCACGAACTTCTTGAGCTTGTACTCGTGCTGCTCGCCGTCGTCGTCGGTGACGACGATCCGGCTGCCCGTGACTTCGGTTACGACCCCCGCCGAGCGGGAGAGCAGGACCTGACCGCTGTCAACCGCCACCCTCTTTTCCATGCCCGTGCCCACCAGCGGAGCCTCAGGCTTGAGCAGGGGAACGGCCTGCCGCTGCATGTTGGAACCAAGGAGCGCTCGGCTGGCGTCGTCGTGCTCCAGGAACGGGATGAGGGCCGTCGATACGCTGACCAACTGCATAGGAGAGACATCCATAAACTGGACACCGCCCGCAGGCTCCATAGCAACCTCGTCGCCAATTCGTGACTCGACTCGCACGTCATCCGTGCTGCCGCCGTCGTCTACAAACTCTCCCTTTTCGTTAAGCGTGGAGTTCGCCTGGGCGATGACGACTTGCTCTTCTTCGTCCGCCGTGAGATATACGATGTCTCCCGCCACGTAGGGGCGCACGGAAATTCGCTGCTCGGGAATCTTGGATATCCGAGTGCGCAGTCCCTTGGACACGACCCCACCTGCATTGAGGATCGTCCTGCCGTCGGTGCCGACGATGGTCTCGTCGACCATGCGGCCAACCAGATCCGGGTCGGTGCTGAGAATGTCTCGCTGCACCCTCCGGTACGGCGTCTCGATGAACCCGTGGTTGTTCGTCCTGGCATACGTTGCGAGTGACCCGAGAAGGCCGATGTTCGGGCCTTCCGGCGTCTCGATCGGGCAGATCCGCCCGTAGTGCGACGGGTGAACGTCTCGAACGTCGAAACCCGCACGGTCTCGCGAAAGGCCACCCGGCCCTAGGGCGGATAGACGGCGCTTGTGCGTCAGTTCCGCCAGGGGATTCGTCTGGTCCATGAATTGCGAGAGCTGCGAACCTCCGAAGAACTCTCGGACCGACGCCACCACAGGCCTGATATTAATGAGGGCGGCCGGCGTGGTAGTGGCGGGATCAACCTGGGTCGTCATCCGTTCCTTGATGACGCGCTCCATGCGCATCAGGCCCACACGGATGTGGTTCTGGATCAACTCGCCGACCGCTCGCACGCGCCTGTTCCCAAGATGGTCGATGTCATCGGCCTCTCGCTCGCCGCGATTTACCAGGATCATCGCCTTGAGAAGGTTGATGATGTCCTGACGAGACAGCGTGCGGGTGTCCTCGTCCTGGTCACTGGGCGGACCGAGCTTCCGATTGAGCTTGTAACGTCCAACTCTTCCGAGGTCATATCGTCTCGGATTGAAGAAGAGGTTTTCAAGAAGCGTCTTGGCGTTCTCGACGCTCGGCGGCTCACCGGGACGAAGCCTCCGGTAGAACTCCAGCAGCGCCTCTTCCTCGCTTCCGACGGCGGTATCCTTGTCGATTGTCGTGTTGATATAGGGATGGTCGTCATCGACGTCGACGTCCTCGAACAGTTCTCGGATCTCGTCGTCGGTGGTGTAGCCGATCGCCCGGAGCAGCATGGTCACCGGGGTCTTGCGCTTCCGGTCGACCTTGACCGAGATGACGTCGCGCTTATCGGTGTCGAACTCCATCCAAGCGCCGTGGATCGGGATCAGCTTGGCGGACGCGAGAACACGGCCGGTTGTCGGATCGGTCGTGGTCGTGAAGTACACGCCCGGAGAGCGCACAAGCTGGCTCACCACGACGCGCTCGGCCCCGTTGATTATGAACGTGCCGGTCGACGTCATGATCGGAATGTCGCCGATGAACAGCTTCTGGTACTTGATCTCCCCTTCGCCGGGGCCGGAACCCTTGGTGTGAAGCCCAACGGTCACGTAGAGGGGTGCGGAGAACGTGGTCTCTCGCTCGCGGCACTCCTCCTCAGACTGCTTGGGTTCCTCGAAATGGTGACCCTCAAAAGTCAGTTGGAATCTGCCGCCGGGGAAATCCTCGATCGGCGATATCTCCTCGAACAGCTCTTTGAGACCGTCGGTCTTGAACCATTCGAACGAGTCCAACTGCACCTGGATCAGGTTCGGAACGTCGAGCACGGTCGATGTTTGCGCAAAGGAACGTAGCTCGTGGCCATTGCGGACGCCGTTTTCGACACCAACACTCGCAAGTGTCATACGATTCTCTCTCCTCGAAGTTAAATGGCGCTGCCTAGCAGCCCGAAACCGCGGAGGGCGCGGCGGACTACGGAATTAGAAGAAGCGGAATGGGTGTGAGAAAATGTCGTGAGTTGACGAAAGGCATATCGCGACATCAAAAGCGTACCATACGAATATAGGCCTGTCAACGGTTTTCAAGCCCCGACAGGAAAAATCGCTCGAAATTAGAAAATCTCCCGGCACAATTCCGCTGGCCGGACCGGGTCGAAGGGACGGCATACCGTGTTCTGCTGCCCCGCAACCCTAGGCAACTATCTCACTATATCCATCGACGACCTCTGAGCAGAGTAAAGAAGACAAGATCGCCTAACGAAGGGCTTCCAGGAGACCGGCGCTGGAGCGGGAGACGGGATTTGAACCCGCGACATCTTCCTTGGCAAGGAAGTGCTCTACCACTGAGCTACTCCCGCTCGCTATGCCTGCGGCGCACCGCTGGTGCCGAGGGCCGGGATCGAACCGGCGACACCAGCATTTTCAGTGCTGTGCTCTACCAACTGAGCTACCTCGGCGTAGGCTACTTATCGTAGGACTTCGGCAAGAGCGCTGTCAAGGTAAACCAAGGTGCCCGCGCTCCTCCACACCCCCACCAATTGCTACCCATCCGGTACATGGAAGTAACCACAGCTTCAAAGGGTTAAGCATTGGGAGAACGATGGAAAACCCGTTCGCCCTGGGCAGCGTTACGCCCCGCGCCGGGGCCGTGCAGAAGTGTCAGTAACTGCCGTGCAACCACGAGCACGCGAAAGTACGTTCGGCCTGAGCAGTGTTACGCCCCGCGCCGGGGCCGTGCAGGAATGTCAGTAACTGCCGGGCAACCACGAGCACGCGAAAGTACGTTCGGCCTGAGCCTGTCGAAGGCCCTCTTTTCCCCTCTGTGCTCTCTGCGCCCTCTGCGGTGAATTCCCTTCGTCCTGAGCAGTCTCTCAAGCGTCGCGGTACGCTTTGCCTCGCTTGCGCACTCCCTCAAGAAGCGAGGCGTCGAACGGCTCGATGTCGTATCCCTCCGGCTGGGGAGCCGAGAGTGGCAGCCCCTTGGCCCGGAGCACTGCAGGGCTGCTGTAGTACCCGGAATACGCCTCCCGCACCAATACCGCGAAGAACTCCGGCTCCTGCGACTCAACCTGCTTCAGCACAGCCGTCCTGTCATCGTCCGGCAGGCCTAAGAATCCCTGCGAATGTGTGCTTCCACTGGCTGCCTCGATAGCCTTCAGCCCGTTGGTAAGGAGAGCACGTGTCTGAGGCGTCACGCCGTGTATTCCCTCGACGTGCGCCGCCACGCCCACCTCGCCCGCGCCGGACACGCCGTCCCCAGGCGGAATGATCCGGTCTACGACCGCCGTAAGTAACTCCCTCTGGTTCACCGAGAGAAAGTTACTGCGTTCGTGTGCGTGATCGTAGGTGGTCATGGCATTGTCAGTGGAGCGCGTTTCGAGAGTTGCTCTTGATGTAGTCCGCCACCCAAAGAGCGAGCGCCTGGATGGTCGAGGTCGGATTGACGGCGCCGCTCGTGACGAACAAACTGCCGTCGATCACGAACAGGTTCCTCACATCGTGAGCGCGGCCGTATCCATCCACTACTGACGAATCCGGGTTGGTCCCCATTCGGGCGGTTCCCAGCAGGTGCCATCCTGCCCCGCGCATCGTCATGTTCGAGCCTGTGCCTACCGCCCCCGCCGCCTCCATCAGTTCCTCCATACGGGCAACGGCCTCCTCCATCATCCTCGTCGAATTCTCACTCATCGCGTAGTTGACCTTCGGCGCCGGGATGCCATGGCTGTCTGTCAGCACAGGATCGAGCACGACCTCGTTGTGTGGTTCCGGCAGGTCTTCCCCAAGTGCCGCGATGGGTATGATCCTCCCGAACCGGGCATCGAACGCCTCGTGGTGCGTCTCGCCCCAGGGTATTGGCCGCTCCAACGGTCCGCCTAGAGAAGTATTCACCGGTCCCAGCTGCCGGTTGGACTGTAGCTGGTACCCTCGCACGAACCCCCTCGACAGGTCGGTCTCGCAGTGCTCGTAGCTCGTGACCGAACACGCGAGGGGTCCCTTGTACGCTTCCAGGTCCTCGTCGAAGATGCCCACCGTCGCGGCAACCGGGTGAAACATGAGGTTCTTGCCAACAAGCCCGCTGCCGTTGGCAAGCCCATCGGGGAACAGCGCCGACCTCGAATTGAGCAGCAGCCTCGGCGTTCCGACACCGTTCGCCGCCATCACGACGACCCGCGCTTTCTGGTGCTGCACGACTCCCTGGGCGTCATAGTAGACGGCCCCATCGGCCAGTCCATCCGACCCCACGGTGATCTCCGCCACCCGCGCTCCGGTCTTCAAGACCGCTCCGTTGGCAATCGCCTTGGGCCAATAGGTGACGTCCGCGCTGGACTTGGCCTTCACATAGCAACCCGTCACACATGGGCCGCCGTACGTGCAGGCTGGACGCCCGTCGTAGGGCTCGGAGTTTATGGCGCTCTCGGCCGGCCACCAGTGCCAGCCCAGCCGCTCGAACCCCTCCACCAGCTTGTTGCCCTGCTTGCCGATGCCAAGCGGGGGCGTCTGTCGCGGGGGCATGGGCGGATAGGCGGGGTTCCCCGCAAGGCCCGCGACGCCCGTCATCCGGTCGTTCAGGTCGAAGTACGGTTCAAGGTCGTAGTACGTCAACGGCCAGTCATCGGCCACGCCGTCCAGCGTCTTGACCCGAAAGTCCGACGGCCTCATGCGCGGGAAGTGCGCGCCCCAGTGTATGGCGCTGCCCCCGACGGCGTTGTACATGAACGGGACTATGGCCGAGTCGTCGGTGTTGACCGGGTAGTCCTCCGGCAGCCCACGCACGTTCGGATCGAAGTGGTAGTCGGAGGAGAGGTGAAGCTCCCAGTCCTCATGGGTCGAGGGGTACCTGCTAGGAATGGGCCAGCCGCCCTGTTCGAGACACGTAACCTGGAAACCGGCCTCGCTCAGGCTCCACGTGAACGCCCCGCCGGACATACCGGCGCCGATGACTAGAACGTCTGCCGTGTCGGTTTTGTCGGACATGGGCCCGCTCCAAGATAAGTGGCCGTAGTCTATGGACGGCACACAGGGATGTCAATTGACGGTTTCCGAGGGTCAACACTATTGACCGATACGCGCGCCTGCTCCTATCATTCACTGAACACGATGAGGTTCGGCTTTTCGCAATGGACTTGAGACAATATATCCGGGACATCCCCGACTTCCCCGTCGAGGGGATTCTCTTTCGCGACATCACTCCCCTGATGCAGGAACCCGAGGCATTTCGCTACGTCATCGACCGCATGGCCGAGCATTACGAGGGGCAGGGAGTCGACGTGATCCTCGGCATCGAGGCGCGAGGCTTCCTCATCGGCGCGCCGCTCGCCTACAAGCTCGGAAAGCCGTTCGTGCCCGTCCGCAAGGAGGGCAGGCTGCCCTACGAGACAAAATCGGTCAAGTACGCCCTCGAGTACGGCCAGAACGTCGTCGAGGTACACACCGACGCGGTGTCGAAGGGCCAGCGGGCTGTCATACTCGACGACCTGCTCGCCACCGGAGGCACCATGGCGGCAGGAGCAGAACTCGTCGAGTCCATGGGCGGTGAGGTCGCCGGACTGGCAGCCGTGATAGAGCTCATCGACCTGGATGGCCGCGAGCGCCTGAGCGGCTACGGCGTATATTCTCTCGTGCAGTATTGATGACAGTCGCCCATAGGGTGCGTTAGAGGTCGAGACCCGACCCGGGAAGGGACGAAGCGTGTCGTTCTTCTTTATCCAACTCAGCGATCCCCAATTCGGCCTGTTCGAGTCGCACGGCCTGGCTCCGGGTGACGGCACTTTCCCCGAAACTCCCCTGTACGAGAAGGCCATCGCGTCGGCGAACAGGCTGAAACCCGCGTTCGTCGTCGTCACGGGCGACCTCGTTCAGCACTCCAACGACCCCGTGCAACACGCCGAGCTTATGCGCATCACCGGGCAGCTGCGAGAAGACGTCCCGATCTACTTCACCACGGGCAACTGCGACGTTGGAAATACGCCAACAAGGGAGTCGCTACGCATCTACCGGGAGAAGTTCGGGTACGAAAACTACTCGTTTGACGCGGAGGGAAGCCACTTCGTGGCCCTGAACAGTTCGGTCTGCTTAGATCCGTCCGAAGTGCCGGACGAGTGGGACTCGCTCCTCGAATTCCTCGGAAATGACCTTGAACGCAACGCGGCTGACGCCACCCACTCCGTCATCTTCATGCACCATCCGCTCTTTTCCGGCGCTGCCGACCAGCCGGACGACGGCAACAAGATCATCCCCCGCGCACAGCGAATGCCGCTGCTGGAAGTCCTCCGCAAACATGGCGTGTCGGGTGTATTCGCCGGTCACTGGCACAGCAACAATTACACCAGCGACGGCAACATGCTCATGATCACATCCGGCCCCGTCGGATACCCGCCGCAGGACGATCCCTCCGGCCTCCGCATCGTCAAGGTGTACGACGACCGAATCGAGCACCAGTACTACGGGATGGACGACGTTCCCGACTCCGTCACCCTCTAGCTGTTCAGCCTCTTCGTCGGCAGAGGTGTAAAGTGACAATCGTCGCATTGGCCGCTACAGTGTGTCTGCGATGACTCTTTGGTGGTCTTCATCCCCGACGTGACAACTCCGCAGAACCCCGACATCAGGCCGGACGAGGCGGGCTTCATCTTGCCGTTGGTGCTCATCATCGTCGCCATCGGGGCGATGGTAGTCATCGGTCTCGTGGGGTACGCCTCGGGCCTGTTCCGTGCCGGTGGTCAAGACACCGACGCCCTCAGAGAGCTGTACGCCGCCGACGCCGGAATCGCTCACGTCAAGAAGCTGCTGGAGCAGGGTTCCAAGACTAGCAATATTGCCCCAATCGAGGTAAACGGTCTCCAGGTTACGATGAAGGTGGCTCCGGTGCCGACCCCGGACCAGGAAGTGCCGCTCCCCCTGCCCGTTCCGGTAGTCCCTGATCTACCCGAAGTGCTCAGTGAACCTCACATCCTTCCCCTAAACTCCGTCCCCGAAGGAACGACCGCTTCCATCTTCTGGGTTTTCACCCCGCCCGCTCTTGCCCCGAATCCTGAACCGCCGGACAACGAAGCCGACTCGCCTACGTCCGAACCTAACTTGCCCTCTATTACGATCTCACTGGATGACGGATCTGGAACGGAAGTAGCGGCAAGCAATCCGCTGCGCAGTCTGAGTCAGGGAGAGAACTTCGTACGATTGGAAGAAGTGGAGCTCCCCGACCCGGGAACCTACATTGCCACCTTTAATCCTGGTACCGCCGTAGGTCTGGAATCTGTCGAGTTTACGGAAGACCCCGAGGACTGCGGAAGACTCGTCAAGCCCAAACTCTGCCTGACGACGCCACCTATGGACTACATCGTCATCTCCAAGGCAGGTCAGACCACCGTGACCGCATACCTGCGCCAGTTGCCCAAATGGGTTTTGGGGTATACCGGCGGAATTAACTATACGTTCTCCGGTGGAGAGGTCGACACCCTCTCGTGGAAGCCGTACCCACCGGACGAATGACACTCCTTACAGGCTGTCTATGAACGCAAGCTCCTCTTCCAGCGTATCCGCGTCGTAGAAGTGCTCCATTAGCAGGGTCGCGTTGAGGTACTTGATGCGACGGTGCATCTCCGTCGGTAGAGTGCCCTTGTTGAGGGGTGCGTGGGAATCGACGCGGCCACGTCCGTCGTAGAGATAGTTGTCGTTCCAGTGGACGTGCCGAATGAGCTCCGGTCGCGACAGGAAGGCCAGTACACGCTCTTCTCGCTGCTCTTCCGGGAAGCGGTGAGCGTACGTCACCACGTGGCTGGAATCGAGACAGAGACCGACGTTGTGGCGGTCGACATCCACGGCGACCTGCTGCCACTCCTCCGGCGACATGCCGAAGTACTCGTTACGGTCCGACCAGTCCACCTGATCGTGGGGGGTGTCGATGATGTCGTCGGTCCAGTAGGAGTTGTTGTTCTCCAGGACGAGCTCGATGTCGTGTCCGTCGCAGAACGCCGCCACCTGGCGAATGCCGTCGATGAGCAGATCGTACGTCCCCTCGCATCCTTCCGACTGAGAAAGGCCGTTCCACCGCTTCGGCGCGAAGTGCATATTGATCTGCTTGACGTTCGGGTACCTTGCGGCCCTGCCGATATAGTCCACGATCACTTCGATGGACTTCTTCCGAAAACCCTCGTCGGTGGAGGCGATGTTGAGACGCATGTCGCCGACGATGGCCGGCGCGTGGGCGCTCACGAGAATATCGGAGTACTCGGCCATCTCGTCGATGTCCTCCGCCATGGACGCCTCGGTGTTGAGGCCGAACCGGTTGAGCGTCTCGACTCCGGCTGAGGCGGTCACGCCAAGTTGATGCTTAAGCTCGGTGTATTTGGTCACGTTCGTATTCCTTTCGAACGGCGGGATAGTCGTATTCGATGTGGTTATAGGCAAGCGGCGGCTTCAGAGGCCACAAATCCGTCATTCCCGCGAAAGGAGACCTTTGCGTAACCCCTCTCCCGCTGAGAGATTGTTAGTGTGTGGGCATCTCCCAGCTTTGCAGACGTCTCTGGATTCCCGCCTTCGCGGGAATGACGTAGGTTGTGCAAAGGTCTCCGAAAGCGGGAATCCATTCCCCGGTCGCGCATATATGGACGCATCACATCCAATTGGTATGAGATGCCCGCTACGCGACCGCCGCGACCTTCGCCAGGCCCAGCCGGTGCACGGCCTCGCGTGCTGCAACCTTCTGCTCAGGCGTTGCCGAGGCGTTGGGCGGACGCGGGTCTCCCGTCTCTATGCCCAGTCGCTCTCCAACCGCCGTCTTGAGAGCGCCGATGTAGCCGAGATCGATCAGGAAGTCCATAACCTCGCTCGCCTTGGCCTGCGCCTCCTCCGCTCGGTCGAGGTCACGCGCCTTGTAGGCCTCCCAAATGGCGACCCAAAGCTCAGGGGCCAGGCACGGGGGCCCGTCCACGCACCCTGCCGCTCCTATGGTCATGGCCGGCAGCATCATCCTGCCCATACCCGTGAACACGCGCAGTCCCATTTGGGCGAAGTTGTAGACATCGTTAATGTCAGGGGCGGAGTGCTTGAGTCCGGTGAGGTGGGGAATGTTGTCCTGTAGCTGCTGCATCAGGTCGGGGGTGATGTTCACTCCCGTGGCCTGGGGCAGGTTGTAGACGAACAGTGGGAGGTCTGCCGCCTCGGCGACGGTCTTGTAGTAGTCGACGATCCCAGCGTCTCCCGGTCGTACGAAGAACGGCGGGACGGCGCATACGGCGTCCGCGCCCGCTTTCGCCGCATGTTCCGCGTTGCGGGCCGCGCGCACCGAAGTCTGCGCTCCCACGTGCATGATGATTTTCGTTCGCCCTTGGTTCTGGTCCACCGCCGCTCGCGCGATTCGATGGTTCTCTTCGTCCGTCAGGAGGACGCTCTCGCCCGTGCCTCCCGCCGTCCAAAAACCGTGTACCCCCGCCTGGATGTTGTCCTCCATGACGGCGCGGAACCCGTCCTCGTTGATTTCGCCGTTTTCGAACATCGGCGTGATGATTGCCGGAACTACTCCCTCAAACTCTGGCACGTCGTTACTCCTTCACATAGTGGTCGAAATTCGCCGCCTATTGTACCACCTGATTCTCGATTGGCGCTCACGAGGTGATTATTGGCTGTACGGAGTTCACACTGGTCTTCGTATGAGTCGATGACCGACCGGCAACATAGTCGGCCACGTAAGTTGCTCGTTCAATGTGTTAAGGTATCCTCGACTTCGGAGGCGTTACGGTGAAATTCGTTCTCTTGGGGCTACTAGCGGCAATTGTACTGATGCTGTGCGCCGCGTGCGGGGGCGAGCTTTCGGAAGAGGGTGTGCTCAAGAAACTCACGCCGTCGATGGTGACCGTCCAATTCCGGGGGGCTGACCACGGAAGTGGGTTCCTCGTGGACGGGAACTACATTGTCACGGCAGCACATGTCGTGTGGGGGTTACCGGAGATCGATCTCCTGTTGCACGACGGTACGCTGCAGGAGGACGTACCCATTGCAGGCTACGACTACTTTACCGATCTTGCGTTCCTGGGCCCTGTCGACATCTCCGCTCCGACCTTGGAGTTTGCCGAATTCGACTCTCTGACATTAGAGGACACGGCGTTCATCGTTGGCGATCCGAGAGGCCCCGGAGGAATCTCGGTCAGCGAAGGGAATTTCTATTCCACCTGGGACTGGCCGGAGGCTAATGCCACGATAGTGTATGCGTCGGCCGAAAGTAAGAGTGGCATGAGCGGGGGGCCAATTACAAACGGAAGCGGCGAGGTGATAGGCGTCTTGGTTCGCAGCCGTGGTGAAGAGTTTAGTTGGGGTCCTTCGTCGGCCACCGTCAAGGATCGGCTGGAAAAACTGACCCGGGGCGAAGACATTACGATTCTGGGAAACCGCGAGCTTCCCGATGCCCGGGAGGGGAGCCGGGAGTTCGAAATCGTGTTGCGTGACCGCTGGGACACTGCGGCATTTGTTTCAGTGGGCTCAAACCACACCCTTGAGTTTGATTCCTACCGGGATGTTGAGTACGGATTTTTCGATATTGACGGCGAAGGAGTCTTCAGTCCAAGTTTCAGATCTACCCAAGATGGACTGGCCGACAAATGCTGCATAACGGGTCCTGGTTTTGTCGAGGTTAGACAACCGTTCGACATCGAACGATATCTCACGTTAAGGAGCGAGGCTCCCCTGATCCGTCGCGATGACCCCGATGACGGTAGGCAGTTGCAGATCGGGGATACTATTGTGGGAGCCATCGATACACCGGCCGATATCGATAGGTACACCATCCAACTGTCGCGCTACAAAGGTATTGCCGTACAGGTGAACGCCCTTAAAAGTACGACAGTAACTATAGATTACCCCGACGCTGCGCCATACGAAATCGTTTCGGGACAACTCTACCTTAGCGAGATTGAGTACCGCCCTCCCCGAGATGCCGAATACACCATAGCTGTTCAGCAGGGCACCGAAACTTTGAGTGCACCAGTTGGGTATATACTCACGGTCTCCCCGCGACTAATAATCACCCGCCTAGACGGACCCGCAAACACCCTCGACAGCCCCGTCGGCGACATGCTCCGACACAAGTTCGATCACCGCGTTCCCACGATCCAGATCGACTATCCCGCAAACATCACGGGCGGAGACCGGCAGGTCATCGCGGCGGAGCTCTTCGAGCAGGACCGGCGCGGCAGGACCGTCACACTTGAGAGGCGTGACCTGGACCACCACCGAAACCAGCCCGACGAAGAGCTTTCGGTCGCCGACTACATGGAGCGCTCCGTCCTGTCTAGCTCGTTCCCCTACAAGGGTGAAAAGGTCGTCACAACCAGCCGAAAAGTCAATACCCCGTCCGGGGCGCCCGTCCTCATCGAGGAATTCGAAGCCGACAACGGCGGCATGAAGGGCATCCGGCTCGCGTACATCCACGAGGGCGAGACCGGCTTCATGGCAATCTTCTACGCGCCCGGCGAGGTATTCGACGAGTGGCGACCCGTCGTCGACTACTGCATCGGCACCTTCTCAATTGGGGACTTCTCGGTGGCCGACGCTATTTCAGACAATTAGCTTAAGTTTGCCAGGCACCCTCCTTTGGTTAGCGGTTCGAGGACATACTTGTAAGCTAGCCGCCGATGCGAGTCTTACATCCTGATACCCTGGAAATCGGAGGCGTTCCGGTGAGAGTTGCGCTCTTGGCTTTGCTGGCGGCACTTATGCTGTCACTATCCGCCGCCTGCGGTGGCGAGGAGCTCTCGGATGCGGACGTGCTCGAGAAAGTCGTCCCCTCCATGGCGGAAATCCAATTCCGGACCGGGACACTGGGAAGCGGATTCCTCGTAGAGGGAGGCTACATCGTCACGGCCGCCCACGTGGTGTGGCCCTTTACTAACGTCGATGTAGTGTTCAGCGACGGAACCGAACACCCGAATGTCCCCGTCGTCTCCTACGACGAATTCGCCGATCTCGCGTTCCTCGGCCCTATTGACACAACGGCTCCCAGCGTCGAGCTCGCAGACACCGAGGACCAGCTTGTGGGAAGCACTGTAATCAATCTCGGATACGCCCGGGGAGAGCCGACCATCACACAAGGAAAGCTTGAAGGTATCGAGAGTTGGCCGGAAGCGGAAGTCACGTGGATTGAAGCAACAGCAGAGGGAATTGGCGGTATGAGCGGCGGGCCGGCGACGAATCGCAAGGGTGAGGTGATTAGCTTTCACATAAGAGGTAATGAAAGTGGGAGTATTTCCATCTCTTCGGACACAATAATGGACCGACTTGACAGGATCGCCCGCGGCGAGGAGGCCTCAGTCCTTGGCTCTAGCATGATGTTATCCACGGAGGAAGCTAAACACGAGCATGAGTTTGCGCTGCGCGGCCTCTGGGACACGGCGGTGTTTTGGGGCCGAGAGTCATCGTCCACCATCGACTTTGAAGCACATTGGGATGTGGAATACGGGCTATTCGCTTCCAACGGAGATCCCTATTTCACGTCTGCGTTTCGGTCAACCAAAGACGGTGTCAAGGATGCATGTTGCACAACCAGAGCATGGTTCGTAGTTGTGAAACCGGAGTTTGGCATCGAGCGCCGCGGCGTGATCAAGTCCTCCGTTCCGTTGGCGCGGTATTATGACCCTGATGACGGAAGGCAGTTGCAGATCGGGGATACGATCATGGGAGCCATCGATACTCCGGCCGATATCGATAGGTACACCATTCAACTATCACGCGCCCATGGCATCGCCGTACAGGTGACCTCCTTCGAACAGATCACAGTAACTATAGATTCTCCCGATGCTGCACCATACGAAATCGTTTCGGGGCAACTCTACTTTAGCGAGATAGAGTACCGGCCTCCCCAAGATGCCAATTACACCATAGCTGTTCAGCAAAGTGGCGAGACCTTCAGTGGGCCAGTTGGCTATTTGCTTACGGTCTCCCTGCGACCAACAATCACCCGCCTGGATGGCCCCGCGAACACCATCGAAAGCCCCGTCGGTGAGATGCTACGGCACAAGTTCAATAACCCCGTCCCCACGATCCAAATAGACTATCCCGCAAACATCACAGGCGGGGACAAAGAGGTAATCGCGGCGGAGCTGTTCGAGCAGGACCGGCGCGGCAGGACCGTCACACTTGAGAGGCGTGACCTGGACCAATACCGACAACAGCCCGATGAAGCACTCTCGGTCGACGACTACATGGAGCGCTCCGTCCTGTCGAGCTCGTTCCCCTACAAGGGTGAAAAAGCCGTCACCGCCCGCCGAAAAGTCAATACCCCGTCCGGGGCGCCCGTCCTCATCGAGGAATTCGAAGCCGACAACGGCGGCATGAAGGGCGTCCGGCTCGCGTACATCCACGAGGGCGAAACCGGTTTCATGGCCATCTTCTACGCGCCCGGCGAGGTATTCGACGAGTGGCGACCCGTCGTCGACTACTGCATCGGCACGTTCTCGATTGGGGATTTCTCACTGGCCGACGCGATGTCGGACGGGTGACGCTATAGGAGACGCTCTGGTGAAAATCGTGCTTTTCGGACCTATAATCGCTCTCATGCTGTCGCTATCCGCCGCCTGCGGAGGCGAACTTTCAAACGGTGGCGAGCTATCAAATGGTGGTGAGCTTTCAAACGGTGGCGAACTTTCAAAAGAGGACGTGCTGAACAAGCTCGCGCCGTCGTTGGTGACTATGCAATTCCGGGGTATTAATGGCGGCAGCGGTTTTCTTGTAAAGGGGAACTACATCGTCACGGCGGCACACGTCGTGTGGGGGTTCCCGGAGATGGATGTCCTGTTGCACGACGGTACGCTGCAGGAGGACGTACCCGTAATCGCCTACGACTACTTAACCGATCTCGCGTTCCTCGGCCCTATCGACACCTCAGCGCCGCCTTTGCAGTTCGGCGAAATCGATGCTCTAACTACAGAAGACAGGGCATTCATCATCGGAGATCCGAGAGGCCCAGGGGGAAACAAAGTCAGCGAGGGCAATTTCCACTCCACTTGGGATTGGCCCGAAGCGAATGCCACGATCTTGTTTGTGTCGGCCGAAGCTAAGCGGGGTATGAGTGGGGGGCCCATAACCAACGAAGAAGGCGAGGTGATAGGCGTCATGGTTCACAGGCATGGTGACGAATTTGCTTCGGGACCTTCGTCGAACACCGTCAAGGATCGGCTGGGAAAACTAGGACGAGGCGAGGACATTACGATTCTGGGAAACCGCGAGCTTCCCGATGCCCGGGAGGGGAGCCGGGAGTTCGAATTCGTGTTGCGTGACCGCTGGGACACTGCGACATTTGTCTCTGTGGGCTCAACCCACAGCCTTGAGTTTGATTCCTACCGGGATGTTGAGTACGGATTCTTCGATATTCACGGCGAAGGAGTCTTCAGTCCAAGTTTCAGATCTACCCAAGATGGACTGGCCGACAAATGCTGCCTAACGGGTCCCGGTTTTGTCGAGGTTAGACAACCGTTCGACATAGAACGCCATGTCACGTTACGGAGCGAGGCTCCCCTGATCCGTCGCGATGACCCCGATGACGGAAGGCCCCTTTATGTTGGCAGAACCATCATGGGAGTCATCGATACTCCGGGCGACATCGACCGGTACACCATCGATCTGTTTGGGGGTGAGAGCGTTGCCCTAAAGCTGTCCGGGCTCGATTCCTTGCTGGTTACGATTGATCACCCGCATGCTCCGCCCTATGAGATCGCCTCACAAGAGTTGTATATCAAGGATATCAAGTATCGCGCGCCGGTCAATGCCACGTACAATGTTACCTTGCAGATGAGTCCTGACGAATTTGGATCCCCTCTCGGCTACACCCTCACCGCCCTCGACTCAACTTGGAACCCTAGAGAACGGGACGATTCCGCCGTGCTCGACAGCCCCGTCGGGGACATGCTCCGACACAAGTTCGATCACCGCGTCCCAACGATCCAAATAGACTATCCCGACAACATCACTGGTGGGGACAAAGAGGTGATCGCGGCGGAGCTGTTCGAGCAGGACCGGTGGGGCAGGACCGTCACGCTTGAGAAACGCGACCTGGACCAATACCGACAACAGCCCGATGAAGCACTCTCGGTCGACGACTACATGGAGCGCTCAGTCCTATCCGGCACCTTCCCATATAAGGGTGAAAAAGCCGTCACCGCCCGCCGCGAGATCGAGACCCCATCCGGCGAACCCGTCCTCATCGAGGACTTCGAGGTCGACAACGGCGGCATGAAGGGCATACGGCTCGCGTACGTCCACGAGGGCGAAACGGGCTTCATGGCAATCTTCTACGCGCCTGGCGAGGTCTTCGATGAGTGGAGGCCCGTCGTCGATTACTGCATCGGCACTTTCACGATTGGGGATTTCTCAGTGGCCGACGGGTCGTCGGGAGAGTGACACCTCCCTCCGCTACGCAGTGATCCGTAACTGCATCCCCAATGCGCGAGTAATCCGCATGACCGTGGCGAAGCTGGGGTTGCCGTTTTCGGACAGCGCCTTGTAAAGCCCTTCCCGAGTCATTCCGGCTTCACGCGCCAAGTTGCTCATGTTCTGAGCCCGCGCAATATCATTCAGCGCGACGCGAATTAAACTCCCGTCTCCGGGGTCTTCCTCGGCAGCCGCTTCGAGATAGTAACGAACATCTTCCTTGGTGCGGAGATGGTCAGCGATATCCCATCGGATGAGTTTTTCAGCCACCATTTACCCCCATTCTTTAGCTAATCGTTGCGCGCGCCTAATGTCGCGCTGCTGACTATCCTTGTTTCCGCCACAAAGTAGGACTACCATAGTCGCCCCCTTCCTTATGAAGTATAGGCGGTATCCTCCTCCATAATGGATACGCATTTCTGACACACCTCCGGCAACTGACCTCGTGTCGCCAAAGTGCCCTTCCGATGCGTTCCTCAAACGGAAGTTTATTCGTGCAGCTGCCCGTCGATCTCGCAAACTCCGGAGCCATCGATCAAATGTGGGTGTTAACTGAACGTCAATCACTCATAGATTGTATACCACAGTTCTCAGTAATGATAAGGTTCTCCTGTAATCGAGCACCTCGTAGTTACCACTGTGCAAGGGTGAACAACGTCGCCATCCCGCACACTGCGATTCCACTCCCCCCGCGTTGACACCACCCCTACGCGGTCGTACACTCACTCGCCGAGCATTGCTCGCAAATCCCCTCGGTGAACGTTAAAGGACCCATCCCCCATGCCAAGAGAAAACCTGCGTGATCTGATCGTAGGAGCCGCAGCCGCGGTCGCGACGCCATTCGACGACAACTACGAGGTCGACCTCGGGAAGATGTACGACCTCACACAGTGGTGGGTCGCAAGCGGCCTTACGAAAGGCAACGGCATCATCAAGGTGGCCGCGGCCGCCGGCGAAGGTCCCATGCTCGACGACCCGGAGTGGGCCGCCCTGCTCCGCACAACAGTACAGGCAGCCGGAGGCAAGGCGACCATCATGTGCGGCCTCCACTATAAGGACACCAAGCGCACCATCAAGGACGCCTTGGTAGCACAGGAAATGGGCGCGCACGCCCTGCAGGTCTGCCCTCCCATCTTCAACGATCCATCCCAGGAAGACCTCCTCGACTACTACGGCGACCTCTCCGACGCCATCGACATCGGCATCATGGTCTACCACACCCACTGGCTCAAGGGAGGACGTATCGATACCGACACGCTCCTGAAAATGGCCGACTTCGAAAACGTCGTCGCCATCAAGTGGAGCCCCCACGACGGCCAGGTCTACGAGGAAATGTCTCAATTCGTCGACCGCTTCAACATCATCGACAACACCGTGAACCCTGTGCGTTGCGCCAAGCTCGGCGGACACGGCTTCGTCCAGACTAGTGTCGAGGCCTACCCGCCCCACGATCTCAAGGTCTGGGAACTCATCCAGGCGAAAAAGTGGGACGAGGCCGAGGCCCTCTACCGCAGCGTGCAGGGACCCCTCCGCAAGTTCGGCGAGAAGATCGGCCACCGTTCCGGCGGACAGGGCCGGGTGATGAAGGGCATCATGGAAGTCCTCGGAGACCCCGTCGGGTCTTCCCGACCTCCTTCGAAACCGCTGAACGACGAGGAAAAGCGGGAACTTCAAGGAATCATCGAGGGCTTCGGCTGGCCTATTCCCGTGCGCTAGTCGCCAAAACGCACCGCATTCCGCAATGTGGCCGAATACCTAGCTTGGCTATCTATTGACAATTCATACAAAATTCTGGTTCCATTGCGCAAACTCTTGGAATTTCTACGAAGTGCTTGAGCGAAAGTCGGATTCCACGGTTCAATTCGGAGTCCTCACTTAAGGAGGAGAGACTTGAAGAACGTACCGATTGCATATCGAATAATGATCGCCCTCGCGGCTGTGCTCGCCCTGAGCGTGGCGCTGTCGTGCGCGGCAACGGAGGAGCCTGAGCAGCCCGCGCCGGCCCAGCAGGCCCGCGCTGCCGCTCCCGCGGCCGATCCCGCGCCCGCCCAGGAGATACCGGCGGCGGAGGTAGCGGCACAGCAGCAGCCGGCGCCCGCCGCCCCGGCCCGCCCTGCCGCACAGCCGGACGCACCCGTTTCGGGCGGAGTCGCGGCTGCGGCGCCTGCACAGGCTGAACGCATGGCCCCGGATTCCGGCATGGATTCGGGCGCAATGGCATACGTGGCCAAGCCTCAGGCCCCGGGCGCGTACTGGGCATACCGCGAGGAATACAGCCCACGCCCGACGTCATTCAGCGAGAGCCCAACGTTCGCCCAGATGGTGCGCGAGGGCAGCCTGCCTCCCCTCGACCAGCGGCTTCCCGTACCTGAAGACGTCTACGTCTTCGCCCCGCCCGACGAGATCGGCGTGTATGGCGGCGAAGGTCGGCTCATCACCGGCGGCAAGACCAGCAGGTACCTGAAGTTCGAGGCATTCGGGGGCAACGGCACCTGCATGCAGTACGACGCCAACGGCGTCAACTTCTACCCGCTGGCCTGCAAGTCCGTCAACCTCAGCGAGGACGGCACCACCTACACCGTCACGCTCCGCAACGGCCTGAAGTGGTCGGACGGAATGCCCATGACCATGGCGGACGTCGAGTGGGTCTGGAACGAGGACGTGCAGTTCAACCCCGAGCTCAACAAGGCCTATTCGGGGACCGTCAAGGACCCCGTCACGGGCAACGTGGTGCAGTTCAACAAGGTCGACGACCTGAACTTCACCCTCAGCTTCGACACCCCCTACTTCACTTTCCTAGAGGGTGGTCGATTCCGGCAGGGCCAGGGCTGCACCCGCACCCACGCCTGCATGTTCGAGCCCTTCCACTACTCGCAGCGCTTCCATCCCAAGTACGCCGACCCCGCTGAGTTCAAGAAGATCATGGACGAGAAGGGCTACACCGACTGGACCCAGGTCTGGATCGGCAAGTACAGCGTTCGCTACGATGCCGACGTTCCCTTCCTCGGCCACTTCTACAACTGCGAGGGCGGCAACGACGACTCCCAGACCCAGTGCGCCAATCCGTACTACCACGGAGTAGACCCCGACGGGAACCAGCTCCCCTATATCGATTCATTCACGTGGTACCTCACCGAGAGTCGGGACACCTCCATCTTCCGGTCGATGAACGGTGAGACGGACGGCCCCTACAACGCCAACTACGTCCTGTACGAGATGCCGCTCTACATCGCCAACATGGAAGAGGGCGACTACAGCCTCGGCCACTGGCCGGAGACGAGCGGAAACGACGCAGGTACTCAGATCAACACCGAGTACAACGATGACATCGAACTGGCCACGCTGTTCCGCACCCACGAGTTCCGCCAGGCGCTGAACCTCGGCATGGACAGAAGCGAGATCAACGAGGTCGTATTCCTCGGTCTCGGCACCCCGCAAGCGTGGGTCCCCCATCCGAGCACGATCTTCTATCCTGGTGACGAGTGGCAGCAGTACAACGCCGTACGCGATGTCGCGAAGGCCAACGAGCTCCTCGACTCCCTTGGACTCGTGGACACCGACGGCGACGGCATCAGGAACCGCTCCGACAACGGTCAGAACCTCGTGATCTTCTCCGAGTTCAGAGAGGAGTTCATCAAGGTCGCCGAGCTGTTCTCGAGCCAGTGGGCCGACATCGGCGTTGGCCTCGACTACAAGGAAGGCCGCAACAGGGCCTTCGGTTCGGGCAATGCCCCGATTCGGATGCGCGCCATGCCGCAGATGACCAACATGTGGGTCTGGACGCAGTTCCTCCCCTATCGCGCCAGCCATCCCGGACGTGAGATGGGCCGGTACTTCGAGTCCGGCGGCGCTGAGGGAATGGCCCCCGTGGGCGCGCCACAGGTGGAGTGCCCGGGCTGCTCGGAGGACGAGTACCTGCCGCTGGCCCCCGCCGGCAACTACCCCGCCGACCCGACTGGGTTCCTCATGGAGATGCAGAACCTCTACGGCGAGGGCAGGTCCTTCCCGATGCTAGATCCCAGGCGCATCGAGAACGGCAAGCGACTGTATCAGCTGAACCTTGAGAACGACTACCACTTCGGCAGCATCGGGTTCACCGGCAGCAGCCACGGCATCGTCTTCAAGCGCAACAACATCAGGAACGTTCCGAACCGCCACATGCGCGAAGAGGCCGGCGGCTTCGGTAACATGCTTACCTACTTCGAGGACGGCATCGACAACGTAAACCACCCCGGCAACAGGTCCACGCGCTACGCGAGCACCCACTTCCTGCAGTGCCCGCACATCGCATCCGAAAAGTGCTAATGCCGAGGCTAACGGGTAGAAGTTCTTTCTTCCCGTAGGAGACAAGAATGAGGGACAGGATAGAGGCGCCGAGCCTCCCCTGTCCCTCTTCGTTTGCCGCCGGCGAGCGACACTTGAAATGACCCGAACGACAAAGGATAATTCCAGTCACATAGGAGGGTACCTGACGTATGCCGGTTCTCATCTGGTTTAGGCAGCGAGGATTCGTATTCTGGTTCTCGACGTTCCTCGTCCTGTTGACGTTTGGCACCCTGATCGGCATGCTCACCTACATTGGCGAGGCCCAGGGAAACATCAGCTTTACGTTCCTGCAGGCCAAACCCGACCTGACGCTCTCCATAACCACATCCCCGCAAACGGCTGAACGAAACGGCGCGCTGGTCTACACAATCACGGTCACGAACGAAGGACCGGGAGTGGCCAAGAAGATCGTCGTTGACACCACCCTACCCAACGGCGTTACCTTTGTCTCCGCAGAGCCCGCAGACCCTGCCTGCTATGAAACGCAAGGCGTGGTGAACTGCCGGCTCGGCGCAATCGACACCACCGAGAGCGTCTCGGCAACCATCTCAGTCAAAGTTGCCGAATCTGCCCCTCAGTCCCTCACCACGACCGCCGTCGCCGAAACCAGCCGCCCCGACTCCGACACCTCCAACAACTCCGCCACCGTCTCAACCCCGGTGAAGTGAGTCCCTTCTTTTAGGGCACCCCCGTTCGCCCTGAGCTTGTCGAAGGGCAGTGCCTATTTCTTCACAACGAGCCGTTCCTGCGTAGCTGTTCAAACTTTGTGAGAGAGCGCAATGCACAACCCCCGTCATACCCGCGAAAGCGGGTATCCATAGGGGTGGGGGATCTTCAGTCCATCCTGCACGACAAAAGTCCGCCTGAGGGTGTTTTGTGTATAATTCGCACTCACCCTAATTGAACCCCACCAGGAATCCGCCATGAACCGACTCCAACTCCTAGACGACGGCGTGATCTACGTCAACCCCGACCCCGGATTCAAGGCCGAATGCGCCTTCCTTCCCAACGTCGTGCCCCTCGACGGCGATGAGACGATCTGCGTCTACCGCATCGGACAGGCCTTCTATTCCACCGACGGCACCCTCAACGTCGCGAGGTCCACCGACGGCGGCAGGACGTGGTCGCAGGAGGGCCGCGTATGGGACGTCGCGAACGACGACCGTCCCTATAGCTATTCAGCTCCGCACACCTTCAGGTTGAGCGACGGTACGCTCGTTCTGAACGCCTTTCGCCTCGACTACTCCGACCCTCGTCCCCAGTTCAACCCCGATACCGGCGGCATCCGCAAGTCCGAAAAAGTGGTTCTGTTCTCGAACGACGATGGCAAGTCGTGGACTCCACCACGAATCATGGATCTGCCGCTCGACAGCCAGCCCGACACCCCGTCGTCTATCATCGAGCTCAACGACGGCCGGTGGTGGATGGGCCTCGAGTTCTGGAAGACATGGGACGACCCGGCCCCTCTGCACATCAAGGGCTACTCGACCTTCTCCGACGACCGTGGCGAGACCTGGTCGGACGCCATACCTTTCGAGAGCGCGTCCGACAGCGACAAGATGTTCTCGCACAGCCGATTCGTGAAGATGCTCGACGGCAGAGTCGGTGCCCTCCAGTGGACCCAGAAGCCGGGCTCGGCCGAGGACTTCGCCGCGCACATCACGATTTCAAACACGGACGTGAGCGCTTGGAGCTACCCGGCATCCACCAACCTCATGGCCCAGACCTGCTGGATCGCCGACCTCGGCGACGGCCTCATCGCAGCGGCCTACACAGACCGCGAAGGCATGAATCCCGGCATCAACGTCGTCCTCTCCTCCGACGAGGGCAGGACATGGGACGTCGAGAACCAGGTGCAGGTATGGGACGCAGTCGGCCAGGAGTACCTCGGAGTCGGTCGCATACCCGAATACCCTAAGAGTCACGACAACATCGCGTTCGGCAAACCCAACCTCGCACGCATGGAAGACGGCACCCTCATCGCAAGCTGGTGGTGTACACAGGCCTCCGTGACACACTGCCGCTTTGCCCGCCTCAGAGTCGAGTAGGCACAACGATAGACCGCTCGACAACCGTGAACAGATGGACCGGATGGTTCGAGGCGCACACGGCAAGCGGATGCGGTACCAATACCTCGTGGCAGACGCCTAGCACAGTCGGTTAAGTTGCAGAACATGTTCTAATGGTGTACAAACGCGGGGAGACAAACTAGGGGGAACTGATGGCAATTGCCCAGCAAGACGAGGCACTACTAGATGTCGACGAACCGATTGTGCTCGACGATTACCGGCCCATCAGTAGTGTATGGACAGGAACCGATAGTGACCTATTGGAGACGATGCTCCGGTTTTATCCGGCCATTGACCCCGCCCCTATTCTCGATGCGACATACAACACAGGACGGATATGGGGAGATTCACAACGTCCCGTCGTATCTATGGATATCGACCCTCGATACAGTACCGATATCATTGCCGACAATCGAGACATGCCTGTAGAGGACGAGTCGTTTGCGGTGGTCGTATACGACCCTCCCCACGTCGGCCCACAAGGACGTGATAAGAGTAAGAAGCGATTCGACGTGGATTTCGGGGCGACCGTGGAATGCGGCAAGGAACAAGACTGGAATCTGAGCTACCTCTACCCGCCATTCCTTGATGAAGCGATGCGGGTATTGAAGCCGGACGGCCTATTACTGGCGAAAATCACTGACATGGTGAACAACCACCGCTCCAAGTGGCCACACTGTGACTTCATGCAGATGGCGGACGATGCAGGATTCACCGTCTGTGACTTGATCGTGAAGGTCAGAGAAGGGCCGATGAAATCGACAAAGTGGAAACGCGCCCATCATGCCCGCAAGCGTCACTGTTTTTGGATTGTTTGTCGCAAGAGTACCCGCTGTGAGTTGAGCCGTGCGAGCGTATGACCCACTGACAGTCGAGGAGCTCGGTAGGAATGCGGCAAGGGCGCTAATGAGTTATGAGGCCGTGGCCTTGCCGCCCGAAGATGCCATTGGGAGAGGCGTCTATACGCTTCACTACCACGGGCAATTTGATGCATATGCTGGCCTCGGAGACACCCCAATCTATGTCGGTCAAGCACGTGAATTACGAACAAGACTCAGCGAACATGCCCGCTCCATCGAACAGTCCCAGAACCTAGACCTGCAAGACTTTGACTGCCGCTGGCTCGTGCTCGAACCTGTTTGGATCGGGCTGACAGAACAGATTTTGATTGACGAGTACCGTCCGGTATGGAACGCCATTAGAGGATTCGGGAACCACGATCAAGGGTCATCACGCCGTACCCAGAAGCGGTCTCAATGGGACACACTACACCCTGGCCGTCCGTGGGCGGCCATCAATCAAGACTTGGAGGGAGGTGTGGATAGCGTCCTAGACGCGATCCGCCATTATCGAGAGAGCGGAGTCGAATGAGACATGCCACGTCGTAAGAAGGAATGGGGTTGGCAGATGGAGCGTAAGTACCCGCCGCGCATAGACGCAACGCCGGAGGAACTCGTACAGGCCATGTTTAGCTCGCCGCACGATACCGTGCTAAAGGAACGGAAAGAATGCAGGTGCTCGGATTGTGGCCGTGAAGTCAAATATCCCGAGACTCGGTATGCCGAAGATTGGTGCTCGGAATACCACGACCCCGTGAAGGTCTAGCAGCGGCTTGGCTAAAATTCCCTACAATTTCCTTTGCATAACCCCCTCTCCTGTTCGCGGGAGTGGGTTGGGGTGAGGGCATAAGACCCACTCCCACATGGTTCCTCGCTTCAGGATCTTGCCCTGACACGTTACCCAAGCGTCCCCTAGAGCGGGAATCTATAGGACGGAATGTCCCTCTCACAGACTTTGAACACTTGCGCTCTCCAACTCGAATTTGCCCTATACGCACATATGATCTACCATAGACTCACGCCATCGGAGACGAGCCATCAGAGCATCCAATCAGCACACATTGGAATGTTACAAAATGTTACGAAATGTTACACCAAGAGAGCAGGCAGCCTCCCCAGAGCCAGACCCATTTGGAGTTCTTGCATATCCGACTCAAGACCGTCTGACAATCTAGATCATCGCCCTCACCCGTGCCTTTGACCGATGTAGACCTGTCATCTGCCCCAGTCCCATGACAGCGAACACGCCGCACCACAGCGCCCTGGCAGGTCAGCATGAAAAGTCCCGAAATGTCCCACAATGTCCCACCAAATGACACCTCCTCCATACCTGCCGACACACCGCATCAAATCGCCCCCCGCAGGCTATGTCCCAGATGTCCGATAATGTCCGCAGATGTCCGTCAAAAAATTGGTCCAGCCCATTCTGATAGACTGTGCGCCGAAAGACCGATGTGGCAATTCTCTCTGTCGAGCGTCATCGGAACGCCTGCACACAAAGTGTTCGAATACTTGAGGAGACCGATATGACACCGCCATACCGCGTAGGAGTCATCGGTGCGGGCCTCAAGGGCACACAACACGCCCGCGCCTACCAGCTCGATCCTCGCGCCGAGGTCGTCGCCGTGGCGGAGAAGGACCCCGAAGTCCTCGAACTCTTCCGCCGACGCTTCGGGCTTGAACGAGGGTACACCAACTACCGCGAGATGCTCGCCAACGAGCAGATCGACATTTCCGCTCCTATACTCCCGTCCACGGTCATCCCCGAAGTCGTACTGGCGTCCGTCGAGGCCGGGGTAAAGGGCATCTTCAGCGAAAAGCCGATGTGCGTAACGCTTGAAGAGGCCGACCGCATGGTTGAGGCCTGCGAATCGAACGGCGTCCACTTCGCGTCGGGCGACGCGGAGAGGAACTACGACTACCTCTGGGAAGCGCGAGCGGTCATCGAGTCCGGTGAGATCGGCGCAGTCCGACAGTTCAGGAACTATGGCGGTGTGGGCGAGATATGGGGAGGCGGCTGCCAGTTCCTCAGCGTGATGCGGATGTTCGCCTGGGACGCCGAGGTGGACTGGCTCACGGGCTGGGTGGAGATCGACCCACGGAGGAACAACGACCAGGGCATGGGCGGCAGCATCCACTTCGAGAACGGCATCAACGGATACATCTACATGCGGACGGGAGAAGAGCGGGGAATGGAAGTCACCTGCGAGGATGGCTACCTGTGGTACAACTGGAAACAGCCGCGTATCTTCAGGCGAGGGGCATCGGGCGACGAAGAGGTCATCACCTACCCGGCAAACAAGCACTTTGGACCCGACCTCGATGAGGACGGCTGGATAAGCATGGCCACACGGCAGAGCAACAGCACCCGCTCGTTCCTCGACACGATGGAGGCGGGCGTCGAGCCGCGATGCAGCGGCGCGAACATGCGCAAGGTGCTGGAGATCATCGTTGCCATGCGCGAGTCCCATCGGAACGGCTACGCCAGGGTCAATCTGCCGATCGAGGACCGCAGCCTCGGCGTCCTGCCCACGCCGGCGAGGGCATTCGGCCAGAGGAGCGTCGAGGGAAGGGCCGACGACTGGTATTGGCCGGCCCTGATGTCCCAGAAGCCCGAATAGAGGAGGCGAGACCGTGACCGAGGAAGCAAAGTACAAAGTAGGGCTCATAGGAGCCGGACGCGCAGGGGTGCCTAGGGCTCGGGCCTTCGACATGCACCCGCTGTGCGAGGTCGTTGCCATCGCCGACACCGACCGGGCAAACCTCGATCTCGCGGCTGAACGATTCGGTTCGCCGGGCTACGAAACGTGGGACGAGATGCTGGAGAACCATGCGCTCGACATAGGCATGGCCGTCCTGCCCGTGCGACCTAACGCGGACGCCGTGGTCGCTCTTGCACAGTCGGGCGTCAAGACCATCTTCTGCGAAAAGCCACTGACGGGAAGCCTGGAGGACGCCGACCGGATGGTCGAGGAGACCTCGTCGCGGGGCATCCCCCTCATCTGCGGCGTCGTCGTTTCCAGCACTCCCGACTACCAGAAGGCCTACCAGCTCGTGGCCGATGGAGAGATCGGCGAGATCGTACGGATCAACCTGTATGAGAACAACAACCAAATGGGCACACATGGTCTTAACCTCGCGCGCCGATTCGCCGGCAGGCCGAACGGCGGCCTCGCCATCGGATGGGTTTCGGGAGACCCCTTAGCGGAGGCCGAGGACGAGCATGAGGACGGCACTCCGGGCTACGGCGCGCTGGGCGGTTACATTCGCTTCGACAACGAGGTCGAGGTGTTCAGCAACTACCGCCTGCCCAACCACCACTGGCGCGGGATCGAGATCATGGGTACCCACGGATCGATATTCAACTGGAACAACACAGGGCCTGGCCTTCACCTGGTCAAAGCGGAGTCCCCCGACCGTCCCCCCGTGTGGGAGGAGTTCATGGACGTGCAGGGCCTCTTCCTCCCACGTGACTCCATACGTGAACGTGATTACGATGAAGACGGCTGGCGATACCCCGGCGATGTGATGCTCGGCATTGTCGATGAGATGGTGGAGAACCTCGAGACCGGCGCTCCCATAGGCGCCTCCACGGGCGATGACATGCGGCAGGCACTTGAAATCTCCGTTGCCCTGCGGGAGTCCGCTCGCAATGGCCATGCACCCACACCCTTCCCATCGGAGGACCGCACTATCTCGATGCTCCCTCAAAAGTCGCGCTGGTTCTACAAGAAGACTCTCATGGGCGACGAGGTCTACATGGAGCAGCTCGCCGCCCAGAAGAAGGACTGAGGGGCCACATGAATCCGTCATTCCCGCGAAAGCGGGAATCCATTTGGAACCGCCAGCGAGAATACTGCGCCATCACTCAAAATTGGTATTGAGAAACCGTTTCAAATGATGCGCGCCTGCTGTGGCACAGAGTATAACCAAAGGGACCCTATAATCTCTCCCCCGCTGGGGGAGAGATACAGAGAGGGGGACCGCCTCCGCCTCGGCATCCTCGCATCCCACGCGGGCACGACCATGCAGGCAATTATCGATGCCTGTGTGGAAGGTCGCCTCCACGCGGATGTGCGTGTGGTCATCGGCAACAACTCGCGCTCCGGCGCATTGGCGCGCGCACGAACGCACGGCATCCCAACCACGTACCTCAGCGGTGTAACTCACCCGCGCGAAAGAGACCTCGATCGCTCGATCATGGAAACGCTGGACGATCACCGCGTCGATGTCGTGGCGCTCGCCGGCTACATGAAGCGACTGGGGCCTTTGGTGCTATCGCACTACAGGGGTCGCCTGCTCAACACCCACCCCGCCCTGCTGCCCAAGTTCGGCGGTGAGGGAATGTACGGCGACAGGGTACACGAGGCGGTACTCGCGGCCGGAGAGAAGGTCTCGGGTGCGAGCGTCCACGTCGTCGAGGGCGACTACGACACGGGGCCGGTGCTTTCGCAGGTCGAGGTCCCCGTACTGGATGAGGACACGCTCGAAACCCTGCGCGAGCGTGTCCAAGAGGCGGAGCGGGAGCACTACGTTACCGTGCTCGAACGGATCGCGAGGGGTGAGATCCCGTTGGAGGGACTGCGGCCCTAACCGCTTCCCAGCTCCGCCATGCGCGTGACGAGGCCCCGCAGGCGTTCGCTGTCGCTGTTCAGGAACGTCTCGTGAGGCGTGAACGCATTCCCGCTGTACAACCGCAACGTGGCAAGGTGCCCGTCCGTCGCTGGGTTGCCGGCGAACTTCAGCGCGATGTAGCGGCGACCGGCGTAGGCGTTGTACGCCGCGTGCCACAGGCACTGGTTGAAGAACAGCACGTCTCCCGGCTTCGACTCGACGATGTGGCAAGCCATCCGGTCGCCCGCGACGCCGTACGGCATATCGCCGGGGTCGTCAGCCTCGGGTATCGGGTCCCAGTCCATGCCGTCGTCCTGTTTCCGCAGCAAGGGGTACAGCGAGTCGTGGAACGGGTTGCTGTGGGAGCCGGGTATCACCCGCAGGGCGCCGTTTCCCGCCGAGACCTCGTCAAGGTACAGCATGACCTTGAGGCGAGGGTAATCCAGGTCGCCCGGCGCCAAGTTGCGGCGGTCGGGGTGCCATGGGGCCGATCCGTAGCCGGTGATGTTGCCTTCGGAGTTCGTCCAGACCATCTCCTCGCCGATGAGCCCCTGTGCCGTCAGGTAGATGCGGTCGTCCTCTACGATCCGCGACAGGAGCTGAGACCGCTCTACAAATGACGACGTGTGCTGGCTGCCCTGATCCGAGAGTTTGAAATCGGGGCGTTGAGCCTCTTCCTGCCAGAGTCTGTCGGCCTCCTCGGCGAAGACGGACATCTCGTCGGCGGAAAACAGTTCACTGAAGAAGAGGAACCCGAAGGCATCGTAGTGAGCTTTCTGGCGTTCGGTAAGCATGGCTGACTCCTCAACCGTGGTGGTGGGCAAGCATACCACACGCCGGAGCCGGTCAAATCGCCGTCACTAGAAGGGAATGATGGTGACGTCGAGAACGATCTCCGACATCACGGCGACGCCGACGACGGCGCTCAAGGCTCCGGCGACGACACCCACCGAGCGGTTCAGCATGACGTTCCCGCCAGTCACGACGAACGGCACCGCTAAGACGACGGTAACGACGGCCATCGACAGCATCGTGCCGACGCTGAAGAGCAGGAGGTAGCCGACGCCCGTCAAGAACGAGTCGATTGTGGGGAGCAGGGCCAGCATGACGGCGGCGCTCCCGGCGAGTCCGTGGACTATCCCGATGACGTATGACTTGACCCGGAAGACGGGCTTGCCGAAGGCGTAGAAGCTGTTGTGACCGTCGGAGGCGGAGTCATGCGCCGAACCATGTCCGGAGCGTGCCTCGTGCGACGCATGGATGTGGACGTGGGGAGCGTCATGGGTGTGCTGGTGGATGTGGACCTTGCCCCTCCAGATGTTCCATATGACACTCGCTCCGAGGTATACGAGCATGATGCCGACGCCGAACTCGAGGAACGGGGCGACTGCCTCGTACTGATCGAGCACCAAGTCCTTCAAGACGAGGATGATCAGGCCCAAGATGAGCAATGGAGTTGAGTGGCCGGCTCCCCACGAGGCGCCGATCCACAGTCCTCGCCAGATGTTACGCTGCTCCGTCACGATCGCTGAGACGGCAACGACATGATCAGCATCGGTGGCATGCTTGAGCCCTAGGAGGAACCCCAGAATTAGCACTGCCAGCACGCCGGTTTCGATATCCATTTCTTTACCTCATTCCCCGTTTGTTGTTCCGTTCACATGAGGGTCGGAAACACAGGCGGAACACAGGCCGAAGATGGCGATGTGGTCGACATCGGCCTGAAACCCGTAGTCGTCGAATATTTCCGTACCCAGGTTGACCATATACTCGTGGTCCAGCCGTATGAGACGGTCGCACCCCCTGCAGATGAGGTGGTGATGACGGTCTTGATGGAGCCACTCATAGATCGACTCGCCCGCGCCCAGGTCGGTCTCGGAGACCAGTCGCAGCTTCTTGAGGACGCTGAGTGTCCGGTAGACCGTCGATGCGTCGATATACGGGTACGATTCTCGCACCTGGTCGAGTATCTCCGACGCGGTGACGTGCCCTTCGGCGTGGCGAAGCGACGAGAGGATGAGCACCCGCTGGGGTGTCAGCCGATGCCCGGAGTCACGGAGCGTCTGGACGGAATGATCTTCGCAGCTCATGCTTGTTGCAATCAGTTGCAACAGCAATGTAGAGCATCAGCGAGTCGATGTCAACAGGCTCTTGGTCTGGACTGTCCTCTAGTCTATGGGCCGGGCTCGCTCACGATGCCGGTCGGGTCGAAGTAGGGAATGGGGAGTTCGCCACGAGCGAGTTTGAATACCACGGGGATTCGACTCGTGTGTCCCGGGGATAGCTCAGGCAGATCGTCCTCCGAGAAGAAGCCTACATCGGTTGTTTCGGGACCTGAGATAGGAGTCTGGTCGTCGGAGACTTCAATGAGCCACACGCTCTGGTAGAGATGGTACTTGACGCGACTGCCCCAGAGACGTGAGTCGAAAACGCCCAGCAGTGTCGTGGCCGTTCCCTCCACTCCGGTTTCCTCGTGGAGCTCCCGTTCCGCTGACAGTGCCCATGTCTCGCCTACCTCGGTCGCGCCGCCCGGCAGCGCCCATAGGCCGTTGTCCTCCCGTTTGATCAGGAGGATGCGTCCATCACGGAAGACGGCAGCATCAGCGGCAACGTAAGGCGTCGCATGGGGTAGGCTCCCCTCGTACTTCTCCATCACGCCGCCCGCCGTCCTCTTCTCCAAAGCGGCAACCAGCCGCGCACTCAATGACAGGGCGCGGCCGTATCTCTCGCGGTCGTAGTCGTTCTCGGCGTAGTGGAGGCCCAGGTCCGCGATGCTGCGTAACTCGTCCGCTACGAGGTAGATTTCGCCTTCAGAGTCCATGTTATTCGTACCCTTCCGTCGGGCGGGCAAGGAAAACCCGTCACTTATAGACCGGTTTCCCCCATAAAGTGGGTCGGTAAGCCCCGCTGGCCCTTTACGCGATGATAGAGACCGTGTCCAGAGCCTTCAGTGCAAGTTGAGTGTCGCCTTCAACAACAACCTTCGACTCCACATCTTCCCTGGTGACACTCTTGGTGAACAACTTCCACGCATCAATCTCGTCTATGGTTAGGTGGGCGGCAGTTTCTCTCAGTTCATCCTCACAAAGCATCCACTTCACATCGATGCGCGCTACCAACCAAGTGCCCCCCGAAGCGCCAGTTATCGTGACCCGAACGCTAGCGCCAATTGCGGCATCGACACCCGAATAGGCCTTCGGCAGTCCATGGGCGAACGTCGCCAGGACCGGTGCGAACCAGTATGGGTCAGTCAGCAGCGGTCTGCCTGCGGCCTCTCTAATTTGCTGCTGATGGTGCCACCGTTCCGTGTACTCACGAGCGATGTGCAGCCACATGGGTGCGGGATCAGGACTGGCCCAACTCACCACGGGGCCCGTGGAGTGCGGATCGAGCGACTGCAGATAACAGTTAACCTGCTCTCCCGTTGACTTCAGCAGGTCGATCATCAGTCGTGGACTTACCCGTCTCATTGCCGTCACCCACTGCTCGTTGAGATCGTTGAGTTTCACAACGAGACTGGCCCAGTCGCTCACGTCGATCAGCGAAACGTCGTAATCGTCCCGGCCCATCGACAGTTGTCCAACCTCGTCCGCCAGGATGTGTGCGGTTAAGTCGTGTACCGACCACCCAGGACACGGGGTCGACAGATCCCATTCTTCGGGCGTAAGGGACTCCAGCACATCGATCAATTCCTGCAAAAGACCCGGGAAGAGGTGGGCGATTAAGACGGGTTTAGTGCATGACATGTCGAATACTTCATCAGGGATTCCCTAATCACTGTTCAGCCCTCTCCTTCGGCTTGGTTCAGTGTCGATGCCGCACCCTAGTCTATCAACCGGACTTGCTCGCGGAGTTGGGCGAAGTCGTACTCGGGACGGTTGCGCAGGGCGGTGAGAACGAGGCTCACAACTATCGAGACGCCGAGCGCGGCGGCGAAGCTCACGACGAGCTGGCTGGCGAAGTCTATGGTGATGATCCAACCCGTCAGGTAGGGCGCCTCCGGGGTCGGGAAGAAGAGAATCCCGGCTACCAGTCCGAGCGCGCTGGCGGTCAGGGCGTCACTGCCGGAGAATCGCGGCGCGTAGAGTCCCCAGAAGACGGGGAACACGGCGGCGGCGCAGACCATGTCGGCGATCAGGAACAGGTACAGAACGCTGTATCCCTGGGAGGCGATGAGTATCGCGGGAATGATGAGCACCACCGTGATGGCGCGCGAGGAACTGAGCACGGTCGCTCCCTTCAGTTCGGGCTTGAACCTTGCCAGATCAGTCGTGACGACGCTGGCGATGCCGTTAAGCAGCGTGTCGAGGCTGCTCATTACGAGGACGAGGGCCAGGACGAGGACGACGATCACGGCCCACGTCGGAAGCACTCCGACGATCAGAGAGAACATGGCCACCGAGGCATTGTCTCCGACGAGGTCCTTGCCGACGGTCATGATTCCGGCCAGTCCGCCGATGATAATCATCGGGATGACGACAACGCCCGCGGCAGTGAAGCCTCTGCGGAGCGCCTTATCGTCCTTGCTTGTATATACACGCTGCCAGAACCCTTGGTGGAACAAGTTGGCGGCGAGGATAGCGATTATCAGCGTGAGGCCGAAGTCAATGCCGGACTTGTTGGTGAAGGACAGCAGGTGTGGGGCAGTCTCGTTGACAGGCTCGAACACGGTGCCGAAGCCGTCGACGGCAACCACTAATGCGACAAACGTGATGAGCAGGAGTGGGATGACGAGAACGAACTGGATTCCGTCGGTGAAGATGGAGGCGCGGATGCCCCCGTAGGCAGTGTATCCGACGGTCAGGAGTCCAACTATGAGCGCGGTCAGCAACAGGGGAACGTCGGCGAGGAGGTTGAGGGCGAGGGAGATGCCGGTCAGCTCAGCCGATAGGAACACGAACATGTAGAAGATGATCACGCCGAGGGTAAATACGTACATGGCAGGCCCGTAGCGGTACCAGACGAACTCGGTCAGCGAGTGTCCTTCCGGCATCACGCTTCGCATCTTGGGACCGAGCCAGATGAACGCAATCAGGGGCGCGGCCTGGCCGATACCGTATCCGACGATGGCGGCTATGCCCGCCCAGGTTCCCGCTTCGGCGGGACTGAACAGGATCCATGCTCCGGCAACGGAGGCGACGAGGGTCGCGGTTGCCAGCGTGCTGCCGGCGCTGTTGCGAGCGACAAGGTAGTCCTCGACTCCGCCTCTCCCACGCCGGGCGTACAAGACTCCCGCAACGACGAAGACGGCGGCGGTAATGAGCGCGATGGGTACTGCGAGTCCGGCGTCCAGCATTGTCATCCTCCATCGGGTCGGTTAACCAAGAAGGCCACCCTCTGATCGGGTGGCCTTTAGGAATGATGGACGGTACCGCATCCCTTCGCTGGCATTACCCAGATCAGGTCGTGGGGTCGTCCCTCGCAATTGCGGGACCTCTCAGCCTGGCCTGCCCAAGCTCCCCCCGGGTCTATTGATTTTGGGGGAGTTTATTCGTACACGGGTGGATTGTCAAGGCGCTATATCTTGCCGTGACTGTTCAGAGTTGATGAGACGAACATCCCCACACTTGTGGATACCCGCTTTCGCGGGTATGACGGTGGCTGTGCATGTGTCAAGGGACATCACGAAGTCTGATCAGTTACACATTCCCTTCAAGTGGGCTGACAGGGATAGGCATTTGTCCATTTACCCACTCTCCATAAACCTGTAAGCAACCCCACCACTGTCATTCTGAGCGCAGCGGAGCGGAGTCGAAGAATCTAAAATGTCTGTCACAACGTAAAGCTGACACGGAAAATTCTTACCCTAGTTTGACAGTTGGTCAGGATACAAGCGCGGCACTAGCCGTCCGGTCTTGCGGGTATGGATTTTAGATTCCTCCCTGCGCTCGGAATGACAGGTAGACGGGGCCGGATCGTAGCTGAAATCCCATTTTGCCTACCCTTGTCAGCTTCAAGCGGGGGAGGTCCAAGAAGCTATCGCGTGTTCGGTGCTAGAATCACTCACATTCGGTAAGGAGTTGACTTGGATGGAAAGCTTGATCGAGGGGGCTACTCGACTGGGCATTGATCTGGACGGTGAACAGGTCGAGCGGTTCAGATCGTACTACGACGAGTTAGTCTCGTGGAACGAGAATGTCAACCTGACGGCGGTTATGGGCCGGGAGGAGGTGCAGACGCGACACTTCCTCGACTCGCTGACCGTCGCATCAGCGCTTCCCGCAAACGTTCTCGATGGCGACGACAAGCTGCTGGACGTGGGCACAGGTGCGGGATTTCCCGGACTGCCGCTCAAGATCGCATACCCACGCATCGACTTGACGCTGCTGGAAGCAACGGCCAAGAAGACTGCCTTTCTTAACCATGTAGTAGACAAGCTCGGACTTGAAGTAGTCACGGTGGTGACAGGGCGGGCGGAGGAGGAAGCGCACAGGCAGGAGATGCGTGAGCAGTTCGGAGCCGTGGTTTCCAGAGCCGTGGCGCGGCTGGACGTCCTCACGGAACTGTGTCTTCCCTTTTGCAGAGTAGGCGGAGTGATGATCGTGCAGAAGGGGCCGAAGGTAGAGGAAGAGCTTGGGCAAGCGCGGAGGGCGATTGACACTCTGGGCGGCCTCTTTGATGATCGTGATATGCTGGTTGCCGCACCGGTCGGAGCGGGGACATTCGTCATAATCGAAAAAAACCGTCCCACGCCTGCCAACTATCCGAGACGGCCGGGCATACCCTCCAAGCGCCCACTATAGACTCAAGACCAATCATGCCGACGACGTTCGATCATGCCCCAAGGTAACGGCAACGAAGCACCGTCGGTATCGCTCCGACAACGTGTTCTCTCCCCCTACACTCTCCTCTCTTTAGCGATAGCGGTCGCGTTTATCTACTTTCTCGCAGTCCGCTTCGATCTCGACTGGGAGCAGACGTGGAGCAATATCAAGGCGCTGGACCCTATGCTCTACGCGCTGGGGTTGCTCCTCTACTACCTCAGCTTCGTATTCCGGGGGCTGCGATGGCGGATCCTCTCGCGGAGCGCCGGCATCGAGGAGATTCCAAATGCTCGGACGCCATCGATGTGGCGCTACTCCCAGCTTATCGTGATCGGGTGGTTTGTCAATTCCGTAGCGTGGCTGAGGCTGGGGGACGCGTACCGCGCCTACGCGCTTTCCGACGAGGCGAGGACGGGATTCTCGTGGAGCCTGGGCACGATATTCGGCGAGCGAGTGATGGACATGATCGCCGTGTTCGTCCTGATCGTGGTGGGGGCACTGGCGTTCTCGCTGACGGCGGACTTTTCAGGGACGGTGTACGTGGTCAGCGCGGCGTTCGTGATGGCGCTGGCGCTACTTGCGGTGCTGGCCGTGATGCGCGGGTATGGACAGCGGTTGGCACGATTTCTCCCCGACAGGCTGGAACGGGCGTACCGCCGATTCCACGAGGGGGCACTGGGTAGCTTTGGAGAGCTGCGAGTGCCGTTCCTGCTCAGCTTCATTGGATGGATACTGGAGGTCGGGAGGCTCTACTTCGTGGTACAGGCGCTCGATTTCGACGTTCCGCTGGCCCTGATCCTCATTGCCGCGCTCGGTCATGCACTGTTGAGCACGGTTCCGACGCCGGGCGGGGTGGGGGCCGTCGAGCCGGGGGTGACCGGTCTGCTGGTGCTTGGGATGGCACGGCACGACGCTGCGTCGGTGGCACTCGTCGACCGCTCGATCACGTATCTGAGCATCATCGTCATCGGCGGGCTGGTGTTCCTGGCGTGGAACCTGACAAGGTCGCGCAGGAAGAGCGAGAGGGTTGGCGCTGAGGGGGCGTAAACAAGACCATCGTCCCGATCTTAGGCTCACATATCCTTGACCGCCGCCAAGTGCCCTCGTACCCTTTAGTTTTAGAGTTCCGACACCTATTAACCGTCCTATGAATATGACGGGCATCCAGCGCTATAGGCAAAGCATCCACTGGGGAGACTACACATGACCATCGCCGCCGAACGACATACGTTGAAGAAGAAGAGCGCCGCACTCAGTCTTGGACCCGACCGCGCGCCGGCGCGTTCCATGCTGCGGGCGGTTGGCCTGCGGGATGAGGACATGGAGAAGCCCTTCGTGGGCGTGGCGAACCTCGCGAGCGACGTTACGCCGTGCAACGTCCATTTGACGCGCATCGCGGAGCGAGTGAAGGACGGCTTGTGGGCGGCTGACAGCGTGCCGTTCATGTTTGGCACCATCACCATCAGCGACGGCATCTCGATGGGCACGGAGGGGATGAAGGCGTCGCTGGTGAGCCGTGAGGTCATAGCTGATTCCATCGAGACGGTGTGCTTCGGTGAGAGCATGGACGGGCTGATCGCGGTGGCGGCGTGCGACAAGAACATGCCGGGCTGCATCATGTCCATGGCACGGCTGAACATTCCCTCGATATTCGTATACGGCGGGGCGATATTGCCGGGTAACTTCCACGGCAAGGACATCAACATCCAGGACATGTTCGAGGCCGTGGGGTCTTGGTCTCGGGGCCAGCTTTCGGAAGACGACCTTACGGGTATGGAGAAGGCGGCGTGTCCGGGAGAAGGCGCATGCTCGGGAATGTTCACGGCGAACACGATGTCGTCGGCCATCGAGGCGATGGGCATGTCCCTGCCGGGCGCGGCTTCGATACCTGCTGTCGACCGGCGAGGCGAGGGAATCGCTTACGAAGCAGGCGATGCCCTCTACACACTCTTGGAACGCGACATCAAGCCGCGGGACATCATCACGAAAGAGTCGCTTGAAAACGCCATGATGGTCGTCCTGGCGATGGGAGGCTCGACCAACGCGGTGCTTCATCTGCTGGCCATTGCACATGAGGCGAACGTCGATATGCACATCGACGACTTCGACCGTCTGAGCCGCACGACACCTTACATGACCGATCTTCGACCGGGCGGGCAGTATGTGATGTCGGACGTGGACAGGTCGGGCGGCGTGCAGGTGGTCATGAAGGAACTGTTGGACGCGGGTCTGCTGCACGGCGACTGCATGACGGTGACGGGCAGAAGCATGGCCGAAAACCTGGCCGAGATGGACATCAGCGCACCGGACAGCAAGGTGATCTACCCGGCATCCAAGCCGCGCAGCAAGACGGGCGGGCTGGTCATACTCAAGGGGAACCTGGCGCCGGACGGCGCGGTCATGAAGGTGGCGGGCACTAAGCACCTCGCGCATGAAGGTCCGGCAAAGGTCTTCGACGGGGAGCGGGCCTGCTTCGAGGCAGTGACGAGAGGCGAGGTAGTGAGCGGCGACGTGGTCGTCATCCGATACGAAGGGCCGAAGGGCGGACCGGGGATGCAGGAGATGCTCGCGGTCACCGGCGCGATCATGGGCCAGGGAGACCTCGGCTCGAATGTGCTGCTCATCACAGATGGACGCTTCTCCGGGGCGACACACGGCCCGATGATCGGTCACGCGGCTCCGGAGGCAGCGGTCGGCGGGAATATCGGTCTCGTTCAGGACGGCGACACGATTCGCATGAACGTCGAGACGCGGGAGTTGAGCGTACTTGTCTCCGATGAGGAGCTAGAGCGGCGGCGCGAGTCCTGGGCGGCACCGGCGTCCCGGTACGAGCGGGGCGTGATGGCGAAGTACGCACAGCTGGTGGGTTCTGCTTCGCAGGGCGCGGTGACTTCGTAGCATTCGGACTCTTCCCTTTTTCGTCCTATCAGGGTTGACTCGTCGCGACCTCGGTAAAATACGTTACTTCGGGAGGTGAACGCCCGCAGAGACACCTTGCCGCTTTCGCACATCCCCTTTATGTGCGCGTATAGGTGCTTGTATCGCCTATCCACATCGGGTAAGGTCGTCTGTGAAGATTTGGTCAGCATACTTGCATTTCGGAGGTTGTGCTCATGACTGAAGTCTTAGCCCGGATCAGCGCGCGAAGGCCCTGGGTAACGGTCGGCGTTTGGGTATTGCTCGTGGTGATTGGGCTCGGACTTAGCGGAGCTTTTCTGGAGAGCGCCACGACGACCGATTTTCGGCTAGCCGGCAGCTACGAGTCGGAACGGGCCGCGGCCCTCTTGGAGGAAAAGCTGCGAGGACCCGAGAAGCTGGCCGAGATCGTCATCGTTCAATCGGAGACGCTGACGGTTGACGACGCGGCTTTCCGCGCGAAGGTGGAGGCTCTCCACGAGGAGATTGTCGCGCTGGGGCCTGGGACGATATCCGGCGGAATAGACGACCGGCCACTGTCCCACTATTATCAAGCCGTCGATGCAGGACCGCTTATCTCTCAGGAAGAGTTAGCCCAGCTGCTCCCACTCCTCGTCTCCCCCGACCGGGGAACGGTGCTGATGCACTACACCCTGACGGGCACGTCCCAGGAGGCCACGGCCAACATCGAGGACGTGATCCACGTGGTGGAGGAGGCGAACGAGGCAGACGACTTCGTGGCGCTCATAGGCGGGGACGCGAGCACCGCATTCGAGAACAATGAGCTGGCGGAAGATGATCTGCAGCAGGGTGAGCGATTCGGCGTACCGGTGGCATTGCTGGTGCTGCTGGTGCTCTTTGGGGCGGTCGTGGCCACGCTGCTTCCGCTGGGACTTGCTGCGGTCTCCATCATTATTGCATTGGCAGCAGTTGCAGTAATCGGCCAGCAATTCCAACTGGTCTTCTTCGTCACCGTTATGGTCGTGATGCTGGGCCTAGCGGTGGGCATCGACTACTCGCTGCTCATCGTGTCACGCTTCAAAGAAGAGATGAGGCATGGCATGTCCACGAGGGAAGCGGTCGCTAAGACGGGCGGGACGGCGGGACGCACAGTGCTGTTCAGCGGGGCTACGGTAGTCCTCGCGCTCGTGGGGCTGCTTATCGTTCCCGCATCGTTCTACCAGTCGCTTGCATTGGGCGCGATACTGGTGGTAATCGCCTCTCTCGCAGCAACGCTTACCCTCCTGCCAGCAGTGCTGGCGCTTCTGGGCCCCAAGGTGGACTTGCTGACCATCCCGTTCCTGACGCGGTTTTCGCTGAAGGGCGCGGATACATCGCAGGGCGGGTTCTGGGACAAGATTACACACATCGTGACCAAACAACCGGTCATCAGTCTCCTCATTGTGGGCGTACCGATGATCGCTCTTTCGTATTTCTACCTGGAGATCCGTACGGGCCTCAACGACGTAAACACTTTCCCAGACAAGGCCGAGACGAAGAAAGCCTTTCTGCTGATGGAAGAGAAGTTCTCCTTTGGGACAGTCAGCCCGGCGGGGTTTCTGAGCCCGGCTGAGATAGTAGTCTCAGGGAACATCAACGATCCGCAGGTAATGGCAGCGATAGGACGGGTGCAGCAGTCCTTGGTGGAGGACACCACGTTCCCGCTGCCACCCCAGCCACCGGTAGTGAACGACGCCGGCGACCTCGCCCTGCTTACTCTTCCGTTCCCAGGTAAATCTACCAGTCCGGAGGCCGCGGACGACATGAAGCGGCTGCGAAAGGAGCATATAGAACCAGCTTTCGATGGGGTGCCCGCAGAGGTATACGTAGGCGGACTGACGGCGGAAGTTGCAGATTTCTATGGTATCGTGCGGGTCTACACACCCATCGTATTTGCCTTTGTGCTGGGGCTCAGTTTCCTCATCCTGATGATGGTGTTTCGATCCATCATCATCCCCATCAAGGCGATCATCATGAACCTGCTGTCCGTGGGCGCGACCTATGGGCTGCTGGTGCTGGTGTTTCAGAAGGGGATTGGAGCGGACCTGTTCGGGTTCCAGCACGCGGACGTGATCGACGCGTGGTTGCCACTGTTCCTCTTTACGATTCTGTTCGGGCTGTCGATGGACTACCACGTATTCCTGCTCAGCCGGATACGGGAACGCTTTGACGAGACCCAGGACAATACTGAGGCGGTGGCATACGGCCTGCGGTCTACGGCGGGGTTGATAACGGGAGCCGCGCTTATCATGGTGGTGGTGTTCGGGGCGTTTGCATCGGGGGAGACCGTGGTGAACCAGCTCATGGGCTTCGGGCTTGCCGTCGCGGTGCTCCTTGACGCGACGCTGGTACGGTCGGTGCTCGTTCCGGCCAGCATGGAAGTGCTGGGTAAGGGGAACTGGTACCTGCCTCCGTTCCTTCGTTGGCTCCCCGACCTGAGAGTGGAAGCGCCGGAGGAACGTTCGCCCGCGGCGTAAAGCCGCGGCGGGTTTGAAAGCGATGGACTCAACTCCGATGAACATCCCACAAGCCTATTTACCGGGATACGAAAAGGCCCACGCTCTCGACCCGGAGAGGGCTTCGAATTACATCGCGCACACAACAGTCGGAGACCCCGAAATGGATGCCGTGGTCAAAGAGCTTTCCACTCTTGCACCGGGGGAGGGAAGACGATTCGTCGAAGCATTCATGGACAATCAAGACGAGAGCATCAAGCGTGATGCGCCTCCCTTGCTACAAGAGTTGTTCAAGGGTATCGAATCTCCGCCCGACTGGGTCGACTTCGATGCCTTTCGACCGGGCATTCGCATGTTTCATCGCAACTCGCAGTTGGTACTTGGGGCGTTCGTGGGAGGCACACTGGTAGAAGGTTTCTCAACGAACATCAGCAAATCGTTCTTCATAACCGGGCGTGTGCGAGAGCGGGGCGTCAGACGGCTCCGGCAGAACAACCGCCACATGATCGAAATCTTCATGCCGTTCGGACTGGAAAGGGAGGGGGACGGCTGGAAGCTGTCCGTGCGCATCAGGCTGGTACACGCACAGGTCAGACGCCTGCTGAAGAATTCCGAGGACTGGGACAACGAGGACTGGGGGGTGCCCATTAGCGCGGCGCACTGCGCCTACTCGATTGCCGCCTTCTCGGCGAGACTGCTGATGCACATGGAGAATTTGGGCGCAAAGTTCAGTCAAGAGGAACGAGAGAGCTTCCTGGCGGTCTGGCGGTACTCAGGCTATCTCATGGGGATACCGGAGACCATCCTGTACCAAGATGAGGAAGAGGCTCTGAAATTATTCGACATCGGCACAGTATGCGAGCCTGACCCGGAACCCGAAGCGGCCGTAATGGCGCACGCGCTGGTCAACTCCGCCCCATTGGTGATCGGGATCACCGATTCGAATGAACGACGGAAGCTGTCGAGGTACGTTTTCGGCATCTCACGTGCGCTCATTGGACCGACCTTGGCGGACCAGTTGCATTATCCAAAGGGGATAGCCTTTGGAGTGCTGACGTGGTTCCGTTTGCAGTCCCGCATCAACAGGGCCATGGGGAAATACCTTCCAAAGTCGGCCAACAGCAACTTCAGCAACTTCACGTCTTTGCTTCAGGCTTCAGCCTTCGACGAGGCGGGAATCAGCTACAGGCTGCCCGACCACGTGTATGCGGAGGAGAGCAGCGAGTGGTAGGGGGTTGAATCAGGGGTTGATTATTCGGTCGTAGGCGTCATGAGGGCCGATCCAGACCCAGTAGAGGTCGTCGCCTTCGGCTACGGCCAATGCGCGGTGGTTAGGCCCGATTCGCGCGACCCAGTAATCACCGACTTTCTTGAGGCGGAGGGAGGGGTAGGCAGGGTTTTCCTTGAGGCGTTGGAAGTTGCGGCGGGCGGTCTGCTGTACCGGTTCGGGCAGGGTGGCGAAGTGTTCCCAAAACTGAGGTATAGTGCGATGCACTACAGTTCGCCCACGGTGTCGGCCGCCCGGGCCTGAGCCACTTGTTCCTTGAAGAAGTCGAGGCGGCCGGCACCTGCGTCGGCCTCAATTTGCCGATCCCATTGGTTTTCCTGTACGTCGTTGAACCAGCGGGACATTTCAGCGAACTCGGCGGGGGGCAGGTTTTGGATGGCTTCCTTTATTTCGGCCAGGCTGGTCATGGCTGCCTCGCTTTTTCGGCTATTGTACATTAGTCGGCTGGGGGATGCCCTCAGCCCCATTCCTCCAACCCGAGTCCCATAGCCGGAAACATGGCACGACATTTTGGATTCCTCGCTACGCTCGGAGTGACAGGCAGCCCGTTATACGTGCGATTCACATTTTGCCTACCCCGTATCAGCCCGGCGGAGAAGCGACTGTGGGTGATCGGATAGTCAGTCAAGGAGGGACTGGTCCCAGTCGACCCAATCGAGGACCCCGCTAAGCTCGATTGACTCGCGCCAGAAGTCGACGTATTCTCGGGGCGGCTCGGCCTGGCCGGGGAAGGAAGGTCCGGTCTCGAGCCCTAAGAGGCGGAGCAGCATCCGGGCGTGTGGACCGTCAGCGACCATCCCGACGGCCTCGCGGCGGCGGCCTCGCTGATAGACGGGATCGAACTGAAGCTGCCTGTAGAGGGCTTCCAACTCGTCGAAACGGCCTTCCTGCGTGAGCTGGGTCTGGTGTAGGGAGAGGCGTGGCGCGGCATTGGCCATGACGTCGATCCTGCTCTTCATCCCGAAGCGGGCACCCATGCCGAAGAACTGCCTGTTCTCGCTGAGGGCGAACCTGTCGCCGAACATCTGCTGGAAGCCGAGGTAGTCCTCAGTGGTTGTGCCGGTCCACTTGACGCCGACGACGTTGTCGAGCTCGGCGAGCTTCTCAAATAGAGTGGGGCTGTAGGAGTAGCCGCCGGGCATGACCCAGAAGCTGTTGTAGGTCATGATCCCAATGTCGACGCGGTCGTTGACGTACTTGTGGTGGAGGTAGATGTCGTCCTCGGTGGGCTGGGAGTAGTGGGGCGGAGAGAGGAGCACGAAGTCGATGCCCGCCTCGGCGGCGTAGGCGCACTTTCGGGCCGCGGCGCGGGCGCTAAGCTCGGAGACCATGACCATGGTCGGGGCGACGCCCTTGCCCTCGTCGATGATGAGGTCGGCCAGAGCTTGGAACTCTTCCTCTTCGAGCATGTACGTCTCCCCTGCCCCACCGGCGATGAGGTGGACGCACTTGCCTTCTACCATACCCTGGTCGATGAGCCAGCGGACGTGCTTGCGCTGGCCGTCGAGGTCAAGGCTGTAGTCGTCGTTGGTGAAGGTCAGCATCGAGAGGACGCTGCCCTGGAGTCGTTCGCGGCTATAGTCGTTCGGCATTTCTTGCTCCTGCGGGGAATAGATATGGATTCCCGCCCCGTATCGTGGTACGGGGTGACGTTCTTTCGTGGGAATGACGTGTGAGTTAATCGTCAAGTATCGACTGGTCCCATTCGACGTGGTCCATGAGGCCACTCTCGGTGAAGACGCGGCGGGTGTGGTCGTAGAGGGCCTGAGGGGCGGGGGCCTGAGCGGGGAAGTTGGGGCCTGCATGGAGTCCCATGACCTCCCAGCGGACGTGGCCGAAGACACCATCGGCAACGGAGGCGAAGGCGGGAGCCTCGTTGCTCAGGCGGTTGTCGGTGTCGAAGTGGAGGGCGTCGAGAAGCTCGTCCAGCTCGTCGTAGCGGCCGTCACGGAACATCTCCCACTTGGTGAGGGACAGGCTCGGGGCGACGTTGCCGAAGAAGTCTACGAAGCCTGCCATGCCGAATCGAGCGCCCTGGGAGTTCATCATGCCGTTGTCGATGAAGTTGAACTCTTCGGCGAAGAGCTTGAGGAGGCCGACATAATGAGCGGGGCTGGCGGCACTCCACTTGAAGCCGACGACGTTCTCAAGGTCGATGAAGCGCTCCATCAGCGATCGGGTGATCTCGTACTTGGGGGCGGGAGTGACCCAGAAGTTGTTGTAGTTCATCAGTCCAACGTCGGCGTTGTCGTTGACGTATTTTGTGTATAGGTACACGTCTTCCTCGGACGGGCACGAGTAGTGCGGGAGGCCGAGCTCGATGAAGTCGATGCCCGCGTCTCCAGCGTACCGAGAGCGACGCGCGGCCGTTCTGGCGTTGAGGTCGAAGACGCCGACCATCGTGGGGGCCTTGTCGCCGGCAGTGTCCACGAGCACGTCGATGAGGGCGAACAACTCGCCGTCGTCGAGGAAGTAGCCCTCTCCGTAGCCACCGGCGGCGAGGAGGACGCCATTGCCGTCCACGCCGATTCCGTGGTCCATGAGCCATCGGATGTGCTTCGCCTGCCGGTCGAGGAGGAGGTTGTGATCGTCGTCGACGAATGTGGGCAGAGAGACGACGGGCCCTACGAGTTTTTCCTGGCGTTTTTTCATAGTGATGGTTCCTCCCGGGTTTCACCGATTTGTTGAGATATTGCCGTTAGTTGGCTGGCGGGACCCAATGGATTCCCGCTTTCGCGGGAATGACGGTAAGTGTGCTTTACGTGGGGACAGGCTCTGATGGAGTGCGGCACAATTACGACTTTTCCTTTACATCCTGAGTTCGAGTCTTGGTTGTATGCGGCGATCGGGCAGGTTGGTGTCGTGCATGAACTTGACGAGGTTCTGATGGACGTCTCGCGCGACGTCGGGATTGTCGGCGATGACGTTGTTCTCCTGTCCGGGATCGGTTGGGAGGTGGTAGAGCTGGGACATACCCTCGTCGGTGGTGTATAGCAGCACCCACTCGTCGGAGGAGATGGTGGTTACGAGACTGCTTTCGAGCTTGCGACGGAAGTTGTCGACGGAGCGCACGGGGTCGCCGGGGTCGGCGAAGGGTACGGTAGTCACGGTGAACTCGCGACCGGGCGTGGATGTATCGCGAACCTTCGGCAGAAGAGAGGCGCCCTCCACCCAACCGGGGATGTCCTGTCCGAGGACTTCAAGGACGGTCGGCATCACGTCGATGGCGGATGTGAGGCCGTTGTAGGTGTTCGGCTCCGCGCCGGGCACATGGACGATCAGGGGAATCGAGGTGGTCTCCTCGTAGAGGGGGGAGAAGGTCCATGCGGAACCGGGGTCGCCATGCCGGTACATGGCGCCATCGGGGCGTTTGGCGAAGGTCATCTTGCCGAAGAGGCCGCCGTGCTCTCCGAAGTAGAAGCCGTGGTCGGAGGTGAAAATGATGGCAGTATCGTCGGTGAGGCCCATGTTCTCGACCATGCGGAGGAGGTAGCCGATCCACGTGTCGACCATGGTGACCTCGCCGGCGTATGCGGCGCGCGCCTTGGCGACCTTCTCCTCGGTATAGCCCGGGGCGTCCTGCCAGAAACCGTAGGGAGGCTGCACGACCTCGCCGTCGTGGTCGGGCATGTAGAGGCGGGAGTAGTACGTGGGCGCGTCCCACGGCTCGTGGGGGTCCCACGTGTCGATGTAGAGAAAGAAATCCTCGGTGTGGTGAAGCTGGAGCCACCGCATGGCGCGCGTAACGGTCTGGGCGACGTTGCGGTCGGCCTCGAAGCGCCATGCCTCTCGGGCGTCGCGGGACTCGTGGTGATGATTAGCCAGGAGGCGGGTGACCGAGCCTTCCTGCCCGGTATACATGGAGAAGGTCTGAAAGCCCTTGTCGTAGTTCATGCCTCCGCGCAGGTAGAAGGGTGTGTCGACCATCGCGGCGGTGTGGTAGCCATTGGAGGCAAGGATCTCGGCGAGGGTGGTGGCATCCTCAGGGAGGGGTTCCCAACCCATGAAGGACATTGTCCAACGGCCCAGAGCGTGGTCTGCACGGGTGGGCATGGTGGGGAATCCGGCGGCGTAGTGCCTGGTGAAGAGGGTGGACTTGGCGGCCAGAGCGTCCAGCGAGGGGGTCAGGATGGGTTTCTTTCCGTATGCGCCGAGGTGGTCCTGTCGAAAGGTATCGGCAACTATCCAGATGACGTTCATGCACGCGACCCCGCCGTCGTTTCGCTAGGGGGATACCTTATCATATCGGTGGGCGTGATAGACTTATCCTGCAAAGGCGCAGCTATGAGTATGAACGACAGCGTTCTTGACAACGACGGTCTTCGCATTACCCGTATTCGAGCGAAGAACTATCGCTCCATCCGTGAGCTTGACATGGAGTTGGGTCCGCTAACTGTCTTGGTAGGGCCGAATGCCTCAGGAAAGAGTAATGTGCTCGACTTGCTTCGGTTCATTAGGGACACCGTGTCGCGTGGGCTTGATTTTGCTATTTCAGAACGGCATGGTCTGGAGGGCATACTCCACCAGCACTATCCAGGTCGCGATAGGTCCCTAGACTTAGAAGTCGGGTTTAGGGCGACTTATCAACATTTCACCCTTGACTATAGTTTCACTCTCACAAGCGACTCAGATGGCAGCTATCACGTGAAACGCGAATTTGGGTGGTATGAATTAGACACAGGATCGGCGAAAGTGAACATCGACATAGATGGTGGACGTGTCAAGAAGCCTGAGCCTGTACCTGACTTTGAACCGGGGGATTTGGATACAGAAGATTTATCATTCTTCAGGTACCGCAGGTTTCTACTCGATGGGACATCTGATGAATCTGACATCTCAAGGCGGTCGGTTTCCAGGTACTTATATCGAATGCATCGGGAACTCTCAAAGCTCGGGTTTCATCACGTTTTCCCCAATACCATTCGAGAGCCTCAAAAGCAGAATGCCCCCGACCGTCTCGATGAGCATGGTGAAAACCTTGCGTCTGTCCTAAGGGAAATGCGTCGGAGGAAGCTCAATTCACGCCTTAGCAATCTCAAGAGAACTCTGAAACAAATAACACCAGGAATAACAGATGTCAGATCTACCCCAGTGGGCGGATACCTAGTGCTGCAATTTAAGCACTCCAACATTGTGAGTGGCAAAGAGATGTGGCTCGACGCCGCTCACGAATCGGACGGCACACTGAGGATGCTTGCCCTCTTGACGGCGATTTACCAGCGTCGTCGCCCCTCATTTTTGGGAATCGAGGAGCCGGAGTCGGCGGTTCATCCCGGTGTCATTGCAGTCCTGGCCGACGTTATGCAGGAAGCTTCGCTTCGCACACAGATCGTCATCACGACTCACAGCCCAGATCTCATCGACCAACTACCCATTGAGTGTATCCGTGCGGTTGAGTTCGTGGACGGAGAGACGAAAGTAGGGGAGGTATCGAAAAGGCAGGCAAGCGCAGTTAGAGAACGCCTGTTCACTCTTGGCGAATTGCACAGCATGGAAGGGCTGGAAATCAACACTCCGGTGGCACGTTGACGGACAGTCCGGTCATCGTGCCCATCGTAGAGGGGGACGGAGAAGTAAAGGCAGTACCGCGACTCCTCCATCGTATTCTTAGTGAACTACACGGGCGACGAGACATCCGCATTCAGGAGCCAATCAATGCGCGGGGTAAGACCAAGCTCTTGAAGAAGTTCGGGGTCTTCTTGGAGTATGCCAGGGTGGAACAGAAATGCGATGCGATTCTGGTTCTACTTGATGGTGATGAAGATTGCCCTCGTGATCTCGCCACGAGTTTGGCTCAGTCTGCGGCGAAACTAAATATGAGCGTTCCGGTTGCCGTGGTCTGCGCACACCGCGAGTACGAGGCTTGGTTCGTCGCGAGTCTTGAATCGCCAAGTGGAGACAAGATTAGGTCCGGACTACGCATCAGCGATACTGTAAGTTACGAGGACGACATCGAGGCGATCGGTTCTCCAAAGAGGTGGCTCCGCCAATATATGCCAAAAGGCCGACGCTATAAGGAAACCCAAGACCAGCGTGCTCTTACCGCCTTCATCGACATCGAACACACCCAGCGTCGCTCTCGTTCGTTCCGCCGCCTCTGTCATGCGGTCGAGGAGCTGCTTTGTGCTATCGAATCGGGAACGCCTATCGTCACACCACAGATAGGAAGTTAGAATAGCTTTCAAGGGACACGCATGACTCAAACACAGGCAAAACCGATCCTGTATTCCTATCCCGGGTGCGGGTATACGACCGACCTGAAACGCGAGCTCAAGAGGGACGGCGTGGAGTACGAGGAGATCGATCTTTCGGTGTTCCCTGAGCGGATTCCTGAGCTGCTGGAGCTGACGGACGGGCACAGGATCACGCCGGTGTACGTGGTCGGCGACGAGGTGCAAATCGGAAAGAACGGATTTGGGTGCTCGTTCTAGCTATGAGTATTACTGAACAGTTCGACATGACAGGCAGGGTCGCCGTCGTAACGGGGGGCGGGACACATCTTGGTCGCGCCATGGCGACAGCGCTGGCCGAGTTGGGAGCTACGGTCATCATCGCGAGCCGGCGGAAGGAGCTATGCGAGCAGGTGGCGGCTGAGATGTCGGCTGAGGGGCTGAACGTGGAGGGGATGGGGTGCGACGCGACGGATGCTGACGAGGTCGCCGCGATGGTGGATGCCATCGTCGAACGGCATGGCAGACTGGACGTGATGGTGTGCAACGCGGGCGGAGGGGCGGCAGAGCCGACGTACATCCCGGAAGGCGACGTTTCGGAGTTCACGGCGACGCTGGAAATGAACGTGACGAGCGCGTACCTGTGCGCGAATGAAGCGGCGAAGGTGATGGTGAAGCAGGGATCGGGGTCGATCATCACGATCGGGTCGATTCACGGGTCGCTTACGAACGACAAGCGCTTCTACGATGGGACGGGATTCAAGCGGGGCGGCGCGGCGTACCAGACGGCAAAGGGCGGGATCATCAACTTCACGCGCTATCTCGCGATGGAGCTTGGGGATCGCGGGATCACGGCGAACTGCATCAGTCCGGGCCAGATACCCGGGCCGACGGCCGATCCGGTCATGGTGGAGCGGGCGCGACAATTGAACCCACTGGGACGCACGGGGATGGCGGACGACCTCAAGGGAGCGGTGGCGCTGCTGGCTTCGCCGGCGGGGTCGTGGATTACGGGGCACAACCTGATCGTGGATGGCGGGTGGAGTATCTGGTGAGAGGTGCTGGATTCCCGCTTTCGCGGGAATGACGACTAGGCAAGGGGCCTCGACTGCGGTGAAGTCACTCGAAGGTCTTCAGGTACTCGTGGGATAGGGATAGGGGACGGAAGCCCATGGCGGCGTACATGTGCTTTGCCGTGTCCGCGGGGTCTGTTTCGAGCGCGACGGGGCCAGCGCCTCTTGCCCGAACATCGGCCACGCAGTGGTGGACGAGTGCGGTCGCTAGGCCCCGGCGGCGGTAGTCGGGGTGGGTGTAGAGGTCGTCGAGGACGGCTATGCCGTAGTTGCTCGTCCATGACGAGAAGAATGCCCTCGGCGCTCCTTCGGCATATGCGAGCCAGTAATGCACTGACGGGGAGACCGCCTGCATAGCGGCTATGTGTTGGTCTCGTGCGTCGGAAGGACACTCGTTGCCGGTCTGCCGAGCACTGGGGTCGAATTCCCTATCCGCCAGAACAACGAGATCGAAGAGGGACTGCCAGTCGGCGTCGGTCTCGACGAGGCGAATCTTGTAGGGTTTTGGAGTGCCAAGTAGCTCGTCGGTGAGCACCATGACGAGGGAGTCGGAGCGCTGGTAGCCCTCCATGAGCAGCCACGCCTCAAACTCCGTGGGCGTGTCACGGTCAACGTAGAAGCAGCGGTGTCGGAATCCCTCGAACTCGACTTCGACGCGTTCGCTCAGGCGGGCGATCTCGTCAGGGGTCGATGCGGTCACCTGCTCGACATGGTTGGCATCGTACTTGTCGGGAATCGAACAGTTTCTGACAAAGACAGCGCCATCGGCTTCGAAGCGTTCGCTGGAGGAATATAAGGGGAACTCGTCGATTGCCCGGTCGACGCGGTCCGCGAGGGTGTCGCTAGGCATCGTCGAGGACGGCAGTTGCCGTGATTTCGACGTTCAAGCCCGGCTCGGCGAGAGCGGTGATCTCGACGTAGGAGTTGGTGGGCCAGAGGCCCTTGAAGTAGTGCTCCCAAATCTCTACCTGCTCGCCCTCGATTGGCCACATGGTGCGCATGTCGGTGCAGTAGGTGGTCATGGCGACGATGTTGGAGGCGGTACCGCCCGAGGCCTCGACGATACGCACGATGCGGTCGAGGGTCACGCGGAGCTGGTCGAATACGGGGCCGCCCTCGGCGTCGGAGTTGCGGGCCGTGCAGCCGGCGAGGTAGAGGGTGTTGCCGGCGCGAATGGAGCGGATGTAGGTCGGGCCGGCGGGGTAGATGTCTTCGTGGTTGTCTCGGGTGATTTTCATAATAGATTCTCCTTGCAGGGAGTTTACCAGAGAGGTCGTCAGTCCGACTGGGCGGACATTTCGCGGATAGCCCATTGGTCGCTCTTGGGATCGTAGGAGGTGCGTACGAAGCAGGCGTCACCGAAGGCGAAGCGCACGACCCCGGGGTGCGGGGATACTCTAACTATGCAGTACATGGCGGCGTTGAGGATGCCTCCGTGGGCAACCACGAGTGTTGAGGGAAGACCCTTTCTGACGACGGTCTGTAGGGCTCTTGCCCCGCGGCTCAGCAGGTCCCATCCGCTTTCACCCTCGCCAGTGGAGGGGACGAGAGGCTGAAAGGGGTTGGTGAAGTCGGGTTTGGGGTATCGTTCCTTTGCGACATCGAAGGGGAGTCCAGCCAGGGGGCCGTTGTCACGCTCCATCCAGTCGGGGTCGTACTCAATGGGTAAGTCTAGGACCTCACCGACGATCCGGGCGCTCTCGGATGCACGGACGAGGGTGCTGGCGACGATCAGGTCGAAGGTGACGCCGCTTTGCTTCCATTTCTCGGCACGCGACCTCACCTGGGCACGTCCGACGTCGGTGAGCGGCGAGTCGTACCTGCCCTCGTGCACCATCTCGTCGTCGGCGCGGGAGCGACCATGCCGCATGAGGGTGATTTGGATGGGGCTGGTCAAGTGAGTTTTCTCCCAAAAGCAGGTGGTCGAGATTTGACGGGTTAAATCGGTCCTATCCCTTCTGGGCCAGAAGGATGAAGGCAAAGTTAACGTCATCAAAATTCTCTCGCATGAATGGGCTGACGAACCCTCCTGGAACTTCCTTGCCGGGAATATCCAGTACTTCGGATATGTCGAGGCCGACATCCGCAACAGCCTGCAGGTAGTCGTCACGGGTATGCGGCTCGTTGGGGAGATGATAGGTTACTTCGTCCTCGACAAACTGCGTCGGCATACCGGCGGAAATGAAGTCAGGATGCACGTCAGTAATGAGCAGATGGCCTCCGGGGGCCATGGTTCGAAAAAACTCTTTGACGGCTCCCCGGAGGTCGGATACGTGACAGAGGGTTAGGGCACAGACGACCAGGTCAAATGAGGCTGATGGGACGGATTTGCCATCTTCAATGGGCGAATGAATGAACTGAATCGGAAGGCTCTCATTGGCGGCGGCGCGTTTGGCGATTGAGAGCATGTCCGAGTTTGGGTCGAGGGCAGTGACCTTCCATCCGTTTCGCGCGAGGTTAAGGGAGAAGCGACCCGTTCCCGCTCCAACGTCGAGCGCGGTCTCACCCTCCAAGCCCTCGATGATCGGCAGCGAGTACTGCTCTTCCGCAGCTATGAGGGTGTTCCACTTGGTGTCGTAGAACTTTGCCCAGCGCGAGTAGCCCTCCGTGACGCTGAGCTTGACAGGCTCCTGCCGAGGCTCTCGCCGTGAATCCGGATGGATGACGCGACTCACTTGGTGGCCTTGATCGAGAAGATCTGCGGGAAGGAGTCGTTGCGCTCGGGGAAGCGCCACCATCCGTCGTCATGTTTGGCCATCTTTGGGAAGGCTTTGAAGAAAGAGAAGGGAAACTCGTGGAGGTATTCGATGGTGAGCCCGGACTGGCTGAGGGCGGTTACGATCTCGCCGAGGCTGTGCTGCCACTCGTAGACGGGGCTGGCAATGGAGTCACCTCCGGTGTAGGTCTGGTGGTTGCCTTCGGAGTAGAACTGTTGGTGGAAGTAGTCATATGTCGGGCGAATATCACCCGAATCGTCCTCTTCATAGATACCTATGAGAGGGTGGATGTCGAGTACGTAAAACGTGCCGCCGGGCTTTAGAAAACGATGCACGACCGAGGCCCACTTGTCGAGGTCGGGGAGCCAGCACAGGACGCCCAGGGACGTGAAGACGATGTCGAACTCCTCGTCGAGCACGTCGGGCAGGTCGTAGACGTTGGAGCGGATGAAGCGCGCGTCCGTTCCAATCTCGTCGTTGAGGGAACAGGCGAGGTCTATGGCGGCGTCGGAGAAGTCGACGCCGGTGGCCTTCGCGCCGAGGCGTGACCACGACATGGTGTCCAACCCGAAGTGGCACTGGAGGTGGAGGAGCGTCTTGCCTGTAACGTCGCCGACCTCGCGGCGCTCGATGTCGGTGAGGGTGATGCGGCCCTCCTTGAAGCCGTCGACGTCGTAGAAGTCGGATGCGGCGTGGACGGGCGTGCGCTCGTTCCAGTTGGCGCGGTTGGTTGCGAGTCGTTCATCCATGATGGATATATTGTGGATGAGGGTGTGATGGGAAGTCAAAAGCGGGGTGTGGGGATTAACCACAGAGGGCGCAGAGAGCGCTGAGGGGGAGAAGAAAGTAGAAAGTAATGCGTATGATGGCGAGTGTATCTCGTACGACGAGGACTTTAGATTCCTCACTCCGCTACGCTGCGTTCGGAATGACAGGAGGCGAGAGCGTGGATAGCGCCGCGTGACTTGACGATGCCTCCAGCTACCTTCACAGTACACGTTGCAGACATCCTGTGATTTTGGGGTAAGCGACCCCTTCCAATCTCTCATAGGGAATCTGAACTCTTGGCGACTTCTTCTCAGACCACTGAAACGGGTCCGGTTCGCGAGTCCGGGCGGATAACCAGTCTCGACCTGATACGCGGGGTTGCGGTGCTCGGCATTCTTTTGATGAACGCCGTGCAGTTCGGGCTTGGCAATGCGCCTTACTTCAACCTGAGTGCGGGCGGGTCGGAGACAGTGGTCGACTGGGCCGTGGGCATCTTGGGCGAGGTCTTCGTCGACCAGAAGTTCATGGGATTGTTCTCGCTGCTATTCGGCGCGGGGATGATCCTCTTCATCGACCGTGCCAGCGAGAAAGGAAGACGCGCAGTCGTACTGAACCTGTGGCGAAACGCGCTGCTGCTGGGAATCGGCAGCCTCCATTTCCAACTGTGGGACGGCGACGTGCTCATGGTCTACGCAGTATCGTCGGTCTTTCTGATCGCCCTGCGAAAGCTGCCGAATTGGGCGCTCATATCCCTTGGAGTTGCCGTATTCCTGCTGTCCGTCGCCGGTACGCTGCTCGTGCAGAACATCGCCAATACGACCGATGTATCACTATCCGGTCTCTGGACGCCTGGGGAGATCGCGGACGACGAGGCCATTTCAGCCGTCTTCCTGCTGGGCTTTTTCCTGCGCGCACTGGGGCTGATCCTCGTCGGCGCGGGCCTGTATCGCGCCGGGTTCATGGACGGTGGCCTGCCCGCAGGGACGTATCGCCGAATCGCAGTGATCGGGCTTGCCGTCGGCCTGCCGCTTGCCGCCGCGGGCGTCATCATTACCGCGATGAACGACTACTCGCGTGAGATCGCCTTCATCGGCCAGATTCCCAACACGTTGGGGACGATTCCCGCCTCGCTGGGATACATGAGTCTCATCATCCTCTGGAACAAAGGCACGGACAACTGGTTCAAGGAGCGTCTACGGGCGGTAGGAAGAACGGCGCTGACGAACTACCTGGCTCAGACGGTGCTGGGAGTGCTTGTTTTGACGGTATTGCTGGGTGACGTGGACTTTGTGAGCCGGAGCGTCGTGTTGGCTTTCGTTTTCGGGGTGTGGGTGCTGCAAGTATGGTGGTCGCGGGCGTGGTTGAGTCGCTTCCTGTTTGGGCCGGCAGAGTGGGTCTGGCGAGTGGCTACGTATCGAAGGGGACAGCCGCTTCGGCGTCGGAGGGAGTCGTGAGGCGCATCGGGGGTTAGTCAGACATTGAGTCGTTCGACCCTTCGACAGGCTCAGGGTGAACGGGGCTTCTATGCTCGGGGGGAACCGAGGAGTTAACCGCAGAGAACGCGAAGGGCGCAAAGGGGGGAGGGCAACCACAAGGGTTGCCCCTACGTGGGGTTCTTGGTGAGGGGGATGAAAAGGCCTTAGGTGACGACGTTGTTGGGGCGGCCTTCGAGGAAGGCAATGACGTTGGTTACGGCGCCCTCGTTGAGTAGCTCGATGCCTTCGGGGGTCTGGTCGGCTAGGTGGGGAGTGAGGACGACCTGATCGCAGCCCAGGATGGGATGGTCAGCGGGGAGAGGTTCCTCTGAGAAGACGTCGAGGCCGGCCCCGGCAAGGTGTCCCGATTTGAGGGCATCGACGAGTGCGGTGTCGTCGACAAGCTCGCCGCGTCCGCCGTTGATGAGGAGTGCGCCTGGCTTCATCAGGCCAAGCTCACGGGGACCGATGATGTGATGGCTGTCAGGGCTGAGGCGGACGTGGAGGCTGACGACGTCGGACTGCTTCAGGAGATCGTCGAGGTCGACGAACTCGACGCCGAGTTCCTTGGCTCGTTCGGGTGAGGGGTTGAAGGTCCATGCTAGGCACTTCATGCCTATGGCGTTGGCGATGCGGGCGACCTCGCGTCCGACGTTGCCGGCGCCGACGATGCCGATGGTGTTGCCCTGCAGCGTCACGTTCTGCATGAGGGTCCAGCGACCGGCCTTGAGCTCGATGGTCTGGAAGGCGGCTCGCTTGGCGGCGGCGAACATGAGGCCGACGATGTGCTCAGCGACTACCGGGGCGGTGCGTCCGGGCTGGTTGCTGACGACGATGCCGAGCTCACGGGCCACGTCGATATCGATCATGTCGACGCCGATGGAGCAGGTGGCGATCATCCGCAGGTTGGGCAGTGCTCGCAGGGCTTCGGCGGGCCACTTGACGGCGCCGCGCGTGTTGATGATGACGTGGGCGTCGCGCGCCCGTTCAAGCTGGTCTTCCATGCTCGAAGGACGGTCGAGGTAGAGGTCGACATCTCCGTAGGGATCCAGACGTTCGAGGTGAGGCGAGCCTTGAATCTGCGGCGGGTTGTCGCCGGGGACGACGAATTTGAGGCGGGTGTCTGTCATGGCGTTAGGCGTCAGTTAGCCGCAGTCAGATCCTTGAGCACGTTCTCCCATTCGGCAGGACTGCCCTGTCCGAAGCCGGAACGGTAGACAATTACGCCGTTTCCGTCGATGGCGACCTTAGTGGACTGTCGGGTGACGTTGAAGTCTTCAATCATGTTATCGCTTGGCGTCGCCACTTCTCCAACATGCCCACTCCTGTTCTGGGCCGCCGACAGGATGTCCAGAGATTCATTAAACGCGACGGCGTAGAGATCGACCGAGTCCTCAAAGGGCGGATACACGGTGGTCAAGCCCCGCAACGCGGAGCGACAGTCCGATCACCAGGTGGCGTGGAACAGGATGAATACCGGTTTCCCCTCGGACACGAGATCGGTCGAGTTGACGGACCGGTCGCCAGTGAGGGCCAGCATGTAGTCGGGCGCGCGGTCGCCGACACGGTGTCCGACGGGGACGGTTTCCTCGGAAGGCGCGGGCGCAGGAGCCGCAGTTGGTTCAGGAGCGGCCGCGGGCGGCGGGGAAGTCTGCGCTGCGGGTGGAGGAGGCGCAGACGCCGGTGAGGTCGCAGTCGTGTCGGCGGGTTGGGACTCGCTGGAAGAACCGGAGTCGCTTCCGCATGCGACAGCGGCGAGCAAAGAAAGCGCCGCGACAGAGACAACGACGTATCGAATGGTGGTTACGCGGTTCATGGCGATGTCACCTCCACGATCTTGTTAGTGGATTCCCGCCCCGTATCGAGTACGGGGTGACGTTCTTCCGGGGGAATGACGGCATGGGGGCTGTGTTCTCGGACATGCACATCATGCCTCCAGTCTTTCCGGATACCGGCCTCCGCCGGTATGGCGGTAGTGATCCTTGCAAGCGTCTCCTATTGTACGCTGTTGGCCAGTTCTTGGAGGACGGCGGCCCACTCGGCCGGGCTGCCTCGTCCGTAGCCGCTACGGTAAGTGATTACGCCGTTCCCGTCGATGGCCACCTTGGTGGACTGCTGCGTCACTCTGAAGTCTCTGACCATGTTCCCCACAGCCCTGGCCACCGTACCGGCATGACCGCTCTCGTTCTGGTAGGACTGCAGAACGCTGAGAGGCTCGTCGAAGGCCACGGCGTAGAGGGCCACCTTGTCCTTGAACTGTGGATAGATCTCCGTCAGGCCCCGCAACGCGGAGCGACAGTCCGGTCACCACGTTGCGTGGAACAGGATGAAGACGGGCTTCCCCTGCGCCACAAGGTCGGTGGAACTTACCTGGCTGCCTCCCGCAATGTTCAGGACATAGTCGGGAGCGAGATTGCCGACATTCGTGCCGGGCTGGGCAGTGACGGCAGATCGAGTCGGCTCAGGTTCCGGAACGGAAGTGGGAGTCGGCGGGACGGGCGTATACGTCGGGGTGGGCGGCACGGGCGTGTTCGTGGGTGTCGGAGGGACAGGCGTCGGAGTCGGAGGCAGCGGAGTTGGAGTAATCGTAGGCGTGGACGTGGACGTCGGAGTAGGCGTGCGAGTCGGCCTTGGGGTAAACGTGGGAATGAATGTCGCCGTAGCGGTTGGGGTGGGCTCGGCCGCGGCCTGTCCGTCCGATGTCGATGCGGGCACTGTGGGCGGGACTGACGTGGGCGTTGCCGTGGGAACAGGTGTTGAAGTTGGTAAGACAGGCGTCGCGGTTGAAGTGGAAGTGGGGACCGTCGTCGGCGTGGCTGTCGACGGCTCCGTGGTTGCGGTGGGTTCAGGCGTTGGGGGCGTCGTTGGAGTTGGGACCGGAGCCGGGGTTGAGGTCGGCGGCTGAGGCGTCGGTTCCGTGGTAGCCGTGGGTTCCGGCGTGTTGGTTGGTATTGCTGTAGGAACGGACTGCGCTAGAGGGGTAGCCGGTTCGTCGGCGCTCTCCTCAGGGGCACTGTCGGACTCGCCGCCGCAAGCAATGACGGCCACCGTCAACATGGTCAGCAGCCAATAGACCGATATGTGGATGAAGCGCTTCATTGAGTCCCGTCTCTAACGTTACGTTACCACTCGATTATACCGAGGGAAGGCTTAAAAAGTGAAAAGTTGGTAAACAGAGGGTGCATTCTGAAGATGGATTCCCGCCCCGTATCGTGGTACGGGGTGACGTTCTTTCGCGGGAATGACGATATGGGGATGGTGGAGTGGCGGCTTGGAAGGGAGCGGGGAGTCACCTATAATACGGTGCGCGAACGGGACGATTCCCCGCGACGATGAGGTGATACCAGATGAGCAGCGTACCCGAATCGAAGGTTCCTGTGATGCCGCCGCGTATTTTGCTGGGGCCCGGGCCGAGCAATACGAGCCCGCGTGTTCTGCAGGCAATGATGTCGCCGATGATCGGGTATGCAGACCCGGACTTCATGGTCGTGCTGGACGAGTTGTCGGATCTGCTGCGTCAGGTATTCCGCACCGAAGAGGGACTGGCCATAGCACTGCCGGGAACGGGCAGCGCGGGAATGCAGGCGGGGCTGAACAGCCTGTTGGAACCGGGCGATACGGTGGTGATCTGCTCATGCGGTTACTTCGGGGAGCGGATGGCGGATATGGCAGAGAGGCTTGGGGCCAACGCCGTCGTGCTGCGCGGCGAGTGGGGTGAACCTTTCCCGCCGGAGATGCTGGCAGAGGAGCTAGACCGGCAGGATAAGGTAAAGCTGGTGGCGGTGGTCCACGCGGAGACCTCGACCGGCGTGCTGCAGCCATTGGATGAGATTGCCGGGTTGGCGAAGGCGCATGGCGCGTTGCTGATGGTGGACGCGGTGACGTCGCTGGGGGGGAGTGAACTCGCGTTCGACGATCTGGGCATCGACTACGCGTACTCGTGCAGCCAGAAATGCCTGGGTGCGCCGCCGGGAATAGGGCCGGTGGCGGTCGGTCCGCGGGCGCTTGAGGTGATCGAATCACGGACGACGAAGCCGCCGTCGTGGTACCTCGACCTTGGGCTGATCGCGAAGTACTGGGGACCGGAGCACGTGTACCATCACACGGCGCCGGTGAGCATGATATTGGGGCTGCGTGAGGCGCTGCGGATCGTGCTGGAAGAGGGTCTCGAAAGCAGGGTGGCTCGTCACCAACGGAACTCGGCGGCGCTGCGCGCGGGCGTCTCGGCACTGGGCCTTGATTTTCTTGTGCCGGAATCGTACCGGCTCGATCAGATTACTGCGGTGAAGATCCCTGAAGGAGTCGATGACGCGACGGTGCGGCAACGTCTGTTGAAGGAGCACACGATAGAGATCGGCAAGGGTTTCGGGCCGTTCGACGGGAACGTGTGGCGGATCGGGCTGATGGGCGAGTCGAGCAAGGCGGAGTACCTGCTGGCTCTGCTTTCGGGCCTGGAGGGGATATTACCGGACGAGGGGTACGAGGTCGCGCAAGGTGCGGCAGTGTCGGCGGCGAGCAGGTATCTGTCGGAGGCGACGTAAGAGGGGATTCACCACAGAGGGCGCGGAGAACGCAGAGGGGGAGATGGATTCCCGCTTTCGCGGGAATGACCATGGCCTTGCTCAAGGCTACATGAGGGTACGTAAATTGGGTTTACGCCGAGGACGGGCAACCACAAGGGTTGCCCCTACGACGGGTTCGCCGGGGCCTATTTTCATAGCAATGACGGGTTTGGTCAATATTACTGAGAAGAGGACAATCGATGTCGAGATTTGAAGAACAGGTGGCGATAGTGACGGGGGCGGGCGAAGGGCTCGGGTTTGGAATCGCCCAGCGGCTTGGGAGCGAAGGGGCGAGGATCACCATCGTCGATATGAACGCGGACGTGGCGGAGCAGGCGTCGCAGGCGCTGGCGGAGCAGGGTGTGGACTCGGAGATCGTGCTGGGGGACGTGGGGGACGACGAGACGGCGCAGCAGGCGGCCAAGCAGGCCATCGACCGGTGGGGACGGATAGACATTCTGGTGAATAACGCGGGGATCGCGGGCCACTCGGCGAGCGTCTGGGAGCTGCCGCTCGAGGAGATGGACCGGGTGTACCGGACGAACCTGCGGGGTGTGTACTCGTTCTGCCACTACGTCATCCCGCACATGATCGAACGGGACTATGGACGGGTCATCAACATCGCGTCGATCGCGGGCAAGGAGGGCAACCCGAAGGCGGTGCCCTACTCGGCGACGAAGGCGGGCGTAATCGGGCTGACGAAGTCCGTGGGCAAGGAGCTTGCGTCGACGGGCATCCGGGTGAACTGCATCACGCCCGCAGTGGTGCGGACACGCATCCTGGAACAGCTTACCCAACAGCACATCGACTACATGATCTCCAAGATACCCATGGGGCGAACAGGCGAAGTGGAGGAGGTGGCGGCGCTGGTCGCGTGGCTGGCGTCGGAGGAGTGCTCGTTCAGCACGGGCGCGGTGTTCGACATCAGCGGCGGAAGGGCGACGTACTGATGGATTCCGCGACGATGAAGGGTCTGTTCCCCATACTTGCGACGCCGTTTGACGACTCTGACCGGATAGACGAGGAGGACCTGCGCCGTGAGGTGGACTTCGTCATCGAGAATGGGGTGCACGGGGTTGGTATCGCGTTCGCAAGCGAGGTGGTGAAGCTGTCGGAGGCCGAACGTGACGTGGCGATACGGACGGTTGTGGAGCAGGCGGCGGGTAGAGTGCCCGTGGTGGTGAACACGGGAGCGCCCAGCACGGCTGTGACCGTCCAGTACAGCCGACGGGCTGAGGAGCTCGGCGCGGACGCCTCGATGGTCACGCCACCGGTGGGAGTATCCGCGGATGTCACGAAGGAGTACTATCGCCGGGTGTCGGACGCGACGACGATACCGATATTCATCCAGGACGTGCCGACTGCGGCGGTGTCGCCCGCTCTGGCGGGGGAGATGGCACGCGAGATCGAGGGCGTGCAGTACATCAAGGCGGAGAATCCGCCGACGCCTGCGAGCATCGCAGGGTTCGTGAAGGAGGGCGGTGACGCACTCACGGTGTTCGGAGGTGCGGGCGGGGCGTTCTTCGTGGAGGAGATGCGGCGAGGTTCGGTCGGAATCATGCCTCACGCGGCGTTCCCCGACCTGTTCCGCTCGGTATGGGACCTGTATCAGTCGGGCGATGATGCGGGAGCCGTGGAGGCGTTCAACCGCATGACGCCGCTGCTGCGGGTTATGACGCTTGGGGCTGGACCGTCGTCGCTGCACCTCGTCAAGGAGACGCTGCGGCTGCGCGGGGTGTTCACGTCGGTGAACGTGCGGCATCCGGATGTGCCGCCGAGCGAGTTCACGTACCGCGAGCTGCGGGAGGCTGTGGAGGCGGCGGGGGTGGTTGTTTAGGAGGCCCTTCGACGGGCTCAGGGGCGAACGGTGGGATGGTACGGGCCGGCTCGCTCCCCCTCTCTGTATCTCTCCCCCGGCGAGGGAGAGACCATGGGTAATGATCTAGCAACTACCTCCATCGGCTAATCCAACTCCTCAATCACCAAGTCTGTAAAGCGAGTGGTCGACACCTCGGTCGATCCGGCAGAGACTATGTCCTTGGTTCTCCACCCCGACGCTAGTGTGCGGTCTATTGCTCCATCCAACGAGTCCGCAAGTTTCGGGGCTTCTAAGCTATATCTGAGCATCAAGCTCACACAGTTGAGCATCCCGATCGGATTCGCGATGTCTCTTCCGGCGATATCAGGCGCGCTGCCATGAACGGGTTCGTAAAGGTGGATCCCTTTGCTACTAAGTGCTGCCGACGCGACCAGACCCAATGATCCGGCGAAAACGCCGAGTTCATCTCCGAGGATGTCTCCGAACTGGTTTGTCGTTAAGATTACGTCGAAGTCGCTCGGAGAGAGAATGAGCTTCAAGACTGCAGCGTCAATTATTTCTTGCTTGAACTCAACCGACCCATGCTCCTCTATCCGTCGACGGGCCACATCAAGGAACATTCTCGAAGTCTCTAGGACATTCGGCTTGGTAACAACAGTCACGAAGCCTCTTCGGTCCTGCGCCAAGCGACAGGCAACATCAGCTACTCGTTCAACAGTGGGGGATGTGTAGAACGCGGTGTCCACAGCGGTAACTACATTGCCTTGCTGAGTTCGCTGTTTGGGAGTCCCGTAGTAGACGTCTTCCAATAGCTCCCGCACGATTACGATATCGACCCCTCCGTCAAGATACTGTTCCTTGATTGGAATGACATCCATGAGTTCGGAGTACGTGCGAACGAACCGTAGATTCACATAGCATTCGAGTTCCTTCCTGAGGTCGATAAGCGCGTATTCAGGCCTATAGGGTATCTGTAGTTGATCCCACTTGGGTCCTCCTACAGACCCGAAAAGGACCGCGTCGGCTTGCTTACATATGGACAGGGATTCGGGAGGCAAAGGCATGCCCAATTCATCGATTGCGGTTCCTCCGATCAGAGCTTCCGTGAGGTCAAAACAGATTCCGTTTCGGTCACCCAGCACCTTGAGTACCCTCGTCGCGGCAGCCATGACTTCCGGCCCGATCCCATCGCCCGGTAGAACCGCAATTCTAGCTGTTGAATTCATCTCCGTTGCCTCTCTTCTCCGCTTGCAGTAGATAAACGGGATGGTCGAATAACGTACAAATCAACCCCGGCGCTCTAGTCGGGGGACTTGGAGTTCGGCGGCGAGGTGGTCGAAGTACTCTACGACTTCGCGGTGGAGGGGGATGCCGTTGGCGCGGCGGTCTTGCTCGTGTTCGTATTCTGAGAGGCCGGCGTAGAAGACGCGGTCGTGGCCGGGGGCGGGTTCGGCCTCGCGGAGGGCCTTCAGGACGCCGTCCATGTTGTCTTTGAATTCGTCGAGGTCGGAGAAGGCTTCGATGTCGAGCGCCATGAAGACGTGTTCGCCGCTTATCTCGCCCGTCAGCATGGTTGGGCGCTCGCCGGGCATGAGGGTGCTCATAATCATGACCATCATGGCGAGGCCGTAGGCCTTATGGGAGCCGAGCTCGCGCGTTCCGGCGAAGGGGAGCATGGGCGGGTCGTCGGAGTCGGGCGGGTCGATCTCGCGCATGGTGGGGGTGCCGTCATCATCAGCGAGCCAACCGGGCAGGAGCTTGACGCCCATGCGCTGGGCGAGCCTGATCTTGTTCTGGGCGACGCCGGTCATGGCGGCATCGAAGACGAAGGGAGCCTCGTTGCGGGCGGGGGCGGCGAAGCCTATGGGGTTGGTGCCGAGCATCCCCTTGGCGGCGAAGGTGGGGACCATGCGGGAGCCGCCCGTGGTCATGACAAGTCCAAGCATGTCCTGTCGGGCGGCGGTCATGGCGTGGACACCGAGGGCTCCGGAGTGTCCGGCGTTGATGAGGGAGACGTAGCCGACGCCGACATTCTTCGCCTTCTCGACGGCGAGATCCATGGCGGTGCGTCCGAGGATGATGGCAAGGCCCTGGTCGGCGTCGATGACGGCTGTGGCGGGGGTCTCACGTAGGACGCGCCACTGGGGGTCGGCTTTGATGCGGCCGTCGCCGTAGCGCTCGACGTAGACCTTGACCATGTTGGAGACGCCGTGGCTCTCGACGCCCCAGAGGTCGGCGGTGACGAGGGTCTCGACAGCGGCGTCGACGTTGTCAGGGGGCTCGCCCATCTTGGCGAAGATGGCGGAGAGGGTGCGCCGAAGGGACTCGTGGGGGACGCGGACCTGGTGTTCGGAGGGTACTTTGAAGCGTTCAAGCATTTTTGTATTTTTTGTATAAGGGTCTCTGGAAGGTTGGGGTTGGAGGGTGGCGGTGGGGATTATACAGGATGTGGGGGACAGGGCTGTTGGCGGAAGTCCCCCTCTCTCTGTATCTCTCCCCCAGCGGGCTGACAGGGGTAGGCATTTGACCATCAATCCGCTTCCACGAATGAGAAAAGAGCCCCTCACTGTCATTCGGAGCGCAGCGCAGCGGAGTCGAAGAATCTAAAATGCCCGTCCCAACGCATAGCTGACACGGAGAAGGTTTGTTTCTCGGTCACGATACAAGCGTGGCTCCGGCCGTACGGACTTGCGTTGATGGATTTTAGATTCCTCGCTCCGCTCGGAATGACAGAGAGACGGGGCCGGATGGTAGACACAATTCTGTTTTGTCTACCCCTGTCAGCCCCCAGCGGGGGAGAGATTGTTTAATCTTCATCGCCAGCGGATTACCGCGCCGAGGATGTCGGTGTCGCCCTGATCGAGGCGGTGGTAGACGGTGGGGAGGTCTTGCCAGCCGAACTCGTGGGTGATCATGGGGTCTACGGGGAGACTGCCGTTGGCGATGAGGCGTGCTGTGAGCTTCATTGAGTTCATGCGGTCCCAGCGGAGGTCGGTTGGGCGGTAGCCGAGCGAGGCGCGGAGGGTGTAGCGCGTGGTCATGTAGGGGTGGCCGACGGGGTTGAAGGTGGGGGAGTCAGTGTGCCTTGCGACGATGACGACGACGCCGTCCTGCCGGACGATTTCGAGCGAGGTCTGGATGGCGGGCCAGGCGGAGGCGGTCTCGAGGACGAGGTCGGCGCCGCGACCGTCGAAGAAGTCGATGACCTGACGGGTGAGGCCGTCGTCCGACGGGTCGAGGACGAGGTCTGCGCGCATGGCGTTCGCGACCTGTCTGCGACTCTCGCTGTAGTCGATGCCGACGGTGCGGAAGCCGAACGCGGAGCAGTAGGCTATGGCCGAGAGGCCGATGACGCCGAGTCCGACTATGGCGACGTTTTCGCCCGGCTGCGGTTCTCCGTGGCGGAGTCCGAGCTGGCCGACTCCGAGGATGTTGAGGAAGACACCCTGCTCGTCGGTCACCTCATCGGGGAGCTTTATAGTGTCGCGGGCCGGGCTCGTGGCGTACTCCTTGTGGGTGCCTGCGCAGAAGACGCGGTCGCCGACGGTGAAGTCGTGGACATCGGACCCGACTTCGACGACCTCGCCGACCATGGAGTAGCCGTTTTCGATGGGGCCATCGGGGAAGCGGACGCCGCCGTGGAGCCACTCGCTGTCCTCATCGACGGGGATGTAGCGGTAGACGCGGATCTCGGTGCCGGTGCTGACGGCGGTGACGTTGGCGCGGACGAGCAGGCCGTCGGGCGGGCACTCGGGGATGTCTACGTCGTCGAAGCTCGCCTTCCTGGGGCCGGTTATGACCAGTCGTTTCAATGGATGCCTCCGGGGTGGTGGTCCGGCGGGAGTTGGAGTGGCCGCCGGGGGTGAGGTGCATTATAGCGAGTTGGGGGCGGGGGATTCACCACAGAGAGCACAGAGATCACGGAGAAGGAGGGGGCTTTTGCCCTCACCCTAGCCCCCGTATCTAGTACGGGGCCGGCTCTCTCCCGCGAACGGGAGAGGGGATTAGATTCCCGCTTTCGCGGGAATGACGGTGGCTGTAATTGTTCAGTCTTGGTGAGGGGAACCGCGCCTCACACGTAGGGGCGGTTCGCGAACCGCCCCTACGTGTTGGGACAAATCCAGCACATAGATATCATTAACTCTGAACAGTTGCCGGCGGGACGCGGTTGTGTGGGGTAAGATTCGCACGATGATGACGAGGAGGATGGAATGGGAGTAACTGTAGTTAGCTGGAACATTGGAAAGATGCGCAAGCCGTGGCACGAGCTGGTGCGGATGGATGCGGATGTCGCCCTACTTCAGGAGGCCGTGCCGCCGCCGGAGGGGGCGGGCGTTTTGGATATCGGGCCACAAGATGCGTGGGACTCGCATTCCTGGAATTCTGACTGGTGGCACGGTCGTGGCTGGAACAAGATGTATGACCGATGGCCTATGGTCGTGCGCCTATCGGACCGTGTGGAGGTGGAGTGGTTCAGACAGATTAGCCCTTGGGGGGGCGCTGAAGCGAATGAGATTGAAGTGAGCGGCATTGGGACGATCACTGCGGCGCGAATTACACCGAAGGACGGATCAACCGAGCCGTTCATTGCAGTTTCGATGTATGGAAGATGGATAAGGGCACATTCCAGCGTCAAGACGTCTTGGAGCTTTGGCGTTGCGGACGTCTCCGTACACCGCATCATCTCCGATCTCTCGGCCTTCATTGGCCACGAGAATCCACAGACGCATCGCATTCTGGCGGCAGGCGATCTGAACATCGCGCACGGCTACGGTGACGGCGGCAACCCCGCGTACTGGGAGGCACGGTACCGGTCGGTGTTCGACAGGATGTCGGCGATTGGGATGGAGTTCATGGGGCCGCAGGCACCGAACGGCAGGCAGGCGAAAACGCAGGCAACAGGCGAACCGGCGGACTCTCGCAACGTCGTCACGTTCTACCTCCCGGGGAATAACCCGGAGACTGGAAACAACATTCAACTGGACTACGCGTTCGCCTCGCGAGGGTTCCATGAGAACGTGAATGTGCAGGCGCTGAACGAGGTTGATGAGTGGGGGTCGAGCGACCACTGCCGGGTGCTGATCGAGATTGGGGAGGGATAGGGGATTGAAGCGGAACGTCAGAATATCCGTGAAGCGTTCGTGAGGACGGCGGAGAGGGATTGAGAGGGGTTTGAGAGATCGATTCGGCCCTCGATTGCAGTAGATTGGGTTTGAGTGTTCAGTCTTCGTGAGACCCCCACTCCCCTCCCCTGTGGATACTCGCCCCGTATCGTGGTATGGGGTGGCGGTATGACGGTGGCTGTGCGCGTTGTGTCCTCTCACGAAGTCTGAACAGTTACGTTTGGAAGGCCTCGGTTCTTGGTCGAGTACGGGTGTGATACCATGTCGCACGCGTGGGGGGCGAAGCCTCTACACGACTTCTCGGGCCCGTAGGCGGCCTACAGCGAGGTGACCAAATGTTAGGAAGAATGCTGGGCGCGGCCCGGTTGGATGCCGCCACTTACGAAGAGGTAGAGGCCGACAGCAAGGCTACCATTCAGGCGTTGATCGTGGTGGTTGTCGTCACGATCGCGAGTGTGGTCGGCGAGATGCTGGGTGGTGGAGATGACTTCGAGCTTGTCAATGCGCTGGTCATCGGAGTAATCCGAGGAGTGGTGAGCTGGGCCATATGGGCACTGATAACCTGGATTGTAGGCACCACGATATTGAATACGGAAGCAACAGAAGCCGACTGGGGACAGCTGGCGCGCTGCACGGGGTTCGCCCAGACGCCAGGGATTATCAATGTGTTCAGTTTCGTACCGGCGGTCGGGGGGCTGATCTCCGTGGCGGCATTTGTATGGACGTTCGTGGCAATGTTGGTTGCGGTCCGGCAGAGTCTGGACTACACGTCGACCTGGCGGGCGTTCACGGTGATCCTCATCGCGTTCATCCCGGTGGGCCTTCTCAACTTCATCGCATACTGGATATTGATAATCGCAGGCGCGTAGATAGTCGCGGAGACGTTGTATAGGGCCCCGACAGGTAACCGGTAGCCGTTCGTGGTGAGCCCTTCGACAACTGCAGGAACCCCCTCTCTGGATCTCTCCCCCGCCGGGCTGACAGGGGTAGGTATTTCGTATTTTAGGTATCAGTGCCATAGATCATCCTCAGATTTGGCGACGGTTCGGGCCAAGCTTCAGGAAGCAGCCAGACCCTCTGCCACAGCCTGCCTTTGAGCAACAGACGATTCAGCCAAATGATGCCCTGACGCAATACGCTTACAATCCGTCTCGGTCTGTTTGTGGCACTTCGATGTGTGGGCGAGACAAACTTCGGAGGCGCTCTGAGACGACTAGGGTTTACGCCCAAGCCGCTGGCATCTTCGACTCTGGTCCCATATGCCAGCGCCAATAGAGTTGACACAGACAACACCAGCCAATGACGACTGACCCGTTCGGGATCTGTCCGGCGAGTCTTCTGCCATTGCCACCCAACGCTCTTGATCGCTTTGAAGCCCAGTTCTATCCAGAAGCGAAGTGCGTACCAGCACACCCCAGCTTCAGCAGGTGGGAGATCTGTCATCACAACCCATGGCTCTTGTTGGTCTTTGTCCCAGACCACAATCATTGTCCCCCGACGGCGTATGCTTGTGGCCCTGAACGCGGTCCCACCACCAACCCATGCGTGACCCGGCCCTGGTACGAGATACCGCGCTGGCAGACGAGTCCCTCCATCAGGACAGAAGACGGTGTTGATCGACTGTCGTACGTAGGGATGCCACCCCGAAGAGCGTATCTGCTCCCACAACCTCGGACTCCTCAGACCACGGTCGCACATCACCAGCACAGTCTTGTCCTTTGGGACCGCCGAAGACAGCAACGCCAGCAAGTCCACCACAGGGGATATCCACTGTCCGGGACTGTTGGCGGGAAGAATGTGCCAGGCAACCGGAATGGCACAACTGCGATAGACCACGCTTATGACTATGGAGTTTAGCTTGTCGGCCTTCATCGTCGGGTCTATAGCTAACACTAGCCTGTCCGACTGCCACAATGACAGTACCCACCTCAACAGCGGAACAAAGCACGACCTCACATCCAATTGCACTTGGCAGGGCTTAGAACGGTCTTGACCATCGTAGAGCCACTCTCTGATGTACTGACGCAGACTGTTGTAGTTACCCATAACCGAAAGGGCTGCACTGACAGCGTTCTGGCAACTACTCCCGGCCAGTATGGTCCCGTACACCCACAGAACCAGTCCTTTTATCTGAGAGTGTCTGAGCTGAGGCATGTGTTGTTCGACAGTCTGGAGCATCTGGTAGCATTCAGGTGGGAGGCGCATGGCGAATCTCTGGCAACCTTTCTGTCTGATACCAAAAAGATGCCAGAAACCCATGCGCTTTCCAAGTTCTTATACTTATTTTATATTTTACCTACCCCTGTCAGCCCCCGCCGGGGGAGAGATCAGGGGTTTTTCGTCGTTGCGCTCCTCAGGAGGACAGGCAATTCCTGCACATCTCACCGAGTCTGAGCAGTTGCACGATGGGCTAGTGTCTCGTTTCGTAAGTTCGCCATGTAATTCACAGCACCCTTCGACAAGCTCAGGGTGAACGGGATAATCAAAATACGTTCGTGGTGAGCTTGTCGAACCACGAAGAGCAGGTCTAACGAGACAACCAATTAATACGATGAACTTGCGAAACGGGATACTAGCGCCAACTACCCGTAGCGTTCGCGGAGGATGCGGGCGGCTTCGGCCTCGTTTTTGAGCTTGAGGTAGGGTTCTTCGAGGGGCATGTCGATGGCGAGGCCGGGTGCGAAGCCGCAGTCGGGGTTGAGGCTGAGGCGGGCGGGGTCGACGTGCTTGATGGCCTGTTCGACGCGGGCGACGATTTCCTCGGTGGCGTCGATCTTCTCGAAGCGGCACTCGACGCAGCCGAGGCCGATGAGCTTGTCTTCGGGCAGCTCCTTGAGGATGGCGACGTCTCCGGCGACGGGGATGCTGAACTCCATGACGTACTGGTCGACGTTGATCTTCTTCATGGTCTCGATGATGGGCTCGTAGCCGCCCTCGGCACCCCAGCCCTGCCTTCCCCAGTTGCGGCGGCAGAGGTGGAGGGCGGTCTGGACGCCGTCGATGCCGTCGAGTATCTCGTTGATCTTGTCGGCGGCGAAGTCCATCTCGTAGCGGGGGTCGTCGAAGGTGTCACGGTAGGCGGGGTCGACGAGGACGCAGAGGTGTGGCTCGTCGATCTGGACGACGGTGACGCCGGTGTCCTGGAGGGCGAGAAGTTCGTCATGGAGGATGGGGACGAGTGCTTCGATGAATTGGTCGCGGGTCGGGTAGGCCTTCTTTGAGACGGCTTCTTCCCAGAGGCGGACTCCAAGCAGGTAGGGAGAGGGTACGCAGACCTTGGTGAGGCGGTCGGTGGCGTTCACGAGGAAGCGGGCCTCCTGTGCGATGAGGCCGGGGTTGACGACCTCCATGGGCTCGGTGATTGAGATTCCCCAGCGACGTGGCTCCTCGCGGAGGTCGGCGGAGAAGCCGGTGGCGATGTCGGCGACGATGTGGGTGTAGGCGTGCCTGCGCCACTCGCCGTCGCTGACGAGGTCGAGTCCGGCCTGCTCCTGGATGGCGATGGCGTATCGGACGGCGGCGTCCATGCGCGGGGACGCGGCGGCCTTGGCGGACTCGATGCCGGGAGTGTCGGGGAGCATGTCCTGCACCATGAGGGGTCGGGGGAGGCTGCCGACGACGCCGGAGGCGAAGGGGACGGCGGTGTATTCGGGGGAGATGGTCATGGGGTTGCCTTTCTCGTAGCTGCTGGGATAGGAGGAGGTTCACCGCAGAGGGCGCGGAGAGCGCAGGGGGAGGATAGGGTTTGAAGATGGATTCCCGCTTTCGCGGGAATGACGGGGTATGAGTTCCTGATACCCGGCGTGGTTCCGCACGGCCTTCGACAGGCTCAGGCCGAATGGGGCGTAGGGGTTGCTCATGATGATCGCGCAGGGTTGCATGTGGTGATCAGTCGGCGCTGAGGCGGACCCAGCGGGTGTGGGTGATGCCGGCGACGGTGCACCAGAAGTAGGTCATGATGGTGCCGTCGTCGAGGAGGACGCCGCCGGGTTTGCCGAAGGCGATCTGCATGTGCTCGGCGAGGAAGTTTTCGGACTCGGGGTCGCCGAGTGTAGCCTCGGCGCCTGCGTCGAAGACGACGACCTCGTTTTCGACGTCGAAGGTTTCTAGGTCTTCGGTGAGGGCGACGTGGATGCCCTGCGGCTCGTGGCGGTAGTTGTAGATAGCGGCGACACGACCGTCCGGCAAGGGTATGGGAGTGCAGACCTGTCCGCGCAGGTTGGTGGGGCGTGGTTCAGACCACGTGCGGCCCTGGTCATTGGAGACGGTCCAGTGGTTGTTCAGATCGTTGGACGTGCCGTAGACGTGAGTCCAGATGAGGGTGTAGATGCGGCCGTCGGGGAGGACGGAGCACATCTGGTCCCACCAGAGGGTCTTGCCTGAAGTATCGTCGGCGACGACGGTGAACTCTCCCCACGTCTCTCCCTGATCTGAGGAGAAGACTGTGGCGGCCTTCTGGTCAGGAACGCCGACGTAGCCTTCGGGCTTCCACGTTTCGAGGGGGTACATCCAGCGGTCGGGTGCGAGCTGTTGGAGGTTGCCGGCGCCGTTCCAGGTGTAGCGTTCGGGGTCGAGTGGAACGGGGACGATCTGCGGGGCCGACCACGTGTCGCCACCGTCGTCGGACCGGTGCAGGCAGAGTTCGCAGCGCGCGAGGTCCTCGGTGTTGGGGTCGAAGAGCCTGTCCTTCTTTTCGAAGCGGGAGGTGGTCATTATCATGCCGCCGCCGGGGACGGTGGATATCTTGGGGGCGCGATAGGACCAGTTGTCGAGATCATGGTCGGGGGTGTGGATGCTGCCGCGGTTGTCCCATTCACTGCCGTCGTGCGAGCGGAGGACCTCGATGTGGTTATCGGGGGAGCCGAGCTCCTCGCCGACGTGCTGGGATGCTATGAACGTACCGTCGGGCAGCGGGGTAATGACGGGCATGTATGCGCCGGTGTCGGGCCTGTGGGAGATCATTCCCTGGTCGATGATGGTGAGCATTCTTTTTCCTTGGTTGGTGAGGGTCTATAGAGAGGCTGATGGATTAGATGCTGCTCGCCGTTCGACCCTTCGACAGGCTCAGGGGAGTCAAGGCTCAGAGCGAACATGTTTACCAACGCCGCTTCCTCTTGGAGAACTCGGGCCAAGCGTAAATTGAGTTAGACTCCGATTGGGGTGGATGGTTGGTATCACTCGACCACGGCCTGCGACGCGGACGCAATGGTCACCTGGCCTATGGCGAGGGAGCCGCTAATGATGAGGTCGACCTCATCATCGGTCTCCACGGCCTGTCGGCCTGTTGTGCGATCCTCGATTTCTCCTATGGTCTTGGAGATATTGTGTTGAACGATCCAGTGGTCGGGCACGAGTATCTCGACTTCGCCAATAACGAGGTCGACTTGGATGCGGGCGGGCCGTTCGGCAATCTCGGCTTGGGAGAGGTCGACCTTGACAGAGCCCGTGAGGCAGGAGATATCACCGCCACGGAAGTCCTTGGAACGGTTGTACTCCGTGGTCTCGCCCACCGTGACCGATATGTCGAGGTGGCCGTCATCGTTGACACGAGTGTCAGAACCGATCGAGAACTCGGCCGTTGGGTGCCGCCGTTCTCGTTGCTTTCGGCGTTCGCGTTTGCGCTTGCGTTTGCCGTAGGTGCCCATTGCACCGGCAATTATCGAGACACCGACGAGGATGATCGCGATCGGCCAGACATACTCCCACCACAGGACGCCGAGGATCATGAGCTGAACGACGGACGCGATGGCGATAAGCACGATGGGTCCCGCCGCTTTTCTGAACTTTCGGGATACAAGCAGGACCAGGCCCCACAGGATGAACAGGGACGGGATATAGACGAGGAGCTCGCCGATGCCGTCGAAGGGGACTAGGTCGAGGGCCATGAGCAGCAGCAATACCCCGACCAGAACTACGGTACTCCCGAAGAATATGGTGCCTTTCATGACGGTCTGCCTCCTCTGGGTGTGGGCGTGTGGCGATTGTACGTAGGGGACACGGACGTGTCAAAGGCAGGCGTGGAGGGGAGGTGCGTTCCTAGTCTCTGATGAGGAGTCCGCCGAGCAGGACGGAGCCGGTGACGACGAGATCTGGGGCGTTGTCGGGTAAAGCGTCGTCATCTTCGTGGAGTTGGAGGGGAAGCCTTCGCTCGGCTACACCGCCCGCGATGGGCTGGACGTCTTTCTTCACGTTCCATTGTTGGGGGACGGTTATCTCGACGCCGCCGAGGATGGCGCTGACATGGATGTGGGCGGGCTTCTCGATTATGTCGGCGTGTCGGAGGTCGACGGAAACGCCGCCCAGAAACGCAGTGAGCCGGCCGCCGCGGAAGTCTCTTGAGGCGTTGGGCTCGGTGACGCCACCGAGGATGGAGGTGGCGTTTGACTCGGCGGGGGTCGAGGTTGGGTGCGTTGGCGAGCAAGGCATTCCTTCTCAAGACGAGAAGTATCAAGAGTATGGAGGAGACGGCGGACGCGATGAGTATGAGGCGTTTCATAGTGCTCTTCCTAACCCTTCTGGATACCGGCCTTCGCCGGTATGACGGTTGTCTTGTGTCGCTGTAGGATACCGGCCTATTGTCTATGTTCGGGGCAGTGACTTCGCCGGTACGACGGGTTGGCAGCAATCTCACTGAAACGGGCCATGTCCTCGCGATGGTATCATACAGTTAGAAAGGTGGGCGGGGGCATGTAGGGAAGCGCCCTTTCGCAGTCTCATCCGCTGGAGAACGGACGGCAGCTATGGCGTATTACCTATTGATTGAGGCCGAAGTACTGAAACCCGAACAGTATGCGGTGTACCGGGAGGCGGTCACTCCGATCATCGAGCAGTACGGGGGGCGGTTCCTGGTGCGGGGCGGCGAGGTGGAGTTGTTCGAGGGGGAGTACAACGGGAGGCGCCGGGTGGTGATCGAATTCGACTCCAAGGAGGCGGCGCGAGGCTTCTGGGACGGGCCGGAATACGCGCCGGTTAAGAAGCTCCGCGACGGGGCGGGCGTAGGCGGCGTCATCGGTGTGGAGGGGGTCTGACCGGTTTCTATCAGTCGTTCGGGCAAGTTTTTGACAACTTCTCATCCTTTCCGGCTCATACCAGCACTTTCAGAACGTATATTCTCCATCACTCGCCGATGATCCGACGAAATGGGGGCAAGCTCTTGCGTTTTTCCTGCTTTTGCGCGGACTAAAAGGCCCTCGGAGGCGTTTTAGTAACAGAGCGCTATTGGTTTCCCTCCGAGCACGGAAAACACCCCCTTGACCAGTTGGGTCGAATTTGCCGTTTACCGCAAGCCCATCCGCTTGTCGGCTCCGCCGAAAAATGGTAGAATATCGACGTGGATATCGATACACCGAACGGGACCAGCGTTTTGGTAGGTCGACAAGGGAGGGACCAATGTACCTTCCGCCGCTTCGTAGACTGGACGAGCGCATCTTCGCGTCCCCGCTTTGACAACTCCACAATCATGGTAACTCCAAGAATCGAGCACCTTGGAGTCTCGCAGCGTCTTAACGGCTAGGCGAAGTATAAGAACCAGTCAAACTAGATTGCGGGAAATGATCTTGCCCGCGCCTCTTCAGGAGGGACAATGGCAACCCAGCAGATGGAATCGAGGTCTGAGGCCTACTCTGCCGAGGATATTCAAGTTCTCGAAGGGATGGAGGCGGTCCGTCGCCGGCCGGGGATGTACATCGGCGGGACGGACCAGCGGGGCCTGCACCAGCTCATCTACGAACCGGTGGACAATGCCGTGGACGAGTTCATGGGCGGGCACTGCTCGCAGGTCACCATCACCATCGACGACGAGGGCGTGGTCACGGTCGAGGACGACGGTCGTGGCATACCGGTCGATACGCATCGGACGACGCAGGTCTCGGCAGTTGAGACAGTAATGACGACGCTCCACGCCGGGGGGAAGTTCGGCGGCAAGGCCTACTCGGTCTCAGCGGGGCTGCACGGCGTCGGCGTCTCGGCGGTCAACGCGCTGGCGGAATGGCTGAACGTGGACGTGTTCCTGGGTGGGAAGCATTATCACCAGGAGTTTGCGCGTGGAGTGGCGCAGACGGGGCTCACGTCCGAGCCACTGCCGCCCGACGACATCAAGAAGACCGGCACGATCATCACATTCATGCCGGACGCGGAGATATTCGAGGAGATCGCGTACGACTTCAACACCCTTTCCCAGCGGTTCAAGGAGATCGCCTATCTGAACAAGGGGTTCAAGGTCATTTTCCGCAGCATGTGGGAGGGTGACCAGACTGAAGAGGGCGTGAGCATGAAGGAGGTGACCTACCACTTCGAGGGTGGGATCGCCGAGTTCGTGGACTCGCTGAACAAGGCGCGGACACCGCTTCACAAGGACCCGGTCTACGTCGAGAACCAGGTAGAGACGACGATAGTGGAGGCGGCGCTCCAGTGGAACGACGGGTTCTCCGAGTCGGTGTACGCGTTCGCCAACACGATCAATAACATCGACGGCGGTTCACACCTGACTGGACTCCGAGCGGCGGTCACGCGAGTTCTGAACGACTTCGGTCGGAAGCAGAAGATCATCAAGGACGGCGAGGCGAACCTTTCAGGCGAGGACACGCGGGAGGGTCTTGCGGCGGTCGTGAGCGTGAAGGTGCCTGAGCCTCAGTTCGAGGGTCAGACCAAGCGCAAGCTGAACAACCCCGAGGTGCGAGCGCACGTCGAGACGGTGGTGGCAGACGCGCTCCTGTTCTACCTGGAGAACCACCCGCAGGACGCGAAGCGGATCGTCGACAAGTGCCTGCTGTCGCAACGAGCAAGGGAAGCGGCGCGGAAGGCGCGCGAGCTCATCACGCGCAAGAACGCGATGGACGGCGGGTCGCTTCCGGGCAAGCTGGCTGACTGCTCGGACAAGAACCCTGAGAACTGCGAGCTCTACATCGTGGAGGGCGACTCCGCGGGCGGGACGGCCAAGATGGGCCGGGACAGGATGTACCAAGCTATCCTGCCGCTGAGGGGGAAGATCCTCAATGTGGAGAAGGCTCGTGAGGACAAGATGCTGAACCACGAGGAGATCAAGGCCCTCATCATCGCGATCGGGGCCGGTCTCGGCGAGGACTTCGACGTGGCGAAGCTGCGGTATCACCGCATCATCATCATGACGGACGCGGACGATGACGGGGCGCACATCCGCACGCTGCTGCTGACGTTCTTCTACCGTCACATGCACCCGCTCGTCAGCCAAGGGTACCTCTACATAGCGCAGCCGCCGCTGTACAAGATCAGCGGGGCGAGGGCGTCGCGCTGGGCGTACAACGAGACGGAGCGGGAGCGGTACATCAAGGATTTCTCGCGGAACGGGTCTTCCAAGACCAGGGTCAACATACAGAGGTATAAGGGTCTCGGCGAGATGAGCGCCATCCAGTTGTGGGAGACCACGATGGACCCGGAGACGAGGACGCTTCTGCGCGTGGAAGAACACGAAGGCGCGCAGGCCGACGAACTGTTCTCCCTTCTGATGGGAGACGCCGTCCAGCCTCGCCGCGAGTTCATCGAGGAGCACGCGCTGGACGTCGAAGTCGACGCGTAGGGGGCTGAGGGAATACGACACGATACCAGCCAAGGACTCTTGTATAACGGCAAACCAGTGATACTGCGTATCATATACTCACAGATATTTCCGAAGGTTACTTGCTTCTTTTTGAGACCGCGAACTTTACGGGAATAGCATTCTTGACTTCTAATAAGCCAGCCTACTTGACTACCATTACATCCTTGTAGTGGGCCATGCATGAACAACTGGAAACCAAAGTATGGACGACTTTTTCAAAACTGCGACCGATATTTTGGGAGAAGCACTACCAGACACCGACATCGGTAAGCTGGCAGGGTTGCTAATTGTGGCTTTCTTTGCGCTGATTGTGACCGGACGGTTCAAACTGGAATGGATAGGCATATTCCTGAGGCACATCGGACGTTGGTTCCGTTGCAAGTTCCGCGACAAACATCGTTACTACCAACAAGGGATTGGGTGGTTAGACTTTGATACGGGTCATCGGAGCGGCACATTTGTTTGCAGGGTGTGTGGCAATGTATTGGTGAGAAGATAGCAGCGGGACGTCAAATGTGGAGTTCAATTGCAGGACTTGAGTACGGAGTAATTCACATGCAATACCTTCAAGAGCGCAGTTGGCGAGTCGCCACAGTTCTGGTGGGTGCCTTCATTCTCATGCTGGCGCTGGCCGGGTGCGCGCGAGAGGACGAGGATGAGAAGGCGACGGTCGAGCAGCTGCTCAGGAATGCCGACAGGTTCGAGTATGCGAACGGGAAGCGGGGCGGCGCGCTGACGTTTGCGACCATCAGCGATCCTTTGACCTTCAACCTGGCGATAGCGAACGACGCTTCTTCGTCGGGAGTTCTTGGATATTTGTTCGAGGGGTTGACGGAGATATCGTGGCTGACGGACGAGGTGGAGGCCGGGCTGGCGGAGTCCTGGACGAATTCGGATGACGGGCTGACGTGGACATTCAACCTCCGAAGGGACGTGAGGTGGCATGACGGCCAGCCCTTCACGGCGCAGGACGTGGAGTTCACCTTCAATCGGATCATCTACAACGATGACATTCCCGCGAGCAGCCGTCCGGCGTTCACGTTCCGGTACTTGGAGGACGGAGAGTGGACGCAGGGGGAGATGACCGTCACAGCCCTGGACGATTACACGGTGCTGTGTGAGTTGCCGGTATCGTTTGCGCCGTTCCTGCGCGCGATGGGTACGGCTATCTATCCGAAGCACATCCTGGAACCGTATGTGGACGACGGCACATTTGCCACGGCGTGGGACATCACTACCGACCCGGCGGAGATCATTGGAACGGGACCGTTCACGATCGGGCTGTATGCGCCGGCGGAGCGGGTGGTGATGAAGCGGAACCCGAACTACTGGCTCAAGGATGACGAGGGGAGCGCCCTACCCTACCTGGACGAGGTCATTCACATCATCGTTCCCGACCTGGAGACGGAGCTCATCAAGTTCCGCGCGGGCGAGACCGACGTTCACGGCGTGCTGGGCGAGGATTTTGCCACGCTCGAACCGCTGCAGGAAGACGAGAACTTCACCATTCACAAGCGCGGTCCCGGGTTCGGGACGACGTTCCTGGTCTTCAACATGAACCCGGGGAACAACCCGGAGACGGGCGAGTCGTACGTGGACGCTGTGAAACTGCGTTGGTTCCAGGAAAAGCAGTTCCGGCACGCGGTGGCCCACAGCATGGACAAGGACGCGATCATCGAGGACGTGCAGCATGGACTCGGATATCCGCAGTGGTCCTCCATCAGCCCTTCGGCGGGAGTCTTCCACAATCCCAATGTCCGCAAGTACCCGTACGATATCGAGAAGGCGAACTCTCTCCTGGACAGCCTCGGCTGGAAGGACACCGACGGGGACGGGATACGTGAGGACGACGCAGGGAACAAGATCGAGTTCTCGCTGGTAACGAACTCCGGGAACAGCGTGCGAGACAGGGCGTCTCAGATCATTCAAGAAGGTCTCAGCAAGATAGGAGTGCAGGTGAACTACGAGACGATCGAGTTTGGAGACCTCGTGGGGCAGTTGACGACGACGTATGACTGGGAGGCGGTGGTCATTGGCCTGACGGGAGGGACGGAGCCGCACGGCGGGATAAACGTCTGGCACAGCAGCGAGTCACTGCACCTGTGGAACCCGAACCAAGAGGAGCCGGCAACGCCCTGGGAGGCTGAGATCGACAACCTCTACATCGTTGGCAGCCAGGAACTCGACCGGACCAAGCGCATAGAACACTATCACAGCGCCCAGGCAATAGCGGCTGAGAACCTGCCGGTGCTCTACACAACGCTGTCGGAGAGGCTGACCGCGGTCCGCAACGTCTTCGGCAATACGACGCCGACGCTGTACGGGATCTGGGATACCCGGTACGTGTATAGGACGGACAGGTAAGGGCCACCCTCTCTACATCTCTCCCCCGATCGACGGGGGAGAGACCTTTGCATGTGTATTGTAAAGCGCTTGTCAGTCACCCTGGATACATCTTCACCGGAGACATGGGCAATATCTGGGCGGGTGCGGTCGCAGACACGGCGTGGTACTCTGAAGTGGAGACTTCCCAGCTGGGCTAGTGAAGGTGAAACAATGCGTCAGGTAGTTCTCCATCCGGGTGAAGACGGCTTTTGGGTTGCCGAATGCCCCAGCCTGCCGGGGTGCATCAGTCAGGGAGAGACCAAGGAGACAGCCATCGCCAATATCAGAGAGGCGATCAAAGAGTATATCGCGGTTCTCGAGGATGATGGCCTGCCGGTTCCCAAGGAACAATTTGAAGCGCTAGTCGTAGCCGTATGACCCGACTGCCCAGGGTTTCCGGGCGAGACTGTGTTAAAGCTCTCGCTAGAACGGGGTTCTACACCAGACGACAGCGCGGCAGTCACATCATCTTGCGTCGCGATGACCCATTCGCTCAACTGGTCGTTCCTGACCATGGGGAGCTTGACAGAGGCACGTTGCGCGCCATCATCAGGCAAGCGGGGCTAAGCGTCGAGCAGTTCGTTGAGTTGCTGTGAATCCTGCTCGTTATGCACTCTCGAATCGCTAACGCAATGCGGGAAAACAAGGAACTTGGACCGAAGCTCGTTGCCAATATTACGAGAGACTTGGGGTTGAGATGATGCTTGCCTATCCGATCCGACTCGAAGAAGACGGCGGAACCGTTTTGGCGACCTCACCGGACTTCCGGAGCTTACGGCCTTCGGAGATGATCGGGACGATGCCCTCACGCACGCTGTCGACGCGCTCGAAGAAGCGATTGCCGCTCGGATTCACGCGGGCCTGGATATTCCGCCTAGTTCCACAGGCGATGCCCTAATCGGATTGCCGACACTGACCGCGGTGAAGGTGATCCTCTATCAGGGACGGCAGTAGCGTCCGGGATTTACCAGCCTAATCCGGCCAGTCCTGACCTTCGATGTAGCGTTTGGTAGCGACTGCGGCTGTTGCGCCGTCGCCAGCGGAGGATGCGAGGAGGGCGGCGGAGTTTTGGCGGATGTCTCCGACCGCGAAGATGCCTCTTGTTGGCGTGCGCATCCAGATATCCGTCTCGACATGTCCGGCTTTGTCGAGGGGGACGACGCCGTCGAGGAAGCCTGTGTTCGGCTGCAGTCCTATGAAGACGAAGAGGCCTGCAAGGACGACCTGGGAGGTCTCGCCCGACTCGGTGTGCCTAGTGGTGACGCCTTCAAGCATTGCGTCGCCTAAGAGGCCCGTGACCTCTGTGTTGGGGCGCAGCTCGATCTTGGGATCGGCTTGAACGCGCTGCCGGAGGACGGCTTGGCCGTCGAGGTCGGCGTTGCGGTGGAAGATGATCACCTTTGAGGCGAACTCCGCCAGGGCGAGTGCCTCGTCGAGGGCGGAGTCGCCGCCGCCGACAACGCCGACGACCTGGTCGGTGAACAGGGGGCCGTCGCAGGAGGCGCAGTTGGAGATGCCGGAGCCGTAGAAGTCGTCCTCGCGGTCGAGTCCGAGCTTTTTGAATGATGAGCCGGCGGCGATGATGACGGTCTTGGCGCGGACGTGGTCTTCGTACTGGCGAACGAGCCAGTGGGGGCCGTCGGTTTCGAGGGCGGTGACCTCGGAGAGGGCGATCTCGACACCTGCTTGGACGGCCTGATCCTGGAGACGCTCGCTGAGCTCGACGCCGGAGACGGGCTCGACGATGCCGGGCATGTTCTCGATGTGTGTGGCATTGAATATCTGGCCACCAGGCATCATGCGCTCAACGAGGAGGCAGGTCAGGCCGGAGCGGGCCGCATGGGTGGCGGCCGTGAGGCCGGCGATGCCGCCACCGATGATGACCGCGTCGTAGGTTGAGTCGGGCATTGTGCTCACCGCGTACCGCTCTGTCTGGCTAAGATGTGTTGACATTTTCCAGTTTTTCTTCGCTATAACGGGTAACTCGGCATTCCCGCTTACGGTGAACTTTGCGCAACCCTCTCCCGCTGAGAGAGTGTTAGTGTGCGAGTACCACCCAGTTTTGGACGCGTCTCTGGATTCCCGCTTTCGCGGGAATGACGGGAGGTGTTTACCTCACCCAATCCCATTTTATGGGAGAGGGAGACTCGCTAGAGCAGGCCCTCGTCGCGGAAGTCGTCGATGGTGCGTTCGAGGGCTTCGACGGTGGCCTCGATGTCTTCCTCGGTGTGGGCGGCGCTGAGGAGGTAGCGGTCGAAGCCGTCGACGCCGTGGTTGTACATGGCGAGGACGCCGTGCTTCTTGAGGTCGGCGCGCGGCTCGACCTCGTCGTAGCGCAGGGAGTAGATCTCCTCTTCGTCGGCCAGCTCCAAGCCCAGGCGGAGGAGCACTATGGATGCGACGCCGGTGGCGATGCCGGGGACTTCCTTGCGCGTGAGGACCTCATTCATGCCCTGCTTGAGTTGCTCGGCGCGGGCGGTGGCCGTGTCGTTGATAGGACGGTCCTTGACGTATTCGAGTGCTGTCACCCCCGCCGCGGCGGATAGGGGGTTCGCGTTGAAGGTGCCGTTGTGGGCGATGCGGCCGTTGGAGTTGAAGTCGTCATCGTCGCGGAACTGGATCATGTCGATGATGTCGGCCTTGCCCGCGACACATGCGCCGGGCAGTCCGCCACCGAGAATCTTGGCGTGTGTGGAGAGATCCGGCACGACGCCGTAGTAGCCGGACGCGCCGTTGCGTGAGGTGCGGAAGCCGGTGACGACCTCGTCCATGATGTAGACGACGCCGTGCTGCTCGGTCACCTGCCGGAGCTCTTCGAGGAAGCTGGGGGTGATCGGCTCCTGTCCCATGTGCGCGCCGGTGGGTTCGAGGATGATTCCGGCCACGTCGCCGCCTGCGATGGCCTGCTCGACCTGTGAAATGTCGTTCGGTTCGAGGACGATGATCGAGTCGACCACTCCGTCGGGGACGCCGCTGGGGGCGGCCCATCCGGGCACGGCGTAGTCGCTCCATCCGTGGAAGTGGTTCTTGAAGCGGATGATCTTGTCGCGGCCGGTGTAGGCGCGCGCCATTCTCATGGCCATCATGTCGGCCTCGGTGCCGGAGCTGTTGAAGCGGACCTTTTCGGCGCAGGGGACGAGGTCTTTGACCAGCTCGCCCCACCTGATCTCGATATCGGTCGATGCGCTCCAGTGGGTGCCGATAGCCATCTGGTCCTGCACGGCCTTGACGACGGCGGGATGGTTGTGGCCGAGAATCAGCGCGCCGTGTCCGGTCTTGTAGTCGACGATCCTGTTGCCGTCGACGTCGTACTTGACCGCGCCCTCGGAGTGGGTGACGTAGTACGGGAACGGGGTGAGGTTTCGCGCGTCGTGGGTGACGCCGTTGGGGAACAGGTCCTTGGCGACCTCGTACCGCGCCAGCGACTCCGGGTGGAGGTCGATGTACTGCTGCTCGATGGATGTGACCATGCGGTTCCTCGCTCGTAGCGTGTGGGATCGGGCCTAAGCCACGCTCATTATAGCCGTGTGACGTGGGGGAATGAAAGCGGCCGGGAGATTGGGTAAGTGTTCAGAGTTGGTGAGGTGAACGTCCCCGCCCCTCTGGATTCCGGCCTTCGCCGGAATGACGGTGGCTTTATATGTCGAGCGCCCTCACTTACTCTGCTCGTAACTGTTCAGAATTGATGATATGAACACGGCCCCACCCCTGTGGATACCCGCCTTCGCGGGTATGATGGTGGATGTATGCATTGTGCGCTCTCACGAAGTCTGAACAGTTACGAGGGTGGGGTCACGGCCCAGTGCGTTCCCAGGACGCTATCGGTCCGGGAACGGCGAGATGGCAAGGGTGCGGTTCGGGGACAGTGACCCCTTTGAGACGTTCGAGTGCGGCAGGGGCACGGAGCATGAGCTTGGCTGTCAGGTGGGCAAGCTCGTAACGCAGCTGGCCTTCGGTGACCACGATGGGGGTTATGTCGGGATGGGGAAGGCGGATCTTGGTGCGGTCGAAGTTGTAGCCGCGCCGGGCCGCTTCGTCGCATACGGCGTGCAGGTAGGAGGCGATGGCGTGCCCAGGGAGCGCGTGGGCGCGGAAGCGTTGTAGTTGAGGGTGATTCCGGTATCCTTGTGTGGGGCCGCTAAGCACCTTCTGCGCGAGAAGCGCTTCTCGCCACAGGGCGACGAGTCCTTTCGTATCCAGATAGCGGGGGTGGAGGGACCAGAGACGCATGAGGGCCTGCCGTCACCGCGAGAATGGCAGAACCCGCGGCAACAGCGAGGCCCTTTTCATCTCAATGCCTCCAGCAGAAACTGCGGCTAGGCGAGTTCGCCGATGGCCGTCAGGCTGATTACGCCCGCGATGGCTACGAGTATGTATATGACCCGCGAGATCACGTTGACGTCGCCGAACTTCATTCCTCCTGCAATCAGGGCCACGAGGTCGAACTTGAACAGGCCTACCAATCCCCAGTTCACTGCGCCGACCGCTGCAAGGACTATCGCTATAATCTGTACCATTTCCATTAGTTCCCTCCTTCACCGGGAAGTGTTGATGATGTATAATACTAACATGATATAAATTATTTGTCTACTATATTCTACATTTAGGAGCAAATGTTGAGGTCGGCGGGAGATTCCAGATTCCTCTCTGCGCTCGGAATGACAGGGGTTGCTCGGAATATTTCATGAAGGCCGCCACCCTCATCACGTGGAATGAAAATGGGGTTGGCACGAGCCAGCAGGATCCGGGGACTGGATTCCGGCCTCCGCCGGAATGACGGGTGGTGGCGTGGTATCGGGGACGGGCAACCACAGGGGTCGCCCCCTACAATGGGTAGCCGGGGTTTATTTTCGTAGCAATGACAGGGGGTTGCTCGGATTGACGGGCTGTGACATGAGGTGCTCAAGGGTCGCAAAGGACGGGAACTCGGCGTTTCAGGACATGGATTCCCGCGTGCGCGGGAATGACGGACGTTATGCAAGCGTCTTCTTACGTGGAAAAGACATTGGACAGGTGAACTTAGATGGATAACGAGAGTCTTCTGGCAGAGGCTCGAGACAAGCACGGGGAGGCCTTAATTCTCGGTGAGCCTGCACTGGCGCACGCGGTGATCGAGCAGGCGCTCAGTCGCGGTTTGGGCCGGGCGGAACTCTACCTGGAGGTATTGGCTCCTTCGCAGGTCAGGATCGGGGAGATGTGGCACGAGGGCAGGATCAATGTTGCCCAAGAGCACCTCGCGACGACGATAACGATGGAGATGATGGACTTCTTGAGGCAGGGAATGGCGTCGCGGGCGGGACTGGGGGTGAGGGCCGTGGTGACGCCTGTGGAGGGCGACCAACACACTATCGGGGCGCGAATGATAGCTGATTTTCTGGCGATGGACGGCTGGGAGGTCGATTTCCTTGGAAATGGAACGCCTGCCGATGATCTTGCCGAATTTGTTCGACAGAGGAATGCCGATCTCGTTGCGCTCTCTTCCACCCTGCCTGAGTTCCTACCGAACGCCGGAAACGCCTCCAACGCGATCCGGGAACTGAACTCGCCCGTTCCGAAGATTCTGCTGGGCGGCAAGGCGCTCGACAAGGCGGACCGGGACATAGAAGGATTGGGATGCGACGCCACTGCGGGCAACATCTTGGAGGCGGTTGCGGAAGCGCGGCGACTCGTTGGCCTGACGGAGGAGAGGTTGACTCTCGAAGAGCAGTTGGGAGTGATGGGCAGACGGATCAATGAAGCGAGGGGCAGTCGGAAAATGACACAGCAGGCGCTGGCGGACGCATCGGGACTGGACCGGACGTATATCAGCCTGGTTGAGCATGGGAAGCAGAATCTCACTATTGGCGCGGCGCTTAAGATTGCCCATGCACTGGATGTACCGATCGGCAATCTACTGGCGTCCAGTGCCTCTGATCGAGAAGGGTAGCGATATTTGGGTTACATGAAGACGACAGTGTCGTTCTATCTCATAAACACATTGCGGCGAACCGGCTTGTTCATGAATAACCTACCGACGCGAATTGTCGTTATCTACAATTGGTGTCAGAAAGTGCTCGCCCCCAACTACGGTCGGGGGCGTTCTTGCGAAGCGGCGCTGAATTGAACTAGAACGGACCCATTCAGGAGCGATACATGACATTCATCACCGGCCTAGCGGTCCGCAATCGGACGGTTACGGTTCTCGCCATAATCCTCGTTCTGACTGCGGGTATAACCGCCTACCGTTCGCTGCAGGTCGAGCTATTCCCCGAAATCGAGTTTCCTCTCGTAACGGTCTCGACAGCGTACCCGTCGGCGAATCCCGACGCCGTCGTCCGCGACGTGACTGCACCTATAGAGCGCGCGATTGCGGGAACGGCCGGGTTGGAGTCGGTCCAGAGCACTACCTTTGAAGGCAACTCGTTAGTATTGGCCACCTTTGTATATGGAACGGACATGGCCGCGGCGGCGGACCAGATCTCCTCCGCCGTGAAGGGGATATCGTTCAGCAGCGGGGTTGATGAACCCTCGGTGGGTCGGTTCAATCCCGACCAATTCCCGGTAATCCAGTTCAGCGTCCTGTCGGACAGGGGCGCCGACGACCTGCAGGGGATCGTCGCGTCGCAGGTGCTGCCGGCGCTTGCGGACATCGAGGGTATCCTGGATATCCAGGCTACGGGAGAGATCGAGCGGAGGGTACAGATCACCGCGAACGCCGATCGGTTGACGGCAAGCGGGGTCTCGATGTTCCAGATATCGAACGCCCTGAGAGAGAACAACGTAAGTCTTCCGGCGGGCGCCATCCTTGAAGGAGGGCAGGCGGTACTTGCGAAGACAACGCACACATTCAGCTCCGTCGATGACCTCAAGAATCTCATAGTGGGAACGTCGGAGTCCGGCCCTGTCCTTCTCGGAGACGTGGCGGACGTAAGCCTAGGGTCAGCAGCGCCGACGAGCATTTCCCGCACGAACGGCAAGCCGAGCGTGGGAGTTTCGATCGTCAAGGAAGCGGAAGCAAACACTATCGATGTTACGAGCGCCGTGCGTGACGCTCTGGACGGTCTCGAGGGGTTGCCGTCGGACGTGGAGATCGTCATCGTTTCGGACCAGGGGCCGAGCATTCAGCACCAGATCGACACCCTTCTGCGGGAGGCGATGTTCGGGTTCCTGTTCGCTGTGACGGTCGTATTCGCATTCATGCTGACGCTGAAGCCGACGGTCCCGCGAGGGCTGCTGAACACGCTTCGACCGACGGTAGTCATCGCACTGTCGATCCCGCTGAGCGTCTTCACGGGCGTGCTGCTGATGGCGTGGCAGGACATGTCGCTGAACTTCATGACACTGGGAGGACTGGCGATTTCCGTCGGTCGCGTGGTCGACGACGCGATCGTGGTATTGGAGAACGTCTATCGTCACATCCAGGCGGGTCGAGAGAGGTGGCGGGCGGCGCTTGAGGCGACGGCAGAGGTCGGCCCGGCGATCTTCGCATCGACGATGACCACCATCGTCGTGTTCGCGCCGCTGGCCTTCATCCAGGGGTTGGTGGGCGCGTTCTTCGCGCCATTCGCGCTCACGGTCAGCTTCGCCCTCGTCGCGTCGCTGGTGGTGGCGCTGACGGCCGTTCCGGTGCTGGGCGCTTATCTGCTTAGGCCCGGCGACCTGCCCGAAGGGGCGGGAGAAGAGGACGACACATTCGTCCAAGAGACGTGGATGCAGCGCCTGTATACTCCGATAATCAAGTGGACGCTCCGGCATAAGGCGATCACTTTGATAGCCGCCTTCGCGCTGACCATCGGAAGCATGGGACTGACGTTCTTCATTCCCGTCACGCTCTTCCCAAGCGGGGGCGATCGACTTATGCAAATCGAACTCTCCCTTCCTCCCGGAACTCCGCCCGACCGAACTCTGGCCCAAGTGGTCGAAATCGAGGAGCGGGTGAGCGGCGTCGCCGAGGTGTACAGCACCACAATCGGCGCGTCGAGCGTGTCGTTTGGGGGCAGGCCGGGCGGACTCAACCAGGCCGGAATCCTGGTGAATCTGTCGGATGACGCGCCGGAAGACATCGCCCAGACCCTGAGAGAAGAGCTCGACACGGGTGGGCGAACCTTGAGAATTCGGGAGGTGCAGAGCGGCCCCCCGACCTCCGGTCTCGATGTCAGAATCACGGGATCGAACTACGACGATATCGTCGCGGTCTCCGAGCAACTGACGACCTCGTTCAGCGAACTGGATGGGGTCATCAACATCGAGAACAACGTTGCGGAGGCGCGCGATGAGGCATCCATTCTGGTCGACCCGGGGAAGGCGGCGAGCATCGGCTTGAGCACGAGGCAAGTCGGCCTGCAGCTGAGCCAGTACCTCATCGGCGAGACGGTCACCCGAATAACCATCAACGATACGGTTACCGACGTGGTGTTGTCGGGCGACCGCAGGGCAATGTTAGGCGGGATAGCGGCGGTTGAGAGTCTCACTATTACGGGACCGCTCGGCTCGGCTCCACTCGGGAGCCTGGCGGAAGTGGTCGTGAGGGAAGGCCCGGTGACGATCAGCCGGACGGACGGCATTCGGTCGGCCACCATCACGGGTGACATCGTAGCCGAGGATGCACAGCAGGTCGGGAGTCTGATCGACGAGAAGATAGCCGCGATAGCGCTGCCTCCGGGCGTGTCAATCACAAGCGGCGGGCTGTTCGCGGACATCGCCGAGGGGTTCCAGGCCATCTTCATCTCGATGGCCGTTGGAATCGTACTGGTATACCTGGTCATGGTGACGAGCCTTGGGTCCCTGAGGAACCCCATCGTCATCGTCACCACCCTACCCTTCGCGCTGATCGGCGCTCTGGCCGCGCTGGTCATAACCGACAGGTCGCTGGGCCTGCCCGCCATGATGGGCATCCTGCTGCTGATCGGAATCGTGGTGACGAACGCCATCGTGCTGATCGCCTTCGTCGAGCAGCTTCGGGAGAAGGGAATGTCGGTCTACGACGCCCTCATCAACGGCGGACGAGTGCGGCTGCGTCCAATTCTCATGACCGCCCTGACGACGAGCTTCGCGCTGCTGCCGTTAGCAGCGGCTTCATCGGACGAAGGGGGGATCATCAGCGCAGAGTTGGCGACCGTGGTTATCGGGGGGCTGATGAGCTCGACAGGGCTCACGCTCATCGTGGTGCCGGTGGTGTACAGCATATTCAATGAGAGCATTCCGAATATGTTCCGGCGCATTGGCGGCGCACTGAGTCGGAAGCCTGCGGCGTCGACCTGAGGGATTCACCACAGAGTGGAGTCTTGGATTCCCGCGTACGCGGGAATGACGGAATGTGACGGTCTGTAATTCATGGACGGTAGGGGCGAGTGGCATCTTCACGTGAATGCCAGTTGCGCGGTTGTTGCTATGTGCGGGCATTTCAGGGATTATTGCGCTGTCATGCCAAGAACCATTTAGATCTTCGGAACTGCCGGCGTCCATAGGCAGGGGGGCACATGCTTACCAAGGAACATATCGACTACCGAGACGATGACAAGGAGATCTGGGAATCGGAGCTGGAGGACTGGGTGCCGCAGCGGGTCTACGACTGCCACATGCACATGCTCGACAACAGCCTCATCGCCGAGGACAGCAAGTACCGGGACCTGTATCCCGACACCGACTTCGCGACGGCGAAGGCGTGGCACAACCTGGTATTGCCTGGACGAGAGACACATTTCCTCATGCTGGGGAGGCCTGCTACGGGCACGGACGTGTACGGCCACAACACGTTCATGCACCGGGAGATGCAGTCCGATCCCCTCTCGCGCCGGAACCGGCTGACGATGCCGAGCGACAGCCCGGAAGAGATCGAGCGTGACGTCAAGGAGCGGGGCTTCGTGGGGCTGAAGGTGTACCGCATGTACTCCGTGACGGGGGACATGAAGGACTGCCGCATCCACGAGTTCCTGCCGCACGAGCAGATGGAGGTCGCCAGCGAACTGGGACTGTGGGTGACGATGCACCTGTCCCGCGCCGGGGGCGGCGACGAACAGAATCTGCGGGACCTCGAGGAGTACACGACCAAGCGCTATCCGGGGATCCGGTGGATTCTCGCACACTGCGCGCGGTCGTTCGTCTACTGGCAGATGGAGCGGGGGATAGGCCGCCTCAAGGCGATGCCGAACATCTGGTACGACACGTCCGCCGTGACCGACGTCCGCCCGTTCATCACGCTGTTCCGCGAGGAGGACCACCGGCGCATCTTCTACGGCACGGACGGCATCGAGTCTGTCTCCTTCCACGGCTCGTACACGGCTTTCGGCAAGACGCACCAGATGCTGGAAACCGACAAGGTGCCGTATCTGCACTTCGACCACTCGGACTACCGGCCCGTCATCTGCCTGTACGAACAGCTCCTCGCGATGAAACAGGCGGCGGCGATTGCAGAGCTTTCACGCGATCAGATCGAGGACATATTCTGGCGGAACGCCGTGCGGGAGCTGGGGGTCGACTGGCCGGAGGGACCAGAGGGATAAGGGGGCCTTTCACCCTCACCCCAACCCTCTCCCGCGAACGGGAGAGGGGGTAGGCATTTGGTGTTCCATACTTGCGAGTTATAGCCCCATCACTGTCATTCCGAATGTAGCGAAGCGGAGTGAGGAATCTAAAATGTTCGCCCTTCAAACCGAGCCCTGCACTCTGAAACATCCATGACGATGGCACAGCATTTTAGATTCCTCGCTTCGCTCGGAATGACAGACAGGTAGGGCCCGGAACATAGCTATAACTTCTTTTGCCTACCCCTGTCAGCCCGCGACGGGAGAGGGGGAAATCTGCCACTTCCTAGCCGCGTTCGATGCCGCGCGAGGGGCAGCGTGCGGCGAGGACGCAGGAATCGCAGCGGGGGCGGATCGCCTTGCAGACCTTGCGACCGTGGTTGATGAGGTAGAGGTGGAAGGCGAAGACGTCTTCGGGGGCGACCATGGGCTCGAGGATGTCGTGGGCCTGGTCGGCTGAGACCTTCGGGCCGATGAGGCCGAGCCGTCGAGCGACTCGGTAGATGTGCGTATCGACCGGCATGGCGGGGAGGCCAAGGGAGAAGCAGAGGATGATGGCCGCGGTCTTGGGGCCGATGCCGTTGAAGCGCTTGAGCCAGTCCTTCGCCTCGTCCAGGGGCATCTCGGCGAGGAACGAAAGGTCGAAGGAGCCGACCTCGTCGTGGACGTCATTCAGCACCTGCTTGATGCGGGGCGCTTTGACGCGGAAGAGGCCGGCGCGCCTGATCGCACTCTCGATGTCGGCAACATCCGCCGCCGCGATGGCCTCCAGGGTGCCGAACGTGTCCATGAGGTTGTCGAAGGCGCGCTCGGAGTTGATGTCCGAGGTGTGCTGCGAGAGGATGGTGTAGACGAGCTCGGAGGCGGGATCGTAGCGAGGTTCCCAGTGGAAGGGACCGTACTCGGGGCTGAGGGCGTCCATGACCTCGACGGCGGACATGCGCTTGACTCTAGGCGTCACGGGCAGACCTCATAGGGGGAGTGTTGATGGCGGCGGAAAATCGCCCTCGCAAAGCGCAGTATCTCACTTGCACTCAACCTTGACAAACGTTGCGAGACTCGATTACTTTCCGTGCCTGCTATCGCACAACACATTCGCCCCGTTACACTGATCAACTACCTCGACGGAATCACATCGCAGTGACGCTCCCCGATCTCCTAACCGACCTGACCGACGTGGAAAAGCCCGTGACGTATTCGGGCCTCCTGCAGCTTTCCGACCTGCCCACGGAAGGCCTGGCGGAGCTCAAGACCGTATGGCCTGGGCTACCGGTAGAGCGTAGGCGCGAGGTCGTTCGGAAACTCGTCGAGCTGGCCGACGACAACGTGGAGTTCGACTTCAGCTCGATATTCAAGTCGTGTCTGTCGGACGACGACGATGCGATACGGGAGAAGGCTGCGCGGGGTCTCTGGGAGACGGAGGACCGGGCGATGATCCGTCCACTTGTCAAGCTGCTGGAAGATGACCCATACCCTGAGGTTCGGGCGGCGGCCGCCATGACGCTGAAGAACTTTTCGATGATGGCGCAGAACGGCAAGCTGCTCGCCAAAGATTGTGACAGGGTACGATCCGCGCTTCTGGCGGCGGTCAACAGCCCGACGGAGGATGTCGACGTTCGGCGGCGGGCGTTGGAGGCGGTGGCCAGCTTCAATACGTCAGAGACGAACAGCGCGGTCTGGGACGCGTATGAATCCGACAATCCGACGCTAGTCCAGAGCGCGATCTATGGGATGGGACAAAGCTCGAACGCCGACTGGCTGCCAACGGTCGTCGACGAGACGTCAAATCCCCAGGCGGCAATCCGGTACGAAGCGGCTACGGCGTGCGGACTTCTCGGCGAAGAGGGGTTGGTTCCACGCCTCGTGCGACTTCTCAGCGACGACGATTCGGAGGTGCGCTTGGCCTCGATCAAATCGATTGGGATGATAGGGGGCGCGATGGCGAAGAACGTGCTCCAGCAGCACCTCAATGACGGCGATGCCTCAATAGAAGAGGCCGCCCAGGAAGCCCTGAGCGGCCTCGAATTCGAGGACGATCCGCTTAGCTACCAGTTCGGGGCGTAGGCTTGCTGCACGCTCTCGTGGTCGAGAGCGTGCAAAATACGGTCTGCCGTCTCTTGGGCGATCAGACTTATTCCGTTACAGTTACAGTGCCACCGCCTGCCTCATTCCAGTCCACAGAGACCTCCGGCTCTTCCATAGTGCTGCCCTCTGCCGGAAGCCATACTACAGAGAACTCCGGCTCTTCTCCATTCCTGACCACAGAAACCTCCGGCTCTTCCATAGTACTGCCGTCTGCCGGAAGCCATACTACAGAGAACCCCAGCCCGTCGTCCGAATTAGCCAAGAGGACACTCGTTCCTATGCCGACAGCTGCCAGCACGACCGCCAACCCAATCCCGATACCCGTTAGTTTTCTCATCTCAACTCCTTCCTTGTGTTCTTTGAACGCGGCTCCCACGAGGTCGAAGATCATCTGCATCCATACAAGCAGCCCTCGGAAGCCGCCACCATCTCGACGCATCCGGTCGCGAAACAGCTGGAACATCAGCTCACCGTATTCGCGTCGGTGTTCCCGTGGATACACCACGAGCAGCCGGCGGTACACCCTTTCGGAGAGCACCTCAGACACCCGGCCTTCGCATGGCAAGGGCCTGTCTCGCCCTGGCAGTGCGAGCGAGCTGCTCCATCCGGCTGACCTCAGCGTAGAGGACTCGCCCACCCAGACCAGTGATCCGGTAGTAGCGGCGACGTTCATCGTCCAGTTCAGGGTCAGGCCGTTCGTCGCTCTCCTCGACCAGCCCGGCATTCAGCATCTTCTTGACGGTCCCGTAGAGCGTACCCGGGCCCATCGTGACCGCCCCGTCGGTCAAGACCTCGACCTCTTGCATAATCGCGTAACCGTGCTTGTCCCCGGTGGCCAATACCATCAGGATGTGAAGTTGCGAGACCGGGAGAGGAAGCATGTCCCCTGGGCTTCGATTCGTCATTGCCAAACACCTCCTTTCGTGTGACAATTCTGATTGTTCCAAATGTATCGCTATATAATATATCGTTATTCGATATAGTTGTCAATCCCTCTTTGGCGTCGAGAGTGTTCAGAGTTGATGAGGGGGAAACCCTATCCCCTGTGGATACCCGCTTTCGCGGGTATGACGGTGGCTGTGTATGCGTCGAGAGGGATCTCACGAAGGCTGAACAGTTGCGGCTTCACTCCCCTCTCCCCTCGGCGCGCGGTGATATAATTCCGCCGACTTAGAAACCTCAGCTACCGGACTCCGCACGTGCCCGACTCCTTGACCGATACAACCAGCATCGAATTCGCAGCTAGGCTCCTCGAGGCCGAGCCGTGGACGCCGACGCCGCTGCTGCAGGCGCATGCGATTGGCGAGCGGCTCGACGCCGATGTTTGGCTCAAGCGTGAGGACTGCACTCCTATAGGCTCGTTCAAGCTGCGGGGTGCGGTCACGACAGCCGGAGCGCTGGCATCGGATGTTCCTGAGGCGGGCGTGTTCGTCGCATCGGCGGGGAACTATGGTCTGGCAATCGTCTGCGCCTGCGCACGGTACGGCATACCCGTGACCGTCGTTGCGCCCGAAGGGGCGACACCGTCCAAGCTGGAGAGGATCCGGCTCCTGGGCGGGACGGTGGAGATACACGGCAACGATTTCGACGTGGCAAAGGGGTATGCGAAGGCGAAGGCCCGAGAGGCCGGCGGGGTCTTCTGGGAGGACGGCGTCATCGAAGAGATGGCGACGGGAGCGGGCACCATCGCGACGGAGCTACTGCGCGACCCGGAGCCCTGGGACATGGTGGTTGTGCCGCTGGGAAACGGATCGCTCATCAAGGGTATTGCCCAGGAGATGAAGCGGCGAAGTCCGGCCACCAAGATCGTCGCGGTCGTGGCCGACGGAGCGCCCTCCATGGCGCAGGCGCTTCTGGGACAGGCTTGGGACGAGTCGGCGCCGGTCGATACGCTTGCGGACGGGCTGGCCGTGCGCATTCCGATACCCAAGATCGTGGAGGAGCTTGTCGGCCTGGTCGACGAGGTGTGGACGGTGTCGGAGTCGGATATTCTCCCCGCCGTGAAGAGCCTTATGGAACTGGAGCAGGTGCTGGCAGAGCCGTCGGCTGCCACTCCCATTGCGGCGATGGCCGATCACCGGGACGAGGTTCATGGGAAGCGGGTTGCCGCCATCGTCAGCGGAGCGCATTTGAGCATGTCTCTCCTACCCGACTTAGTGAATACGAAGGGGCTGCTATGAGCACGAAGAACATACGGACCGTGGCGGTCGTCGGGGCGGGGCTGATGGGCCACAGCATTGCTCAGGAGTTCGCGGTCTCAGGGCGCCGGGTTGCGTTGAACGACGTGAGCGAGGAGCGCCTGACCGATGCGCGGGAACGCATCCGGCAGAACCTCGAAATGCTGGGAAGGTCCGATGAGTGGGACGGCGTTGCATCCCGAATCACATTCACGGGCGACCTGCGAACGGCGGTCGAGGACGCGGACCTCGTCGTCGAGGCGATTATTGAGAACCTGGAAGTGAAACTGGCCCTGTTCAGGGAGTTGGAGAGCATCTGCAGGGAGGACACCATCCTCGCCAGCAACACGTCGACATACTTGCCCTCCCAGATTGCCGAGGCCACGAAGAACCCGGAGCGGGTGGTCGTGATGCACTACTTCAATCCGCCGCACGTCGTCCCGCTGGTGGAGGTGGTCGGAGGGCGCGACACCTCGCCTGAAACAGTCGAAACGGTGCGCGACCTCGTCGTTTCCCAGGGCAAGAAGCCGGTCATGCTGGAGAAGGAGGCGCTGGGGTTCATCGCCAACCGGCTGCAGGCGGCCCTCCTGCGCGAGTGCTTCGCGCTCGTGGAGGACGGCGTCGCGCGACCGGAGGACATCGACACGGTGGTCAGGAGCGGTCTTGGTCGCAGGCTCGGCGTGGCAGGGCCGTTCGAGGTGTTCGACGCCGCGGGAGCGGATGTGTGGCACGCGATCTGCGAGCAGCTCATGTCGGATATCGAGTCGTCCACCGAGGTGCCGCCCGCGATTGTGCGAATGGTCGAGCGCGGCGATTTCGGTCTGAAGACGGGGCGCGGCGTGTACGAGTGGACCCCGGAGTCGTCCACAGAACTGCGTAGCAGAATCGCGCGCGCGGTCGAAGAGATTGGGCGCTGGAACGATGGCGAGTAGCCGGACTCCCGCAGTTGGGATCATCGCGAATCCGGCGGCGGGCAAGGACATCCGGCGGCTCGTGGCCCAGGGGCGGTTCGTCACCAACCAGGAGAAGGTGAACATCCTCCGCAGGGTGCTTGCGGGCATTGAGTCGGTGGGAGTGCGCCGAGTAGTCTTCATGCCCGACATGGACGGGCTCGGTCACGGGAGCCTGGACGGCAGCGCCAATAACGTCTCTATCGAGTTTGTTGACATCCTCGTGACGAACAAGGAGATCGACTCGACCCGCTCAGCCGAGGCGATGCGAGGCCAGGGCGTGGGCTGCATTATCACCCTGGGAGGAGATGGGACGAACCGCGCGGTTGCCAAGGGAGCGGGTGATGTTCCGCTCGTTCCGATATCGACGGGCACCAACAACGTCTTTCCACAGATGTTGGAAGGCACCGTGGCGGGAATCGCCGCCGGAGTGGTGGCATCAGGTGCGGTAGACACGGAGGGCGTCACGCGACGGTCGACGGCGCTGGAAGTGTCCATCGATGGGGAGGTGCGGGACCTTGCCCTCGTGGACGTTGCGGTTAGCACCCACAGGTTCATCGGAGCGCGAGCGCTGTGGGACATCGACACGATATCGGAGCTGTTCCTGGCCCGTACGGATGCCGACGCCATCGGACTATCGGCGATAGGAGCGCGTCTTAGTCCGTCGGGCGGTGGTGAGCAGGCGGCAGTTCACGTCACCATAGGTCAGGGCGGCGATACGGTGGATGCGCCGATCGCGCCGGGCATGGTGACGACCGTGCCGGTGTCAGAGTGGAAAGCTATGGATGTGGAAGCGCCTGTTAGGATTGAGATGCGGCCATGCACTATTGCCCTCGACGGGGAGCGGGCGTTGAGCGTCGGGGAGGAACAGTCGGCCGAAGTAACGCTGAGAGACAACGGTCCGCTCGTGGTGGACGTGGAGGCGGCGATTCGGGAGGCGACGAGGCTGGGAGTGTTTGGGGGAGGGTAAGGGCGTACAAGAGCATCGGGTAGGACGGAGCACTGCACCCGTGACCCGACTCCTCTGGATACCGGCCTTCGCCGGTATGACGGTTGTGCAAAGTTCGTTTATCTCGATGGGGCACTCGCCAGCAGATCGCGCACTCTCGCCTCGATCTGGTCGCGGATGCGGCGGACGGGCTTGATACTCTTGCCTGCGGGGTCTTCGAGGCCCCAGTCTTCCGAGGGGAGAAATACGGCGGGGCAACTCTCGTATATCGAGCAGCCCATGGTGAACACGGAGTCGGCACGGTCGACCATGTCCTGCGATATGACCTTGGGGTAGTGGCCGCCGAGGTCGATGCCGATCTCCGCCATGGCCTCGACGACTACGGGGTTGACGTCTTGGGAGGGTTCCGTGCCTGCCGACTCGGCCTCGACGGTGCCGTTCGACAGGTGGCGGGTGAAGGCCTCAGCCATCTGGCTTCGCCCGGAGTTGTGGACGCATACGAACAGGTATCTTTTTTCCCGGTTCTCAGGACTCATTGGCAGTGGTTTCCTTATCCCCCTTCGCGTCGTTCAGCCACGTGTAGAGGAACGCGGCGATGGCTGCCCCGATGGGCGGGCCTACCCAGTAGACCCACAGGTCTTGCCAGTTGGCCGCCAGAATCGCCGGGCCGGTCGTCCGCGCGGGGTTCATCGAGCCGCCGGTGAGGGGGCCTCCCACCATGATGTCGAACGTGACGGTCGCCCCGATGGCGATGGCGGCGGCGCGTCCGACCGCGCGTTTGTCGGTGGCGACCGCCATGATGACGAACATGAGGAGGAAGGTGAGAACGATCTCGACGCCGACGGCCTTTGCCGGGTCGATGGTGATGGCGTGTCCGCCCATGATGCCGACCTTGCCCAGGAGCAGGCGAAGTAGTGCCGCGGCAGCTATTGCTCCGATCATCTGGGCGGCCCAGTAAATCCCGGCGTCACGGAGAGAGATGCGACGTACGAACGCGAAACCGAGGGTCACGGCTGGGTTGATGTGCGCGCCGGATATGTGGCCGGTGGCATAGATCATGGCGGAGACAATCAGGCCGGATGCGAGGGCATTGCCTACGAGGCCAAGTCCCCCGTTGGAAAGTTCATCGGCCATAGCAGCCCCGGCAGCGATGAAGACCAGCCCGAAAGTGCCGATGCACTCCGCGACTGCGCGACGGGTCAACGAACCGCTCATGGATGCTACAGGCCAGCCGATGTGAGGTTCTTGGTCGCCACGTGCTCGCCCGTGACGAGGTAGATGACACGCTTGGCGATGTTGGTCGCTCGGTCGGCGATCCGTTCGAGGTCGTGGGCGACCCACAGTAGGTACGTGGCTCGCGTGATGGTCCGAGGGTCTTCGAGCATGAAGGTGAGCAGCTCGCGGTAGATCTGGTCGTAGAGGGCGTCCACCTCGTCGTCATCGGCCCTGATGCCTTCCGCTGCAACGATGTCCCTGCCGACGAGGGAATCGAGGCTCCTTCGGAGCATTTGAGACGCCTTGTCGGCCATACGGGGGATATCGATAAGCGGTTTGATGGGAGGTTCGTTTCCCATAGCGAGGCTGATCTTGGCGATTCCGCTCGCGTAGTCGCCCATGCGCTCAAGCTCGCCGACGATGTGCAGGATCGCGATGATCGTCCGCAGGTCGGTCGCCATGGGTTGTTGCCTGGCGATGAGGTTGACGCAGCGCTCCTCAATGTCGTGCCGGCGGGCGTCGATTATCGCGTCGTCCTGAACAACCTGGCGGGAGAGGTCGAGATCACGCGTTTTGAGAGCGTCGACCGAGTTGGCGATGGCCTTCTCGACCATACTGCCCACGGCCAGCAGTTCCTCCTGGAGAAACCGAAGATCGCGTCCGAACTCATTTCGGGGCATGATGACTCCCCCTAACTGAACCTGCCCGTTATGTACGCCTCTGTCCGCTCGTCGTCCGGGTTGGTGAAGATGTTTGTGGTCTTGCCGAACTCGACCATGTAACCTGCGCGGTCGTCCGGGTCGACCATGAAGAAGGCCGTCTCGTCGGAGACGCGCGCGGCCTGCTGCATGTTGTGGGTGACGATGATGATGGACACGTCGTTGACGAGTTCCTTGATGAGGTCCTCGATAGCCTGGGTCGAGATCGGGTCGAGGGCAGATGCCGGCTCGTCCATGAGGAGCACCTCCGGCTCGGGCGCGAGGGCGCGGGCGATGCACAGTCGCTGCTGCTGTCCGCCGGACAGCTCCAACGCGTTCTCCTTCAACCGATCCTTGACCTCGTCCCATAGCGCGGCGCGACGGAGGGAACGTTCGACCGCTTCGGAGTAGTTGCCGGTGTAGCCGTTGACCCTGAGTCCAAAGGCGACGTTCTCGTAGATGGACTTCGGGAAGGGGTTGGGCTTCTGGAAGACCATGCCGATGCGGGAACGCATCTCGGTCGGGTCGATGCTGGGGCCGTAGAGGTCTACGTCCCGGAAGAGGATTGTGCCGCCGACGCGCGCGCTGCGAATGAGGTCGTTCATGCGGTTGAAGCAGCGGAGGACGGTGCTCTTGCCGCAGCCGGACGGCCCGATGAACGCCGTGACCTTGTTCGACTGGACTGACATGAACACGTCTTTCACGGCTCGGAAGGAACCGTAGAACACCTCAAGCGACTGCACGTCGAGGACGACATCAGTCTGAATCTCGCCAGCGGTTTCCGGCTGCTTGACTGTCAATTGAGACGGGACGATGTTTTCCGGGCGTTTCGTAGTCTGACCTTGCATGATTCCTCGCTGACTGCGGAAGAGCTTGTCACTCGATGGAGCGACTCTGGAACTTGTTCCGCAGGTAGACGGCGAGGGCGTTCATGGAGAGCAGCACTATAAGCAGGACCACTATACCACCCGCTGCGAGGCCCTGAAAGTCCGCCTGTGGACGGGAGATCCAGTTGTAAATCTGTATGGGGAGAACGGTAAATCTATCGAGGGGGCCCTGCGGGATGAAGGTCAGGTAGACCAGCGCGCTGATGGCGATCACGGGGGCCGTCTCGCCGACCGCGCGCGACATCGCCAGGATGATGCCCGTCAGCATCCCCGGGAAGGCCGAGGGGAGCACCACGCCGCGGATGGTCTCCCACTTGGTCGCTCCGAGGGCAAACGAGGCCTGCCGGTAGGTATCAGGCACCGCCTTGATCGCCTCCCGCGACGCCAGAATGACGATGGGCAGGACGAGCAGCGACATCGTCAGCGCCCCGGCCAGGACGCTCCGACCGAGATTGAACTCGATCTGGGTACTGCCGTACTCGAACGTGTACCCGTGAACGAACAGCGCCAACCCCAACAGGCCGTAGACGATGGAAGGAACGCCCGCCAGGTTCGCGATGTTGATCTCGATGAACTGGGTCAGGCGGTTCTCCGGGGCGTACTCTTCCAGGTAGATTGCGGCCCCGATACCGACGGGAACGCAAAACAGGGCTGTCAGCCCCATAAGCCAGAGCGTCCCGAACAAAGCGGCCTTGAGGCCAGCCTGCTCAGGAAAGCGGGAAGGGAAGTTGAAGATGAGCTCGGGTCGGAGCCAGTCGACACCCTGAAAGAATACCTGTAGGAGCAAGACGCCGAGCCCAATGATGCCGACCGCGACCGCAGCGACGAGGACGACATAGGCAATCGCGCCCTTGAGCTTGCGGGTCTCAAGATTCGGATGGAACCGCTCGGTCCTGGGAATCATTCGTACTTGAGCCCCCATTTCCGGACTATGGCATAACCCATGACGTTCATGACGAGCGTCATGAGGAATAACAACAGTCCAACGGCGAAGATCGTGTTGAACTCAAGAGAACCGTGAGGCGTCTCGCCCAGGCTCAACTGAACGATGTAGGCGGTCATGGTCTGGATACTCTCGAGTGGGTTGATGGTGAGCTTCGGGGTGGCGCCTGCGGCGATGGTGACGAGCATCGTCTCCCCGATCGCGCGAGACAGGCCGATGATGAAGGCGGCCATGATGCCCGACAGGGCAGCCGGAATGACGATCTTGGTCGACACCTCGAAGCGGGTTGCGCCCAGTGCGTATGCCGCCTGTCGGAGCGAGTTCGGCACCGCGAGCATGGCGTCCTCGCTCAGCGAGGAGACCATCGGGAGGATCATGATGCCCATAACCAGTCCGGCGCTGAGTGCGTTGAAGACCAACATATCGGGGAAGATGCGCTGGAGCTGGGGGGTGACGAAGGTTAGCGCGAAGTAGCCGTACACGACGGTCGGGATGCCCGCCAGCACTTCGAGTATCGGCTTGATGGCGCGCCTGACCCTGTCGTGGGCGTACTCGGACAGATAGGTGGCGGCGGCGAGTCCGACCGGGATCGCCACGGCCGCGCCCAGGAACGTTACCAGCATCGTTCCCCCAACCAGCGGGAGGACGCCATACGACCTCGGCTTCAGGATCGGCGACCACCGGGCCTCTCCCAGGAACTCCCATACCGGGATCTGCGAGAAGAACCCCCACGACTGGATGACCAGAGAAAGAAGGATGGCGACCGTGGTCAGGATGGAGAGGATCGCGCACACGAACACCAGGTGCTTGACGAGCGTGCCTTCCCACGTCCTCTTGTTGCGCTTGAAGAGCGCGCGGTACTCGCTTCCCGCCGACTTCAAGACGTCGGAGGGCGATTCAGGGCTGCTCTGAGCCGCGGACTCTAAACTCAAGTAATCCCCTTCCAGTCTTCTTGCACTTCGGGGCGGAGGGTGACTCCTCCGCCCCGGTATGAATACTCCGTAATACGGACCCTGTCAATAGTCCAGGGCCCTCTGTGACAGCTGTCTGTCTAGTTTCCCTGGACCATCTTGAGATTGTCCATGTAAGCGTCGGACGAAACCGGCACGTAACCGACTTCGCGGGTCAACTCCTCACCCCGCTCCATGTAGAACTCGACGAAGGTCTTGACCTCAGGACGCTCGAGACTCTCCTTGTTTACGTAGATGAAGAGCGGGCGGGTGAGGGGCTTGTACTCGCCCGAAAGGATGGTGTCCGGCGTCGGGGTCACACAGCCGTCGCCGTTGTCCACGGCCACCAGCTTCAGCTTGTCGGCGTTCTCCGCGTAGTAGGCGTAGCCGAAGTAGCCAAGCGCGTTGCGGTCGCCGCTGATGCCCTGCACGAGAACATTGTCGTCGGCGCTCGCCGTGTAGTCGGCGCGGCTCACCTGCGCCTCTCCGTTGATCTCCTCCGTGAAGAAGTCGAACGTGCCGGAGTCGGTGTCTGGGCCGTACAGCCTGAGCGGTCGGTCAGGGAAGCCGGAGCGGACCTGGTTCCAGTTGTTGACCTCTGAACCGGTGTCCCAGATCATCTTCAACTCTCCAACCGTCAGGCAGTCGAGGAAGTCGTTCTGCGTCGAGACCATGACCGAGAGGCCGTCCGTGCCCACGCGAAGCTCGTAGTATTCTACGCCGTTGGAGGCCGCTGCCTCTTTCTCGGAGTCCTTGATGCCGCGAGAGGCGTCGGAGATATCGGTCTCGCCGACCGTGAACCGCTTGAAGCCGCCGCCCGTGCCCGACACGCCGACATTTACGCGGACGTTGCGGTGGACCTTGTTGAACTCCTCGGCGACAGCCTCGCTAATAGGGAAGACCGTGCTCGATCCGTCAATTTCAATTGTGCCGCTCAGGTTGACGGGCTCTTGCGCAGGAGCCGGGGCTGGCGACTGAGAAGTGCTTGCGGCAGGGGCGGGCGCGGGCGATGTGGTCTCTTCCTCATCGTCCCCGGAACACGCAATCAACAGCGTGGACATCATCAATAGCAAGAGACCAATCACACTCCCGCGCCCAAACAATCTACCTACGGATGACATTTTCGTAATTCCTCCTTGGAATCCCTTGGTTTTTGATCTCTGAAGATTCTTCCAACGGAAAACTCTATCTTGCTCAGCCAACTCGTCGGGTTAACGGAGAGTTAAGGCACGATTAACCTTCTTTAACGCGTTGCGATAGGCGAGTCGGGAGATAAGTGCAGGGACGGTCTTCTACTTTAGGCGTATGCGGGAATCGACCCAGCTTCACGTCACTCCCGCGTAGGCGGGAGTCCAGCACGGTGAATAGGGATTCACTGCAAAGGGCGGGGAGCCCGCGGGCAAGGTTCGTGGATTCCCGCCTTCGCGGGAATGACGATGTGTGGGTTGCAGCGTCAGATTCAAACCAATTGACGGTAGATGGGCTTGAACCGAAGTGCAGAGCCTGCACTTCGTCTCCCAATGGACACGGTTTCTCGCCGATACCCCTATAGGCTAATATGAACGGAGACGAAGAAAGGGAGGTCGCAGTGCTCACGCTACGAGGGCGGGGAGCAATACTGGTAGGCACGAAGCGCGTCGGTGGGGTCATTGCCCACAGGCTGGTGAAGGAGGGCGTCAATCTCGCAATCGTGTACCGCTCTTCTCGGCAAGAGGCCGAGCGGCTGGAGCGCGAGGTCGGTGGGATAACGGAGCGTACGGCCCTGATCGGCGGCGACCTGAGCGATGAGGACGACGTGAAGCGCATCGTGCGGACGGCTAAAGACAGCCTCGGCGACCTGTCGTTCGTGGTGAATCTTGCGTCCGGGTTCCCGCGCAACCCGTTCGAGACGCTGGACGGTGCTGCTTGGGACGCTTCAATGTCATTCGCCAAGGGAAACTACCTGCTGAACGTACACGCCGCACGGGTGATGATGGAGAACGATGGGCCGACCAGGGGACACATCGTGCAGTTCAGCGACTGGGCGGCGTGGGAGACGCCGTATAAGAACTACCTGCCCTACCTGACGGCGAAGGCCGCCATCGACTTCATGACCAGAGGGTTCGCGGTGGAACTCGCGGACGCGGGGATTCTCGTGAACGCCATCGCGCCGGGGCCGACGATGCGTCCGCCGGAGATCAGCGAGTCGTCGTGGCAGCGCGACGTGCTGGACAAGACGCCGCTGAAGCGGGAGTCCTCGCCGGACGACATGGCGGAGATCATTGTGAGCCTGCTTTCGAGCGAGTCGATTACGGGGCAGGTGATACGCGTCGATTCGGGACGGCACCTGGCAGGGCCGGGCGTGGACTGACGGAGCCAATCACATGCCAACGTACAGCGTCACCAAGACCATCGCCTTCTGCTACGGCCACCGGCTGATCGGCCACAAGGGGAAGTGCCGCCACCTGCACGGCCATAACGGTCTCGTCGAGATCAACGTCGAGGCCGAGGAGTTGGACGAACTGGGCGTTGTAATGGACTTTTCAGACATTCGCGATGCCGTCAAGGGATGGATCGACGAGAACCTCGACCACAGAATGATCCTCAACCGCAAGGACGAAGCGGTCCCCGAGCTGCAGAAGCTGGGAGAACCGCTGTACCTCATCGACGAGAACCCGACCGCGGAGAATATCTCCAAGTTGATATATGGGCAGGCGCGAGACATGGGGATCAATGTCAAGGAGGTGCGCCTGTGGGAAACGCCCTCGAGCTACGCAGCCTATAGAGAGTGACAATGACGAACACTACTACCGACGACCTGCAATCTGAAACCGCCAGCGGTGTGAACGGTCTCCCCAAGGAGGAACGAGTCCGGCGGCTCGTGCCGCACCTCAGGGAGGTCCTTAGTCTGCTCGGCGAGAACCCCGAACGAAAGGGACTACTCCGCACCCCTGAGCGATGGGCGGAGGCCCTGCTGACCTACACGCAGGGAACGTCGGCGAGTCCCGAAGACCACCTGCGGGTGATCTTCGAGATGGACGGCGACGACTACCCCGTCGGGTCCGACGACATGATAATCGTGGACAACATCCACTTCACGTCCACGTGCGAGCACCACATGGCCCCCTTCAGGGGGACGGCGCACGTCGCGTACATCCCGAACCCGGAGAGTCGCATCGTGACCGGCCTCTCCAAGATTTCCAGGGTGGTCACGCTGTTCGCGAGGCGGCTGCAGATCCAGGAGCGGATGACGCAGCAGATCGCGAGGGCGATCGACGATCACCTCGAACCGCTGGGCGTCATCGCCGTGGTGCAGGCCGCCCACTTCTGCATGATCCAGCGCGGCGTCGAGCAGCGCGAGAGCACCACCATCACGACCGCTCGACGGGGCGTCTTCCTCACCAAGCCGGAGCTCGAAACGCGGTTTCTCGAATACCTCAGGATGCAGGACGGCAAGCCGGAAGTTGTGTGAGGGGGGGCAGGTTTGCCTTGGCGGAGATTCTGCGGGAATGTTGGAGGGGACGGCGTGCGAGTACAGACACAGCCTACAGTCTCCCCTCTTGTTTTGTAGTATCCTGTGGAATACAATACCGTAGTGGTTGAAGTTCGCCAGACCGAGGTTTACGCTCGTTGGTTCAGACGGCTTCGTGACCGACAGGCGCGGGTGCGCATCGACAACCGCATCCGCCGGCTGTCCCTCGGTAATCCCGGAGACGTGCGGCCGGTAGGCGAAGGAGTTTCAGAGATTCGCATTGACTATGGGCCGGGCTACCGGGTGTACTTCGCACAACTAGGCCGGACTCTGGTTGTCCTCCTGGCGGGAGGCGACAAGGACAGCCAGTCGCGGGACATTCAAAGGGCGTTGGAACTGGCCAGGGGACTATAGGAGGAAGTGGCAATGGCAAAGACACAGACACGGCCCTGGGACCCGGCGGAGCATCTGGAGACTGAGGAAGACATGGCCGCCTACCTGAATGTAGCCCTAGAGGAGGGTGACCTGAGTTTGATTGTGGCCGCTCTTGGAGACATTGCCCGCGCCAGGAGAATGTCTACAGTGGCGCGAGATTCCGGTTTGGGCAGGGAGAGTCTCTACAAGTCGCTGTCTCCCAACGGTAACCCGGAGTTCGCCACCGTGCTCAAGGTGGTGCGCTCACTGGGGCTTCAGTTCCATGTTTCCGCGGCGCCCGGAACAACCGGCGACTGAACGGCGTATTTGGAGTGGTCCCTCGCACGGTCGGTAAATCGTCAGCAACCACCGCAAGCGTTCAGAGTCGGTGAGAGAAATACCTCGCGCCTTCAGATTCCCGCCCCGTATCGCTGTACGGGGTGACGTTCTTTCGCGGGAATGACGGTGGGTGGGCTCCCGTTCGGTTCGTGCATGGTTCAGATCTGCTTCGGGTAGGAGCGGCGTATGGTACGATGTGCTACCGATCAAGGGAGTCACCATGCCGACGCTTGGACTGATAACGCTCATAGGATCGGGAGAGACCGCGCCGAGCGGTCGCGCACTGTACGAACCGGCGTTTGACAGGCTGCCCAAGCCGGTGAAGGTCGCGGTCATGGAGACCCCGGCGGGGTTTGAGTTGAACTCGCCGCATGTGGCGAGTCGCGTTTCCGAGTTCATCCGGCACAGGCTGCAGAACTACAAGCCCGACGTTACCGTAGTTCCCGCGCGGCGGCGCGATACGGAGTTCGGCACGAACAACCCGGACATCCTGCGACCGCTTCTCGACGCCGACTGCATCTTCATGGGGCCGGGGAGCCCCAGCTACGCCGTGCGTCATCTGACGGGAACCTACGCATGGGACATGATACAGGCGCGTCACCGCCTCGGCGCATGCCTGACGTTCGCCAGCAGCGCGGCCATAGCCATCGGCGAGACGGCGGTTCCGATCTACGAGATCTACAAGGTCGGCGACGATCCTCACTGGATACCTGGGCTTGACCTGCTCGGCCCATTGGGACTCAGGATCGCCTGCGTCACCCACTGGAACAACACGGAGGGCGGCGCGAACCTGGACACGAGCCGGTGCTACATCGGAAGGGCCAGGCTAGAGACGCTTCTCCCCGCCCTGTCGGACGGCACGGTCGTGGTGGGAATCGACGAGCACACCGCGCTCACACTCGACTTTTCGGAGCGAACATGCAGGGTTCTGGGCAAGGGAACCGTCACGCTCGTTGACGACGGGAAAGAGCGAGTATTCCGGGTCGGCTCAGACTTCCCCATGAGCGAGCTTGGCGACGTCCGCATACCGGACGATTCGGAGGGCATCCGCCCGGAAGTGTGGGAGGAGATGTCTGATGTCCAGCGGACGAGGGACGAAACCACGTCGACACTGCCTGACGAGGCGGCAGCCCTCATCGCCGAGCGCGAGGAGGCCCGACGCATGAAGGACTGGAACAGGGCCGACACGCTTCGGGATCAAATTGCCGAATTGGGCTACACCGTGACCGACACGCCCGAAGGGCCGAAGTGGGAGGTCGCTTAATCTCAGGTGGGCACTACCCGACCGGAGAAGATGGAATGACGCAGAAACGCATCGCGCCGTACGGCTCGTGGAAGTCACCGATAACTGCAACCGCCATAGCCTCAGAGTCGTTCGGGCTGGCGCAGGTAGCCATAGACGGCGACGACCTGTACTGGACAGAGACTCGACCGTGGGAAGGCGGACGGAGCGTCATCGTTCGGCAGTCGGCCGACGGCGAGAAGAGCGACGTGACTCCTGCGGGCTTCAACGTCCGCAACCGCGTTCACGAGTACGGCGGCGGGGCCTTTACGGTGCATGACGGCGTGGTGTACTTCACTAACGACTCCAACCAGCGGGTGTACGCACAGCGGCCCGGCGAAGCCCCGACTCCTCTGACGCCCGACGACGGACGGCGATACGCCGACCTCGAGGCCGATCAATTACACAATCGCATCTTGTGCGTGTGCGAGGACCACTCCCAGCCCGACACTGAGCCGACCAATACCGTCGTCTCCATCGGCAGCGACGGCAGCGAGATCGAGACTATCGCCCAGGGCAACGATTTCTATTCCGCGCCCCGTGTCAGTCCAGACGGCGACCGGGTCTGCTGGCTCGCGTGGGACCACCCGAACATGCCATGGGACGAGACGGAGCTGTGGGTGGCCGACGTGGACGCAGACGGCAGGGCCGAGAACGCGCGACTCATAGCGGGCGACGAATCCATCGGCGAGCCGCTGTGGTCGCCGGACGGCACGCTGTACTTCGTCTCCGACCGGACGGGCTGGTGGAACCTGTACCGCTGGGACGGTGGGGATTCCGCAACGAACGTCTGCCCGATGGAGGCGGAGTTCACCGGGCCGCAGTGGCAGTTCGGGGCCTCGCATTACGGACTCGCGCCAGCCGACGAACTCATCTGCTCCTACACGCAGGACGGCTTCTGGCGTATCGGACGACTCGACCTGCGTTCGGGCGAGTTTGAGCCGTTCGATCTCCCGTTCACCGACCTGGCGCGTGGCGCGCTTGAGGTAGGCAACGGCTGGGTAGCGTTCATCTCAGGTTCTCCCACGCAGGCCAAGTCGGTCGTGAAGCTCGACTTGCAGACAGGAGCGCACACGGTCGTCGTGGAGTCGTCGTCGCTGGACGTGCCCGCGAGCTATTTTTCGGTGCCGGAGGAAATCGAGTTCCCCACGGAGGGCGGCCAGACGGCCCACGCCTTCTACTATCCCCCAACCAACCCCGATTATGAGGCCCCGTCCGGCGAGCGGCCGCCGATGATCGTCATAAGCCACGGCGGGCCGACGGGGGCGACCTCGGCGACCCTCGACTTGGAGACGCAGTTCTGGACGAGCCGCGGATTCGCGGTGCTCGACGTGAACTACGGCGGCAGCACGGGTTACGGGACGGAGTACAGGCGGCGTCTGAACGGGCGCTGGGGCATCGTCGACCTCGACGACTGCGTGAACGGCGCGAGGTACGCGGTGTCCTCAGGACGCGCCGACGGAGACCGGCTCATCGTGCGGGGGAGCAGCGCGGGAGGGTACACGACGCTGGCGTGTCTGGCTTTCCGCGACGTGTTCAAGGCCGGGGCCAGCTACTATGGGATCGGCGACCTGGAGACGCTGGCCAGAGACACGCACAAGTTCGAGTCACGGTACCTCGACTCCCTGATCGGGCCATATCCGGAAGAGCTGGACATATACGTTCAACGCTCGCCCATTCACTACGTGGACGACATCACCTGTCCGGTGATACTGTTTCAGGGGCTTGAGGACGAGATCGTGCCGCCGGATCAGGCCGAGACGATGGTGGAGGCCGTCAAGCGCAAGGGCATACCGGTGGCCTACGTGGAATTCGAGGGCGAGCAGCATGGGTTCCGCAAGGCAGAGAGCATCGAGGCGGCCCTGCACTCAGAGCTGTACTTCTACTCGCAGGTGTTCGGCTTTGAACTCGCGGAGCAGGTCGATCCCGTACCAATACACAATCTCAACGCATAGAGAAGATCAACATGGCAGCGTATGAACTAGCGTCCAAGAAGGTCCAACTTCAAGAGACCGACGATCCCATCGAATACTACTTCGAGCAGGGCTGGACCGACGGTCTGCCGGTCGTCCCTCCGACTGCGGAGAAGATCGGGGCGTTCCTTGACGCTGTGGGACGGTCGCCGAGCGAGATACTCGGCACCGAGCCGGTGCGCGGTAGGGTCGTGACGGTCGAGAAGGTCGCCATCAACGCGGTCATGGCGGGATGCCGCCCGGAGTATTTTCCCGTGGTGCTCGCCACCATGGAAGCGATGCTGGAGCCGGACCACAACCTCCACGCCGTGACGGTGAGCACGATGGGGGCGGCGCCGCTGCTGGTGGTCAACGGGCCTGTGGCAAACGAGATTGGGTTGAACTCCGGCGTGTCGGTCTTCGGACCCGGGAATCGCGCCAACGCGACCATCGGGCGTGCGGTACGGCTCACCATTATGAACGTGACCGGAGCGGTGCCCGGCGACCTCGATCAGTCGAGCCTGGGACACGCGGGGAAGTACACGTGGTGCATCGCCGAGGACCAGGAGACCAGCCCGTGGCAGGCGCTTCACGTCGACCGGGGCTACGCCTCCAGCCAGAGCACCGTCACGGTGTTTCCCGGCCTTTCGCCCATCCAGGTGTCCAACCTCGGGGGCGGTTCGCCGGAGGAGGCGCTGAAGGGCGTGTCGGACGGGCTGATTGTGGCCGGCCCGGGCAACGCCGAGATCGTGGTCGTGCTCACGCCTGAGACCATCGGACACATCAAGGCCGGAGGATGGTGGAAGGAGCAGGTCGCGCAGTTCCTATGGGAACGCAGCAGACTGACTGCCGGGGAGTGGGACGATCATGGATATCCCACGGGCAACACCGATGCCGCTGAGCTTGTGGGCGTGACGACAGATTGGGAAGGAATCACGGTCATCGTGGCCGGAGGCAAGGCGGGATCGTTCTCTGCCGTCATCCCGCTCTGGGGCGGTGGGGCCAACTCGCGCTCCGTCTCGAAGGTGGTCCGGTCGTAGTATAATGGCCGACACGGCCAAGGGAGGTGACATTCTATGACGACGATGTTGGAAGTGTTCGACCCGACGGTTGACCCGATACCCGCGCATGGAGTGGTCGCCAAGCGCCCTGACACGCTGAACGGGGCCGTCGTTGGCCTATTGGCGAATGGCAAGCAGAACGCCGACGAACTCCTCGAAATGGTGCATGACGTTCTCGCCGACCAGTTCGAGTTCAAGGCCGTCATCGCCCGCAACAAGGGGAACGCATCCCGCCCATGTCCCACGGACATCGTGGACGACCTGGCCTCAAGCTGCGACGTGGTGATCACCGGGAACGGTGACTGAGGGTCCTGTTCATCGTGCAGTGTGCACGACGGAATCACCCTTGAGAAGGCCGGTCTGCCGACAGCGGTGATCTGCACGGAGCCGTTCATACCGAGCGCCCGCGCCATGGCGAAAATCCAGGGCATCCCCGACTATCCGTACATCATCCTTCCGCATCCGCTGGGCAGTCTGACGCCGGGCGAGCTTCGCAGTCACGCGGTCAAGATTGCCCCCGAGGTGCTGAGCATCCTGCTGGGGAAGGGGTAGGCGACAGACGCCGACTACCGTCATTCCCACGAAGAGCTTGCCCCGTACCCAGATACGGGGGAGTCCTTGCATAACCCCCTCTCCCGTTCTTGGGTGAGGGTATAAACCGCCCGCTTCTGTAAGGTGCCTCGCCTCCGACTCTCGCCCGAATGACAAGTTACGCCAAAGACATTGTCATTCCGAGCGGAGCGAGGAATCTAAGGTGAAGTGACGTAGCGTCACGTCTCTCAGGCAAGGACTTTAGATTCCTCACTTCGCTCCGCTACGTTAGGAATGACAGTGGTCGGAGTTGTGAAAGAGCGAGGATTACTAACCGCTTTCGTGAGCGCCAACACACCCCAGACGCCCACCAGTTTCGGTCAGACTCAGCCCCTCACGCTATAGCGCGCCCAATCGCCAAGCCCGCGAAGGCGGCTGCGAGTCCCACGGCAATGCTGCCGCCAAGGTTGAGGGCCGCCCGTCCGATGTCGCCCGACTCGAAGCTCTGCGTCGTTGCGACGGCGAGCGTCGAGAACGTCGTGTACGAACCGAGGAATCCTACCGCCAAGAACAGCCTGTGCTCGGTGGGAAGGTCGCCTCGCGGCTCCCAGAACGCGATGAGCAGCCCAAGGAGGAACGAGCCCGTGATGTTGGCGATGAAGGTGCCGACGAGGGTCGAGCCCATGAGGTTCATCACGGCGAGGTTGACGGCGTGACGGGATATCGCTCCGAGCGCGCCGCCACAGGCTACGTACACCCACTCCATAAACGAGATTCCTCCGGCGGCCTGCGTCAGAAGTCCGACGAGGGTAGCCAATCTTGACATTCCCCGTCATTCCCGCGAAAGCGGGAATCTATTGCCTTTCTTGAGCATCCAAGATGCCCGAACTGGATTCCCGCTTTCGCGGGAATGACGACTTGGGGCGGGATTACAACGGAATTTCTGAGAATGTATCACCGCCTCTACCCGATCACGTCCTTCGTGCTCGGGACGTTGCTCATCCTGCGCTCGTCCCGCTCTGCCGCTATGCGCATGGCGCGGGCGAGGGCCTTGAAGATCGCCTCGGCCTTGTGGTGGTTGTTGGCCCCTGACAGCAGCCGGACGTGCAGGTTGAACTTGCCTTCGAGGGCGAAGCTCTCCAGGAAGTGGTGGACCAGGCTGCCGGACAGTCCGCCGAGGTCGGCATCGCCCATGGATGCGTCGATGACCGCGTAACCGCGACCGCTGAGATCGACCGCGACGAACGCCAGGGTCTCGTCGAGCGGCACGTAGGAGTGGGCGGTGCGGGTGATGCCGCGCGCATCTCCGACGGCTTCCTGTAGGGCACGCCCGAGGCAGATCGCCGTGTCCTCTACCAGGTGGTGCCATCCCACCTCGATGTCACCCTGCGCCTCGATTTCGAGGTCGATCAGGCCGTGCCTCGAAAGCTGGGCCAGGAGATGATCGAACATGCCGTTGCCGGTCTTGATGCTGTAGTCGCCCACGCCGTCGAGGTCGATTGCAACGGATATCTGCGTCTCGCCCGTTCGGCGGTCTATGCTGGCTTTCCTCGACTCCATTCCTCCACCTCGCGTCATTATCCCTCGGCTCAAGTCGTCATTCCCGCGAAAGCGGGAATCTATTCCCCTTCCCTAACACGTTAGAAACCCGAACTGGATTCCCGCTTTAGGATACCTTTGCGTAACCGCTCTTCCACTAAGAGATTGTCCGTGAAAGGGCATCTCCCAGCTTTGGAGACGTTTCTGGATTCCCGCCTTGGCGGGAATGACGCTGGTTGTTCAAAGGTCTCCTTTCGCGAGAATGACGGGAATGTCTCTATTGCCTATACGAACTCCTGCAGCGCAGCCACTACGGCGTCGGTGTCGCTCGGCGTCCCGACGGATATCCTGAAGTAGTCGCGCAGTCGCTTGGAGCTGAACTTCCTCAGGAAGATGCCACGCATGGCCATCTTCTCGAATATCTCCTCGGCGCGACCGGGCTGGAACTCGCAGAGCACGTAGTTTCCACCCGACGGCAGCGGCCTCACTCCGGGGATGCCGTTGAGCAGGTCGATCAGCCGCTCGCGCTCGCTGACGATCAGGTCGCGGTTCCCATCCAGGTATTCCGCGTCTTCGAGGGTCGCCATGAGCGCCGCCTCGGATGCGGTCGTGACGTTGTACGGCTGCTTGATGTCGATGATGTGGTCGACGAGCGTCGGCGACATGATGCCGTAGCCGATGCGGAGTCCCGCTATGCCCGCCCACTTGCTCATCGTCCGCAGGACGATCAGGTTGTCGTGGTCTTCCACCATCGAAGCGGCAGTCCTGCCGGAGAACTCCCAGTAGGCCTCGTCTATGACGACCAGCAGGCCGGTCTCGACGAGTCCCTCGATTTGTTCGGGGGTAGCCAAGTTGCCTGTCGGGTTGTTGGGCGAGCAGAGGAAAATGATCCTGGCCCGCTCGTCGATGGCCTCCTTCACGGCGTCCACGTCGACATCGAACTTCTCGTCGCGCTGCACGAAGACGGTCTCCGCGCCGTTCACCCTCGCGTCGAAGGAGTACATGCCGAAGGTCGGCTCACTGTCGATGATCCTGTCGCCCGGCTCGATGACCAGCCGGAAGATGAGGTCGATGATCTCGTCACTTCCCGCGCCCGCGATGATTCGCTCCGCAGGCACTCCCGTAAACTCCGAGAGGGCAGCCCGGACCTTGCGCTGGAACGGGTCGGGGTAAATGTTGTACGGGACGCTCGCGACCGCGTCCGCGACCTTGGGTGAGAACCCGTACGGGTTCTCATTCGCGTTGAGGCGAACGATCTCCTCCTCGGTGATGCCGGCCTTGCTCGCCTGCAGCTCAGGCGGGTCGGCCGGGCTGAAGGTCTCGATCTCCCGAAGGTGAGGTCTTATGAAGCTCTTGAGGTCGATATTGCTCATCTCTCTTCTTCCGATAGCTCGTCTCTGATTTCCGCCGCCTCGGCGTGGGCGGTGAGTCCCTCCGCCCTGCCCAGCACCGACGCCGCATGGCTGATCTCGGCCGCTCTCCGCTCGCTCAGGCCGACGACCGGGCTAAACTTGAGGAACGACCGTACGCTCAGCCCCGACCCGAATCGCGCCGTTCCGCTCGTCGGCATCACGTGACTCGGCCCCGCCACGTAGTCTCCGAGCACCTCGTGCGAAAAGTCCCCAAGGAAGACGGCTCCGGCGTTTCTCACACTATTTACGTGGCTCCATGGGTCTCGCATCATGAGCGAGACGTGCTCCGGAGCGAAGGCGTTCGCCAACTCGAATGCCTCGTCGAGGTCGGCGACGACCGCGATGAGGCCCTGTTCTTCCACGGAGCGGGCGGCCATCTCGGACCGGTCCAGCCTGCTCAGTCGTAGCTCTATCTCCGAGTTTACGCGCTCTGCAAGCGAGTCGGAAGTCGTTATGAGTACCGGTTTCGCGAGAATGTCGTGCTCGGCCTGCGCGAGGAGGTCCGCCGCGCACAGGGTAGGATTGCCGTTCTCATCGGCGATCACGAGCGTCTCCGTCGGGCCGTACAGCCCGTCTATGCCGACCTCGCCGAACACGAGCTTCTTGGCGAGCGTCGTGAAGAGACCGCCCGGCCCGCAGACCATGTCCACCCTGGGGACCGACTCGGTGCCGTAGGCCATGGCGGCGACGGCCTGCGCCCCGCCAATCTGAAGGACACGGTCCGCTCCCGCTATATCTGCCGCCACCAGCACGACGGGATGGATGCCCCGGTCGACACCCGGATTCGTCGCTATGATGACCTCGTCCACGCCCGCAACCCTAGCGGGAATGACGGACATCAGCACCGTGGAGGGGAATCTGGCAGTCCCGCCCGGAACGTATACTCCGACGCGCTCCACCGGGTTTACCAGCTCGCCGTACCCCTCGCCAAAGTCCACCCAACTCTCAGGTCTGCTTTTCTCCTGGAACCGCCGGACGCGCTCGGCGGCCAGACGCAGAGCGTCAAGGACCTCATCATCGACCGCGTCGTAGGCCTGCTCGATAGCGGACGCCGGGACCTGCAGATCTCCAAGCTCCACACCGTCGAGCCGCTTGGTTATTTCTCGCACGGCATCATCGCCGCCCTCGCGGACTCGGTCGATGATGTACTGCGCCGTCTCGATCGGCGTCATCGCCTTACCGAAGGTCGTTTCGGTGCGTTCGAGCATGGAGGCGGGCACGGAGTCGAGACCCAGCCCGCGCCCGGCGAGCAGGGTCTCCCTCGACTCTTCCAGTCCGTATACGATTCTCATGCCAGATGCTCCGCGATCACGCGGGCCATGCCCGCTATGGCGTCACGTTTGAATTCTGTGAGTGTTTCCGTCGGCACCGTCTCGTGCAGCATATCCAGTGTATCAGGCATTCCGCGAACGAAGTCGTCTGCGATGGCGTGGGACGGATGCGACTCGTCTCCCCGGGAGATCCTAGTCGCCATGAATCTCAGCCGTTCCCATGTGAACTCCCGCGAAACGAAGCTCGTCACCCACTCATGCCACTCGTCTAGGGTATCGTCGTCGATGAAGGGTATATCCACGCCTCCGGCGAAGCCCGATAAGTGCTGAATGAGCATATCAAGATGCCCTTGGGCGAGGCTGTCGAGCTCCATCTGCATCGCGCGGTCCATTACTGCGCCCTCCGCCTCCGTCTCGAACACGCCATCCACACCGAACAGCGGGCGGTACATCCTGGTGATCCACGTCTCGTCGAGAGTCAGGTGAGTCATGTACCCGGCCATGAACGACCGGGTTGGGCCGTTTTGGGTGTCGGCTAGCTGTGGATACTCTCGCAACAGCCCGGATATCCCGGCGCCGACCTCGTCAAAGTCCAGCGGTGCGAAATGGTACGGCTCCCGTCCCTTGCGAGTAATCACTCGAACGTCCGGGGCCGTCGACCCGAGCAGGTAGCAGCCCATGTTCTCGTTCAGGACCTTTGCGTCGACCAGTTGGGCGGCGAGATACGCCATTTCCATGTGTGTAGCCGGATTCGGCATGGGCAGGGCCTATGATTCCTTCGACAGACGCTCCGCTGCCTCTGACTTCGAGTGGAACATGTAGCTTGGCTGTGTGACCGTGACGCTAACGCCGCCGATCTTGCGGAGGCTGTTGACCGCATCCAGTAGCCGTGCTTTCTCCACGATGACCGTGACGGCATACCATGCGGTCGTGTCGTCTGTGGTGTGAACTTTCGCAATCGTTGGACCACGCAGTCCGGCGATGTCCGCGTGTTCCAGGACCTCACTCGCGACCGACTCCTCGTTCTCACCTTGCACGTTGGCGGTCACGCTGTAGAAGTTGCGAGAGTTCCGGTAGGCCTCGATATGTTCGACCAGTGCCGTGGCCGGGCCGAGCTTGTCGGGGTCGGCGGCAATGCGCCTTCGGTTGCCGATCAGGCACGCCTCCGACCTGACGACCGTGCCGCCCTGAATGGTCTTCAGGCGGTTGGCGCGCATGGTGGTGCCGGTCGAGGATATGTCGGCGATGATGTCCGCCGACCCCATGGCGGGGCTGATCTCCAGCGCGCCGCTCGACGGAATCAGTGTAACGAAGTTCACGCCGTTGGCCAGCAGGAACCTCTCCGTCAGCCGTGGGTACTTGGTGGCAACCTGGAGCTGTGTCCCCTGCTGCCGGAACTCGATGGCAAGGTCGGCGAGGTCGGCCATAGAAGTCACGTCTACCCACGAGTCGGGCACCTGCAGGGCAAGCTCCGACCGGGCGAAGCCGAGACTCTCGACGATGATCTCACCGTCTCCCCCCTCGCGCCGGCGCTCGAGGAACCCGTCGCGTCCCACGATGCCAACGTCTGCCATGCCCTCTTCGATCTGCAGGGGGATGTCCGCCTGCCGCTGGAAGTGGACGACCACGCCCGGCAGGGAGGGAATCTCCGCCGTGTACCTGCGAGGATTGGGCCGCGAGACGCCGATGCCGCACGCCTTCAGGAAATCGAGGGCGGGATCGTGCAGGCTGCCGCTGCTTGGCACTGCGAATCTCAGCATGAAAGGCCCCTACTCCACCCTGCCCGCGAGAGCGTCAACAATCCTATCGGGCCGAAGGGCGAACCCCATTGCCGGAACGTCATCGCCGCCGAGGGCCTTGACGAGCCCGTCGTAGCGTCCGCCACCGCCCACGTTGACCGGCCCTTCCTCACCTCCACAAAAAATCTCGAACACTGTGCCGGTGTAGTAGGCGATGCCCGGCACGAAAGAGAGGTCGAGCGTGACGTTCGACACTGGAACTCCCCGCGCGGGCAACACGTCGATGAGCGCCCGGAGGTCGTCTATGGACGCAGGATCGGCTCCGTGTGCTCGAAGAATCTCCTCCACCGTAGGGAGGGTCTCGCCGGGTGCGCCGCTGACCTTCGAGAGGTCTGCCATCAGCGCAAGTGAGGCGGCCAGCTTGTCGGGACTGTCGGCGCTTTGCAGCTTCCGCAACAGTCGCTCGACGATCTGCTCGGTGGTCCTGCGACCGACGGGACTCGACACCGAGTCGGAGAGCATGTCCCGCACGAACTGCCGCGTAACCTCCGCCCCGTTCTCCGTCGCCACAGGCGGCATATTGCCATCATCCTGTTCTCGGATGATACCCATCTCGTCCGCTAGGGCGACCAGGTCTGCGACTGATGTCGAATCGGTCTTCAGATCGTCCACGTGAGCGAACACGAAGCCCTTGGTCGCGTCGGACAACTCATGCTCGTCCAACACGCGGTTCAGCAGGCCCGTGTCGCCGATGCGGACGGTCCATCCGTTCAGGCCAAGCTCCCCGAGCCCGCCGCACGCAATCGAGAGTATCTCGGCGTCGGCCTCGCTGCCGGCCGGCCCGATGAGCTCCGTGCCGACCTGCGTGAACTGGCGCAACTCTCCCTCTTGTGACGGTTGATAGCGGAACACCGGGCCGCTGTAGCTCAGGCGCGCAGTGGCGCCAAGTTCGGCGGCGTGCTCAATGTAGTGACGAATGACCGAGGGAGTGATCTCCGGGCGGAGGCTCACGCGATTGCCGCCGGGGTCATCGAAGGAGTAGAGCATCCCCGACAGCTCGCCGCCCGATTTGCGGACGAACAACTCCGCGTCCTCGACGATGGGGGTGTCGATGGGGTCGTAGCCCCTTTCAGCGAAATATGCACTGAGAGCGTCTGCGATGTTCGCTGATTGTCTGAAGGAACCGCCGGTCACGTCCGCCATGCCCGGCAGGCTGAGGATTCGACTGCTTGGCATCTCTACCTTCCCGCGAGATAGTATATCAGCGCGGAGCAGCCATTCAATGAAATTATCCTTGAGTGGAAGGTCCAGGCCCGGCGGGAGCTACCTCACTCCTTGAGGGGTCTCCCGTCCGCCTCGAAGAACTCCAGGTGGGGCACCCCACGCCTATCAACGCGAATCGAGACACGGTCGTTCCCATCGCCGTCCATGAGGACGAAACTCGGCAGGCCCTCCTCGTCCACTTCGATGGACATTCGGGCCTCTCCGTAGGGGCCGGTGACGTCGAAAACGGGTGTGTTCCCCTCGGCAATCCCAATGGAAACCCTCGGTTCCCCCGCCAGGTCGTACAGTCCAAGCGTCGGAGAACCGTCCTGATCCAAGTCCAGGGAAGCGCGGACGGAGCCGCGCAGATCGTATAGAGACAGCGTGGTCGATCCCAACTCGTCGCTGACGGCGAGCTCGCCGACGCTCTGGCCATTGGGGTCCAGCAGCATCAGCCCGGACGCTTCAGCCTGCGCCCCGATAATCACCCTGGGACGTCCCTCGTTGTCAACCACCTCGAACCGTTTCGCGCGAATTACCTCTTCGACCATGACATGCCTCCGGTGGGATTGGGCCTGCATAGCATAGGGCAAAGGAGCAGTTTGTTCCAAGAGTTGAGTCAGCGATCGTACATTGGGGTATCTGGCTTGACGATGTGCGAACTGATACGATATCAGGACATTAGAGTAATGAAGACCCTGGACGATTCCGCCAAGGGGATGCCATGGACAAGAACATCGTTACAGAAATAGACGATGAGTCGAACGATGAACTTCCAGACACGGTTCGGCCCGAAGATACTGAAGCCTACCATGAACTCGTCGAAGACCTAGCCATAGTTGAGCGGGCACTAGAAGAGTACGATGCACAAGGGATAGAGGGCACCACCTCCTACAACGAGTATCGGGCCAAGCGACTTGGGATAACGGCTTGAATACGAGGTTTGGTTGACGTCTCACGCCGAGCGCGATCTCCAACGCCTCTCACACCAAGACTTACGACGAGTTGACGAGCGCATCTTCTTGTTGGCGGAAAACCCGCGACCCATGGGGGTCGTCAAGCTCCGCGAAAAACCCCATCGCATACGTGTCGGCCCTTGGAGAGTTATCTACCTCATTGATGACGCCAAGCGGATCGTAGTGATAAACGCAGTACGTCGACGTGAGAAGGATACTTATCGTTCACGCTAGGTCATCGCGTCTGTGTTGACACCTTGTTCGCCGATTCATAGACTAGCCGCATACGTCAGATGAATCGGGGCCGCATGGACCAACACGAAAAATACCTCTACGACCTGCAGGGCTACATCACGGTGCCGGACGCCCTCGACTCAGACCAGCTTCGGCGGCTGAACGAGGAGGTCGACAGGCATATCGAGGCTGAGTGTCCACCCGACATGACGACGCACCGGTTCTTCGACACCATCGATTGGGGCGGGCCGCTGCTGGAGCTTATAGACAACCCGCGTGCGAGGCCGTACCTCGACACGACCATGGGTTTGGACGCGTACCGCCTCGACCACGTGTACCTCGACGTGATCCGCTCGGGGAAAGGCCCCATCGGTACCAAGCTGCACGGGGGCGGAGTTCCGACCCGGTCCCTACAATACTACAGGTTCGAGGAGGGGCGGATGTGGAACGGCCTGTCGGTGGTGGCGTATAACCTGCACGACGTGGGGCCGATGGACGGAGGTTTCGGCGCGATCCCCGGCTCGCACAAGAGCAACTACCCCTTGCCTTATGAGTGGAAGGAGATGGAGGAGCTTCACCCCAGCGTCCAGCGTGTCACGGGGCCGGCGGGCACGGCGATCGTCTTCACCGAGGCGCTTGCGCACGGGACGCTCCCGTGGACGGGCGACCACGAGCGGCGGACGCTTTTCTTCAAGTACAGTCCGCACGCGTCCTCCTGGTACGCCCGCTACTACAACGCCGACGACTACCCCGGCCTGAACGAACGGCAGCGCACCATCCTCGAAGCGCCAAACAACCGGTACGCCTACCGCCACGAGCGGACTCCGGGGTCGAAACCCCAGGCAGAGTACGAGAAGGAGTAAGTAATGAAACTCACCGATCATCAACTCGCGTTCTTCGACACGTTCGGCTTCCTCGCGTTTCCGGGGCTGTTCGCCGACGACATCGACAAGATCACCGGCGCTTTCGAGAAGGTCTGGGCCGACCACGGCGGGGGCCACTTCGGGCGGGAGCACGACGGCAAGCAGCGCTCCGCTCTCATCCAGTTCATCGACCTGGACGAGTACCTCAGCGCGCTGATCGACGATCCGCGCATCCACGACGTATGCGCGTCGGTGCTTGGTGACGACTTCAACTACGCAGGCAGCGACGGCAACTTTTACGTCGGCGATACTCTCTGGCACTCGGACGGCTACCGCGAAACGAAGTACCTGTCGTTCAAGATGGCCTTCTACCTCGATCCCGTCACCGCCAGCACGGGATGCCTACGGGTCATTCCCGGCAGCCACAAATACGGCGACGTGTTCGGCAACAGCCTTGAGGCCGTGCGCGAAACGCGCGACAAGTCCGACAACCCCAGCGGGTACCTGTGGGGCGTGAACGGCGACGAGGTGCCCGCCGTCCCGCTGGAGGTGACGCCCGGCGACCTCGTGATGTTCAATCACCAGATCAAGCACAGCTCATGGGGTGGAGGCGACCGGCGGCGCATGTTCACCCTCAACTTCGAGGAGCGCTACGCCGAGGAGGACATCGAGACCCTCAAGGAACGCATGGGGTCGGAGACGAGGTTCTGGATCGAGCGCAACTACGGCGACGTGATGGTCAACACGGCGGACGAGCAGCGCATGGTGCACCTCGAACAGCGGATGGCGAACGACGGACACATGGCCGAGCTCGCCCGCAAGGCCCGCGCCGAGATGGCCGAGCCGAGCAGAGGGTAGTCAATGGCGCAAAAGTGTATTGCTGGCGCAACAGTCCTTCAAATGTAGCTCGCGCCTATCGTCATTCCCGCGAAAGCGGGAATCCAGAGAACTCAGTCAGCAAGAATTCGGAGGCATCTGCACGAACTGGTATAGGATTGTCCACATAGGAGTGCGGTTCTCAACTCAGCCACGAAAAGGAGGCGAGCATGAGAATTCGATACACGGCATTCATCGGGACTATGATTGCGGCCTCTATACTCCTGCTTAGCACGTCCGCCGCGTGCGGCCAAGAAGATCATGAGCGAATTGTGGAAGAAGTAGCGCGCGAATGGGCAACGACTGAGGCGGAGGACATCTCCGAGGAAATTGCAGCGATGGCGACTCGGTGGTACGGACCTCGCATTTTCGTTAATGTTATCGACGACTCTACTTCATCATCCCCTGGCGTTGCCGCTGCTAGAAAGGAGGAATTTGAGGGCAGACTAGCTATGGAGGCAGATGCGACCGAAATACAAGACTCGATCGAATGGGAGTTCGGATCGCCAATCAAGCAGGCGGATGGTCGTTTCGAAGTCATAGCGACGGCGTCGATCTCTTTCGATATTGCTCCATCCGAGTCTAGTGACTTGTATTTCCGTATGCCCGGTCTGGTTTTCGAACTCAGAAAGCCCTACAGCGGTTCAGTCGACTTCAAGCTGGAAGTCGACACAACCACGAAGGAAGTCATCGCTGCGAAAATGCCGCTCATATCCGTTCGCCTAAGGGAAGTACCACGAGGAGGAACCCTCAATTGAAACTGACCGACCAGCAGATTGCGTTCTTCAAGACCTTCGGGTACCTCCACTTCCCGGGGCTGTTCGCCGACGACATCGGGCGGATTACGGACACTTTCGAGTCGATTTTTGCCGAGCGCGGCGGAGGACACCACGGCCAGGCGCACGACTATGAGCAGCGATCGTCCATCGTACCGTTCATCGACCAGCACCCGTACTTCTGTGCCCTGCTCGACGACCCGCGTATCGAGGGTTTGGCGGGCGACATACTGGGGTATGACTTCAACTACAGCAACAGCGACGGGAACTTCTATGTTGGCGACACCGGCTGGCACTCCGATCTCAGGCACGACTCCCCTTACCTGACCATGAAGATTGCCTTCTACCTCGACGAGGTGACGAAAGACTCCGGATGCCTCAGGGTTATTCCCGGCAGTCACACGAGCGGCGATTCTTTCGCCAGCACGCTCAATGACATGATGCCGAGCATGAGGGAGTTCACAACCGAGGAGGCGTTGGGCGTTGCGGGCAAGGACATCCCGTCCGCCGCCCTCGAGACGATGCCCGGAGACCTCGTGGTATTCGACCGTCGCATCAAGCACGCCTCATTCGGCGGGGGAAATCGGCGACGCATGTTCACCATGGTCCTCGAACAGCATTACCGTGACGAAGACATACCGGAGCTTCGTCGTAAGATAGGCACACTCTCGCGGTGGTGGATGGAGCGGGCGTACGGCCCGATCATGATCGAGACCGCAGGCCCCGGCCGCATGGCGCACCTTGAACAGCGCCTCGCCAACGACGGGCATCTGGCCGAGCTGTCGCGGAAGGCCCGCGAGGAGATGGCGGAGCCGTCGCGCGGCTAAGGGCTATGCCGTCATTCCCACGAAAGTGGGAATCCATACGCTTGCGGAGCAGGCACGACGCCGTACCCCTCCCGCTTGTTTCACCCTGCACGATGCCGCATAATTGCGCCCGAACCAGACCGACGAAGGAGTAGTGCGAGACCATGAACCAACAGACGCTGCGCGACCGGCTGTACGGCTGCTACGTGACGATTCCGACGATGTTCAACGACGACGATGAGCTGACGGTGAACCTCGACGGGATACGGCAGCACGTGGAGTTCCTCATCAACGGCGGCATCCAGACCGGCACGGGCGTCCTGCTGGCGTGTGGAGCCGCGGGCGACTTCTCTTCCATGTCGTTCGACGAGCGCGTGGCGGTTGCCGGAGCGGTCGTAGACCAGGCAGCGGGCCGGGTGCCCGTCATCCTCGGAGCGCAGACCACGAGCACACGAGAGCTTATTGCCCTGGCGCGAGCGGCCGAAGACGTCGGGTGCGAGTATATCCAGGTCTCGCCACCGTTCTACTTCGCGCACACCGAGGGCGATTTCTACGAGTACATCCTCGCCGCGTCGGAAGCCGCCGACGTGGGGCTGATCGTCTACAACACGTTCTGGACTTCCCCCAGTGTGTCCATCGGCATGGTGGAGAAGCTGGTCGATCTCCCCAACGTCGCGGGCCTCAAGTGGGCCGTTCCCGGCGGCGTCCCCTTCGGGATGGACCGCATCGTCAGCATGTTCGCTGACAAGGTCAGTGTGGTGGACAACAACGGATCGTTCTTGATGAGCCACATCCTCGGAGCGCGGAGCATCGAAATTCATCCCGCAAACTACTGGCCGCAGTGGGCGGTAGGATTCCTGCACCTGCTGGAGGAGCGCCGATACGTCGAGGCGCAGAACGAGGTGATCCGGGTGCTGCTCCCCTTCTACGACCTTTGGGACGACATGAAGCAGTACACGAGCGGCGACGGCTATGCCGACAAGCTGCTGATGGAGCTGGTCGGCCTGCCGTCGAGTCGGTGCCGCCCTCCTACCCGCGACGTGCGCGAGGCATACCGCGACAAGGCCCGGCGGATGCTGCTCGACATCGGCGCGCCCGGCGTGGTCGCGTAGGCGGGCGCAACGGGGCGGTTAGTTGGAAGTAGTCTCGTTCAATCAACACATCCTCTACCACGAAGGGGCGATATGTGCGCTTTGGTGACCACAGACGAACTGCTTCAGATGCCTGACCACAAGCTGTACGAGCTAATCGAGGGGAAATTGGTCAAATGGGGCCCCGAAGGCTTTCTTCACGGCAGAACCTCCGCGAGGATCTTGGGGTTTCTCTACGGGCACGTATACGAAAACGACTTAGGCGTGTTGTTGGCCGCCGGGTGTGGATTCTTTCTGCAACACGATCCTGACACTGTTCGAGCGGCCGATGGGGCCTTCATTGCTAAAGGTCGAATCCCATCTGACGCCGACCCTTATGGATTTGTCGAAACGCCTCCCGACCTCGTCGTTGAGGTAGTTGGTATCAATGACATGGCGGAACAACTGCAAGCAAAGATCGAACAATGGATCGAGCACGGCTTGAAGCTCGTCTGGGTTATATACCCCGAACACCGCTCGATTATGGTGTACCGTTCGCTGAGCGAGGTACACGTCCTGCATGAGGGCGACACCCTGACCGGCGAACCTGTGCTGCCCGACTTCTCGTGTCCCGTCGCCGAGATCTTCTAGGCAAGTCAGCCCCTTCCAACAAGACCACTCGGCTACGAAAAGGCGTCCAAGCCAGTGACGTCGCGTCCCAACACGAGGCTGTGGATGTCGCGCGTTCCCTCGTAGGTGTCGACGGTCTCCAGATTGAGCATGTGGCGGATGGTGTGGTAGTCGAGGGTGATCCCGCTGGCGCCGAGGACTTCCCGTGCGAGACGCGCCCCATTGAGGGCTGCCCTCGCGTTCTCCCGCTTGGCCAGCGAGACGTGCGTGTAGTTCAGCTTGCCCTCATCCTTGAGGCGCGCCATCTGGCACACGCGGAGGAGGCCGCTCGTGTGGTCGGCCAGCATCGTGGCGAGCTTGTCCTGTACGAGTTGCCGGCCTCCTATGGGCTTGCCGAAGGTCGTTCGCGCCTTGGAGAAGGCTAAGGCCTCTTCATAAACGTACTCCAGAGGGCCCAGAACGCCCCAGGAGATGCCGTAACGCGCCTGAGTAAGGCATGACAGCGGTGCGGACAGTCCGGCGGCCTCCGGGAGCATTGCCGATGCGGGCACTCGAACGTCTTCGAGAACCAGCTCGCTCGCGCCGGACGTGCGAAGGCTCATCTGCCTTGAAATCTTCTTCGCTGAGAAACCCGGCGATTCGGTCGGCACCACGAATCCGCGTACTGTGCCGTCATCTCCGTCTTTCGCCCAGATGATCGCGATGTCGGCGATTGAGCCGTAGCTGATCCACACCTTGACGCCGTTCAGGACGTAGGAGTCCCCGTCACGCCGCGCGCGGGTCTCCATCGCGCCAGGGTCGGAGCCGCCGGAGTGCTCGGTCAGGCCAAAGCAGCCGATCAACTCGCCGCTCGCTATCTTGGGCAGGTACGTCTGCCGCTGCTCCTCGGAGCCGTACCTCAAGATCGGATACATGCAGAGTGCGCCCTGGACGCTGGCGAAGCTTCGCAGGCCGGAGTCGATCCGCTCCAACTCGTACATGACCAGCCCGTAGGCCAAGCTGCCAACGCCCGAAGCGCCGTACTCCACAGGCATGTTGGCCCCAATCAGGCCGAGCTCGGCAAGACGGGGGACGAGTTGGCGAGGAAACTCCGCCCGCTCCCACCATCCCGAAATGTGGGGGAGGGCTTCGGCGTCCAGAAACTCGCGAATGGAGGCCTGCGTCTGGCGCTCCTCGTCGGTAAACTGGTCGGATAAGCGATAGTAGTCGAGCATGGACTTATCGGCGTCCCATCAGGTCGTGTCGTTCGAGAAATGCGCTGAACTCGGCGGCCACAACATCGTGCCCTCTTTCCGACAGGTGCCAGATGTCGATATAGCCTAATCGTTCGCCCAAGAACAGGCTCTCACCTCCGCGCGCACGAAACGCCGGCAGCAGATCGAGGCACATCAGCGAACGCTCTTCGCAGTACCGGGCAAACTGGTTCTGCGGAAGGAAAGGATACTCCGCATCCATTTGATATGCCAGCGGCAAGACCACGATGACGAGCCGGGCCCCGTCCGAGGCCACCTCGTCGGCGAGCCTGTCGTACATCCCCCGGAGCCACACCCACTCCGACGAGTCGTAGTCAGTCAGCACCTCGATGCTGATGGTGTCCTCGCCGGTGATGTATGTCGGCCAACGTCTACCATCGACGACGGTGTAGCTGGCATCATGGTCGGTGATATTGGTGACGTTGATCGCCGATCGGACAAGTCTGCCAAGCTCGGTACTCCCCGGCTCTCTTTCCTTGCGGCGGGCGTCGAGGATGGGGACCACGTGCTCTTCGTGGTACGGGAGGTTCGGGTACGCCTCCGGGGGAATGTTCTCGATGGCGTCCTCGGTGTAGTTCCAGTGCAGTTCGGGGTCGACGATATCGTTCATGGCGAAGGCCACGACCACGAGGTCAACCGGAATCTCGCGGTCGCGACTCACGTACTGCTGAAGCTGGTTGTACGGCGTGTACCCGCTCACGGCGGCGTTGAGTACCGCAACGTCGCGGTACTCCGGCTTGGCTAGCAGCGCCTCGAGTCGCTGAGGGAACGCCGCCTCAAACGGCACTCCGACACCGTACGCCACCGAATCGCCGAGCACCATGATGTTGATCGTCGACTGCAGCCGCTCCGACGAATGATCCTGACGCCCTTCTCGTTCGCGAACGTCCGGGTGATCGGGATTTAGCTCGTACAGGTAGGGGCAATCACCACAGGTCACGTGCAGCGGGACTTCCGACGAGGGCGAATCGCGCGTGAGTCGGAGGCCGATCTCCAAGATCAGCAGAGCTACTCCCACCCCCAATATCGCAAGCAGGAGATTGACATAGGACCTCGTCGATATGGCGAAGCGGGAACGCATGGCTGCGGTGTCCATGATACCGACATCGGGGAGAGGATTCAGGTGCTAGGTGTTGGGTTCCGGGTGCTGGAGAAGGCGATCAATGCACAGAGCGGCCGAGTGACTGCAGTATCTCACCAAACGGCTAGATATCGACCCTGATCTCTTGCTCTATGCGCAGGTCGCGCCGCATGTTCCTCGTCAGCCACCCCTTCACCAGCCACCGTACGGACGATTTCTCGGTCTTCAGACTTGGCACACGGCGACAGTTCTCCCTGTCTGCTATTGTCTTGCGCCCGTTGCGGGGCGCAGAGGCCCTATACACCCGCCGGAGCGAATGTGGCGGCCCCCGCATCGTCGTAGACCAATTGGAGGCCCGTTTCCTCCTGTGGCGTCTTGGCGAGACGCTCCCACGATTCGAGCCAGCGCTGGCGGAGGGGACTGTCGTGCGGGTTGGAGAACCACTCGTCCCACTGGGCCTGGTTCCAGCGCGTGGTCGAGTTGTAGAACCCTTGCGCCGTGTTACGCATGACCTCCAGCTCCTGCGGCGTCTCCGGGTAGTGGTAATAGGTCACGCAGCTCATGCGCCGGTCATTGCTGCCTCCCCACGTCGAGTGGACGAGCCGCATGTCGAAGAGAACGGCGTCGCCGGGGTCGGCCTCCGCGACGGAGCACGGGATCTTGTCGAGAAACTCCATGCCCTCCGCGCTTCGAGCCGAATCTCGCGCCAGAGGCCACCAGCCGGTCAACTGCGACTGCCAGGGGTCTTTGTGCGATCCGGGTACGAAACGTAGCGCCCCGGTGTCTGCGCGAGTCGGTTCGAAGACGGGGAACTGGTACTTCGGCCCGTAGCCGTGGATATTGGGCGACCCGTCGTTGAAGTGCCACGGGGTGTTGGTGACGTAGCGATACGAGTTTATCTCCAAGCCGAACACGTCATCCCCGAACAACTGGGACGCCGGGCCGTAGAAGCGCGGGTCCTCCAGCAGCGTCGAGTAGAACGGCGTGTCCTCGCCCAACATGCTGAACGTGTGGGTCTCCGTGCCGTCGAACTCGCCCTCGGACTCCTGTGTCCGCTTCGCGCCATACTTAAACTCGGCCTGGAGCGTAGCTACCTCACGCTCCGTGAATATGTTTCTGAGAACGACGAACCCGAAGAGTTCGAATTGTTTTACCTGGTCGTTGGTTAGCATCATGCGCTCCTAATTTCTTGCCTTTGTTCCCGCAAGACTAGAGGGCCCGCTCTCCGCAGAGAGGGAGTCCGAGAATGGGCGTCTCGCAGCTTTGGAGACGTCTCTGGATTCCCGCCTTCGCGGGAATGACGGGGGTTGTTCAATGATCACCTTTCACGGGAATGACGTACGTTATGCGAGGGTCTCCAAGACGAGCGGGAACTTAGAACTTCACGTTGGAGAAGAACTCAGGCACACCCTTGACGCCGGGGCGCAAACGGAAGAGAGCGCCCGCTCCCGGTCCGTGCGTCTCGCGGTCGCCTGAGCTGATGGTCGTTACGTAAAGCTCGTCGAGGTCCTCCCCACCGAAAACGGCGCTGGAGACCATGTCGCACGGGAAGTCGATGGCCTCTACCAAGTCGCCGTTTGGGGAGTACTTGTGCATCTCGCCGGTGAGGACGCGCGCCGACCAGACATTGCCCTCGGCATCGACGGTCATCCCGTCCGGCAGGCCGTCCTTATCAGCGTCGTCGGATGCAACGAAGTCACGCCGATTGCTGATGGCGCCGGTGGAGCGGTCGTAATCGAATAACCAGATCGCGCCCGTGGGACTGTCCGTGTAGTACATGCCGGACAGGTTGGGCGTGAATCCAAGTCCGTTGGAGATGGCGATGTCGTCGAGAACTTTCGAGATCGAGCCGTCGGTATCGAGCAGATAGAGGCTGCCCAGTGACTCCTCCGCCATAGCCTTCGCGGAGTCCTTGCACATCGTCCCGCAGTAGACCCGCCCTTCGGGGTCGGCGATGACATCGTTGAAGCGGTTCTCCTCCTCGCCGGGGAGGCCGTCGATCACGATGTCGAGGCTGCCGTCGCGGAGGACTCCGATCCTGCCCTCTTCGAGGAACATGAGTATCGAGCCGTCGGCCTGAAAGGTGTATCCGCCAAACATCTCGCCCGCATCGAAGACAAGCTCATGTTCGCCCGTCGCCGGGTCGTAGCGGTATAGCTCTCCCTCTGTTATGTCGCCCCAATACAGCTTCTTCTCGATAGGGTGCCAAAGGGGACCCTCGCCCGTGTCATCCATGGTGTCGACGATGAGTTCCGGTTTCATCTCTTCCTCCGTGTCTGAAGTTGTATCTCACAGCACTGTTTCCAGATGGTATAGGCTATTCACTTCAGTGCCGTCCTCGAATCTGGATTCCCGATTTCACGGGAATGACGGGTAATGGTGTTTGTCGTCTTTCAATGGAACGGTAGGTGAAATGTCCTAAGGGAACTTGATGCCCGATATCATGCCGCCGTCGACCACGACTTCGGTACCGGTCACGTACGACGAGAGGTCGGACGCAAGGAACAACGCCACCTTCGCCACGTCCTCCGGGGTGCCGTGCGCTTCAGGGGGACGCTGTCGGCGCTCGACTGTTCTCTTCCGGGCGTCATGTCCTTCCACAAGCCCGTTACGATCGGGCCGGCAGAAGGGCGTTCACTCGAACGTGGGGAGCGTAGTCCAGGGCAAGATTGCGCGTGAGGCCGAGCAGTCGGCCTTGGCGGGGTCGTACGAAGCGTAACTGGAATATCCCTGAGCGAGTGGACCGACCCCGTGATGACGAATACGCCGCCGCCCTGCTCGACCATGAGAGGCAGCGCGTGCTTGGCGAGCATCCAGGTCGCCTTGAGGCACACGTCCATCGTGATGTCCCAGTCGGCCTCGGTCAGCTCGGTCGCCGTGCCCATGGGATAGTGGCAGGCATTGCTGAAGACGACGTCGACCCTCCCATAGCGCTCGATGCAGGCGTTCACGAGCGCCTCGACGTCGGCCATGCACCCGACGTTGGTCTCGACGAAGACGGCGTCATTTCCCTCGGAGACGATGCTCTCGACAGTCTCGTTGCCGCCCTCGACGTTCTTGTCCGAGACGACGACTTTGGCCCCCTCGCGGGCGAAGAGTTGGGCCGACGCGCGGCCAATTCCGGACGCCGCTCCCGTGATGAGCGTAACCTTGTTTTCAAGCAGCATAGCGGTTCCCCCGTATCGGACGGCAAGTGGTAAGATAGTGCCACACAGGGGCCTAAATGTCACGACTCACAGCGAGGAGGAGCGGATGACGACGGCGACGACGATCGGGACGGGCGAGTTTACCTACGAGGTCGCGGTGGACTGGGAAACGCTCCCGTCCGGCTATACGTGGCAGGAGGCGGCGGCCGTCGCCGTCAGCCCGAAGGACGAGGTCTACGTCTACAACCGGAGCGATCATCCGGTCATCGTCTTCGACACGAACGGCACGTATCTGAGAGACTGGGGCGACCCTGCAATGTACCCCCGCGCGCACGGGATCACGTTCGCGCCGGACGGCACCCTGTTCCTCATCGACGACGATGACCACACCGTCCGCAAGTGTACGCCGGAGGGCAAGGTTATCTTCACGCTCGGAGCGCCGGGCGTGGCGACCGGGTACATGAGCGGCGAGCCGTTCCACCGTCCGACCGACGTTGCGTTAGACCCCAACACGGGCGACTTCTACGTCGCGGACGGGTACGGCAACTCGCGGGTGCATAAGTACTCGCTGGACGGCAAGCTGCTGTTTTCGTGGGGCGAGCCGGGAGTTGACCCAGGGCAGTTCAACATCACGCACAATATCGCCACCGACGCCGACGGGTATGTCTACGTCGCGGACCGGGAGAACCATCGCGTCCAGATATTCGACTCGGACGGCAATTTCGAGACGCAGTGGAAGAATATGCACCGACCATGTGCGCTGTACATCTCGGATGAGCAGCATGTGTTCGTGGGTGAACTGGGCGCGGGGATGAACGTCAACCGCCACATGCCGAACATCGGGCCTTGGATCAGCGTCTACAACCGGAGCGGGGAGCGTCTGGCGCGCCTCGGCGACGGCTTCGGCGAGGAGCCGGGCCAGTTCATCGCGCCGCACGACATCTCCATGGACTCGCTGGGCAACCTGTACGTCGGCGAGGTGTCGTGGACGAACCTGAAGAACCTTGGCGAGATCAAGGACGGCGTGCGGAGCCTTCAGAAGCTGGTGAAGGTGTAAGGGGGTACCCTCACCCCAGCCCTCTCCCGCGAACGGGAGAGGGGGGATGGATTCCCGCTTTCGCGGGAATGACGGGTGCGGGTCAGTCCCGCTATTCGTCGTCCTCGTCGAGGTCGGGCATGAGGACGAACTCCGGGTAGGACTCCATGCCGAGTTCCCCGGCGTCCTGGCCCAGGCGCTCGACCTGGTGCGTCACGCGGGCGCTGACGGTCATGTCTATGAGCTTCCAGAGCACGAACGAGACCGCGAACACGAACACGCCTATCGCGAGGATGCCGATGAGCTGGACGTGGAACTGCGCTCCGCCCGCGAGGCCGATGGAGGCCGCCAGGGTGCCCCAGACGCCGGCGAAGAGGTGGGCGGGGACGGCTCCGACGACGTCGTCGAGCTTGAGCTGCTCGAGGAGGCGGAGGCCGGCGGTACAGATGACGGCGCCGATCGCGCCGATGACGACCGCCCAGTAGTGGTCGGTGAAGTCGGGGGCGGCGGTGATGGAGACGAGGCCCGCTATCGCGCCGTTGAGACCCGCGAAGAGGTCGACGCGTCCGAGGATGGGACGTGAGACCGCCAGCGCGGTTATGACGCCCGCGGCGGCGGCGAGGTTGGTGTTGACGAGGACGATGCTCATGGAGATGGCGTCGGCGGCGCTGCCGAGGGCGAGCTGCGATCCGCCGTTGAAGCCGAACCACCCCAGCCAGAGGATGAAGACGCCGAGCGTGACGATCAGGATGTTCGAGGGCGGCGTGGCGCGGACGGAGCCGTCCTTGCGGAACTTGCCGAATCTTGGGCCGACGACGATCATGCCCGCGAGGGCGGCCCAGCCGCCGGTGCTGTGGACGATGGTGGAGCCGGCGAAGTCGACGAAGCCCATCTCTGCGAGCCAGCCGCCTCCCCAGGTCCATGCGCCGACGACGGGGTAGATGATGGCCGTCAGGACGAGGGTGAACAGGAAGAACGACCACATCTTGACGCGTTCGGCGAGGGCGCCGGAGACGATGGAGGCGGCGGTGGCGACGAAGACCATCTGGAAGAACCAGTCGGACATGACGGAGTAGCTGCCCTCTTCGAGGACCTTGGCGGTGGCGGCTGCGACGGCATCGTCACCGGCTTCGAGGAGCGCGACCTCGGCGGAGGACGGCAGGTACATGAACGCGGGGGTGCCGATGAAGCCCGCGATGATGTCGCCGTACATGAGGTTGTAGCCGATGAAGAAGTAGGCGAGGCCCGCGATGGAGTAGAGGCCGATGTTCTTGAGGCAGATCATCGCGGCGTTCTTGGTGCGGACGGAGCCCGACTCCAGCATGGTGAATCCGGCGCACATCCACATGACGAGCGCGCCCCAGATGAGGAACGAGAACGTGTTGAAGACGAACGCCGTCTCCTCCTCGACGCCCGCCGCGTAGGCGACGGACGGGCGCACAATGAAGAGGACGAGCGTGGCGAGCCCCGTTGCCGCAAGGATGGCGGCGGGGCGACGGTGGGTCAGGATGTTGGTGAGCGACGTCAACGGTGTACCTCCTTATATCTAAGGGTTCGCGACGATGCTACCACGTTGGAAGGGAGAGAGAAAGTAGGGGGGGATTCACCGCAGAGGGCGCGGAGATCACAGAGGGGGAGGGGGAGGGGATTAGGGGGAAGTGTGGCATGGTGGGACATTTTGGGACATTGGGGGACATTGGGGGGAAAAGAGGAGCGCCGCCGGGGTTGCCGGCGGCGCTTGGTTGTTGCTTGTCGTTCGTGAGGGCCGGGGTTGCCGACCCTCACGTTCCGTTTCGGTTGTTACGATCCGTCGTCCGCTGCACAGGCTGCCAGACCCGCGGCGTCTGCGTCCATGGCGGCGTCTATGATCGCTGCCGGTATGCAGGCGTCGGCGTCGAAGTCGTTGCCCGCGAGCAGCAGGTTCTGGAGGTCGGACAGGTTGCCCAACTCTGCCGGGATGCCTCCCGTGAGCATGTTGTTGTGCAACTGCAGCCGCCTCAGTCCGCTGATGCTACCCAGCGATGCCGGGATGCTACCCGTCAGCATGTTGTCGGACAGGTACACCAGGGTCATGTTCGACGAGCCGCTCAGGTCCGGAATTTCGCCGTCCAGCATGTTGCCGCTGAGCATCAGGTACCGGAGCCTGGTTATGCTGCCGAACCCGGCCGGGATGCCGCCCGTCAGGTCGTTGTCCCTCACGTCGACCCGGCGCAAGGTCGTCACGCCGGCCAACTCCATCGGGATGTCGCCCGAGAGGTCGTTGTTCTTAAGGTACAGGTAGTCGAGGCTGTCCATGTCACCGAGCGTCGCCGGCAGGCTGCCCGACAGGGAGTTATCCTGCAGGATCAGCCAAATCAGGTTGTCCAGGTCGCTCAGGTCGGGTATTTCACCCGTCAGGGCGTTGCTGTGCAACTGCAGCTTCGTGAGAGCATCCAGGCCGTTGAAGCCGGCCGGGATCGAGCCCGCGAGGCCGTGGCTCTTGAGGTACATGCTCGTCACGCGTCCGGTACCGCTCGACACGCCATCCCACTCATCCATCGGCGTCTCGGCGCTCCAGTTGAGTGCCGTGCCGTCGCCTACCAGCTCAGCCATGCCGTCCAGCAGGATCTGGCAGTCATTCGCCAGATTCTCGGTGGCGTCCTCGCCGACGGCTCCGCCCTCCACGCACGGATGCGTGGTCTCAACCGGGCCTCCGCCAGCTAGCACGATGATCGCGTCGTCCGGGCCGTCGGTGACGTTGATGATCACCGTCACGCTGTCAGACGCGCCCGACGGGTCCGTCGCCGTCAACACGATCGTGTGATACTTCGCGTCATCGGGCAAGCTCTCGTAGTCCAACTCCACAGCCGTCGTGATCTGTCCGTTATTGTCCGTCTTGAAGAGTGCCGCGTCAGATCCGCTCACCGTGTAAGCCATCAGGTCGCCGTTCGCGTCTGTCGCCGCGACCGGGTCACCGACCCTCGCACCCTTATCGTTCTCCGCAACCGACCGCACCGCGTCTGCCTGGTTCCCAGGCGTGCTCGGGTCCTGGTCGGCGGCGAAATTCGGAGCCGTGTTCGCAGGATCGCTCACCTGAACCTGACGGACCGTCGACCCTACGGCGCTGTCACCGTCATCCCCAGCGGTACCGTCCGTGTCCGTGACAAAGTCGTCCACGTAGGTCGCCACCGCATGCAGCCTGAAGGTCGCGTCATCGGCAACCGGCGTATAGAGGGGCGACCCTTCGGCGACTTCGCAAGCCGTAGTTGCCGTTGCAGGTGCTGCTTCAGTGCATTCCGTCGGCGGCGTGGCAGCCGTCAGGGTTCCTTGCAGTGTCGTCAGCTCATCAGCGGTCATAGCTGTGTTGCCGCCTCTGTACCACTTCCAGTTCACGCTTCTCTGCCCGCCGTCCTGGTCCTCAAGCGTAGCAAACACCGAACGACCCACCTGTGGCTCAGGCTGCGAGATCTCCACCTCGCCGGCGTCTTCAGCGTTCTGCACCTTGACCGTAATAGCCAGCTTGGTGATTCGCTCGCGGTCCCCGCGGGAGGCAGCATCGGTTCCGCCCGATGTGACCACCAGGGTTATCGAGAGCTCTTTCTTGCCCTCGTAGTCGAATTCGGCACCGGAGGCGATCGTCACGTCACCAGTGGTCGGGGTGGCGATCGTGAACTCGTCCTCGTCAGCGCCCTCCAGCGAGAACGTGATGGCACCATCGCCGTCGTCAGTGTCCGCGTCAGTCGCCGTATAGGTAACCGGAGCGCCCGTGAGGGCAGCCGCCGTGAAGAGCCCGGTGGGGGCTATCTCGGCAACGTACAGGGTCTTCTGATCGCTGCCAGCAGTAAGCGTCGGCGCCTCGTTCGCGTCCGTTACCGTGATCACAACAGGAACAGTCTGGTACGCGCCCGACGGATCCGTCGCCCTCACAAGCACGACGTACTCATTGTTAGCCGCAGCGTTGTCCGGGGTTGCCCCAGCCGCCGTTGCGGTTGCATCAGCCGCAGCTACCAGCACGTCCGCTGCAGCCTCGAAGTTCAGACCATCCTTCTTCACCGAGAGCTGGCCCGTTCTTTCGCTGATGCTGAATGTCGCAGCGGTACCGATATCACGGTCAAGGCCCGAATCAATGCTGTAGAGCAGCACGTCGTTGTCACCGTCCGTCGCCACTACCGGGTCGCCGAAGGCTCCATCCGCGTTCTCGGTCAAGCTCCGCGCCACCTGTGTCCCGGCCGTCGCATCATCCGAGTCGTCGAGACCGCCGAAGGATGGCCGAGAGTTCGCAGTCGTCCTCTCTTCCACAGCGTTCTCCGTCACGCCCGATACCGTCTTGTCGCCGAACTTGTCGGTGTAACTCGATGTCGCGCGCAACCACATCCCGTCGTCAGCCTCTTCCGGCTGACGGGAGGCACGCTTCGCGGCGCCACCTTCAATGTCCGTCCAAGGTCCGTCCGCAGTCGGACCGCGTGACCACTGCCACGTCGCCTCGCTCAAGTCAATCCCGCCGTCAGGGTCAGATGCAGCGCCACCCGTCGCCATTAGGGGCCTGCCAATCTGCGGCTGAGGCTGCGTGAAGTTCACCTTCCCCGCCTCGTCTACGTCCGTGACCGTTACCTGAACAGCCTGCTCGCCGCCAGAGGCCACCACGGTCACCTGGTACTTGTTGTCGCCCTTGCCCTGGTCACCGGCAACCTCATCATCCGGTATTTCGTCGGCGTCATTGGCCGCCTCGAAGCTGGGAGAGTCCTTCCAAGTGAGCACGCCGCCTTCAATCTCGAAGAGGCCCGCGTCCACACCCTTCAAACTCCAAGCGATGTCGCCCGCGTCCGCGTCAGGGTCCGTCGCGCTAAACGTCGCAACCGGATCCTCGCCGTTCTCCGCATAATCGCACTCTATAGGATCTGCGCCGGAACACTGAACACCCACGGCGGCGCTGGTGATCGCCGCGTCGTCCGGGCCGTCGGTGACGTTGATGATCACCGTCACGTTGTCAGACGCGCCCGACGGGTCCGTCGCCGTCAACACGATCGTGTGATACTTCGCGTCATCGGGCAAGCTCTCGTAGTCCAACTCCACAGCCGTCGTGATCTGTCCGTTATTGTCCGTCTTGAAGAGCGCCGCGTCAGGACCGCTCACCGTGTAAGCCATCAGGTCGCCGTCCGCGTCTGTCGCCGCGACCGGGTCACCGACCCTCGCACCCTTATCGTTCTCCGCAACCGACCGCACCGCGTCTGCCTGGTTCCCAGGCGTGCTCGGGTCCTGGTCGGCGGCGAAATTCGGAGCCGTGTTCGCAGGATCGCTCACCTGAACCTGACGGACCGTCGACCCTACGGCGCTGTCACCGTCATCCCCAGCGGTACCGTCCGTGTCCGTGACAAAGTCGTCCACGTAGGTCGCCACCGCATGCAGCCTGAAGGTCGCGTCATCGGCAACCGGCGTATAGAGGGGCGACCCTTCGGCGACTTCGCAAGCCGTAGTTGCCGTTGCAGGTGCTGCTTCAGTGCATTCCGTCGGCGGCGTGGCAGCCGTCAGGGTTCCTTGCAGTGTCGTCAGCTCATCAGCGGTCATAGCTGTGTTGCCGCCTCTGTACCACTTCCAGTTCACGCTTCTCTGCCCGCCGTCCTGGTCCTCAAGCGTAGCAAACACCGAACGACCCACCTGTGGCTCAGGCTGCGAGATCTCCACCTCGCCGGCGTCTTCAGCGTTCTGCACCTTGACCGTAATAGCCAGCTTGGTGATTCGCTCGCGGTCCCCGCGGGAGGCAGCATCGGTTCCGCCCGATGTGACCACCAGGGTTATCGAGAGCTCTTTCTTGCCCTCGTAGTCGAATTCGGCACCGGAGGCGATCGTCACGTCACCAGTGGTCGGGGTGGCGATCGTGAACTCGTCCTCGTCAGCGCCCTCCAGCGAGAACGTGATGGCACCATCGCCGTCGTCAGTGTCCGCGTCAGTCGCCGTATAGGTAACCGGAGCGCCCGTGAGGGCAGCCGCCGTGAAGAGCCCGGTGGGGGCTATCTCGGCAACGTACAGGGTCTTCTGATCGCTGCCAGCAGTAAGCGTCGGCGCCTCGTTCGCGTCCGTTACCGTGATCACAACAGGAACAGTCTGGTACGCGCCCGACGGATCCGTCGCCCTCACAAGCACGACGTACTCATTGTTAGCCGCAGCGTTGTCCGGGGTTGCCCCAGCCGCCGTTGCGGTTGCATCAGCCGCAGCTACCAGCACGTCCGCTGCAGCCTCGAAGTTCAGACCATCCTTCTTCACCGAGAGCTGGCCCGTTCTTTCGCTGATGCTGAATGTCGCAGCGGTACCGATATCACGGTCAAGGCCCGAATCAATGCTGTAGAGCAGCACGTCGTTGTCACCGTCCGTCGCCACTACCGGGTCGCCGAAGGCTCCATCCGCGTTCTCGGTCAAGCTCCGCGCCACCTGTGTCCCGGCCGTCGCATCATCCGAGTCGTCGAGACCGCCGAAGGATGGCCGAGAGTTCGCAGTCGTCCTCTCTTCCACAGCGTTCTCCGTCACGCCCGATACCGTCTTGTCGCCGAACTTGTCGGTGTAACTCGATGTCGCGCGCAACCACATCCCGTCGTCAGCCTCTTCCGGCTGACGGGAGGCACGCTTCGCGGCGCCACCTTCAATGTCCGTCCAAGGTCCGTCCGCAGTCGGACCGCGTGACCACTGCCACGTCGCCTCGCTCAAGTCAATCCCGCCGTCAGGGTCAGATGCAGCGCCACCCGTCGCCATTAGGGGCCTGCCAATCTGCGGCTGAGGCTGCGTGAAGTTCACCTTCCCCGCCTCGTCTACGTCCGTGACCGTTACCTGAACAGCCTGCTCGCCGCCAGAGGCCACCACGGTCACCTGGTACTTGTTGTCGCCCTTGCCCTGGTCACCGGCAACCTCATCATCCGGTATTTCGTCGGCGTCATTGGCCGCCTCGAAGCTGGGAGAGTCCTTCCAAGTGAGCACGCCGCCTTCAATCTCGAAGAGGCCCGCGTCCACACCCTTCAAACTCCAAGCGATGTCGCCCGCGTCCGCGTCAGGGTCCGTCGCGCTAAACGTCGCAACCGGATCCTCACCGTTCTCCGCATAATCGAACTCGAGCGGATCGGCGGCTGACACCGCCGGTGCTATGACCACCAAGGTCGCCAGCACGGCGGCAATGATGCCGAACCGGGTCAATACTGCGTAGGCTGATGTATTCTTCATGCGTGCCCTCTCTTTGCCTAGAACTTTGCTAAACATGGATGCCAGAACAATACCATCGGGGAAAACCAGTGTCAAGTAGCTGGACTTGCTCGTTGGTTTCCATTCCCGAACGGGATTGCCGACAGGGAGTATAGCACAGCGATGCAGGGTTTGCGTAGGGTTTCGTGGTGTATTTTCAGGCTGTATTGGAGATGCGCGGTCCGGCGCAGGGGGACCCTCACCCCCTGCCTACGCAGGGGCAGGCTCTAGCCCCCGTATGGGGGGTACGGGGCAAGCTCTCTCCCACGACGGGAGAGGGGATATGACGGGGGCGTCTGCGCGTGGCGTCGGGGTTGACGGATGCGAACGGATGGTCTATGCTTGGGGGATGAACAGGCAATGTCGGAGTTGGCGTTGGCGCGGGGTGATCGTACAGGACGTGGGGAAGTGCTGTGCGATGTCGCGGCATGTGGCGGGGTTGTGGGTGTTGTGCCGGGTGGTGGGGGTGTGCGTGGGCGGGGGGTGACTCACCACAGAGATCACGGAGATCACAGAGGGGGGAGGGGATTGGAGGGTTCACCGCAGAGGGCGCGGGGAGCGCAGAGGGGGGTTGGGTGTTAGGTGTTAAAGGAAAGGGGGATGGATTCCCGCTTTCGGAGACCATTGCATAACCTCCGTCATTCCCGCGAAGGCGGGAATCCAGAGATGTCTCCGAAGCTGGATGATGCCCTTTCAATGACATCCTCTCAGCGGGAGAACGGTTACGCAAAGGCCTCCTTTCGCGGGAATGACGGGAGGGGGGGGAATGACGGGTGGGGAATGTTACGAAATGTTACAGAATGTTACGTTTGGAGGGGGGGATGCCCTCACCATACCTCGTGATACAGGTCCTTCCAAGATGGATTGCCCTTCTCAATCAGTTCAATCTTCCAAGCGCGGTTCCACTTCTTAAGCATCTTCTCTCTTGCAATCGCGTTCTCCATGGACTCATGGGCTTCATACCAAACCAGTGTATGTACCCTATAGCGCTTCGTGAATGAGGCCGTTCGAGTTGCTCATGCGTTGTCTCTCCTCAGCGGTCTTTCTTCGTCTCCGCAACGCCGCGATCAGCAAGACCAGCAACAAGAGCAGCCCCATCAGGCTGATGGGCACCAGCGCCCTGTCATCGATGCCCATCGACGCTATGAACTGGGGCAGCGCAGTCGGGAGGGCGATCGGCGTGGGCGACGAGCCCTTCGTCAGAGTCATGCCCGGCGCAGGGACAGGAGTAGGCGTAGGCGTTGGATTTACGCTCGCCACTGCGGGGACGCCTCCTGTGCCGGAACCGTCGTCCGATGATCCAGCCGGTACAGGGGTAGGAGTGGCTCTCGTGTCCTCATCATCGGTCGGCTGACCGGACGTGGGTGTGGGAGTCGCCGCCGTCTCTTCATCGTCCGGCTGGGCCGGTCCGGGGGTGGACAACGCGCTCAGGCGTACCGTTACGGTGAAGGTCTCCGTAACCTCGTACTCGCCATCGTCGGCCGTAATCGTCACCGTGTAGTCACCGACCTTCGCGTCGTCCTCGACCGCTCCGCCCGTCATGCTCTCGCCCGGATCGTAGGCCAGGCCGTTCGGCAGACCTTCCAGGGTCACAGTCGGCGATGGATCGTCGTCAAAGACGAGGATGCCGAAGGGGTGTACCGTCTGACCCTGGGAATAGCTCTTGTCACCCGGATTGATGATTATGGGCGGCGTGTTGATGTCTCCTCCGTGCCCGTAGCCGTCATCCTCCTGGGCCCCCACGTTCCCCTGGCGGTAACCCGGACCGGGTGTGGGCGTTGCGGATGTCGGCACAGGTGTCGGCACAGGTGTTGGTTCAGACCTCGGGCCGGGCGTCGGCTCAGGCGTCGGTACTGGCGTCGGCTCAGGAGTAGACCCAGACGTTGGCTCCGGTGTCGGCTCAGGCGTCGGCTCAGGTGTAGACCCAAGCGTAGGCTCCGGCGTGGGCACAGGCGTCGATTCGGGCGTCGATGTGGGTGTGGGCACAGGCGTCGATGTGGGTGTGGGTGTCGGCGTGGATTCCGGCGTCGGCTCCGGTGTAGGCTGATGCGTGGATTCAGGCGTTGGCACCGATGTCGGCTCAGGTGTTGGTTCGGGTGTAGGCTCGGGTGTAGGCTCTGGCGTCGGAATGGGCGTCGGAATAGGCGTTGGGGTTGGCGTTGGGGTTGGCGTTGGTATGGGAGTCGGAGTGGGCGTGGGAGTCGGCGCAGTCTGCCCAGCGGTGGAGCCTTCCCCGTAGTCCGACCACGGGCTGACGCCCTCATCGTTCCGGGCTCTTACTATGACGTGGTACGTCGTGTCTGCGCGCAATCCCGTGATCGCGGCATGGGTCTGGAGGCCGGAGAGAGGGTTTGCCGTCCACTCGGTCTCGCCCACCTCTTTGTACGCCATGTCGTAGGATGTCACAGGCGGTCTGCCCGTCGTGTCCGGGGCCGTCCACGTCACGTCCAGCGCGGAAGCGGGGAAGTCTGACGATCGGAGCACTGTCGGGGCGGCCGGTCTGGCCGGCGGCTCGTTCACGTCCGTCACGTTGACGGTGAGAGACAGGGTATCCGTGTGGCTGTGCCCGTCGTCCACCGTGACAGTGAGGGCGTCATAGGTCTGCCTAGCCTCGAAGTCCAGCGGGGCTTTGGTCCTCAACTGGCCGGTGTCACCGTCGATGGTGAACGCGCCGGCGTCGGCCCCGCTGAGAGTGTAGGTGAGCGGATCGTCTTCCGCATCGGTCGCCGTGATCGCCGCGCCGATTGCCGTGCCCGGCGGCGTGTTCTCGGCCACTGAGCGGGCGGCGTCATCGCCCTCGGTGAATTTCGGCAGCCCGTCGTCGTCCGCTATGGTCACCATCGCGGTCCGCCGGCCCATCGATACGCCATCGTCGGGCGATGAGACGGTCACCTTGATCAGCACAATTGAAAAGCTCTCCAGGTCCTCGTGTTCGTCGTCGTCGAGGATGTTTATCGTGATGGTTGCCGTCGTCTGTCCGGGCTGGAAGGTCACTGTGCCGGAACTGGGCTCGTGTTCGTGCGCCGGTGAATGGGACCTGCGGGAGGACCCCGACGCCCCGCCGGCCCCATTTGCGCCCGATCCTCCCCCGGTTGACCACGACACCGTGACCGTAGCGTCCACAGGCGCGGAGAGACTGACCGGCAGGCCCACGCTGGATCCCTCACCCACCGGGTTGCCCGGCGAGTGGATGGAGACCGAGGCGGCGGTGTTGCCAACTCCGGTATCCGACCAGGGGCTTTCACCCTCGTCGTTCCGCGCGAGCACCTGCACCTCGTAGGCCGTGCTCCCCGTCAAGCCGGAGAGCGTGGTCTGGGTTCCCGTGCCCGAGAAGGCGTGGTCGGTCCACTCCGTCGCGCCCTGAGCCCGGTACCGCACGTCGTAGCCGGTAATGGCGGGCTTCCCCGTCATGTCCGGCTCAGTCCATGCCACGTCCAGCGCGGACGAGGGGGAGCCTGACGATTGGCTCACCGACGGCGCGTCGGGCTTGGGCGGCGCCTCGTCCACGTCGGTCACGGTAATCGTCACCGTAATCTCGGTACTGGCGGGCGGGGTTTCGGCATCAATAGCGTGGGGGTCGCGGTAGGCCGCTACGACGACGGTATAGATGTCCTGGGCCTCATGGTCCAAGGACGCGCCCTGGGCAACGGCTATCTGCCCGTTGCCCGCGTCCAGAGCGAAAATGGAGGATGGAGTCTTCAGTGCATAGACCAACGTTTGGCCATGGCTGTCTGTAGCCGTTACCATGTCGCCCACGGGGGTCCCGGCCGGTGAGTTTTCGGCCACCGCGCGGTGTGAGGCCTGCTTGGGGAATGCCACCCTGTGGCTTCGTGCACCGGTCTGGCCTTCACCCGGCGATGACCAAGGGCTGGCGATGTTGGAACTGTGCGCCCGGACCCGGACCTCGTAGGCCGTGTCCTTTGTCAGGCCGGTAAGCGTGGTGCTGGTCTGCGTGCCGGTGAAGGCGTGGTCAGTCCAGGCCGCGTCGCCCTTCTTCCGGTACTCTACGTCGTAGTCGGTTATGGAAAGGCCGCCGGTGGTGGCGGGCGCCGTCCATGCCGCGTCCAGCATGGTCGTGGGATCGGTCGTCGACTGAGTCACTGCCGGCGCGTCGGGAGCGGACAGCGTCGGTGTGGGCGTCGATGGAGGCGTAGTCGACGGTGGAGGTGCTGGCGCATCCGTGACGTTGATCGTGAGATCGACGGCGGCGGCCTGACCCTGCACGGTCCACTTCACCTGTCCGGTGTAGGAATCCTTCGTCTGGTAGTTCAGATCCGCCCCCTGCTTCACCCTGATCTGGCCGGAGGCTTCGTCAATCACGAATGCCCCGTCCACCTCGCCCGTCAGCGTGTAGCTCGGCAGCTCAGTCCCATGGGGCGCGCCTGTCACCGGACCGCCCACCGCCGTGCCCGCCGGGGAGTTCTCGACGATGCTCCGGGTCTCGCTCCTTTGCCCTGTGATCGTCACGGAGCGCGTGACGTATCCGCCGTACCCGTCGGAGGCCCCATAGGTGGCGGTTGTGGAAGCCGGGTTGACAACGGTTGTCGTCAACGTGTCTGAATCGCTGCCCGTTATCGCGGCCGTGAGCACGCCGGGGTGCTCCGAAGAGGCCGAGAAGGTCAGCGTGTCGCCGTCAGCGTCTTCGAACTCGTCGCTGATGTCATAGTCCGTGGCAACGCCGACGGCCACGGGGCCGGCAACGGTGAGTCCCTCACCTTTGGCGGTTGGCGGCGTGTTGGCCGTTCCTTCCCCTGCGTCCGACCAGGGTCCCGTGCTGTCGTCACTGTACACGACGCGCACCCGCGCCTCGTAGGTGGCCCCGCCTTCCAGGTTCAGGAGGGTTAGCGTGTGGCTGGTCGCGCCGACGGTTCCGCTGTAGTCCGTCCACTCGGCGGGATCCTCGCCCGCAGCGGCCTTCTTGCGGTACTGCGCCTCGTACCCGGTGATGGCTGCTTCGTTTTCCTCCGGGGCCGTCCACGTCACGTCCAGGGCCGGGGGCGACGGCTCGCTGAACGGGGTGCGGGTCAGCGTCGGCGCGTTGATTTCACCGGGCTCCACATCGGTCACGTTGATGGTGAGATGTGCGGCGGCCGTTCTTCCCCAAGACACGGTCCACGTGACCGCTCCCACCCAGGACGTCGTGCCGCTCTCGTAATCCAGCGTCGCTCCCTCTTTCACCCTCACCTGGCCCGTGGCCGAGTCGATGACGAAGCTATCCGTGAAGTTTTCCGTTACGCCGTGCAGCGTGTGGGTCAGGGTCTCCCCGTTGCAGGAATTCCCCATAACCGGGTACCCCACCGCCGTGCCGGCGGGCGAGTTCTCGGGGATTTCGCGGACCTGCCTGGAGTTACCGTGATAGAAGGTCCATGTTTCATGGGATTCCCCGCCGTACTCGTCATACGACTTGGCAGAGACTCTTGTGCCGTTCCCGACGGGGTTGTTTATGTATACAAACAGCCTGGTGCCCTGCATCCAAGTTCGTACTGCGCAGGGATCGATTGAATGGGCCGAGTAGGTGAGCGTATCGCCATCCGGGTCCTCAAAGTGCCCGGGGATTTCAGTGTAGATTGTGCTGTGGCCCCACTCAAGGGTAACACTGGGCCAGGGCGGCGTGTGCCTATCACCTTGCAGCGGTCCTCCCGGCGGCCGGTTGGCCCTGCCTTTCCCGGTTTTCGACCAGGGGCCTGCGCCCTCGGCGCCGCTCATCGCCCGCACCTGTGCTTCGTAGGTGGCGCCCGCCTCCAACCCAGCCAGATTCAGACTCCTCGCGTCCGCGCCCAGGGTCCCACTGTAGTCCGTCCAGCCGGTCTCGCCCTGCTTGCGGTACCGCGCCTCGTATCCCGTGATGGTGGTGCCGTAGGCAGCAGCAGCCTTCCAGGCGACATCCAGCGCCGGGGGCGTCGGATCGCTGAACTTCGTGCGGGTGAATGTGGGCGCGTCGGGCTTCCCGGGCACGGCGTTCGTCACGTTGATGGTGACGCCGATCTTGCCCTTGCGCTCACCGCTGGTATAACTCACCTCCCCGGTGTAGGAGCTCTTGGTCTCGTGGTCCAGTTTCGCGTTCGGCCCCACCCTGATCTGGCCGCTGGCGGAGTCGATCACGAATGCCCCGGAGGTCGACGCCTCGCCGCCCAGCTTGTGCGTCCCGCCGCTGTTGGACGCCCACGTCACCGGGGCGCCCACCGCCGTGCCCGCGGGATAGTTCTCGCCGACGCTCCGGGTCACGTTCAGCGGCAGAACATTTATGGCGATGTCGGCGTAGGCTTCCAGGCCCTGCACCGTCCAGTTCACCCGCCCGGAGTAGTAGCTCTTGGTCGCGAAGTGGATCGTCGCGCCTTGCTTCACGCTGACCTGGCCCGTGGAGGAGTTGACTGTGAAAGCGCTCGCCGCCTCGCCCGTCAAGGAGTAGCTCAGGGCCACGTTGTTATAGGGGGTTCCGGTAATCGGGTCGCCCACATTCGTGCCGGCGGCGCTTCCCTCGACTATGCCCCCGGTCCACGGACGCGCGATGCCGCTGACGGCGATGTCCTGGGAGACGTATCCGCCGTATCCGTCATGCGCGCCGTAGGTGACCGTCGACGTGGCCGGGTTGAGGATATATATCCTCAACTGGTCGGCGTCGTCGCCTTCTATGCCTGCCGTGAGCGCTCCGGGATGCGCGGATGAGGCCGTGTACGTCAGCGTGTCGCCGTCGTCGTCCGAGAAGTCGCCGCTGATCGTCTGAACGGAGTCGTCTCCGCCCCACGTGAGATTGTAAGCGGGGTTGAGGGTGCCCAAGGCCGTGAGCTTGGGGGGGCGGTTGGCCTGCCCTGAGCTGGTGTCCGACCAGGGGCCGGTTTCCTCAATGCTGGTGAGTGCGCGCACCTGGACCTCATATGTCACACCGGCCTCAAGGTCCGGCAATCTGAGGCTGGTCGCAGTCGCGGCCAGGGTTCCGGTGTAAGCCGTCCAGTCGGCGGGATCCTCGCCCTCGGCGGCCTGCTTGCGGTACTGCGCCTCGTAGCCGGTGATGGTCAGTCCGTTGGCGTCTGCCGCCGTCCACGTCGCGTCGAGGGCCGGAGCCGTCCGCTCAGTGAACTTCGTGCGCGTGACCGTCGGTGTGCCGGGCTTCCCAGGATTAACGTCCGTCACGTTGATGCTGACGTAAGCGATGGCGGTCTTGCCCTGCACTTCCCACTCTACCTGCCCCGAGTAGTACTTCTTGGTCTCGTAGTCCAGGCTGTCGCTTTCCTTGACACTGATCTGGCCGGTGGACGAGTCGATCTCGAAGACGCCGGAAGTGGCCGCCACGCCTGTCAGCGTGTAGCTCAGTGTCTCCGTCCCATGCGGCGTGCCTGTCACCGGATCGCCCACCGCCGTGCCGGCCGGAGAGTTTTCGGGAATGTCGAGATTGAGGTTCGCGCTGGGGTTGATAGTGAGCCAATCTTCAACATAGCCGCCGAACCCGTCACGCGCCCCAAAGGTAATCGTTGCCTTGACCGGGTTGAGGAAGTGGATACTGAGCTTGTTATCCTCGATGGTCGGTCTGATAATCCCTACATCCCCCGTTGTTCTAGCCTCAGCCACGAAGGTGAGCGTGTCACCGTCGGGGTCGATAAAGTAGCTATTGATCGGGTGAACATCGTCCGTCCCGCCCCACAGAGCATCGACTTGCTGGCCTTCGGTGGGGCCGGTTAGGGTACGAGTGGGCGCGCGGTTGGCCTGCCCGGACCCGGTGTCCGACCAGGGGCCGTCGACCGTACCCCTGACCGCTCGCACCTGTACCTCGTAGTTGGCGCCCGCTTCCACGCCCGTCAGGTTGAGGCTGGTGGTCGTCGCCGACAGGGCACCCGTGTAGGCCGTCCAGGCCGCGACGCCGGACTTACGGTACTGCGCCTTGTAGCCGGTGATGGCCTCCCCCGCGTTGGTCGGGGCCGTCCAAGTCACGTCGAGGGCCGGGTCCGCCTGCACAGTGGACTTTGTGCGCGTGACCACCGGCGTGCCCGGCTTCTCAATGTTGTCTTCAATGGTGATGTCGGCGCCGGTGACGGTCGCCTCGCTGGCCTTTCCCGATATAGTGATGGTCTTGTTTTCGTCCACAGCGGCCGGTATGCCGGTAAAGGTCAGCTTCATGGTCGCGGTGGTAAGACCCGAACCGATCTGCAAGACGGGCAGGGTCGATGGCGACACGGTATAGTGGGTTCCTTGGGTGGCCGTGCCAGTCAGCGAAAAGTTAATGTTGCTTCGACCGACGTCGGTATTGCGATTCGCCGTAACGGTAATCCCGAAGGAAAGGGCGTTCTCGGGGAATGAACTCGGTTCCACGCTCAGGGTAATTTCAGTGGCGGTGGATAGGGCCGTCAGCGGGTCGGCCTCCACGGTGATGGTGAAGTCGAATGATGCCTCGTCGCCGTCCTCATCGGTAGCGGTATAGGTCATCTCGAACTCACCCGCCTCGGCAGGCGTGCCGGAAATGACGCGAGTCGCCGCGTCGAAGGACAGCCCTTCCGGCAGGTCCGGCGTCAGGCTGTAGGTCAGCTCGCCGTCGCCGCCATCGGCCTCGGGCAGCGCGGGCAACGCATCTTCAGCAATCTCCTCGCCTTCCGTGAGCGAGAAGCCGCTTACCGCAAGGGAGAAGAACGGTGCCAGACCGGTAACTCGCTTGACCTCAAACCGCGTTGTGGCGGGTGCGCTGCGGCCTACGCTGTTGTACGCCTCCACCCGCACCAGCCATTCGCCATAGTCTGCCACGGTGATGTTGGCATTGGAGGACTGAACCTCCACACCCGTGTTCAGCTTGTTGCCCGGGGCGGCGACTCGCCAGCGCACCAGGTAATGGCTCGCTCCGTCGACGTCATCCCAATCCAGCGACACGCCCAGCGAGCCGTTTGTGGTGTCAGCCTGCAAGCCCGTGGGCTTCGCCGGTGCGCTGACTATCGGCTCAGGCGTGGGAGTGGCCGTCGGTTCGGGCGTCGGCCCAGACGCAGTGTCCGACTCGACCTCAAACCGCGCAGTGGCGGGCGATCCGCAGCCCGCGCTGTTGCAGGCTTCCACCCGCACCAACCATTCGCCATAGTCGGCGACGGTGATGTTCGCGTTGGAGGACTGCGCCTCCACACCCGCGTTCAGCTTGTTGCCCGGGGCGGCCACTCGCCAGCGGACCAGGTAGTAGCTCGCTCCGGCGACGTCATCCCAGTCAACCGACACGTCCAGCGAGCCGGTTGTGGTGTCGGCCTGCAAGCCCGTGGGCTTCGCCGGTACGCCGGCTATCGGCTCAGGCGTGGGAGTGGCCGTCGGTTCGGGCGCAGTGGCCGACTCGACCTCAAACCGCGATGTGACAGGCGATCCACAGCCGGCGCTGTTGCAGGCCTGCACCCGCGCCAACCATTCGCCATAGTCGTCGACGGTGATGTTGGCGTTGGAGGACTGCGCCTCCACACCCGCGTTCAGCTTGTTGCCCGGCCCGGCCACTCGCCAGCGGACCAGGTAATAGCTCGCTCCGGCGACGTCATCCCAGTCCACTGACACGTCCAGCGAGCCGGTTGTGGTGTCGGCCTGCAAGCCCGTGGGCTTTGCCGGCGCGCTGACTATCGGCGCAGGCGTGGTTCCGGGAGTAGGTTCGGGAGTAGGATCCGGTGTAGGCTCAGGCGTAGGTTCGGGGGTAGGCTCAGGTGTGGGTTCGGGAGTAGGTTCAGGGGTAGGCTCAGGAGTCGGCTCAGGCGTAGATTCCGGTGTCGGTTCGGACCACGTAACGGTGATCGACGCTGAGGCCGATTTCCCGGAGCCGTAAGTCACCGTGACCCGAAACGCTTGAGATTCGGCCCTGTTAGTGAGGTATCGGAAGGTGGAACCCGACCCAAAAGAGTTCCAGCTTCCGCCCAGGTTCAACTCCCAATTGTACGAAGGGCTCGAGCCGGAGGGAGCGTTCGAGACGTTCGCGCTCAGCGTCACCGCCTGTCCGACCAAAGGACTGGCTGGGCTCGCCGTGATGGAGACCTGCAACGGGGGAGGCGCCTCCTGCGCGGAAGCCGATGGCGAGGAGAACAGGACGGCAGCCAGTGCGGCCAGGACAAGTATCAGCGTGAGTGACGCCCCGCGCTTCAGTCCGGTCTTCGAACTATAGTTGCCTGCCGTCGTATTCACGTTATTTCCTCTTCTTCATGGAGTTGACACGCGCCGCAGAGTCGTAAGGATTGCGCCAACGGCGCGAAACCTTACGCAGAACGCACCCAAGGTGGGTGCTAGGATCGAGAGACGACTCTTGGGGGAGCGGGTCCTAACGGCGGGACGAGCGGAGCGCTTCCGCAATCCCGCCCGAAGAGAGGAAATATCGGCGCCGGGCGTCTTGTGGGCCAGGTGCGCGGGGGGTAGTATGTGGGAGCGGTGGTTCCTGGTGCGTTTTCGATGTGAGAGTCGGGCGCAGGGGAACAGTTTCCGTAAGAGGCTCGGCTCCTGACCAGAGCCGAGCCTTCATCATTCGTTGGTTCAGCCATCTCCTATCCTTTCATCTATGACTCCACCGCCTGCTAAGCGCATGGCGGGCAGCGGTTTCGTCCCCCGCGAGAGGAGGAAAGCCGTATCTTCCAAGTTCGCCAGTACCTTGTGAGCGGCAGCGTAGAATGTGGCCCACTCATCGCCATTAATTCCCCTCACAAGCAGGTCGTTACTCTCCCTCAGTTCCTCGGCAAGGGTCCGCAACAGTGCCTGTCCGTCCTTCGTCAAGCTGAGTCGAACCGGTCGCCGGTCGCTCGACAGGCGCTGCCTGTGGATGAGCTTCCTATCCACAAGCTTGCTCACCAGACGGCTCATGACCGAAGCATGCACGTGGAAGACCCGCGACAGTTCCGTCACAGTATTCGCCTTCTCTCTGTGACAATAGTCGAGGATCCCATATTCCAGCGGCGAGAGCATGTATGGCGCGAGGCTCAAATCCGCCGCCCTGGCCGCTGCTATATTCAGACTGGTTATCAAATGCCCGATATCTTCATGTTCGTCTGCCATCAGGCCACTCCGCCGCTCCGTCGCGCCTTTCGTCGCACTGTCAATTCGTTCTGTATACACGCTCGAATCCGTCACTGGTGTGATTTCGGTTTCAGGCACATCTGCCTTCAACAACGATTGCTTTTGAACTTATTGTGGGATACAATACATGTATACAAAAAGATTGTCAAGAGCATCTTTTGTACGTGGATATGTTGACGGTCGCAAGTACATCGTCCATGAGCAGGCGCGCCGCGTCCTCTGTGCCTTTCTACTCGGATGGCACGGTCGCCTTGCACGGATTGAAGAAACCGACTGGGCGGTGGAGCAGCGAGCCGGGACGCATCCTCACCGGGCGTAGGTGTGGGCCTTGTGGTGCTCATTGGTCGCTCCTGTCCGCCGTTTGCGGACAATGGCACGGACCAATAGTTGCCGCCTCATTACGCACCTTACAGAACCATGAACGTGTGTTACAAAACTGTGAACGCTTCCCACGCGGGATACAGAGAGTCGGCTAGGAGCGCCAACGCGCGTCATCCATTCAAATTGAGAATAATTGGTTGGAGTTCCCCATCCGGTCGATGGGCTCGATACCTATACCGCCCCCACTCCGTCCCCTTACGTGAGAAAATGGCAAACCCAGAACAGCAAAAGCAACACAGTCGCAGCCACCCCGCAGATATGGGAAGAGGCATGGAAGGGCTGGTGAACGTTCTCAACAAGGGAGTGGCGGACGAGGTGAGGCCCTACGACCTCACCCCTGTGGAGTTCAACCTCTTGAGAACTTGCATGGAAGTGAACGAGTGCACCGCTACCGATCTGGCAAAGGTGCTGCCTGTCGACGCATCCCGCATAAGTCGCATAGTGACCAAGCTGGTTGACATGGACCTGCTTATCAGACGCCGTCTGCGCAGTGACAGGCGCACCGTGATGTTGCGACTGTCCGACAATGGCAAGGAAATGACTTCGATGCTCTCCGGCCGCATACAGGAATACGAAGCCAAGCTCTTGGAGGGCATTAGCGAGGAAGAGAAGAGCCTAATGGCCTCCATCACTTTCAAGATTCTTGCCAACCACGCCGCCATGGAGCAGTAGCTCGAATCTCAAGGGGTCCACGTCCGACCCCGGAGATAGCTCACGCCTCCGGGCTTGATGAGCCGGGCGCGCTATATCGGTCAGGAGTGCGGCTTGTTGGCTACCGCTTCGCCAAAAGCGACTCCGCATAACGCACCGGGATGATCCTTCTCAAATGTCGGCGCTTCGTATGTCCAACTTGGTATCCTGAATCAAGGTATCTAAGCGAGAGTTTGTTGACCGAGGGGAGTGTTTGTTGTGGTCAAGGTACCTCTGCCCACGTCTTCCCGTCCGGGGGTGAGGCTTGACCGAACCAGTCCTGGCCCCAGCAAACAACCTTACCGTCAACTCGTAGCCCGCATGCGTGCGTAGGAGACGCACTGATGGATGTGAAACGTTCCCCTTCGGGCGGGGACGCGAGTCCAGAATCAACGTATTTGGTCCAGCATACCGGGGTGCCGTCCATTCGGAGCCCACAGTGTGGGCTGTCGGTACTCAGTGATGCAAAACGTTCACCTTCAGGTGGCGATTGTGGAGTAGGGTCCGGGCTCCCCTCATATTGGCAACTATAGAACTGGCCTGGAGTAACCACACATGTCTCGTTGCCCCCGTCACCCCAGCACACGACCATGCCGTCTTCTCGCAATCCGCAAGAGTGCTCTTCGCCGGAGCTAACGGCGACAAAAAGCTCTTCTCTCGGCGCCGCGGTCATTTGGTTTCCGCCATGGCCCCAGCACAATGTTGTGCCGTCCAAACGGATAGCGCAGGCATGGAGGCTCCCATTGCCGATGGCTGTGAACTTTTCGCCGGGTGGAGGAGAAGCTTGCCCCTGCTCGTTGCCGCCCCAACATGTTGGAGTGCCATCTTCGTGTAGTGCACAAGTGAAATTCCAGCCTACGCTAATTTCCTTGAACCTTTGGTTTGCCGGAGGCGTCTGGTCGTAGTACCCAGCAATTACTGAAATACTGCGACTGGCGGTAGTGCCTCCGTCTCGGTCACTCGTCGTCGCCGATGGAATTCCCTGGCCATCGAGCCTGCAGTATATGCCGCCGTTTTCGCTTTCCCTGCAAGTATGTTCGCCTTCTTCTGCGAAGTCCCAACATCGCCATACCTCACTCACGAGTTCCGGCTACAGATTGGAGTCGATTCCCGGCGCCTCGACCTTATAGACGCGGGGTTCGGTCGTCAAGTGCGGAGCATGGGCGGGGCTCATGGGGTGCTTGAGGAAGTATTCAGGTCACCACTTTGGACAATACAAAGAGCTTCACGTTGAGGATTGTTCTCCGTTTATAATTTGGCTTATATCTCGTTTGGGGTGACGCTCTATCGATACAAATCAACCTAGTACACCTCCATGAATGCCTCATTTGACGTTTGATGGGTTACTAGATACTCGGTGATTCGTTTGTGACAGCGTGGATAAGTGTGAGACGAGCAGCCGTATAAAGGACGATTGCAGCATCGTGCTTGGGATACGGTTCCGCGAGTCCGTGCAGATGAGTGTTTCTTAGATTTAGGCCGAGAGGATCTGTCAGGACTGCTCCCAATTCCAATCGAAACGACTTAGGCAAGTGTGGATCGAGCATCGATACGAGTCGCCCTAGGGTCGACTCGTGACCATCTCGCCCCTGCTTTGGTTCAATATACGAGTTGCCATGGACCGTCTGAACAATCGAGCGAATCACTGATTCAATGCTTGGGAGCGCTACCCTCGCAGCGTCGTCGTAGAAACCTTCCCAGTAGTAGTGAAGAGCCCTAGCAAAAATGGCCGCGTCGCGTACTGAGATGAATTGAGTACGAAAGAAGCATGACAAGACATCCAAATCGACTTGGTATTTCGAGCCAATCCGTTCGAGTATGACATCTAGGAGAACAGCAAGAAATTGAGCACGGAGGTTACCTTGTCTAGTTCTCTCCCACTCTAGCTCCTGTTCGTGTCGCTTGAGATCCCTGATCGGTTGCCCCTTCGCGTCGTTCACTGTCATACGAATTGGCTGTTCAGGAGTTCCAAGGGTGAGAAAATCGTTGTCCGGTCTACCCGAGATTCGTTGGTCTGTCGCCAAATCTCCCATTTCCAACAGACGTGCTAAGGCAGTAGCTGGGTCGTCCTCTCCAACAATTCGATTGATCTCCTCTTTGAAGATCGGATGATCAGGCTCGATCTCAAGATCAATCTCGGACGTGAACGTTACGAACAACGATTCAAGCTTGTGTCCGTCAGTCTTGTAAGGCATCTGAATTGTGACGCTGAATTCAGTGTTCATCGACGCGGCTAGTTGATTTTCCTTGCCTCGTGTCATGCTATAGTCAGTACATCCTTTCTATACATACTTCGATTCAATGAGGACTAATCCAACAACTTACCCATACCCGAACGGCGGCGGGAAATCAGCGACGACGGCCACAATCCAAGGGTTGAATCAGGGGCTGGCCTCGACCTGCACCGTGACGATATCCACGCCGTGGAACTTCTGGTGGCGCACGGCGGAGGAGTGGTATCGCAACAGCCGGAGCGAGAGATCATCTGCCGTTGGCACGGAGGCTTCGTCGGTCAGGTAGGCAAGCAGGTCCTCGACGTTCTCCTGTCGCGTCGTTGCGACGAACTCCAGTTCCACAGTCGTCCCCTGCGGCCTTGCGTTGATGATCAGGCGCGGATGCTCCGGGCCGTCAGATTCGTCCTCCCACGCCTGAAGGCTGGCGAGGGTTTCTTCGCCGGCGGCCCGCAGTCGCAACGAGGAGGCCTCGTTCCATGCCAGTCTTGTTGCCAGTCGAGTCAGGAATTCATCGATCGCGGGGAACGAGTCCATGTCCAGCGTTACCTCGAGGCGCGAGCGGCGTGTGCTGATCGCCTCGAGGAGCAGCGTCATTCCGATGGCAACGACAGCGCCGATCGTGACCCCATTGCCAAGCAGCGCGCCCAATTCATCGCCAAACACGTCCCCGACGATGGGATGATTATGGAGTCCCAAGCCCAACGCGCTGGCGAGCGCGACCACCAGCACGCGTCTGGGGTCGAGCCCGTCGCGCAGGATCGTCTGCCAGCCGCTGACGAAGAGCATTCCCATGGCGAACATCAGATATGCGCCCAACACGGGTCCTGGAATCGTCAGCAGGAGGGCGGCAAGTTTTGAGAAGAAGGCAAGTGCTACTGTGACGATCGCCACGCCGATGCCGACCCGGCGGGCTGCGACGCCCGTGAGGTTGATCAGCGAGAGACTGAATGAGGAATAGGACATCGGAGGCAGCGTGCCTGAGATGCCAGCGAACAACATGCCAATGCCGTTGACGCTCACCATGCCCTGGATCTTGCGGAAATCGATCGCCCGCAGCCTTCTCCTGGAACCCTGCTGGATCGCAACGCCGTCGCTGATAGTCTTGATCCCGATCACCAGGGTTAGGATCGCGAACGAGGGCAGCAGTGCCCAGAACTCCCTGCCGGGAGTGAGATCGAAGCTCAGATCCGGCAGTTCAGGGATGCCGAACCAGCCTGCGCTAGCGATTCTGTCCGCGTCGATCACACCGAACAAAGCGGCAACTGCGCATCCGGCCAAGATGCTGATGAACGGCCCGACAAGACGCCAGCGTCCCTTGGCGAACAGTGTAACGATTACCGAGACCAGCAGCGTTGTTCCGGCGATCACCGGACCGGAGACCGGCGGCGCGCCGTCGGGCAGGTCCTGAACGCTGTCGAACGCGATTGGCAGGACGCTGACCGCGATCAGCATGGTCACCGTCCCGGTGACGACCGGAGTAAAGATGCGGCGCAGGGTCGGCAGCCACCAGGCGAGGGCGACCTGGACCACGCAGCAGACGACCAGCAAGCTCATGAACGTAGATGGGCCGGCCGCGGAGATCGTTGCCACCATGATCCCGATGAATAGCGCCGCAGGACAGGTGAGCACAATATGACCTGCGCCGAACCGCCATAGTTGGAACGCTTGCAGCGCCGTGATCGCCGCGCTGATCAGCAGTGCGGCGAAGACGCTCCAGGTCAGATAGGTATCATCGAGCCCGGAAGAGCGAATCGCGACCGCCACGTTCAGCACCGTCGGCGCGAGCACGAGCGCGGCCCCCTGAAACCCGACCAGCAAGGTGGTCGACGGAGAACAGGCCTCCTCAGGCTCGAATCGGATCGGTTGGTCGGCGCTACCAGCAGTCAATTGGTAAGACAACCTCCCAATTCTTCGAGCTGACGCTCCGATGACCTTACCACACGAATTACGTGACCGTTACTCCGGTAACAAGAGTCTTCCTATACATACCCGAATAGCGGCGGGAAGACAACGACGACAACCGCCGCCCACACGGCGTAGACGGGCAGGTAGTTGACCTGCCAGCGCACGAGGGCCGAAGACTCGCCACGCCCTCTCATAAATCGTAAGTAGAGCCAAGCCGACCATGCGAGGTTGCCGAGCAGGACAAGGTTTCCGCCGAGCGCCGCCGTCCTGTTTGGTGAAAAGCCGAACTCAGTGATGCGCCCCGTGATCGCGGCGAGCGCCATGAGGTCGGCAAGGATGGCGGCCACCACCAAGAGCATCTGCAGTGCGTCAAAGAGGCCGGGGCGGTCCGGTGAGTCGCTCGCGGAAACGGAGAAGAGCAACAGTCCCAACACGAGGGCCAGCATCACATCAAAGGCGATGAGTATTTCCCGGTCGAGGTCGCTCCACTCGCCGGTCACAAGCATGGCGACGAGGAAGATGGACAGCATCACTGCGAACAGGGGCGTGAACACGCGGGAGAGCATCGGCGCTATGTTCTGCACCACGCCTCGCCTGCTTTCCACCAGCCAAGCGCCCACAAGAACAGCCCCCATGGCGCCGCATGGAAGCAGCCATTCGACTACGAGGTCGCCGACCTCAACACTGATTATTTCAAACATGCCCCACGTCAGGAGGGAGAATACGCCGCCACCGAGCGCGATGAGCACGTAGTAGATGAACAGCTCGCCGGTGAAGCGCACGAAGTCCGTTCGCCGCTCGACGGAACGCCACTGGCCCCCGACGTAGGCAAAGCCGACGACCAGCCACAGGGCGAAGGGCAGGTGGAGCGCCGCCAGCAGTTCGGTGTGACCATTCGACCCGAAGGGGTAGGCGTTGGCGAAGACCGCCGCCGCGACGAAAGGCAGGACGAGCCAAGGGGTTGTTGATCTGCTCAAGCCGCGTTTCCAGGCAAAGTAGCCTGTCAGCATCGGCAGCACGAAGAGACTGAGGTTCCGGCCGTAGAAGCCACCATCGTCGCCTTCGAGCGCGTAGCCGAACGCCTCGGGCGCCTTTATCGCCAGGCCCGCCGCGATAGCGAGACCAATGACGATGACAAATTCAGTACGCTCGGACCGAACGTCGTCGTCAACACCTTCAGGCGCTACCTCGGGCCGTTCCCACAGCCGCTCGAAGCGCTCCCGCGCAAACTCGCGCGATGCCGAATCGCTCTCACCAATACGCCTTAGGGCGATCAGGAAGACCTCATCGTCCGCAAGGGCCGCATCCTCAAGGGCGGCCACATGATCGCGGAGGAGGTCCTCACGTTCTCCTACGTCAGGGGCCTCGTGACGGCGCAGGTGCGCTCGCCACTGGGCGATCAGGCTTTCCATCCCGTCTTCGTTGGTGCCAGGCATTCGTCGTGTACGACAGTCTTTGCGCTCCACGGTGACAATCCCTCGGTCAAAGACCAGTATACGACACCGAAACATCGCTGGATTAATTTCGAAAGCCCGTCGTCCGGGTGTGGTAATCTAATCGGCGCATTATCGTAAGCAGGGGCAGGGTATGGCATTCGTTACCGAGCCGACGGTGAGACTGGTCTCCAGGACCGAGGTGAACTGGGAGGCCGTGTCGGCCTTCCTCGACGAAGAGGGCGTACCGCCGGTGCCGGAGAGCATCCGCGCGGGTGACGACGAGTCGGCTGCCGTGGTCGAGATATCGGCCAGGATCTGCTACATGAGCTACGGCAAGGGCCGTCGCGACATCGAGGAGTTCATAACCAATCTCCTGTCGAAGGGAGACGGCAGCGTCTTCGAGCACGTGAACTACGGCTTCATGATGACGGGGGTGTCACGGGCTTTCACTCACGAACTCGTGAGGCACCGGGCCGGTTTCGCATACAGCCAGCGTTCCCAAAGGTTCGTCAACGAGAGCGACGCCGACTTCGTCATCCCTCCCGCTCTGGCGGAGGACCGGCCCGGCACTGAGAATGCCCGCAACATCCTGGAAGACGCAATTGAGGACGCCCAGCAAACGTACCGGAAGCTGGTCTCGGAGCTCTACAAGGCGTTGCCTGAGGACGAGTTCGAGGCGCAGACGGACAGGCGCAAAGCCGTCCGTCAGGCGGCGCGGGCCGTGCTGCCCAACGCGACCGAGACGAAGATCTTCGTCACGGCCAACGTCCGCGCGTGGCGTCACTTCATCGAGATGCGTGGCGCGGCCTTCGCCGACTGGGAGATCCGCAAGGTGGCGCTCATGGTCCTCGATATCCTCAAAGACGAGGCCCCGCTGCTCTTTGCCGACTTCACGACCGAAGACCTGCCCGACGGCACGAAGATAGCAAAGCCGAAATACTCGAAGGTGTGAGGTTGCGGCTCTGAAATCCGTTCGTGGTGAGTCTGTCGAACCATGAACCGCCCTTCGACGGGGCATCACCCTCACCCCCGTATCGGAGTACAAGGCAGACTCAGGCCGAACGTGCTTCCTCGTGGCCACACGGCAGTAACTGACACCCCGGCATGGCTCCAACCCGGGGCGTAACGCTGCCCAGGTCGAACGGGTGATAATCAGCTTTGCACGACGTACCCTCTGAACACTTTGAAAACACCCTCTTAGCCTTGCTCTCTCACGCCTTGCAGTTGGAGCGCGCGGGTCGGCGAGGCGTTACTTGGTGGAGGAGGGGGGCTTTTCCTGGCGTCCGAGGTCGTCGAGATTCAGGGTCTCGATGAAGTCGGTGAATGCTGAGAGGCTCCGAAGTTCCTCTTCCCGCAGGGGTCGCGGCTCGTCGGTCTTGGGACCCGAAGGCAGGATGGCCTTGCCGGTCTCTTCGTCCATCTCGACTCCCGCTTTGTGGACCACCTCATCCACGGCGTAGATCGGCGCTTCGGCCCGGACGGCGAGGGCGATCGCGTCGCTGGGACGCGAGTCGATTTCCATGGTGCCGCCGTTCACCTGAAGGATGATCTTGGCGTAGAACGTGTCGTTGGAGAGATCGGACACGATGATGTGGTCGACGGTTGCCCCGAGGGTGGCGATGACGGAGTTCAACAGGTCGTGGGTCATTGGACGAGCCGAGCTGTATTCCTGGAGCCGCATGGCAATGGCGTCGGCCTCGGAGGGACCGATCCAGATCGGCAGATAGCGGTTGGACTCCTTGACGCGCAGGATCACCACGCGCTGGTAGTTGAGGAGACTCACCCGGATGCTCTCAATATTCATTTCCAGCATTGCGCGCCTCCCTACCCAACTTGGCCCCATTGTAAAGCCCCGTTATTTCCAGTGTCAACGAAGGGTCTGCACCGCTTTCCCCTCGTTCAGACGCCACCTGCAAGGCGATCCAAAAGGTCTAGCGGCCTCGCCGCTCCGTTCGTGGATGACGGGTGGAATCATACGGGCAGAAAGGGGGCCTTCAGGCTCGTTGCGAGGGTATTGCGCGGTTGATAAGATTGGGAAGAGACGTAACCGTGACCCGCCAGGGAACGTTGTAACGGGTGACTCCGCTCCCGTTGACTTTCTACCGCTTGGCCACCTGAAAGGCAGCTTATGGCTTCGGACGAACGAAAACCGCTAGGCGACTCTCCTACGTATAGTACTTTGAAGGGGAGCTCAAAGGACTCGTCAGTCCCAGCTTCAAGTGGCGGAGCCGTAGAAGAGTTGGACGACCAGAAGTTGCTCCACCTCATCGCGAACGGAGATCGTAGCGCACTGGAGGTGCTGTACGACCGTTACGGCGGCGGAATTTACTCGCTCGCGCATAGCATGTTGAAAGAGCATGGCGCCGCCGAAGAGGTCACTCAAGACACGTTCTTCAATATATGGCTCAGGGCATCGAGCTATAGGCCGAAGAGAGGCAAAGTGTCGGCCTGGCTCTTCTCGATTGGGCACCATCGAATCATCGACGAGCTGCGGAAGCGCAGGCGACAGGAGTCGATGATCTACGTGCCGGACGTAGAGGCAGTCCACCGGCAGGAGGACGAATCGGCCGACCCGAACGACTACGCCGACCGGCGGATGAAAGGAAGCCGGCTCAAGAAGGCGCTGGATACCCTGAGACCGGAATTGAAGTCGGTGCTCGTACTGGCATATTACGGCGGACTCACCCAATCGGAGATAGCGAGAAAGCTAAATCAACCATTGGGAACCGTAAAGACACGGACGAGATTGGCGCTCAAGGCACTGCGGGAGAACCTGGGACCGCAGGCTCGCAAGTGGTTGGATGGCTGATGATTGACTGCAGCAAAATAGAGCAGATGCTCCCCGCCTACACGCTGGGATCGCTTGCAGAGTCGGAGACATCCGTCTTCACCGCTCATATAGACGCTTGCGCGTCATGCGCGGCCAAGGTGCGTGAATCCGGCGACACGCTGGTCGACCTGGCCAGATTCGTACCGCAGAAGCGACCGCCGGAGCGCATAAAGGAGCGCCTCTTCGCGCGCATCGACCGGGCAAACCGGCAGAAGGCCGAACCCTACCGACCATGGATTGAGTTGGCGCGTTCCCTGGGGCGTCACGTGACCCTCTCTCCGGGCACGTCTCTGGCAGTCGTATTCCTCGTAGCCGCCGTAGTCGTCGGATACTGGTCCAGCCGGAACCTTCAAGACCTTCAGATTCTTCGCAGCGACATCGAAGACCGGATGGAGAGCGTGGCTCAGCAGGAGACCGAACTCCGGGAGGGCCTTGAACAGCAGCACAAGCTGTTTGAGACGATCGCGGCCGATCCCAACGTGACGGTCAAGCGACTCTCCGCCAACATACCGACGGTGCCCATACCCGGGGAAGACCCCCCCAGCGCCGTGATTGTCCTTTCGGCGAAGGAGAACACGGCTACCATTGCCGCCATGCACCTGCCCCAACTGCCCCCTGACCAGGCATACCACGTCTGGCTCATCAAGGAGGGAGGTTTGGAGATCAGGTCGGCCACTCTAGCTGTCGACTCTGCGGGCGCAGCACATGCCGAAATTGCCCTTGACGCGCCTCTGGAAGAGTTCCGGGCAATTCTCATCACGATCGATGATGCGAACGCAGGCCCCGGCAGCCTCGGAGACAGCGCTCTGCAGGGAGATTTGTAGAGTTCCCAAACCTGTCGTAGAATACGCTGATAGAGTCTACCCTTACGCCTTCGCTTGTGGTAGGCTATTCGCCGTGGGAGCAAACGCTTCCTCTGAGCGACTCTGTTCATCACAGGAGGAATAGACGATATGAAGTCTAGGATAATCGCCTTACTTGCCCTGTTTTCGCTCCTTCTAGCGCTTCCGGTCGGCACTGGGTTGGCCCAGAGCGAGTTTGAAGGCATGGCGGTGATATCGGATGATGCAGCGCTGAGTGACGCGATCACATACAGCATGATAAATGTTCCCGCACCTTCCAGCGGCACCGAGTTGGTGGGCTGGCTCATCTCCGATGATAAGGAGACCAAGCTGAGCACCGGCCCGATGGAGTGGTCCGCCGGTTCAGTCTCGCATACATTCGACAGCGATTCACCGCGTTACACGGGCGAAAACCTCATCCAAGCCTACAGCCTTCTTGTAATTACCGAAGAGACTGCGGGAGCAGATCCCGACGAGCCGGCCGGCCCCCCGGTCTACCATCAGGTGCTGCCCGCCGCAGCGTTGGCCCAAATCAGGAACCTTGTCGGAGACTTCCAGGGAAGCGGGAGCGGAATACTGACCTCCCTCAAAGAGCAGTTGGAAATTGCCCGCAACGAGGCAACCACCGGCGTTCTGGAAGCCACGGCAGATGGAGCCAAGACACGAGCGCAGCGAGTGCTGGACATCCTAGAGGGTGCACAGTCCAACCTCGACGACACTCAGCAGATCACGTTCGCCAGACAGGCCGCGCCGGACTATGAACCGGTCAACGACCAAGGCGCACTGGCGGAAATCACCGCCGCAAACACCATTGGCTTCGTGGAGCTCGCTCGCGAAAGGATCGCCTCGCTCGTTCTTCCCGCGGCAAATCAGGGCGACGCCACCAGGCACATGGCCAACATCGCGGGCCTGATGCTCAATGCTCTTAGCGGTCTCGATGCCAACGGAAACGGCGTGATGGAGTCCGTCGAGGGTGAGGCCGGACTGGATGCGACGTACCGGCACGTGCAGCAGATGGCCACCTACCAGATACTCGTTGGTGGGCCGCCTACGCCTACGCCGACACCTACGCCCACGCCGACACCTACGCCGATACCGCCTACGCCCACGCCTGAGCCGCCGCCCACGGGTGACATGAGCGTTCCCGCACTGACCCAGTTGGCGCTGCTGCTCGGTGGTGTGCTTCTCATAGGCGGAGCCTTCATCTTCGTTGCGACCCGCAAGGAAGAGGGTCAAGCCTAGCATTAGCCAACCGTAGAACCAGCTAGCAAAAGGCCCCGTCGCTCACGCAGTGACGGGGCCTTGATGTATAACCGGATACGCAAGACTTCGTTCCAATGAGAGATTCGGGGAATGAAAAGGAATAACGCTCCCATAGGCCTGAACGTCATGACGGACCCTAAAGAGGCGGTTGTGTGCGACATCTGCGGCGCGAGCATGATCGGAGTCCACTGCAAGCTGCGCTGCCCCTCGTGCGGATTCACCAGGGACTGCTCCGATCCGTAGCCCCATGCTCATCGTCCGATCTCAACTCACGCTGCTGGCGGCGGTCGCGTTCATTCTTGTGGCCTGCGGCACAGGTCCGGCCGAACCCACCCCTGCCCCTACGCCGACGCCGCTTCCCCCCGACCCTAAGGATGTCCTCGAACGCGCAGGACGCACGATGGGGGCGCTCAAAACGTTCAACTTTCGCTTGTACCACGATGTCGGCAGCCTCGAAATCCTCCAAGGGCTGCTGATCGACCGGGTCAGCGGCAAGGTCGTGAACCCCGACAGACTGTCGATGGAGTTCGTCGGCAGCTTCGGTGGAGGGTATTCCATCAAGTCGGAGGTCATCACCGTGGGCGACCAGACCTATATGACGAACCCGCTCACCGGCAATTGGGAGGCTTCCGACGCGAGCATCAGTCCCGTGGGCTTCTTCAGTCCCACCCAGGGTATCGGGGAGATGTTGTCCCTAACGCAGGACGCTTCGTTCATTGATGCCGATTCCGAGGAGGGGACGTACCATATTCGTGGAGACCTGCCTACCGCTGCCCTGTCGCCGCTAGTCGGGACGACCTTGACCGACAGAACCGTGGACATCGAGCTTAAGATCGACTCGGGGACCGACTACCTGCTCGAAGTGCGTTTCAAGGGCGCCGTAACGCCGTCGGACGTCGAGGATGCCGAAAGAGTAATCATCCTCTCCTTCTTCAACGAAGACGTTGTCATCGAACCACCGGATGAGTCCTCGTGACGAGGGGACGCTCCTCATCCGATTCTCTTCGCTCTCGGACGAGCCTGCCCTCGTGAATATCCTGGACCGCATCAGTGAACGTGTCCCGCCATATGTTGCGCTGATACCCGTTTGCTTCGGGGTGTTCGTCGCCGCCGACGACCAGACGGTCATCGTGACCGTGCTGCCGCAGATAATGCTGGACATGGACGTGCCGGTAACCGAGCTCGACCACGCCTCGTGGGCGATCACGGGTTACCTGCTCGGCTACCTGGTAGGAATGCCGCTCATAGGACGTGTATCCGACGTATGGGGGCATCGCCGCCTCTACGTCCTGTCGGTCGTGGCGTTCACCATCGGGTCGGTGGCCGTCGCCCTGTCGCAGAGCCTCAACTGGATGATCGCTGCAAGGGTGTTCCAGGCATTCGGCGCAGGCGCGCTGGTGCCCATCTCCATCGCAATCGTGGGTGACCTCTTCCCCCGGGGGAAGCGCGCCCTCCCACTGGGCATCGTCGGAGCCTCAGCCGAGGCGGGCGGCGTGATAGGCCCACTGTGGGGCGGCCTGATAATCCGGTACCTCGATTGGCGCTGGGTATTTTGGATCAACATCCCCCTGGCCATCCTGACGGTGGCGCTCATATTCCTGCTGCTCCGGCCCAGCCCGCGCTTCCCCGCGTCCATCGACGTGATTGGGGGAGCGCTGGTGGCTGCGACGTTGACGTGCACCACCCTCGCTCTATCGCGAATCGGCTCGTTCGACTGGCTGGGCGTCGCCTACGTGGCGGGGGGAGTCCTCACCCTAACACTCTTTGTCCTGCGACAGCGAAGCGTCACCGACCCACTTCTGCCGCCGGCAATGTTCCGCGTGTTGGCCTTCGTTACGGCCAACATCACGCACCTGCTCGTCGGCGCTGCGCTGATCATCGGCATGGTCACCGTGCCGCTCATGGCCAACACCGTGATGGGCAGGACCCCCTTGGAGGGTGGACTCTGGCTCATGCGCATGACCGCAGGCATCCCCTTCGGCGCAATGCTGGGGGGTCTGCTCGCCCAGCGTTTCGACCTGCGAATTCCGGCCGTGGTCGGACTCCTATTCGCATGTGCCGGCTTCTGGCTGGTCAGCGGGTGGGACCTCGCTATCGGAGAGCCGGAACTAACGATTCACCTGCTGACCGTGGGGTTTGGGTTCGGCCTCCTGATCGTACCGATCGCGCTCGCGGGCACCGAGACGGTGGGCGAGGACATCCGGGCGACTGCCGCGTCCATGGTGACGGCCTTGCGCATCGTGGGAATGACCTTCGGCCTTGCGGCTCTCACGGCTTGGGGCGTCGCTCGATTCGGTGTTCTCGCCGCCGACATACGTCTCCCTCTCGGCGAGGCAGGCCAGACCACCGCCGAAGCACAGGCGCAGCTTGACAGTTTCACCGAACGCATCAACGACGCAGGCCTGGCACTGTTTCAGGAGTTCTTCTTCATCGCTGCGGTGGTATGTCTTATCGCGGTCATTCCAGCCGTCCTGATGATCATTAACAAGACGGCATCAGGTCAATCGCTAACCTCGACAGGAGACGCAGATGTTCTACGAGATAGGCAACGGGACGCCTGACCCCTACAGCACGCTGAACGCCATCGTGGTACCACGGCCCATCGGCTGGATATCCACCCTCAGCGCGGAGGGTGTACCCAACCTGGCCCCTTACTCGTTCTTCAACGCGGTCGCCTACAGCCCGCCACAGGTGATGTTCTCGGCGACGAGCAATCATAGGTCCGGCGGGCTCAAGGACGCCGTGCTCGACGCGCAGACGACAGGAGAGTTCGTGGTGAACGTGGCAACGTGGGAGCTGAGGGAGCAGATGAACGCCTCCGCAGTGCCCGCTCCCAGGGAGATCGACGAATTCGAGTACGCAGGGCTCACGAAGGCCGAATGCAGGCTGGTGGAGTGTCCGCGCGTCGCTGAGAGTCCCGTACACCTGGAATGCCGCTACTCCCGATCCGTCGAGGTGCTTTCAAACGATTCAGATGACCCGAACACGGTCGTATTCGGCGAGGTCGTAGGCGTACACATAGACGATCGCGTGCTCGTTGACGGACGGATTGATTTCCTGAAGCTCCGGCCCGTGGGCAGGCTCGGATACCAGGATTTCGTAGAGGTCGACAGTATGTTCAGCATGGAGCGGCCTACCTGGCACTGAAGGCATGTTGACCGGCAGATCTGTAGTCGGAGCTGGTGAGTTCCCCTTGCAGAAGGCCTTCTCAAGCGAGCGATGTGACAGTGACTGTTCAGACTTCGTAGGAGCGCTCAACGCACGCAGCCACCGTCATACCCGCTTTCGCGGGTATCCATAGGGGTGGGGGATGTTCACACCATAAATTTTGAACACTCACAATGTGGCAAAAGTCATTGTCTTTTCCCGAAAACCGTTTAGCATAGTTTCTATGTATGTAGTCAAGAAGTCGCGCCTCCGGTCACGGGGATCCCGCAAATCCGACCTCAACGCTCCGTTGCGGAAGTTCCTGACGCGACGCCTGCCGCCATCGCACAGCAGCGTCAAGCTCGTGCATCGTGAGACGACAATCTGCTATGCGTACATGTGCCAATACGCCTACGCGTGTACCGAAAAGGCGTCGCGTCCGGCGAAGGTGCTCGAACGCCGGTGCATGAGGTACCAGCCTGAGGCGATGCGTGTGGAGCCTCGCATGTCCGACTTTGCGCTGGATATGCTCGCGCGAAGGCGGGATGCAGGGGAAAGCTTGGGGGCGGCCACCGTCGCGATCCTGGAAGAGCTCAGACCGAATGGGCCTATCCGGAGATCGGCCTGACCGCCAAAGGCAGGATCACCAAGTGGGTTCGGTGTCCTGGAACGAATTGTTGGTCAGGCGCAATTGGTCCTGCCCATCGGACTCCATGACGAATATATCCGCGTCGCCGTCCAGATACGAAACGAACGCGATTCTCCTGCCGTTCGGAGACCATGTCGGCTGATCGTCACGCACCTCGTTGTGGGTCAGGCGCGTGAGATTATCCGCCATACCCCTGTCCTTGATCTCAACGACGTATATCTCGGCGTTGCCGTCCCGTTCGGTGACGAACAGCAGTCTCTTGCCGTTGGGAGACCAGGACAGGTCGTACTCTGGCGCGTCCGAATCGGTGATGCGGACTTCATCGCCCTCTTCGGGATCCACAACGTAGATTTCCGGGTTGCCGTCCCGCGTAGAGAGGAAGGCGATGTACCGCGAGTCGGGCGACCACACGGCGCCGTAGTCTGTGGACTGCGTGCGTCTGAACTCATTCACACCGTCGGGGTTGCGGATGTAGAGACCCTGCTCGGCTCCGTCTCGAACGGAGAAGACGACGAAGTTGCCCTCGGGCGACCATCCCCCGACCTCGTCCGCGGCCACTTTGCTCAGCAGGAGGGACTCCGTTCCATCAGATTCACTTACGTATACCGAGTTGCCGGACTCCTGCGCAAGAGCAAAGGCCACGCGTTCGCTGTCGGGGCCCCACTTAGGCTGCGTGAAACTGCCCGCGCCGGCGAATACCTGCGTTCTCTCCTCTCCGGCAATCTCCAACACCTCGAGCTTCATGTCTTCGCTGCCGCCGGACAGGAAGGCAACGTACCTTCCATTCGGTGAGAGCGAGGGGGAGAACTCATCACGCGGGCTCCGGCTGAGGTTCTCTTCTGCGCTCCGCCCATCGGCCCGAACGGAATAGATCTCCAGGTTGCCATCTCGGTCGGACGTGAATACGATTGGTGGCGTACCCGACCGGCAGGCCAATGCGAAGAGGAGAACCGGAAGCAAGGTGATTAAGCTGAGAGTACGGAGAAAGGGCCGTTGCATGGCTGGTGGTACCTTCGCTAGTTCGGAGAAGTATTGAACAACGTCGTATTTCTGCACCAAGTATTTGACATGGGAAATTGTTCGACCGCAAGGCGTCGCAAGGTCAGTTTCCCAGTAACAGACGATTCCTCATCCCTCGAAACGGCGGCCAGAGACGAGTCGGGCTACAGCTTGGTGGAGGTCGTCATTGCCATGGCCATCATCAGCATCGCGGTGGTCGGTCTCGTCGGCGGGCTCTCGCTCGTCATACGTATCTCAGACAGGTTGGAGGAACAGGCCGTGACGGAGACCCTCGCCGCGCGGCACGTGGAAGAGCACCTGAACGGACGCTGTCTGGCGGAAGACCCCTTCGCGGGTACCTACAGTGTCGAAGGTCGCACCACCGACGGAAAGTACGTCGTGGAGGTGTCATCCGAGGATGAGCCGCTATTCTCGCTAAGCACTCTGGCTGCGGTAGAGTGCGCGGAGACGCCGGACCCATGACTGCGACACGTCGAGCGCATACGGGTGCGTGGAGCGGCCTGACCCTGCTGGAGACTGCGGCAGTGATGCTCATCGTGGCGGTCCTCGCCGTGCCGATGGTTGCGGTGGCGGCCAGGCTCATCGTCCTGCCCGTGGAATGGCAGAATAACCTCGGCGACGTGCGGGACGCGCGCGAAGCTTTGCACTGGGTCGCGTCCGACGCCCGACAGGCCGCCTGTTACACGGAATCCCAGCTCGAGGGCTACATCGGCACGTTCGAATGGACCGACTACACGGAGACGCCGGCAAGAGAATTCAGCGTCCGGTACTCCCTGGGCGCCCCCGACTCAGACGGCAGGCAGGAGTTGATGCGGGCGGAGACCGTCGACGCCTTACAACCTAAGACGATCACTATCGGCTACGTCGAGGGTTTCAACATACGGCAGAATGGGCGGCTAATCCATGTGGAAGTGCGTGTCCCATCCAGGTCCACCGGAGACTCGGACGTCCCTCCACTTGAGATTGCCGCGTTGATGCGGCCAAGCGGGCAGGCCATCGCAGACTGCTAGAAGTCCTCGTCGGATGAGTTGATGATGCGATGGATTGACGGCGAGAATGCCTCGTCGTCACCCGGTTCCGTATCGTCATCCGACCAGTCCTTCGCCGCGTTGATGCGCTTGGCCTCTGCGGCCTGCTCGTCTTCCGCCGAATCGTAACCGGGGGACGCATTTGGGACGTATGATCTGGCGGGCGACTTTGACGGGAATGACACGATTCTCGCCTGCGAAGGGTGCTTGTAGACCTCGCGGATGATAATCGTCACTTCCCGGTCGTCGACGCTATTTACCGTTGCCTGATAGCGGTTCCCCCCGCTCATTAAACGCTTCAGCCGCGAGGCCGTCTTGGACTCGACCTGGCCCAGCTCCTCTCCGGAGACCTCGTCCTTGACGTTCAACCTCCGCCCCGACAGTTCCAAGCTCACGTCGTCGCCCGGCGTGAGTCTGGCGAGCGTCTTGGGCGGCGCGATGTTCAACAGGGACGTGACCAGCGTCTTGCCCGACTCGCCGATGAAGGCACGTGTTGCCCTGCGGTGTACGGTCTGTTGGCGGGGCAGGTCGTCGCCCAACTGCTCCAGCCTGTCCAGATTCTTTCTTGCTATCGTGTTATGAGGAGAAACTTCCAGCACGCGCCGAAACGCGTCCCGGGCCTCTTCGATCCGTCCAACCTCGGTGAGTGCCCTGCCCAAGCGATTGTAGGACTCGAGGTCGCCGGGAAAGTCATCGATGAGGGTCTGATTGACGGAAATGGCTTCGGGCCAGCGATTCTGCATCGCCAGCGTTATCGCGGCCTTCGTACGTTCCTGTTTTGTCTTCACTTTGTCGTCGGTCTGTTGGAATGCCATGCCTGCGACTCCACAATCGCACGGTACAAATGTTTGTCGTTGAACTAATACAAGATTCGTACCGTTGCCGCAAGCATATTTTGACCCCTCTGTCGGGGAATTTTTAGCGCGCAGCCTTCCATCGGAGAAGGAGCAGCTTCCACATTGCTTCGATCATGATGCCCAGCGACATCTTTGACTTCCCCATCGTTCGATCCATGAAGATTATCGGGTGTTCGACGACCGTATAGCCCAAGTGCTCGCAGGTGTAGTTGACCTCCGCCTGAAAGCCGAATCCCGCGCATCGTATCTGGGTGAAGTCAATCGAACGCAGAACGCCTTCGCGGAAGGCCTTGAAACCTCCGGTGGCGTCCTTGATCTTCACTCCCGTAACGGTCCGTATTCCCCAGTTGCCGCCGGAACTGATGAACCTCCTCAAGATGCCCCAATGTTCGTCCACACCACCATCTTCCACGTAGCGTGAACCGACAACCACGTCGGCGTCCTCGAGGGCGGCAATGAATTGAGGGACGTACTCAGGCTGATGCGAAAGGTCGGCGTCCATCTGCACGATAAAGTCAGCCCCGGCATCAAGCGCGTGGGAGAACCCGGCGATGTATGCCGGGCCCAGTCCCTCCTTCTTGTGTCGCTGGACCAGTTCGACCCGTCCGTCGTACCCCTCGGCAAGTCGCTGGGCGACCTCGCCTGTGCCGTCGGGGGACCCGTCGTCCACGACGATGACGATAAGGCCCGGGAGATTGAGCGCGAACAGTCTCTCCGCCAACACAGGAAGGTTCTCGGCCTCGTTGTACGTCGGCACCACGACGGCAATTCTGACGTTGTCCAATTCAGTAACTCCTGTACCCGAAGATCGCTTTTCTAGCGATAGGCCCCGGTAACACCGCGCCAGCGGGTCAAAACTGCGTCCTTCACCATCCGCACCGAATCGAGAACGGGGCTGATCTTGCTGGAAGGCTCGTGATGCCAGTCTATGGCCATTTCAAGTATGGACGCCCCCCGCAGCTTGGCGATAAACAGCACCTCGACGTCGAACCCGAATCCGGTTGCCCGCTGCCGCTTGAAGACCTCGTCGGCCACTACGCCGCGAAACATCTTGAAGCCGCACTGTGTGTCCTGGAATCCCCCGACGGCAACAAGACGAACGACCCAGTTGAAGACCCTTCCCATCAGGTGCCGCATAAGCGGTTCGCCGAACCTCCTCGCGCCCTCCGTCTGGCGGGAACCGATGACGATGTCGTAACCCTCGGCCATGCGCCTAATGAAATCGTCGAGGTGTCCCACGGGCATGGACATGTCTGCGTCGCACATGAAGCGGAGTTCTCCCGTCGCTTGGAGCATCCCATGACGGACGGCCAGGCCCTTTCCGGCCGCCGGCAGCACTTCCAGGCGAACCTGCGGGACCTCCGACGACAAGGATTCGACGACGGCTGAGGTCGCGTCGTCGCTGCCGTTGTCCACGACGAGTATCTCCCATTCGAACCGGCGCGATGAGAGGTAGCCTACGAGCTTCTCCAACGTTGGCCCGATGCGCCGTTCTTCGTTGTACGCCGGAACGATAACCGATAGGAACGGCTTCGCCAACGAGTGTCCCTCCTGTGGTGTCGTGAACCTTTAGCACGTTTGGCGTGTGGAATGCAATGTCGGCTGACGTAGATGACCCGGACAGAGGAGCTCACTACTCAGGTCGCAGAGATCGCGGGGAATCGAATATCTCAATCGCTGGGAAATACCTACCGGCCCTGGAATCGAGGCGGACGGCGTTCGAGGAAGGCGCGACGCCCCTCGATGAAGTCGGCGCTGTCGAAGTTCGCGAAGGGGAGGTCCCGCTGCTCCGGAGTGAGGTCTTCAAGCCCGGGATTGTCGAGGGCGATCTGCATGATCTCCTTGTGGCGGCGCTGGGACAGAGGCGCGAGGGGCACCATCTCCTGCGCCAAGCCATTGACGTAGTCGGTGATCTCGTCATCGGGGAGCACGTGGTCCACCATGCCGAAGCGCAGCGCCTCCTGCGCGTCGATCTGCCTGCCGGACATCAGGATGTAGTTCGCGCGCCCCGGCCCGACGAGCCGGACGAGCCGCCGCATCTCCTTGTACCCGATGAGGATGTTCAGCTTCGCAACGGGTATCGCGAAACGGCTGTCTGTGCTTGCGATGCGTATGTCCGTAGCCATGCTCAACTCGCAGCCACCGCCGATGCAGTAACCTCGAATGAAGGATATCGTCGGCTTGGGGATGCTCTCGACCGCGTCCAGCGCCCCGTCAAACGCCTCGGCGTACACCTTGGCGCTCTCGGCGTCGTGGCGGTAGCGGTCGAAGTCGGCAATGTCGGCGCCGGCCGAGAAGGCCAGCTCGCCGGATCCGGTGAGGACGACCACCCGGACGCCATCATCGGCAGTAATCTCTTCGGCGATCCCGCGAAGCTGCTTCCAGCCATCATAGGTGATCGCGTTTCGCCTGTCGGGCCGGTTGAAAGTGACGGTCGCAACGCCGTCCTGCTGGTTGAAGAGAATGTCGGATGTCACGATTTTCCTGCTTGGCGGGGTTGGTCTGTGGGTACGTTCAATGGTAGCACGGCGAGGGTGGCGAAGTCGGTTAGCAAGAGCATTAGGGTAGAACGACAGGTGTGAGGCCGCCCTTTCGCGAGACCCGGTAAATGAACGGTCTGGGAGTCCTATCCGCCGCATCAAGAATCTTCTCATAGGCTCGCAGGAAGCAGAGCATCTTTTCCCATCTCATGGCCTCTGCTCCCCACAAGTAGAAGCACCCTATCTCGTACTGCTTGATGGCAGAAAGCTCGGCTTCTTCCAAGTGGTGACGGCTGTCGTGGCCTATCAGGGTCCAACCATGGTTTCCAATCACGGGCATCCAAGCGTCGTCTCTTGAATCAACCGGGAAATGCCTTTGATGATGCTCGAATTCGGTAGGCAACTTTAGGATTTCGAGTGCCCTCGGTAGGGCCGTACCAACATCTCTATCGAAAAAGAGTACGGTTGGGGCGCTCGGCGATCGTCCGTGCCCAAAGTCGTCGTTCATTTAGGCGGCCAGCCGAATGCCTTCGAAATCGAGCGCGTGGCCGATCTCTTCTTCCGTAAGCCCAAGGTCGTCTTGTATATCGGAGATACTCTCCCCGGCGTGCCAACGTCCTCTCAACACCCACGTAGGTACGCCACCCACCGTTGGGGCACCGAAAGATCTCCTCGGGTCAATAGTCACGGGGTTGTTCCTTCCTCGGACATGCCATACCAGTGCTAGCTCTTGTTCATAGTCGAATTGAGCGAAGCGCTCGCCAACGATCTCCTCCCAAGTGATCTGTCCGCTGGAGTCCCCGACTACAAGGCTGTCAATCGTGGAATCGTCCTCCAGTTCACGTAAATCAAGCATCACATGATGGCCTTCAGTAAGCCATTTGTACTCGGCAAACGGATACTCGGAATTCAACACTTGAGCGGCATAGGCCCTAGCCTTGCGAATTCGCTGCAACGGGACTCCCAGTCCACGAAAGGTGGCCACGAACGCAACCTCTATCAGGTCGAGGTATGAGAGGGGTTGTCGTTTTACACGCCCTGGCAGCGCAGGACCCAAGTCCCCACCCCTATAACGCCAATAGCTCACGGTCTGAGGGGCGGTCCCTGAATATCTTGCTGCGTCGCCAACCTGATATGCCGGGAGGTATAGACGCCGACGCCAGGGTTCTACATTTCGCTCAGCGATCAAAGACGTCACCGAGGCCTCCTCCGTCCCAACAGGAACCCTTGAATCGTAAATCGATTGTAACCGGCAACTCAGTCGGTTTCAACGCCTTGTGGAGCTGAGGAACCGAAGTCCCGGGCTTCGTTACTGCCTCTTTGCGGCAAACACCGCCGAGGGTCTGACTACTTCTTCAGCGAATCGAGGAAGATGAGGTCGCGCGCGTCGACTTGGGGGCGCACTGCCTCCAGGAACGGTTCGAGTATTCCTTCGGGCTTCAGGTTGGTGGTGTCGAATTCGACCTTCTGCCGGAAGTAGGAGTTGTTGTACTCGTAGAGGAACTCCTCCATGATCTCCTCGATCTCGTGGGACTTGACCAGCTCGTAGGGGTGGGGGTCGTCAACCATGCGTTGCCGGATCACGTCGGGGTCGCACGTCATGTGGACGAGGATGGAGTTATCGGGCATCTTGTGTTCGAGCCACCGGTGGTAGGACACCTCGCTGCCGGGATGATAGTAGCGGGGCCCGAATATCTTCTCCTCGATGTGGAAACCGCCGAAGATGCAGTCGTTGTAGCGCTCCAGAATCTCCAGGTGGTAGTAGATCACCATGCGCTGGAACCGCTCCTTGAGCACCGGCGACATGTTCCACATCGTCTGCTGGTCTTCCTCGTTGAGGTGGTGGTAGTCGGGAATCGTGAAGTCGCCGTCGTCCATGTGGAACTTCTTGCCGACCTTCAGCCCCCATTCCTGCAGGGCGTTGGCCAGCGTGGTCTTGCCCACGTATTCGGTACCGATCAAGATGAGTCGCACGGGTAGCCTCCCAGGGAGTTCGTTGTGTTGCACGGTCGCCCAGATTCTAACACCGTTCGCCGGAAAACACGTGAGGCCGCCTTTCGGCGGCCCCACGCTGGAGGGGAGAGGAGGAGGTATCCTGTTCGTAATTGTGTAAGACAAATGGTAGTTGATTCCAGCACTAGAGTCAAGTTTGAGAAAAAGGCGAAAACTAACCTCCAGAGGTGGGATTACGCCCTCTCGCCGAGCGTGTCCGTTCCTTGCCGTAGCCGCAGAATGGAGGCCGACCATATCTGCCGCAGTTCCAGTGCGGCGGCGTATCGACCCTTCGACAGGCTCAGGGAAAACGGGCAGCTTGCCTGCGACCCGTCTACGCCAACGCCCTCAGGCTGTCGTCGTCGGTCGGTTGGAGCGGGGTGAAGTCGCGGTTGTTCTGGTACCAGGGACGCTCGGTGCCGGTGCAGGCGTTGCCGACGGCGTTGTAGTTCAGGTACATGATGGCCCGCCGCCACGGCGAGACGTTGTTGGCCGAGCCATGCACGACGTTGCAGTGGACGAAGGCGACGGAGCCGGCCATCCCGATGAGCGGCTCGATCCCGCTCTCACCGGCGAGACGTTCGAGGACTCCGCTGTCGATGTTGTGCAGTGCGTATCCCCTGCCCCTGGCGTCCTCGTGGAGCTTGGAGTCAAGCAGGCCGTGTCGCTGCGAGCCGGGCACAACCAGGAGCGGGGAGGTCACGGCTGTGCAGTCGTCGACGTAGACGGAGGCCATGATGCAATTCGCCTCCGGCATACCGTCGATCATGTGCCAGGGCGGGTAGTCCTGGTGCCAGTCCCATCCGCCGCCCTTACCGAACCCAGGCTTGGGATTGAGCCTGCTCTGGTGCAGGTAGGCATCATCACGCAAAAGCTGTTTGACGGGTTCGAGCATTCGCGGCAGGGTCAGCAGACGTTTGAACGGCTCGGAGTATACGTGCGCCCCGAAGGCGAGACGGGCCGTGGATGCGTCGTCACGCTCGCGGACGACCTCGGGTCCCTCGCGACTAAGAATTTCCGGCACCGCCCGTTGAAGCACGGCGACCTCATCGGCGTCAAGCAGGTTGGGGAAGAAGAGGTATCCGCGGGTATCGAACTCTTCGATCTGCGATGCGTCAAGCTTCATGGCGTGCCTTTTCGAGGTAGGGTCGTTGGTGCGCTATTGTAGAGCGTTTCGTAAATGGGTGGCAAACGACCGCATTCGACGGGAAGGGCAGGCAACCGGCAAACTAAGACTTGTGCCCAGGTTGTCTAAGCCCAGGTGGGTTGGTAGAATCGGAATGCGGGCGGGCGTAACTCAGTGGCAGAGTGTCTGCTTCCCAAGCAGAAAGTCGGGGGTTCGAATCCCCTCGCCCGCTCCAAGGAAGCAGTTCAGAGAAAGACAGCGCGCAGAGGCGCGATCTGATTGCCCGGCTCACGAGTAGTGAAAAGTGGGAGGCATGGGACCGTCGGCGCTTGGAAGACGAAAGGCGAGCGCATGATGAGCCGCCGCAAGGCGCTGACTCGCAGGATTGTTGAGGGGTCACCTGTGCAGGCGCGGAGGACAATATGACGACCAAAGACAGTCTCAAAGACTTGATCGATCAACTCCCCGATGAAGAACTGCACACGGCCAAGCGCTTCATGGAGTACCTGCGAGACGCTAGCTCTCCCCTGCTCGATGCTCTGCTTGAAGCGCCGGAAGAGGCTGATGAGTTGACAGAAGAGGCCGCAGCCGCACTGCGAGAGGCGGAACTGGAAGTCAAGGCCGGAGATATTGTGACTCACGCGGAGTTGAAGCGTGAGTTGAGCCTTTGACTTGGAAGCTCGTCTACTCGAAGCGGGCCCGAAGGAGTATCCGCCGTTTTGACTCGACGACCTCCAGACGCATCGTTACCGGGTTGGAACGCCTGACAGCTACCGGACAGGGAGATGTAGCTCGGGTTCGGGGTGACTCCGCAAAGTGGAGGCTGCGAATCGGCAGTTGGCGAGTGTTCTTTATTTACGATGCCGTGGAACGCACTATATTTGTGCTTGACGTTCAACATCGTCGAGAGGCGTATAGAAGTTAGAATGACGGCAGACGCAGGACGAGGGCCTGCCCCCACAAGTAACTGTTCAGACTTCATGAGACCGCTCTACACACACAGCCCACCGTCATTCCTGCGAAGGCAGGAATCCAGAAAGCCCGGTCAGTCGAGAATACGGCCTCATCACACCCAATTGGTCTTATAAGCCGTTCTCCGGCGGCTGTTGGCGGATGGCGGCGAGGGACTCGTCTGAACCGCGCTCTACTCGTTCCCCGGCGAGGAAGACGTTGACCACGTTCCACAGGTTGTTGATGTCCTCCGTCGGGTCGCCGTCGAGGATGAGAAGGTCGGCCTCCTTGCCGGGTTCGAGGATCCCAACCTTGTCGTGCATGTCGAGGGAGCGGGCGGCGTCGCCGGTCACCGAGTAGACGCCCTGCTCGTTGGAATAGCCGGACATGACGAGGCACTCGGTCTCATAGGCCGTGTTGCCGAGCATGTAGTTGCCCCACGACGAGTCGGAGCCGGTTATGACCTTCGCGCCCATCTCGATGAGCCTGCGGCAGTCGTCGAGTCGCACGTCGAACTCCCGCAGTTCATCGTCGAGCTCGGCCTGCTGCTGAGCGGTCAGCCCTTCCCGCTCCTTGAGGTGCTGGAGCGTCCATATCCGTGCGCGGAACACGTGGAGGGTGGGGTTGACGTATGCCCCCTGCCGGACGATGCGCTCGGCTACTGACTCGTCAAAGAAATTCGTGCCGTCCGATCGCTTGAAGACGCAGTGGATGATCATGTCCACCTCGGCTTCGAGGGAGTTGGAGATGCCCTGGGCGGACAGGCAGTGCGCGGCGGTGGGCTTGCCGAACTTGTGGGCCTCGTCGGTGATGGCGAGAAGCTCGTCGACGTTGAAGGACGGTCGCATCGTGAACGATGTGGCTGTGCTGCCGCCGGTCGCGGTGATCTTGATGTAGTCCGCGCCCTCCTTGATGAGTTGCCGCGTCATGGCGCGGGCCTCGTTCGGTCCGGTCACCTCGGAGCCGAAATAGCCCATGTGACCGCCGATTATGGATACCGGACGGCCGCAAAGGTGCATTCTAGGGCCGACTGTAAGACCGCCGTTCACGGCGTCGCGAAGGCGAAACATGGTCATGTTCTTCGGGCCGTTCTCGCGGATGGTCGTAACGCCGGAGAAGAGGGCCTTGCGGGCATTGCTGGCAGCCTGAACGGTCAGGATTTCGTCGGGATAGGTGGCTACCTCGTCGCCGACGCGCCCGTCGCCAAAGCCCACGTGGTGGGTGTGGGTATCAACCATGCCGGGCATGAGGGTTTTGTCGGAGTAGTCGAGGATCTCGACCGGCGCGCCTTCGGGCGCCGTCACCTCGCCCTGCCTGCCGACGGTAACGATCTTCGATCCCTCTACCAGGACCGCACCGTAAGGTGTGGAGGGGCCTCCTCGTCCGTCGATTAGTGTCCCGGCGTGTAGGAGTTTGAATGCTGCTGTGGGTGATGACACGTTGAGCTCCCTCGGTCTAGACGGTGATTAGCCGGTCGATACGAAGGCTAATGGAGGAGAATTGATGCCAATCGGAAGTGGCGAGAGAATTGACCGTACGCCCTTCACTTGCTTTCGTTGTCGAGCTCACCGTCATCATCGGTCGGGACTTCGGTAGCGTCGTCTCCTCCGATGCGCTTTTGAAAGTAGTCGACGATGTCCATCTGAGTGGGAACGTACAGAAGGGTGGCGATCGCGCCGTTCTCGAGCATGATGTCGACGTGCTGGAACCCAAAAGCTCTGCCGAACATGCCAAACCTGGCGCGGGTCTCCTTCAATCGGCTGAAGGGAATCAGGTAGCGGGGAGTCTGCAGGATGCCGCCCCTTTGGTATATGAGCGCGTCTTCGGTGAGGTAGTACCTCGTGCGTCGCCACTGCCAGTACTTCGGAATGAGGACGATGAACATCAGTACCGCCGGCGTGAACGGGTCGGGGAAAATACCAACCACAAAAATTATGAGGATAATGGCGAGCAGCCACCACGACGACCACAGCCAGGCATATTGGACCTGGGCGACCTCGATGGCGTCGTCGGGCACTTCCGGTTCCTGCGGCCGTTGGGGCTGCTGAGGCTGTTCTTCGCTGCTCATCCGTACCTCCGTTTCGGACAAAGGGTAACTTGTTTCGAGGGGTCAGGTAAAGTACGCGAGAAGAGACGGAGAATGCAACTGTTCAGACTTCACGCGAGCGCTCTACACACAGCCCACCGTCATTCCGGCGAAGGAACGTCACCCCGTACCACGATACGGGGCCGGAATCCAAAAGGGCGGGGAGGTTTCTCTCACCAAGTCTGAAACAGTTCCGCAGAACCACCTTGCTTCCAAATGACGAGTGGGCTGTTCTATAATGGTTGCGGAGCTTACGCACGGAGCGAAAGATAGGTATGGCCAAGCAAACCGAAATGTCTGGAGGAGTAACCAGAAGAGGATTTCTGAAGGGAGTCCTTGCAGGCTTGGGAAGCGGCGCGGTCGTATTGACCATCTTTGGCGGCAAGAGAATACTCGCGCGCAGGCGCAGCGTAACGGCGGATTTCCCGGAAGACTCGATCTTCGCTCCCGCCAAGAACCGTAGCGACCGCGCGTAATCCGCCTCACCAACCACTCGATCAACTTCCTTCCTAGACTCCCCCGCAGCAACTGCTTGCTGAATCACCTCTAGCCCAGCCCTTGGCGTCTCCCGACACCTTGGCAGTTGTAAGGCTAGGGGTCTTTTGGTATAAGTTAGCTTGACACAGGCAGGCCCCACGACTCAGGAATGCCGACTCGGCACGCGACGTCCGGTTGGAGAGGACCGCGGAGTCAAGGCTCTCGATTATGGAACTGGGAAGGTTTGGGCAACAGGTACGAACTCTGCTCACCCGTCCGACGACGGACACTGAACGGAGTAATGGCCTATGGAACGAACGAGTCCGAGCCGCGGCCCAGCTTGCCCTCGGCAGCGCAGGGGGAGCCCGGAAAAATCCCGGCCTCTTGGCGCGACAAGCCGTTTTCGGCGCATTTCGCGCCCTGACGGAAATCGGAGTCGAGGCGAAGGGCATTGCGAGGGACGCCGTCGTGGGCGTGCTTCAAGGGGCCTCAGGTTCTTCGAGTCCCGCAACCCCGCTCATCCGCGAGACCGTGGAGGGGGCGATTCGAGGTTCCTCCGAAATGGGCATGGACGTCCAGGCCGCGGGCGTCGACGCGGTGGAGGGCGCGATCGAGGGTGCCGTCTTCGTAGGAGTGGAGACCGAAGAAGCGGTCTCGGAGGCGGCTGACAGCGCGTTCGAAGCCATTACCGAGATTGGTGGCGACGTGGGCGTGGCGGCGAAGGCAGCCATTGTCGGTGTCATCACCGGCGTATCCGCAACGGGCGGTGACGTTCCCCAATCGGCACGCGATACTTCCAAGCTCGTAATGGACAACGTGACGGGCGACGCCGCCAATATGTCATACGTGGCCCAAAGCCTGGTCGAGGGCGCACTGGAAGTGCAGAATGTTGATCACGCATTCACCGTGAGGTATGTCGGAAAGACGGCCGAGGGAGCGGTTGACGGGGCGTACGAGGTGAGTGACGAAGTCGGGGAAGAGGTGCGCCTGGCCGTCGCCGCGATGTTGGAGAACCCGCGAGTGCACGTGGGCCCGACTACCGCTCCATTGCTGCAAGACCTCGCTGAGCGGGTGGCCGTGTATCACCCCCTGGGGCCAATGGCGTGGAGGGCACAGGCCCTCTGGCATGCTGGATGGGGCCTCGTCAGAATAGGCGGCATTGACTTGGCGGCGTCGCTTGCATTCTTTACGCTGCTTTCTTTCTTCCCGCTTGTGGCCCTGATCATTCTGGTCTTCTCCGCCTTTGCCGATCCCACTACCATCAAGGAAGAGCTATCTCAGGTCTTCCTGTATTTCTTCCCTGCGTCCGGGCAATTCTTCGACAACTCCGTCGACTACCTGTTCAGCTCCCGCTTCGCTGCAGGCGTGGTGGCCATAGTGGGCATTGCGATCGGGGCGAACGGCCTGTTCATGGCGACGAACCGAGCCGTCAATCGAATCTTCGGCTCGGAGCCCCGAAGGATGGTGAGTGCGACGTTGCTGCAGATCCTGCTGACGTTTGGCATCATGATGCTGTTTCTCACATCGATAGGCCTGACGATTGTATTCCAGTTGGCCTTAAGCATCAGTGACGCGCTGCCACTCATCGGATGGCCGGTGAACCGCGCGGTGATAATAGTCACCGAGTTGATCTCGGGGATATTGCCGATATTCATGACTACGATCGCGTTCGGCAGCGTCTACCAGGCGCTGCCGAATACACACGTCCAATGGCGGGACGCTACGTTCGGGGCAATTGTCGCTGTTATCCTCTTCGAACTGGGCAAGCACATATTCTTCTGGTTTGGGAACATCAGCGGTCAGCAGAACCTCATCTATCTGCCCTTCTCGTCCGTCGTGATACTGTTGATCTGGGCATTCATCGGCGGCATGATCTTCCTCTTCGGGGCAAGCATTGCCAACGAAGCGGCGAGCACCAGACCCAAGGGAGTCTACGGAAACCGTGAGACAATCACGTCTGAAATTGCTGAAAATGAGCGATCTGAGACGGTCAGCGGCGGCAGATTCCGTTGACACTGACGCGAACGTTCATGTAGAATTTCGCATGAAATCGGTATGACTTCCAGGACTTCATCCTGTACGTAAGACCCACGCCCCGCGGCACAGACCGATGCGCGGGGTTTTTTCTGGTTTCGCCTAATTCGCAAGCAGTATCCACACGGATGGGCGTTGTCTTAGAGGGGGCATGAGTTGCAGACGACAGACTTTAGAATACGAATCGCCGGCGAAGGTGGACAGGGTCTCCTGTCGGTGGCAGAGGGCTTCGCATCAGCGAATGTTCAGGCGGGATATCACGCCCAGACCTTTGCGACCTTCCCTTCCCAGATCACAGGCGGCCCAACATGGTTCCAGGTGCGCATTTCGACCGAGCCGATCCTGAGCCGCGGCGACCAACTCGACGTGCTGGTCGCGTTCAACGAGCACGCGTATGAGGCGCACAAAGACGAGGTCCGAGAGGGCGGAGTCGTCGTCTACGACTCGAAGGCCTTCCAGATGGAAGACACCGGATCGAGCCTCGGCGTTCCCTTCGATCAACTGGGCCGGTCCACCGGCAATCCAAGGGCGGCGAATATGGTCGTCATGGGAATGCTCGCGGGCCTGATGAATATGCCCCAGTCGATCCTGGAGGAATTCGTCAAGCAGCGCTGGGGCAACGTGCAGCGCTACGGTGAGAAAACAGTGCCTCAGAACATCCACGGCCTCACGCTGGGACGAGAAGAGGCGGTGAAGAGCGGATTCAACCTGGGAGAGCTTGCTCCTCCAATCAAGCCGGATTACGACCAGATATTCCTCAACGGAAACGAGGCCGTATGCCTGGGAGCCGTCCACGCCGGACTGGACTTCTACGTGGGATACCCGATCTCTCCGGCCACGACGATCCTCGTGTGGATGGAGCGTTGGCTTGCCGGCGAAGATAAGACGGCGTATCAGGTCTCCTCCGAGATCGAGGCGATCAACGCGATCGTCGGCGCGGGGTACTCGGGCAAAAAGGCGATGACAGCAACGGCAGGGCCGGGCTTCTCGCTGATGAGCGAGGGGCTGGGGTTCGCTTGGATGGCGGAGATACCGCTCGTGGTCTGCGACGTGCAACGCGGCGGGCCCGCCACCGGACTCCCGACGAAGACCGAGCAGTCGGACTTCTTCGCGGCGATGCACCCCGCCCACGGCGATGTGAGCCTTCCGGTAATCGCCCCGGGATCCATAGAGGAGTGCTTCTACGCGGCCGTCGAGGCAATCAACTGGGCCGAGCGGTACCAGGGGCCCGTGGTATTGCTGAGCGAGCACTCGCTCTCCGAGCGCAAGCAGAACGTTCGCAAACCCGATCTCGACGCGATTCCCGTGGAGAACCGCGAGGTGTATCACGGGGCAAACGGCACCAACGGCTACCATAGGTATGAGCCGAGAGAGCTGTCGCCCATGCCGCTGCCAGGCGGTCCCGGCAACTACGTGGCCAACGCGAGCGAGCATGACGGAATGGGCGACACCACGCACCTGCCGGAACGCCACGTACAGATGACGGAGCGCCGGTTCAGCAAGCTGAAGCTGCTGGAGACCGGCACCTATGAGTCGGACAACACGAGCGCATCCATCGCCTTGATGACGTGGGGCGGCTCGAAAGGGCCCACACGCGAAGTCTGGCAGCGCATGTCCGAGTCGGGAACGGCGGACAATCTCGCGTGGTACTACACCATGTACCTGAACCCGCTTCCTCCCGCTCTGCTGGAGGAGCTGCGGGAAAAAGACCTTGTCATCGTTCCTGAATTGAACTACCAGGGCCAGTTCTCGTCGTACCTGCGTTCCCTCGGCGTAAAGGCTGAGTCGTTAACGCAATACACGGGACTCCCGTTCGGAATCAGGGATCTGACGCAACGAATCGAGGAGCGAATCGGCGTTCGCCAAAAGGAGGAGGTCGCAGTATGAGCGACAAGAATCCCGAATATGACTTCAAGTGGTGCCCCGGGTGCGGCGATTTCGGTGTTCGCCGCGCGCTGGAGCAGGCGGTCGCTCGACGGCTCGTAGAAGCCGAAGAGCCAATCGAGCAGACGGTGGTAGTCGCCGGCATTGGGTGTTCGGGCAACCTCGTTCACCTGCTCGAGGGCGATCAGCCCTTCGGCATTCACGGCCTGCATGGACGGACTCTGCCCGTAGCATTCGGCGTGAAGTCCGGCAGACCTGAGCTGAACGTCGTGGTTGTCGCCGGAGACGGCGACTTCCTGAGCATAGGCATGGAGCACATCGCGCCACAGGCCCAGCGAAACCTCAATGTCTGCGCGGTCGTCATGGACAACGGCGTCTACGGCCTGACGAAGGGCCAGAGTTCCCCCACGAGCGAACTTGGGATGATCACGAGCTCGACGCCGTTCGGCAAGGCGGAAGAGGGACTCAATCCCCTTCGGCTGTACCTCACGATCGGCGTATCGCACATCGCCTCGGCCCTGTCGAGCAAGATCAAGGACATGGCGAACATGATCTACGACGCCATGGAGTACCCCGGCTTCTCGGTCGTACACGTCCAGTCGCCCTGCACCGAGTACAACGACACCTACAAGGTGCTCAAGGGTGAGCCCCGCAAGGGAATCCCCGGCAGGGCTTGGGACATCCCCGACGATCACGACCCGGCAAGCATCGACGCGGCAGCGAGCCTCCTCGAGCGTGACGGCATACCCCTGGGCCTCCTGTACCAGGCCGAGCACCAGCCCACCCTGGAGCAGCGCCTCGTAGACCTCAAGACAAAGGCGAGGGTGTTGACCACGGAGCAGATGGTAGCCTCCTACGGCGTGTAACCTCTCTGCTGAAAGAAGCCTGCAAGAATGCCCCGGTTGGGACTACCCACCGGGGTATTTTCGTATAGGAGAGGCGTCACTGTTCAGACTCCGTGAGAGCGCTTGACACACACAGCCCACCGTCATTCCCGCGAAAGCGGGAATCCAGAGTCGGGTACACATATACTCTCTATGAGGAATAGATTCCCGCTTTCGCGGGAATGACGGGAAATGTCAACACAACCTAGCCGATTTCGCAGGGCAATCGCATCTTATTGGGCAAGGACCTTGAGTAGATAGTCATTGTCCCAGGCGGCGTCTTTTCGTTTGCCGGCGATGCTGCGCTTGGTGGACTTTTCGGCCTTGAGCAGATTCAGGGCCATGCGACGTAGCACAGAGAAGTTCTCTGCCCCATTCCCGTTACGCACCCGGCATCCATCCTCATTGAACGTCACGTCCAGTGACCAGTGCAATTGGTTCTCTATGCTCCAGTGGCTGCGCACCGCGTTGAGCAAGACGCTCGCATCGTTTGGCAAGCTCGATATGTAGTAGCGCGACTCCACCCTCGTCTTGCCACCGACGAGTCGCTCGCCTTCCACCATCACCAACGTAGTCAACCCCGGCCACTGCCCGCCATCATCTACGTATCTGATGTGGTCGAGGTCGGACACGGCCCAGCATCGACGAGTCTCGACTCGTCCGTGACCCGCATTTGTCGTCTCGTAGTAGTCGTGGTCGAGACTGTCGAAGCCGGACTTGCGGGCAAGATCGAAGATGTCATGCATATCCTCGTGCAGGCGCCCCTGGTTCTTCTTGACCGCCAGCACGTAGTCGGCTTTCTCCTGCAGGATCTTCGATGCGACCTCCTTCTGGCAGCCCATGGCGTCGATAGTCACGATGCACCCTTCGACCTGGAGCATTTCGAGCAGTCGGGGTATTGCCGTGATCTCATTGGAGCGCCCGTCCACTCTGGTCTGTCCGAGTGCTACGCCGCTCGCAGAGGCCCAAGCGCTGACCATGTGGATCGCATCCTTCCCTATATACCGGTCGTGTGAACGACGCACTCTCTTGCCGTCTATGGCTAAGACGTCACCTTGCAGAACCTCTCGCACAGCCAACACCCACTCGGTGAAGCAGCGCTCGAACTGCTGAGCATCCAGCCTGGCAAAGACCCTGCCAAAGGTGTCGTGGGATGGAATACCGTTAGGCAGGTCCAGCATCCTGCGCAGCCAGTCCGCCTTGCGCCTGCCGAACGCCTCCACGTCCACCCAACTGTCCGCACCTGCTATGACACCGCAGAGCGCAATGGTGAGGATGTCCATTAGAGGGTGGCGTTTGGTGCGGTCAATACGCGGATCGACCAAGCTGCCAAAGTGTTCGGTCAGGGACGCTGTGTCTCTACTCGCCATGGGGCACTCTCCACATGAGATTGACCCCAATTCTATAACTTGTCTAAGACTTCATTTAGATGCGATTGCCCTGGCCGATTTCGCCTTCCGGTGGTATATTTTGTGATTACGATCCGCTAGGTACCGGAGAAGCAGATGGACATCGCGATCACGAAATCACCTACTGCGGGAACACGCCCGAAACCGGCCGACGCCGATCTCGGCTTCGGCCAGATCCTCACGGACCACATGTTCCTGATGGACTACTCGACCGAGCGCGGCTGGCACAGCCCCCGCATCGAGCCATACCACGACCTGACTCTCGATCCCGTAGCGATCGTCCTTCACTACAACCAGCAGGTGTTCGAGGGCCTGAAGGCCTACCACCTGCCGGACGGCGGCATCGGACTCTTCCGACCGGACAAGAATGTCGAGCGGATGAATAGCTCGACCGAGCGAATGGTGATGCCTTCGTTCGACGCCGAGACCTTCCTGGCCGCAGTGAAGGAACTCGTCCTCCTTGACCGGTACTGGCTGCCGACCTCGGAGGGCACTGCTATCTACATCAGGCCGACGATGATCGCAACCGAGGCGGCCCTAGGGGTGCAACCGTCGGAGACCTACCTATTCTTCATCGTGCTAAGCCCCGTCGGCCCCTACTACAAGGAGGGGTTCAACCCGACGCGAATCTTCGTCTCCGATGAGTACATCCGCGCCGCGCGGGGGGGCGTAGGCAACGCCAAGACATCCGGCAACTACGGCCCGACCCTGTACGTGTCCGAGGAGGCCAAGGAGCGGGGCTACACGCAGGTCCTCTGGCTCGACGCCGTGGAACGAAAGTACGTCGAAGAAGTCGGCACCAGCAACATCTTCTTCGTGATCGACGACGAGCTGGTGACGCCGAGCCTGTCCGGCTCGATTCTCTCCGGCGTGACGCGCGACTCCGTGATGCAGGTCGCCCAAAGCTGGGACATCGAGGTAACGGAACGTCGCGTCTCGATGGAGGAGGTCGCCGAGGGCTGCCGGAGCGGCAAGATCACCGAGGCGTTCGCCACCGGAACCGCCGCGGTTGTGTCGCCCATCGGGGAGATCGGCTACATGGGCGAGGACATCCCCGTCGGCGAGGGCGAGACCGGCCCCCTGGCCCGGCGTCTGTACGACGAGATCGTCGGCATCCAGTACGGCTACAAGGACGACCCCTTCGGCTGGCGGGTGAAGATAGCGTAGGAAAGGGCCAAGGCCCCTTCCTCTAGCTACTCCCTCGGCGTCCTGACGTATTCCTCGAGATACCTCCGCACGATCATGCGAGCGCGGTGCAGACGCGACTTCAATGCCGACACGGTGATGTTCAACACCTCCGCCGCCTCCGCGTTTGAAAGGCCCTGAACGTCCCGCAGGACGAGGGCGGCGCGCAGGTCGGGTTCGAGCAGGCCGATGCCCTCGCGGAGCTTGTCTCCCAGCTCGGAGTCGAGCGCGTCCTTGTGCGGGTTCTTCGTCCAGTCGACGACCTCGACCTCGTCGACGCCGGTGTGGGTGAGGGTACGGTCCTTCTTGGTCTTCCGCAGGCGCATCAGGGCCGCGTTCGTCGTAATCCGGTAAAGCCAGGTGGTCACGTGGGACTGTCCCCGGAAGCGGTCGAACGCCCGGTATGCCGACAGGAACGCGTCCTGCGCCACGTCCTCCGCCTCTTGGGTGTTGCCCATGACGCGGTACGCCACGTTGTAGACGAAGTCTGCGTGCTGCTCGACGATTGCGTCGAAGTCTTCGGCAACGGTTGCGGGCGTACTCTGTTCCTGGGCGGGTGGAGTCAATGTCAATTCCCGATTGCCGGTATGCCGATCCGGGCGTCTCGCAACACATCGAACCCAAAGAGGGTCCCTTGCATCCAATTGTATGGGAACCTGCCTCTAAAGCGAAAGCGGGGCCTCTCCCGAACTGCGGGGTAATACGAGGACGTTCATGTCGTTAACGGGGCTGATAGGACGGCTAACGGCGCTTCTCAAGCGGATGCCGGAGTGCGGCGAGATCCGCATGAATGCGTCGGACTACATCGACGGCGATCTGCGGGAGACGCAGGTCGAGTGGATGCGCGTTCACCTTGGCGGGTGCGAGGCCTGCCGGGCGTTCGTAGATACGCTCGTCGAGACGATTCGGCTTCTGAGAACGATGAAGCGCGAGGAACCCGCCCCTGCAAGCCTAAAGGATGCCATTCGCGGCAGAATCGCCGAGGAGAGGCGACTGCACGCCTGATCGGAGACGCTATCCGGCGGCGACGTACTTCGATGGACACTTGACGATGACGCTCTGGCTGTAGAACACGCCGTCGTCGCCGTATGTGCCTTCGAGAATGATCTCGGAGTGCTGATTGAAGAACAGGTCGGGCACCACCCCGTCATGCACTGCCGACAGGGTCTCCGGCCCTTCCGCGTCCACTAACGTGAACCGGGCAATGGTGGACGATTCCTCGCGGACGAATGAGTCCTGCACGAGCTTGCCGTTCACCCGCACGAGCCGTCCGTCTTCGGTCGGGCCGATCTCCTTGATCTCGCTGACGGTGTAGAAGTAGACGCTGGCGCTCTGGAATGCCGTGTAGGCGAGGAAGGCAAGAGCGCCTATGATCACTGCCAGACCAACCGTCACCTTGATGCGATGGGCCGTTCGGCTGGGCTCGGGCGCGGTGAAGGGCACATCCCCCGAAGGCTCTTGGTTTGCGATTGTCTCGTGTGTCGCCATCCTGTACCGGTCCCCTGTATTTCTACGAACTCGTGCCGTCCCCGTCTTCGCGCTCCCGAAGCGCCTGTCTCAATGCCTCGATGTCGCGCCGCATGTCGCGCTGGCGCCGGGACATATAGAAAGCATACCCGAAGAATCCGGCCCACGTAAGTATATAGACTGCAAAGAGGAATGGAAGGTTCGCCTCGGGATCGGAGCCGGACGCCTGTGCAAACGATGAAGACGAGGCCATGTGATCGACGATGCCGCTTCCGGCGTAGACGGGGCCGGTGAGGACGGTCGCGATGACCAGTCCCAACAGGGCTATCGGAGCGGCCTTGGCGAGGGATGGCGTCCTACGCAGCATACTGAAAAATCTCGTCGACATCGGTCTCCGCTCTCCTCAGGCTGTAACGTTCGATAATCAGGTAGACGAATAGAAGTATAAAGGCTGCGAGCGAGACGAGCACGGCGACGAGCATTCTCGGATCGAGGGCGTCGCTATCGGCAGCGGGGCCGATGACGAGGTTGGGATGCGTCGAGCGCCACAGCTCGGCGGCGTAGTAGATGATTGGTGCGTCAATCGCTCCAATCAGGGCGAGCACCGCCCCGTATCGAGCGCCCTGAGAACCCTTCGGCCCGAACGCCCGCAGCATCAGGTAGCTGGCATAGATGAACCAGAGAACCAGTGTCAGCGTCAATTTCGGGTCCCACGTCCACCAGACTCCCCAAACAGGCTTGGCCCAGATGGCGCCGGTGACGATGGCAATGGTGCAGAAGACGAGGCCCACCTCAGCCGATGCGTAGGCGAGAGCGTCGGACTTCCGGCCCTTGCCGAAGAGATGGACGCCGCTGGCCACTGCGACGACGACCACCGACAAGAGAGCAAGTATGGCGATCGGAACGTGGAAGTAGAAGATGCGCTGCGACACGCCAAGATTGGCGTCGGTAGGCACATAGAAGAATACGAGGTACAGAGTGACCGCCATCAATATGGCGCCGGCGACGATGAGTACGTCTCGGAAGAGGTCGCCCATGCTGCGCGGATTCACAGGATGTCCGACCGGCGTGAGCGTCTCCTGAGGCATGGTGAAAATATACCACAGCGGCAATTGCGTAGGAAGTATTGTAACTGTTCAGACTTCGTGAGGGCGCTCAACGCACACAGCCACCGTCATACCCGCAAAAGCGGGTATCCATAGGGGTGGGGGATGTTCACCCATGAACTCTGAACAATTACCACCACTGGTACGTAAGATCGAAGACACACCTGCCAACTCTGATAGAATTGCCGCATGGAGCGGCAGACGTTCGAGCGGCTGGTGCGGGTGGCGCTGGGCACGATACCGGAGGACTTCCGGCGACGCCTTGAGAATGTCGACATCATCGTCGAGGACTGGCCTTCACCCGATCAGCTTGCCGGTCACCTCGTGGACGACTCGCACCTGCTCCTCGGCCTCTATGAGGGAGTGCCCCTCACGGAGCGGGCCGACTACCTGGCCATCCTTCCCGACCGGATCACTATCTTCCAGAGGTCGATCGAGTCCATATGCGAGTCGAACGAGGAGATCGTCGAGGAGATACGCATGACGGTCATCCACGAGGTCGCTCACCACTTCGGGATCGACGACGAACGGCTGCATGAATTGGGGGTGTAGGAGCTAAGTACCGGCTGACGGGGACTTGGGTGCGGCATATCTCATGACCGCGACCACTGGGACGGCCGCCAGCACGACGGCGGCGGCTACGAGGAACGGGAGTCCGACGAGATCGTTGCTGAGGCTTGCGAGTCTCCCGCTGCCTGATGCTCCCACTACTACCCCCAGCGAGTAGACGGCGTAAAAGACTCCGAAGGCCATTCCTCGCCTGTTGGCGCCGGTTGCTCCCGCCACGAGCGCCGTGGCAGCCGGGAAGACCAGCCCGTACCCCAGTCCAAAGACGGCCATGCCCACGACAACACCCCCGTAGCCTTCGAGGACGCCCAGAAGCGCCAGTCCGGCGGCAATAACTGTCAGGCCGAGCACCAGGGGGCCGAATCGACCGTACCTGTCGCTCGCGCGGCTGATCGGACTCGCCATGACGAGCATTGCCACGAGCGCGTAGATCCCGAAGCTGTAGCCTGAACGGGCCGCGCTCTGCCCCTGCTCTTCCAGCATCAACGGCAGGTAGGTGACAAGCGCACCTATGCCGACCGTGATGGCAAATGCAGCGGCGTAGGCCGGCCAGAGGGCGGTCTGTCTCTGCGTGGATTCTCTTGGGCCGTCCGAATTGTGCGTCTCGACCTCCCGGGAATCGTCACGGGCGATGACCAAGAACGCTATCAGCGTGATGAGAATGAACGCCATATCGACATAGAAGACGATGTCCGCGCCCCATCTATCGCGAATGATTCCGGCGGCGGGTGGGCCGATCAGGGCTGCGACGGCTATCAGCGCCCCCGTTATGCCCATCGCGCGACCCCAGCGGTCGGAGGGCGTCCTATCGCCGATGATGGAGAACGCGCCCGGAGCGAGCACTGCCGCCCCTATGCCGTGCATGGCCCTCGCCACCATCATCTGCTCCGGCGTCTGGACGAGCGAGTAGCTGAACACGGCGATGACGGTTATCGCCATACCGAGAAGCATGGGAGTGCGGCGTCCCCACCTATCGAGAATGTACCCGGCGCCGAGGTTCCCGAACAGGTTGGTGAATGAGTAGGCCGCCACGATCAGGCCGACGAGCGCTGCCGACGCTCCAAGGCTTTCAGCGTAAGGCGCGATGGTGGGGAACTGGACGAACAGGTCGAAGAATGCGGCGAACACCACGAGCCGCGCGGCCCAGATGGTGTAACGTGCGATGCCTGCCGAGTGAAGTGTGCTTGAAGCCATACGTGCCGGTTCGCCTACTGTGAACCAGTGTATAGGATGCCGTCGCCGTGGGCTAGGAATAGGGGGCGGAGAACACCCTCATCCCCGTATCGAGTACGGGGCAGGCTCTAGCCCTATCCCGCGAACGGGAGAGGGGATGTCCGCGCGTTGGCATGGCTGTTATGTCGGAAAGGAACCGGCGCTCGTCAGGGCGAAATGGGACTACCTCAATACCCTGCCATCCCCCTCGCGACGGGTCACTCGCTCGCGGTCGAGCTGTTCAAGCAGGGCGAGAGCGTACTTGCGGCTGGTGCCGAACATGTCGCGCACGTCGCCGACTGTGATGGGGCCAGCCGTCCTGATGTGCTGTGCAACCGCGTCCGCCATCCTCTCGTAAGCCGACGCGGCGAACACGACCGAATCACCCGCGCGCACCACACGCCCCTCATCCACCAGCAATGAAAGAATCTCCGTGTCCGGCACCGGTTCAGTTGGAGGAGAGTAGGGCTGCGCCTCGAGCATTGCGAGGTAGTCCTGCACCGTCCGCTCCTGGCTTGGCGTCAGCTTCCGCGTGTGACCGGCAAGATAGACCACCGGCCCATCCTCAACAACCGTCCCTTTCTCCTGCAGGACACGGAGCGCATCGGGAAAGTCAGCGGGTGTGGACCTTGTGCGACTGCGGAGCTCCTCCTTGGGCGCGCCCTTTCTCAGCGGGTAGGACTCGTGGTAGGCGGAAAGGAACTCCAGCGCCCTCTTCTCCAGCGCCTGCCAACCACTCTTGGAATAGACCGATTTTCCCGAACGGAGCAGCACGATGTCCCCATTTCTCGCCATTCCCTCAAGCTCCGAAGTCACGGTCTCGGCTTCCATGTTGGCGCGGCTGGGAAGATCGTCCACATCTGCCGGCTCTGTGCGTTCGATTGTGTTGAGGAGGATGTCCTGCGCCGTGCCCTCCTCCATCATGGCAAGTCGTTCGAGGGTCGGTTGGTGATTGCGGCGATGCCGCTGTGCGTGCGTGTCCACGACGCTGCCGCCGCCCAGCGTGGCGCGGTTGGACCTGACCACGAAGAAATCGTCCTTGACTATCGCGATGGGCGTCTCGAACTTCAGCTGCGCCCACACTGACTCCCCCGGCTCCGCGCGCTGCCGTTCCAGAAGCCGCAGCCGTGCGATGGCCTCGCTGCTTCCCGTATGGACCGTCAGCCGCATGTTGTGACGGAGCGGACGGGGGACATCCTCGATGACCCTCAGGTGGACGTCCACAGCGTCCGTTGGGTTCAGCCAGCCCGGGACGGTCAGCACGTCTCCGCGTTGGAGGTCGTCCTGGGACAGGCCCACGATGTTGGCTGCCACCCGCGAGCCCGGCGGCGCCGCTTCCAGCTTCCTCTTGTGGCTCTGCAGGCCGCGAATCCTCGATTCGAGCCCCTTAGGGAGCACCTCGACCTCCTGGCCGACGCTCAGGATACCGTCGACCAGCGTGCCGGTTACTACGGTGCCGAAGCCGGACATCGTGAACGCGCGGTCGAGCGCGAGGCGCGGGCGTCCGAGGTCCTTGCGTGAGTGAGTATCCTGGAGAAGAGCCTCGACCGTCTCCCTCAGATCCGGCAGACCCTCTCCCGTGGTGGCCGAAACCGGAATGACCGGTACGCCAGCGAGCGTCGTGCCTTCAAGGACCTCTTGGACTTCCGCCGTCACGAGCTCAAGCCACTCGTCGTCCACGAGGTCGCGCTTGGTGACGGCCACGAGGCCGCGACTGACGTTCAACAGATCGAGGATGGCGAGGTGCTCTCGCGTCTGCGGCATCACCGACTCGTCGGCGGCGACCACGAGCAGCGCCAGGTCGATGCCGCCCACTCCCGCGAGCATGTTGTTGACGAACCGCTCGTGCCCCGGCACGTCCACGATGCTGACCTCGCTGCCGTCGGAGAGAGGCATCCACGCGAAGCCAAGGTCGATGGTCAGGCCGCGGTCCTTCTCCTCTTGGAGACGGTCGGGGTCTATGCCGGTGAGGGCATGTACGAGCGTCGACTTGCCGTGGTCGACGTGTCCGGCCGTACCGATTACGTGCAACGCTCACGCCCCCTCTCTGTATCTCTCCCCCGCCAGCGGGGGAAAGATTATGGAATCCCTACGAGAGCATAGCAAACCCGGATGCCGCGCGGTACGCGGCACGTCAGTCGAAGAAGCGGACGAATACCTCGTTGCTCAGGAACCTGCCCTTGTCGGTCAGGCGTATGCTCCCTTTGGCCACCTCTACGAGTCCGGTGGGTTGAAGCTCGCCCAACTCCTCTCGATAGACCTCCAACGGGGATTCTCCAAAGCGGGTCTCGAATTCCGTGATGGATACTCCGGTATCAAGTCGCAGTCCGAGCATCATCGTCTCGGCCATTTCGAGTGATCCATCAATGTACTCGACGGTGTCTACCACGGGTACCTGCCTGATGGCGGCTTGGGCCTCGTCACGGGACCCGCTTATAGGGATCGGAGAGCCGGAATGTTCTTGCAGCCTCCTGACGTACTCGCGCGGGGGCTTGAGGTTCGAGAATCGGTGGTTGGCGAGAGAGGAGTGCGCCCCAGGCCCCACGCCCAAGTACGGCTCATTGCGCCAATAGACGATGTTGTGCAGGCCCAGCTTGCCGTCCGCCGCCCAGTTGGATATCTCGTAGTGACGGTAGCCAAAGTCTCCAAGCTGCTGCTCGGCCGCCGCGTACATGTCCGCGGCGAGGTCGGGATCGGGCATGGGCAGCGTCCCCTGTGAAACGGAATGCTCCATCGGCGTGCCGCCTTCGAGCGTCAAAGCGTAGAGGGACACGTGCGGCGGTTTGAGGTCAGCCGTTCTCGCAAGCGTCTCCCGCCAGTGATCAATGGTCTGGTGAGGCAGGCCGTACATCAGGTCGATGCTGACGTTGTCGAACCCGGCATCTAGCGCCATGCGATACGCCTCGACGGCGTCCGCCGCAGTGTGGCGTCGACCCAGCAGCGTGAGCAGGCCATCGTCGAAACTCTGAACTCCGATGCTGAGCCTGTTGATACCGGATTCGAGGAAATTACTCAGCTTGTCAGGGGTAAAGTCTCCCGGATTGGCCTCTAGGGTGACCTCCGCGTCCTCCGTGAAGGGAAACGACTCGGAGATAGTCGCCATCAGCGCCGAGATGTCACCGGTCGGCAAGTAGGAGGGCGTGCCGCCGCCGAAGAAGACGGTGCGAACGGGGGGATTGCCGAGCATACCGCCCCACAGCTCGATCTCAGTCCTCAGCGCGGACACGTAGTCGGGTATGAGCGACTCGATCTTGGCGTACGTGTTGAAGTCGCAGTACGGGCACTTCGTATCGCAGAAGGGAATGTGGACGTAGAGGGCTATGGGCTGCATGAGGTCGCGGTCATTTGGTGTTCCGTTTCGCAAGTTCATCGAATAAGTGCGACAACAATCGACGCCCATCCGTCATTCCCGCGAAAGCGGGAATCTATTCCCCGTAGAAAGTATATGTGTCCCCAACTCTGGATTCCCGCTTTCGCGGGAATGACGGGAAATGTCAACACAGCCTAGAACAATTTGGGCTGGTAGTACTTCCCGTCGTTCGTAGTGTTGTGCTTCGGGTTCCTCCCAAGTTGGCGACGATGAGAACCGAGTTTAGCAGCCTCGACGCGTTCAGCGGACTTCCGGGGTATAGCCTTCGTCTGGACTACCAGCTTGTCTCCGCGTCCGAGCTTTCCCGTCTTCTTGTGCTCGGCCGCTCGCCGTGACGGATTATTCGTGGTGCCAATATACTTCGTGGTGCCCTTGCGGCTCTTGATCGCATACTGGACCGTCTTCCCGGATTTGATCTGCCCCTTAGGCCGAGTGCTACTACGCCTGCTTGAACTTCGCCGCGCGCTACTTCTGCTTCCAGAGATCCGTCGAGACCCGCCTCTGTAGCCTCCTCTCCCAAAGCTTCTAGCCATGGTCAAACTCCTTTCGGCCCATATCTGCGTGAACATCTCGATATCAAGTTCGGGTCATTATAGGGTCAACGAAAACGCAGTAAAACCCGACGGAAAACGGCCTGCCGTCTCAATCGTCCATCACAGATTAAACAGCACGTGCATAATCTCGCCGTCCTGCACGACGTAGTCCTTCCCCTCCTGGCGGAGGATGCCGCGTTTCCGTGCCTCGGCGAAGCCGCCGCACTCGACCAAGTCATCGAACGGCACGACCTCCGCGCGGATGAAGCCCTGCTCGAAGTCGGTGTGTATCTTCCCTGCCGCCCTCGATGCCGTCGTGCCCTCCCGGATCTCCCACGCGCGCACCTCGTCGTCTCCGATGGTCAGGAAGGTGATCAGTCCAGCGACGTCGTACGAGAGCCGGATGATCCTGTTCATCCCCGACTCTCCCGCGCCAACCGCCTCCCTGAACTCGGCTTCGTCCGCCGCGTCCATCTGCGCGAGGTCCATCTCCAGTTTGCCGCATAGGGCAGCGGCTCGGACGGACGGTCCTTGAACCGTCTCGTCAAGCCGTTCTTCGAGCTCGACTGCCTCATCGAGATCGCTCTCGTCGATGTTGAGCAGGACGATGAGAGGCTTCGCCGTAAGGAACTGGAACCCGCGAAGGCGCTGGGCCTCCTCGGTCGTGAACTGCTGGTCGCGGATGGGCGTCTCTGCTTCGAGATGCCCCTTGATGCTCCCTAGCAGATCGCGCTCCTTCTGTATGGCGTCGCGCTCGGATGCCTTCGCGCCCTTGGAGCTGTCGTCCAGTCGCTGAAGACGGCGCTCAAGGATTTCGAGGTCCGAGAAGAGAAGTTCCAGCATCATGTTTTCGACATCTCGGAAGGGATCGACCGAGCCGTCAACGTGGAGCACGGCCTCGTCCTTGAAGGCCCGTGCAACGATGAGCAGCGCGTCGACCCGCTGCAGGTCGTTCAGGTACTGGCCCGATATCCCTCGTATCCTGCCGGAAGGGCTTGCCGGAGGTGGTATGTCGACGTAGCTCACCGTCGCAGGCACCCGTTTGCGGGGTTCGTACAGGTCAGCGAGGCGGTCCAGGCGTGCGTCCGGCACGGCAGCGACGCCGACATTCGGCGCTCCACCATACGACGCCACATCCGCCCGCCCGCCCGTCAAAGCGTTGAACACGGTGGTCTTCCCGCTCCCGGGCAGACCTATGATGCCGATTTCCATGGGTGTGTTTCTCTGTGGAGAATGGCAGGAGGCGCCGGTGACTCGGAAGAACTATCTCTGGGAATCGCCCTTCGGAGCGTCCTCGTCCTCGACGTGGCGATACTGGCCTTCGATGACCTTCTCCCGTGGTTGGCCGGCGCCGGCTTCCGTGGGAGAGTCGGCGGGACGTCCGGTGAGATATTCATTCAGGACGCTGCGGGGGGTCATCAGCAGGAATGAGGCTAGAGCAACGAGGATGACGATGAGGTCGTCGGTATGCCCCAGGATCGGGAAGAGGTCGGGCAGAAGGTCGATGGGCAGGACAAGGTAGATGACGGCGACCGGTATGATCAGCTTCAGGCGAAGGGGCACTCGCCGGTCGAGCATCAGCCTGAAGACCAGACCGGGAATCCTGGTAAGCATCAACACGCGTAGAATCGGCATTGCCATGAGTCCGCGCTCCTTACCGTTACGATACCATAACACTGGCCGTGGAGGCCTCATGCCGTGTCATAGACTCCCACCCAATTTGACCACCAAGAACGCTTGGCCTACGATGACCATGTCGCACGAGCGGACGCCGGAAAACGCGATCGGACCCACGAATCCGTATGAGACAATCTGCGAACTACTGCAAGAGATTCGGCCCCAGAGGAATTCTTCTCAAACCGTCTCATCCGCCCGTCGTCTGTCGGATGCGTTTGCCCGAAACAGCTTCAACACGGCCCTCCGGCACGAGCGAAAAGGAGCGAGACATATTGAGAACAAGAGAAACTAGCGGGGAAATAACGGCGTCTCAGACCATCTCATTTTCTCAAATGATCTCATCGCCTCAGACCATCCCACTTTCTCAAACGCTCTCATCGTCTCAAACCGTCTCACGCCTGAAGGAGGCTTCGCGCCAACACTCTCCGTCATTCCCGCGAAAGAAATTCGGCCCGTACCGGGATCCAAGACGGGAATCCACTTGGTTCACGTGGCGAGAGAACGTCGGCATCACAATACATCAGCCATCGACGAGGCCTGAATGATCTATTCGCTGTCGGGCGACGACGATTTCACGATCCGCGAGACCCTCGCCGGACTCAAGGAAGGCGTCGGCACACCGGACGTGCGCGACGTGAATATCGTCATGCTCGACGCGAACGTGTCCCTTGACGAGTTCACCGCAAACGCCTCCACGGTGCCCTTCCTGGCCGACAAGCGGCTCGTGATGGTCGAAGGGCTGCTGGGCAAGTTCGAGCGAGGCGCAGGTCGACGTTCCGGCTCCGGCGCCAACGGCAGGAAGGAGCTTTCGGAGTGGGAGCGCCTTCCCATTGTCCTGGCGAACGTGCCCGAGACGACGGACGTGGTATTTGTCGACGGGCGCCTGGGCGCCTCGAACCCGCTGCTCAAGCTGATTCAGGAACGGGTCACGACAAAGACCTTCAATCCTCCCGGTCCACGGGAGCTTCAGATGTGGATCGCCGACCGCGCGCGGAGCGAGGGAGCCGAGATCGACGGTCGGGCCGTGCAGCTGCTGGCTGAGACCATCGGGAGCGATCTGCCGGTGTTGGCGTCGGAACTCCGCAAACTTGCCCTTATCGCCGCTGGAAGGGCGATTACAGCGGAGGATGTCGATAGGATGGTGTCATACGCCCAGGAGTCGAATATTTTCGCCTCCGTGGACGCCATAGTCGAGGGCCGGGTCTCCGAAGCGTTGGGACTCGTACACGGCCTGCTGGAAGGGGGAAGTCCGACGGGCTACATCATCACGATGATCGCCCGCCAGGTGCGTCTCCTCATCCTGGCCAAGGAGATCGGCGCTCGCAGGCTCTCGACGGGCGAGGCGTCTCAGCGGCTCAGGCTCTCCGCGTACCCCTTGCGGAAAACCCTCTTCCAGGCCGACAGGTTCAGCATGGAGCGCCTCGTGGAAATCCATAGGATGCTCCTTGAGGCAGACCTGGCAATGAAGTCCACCGGGGCCGACGATGAGTTGATTCTCGATACGCTCATCGCGGATATCGCGTCGCAGCCAAGCGGCGGTCGCCCGGTCGACACGCGGGCGTGAGGGGCAAGGTGTTGGGGGTCTGAATAATGTACTCTTGGTACCAAAATAGCCCCATACCGTCATTCCGGCGGAGGCCGGAATCCAGTAGAGCAACACCATCTTCACCCGTGGTCTCGGTAGTAGCCGACATGGGGATTGACTGGGAATTACGGGAGCACAATTGAGTTGAACGGGCAAAAGTACAGATTGGGAATCATAGGACTGGGGCCGGTCGCCATTCGGATACGGCCGTCCGAGGACCTGCCTGCCGTCATCCAGGAGCAGATGCGGAAGACCGAAAAGCCCACCTACGTTCCCTTCGGGGAACGCGTGATGGTCTCCCACGTCTGGTCGGTCGGCCACGTGCCGGAAATCGAGGTTGTCGCCGGATGCGACTTGAACCCCGCCAGGGTCGAGCGCTTCCAGGAGAACTGGGGAGACATGTGGCCGAATGCGCGGACCTACGCCGACTACCGCGAGATGCTTGCCAGTGAAGACCTCGACATCGTCACGGTGACGACGCCGGAACACCTCCACGCCGAGCCGACGGTTGCGGCCGCGGAGTCGGGCGTCCGGGCGATATTCTGCGAGAAACCACTCGCTACCAGCGTCGAAGATGCCGACCGCATGATCGCCGCCTGCGAGGCAAACGGGGTAATCCTCTCGGTCGACTACACCCGCCGGTGGAGCCCCATGTTTCACAAGGTCCGGGACGCCATCCGGGCCGGCTCTATCGGCGAGATGAGCACGATCTCCGCCTCCTTTGGAGGTGTGCAGGCGTGGATGTTCCGGAGCGGTTCGCACCTCCTGGACGCGATGGTCTTCTTCACCGAGGCGGTCCCGATCAAGGTGTCGGCTCACCTGGAAGACGGCTACGAAGACTGGGACGTGTACCGGGGACAGGGAGGCGGCAACGCCACCGAGCGCGACCCCGGTGGCACAGGGTACATCGTGTTCGACAACGGCGTTCGGGCCTTCTATTCGTGCCTGAAGAACACGCCGGACTCAACACGAGACGTGACGATCACCGGTACGAAGGGGACGATCACGTTCAAGTTCGACGGGGAGTCGGCTGAGCTTCAGTTCAACGATCCAGCCTACGCTTACAACACGATTCGGACGACGCTGACGCCCGACGTACACCGGTCGCGGGGAATCGAGGCGGCCTACCGTGAGATCGTCGACAACATCGCCAACGGCACCGAGAGCACTTCTCCGGCACGGGATGCGCGGAAGTCCGTGCGAATCATGACGGGCTTCCTGCGTTCGCACCAACAGGGCGGCCGGCTGGTGGACATATAGGCGCGGCAACCTGTCCAAGCCCTCTCTCTGAATCTCTCCATTGCCGGAGGAAAGATTGGCGGGACTGCTTCCGTTGGTAGTGTTTTATGTAGAGCGCGCTGTACAGGGCGCCTCTCAGCGCGAATCTGATGAGCGATAGACCGTCGTGTTGGGATGGAAGTCGGACCACGCGAACCAGAAGAGATGGAAGCTGGGCAGCATCGTCAGGCGCTCGCCCTCGAGGGGGCCGGTGGTCGCCCTGCCGTCCAGCTTGCTCCAGACCGAACCCGTCTCCTCATCGACCATCTCCAAGGGTTTGAGGCCCTGTGAAAAGGTGAGGACGCTTCCCGCAACCGTACGGTCAAACACGGCAGAGAGGTCGCTCCGCTCGTCGTAGGCGACGACGATGCTCGCCCCGCCCAGGGTATCGTTGATGACCTTGTTGCGGAAGAGATCGACTATCGCGTATGCCCGTGCAAGATCGCCCACGGCCACTCCCAGCACGGTCTCCTTGCTGGTGAATCGACGGTCCGGGCTGGACTCTCCATACGCGCCGACCGCGTCGGGGTCTTGGTAGTAGTCCTCGTATGAGTCGAATGTAAAGCGGGAACTGCCGGTGTCCAGGAACAGGGTGTCGGGGTATTCGGCCTTCCAAGCGCTCCACGAGAGGATTACGGACGGAACGAAGGTCAACTCCGCATCACCCTTGGGGCCATCCACGGCGCGTCCGAGGAACTGGCTCCAGCGCGACCCCGTCTCGCGGTCGTACATCACAAGAGAGTTGAAGATCAGGCTGCCGTCCACGCCGAAGGTGAGCGTCTCGCCGTCGACCGTGCGGGCATAGACTATGCCCGTTTGGCACAGCGGTCACCAGGTGACGACAATCGGTGTACCTCCAACAGTGTCGTTGACGATCTCATGGTCACTCAGGAACGCCACGAGATAGGCCACGCTCTGCCCATCAATGGACACGCCTATTACCGGCGCGCCCTGTCCGGCCTGTTCGCCAACCTCGTTGGCGGGAATATGAGCGGGATCGTAGACGGCGGAAATGTGGTCGCGGGGAACGATTCGAACGAGCGGTGCGGTTCGGCCGTCGGCAAGCCGCGCGCCCCCGCCACGAGCAATGACGTCGGGAGTCGGTGAGAACGTGGGCGTCGAGGGAGGCGCTATTGCCGGAGTGGAGGTCTGATCGGTGATTGCCGGTTTACTGAGGACCTCACCTGCACCCTTCTGCTCAGGCCCCGCACAAGAGAGGGCGAGAACCATAAGGTTTAGGAGCAAGAAAGGAAGGTGAGGCTTCATGGGGGACGCGGGTTCTCGAAAGAGAAGTGCAGCACGCAAGCGAACCCCTGACAGTGGCATCACAGCCATGTAGTGGAGACGAAGCGTGACTTACAAAAGAAACAAGCCCCGTGGGCCAAGCGCCCACGGGGCTCATCGTTTACCGGCTAGGTCAGGCTACTTGCAGACGTCTGAGCCCGATCCGGACACGACCAGCAGCGGTGCTGTGGCTTCGGTGCCTCGGATACCGGCAGCCTTGATCCCATAGAGGCCAGGTGCGGTGTCCTCGCCGACTTCAATATCGGCTTGGAGAGCGCCTCTGTCGTTCGCTACCGCGCTGCCGATGGAGGACTGCACGGGCGCGCCGTCGGCCTGGGAGCCAGTGACGAGGAAGAAGTTCGTTGCCTCGCCCGGCTTGAAGCCGGATCCAAGGAGGGCAATGTCACTTCCTGCCATCGTGCAGCGTCCCGTCAGGGACGCGTCTACGGTTACAGGCGGAGCGGGCGGGCGAATGACGGGCTTCGGCTTCTCAGCCATAACTGATGCCGGAGCGCTAGCGAAGCTCCTGTCAGCGCCTTGGGCCAGAACCGTCACCGCGTCAAGTGCCAGCAACCGATCCTGTGTTCGTGATACGCCGCTTATGTCGCTCAGCGGGGCACCAAGAACTATCTCGAAAGCACCGCCACCGTTAGCAGTGGCGAAGCCAAGGTTCGGGTCGCGACCGCCCTGCAGGTCGAAGTAGACCTGTACAGGCTCGAACGGCTGGAAGCCTGAACCTTTGATAGTCAGACCTTGGTCAAGGTAGATGGTGTCGCCACCAATGGACAAGCCTGCGCCGGGAGAAACTCCCGGAGGACCCTGAGGCCCCGTGGGGCCGGCGAGTCCAGGCTCACCGGGGAGACCAGGCTCACCGGGGTTGCCGGGGTTACCGGGAAGGCCGGGTGCACCCGCAGGGCCCGGTGGTCCCTGAGGACCCTGAGGACCGGGGTTACCCGGGTTGCCGGGTTCACCGGGGTTGCCGGGAAGACCTGGCTTACCCGGAGATCCTTGACATGCTGCCAAGAACAGCAACGCGAATACCGAAACAAGCACCATTACCATGATGCTCCGTGGAGCTCTATCCATTTTATGCGCCCCCTAACTACAGAATTTCCGAGTCTTCGGACTCTTTACCGGTCAAGTACCCTACCCCGTCGCATTTTTTAGGAAGATATAACGCGAAAAGTCGGTGCTCTAACGGCGGCCTTATCATATTGGGGTCGTATAGTGTTGTCAACCCCTTGCCGTGCAAATAAAGCCTAGTTTCGACAAGGTGAGCGCGTATTTGAGAAGGAGGAGTCGCAATAGGGCTTCGCCGCCCTGATCAGCTTGTTCCTCAGGCGGTACGATGTTATAGTTTTTCGTGTGCCCGCCCCCGTAGCTCAGTGGATAGAGCGCCGGCCTCCGGAGCCGGGTGCGTGGGTTCGAGTCCCGCCGGGGGTACCACCCTGCTCAGATCACCCTTCCGGCATCGTAATTAAGGGATGCCCCTGTAGCTCAGGCGGATAGAGCAACGGTTTCCTAAACCGTGTGTCGCCGGTTCGAGTCCGGCCAGGGGTACCAATCCTTAGAACGACAGCTAGTAGTGACTCGTTTCGGCTGCTAGGCGTGCACGGTCTCTACAAGATCCGTCATCAACCCGCTCATGAACTCGACTCCCGCTATGGCGCGTCCGTACTCCATGCGAACCGGGCCGATGGCGCCGATTACGCCGTTCATTTCTCCTGGAATGCCGTAGCGCCCAAGCACGACGCTGAGCGGCCAGAGAACGTCGCCGTGGTTTTCCCTTCCAATCACTACGCGCACCACTGAACCTTCCGGGGCCTGCGCCAACACGGCCTGCCCAAGGGAACCGTCCTCCACGCTGCGTATGACGATTTCAAGGGTGTCCTTGTCGCCAAATTCAGGCTGTGAGAGAAGGTTCTTCAGCCCGGAGAGTATGTGGTCCTTGTAGCGGGAGGCCTCCTCCTCGCGGAGTACGTCGACAGTCGTATCGACTATGTTCTCCTCGGCAGCGGAGAGCTCCAGCGGCTTGGTCTCGATCTCGTGGGAAGACATCCCACGCAGGAGAGCGTTGAGCTTGTTGGAAATGGTCTGCACCTCGGCGGGAGCGACCGGGTCCTCGAACCTGACGAGCTGCTGCCTAATCTTTGCCTGCTCGAGAACGATGACGAGGAGGCCGAGAACGTCCTTGAGGGATACGAGCTCGATGTGACGAATTCTTGTCTCGCTTGACGAGGGGAATGTGGCAATGGCCATGTTCCCAACGAGTCCTGCCAGGACGGCAGCAGCTTCGTTTCGCCACTCATCGATGTCACGTTCGGCTTCGCTGAGCCTGTGCCTGGCAGAGGACTGGACCTCATGGGGCAGACGAGAAGGACCCTCGACAGAGATGGTCTCAACGTACAAGCGATAGGCCTTGTCCAGCGGTATGGCGCCCGCCGATGGATGTGGACGTGTGAGGAACCCGTTTTGCTCGAGGTCCATGACATCGTTGCGGATGGTCGCAGAACTCACGCCTAGTGCGTGACGACGAGCGAGGGTGTTGGATGCGACGGGCGTCGCCTCCCGAATGTAGTCGCCGACGATGAGGTTGAGGATGGTACGTTCCCGGAACGACAGAACCACTTCGCCTGATGTCCTCGCAATAGTCTTGATGGTATCTCGAATGTAGCACCGGCATTCGGGCGGTGTCAAGGAAGCACTTCGGGCATGGTGTTAGGAGTGCCACAAGTAGATTGCCGAGGGTCTGAGACGCCCTACACCCGAGGTCAAACATCGAAGTGGAACAATGTAGAGGAAAGGGAGACCTTGCTCAACGGGAAACGATGCACCCCTTTTAGAGAATCCATCAAGGGAGCGACAACCTTCCTTAGCTATTCCCATCGAACCCGGCAAAGGAGCTGCGATCCTTCGACACGTTCAGGTTGGAAAGGGCCCATTTTGGGCGTCCGGCTAGGGGAGTCGGTTCTTGCGCTTCCGAACACGTCCGGCGCCGTAGAGAAGGCCGACGGGTGCAAAGAGCATGAGCAGGGTTCCGATTCCCGCTGACAGAGGCACAGGACCGGTAGAGGAACAGAGTCCGCCCGCAGGCTCCGGAGTCGGAACATCTGTCGGCTCCGGCGTTGCAGTCACAACGACCGTTTCCACCACCCTAGGTGGAACCGCTTGATCGGTAGGTTCCGGCGTATTCGCTGGGGGCAAAGTAGGCCTAGGAGTACGCGTGGGAATCAAGGTCGCAGTCGGCGAAGGAGGTGGCGTTGCCGTCGAGGTAGCAGTTGCTGACGGCGCAGGCGTACTCGTCGGCAGTACCGGCGTCGGCGTGGGAACAGGGGTGTTTGTCGGCTCCGGCGTGCTCGTGGGCTCCAGCGTCGGCGTCGGGAACCCGATAAAGACAATTTCGAAGTCGTTCTTGCGAGCGCCGCTCTCGAAAGTATCGATGGAGACCGACTTGAAGCCGTTCAAGAAGAACTCAATCGGCTGCCCAATAAAACGAGAACTCTGCGGCGCTATGACCAGGCTTTGGTAGCTCTGACCAACGATGGCCGCCGGCAATGACTCATAATCGGTCCCGATTCGCGCCGTTAAGACTGACCCAGGCGGAATGGAGGGGAGTCCGGCTATTGTTATTGGGCCGGAGTAGATCGCAGGCTGGGCCGTCAATGGAGTCGGGGTGGCCGTAGGAGGCGCTGTAGGGGGCGCTGTAGGCGGAATGACAGGCGCAACAGGCGTGGGAGACGCATCATCAACAACCGGCGTCAGCGACGTATCCTCCGGTGTTGGAGACGGTGTTACGAGATGTGGGAAGGTCAATACGAAGTTATTGAAGATAAAGTCCTGCGGCCGGGCCGGAGGGCCCTGCAAATACACGTATGGCCTCGTCTCCGCCGCAACCACGTCTTCGCTTAGGTGGAAGGTAACAGGCTGACCGTTGGCCGAAGGGTCTCGCGCTCCTATTGTTACACCGTTGTATGTACCATCAACTATGGGGACGAATCCCGATACAACCTCGCCAACTTTCGCATAGAGGAACGTGCAGTCGGGAATCGGATTCCCCGCAACTGTCGCCGTCCCGGAGAAGATAAGGGGGAATGCGGGCACCGATCCGGCAGGCGGCGGCGTTGGGGTCGGAGTCGGCACCCCGGCCTCGATGGTGGGGGTCGGGGTTGGGGTAATGGTGGGGCAGACTACGCCTTGAGTCTGGGCATCGATCGTTGTAGACGGGGACAGGGCTATGTAGAGCATGCCTCCGAAGAGGACCGCTGCTGTAATTGCCGCTGCCAGTCTGGTCGTCATGAGTGGATTATGAGTTCCGGGGTGTAGCTTATCGGGACCGAACAGTCCAGCCCCTGAGCCCTACGGCTGACTTCGGGGCGATTTGCGAGTGTCTCTTGGTCGCTTATCGACAAAGAGGCCTCCCTCCTCATTGTATCAGAGGAGGGAGGCCCCCTTCATTCGGTTTTCCTATCCGGTCGTTATTGGCTTACGGTACGAGCACCGTTGCACTGCTCAGGTAGACCCAGTATCCGTGACCGATCTGGAGCATACCGGTATGCTGGGTGAAGCGGTCGCCGGAGGAGTCGTATGCGTAGGTCCTCACGACTCCACTCACGTAGCTATGTACGCTCGTTGCTTCGTCACCGAAGGACGAACCACCGCTCACATCGAGAACCGGCAGGAGGTTCCAGCCTGCCACCAGGTTCACGGTCGGCAGGTTCACCGGGGCACCACCGGTCTGCTGCATGACCTTTACGCTGAGCGAGTCGAAGGCATCCGTGAAGACCCAGTAGGCTGTGCGAGCGCTGATGCTCTCGAGCGAGCCGGCGAACGAGCCGTCTCCACCGCGCGAGGCGGAGAGCCAAGCGCCGGCCTGGGTCGGATCGTAGGTCAGCACGATGCTGGCCGGGTGGTCAGCCGGGATCACGTCGTTGATCGCGGGCGCCTGAGGCTCAGCAGGCAGGGACACGAGGTTCCAACCAGGCGAGAGCGTGATCGAGAACGGAGCGGGTTCCATGACCTCGAACTTGAGGCTCACGTCGCTGGCGAGCGTGTTGCCGTTATCGTCGGAGCCGTTGAAGCTCATGGTGTATGCACCGAGAGCAAGGCCACGGGCCGAGATGAGCAGGCGGTTGCTGGACGGGCTCGTAACTGTGAGATCGACAGCATTGCCGTCGCCATCGGCAATCATCAGGCCCGTCACTTCGACCGCGGCGTGGGAGTCGCCCTCGTACTCGGAAGCTTCGCTTTCCCACTCGATCGTAATGAACGGGTTCATCGTGGTTATGCTGTGTGTGGCATCGGCGCCCAAATCCGTCACGGGGTCGAGGCCCGGCAAGGTGACGCTGACCGGTGCCGGCAGCTGAGCATCCACTTCGAACTCTATGCCGCTGGCGCTAGCCGTGTTGGCCGAGGTGTCAGTCCCCTCCACGCTGATGCTGTACTTCATCGCGGTGGCGGGAGCATTGAAGGTGGTGCGGAAGTGGTTGTTTGCCACGCGCCGCAGTCCGGACAGTCCCTCGTTGCCGCCACTCACAGTCAAGCTGGGAGCGGTAAGCAGCGCTTCGTCCGTTTGTATGTCGATCGTAACCTCTCCAGTGGAGTAGGCCGGGTCGACTGTGACATCAAGCGTCGGCGCGATGCCGTCGGAAGCGGTGACCTGCCCGCTGCCGGCACGGATGTTTCCTGCCACATCGGAGATGTCACCAACCAACTCTACGCTGGGCTTCGCATCGGCAGCCATGGCGCCCACCGTCAGGTAGACGCTCGAACCCTTCGAAGAGACATCGGCAGGAGCGACGCCGTTCACACGGAAGTCCGACGCCTGGACTGATTCGCTGTCCAGGGCCTCATTGAAGACCACCTGTACCGATGTATCCATGGCATTAGAGGGATCCGCTACGGCATTGCCCTCGGAGTCGAGGTGGTTGCCGGTGGTGGCGCTCGCCAAGCTGGGCGGAATCGTATCGATGCGAATCGAACTCGAATCGCTCGTGCTGGAGTTGCCTGCCACGTCGGAGACGCTCACGGACCACTCGACCGTGGTCTCGCCCTGGCCAACGCCACTCAACTGGACCTCAGCCCTGTGGCCTCCGGCGATTGGAACGGTCGTCACCATCGAAGTCTCCGCGCCTTCGCCAACGTCGAACATGATCGAAGCCGCGTCAATGCCGGAGTCGGCGTCGGTCACCTCGGCGATTAGCCGAGGAGTGAGAACCTGCGTTGCCGTGCCGTCCGCCGGAGCAATCAGCGCAATCGACGGAGCGGTCGTCTCGACCGTGGCAGTGTCGATGCGACTCGTGCCATCGTCATCGTAGGTGACCGTGATGAGGGACCCGTCTATCGCCGCGATCTCGTCGTTTTCGTCATCCGACTCGGCGGCGGCCTTGACACTGAATGACCCCGAGAACGCACCCGTGGACAGGCCCGTCTCCGTCAACTCCACGGATATCCCGTTCGGGTCCTGCGTGCTCCTGACATTGACCGAGTGTGTCTGGATGTCATGGGCGGTGTAGGTTATCGTAAAGCTGATTCCGCCTACGGGCACCGTCACATCCATGTCGGAGCGCAAAATGAACGCGCCGCCCTGCGGGTTCTCGAGCGTGAAGGGGTGATACATCATCGCATCGCCCTCACCCGACTGACTCGTGAGCATTGCCCACGCCTCCATGATGGCATTTGTCGTGGTCTCATTGGGGCTGCCCGACACGTCCACGTTCAGAACCACGTCCAGGTAGTCAACGCCCAGCTTATCGTCGGCGTTGAGAATCTGGCCCTTGCTTGTCCTGAACCGAACGGGGTCGTTCGCCGCAATAACACGGGGCTGACCGCCGTCATCGTCAATCATGTAACCCGACTCATCGACTTGTGGGACGCCTTCATCGAGATCCGGGTCGCTGACGGTGATGTCCAACGATCCGCCAAGGGTAGTATAGCTCTCACTCAGAGACACACTACCGGTTGCCGCCGAAGCCGACGACAACACGAACACTGACGTTAGCAGCGCCAACGCCAGTACGAATGGGAGAAACCTTGCCTTGCTTTTCACTATCTACCCCCTTTTGATTCGGCTAGTGTCGAAATTATTGGACACAATGGTTTTGTTGACAAACGAATGAGGGGGAGCGCATGGCTCCCCGCTGGCATAGGACCCGCTCTCGGAGCGGACGGTGGTGATGCCATGCGAACCTCTCTTTGCAGTCTCTTCAAGGCTTATGCAGTTGTACACTATGCAATCTCTCATGTCAAGGCATATTTCGCACGTGCTACCGACGTTCACCGCTCAGGGAATTTCACCCCTCACGACGTTTCGGCTTCGTGCTACAAGGTCAGCCTTGACCGTACGTTGCTAAAGCTATGGGAACTATATAGTACCTTTGTTAAGCTTGTCAATACGAATGCGGCGTAGGATTGGCGAGGATTTTCTAGGTGATGCCGGCTGGATATTTGGTACTGGAATCCGGTCCGGACCTGGTGGTTTCCGTTAAGGTCGCCCATCGCGGCGGACCACCCGGTGGAGCTAAGCGTCGGACGTTCCAAGGTTTATGAGGAATTCCCTGTTATGTTCATGAGGAACTCCCTGTTGTCACGTGAGCGGGCAAGCCGTTCTCGGACCTTCTCGGTGGCCTCAGAAGAGAGCTTGGCGTCGGTGGTTATCATGCTGACCATCCTCCGGAGGAGCCAGACCTGCCGCAGGGTTACATCGTCGAGAAGGAGTTCCTCGCGCCTGGTGCCGCTGCGAGGGATGTCGATCGCGGGGAAGACGCGGCGCTCCGCAAGCCTGCGGTCGAGGTGGACCTCCATGTTGCCGGTGCCCTTGAACTCTTCATAGACGACGTCATCCAGGCGGCTGCCGGTATCTACGAGGCAGGCGGCCAGGATGGTGAGGCTGCCGCCGTTCTCCACCTTGCGCGCGGCGCCGAAGAACTTGCGTGGAGGATAGAGAGCCACCGGGTCCATGCCGCCGGAGAGAGTCCGTCCGCTGGAGGGAACGGCGAGGTTGTAAGCCCGGGCGAGGCGAGTAAGGCTGTCAAGGAGGATGCAAACATCCTTGCCTGCTTCGACTAGCCGCTTTGCGCGTTCGAGGACGAGCTCGGCGACCTGGCAGTGGGTCTCGACCGGTTCGTCGAAGGTAGAGCTATATACCTCTCCTTTAACGGACCGCATCATGTCTGTGACCTCTTCGGGGCGTTCGCCGATGAGAGCGACCATGAGGTGGATGTCGGGGGCGTTGGCGGTCATGCCGTTCGCGATCTGTTTAAGGATGGTGGTCTTGCCGGCCTTGGGCGGGGAAACGATCAGTCCACGCTGTCCGCGTCCGACGGGTGCAACAAGGTCGATGAATCGGGTCGCAAGCTCGTTGCGCTTGTTTTCGAGCTTGACGTGCTCGAAAGGGGAGACCGGCGTGAGGTTCTCAAAGTGAGGTCGTCCACGCGCGGTGTCGGGGTCCATGCCGTTAACGTCGTCGACGCGAATGAGGCCGAAATACCGCTCGCTGTCCTTTGGAGGCCTGACCTGGCCTGATACCTCGTCGCCGGTGCGCAGGCCGAATCGGCGGATCTGGGACTGCGAGACGTAGACGTCATTGACGCCGGGCGCTCGCCCCTTTGGCTTGAGAAAGCCGTAGCCGTCATTGGTGACGGAGAGGATTCCGCTGGCCAGAAGGTTGCTGCCGTTACTCTCGGCTATGTTCTGTAGGAGTCTATTGAGCAGGGTCTGGCGCCTGGGACGCGAACCGTTCTCGAACAGGCCGAGCTCGCGGGCCATTTCGAGGAGCTCATGATCGGTCTTTTCTTGGAATTTGGTGATGTCCATCGTGTTCTCCGAGGGGAATAGCGTGTGGTCTTTGGGAAATCCGAGGAAGAGCGGTCGCGGAAATATGATCGCGGGACGGCTCAATACTCCTTAATAATTAGGAAAGGGGGAATGGTTATCGTAAGGGCATACTCTTTGCGTCTCCCAGTACTGATGGAGACCGTAGAGTTCTGTGGCTATGTGCGTTGTCTCACACTTGAAGAAACGTCTCGCGCCAAGAGAATCGGGTTAAGGTTGAACTTGGGCCGCTTCCGGCACGATACCTGTGGAAGAAACCTCCTCTGCGACACAGAAGGACGGTGATCCTAGAGGGTGCGAGAGAGGGTTAGAACATTAAGGAGGCAATTTTTAACATATCACGTCCAAATGCGGTTGTCTATAGGGCTTGGGGTGAGGATGGAGCATCCGCGCGCTCGATGGGCAGAATATGCTGACCGCCTTCACGGAGGGTCGTCCGGGCCACGTTGATAAATTCCCTGAAGAGCGGATGCGGACGATTCGGACGAGAGAGGAACTCCGGATGGAACTGGACGCCGAGCATAAAGGGGTGGTCTTCGATTTCCATAATCTCGACGAGACGGTTGTCGGGAGATAGACCTGTAGGCCAGAATCCGACCTCCTCGAATGCCTCGCGGTAGGCGTTATTGACCTCGAAACGGTGGCGGTGGCGCTCATCGACGACGGAGACGCCGTATGCCCGCCGCGCGATCGAGTCGGGTACGAGGCTGCATGGGTAGACGCCCAGCCGCATGGTCCCACCCTTGTCGGTGACGGAACGCTGGTCGGGCATGAGGTCGATAACGGGATGTGGGGTTTCGCCATCGAACTCGGTGGAGTTGGCGTCCTGTTTCCCAAGAAGGTTGCGGGCGGCCTCGATGACCATAACCTGCATTCCTAGGCAGAGGCCGAAGTACGGAACCCTGTTCTCCCGGGCGTAGTGGACGGTCTGGATCATGCCCTCTACGCCACGCGAACCGAATCCTCCGGGCACGACGATTCCTGAGACGGAGTGAAGGAGACGTTCAGGGCCCACTCGCTCGACCTCCTCTGAGGCGACCCAATCGATCTCAATGTTGCTGCCGTGGGCCAATGCGGCGTGGAACAGGGCCTCCTTGACGGAGAGGTACGAGTCTTGGAGATCAACGTATTTGCCGACGAGAGCAACGCTGATCTTGTGCTTCGGTTCCAGTATGGAGTCAACGAGTGCCCGCCAGTCCCTCATGTCAGGCTCGGTCGCTGATAGACTCAGGGTGTCGATAATGGTGTCGCCAAGTCCCTCGTCCTCCAACAGCATGGGGACCTGGTAAACGGAGAAAGCCGTCTCGGCTCCGATAACGCTCCCGCGACTTACGTCGCAGAAGAGGGCGAGCTTGTCCTTGATGTCGTCGGTTACCGGCTCCTCGCTTCGACAGATGATGGCATCCGGCTGTATGCCGTCGCCGCGTAGCTCCCTGACGCTGTGCTGGGTGGGCTTGGTCTTGAGCTCTCCCGTCGTGGGGATGTGCGGCAGGTAGGTGACATGGATGTAGAAGACGTTGTTGCGACCAACGTCGTTCCGCATCTGGCGGATGGCCTCGAGAAAGGGCTGCCCCTCGATGTCGCCGACGGTCCCGCCAACCTCGACGATTATCACGTCCGCCCTGCTCTCTTCGGCAAGGTCGAACATGCGCTGCTTAATCGCGTCGGTCACGTGGGGGACGATCTGAATCGTCCCGCCCAGGAACTCGCCCCGACGCTCGCGGGCAATAACGTCACTATAGATCTGGCCCGCGGTAACGTTGGAGGACTGCTTGAGGTTAACGTCGATGAACCGCTCATAGTGGCCGAGATCCAGATCGGTCTCACTTCCGTCAGTCGTGACGAAGACCTCTCCGTGCTGGTAGGGCGACATGGTGCCGGGATCGACGTTGAGATAGGGGTCGAGCTTGATTACCGAAACGGTTACGCCACGACTTTTGAGGATGCGCCCGATCGACGCAACGGCGATCCCCTTGCCTACTGAGCTTACGACGCCGCCGGTGACGAAGATGTACCTGGTCACGCGCGCTCCAAGACAAAGGAAGAAGGCTCTCGGTGGGTGGACGAATGGGGAACTGTGAGGGAGGGAGAATCATCGGGCGGTATCAAATCCGCCGCGAAGCTTGGTTCTGTGGGCGAACGCTCGCCGAATTTCACTAATTGGCCCCCCTCGACGAAACTGAGTATATGGCCCATGTGGAGATCGTGTCAATTGCGGAAACAAGGAGACGGATGAGCATTTGTCCGGCAATCTCAGCGAAGTTTCGAGCCCCTTACAATGCGAGCGTGCCGATGTGCTGTATTATGTGCGACACCGCAAAGGTACGATGTTGCAGAGGGAGCTCCCATGAGGTACTACCGTTTAACAGATGTGGATGGGGAGACGGTCATCGGCGTCGAGGCCGAACCGGAGCGCGTCACGGTTCTGACGTACATCCAGCCGGACATTACCGACATACGCGACCTTGTCTTGGCCGCGTCCATTACCGGCATGAGTATGGACGATGTGGCCACGAGGCTGCTTCACGAGGGAGGCGACCACGAAAGCGTGGCTGTCGGCGAACTGCTCGACGGCACGCGAGGGGAGTACGGCGACTTCCTCATTGTTCGTCCAATCGACCCACCTGAAGTCTGGGCGGCGGGCGTGACGTACAAGTCGAGCGAGATGGAGCGGAGGCGGGAGAGCACCACGCCGGACGTATACTCGATGGTCTACTCGGCCGACCGTCCGGAGCTTTTCTTCAAGTCGACGGCGGACCGCTGCGTCGGGCCGTTCGAGAATGTTGGGATCCGTGGCGATTCTACGTGGAATGTGCCGGAGCCAGAGCTTGCCTTTACTTTATACGGTGGTGAGATCGTCGGGTACACCATAGGCAACGACATGAGCAGCCGGGCCATCGAGGGCGAAAACCCGCTCTATTTGGCGCAAGCAAAGGTCTATGACGGCTCGTGCTCAATTGGCCCATGCTTTGTTCCGGCGGACGGTCTTGATCCCCAGAACGTGAATGTCAGATGTCGAATCGAGCGGGACGGAGAATCGGTGTTTACCGGCGAGACTTCAACGTCGCAGATGGCACGAACCTGTCAGAGCCTCGCTGACTGGCTGATGCGTTACAACACTGTGCCCGACATGACGACGGTTCTCACGGGCACGTCCATTGTCCCGTCTCCCGACTTCTCGCTGGAAGAGGGCGACATGATATTAATCACCATAGACGGTATCGGTACTCTCGAGAACGAGGTCGTGGCCGTGTGACAGGTGCGCCCAAAGGCAGCGCTCACATTAAGACGGCTTGAACGTCGCGCCGCCGTCGATGTAGACGGTCTCTCCCGTAATGTAGTTCGCCGCGTCGGATATGAGATAAGCCGCAAGCAGGCCGACCTCTCGCGGATCACCTACGCGACCGAGCGGCACGTTCTTCTCAGCCATCTCTTGACGCTGCCGCATCTCCTCGGGAGTTGCCTGCTCGGGGTCCGGGAATGAACCTGGGCCGATGCAGTTAACGGTTATGCCATAGGGGGCCCATTCCTGGGCGAGTGTCTGCGTGAGATGTACCACACCGGCCTTGGCGGTCGAGTACGCCAGAAAACCGGGATTCCCCTTGCGGGCGGCGTAGCCGCTGATGTTGATTACCTTGCCTGTTCGTCGTGAGACGAAGTGCTCGGCAATGGCGCGGCAGCCGAGGAACGCCTCCGTAAGGTTTATATCAACGACGCTGCGCCATTGCTCCTCAGTTATTGTTCCTGTGGCATCGGATCCCGGCGGCGGGACGACGTAGCCCTCGATCGCGTCTCCCAAGTTGTTGATGAGAACGTCGACGTGTCCCCAGAGGTCGAGTGCCTTCTCAATGGTGCGCTCCCAGTCCGCCACGCTTGTGGCGTCGGCGACGATGATTTCGATGGGCAGACCTCTAGCCGCCATGCGGTCCTGCAGAGGTTTGAGGTAGCGGTCGGTTAGCGCCGTCACCAAGACACGCGCTCCCGCCTCCGCAAGAACCTCGACGATGCCGCGTCCAATGCCGCGAGCCGCTCCGGTCACGATGACCGTCTTGCCTGATATGTCGTATTCAGCAAGCATTTCGAACACTCCTTCCCGCCCCGAGCAAAGCTAGGATATGATCCCCTGAACCGTAACACCAATATCGGCCGGGCTGGGAATGGTGGCCGCCCCTGCCCGATCAAGCGCTTTGATCTTCTCCTCGGCGCGGGCCGCCTTGCCTGTGATGATCGCGCCCGCATGGCCCATGCGGCGGCCCGGCGGCGCGCTCCGTCCGACAATCAGGGCGGCGATGGGCTTCGTGAATTCATCACTTCCAATGTACTCGGCAGCTTCCTGCTCTTTCGTGCCGCCGATCTCGCCGATAAAGATAACGCAGTCGGTGTCCGGGTCATCGTTGAAGAGCTTGAGCACATCGACAAATGACGTGCCGCTCACCGGATCGCCGCCGATTCCAACAGAGGTGGACTGCCCGATTCCCAGTACGGAGAGTTGACCGACGGCCTCATAGGTCAGCGTCCCACTGCGGGAGACGATGCCGACCCGGCCAGGAGAGTGGATGTATCCGGGCATGATGCCCATCTTGCACTTCTCGCCCGGCGAGATAACGCCGGGGCAGTTTGGGCCAATCGCCGTGACGTCCTTGCCTTGAAGGTAGCGCACGACATTGACTGAGTCCTTCACGGGCACGCCCTCGGTGATCGTCGCGATGACAGCGATGCCCGCGTCGACTGACTCCACGATGGCGTCCGCGGCGAAGGGGGGCGGAACGAAGATAAGGGATGCATTGGCTCCGGTCTCGTCCACTGCCTGCTCGACCGTGTCGAACACGGGAACGTCGCCATCGAACATCTGGCCTCCCTTGCCGGGCGTGACGCCTGCGACGAGGTTCGTTCCATACTCCCGGCACCTGCCGGCGTGATAGCTGCCTTCCTTGCCGGTTATGCCCTGTACCAGGAGGTGAGTGTTCCGGTCGACCAATATGCTCATGTCTTCGAGGCTCCTCGTTTCAGTTCAATCAACGGTCGGGAAATTTCTTATACAGAAGGGCAAAGCCTAATCCCTTTGCCCGGGAAAAGGGCAGGCGCTCATCTTGCCGACCTCAAGCAAGCGCTTTGATAGCATTTGCGGCCTGTTTCAAGTCATCCACCAACGTCACGTTGAGGGAAGATTCCTCAAGCAGCTTTCGTCCTTCGTCCGCGTTGGTGCCCAGCATGCGGACGACCATTGGGGGCATCTCTTTCTCGGCGCGTTCTGCCGCTATCAGGGCGCCCCGCGCGACCACATCACAGCGGAGGATGCCGCCGAATATGTTGATGAGTATCTTGGCAACGTTATCGTCGGAGAGAATTATCCTCAGCGCCTGGGCTATCTTCTCCTCGTCGGCGCCGCCTCCGACGTCGAGGAAGTTCGCAGGAGCGGTCCCGGCCGCGAATGTCACGTCCATCGTCGCCATGGCAAGACCCGCGCCGTTGACCATGCACCCGACATCGCCGTCCAGCCGGACGTAGCTCACGCCGAACTTTCCGGACTCCGCTTCCAGCGGGTCCTCCTGCTCCGGGTCGTACAGTTCGGCGAGGTCCTTGTGGCGGAACATCGCGTCGTCGTCGAAGTTGAGCTTGGCGTCCGCCGCGAGTATCCTGCCGTCTTTCGCGACGACGAGAGGGTTGATCTCGATGAGGGAGCAATCGTGTTTGAGGAACAGGTCGTAGAGTTTGGACATCATCGCCGAGACGGGCCTGACCTGGTTGGCAGAGACGTTCAGGGAGTAGGCGATCTTGCGTGTCTGATATGGCAACAACCCCAGTACGGGATCGACGGGAATGCGGACTATCTTTTCCGGCGTCTGCTCCGCAACCTCCTCGATGTCCATTCCCCCCGCCTCGCTGGCCATCACCACGACGCCTTTCGCAGCTCCGTCGATGACTATTCCGACGTACAGCTCACGGTCGACTTCCAACGCCTCCTCGACGAGGACGGACCTGATGGGCACACCCTCAGGCCCCGTCTGGTGCGTGACCAGGCTTGAGCCGATCAGCCCTCTTGCGGCATCGGCGGCATATTCAGGGGAGTCGACAAGCTTGATTCCGCCCGCCTTGCCGCGCCCGCCCGCATGGACCTGGGCCTTCACGACGACCGTACCGCCCAGATCGCCGGCAGCGGCCCCGGCCTCTTCGGGTGTCTTCGCTACCGCCCCCTTTGGAACGGGAATCCCGCCCCTATCGAGAATCTCTTTCGCCTGGTATTCGTGGATTTTCAAGGTTGAACTCCGGTGGGGTAAATGTCGCTCTTCGTTCGAATAGTCGGAACTTTTATTTCAACACGGCCAGAATCCAGGTTGGGAATATGGCGTCTGGCGGAGGGAGTGGGATTCGAACCCACGTTACCTTTCGGTAAACCTGTTTTCAAGACAGGCGCCTTAAGCCGCTCGGCCACCCCTCCTTGCGTAGCGTATTGTACCGTCTCGGCACAGAGCCCGTCACGCAGCGAAGACCTTTCTCGGCTGCCACTGGCCGGTCGAGCGGTCGAAGATCATCAGCGCGAGAAACTCACCGTCGCTTCCATACACACGGCACTCTTCACCCGGCTGGTCGAACGGAATTCGCAGAGCGCCGGGCAGTGGACGTCCGTTGCGGACGCGGTCGGCGACGCCCCTGTCGACGACGATGGCCGGCATCGATCTCACGGCCACGTCAGGGGAATGGAGCGTGTCCTGCCAAGTACCCTCGGAGAAGTAGGTCTCGGCTTCCTCCAGCGAGAGCGCCTCATCGATGTTGAAGGCGCTGTTTCGCGTTCTCGTAAGCTCTTGGAGGTGTCCTCCGCAGCCGAGAACTTCGCCGAGATCGTGCGCGAGCGAACGCATGTAGAAGCCCCGGCCGCAGGTTACGTCGATGATCAAGTCCGGAGGGGCCCAGTCGACCACGTCGATGCCAATGACGTGTACCGAGCGAGGCTCTCTCTCCACCTCGATGCCGGCACGGGCCATGTTGTACAGGCGCTCACCGTCTTTCTTCAAGGCGCTGTACATGGGGGGCACCTGTTCGATCATACCCACAAACGGTCTGAGCGCCTGCCGGATCGCCTCGATGTCGATATCCGAAACGTCGCTCTCCGCGACCACCTCGCCGTCCACGTCGTAGGTGTCGGTCTCCACTCCGAGGCGAACGGTTGCGTGGTACTCCTTAGTTCCGTCGACGAGATACTCCATCATGCGGGTCGCGCGACCAAGGCAGATGGGGACAACTCCGGAGGCGAAGGGGTCAAGGGTCCCCCCGTGACCTACGCGCTTCTGGCCGCTGGCGCGCTTTATCCTTCGCACCACGTCCATGCTGGTGATACCGGCGGGCTTATCGATGTTGAGAATGCCGTCGATCTGTTCGGTCACGGTGTGTCTTCAGGGATAGGTTCTGCATCGTCCCGCTGACCCGCGATCTCCTTGTCGCGCTGGATCACCTCGTCGATGAAGGAGAGCATCTCGGCCCCTCTTTCGATTGCCTCGTCGAGGTGGAACGCGAGGTGGGGGACGTTTCGCATACGCAGGTGGGGCCTGATGGCTCGATGGATGAAGCCGGAGGCGGCGCCCAGGGCCTGCATGGTGTCCGCCTTCTCCTCGTCAGTTCCGAGAACACTCACGTAGACCCTGGCGAAGCTGAGGTCACGGGAGGTCTCGACCCGGGTAACGGACGCCATCGGTGAAATTCGAGGGTCGTTTAGCTCCCCGGCCAGGACGCTTCCGATTTCCTCGCGCAGCAGGGCGTTCACTCGCTCAATACGGTACGGCATAGACGTGCGGCCCCTCTGTGCGGCTTTTGGTGTGTGAGGAAAAGAAGGTCGCGTTACGAAGGTCGGAAGCCGTTAGCTCGGAATCAGACTTCCTCTATCCGATGGGACTCGAGGATGTCGCCTTCCTGATAGTCCTGGAAGCCTTCCACTACTACCCCGCCCTCGAGACCGTTGGTGAGCTCTCGCACGTCGTCCCTGAAGTGTTTCAGGCTGGCAATGGGGCCTTCGTGGATCTTCTTGTTGTTGCGCATGATGTAGATGGTCGATGAACGGGAGATACGACCGTCGTTCACGTACACGCCGGCTGCTCGGCCACGACGCCCAATGGCAAAGACCGCGCGAACCGTCGCGTAGCCCTCGGTGATGTCGCGCGTCTCCGGAGCAAGCAGGCCGTTGACGGCCCTCTCCACGTCTTCCACGAGGTGATAGATGACGTCATAGTAGCGTACGTCCACGCCCTCCTGGGCGGCGAGGGTATTTGCTCCCGCTCCGGGCTGCGCGTTGAAACCGATAACCACCGCATCCGAGGCTGCCGCAAGCATAACGTCATTCTCGGTGATCGCTCCGGTGGCCATGTGGATTATGTTGACCCTCGTCCGGTCCGTGTTGAGACGTTCGAGGGCGGAGCGCACTGCCTCAGTGCTGCCCTGCACGTCCGTCTTCACGATCAGATCGAGATCGACGACTTCGCCTGACTCGATCCTAGCGGCAATGTCCTCGAGGGTCCCATGCCTGCGCTCAACATGCTGGTTGCGCTCCCACTCTTCGACCATTTCCCTTGCGGACCTGTCGTCCGGCACGATGGTGAACGTGTCGCCGGCGTCGGGAAGGCCCCCAATGCCAAGTATCTCGACAGGTGTGGACGGCCCGGCCTTCTTGATGCGCCTCCCGCGGTCGTTGAGCATAGCTCGGACACGGCCCTTGAGTCCGTTCACAACAATGTTCTGTGCCGGCTCCAAGGTGCCGGTCTGGACGAGTACGGTGGCGACCGGCCCTTTGCTCTTGTCGACCTCGGCCTCGACAACGACGCCCCGCGCAAGCTGATCGGGATTGGCCTTCAATTCGGCAATCTCAGAGACGACGATGATGTTCTCCAGCAGGTCGTCGATGCCCTCTCCTTTGAGCGCTGAGACGGGCACGGATATCACGTCGCCACCCCAGTCCTCGACGAGCAGATCGCGCTCGGCAAGCTGCCGTTTCACGCGGTCGGGATCGGCGTCGGGACGGTCCATCTTGTTTACGGCCACGATGATGGGCACCTCGGCCGCTTTCACGTGGTTGATGGCTTCCTCAGTCTGCGGCATGATCCCGTCATCGGCGGCCACGACGAGGATCGCGATGTCGGTTACCTGGGCGCCGCGGGCCCGCATAGCGGTGAACGCCTCGTGGCCCGGAGTATCGAGGAACGTGATTGGCGTGCCGTTGTACCGTACCTGATACGCCCCGATGTGCTGCGTGATGCCGCCGCTCTCTCCTCCCACAACGTTGGTGTTGCGGATTGAGTCCAGGAGCGTGGTCTTGCCATGATCGACGTGGCCGAGGATGGTGACGACGGGTGGACGTTCCACGAGGTCGTCCGGGTTTTCGCCCTCGTGCGTGAGAACGACGGAACCCGGGCTCGACTCGTCATCGGTGGTCGGGGCCTTTACGGGGAATCCGAAAGACTGCGCGATTCCAGACGCGACCTCGAACTCTACGACTTCGTTGATCGAAATCATGTATCCGAATCGCATCAACTGCTTGATTACGTCAATAGGATCGACACCCATCATCTCGGAGAGATCGGCGACCGAAATCGCGGATGGAATGTCGAGCACGGGAAGTCGTGGGCGCGCCTCTGCCGCCGCTCGCGTTCGAGTGGCAGTGGGCGGTGCGCCTGCGGATCCCTGAGTTGTCGTGCGGTCAGTAGTCATTTAATCCCTTTGGACAGTATACACCGTCCTATCAAGACCGCCCTGTCCGTCCTGCGGCGATCTCCTCGGTCAATGCCATCCAATCGTCTTCAGATATGCGTCCCCTCAAAGCTCGCTCGATGCGTCCTCGCGGCAACGCTGCCGTAGAGCACCCACCGTCGCTGCAAACGTAAGCTCCACGGCCCGAAAGCCTGCCGTTCCAATCCACCTTGACGCCGATCTCCGGCGTCGCGACGATCCGCGTAAAAGACCGCTTTGCCCCCTTCGATCCGCAAGCGACACAGGTCCTCAGAGGAACGTGCCGCTTGGCGGGCGTCATCTGCGTCTTGCCGGCCCGCGGCGTCGGTTGCCGCCTCCGCCGCCACGACGTCGCCTGCCGCCTCCACCACGGGGGCCCCTGGCTGCCAACTCTTCAATGTCTTCGGCGAAGCGGATAACGCCGCTGTCGCCGGAAACGCCCGCGCTGATATTCCAGATATCGTCGGGCAGGTCGTGAAGAGGTGTCGCCTCTTCCGCCACGGGCACCGGCTCCGGCTCTTCCTCGAAGAACAGCTCTTCGGGAATCTCCGGCTCGACGTACTCGCCTGTTTCCGCGACTTCCGGCACATCGACTTCGGGAGTATCCGTGACGGCCTGCATCGGCTCCGCCTCTGCGACGGCCAACTCCGAAACCTCGGCAGCGGGCTGCATTTCGTCCGGAACAATCGCAGCCGGCGCCAGAATCTCGACCTCTCCCTCTTCGACAGTGGGAACGGCGATAGGCTCTCCGACGGCGGCCGGTTCCTCTTCCTGCACAACAGGTTCGGGCTCCGGAGCGGGACGCGCGGCTTCTTCAGCCGCCTTCTGCGCCGCCAGCTTGGCGCGCTCAGCCTCCAACTCGGTGGCCTCGACATCACTGATAATATCGATCTTCAGGCCCGTGAGCTTTGCAGCAAGTCGGGCGTTCTGTCCCTCTTTTCCAATGGCGAGAGAGAGTTGACGCTCCGGCACCACGGCAGTGGCGGTGCCTTCCTCCTGCTCCACCTGCACCTTCATGACGAGTGCGGGGCTGAGGGAGTTCTTGATGAACCTCGTCGGGTCGCGACTCCACTCGACAACGTCGATCTTCTCGCCGTGCAGCTCGTTTACTATGTTCTGGATGCGAATCCCGCGAAGTCCCACGCATGAACCAACGGCGTCTACGCCCTCCTGCTTGGCGAAAACGGCCACCTTGCTGCGGGACCCCGCCTCGCGCGCGATGCCGACGATCTCGACGGCGCCGTTGTATATCTCCGGCACCTCCATCTCGAATAGCCGGCGTACGAGGGCCTTGTCGGCACGGGAGACGATGATTTCCGGCCCTCTGGCCGACTGGTCGATGGATTTGAGGAGGACCTTGTAGCGCTGTCCCACGCGATAGCGGTCGTATGGCGACTGCTCCGCCATGGGGAGAACAGCTTCGGCACGTCCCAGTTCGACGACTACGTGCCTGCCCGACTCGATGCGCTGCACCGTGATTGTGTATACCTCGCCGACCTTGTCGGCATATTCCTGGAAGACGATGTCGCGCTCAGCCTCGCGGAGGCGCTGGATGACGACTTGCTTCGCCGTCTGGGCTGCGATGCGTCCCGCGCTGTGAGGGAGCGCCCCGGTAGGCACGTTGTCGCCGAGGTCCGCGATAGGGCTGATTTTCTTGGCGTCGGCCAGGGTTATCTCGGTCAGCGGGTCTTCCACCTGCTCAACGACTGTCTTCACGATAGAGACGTTAACGTCACCGGAGTTGGGGTCAAGCTTGACGGAGATGTTCTGGCCCGCCGCGATGCTGTCGCGCCTGTATGCCGACGCGAGCGCGGCTTCAATAGCCGAAAGAACTATGTCCTTCGAAAGATTACGCTCGGCGGCAAGCTGCGTGAGGGCGATAATGAAGTCGCTCTTCATTTGTACCACCTCGCTCCCAAGTGTTTTGAATTCGCCTAGTAACAAAGAAAGTGGGGCAAGCCCACTTTCTCAGCCTGACAGATAACGATGTTCATTCAACGCCTGAGTATACCACTTTCCCGGCTGTCCCACAAGCGGGACGCGAGGCCAAAATCCCCCACCAACGTCATGCCCGCGTAGGCAGGAATCCAATCCCCTCTCCCATTCGGAGGCCGTCCCATAACCCGACAACATACATTTCTCGAACAAAGGGGGCCACGCTTATCGTCATTGTAGGTATCATTCGCAACGAAACATTACTACCCTTACCGTCATTTCCGTGAAAGCGGGAATCCACAACATCCTGATTAGAGAGGTAGTCTACTTATGAGACAGCCTCTTCGCAGGAGAGGGCTGGGGTGAGGGATATTCCCCTCACCCCAGCCCTGAACACTTCCCCTGCATAACCCCGACTTGACGCACAAGAACACATGTCCTATTATGGGCTTGCAACACTCAATCACACGATAAGGTAGGTGTCACATTATGTCCGGCGATGTCCGTCAAAATTCAAGCATGCTCTCCAACAATCAGATTCACGCCCTCCCGTTCATGACCTCATCGCGAACGTTCACCGAAGCGGCGGAAAGGGCTGGAATCTCACCCAGGACCATCCACCGCTGGATGAACGATCCCGCCTTCAGGGAAGAGTACGAGCAACAGCGAGACGAGGCCGCCGCCATCGCCAGAGCTGCGCTCCGGGCCCTCATGCTCGACGCCGTCGCCGTTCTGGCCGAACGCCTCGACACTGAGGATCCTCAAGAGCGCGTCCGCGCCGCTAAGACCATCCTGAGTTTCGACACCAAGACGGCAGCCGTCGACAGTAACCGAAAGGTCGTCAACCACATCAACCGCATCATGGCCCAGATCGCCGAGGAAGCGCAAAACACTCGTATACCCCCCACCACCTACACTGGAGGACGTCCAGGAGGTCGCCACCATCGGTGAGTCCGCAACCTGGTATACGATCTACAGCGGCCTCTCCTTTGTGCAACTCATATAACAGTCTGTCATTCCGAGCGGAGCGAGGAATCTAAGATGTCCTGCCGTCCTCATTCGTGCCGTTCCAGCTACGGAACTCCTCCTGAAGGGCAGTGTCCCGGGATTCCTCATTCCGCTCCGCTCCACTCGGAGTGACAGGCGCCGGGGTTATGCAAAGTTCTCCGTAGGTGGGCAGCCTGTGCCCGTTCCCGAATTGGCCCCAAGTAACTGTTCAGACTTCGTGAGAGCGCGCAATGCATACAGCCACCGTCATATCCGCGAGTGTGCGTATCCACAGGGGGGACTGACAGGGGTGGGCAAAACGAATTTGCGGCTATGATCCGGCCCCGTCTTCCTGTCATTCCGAGCGAAGCGAGGAATCTAAAATCCATAACCGCAAGACTGGACAGCCAGTGCCACGCTTGTATCGTAACCGAGAGTGAAAGCAGCGTAAGAATGCTCTATGTTGGCCTTACGTAGCGACAGACACTTGAGATTTTTCGACTTTGCTTCGCTTCGCTCAGAATGACAGCGGTGGGTTGTCTGCAGGTTCATGGCGAGCGGGTGGATGGACAAATACTACCCCTGTACAGGGGTGGGGAGAATTCATCTCATCAACTCTGAATAGTTACAGCCCCACATACCCCCCTGTACAGCGGGCTTGTTTCGCCGTACCCTGTAGCGCAATTTCACGATTGTGAGGAGAACCATGCGACTCATCCTTGTTGGCTGCGAATATTCCGGGACGTCTACTCTGGGCTACCACATAAGCAAATGGGTAAAGGAGACCATTGGCGATGATTTCGGCTTCCACGACCACTGGCAGATTCCGCACGTGGGCCACCCGAACATACCGGAGGGCAAGACCCACGATGAGATGATCGACGACTTCCTTGCCGGCAAGGGCATCGACCCGTCGCTAACGGGCCACACGGACGAGGAGAACCGGCTGTTCCTTGCCCTTTCACCTAGGCAGCAGGAATCGTTCCAGAGGTACCACATGGAGTACCACGTTGCGGACACCTTCTACGAGGACCCGCATCACAATCAGATCGGCTTCCATATCAACGAGGCGGTCTACGCTCCCCGGTACTACGGTTACGGTGGGGCCGGCGAGTACGCCGACAGGTCTTGGTACGCACGGCGAATCGATGCCGACATCATGCACAAAGCGCCGGACTCGGTACTGATTCTGGTCAAGGCCTCTGCCGATGCGATCAAGGAGCGGTTGAAGGCAAATCCGCACCCCTTCGGCCTGGTCAAGGAAGAGGACGTCGAGGGCGTTCTGGCGGAGTTCGAGCAGCAATTCGAGTGGTCATGGCTCCGGCACAAGTTCGAGATCGATACGACCAACGCGACGCCTGAGGAAAGCCTCGCCGAGTTCGTCGAGAAGATCCAGCCGCACCTCATCGAAGCCGACCGCCAGAAGATCATGTACCGCCGCGGCCAGTGACGATGGTGCTGACGACCTATCGCAATTTCTGGGGAACGAAGCCGCGCTTCGCCGCATGATCGTCGACGTTCACACGCATCTTCCCACCCACGAGGACGCCGTGCCGGATGACGAGGCAGAGCATGACACTGCCATGCGTCCGGGACGGCAGGTCCGGCTGACCAACAGCGTCGACGACTACTTGGACGCCATGGGACCGGTAGACGCTGCGTTCGCTTTCGGCATCGCTCCGCGCCCCGGTGAGGACACCGTCCAAGTGATTCCAAATAGGGGCAACGTCAACGACGCGGCGGCCTCGCTGGCCGCGAATGCGCCCGACAAGATCATCGGTTTCATGTCGGTGCATCCCGACGAGCCGGATGTGATGGACGAAATTGAGCGCTCGGTTCACGACTTGGGCCTGCGAGGCATGAAGCTGGGGCCCAACTACCAGGGATTCGACCCGGTCGGAGAAAACGCCTTCCGGGTCTATGACAAGGCTCAGAAGCTTGGCCTACCCATAGTCTTTCACCAGGGCACGTCACCCTTCCCGGACGCTCCGTTGAGGTACGCGCACCCCCTTGTAATGGACGACATAGCCGCGCACTTCCGTGACCTCAAGGTCGTCATGGCTCACATCGCCCACCCCTGGCACGTCGACTGCGTGAACATCATCCGCAAGCACCCTAACGTCTACGCAGACGTGTCGGGTGCGCTGATCCGCCCGTGGCAGGCATACCACGCCTTCATGCAGGCATACGAGTGGGGCATGCTCCATAAGCTGCTGTTCGCGAGTGATTTCCCCGTTACCACTCCGGCGGAGACAATCGGCTTCCTGCGAGGCCTGAACGACTACGCGAGGAAGTACCACTTGCCTGAACTGCCGGAAGATGACTTGGAGGCGATCATTCAAAGAGACTCCTTGGAGCTATTGGGGTTGAGTTGAAGCCCGAGGCGGGCCAACCGGATCTCATCGAATGAGAAGCCGTCGCCCAAAGCATCTCTAACGGCCGACAACCACGGAGTCTCTGTGCGCTCCAACTCCTTCCTGATGAGATCGAACCGCTCCGGCTCCAGCAGGTGGCGGACGTCGATGTCCTCGCCGTGAGCCGTCAGTCGTTCGAGGTGCCCGATGATCGTACCTGGGCTGAGCTCGCGTTTAGTCGCGATCTCGTCGATCGGAAGCCCTATGCGAAACAGCTCAAGCGTCTTCGCATAGGTCGATCCCGGCCTGCGCACCGACCGTGATTTCCGTCGCTCAGACGGCTGCTCCTTCTCTTTGAGGCCGTGCTCCTCGGCGTACTCGCTGATGTGCTTCACGAATATCTCACCGTACTCCTCGAGCTTTGCCGTGCCCACGCCCGTGATGCGGGAGAAGCTCTCCTTGCTCTGTGGCAGAAAGTAGGCCATCTGCAGGAGCGACACGTCCCCAAACACGACGTACGGCGGGACGCCCCGCTCTCCGGCAAGAACACGCCGGACGTCTCTCAGCAGGTCGAATAGTCCCTGATCGTAGTCGAGGCGCGACTTGTCAAAAGCTCTCCTCCCGGATGGCCGTTCCTTCTTCCGGGTGAGTTGAAGAGTCGCTCGGTTTTTTAGGAACTCCCGACCGGCCTGCGGGACGGAAAGCGTCGGATACTCGCCATCTCCCTTGCCAAGAAGCCCGCCTTCCATTAACTGCCGCGAGACGACCTTGATCTCATCCTTCGAGAAGTCTCGGACAATTCCATATACCGAGAGCTTGTCATGTCCAGCGTCGATGACCTTCTTTGCGCGTGAACCTCGTAAGACGTCCGCCACGTGAGCAACTCCATATCGCTCCTCCGTCCGTATCACGGCAGAGAGTATCTTCTGCGCTATGACCGTCGCGTCGAACTGCTCCACATCCGCCATGCAGAAATCGCATCCGCCGCAATTCTGCTCGTCAATTTCCTCGCCAAAGTAGCCAAGAAGGTAGGCCCGTCTACACCCGGTCAGCTCGCTGTACTCCACCATGCCGTCCAGCTTCCGCCGAGCGCGTCGTTTCTCTTCTGCATCATCCATCTGGCCGATCCAGTACTCTTGCCGTGACCTATCCCCTGGCGAGTAGAAGAGCACGCAGTCGCTCGGCAGACCGTCGCGGCCCGCCCTGCCCGTCTCCTGGTAGTAGCTCTCCACGCTCTTGGGCATGTCGTAGTGGACGATGAGACGAACGTCGGGCTTGTCGATTCCCATGCCGAACGCGATGGTCGCCACGATGATGGGCGTCTCGTCCCTGATGAACCGTTCTTGGTTGGTACGTCGCACGACCGGGTCAAGTCCGGCGTGGTAAGAAACAGCGTTGAGGCCCTCTTCTCTCAGGTCTGCGACCAGTTCCTCAGTGCCCTTTCGCGAGAAGCAGTAGATTATCGTCGACTCGTCCTTGTGCTTGTTTAGCAACTCTAGCAGTTCACTGAATTGGTCGCTTTTCGGCAGCACAGAGTAGGTCAAGTTCTTGCGGTTGAAGCTGGAGAGGAAAGTCTTGCCGTCTTGCATGTTGAGTTGGGCCGCAATGTCTTCCCGGACGCGCTCGGTGGCCGTCGCCGTGAGTGCGATGCAGGGCACGTCGGGGAACCGCGCTCGAAGTGCCTTGAGGTTTCGGTAGTCGGGCCGAAAGTCGTGGCCCCATTCGGAGATGCAATGCGCCTCGTCTACTGCGATGAGGCTGACCGAAGCGGAATCGAGGAACGACACAAAGCCGGGCACGGAAAGACGCTCCGGTGCGGCATAGAGAATCTTGATTCGCCCTGTGAGAGCGGCGGTGTGGATTCTGCCGATCTCCGACGCGGACAGGCTGCTGTTTACGAATGCAGCGGGGATGCCGTCCGCTCGAAGGGCGTCAACCTGGTCCTTCATGAGGGCGATGAGCGGCGAGACCACCAATGTCAGACCGTCGAAGCACAGGGCAGGCAACTGGTAGCATAGCGACTTGCCACCTCCCGTCGGCATCAGCGCCAGGCTGTGTTCCTTGCCGAGAACGTGATGCACGATCTCTTCCTGCAGCGGCAGGAAGGACTCATACCCGAAGGTGGACTTGAGTAGGTCGAGGACTTGTGGAGGCTGTATCACTCAGCGACCGTGGCGCTCACAATAAAGCGGAGAATAATGCAAGGGCTAGAGACGAGGGAACCTTCTCTAGCTCGCGCTCGGCCGGCTTGTGTGCAGCAAGTGGTCGACGTGATGGTCCTCTTTACAGGTGGACCCGGTAAGCTCCAACTGAATCGTGGCGTGCGCGATGCCGTACCGGTTGTGAATTAGATCCTGTATCCTCGTGCGAATAACTTCAGTGCCTCCATCGTATGAGGGGTCGACGAGTACGTGGGCGGTAAAGGCCTCGCTTCCCGACGTTATGGTCCAGATGTGCACGTCGTGGATGAGGGTAACGCCCTCTACCTCTTCGATCTCGTTGCAAAGCTCATAGGCGTCTATGTGGCCCGGGGTACCTTCGAGCAGCACGTTCATCACTGTGACCATGAGATGCCGGCTGCTCCACAGGATGAGCAGCGCAATAAGGACGCTCAGGATCGGGTCGACGAGGAACCAGTCAAATCCCCAGAGCGCGTCGGCGGGACTGTCATGGGCGAAAGACAAGATGAGTATCGCAGAGATGATGACGCCGACAGAGCCCATGAGGTCGGCCAAGACGTGCTGGAACGCTCCCTCTACGTTCATGCTGTGTCCCGCTGAGCGATGCAGCACCCAGGCGGCGGCAATGTTTATGAGGAGTCCGCCGGTACCGACGATGAGCACCGGCAGTCCATCGACGTGAGGGTCTTCCGTGCCGAAGGTCCGGTGGTAGGCCTCGAACACGATCCACCCCGCGATCAGCCATAGCGCGATGGTGTTGAGCATGGCGGCCAGCACTTCGGTGCGTTCGTAGCCAAACGTGCGCTCGGCGGTGGCTACACGCTCCGCAATCCACATGGCCACCAGCGCCATCGCGATTGCGGCAGCGTCCGTGAGCATGTGGCCCGCGTCGGCTATGAGAGCCAGGCTGCCTGACAGGATGCCGCCCACGACCTCGGCCAGCATGTAGGTCGAGATCAACACCAGGGCAATTATGAGATTCTTGCGGCTCGCGCCCCTCAGGTCGTGAGCGTGATCGTGCCCTCCGTGCCCGTGGCCATGGTGGTCGTGGCCGTCGTGGTCGTGGTGGTCATGGCCCTCGTGATCGCCGTGGTCGTGGCCTTCATGGTTGTCGTGATCGCCGTGGTCGTGGCCTTCATGGTCGTCGTGATCACCATGGTCATGGCCTTCATGGTCGTCATGATCATGGTGCTCGTGGCCATCGCACTCGTGGGGGTCATGCACGTGGCCAGGCTCATCGCCGTGGTGCTCATGGTCGTCACACTCGTGAGCGTCGTGGTCGTGGGAATCGGCGCTCGCGCCGCCGGTCGAAGATGCGAAGTAAACCTGAGGGCCTTCGGCTGCCGGAGCCAGTCTCTGCGGCATCAACAGAGGCGTGAATACCCGTTGCACTGCTTCGGAAACTCGTCTAAGCGCCCTCAAGTCTACAGTACCTCCGGCCACACTCTGGAATTTTGCAGTCAAACTCGATAAGGGGCGAAAGCGCGTAAAGCTTACTTGCCACCTAGTGGGAAGTCAATAAACTAAAGAAGACCGACGCTCAGGAAATTCCCAAGCGCCGGACCTTCTTAGTTTTCTCAGAAGCGGCTCCTCATAAGACCCGCCCCGAAGTAGGTTCTTAGTGGCCGTGGTGCTCGTGATCGTCGCACTCGTGCGGGTCGTGCACGTGAGCGTGATGCTCGTGGGTGTCGCACTCGTGCATGTCGTGCTCGTGCCCGGGTTCGCCGTGATGCTCGTGATCGTCGCACTCGTGCGAGTCGTGCTCGTGAGCATGGTGCTCATGGCCATCACACTCGTGATCGTCGTGACCCTGGCCGTGACCCTCGTGGTCGTGTCCATGACCGTGATGCTCATGGTCATCGCACTCGTGCGAGTCGTGATCATGAGCGTGGTGCTCATGCTCGTCGCACTCGTGCATGTCGTGATCGTGCCCGGGTTCGCCGTGATGCTCGTGCGTGTCGCACTCGTGCATGTCGTGCTCGTGAGCGTGGTGCTCGTGAGTATCACATTCGTGCGTATCGTGTCCCATTACCAGTCCTCCATGTGACCCTTAAACTGTTGCCATACGGCAGAATTCAAGGAGTTTCTTATTGTCGATTGTCACACGAAGATGAGTGCCTGACAAGGGGAAGAGTCGCAGCTAATGGCCAAATTCATAGTACAAACAGGGTACTACATGATACTCAATATCACTAGAATTTTTACCGGATTCGCTTCATAAATTACTCCATGACTCGTACTGATACTCATTCTCATTATTAGGGATTTTTGTCGTATTTTGAGCAAATTAGGGCTGGCACTATGTATCGGTTTCCAGACCAGCTACCACGCTCCGGCGAGTTCTTTGCGAGGTGAGGAGTACTCAACAAGGAGGAAAGGTAGATGAGAGATATAAGTTCATGCGTCACCGCGAAACGGGCGGTTGGTATGCCGCTGAGATTGACCTTTATGACACTGCTGGCCAGTACCTTTAGAGTGCGGTGAATATGTCCCCCCGTGCTCTGAACAAGGAGATTAGTGAAGTAAATTCACAGGAGATCAATCGGGTTTTATGCCAATTCACTTTGAATACACTAAGAATCCGTCATTCCCGCGAAAGAACGTCACCCCGTACCACGATACGAGGCGGGCATCTATTCCTCATAGAGAGTATATGTATACCCAACTCTGGAATCTCGCTCCCGGAGACCTTTGCATAACATACGTAGAAGTCTATCATTCCAAGCACAGCGAGGAATCTAAGAGGGTGCCTAATAGGTCCGCCGAGAGCGTTCGTGGTGAACTCGTCGAACCATGAACGGCGTTGCCATCCTTCGACAGGTTCAGGCCGAACGTGCGCAAGCTGCGAAGGATGGACGTGCCCGGCACCCTCCGCGTACTCGAATAGGTCCCCTCCCCGCTGGGCAGTGGCGATGAGACGGTTTGAGACGGCGAGACAGTTTGAGAGACCGCCCAATCTCCCCTTTTTTTCCTGTTCTCAATTTGTCTCGCTCTTCTTTGGCCCGTCCGGGGGCGACTAATGAAGCTGTTTCGGCGATACACACCCACGGTGGGCGATGCGGTCGTGAGACAATTTGAGAATTTTTTGTATGACCGAAATTTTTCGCCTTCATTCTCAATATGTCTTGCAGGGTTTCGCCGGTCGGGACGAGGCGGCGCGAATCCATTGCTGCGACGGGAATAGCATAGATTATGTGTTCTTGCGGGTCAAAATGGGTATTGGAGGCAGGCCACGAACCGCGATTGAGGAGAGCTTGCTAAGGGCGAGAACCTTAGATTCCTTGTATCTTGGTTTTGTCATGGGACAATGACTTCGGTAAGGGTGAATAGGGTGCGGCAGACCGTTGATTCCCAGGTCATCGAAGACCGTCAGCGAGCCAAGGTCGCCGCACCCCCCAGGAGTAGAGCCCGAACAGTTGCCTGGGCCAATCGAGCCCGCATCGTGCAAGGACGGGCCAGCACTTCATACAGGAGGTAGAAATGGAACAGGAACCGACATACGTAGGCATTGATGTGGCAAAAGCCCAGGTGGATGTCGCTCTCCGCCCTACAGGCGAGAGGTGGGTCGTATCCTACGACGAATCTGGAATTCCGGAACTGGTCTCTCAACTGAAGACCATTGGGCCGGCCAAGATAGTGTTGGAAGCTTCTGGCGGCCTGGAACTGCCGTTGGTGGCAGCCCTGGCAACTGCGACGCTGCCCGTAGTCGTCGTTAACCCCCGCCAGGTTCGTGACTTCGCCAGAGCAACCGGGACTCTGGCAAAGACTGACGCTCTGGACGCGGCGGTTCTCGCCCACTTCGCCGCCGCCATCCGTCCCCCTGTGCGCCCTCTGAAGGACACCGAGACCCAGGTACTCAACTCGTTGGTTGCTCGTAGGCACCAAGTGGTGACCATGCTGGTCTCAGAGAAGAACCGCCTCGGCACCGCCATCAGCGCCGTCCAGCCCCGCATCGAGGCCCACATCGCCTGGTTGGAGCAGGAGTTGGACGACCTTGACGAAGGCCTGAGGCAGACTCTTCGCAACAGTCCCGTATGGCGGGAGAAGGATGACCTGTTGCGCACCGTTCCCGGCGTGGGAGGGCAGGTCTCTCTCACCCTCCTAGCCTACCTGCCGGAGCTGGGCAAGCTGGACCGCCGACAGATCGCCGCGCTGGTGGGCGTGGCTCCCTTCAACCGGGACAGTGGCACCCTGCGGGGCAAACGGACCGTCTGGGGCGGTCGCGCCCGGGTCCGCGCCGCCCTGTACATGGGAGCGTTGGTAGCCAGCCGCTTCAACCCGGTGATCAGGGACTTCTATCAGCGGCTGCTGGCGGCTGGCAAGCCCAAGAAGCTGGCTCTCACAGCCTGCATGCGCAAGTTGCTCGTCATACTCAACTCCATGCTCAAGCATCGCTCACCCTGGCGCGCTGAGCGCGCCAGGGCGTCGGCGCCCGTCGGCCATCCGTCTTGACTTTCAAGACAGTTGCTCGCTGCGCACGGAATGACAGTAGACTGAGGTTGAGCCTGGGAGATTAGATGAGGGCGGCCACGCTCACCTCTTGGTATGAATTCTAGGTTGGCATCGGCTAACGGGTTGGGGGTGGCGTTGTTGGTGAAGGGGAGGTTTGAAACCTGCCCCTACGAGTTGAACGGCTCATTGGACTCTCGTATAGTTCGACTATAGTCGATATCAACGGTGTGACCGTTGCGGAGGCGGACATGACAGAGGAATTCGCGCATCCGGAAGCTATCGTGAGCACGGCATGGGTGGCGGAACGGCTGTGTGATCCGTCCGTGGTGGTTGCGGAGATCGACTCTCACCTGGACGAGGCGTATGAGACGGGCCACGTGCCCGGCGCTGTTGGGTGGGGCCTGCACACGGACATGGAGCATCCCATCCGCCGCGACATCCCGGACATCGCGCAGTTCGAGGCGCTCATGTCGCGGTCGGGCATCGAGCGCAATACGACGGTTGTCCTCTACGGGGACGGCAACAACCGTTCCGCGACGTGGGCATTCTGGGTGATGAAATACTACCGGCATGACGACGTCCGCATCATGGACGGGGGGCGGACGAAGTGGACGTTGGAGGGCAGGCCCGTCGAGATGGTGGAGCCGGTGGTGGAACCCACGACGTACTGGGCATGGGCCGTTGAGCCCGATCCTACCCTCCGCGCCATGAAGGAGTACGTTGTCAAAAGTCTGGGCAGAAAGGGTGTAACGCTCCTCGACACGCGGACGGTGGAAGAGTACGCCGGACAGCTCACCTCGGCCCCCGGCACCCCTCAGCCGGACATCTACCGGAAGGGGCGTATTCCGGGCGCCGTGCACGTTCCATGGGACGACGGCGCAGGCGGGGACGGCACATTCAAGTCAGTCGATGATCTCCGCACGATGTACTCGAACGCCGGTTTCGATGCCTCGGACGAGGTCATTTCCTACTGCAGGCTGGGTGTACGCGCGTCGTACAGCTGGTTCATCCTCAAGTATATTCTCGGTTTCGACGACGTGCGAGTCTACGACGGGTCATGGACCGAGTGGGGGAACTCGGCGGGCGTTCCGATAGAGACGGACGAGCCTGTTTGACGTCAATGGACGCGAAGGAAAATCGCCGATGAGGCAGTGCGGGGTTTGCGGAACACAGACAGGTGAGGAGACGCGGTTCTGTCCGACCTGCGGCGGGGAGATTCGTCCCGTGGAGGGAGCCGACGACGCGGGGGAGGGCGACACAAACTGGGACGCCCCCCAGGCGACCTTTTGCACGAAATGCGGGGCGGCATTGGAACCCGGAAACAGGTTCTGCGGCGCGTGTGGGGCGGGTGTCTGGGAGGGAGCGAGGAGCGCGATTCCGAGCCGACAGTCGTTCCTCGACGATCCCGTCACCATGTCCACGCTCTGCCATCTCAGCGCGTTTGCTTCCTTCATCGTTCCACTCGGCAACATCATAGGACCGCTCGCGATCTGGCTCCTCAGGAAGGATGTCTTGCCGGCCGTTGACAAGCACGGCAAGGCCGCGCTGAACTTCAATATCAGTATCACCGTCTATGCAGCCATCAGCGTCGCCGTCAGCGTGGCGCTGATGCTCGTGCTCATAGGCTTTCTGCTCATCTTCGTGGTGATCGCCGGTCTGTTCGTATGGTGGTTGGTGGCAACCGTCGTGGCGGCGGTGAAGGCCGGCAACGGCGAGTTCTGGGATTACCCGCTGACCATCAGGTTCCTGCGATGAGTGCGGGAAGAAAGCGCGTCGAAGAGTTGATCCGACAGGCCTCACTCGCGAGGCGAGAAGGCCGAACGGACGATGCCCATCGTGGCTTGACTGAGGCCGTCTCACTGTATCGGAACGAAGGCACAAATCCCGAATTGGTGCAGGCGCTCAGGACGCTCAGCGAGGTCGAGCGAGATTTTGGGCGCGACGACGAGGCGCTGAAGCTGTACGAGGAAGGCGTTGCCGTCTGTCGCGCCGAAGGCGACCCTCTCCTGCTCGCCCACACGATTCGACATCTGGGGCAGCTGCATCACGACGCGGGACGTGTGGAAGAGACCGAGGGGTGCTATCTTGAGGCGCTGGAACTCTACCACGGCCACGAGAGCGCTCCCCCGCTGGATGTCGCGAACGCGGTCCGCCCCCTTGCAATACTCAAGGAAGACGCGGGAGAGACTGAGGACGCGAGGCGGCTGTGGGAGGAGGCGCGAGACCTGTACGAGGCAACCGGCGTTCAGGCAGGGGTTGACGAGTGCTCCGAGCGGCTCGCACGGTTGAGCGGCTGAGCTACGCTATTCAGTCAGAACCGGCCTTGGAGGAGTCTCCAACCCCCTCTGGACTCCGGCCTTCGCCGGAGTGACGGTTGACGGTGTTTTTCCAATCGTCCATTGCGATTGCCCTAATTGATTCTGTCCGTCCTTGAGCAAATCGAGTCCCCGTGATAGGCTACCGCGCACTCTGATATCGGGTGTGCGTCCCAATGACCGTCCGAAAGGAAGACCAGAGTACCGAGCCGATCACCTGGGGCAAGGTTATCGACAACCGCAAGTGCATCGGCTGTCACGCCTGCACGGTCGCGTGCAAGCAAGAACACGACGTTCCGCTCGGCGTCAACCGCACCTACGTCAAACAGGTCGAAGTCGGAAGATACCCGAACGTCCGCCGCCACTTCCAGGTCACTCGCTGCAACCAGTGCGCCGACGCTCCCTGCGTGGAGATTTGCCCCACGACGGCGATGTACCAGCGTCCCGACGGCATCGTGGACTTCGACCGCTCGCGGTGTATTGGCTGCCAGGCGTGTATGGCGGCATGTCCATACGACGCCATCTACATCGATCCGGTGTCGCACAGCGCTGAGAAGTGCAACTTCTGTACGAATCGGATCGACCGAGGACTACAACCCGCCTGCGTAACGGTCTGCCCTACGCAGGCGATTTTTGTTGGGAACCTCAGCGACCCCGTGTCGAACGTTTCGAATCTCATCGCCAGGGAGAAGGTTGAGGTGCGACGGCCCGAGAAGAATACCAACCCTAAGGTCTTCTATGTAGAGGCGGCCGGCCCCACGCTCGACCCGACGGCTGCGACATTCAGGGGCTACTTCAGCCAGTCGCAGCCAATCGACACGCAAATAGCCCCGGGCAGGCCGTCGCCCACTAGCGCCAACGATCCGACATCCAGCCACGCCGCCGCCATCCTCGCCTATGACAACCCTCATCGAGCGCCGTGGAACTGGATCGTCTCGGCCTATACGTGGACGAAGTCGATGGCCGCCGGACTGGTCATGGTCGTGGCGGCTCTGGGGCTGCTCGGCTACGACTTAGGACCCAACGTGGAACTGACGGCCGTGATAGCCGCAACGATCCTATTGGCGGTCACGGCAGGGCTGCTCGTGCTCGACCTGCACCACCCAAGAAGGTTTGTGTACACGCTGCTGAAACCGCAGTGGAGGTCGTGGGTGACGAGGGGAGCGTACATCATCACGGCGTTCGGGGCTTTCCTGATGGTTTACGCGGCCGCGCTGCTCGCCGATGTCGACGGCGGATTACTGGCCGCAGTGCGCTTGATCTCCCTCTTGCTCGCCCTCGCCGCAGGCGTCTATACGGCGTACCTCTTCGGTCAGGCGAAAGGACGAGACCTCTGGCAAGACTCAGGACTGCCTGCGCACTTCTTCGTGCGCACGGCGTTGGCCGGCATCGCATCTCTAAGTCTTATTGCCTTCCTCTATGAGTTGAATGTTTACGGTGCTATGTACTACTGGGGCATATCGATCACGCTGGTCTTGCATGGGGCTTTCGCGATTGGGCACATCACGAGAAGCCGTACGGGAACCTCCGAGGCCACGAGGAACATGGTGCGCGGAAGGTATAGAACGTATTTCTGGGGCAGCCTCTTGATCGGCATGGTAGCTCCGGTCGCGATCATCATGCTGGACGCATGGCAGTACATGTCGCTTACGGCCACGATTATGAACGCCGAGCCGCCGAACACATCTGTATTCATATTCTCGAGACTGGATGCCGAACTTGCGGCAGCGGCGTCAATGGTGCTAGCAGGACTTGGGCTGTATGAGCACGCATACGTTCAGGCGGGGCAGTCGGTACCGCAGAGCTAGAGGGAATGACGATAACGGACCACATACCACTCGAACACCTGCACACGCCGGCGGGCGGGGGTCTGGCGAGCTTCCCGCATCCCGATGAGTGGGACGACTGGGTGGACTACGGCCCCGACGACCTGCCGGACAGCGAAGAGCGCCACTACGCCCTCGTGCCGACGGTGTGCTTCAACTGCGAGGCGGCGTGTGGGCTGCTCGCGTACGTGGACAGGGAAAGCCTGGACATCCACAAGATCGAGGGCCACCCGCTGCATCCGGGAAGCCGTGGGCGTAACTGCCCGAAGGGGCCCGCCACGCTCAACCAGGTGAACAACCCCGACCGCATCCTTCAGCCGCTCAAGCGCGTGGGCGAGCGGGGCGAAGGCCAGTGGGAAGAGGTAACGTGGGACGAGGCGCTGGACGACATCGCCGGACGCATACGCGCGGCGATCCAAGAGGACAGGCGTGACGAGGTCGTCTACCACGTGGGGCGTCCCGGCGAGGACGGGTACACCGAGCGGGTCGTCGCGGCTTGGGGAGTGGACGGCCACAACTCGCACACCAACGTCTGCTCGGCAGCGGCCCGTACGGGGTACGCGTTCTGGATGGGCATGGACCGCCCGAACCCGGACTACGAGCACGCGAGGTTCATCCTGCTCATGTCGTCGCACCTGGAATCGGGGCACTACTTCAACCCTCACGCGCAGCGGATAGTGGACGCCAAGCTGCGGGGCACGAAGGTCGCGGTCGTGGACACGAGGCTGTCCAACACGGCGTCGCAGGCTGACTTCTGGCTCTCGCCGAATCCAGGCACCGAGGCGGCCATGCTGCTCGCCATGGCGAACCACCTAATCCAGAACGACCTGTTCGACAGCAACTTCCTGCGGCGATGGGTCAACTGGCAGGACATCCTGGAGGACTGGGACTACCTCGAATTCCTCAAGAAGGACGGCGCTATCGAGGCTGTCCCGACCGGAGAGTCGTACGAAGACTTCGTGGCGCTGCTCAAGCAGATGTACCGGCAGTACACGCCGGAGTGGGCGGAGGACGAGTCGGGAGTGCCGGCGGAGGCCATCGTCGCAGTGGCAGACGAGATCGCCCGGGCGGGAACGGCGTTCGCCTCTCATATCTGGCGCAACGCCGCCGCCGGGCACCTCGGCGGATGGATGATCGTGCGATGCCTCCTGTTCCTGAACGTGCTGACGGGCTCGGTCGCCACGAAGGGCGGGACGATCCCGAACTCGTGGACGAAGTTCGTTCCCAAGCCTCACACCATACCCTCGCCGATCAAGACGTGGAACGAGAACCACTGGCCGCTGGAGTTCCCGCTGGCCCACTTCGAGATGAGCTTCCTGCTCCCGCACATACTCAAGGAGAGGGGGAAGAGCGTCGACGTGTACTTCACCCGCGTGTACAACCCGGTGTGGACGAACCCGGACGGCACGGCGTGGGTGGAGATGCTGGAGGACGACCGCGTCGGTCTGCACGTGGCGCTGACGCCGGTGTGGAGCGAGACGGCGCAGTGGGCGGACTATGTGCTGCCGACCGGACTGGGGCCGGAGCGTCACGACCTGCACTCGCTGGAGACGCACGCCTCGCAGTGGATCGGGTGGAGGCAGCCGGTCATCAGGGCGCTGAAGGAGAAGCTGGGCCACGACGTGGCCGACACCCGCGACGCCAACCCCGGCGACGTGTGGGAGGAGAACGAGTTCTGGATCGAGCTGTCGTGGCGCATCGACCCGGACGGCTCGATGGGCATCCGGCGGCACTTCGAATCGCCGTTCCGGCCGGGCGAGAAGATCACGGTCAACGACTACTACCGGCACATCTTCGAAAAGGGCGTTCCGGGCCTGCCCGAAAAGGCGGCTGAGGAGGGCCTCACGCCGTTCGAGTACATGCGGAAGTACGCGGCGTTCGAGGTGACGGACGACGTGTACGACGAGCACGAGTGCCCGGTCGACGAGACCATCCTGAACGACCCGATGATCATCGACGAGGACACCGGCCTCATCTGGTGCGTCCAGCCGGGCGGGGACGCTAACAACCGGCCCTATCCGGGGCCGTTCCGCGACGAGGGCGGGAAGATACGCATCGGCATCGAGATGGACGGGAGGCGGCTGATGGGGTTCCCGACGCCGTCCGCGCGGCTGGAGTTCTACTCGCCGACGCTGAAGGAGTGGGGCTGGCCTCAATACGCAGTACCGCGCTATCCGAGGGATGAGGCCGAGCGGGAGCGCATGGAGCATATCGTCAGCCAAGTGCACCCCTCGAAGATCAACGAAGCGGAGAACGAGTACGACCTGCTGCCGACGTTCCGGCTGCCGAACCTGATCCACAGTCGCACGAACGGCGCGAAGTGGCTCCACGAGATCGCGCACACCAACCCCGTGTGGGTGAACCCCGTCGACGCGCGGCGCATGGGCGTGGAGACGGGCGACCTCGTCAAGGTGGAGACGGAGATCGGGTCGTTCGTCGACCGCGTGTGGGTGACGGAGTCGATCAGGCCGGGCGTCGTGGCGTGCTCCCATCACATGGGACGTTGGCGGCGGTTCGAGGAGCACGGCAGCGACCGCTGGAACTCCGCCGTCGTCGATCTCTCCAAGGAGGGCGACGAGTGGCAGATGCGGCAGCGGCAGGGGGTCACGACGTGGAAGTCGTCCGACCCCGACTCGGAGCGGCTGTGGTGGTCGGACGGGGGCGTGCACCAGAACCTCATCATGCCGGTGCAGCCCGACCCGATCAGCGGCCAGCACTGCTGGCACCAGAAGGTGCGCGTCACGAAGGCTGGCCCCGACGACAAGTACGGCGACGTCAAGGTCGACTCGGAGATGGCGCACGAGGTCTACAAGCGCTGGCTCAAGCTCTGCCGACCGGCCCCAGGCCCCGACGGCACGCGCCGCCCCTACTGGCTGCTGCGTCCGATCAAGCCCGCGCCGGAGGCGTTTCGGGTGTGAGGGGGTTTGAGACGCCGTACTCTTGCTGACTGAACTCTCTGGATTCCGGCCCCGTATCGGGGTACGGGGTGACGTTCCTACGCCGGAATGACGGGTGGTTCGGTTCTGGAACGGCCAGTTTCATGGCACGAGGGTGGAACGCATTGCGTCGAGGTCGCCCTCGCAGCCGATACCCCGAAGAGAATGCGCTTCATCGACTGAGGCTGTCTCGGCGGCCAGCACCCGCAGCGCGAGGTTGATCGCCTCGCTTTTGGATGCAAGCCGGTAGCGCCGCATGATCTCGGCGCACGCCCGATCGTCGATGTCCACGTTGATGCGTGACATACGTCCAGCGTACACCTTCAGATGAGGACCGACAAAGGCACGACTGCACAGGCTGTTGGTGATGGCTACTCCCGCGCAGCGAGTTCGCGCCCGTCGGTTCCTTATTCGGGAATTGTATGTTTGACACTCACTTACTTTCGTGCGTAAGCTTTGTTTCACCTTTGCACGGTACGGTCTTCTTGAATTGAAGAATGGGGCCCTGCGCCCCCTTGCGGTTCAGCAAGGCCGACCCGTGCAAAGGAAAGCCACATTCTTCTGCAAGGGGGCTACCTATGAGCAGACGTGCGATCTATTTTGCCCTCATACTCTTCGTTTGTGCGATCAGCGCGGTCGTCGGGATTTCAGCTTCCAACACAGGAAAAGCGACCCTGCCAGCACCGCAAAACGTCACCCTGTTAGGAGTAACTGAAGGCATCGACGTTCGGTGGAACATTCCACCGGGTAGCGACGAAGTCGTGAACTACCAGATTGCCTATCAAGCTATGGAGAGACAGAGAGCCGACAGTTGGACGTACATGTGGACGCAAGGCAAGGTCTCCACACATCTAATACGTCACCTTGCCGGTGGATACGAGTTCAGAGTTTACGTGCGGAGTTGCTCGAACACGCACTGTAGCCTTTGGGCACTGGGCGGGGATACGTGGACGAAGAAACCTCAAACGCCAAGAGTTAGCCCCATTCCTATCCCGACGCCTATGGCAACTCCGACAGCAATCCCTACCTGGACGCCGACACCAACCCCGTCCCCTGCCATTACCGTAGTACCCTATCTGATTGAGTATTGGACGTTTCCAATTGGGGAATACAGAACCTACGGCACTGTGCCGGAATACACGATCAGAATGAATTGGACTCAAAGCCCCTCTCTCGGAATCCGGGTGGCATGGCAAGAAGATGGTTCAAGCGGGTCCTGGAACCTCCTGGCACCCGATAAAGTAACCATCAGGAATTTGAAACCGAGCACAACGTACAGCGTAAAGGCCCAAATATGCGACCACGAGGGCAAATACGTAGAGAAAGGTCAATGCGGTCCGTGGTCAAAGACATACTCGGTGGTGAGTAGAGATGAACAGCCACTTGCGCCGACCTGCATCCTGAGCGAAGGCGAGATAGGACTTCAGGACCACGAGTACGACTATCTGGGGATCGTGACAGCCACCTACTGGCGTGGTATCGCATATTTACAGCACACGCCGCGAGTTGTCTTCACCAACCTTCCCGGGGAGTGGAAACACGGCATTCAACTCAGGCGTTACGGAGATCGGCTTCGGTTGACGATCGGCTCGGACAAAGTGTGGGAGATAATGATCGGAAGAGGCGGCTACTTCAGCGACTACAGAATCGTAGCATCTGGTGCCCTTAATCCGAACACCGATCTCAAAACCGCAGTCGGAGAGGCTAATGACATTGAGTTCAGACTACGGGCCAACGTACCCCAAGACACGGAACACGCATCAGTTGTCGTGGTCAACGGAGTGTCGACCGATACCAAAATGCCTCGCGAGGTCTACGACTGGATACGTGATCACACTCACCTGAACATCTGGTCGGATGCTATTTCATCAGTAGATGGGACTCCATACAAGGAGCTAGGCACAGGGAGGTCATGCGATGGGCGCTGAAGAAACAAGAGCAGAGGATAAGTTGCTGAACTACCACTGGGTCGATCCAGTAGGTGCTTTCAGAACGTTAGTCGTGTTCCATGTAGCTATTGCTCATGCGGTCAGTCAGTTGGGGGAAGATCACGCCAAAGAATTTCTTAGACTGATTGAGGACGTTCAGGATCACCTTGAGTCGTACGGGCCTATTCCTCTTTCAGAATCTGACCGAGCACTTCTAAATCTACTACGAGTGGAACTGAAAGACGATGTAGGTAAGGCCAAGCGTGGCTATCAATACCGGTCATCATGACCCCTTTCTATGTCACGAGGTCTCTGCACTTAACGTGCTTGGCTTTGAGCAGACGCAGGGGGTAGCTCAGAACAGCCATGAGTTTCGTAGCTTTTGTATCCCGACTCCGACTCGTTGATATAGGCATTTCGGGTTTGACTCCGGAAAGGGATGGCAGAGAGGCGACTCTTCCCACACTCTTCAGGCCAAGCCCGACCACGCCTGAACTTTACAATAACGCGGGAAATGCACCAGTATGCAACAAAATGCATCACTTTCGAGCTTTTTCGCCGCTGCTGTGACTCTGTCAAGCCTCCCGTCGACAGCCTCTTGAGTCGCACCTGACGCCCGTCGACTCGGTGTTCGGCCTGCCCTCTGTGTGTGTTCACCACCATGCTATACTATCGCCAAGGCGGATTGCGGAGCTTTCATGCCCAAAGTGCGAGAAGCGATACGCATCGTCGAGAGAGACGGTTGGCGGCTTGAACGGATGAAGGGCAGCCACCGCCAGTTCAAGCATCCCATCAAACCCGGAAAGGTGACCATCCCGGGCCACCCCAGTGTTGAATTAAAAGATGAAGACATGGCGAAGCATCTTGCGGCAAGCCGGGCTTCAGGAAGGGAACCGATGAAGCAAAGCTACGTGGTGGTATTTGAACGGACGCCCAACAACTACTGCGCCTACGTCCCTGATTTGCCCGGCTTAGGCGCCGCGCACAAAACCTGGGACGGCATCCAGGCAATGATCAAAGAGGCCATCGAGTTCCATATCGAGGGACTGCAGCTTGATGGGGACCCGGTTCCGCCGCCGCAAATGTCGGTGGAAGAAGCGCTGGCCTATCATCGTTCCCTACCCAACGACTACGGCGGGTATTTCCCCGTGCCCGACGACCTGGAGGATGAGGACCCCGCCGCCATCCTGGAGGTTGAGGTCAATGTGGAAGGGGCTTCCGTAGTGGCGGGCGGCTTGTAGTAAAAGGCAGCCTCACCCTCACCCCCTGCCTACGCAGGGGCAGGCTCTAGCTCTCTCCCGCGAACGGGAGAGGGGATGTTCACTCTACGGGCAACGCCTGCTAATCCGACACAGGTTTCTCCGCCCGTCGCTTCTTTATTCCTCGTGGGTTCGCTGGTACCATGTTGCCCCTATTGCCAGACCTGTAAGGAGCACCCAATGACCGAGTCGACCGACCTGCTGAATATCCGTCCGCTGAGGGGGCGTTTGAAGGAGGGGAAGGAGGCGCTCGGCATGTGGCTGGGGATTACGGATCCCCTGGCGGTGGAGGCCATCGCGGCGGACTGCGACCTGGACTGGGTACTGCTCGATATGGAGCACGGCGGCGCCGGGTGGGACGACCTCAAGATGGTGATGCTGGGCTGGAAGTGGTCGGACGTGCCGCTGTTCATCCGTCCACCGTCGCACGACCAGAAGTTCCTGATGGCGGCGCTCGACCTCGGGGTGAGCGGGTTCGTGGTGCCGTTCGTCAACTCACCTGAGGACGCGAGGCGGGTCGCGGAGGCGTGCAGGTACCCGCCGATGGGTATTCGCGGAAGCGCGCCGCGTCGCGTGAGCCGCCACTACACGATGACCGACGAGTACAAGGCCAGCGCGGACGATGACGTGTTCGTGATGGTGCAGATCGAGCACAAGAACGCCGTGGAGTGCGTCGAGGAGATCGCTGCGGTGCCGGGCATTGACGCGCTGTTCATCGGGCCCGGCGACCTGAGCTACTCGTATCGGCTGCCGTTCCAGTTCGACCACCCGACCGTCGTGGACGCCATCCAGAAGGTCGTGGACACGGGCAGGGCTGCGGGACTGCCGGTCGCCATGGCGGTGGACAGTACGCCGGAAGAGGTGCTGCAGCGCATCGAGCAGGGCATCCAGCTCGTGACTGTGGGCTTGGACTGGATGTTCATGCGGAACGCGATCAAGGAGCAGACGGCGGCTGTGCGGGCGCTGGTGTAGGGGCGCGTCGGGGGAGTCACCCTCACCCCCGTATCGAGTACGGGGCCGGCTCTAGCCCTCTCCCAAAATGGGAGAGGAGATTCACCGCAGAGAGCACAGAGGACGCAGAGGGGAGAGAGACTTGAGGGCTTTGCGGTTTTGAGATGACCATCTTCCCTGGTGGGGGCTAATGCGAGTTGGCAAGGTATGGCACAGCCATGAGAATTACCCTCACCCCCGTATCGAGTACGGGGCGGTCTCCAGCCCTCTCCCACGACGGGAGAGGGGATTTTCATGGGCTGATTAGTTCGGTAAATCTCTGAAACAGGACAATAGTAAGGAGAAAAAATGTCCAAGAAGCACGAGATCATCTTCGAGACGGACGGGCGACATTCGAGCGTATACCTGTACGAGCCGCCGATGGGAATCCGGCAGTACGTCGAGCCCATCGACGAGGTGCTCGACCTGGGGGTGGACACGATCAGCTACGTCGTGGGGGACTGCGCGGTGCTGTTGTACGACACGAAGGTTGGGGAGATCTGGGGTCACAACTACGACCTCGTCAATCACGAGGTGTGGTACAAGGCTGCGTTCAACGTCCGGATGATGATCGAGAGCGGGCACGATCCGCTGCAGGTCGTCTGCGACCACGCCCACGAGCGCGGTTTCAACTTCCTGGCGCATCTGCTGCTGAACATGGCCTACACACCGCCGGACCGCGTCACGAACGGGCGGGTCGCCACGTTCAACACCCTCCACCCGGAGTGGATCGTGGGTGAGGAGCCGGACTTCCCCGAGGCCGTTCACGACAACTCGAACCGGATGTCGTACGCCGTGCCGGAGATCCGGGAGAACCGGATGGCAATCGTCCGGGAGCTGGTGACGGACTATCCGACGGACGGCATCGATCTGAACTTCAACACGTACTCGCCGCTGATCGCCCGTCGCGAGGTGGAAGAGCACACGGAGACGCTGACCGATTGGATGCGTGATGTCCGCCGGACGGCCGACGCGGCGGCAGAGGCGCAGGGGCGGAGCAAGCGGGTCGTCGTTCGCGTGGCGGCCACGCTGGAGGGCAACCTCAAGATAGGCCACGACCTTGCAACTTGGGTCAATGAGGGGCTGGTGGACACGATCGTCGCCATGCCGGTCGGCGGAGACTTTTCCAGCGAGACGTCGCTGCTGCGCGAGCTGGTCGAGGTGGCGGCGGGGAACGACGTGGCCGTCATCGCGGGTCTGGACGCCGTCGGCACCGAGCAGACGCGGCTGACGCACAGGGCGGCGACGGTCAACGCATACGACGCCGGCGTGGAGGGAATCATGTACCACCGGTACTACCCGCCCCCGCACCGCTATCCCTACACGACCGAGGACACCGACCGCATGAGGCTGGCGGCCTACCCCGACCTCTTGGCCCACAAGGACAAGACGTTCTACGTCGGGCCCGGATTCGACCGTCGCGAAGCCGTATCGTTCGGCCTGACCGACCAGCTTCCGCGAGAGCTCACGGCGGGCGAGCAGGGACCGGACATCACGATAGACGTGTCGGACGACATCGCCGCGAAGGCGGAGGCGGACGAGCTTTGGCGATGCGAGCTTCGGATCATGCTTCACGAGTTGGTACACCACGACGAGTACCGGGTCTACTGGAACGGCGAGGAGGTGCCGGAGAGCAAGATGCGAAGGGCCGACTGGGTGTTCCAGATGCGTCCGAGCGGGGGAGTGCGGGGGTATCGCCTGCACATCGACCTGAGGACCGTATCGCTGCCGGTCAAGGGAACCAACACCGTGCGCGTCGATCTCGTCAGCAAGGACGAGCAGCTCGTCGATCCGGTGAGCATCTACGACGTCGACATCGTGGTCGAGTACCTGCCGCACCGGAGCGCGCTCCGCGACGACGAGTCGTACGCCGGGGCGGCGGTACCGTTCACGCCGTAGGGTTTTTCGTAAAGGGGCATGGAATGCAGCTCAAGATCACCGAACAGGAGAACAAGGGCCTTTTCGCGGACTGCACGCTCCAGGAGCACGAGCGACGGATCGCGCGGCTGCGGGAGGAGATGGAGCGCGAGGGGGTGGACGGTCTGTACCTGACGCAGGAAACGAACGTCCGGTACGCCTCGGCCATGCAGGACGTGGCTTGGGTGATCCACGCGTACTTCTACACGGTGTTCATTCCTCGCGACGATACCCTGCCGTTGGCGCTGTTCGTGCCGAACGGCGGCCAGATCCAGACGCAGGCAAGCTGGATCGACACGGTCGTCCGCTGGGACTTCCCGCCGGGCTTCTACATGGGCAGGGTGGGAGACTCGCTGATCGAGTCGTTCGCCGAGTGGCTGCGGAGGCTGGGTCTCGACAAGGCGAACATTGCGACCGAGATGAGCGCGCACTTCCGGCTGGGGCTTTCGATTGACGTGCTCGACGGGTTGCGGGGCGCTCTGCCGGACGTGACGTGGCAGGACTGCGGGCCGGTCGTGTGGCCGGTGCGGTCGATCAAGTCGGACGAGGAGGTGCGGCGTCTGCGCGAGTCGGTGAGGATATCGTGCCTCGGCATCGAGGCGGGGTTCGAGGCGCTGCGAGAGGGCATGTCGGAGCGAGACCTCGTGAACGTGATGTGCGCCAAGATGTTCGAGGAGGGCGGAAGCGAGATCAAGTTCACGTCGCTGTACGCGGGGCCGGACCGCGTGCTGTGGGCGGACGCGACGCCGCGACGCGAGATGAAGATCAACCCCGGAAGCCTCATCCAGTTCGACGGCGGGTGCACGTACGACGGGTACTATACCGACATCAAGCGGTTCGCCAGCCTGGGCGAGCCGACGGAGGACCAGCGCCGGTTCTATGACATCGCCCGCGCGGCTGAACAGGCGTCAATTGACGCTGTTAAGCCCGGGGCGACGTATGGGGAGGTGTACGAGGCGTCGCAGCAGGCCATTCGAGACTCCGGGTACCCGGAGTTCGTCGAGAAGGCCCAGTCGTTCCGGTGGACGAGCATCGGTCACAACATCGGGCTCGACCTGCACGAGATGCCCGGCATCGCCAAGGACAACGCCGCCGTGCTCCAGCCCAACCAGGTGATCTGCATCGAACCGTTCTTCTACCACGACGGCGGCTTTCCGATCTGGAACGTTCCGAACAAGTACGGCTGCGAGGACCAGGTGCTCGTCACGGAGGCGGGGCATGAGGTGCTATCGCCGGACGACCTGGTGAGCCGGGATATCTGGGTGGCGTGAGGAACCCGTGGGTTCTTCAATGGATAAGAATCAGTTGAACACCATATATACCTCACATATTGACTCGGTCTTTGATAGGATTGGGCTCGTAGCTCCACGTTGACTGTTCTGATCAGTGAACACCTGATTGAAACTTACCTTGCATGCCTGAGGGACGGTTTTTGGCAAGCGCCGAATGTTCGCTGCTGAGGGTAACTGGGGAGTAGAATTCAACCAGGTGATCAATGGACAAAGCTAACCTACCCAATAACCCCAGACAGCGGAAGTTGCTTGGTCTGCTTGGCGAGCTCGGCGATTCCATCTCAAACCTCGACTTTCAGAAGTTGCTGTTCCTGTATTGCCAAGATCCTGGGGCCAGCCGCCTATATGAATTTGTCCCATACAGGTTCGGAGCGTTCTCGTTCACCAGCTACGCTGACAAACGCAAGCTCACGGAACAGGGACTACTAGCCCATGAGGACGATATATGGCAACTGACTAGCAACGGCATCGCCGTTTCGGTTGGTGAGCGTGATGAAAGTGTTAAGCGTTTCGCAAACCGTTATGGAGACCTACGCGGCAACCCTCTAGTCGCTGAAGCGTATCGTAAGTTTCCATATTACGCCATTCGAAGCGAGATTGTGCTTGACGTACTTGGTGACGACGAAGCTGCCTGCCAGCAAATACAAGATGCCCAGCCGAAGACTAGTCGAGGAACATTGGTAACTATAGGTTACGAAGGACGAAGCCTTGAGAATTACCTGAACCTACTACTGAGAGCAGGCGTCACATTGTTGTGCGACGTCCGTAACAATGCGCTCAGCAGAAAATACGGGTTTACTAAGTCCACTCTCTCCAATGCCTGTGAAGGAGTGGGGATCCGATACGAACATCGGCCTAAACTGGGAATCAGCACTGACAGGCGACGAACCCTAAAGACCTCTGCGGACTATCGGCAGCTATTTGCTGAGTACAGGGTACGCGACCTACGACGACAACAAGAGACCATTGACGAAGCAGTTAGATGGGTCAGTTCAGGGCAGAGTGTCGCATTGACATGCTATGAGAGGGATTCGAAGAAATGTCATCGTCGGACCGTTGCAGCGACTATAAAGCACCAAGCAGCCATAGAGTCGTCAGTCAAACACCTATGAACGACGTTCGGAGAGAGCGAATCCTCGTTACCGTCAAGACATATCCGACGCTATCTACTAAGTATGGCGAAACAGTATGCACGGCTGGTGTGCGTGAAGATGGTACTTGGATTCGCCTTTACCCTGTCCCCTTCAGACGTCTAGGCGAAGATGAGCAATATAGCAAGTACGACTGGATGAAGTGTAGCGTTAGACGTCAAACCTCTGATCCTAGACCAGAGTCATTCCGACCGATTGACACCACAGAACTCAAGCCTGTCGGGAGCGTGGGAACTGGCGACAGGTGGAGGGAACGTCGCCGCATACTCCTCCAAGGAGGGCAGGTTCACGAAAGACTTGACAGAGTGATAGACGCAGCGAGAAAGAACACGATGTCATTATGTGTGTTCAAACCTACCGAGGTGCTCGACCTAATTCACGAGCCAGAGGAGAGATGCTGGGACCAAAAGAAACTCAACAGGATGAGAGAGATACATTATCAGCTAGACATGTTTGAGAAAAACAGTTGGCGTGAGACCTTTGAGGTTATACCAAAGCTACCTTATAGCTTCTCTTACCGCTTCAAAGACGCTGTAGGGAAGCAAAGTGAACTCCAAATTCTTGATTGGGAAATTGGTGCATTGTATTGGAATTGTCTGGAATCATCAGACGGCGATGAGAGCTTGGCTCTAGAAAAGGTGCGGCAGAAGTACCTAGACTATTTCCTCACTAAGGATCTTCATTTCTTTCTGGGTACAACACAGCAATGGCATTTGGTTGCTCCAAACCCATGGGTCATCATTGGAGTGCTTCCAATTCCACATGATAACCGCCTCCCACTGTTTTAGCCGAGACAATCGTCCAAAGCTGATCACCGGCGTTTACACCTTCCCGGACTATCTAGACGGCAAGACCTTCGCGGACTTTATTTGATACACTGCCGTCACCATGAGACCGGGCAATAGTGGAGGCATGGTTGAAATGCTCTGCCGGTTCTCCAAACGGACGTTAGGGGCGGCTGCGCTGGCCGCTCTGCTCGCTATGGCCGTCTTCGCTTGCGCTCCGGAGCGGGACACCCCACTGATTACGTCGGAGGAATTCGGCACTCCCACACCCTTGCCGACTCCTACGGCAACGAGGCTCCCGGAAGAGGCGGTCGCGATCGACGGTCGGCGGACGAGCGACGCGCAGACGGCGCTTGATGTCGTGGGCAAGGACATCATCAAGATCGCCAACTGGAAGGAGGGCGGTCCGGCCATGCTGAACAGCCTGCTCGGCTATTTCATGGTCTGGGGATACGACTACACCGTCGAGCTGGTCGAGATGGAGCGGGAAGACTACCGGAGCGCCATAGAAAAGGGCGAAGTCGACCTGGTGCTCCACGTCGATACCGCAGACGCGGACACCGCCGAGTGGCTGAGCTCCGTCGTAGACAGCGGAACGGTGTTGGATGGCGGCGCGCCACTGGCTGACAGCGAGACTGTGCGCATCGCCGTGCATCACACCCTGACTGAACGGGCGCCGGACCTGGTGAGCTTCCTCGAAACCACGACCCTGCCGGGAGAGGCATTCTCCAAGATCTCGGCCATGGTCAAGTTCGGACGTGTCGGCGTAAACCCCGGCGCGGGTGCGTTCAAGTACCTCAAGGAGCAGAGCGCGGTCTGGAACACGTGGGTCCCAGCGGAGGAGGCTTCAAAGGTACAGGGGGCCATCGATGCGAGCAAGACCTCCCTCCGCAACCGGACGTGTATCCCGCAGGGCGTCGAGGCCAACGACTGCGGGCGGAACTAGCCCCTCTTGTGACAGCATTTGGTCAAGGTTTCGGATTTCCCTTAGACATGCGCCAATTTTCGGCGCTTTCGTAGGCTATTTTCCACTACGTGTAGGGATTCGCCCGCCGTTCCGTTGACAGGTTAGATTCGTTCGCATACCCTTGCGACAAGTCGAGGAATCGGAGCGGCCGGGGTCTTCTTTTTCCAAGAAGAGGGCCGGTCGCTTCGCACAGTCTTGAACACTTAGAGGGAGGTGAATCGTGAAAGTCCCAGTGGACGTAACGGTCAATGGGCGCACGTACAGCGAGGAGGTCGAGCCGCGACAGTTGCTCGTTCACTTCATCCGCGACAACGCCGCGCTCACAGGCACCAAGGTCGCGTGCGACACGAGTCAGTGCGGGTCCTGCACCGTCACGATGGACGGGGTCAGCGTCAAGTCATGTACGGTCCTTACCGCACAGGCCAGCGGCTCGTGTATCACGACGGTCGAGGGACTGTCGGACGGAGTGGACCTACACCCGCTTCAGGAGGCCTTCTGGAACAACCACGGGCTCCAGTGCGGGTTCTGCACTCCGGGCATGATCATGGCAGCCAGCGAACTGCTGCGAACGAACCCGGAGCCCACACGCGAAGAGATCCGGGAGGGTCTGGAGGGCAACATCTGCCGCTGCACCGGATATCAAAACATCGTGCTGGCGGTCGAAGACGCCGCACGGGCGATGGGAGGTTAGGCCATGACGACAAGATTATTTGGTTCAGGAATTCGTCGTCGTGAGGACCCCCGGCTCATCACGGGCCGCGCCTCGTATACCGACGACATCAAGCTACCGGGCATGGCGCACGCGGCGATTCTGCGGAGTCCGTACGCTCATGCAAACATAACGAGCATCGACACGAGCGGGGCGGCGTGCCAGCCCGGCGTCATCGCGGTCTACACCGGCGCGGACATCGAGGGGCATCTGAACCCGATTCCCTGCGCGTGGCTCATACCCGACTCCAACTTGGTAACGCCGGACCATCCGGCCATCGCCAAGGACAAGGTCCGGTACGTCGGCGACGCCGTTGCGGTGGTGGTGGCCGAGAGCCGCTACCAGGCCGAGGACGCGCTCGAACACATCGACGTGGACTACGAGCCGCTCGACGTGACGATCAACCCGAAGGCGTCCGCACAGGACGGCGCTGCGCAGATCCACGACGACGTGCCGAATAACGTCGCGTTCAAGTGGACGGTCGCGGGCGGAGAGATCGACGAGGCGTTCGAGAAGGCGGACGTGGTCGTCAAGGACACGATCAACCTCCAGAGGCTGATCCCGAACGCCATGGAACCGCGCTCTGCGGTCGCCCAGTACGTGGCGGCGACCGGCAACCTGACGCTGTGGGGGACGACGCAGAACCCGCACATCGCGCGATTCCTGAGCTCGGTGGTCACGGGCGTGGACGAGCACAAGGTCCGCGTCATCGCCCCTGAGGTCGGCGGCGGATTCGGGAGCAAGATCCCGTACTATGCCGACGAGGCGATCACCTCCTTCTGCGCGATGCAGCTGGGCGTTCCCGTCAAGTGGACGGAGACGCGAAGCGAGAACTACCAGGCGACGATCCACGGGCGCGACCACGTGGAAGAGCTCGAGATGGCGGCCACGAATGACGGAGAGATCCTGGGCCTGAGGACGACGGTATACGCCGGACTCGGCGCGTACCTGTCGACGGCGGCTCCGGGAGTCCCGACGATTCTTCACGGCCTGATGTATTCGGGCTCATACCACATCCCAGCGGTATACGGCGACGTGTACGGCGTGTTTACGAACGCGACGCCGGTCGACGCCTATCGCGGAGCCGGACGGCCAGAGGCAACGACGCTCATCGAGCGGCTGGTCGACCTCGTTGCCGCGGAGACTGGTATCGACCCGGTGGAGGTGCGCCGACGGAACCTGATCGAGTCGTTCGAGGAGAACCAGGACGTATCGACCGGCATCGTGTACGACAGCGGTGACTACGAGGCCGCGCTCGACAAGGCGGTCGACCACATCGGATACGCCGACCTGCGCACTAAGCAGGCGGCGATGCGAGCGGAAGGCAAGCACATCGGAATCGGCGTCTGCTCCTACGTGGAGATATGCGGACTCGGCCCATCGCAGGTCGCGGGAGCGGTAGGCTTCCAGGGCGGCCTTTGGGAGAGCGCGATAGTCCGGTTCCACCCGACCGGCAAGGTACACGTGATGATCGGTTCCTCGCCGCACGGCCAGGGGGAGGAGACGACCTTCGCCCAGATTCTGGCGGGGGAGCTCGGCGTACCGGTCGATGACGTGGACGTGATCCACGGCGACACGGACAACACGCCGATGGGCTGGGGCACGTACGGCAGCCGGACGACGGCGGTATCGGGCGCGGCGATAGCCATTGCCAGCCGCAAGATCAAGGACAAGGCCAAGACGCTGGCGGCCCACCTGCTGGAAGCGGACGCCGCCGACATCGAGTACGATGACGGGAAGTTCTTCGTCAAAGGCTCGCCCGACGAGCACAAGACGATCCAGGATATCGCGCTGATGGCGAATGTGGCGTGGGACATGCCGGAGGGCATGGAGCCGGGCCTCGAGGCCAGCGCGTTCTACGATCCACCGAACTTCACGTACCCGTTCGGTACGCACATCGCCGTTGTCGAGCTCGACGCGTCGACGGGCCAGATCGAGCTCCAGAAGTACGTCGCGGTGGACGACTGCGGCGTGCAGATCAACCCGATGATCGTCGAGGGACAGGTACACGGAGGCGTCGTGCAGGGCACCGGCCCGGTGCTGTGGGAAGGGGCAGTCTACGACGACGACGGCCAGCTACTCACGGGGTCGCTGCTCGACTACGCGATGCCACGGGCGGACAACTTCCCGGACATCGACGTCCTGTCCAACACGACGGCATCGCCGCACCACCCGCTCGGGGTTAAGGGCATCGGCGAGGCCGGGACCATCGCCTCGACCGCTGCGGTGTACAACGCGGCCATGGACGCTCTGAGGCCCCTGGGCGTAAACAGCGTCGACATGCCGCTGACGCCGGAGAAGGTCTGGAGCGCAATCAATCAAGCACAGAACGGAGGGTAGGCCATGTACGCATCGCAGACCGAATATCACCGAGCCGGCTCGGTAGAAGAAGCCGTATCACTCCTTTCGGGGAATGAAGACGCGAAGGTGCTGGCGGGCGGGCACAGCCTCATCCCGCTAATGAAGCTCCGGCTGGCCTCCCCGTCCCTGCTGGTCGACATCGGCCACCTGGGCGAGCTGAGCGGCGGAGTGACCTGCAGCGACGGAACGATCTCGATATCGTCGCTGACGACCCACGCCACCATCGCCTCGTCGGACATCCTGAAGAACGACTGTCCGGTGCTGGCGGAGGCGGCGGGCATGATCGGCGACCCGGCCGTCCGCAATCGCGGGACGATCGGTGGCAACCTCGCCCACTCCGATCCGGCCTCCGACCTGCCGACGGTACTCACGGCGCTTGGCGCGAGCATCAACATCACAGGCCCGGGAGGGTCGAGGAGTGAGTGCATCAGCGGTTTCATCCAGGGGCTGATGGAGAACAACCTCGGCTCTGACGAGATCATCACGAGCATCGATGTCCCCGCGAAGGGGGCGAACCAAGGGGCGGCGTATGCGAAGCTCTCGCACCCGGCGTCCCGATACGCCGTCGTGGGCGCCGCCGCGTCCGTCACCGTCGAGGGCGGCACGGTTACGGCGGCCAGCGTGGCAGTGGGCGGCGTGCAGCCTGCGCCGACCGTCGGAAGCTCAGTCGCGGCAAGTCTGGTCGGCAACGCGCCGACCGACGAGGCGCTCGACGAGGCGGCCGCGGCCATCTGCAACGACATCGGCGACGACGTGCTGAGCGACATCTTCGCCTCCGAGGACTATCGCAAGGCGATGGCCGTCGTCTACACGCGAAAGGCCCTGGGCTGCGCCGTGGAGTGCGCGGGCTAGACCGACGCTCATGCCGTAAAGTGGCTTGAACAGGGGGGCGGGGGCAACCTCGCCCCCTACGTTTTGGCAGCCGAAAGCAATCGGAGAGGAACCTTGACGCAGACCGACCTTACCGCGACCGTACCGACCTCGGTCGACGAACTTCAAAAAGCCCTGCAGGAAAACCTGTACGTGGCCGACCGCAGCCTGGCGATATCCATCTACCTGGCGCTGAAGCTCAGGCGTCCGCTCTTCCTCGAGGGCGAGGCGGGCGTGGGCAAGACCGAGATCGCCAAGGTTCTGGCCGCGGCGCTCGATACCCGGCTGATCCGGCTGCAGTGCTACGAGGGCCTGGACGTCAATCAGGCGGTGTACGAGTGGAACTACTCACGGCAGCTTCTTGAGATCCGGCTGTTGGAAGCGTCCGAGCGGATCAGCGAGGATGATGCGGAACAAGAACTGTTCAGCGAGAAGTTCCTGATAAAGCGGCCCCTGCTGCAGGCGATAGAGTCGAGCGACGGCAAGTCGCCGGTGCTGCTCATCGACGAACTTGACCGCGCCGACGAGGAGTTCGAAGGGTTCCTGCTGGAACTGCTCTCAGACTTCCAGATAACCATCCCGGAGCTGGGAACATTCCGGGCCGAGGAGCCTCCGTTCGTCATCATCACGTCCAACCGGACGCGCGAGATCCACGACGCCTTGAAGCGTCGGTGCCTGTACTACTGGATCGACTATCCTGATTTCCAGAAGGAGGTCCAGATCGTCACGAGCAAGGCCCCTGACGCACCGAGGAAGCTGGCCGAGCAGGTCACGGCGTTCGTGCAGGAGCTACGCACGGCGGAACTGTACAAGGTGCCGGGCGTTGCGGAGACGCTCGACTGGACGGCGGCGCTCGTGGGACTGGACCAGACGGAGCTCGACCCCTCGGTAATCGACGACACGCTGGGCATCATGCTCAAGTACCGCGAGGACGTGGAGACGGTGCGCGGGGAGCAGACAAGAGCCCTGCTGAATCAAGCGATGAACCGAGGGGCGCGACGTGGCCGCAGGCGTGGCTGACGCGGCGGGGGGACACATCCTCCACAACCTGCTGCTGTTTGGGCGGCTCCTCCGTCGCTTGGGACTTGACGTTCACGTTGGCCGGATGCTCGACGCGGTGGCGGTCATCGACGACATCGGTCTCGCCAAGAAAGGCGACTTTCGGGCCACGCTCCGGACGCTTCTCGTCCACCGGAAGGACGACCTTGCGCTGTTCGACGAGGCGTTCGACGTCTTCTGGAGGCAGCCGAAGGACCCACAGACGACGATGGACCTGCGGTCGATGGGCGAGCAGCGGCGATTCCGCCAGCCGCAGGTGGGGCCTCCTCCACCCGGCTCGTCGACGAACGGCGTGGACGATGGGCAGGACGAGTCGGACGAGGACATCGACAGGATCGACCTGACGCGCACCTTCAGCGCGAGGGAGGTGCTGCGGAAGAAGAGCTTCGCGGAATACACGCCGGACGAGTTCGCCCGCGCTCACGCGATGATCGAGGAGCTGCAGTGGGACCTGGGACGGCGGCGCACAAGACGCTGGGGACGCGGGGACGGTCGGCAACTCGATCTGCGGAGGGCGCTGAGAAGCAGCCTTCGATACGGCGGGGAGCCTGTGCACCTCCCGACGAAGCGGCGGAAGACCACCCCGCGTCGACTCGTGCTGATCTGCGACGTGAGCGGGTCGATGGAGCGGTACACGCGCATGCTGCTCCAGTTCATCCACACGCTGTACGGCGGGCTGGACAACAGGGTTGAGGCGTTCCTATTCGCCACAAGGCTGACCCGTGTGACGGGGCACCTCGATTATCGCGACATCGACCGGGCAATCGACGAGGTCTCCAAGGCGGTGCCGGACTGGTCGGGCGGGACGCGCATCGGCGATATTCTGAGGACGTTCAACTTCCGGTGGGCGCGGCGCGTTCTCGGATGGGGATCGGTGGTGCTGGTCATCTCGGACGGCTGGGACAGGGGCGATCCTGCCCTGTTCGGCAAGGAGATGGCGCGTCTCCAACGGAGCAGCCACCGGCTGATATGGCTCAACCCTCTTGCGGGAGCGGAGAACTACGAGCCACTGACGCGCGGGATGCGGGCGGCCATCCCGTATATCGACGACCTGCTGCCCATTCACAACCTCGCGAGCCTGGAAGACCTTGCGCGGCACCTCAACAGCTTGTCGGACAGCCGTCCGGAGAGGCGGCAGCACGTCGCTCCGCCGGAGATTGAGGACGACGCGGTTGCGCGTGTGCGGGGATCAGCAAGGCACAGGACGGCCAATCCTACGTTCAGGCACCCGTTGTGGGGGCGTGACGGCTGAGGCTGAGCTAGGACGGCGCTGGGGTAGGCGATGGTGCCGGTCTTCACCCTTCGACAGGCTCAGGGTGAACGGAGCCTTTTCGGACGCCCTTTAGTAGTTACAGTTCTGGGCGGTCTTGTGCGACGGCATCTACGGCCGAGACACCCTTGGGCCAGTGCTTGGTGACTTCCTCGGCGATACGATCCATTTCAGCCAAGACTTCCCTTGTATCGTAGGTCGTGGTTTCGGGGTCCACCAGCGGCCTGAGCTTAGCCACGGGGCGACCGTAATACGTTATGAGGAACGTTTCGTTAGCGTAACGGACTCTGCGGATGATGTCGCTTGTCCGCGTCTTTAGTTCGGTTATTCTTACTTCGGTCATCGGGGTGCGCTCTGTTGTTGTGACTGACCTATCTACGATATCCCTCAGGCTGGCTGAATAGCAAATCGGCGTTGGGAATCGAACCTGTTTTCGTCTAGTACCGAGCGTTGGCATGAGTACCCGTTCTGATTAGTCGCTTCTGGATTCCCGCTTTCGCGGGAATGACGGTGGGGGCGGTTCAGGACTTTGCCAGGATGACGGTCGGCGTGGTTCCCGCCTTCGCGGGAATGACGAGTGGCCGAGGTTCAGGCCTTCATGAGTGGCCTTGCTGCCCGATGGAGGCGGTCTCTCAAGGATCGCGGCGCATGAGGCTGTAGGTCTGGCCGGTGGGGCCTTTGTCGGGCTGAGCGGCGAGGAAGAGGGCGAGCGGGACCACGTCTTCGGGGGTCTTGATCCACTCGCTGTCGATCTGGAAGACCGAATCCGGTCGGTCAGCGAATGTCCGCGCTACACGTTCGGTGAGGACGGGGCCGGGGATGAGCTCGTTGACGCTGATGTTATGCTGCCAGAGCTCCTGGGCGAGCACGCGGACGAGCATGGAGAGTCCGGCTTTCGCCGAGGCATAGGCGGACTCGCCGGGTCTGCCGCGATGGCCGATACCGGAGCCGATGGCGATGATCTTTCCGGCTCCGCGCTCCTTGAGGTGCGGTATTGCGGCATGGGCCGTGTGGTAGGAGCCGATGAGGTTGATCTGAACGGTGTTCGCCCACTGTTCGGGGCTGCCGCTCTCGACGTCGGGGCTACCGTCGTAGTTGCCGCCCGCGTTGATGACGACGATATCTATTCCTCCGAACTCACGGGCGGCGGCATCGAACGCCCGGACGACGGAATCGTAGTCGGTTACGTCCGCTTGGACGGAGATAGCTGTCCCATCGTTTTGCCTTATCCCGGAGGCTGTTCGCTCGATCTCGGACTGGGTGCGGGCGACGCAGCACACGGCGGCGTCTGCGGCAGCATAGCCAAAAGCGATGGCCCTGCCGATTCCACGGCCAGCGCCGGTGACGAGGGCCACTTTGCCGGAGAGTTCGCCGTAGGTTGTGGGCATCAGGGTCTCCGGATCCTCTTTACGGCACGTCCATGGTGCGGAGGCGGTACTGGGTAAGGAAGAAGAAAATCAGCGTGACGCCGACGGCCCCGATGATGGCGGCGGGGAACTCTATCGCGCGCGCTTCGAGGATTTCAAAGTTCGTCGCGTCGATGCCGTGAAGCAGGGAGAGCGTGTAGCCGCGGACGCTCAGGAAGCGGACGCCGGTCAGGAATGTGCTGAGCAAGCCTTCCCAGACGAGCACGTAGACGAGGCCGTATGACAGCGCGCGGGGGGTTATGAGTCCGGCCCAGGTGAATATCGAGGCGTAGGCGGCCACGCCGGCCAGGAGGGCGACGCCGACCGTGAGGACCGCGCCCGCATCCGCGCCGACCAGCACGGTCGCCACGACGCCGCTGGCGACGACGACGGGCGCGGCCAACGCGAACGTTGCGGCCAGCTTTGCGAGGGCGATGTGGACACGCGAGAGGGGCTTGAGGACGAGGTAGTAGAGTGTCCTGTCTTCCAGCTCGTTTCCGAAGGCGGCGGCGGCAACCGTCATGGTGACGATGGGCATGATGCCGCCGATTACAATCGGGTCAATCATCCCTTCGACGAACCCTTGATTAAAACTTGCCTCGTCGGGGTCTTGCCACCTGACAAGGAGGACGATCAGCGTGGGGAGGGACGCGAGAAAGACGATCAGGAGGACGCGCCATCGTCCGAGGAGCTGCCTGAGGGTTAGTTGGAAGATCTGTGCCATCTAATGTCTCGTATCTGAATCTCTCTGTACGGGGTGGGGAGTTCACCCTCACCCTAGCCCTCTCCCACGACGGGAGAGGGGATTTTTAGATTCTATCCCTCCACGATGTAGCTGAAGACGCTTTCAAGCGACTCGTCCAGCGGTTCGACACGGAGGAGGCGGATGCCGCGCTCCACGGCCACGCGGGCGACCGAACGCTGGAGCACCTCGACATTCTTGCTGAGGACGATGACCTCGCCGTCCTCGGCCATGGAGACGGACTCGATGCCGTCCATCTCGACGAGAGCCGATGCCATGGACCTGGGGCTGTCGGAGACGACGCGGACGGTGTAGGGCTGCTCGTCCAGCTTTGCGCGGATGGCGCGGTAGTCGCCGGACGCGGCGAGCTTGCCGCTGACCATGAGGAGGATGCGGTCGGCGAGGGTCTCGACCTCTTCGAGGATGTGGGACGAGACGAGGATGGTCTTGCCCTCGGTGGCGAGTTGGCGCATGAGGTCGTGGAACTCGATGCGCTGGCGTGGGTCGGTACCGTTCAGCGGCTCATCGAGGATGAGGACTTCGGGCTGGTGCACCATGGCGGCGGCGAGTCTCATGCGCTGCCTCATGCCGCGCGAGTAGCCGCCGAGCTTCCTGCCCTGCGCCTCGGTCATTCCGGCGCGCTCGATGGCGAGATCAGCTGCCTCGGCAACCGAGGTCACGCCGTGCAGCTTTGCGGAGAACTCGACGAACTCGCGTCCGGTGTAGAAGCCGTAGACGGCCTCGTGCTCGGACATGATTCCGACGCGGCGGTAGAGTTCGGGGTTGCCGCGTGGCGATTGACCGAAGATGGAAACGGCGCCGTCGGACGGGCCGGAGAGGCCCTCGATCATCTTGAGGAGGGTGGTCTTGCCCGCGCCGTTCGGTCCGAGAAGGCCGGTGACGCCCGGCTCTATCTCGAACGAAACGTCGTTCACGGCGACGACGCTGCCGTACCACTTCGAGATGTTTTCCACCGAGATGACGGCGGAAGATTCGTCGGTCATATAGTCATTCTCCTGTAGCGGAGAAGTAGAGTCGCGGCAGGCACGAGAACAAGGAGCGCGTACCAGGCTATGGGTATGGAGGCGTGGAGTTCCTTGCGGACTTCCGCTATGTCGTCCTCGCTCTCGCTGCCGAAAATTATGTCGCTCATGTGGAGGGGAGCTCGACCAACGTCGAGCAGCGTGAACCACTTAGCAAAGTCGCCCGTTACCCGCTCACATCGAACCGACTGATCGCCGCCCGCACCTATCGTTACCTCCCAGTCTCCCTCGCACGACGTTGCCGCGGTGAGCATTCCTGTAACTGGGAGGGAGATCACGAACACGGCGATGACGAACGCGGCGGCGTAGGCCCTCCTGGTGGTGAAGGCGGAGACGGCCAGAGGGATCGTGGTCACGAAGAGGGCGACGAGGGCTCCCGCAGCGAGGAACTTGGGTATGTCCAGCCAGTTGTCGCGGAGGTAGTCGACCGGATCGCCGGCGGTGAACAGGAATCCAACGAGCAGAAAGACCTGGCCTGAGTAGACCAAGATCAAGGAAAGTCCAAGGAAAGCGGACCACCGGGCGGCTACGTAGTCTATTGCCGTGAGAGGACGCACGAGGTAGAGGTTGATAACGCCGCTCCGGCGGTCGGGAATGAGCAGCTCGGGGGCGATGACTGCGGAGAAAATAAGCATGAATAGCGAGATTAGCTCATAGTAGTCCTCGTGGGACGGGATGAAATCCTCTTCGGGGCCAAGAATGGCCGCCAGGAGGACGATTCCCGCTGCGGGCGCGGTGACGCAGAGGAACATGAGTATTGGAAGTATCTTGGCTCGCGCGCCCCTACCGAGTCCGAGCGTGGTGCGGAAGCCGTTGACCCATAGGGACCAGACAGCGCGGAGTCTACCGCCGCGCGGCCCGTCGTAGTGCTGATATCCGATATCGAATATCTCGCCCCGCGCCTCGGTCATGCCGATGTCCTCCGAAAGATGTCCGAGAGCTGTCCACGGTTAGGGGCGAGTCTGCGGAGGCGCGCGTCGGTTTCGACGATGGCGTCGCGGATATCGTCGAACTGCTCGTCGGTTTGTCGCTGCACGACGATGGAGAGGCCGTCGATTGTGGCCTCGATGCCTCGGCCCTGGAGGGCTGCGACCACCTCGTCGCGGCGGTCGTCCACGTCGATGTAGAGGGTCTCCGTCTCCTGGGTGAACTGGGAGACGGTTCCCTGCTCGATGATCTTGCCGCCCTCGATGACGATGATGCGATCGCAGGTGCTTTCCACGTCTCCCATGAGGTGGGACGAGAGCATGATACTGATGCCGAACTCCTTGCCGGTGCGACGGATGAGTTGGAGCATCTCCTCGCGTCCGCCGGGATCGAGGCCCGCGGTGGGCTCGTCGAGCAGAACCATGACGGGGTCGTGAACGAGGGCCTGGGCGAGCTTGACGCGCTGCTTCATGCCGGTGGAGTATTCCTTGATGTGCCGGTAGCGCTCCTCGTCGAGGCCGACGTGGCGGAGGATGTCGGCGGCACGGGTCCTGGCGGCCACGGCGGGGATGCCGCTCATCTGGGCCATGTGGCCGAGGAACTCGGACGCCGTGATGGCGTCGGGGAGGCAGTCGTGCTCGGGCATGTATCCGAGGCGCGCTCGCACCTCGACGTTTTCGTAGGGCTTTTCGCCAAGGACCTCGGCGGTGCCGGCGGTTGGCGAGAGGAGGCCTAGGAAGAGCTTCATCGCCGTGCTCTTGCCGGCGCCGTTAGGGCCGAGCAGTCCGGTGATGCCGTCGAACACCTGGATGTCCACCCCGTCGAGCGCGAGGGTGTTTCCGTAGCGTTTCGTGAGGTCCTTCGCTTCGAGGAGGGGGCTTCCGGCAGTTGCTACGGTCATGCGCTCACTGATTCGGAGATGGTAAGTTCAGGATATCACACGGTGGTATGGGAGGCGGAGGGCGGCGCGGTTGGGGACGCGAAACGGATTGTGGCAGGGTTCGAAGGTGGATTCCCGCCCCGTATCGTGGTACGGGGTGACGTTCCTTCGCCGGTATGACGGTTATTTCAAGGTCTCCCTTTTCGGGAATGACGGGAAATGGCAACATAACAGAACCCACTTGGACAAACGGGGGAAGGCTCAATGCGATTTCATTGGTCGAAACTCGCCCCGTTCCTGGTGCTGGCGGCAATCGTTGGGTGTGCTCACGGGGACATCGATGAGAAGACTGAGCATGTGGAGCAAGGACAGGTCCCGGATCCCTGTCCTGTCACATTTCCCAACGCCGACGTGGTCCGGCATGGAGCACACTTCAACTACGGAAATGGCGAACTGTGGACGAGTGTATGGCCCGAGGGAGAGGTAGTTTTCAGGAGCGGCGGACCGGGGTCCGTCCATGCCAACGGATCGATGTCGATGAAGTGGCCCTGGTATCGAGAGCATGGCATTGAGGGTGAGCTGGAGATACAGGGCCGTAGACTGGACGCGCCTTCGGAACGTTCATTGAGCGCCGACTACTCCCCGGTCTTGGGAGATCCCGGGTTCCATGCGGGCGCGATCAGCTTCCCAAGCGAAGGTTGTTGGGAGGTGACGGGAAGAGCGAGCGACGCCAGCCTCACGTTTGTGACGCGAGTGGTCAGGGGACAGACGTTGAAGGACGAGACCTAGAGGATCCCCGGACAAGGAAAGTAGAAAGTAATGCGTAGTGAATAGGGGTTCACTGCGGAGGGCGCAGAGTGAGGGGTCTTGTTTGACCTGACATTTCCTGACATTTTGTGACATTCCTTTCTGAGGAACGGGATTTTTATGTATGCGTAAGGGTCTTTGCCTCACCCCCGCCTGAGAGAGATATATGTCGGTCATCATCCTCACCACTCTGGATACCGGCCCCATATCACGGTACGGGGTGACGTTCCTTCGCCGGTATGACGGTTGTGGGTAGGGCTCCGCATTGCTCCAAAGGGATTTGAGGACACCTTATCAGCGCCACGCGAGATTGCCGTTGGACTGACGCCAGATGCGGACACGGTGTTTCCTAGTCCGGCAGGTGTATGCCTGGACGGTAGGGTTCCGGGAGCTTGCGGGTCCTGAGTGTCGCATGAGTGCGCCGTCGTAGGGACACCGGAGGGCGGTGTCGCGCCACGTGGCGGCAAGCCGGGCCTCGATGTTGTCAGAGAAGCTGAATCGTAGGCTCTGTCCGCGATATGCCACCTTGTCGGGGAATTTTTCCAAACTACAGGGATGAGCGAGCGGTCCATCAGTGTTCGATACGTCGGGGTCGCGGTAGTCCTCCCAACCGCAGTTGACGCACCTTGGGAACCGGTCGTAGAGATCGAGCGGGCCGTTGCACCTGAGGCATCCGTTATAGGCTATCTGCGAGATCATACGTGGTGGTCTGCTCCAAAGTTGAATATAGAACTAATGTATATATCGTGAAGGCTGATAGTCAACTTGAATGGTAAGTATATATGTCGCTACTATACATATATGTGGAATAGTAGATGGCACGGGACAGGTAGTTGTTCAAAGTCGATGAAGCAAATACCCCTCACCCCTATGGGTACCCGCTTTCGGAGACCTTTGCGTAACCGCCCTCCCGCTGAGAGATTGTCGGAGAGAGGGCAACTCCCAGCTTTGCTAACGTTTCTGGATTCCCGCCTTCGCGGGAATGACGGAGGTTATTCAAAGGTCTCCCTTCGCGTGTATGACGGTGGCTGTGTATGCGTCGAGGGATCTCACGAAGTCTGAACAGTTACCGGGACAGTCGCAATTGTTCCGAGTTGATTAGATGAACGCTTGTGCCCACTGGATACCGGCCTCCGCCGGTATGACGGTGTTGGGCTTAGCGAAGGGTTCTCATCGAATCCGAACAACTGGTGACACTTGCGTCTGAACGAGACGGGAGGGTGAGATGGCCAAGAGACGGCAGGCAAACCGAGAGATAGCGCAGAGGATCAGGCAGGCGAGGAAGCTGTCGGGGTTGAGCCAGCAGGAGGTCGAGGCGGCGATCGGGAAGTCGAATAACGCGGTCTCGCGGTGGGAGCGAGCGGAGGCGCAACTTGACGCGACCGACCTTGGGAAGCTGGCGCGCCTGTTCACGGTGTCGGCAGACTGGCTCCTCGGGATTGACGAAGAGGCGGAGATGAGCGAGTTCGAGCTGGTGCGCGACTACCGGCTGGCATCGCCCTCCCTGCGCGCAGCCACTCTCGCAGGGTTGCAAGCAGGGCTACGGATGGAACGGGGTCCGTCAGGATAATTTCCCATGCAGGTATTCCCGAGGCGGATTCCTCGGGGACGGTGAAGGTGATGGGTATGGTTACTCGCGTGGTCTTCATAGAAGTTGTGAAGAACGTGTGTTCTTATGGAAGGGTATCACGACGGGGTGAGGGGTGCAAATCGGTGAAGGGGGGCGCAACCGTTCAGAGTTAATGAAGGCGGACACCCCCCACCCCCCTCTGGATACCGGCCCCGTATCGGGGTACGGGGTGACGTTCCTTCGCGGGTATGACTGTGGCTGTGTTCGGTGCGCACTCTCAAGGGGTGTGAAGAGTTACGCCCCTACGTTCAACTAAACGGTCTCGAATAGGGCGTCGACGAACTGACGGGGGTCGAAGGCGGCGATGTCTTCGGGCTGTTCGCCGGTGCCGATGTAGAGGACGGGGAGGCCAAGCTCCTTGGTGATGGCGAGTACGATGCCGCCCTTGGCGGTGCCGTCTAGTTTGGAGAGGATGACGCCGTGGCACTCAAGGGCTTCTGTGAATGCGCGGGCCTGGTGGAGTCCGTTCTGTCCCGTTACGGCGTCGAGGGCGAGGAGGACCCGGATGCTGGAATCGGGGACATGGCGGGCGACGACGCGCTTGATCTTCTTGAGCTCCTCCATGAGGTTGGTCTTGGTGTGTAGGCGGCCGGCGGTGTCGACGATGACAACGTCTGCGTCGCGGCTCAGGGCGGCTGAGACGGTGTCGAACGCGACGGCGCCGGGGTCTGCTCCCTCGCGGTGTGAGATCACGTCCACGTCGAGCCGCCGTCCCCAAGTCCGGAGCTGCTCGGCGGCACCGGCGCGGAAGGTGTCTGCGGCGCCTATGAGAACCTGTTGGCCGTCTTGGAGGTAGAGGTTCGTCAGCTTGGCGATGCTCGTGGTCTTGCCCACGCCGTTGACGCCGACGACGAGCAGGACGAGAGGGCGCTCCGCCACGTCGAGGGGCGCACCAGCGCCGTCTATGAGGAGCATCGCCACCATCTCGCGCTTGAGGATGTCGAAGGCCTCTTCAGGCGTTGAGGGGCCCTCCTCGCGGAGGCGGTCGACGAGCTCCATGGTGGACTCTACGCCCACGTCTGCGGTGATGAGAACTTCTTCCAATTCCTCCCAAGTTTCCTCATCGAGGTCGGAGTCGCGGAATATAGATGCGACGCGACCTAGAAGGCCACGGCGGGTCTTCTCGGTGGCTCGCCTGGTGTTCTGGGCGTCGGTCTCGCGACGGCGGATGAAGTTCAGCATGGGGGTCTTTTGCCCTCATGCCAACCACCGCATCGAGTGCGGGGCAGGTCCTCTCCCATGACGGGAGAGGGAGTTAGGCACAGGTCGTGCTTCGCGGGAACGACGGATGGGGTGCTCTTTCCGGATTTGTGACTTCGATGAAGGTACTGCGGCATAGTTACGATGAGAAGCTCTAGTTCACAGCGATCAGGATCACTATCACCACAAAGGCGACTAGGGCAAGGAGCAGGACGAGCAAGATCGCGAGCGGGATGAATATGGCGGCGACGGCTCGCCCCGTGGAGAAGTTGTTGTTTGCCTGAACGGCGAATACGGAGAGGATGATTGTCCAGACAATCGTTCCGAGGCCAATCATCCCGGAGAGAGCCTGGCCGAAGTCGTCCAACTGGAAGGCGATGAATGCGACGGGAACGGTGAATATAGCGGGCAGGTAGGCGAAGCCGAATCCGGCGAAGAGGCCTCCGTACGATCCCTTTCCCCCGAGAATCCGGCTCATGATCCAGCAGATTGCCGTAAGGAAGGCGACGGCAGCGATAGCAAAGGCAGGGCCGCCAACTATGGAGAACCCTTGTAAGGGGCCTTGCACCACCTCGACATCGTCGAAGTCGGAAGGGTCGAATGATGCAGAGGCGGTGATGGCTTGGGCGAAGGATACCGCGACGATGATGATGAGGGCCCAGCCGATGGGGCGGCGGCGAACAATGGCCCGCATGGTCGGGACCGGGTTGAAGATCACGCCGACGCAGGTTCCGAGGAAGCTCTGGTTGGAGGGTTTAGGGTGAGGCATGTTGGTGGGTTGGGGTCGTGTGCGTGATGGTATCCGAGTATGTCATAAGGCGGGGCGGGTAAGTCAAGGAGGCGGGGATCCGATGTGATCGCATCAAATTACCACTAATCGCACAAAAATGTGCTATTTTGGACACATGGACGGAAGGGAGTTCGTGCGGCGCGCACGGCGATATGCTCGTAGCAAGGAAGTTGGACTTCAGCTTCGATCCCATCTAGGGAAGTTGAAAAGGCGCTCCGGGCGGCAGGTAGGTCGCTGGTTGTTGAGGACAGCGGCTTAATGCCAGGCTGCCGTAAGGTCACCGGGTGATGTGTAAGACCTTCTGAATTCCGGCTCCGTATCTGAATACGGGATGACGGCCCTCCGTGGGAATCACCCATGCAGCCTCGTACCCGCTCAACAAGCAATGACAGTGGCAGACAGTGGCAGGTCGTTTCCCGTCTGCACTCGGTCTGTGGCAGTTTTTGAAGATGGACTCCCGCATCGGGAGACCTTTGAACAACACCCGAAATGGCTCACTTAAAGGTCGGCGTCATAGAATTCTTGCTCGCGGACTTACTTCTTATGCCACTTGGACCTAGGTTTGGCGTCCTCTGAAGCGCCTGTGTACGCCAGGATTGCTATTCTGCCGGGTCCAAGAGGGTGTTTCCGAAGTGTTTGGGGGACATCTAAAGGTGTGTGATATCACTCACTCGTCCTGAGCCTGTCGAAGTGGGGTTCCCAGCCCTTGCATACAACCTTGAAAGCGCAGGAGAACCGCTCCCGTCATTCCCGCGAAGGGAGACCCTCACCCCCAATCCCACCCTGCTATACTGTACCCCCGAAATCTAACTCCCATACCCTTTCAGGAGCACTCTCCATGGATCTCGGCATCGCGGGCAGGACCGCACTCGTCACCGGCGGAAGCAGAGGACTCGGCAAGCACTGCGCGCTCTCGCTGGCGCGGGAAGGCGTGAACGTCGCAATCTGCGGACGTTCCCAGGACACCCTCGACGCCACATCAGCCGAGCTTCGCGACCTCGGAGTCGAGGCCGCCGGCATCATTGCCGATGTCTCCGACACCGAGCAGGCCGCACCCCTGCACGAGCAGGTCGTCGACCGGATGGGCCCTATCGACATCCTGGTCAACAACGTCGGCGGCAGCAACGTCCGCAGTGACGCTCCGGAACTCACCGTTGACGAACTGAGGGGCGTCCTCGACCTCAACGTCTTCGGAGGCTACGCCCTCATGCGCCTCGTCATTCCCCACATGCAACAGCAGAAGTGGGGCCGAATCATCAACATCGCCTCCATCTACGGCAGGGAACTGGGCGGGAACCTCGGCTACATGACTGCGAAGGCCGCCCTCATCGCCGCCACGAAACAAGTCGCAAGCACACTCGTCACCGACGGCGTCCTCGTCAACAGCATCGCCCCCGGCTCCATTCTCCACGAGGGCGGCTCGTGGGAGCGCTTCCAAAATGAAAACCCGCCCGACGTGGTGGCTGACTTCATAGACCGCAACCTGCCGCTCGGCAAGTTCGGCTGGCCCGAACCCGTCGGCGACCTCACCGCCTTCCTCGCATCCGAACGCGCCGACCTCATCACCGGCGCCTGCATAGTCGTCGACGGCGCGCAAAGTAGGTATGTGTAGCGCCCGGCTACGCAATACTCTCTACTTTCTCCTCCTTACGCAACCGAGCACCTAGCACCCAGCACCCGCCCGGTATAAGATACCGCCGACACGCCACCATACGGAGGGTTCCATGCGCCTCATCATTGCCGGTTGCGAGTATTCGGGCACCACGACGCTGTCCCAGGCCTTCGGCGAGTGGGGCGCTGCCAACATGGAGGGCGGCAGGTGGGGCCCCAACGAGTACCACGACCACTGGAAGCTCCCCCACGTCAGCAACTTCTCCCCGCCAGCGCCCGACGAGGTGGCAAGCGTCGTCGAGTGCTACCCCGACGCCAAGGACGGCGACTACACCCGCACCGGCCTCTCCCACGACGAGCAGGAACAGATCATGGCGCTCTCCCCCAAGCTCAAGGAGATGCTCCAACGCTACCACCTCCAGTACCACCTGCACCCGTCCTTCTATGGGCAGGACGACCACATCATGGTGGGAGCGCACATCGACGAGGGCGTCCTCGGCCCCATCTATTTCGACTACGGCGGGGACGGCCAGTACGCCGACCGCCGCGCCTCCAATCGCCAGTACGAAAAGCAGATACTTGAGATGGCCCCCGACACCATCCTTGTGCTCGTCACCGCCTCACCCGAGGCCATTCGCCAACGCATGAACGACAACCCCCACCTAAACGGCGCTCTGCAGGATGCCGATGTCGAGCGCGTCCTCGAACGCTACGAGCAGGAGTTCGCCGACTCCCTGCTTCTACACAAAAATCGACTCGACACCAGCTCCGCCACCATCGAGGAGTCCACCGGCGAGATCATCGAGAAGATCACCGCCCTCATGACCGAGAAGGACAGGCAACGCATACGAGGAGGCGCAGCATGAACCCCCGCAAGCTTGGACGCTCCGACGTTACCGTCAGCCCCCTCGGACTGGGCACCGGCAACTGGGGTCGCGAGATCGACGAGGACGCCTCGTGGCGCGTCATGGACTACGCCGTGGAGAACGGCATCACCTTCTTCGATACGGGAGAGGTCTATGGCGGCGGACAGTCGCACGCCGGGCGCAAGAGGATGTACGGCACCGACGACGTTCGCGAGGCGACCACCGAAATGAGCTCGTCCGAGAGGATCATCGGAAGCTGGCTGCGCGCCCGCGGGTGCCGCGACGAGATCACCCTCTGCACAAAGGTCGGCACCGGCAATGACCCTGAAAACATCGGGGTGGCCCTGGCTGCAAGCCTCGAACGCCTGGGCGTCGACAACGTGGACATGTACAAGCTGCACAACCCCGACGACACCCCAATAGCGGAGACTCTCGCCGCAATGTCCGAGGAGGTCGCCGCAGGCCGTACCCGCGCCATCGGGTGCAGCAACTTCTCCGCCGATCAGCTCAGCGAGGCCCTTGAAGCAAGCGCCGCGCACGGCCTGAGCCGCTTCGACGTCATCCAGCCACCGTACAGCCTCGCCCTCCCCGACGCCGACGAGGACATCTTCCCCATCTGCGAGCGCGAGGAAATCGCCGTGACCTCCTACAGCCCCCTCGGCGCGGGCTTCCTCACCGGCAAGTACACGCCAGACCGCTCCCAGTTCCCCAAGGGCTCCCGATACCACATCGTGCCCGCCCACGCGGACATTTACTTCTCCGACCGGAACTTCCAGGTCGTCGAGCTTCTCCGCGAGCAGGCCGAGCGATCCGGCACGTCGATGGTCCGCCTAGCCCTCGCGTGGGCCATGCGCCACCCCGCCGTCACGGCCATTCTCGTCGGCGCTCGCAACTCCGACCAGGTCGACAACGCCCTCGCCGCCCTCGACATCGCCATCGACGACGACCTCTGGACGGCGATGCGGAACTGGCCTGCTTGAACGCCCTAACCCCCTATGCTAACCTAGCTACAGGTCGGGGTGTGGCGCAGTTTGGTAGCGCACCTGCATGGGGTGCAGGGGGTCGCTGGTTCGAGTCCAGTCACCCCGACCACCGAGTCCCTTCAACCTGCAACCGCCCGGCTGCAAGCTATCCCTAAACCCCCACCGTCATTCCCGCAAAAGCGGGAATCCAGAGCGCCTCAGCTTGATATAATTGTCCTCGTCAACCAACTACATCAGACCCACCCTAACCACACAAACGCCATGTCATCCACCAACAAACAGGAATGGAACGAAAGCACCTTCGAGCCCGTAAGGAAGCGGTTCGGTGAACGCCGCGACCGCTTCGAGACCGACTCCGGCATCGAGGTCGATACCGTCTACACGCCCGAGGACCTCAAGAGCTTCGACTACGCCGACGCCCTCGGTTACCCCGGTGAGTACCCCTACACTCGCGGCGTCCAGCCCAACATGTACCGCGGGCGCGTGTGGACCATGCGCCAGTACTCCGGCTTCGCCTCGCCTGAGGAGTCGAACGCACGGTACCGCTACCTCCTCGAACACGGGCAGACCGGCCTCAGCGTCGCCTTCGACCTCCCGACGCAGACCGGCTACGACTCCGACCATCCCCTCGCAATGGGCGAGGTCGGTCGCGCGGGCGTCCCCATCTCCAGCCTCGCCGACATGGAGGTGCTCTTCGAGGGCATCCCCCTCGACAAGGTCAGCACCTCGATGACCATCAACGCCACGGCCTCCATCCTCCTGTCGCTCTACATCGCCGTTGGCAAGAAGCAGGGCGTCGACCCGTCGCAGCTCAACGGCACGCTGCAGAACGACATCCTCAAGGAGTACATCGCGCGCGGGACTCACATCTACCCGCCGAGGCACTCCATGCGCCTCGTCACCGACGTGTTCAAGTATTGCTCCGAGCACGTCCCAAGCTGGAACACCATCAGCATCAGCGGCTACCACATGCGCGAGGCCGGTGCCACCGCCGTGCAGGAGCTCGCTTTCACCTTCGCCAACGGCATCGCCTACGTGCAGGCCGCCATCGACGCCGGGCTCGAGGTCGACGGCTTCGCCTCGCGCCTGTCGTTCTTCTTCGCCTCGCAGAACAACCTCCTCGAAGAGGTCGCCAAGTTTCGCGCCGCCCGCCGGATGTGGGCCAAGATCATGCGGGAGCGCTTCCACGCCCGCGATCCGCGCTCATGGCGACTCCGCTTCCACACCCAGACGGCAGGGGTCACCCTTACTGCACAGCAACCTGACAACAACGTCATCCGCACCACCGTGCAGGCATTGGCCGCCGTGCTCGGAGGCACCCAGTCACTCCACGTCAACTCCCGCGACGAGGCCCTCGGCCTCCCGACCGAGGAGTCCGCCCAGATATCCCTCCGCACCCAGCAGATACTCGCCCACGAGAGCGGCGTCACCGACACCGTCGACCCCCTCGCCGGCTCGTACTACGTCGAGAGCCTCACGGACAGCCTGGAGAAGGCCGCCTTCGACTACATCGCCGAGATCGACCGGCAGGGCGGGGCGGTGACCGCGCTGGAGTCCGGCTACCAGACCGACGAGATCCACGAGAGCGCCTTCAAGCTCCAGCGCGAGATCGAGGAGCGGGACCGTGTCGTCGTCGGAGTGAACCAGTTCGCGACCGAGGACCCGCCCATCCAGCAGTTCCAGCGCATCGACCCCGAGGCGGTCCGCAAGCAGATCGAGCGCGTCCAGCGAGTCCGCCACGAGCGCGACGAGGCCAAGACCGCCGCTGCGCTTCAGCGCCTACGTGCCGTCGCCGTCGGCACAGACAACACCGTCCCGGCCATCCTCGAATGCGTCGAGTCCTACGCCACCGTCGGAGAGATCGCCGACGTCTTCCGCAGCGTCTTCGGCGAGCAGAGATAGCCCGACCATTCTCTCCACTCTGTGATCTCTGTGGTGAATCTCCCTCCCCGTCGTGGCAGACGCCTGGGGTGAGGGTGTCCCCTCACAGGTCCTCGGAAGCACCGCTCCGGGTGCTCTCAACGTCACCGAGCACCAACCCCGTGCGGTTGACCAGCACCTCCAGCCGTCCGCGCGCGTCGAGACGGGTCATGGCCGATCTCGAAAGCAGTTCGTTGGTCCCGATGTTCGGCAGCATTCCCGTCCTGATCCCCGCCACAACCGAAATCCCCGCCTCGTTCAGCGGCTCCAACGCGGTCAAGAGTCGCCGGAAAGCCTGCTCGCCTTGCTCCATCGACTCCTCGTAGAGCGAGAGCGCCTCGGCCGCACCCTCGATGTCCGGCGCCTCGATGTCACGGAGGTCGTTCAGAATCCTGCGCTGCCGCTCCAGCAGGGCCTCGGCTCCGGCGTAGTTCTCACCGATCCACCGTGTCAGGAAGTCGATATTGTAGATTCGATACTCTCTGATGAGGTTCCGCTGCCTCATCTCGAGGAACATTATGCTGTTCCCAAATGCGATGATGCTCGAGATCTCTTCAATCGTCAGCGAGGGGTCCGCCGTGGGAATCGGTTTCGGAGTGGCCGTCGGTATCGGAGTAGGCAAGGGGGTCGCGGTTGGAACGAAATCTCGCGGTCTCGCGGCGTTCATGGCCGTCGAGTTGTCCGGCTCTTCCATCTCGGTTGAGTCATCGGATGTCGTCAGAAGCACCACAGCCAGCACCGCGCCCGCCACCACAAGCGCCCCCGCCGCGCCCGCGATGACCAACCTCGGCCGCCTGCCGCGCCGGGTCTCCGCGGGTTTGGGACGCTGTCCCACGCGGTACCTCGGCCCTCGCGGATATGCTCGCGGATTCATCTCACCTCCGCTCCGTCATCGCAATTCGCGTTGATTACCTCGCTAACGGACCGACGATAAGGGAGGATGACTATTCCCGATCCTCATAATGTAGCCTGACCTGCCGTATCCGTCATTCCTGTGAAAGAACGTCACCCCGTACTACGATACGGGGCGGGAATCCTGAATTAGTCCGGAATGTGTTGTCTAGTATTCGTTCGTCCCGCGCACCTCTTCCAGCGATGTTCCCACCCGGTCCAGCAACTCTTCCAACTCCTCGAACGCCCTGGCGCGGGAGCGCTCCGCCTTGTCCAGTCGATTGACCGCCGCCGCGTATCCATCGAATCGGCGCAAACGCCGCGCCGTGCTGTCGGGGAAGGTCGCTTGGGCCTGTCCGGCCACCCTGTTCAGCATCCTGTAACCCTCAAGTTCTTGCTCGTAGGCGTCGGCAAACAGCGTTTGGGCCAGGGCCGTCAGGTTGCTTGGAGAGTCGATCCCACGCACCTCTTGGGCGAGCCCCTCCTGCTTCGGGATCACACTCTCAAGGGTGCTGAACACGATGGCGAACTCCGTCGTCCTGATATCCCTGCCCACGCCGTCGAACTCGGTGGCTACAGCCTGACGCCTACCCTCGACGTCCAGCACGCCCTGCGTGAACGACACCACCGCAGACCGCTCTGCTGGGTCTATCGGCGGCGCGGAGTCCCGGAGCACGAAAACCACGCCCACCACGGCAAGGATGACGAGCGCCAACGCCCCTGCGGCAATGGCAATCCATCGGCGGCGCTTCGCGACAGCTCCGGGATCAGCCCTGCGCGGGTAGCGATATCTCGCCGGAACGGGATTCCGTCTGGGGTCTCTCAAGCGGTCCCCTCGCTACGGGGTGATGAACGCCCTCGTGATCGACGTGCCCTCTTCTTTGCCCAGCCACTCGCACTGCTCGAACGCCTTCCCGATATCCTCCAGCTGGAAGCTGTGCGACATGACGTTCGTCAGCGGGAAACGGTCCTTCGTCCGTACGAGGAAGTCCAGCGCAACCGGCAGCGTCGACGGGTGGTAATGCGTCACGGGAATAATCCGAACCTGCCCCCACAGCACCTTCGCCATGTCCAGCGTCACCATGCTGTTGGGCCAGATGTTGCCGATCTCGACGTATGCGCCCCCACGCCGCACCATGTCGATTCCCTCGTTGATAACCTGCGGGTACCCGACGACCTCCATAACGATGTCCGCGCCGCGTCCTTCCGTGAGTTCCTTCACGCGCTCGACCCGCGCCTCGGCCGTGTCGTACTCGTTCAGGTCGATGGTGACGTCCGCGCCGCTCTGACGCGCAAGCTCAAGTCGCCCCGGCTGTCCGTCGATGACGATGACCTGCGAGGCCCCGCGGTCCTTGGCCGCAGCCGCCGCGCTGATCCCAAGTCCGCCCGCGCCCTGCACGACAACGCTGTCGCCCATCTGCAGGTTGGCCAGTCTCCATCCCTCGATTACCTGCGAGACAGCGCAGTTCACCCCCGCGACCGCCTCATCCGAAAGCCCGTCCGGCACCTTGAACACGTAGTGCCCCGGGAAGAGATAGTAGTAGTCCGAGAATCCGCCATTGCAGTATGGGTACTCCTCCACCGATGCGCGGAACCGGAACCTGTCGGGGCAGTGGTTCAACTCCCCACGCAGGCAGTTGTAGCACCGGTGACAGGGGAAGAAGTAGCAGAATACGATGCGGTCCCCCTCCTTCAGCGGTCGTCCCATCGAGTCGGTCGAGATGTCCGACGCCATCGCGTCGACAACGCCCGCCATCTCGTGCCCCAGGATCACCGGCCCCGGCGCTCCCGCCACGATCGGCTTGATCTCACCTCGCCAGAAGTGCAAGTCCGAGCCACAAATGCCTCCTGTCGTTATCTTGACGCGAATGCCGCCCGCCTCGACCGGCACTGCCGGCAGTTCCGTAATTTCGAAGTGGTACGGCTCGACGAATAGCGCCGCCTTTCCCATAACCATGATAGGACCTCCCCCTCAAAAGGTTCATCTCGGATGCCCCATTATCCACAAAATCACCCCCGATTGCGACACGCCCCACAGAAGGCTATTGGCCCCCTCCGGTCGTGGGAGAGAGCCTGCCCTGTACCCCGATACAGGGGCTGGGGTGAGGGTGAAGGCCCCTCCTTTGCCCGTTACCGTCATTCCGGCGAAGGCCGGAACCCAGATGGGCTGGGGCAGGTTGAATCACACCTTGGATATCCCCTCGACCGCCGAGATACCCCAAGGTCTCCATCGGCAGGAGGAAGAAAGGAAGGCGCGTGACCTTCCAATTTCTGAGAACCTAATCGGGTCGAAGCGGACGGGCAACGACATGACCATTCGTTACTCGCGCCTCATCTCTCTCCGCCTAGAGTTCTACCGGATCGTCGGAGCGGAAGTGGAAGACCTTGCGGACGGGAGCGACGACTTTCCAGTGGGTCTTCGTGCCTATGGGGACGAAGAAGAGGTCTCCGGCGCGGTAGGTTGCGGTATTGCCGTCCTGATCTGTGATGACGGCCTCGCCCTCGATGAAGTAGATGGTCTCGTCCCAGGTGTACTCCCAGTTGAAGGAGCCGGGCTCGCACGACCAGACGCCGTTGGCGAGTCGCTTGTCGTCGGACTGCCAGAGCAGCTTGCCCTTGGCGACGGGGTTGCCGTCGACGATTGCTTCGTCAGGGAGTGTCCAATCGTCGAGCTCGACATCGGCTGCGGTGGCCTTTGGGATGCGGGCTGTCGTGAGGGTCATGGGATGGCCTCCTGATGGGGTGTGCGTATGATAAAGGCTAGGGCGGAAAGTAGGAAGTAGCCCGTAGGCAGTGTCGAGGGGATGCGGATGCCGGGGGTTTGCTATGCTGTATGGGTGGTGTTCGTGTTCGGGAGTTTGGGTAACGAGGTATTGATTTCCGATGTTGGACAAAGTTGTGCTGGACAAGCTTGCTTCGGTGGAGCGTCGCTCCGAGGAGTTGGAGCAGCAGATGGCGGACCCGGAGATCGCGGGGGAGTACTCGCAGCTTCAGGGGATCATCAAGGAGCACAGTTCACTGAGGCACATCGTGGCGCTGTTCCGTGAGTATCGGGGCATCATCGGCGAACTGGAGGATGCTCATACCCTGATCCGGGAGGAGAACGACCGGCAGATGGCCGCGCTGGCCCGCGAGGAGATCGAGGGACTGGAGGGGCGGCAGGAGGAAATCGAGCACGACCTTCGCATAGCGCTGATCCCGAAGGACCCGAACGACGAGAAGGGCGTAATCGTCGAGGTGCGAGCCGGGACAGGGGGCGAGGAGGCGGGCCTATTCGCCGCTGAGATGTACAGGATGTACACGCGGTACGCGCAGCGCCATAGCTGGGGCGTGGAGGTCATCAGCAGCACGGAGACGGGGCTAGGCAGCATCCGGGAGATCGTATTCCAGATCGACGGGAACGGGGCGTATAGCCAACTCAAACACGAGAGCGGCACGCACCGTGTGCAACGCGTGCCGGTGACCGAGTCGAGCGGGCGGATTCACACGTCGGCGGCGACGGTCGCGGTGCTGCCGGAGGCGGAAGAGATCGATGTCCAGATCGACCCGGACGACCTTGAGATCGACGTCTTCCTGGCGGGCGGGCACGGCGGGCAGAGCGTGCAGAAGAACGCGACGGCGATCCGCATCACCCACAAGCCCTCGGGCATGGTAGTCCAGTGCCAGGACGAGCGGTCGCAGCTCAAGAACAAGGAAAAAGCTTTGTCCGTGCTCCGGTCCAGGCTGCTGGCGCAGGAGGTGGAGCGGCAGCAGGCGGAGATTTCGGAGGACAGGAGGTCGCAGGTCGGCACGGGCGACCGTTCGGGCCGGGTACGGACGTACAACTTCCCACAGGACCGCGTCACCGATCACCGGGTAGGCTTCACGCGCCACAACCTCGAAGCGGTGCTGGACGGCGATATCGACGACATCCTCCATCGCCTTGTCGAGGCTGAGCAGGCCCGGAACCTGGAGAGCTTCGGCGCATGAGGCTGCGGGAGGCCTGGGAGCGCTCCCGCAAGCGGCTTGAACTTGCCAACATCCCCGACGCGGGCATCGAGGCGCAGGTACTTCTCCGCAACACACTTGGCATAGACCGAGCGACCTTCCACGCCTCCCCGGACCGTGAACTGAGCGATGAGGACGCAGAGGCGTTCGGGCGCACGGTTGAGCGTCGACTAGGTGGTGAGCCTCTCTCTTACATCACAGGGCATCGGGAGTTCTACGGCCTCGATTTCGTTGTGACGCCGGATGTGTTGGTGCCTCGGCAGGAGACGGAGTTCCTGGTCGAGGCGGTGTTGTCGTATGCGCGGAGTCGGGGCGAAGATGCCCTGACGATCGCGGACATTGGCACTGGGAGCGGATGTATAGCGGTCGCGCTGGGCATCCACCTGCCGAACGCGACGGTTTATGCGACGGACGTGAGCGGAGAGGCGCTGCGCGTGGCGGGTGAGAACGTTCGGAAGCACGGACTAGAGGGGCGGGTCCGCCTGCAGAATGGCGACCTGTTCGAGGCGCTGGACGGGCCTGTGGACGTGGTGGTATCCAATCCGCCCTATCTGAGCGACGACGAGGCGGTATATCTTCCGTCGGACGTTCGGCGGGAGCCGAGTGTGGCGCTGGTCGCCAGACAGGACGGGATGGACGTGCTGAGCAGGCTGATCGTGGGAGCGCGAGAGTATGTGAAGCCGGGTGGGCTACTGGCGTTGGAGATCGATCCTCGGCGGCTGGACGCGGTGGAGAGGCTCGTGGGGCGGTTTTTTCCAGACGGTGAAATTGGGGTTGTTAGAGACCACGCGAGGCTGGACAGGGTGGTGGCGGTGAGGGTTGGATAACCGATAAGGAGGTTTGACATTGGAAACAATTGCTGATGACATCATGACGCTGATACGCCGTGCCACATGGCGCGAGGCGGTTACGTACAGGGATACGTGGCCACATGAGTATGTCGTAATCAAGAAGGACGGCCAAGAGGACTTGCTGGCCGCGTTCTGTGAGCGAATCGCGCGAGGAGAGGGCGTTGAGTGCGAGTTCTTCGGCCAGAGACGGAGATACCTCTTTCTGGGCGAGCACAAGTACTGGATCATGTCTGAGTGTTCCAACATCAATCTGGAGGAATACGACGATGTGCTTAACCGTGCGCTGTTGTACCGAGACCGCCGCGACTTCGTAATTCAACCCGGGGACACCGGGAAGTGAGGAGAAAAAACATTCATGGCCACACCCGAAGAAGAGATCGAGCAAGTGGAAGTACGCACTAAGTGGGAGCACGAGGCGCACAAGTTCACCCCTTGGCTCGCCAAGAATCTCCACCTGCTGAGCGATGCGACCGGAATGAAACTGGAACCGGTCGGGACGGAAGTGCCGGTGGGCCCGTTCTCTCTGGATATTCTGGCAAAAGATGCTGACGATGGAGTGAAAGTTGCCATCGAAAACCAGTTGGAAGAGACCGACCTTCACCATCTCGGCCAGTTGCTCACCTATGCGACCGGATGTGACGCCAAGGTCGCAGTATGGGTCGCGCCGGAGTTCTGCTATGAACATGCCCAGGCACTGCACCGGCTCAATGAGTGGACGACGGAGAACATCAGCTTCTTCGGGGTAAAGGTCGAGGTCTTCAAGAAAGCTGGCAACGACTGTCTGGAGCCGCGGTTTCGACGGGTGGTCTATCCCGGCGGCTGGAACAAGGATGTGACACTCCCGTCGGGAGAGATGCCCGCGACCAAGCGGAAGTACTACGAGTTCTTCCAACCGCTTATTACTAAGCTGCTCGGAGACGACTTTGCCGATAAGGCGGTTGATTACTTTGACCACACTGGTCGACTTTTTTCCTCTGGGTTCGACGAAGATACAGGCTATGCGGTCAGCTTCTGGAAGAATCGTGCATGGGTATCCCTCCATGTTCGAACGTGGGACAGTGTTGAGCGTAACAATCGGATATTTGACGAGTTGGCGGCCGAACGGGACGATCTCGAATCGAGCATCGATGTCGACGCTGACTCGGAATGGCACTGGGACAGGCACGACACGTTCACCTTCTCCACCATAAACATCAGGAAAGCCGGGTCCATAGACGATCCTCCTGAGGAGCTGGAGGAGACCAGAGCATGGATGCTCGATCTCCTTCCCAAACTCAAGAAAGTCTTCGACCCGCGGCTTGCAGAGGCGCTAGGCTCCAAGTAACAGGCAGACTGTTCAACCTGAGGAGTTGCCGACCATGACGGTACATATCGGGCCAGAACGACAGCTTTTTCTGGATGATCTGCTCATAGACAACCTCGACGGTGTTGAGATAGCGATGCAGCGGCCCGACAAACCGGCTGGCCCGGTGTTGGAGGGAACGGAGGCGTGGGAAGTCGGGGTAGCGAGCATTATCGGCAACTCACTGCACTATGACAAGGAAGAAGGTCTGTTCAAGGCGTGGTACGACACGAGAGGCGGGGTCGCTTATGCCACGTCGGAGGACGGCGTCCACTGGAAGAAGCCGAGCCGGGGGATTCGCGAGTACGACGGATCGACCGACAACAACCTCGTAAGTCCGGGACGGAATTTCAGCGTCATCAAGGACGCGCGGGAGGATGACCCGTCGAAGCGGTACAAGGCGATGTACTGGCACTCGTCGAGGGACCCCGACGCGCCGTGGGGCGGCAAGGGACACTTCGTGGCGTACTCTCCCGACGGAGTGCACTGGACTCCCGATAAGCGGAATCCGGTCATCGACTTTCGCAATGGGCTGACGGACGGCCAGTTCGTGCTGGGCTGGGACGAGAATCACGGCAAGTACGTGGCGTACATGCGTCCCAACGTCTACTTCTTCGATCCTGACAGGAGGACATCGGCGTGGGTGGCGAGCGACGACTTCGTCAACTGGGGGCCGCCGGTGCTGGCCGTCCAGCCGGAGGAAACGGACGCGGTCGAGATCGAGTACTACCGCATGACCGTGGCGAAGTACGAGGGCATCTACGTCGGCTTCATCTGGGTGTACCACAACGACGTGGTGGAGTTCGCGGACCAATCGCGCGACTCGCTACTGGCCATGAGCCGGAACGGGATCACGTGGAGCAAGCCCTTCGGGAACGAGACGTATCTCGAAACGGGAGATGCCGGGGAATGGGACTCGGGATGGGCTGGAGCCTGCAACCTGATTCCGGTGGGGGACGAGCTCTGGATGTACTACTCGGGGGCGAACATCCCCCACAACATCAAGGCAGCGGACGGGGGCAGGGGGTCGGTCAAGGACTGGCCCGGCAGGGTGATCGACGGTGAGAGACGGGCTTACGGGGTGGGCATTGCCAAGCTGCGGCGTGACGGTTTCGCGGCCGTTAGACCCAAGGCGAGCGAGGGCACGTTGACTACCGAGCCGCTGACGTTCCTTGGCACGACGCTGCACCTGAATGTCGATAGCACGCGGGGCAGGGTCGAGGTGGATGTGCTCGACCACAGAGGCCAGTCGATCGAAGGCTACTCGCGGGGGGACTGTGTGCCCATCTCGACCGATTCGACGGACTGCACGGTTAAGTGGAGTGGTGGCAGGGACCTCGTACACGCCACCGACACTCCCGCCGACATCGGCGTCGAGACGAGGGCCTACAAGTCGAGGCTGAGGAAGCCGGTGAGGTTGAGGTTCCACCTCAAGGACGCGAGTCTGTACTCGTTTTGGGTGGAGTGAGGTAGGCCGAAGTACAGGGAGCGTGGTGGGCGTCTCACCCTCACCCCAACCCCCGTATCGAGTACGGGGCAGGTCCTCTCACGCGAACGGGAGGGGGTAGGTCTAACCACAGAGGGCACAGAGATCACGGAGGGAAGAGAGTAGAAAGTAGTGCGTATTGCGTAGAGGGCGTGTCTTGGAAGGCGAGGACTCTAGATTCCTCACTTCGCTGCGCTTCGTTCGGAATAACAGGCTTGGGGTTATGTGTGATTGTATTGTTGGGGAGTGAAGAAAGAGGCGATTGGAGGGAGATATGGCGCGGTATAGGGCTGGGGCGATTGGGAGGACGGGACGCGGGAACTGGGGTCACGGGCTGGATGTGGCGTTCGTCGACGTGCCGGGGGTGGAGTTCGTGGCTGTGGCGGATGACGATGCTGACGGGCTGCGGGACGCTGGTGCTCGGACGGGGGCGGAGTCGATGTACGGTGACTACCGCGAGATGCTGGAGCGTGAGCGGCTCGACTTCGTTGCCGTGTGTCCTCGCTGGGTCGGGTGTCACGCGGAGATGGTGATCGCGGCGGCGGAAGCGGGAGTCAGGGGTATCTTCTGCGAGAAGCCACTCGCGGCTACTCTGGCAGAGGCGGACGCGATGCTGGAGGCGTGCGAGCGGTCGGGAACGCGTTTGGCGGTGGCGCATCGACGGGCGAACCCGTATGAGCAGCGTACCAAGGAGATGGTGGAAGAGGGGGTTATCGGGGATCTGCAGTCGCTCCGGGCCATGGGGAAGTGCGACCACCGATCCGGCGCGGAGGACCTGATGGTGCTGGGCACCCACATGATGGACAGCATGAGGTACGTTGCAGGCTCGGATGTCGTGTGGGCGAACGGGCGTGTGACGCAGGACGGTCGAGACGTGACGGTGGCCGATGTCAGGGAGGGGCCCGAGGAGATCGGGCTGATCGCGGGGAACGCGGTGTTCGCGACGTATGGCTTCAAGAACGGTGTTATCGCCACGTTCGAGTCGCAGCCGGTCGAGATGCCGCCTGACGGGAGCAGCAGCCTGTTTGGGTTCGAGGCGTATGGGACGCAAGGCATCATATCGGTGCGGAACTCACCGTCGGGGAACATGTTCGTCTATCCTCACAGCAGGTGTATTCCGGGGACGGACGACGAGTGGATGCCGGTCGTCATCGAGGAGTGGGAGAGGGAGCAGCGGGAGCGCGGGGTGTCATCGACGGCGTTGAGCAACAGGGTCATCGTGGATGAGCTGATCCGGGCTGTGGAGGAGGACAGCGACGTGGTGATCAGCTCGAGCGGGAAGGACGCGAGGGCGGCGCTGGAGATGATCATGGCGGTGCATGAGTCGCACCGGCTGGGAGCAAGAGTGTATTTTCCGATGGAGAATCGGGAGAATCCGTATGAGGTGTGGAGGGGGGAGTAAGAATTCACCGCAGAGATCGCAGAGATCACAGAGGGCAGAGGGTGGGTTGATTTGCTTATGGGGCTGGTTTTACGAGGCGGAGTTCTTAGATTCCTCACTGCGCTTCGCTACGTTCGGAATGACAGGTGCTTGTGATTGGCAGGGATACCTGAGGGGAGAACCTTCGCGGGAATGACGGGAATGGTCGGCTGAGCATAGGGCAATGGAGGAGTGAGTATCGTGTCGTATGAGTTTATCGTGTTGGAGAGGGATGGTGGCGTTGGGACGATTACCTTGAACCGGCCGAGGGTGCTGAATGCGCTGAACCGGGCGATGTACCGGGAGATCGACGCGGCGGTCAGCGAGCTGGAGGAGGACGATTCCATCGCGGCGATCGTCGTTACGGGTGCGGGGGAGCGGGCGTTCTCGGCGGGGGCGGACATCAAGGAGATGGCGCGGATCGCGGAGGAGACGGGTTCGCAGGACGGCGATCCGGACAGGGCGCGGCACATGTGGCACCTGGCTACGTGCTCGAAGCCGACGATAGGGGCTATCAACGGGCTGGCCTACGGCGGGGGCGCGGTGATCGCGGCGAGCATGGACATCCGGGTCGGGTCGGACAACGCGAGCTTCCGGTTCCTGGCGGCGGCGTACGGGCGGGTGAACTCGACTTGGAACCTGCCGATGCAGATCGGGTGGCCGAAGGCGAAGGAGCTGCTGTTCACGGGGCGCGTGGTGAAGGCGCGCGAGGCGATGGAGATCGGGCTGGTGAATCACCTGGTCGCGCCGGACCTGCTGATGCCGAAGGCGATGGAGATCGCACGGACGATAGCGGCGAACGACACGCGCATCGTGAAAGGGATCAAGGAGTTGATGATCAAGGATGTGGGGGCGTCGTGGCGGGAGATGCAGGCGAACGAGTTGGAGGCTCAAGCGGACGCGCTGAAGCCGCCGCCGGTGCGCGAGGGGTTCGATGAGTTCCTGAGTCGGAAGGGTTCCGGGGGCTAGGGGCTGGGTGCTGGGGATTCACCGCAGAGGGCGCGGAGATCGCGGAAGTAGGTGAAAGTCTTGTTTTTGTTGCATGGCGTTACATTTTGTTGCATTTCCCGTGTCTCTTCAGCGATGGGACATCACCCTCACCCCAGCCCCCGTATCGAGTACGGGGCAGGCTCCATCTCTCTCCCGCGACGGGAGAGGAGGTTGTTGGGGGTATTTTTTGAGGGACATTGCGGGACAAAATGGGACATTGGGTGTTTTCGGTCAACTCTCTATAGCGGGTTATGTGAAGCCATGGTAGATTATATGTTCGTGTTCGTCAAATGCGAGGTGGGCGAGGTGGTGGTTCATGCTGAGCCTGTCGAAGCATGAACGGGGCGGGGGTGACGTTGGGGCGGACTCAGATTGAGTGCTAGTTACAGTAAAGGGGTGCCCGACGTGGCTCCATCCCCTGCTCCTCTGGATTCCCGCTTTCGCGGGAATGACGGTGGGGGTGCGAAGGCGTGGGAGCGAGGAAGCTTACATGCCCGGCCTTTTGCCCTCACCCCAGCCCTCTCCCGCGACGGGAGAGGGGGTAATGCGAAGGGCGACCGGCGAGGGTCGCCCATGCGGCGGTTGGTGTGGAGGCGGAGATTTGTGGGAGGACGGTGAAGGCGTGGCTAGAGGGCGGCCTCGCCGTGTTCTCCTGTGCGGACGCGGATGACGTCTTCGACTCGGGAGACGATGATCTTGCCGTCGCCGATGCGGCCGTCGCCGGGGCTCCTGGCGGCTTCGATGATGGCGTTGACGGCGGCGTCCTTGAGGGACTCGGGGATGACGGTGACGACGAGGGTCTTGGAGCCGGCGGCGCGGACCATCTGCGCTCCTCGGCCGGTGAAGACCTCGACTCCTCTCTGCTTCCCCTGTCCGGTTACGTTCAGGTAGTGGAAGCCGCCGCATCCGGCCTCTTCCAAGGCGTCGGTCACCGCGTGGATGCGCTCCGGTCGGACGATTGCTTCTATCTTCAGCATTGGAGATTCACCTCAGTTTTCAGGAGTGGTCCCTGTGGGGGGACCCCCGCCCGTGTTGGGGTACGATGAGAGCTTTCACGAAACCCTCACCCCCGTATCGAGTACGGGGCAGGCTCTAGTCCTCTCCCACGACGGGAGAGGGGATTGGATTGTCGCCCCGCATGGGGGTACGGGCAGGGGCGATTCGCGAATCGCCCCTACGAGGGGTTGGCGGGGGTTATTTTCGTATGAATGGCGCATGGTTTGCTGGTTAGTCGGCGCCGTCGCTGACGAATGCTCTCTCGCCGTGGGCGGAGAGGTCGAGGCCCACGGCCTCGTCGTCGTCGGACACCCTGATGCCGAGCCCCGGGATGAGGTCGAGCACCTTGAGAATGATTAGGGTGACGACGAATGAGTAGACCATGGTTGCGATGACGGCGACGACCTGGGTAACAAGCTGTCCGGCGTTGCCGTCGATGAGTCCGGCCGTGCCGCCGATGGCAGCTACGGCGAAGATGCCGGTTGCGATTGCGCCCCAGATGCCGCCGATTCCGTGTACGGCGAAGACCTCAAGGGCGTCGTCGATTTCGACCTTGGTGCGAAGGTAGACGGCTATGTAGCAGAGCAGTCCGGCTCCCGCGCCTATGGCGAGTGCGCCGTAGACGCCGACATAACCGGCGGCCGGCGTGATCGCGACCAAGCCCGCGACTGCGCCGGACGCCACGCCGACTGCGCTCATGCGGCCGGTCTGTATCTGGGATATGACGCCCCACGTGAGGGCGGCTGCGGCTGCGGCGGTGTTGGTGACGAGGAAGGCACTTACGTCCAACCCGTCCGCCGCGAGGCCGGAGCCGGCGTTGAAGCCGAACCATCCGAACCAGAGCAGGGCCGCTCCAAGTATGACGTATGGGACGTTGTGCGGCTCAGCGCCGGGGTCGCGCCGCTTTCCGATTAGCCAGGCAGCCGCGACGGCAGCCACACCGGCGTTTATGTGGACGACGGTGCCGCCCGCGAAGTCGAGAGCGCCGTCGCCAACGTCGCCGATCCAACCGCCGCCCCAGACCCAGTGGGCGACGGGGGCGTAGACGATGGTGACCCAGACGACGAGGAAGACGAGGTAGGTCGTGAACTTGAAGCGCTCGACGAAGGCTCCCGTGATGAGGGCGGGCGTGATGATGGCGAACATCATCTGGAAGATGACGAACAGCAGTGTGGGGATGCCGTTGTCCTCCAGATCATTGATGTCTATGCCTGACAGGCCGAAGAAGCTCAGGTCGCCAATGAAGGCACTTCCTTCGCCGAATGCGAGGCTGTAGCCCCACAGCACCCAGACTATGCTCACGACTGCCATTGCCATGAAGCTGTACATGAGCGTGCTTATGACGTTCCTGGCGCGGACGAGTCCTCCGTAGAAGAAGGCCAGCCCGGGCGTCATGAGGAGCACCAGAGCGGAGGCCGTCAGCATCCAGGCTGTGTGACCGGAATCCAGTTCCATGTTTCCATCCCCTTGTTTGTTTCGTGCGGACGCGGGCGAGTGCCGCGGAGCCGCCCAGCCGGTTAGGGATGATAGCGGGTAGTTGTTACAGACGTGTTTCCGGTGGGAGGGAGATTCACCACAGAGAACGCAGAGGGCACAGAGGGAGGAGTGAAGTTCTTTAGTAGGGCCTTGCGAAACCAGCCTGATAACCTGTCATTCCGACCGTAGGGAGGAATCTACGATGTTATTCCGTCCTGTCGCGGTGTTCGTTCAACTACGAGGCCCGTCCTTGAGAACAATGACCTTAGATTCCTCACTTCGCTTCGCTGCGTTCGGAATGACAGACGTTGTTGGTCTGTCCGCCGTTACAAGCCCGGATTGCAGGGGACAAAGACTGGATTCCGGCCCTGTATCGGGGTACGGGGCAAGCTCTGCGCCGGAATGACGATGTGCGGGGACTGGTTACGGTACGGCGGCGAGTTGGGCGGTCATTTGCTCGGTGAACCGGCCGATTTGTTGGACGGTTTCGAGGAGGGAGCGTTCCCAGCCGTTGGAGGCGTGGGAGATGTCGACGCGGACCTGGGTGTTGCCGACGTCGACGTGGTCGCCGAGGTGGCGGCGGAGGGCCTGTCTTGCGCCGCCGACGCTGTCGGTCAGGCGGAGGACGACGGTGCCGTTGTCCCTGTTGACGGAGAGTATGTTGGCGTGGGCGGCGGCGAGCTTGAGCTTGGTGACGTAGAGGAGGTTCTGCGCCTGCCACGGGAGGGTGCCGAAGCGGTCGACGAGCTCGTCGCCCATGGCGTCCACGTCGGCGGGGGTGGCGGAGCTTACGAGTCGGCGGTATACGTCGAGACGGGTGGGCAGGTCGGAGACGTAGTCAGGGGGGATGTTTGCGGGGATGCCGATGTCTACTTGGGTGCTAGGTGCTAGGTTCCGGGTGCTGGGGGGAAGGTTCTGGGTGCTGGGTTCTAGGTGCTCGTTGCCCGATGCTCGCTGGGCGCGGAGGGACTCGACGGCGTCGGAGAGGAGGCGGGTGTAGAGGTCGAAGCCGACAGCGTAGATGTGGCCGCTCTGGTTTGCGCCGAGGATGTTTCCCGCTCCTCGAATTTCGAGGTCCTTCATGGCGATCTGGAAGCCCGCCCCGAGCTCTGTAGCGGCGAGCATGGTCTTGAGGCGCTTCTCCGCCGTCTCGGTGAGGCTGCGGTGCTGGGGTATGAGGAGGTAGGCGTAGGCTCGACGCGCGCTGCGTCCGACACGGCCTCGAAGCTGGTAGAGCTGGGCGAGTCCGAAGGCGTCGGCGCGGTTGACTATGAGGGTGTTGACGTTGGGGATGTCGAGGCCGGACTCGATGATGGTCGTACACACGAGGACGTCCACGCCGCCCTCGGCGAAGTCGACCATCGCCTGCTCGAGGCGGTTCTCGCCCATCTGGCCGTGCGCGACGCCGACCTTCGCCTCCGGTACGAGCCGTCGGATGTAACCGGCGATGTAGTCGATGTTGTAGACGCGGTTGTGGAGGAAGTAGACCTGTCCGCGCCGGTCGAGCTCGCGTCGGATGGCCTCGCGGATAAGCTCGTCGCTGAACTCGGATACGTAGGTCTTTATTGGCAGTCGCTCTTCGGGCGCGGTCTGGATGGCGCTCATGTCGCGGATGCCGGAGAGGGAGAGATGGAGCGTGCGCGGGATAGGCGTCGCGGTCATGGTGAGGACATCGACCTCGGACCGCATCTGCTTGAGGCGTTCCTTGTGGGCGACGCCGAAGCGCTGTTCCTCGTCGACGACGATGAGTCCGAGATTCTTGAACGAAACGTCCTTCTGGACGAGGCGGTGGGTGCCAATGACTATATCGACCTTGCCGTCGGCGAGATCGCGGACGATGTCGGTCTGCTCGCGGTCGGTGCGGAACCTGCTGAGGACCTCGACTCGGACGGGGTAGGGCTTGAGGCGCTCGGAGAAGTTGGTGAAGTGCTGTTGTGCGAGGACGGTGGTGGGGACGAGTATGGCGACCTGGAATCCGTCGGTGACGGCCTTGAAGGCTGCGCGAAGGGCGACCTCGGTCTTGCCGTAGCCGACGTCGCCGCAGATGAGGCGGTCCATAGGCTTGCCGCTCTCCATGTCGCGTTTCATGTCGAGGATGGCCTCTGCCTGGTCGGCGGTCTCCTCGTAGGGGAAGGCGTCCTCAAGCTGCACCTGCCACGGCGTGTCGAGGGCGAAGGAGTGGCCCTGGGAAAGCTCGCGGGAGGCGTAGAGGGAGAGGAGCTCGGCGGCCATCTCGCGGGTTGAGCGCTCAACGCGGGCCTTGGTGCGCTTCCACTCCTGCGTGCCGAGCCGGGAGAGCGAGGGAGGACGGTCGAGCGGCGCGACGTAGGGGGTGACACGGTCGAGGTGTTCCATGGGGACGTAGAGCTCGTCGCCCTCGGCGTAGGTGATGATGAGGTACTCGCGGTCGTCGTCCTCGCGGGGGGTGCGTCCGGTGCCGGCGAACCTGCCAACGCCGTGCTCGACGTGGACGACGTAGTCGCCGGGGTTGAGCTCGGACAGGAGCGAGTCGCGTCGGCGCGCGCGGCGGCGGGATGCCGGTCGTCGCTTGGCGGTGCCGAAGATTTCGGCGTCGCTGAGGACGAGAAGGCTGCGTCCATTCACGCGGAGGGCGAGGCCCTCGCTGAGGCCGGAGCCGGGGTTCTGGATGACGGTGATGGAGCCGGGGCGGGGCGTCTCCTCAAGGGCATCGAGGAGCGAGGTCTTCACACCGCTGCGGTCGAAGAACTCGCCGAGCCGCTTGGGGACGGAGCTGACGGCGATGAGGCGGTCGCCCTCCTCGGCGGCGTTCTCGGACTCGATGACGAAGTTCTCCACGTCGCCGCCGTACTCGGGGCCGGAACTGAATGGGAGGACGATGGCGTCTTGGTGGACGAGGTCCTCCGCTCCCCAGGGGGTAACGTCGATGCGGCGGGCAAACTCGTCGAGCGCCGGCTCGGTCTCACGCCACGGTGCGTGGGACGAGGGGAAGTTGTGCGGAAGCTCGCCGCGCGACTGCTTGGCCTCGCGGAGCTCGTGCGCGCGTTCCTCCGTCTCCCATGCCGCCTCGACGATGTCGGTAGGTCGATAGCGGACGACTATGGCGTCGCTTGGGAGGTAGTCGAGCAGCCCTCCGTGGTTGAAGAACCCGGCGTAGAAGTTGGCGTCCTCGACCTCGGCGCCGTCGAGGAGGAGGTGAATCTCCTCGCCGATGCGCTCGCGAGTCTCGGCATTGCAGTTGTGCATGTCGATGGAGCGCAGGAGGTAGTCGACGTGGTCGGGGTGCGTGAGGCCGGGCAGGGTCTCCTGTGCGGGCAGGATGTCGACGGACTGGACGAAGTCTGTGGAGCGCTGGGTTGCAGGATCGAAGAGTCGGATGGAGTCGATCTCGTCGCCCCAGAGGTCGATGCGTGCGGGGAAGTCCGCGCCGACGGGAAAGACGTCGAGGATGCCGCCGCGCCGTCCAGCCGTGCCCGGGAGGTCGACGGTCGGCTCGAAGGCGTAGCCCATGCGCCGCCACCGGTCGAGGAGCTCGCGCAGGTCGAGGGTCTGGCCGGGTACGAGGCGGTGCAGGCTCTTCTCGAAGCTCTCGCGGGAGACGGTCTTCTGGGAGACGGCAGAGGCCGAGGCGATGATTATGTTGGGGCCGGGGGGCGAACCGCCGTCCGAGGAGTCGTCGGCAAGGAGTCTTGCGAGCACGCCGATGCGCTGCTGCTCGGTATCGGTGTCGGTCACGAGGCGCTCGAAGGGGAGCGTCTCGCTCTCGGGGAAGTGGAGGACGGAGCGTTCGTCGGCGCTCCAGAGGGAGACCTGCTCGTAGAGTCGCCGGGCCTCGTCGGGCCTGGGCACGACGAGGAGGATTGGGACATCGACGTTCCGCGCGAGGGTGGCTAGGGACATCGGCACACCGTTTGGCAGCACCTGCAGGCGGACGTGAGCCTTGGATTGGCCCATCGAGGCGCGGAGCCGCTCGAACTGCGGCGCGCTTTCCAGTACGTCGCTCAGGACGCTCAGTGACATTTTTTGTATAGATGGCCTCAAACGCAGAATAGGGCGAGTCCGCGGAAAACGGACTCGCCTGGGGAGTATTGTAGCACGGGGGGAGGGCGGGGGTTCTGGGTGCTAGGTGCCGGGTTCTGGGTTCTGGGGGACGGGTTTACCGCAGAGGGCGCGGAGATCAAAGAGTCGCGGGAGTCCGCATCAATTTAACGGGACGCTTCAATGGGAGGGTCCCGATAGATTTGCAGTTCGGTGTGGCGGGCAAGCACATCGAAGTCGGCGTCGTTGTGTAGGATGGGCGTCCCGGCACGTATGGCGGCGGCGGCGATGAGACAGTCGATCAGCTTGCGTACGGTTTCTCCTCGCCTCCGGCAACGACGATAGAGCGCAGCGGCATCTTCGTAGTCCGCCGCCAAGGTTGGTATGACTGCAGCCCGCGCCAGCAGCCGCCGAAGACTCACGAGGTGTGACTCATCCCGCGCTCCGGCCAAGACTTCCATCCGCACCGCATCGGAGACGGCAATCTCCGCCTCCAGCAGTTCGTCGACGGCATGGCAAACGGGAGTTCCCGTGTTTCTCAGGAACTCTATCCACGCCGAGGTGTCGACCAGTATCACGATGCGCGGTTGGAACGCATGGAGTCGAGGTCGCCCTCCCATCCGATACCTCGAAGGGAGCGCGCTTCATCGACAGTGGCGGTTTCGGCAGCCAACATCCGCAACGCGAGGTTTATCGCCTCACGCTTGGTGGCGAGCCGGTAACGCCGCATGACCTCTGCGCAAGCCTGATCATCGATGTCTACGTTTGTGCGTGTCATACACCTACCATACACCTTTATGGTGTGGGCCGACAAGTGCCGGATGGTACGCGCTGTCCGCGCTAGTTGCTTCGGCGGTGGGGGTATCGCCCTCACCCTAGCCCTCTCCCGCGAACGGGAGAGGGGATAAGAGGATTTACCGCTGTGGGGCGTACCCTCTCTCAGCGAATTCCCCAACTGCTACGGGTTGGTGCGCCTTGCACTTTCTTGGTGCTACCATGTATATAAGAGCGACAAATCAAGCACATGGGATCAATCATGACCACCAAGACCCGGGCACACAGCGACATCTTGGACCGGTACAGACCTTCGTTCATCGAAGGAATGGCCCGTGCGTTCGATGTGTTTGGACATATGCCCGTGCGGGAATGCCGAGACTCTTCGCCGAAGGCAGTGGCCGAGGCCATGGCCAGAGATTGGGAGAATATTGCTACTGACCTGAGGGTTACGATGCTCAAGTTCGAGGCCGCGCACGGAATTGATGTGCTTGTCAAGTTGGAGACGAGCAATGTCGCAGGAGATGCAGAGACGACCTGAAGGTGAAGAGCAACTTGCCTTCAGAGCCGAAATCAATCAGGTGTCTGGCCCCGTCCCATCGCCGGACGTGCTTGAGGGATACGAGCGCATCGTTCCGGGCTCAGCAAAGCTAATCTTCGATAACTTTGAAGCTGAGTCTACGCACCGTCGCAAGCTTGAGTCTGAAGCCTCAAATCGAGATTCGTTCCGAAGTATCGCTGGAATGATTGCCGGGTTCGTGGTCGCCTTACTCCTGATAGTAGCAGCGGTCTATACTATTCGAGAGGGGCACCCTGGGCCAGGCGCAACAATCATAGTTGGTGGGCTGGCTTCGGCAGTTTCAATATTTGTCACCGGTTCTCGGTTCACGAACAAACCAAAGTGACGGTCGTCTACTCAATGGGGCATTTCCGCTGTGCGGCGGCGACCCCCCTCTCTGTATCTCTCCCACGACGGGGGCTGGATCCTGGAGGTTAGGACGGGTGGGCGTTTGCGGGCTCTCGTCGGGCGATGCGGACGGAGAGGACGGCGATGGCGGAGGTGGTGTGAGCCATTCATTGCTCCTCGTACTCTTCGATCATGGCGCCTGTTGTGTAACCTCGGTAATAGACACTACCTCCACCAAGCGCCCCGAGGATCACTGGCGGCAACAATAGCAGGAATCCTTCAGCCCCCAAGTATGCAAATGCCATCAATGCAACAAAGAAGATTGCTCCGGCGATAATCAGACACCCCGTGATGACCTTCTCGCGCTTGGAAATGAAGCGGGTTTTTCTAAATTCTTGAACGGATGCTGTCTGCGTGGTGAGACGTGTTTCTTTCCTAAATTCGGCCTGAGATACTCGTCGCCTTGGAGGTGTGAGCGCTCTTTGCGGGACAAGGCGAGCGTATCGTGCCCGGAATTCTTCATCGGTCTGCAGGCCTTTCCGCTGGTTGCACGGGCTGCAAATGACCTGCAGGTTGCTCTCATCGTTTGATCCACCCCGAACGGCGGGAATGATGTGGTCGATGTCCATGCTGGCAGCGATGCGACGATACCCGCAGTAGACAAAGGTATTGTCCTGTCGTCTCATGAGGCTGCGCTTTAAGCCCTTTGGCCATGTCACTCGATTGGTGGGCCGAATTCGGCGTTCGTTTGTACGGGTGATCAGCATCACCCAGATCAGCGTATCTGCGGTCCACAACGAAACGAGAGTGATCACCTTAGCCAGCCAGAGACCGGCCGCCACGATCCAAGGCGTAATCGTTTGGAGTGAGGCTTTCATTCGTCTTTCAACTTCACGTATTTGGCTAAGTTACGACCCTTGTTGATCTCGGTGCCGTATGTTCTATAACCAGTCGCTCTTTCAGCAATGTGATGGAGATCCAAACCTTTCAATTGGTCTGCGTACTTGATGCCAAAAAGATGCACTTGAAGAGCCGTCTCGCCATAGGGAGCCTGAGAGTACATGTCCGACAGTATCCTTATTGCTTCCTCAGTGGTCATTCCAGTCCTCCACGAATGATCTTGACGACCTCGCCGATGTGGGAGTCGCTAATCATGAAGCCTCTAGCGTTATTCTTTCCCATATCGAAGTGGTTGGCGCGTATGAACGCATACAATCTGGCATTGTTGGGGAATCTCCCGTTCTCGAGAGCACCTTCCCGTATTTGGAAGTGTCCCAGATCGGTAGCATAGATCGACGCTCCCCTTTCTGCGTCTATGAGCCGAAAGCACTGAGCACCCCTATGTACTGGTCTGTTCTGTGGGTCGTTTTCATCGAATAGTCCGCTGTCTCTCAGTTGTTGCCTTATTGACATGAGTCTCTCCTTTTCATTCCTTTGACAGCTAGCCGTTTTTGTTGTCGAGGCGCGGTGGCGCTCAAATTGCGGCGCGCTCTCAAGTACATCGCCCCAAACGCTGAGGGACATTTTTCGCTTGGCCTCGCACGCAACATAGGGCGAGTCCGCAGAAAACGGACTTGCCTGAAGTCCATTTTAGCACGGGGAATTCACTGCAGAGAACGTGGAGTGTTGGGGAAAGACCCCCTCTCTGTATCTCTCCCCTGGCGGGGGCTGACAGGGGTAGGTATTTGCCTATCGCTCCACTCTCCATTGACCAGAAAGCTCCCCGGCTCTGTCATTCTGAGCGCAGCGCAGCGGAGTCGAAGAATCTAAAGTGTCTGTCCTGACGTGAAGCTGACATAGGGAGTCCTTACGCTGTTTTCACTCTCGGTCACGATACAAGCGTGGCTCTGGCTGTCCGGTCTTGAGATTATGGATTTTAGATTCCTCGCTACGCTCGGAATGACAGCTTGACGGGGGTCGAATCATAGCTGCAAAATCGTTTTGCCTACCCCTGTCAGCCCCGGCGGGGGAGAGATTGTGGGGTGCGCCGATTTGACGTGTGGGAACAGACGTTCTATATTGGGTTGTGGGATAGTCGGCGCAGGGGCGTCGCGGCCCGAATATGGGAGCACGGAGAGGATATATGCCAACGAATATCAACGACCCGGACGAGATCATTCGCGCGGTGGGACGGCAGGAGGAGCAGACGCTTCCGCTGCGGGACCGCATGGAGGGGGACTACCGGCTGTACCGGTTGGAGCCGTTCCAGGAGGTGGACGGGTACGGGCAGCCGGTGGAGGGGTTTCGGAGCTACACGTCGAACGCGCCGCAGGTGTACGCGGACAAGGTGATCCAGTGGATCGCACGGGCGGAGTTCGGCATCCGCATCCCGCAGGCGGGCAGGACGCGGGCGCAGCGGGCGGCGGACGCGCTGAAGGAGAAGTGGACGTGGGGGCTGATGCGGTCGGTCGACCGTCGCATCCAGCAGCGCATGGAGCCGCCGATGCGCGACCTGACGGCGTTCCACAACGTCGTGCGGGGGATGGTGGCCGGGCGCTGGCTGATGATGAACACGGCGTCGGGCGAGACGGTGGTGGACATGACGCCGTGGGACCCCATGCACACCTACTGGGCCGTCGGGAGTGAGGGGCTGGAGTGGGCGTGCTACAAGGTCCGCAAGACGCGCGGGGAGATTCGCGCCGAGTACGGCGTGGACGTCGGGGAGGACATCGACACGCTCAGGGTGGGAGCGCAGGACGGGGACGAGGCGGAACTCGAGGTGTACGATTTCTATGACCGGACGCACAACACGGTGGTCGCGGGTAACAGGGTCGTGCTGAAGAGTCCGACGGCGCACGGGTCCGGACGGGTGCCTGTGGTGATCGTTCCGGTCGGGCCGGTGCCGCTGGTGCAGACCGACTCGGCGGCGGACTCGGTGTCCGACTACGGCGAGAGCGTGTTCAAGTCGAACCGTGAGATCTACGACAAGCACAACCTGATGATGTCGATCTTCCTGGAGCTTGCGGCGCGGGCGAGGAGGCCACCGCTGGGGGTGAAATCCCGCGACGGGCGTAAGACGCTGGACGAGGACCCGTACATGGAGGGGACGACGATCAGCATGAGCGAGGGAGACGACGTGGAGGCGTTCCCGCTGCTGAAGACGACGCAGGACGCGGCGGACCTGACGGGGCGGATATCGGGGGAAGTGCAGCGCGGGTCGATCCCGCACTCGGTCTACGGGGAGCTCCAGTTCCAGCTATCGGGTTTCGCGATCAACACGCTGCGGTCGGGCCTCGATTCGGTGCTGAGGCCGCGTCTGATCGCGGAGGCGTCGTTCTACTCGCAGGGGCTGGAACTGCTGACGGAGCAGTACGTTTCGGGGCGGTTCTCGGCGCTGACGGGCTCGGCAGGCGCGTCCTTCGATGCGGCGATGACGCCGGAGGTCATTTCGCGTGGCGGGACGCCGGAGATCAAGCTGGAGGGCAAGTTGCCGGAGGACGACACGGCGAAGTACGCGCAGGCAAGGATCGCGCGTGAGGGGACAGTGCCGCTGCTGCCGGACAGGTGGATATACGACAACATCCTCAAGATCCGGGACGCGGACAACATCGAGCAGGCGGTGTCGGCGCAGGTGGCGCGACGCGGGACGGCGGAGTCGCTGATGCTGAACTCGATGATCGCGTCGGCCGACCAAGGGGACGACGACTACGCGCGGCTGTACGAGAGCGAGTTGCGGCTGGCGAGGATGCGGAAGCTGCTGGAGCTGCAGGGGCTGCGGGAGGAGGAAGCGCGTTCGTGACGGGGGATTCACCGCAGAGGGCGCAGAGAGCGCGGAGTGAAGAGAGAGGGGGAGGGTTTGGGTCTCCCGCCGGAAGTGTTGCCGGATACTTTCGTGCGGTCGCCTGAGCCGCCTGGGGTGTAGGGGCGATTCGCGAATCGCCCCTACATTGGTCTCTTGCCGACGGCGAGAGTGGCGCTGACTGCTGGGCCGTCGTCGCTGGAGAAGCCGTATGAGCCGTTTCCGGCGACCGTGGTGATGATGCCCGTCGTGGCGTCGACTTTGCGGACGCGGTAGTTGCCGGTGTCTACGACGTACAGGTTGCCGTCGCGGTCGAGGGCGATGCTGTAGGGCATGGAGAGGCTCGCCTTGCTTGCGGGGCCGCCGTCGCCGGAGAAGTCCGCCCTGCCCGTCCCGGCTACGGTCGTGATCGTGCCGTCGGGGGCGATCTTTCGGATGCGGTTGTTGGCGCCGTCGGCGATGTAGAGGCTGCCGTCGGAGTCGAGGGCGACATCGCGGGGGAGGGCTATCGCGGCCTGGCTGGCAGGGCCGCCGTCGCCGGAAAAGGCCTGCTTGCCGTTGCCTGCGACTGTTGTGATGGTGCCCGTCGCCATGTCTACCCTGCGAATGCGGGAGTTGCGATGGTCGGCAATGTAGAGGTCGCCGCCTGCGCTGCAAGTCACTGCGATTGGTGAGGCGAGCATGGCCTCCGTAGCCGCACCGCCGTCTCCTGAGTACCCGTGTTCGCCGTTGCCCACGACGGTGGTGATGATTCCCGTGGAAGCGTCGACCCTGCGGATACGGTCGTTCTTGAGGTCGGCGATGTAGATGTTGCCGTGTCGGTCGAGGGTGGACCCGTGGGGCGATGCGAGTTGGGCGTGGATGGCGGGGCCGTCGTTGCCAGAGTAGCCCTCGGCGCCGCATCCGGCGACGGTCGCGATGGTGTTGATTGCGGCATCAATCTTTCGAATGCGGGCGTGGTGGGCGTCTGTGACGTAGAGATTGCCTGCACGATCACCCGTGACGCGCATGGGGTGTGAGGAGAACGAGGCTTGCGTGGCTGGGCCGCCGTCACCTAGGTCGCCAGTGCCTCCGCCCGCGATGGTGGTGATGACGCCTGTGGTCAGGTCGATCCTGCGGATGCGGCTGTTGCCGACGTCGGAGAAGTATATGGCGTCGTGGATGAACATTGGGGGAGTGTATCACTTGGGGGTTCGTGCTTACCCCAAGGCTATTACTTCGATAATTGGAAGCTCAGCCGCTTGACAGGACCTTCCAAGTGGCGTAGAGTATGTACGTACGTCCTGCATAAACGTACATTCTTCTGTGATTTACGTATGTTGTCGCAGGGTGGACGTACAGAAAGGAGGTAGGTAATGGTCAACAAACAATATCACGACCAAGCTAGAGGCATCGTCTGTTTCGGAATACGGCGCGGGCGACTATCGGCAAGGCAGCTCCAATGGCTGCTTGGCTATGTCGACCGATGCCGACGACAAGAAAAGCCCTAGGACAAAGCCTAGGGCCCAGAAGCGACACGGATGGACGATTGTTGGTTCGGACATCCGTGCTCGCACCGTCCAAAGCATACCACACTGTAAGAACACATCTCAAAGACAAGGAGTAGAGTGAATGATTAGGTTAAGAGCATTTAAGGGTCGCATAGGTATAACGGACTATTACCTTACCATGGCTACGTTTGGAGAGGTTGCACGTATGGTCAGGTACAAGGAGAACGATCGTGATTGGCCTGCGGAATTACGACAGCAACGACCACTCAGCATGACACGCGTAAAGAACTTCATGGTCCCTTATCTGGTGGAGAATCCTGACCACTTCTACAGTGCATTGGTCGTGGAGCACCTCCGCCCAGGTGAAACGACACATGATGTCAAATTCATCGAGGATCAAGACGACGAGAACACAGGATGGGTCGAAATGGAGGGCACTGAGATCCTGGAAACTCTTGATGGACAACACAGGCTAAAGTCGATTGAGTTGGCCGTCGAGGAGTCACCAGAGCTCGCAAGGGAGACGATAGCCGTGTTGATTGTCCCCCACAAGACTGTTGCGGTCGCCCAGCAGCGATTCTCGGACTTGAACAAGAACGCCAAACCGACTCCGAAAGCGCTGAATGTAATGTTCGAGCAGCGAGAAGAAGCAGCGTTACTAGCCAAGAACCTGGCCAAAAATTCAAAGATGTTGGATGGCCGAGTCAATTTGGCAAGCTCAAGTTTGTCAAAGCGGTCTCCCTACATAGTCACGATTTCCAGTCTGTACGAGGCGGTGAAAATAGTAGGGCCAGAATTGCAAGGGGACATCGACGCAAAGTCCGAGCAGTTGGTAAATTACTGGGACACTGCGTTAGCTGCGATGCCTGACTTCGAACGAATGGTGCAGGGAGAATTAACAGCCGGCGACATTCGAAGCAAGTACGTGTATGCAAGCGGTCTAGGATTTGAGGCATTAGCAGAAGTCATCCGCACTATACTGGATGACCACCCCGACAAATGGGAAACGGTCCTCACAAACGGGCTTCCTCGGATAAATTGGGAACTTGGGAACTTTGAGTGGGAAGGGGTCGCACTGATCGCAGGACGAATCGCGATAGCCAGGGCTCCTCGGCGACGGACGGCAACGTTGATTAAATACTTGCTTGGGCTACGGGTTGAAGAGAGCCACCTAGCAGACTTGAAAGAGGCCTACAGCAACTTGGGTCGGAACCTTCCTAGCCCATTGTTTGTCCCGAAGGCCGCATGAGAACGCATGTTTGACATCGGTCTGGACGTGGGATAGACTCGATTTGTGACGGTCGTCGTTCCGGTGGGATGGGGGCCGAAACTAAACAGAGAGACGCCAAGCAGAGCGTCCCGGAGATTGTTCCGGGGCGCTCTGTGTGTTTTTCCGGCATCAAGGACGGAGAGACATGGTGGAGATTCAGTGAAAGGAGAGACGAGATGGTGATGGCAACGGACATTGAGGAAGACGGGGCGATGGAGGGTGTGGACGAGTCGGAGGGCGAGGTCGACGAGTTCGATCTGGCCGAGCTCCGAAGGGAGTTTGCAGGGCAAACTGAGACCGGTGTAGAGAGTCGGGAGGGTGACTCCGGCGGCGACGAGGGGGATTCCCAGGGGACTGATGAGGAGGAGTCGGAGGAGCTTTCGTCCGAAGGAGAGCCGTTCGGCTCGGACCGGGAGCGGTATCAGGCGGTGGTGCGCGCGGCGCGGGAGCACGGGCTGGGAATCGACGACCTCGAGGAGCTAGAGCGTGCGGAGAGCGCGGAGGACGTCGAGCGACGGGCGCGGGGCATGGCGGAGCGGCGGACGCTGAATCGGAGGGTGGAGGCGCTGGAAAGGCAGCTTGCGCCGGTGCAGCAGTTCGACAGCAACCGTCCGAGCGCCCCGTCGGCCGGCTCCGACGAGACTTGGATCGACCGGTACATGGCGGGAGACCGGAGCGCGCGAGCGGTTGCAGCGGCGCGACGGGCATTCGATTAGCAAAAACACAGACACAGGCAGAAAGGAGAACACATGCCACAAACAACGAGCACAGGAAACCTGGAGAAGGCCCAGAGGACGATGATCGGGCAGATGCTGTACACGACGGAGCACAACGCGCCCGCGATGGCGCTGGTGACGCACATGAGGCTGCGGCGCGGGGCGTCGAGCGTGGATGTGCCGAAGGCGGGGCAGATGACGGTGTCGGACCTGGTCGAGGGACAGGACATCACGGACGAGCAGAGCCTCGGTATGGAGTTCACGACGCTGACCACGTCCGAGGTGGGCGCGAAGGTGGTGGTGACGGACAAGCTGGTGCGGCAGATGCAGCCGGACGTGTTCAAGGTGATCGGGCGGCAACTCGGCGACGGCATGGCGCGCAAGAAGGACCAAGACGTGATCGCGCTGTACGGGTCGCTGAACGAAGGGACTGCACTGGGGGCTGCGGGCGCGACGTTCAACGTCGCCCATGCGGCGGCGGCGTACACGCACGCAGTGGCCAACAAGTTCGGGACGAAGCTCTCGATCGTCCACCATCCGAACGCACTGTACAGCATCATCAACTCCGGCGCGATTACGCCGGGGGCCAGCGGTCCGGTCGACGCGGGGTGGTCGCGCGACCTGCTCCAGCGGTTCTTCGCGGGACTCGCGCCGGTGGGCGGAGTGCCGATGTTCCACGACGGCAACATCGAGGTGGACAACGATGGCGACGCGGTGGGCGTGATCGCCGACGAGGGCGCGCTCGTCGTGCTGGAGTCGGTGACGATGCGGACGGAGCGTCAGCGGGACGCCTCGCTGCGGGGCACGGAGGTCGTCATCACGGCGGACTACGGGGTCTTCGAGCTCGACGACTCTCGCGGCGCGCCGCTCAAGTACGACGCGACCCCGCCGTCGACATCGGAGTAGGCACCCCCTCTCTGTATCTCTCCCCCGCCAGCGCGGGGGAGAGATTGATGGGGCTTTTCTCTCCCGCTGAGAGGGTGTCATTGAAAGGGCATCATCCAGCTTCGGAGACGTCTCTGGATTCCCGCTTTCGCGGGAATGACGGTGGTTATGCAAAGGTCTCCGCCGGCAGGGGAGAGACTGATCGGAATTCACAGCAGTTGCTGATACCCGCATGGCCCCGTGTGCGGGGCAACGTGTTACTCAGGAGGAAATATATGGACCGGAAGACGCCCGCGACACTGTCGGAAGAATTGGCGAAGCTCGGCTACACGTGGGAGTACCTCGACAAGTGGCAGCCGAAGGTCGACATGTACTGGCACGTCGACCAAGTGAACGTCGCGGGTGAGGTGGTCGGGAGGGCGGGCGCGATGCTGCCCAACCTGCCCGGCCACCCCGACCATCAGGCGAGGTACGCACGGCGAGGCCTGCTGCCGTGGCCGCCGGGCAAAGAGTGCGAGTGCAAGGGCTGTCGCGAGCGGTACGGGACCGAGCGCACGGGCCGCAAGTTCATGTCGCCGGATGACGTGGAACGAGAGGTGGCGAGCGACAGGCTGTTTGGGGGTGGGGGCGCGGGTTCCAAAGCCAAGGAGTAGCTCTTTTCTATCCACCTCACTATGAATTTCGTTATTATGGACATGACAGGGTGTTGACAGCCCAACCACGTGTTCATACACTGATGCACCCATGACAAGGTACGGTTCTCATTTGAGGGACTTCGTACCTCCCCTAAAGAAAGAAGATATCACCGTTGGCTGAGTCCCTAAGTCAAGTTGTGCCGGTGATGGTCGCGGCCTTGGTATGTGATACGGCTGCTACTGAGCCCCACTCTAACAAGAAGAGTCTCATTGGCATCTTCGACAGACTGGAGGCGGTTTCTTTCCCGACTCAAAGGATACTCTCTCTTTACTTGAAGCTTACTGATGCCGAGGGGCACTATGAGATGGAGGTGCGGTTCGTTCACCTGAACACCGGAAAAGTGTTGGCCAAGGCCGAAGGCAAACTCAATCACTCTGATCGGTTAACCTCGGCCGAGATGCTTATCCCGTCACTACCTTTTGAGTTTGGTGAGCAGGGGCGGTATGAATTCCAAGTCTGGGCCAATTCGATGTTTCTTGGTTCCACAACCATCGACGCCATCCTGCGATCATCGAAATAGGAGATTGAACGATGGTAACAACAGATGCTGAGATAAAGACTCTAGATTCGCCCGCTACCCAATCGGAGGCCAGTGACCATCCCATCATGGGAGAGTGGGGCTCCCTAAACCCTTCCACACCCCCTCTTTCCGAAGATGATGGAATAGTAGACATGGGTCCGGCATTTGAGGCAACTAGCCTTCTCGGAACATTAAACGATGCACGGCTAAGAGTTCGGCAGCCGTTCCAAGTGACTATGGCCACAGAGAATGACGACTTCATTGCGGAGGCCGTGGAGATCGACGAGTTCGGCTTTGGCAAGAACCCATCTTCGGCGGTCCGAGATCTGCAGTTGACGATCGTCGAACTCTACTTCACGCTCAAGAGCGAGGCAGATCGTCTCGGGCCCGATCTCAAGCGCGTGTTCGGCGTGCTCGAATCAAAGCTCGATCTCACCCATGACGATTAAGGCACGGCAGTTTGATCGATTAGTTCAGAAGCTGGGCCTCAAAACCCGAAGCAGCGACCACCTTCTCGCTTGGTTTGAACATGAAGGCAAGATCATCACCAGAACCAAGCGATCTCGCGGTTCCTCCAGTGACCTGCCGATGCAGCACAGCATTCGGCAACAGCTCAAGATGAACGAGCGAGAGTTCCAAAGCGCCGTCGGCTGTACCCTAACGAAAGAGGACTACCTGAAGATTCTTCGTATGAAGGGGCTGCTGTAGTCCGGGTTTCCCCGATTTGACATACCAGCACATCCGTCCTATTCTTGATTAGTAACCACCCCTGACCGGCACTGAGCGGGTCGGGAGAATAACCGAATACGACAGAGATGCCGGAGCGCGTCCCAGTTTAGAAAGAGTTGGGGCGCGCTTTGATGTTTAACGAAGGGATGATGACGAAGAACTCCGCTGTCATGTCTGCGGCACGGGATCTGTCGGCGGGTATGGAGACGGCGTCGGGGCTGTGGGTGCCGGAGGGGTCGGCGGTGGAGATGCCGTATGTGGCGGGGCCGGACGGAGACACGGGCAGAAGTGTGGTCGTACACCGGTTCCGGTTCCACGATCCACGGACGGGACGGAGCCAGGTCTGCCACGTTCCGGCCCATCCCGATGCCGCTCCGGCCGAGATCGAGGACATGGCGGCGGAGGCTCTCGAGAGTTTTTTGACCGACGCTCACGAGCTGGGTCCGCTGCACCGTCATACGCCGGAGCAGCGCAAGGAGATCGGCGCCGGAATTCGGGAGTTCCGCGAGTACGCGGCACGGCGACGGCAGAGTGCCATGAACAAGGTCTATTTCTAGGACGTTTCACATCATTCCCGCGGAAGAGGACCTTTGCACAACCTACCCAACGGCCTGTCATTCCGAGCGCAGAGAGGAATCTAAGGCGTCCTGAGGGACCTCATTCGGGCCGTTTCAGCTACGGAACTTCACTTGGAGGGCAACAACTTTAGATTCCTCATTCCGCTCCGCTTCATTCGGAATGACAGGCGCCGGGGTTATGCAGATTCCCGCCCCATATCGTGGTACGGGGTGACGTTCTTTCGCGGGAATGACGAATTGAGCTGGAGCTTGGCAATGCACCATCGAGAAAGGACATTCAACATGACAGGCACACACGGACGGACACGGGAACAGCTACGCAAGAGCATCGGGCGGAACTTGATCGGGCACCAGCTGATCGTCTCGGCGGCAACGTCGGGAGGGGACACGTCAGGCCTCATCGACGATACGCTGCTCGGCGGGGACGATAACTACATCGGGTGGTGGCTCGTCGCGACTTCGTCCGGGGCGAATGCCGGGGAGATACGGCGCGTGTCGGATTACGACTCCGCGACCTCTCGTTTGAGTTGGACGCGACCGCTGCCGGAAGCAACGGCCGTCAAAGACTCGTACGAGCTGTGGCCTTCCGAGTATCCGCCAGAGGTCATACACGACTACATCAACCAGGCCATCGGCGAGGCGGCGGGGCACATCTACGAGCCGGTGGAGGATTTTTCTCTTAATGCGGGCGGGGGGCTGGCACAGTTCACGATACCAGAGGACATCGACGCCATCTCGAAGGTGGAGGTCAGGGTTTCTACTGCGTCGCGGTCCGATGTCGATGCGAACACCGCCGTGTGGCGGACGCTGCCACGGCACTTCTGGGGAATCGACAAGGGGGAATGTGTCTTGACGCTCACGGACGGGGGCAGGCGTCTGGCGGGCGACGCTCCCCTCAAGCTCGTTGGAGGCATGGAGCCGTCGTCGCTCCTGGCCGACGCCTCGACGACCGTGGTGCCGGACGAGTTCGTTATCGCACGGGCAACGGCGCTGGCACTACTCGCCTCGCCCGACCTGTCGGAGTCCGGCAGGGAGGCATGTGCAAGGTGGGACGCCCGGACGCGAGAAGCCCGCGCGGCATTCCCGCTGCTGACGAACGTGCGAAGGGTCGGATAGCAACACGAGGCGTCCCAGTCTTTCGAAAGAGGACCGGGACGACGGACTGGAGAAAATACATGGCGAAGATCGTAGTCAATCAACAAGAGGTATCCCTGGACGGAAAGCGGTACCGGATCGCGCCGAGGCGAGGGGCCAGCGTGCGGTCGTTCATCGCGTCGCGGTATCCGGGCAAGCTGGTGCTGGGCGACGTGGGGTCGGACTCCGACCCGAGGCGCAGCGTGATCAAGTGGACCGATCAGCGCGGCGGGCTGGGAGTGTATAAGCTCGATGCGCGAGACCCGGAACTCGACAGGTGCACGTATACGTCGTGTGACGTCCGGTACAAGGGAGGGATCACCCTGCCACCGCTCTCACGGTACACCACGGGCGCCGAACTGTCGGGGGACATCACGGCCATCGGGGAACTGAACGACGCATACGGTGACAGCGAAATCTACGCGGCGTGGGGCGGAGGGACGGACGTCCGCAAGTACGACAGCAGGACCGACTCGTGGGGCGAGTCGCTGCACACGCTGCCGGGCGCGGCGTCGGACGCGGTCACGATCTCACACCCCGGCACTCGTGGAAGCCACGCGCAGTATCTCGTCTTCGCGCACGGGGACGACGGGTTCACGTACACTTCGGACGGGACGGCCTTCAGCACCAACGGGAGGGACGCAAAGTTCCTTGCGTACTGGAACGACCGCCTGTGGGGCATAGACGATGGCGGGAGACTGTGGCAGGGGCCTGCGGGGCCGCTGAGAACAAGCAGGAGCTCGTGCGTCGACGACGCGGTGCTTCCGCTGCCGGCGGGATACGTCACGTCGCTGTTCGTCGGGCCGGACCGTTCGGGCAGGCCGATTCTCTACGCGGGGACGAAGGTAGGGCTGTACGCCCACGACGACGCGAACAACCGGTTCGTGGAGACTCCGGCCAGGTGGCCGAAGCACGACACCGGCGGGTCGGGCGCAACGGCGTGGAGGGGAGTCGTCTACGCGCCGGTTGCACGGCACGTCTATGCCTATTCGCCGGGGCGTCGCACATTCGACATTGCCTTCCCTCGACGGGGTGAGGACGGCCTGTTCACAACGGCAGGCGCCAGGGGCGGCATCACCAAGCTCCTGCCGACCCATCTCGACCTCGCGGTGGTGATGGACGGCCTGGGCGCGCCGTTCACGCCCGCCGACGTCTTCCTCTGGGACGGCGTCGGCGTGAGTCACGCTCACACCGTCCTCTCATGGATGTCGATAACGGCGGCGTACGTCTCCAACGCCTATGGGAAATACCGGCTGTGGTGGGCGACCGACGAGGGGCTGTTCGGAGCATCACCGAACATAGGCTATACGGAGCTGCCCGATTCGCTGACAAACTCGCGATTCGGTCCCGCGGTGTCCTACGCCACGGGCTACCCTGACGCGAACAGCTTCCTCCGCGCGTCGCACGTCTACCCGTGGTTCGACGCGGGACAGCCCGAGGTGACCAAGACGGCGCTGCGGCTGAGGGTGGAGACGCAAGACTGCACGGCGACCGAGGTGATCGAGGTGTACGCGGCGGTCGACTACGCAGACGCGTCCCTGGCACTGGTCGGCACGATCACATCGGACGGAACGACAACATTCAATTTGCCGAATGAGACGACACCGAACGGCATCGACTTCAAGGCCATTCAGATCGAATGCCGGTTGAAGAGGGGGACGGACGAGACGAAGACACCCGTGCTCGTTTCAATGGCGTTGGAGTACCGCAAGAAGATTCCGACCAAGTACGGGTTCACCTTCGACGTTGCGCTGAACCAGGAGCATGGCGGACGCACGCCGAAGGACATGCGCTCTGATCTGGCGGAGGCCATCGAGAGCACGAACCTCGTCGAGTTCACGTTCCGGGACGACGCAGGCACGACGCGGACGCACTATGTGGACGTGGTCAGCGTGTCGGGCGGCGAGGAGACCGGCCTCGACGAGCGGGGCACGAGCAGGGTGACGGTGGAGGAGATTTAGCCATGAGACTGATACACGGACAGGAATCGGTGACGGCGGGCACGCCCGCCCAGCTTACGAGCGAGCCGCTGAGGGCGGTGAAGCTCTGGATAAGGTACGCGGACGGGGCCGAAGGCGTCGCACGCCTTTCGGGAGCGACGGACAGCGAGGCGGGCGTCGAGATCGGTGAACAACTCGCGGAATTCGACTTCACGGCGGCAGGCAGGGGCAGCGTAGACGCCTCCGGGCTGTACGTGGACGTCTCGACCGGCACGCAGACCGTCACCTGGACGCTGATGGTGGCCTGAGATGATACCGATCGACAGTACGGACAAAGGCGTGCTCTCGTGGGCCATAGGCATCCTCATCACGGTCAATCTCGGCGTGCTTGGATGGTCGGTCGCTGTGCTGGACGGGAAGGCGGACGACGCAGCGGTGACGCGCATCGAGCGGCAGGCGGAGGAGATCGAGCGTCGCGACCGTGACTATCTGGTTCGCTCCCAGATCGAGGACCTCGTGCGGACCGGGTCGCCCTACGTGAGCGACAAACCGAAGATCGAGGACCAGCTCGACAAGCTGGAGGCGGACGTCGCCCGCAACGAGGGGGACATCCGCGCCACAACGCGCTCGCTCGTGCGGATCGAGACGCAGGTCGCGCAGATACGGGAGACGCTGCAAAAGCTGGACGGCAAGCTCGACGAGATCACGGAGGCGCTCGCCCGCGCCGGGGCGCTGGCGCGTCGGGAGTGAGGGGCCAGGCCCGTTCGTGGTGAGCCTGTCGAACCATGAACGGGCTGCGCTTCGACAAACTCCGGGCGAGTTGCGAAAACTAGCGCCAATCCCCCAAAATTCCCCCTACCCCGGCGCTATCCTATTGGAAGTCGATGCGTTATATAGTGTAGCATCGGCGCGCCGAGGCTAAGCGACGTGCCCTTGGCAGCTCCTGACACGGGAAGCCGACATGCCCGACCGCAACGATGCTCCGTCAAAGGAAGAAGTAGAGGACCTGGTACGACGAGCGCAGCAGGGACATAGTGAGGCGTTTGGGGGCCTGTATGAGGCCTACTACGACAAGATCTATCGCTACGTGATGTTCAAGACCGGTGACAGCCTTGAGGCGGAGGACCTGACCGAAGAAGTGTTCCTGAGGATGTTGGAGTCGATAGGCTCCTTCAAATGGCAGGGGTATCCATTCACGTCGTGGCTCTTTCGTATCGCGCACAACCTGGTAATCGACTACTACCGGAAGTCCGGACGGCAGAAGAAGACCTCGCTCGACGACGCGATGAGGGTGGTGGGGACGGACGGCGTGGACGTGGACAGGAAGCTCGACATCGAGCTGTCGATCAAGGAGGTCAAGGATGCGATGGGCGGGCTGACGCAACTGCAGCAGGAGGTGCTCTCGCTGCGGTTCGCGAGCGGGCTGTCGGTCGCAGAGACGGCCGAGGCGATGGGCAAGAAGGAAAACGCCGTCAAGGCGTTGCAGCACGCGGCGATCAAGAAGCTCCGAACGCTCCTTGGACCGGCGATGGAACAGGGCCTGATAAGCCAAGGCGGTGCATAGGATGAGCGCAACCGTAGACGACGTACTGAACGAATGCATCGAGCGTCTCGCCTCGGGTGAGACGGTCGAGCAGTGCCTCGCGAGCTACCCCGACTTCGCGGTCGAGCTGGAGCCACTCCTGCGCACCTCCGCCGCGACGATGAACGTCGCCAACGCGATCACGCATCGCGAGGAGGCCAAGCAGCGGAGCCGCTATAAATTCATGGCGGCCATTGCCGACAGGGAGAAGACGAGCAAGCAGGGATGGCTCGGACGTCTCATCGGGCCCACGAACTGGCGAGTGAAACTCGCGCGGACGGCGCTCGTTGCCGTCGGCATCGTCGTGCTGGGGACGGGCACCGCGTACGGCGCGACCGTCGCATCGGAGGACAGCGTTCCCGGCGATCCTCTCTACGCCGTCAAGACCCTCAAGGAGGACATCTCCCTGCGGATGCCCAAGTCCGACCTGGCGCGGGCGAAGGAGCACGCCCACCTGGCGAACGTCCGCACCGAAGAGGTGGGCACCCTCATCGACCGTGGCAGGATGGAGCAGGCGAACGCTCACGTCGTGACTGTCACGTACCACCTGAACTCCTGCGCGGAGATCGTCGGCGTCACGGTCACGGCGCATGCCAACCCTCTTGAAATGCCCGCCGCGACCTCATCGATCGACCAAGAGCAGCGGGTAGCCGAGCTCGTCGCGTTCTACGAGGCCGAAGCACAGCGTGCGCGAAACCGCTTCGAGCGCCGGATGAGGCGACTGCCTCCGCACCGGCAGTGGGAAGCCTACCTGATGATGCAGCAGTGGGAGCTGATGCACCGAACGTTTATGCAGACCTTACTGAACGACGGGCTGCCCAGATGGACCGTCGGTGTCGACCCGAGGTCCGGACCACCGCAATAGCGTCGGACTGCGCCTTACCGCATTGCGTAACCCCCTCTCCCGTCGTGGGAGAGGGCTGGGGTGAGGGTGAGAGGACCGATTGCACAAGAGTCTCCCCTCAGCGTGGACGTCCTCAACCCCCAACACCACGCACTTCGCGTCACGCCGATGCTTCTTTCCCCCATGCACCGAAGGCTCGGCACACCACTCCCGGGATAGTTGGCGTACTCCCTCGTACACGTCCTCCTCGAAACCCAACAGGACTTTGCTAGACTAAGTTGTGTTGACATTTCCCGTCATTCCCGCGAAAGCGGGAATCCAGAGTCCGGCACACATATACTCTCTTTGAGGAATAGATTCCCGCTTTCGCGGGAATGACGACTTGATAACGGATAACAATGAGAAATTCAATAATATTCGACCACTAGGCAGTCGTGGAGGCAGCCCTCGAATTACGACTCATGTGGCAACGACGGGGCATACTCCGTACGCCCGGTATCTGGAGCAACGATGATAAATACCGACGAGATCGAAGCACGAGTGGCGGATGCCCTCAAGGCCCTGGGTGTCCCCTACGAGGTGATCGCCTGCGATCCGGAGTCGGCGGACACGGCCGACTTCTGCGAGAGGTACGGCTACCGGCTGGAGGACTGCGGGAATACGATCGCCGTCGCGTCAAAACGAGGCGCGAAGAAGTACAGCGCCTGCGTAGTGAGGGGATCAGACCGGCTGGACGTTAACAGGACGGTCCGTAAGCTGATGGGCGTCTCGCGCGCCTCCTTCGCCTCAGCGGAGGAGGTCATCGCGCTGACCGGGATGATGATCGGCGGAGTCACGCCATTCGCACTGCCGGAAGACCTGCCGGTCTACGTCGACCGCAGGGTGATGGATCTCGAAAAGGTGATCCTCGGTTCCGGCAGCCGCTCATCGAAGATCTGGGTATCGCCTGAAGCGCTTGAGAGGCTGCCGAACGCGGAGGTGGTGGACGGGCTGTCGATGTAGGGGGTGGACCAACCATCTCTGGCTTTGTTCACCCCGAATGCAGGCCGCCCCAGCTATTCTAAAACCCGCCGCTGGGTTCTTGGGAAATTTAGATTTGAGGTGACGTCATGGGCGCGGGGCACGTATTAGGTGCAAACCGGGGATGTCGTCAAAGTCGCCGTCGTCTGAGGCGACAGGACAGGAAAGGCGTATTGCGGTGGCCGCGATCCAGGCATCGGCTGTGCTTAGCTTACGCCCAGCCCTCTCTCGTTCGACACGCAAATTCGCAGAAATGTCCGTCGTTTCTTGGTCAGGCCAGACCACCTCGTATTGGTCTAAATGGAGCTCAAGTCTGTTTTTCTGACGCGCGCCCCATCTAGCTTTGTACGCTCCGTACCACACTTCTTCAATCGACTGAAAAGAAACCACCGCGCGCTGACCAGTCATATGGGGTAGATAGAAGTCGCCTCGCTCATGTCCCTTGAACAGAAGCGAAACAACGCTCGTATCCAAGACAATCACTCTGAATGCTTCCGCCACACGTCACGCCCTTCACGGATGCCACGGATGAACTCGTCCACGTCGAAGGGTTCACTGGTTGTAATCACTTTTTCGGGATCGAAGATTTTTGGTTTCGGGTTTTTCAAGAACGCCTCGACATCAAAAGGATCACTCCACGAACGAGCGAGGTTGAGCTCTTGCACTTCAACTGTTGTCCACCTGTTATTGTCATTGAACCTTCCCCTCCCTCTCACTTCCACACGCTGTGTGGCAAACCGGAGCATGTCTTCATGGAATTCCTCTGCAAACCTCAGTTGCACGTATTCACCTGAGTAGTCGTGTAGCTGGGCTGTCCGCTTGTCCCAATTGACCTCGTACAACCATCCATGAAGTAGGGTTTCAGTTACGCCGCTTGTCTTGCGGGCAGCAGTGGGCCTGCGTGAGATTTCCACCCTGTGGGGGTTGTCCCTGCTACCGAACGAAAGTCGCACACCGTCCGAAAGCTTCGCCGCTGTCGAATGTAGCGTGTCTCCTACGTCTTTTGGCAGAGTGGAATCTTGCGTGCCATCCCACTCTTTCAAGGCTTCTATTGCCCGATTGCCGAGACCCTCCAAATATGACTGACCATCCGAAGGAGCTTCTACCTCTAGGTCAGCGATGAAGGAGCCGGACCGTATATCGACTAGACGCAAGGTGCTCTGGTCCCGTATCCACTTTGGGGGTCGGCCAAGACCTTTCTCACGGTCTCCCAAGTGCTGCACCATGAGTCGGACGGCATCTTGGATGCCCGTGAGGGCAGTGACGATCTCAGGCACCAAGCCACCGGGCCGGGAATCATCAGAATCTGATAGAGCAAATGTAAGTCTTTGCGCCGCCATGACCCCCCTCCCGACGCTAGTGCGCTGCCATGGTATTGCGGGGAATATAGTATAGCACCCACCTCACATGTCCGCTTTAGGAACCGACCCAATGGGGATAAGCCAGTGTGGCACTCTTATAGCATCTTCGCCTATCGAACGTCTAAGCTTAGAACCCAATCCCGCGCTGTAGCATGTCCTGACACCTGCCTCTCGACCCTCCAGCTCTCCCTCCCGGTTCACACCATTGACGCCCTCTTAACCCACTCCCGGAATACTGAAAAGAATTTCCCGAAAAAAACGTCCGAAAAAACCTTGACCCCCCTCCGGAGCGGCGTATACTGGATTGTGAGGGTTCTGATTTTCGTGTGAGTTAGGGGGTCTTATGCCCCCTCTCTGTTTGTCTCCCCTCGTAGATTGATGAAGGGTCCTGCCGGGGGCATAAGCCCGGCCTGATGAGACTACTCATACGAATCCTCCGGTTCCCGTGGAACCACAAGCGGCGACTCTTGGCCGCATACCTGTTCACAGCAGGCGCTACCGCGGCATACGTATTCCTCCCCCAGCTATTCGGCGACGCGGTCGATACGGTGGCGGGCCTGATCGAGGCCGGTGAACCCGCCAACTCGGTCATTCTCGGCACCTGCATCCTTATCCTGGTGCTCGGCATCGCGCGCGGCATCTTCTCGTTCGGGCAGATGTACATGGGCGAGTCGCTCGGACAGCACGTCGTCTACGACCTGCGTAACCGGTTCTACAACCACGTCCAGCACCTGGGATTCGGCTTCCACGACGGCCAGCATACCGGCAAGCTGATGTCCAAGGCGATCACGGACGTCGAGGCGATCCGCATGTTCGTCAACCTCGTCGTCGTGCGAACGCCCTACTTCCTGGTCCTGTTCGCCGTGGTCGTGTTCCTGATGATGCGGATCGACTGGCAACTGGGACTGATCAGCCTAGCGCTGCTGCCCATCGCCATGACGGTGGCAAGCATGATCCGGCTGCGAATGCGGAACGCGTGGCTCGAAGCCCAGGAGAAGCTCGCAGTCCTGAACACCACGCTCCAGGAGAACCTGACGGGCGCGCGGGTGGTCAAGGCCTTCGCCTCCTCCGATTACGAGGAAGAGAAGTTCCGGGTCCACAACCAGGCCGTCGCCGACGACATGTACAAGGCGATGAGGCTGCATGCCTTCAACGGCTCGTTCGTGCTCTTCACCTTCATGCTGACGCTCGGCATCGTGCTCCTGTTCGGCGGCCTCGGCGTGATCGACGGGCGCATGACGCTCGGCGAGTTCACCAAGTTCATCCTCTACCTGCAGATACTGGCCCAGCCGTTCCGCATGGCGGGCATGATCGTGAACAACCTCGCTCGGGCGATGTCCGCCGCGACTCGCATATTCGAGGTGCTCGACGCGGAGTCGCCGGTCCGTGACCGCCGCAACGCCGTCGAGATGAAACGCGCCGCCGGTCACGTGCGGTTCGAAAACGTGGGCTTCGAGTACCGCAGGAACGCGCCAGTGCTGGACAGCCTGAACCTCGATGTTCCGGCCGGCCGCGTCGTCGCCCTGCTGGGTGCGCCCGGCAGCGGCAAGAGCACTCTCGCCAGCCTGATTCCGCGATTCTACGACTCGACATCCGGAACAGTCACGATCGACGGGATTGACGTCCGCGACGTGACGCTGAAGTCGCTGCGCCGGAACATCGGCGTGGTGCAGCAGGACGTGTTCCTGTTCACCGACACGATAGCCAACAACATAGCCTACGGACGTCCCGACGCGAGCATGGATGATGTAATCGCGGCGGCGAAAGTCGCCCAGCTTCACGAGCACATCGAGGGCCTGCCCGACGGCTACGAGACCGTCCTGGGCGAGCGTGGAGTGTCGCTCTCCGGAGGCCAGCGTCAGCGCCTTTCGATAGCGCGCGCCGTCCTCCTCGACCCGCCGATACTGGTGCTCGACGACTCCACCTCGAGTGTCGACGCGCGTACTGAGAATGAGATCCGCAAGGCGATGACCTCGGTGATGGAAGGCCGCACGACCTTCATCATCGCGCACCGCCTCAGCACGGTCCATTCCGCCGACACGATCGTCGTCCTGCAGGACGGGCGAATAGTGGAGCGCGGCAACCATGCCGAGCTCGTCAATCACGGCGGTCTGTACCGTGAGATCTACGACCTGCAGCTTCGGCCACAGGAAGAGGTCATGATGGAGTTCGACGTTCCGGAGAAGGTCGCGGCCGGGAGCTCGCCGTCATGATGCAAACCATGGGTGGAAGGCCGTCCGGCGCGAGCAAGGACGGGCTCGACGAAGAGGTCTTCGGGAACGCCGTAGACCCCAAGGTCATCCGCAGACTGCTCCCCTACGTCCTCCCTCAGACCCGGCTGGTCATCATCGCAGTCATCGCAATGCTGCTCTTCGCGGGAACGCAGGTGTCGGTGCCGTGGCTCATCAAGCTCGGTATCGACCGCTACATCGCCCACGACGACAGTGCCGGCCTCATCATGGTGGCCGGCCTGTTCTTCGGGAGCGCCGTCGTGAACTGGATATCCCTCTACGTGCAGGACATCACGATAACGAAGGCGGGACAGGGCGTCCTGCTGGCTCTGCGTCGCGACATGTTCGCACACATGCAGAAGCAGTCGATGCGCTTCTTCGACAAGACCGAGGTCGGACGCATCATGTCGCGCGTTCAGGGCGATGTGTACCAGCTCCAGGAGTTCCTCGGCACCATCGTCATGACCGTCGGCGACTTCCTCAGCCTCGGCGGGATCATAGTCGTCATGCTCCTGCTCGACGTGCAGCTGGGGCTCCTCGCCCTGGTTGTTTTGCCGCTGCTGGCCATAGCAATGGCCGTGTGGCAGCCGTTCGCCAAGAGAACGTTCATCAAGGCAAGGGCGACGATCTCCATCGTCAACGCCTCGCTGAACGAGAACATCACCGGCGTTCGCGTCGTCCAGGCGATGAACCGACAGGACGAGAACCTCCGCCAGTTCGACGTGAAGAACCGGAGCAACCTCAACGCCTTCCTCGGCGCCGGACGGCTCTCGGCGGGCGTTCTGCCGGTGGTCGACTTCCTGCCGGCGGCGGCAATCGGCCTGGTGCTCTACTTCGGCTCCAGCATGGTCACCGGCGGAGTCATCGAGATCGGCCTGCTGATCGCTTTCATCATGTACATCCAGCGCTTCTTCGACCCGATCCGCAACCTGACCATCCAGTACACCCTGCTCCAGCGAGCGATGGCATCGGGCACGCGCATCTTCGAGACGCTGGACGTCGAGCCCGACATGGTCGACGCTCCGAACGCCTCCGTACTCCCGCCGGTCCGCGGTGAGATCGAGTTGAAGAACGTGAGCTTCGCCTACAAGAAGGGCGAGGACGTCATTCATAACCTGAGCCTTCGCGTGGAGCCGGGACAGTCGGTCGCCATCGTCGGACCGACCGGCGCGGGCAAGACGACGCTCGTGTCGCTCATCGCCCGGTTCTACGACGTTGAACAGGGACGAGGCGCTGTCATGGTCGACGGCCACGACGTGCGCGATGTCGTACGCACGTCCCTGGCCAGTCAGATGAGCATGGTGCTGCAGGAGCCGTTCCTCTTCTCGGGCACCGTGCGCGAGAACATCAAGTACAACCACGTCGACGTATCCGACGAGAAGATGATCGAGGCGGCGGAGGCAGTAGGAGCGCACGGCTTCATCACCAAGCTCGAAGACGGGTACGACACCTATTTGGAAGAGCGCGGCGAGAACCTGAGCGTCGGCCAGCGCCAGCTCATAAGCTTCGCCCGCGCCATCGTGGCCGATCCCAAGATACTCATCCTCGACGAGGCGACGGCCAACATCGACAGCCACACCGAGGCGCAGATCCAGCTCGCGCTGCGGAGCCTGCTAAAGGGCAGGACGGCAATCGTCATCGCCCACCGACTCTCGACCATTCGCGGAGCCGACAAGATCGTCGTGCTCAACAAGGGCGAGTTGGCGGAAGAGGGCACCCACGACGAGCTACTCGACAGGGACGGTCTCTATTCGCACCTGTACCACATGAACTACGCCGTCCTCGAAGAGATCGGCGTCGCGTAGGTTCCCACGCAACCCGGACAGCCTCACCCCGTTCGACCCCGTATCAGGTACGGGGCAAGCCCGGAGCCTGTCGAAGAGCGTATCATGGTTCGACAAGCTCACCACGAACGGCTTTCACGGCCTTCGCAATCACCCTAAAAGGACCGCACCATGACCGACTACTTCCGCGCATCGCGCCACCTCGACCTCGAAGGCGCATACAACCTCAGGGACATCGGCGGGTACGAGACTACAGACGGGCGAGTGACCCGTCCGAGGACGCTGTACCGGTCCGACAGCCTTCACAGCCTCACGCCGGACTCCCAACGCGCTCTCGTGTCGGAGGGACTGCGCACTGTGGTAGACCTGCGGGTGACTGATGCCGTCACGCAGCACCCCAACGTTTTCGAACAGTCGTCGGAGGTGGACTACAACTGGGTGAACGTCATGGGAGACGTGCCGCTGGTGGAGGTCTCTGACATCAACGTCTCGTCGCTCGGCCCCGACCGCCCGCCGGACATCTACGCGGCCATCCTCGACGTGCGGCGCGAGTGGATGGGCAAGGTGGTCAAGCTCCTCGCGGCGCCCGGAACTCTGCCCGCGCTCTATCACTGCAACTCCGGTCGCGACCGCGCGGGCCTCGTGACGATGCTGCTGCTGAGCATCGCAGGCGTTCCTGCGGAGACCATCGTCCGGGACTACAGCTCATCGGCCACGTATCTTTGGCGGCGCATCCCCGACCGCGAGGCCGGTAAACGGCTGCGCCTCGACCCGGCGGAATTCGACGCCAACGACGAGTTCCGGCAGGCATTCGAGACCGAGCGGAACATCGCCCCGCCTCACGCCATGCGCGCCAGCATCGAGCACCTCGAACGCGAGTACAGCGGCGTCCGGCCTTACCTGATGGGCGCGGGCGTCACCGAAGAAGACCTGGAGCGACTGCGCGGCGCGATGGTGGAGTGAGCGGGCGGCGCTATAGCGTCGGCTCAGCGCTTCAATATTCCACGTGCTTGAAGCTGCGTCTTCAAGTACCCCATATCGCGACTCCCTTTAATCGCGTTGCAGGCGTGGCACAGCAGTTGAAGATTGCCAATGGCGTCTAGGCCGCCTTTAGAGCGCGGAGTAATGTGATCTATGGTCAAAACATGGAGGGGTAGCTCATACTCACATCCAACGCACTTCCGTTCTTGACAGGCATACAGAAGTTCCTTATCCGACTGCGGATCCATAGAACCACGAAGCGCCGGATCGTCGGTGCGCGGGGGCGGTTTGCGAAGTATGCGGGGAGTCCAGTCTTCCCATCCATTGCCGTCATCGTCATTGAAAGGTATTTGTAACTCGCGTCTTGCCCTGTCGGCCAGAACTTGGGCGGCCTGCGGCACGATGTCGATGCCGATCCACTCGCGCCCAAGTTTCTCGGCGGCAATGCACGCGGTTGCGCAGCCGCAGAATGGGTCGAGTACAAGGTCTCCCCTATTCGAGGACGCGCTAATTATGCGCTCCAAGAGCGCAACGGGCTTTTGAGTTCGCCAGCCGGTACGCTCACGCGCCTGTGAATTGATGACATCTATATCAGTCCAAGAAGATTGAACCGGCCTGCCCTTCATCTCATCCAAGTACCGCTTGCGCCTGATGCCTCCCCTGCTGGTGAAGTGCAATTTCCCCTCCGCGTCCAACTGCTCCATCGTTTCAAGGGGGACACGCCACAGGGACTTCACTCCCTTGTATTCGTACTCATATCCTCCGCCTGCCAAACCCTTCGCCGTAATATCGTAGTCGGCCCAAGCCCGTCCGTCGGGGTCTTTATAGCGGAACCTCGCTCTGTACGTCTCCTCATACGGGTTGTACTGAGTATTCCAGGTCCAGCGATTGCCTCTTGTGTAGAAGAGTATTGTGTCCGTATTTGCGCCGAACCGTTTTGAGTCGCTGTGAGCGGTGGTGCGTTGCCAAGTGATCTCATTCTGAAAACTGCTTCCCCCGAACAGAGCATCCATAATTCCCTTCAAGTAATGGGACGCTGCGGGATCGCAGTGCAAATAGATGCTTCCGGTCGGCTTCAATACGCGGTGCAGTTCCAGCAGACGCACGCTCATGAACGTAAGGTAGCCGGCCATACTCTCGCCGTTTGACAGCTTTGCCCCGTTGATTAGGTGAAACAGCGCCGGGCGACGGTACTCGATCTCGTCGATCCACTCCTGCTTCATGTCGTCCAGAGTCCACACGTCGTCGAACTCCGCTCCCCTTGCCTCGCTGTCCAGTGGCGCGGCATAGGTCTTGTCCGACTTAAAGGGTGGGTCGAGATAGATGAGGTCCACACACTCGGAGTTTATCCCGCGCAGGATATCGAGATTGTCGCCCGTGAAGATCGTGCGGGAAGGTACGTTGCAGACGTTGGGCATGAAATGGACTCTTCAGTTACTCGCGTCAAGGCAGCGGCGCTAGTGCGTTACTGCCATCTTAACTCGTGCCACATGATAGAACGGTTGTTCACGCAGGTCAAGTGTCGTCGCTCCTGCTGGGCAAATGAAAGTCTTGGGTATGGATTCTATTTATGGATGGAAAAAGACCCTTCACCCTACCTGTACAGCTGCGTTGCGGTCGTTACGTTTCCGATGTGCCAGAGCACAGAGGGCGGCAGGAGTAGGAGCAGGGCGACTACGACCGCCGAGAGCACTGTCGCGAGCACAGGCGGGCCGTACCTGGCGGCCTGGTCGTTGGAGAGCGCGGCGAGTCGGTCGATGGCCCATCCGCCAGCTGCGAACAGCAGTCCCGCGGAAACTGCCGTGTACATGAAGCGTCCGCCCTCCGAGACCATGCGGAACGGGACGCCGAATATCGTGTCGAGGGAGAATCCCACGAAATCGACGAACGGTATCGCGCCCTCGACGTATGCCAGGACGACGTTCGCCTGAGGCAGCGCTACTCCCCCGAGGAGCAGCGAGAAGACGACCCAGTATGTCGCGCCGATGGCGGCCCAAGGGAGGATGCCCAAGGCGTGGCGTGGAGTCGATGTCTCGAAGGCTCGGGTAGACCTGTTGATGAGGTATCCAATGACTCCAGCGACCACCAGTCCCGTCAGGCCGCCGACCAGCATGAAGTACACGATGTCGTCGGGCGGCAGGGCGTCCGCATCGACGGCGAACTTCGAGGTCAGCCCGACGACGTTCGAGATGACGACGGCCGCGCCGAGGGCCGCGCCGTAGAGCCCGAGGCTGGCGGCGAAACGCCAACGGGGGCGCGAGTCCTCTCGCGGGTCAGCAAGAACGCGTCTGGATGTGTCGGCGGTGGTCGTCACGTGTGTCGTTCGGCGGGACTGCGAGATACTTCCAGTGTACATCAACGGCCCTTGCCGGAGCACTTTACGCCGCCTGCAGCCCTCGGTATCCGGGGTGTCCGGGTGCGCCGTACAGGGCGCAGCCGCTGCACGAGCGGACCTGTCCGCATGGGGCGGCGGTCGCGGCCTCCGGGCGAGGGGCGGAGACCCTAGCGGGGGCCGGCTGACTTGGCCGCTCCTTGAAGAGTTCGAGCTTGAGTTGCCGGGCCGGAGTCGCGGCGCTGCCGGGGAACGACACGAAAGGCGTCGCCCGCTTGCGTACGACGCCCATGGCCTGGAGGTCTCGCCACGTGTCGATCTTGTGGCTCTCGCGCTGCTGGATGATCCGCTCCGCCGAGGTCGGTCCGATGCCCGGCACCCGCAACAGGTCGGTCTTGCTCGCGCCGTTGATGTCGAGCGGGAACCGGTCGACGTTCGACAGCGCGATGACCGTCTTCGGGTCGTCCTCCAGCGAGAGGAATCCCGCCGGATCGTAGGCGTGGCGTATCTCGTCGTCCTCGTACCGGTAGATGCGCTTGAGCCAGTCGACCTGGTAGAGGCGGTTCGTCCGCCAGATCGGCGTCGGCTCGTGGTCTTCCAACGGCGTGTAGCGGATCGGCAGGAACGGGTTGTAGTAGACCCGCTTGAAGTTCCACTGGCCGTAGAGCTGCACCATGCGCTGGTAGACGTCCCAGTCGGACTCGTCGGCTGCGCCGACGACGAGCTGCGTCACCTGCCCGACCGCGCCTCCTGGATTTCGCTGTCGCAGGAGGCCGTCCATCCAGTGCATCTGCGAGAGCATGTCGCGTTCGAGGTCCTTCATCTTGCTGAGCCGCCTCATGCCCTCGACCGTCGGCGTTTCGAGGTTCACGGACAGACGGGTTCCCAGCCGGTAGGCCTGCTCGACGTACTCGTACTCCGTGCCCGGCATGACCTTGAGGTGAATGTACCCCTTGAAGTCGTACTTGTTGCGGACGAGATCGACGACCTTGATGAGCTTCTCCGTCGTCTTGGAGCCGGAACCCGCCACGCCGGAGCTCAGGAACAGCCCCGCGACGGTGTGCCTCTTCTCCATCTCGTGGAACGTGCGCGCAAGCTCATCTACCTTGAACGAGAACCTCTTGCGGGGCACCCAGTGACTGTTCGGGCAGAAGTGGCAGTCCATCTTGCAGAAGTCGGTGAACATCACGCGGAACAGGTTGATCGTCTTGCCGTTCGGCATCGACGCCTTATAGACCCCCGGCGCGGGGTTCTTCTCCGCCCGCGAGTAGGGCGCGCGCACAGCGGCGTAGTCATTCCCCTTTCCCGGACGCGACAGGACATCGTCCGTAGCCATTCCCGCCAGCTTCTCCAGCTTCTGGTACCTATCCGGGTCGCTCTGTATCAGCACGATGGCCCTCCCTCAATGAGAACGTGTGTTCCTATAAGGACACATGTTCTTACATTAAGCGGGCCGTGTCAAGCCCCAAAATGCCGGGGTTAAACAACGTAGGGGCGATTCGCGAATCGCCCCTACTGGAGGCCAGAGGAATTCAGGCAGTCTTCTAGAAGCAGAGCGGACTGGTCAGGGAGTATCGCGTGTGGTCCTCGATGCCGCCTTGGCTGGACTCGCGGGCGATGATGTCGCGCCACATGTCTCGCCAGTCCACGAAGTCGGTCATCTCGCGCTCGGGGTGCATGCGGCTGCGGGCGATCCACGCGGGACGTCCGCCCTGCCCGACGGGCTGTCCAATGGGCTGATAGCGAAGATCGTAGCTCCATCGGAGGCGGTCGCTCACGTTCACGAGTGAGCTGTGCTGCGTCAGCTTGTTGAGGATCACGAGGTCGCCGGGGTCGGCGGGCAGTGTCACCCGCTCCTCCGGGATGATCTCGTCGGGAATGCCCTTGAAGTGCGGCTTTAGCTCGGTCGGCTTGCAGTGGACGGAAAGCTCACCCGCGCGGTGACTGCCGGGAACGACCAGGAGGCATCCGCTCTCCTCATCGACGGGCACCATCGGCACCCACACCGTAAGGGCGTCGGTCTCGTCGGCATCGGTCTGGAACGCCCAGAGGTCCTGGTGCCACAGCGTCTTCGATATCATCCCGTTCGGCGAGCTCTGGACGGCCTCGGACAGGGAATGCTCCGGCGGCTTGATGCGCGTGATGTGCAGGGGGCTGACGGCGATCTCGTCGCCGATGAACTGCTCGATGGCGTCCAGCAGGCGCGGACTCCGCAGCAGGTTGAACATCTGCGGGTGCAGGTACATGGGACGGTCTGCCGACTCATAGGAGTGGGAGACGTAGACGCTCAGGTGGTCGAAGAACTCGTCGCCCGTGTCTGCCACGAACGCCGACAGCCGGTCGAGCGTGTTCCCGGCCGCATACTTGTGCCGCAGCTTGCCCTCGGCGTACAGCTTCTCGATCAGGCCGTCGAGCACCACGCCGTACTCGTCGATGAGCGGCTCAATGTCCTGCTCCACGTCCAGCACGCCACGAAGGACGGTGTACCCCTCTTCTCGAAGCTGCTCAGCCGCCCGCGTTTCCGTAAGAAGCATGTGTCACTCGTACCTCGTTCGAGTTATGCAAAGAGTGTATGTGCGCGGTCACGTACAGTCAAGGAGCGTGGGGCTCATACGTGGGGCGATCGTACTTGGAATTTGGGCTGCCCGTCTCAGTCGTGACTGCGGCGAGTAGCTCGCCCTGTACCCCGATACTGAGCCGGAGGCTAGAGGGCAGGGGGAGTGCAAAGCCAGGGCAATCGCATTTCACACAGGGCCGGGCGTTGAGGGGCCTCCCAACCCACCCGTCTGGACTCCGGCCTTCGCCGGAGTGACGATTGCTGGTGTTCCTATCAACTCTAAATGCGATTGCCCTGAGTGCAAAGCGCACAATACTTAACCTGATGCTCAGTTATATAGTAGGCTGGAAATGAGTAGACCGCTGAAAAAACGACCGCAATTGGCGCGGCGTTATGTTGGCGGTGACCACCGTCGTTGCGGGAGTCCTATGAGTACAAGCCACGGACCACAAACCTACGGCGATAGAGTCCGATCCCTGCCAGTCCCATCTCGTACAGGCTTTTAACCTTGAGGAGGCAACAATAGATGGAGAACGCCATTTACACCCCGGAAAGCTACACGGACCGAATACGCCAGGAGCTCGGAAACTGCCTCATCGAGACGAATATTTCTCAAGGTGAGAAGTTCACAGGCAAAGTGCGGGACCGATTCGATCTTGGAGATCGCATGGCACTCATCACCACCGACCGGCAGAGTGCCTTCGACCGGGTGCTGGCCGCCGTCCCCTTCAAAGGGCAGGCTCTCAACTTAACGAGCGCATGGTGGTTTGAACAGACCCGCCACATTGTGCCGAACCAGGTCCTATCCATCCCCGATCCAAACGTCACGATTGCCGAAAAGTGTACCGTCTTCCCGATTGAGTTCGTGGTGCGTGGATACATCACCGGAACCACGAGCACCTCCCTCTGGACGGTCTACGACAGTGGCCAACGTCAATACTGTGGCATCGATTTGCCCGACGGCCTGGTTAAAAACCAGAAGCTCTCGACGAATCTCCTCACACCGACCACCAAGGGGGATTATGACCGTCCGATCAGCCCTGACGAGATCGTGTCCGAGAACTGGATGACGGCCGATGATTGGGAACAATGCAGCCGCATCGCGCAGGAACTCTTCGCTTTCGGTCAATCCAAGGCGGCAGAGCATGGCCTGATTCTCGTCGATACCAAATATGAGATGGGCCGTGATGAGAACGGTGAGATCCTTCTGATCGACGAGATCCACACTCCTGATTCCAGTCGCTACTGGATCGCCGACACTTATGAACAGCGCATGAGGGATGGACAGGAACCCGACAACGTCGACAAAGAATTCCTCCGGCTCTGGTTCACGGAAAACTGCAATCCCTACGAGGATGACGTCCTGCCACCGGCGCCGGATGACCTTGTAGTCGAGCTCTCGAGACGCTACATCTACCTTTACGAGACGATCACCGGTCGCTCTTTCGAGTTTCCGGAGGCGGACCAACCGATCGAGACGCGTTTGAAAAGCAACCTTGAAGGAATCACATGAAGGCATACCGAGGGCAATAGACCCCAGGTGATTCTGTTCCCACTTCAATTGACGGAAAGCCCTATCCAATAAGCATGAAGTGTAGGCTGACCAGGCGTAAGCGTTCAGAATCGGTGCGAACCCCTCTCTGAGCACAGCACTGTCATACCCGCGAAAGCGGGTATCCACAGAGGGGTGGCGGGCGTTCATCTCATCAACTCTCAACAGTCACGACCTGGTGCTAAACTTGACCGAGCCAGCGAAGGACTTTTAAAGTTCTCGCTTATCATCGCAAACACGGTCAACCCTTCTCCGACGAGTTCGTCGCAGGGGCTCGTCAACTTAGCTTGAGCGTTGAGCCAAGATTGAATCGAGCGCAAAAGTGAAGAAATACATTCTCTTTGACCATGATGGGGTTTTGGTCGATACCGAATTCTGGTACTACAAAGCCGGAGAGCGCGCCCTGGCTGACATTGGATTTGCCATGGATAGAGATCAATACCTCCGAGACATGATCCAGGGAATGGCCACCTGGGCCCAAGCCAAAGCGGCCGGTATTGATGAACAGACCATCAGCAGGCAGCGTGAGGTCCGTAATGTCTATTACCAGGAATACCTGATGACCGAAGACATCGAGATTGACGGCGTCTTGGAAACGCTGGATGTGCTCGCAGGTGAGTACAGGATGGGTATCGTTACTACATCCAAACCGGCTGACTTCGCCCTGATACACGAAAAGCGATCCATCCTGGACTATATGGAATTCTATTTGGCTAGGGATGACTACAAGCGAGCTAAACCACATCCTGAACCCTATCTGAAAGGACTCCAACGCTTTGGCGCCACTGCCGCTGAAACGGTCGTTGTTGAAGACTCGGCGAGAGGGCTGAAGTCGGCAATAGCGGCGGGTATTGACTGCATCGTGGTTGCAAACGAGTTCACTGCATCTCAAGATTTGTCCAAGGCAACTGCAAAGGTCGCTACGTTTAGGGAGTTGCCTTCTGCTATAAGGGGCCTAACAGGCTCATAGTCAGGACCGCGCGCGTTTCCATAAGGAGCGTGTGGCAGCCGTACCTCGCTCGGGTTATGCAAAAAGTGTAAGTGCGATCACGTTCAGTCAGGGGGCGTGGGGCTCATACGGTGATCAAGTGTGGAACCGAAGGGATGAAGGGAAGGCGGTCGTGCAGGAAGTAGCAATGGATCAACGGAAAGGGTTGGACCGACGTACTACGGCGCGAAGCATGGTCAGGATGGCCTGTACGTCGTTGCAAATAACTCGCCCATTCCGTTCGGCCTGAGCTTGTCGAAGACCATCTTCGCGGTTCGACAGGCTCACCACGAACGGGTCCTGCAAAGGCCCGCTCGCGAGGCTCCCGTGTTGAACCCCGTCGAGCATCCTGATAGAACTACGTAGCACCATCTCATCGACATAGAGGCGTACATTGACAGAGACGCACTTCACCCCCGAACTCTTCGAGTTCCTTCTCGAGCTGCGGACGAACAACAATCGTGAGTGGTTCCAAGCCAACAAGGGCCGTTACGAGCTGCACGTCAAAGAACCGCTGCTCCGGTTCATCGAGGACTTCGAGCCGAGCCTGCACTCCGTCAGCACGCGATTCATCGCGGACGCGCGGGCCAACGGCGGCTCGATGTTCCGCATCTACCGGGACGTGCGGTTCTCGAAGGACAAGAGTCCCTACAAGACGCAGGCGGCGGTGCAATTCCGTCACGAGGCCGGGAAGTCGGCCCACGCGCCCGGATTCTACCTGCACCTTGCTCCCGGCGAGGTCTTCGCCGGCGTCGGCATCTGGCGCCCCGACTCCCCGTCTCTCGGCAAGATACGAAACGCCATCGCGTCGAATCCCGGCAAGTGGGAGCGCGCCGCGAAGAACCCCGACTTCCTGAGCGAATACTCGATAGGCGGCGAGTCGCTCAAGCGCCCTCCCAAGGGCTTCGACCCGGACCACCAGTACATCGACGACCTCAAGCGCAAGGACCATATCGCGTCCGTGGAGTTCGACGAGGGCGACGCCGTCTCTCCGGGCTTCCTCAATGACTTCGCAGACGTGTGCCGCCAGGCCTCGCCCTACATGGAGTTCCTCACAACCTCGCTCGGCCTGCCGTACTAGATCCCAACTGTCATTCCGGCGGAAGATCCCCTCTCCCGTTGTGGGAGAGGCTGGGGTGAGGGTCTACGAGGCTGTCAGGCGAGAACACGGTCGCACCACACCGAATTGGTATAGCATCTAAGCAAGAAACCCAGAGGTATACCCAAATGAACATCACCGACTACGGAAATTCCTACGTCACGTGGACGGGCTTCGTCGTCAAAGACGACACTCGCGTGCCGGGCCACATGCCGTGGCCGAACACCGTCCGCATCCTCCTCGACTCGCGGTGCTGGATCACCGACGATTCGGGCGATGAACGCGAGTACAACATGCTCTCGCCGTGCCGCACGGAGTGGATGTACCGCTCCGACGTGCTCTGGCAGGAGCCCAACTACGAGTTCGCGGGAATCTACTCCGATGCCGAGTGGATGGCCGGACACATCAGGGCAGGCGACGTCAACGAGTTCGGAGGTGACTGGCGAGTGGCCCAGCCCATCGAGGGACGGTTCAAGGAGCTCAAGACCGTCGTCCGCCACTACCCGAAGGTCCAAAAGCTGGACAACGACCGGCAGGTCGTGGAGGCCACACAGGACTACCTGCCGATCATAGCCCGCACGGAGGTCTGGAGCGACGACGGCAAGACGCGAGCCACCGTCGAGTACCCGGTCAAGACGATGAACGTCCAGATCGAACGCGGGAGGATGCAGGTCGACACCGGCCCCCTCATCTACCCCGACTTCCAGAGCGCAGAGGAGTCCGAGATACGCAAGCTCCAGTTCGCGTACGTCTGCTACAACACCGACGACGTTGCGGAGTTCGTCCTTCGCGCCCCGACGCCGGTGACCAGCGGCGACAGCGAGGTGGGCACCTACATCGACTACTCCGACATACGCCGCGTCCCTATGCAAAACACCTTCTACGCGGCGATGATCTGAAGGGAAAGACATGTCGTCGAAATTGAACATGCTCATCAAGGTACTGCTGGCGCTTCTGCTATTGTTCGGAAATGTCCTGTTAGCCATTGCGATTATCAATGTTTCCTCCGTGTTTGACACAGTAAACAGGCTGGGAGAGACCGCCAGCACCTTAGAAAAGACCGCCGAAGGGGCAGGGAAGGATGTTAGCCGCGCAGTGGATGAGTTGGATCAAGTGCAGGCGGATATAAGTAGGATGGCGGAGAGTTTCGATCGTAACGCGAACGCTATGAGCGAGTCAGTTTCACTGGCTGCAACCGCCCTTGAAGAGGCAGGGCAAAATATCAGCCGCACAGTAGATGAGCTGGATCAAGTGCAGACAGACATAGGCAAGGTGGCTGAAAGTTCCGACATTATCGCTAACACAATGAGTGACTCGGTATCGCGTGCCGCAGATGCCCTCGAACAGGCCAGGCAGGATGTTGATCGCGCAGTCGATACCTTGGATCTGACGCAGGCTGACATTCGTAACTTGGCGGAGAACCTCCGCTTGATCGCGAACGCAACGCCCCCCTAGGCGACTGGACAATTTTGACTTGCAATCTTGCCTAGAGATTCCGCCGGAAACCACCATGGGACACTTCCCAATATTGAACCAAAATAAGAACCCCATCATCTCCGGCCTCTACGTCATCGTGGGCCCCGACGCAACGAGAGATCGTCCCGTCGTGGAGGTCGCACAGGCGGCCTTGCGCGGCGGCGCGCGTCTCCTGCAACTCCGCTACAAGACGGGCGACCGTGGCGACGTGCTGCCAGTGGCCATCAGGTTGCGAGAGCTGTGCCACGACCACGGGGCGCTGTTCTTCGTGAACGACGACATCGCGCTCGGATTCGCCTGTGACGCGGATGGTGTACACCTGGGGCAGTCCGACCTTCCCGTGGACGTTGCGAGGCGGATCCTCGCGCCGGGCAAGCTGATCGGCCGCTCGAACAACACGGACGCGGAGGTCGAGGAGTCGGTGTCGATGGGTGTAGACTACGTTGCGGTCGGCGCGGTGTTCCCGACGACGACCGTGGGAAAGGGTGCGCGTCAGGCCATCGGGCTCGACGGCATCAGTCGCGCCCGCGACCTCATGGACCTGCCGCTCGTGGCGATAGGCGGCATCAACGAGAGCAACGTCGGGGCTGTCATACGGGCCGGGGCCGACTGCGTGTCAGTTATCAGCGCCGTCACGATGGCTGACGACCCCGAAGCCGCCGCCCGACGATTGGTCGAGGCCATAGAAACCGCAAGGAGTTGACCCCTGAGTACCACACCTGACCGCAAGTACGAGCTTCAAGCTATAGCAGAATCGGCATCGCAGGAGTTCGCAAGCACCCACGCCGACCGCGAGCAGGGGCTTCGCCTCTCGCGGGAGATCGTCCGCAACTCCGCCAACTCGATCCGCGCCACTCACCGGGGAGAGCACGATCAGGCGCGGGAGCTCCTCATCGAGGTGAGGAAGCTCGCGGAGAAGGCCATCGCCCTCCGTGAGCAGCAGCCCCGTGTGTACTATGGCGGCTACATCGAGGACGCCCTCAAGGAGTACACGGAGGCCGCCGTAACCCTCGCCCTCATCGAGGGCCGCCCCATGCCCACCGCCGACGAGCTTGGCATCGGGGCGGCGCCCTACCTGGGTGGCCTCTCAGACACCGTAGGCGAGTTGCGGCGCTTCATCCTCGACGCGCTCCGAACCGACGACTTCTCCCGCTGCGAAGAGTTGCTCGACGTCATGGACGAGATATACACCGTCCTCGTCACGATGGACTACCCCGACGCGGTGACGCGGGGCCTCCGCCGGAGCACGGACATGGTGCGCGGCATCCTCGAACGCACCCGCGGCGACCTCACCGTCGCCCTCCGCCAACAGCGGCTCGAAGAGCGCCTCGCCGAGGCGCGGGAACGGTTCGAATAGAAGACAGTCCATTTAGGGAGCCTCAAATGAGCATCAGCAACGGTATGCGACTGGTACATCCCGGTGAGATTCTGGGCGAGGAACTTCAGGAGCTAGGCATGTCGGCCAATGCCTTAGCCATCGCCTTGAGAGTACCAACCAACCGGATTACCGCGATATTGAAAGGACAGCGCGGAATAACAGCAGACACGGCCCTGCGGTTGTCTCGCTACCTAGGTACTACACCGCAGCTCTGGCTGAATCTGCAGCAGACTTACGAACTGCGAACCACGGAGATCGAGTCCGGCGAGGACATTGCGGAACGAGTGCGACCGAGAGAGATGGCGCAAGCCACAGGCAGCCGGTCTGAGTAACTGTTTAGCTACGGTTCACTTCATCATCCCGTGAAGCTCACCATCATCATCCCCGCCTTCAACGAAGAGGCCTACCTCCCATCGACCCTTGACGCAATTCAGACCTCCGCTGCCCATCTTCGTGCCCACTCGGACGTTGAGAGCAACATAATCGTCGTCGACAACAATAGCGAGGATGACACAGCCACCGTCGCCCAAAGCAAGGGGGCGACGGTCGTCCACGAGCCGGTACAGGGCATTGCCCGCGCTCGAAACGCCGGGGCAGCCCACGCCGACGGTGATGTTCTCGTCTTCGTCGATGCGGACGTTATCCTGCCGCCCACACTGCTTGAAGAGATCCACACAACGTTGAGCGACCCGGCCTGCGTCGGCGGCGCGGTTGACGTTGACTACCGCCCCAAGCGCCGTTTCATCAGGTTCTACCTGCGTGCGTGGCGCATCCTCTCGCGCCTGACTGGAATGGCACAGGGAGCGACGCAGTTCTGCCGCAAGTCCGTCTTCGATGAAGTGGGAGGCTACGACGAGCAGGCGTGGATCGGTGAGGACGCCGACTTCTTCTGGGCGCTCAAGAAATATGCCAAGAGGACCGACCGCACCGTGCGGTTCATACGCGACCCACGGGTAAGGGCATCCTCCCGCCGCTTCGACAAGTGGCCGCTGTGGAAGACCTTGGTCTGGACCAACCCGCTCTTCATCGCCCTGTTCCGCCGTCGGAAGGCGTTCTGGGGCGGGTGGTACTCGCGCGCGGTGAGATAGTAGGCCGCACGGGCGCGTAACCTTGAATGCCGTTCACGGCTATGGTACTTTTACGGCGCTTCCAAACATAGGCAAAGCACACGAAGTCTTCCCGTCACAGGGGAGGCTTTTTCATGGGGGACAAGATGCAGGAAATCATCTTCTTCGCAATCGGCGCGGCCGTCGTCGGACTGCTGTTCGCTGTCTACCTCACCTTGAGCATTTTGCGGGAGGACGAGGGCAACGAGCGAGTACGGTTCATCGGCGACGCCATCCGGAAGGGCGCTGCCGCCTTCCTCAAGCGCGAGTACGGCGTTCTGGCGGTCTTCGTGATCGTCGTCGTCATCATTCTTGCCCTGTTCATCGACTACGACATCCTGGGCAAGGTGGGTGAAAGCTCCGACGGCCTCCCGTCCACGGCCATCGCCTACCTCATCGGGGCCGTCGGCTCCGCGCTCGCCGGATACATCGGCATGAGCATCGCCGTTCGCGCCAACACGCGCACGACCGTCAAGGCGCAGACGGGACTCAACCCCGCCCTTCGCCTGGCCTTCAACAGCGGCGCAGTTATGGGGCTGACGGTTGTCGGCATCGGGCTGCTCGGCGTCGCGATCCTGTACTGGATATTCAAGGACATCCAGATCGTCGCCGGATTCGGCATGGGCGCGTCGTCCATCGCGCTATTCGCCAGGGTCGGCGGCGGCATCTATACCAAGGCGGCGGACGTGGGAGCCGACCTCGTCGGCAAGGTCGAGGCGGGCATCCCCGAGGACGATCCCCGCAACCCCGCAACCATCGCCGACAACGTGGGCGACAACGTGGGCGACGTAGCCGGTATGGGCGCGGACCTGTTCGAGTCGTACGTCGGCTCGATCATCGCGACCCTCGCGCTGGCGGCGACGGGTGGCGCGCTCCTCGCAGAAAAGGGCCTGATTACCCTGAACGCGGACCTCGCCGACACTGCAAAGAACTTCGACCACGAGCTGTTCATGCTCCCAATCCTCGTCGCCTCCGTGGGCATCATCGCGTCAATCCTCGGAACGTTCCTCGTACGAGCCCCGGAGGGCGCTCACATGGGCCGCCTCCTCTGGTCGCTTCGGACCGGCATATTCTCCTCCGGCATACTGGTGCTCATTGCGGCCGGCATACTTATCCCCCTGCTTGACCTTCCCTTCCAGCTATTCTGGGTGATTCTCATCGGTCTTGTGGCGGGACAGGTCATCGGTACGGCCTCGGAGGTCGCGACATCCTACGAGTACCGGTTCACGAAGTCACTGGCCGCGCAGTCCGAGACAGGTCCGGCGACGGTCATCATCGGTGGCCTCGGACTGGGAATGCTGAGCACGCTCGTGCCCGGCATCGTGGTGGTCATCGCCATGTGGCTAACCAACGATCTCGCTGGCACCTACGGCGTAGCACTTGCGGCAGTAGGGATGCTGTCCACGCTCGGAATCACCCTTGCCACGGACGCCTACGGCCCCGTGGCCGACAACGCGGGCGGCATCGCGGAGCAGGCGGGACTCGATCCTGAGGTCCGCGAGCGCACGGACGCGCTCGACTCGCTCGGCAACACGACTGCGGCCACCGGAAAGGGCTTCGCCATCGGGTCGGCGGTTCTGACCGCTCTCGCCCTCATGGCTGCCTACTCGGAAGTCACCGACGTGAGTGTGTTCAACCTCACGGACGTGAAGGTGCTCATGGGCGTCCTGCTCGGCAGCCTCATGCCCTTCCTCTTTGCCGCGCTCACGATGCAGGCGGTCGGACGGGCCGCGGGCGCGATGGTGCAGGAGGTGCGCCGTCAGTTCCGTGAGATTGCCGGACTGATGGAGGGCGAGGCGGAGGCCGACTACGCGCGAGCCGTCGACATCAGCACACGAGGCGCAATGCGCGAGATGGTCCTGCCCGGACTCATCGCCATCATCGCCCCCGTAGCCGTCGGGGCTATTCTCGGCGCAGAGGCGCTGGGCGGGCTCCTCATAGGCGCGATTGCCACCGGCTTCCTGCTCGCCATCATGATGGCCAATGCGGGAGGCGCGTGGGACAACGCCAAGAAGTACGTCGAGGCGGGCGCACACGGCGGCAAGGGCACCAAGCAACACGAGGCCGTCGTAGTCGGAGACACCGTAGGCGACCCCTTCAAGGACACGTCGGGCCCCGCGCTGAACATCCTCATCAAGCTCATGTCCATCGTCGCCCTCGTCTTCGCGCCGCTGTTCTTGTAGGCGGATTTGTCGGTTCTTGTTCGTAGGGGCAGGTTTGAAACCTGCCCCTACCTGTATGCGGTCGGAAATCACCGCCCCAGGAGGTAGACATGCCAACGATATCGGAACGCGATCTTCACGACGTAGTCAGACGAGTCCTCGATGCGGCGGGCGCAAGCGAGGCGAACGCCGCCCGAATGGCAGACGCGCTGGTGTCGGCCAACATGCGCGGCGTGGACACCCACGGCGTGTTCCATCTCAATGGGTACGTCCAAGCCATCCTCGACGGAAAGCTCGACGCCACGGCCAGCCCGTCCATCGTGCGCGAGACGCCCAACACGGCGCTCGTGGACGGCAACCGGACGTTCGGCCACGTCGCGGCGAAGTTCGCCACCGACGTCGCCGTGCGAAAGGCCAAGACCCACGACGTTGCCGTCGTCGGACTGGTCCGCTCGGAGCACATCGGGCGGCTCGGCGAATACGCGGAGATAGCTGCGGCCGAGGGCGTGGTCGCCATCGTCTGCGGCGCGGGATACTCCCTGCTTGGGAGCAAGGTTGCCGCCCCCTACGGCGGAAGCAAGGGGCTGCTAAGCTCGAACCCGATAGCTATAGGATTCCCCGGCGACGAGGAGCCCGGAATGGTCTTCGACTACGCCACCACGGCGATGGCGAACTCCAAGATGAACCTCTACAAGATGCGAAACGAGGAGCTCCCCCAGGGCACCGTCATCGACAAGGACGGCTACCCTACGACCAACCCCACCGCTGTACAGGAGGGTGGCTACCTCCTCCCGTTTGGCGGCCACAAGGGCTTTGCCCTGATGATGGCCGTGGAGTTCCTCGGACAGGTCCTCGTTGGCTCCGACGCCGTGGAGGACGACGGGATGGGCACCCCGTCGATGGTGCGGCAGGGCGTCTCGATCATCGCCATTCGCGCCGACGTCTTCCGCCCTGACGCCGACTTCAAGCGGCGCGCCGACGAGATTGTCCGCGAAGTCAGAAGCATCCCACCCGCGCCGGGCTTCGAGCGGGTCATGGCCCCCGGCGACCCGGAGTCACGAGCACAGGCGCAACGCTCTGCTGAGGGCATTCCGGTCCCAGACAAGGTCTGGCAGCTTATCGTCGAGGCAGGCGAGTCGGTGGGCGTGGCGGTCTAAGGGGGCGCTTCGAGAGTCTCCTACTTCTCGTTAGCTCATTTGGAAGCAACTTCTCTTAAAAGTCGGCTATCAAAAAAGAGGGTGGGTTAATTTCGTGGTTCCTCTGATGACTCAGAGGTCAAGAGTAATCGCTCAATCATTTGAAACTGTACATCAATGCATTCTTCAAATGCTCTGCGTGCATAGTCAGAAGAATGCTCAGTGTTTTCAAGTGCTATTTCATGAAGCTCCTCAATAGACATAGCAAGCCACCTTACGAGATCGAGCTTGTAGAGTTCCTCGGACACGGATGGCGCGTAGCGTTGCCGAATCTCTTCATGCGTTTGGCAGAAGACTTGCGCGAATACGGCCAACACTCCTACGAATCCTTCCATGGTGAGGTGTTGGTACACGGTCTTGAGTTCATCTGGCAACTCTCCTCGCATTATGGAGTCACGGTAGTCGTCGCCCATGATGAATTACTCCCTACTTTCTTCACTCCGCCGTCTCGCCGGAGTCGCCCTGGGCCGTCACCTTCAGCGTCTTCAGCCGCCGCCCGACCGTCGAGACAACCTCGATGGTCAGGCCGTCGTGGGTCACCTTCTCGCCGATGGTGGGTATCTTGCCGAGCCGCTGGTACACCAACCCCCCCAGCGTATCGAAGCCGTCGGCCTCCACAACCACGTCGAGGCGGTCGCGAAGATCGTCCAGGCTCGCGCGGGCGTCCATGATGTACTCGTTCTCGGCTGTCTGCTCGATCTCCGGCTCGCCGGAGTCGAACTCGTCCTGGATCTCACCGACGATCTCCTCGAGCAGGTCCTCGATGGTGACGATGCCCTCTGCCCCGCCGTACTCGTCGATGACAATCGCTATGTGGACGCGAGTCTCCTGGAACTCGGTGAGCAGCTCTTCGAGGGTCTTGGTCTCCGGTATGAAGATAGGTGCCCTCAGCATCTCCTCCGTCAGCATGGTGGAATCATCCGCCGGATCATTGAGGATCTTCAGCAGGTCTCTCGCGTAGACCAGCCCCTCAATATGGTCAAGGGCCTCTCTGTAGACCGGCAGACGGCTGTGCCCTGACTCGATCATGCGGTCGACGACATCGGAAATGGGTGTGCCTATTTCGACCGCCTCAACGTCCACGCGCGGCACCATGATTTCGCGCGCGATGGTCGTGTCCAACTCCACGACGCCGCGGATCATCCGCACCTCGAACTCTTCAAGAGGCTCGCCCTCGTTGTCGACCGCCATGTTCAGGTCGGCTGCGAAGGCGTCAGCGGGTGAGGCCGCTCCGGTTCCTCCGTTGCCGTCCGCTTCGGCACTCATGCGGGCGACTACGAGACGCAGACCACCCACAAGCGTCAGGGCCGCCAGGGCCGCGACCGTGACCGCGGACCAGTTCCCGTTCCAGAAGAGAATGGCGAACGACGCGCTTGAAAGGACGGCGGCCGCAACGGCGACGTGTTTGATCGTGCTGAGACCGACTGTCGCGCCCATGGGAAGGCGGTCGAGCATTCGGAGCAAAGGAGTACGTGGCGAGCGAGGCGCGACTGCCTGCTGGAGACGCTCGAGACGCTCCACAGCCGCAAGGCCGACCTCGGCGCGAACTGCGAGAGCGTACACGGCCAGGGAGATCGCCACGAAGGCGAGCGGTATTAAGCTGCTACTGTCAGGGTCCACTGTACTCGACTCTTCGTCCTATGAAGAGTCTTCTCCTCCGTCGCTGCTGCGTTTCTTCTTCTTGTCCGTGATTCTCGCGGGCACGCCGACCGCCATGGCATCCGGCGGCACATCCTTCGTCACGACCGCGCCCGCAGCGGTCTGTGCGCCGTCCCCTATCTCAACCGGGGCTACCAACATGGTATCGCATCCGATGAATGCACCGTCGCCGATGCGGGTGGGCTGCTTGCTCTCACCGTCGTAGTTCACCGTGACGGTGCCCGCCCCGATGTTGACGTCATCACCCACCTCGGCGTCGCCCAGATAGCTGAAATGTGCAGACTTCGAGTTTCGTCCGATGGTGCTGCGGTTCACCTCCGCGAAGTTGCCGAGAACGGCTCTCTCCGCGATGTGCGAGCCCGGTCGTATGTGGGTGAACGGCCCGACGCTCACGCGCGATTCCAGCTTCGATCCTTCGACGACCGACGACCACACTCTACACTCACTGCCTATCTGAGCGCCGTCTATGATCGTGTTCGGACCGAGCACGCACCGGTCGGCGACACTCGTCGCCCCCGTGATGTGTGTGTTTGGCAGGACGGTAGTGTCCTGTCCGAGCGACACGTCTGCGTCAATGTACACCGTCCCGGAATCGGGCATCGTCACGCCACTCCTCATCCAGTGGAGCCGTATCCTCTCCCGAAGATGTGTCTCGGCTTCCGAAAGCTGCACCCGGTCATTGATGCCGAGCGCCTCCGCAGGGTCGTCGACCTCGATGGACCCGGGCGGCGTTCCCTGCTCCACGGCCATGCCGATGACGGCGGGCAGGTAGTATTCGCCGCTGTCCGACGGCTCCACGGCATCCAGGGCTTCCCAAAGCCACGGTCCGTTGAAGCAGTAGGACCCGACGTTGACCTCGCCGATTGTCTTCACTTGCTCATCTGCGTCATGGTCTTCGATGATCTCCGTAATCGCGCCCGACGAGTCCCGGACGACCCTCCCGAGCCCGGAAGTATCGCAGTGGGCCGTGAGAAGCGAAGCGCTGGCGTCCATCGACTCGTGGTGTTCCAACAGGTTGCGGAGCGTCTCAGGACGAACGAGCGGGACATCGCCGTTCAACACTGCCACCGTCTCAACGTCGCGGAGCAGCTCCTTCGCTTGGAGGGCAGCGTGTCCGGTACCCAGCATGTCGGTCTGCACGGCGTACTCGACGGTGTCGCCAAGCAGTTCCCGTACGGGGCCGTCACTGGAAGGGGAGACGATGACGACGATTCGGTCGTATCCGGCCCCCTTCGCGGCGTCCACGACATGCCGCACCAGTTCCTTCCCGCAGATCTTGTGAAGGACCTTGGAGAGCCCCGACCTCATGCGGACGCCCTTGCCGGCGGCGAGAATCACTGCTGCCTTAGTAGACATCGCCCTTAGAAACGACAAACGCCCGACGCGCAACCGAGATAGTGCGCCAGGCGTGACTCGCGAATATGGTCTTGCGTCTGTCCTCTTCGTCGTCCACCGTTTCGGTCATGCTACCACCGTGCGCTAAGAAGGGTCAACCGGGTTCAAAGTCGGCTGGAGATTGCTGGCTACGAGCCCTCAGTGCGGCGCGCCCCACCTGCGACTGCGTGTCCTACTGGCCGCTACTCCTTCCCATCGCTGTCATCCTTGCCGGGGCCAAGCTCAGCACGTGCTCTTCCTTCCGGGAGTATGAGCATTACGCCCCCCACGATGATGCTGCCGGCGATAGCGACAAAGGCCAACTCTGCCCCAGCTACAGCGGCTATTGGAATCGACAAGCCGAGGCAGGCCGCCGTATAGCCGATGACGGCTCTGATGCGCCCATTTGACGGACTGGCAAAGCGGGGCCGCGTAGGCAGACTTCGCAACTCCTCTTTCATCCTCGCCTCCACGCGGGCGTCGATTGTATCCTGCACCCGTTCCAAGAACGACTCAATGACCTCGTCCTCGTGGTCTAGACCAAGTTCCTGACGGGCCTTGACAGCCACTCTGAGCTCTTCGTCGACATCCGTTGAAGTGTCTTGCTGTCGCATCTGCGTCCTTCCCCTCATTCATCGTATGGAGATGCAATGTGGCGTGATGTAATTACGTTAGGATGGAAGCATATTCCTTACAGATTGTCAATGACGGGGCGAAGGAGGGGACTGTTTCAGGGAGTGTAGGAACTGACAGAGGATTGAGGGAAGGGAGAGTCACCTTTAGAATTGGAGATGTCTAAAACCATTTCAAAAGGATGAATCTCCCATGCGCATCATACGCCTCGCTCAGCAACCCGTCGAGGCCGATCCCACACCACCGGGTCAGTGTCCAAGATGTGCAGCACAAGCCTGGCACAAGTGGGGTAGCTCCAAACTCCGCAAGATCGTGGACGTGAACGTCACCCATGTAACCACTCAGCGATATCGCTGCAAGAATTGTGGTAAGACGATGACTGCCAGACCGAAAGGTGTGGGAAGAGCCGGACGCAGCCATTCGTTCATGGCTCTACTCGGCGTGCTGTACGCATTGGGACTGAGTCATCGGGGTATAGAGACTGCGTTGGGACTGTTCGGTCACCGTGTCGACCACGTGAGCAGTTGGAGGGATATACAAAGGCTGGGCAAGGCGGTGAAAAGACGACTGCCGGAGGGCAAGGCACGGGTTGTGGGCGTGGACGAGACATGGGTGAAGATCAAGGACAGATCGAGGCCGGTGGGAGTGGTGATAGACGTGGGGGGAAGGGTGTTGAGCATAGAGCTGACCGGCACGGAGTTCGACTATGAGAGTTGGTTTGAGTCGATGGCGGATGAGTTGGGAGTGGAAGTAGTGGTGACAGATGACTCGACCGACTACTCGATACCGACTGGGTGCGGCTCAGTGATACGTCAGCAGTGTCTGGTGCATATGAAACGGACCTTGGGCCGTGCTATCGGCAGACTCCCTGAGAACATACGTAATCGGTACGGTGACCTGCTCGACCAGATCACCGAGACCGTTCGGGAGTTGCCACCCGATGGCGCCGACAGGCTGTTCAGATGGTTACAGGACAGACGGTTACCATCGGAACTGAGACGACTGGTGATACACCTGCTGGAACGATGGAGACAGATGACGGTGCACCAACGACGATCAGGAGTCCCAAATAGCACGAACTGGGTGGAAGGAAGGTTCGGACGGATCAAACCAAGGTACAGGACGACGAGAGGACTGAAGACCGAATCAGGAGCAGTCAACTTCATGGCGGTAGTCTGCGATGTCCTCGCCTAACCACCAGCGCAGTATCCCAGACCAACAACGCCTCGTCTCCAGTTCACTACATCAAGTGAAACAGTCCCGCGAAGGAGCGGCGGGAAAGTGACGTTGTGGGAAAGACGGGCGTGGGACAAGGGGTTCTCCTATGCCGCGACGATCTTGCTCACCACGAAGATGGCCGCGTACGGCGCGGTCTCGGTGCCGGGGTAGGGGTTCAACTCGCGCATCGAGAACACGTACTGCCCGATACCCTGCGCCGAACCACCGATCGCGCGCTGATCGAGAACGAACTCGTGCATACCGAGAGGCCTTTCCCCATCGACCACGTCGACGCGCACCTTCGCGAGTCCTGAGACGACGCAGTTGGTCGCGGCAGGACACCGTGAGTCCTCCGAAACGTCGATAAACGTGACCCTGAGTCCCTCGTCGCCGAAAACGGCCTCCTGCCCGATGTGAAGCTCGAATGGCGAGTCGAGCAGCGCCGTGACGGGGTCGCTGGCTCCTTCCTCTCCTGAAACTGCACGGGCCAGCGGCCTCTGGGTTATCACGTCCCAGATGTTGTCGATACGCGCGGACGCAACGAGGCCGTCCTCGATGGATATTACCGCCTCGTGCGGCGTCAAGGCGGCGGCGAGTGGAATGTCGGTCCTGTCACCGTAACCCGGATGCGAGCTTTCAAACCCGAAGGTGTACAGCACACAGGTCTCGCAGTCCCCTTCTGCGCGGTCAATCAGTTCCACGCTCTCGGGGAGTCCGTCGAACCGGAAGGTCGGACTGTTTCGCAGAAAGCTCTCCGCCAAGCGCCGGTCGACCTCGTCGTCTCCGGTGTCCGATGAGCATGCCGCGAACGCGAGCAGGACCACGATGAATACGGCCAGTCCTATGACCACGCGCTTGACGCTCATGCTTGGTTCTCTATAATGCAACATAGTCTGCGAAGCGGGCTAACGGGTTAAGTTCAGTTTTTCACACCCGCGCCGCCTCGCGCAATGTCCGCGATATCGAAAGGAGCTTTCAGCAATGGGTGACAAGAGCGTAGGATTCGTCGGCCTGGGGATCATGGGCAAGCCGATGGCAAGGAACCTCATGGCCGCGGGGTACTCGCTGACCGTCTACGACGTGGTGGGGAGCGCCATAGAGGAACTGGTGACTGATGGAGCGACCGGCGCTTCGTCGGCGCGTGAGGCCGCGGAGGCCTCGTCCGTCACGATAACCATGGTGCCGGACTCCCCGCAGTCGGAGGCAGCCATTCTCGGACCGGACGGCGTCCTCGAAGGGACGGCCAAGGGCAACGGCATCATCGACATGAGCTCCATCGCCCCGGGAACGTCCCAGAAGATCGGCGCGGCCTGCGACGAGGCGGGCGTGGCATTCCTCGACGCGCCCGTGAGCGGCGGTGAGCCGAAGGCCATCGACGGCACCCTCGCGATCATGGTCGGCGGCAGCCAGGAAGTCTTTGACGCGCACAGGGATATGCTGGACGTGCTGGGCGGAAGCGTGGTGCTCTGCGGCGGCTACGGCGCAGGCAACACGACCAAGCTGGCAAACCAGATCATCGTCGCAATCAATGTCGAGGCAGTTAGCGAGGCTCTCGTCCTTGCGAGGAAGGCCGGCCTCGACCCGAACGTCGTCTACGAGGCAATCAAGGGCGGTCTCGCGGGCAGCACCGTGCTCGACGCCAAGGGCACCATGATGATCGCCGGGGACTTCAATCCCGGTTTCCGCATCAAGCTCCACCAGAAGGACCTCAACAACGCCCTCATCACGGGCAAGGAGCTTGGCGTGCCGCTCCCCGTGACGGCCCTCGTGCAGCAGATGCTCGGCTCCCTTATGAACGATGGCAAGGGCGACCACGACCACGCCGCCATAGCAAACTTCATCGAGGACATGGCGGGAGTCACCATCGCGGAGGGTTAGTCGGGTTCAACCTCCGTGTAGTTTCCGAACTACATTCTCTTCGAGGGGGCTACGACGAGCCCCCTCTCCCTCGGAGTCTGCCTCAAGAGTTGGATGGCCGGCGACTCGTGGGACTCCATACTCGCCCGCGCCGACCTGATCGGCGACCCTAGTTACATCACCCCCGAGGCAAGGCGGACACTACGAGGTCGAGGAGATCGAATCGTTGCGAGACGAAGGAATGGTCTGATGAATAAAGAAGAGGTCATCACCCGCGTAAAGACCGAGCGCAGTCGCTGGAGCGACATCATTGCCCAGATCGACGACGATATGATGCTGAAACCCGGGGTCGAGGGGCACTGGTCCGTCAAGGATATGCTCGCCCATGTGGTCTGGTACGAGCGAGAGATAGTTGGAGTGCTCACGGCACGTGCCTTCGTCGGCTCCGACCTCTGGGCACTGCCGCTGGACGAGCGCAACGCCGGAGTCTATGAGGAGACCAGGAACATGACCCTGGAGGAAGTCCGCGCCGAGTCCGCAAGAGTGTTCCCTCAACTCTTGGAACTACTCGAGGCTCTCCCCGAAGACGCCTATGGAGACGCTTCCTGCTTCCCGGGAATGCCCGCTGAGTGGGAGCCGTGGTTCATAATCGCCGGCAACACCTTCAACCACTACCTCGACCACACCCAGTCCCTCAAGCAGTTGCTGGAGTAGCTCGGCTTGGGATGCGCGTCATCGCGCCCCCAACCTGGCGCACCCAAATCCTTCATCGCAACCTTCATCGCGGACATGGACGGAATCACCATCGCGGAGGGCTGGCGGCCCCTATCTCGTCCAGACGTTGAACCCTTCGGCCTGAAAGTCCGAATCGTACGCGAGCGCCGTCGTGACGCCGTAGCTCTTCATGACGACGAAGCTCATGCAGTCGACCAGGCTAAGGTTGCGTTTCCCACGCCGTTCTAGGAGTTGGACGGCTTCCATGTGGTCTTCCGGGGTGACCCAATGAACCTTCAGGTGGCGCGTATCCTTGAGAAAGGTTAGCGCCGCATGGAGCCCCAACCTCCGCTGGATGAGAGCTGCGCTTTCCAGCACAACATAGTTGTGAGTCAGGACGGGAATTTGCTGTTGAAACGCGGTCTGGAGATGTCCAACCGCTTCTTCGTGGTGAGGGTCGGCACCGTCGATAGCGGCATACGTTGCCGAAGTATCAAGGAAGATCAATGATCGCTAAACGCTTCTTCCAATGCCTCGTCGTGACGTTCGGACACAGGGCTCAATTCGCCTTGCTCCGAACGGCCCATTCCGATGAACGTGAGGTCTTCGATGGAGACGGGCTTTGCATTGCCGGGTACAGGATACTGTTTTTCCCCCTGTCGGTCTTCCGGCGCGATCTGCCGCTCCACCGCCTTACGAACGAATGCCGCGAAGGAAATGCCTTCGGCGGACGCCCTCTGTTGCGCCAGCGCGTAAGTCGCCTCATCCATTCGTATGTGGGCCCGCCTCATCATGGTCCCGCCCTCCCGCGCGTGGTAAGCGTATTATAGCACCCCGCCTCGGCCCGGTGATTCTCAAACCCTCAGTTCCGGCGTTGACTTCAACAGGTGTCGCGAACTACCGAAATGCGCCTATTTCGGCAGCCTGATTTTCACTTCACGTTCGACATGGGCATCGCGGCCCCGTGCAACGTCGACGGTTGCGACAAGGGTCCAACTGAACCCCCAGGAACTGCTGGCATCGCGCTCCAGAGCCTTGGCTTCCTCGAAATGTGGCGGCGCCGAGTTGCTCACAACGAGTCTCACCCTCCTGCTCTCAATCGCGCCCCCGGTCAGCCTCGTCTCCTCCATGAATTGGACGGTGCTGTGTACGAACGATTCCTTGCGCTCCTGCGCCACGTGTCTAGTCTGTCCGGAGATGACCCTGTTGGTTGCGTAGAAGTCGGGCACGAACGACTCGCCTCTCTGGATGTAGCGCTCTTCGCAGACCAGGTCGAGACGACCGCTCCTCACCGAAACGTTGGCGCTAGGCTGTAGCTCCACAAGAACGTCGATCGTCTCGCCCAGGTTGTAGGTCCGAGCCTCAAACCCCACGCTCAATTCCAGAGGATCACCTCGTTGTATCATTGCGCGTCTCCTGTTAGTCCGCCGTCGCCTTAAGCTCCTGGCTGATGCGCCGCGCCCACGGAGTTTCCGAGAATCCACTGAGCATCCCGCTGGGCAACATGAAGCGGCTCGTCGATTGGCCCCAAGATTCCGTCTTCGGCGGCTGTACGACCCGCCACCCGCGCTCGCTGATGGCGTCCGTGGCGTCCTCAACCGAGTCCACCTCGAACTCCACGGAGAAGCCGAGCGGGATGCGGTCGTCGGCAGCCTTGTCGCCATAGGTCGCTTCGGCAGCGGCGCTTCTCGACCAGATGCTGAAGTGCAACGCCCCGGATATCTCGACCGTCGCGTACCCGCCGCCCGGTTGGTGCTCGACGGTCAGGCCCAGCACCTCGCGATAGAACTCCACGGCGGCATCGACATCGTCCACCACTTCGGCAATCGCCGATATGTGCCTGATCACGTGTTCCTCCCCGTGCGCTGTTCGGAACCGACTCTTCCCCCTACCCTACGCCCATCAGCCTCGCCGCGTTCCCACCGCAGATCAGGTCGATGTCCGCCTGGTCGAGAAAATCAAGGTTGAGGCTGAGCGACTCGCGACTCTGCAGGTACGTCTGGAAGCGCATCACCATTGGGATGTCCGTGCCCCACATCAGGCGGTCGGCCCCCAGCCGCTCGACCACCTTCTCCAACGCTGGCCTGATCTGTCGCATGGGGAAGTCGTACATGCCCCCGCAGAAGATGGCGAAGAGTAGCTGCACGTGGAAGTTCGGATTGCCGATCGGGAGAGCGTCGTAGGCCGCGTCCGGCACGTCGATGCCGTTCTCGTCCGCAAAAGAACGCCAGCTCAGTCCGTGAGTCAGCACGACGGGCACGTCGGGGTAGCACTCCATGAACCGGCTGATAGTCTCGAATTCCGTCAGGTCCATACCTGCGCCGCTGTCGGTGCGCGCCAACGACGTGTAGCCCGGCGTCACGAAGAGGGGTACGCCCAGCGTGGCGAAGTGCTCCCAAAACGGGGCGAGGGGCTCACTCACCCAGTCGGTCGACTGCCCGTACAGGGCCATGTGGTCGGGCAGCATCTGGAGGCCGTGCAGACCAAGGTCACTGATGGCGTGGTCCAACTCGGCAATAGCCCCGTCGGGGTCGGGGGCGATCTTCCACTCAGGAACGTGTGCGAGCGCCTGTATCCGGTCGGGATACGCCCGCACCGCGTCAGCGACGAGACCGTTCCCGATGCCCAGGTAAGGCGTGCGGTGCAACAGGGCCCAGTCGACCTCGGCGTAGTCCATCTCGGCGATCAGGTCGTCCGCAGTGAACTCCATGTCCACCACAGACGGCGGCATGTACTGCTTGAAATAGTCCTCGCCGTCGGCGGTCCACTCGAACCGCCCGAACTCCGTCGCCCGGAAGTCGGCCTCCTTCAGCGCACCGAACCCGCGCGGCATGGACGGATCCAACAGCCCGCTGTTGTCCCCTACAACTCTGTCACGACGACGCCAAACCGGCATGAAGTGCGAAGCAATGGCAAGCTGCAGATGACGTTGGAATTCATCCCGGTCCTCAAACCCGCCGTCGCCCTTCATGTCGGGAAATATGTACGCGTGCCCGTCGTAGATCATGGTGCTTGGAACGGCCTCCCGCGGAGAGTGGTCGCGCACAGTATATATCACAGGACGTTACCCCAACTTGAGGCGATGCCCCATGCCCTCAACCTACGCACCCGTGTACACTACCCGCCACCACGACAGGACGGGCCAGCATGAAGCTTTACACCAAGAGCGGCGACGATGGAACGACGGGCCTTCTATTCGGCGGCAGGGCGTCCAAGGCAGGGCCGCGAACGGAGGCCTACGGCGCTATCGACACTGCCATTTCGGCCATGGGGATGGCGCGGGCTCTTTCATCCGACGAGCGGGTCAAGGACATCCTCCTGCAGTGCCAGCACGATATGTTCACCGCCGCCACCGAGGTGGCCGTCGACCCCGCGCACTACGACCTGCTGATAGAGAACTTCTCGCCGGTCACCGGGGACATGGTCGGGCGCTTGGAGCGATGGATCGACGCCCTCACTGAAGAGATCGACCTGCCTCCGCGCTTCATCGTTCCCGGTGCATCTGCCGCGTCGGGCGCTATGGACCTCGCACGCACACTCACACGGGACGCCGAGCGCCGCACCGTCGCCCTCGCGGAATCGGAGCCGCCCCGCAACGACAACGTCCTGCGCTACGTCAACCGTCTTTCCGACCTGTTATTCATCCTCGCCCGCTACGAGGACAGGGACCTGCCGTTCGAGATTACAACCGGCGAGATGCGCCGCGAGGCGGAATAGCGGTCCGCTGAAGGTAGCTACCTGGTGGGTGGTTCGTACGAAACATCCAGCCACGGCGTCTCGATGCGAACGCCCCCGAGATAGCGGGAATCCATGAGGGCGGCGTGCGCCCCCGTCGTCAGCAGGCTGCGCTCTACGGGGTACTGGGCCCGCCCCGTCAGGAACATTTCCTGTATGGCGATCCCCTGCGCGCCGAACGACTCCTTAATGGTCGTGTCGCCGGTGTGAAACCCCGTGCTGACAGTCGCGCCCTTCACCCGTGCGGCATACGCGAATCCCCGCACGTGCCGGTCGAGCATCAGGGTCGTGGCGTGGAAGCCGTCCACGTACTCAAGTTGAAACAGAACAGGACGAACGCAGTTGTCCTCCATACGTCCGGCTTCGACTTCCGCGATGCGCGACTCCGCGTCTGCCGCGAGATCCCTCGGCCACAGTCCCTCCTCAGCCGCTTCCCAAACGGCGTCACCTTCCAGGCACCGGACAGCAGCGATACCCGTCTCACCACCCCGACGCCGCTCGACCATGCACTGCAGCGCCTCCAACCCGTGGAAACCGTACGAGTCGAGCCCGTTCGGGTACGGATTGAAGTGGCCCAGCACCAGCGCGTCGTCGATCTCTACGCCGATCTCGTGCTCCAACCACGGCGTGCGGCCGGTGACGGGCAGGGAAGAGCCTGCCATGAATGGAATGCCGAGCTCCAACGCGCGGTCGTACATCCACCTGGCGTCTTCCCACGTGTACGCGAGATGCTTGTCGCTGAAAACCGGTATCGCGCGACCTGAGAGGCCGATCATCCCACAGACCTGCTCGAAGAAGTGCCGGCGCGGATAAAGCTGACGTCCGCGCTCGTTGGGCGAGTAGTCGCCGTGCTCGGCGATGATGAGCACCCCGTCGACCGCAATCTCGCCGATCTCCCAGCCCGGAGCTGTCGGCCAGGGCCCGCTCATAGGCTGCTGCAGTGTCAGCGCCGACCGGATGCTGGGGAACAGCTCGATCTCGTGCTCGCGGGCGAACTCGACCCCGATATCCTGCGGATGGAGTTGCTCCATGTACATCGAGACGACATCCACCTGCGACTCAACGATGCCCGAAGGCATCGGGAAGCCCTCCACGAACCGTGACACCAGCAGGTCGGCATGAGACCCGGGAAAGAACGTCGTGACAATCGCGGCGATCTTCTTGCGCGCCATCAGGTGAGGGCAACCTCCTCTGCAAGGTGCGGCGTATGATATGGCCGCAGCTACGATGCGGGCAAGGCTGCGATTAGGCGGTTTCCGTGTGGCCTCCCGCTTGGACATCTCCCGACCCCGTGATACCATCGACTGGTGATCGATACCGAAATTCGAGAGAGGCATGGCCGTTCTTAGCGAGCACATCGACCTGGAGCAGACGGAGTTTGCGAGCGTCGACCTTCTGGAGGGCGAGCGTACTGAGACGACCCTGAGCCTCCGCGACGACTCAAAGGGCAGGCGCAACGCACCGACCGATATGTTGGTGCTGACAGACCGCCGTCTCATCCACCTCGTGGACGACGGACGTACCCGGGATGCCGTGTTCGTCTGGCTCGGCGATATCTTCGCCGTACGCGTGGGCACGGAACGAAAGGGCAATATCGGCGGCTACATCTGGGGCGTTCTCGCGTTCATCGCCGCCTCGCTCGTCTGGACCGTATGGGACCAGCCCGTCCTTGACGTAATCGTGGCGGGCCTCGTGCTCCTCATGGGCGTCTACCTCGTGTGGGACCGCATAAACACAGCCCCCATCTTCCAGGTGACCATAAGCGCCGGAGGGTCGCAGATGACGATGAACGTCCATCGCTCAGTCCCGCCGGAGCTCGTGTACGCGTTCACCAACAGGGTGTTCGAGACCAAGGCCCGGGGCGACCGCCCCGATGACGACGACCACGACTCCCGCGCGACGTTCTTCGCGCCGGGGTAACCCTGCCCCTTCAATCGAGGGCTAGTACAGGCTCCCGCTCTGCCAGCGCCGGAACCACAGCGTCAGCAGAGCGAACACGCCCAGGATGAAGACCGCTCCCACGAAGTCCTGCGCCAGAGCCGCGTTCTTCGCGTCGCCGAGCAGCGGCCTGATCGCCATGGACGCGGAACCCCCCACGAGGATCAGGAACGGCGCCGTCAGACCCAGCGGCACGTGCTTGAACCGACCCACCCTCACGGCCCTGAAGAACGTGGCGTCCAGAAACGTCATCAGCACGGCGAACAGGTACGAGACTCCACCCACCGTGCCAAGCTGGCTGAACGCGACCGGAGCTATGGCATTGGCGATGAGGAGTCCCACGACCAAATAGAGAAACCTGAGAGGCCGCGCCGGTTCCCTCCATGCACCTCGCCACGCCCTTCGAGTCTCCCTCCAACGCCACGCCACCAGCTTCCCGAGCAGCCTAAGGGGCAATAAGACGACTTTCGCAAGAAGGGCAAGCATTGCCCGTCATTATAGAGGCATCTGGATTCCCGCCTCCGCCGAAAATCCCCTCTCCCACGACGGGCTGACAGGGGTAGGCAAAACGATATTGCAGCTATGATTCCGAACCCTACCTTTCTGTCATTCCGAGCGTAGGGAGGAATCTAAAGTCCATAACCGCAAGACCGGACGGCCAGTGCCGCACTTCTCATCATCACCAGCAGTTAAACCGGGCAGAATTCTCCGTGTCGGCGTTACCTTGTGACAGACACTTTAGATTCTTCGACTCCGCTGCGCTACGCTCAGAATGACAGTGGTCGGACTGCTCGCAGGTTCATGGAGAGTGGCTGATAGTCAAATACATACCCCCTCTCCCGTTCGCGGGAGAGCCGCCGTCTTTCCTCCTCTCCCTTGAGGGAGAGGATTGAGGTGAGGGTGAGGGTTCCACCCCTACCCCAACCGCAGCGTCGGCACAACGTCCATGTCCCAGCCGTACTGCGGCGCGTCCTTGAGGTGGTGCCAGGCCGCCGCACCGATCATCGCGCCATTGTCGGTGCACAGGCCCGGACGCGGAACGATGACGGGCACCGGCGAGCGCGCAATGGCCTCTTTGCGGAGCAGGCTGTTCGCCGCTACGCCCCCACCAAGCACAATCCCTGACACCCGGTAGGTCTCCGCGGCGGACACGCAGCGAGTGACGATGCTGTCCACGACGGCCTCCTGGAACGCCGCCGCCACGCCTGCCAGCTCCGACTCGTCGATCTCGTCCTCGCCGGGCGGGTACCATCCCTTCTCCTGCGCCCGGTGGAGCATAGCAGTCTTGAGTCCGCTGAAGCTGAAGTCGAGCGAGTCCTTGACGTTGGGGCGCGGGAACCGCTTCTCCGGGCCATGCGGTCGCTCGGACATCCTCTGTATCTCGGGACCGCCGGGGAATCCCAGTCCCAGCACCCGCGCGGCCTTGTCGAACGCCTCACCGGCCGCGTCGTCGCGCGTCTGTCCAACCAGCTCGTAGCGCCCGTGGTCGCGCATGAGCACGAGATCGGTGTGCCCCCCTGACGCGATGAGGCAGAGCAGGGGGAAACCGGGATCGTTCGCGGGGTCGGGAATATCCTCCAGCCACGCGGCATAGATGTGCCCTTCAAGGTGGTTGATGCCCACCAGTGGCGTACCCTCGGCCAGGGCAAGACCCTTCGCCGCGTTCACTCCGACGAGGAGCGCGCCCGCAAGGCCGGGGCCATACGTGACCGCGATCCCGTCGAGGTCGCGCAGTTCGATGGTCGCCTGCTCCATGGCCTCCCTGACCACGGCGTTGAACGTGAGCATGTGCTGGCGCGAGGCAAGTTCCGGCACGATGCCGCCGTACTGGGCGTGCATGTCGATCTGCGTAGCGACGACGTTAGAGTGGATCGTCCTCCCGTCCTCGATGACGGCGGCCGCCGTCTCGTCGCAGGATGTCTCGATACCGAGGATCTTCATGCCGGCTAGTTTCCAGAGTTTAACATTCGCTGCACAAGTCTACCGAACTGTCTTTCCCCTCTCCCGTCGTGGGAGAGGGCTAGGGTGAGGGTTGCGTACACACCCATCTGGACTACGCCGCCGGCTACCCTTCGCCCGTCAGGACGTCGGCCAGCCGCGTGATGCCCTCCCGGATCTCGTCGGGCGTGTTGTACCCGTAGCACAGACGGGCGAAGTTCTTCGCCGAGACCCCGTCCGGACTGAAGATCGGACCCGGCTGGTACCCTACGTCGGCCTCCAGCGCCGCATCCAGGGAACCTGCGAGGTCGGTGCTTTCCGGCATCTCCAGCCAGACATAGAGCCCGCCTTCCGGCCTGCTCCACTTGGCCTGGGAGCCGAAGTTCTCCCCGAGGGCGGAGAGCATGGCGTCTCGCTTGGTGCGCTGGACGCCGTTGATCTTCTGAATGTGGTCGTCGAGGTGCTTCTCGGCGAAGCGGTGGATGGCCCACGACGCGAACTGGTTCACGCCGCCGCCGCTCTTGATGGGCCTGAGCCGCAGCAGCATCTCCTCGGAGGCGGCCACGTATCCGATTCTCATGCCCGGTCCCGTTATCTTCGAGAAGGAGCCGACGTAGCTGACGATGCCTTCCCCGTCCAGCGATGCGATGGACGGCACGTTCTCACCCTCAAATCGTAGGTCGACGTAGCAATCGTCCTCGATGATGGCGATACCCTGCCTACGGGCGATGTCGAGCATCGCCTGCCTTCGCTCCAGCGACATCGTCCACCCCTGCGGGTTCTGGAACGTGGGGATCGTGTATAAGAGCTTGGTGCGGCTGCCCTCATTCTTCGCCTTGACGATGGCCGTCTCCAACGCGTCCGGCAGCATCCCGTCGTCGTCGCATTCGATGCCGCGAACGTCCGCCCCGAATCGCTGGAGTTGCCGCAGCGTCCCGCTGTACACGTAGCACTCGGTGAACACCACGTCGCCGGGGTCGATCAGGGCCTCGATGAGGATGTGGTTCGGCTGGCTTGAACCGTCGGCCAGGAGGATATTGTCCGGTTCCGTCTCGATGCCGCGGTCCCGCGCAAGCTTGCGGGTGACGTACTCCCGAAGGGGCGGATACCCCTGGTCATGCGGGTAGATGGCGAGCTCGCGGCCCTCCTCCGCGACGGCCTCCCGGACGCACTCGGCGAGGGCCTCCGTCGGCACCGTGTCGGGATCGGGGTACGCAATCGCGAAGTCGTACTTCGCCCGGTTGATGACGCGCGCAGGCGCGGGCTCCGGCACGCGGGACGCGAACAAGCTCTCAAGGTTGAATCCGCCGGTCTCGGTCATCGACACACTCCTACGGCCGCTAGAGTTTCGACCTCAAAGCCTACCCTAATTCGGGCAACCGTGCACGGCGTGGATGGGGAGAGACCGGTTGTTGCCATCCCACCCCGTGATACCATACGCCCACCTTGGCCGAGGGCACACCGAACTGCAGAGGAGGCGCCGATTATGAGCAACGCACTGCCCACCGCGATACTGGGTCGGACGGGCATCGAGGTCACGCGACTCGGCTTCGGGACGGCGCTGTGGCGACCGGACCGACACCATTGGACCGAAGAGGCCGCGTCGGAGGTCTACAACGAGGTGCTCGAACACGGCATCAACTTCCTCGACACGGCCTATGACTACATGTTCGCCGAGGAGTGGATCGGCAGGAGCATCAGAGACCGCTATGACGAGTTCCGGCTGGCGACAAAGTGCGGCTGCACCGACTCGCAGTTCGACCGCAACAGCTCCAAACACGACTGGACCCGCGCGAACTTCCTGAGCAACATCGAAGGAAGCCTCGAACGGCTGGGACGCGACAGCGTGGACATCATCCAGCCACACAACCCGACTGTTGCCGAGGTCGAGGACGGCGGACTCGTCGACGCCATGAGGGAGATGCGCGACTCCGGCAAGGTGCGCCATCTCGGCATCTCGACGACCCTGCCGTACCTGCCGACCTTCCTCGACTGGGACGTGTTCGACACCATGCAGATACCCTACTCCGCCCTGGAGCGTGAGCACGAGGACTGGATCACCAAGGCCGCCGAGGCGGGAGTGGGCATCATCATCCGTGGCGGCGTCGCGCAGGGCGAGTCGTCCTCAGGCGACCGCGCCGGCACGTGGGGCCAGTTCGAGCGAGCGGGCCTGGACGAATTGCGCGAACCCGACGAGAGTCGCTCCGCGTTCGTGCTCCGCTTCACCCTCTCTCACCCGCACGCCCACACGATCATCGTCGGCACCACCCGCGTCGCGCACCTCCGCGAGAACGTGGAGGCCGTCATGCGCGGCCCTCTACCGGACGACGTGTACGCCGAAGCCAAGCGCCGCCTAGACGCCATCGGCCAGACCCCCGTGCCCACGGGTGACGACGAGTGATGCCTATTCCCTCTCCCGTCCTGGGCTGACAGGGGTAGGTAAAACGAATTTTAGCTATGATACGGCTACAGCAACTCTGTCATTCCAAGCACCCCCTGTCATTCCGAGCACCACCCTGTCATTCCGAGCGCAGCGAGGAATCTAAAATCCATACCCGCAAGACCGGACGGCCAGTGCCACGCTTGTATAGTGACCAAGAGCGAAAACAGCGTAAGAACTCCCTATATCAGCTTTGCGTTGGGACAGACACTTTAGATTCTTCGACTCCGCTACGCTCCGCTCAGAATGACAGTGCCGGGTTGCTTTCTGTTCAATGGACAGTGAACCCCTTGCGTATTCCCCTCTCCCTTGAGGGAGAGGGCCAGGGTGAGGGTGATGGTGAAGGCCAAGGAGGTCAAAATGAAAATCGACATCATCGGCTCCGGCACCCCGTCTCCGGCCTCCGAGAGGTTCGGCTCCTGCTACGTCGTGAACGTCGGCGATGAGCGGCTGATGTTCGACTGCGGCCCCGCGTCGACGCACAAGCTGGTGAAGATGGGGATACCGCTCACCGAGATCGAGAACCTCTTCTTCACGCACCACCACTTCGATCACGACGTCGACTACCCGTGCTTCATCCTCAGCCGCTGGAACCTCTTCACGGGCGGTGAGGAGGACCTTCGGGTGTACGGCCCCAACCTGACCGAACGGATCACCCACCGCATCATGGACGAGAACGAGGGCGCGTTCGCCCATGACTGGATCGCGAGGATCAACCACCCGCTGAGCCTCAACGCCTTCACGTCGCGGGGCGGCGTGCTCCCTCGACCGGCTCCCGTCGTGGTCGCCAAGGATATCGGCCCGGGGAAGATCGTCGACGGCCCGGACTGGGAGGTCACCGCCGCACCCGCAGAGCACGTGCAGCCGTGGCTCGACTCCCTCGCCTACCGGATCGACAGCGACGAGGGCAGCGTCGTGGTCACGGGCGACACGAGGCCCTGCGACAGCGTCGTTGAGCTCGCCAGGGACGTGGACACGATGGTCTGCCTCTGCACGTACATCGAGGACGATGCGGAGGGCACGGCGGAGGAGGAGTACATGTGCGGCAGCGAAACCGCCGCCAAGATGGCCCAGGACGCGGGCGCCAAGCGACTCGTCATCGTGCACCAGACCGACGCCATGGACGCTCCCGGCGAGACCGAGCGCGCCCTCCGCGACATTTCACGCCACTATGACGGCGAGATCGTCTGGGGCCGCGAGCTGATGACCGTGGCCGTGTAGCGGCTCCTGACCTGCGTGTGGGACAATATAGACATGGAAGATCGCCTCACGGTAGGACGTGTGGTTCGTGCGCTGCTGAGCGCGTTCTTCACCACGGCCGCGACCGCTGCCGTGTTCCTGCCCACCCTCGGTCCGCTGCTCGACCACCACTACGCCGAGCGTCTGCCGAACCATGCCCACCTGTATTTCGGTACCGGCGGCCCCGACCACGTTCACCCTTTCGAGGTCCAGGACCACTACCACTACTACCCCGATGAGACCCCGCGCGACGGCATCGTCTACCTGGCCTCGTACGACGGCACCAGCCCGGTGATGATCGACGCGACGGTGCATGCTATCCAGCAGTCACCGCCCTTCATTGGCCCGGACAACGACCCCACAGCCTACGGCCCTTCCCCCGATTCCCCCATTCCCGACGACGCGGTACTCGCCGTACCCAAGAGACCCCCTCGCGCCTAGCTCCTTTCCCGCATTCCGGCTTTGACCGTTCCGGCCGGGCTCGCCCACACATCAGCGTGGTGCACCCGTCTGCTGGAGCGGCGTAAGTTTGCGAAAGGAGCTTTCATGCAGCTTGTATTCAACAAGAGATATTGGCTTGCGGCGGCGGTCGCTGCCGTGCTGAGCCTGACGGTCAGTGCAGTATTCGCTCACGAGGGCAGAGAGGTGGGCGACTACCGGATCAACATCGGATGGATCGTGGAACCGGCCTACGAGGGGTTCATCAATGGGGTGGAACTCCGCGTGACCAGGGTGATGGAGGGTGGCGATGATCACCACGGCGAGTCGTCGTCGATGAGCATGGACGAGTCGGGAGATGGCATGGCGATGCCCGATCACCACGGCGGAGCGCTGACCGTCGAGGGTCTTCAAAACACCCTCCAGGTGGAGGTCACCTACGTTCCGACAGGAGCGTCGAGGGTGGTCAACCTTAGCGCGGACGTGTACGAAGCGGGCCGCTACACGGCGGACCTGTTGCCGACGACGCCGGGGGTGTACGAGTTCCGCGTCTTCGGGGCCATCGAGGGGATGCAGGTCGACGAGACCTTCGCCTCGATGGGGGGCGGCGGCGGATTCGACGACATCCGGCCGCTGGCGTCGCTCCAGTTCCCCGAAGAGCTCCCGTCCGTCCGCGAGATGGAAAGCGCGGTGCGCGGCGCCATCAGCACGGCCGAGGAGGCTCGTGATGCAGCGAAAGAGGGACCGGGCGTACTGCCCATCATTGCCCTGGCGTTCGGTGCAACAGGTATGGTGCTTGGGACCGTCGGCCTCGTTATCGGACTGCGGCAGCAGCCCGGTAGGGATCTCTGCGACCGTACCCGCCAATCGGCAAGCTCCACTGTTCGTGGGGCGGGACGATGACTCGGTCGCCTATGACATCTCCCCCTGCGCCCTTATTCCGAAGACCCAATTCTCGCCGTTCAGGAGAAATCCCTAGCGCCTGACTCCTTTCATTGGCATAGGCATTGATCGTTCCGGTTGGGTCACCCTCGTAGTATAGTAATGTGGCCCGCACGTCGGGACGGCGTCAGCTCGCGAAAGGAGCATTCATGCGACTGGTATTCAACAAGAGATATTGGCTTGTGGCAGCGGTCGCTGCCATACTGGGACTGGTAGTTGGAACCGTAGTAGCCCACGACGGCCGGGAGGTCGGCGACTACCGCATCAACGTCGGCTGGATCGTGGAACCGGCCTACGAAGGATTTCCCAATGGCGTGGAGGTCCGTGTGATCAAGGTAGCGGAGAGTGGTGGTGATGATCACCACGGCGAGTCCACGGCGGCGGCTGATGACCATCACGGCGACTCGGGGGCGGTGAAGGGGTTGGAAAACACCCTGCAAGTGGAAGTCGTATACGTTTCCACCGGCGCTTCGAGGGTAGTCACCCTGAGCGCGGACGCGGACGAGCCCGGTCGCTACACCGCAGACCTCATACCGTCCACCCCTGGCGTGTACGAACTCCGCGTATTCGGGGCAATCGAGGGCATGCTGGTAGACGAGACGTTCGCCTCACATGGCGGAGGCGGCGACTTCGACGACATCCAGTCGCCTGCGGCGCTCCAGTTCCCAGAAGAACTCCCGTCCGCCCGCGAGATGGAGAGTGCAGTGCGGGGAGCCATCAACACGGCGGAAGAAGCGCGCGACGCAGCGGAGGAGGGACCGGGCGTGCTGCCCATTATTGCCCTGGCTTTCGGTGCAGCAGGGATGGTGCTTGGGATCGTCGGCCTCGTTGTTGGACTGCGGAGACGGTGACGGGTCTCTCGGTAAGGCCCACAAACAATAAGGGTGGCCTCCGCTGGAGGCCACCCTTATTCATCCTCGGGCTGATTTGCAGCTAGCTGGCTGCGGCTGCGGACTTGGGGGCCGCAGCTTCTTTCGCTTCCTCTTCCGGCTCCGCTTCGGCGGCGCCGTTGGTGCTTGCCACTTCCGGCTCGACCGGGGCCGCCACCGGTTCCATACCCATCTTCTCGCGGACAACCTCGACCGCCGGACTGACCTGCTGCCGCAGGTTGTCGATGGTCGGGCTGATGTTGTGGCCGATCTGGCCGGCTATGTCCTCGGCCCGATTCCTCCACGCATCGCTGTGCTCGGCGATGCCCGCTCGCGTCTCCGCGCCGGACTTGGGAGCAAGCAGCATGCCGACCGCAGCGCCTACCAGTCCGCCCAACACGAACCCTGAAATAAATGCCATTCCGCTATCGTTATCAGCCATGATATGTATCCTCCTTATATTGGACTGAACTCACGAATCCGCGCGAGACCGTCGCAGTAGAAAAGATAGTACCTTCCCAATCCCTGATGCCACACCCGCGCCCGAGGATGACGACTCCGAGAACCGCTCCGATATCGCGTCCGCCACTTCCCTTGTACTCTTTAACGTTCCATCCACCGATTCGAGTACGCTCGACAGCTTCCTGTAGACCACAAAGAGAGCGACGCCGGTAAAGACCAAGACGAAGATTAGAAGAATGTCCCGGATGATTCCGACGACATATGCCGTGTCTTGCAGCAACTCACACCCCTCCTTCGCCCCGACACTGAGTTAATCGTAGCACGCGAATTGAACCTGTGTAAACGAATTTTAGGTCACGTGAAAGGGAATTACGCAGTGCTGTCGGCGGTGGGGGTCCAGCCCTTCATTGGGCCCGGCTCCAATTTGGAAATCCGAATGGGTCGGTGGTACGTTAAGTGGTAATGAGGGGGACGCGGGCAGTGCTGCCCGCGTTTTGTTACGCAAGGAGATGAGCGCCTATGAGGTATAGGACGGTCATCTGCGGGCTGTTGGCTGCGGTGGTGGGATTCCCGCCGGTGACGATGCTATTGGCGTGCGGTCAGGAGGCGGATGAACCTATCCCGCAAGCCCAGGAAGTCCGTGCGCCCGAAGTCGTAACGCCGGACGCAGCAGTCGAGACGCCCAAGCAGGACAAAGCAACGTCGTCTGCGCCGCCTGCGACCCCGGCGACACCCGAACCGGCGAAAGCCGAGGAACCCGAACTCGTCACAACGACCTTCCCGCCGCTGGGATTGCACGTTGACATCTTTCCATATCGTGACGGGCCGGTAACGTTGGAACGCCGAATTGTCGATGCCGACATAATTGCCATTGTCAGCTTGGAGAGTTCGACAACCGCCGTCGAAACACTTACACATGAAGGACTGACCGGTTATGTCGGCGCGTTGAAGTTCACGTTCACCGTCGAGGAACTCATCAAGTCACCTGACGGCAGCCCACCAACTCAAATAGTGGCCATGGTGGGTTCCTTGCAGGCGTATGCCGAACGTTCGGATGCACAGGCCAGAGCCGAGATGATGGCAAGTGATCGAGACACGCAATGGGACGACCGGCAGGCAATCGTGTTCCTTGCCACACACAGTTTAGAGTTTCCGGGTTCGTTGGCCGACGATCTTTACTTCATGTCATACGTCGACTATACCTATGGACTTGGGGACAGCTACTCCATAGCCAGCATACGGAACCAGCTATGGCTGCCGGAAGCGAGGGATAGCGACAATGGCGGGGGTACCACGGCGCGGACGCCACAGGAACGTCGATTCGTAACCGGCATTGCACAAGAGGTTCCCGACATCACCTATAAGGCAGCGACCGTGTTTACCGAATCCACTTCCATTGCGCTTTCTGAATTCAGAGCTATGGTTGCCCGCATTGAAGCTGAGCTAGCCGGACAATCTATAGGATACCGAAGGTGCGTTCAGGCAAATTACGAACGCTTGCAGAAAGCAGCGCTCTGGGCTGCACGCGGCGATGATTTCATGTCGCCTGAAACGTTCACGACAGAAATAGGTTCGGGCGAAAAGGCCGGTACCGAAATCATATACAACACCCGGAAGATCGTTCACGGCCCGAACGGGTGGGAATCACGCTCTGAGCTTCTAGGAACGAACGCTGCACTGTTCCGATTTGGCGAAACTACGAAGTTGGATACGCTTACTATCGGAGGGCGTGACAGCCTAAACGCTGAGAAAGCGGAAATCGAAATTGTTTGGCACGTCCAACCTATGGAGACTGTCAGACCGCTGCCAAGCGGTTTCTACAGCTTCACGTGGAAGTACCACAGGGCCGAGTACATCCTGTGCGCACCCGACGTTTTCTACAACCATACCGTGAACGTAACCGTGACCGCACCCACGGGCACCCTGCACGAGGCGTTCTTCGACCCCGTGACCGACGGCTCGGCCATAGCTGCTGACTCGTCCAACGGCATTCTCAAACCCGCGTCCTTCACCGACGCCAACAACGCCTCAGCGAACATCCAGCGCATCGAGTGGGCGTCCGACACGGTGAAGGTGAAGGTCAGTCCCCACACGGGGCTTACTGGCCAGACCGTGGACTTCATCGAGTTGGACGGGGCGGTGTCGCTGTCACTAAAGATAGCCGACGCGACGGTGGATGCAGCGAACAACACGCTGAGTTGGAGCGTGTCGTCACAGCCCTGGCACGACGGGGATTTGTTGGTGGTGCGGATACGGGAGGAGTGGTAGGGGTTGTCGACGGGCCGCCGAGTTGGGACCCTAACCCGCCGCCGGTACAGCCTTCGGCAGAGTGAAGCTGAAGACGCTGCCTCTGCCGGGTTCGCTCTCTACCCAGATTCGGCCTCCGTGGGCCTCGATGATGCCCTTTGCGATGCTGAGGCCGATGCCAGCACCGCCGGAGTCGCGGTGGCGTGCGGGGTCTGCGCGGTAGGCGCGTTCGAAGATCTTGGGCAGGTCGCGCCGGCGGATGCCCTCTCCAGTGTCGGCCACCTGCACGTGGACTTCCTCACCGGCGTCCACTGCTCGTATCGAGATGGAGCCGTCGGGCGGCGTGTAGCGGATGGAGTTTTGCACAAGGTTGTAGAGCACCCGCTGGACGCGCTGGGAGTCCATCGAGACGGGTGAGATATCCTCCGCGACCTCGCCCTCCAGCCGGAGACGCCGGTTGTTCGCCTGCGCCGCCATGCTTTCGAGCGTGTCGGATATGAGGTCCTGGATGGACGACGACTCGATGTGGAGTGCCAGGATGCCTGCGTCGATCTGGGAAAGCTCGAAGAGGTCGCCTATGAGGCCGCTGAGGTTCTCGACCTCGGATTGAATCGTCGCGAGGTAGCGGGTCTTGGTGTCCTCGTCGGTCACTACGCCGTCGTTGATGCTCTCGATCATGGCGCGAATGGAGGCGAGCGGCGTCCGGAGGTCGTGGGATACCGCGCCGAAGAGCTCCTTGCGGGCGTTTTCGAGGTCGCGCTCGCGCTCGAAACTTCCCTGGAGCCGCTCGACCATGTCGTTGAAGGCCGCAGCAAGCTCGCCGACCTCGTCGTTGGACTCGACTGGCACCCTCGTGTCGAGGCTTCCGGTATTGATCTCGCGGACGGCGCTGACGAATCCGCTCATCACTCGCGCCGTGGGCACGGAGGAGGCGTAGGCCACGAAGATGGAAATGCCGACCGAGAAGACGGTGAGCACGACGAGGAGGTAGAGGTCGTGCTGTGAGAAGAACATGAGGACGGCGACGAACCAGACGTTGGCGAGGGAGAGCGCCATTACGAGGGCGGATATGAGGATGAGACGGCTGCGAATCGAACGCGCCCAAGAGGGCAGCCCGAACTGGGAGACGGCGACGCCGAGGGCGACGGTGATCCCGCCGGACAGGAGGAGGAAGAGGCCAAGGGCGACCAGGTCGCCGGCGGGCGGGTCGAGGAGCACGACGGTGGCGGCCAGTACGACGGCCAGAAGGATAAGCAGCGTCGCCACCGCCTGCACGGAGTGTTTTGCAAGTGCGGCCATTAGTCTGCCTCGAACTTGTAGCCGACGCCCCAGACGGTCTTGATGTACCTCGGCTTGAGGGGGTCGGACTCCAGCTTCGCCCGGAGACGGCGGATGTGGACGGTCACGGTGGAGTAGTCGGCGGCGTAGGAGTAGTCCCAGACCTGGTCCATGAGCTGCGTCCTGGTGAAGACGTGGTTGGGATGAGACGCCAGGAAGAAGAGGAGGTCGAACTCTTTGGCCGTCAGCGTGACCTTGCGTGGGCCGTCGGTCACCTCCCTGGTGTCGGGGTTGATTTCCAGCGATCCGAACTTGAGCGTAGAGCCAGTGCCCGTTCCCGGACTCGCCTGCGCCCGCCGCAGGACCGACTTGACACGGGCGACGAGCTCTCGCGGGCTGAATGGCTTGACCATGTAGTCGTCCGCGCCCATCTCAAGTCCGACGATGCGGTCGGTCTCCTCTCCACGTGCCGTGAGCATGATGATGGGCACGTCGGAGTTCTTGCGGAGGATGCGACAGACCTCGAGTCCGTCGAGGATGGGGAGCATGAGGTCTAGGACGACGAGGTCGGGGTTCCACTCCTGGGCGACCTTGAGCGCGTCGGCCCCGTCAGCCGCGATGGCGGCGTCGTACCCTTCGAGCTTCAGGTATCGCTCGACGACCTCCGTCACAACACGCTCGTCGTCTACGATGAGTATTCGAGTCGCCATGATGTCGTCGCGCCGGTCGCTCGCACCTTCGAAGTGTGGTGTTTTCAGTATACGCGAGTTGGCGGGTGCAGGCGCGGGCTGTGAAGGGGTCATCGGTCCTTCCCGTTCGTTTGGTTGGTCTCCATACTACGGGGTAAAGGTTTCCGCCTCATTACGTACCTTACAGAACTGTTAACGCTTTGGAGGCGGCGCTCCCACCCCTCGTCGCGTAGAATGAACTGCCACAATTACGAATCGCGAGGAGGATGAGATGTCGCGAGCACCTGAGTACGGGATCATCTACAACTGGGACGGCGCTCCGCATGGCCACCACGAGTTTCCGCAGACGATGGAGCAGTTCCTGGGCTCGATGTACGCCCCGCTGGAGGACACGCAGGTGGGAGCGCATTTCTGGTGCATAGGAGAGCACGTCGCGCGGTACCGGAGCGAGGTGCAGGAGACCACCGGCGAGCACGTGGGCAGGGAGTACCACAGCACCCACGCCTACACGTTCAGCGAGAATGTTCTGGCGATGCTGGAACGTGGGGAGGACGCCCAGGCGGCCGCGATCGAGAGGGGCCATGAGCTGGGGATGCACGTCTACGCGTCGGTGCGCATGAACGACAACCACTTCGCCGGGCTTCAGGTGGAAGACCTGGCAACGGCTCGACACGGCTCGATAACTCAGATGCGGCGGGACCATCCTGAATGGGTGCTGGGCGACGGGGCGCAGTCGGACTGGTTCGCGCTTTCGTGGAACATGGCGGTCCCGGAGGTGCGGAGGCACAGGTACGAGCATGTGAAGGAGCTCTGCGAGCGGTGGGACTGGGACGGAGTGGAGCTCGACTGGCAGCGTCACGGGTACCATTTCCACAAGGACTACGGCTACAAGCTGCGGTACGCGCTGACCGATCTGCAACGGTCGATCCGGCAGGCGAGCGACAGGATCGCGGAGGAGCGGGGCAGGCCGTTCTACGTCGCCGCGAGGGTGTCGGGGACGCTGGAAATGTGCAAGCGCATCGGGTACGACATCGAGGCGTGGGTTGAAGAAGGGCTCGTCGATATCCTCATCCCGGCGGCAAGCTCAGGGACCGATCCCTTGCTGGACATCGAGGGGTTCAAGCGGCTGACGGAGGGGACGGACATCGCGGTATACGGGTGCATCTACGGCGCGACGGACGGGCCGCACGTCGGGCCGGAGGACGAGGCCTCGAAGCAGGACATGGTGCTCGGCGGCATCGCGAGCCGCCACTACGCTCAAGGGGCGGACGGCATCTATGTGTTCAACTTCCACGGCGACAGCGAGTACCGGCAGACGCTCCTGACGACCATGGGGTCGCCGGATACGCTCAAGGGAGTCAGCAAGATATACGCCGCGACACACAAGATGCCGCGCGTGACGGGGGAGTGGCGCGGAGCGGAGCTGAACGACCGTATCTACGCCGAGGTGCCGACGCCGCTGGTCGAGACGATGAGTGGGGACGGCCCGACGGTCGCCCTGACGGTGGCCGACGATTTTTCGTCCAGCCCTCCTGATAACGTTTGCCTGCGTATTCGCATGGAGGAGTGGGTAGTCGGCGATGTTGTTGATGTCATGTGGGACGGCGAGTCGCTGCCCGACGCGAACGTCGAATACGTAATCGAGCGGTCGTATATGGGCGACAGGGTTTCCGGCGTGGTGTGGCAGTCGTACGGGCTTGAGACTGAGCGAGTATCGAAGGGACAACACAAGGTCAAGGTCGTCTTGCGGCGTCGGAACCCGCATATCATTCCTGATCTGATGCTGACCGACGTGGAACTGGTGGTTAGGTATGGGGAGGGGTGACCTTTCCCTCACTCGCTAGTTAAACCCTCGGATAAGGACGACGCCGGTCATGAGGGCGGCGATGCCGAGTATGCGGATGTAGTCTGCCCGGATGATGTTTCCCCCGAACGCGCCGATGTGGTCGAGGAGGACGGCGGCTGTTAGCTGTCCGGCAATGGCGGCGGAGATGTAAAGACCGACGCCGAGGCGGGGCGCGAGGAAGCCCGCGCCGACGAGGAACGGTATCGGCATGAGTCCGGTGAGCACGTAGTACCACTCCAGGTCCCTTGCGGAGAAGGCCAGCGCGACGGTGGCGGCGATAGCGAAGGCGATCATGATGTAGGGACGGTCGAACGGCGGGGGAAGGCCGATGGATGAGGAGGCTGAACGGTATGCCACGAATGCGGTGAGGCCGACCACAGTGGCGAGGAGGGATATCCACACGGCGGCTCCGGGAGTGCGCGCCGTGCCTATCGCGCCTAGCATCGCCGCCTGCATGGAGATTCCCGCTCCGCTGAGAATCGCGAGCACGATGAAGAAGACCTGCGTCATGGCGACGCCTTCTCTCTCCGGTCGTCGACCAGTCTCATTTTCCGGGAGGCGGTGAAGTACGACTCGTCCACGTAGTCGAACCTCAATGACGCGAGCTTGCTCGTGACCAGGAACTCCAATTCGAGCTGCTCTGAGAGGAGCGAGTCCTTCACGCGCTTCTCATGGGGGCGTATTTCGTTGGGGAGGACGACTGTGAGGACGTCCTGCGCTTCGGTCGTGAGGACGACCTGCATGTATCCGACCTCGTCGAGCTTCCGGTAGACCGAGCGCAGGAGCGAGTCGTAGTGGAACTTCGAGCCGAGGACCGAAAAACTGTCCCCCGCTCGACCGAGCACGTCCACTCGCGGGTACGGCAGGCCGCACGGGCAGGGGCCGGGAATCAACACTATCTCGTCGCCGAGGGCGTAGCGAACCAGAGGTACTGTCTTCTGGACGAGACTCGTGATCACGAGCTGTCCGTCCGATCCCTCGCGCTCGGAGGGGCCAAGCTCGAAGAGGTTCCGGTCGGTGTATAGGTGGATGCCCGCATGGGCCGGACATTCGATCCCCAGGGACGAGGTCTCCGCCGCGCCGTAGTAGCTGAAGACCTCTATGTTCCGCTCGGTCTCCAACTCCTCCCTCAACTGCTGGGGGACGCGCTCGCCGAGGAAGACGACCTTGCGGAGGCTGCCGGTGCCTGCTTGGTCGTAGAGCCGACGCACGGAGGGCCAGCATCGCTCGAACATGGACGGCACGGCAAAGATAACCGTGGGGTTGAGCCGCACCAGCGAGTCGAGCGTCTGTCCCTGGTCGCGCCCGACCGAGTAGACGTATGCCTCGTCCACGCCTAGGAGATCGAGGGCGCGGGCGAACGACACCATGAGGTACACGGGATCAGTATCCAGGCAGGCCACTCGGTCGCTGGCGGTGATTCCCGTTACACAGAAGAGCTCAGCCATGAACTCGTGGTCGTCCTGGTCGTCTTCATAGGAGATGAACCGCTTCTTTCGGACTCCGGTCGTGCCGGACGAGGTCTCCATGTCGACGATGCCGTCTACGACCGTGAGGCTCTCTTTGCTCACTCTCGCAAGCGCGTCGGCGCCGATGACCGGCAGGCGGTCGATGACGGCCAGGGGGTCGTCGTGGGAAAGCGCGTCGGTCCCGATTCCTGCGCTCTCAAAGAGTTCACGGTAGGTCGTGAACGTCTTGTGGACGTATTGGAGCGCGGCGCTTAGCTTTACGCCGGTATCCACATCAGCCCGTTCGAGCAACCGGAAGTCGCCGAGAGCGGTGGTCATTGCTCTGAGACGCCGCGAGGCGTAGTCGACAGCCCTGCCTGCGACCGTTCTTTCGACGGAGTCCGTTCTATCCGCACGTCCCTCAGCGGGCGTCTCACCGAGGCGGGTGACATTCCCTCCTTCAGTGCGGCCATCACGCCGGTCGCTTCCCAGTAGTTATCGACGATGTGCAATTGGTCAGCGGCCCAGGGAAGCAGCGAAAGGTCGTTCCTCATCAGGTTCCGGTTCTCGCGGACGGCGATGACCGGGATGTCCTGTTCGAGTGCCGCCAGGGTCGGCAGCCCGATGCACCCGTCGGGGATGACGAGACAGGAGACGTCTCTTGACGTGAGGGTGTCGGATTGCGCCATCTCGGCGGGCCCGGTAACTACTCGCGGCGCGGTGTTCATTCCCTTGAGGACAGACTGCAGGAATGTAAGCGAGATGACCTCCGCGGCCATGCGGGGGTCGACGACGCCGGGGTCGATGGCGGCGACCTCTGTCGTCTCCATCATGGGCGCATGGGCGGACGGCACGTTATAGAGGGTCGATATTGCATGGGTGAGCATCGCCTCGACGCCGCCCCACGGGTTGACGATCTCGCCCCTGGACGAGAAGTAGCTCTCGTGGGGTACGTCGACATCGACGAGGGTGGACAGTGCAACGGCGTCGTACTCACCTCGATGGATATCGAGCACCTCGAAGACCCGCTCCAACTCTTCGACGGTTCCTGCCGCCCGTCCCGACTGTGTGTACTCGCCGCGTACCGGCAGTGGTGGATCGAGAACGACGACGCGAGGGCATCGTAGACCGTAGGTCGCCCGCGCCGCGTTGACGGCATTCACCGTCGACCGTGCGAACCGCTCGTTCGGGTGCGCGTCGATGATGACCAGTACCCGGTTCGACCTGACCGGACGCAGGCCGATGGCGCCCATGAGGAAGCGGCTCAGGAGGCTGCCCTCGACGTAGAGGCCATTGGCGGGCATCTCGTTCAGGTCGGAGGCGTTGACGACGTTAGGATGGGTTATGAGGGTGTCGCAGGCGGAGGCTAAGAGCCTCGCCACGGGCGTCGCGTCGCCGGCGTGACCGCCGATCTCCGCGCCGATGCCCGTTGGGACGACGAGCACGGCGTTGAAGGCACCCTGGTTCTCGTCGAGTCGGGGATGGAGATCGAACATGGAGGGGCCGGACGGCACAGCGTCTTCGAGTATGCCAATCTCGTACCGGAAGTTGTCCCGTGACGACCCGGTGACGGCGAACCGTATGGGGGTCTGGCCGTCATGGAGTTGGCCGTCGATGTTCCGGCCGATGTCAGCGAGCGTTCCGATACGCCCGTTTGACGTGGTCTGGGTAAGCTCGCGCTCGAAGAGCCTCACGACGCGTTCTCCATCTCGACGAACCCCCCGTCGTCACTAAGCTCATAGACCGCAGGCAGAGGAATGCCGTTGAAAGTGCTCGCCTTGACGATGGTGTACGCCCCGGCGTTCGTGAACACGACGCGTGAGCCGACTTGCAGCGGCTCGTCAAAGCGGTACTCGCCGAAGATATCACCTGCCAGGCAAGACATGCCCGCAAGCACGTACTCGTGCGGACCGGCGTCGTCGTGGCCGAGCACTTCGTGACGATACTGGTACTCGAAGACCTCCGGCATGTGGTTGACCGCCGTATCGAGGACGGCGACTCTTTTGCCGTCGCTGTCGAACAGGTCTAGGACGGACGCCACCACGTAGCTACTGTCGCGCACGAAGGCTGCGCCCGGCTCGATGATGACTTCCGCACCGTACCCTTCACGTATGAGACTCGCGGCCTCGTCGAGCGGATCGAGGTCCGCTCCTTCGTGGAAGAGGTAGCCGCCTCCCAAGTTGACCCATTTGACTTGCGACAGGACGTGTCCAATCCGAGAGTCGAGGAGCCGGACGGTCTCAAGCAGTTCGCCGAGATCGGTCGAGTCGCAGTTGGAGTGAATGTGGGGGCCTTCTATCATCGGCGTGACACTGTCGGCTGAAGCACTGAGGTCATCAAGTGAAACGCCGAGCTTCGTGTGTAGGCGGCATGGATCGTACCGGTGGTCGTCGAGGAAGGAACGGCCAGGATTCACGCGCAGGCCTATCGAGGCGCGTCCGGCGAACACGGGGCCCCAACGCTGGAGCTGGGAGAGCGAGTTGAAAGTCACATAGTCGCAGGTCTCCGCCAGCACATCTGCCTCGCGGGGTGGTATCGCGACGGTACAGAGGTGGACCCTGCCGGAGTCTCCAAGCGCGTTCCGTGCAGCCTGTGCCTCGGCCAGCGAGCTTACGCCAAAGCCGTCGATGTAGGGCGTTAGAGCGGTCAGGACTCCGGGGAGCGCGTTCGCTTTGACAGAGTAGAGGAGAGCGGAGCCCGCGTTGCGTGCGGCCGTCCGTATGCGCGACGCCGTGCGACGAAGGTCGTCGACATGGCAGACCAATGACGGCGTATTCGGTACTGCAATCGCGTCTTGAGCGGCTGTACGGCCTTGTATTGGTGCTTCCACCATTGCGCGAAGGTAGCAGGGAACGGGGGTAGCGTCAACTTTTGGATGGTATGACCGCCAGAGGGAGGATGGATTCTCGCCTTCGCGGGAATCCAGTGGGGCGGGGACGTTCATCTCATCAACTCTGAACAATTACGGGCAGCGTGTCTCGGTTGACCTTCGTTTGGGCCGTATCTACAATGGCAACCGGTATGCAGGAGGAGACGTGATCAAGTCCCTGTTCGGGCGCAAGAAGAAGAAGCTCACCGGCGCTACCTCGCTTGCCGAGAGTGTCAAGGACGCAGTGGTGGGCGATGTGTTCACGATCATGGGCTTCGACTTGGAGTACGACGACGGCTATTACCTCATCGAGGCCAAGCACCGGTACGCAACCAGCTATAGCACATGGTACGAGCTGGTGGCGGGCGACGGTGACCGCAAGCTCTGGGTCTACTGGTCGAACGATGGTGGGCACCTATTCACGTCGGCTACCAACAACAACGAGCCGATTTCCCTAGAATTGCTCAATCTTACTCGTGACGATCTCGCGCAGGTCGACGAGGAACACTCGCTGAGCAACTACTTCACCTACGAGGGACGTGATTTCTATTATCTCAACAGCGGTGAGGCGTTCTTCTTCGAGGGTGGCCAGGGCGACGGAATCGGGTATTATACGTGGGACCTGATGAGTTCCGACGAGCGCACGGTCTTGTCCATAGACAAATTCAGCGACCGACCGTATCAATGCTACTTCAGCAGCGTGATTTCTCCGGACAGCATTACCGTGTACAAACAGTGACCTGCATCGACGACCTTATCTGGGGACACTAGAAAAACCGTTCGCGGTGAGCCTGTAGAACCGTGAACCTTCCTTCGACAAGCACAGGGTGAACGCAGTATAGTGGCCGGGAACACCTCGACAGATACGTTCTGAGGGAGAATGACCATGGTTGACACGTTCGTAGAGACGCTCGAATACTTCCCGCGCGGACTGGTGTACGTTGCGTTGGGGATAGTCGTCCTGTACATCGCCAAGTGGATTCTCGACCTCGTCACTCCGTACCACGTTGGCGATCAGCTCGGCGAGAAGGACAACACGGCTCTCGGCCTGAGCATCACGGGGTATTTCCTCGGCGTGATCATCGTGTTCGTCGCCGTGCTGTACACGCCGTTCGCGTCCGGAGAAGAGTTCAAGTGGGAATTCGACGCCGACTTCGGGTACGACGTGCTGGAGGTCTTCCTCTACTCGCTCGGCGCGATAGTAGTGCTGAACCTCACACGATTCCTGGTGGACCGCCTGTTGCTGTTCAAGTTCAACGTGGAGAAAGAGGTTATCGAAGACCAGAACGCGGGGACCGGGGCCGTCGAGTTTGCCGTCTACATAGCCGTGGCGCTCGTCATTGCTTCAGCGCTGGCGGGCTACGAGGTCACCCCCCTGGGGGCCGTGGCGCCAAGCATCCTCGATGAGATCATCCGCTCCGTCGCCTTCTTCCTCCTGGGAATGGTCGTGCTTGTCGTGTACGCGCTGCTCTACCAGTTCATCACCTCTTACGACATCCACGATGAAATCGAGAAAGACAACGTGGCCGTCGGAGTCGCGATGGCGGCCAACCTGATAGCCATCTCGATAGTGATCTTCAAAGCTGTGACGGGTGAGTTCATCGGGTGGAGCGAGAGCCTCATCTCGTTCGCCACGTTCGCCGTCATCGGATTCGTGCTCCTGCTGGTCGTGCAGTGGGTCATCGACAAGGCGATATTCCCAAAGGTGAAGATCGCGGACGAGCTGGCCCGCGATCGAAACGTCGGCTTGGCGTTCGTCGTGGGTGGGATCGTGATCAGCGCGTCGCTGGTGCTCTTCTTCGCGATCTAGCGGGGTGGGTTGACATTCTTGAATTTCTCACTGTTATCCGCGATTAGGTCGTCATTCCCGCGAAAGCGGGAATCCAGAGTCGGGTGCGCATATACTCTCTATGAGGAATAGATTCCCGCTTTCGCGGGAATGACGGGAAATGTCAACACAACCTAGAGACTGAGGCAGCGCAAGCCATTTACTAAAGGTCGATGGAACGCCTTAGCCGTGTGTCCTCATCGGCAATAGAGGCGTCGCTCGCCTGCTGTTCCATTAACTCGAACCCCGCGTCGATGATCGCGTCGAGGTCACTCGGGCTGATGAGAGGGCGCTCGACCACCGGCAGGAGCAGCGACTCGAAGAACTCACGCTCGTGAACGACCGTCCGCCAGTCATCGGCCATTAGGGCGAATTCCCCGTCGCACAGTTCGACGAACATGACGGCGCGGGAGGCGCTTAGGCCCTCGGCTTCGTACACGGGTATCCGAAGGTCGATTCCCGCTTCTGAATCGAATTCGCAGTCGCCGGTCTCGGAATCGTAAAGAACGTCCGCGAACACCTCGTAGCGCTCGATTACCGTCTCGGCCTCGTCCATCATGCCGTTGACGGTCTCCTGTCCCGACTCTGTGAGCTCGAATTGCCCGGTCTCTTCTGAACGATCTATCAGCCCCTCCGCCACGAGTGCTTGGGCAACCGGCAGCAGGGTGGCGTCCACGTCATCGGCCGGTTCGGTGGGAAGAGCGTAGTCGGACGCGCCGAGAAAGAAGAGGAGGACTCGCGTACGCACCCATGTCAGCGCTTCCTCCACGTCACGAAAGTCCCCGCGACGAACGGAGTAGTCGATGGCCGAGAACCGCTGCTCAAGGACCAGCTCGAGCAAGGGTGGGAAGTCATTCCTGGCCAGGTGCTGACTCACAACCGTGGAGTTGTCGAGCATTGGGCCATGGTTCACGTGTGTCTCGACGCTGCACAGGCCCAACTCTTCGCGGGCGAATATCTCGACTAGAGCGTCGTACATGTCGGGGAGATCGGGGTTCCTGTTCGCGTCGAGTCGCCCAACGAAAGGTTGTTGGAGCGAGGGATTGGTCGGAAACACCCGTTTGAACAGCTCCCGAAGCGACAGAGACGAGATGTCGTCGGGCAGGGCTATCCAGAATCCGTCCTCGATGGGCATGTCCCCGAGGGTGATGCGCAGGACGAAGGCCGTGTCATCGTGGGCAAGGGAAGGGTCTCGCCACGGAGCTCCAGCATGGTCGAACGGTTTGGCGTACTTCGGCGCGTCGTCGGGCAAGGGCGTTAGCCACTCCCGCGGGTCGAGCCAAGAACGGTCTGTCCGCCGCCGCCGCCGAAGAATCCGCCGCTGCGACCGCTTGAAAAACCACCTCTTCCGCTGGAATAACCGGAGCGCCCAACGGTTCCCCAGCTGCTGCGTACCCCTGTGGAGCTTTTCTTGTATGTGCCGGTGGTGCGAGCGCTCGACTGGTAGGTCTGCCTTGCGCCGCTGAGATTGCGTCCGGCCGAATCGTAGCTAGATCCCGCAAAGCCCTTCTGCTTATTGAAGTACGTGCTGTTCTGCCTCACCTGCTGTTCGTATGAATAGGAGCTCCGGTAGTACTTGCGAGAGGGGGCCATCGCACCTCGGGCATAGCCGGGGTCGGTCGCATATATGTATCTCGGCCCGGCGAGTGTTGACAGTGCGAAGTAGGTGAATAGGAAGCTTCCGGGGCCCCACGTCGAGTGGTAGTACGAGTTGGCGTGGTAGCCCTGCATCTCGTAGCTCTTGTCGTTCTTCTCCGTTATCGTGAAGAGTCTCTCATCCTGCTCGTCATCGATGGAGAAGTTGGCGTTGAGGTCTTCCCAGCCCTCGAGGACCAGCGCGGTATCGGTCTGCTCGGCACGGATGAGGACGAGACCGTCTCCCTCGAATATCTGGTTGACACGGGTCTCGAAGGCGCTGACGCTCTTTGCCCCTTTGAAGGCGGTCTGCACCTCGTCGAGGTTGATGCGACCCGCCGCGCCTTCAGTCGCGGCCCAGTCCTCGTACGACGGCCCCGAGCTGCACGCGGCCACAACAGGACCGGCCGCCATTGCGAGACCCGCAGACGCTCGGATTCCCAGCTTGCGCCATCGCATGGTCATGGAGACACCTCCTGCGCGACCTTGGCAGTATCTTATATCAGTATGGCCTCCGCGTCATCGCGGGGGATCGTGGGTAACTGTTCAGACTTCGTGAGATTGCATACTGTACACCGCCACCGTCATACCCGCGAAAGCGGGAAGGTGGATTCACATTTCAAGTGCAACACTTGGTTTTGAAATATCTCTGCCGGGGTTTTGTAGCCCAGGCACTTGCGCGGCGTATTGTTGTAGGCCTGAATCAACTGGGTAAACCGGTTCTCGGACAAGGCCGCCAGGTCGATCTTACGCGGCAGAGTCCTCCGTAGGCGACCGATAGCGTTCTCGACGCCACCCTTCTGCCATGGCGCGTGGGTATCGCAGAAGAAGGTCTCGATCCCCAGCGCGTGGAGTTGATGATGGCGTGCGAACTCGGTGCCGTTATCAAAGGTGACAGTTCTTCTCCACTGGGTAGGCAACTGTTCGAGCACCTGAGACATGGCGTTGGCGATGGGTCTGGATGCCTTGCCCGGCGGCCTTACGGCAATGATGATGCGGGAGTGGCGCTCATGCATCGTCAGCACCGCATGGCCGTAGGTCCTGAACAACATCAGGTCAGCCTCCCAGTGGCCGGGAGTGCGTCGGTCTTCGGCGCTCTGGGGACGCTCATCAATGGAGCGCCGCAGAGCGATGAAGGAAGCAGGACTACCTCCTTTTCGGCCTCTCCAGCCACGCTTCGACTTGGCACGAGGCAGTAAGTGGCGCCACGAGTAGTCCTTTCTACGCGCTAACTGGGCGTATACGAACCGATAGATGCTCTCGTGAGAAATGAGGTTGCCGGCCGCCTCAAGCTTGAGGCGGCCGGCAACCTGCTCAGGCGACCATCCCTGTTTGAGGCCGGCCAGCACCTTTTCACGCAGGGCATCGTCACGTTCCAGCCGTGAGCCTCGCCAGCGGCGCGCACGTGCCTGCTGGTCCGCATACACTGGCTGGTACCCGCGGCTCAGTGACATATTACGCTTCAGCTCCCGAGCAACTGTTGATGGCGAGCGATCCAGACCTGCAGCGATCTGCCGTACCGAGTGCCCCTCGGAACGTAGACGGGCAATCTCACACCGCTCTTCAATGGTGACATGTCTATAATGCTTTCCCATGGCAACACCCTAACAAGGTGTTGCACTTCGTTTGTGAGTCTAGGGTATCCACAGGGGTGGGGGTGTTCCTCTCACCAACTCTGAACAATTACAATCGTGGGAGTGTCCAATAGGTCAGCCGAAGACGTGCGTGGTGAACTTGTCGAGCCATGAGCGGCGGTAACACCGATCGACGGGATCAGAACCTTCCCCGTACTTGTACTGGGGTGAACGGGGTCCCTTAGGGACACCCTATCATGGGTTCCGGCGCGTCTAGCCGAGGAGGCTCTGGCCGCCCCCGCCGCCGAAGAAGCCGCCGCTGCGACCGCTTGAAAAGCCCGAACGAGCGCTGCTGGAACCCCAGCTGCTGCGCACACCCGTCCCGCTGCTCCGGAAGGACCCGCTCGAACGAGCGCGCGACTGATAGGACTGCCTGGCGGCGCTGCGATTTCGATTCGCCGAGTCGTAGTTGGATCCGGCGAAGCTCTTCTGCTTGTTGAAGTACGAGCCGTTCCTCGACACCTGGTTCCTGTAAGCGCCCGAACTGCGGTAGCGGCTTCGCTCGTTTTGGATTGGAGATACGCGGGACGCAGGGGTCACGTAGACGTATCGGGGGCCGGCGAACGAGGAAAGAAGCAAGTAGGAGAAGAGGAAGCTGCCAGGTCCCCACGTCGAGTGGTAATACCCATTGGCATGGTGGCCCTGCATGGCGTAGCTCTTGTCTTCCTTTTCCGTGATGGTGAAGAGCTTCTCGTCCAGTTGTTCGTTGATCTCCAGGTCGCCATCCAGGTTTTCCCATCCTTCGAGGACGAACGCCGTGTCGGTTTGCTCGGCCTTGATGAGAACGATACCGTCTCCCTCGAAGATCTCGTTGACGCGCTTCTCGAATTCCGTGACGCTCTCGGACTCCTTGAAGGCGTTCTGCACGTCTTCAAGGTTGATGCGTCCCGCCGCGCCGTCCGTGGCGGCCCAGTCGTCGTAGGACGGCCCGGAACTGCACGCGGCAACAACCGGGCCCCCCGCCATTGCCAGGCCGGCCGACGCTCGGATTCCCAGCTTCCGCCATCGAGTGGTCATATCTCTACCTCCGTGAACGCTCGTCCCGGACGTTACACCAATATGGACTCCACGTCTTCTGCAAGCACGATCGACGGTTCTTCCTCCAGTGCCTCTTCGACCTCGAACATTGCCAATCGAGAAACGAACGTATCGGACGCCTGCTCCATAAACTTACGGTACGCATCTTCCGCGCGAAAGACAAGCTCGGCAACGGCGCTGTTGTGCCCAGTCATGGACAGCTGCGCGTTTACGATCAAGTCCTGTACGAGGTCGAGGTGCTCCGACCATAGCCCGTCGCTCGCCTGCAATGCCACCGTCTTGGCCAGCCGAGTGTATCTTCGCGCACCCAGGACGGTCTCCACATCACCGAATCGTGTGATTACGGCCTCGGATATCTCGTCGCGCAGAGATTCGGCCCCAAGACCGCGTAGGTCCTCGATGTCGATGCCGAAATCCAGACGGACGGTCTCGACCAAATCATCGAACCGCGATTGGTAGTCTCCAATCTCTCCGGACGGGAGCAGCACATCTACCAGGCGGCGGACGACATCCTTCGCCATCTCTCGGCACGTCTCATCAAATGCCGCGTCGTCGAGCACGGAGTTCCGCGCTCGGTAGTAGATGAGGGTCTGGCGTTCTATGATGCGGGCAAGGTCGTAGGAGACGACTCGAACGGCCTCGGCGTCCTCTTCGATTGCCGTCTGCACCTGCTCGACGAGCCTCCGGGCATCTCCAGGGTCAGGTCGGTCCAACCTGCGGTTCGACGTGACGAAGGGGCGGTCCTCAAGCGACAGGATGAAGCGCGAAGAGCCGTGCTGCCCCTGCCTGCCGCTCCGGCCACGAAGCTGACGGTCGACGCGGGCCGCCTCGTTCATCTCCGTGCCGATGACGTGGAGCCCAAGCCCGAACTCCTTCGAGACCCCGTCGCCCGCACCCTCGACAACGATGCCTGTTTCGGTGGCGTGAGAGACGAGCCCCATATCCGCGATTCGCACGGCAAGCGCGTCAACAATATCGCCGTGACCGCAGTACACGCGGATGGGACTGCTGCATGCGGAACGGCTCTCGATGAGCATCTCGACGAATCCATCCGTCACCCGTTCGTCCAGATCGTCGTCCAGAAGGATGTCGGTTCCGCGACCCGCCATGTTGGTGGCCACGGTCACCGCGCCAAGCGATCCAGCCTCGCGGACGATTCGCGCCTCGTCGCCGTTACGCACGGCGTCCAGCCTGTTGTGCTCAATCTGCGCGTCGGTGAGGAGCCGGCTGATCTCGTCCGACTGCTCGACCGTCCGGGTGCCGACCAGCACCGGCCGCCCCATGCGGTTCCAGTACGCGACTTCCCCGGCTATGGCCTCAAGCTTCTCGCTTCGTGTGGCGTACACGCGCGGCGGCCGGTCGACCCGGCGAGATGGATTGGCCGGTTCGACGCGAGCAACATTGAGGCCATACGACCTTCGGAACGTCTCGCGGGCCTCCAGCGCCGTCCCCGTCATTCCCGATACGTGGTCGTACTGCCGGACGAGTCCCTCGACCGTCAGGTACGCCTGTGTGCGTGGGTCGGGACGCACGCGGACGCCCTCCTTGGCCTCCAGCGTCGCCTGCAGGCCGTACTGGTACTTGCTGTCGGACTTGCGGCGTCCGGTAAGGTCGTCGATCAGGACGACCCGCCCTTCGGCGACGATGTAGTCTTCGTCACGGGTTAGGAGCAGGTACGCGCGGAGCATCTGGTGCACCTGGTTGGCCATGCCGTACTGCCTGATGATTCGGCGGGAGACCGCCTCCCTTCGCCGTCGCCGTTCCGCAAGCTGCACGTCACGGTCGGCATCGATCACGTCAAGCTCCGCGTGGAGGTCCGTGGTATCAAACACGGGCCCGAGGTGAGTCTCGATATGCGCGCTGCCCAGTGCAGTCAGTGCGGTCATGCCGCGTCGGAGATCGGTTGTGTAGAACAGACCCTCCGTGAGCTTATTTTCAAGACCGTCCTCGGAGTGGGTGTCGATCTCGGCGCGAAGACGACTGACAAATCGCCCGTCGCTTGCGGCGGCGGATACGATGACGGGATGACGAGGGTCTGCGAGGAACAGCTTGGCATACTGTTCGATACGTGCTGTGCCGTTCAACTCGTCGAGTCCCTCAGCCAGCGACTCAACGAGGCGACCCTGCTCGGTAATCAGCCCATCGACGGCCTGCTTTACGCGAAAAACCGACCGGACGCTCCCGCCCGGCTTGCCGGAGATGATGAGCGGCGTGCGCCCGTCATCTACCAGCGCATGGTCGGCCTCGTCGACGATGGCGACCTGGAGATCGCCCTGTACCCTGTCGGTCCGCGAGTGGCGCAAGTTGTCGCGCAGGTAGTCGAAACCGATCTCCCGAAGGGTGCCGTAGACGATATCGTTGCGGTAGGCGCTCCGCCGTTCCGTGTCGCTCATGTGACTCAGGACGACGCCGACCGTCAGACCCAGGAACTCGTATGCCGGGGCCAGGAGTTCGGCATCGCGCAGTGCCAGGTAGTCGTTCGCAGTGATGACGTGAACGCTGCGCCCGGAGAGCGCCTGCGTGATGGCGGGAAATGCGGCGGCGACCGTCTTTCCCTCGCCCGCGTCCATCTCGACGACTGTGCGATCAAGCATCAACCGTCCCGCCTCGATCTGCTCGTCGGTCGGCTCAAACCTCAGGGCGTCGGCAAGGGACGATTTCCCTATCGCGCTGTAGAACTCCGCGGGAAGGTCTATGGCGGAGAAGTACCGTGAGGCGCTCTCTGCAGCAACGTAGGCCAGTGTCTCGGCCACTAGCTCGTCGTTCCCTTTGAGGTCGCCCGTAGGCTCTCGATAGCGGTCGATGACGGGGTGAGAGAACTCCGAGTCGAAGATTCGCCATGCGCCGATTCGCCTTCTTACGGTCTCGTCGATGACGGCGAAGCACTCGGTCAGGGCAACTTCGTCAAGTGAGCCTCGTCTCAACTTATCAGCGAGCTCACGAAGGTCCTCGTCCGGTGCTTGGGACAGGTCGATGCTTCGGACGGATGAGACGAACTCTCTCGACGTCCTGTCGGAGGACGTACTATTGGCAGCGGGAGCATCGGGCACAGCGGCGACTCCTCGGGTCTCGGAGTAACTGTTCAGACTTCGTGAGAGCACTCAACGCACACAGCCACCGTCATACCCGCGAAAGAACGTCACCCCGTACCACGATACGGGGCGGGTATCCATAGGGGTGGGGGGATGTTCACCCCATGAACTCTGAACACTCACGTCTCAGGACGCTCTGATAGAACCCATCACGCGGCGGAAATCCCCGTTGTCCTCCGGTTCCGCTATGCGATAGACGGACGTGTACACTTCGCGGACGATGGTGGGAAGTGCCTCGACGATCTTCTCCCTGCTTGCCGCCTGCGGTACGACTACGAGGTCCAGCCTCCGCCTCGCAAGGCCCTGAACGGCGGGCTGAACGTAGTCCAGCGGTGCCACGAAGCCACCCCACTCATCGAGGTATTTCGCAATGAGCCAACTGCCTTCCTCCTGTTCACTCAGCAGGAATTCAGGGCCGGTCGCGGACTCCATCGAAAGCTCCGAGAGCAGGGCTGTCCTCATTTCCCAGTAGAGTCCTCGCCGTCGGAACGGCTCCCTGACACCGGCATAGAGGATCATGCTTCCGTTCACCTTGCGCAGGTACACACCGAGCATCGCGCCGGCGAGTTCGCCGTACTCATAAGTCGCCACCATCCTCGGAGTGACCCGAGCGTCAGCGTCCGGAGAGACTGTGCGACGAAACGAATCGATGTCCTCCACGGCATCCTCTCCGAGGGTCTCCACGAACAGATCGTGAACCGTGCTGACGGCCGCTGGTGCTCCGTCCGTCACGCGAAATTCGCGGGCCGCGGCAACGGTCACGTCAGCATCTCCCGGAACTCGCTCCACGCCCGGCGGTCGGAGTCAATGTAGACGAGAATATCGTCGACGATGCAGGGGATATTGTGGAAATTCAGGATCACGTCGTCACCGCGGACGATGCCCACCAAGTTGACGCCATTGTCCAGCAGCCGCGCCGCAATGAAGTCGTAGGAGCCGTTCGGACCAATCTCGCCCTCAACTTTCGTTGTGGACAGGTTGCCCTCGACCTCGTTGCTGGTGATCGCCTGGGTTACGATCGCCACTCCGGGGTCCTGCGCCTCCTGCACGAGGAGGTTGGTCACAAGGCTCAGCGCGTACACGAGAGAGACCTGGTCGGACTGGCTGAACAGGGCGGCGTGTTTCGAATCGAGACATTCGGCGACGATGTTGATGTGCGGGTTCATGTTCTCGACCACGAAGGCGACCGACGCGACAAAGCTGTCTGAGCGCGGGTCGTTGTAGCCGGTGCTGAGGATGATGGCCTGCGCGGCGTCATCGATTCCAGCCCGCCGGAACGTCTCCTCCTCCAGCGGTGACCCCCTAACGAACGATACGTTCCCCAAGACGAATGGGAGGCGCTCAAGTCCGTCGGCGACGATCACGACCTCTCGGTCCTTGTGTTGGTCGTCCGTCAGGAACTCGGCAATGACCTGCCGCACACGGCTCTCGCCGGGGAAGTTGACGATCAACAGGTGGCCTCGCGCGTCCGATTTGCCCATGCCTGACCTCTCTCTGTCTCGAAGTTCCACGATCCAGTCGACCAGCAGTCCCACGGACGTGGTGAACGCGGCCAACCCGATTATCACGATGAAGACCGTCGTCCCAATTCTCGCGCCAACGGTTGTGGAGGAAAAGTCGCCGTACCCGATGGTGGTGATCGATATAACGCTGTACCAAAGGCTGTCCCAGATCCCGGGAGGATGGTCGATGACTCGCTCGAAGAAATAGAAGTTGAGCGTGTTCCCGACGATGCTAACCGCGAGGGCGAGCAGAAGGAAAAGTGCGCCGAGTTCGCGGCGCCGTCTCATCTTGCGAATCAGTCGATTTAGCGAGTAGAACATTACCTGGTTCCAGTCATACGTGATTCCGCCCTGTTCTCTCTAGCCGGACACTCCGGACTCCGGACTTCGCCGGACTGACGAATTCTCCAGACCAATCACCGCAAGTCCCGCCTCGTGTCCGGGGCCGTGGGCCTCGTCGTACCTGTCGAGCAGGTGATCGTACGAGTCCAGGATGTACTCGGCCGTCTCCGGTTCGACATTCGCGAACGCTTCGCCGAGCTGCCCAACGAGTCCCCACTCGTCGGAGACCTCGCAGGCGAGTCCGGCCTCTTCACATGCGCGAAGGTACTCGCCGCGTATTGTATCGAATGTCTTGTCGGTTCTGTAGACGACCGGCGTGACCATGTAGTCCTTCGTGATGCACAGGCCAAGCTCGTTGTCGAATACCTGCACGAGATCGACGAAGGGAATCCACCCCTCCATCGCGAAGATCATGTCCTCGACGATGTCCTGCGAGATGCGATGGTAGTAGAAGTCCTCCTCCTTCACGGCCATTCGGACAGGCACGGGCTGCTTCGACTCGTATCCCAGCACTTCGTCCGCCTCTGCGCCCGAAGCGAATATGAACGGAACGTTGCCGTTGGTCGCGTCGACGAGAAGCTCATTGCCGTCGATCCTGTAGAGGAGCGCTAGGTGCTGCCAGTAGCGCATGAAGCGCTTGGAGAAGCGAAAGTCGAGGGTGTTCAGCAGTTGCCGAAGCCGCTCCTCGGGCACGGGGTCGGGTGTGGCAGGGCCGGAGAGGACGTACTCGGACTCCAGGCCGTATTGGTCGGTCAGGAACTTCAGGGCCTGCACCTTTTCCGAGCAGATGCCGCCACGCCCCTCGGCTATGTTGAGCACCGTCTCATCGCCCGACTTGAATACCAGCTTCCGCCCCACAAAGCGTGAGTAGTTCTCAAAGTCGGCCTCCCAGATGCGGAGCGCGAGCGCGTGAACGAAGTCCGCCTTGGCGCTTGCCGATTCGAGGTCGGCTGTGCGGTTCGCGCGTTCGGGACCAAGCTGCGACCGTAAGGTCTCCGCGACGAATCCGGAGAATATATCGGAGTGCCTGTCCCACCGTCGACGTTGGAACCCGGCCCAGTTGCGGTCGTATCCGACGCCGCTGCGGTCTATCTGCAGGTCGACGACGAGAGCGTCCCTGTCCGCGATGGTGACCGGCTCGGCGTGCAGCGAGTCTTCGTCGCCCAGGAATCTCCCGTCCTGGAGGAACTCGACTCCCTCGAACATGCCGGTGAGGGCGCCGGAGTCGGACGAGATGTAGACGAAGTCCTGTATCGCCGTCAGGATCTCTTCGGAGTCCTCTGTTATGCGGCGTTCTTGGCGCAGCATGGCCAGAGGTGGACATTTGACGTACTTGTCGAGGATGCGGTCAAGGGTCAGGGCGAGGTCGGCCGGATCGATGCGGAGCGCGCACCGCCGTGTCGTGACCAGGTCGGTCAGCTGCAGGATGACATTCTCGGTCAAGACGTCTCGCTTTCCGACCAGTAGGACACTCCCAGCAGTCCCGGGCCGGTATGCGCCCCAATCACCGGCGAAAACGTCCCTACGTAGAGCTCCGCGCAGTTGAACTCCGAGGCGATGCGCTCCTCCAGTTCCCGCGCCTCGTCCGGCACATTCCCCTGCAGGACGGCCGCGTGGAGCCTATCCTCCCCAACGTCCTCGTGGAGAAGATCGACGAGCTTCCCCTTCGCTCGTTTTGCGGTGCGAACCTTTGCCATCGTCCTCACATCCCCCCGATACATCTCGAATATCGGCTTGACCTGCAGGAGCGACGTCCCCAGGTGCGCCAGCACGGGCACACGCCCCCCCTTGAGGAGGTAGTAGAGCGAGTCGAGGGTTGCGATCACCTTGACGCGCGGCACGAGAGCCTTCGTTCGCCGGATGATCTCATCAGCCGTGTGGCCGCCGGCCGAGAGCCGAAGCGCTTCTATTACCATGAGGCCCGAACCGGTGGCGCTCTCGGTATCGATCACCTCGATGCGCTTGTCCGGCAGTTTCTCCGACGCCTCGCGCGCTCCAAGAACCGCGGAGTCGTGGGTCATGCTGAATTTCGAGGAGAGGACGAGGCAGACGACGCTGTCGCTCACCCTCGAGGCCGCCTCGAATGCCTCGGCGAACTGTTCAGGCGAAGGCCCTGAGGTGGTGGGTGGACGCTTCAGCCTGCGGAGCGTCTCGTAGAATTCAGCAGAGGAGACATCGAGACCCTCGCGGTAGGTCGTCCCGTCGATGACCATCTGATGGGGGACGACATGCAGGTATTCGTCCGCCTCATCCGCCAACTTGGCAGGCAGAGACGCCGCGCTGTCGGTGACGATGGATACCCGGCTTGTCCTCTGCACGACGGGACGGCACCTTCCTCAGCAGTCGTTTTCGGCGCATCATATCACGGCGATTCTCCGGCGACGAAAGGCTGCAAGGGGAACCACCTCACTCAAGATCGTGAGCACCTACGGGAACGCGGACGCATGCCTAAGTTGCAAGCTATGACCACCAAATCGGTGGCATGCCGATCACTCTCGCGAACGCGCCAATGATTGCACCGACCACTGCCCCTATGGCGACTCCAATGATGGTACCCAGCACCGGCGACAACGCAAACCCGATCATGCCGCCAAGTATCGCTCCAACGAAAGCGCCGAACTTAGCATCGCCCGAATTCGCATGTTTCATCATGGGCCTCTCCCACCTTCTAGTCGTGAGCCTTCCTGCTTCTCATCGAGAGTGCTCAGTCGCTCCTGCGGCCGTTTCGAGATTCAGTAACCCCTGGCTTCGTCGGGGCCTATCGGCTGCACTCCGGCGCGGAGGAGGCCGGTGTCAGGGTCGATCATGACGCCTCGCGGACGGGAGAAGCCTCCGCCTGTGAAGGGTTCAGGCACGACCTCGACATTGTGCCCCATGCGGTCAAGCGCCTCGACCGTCTCCGGGTCGATGCGGTGGTCGACGTGGGTCACGTGCTCGGCAGCATCGACGCTCGGAGCCGTGATGGCGTCCTGCATGCCCATCCCGAAGTCGACCACGTTGGAGATTATTTGAGGGATCCGGCACATGATCCTGCGACCGCCGGGGGCCCCGAGTGACAGGAAGGGCCGTCCGTCCCTGAGCATCAGCACGGGCGCCATGTTGTTCAGAGCGCGCTTGAATCCGGCGATCGAGTTTGCCGCTCCGGGCTTGGGATTGAAGACCAGCATCCCGTTGGTGAGAAGCACGCCGGTTCCCGGCACGACGACGCCTGAGCCGAACTGCCCCACCGCCGTCTGTGTGCAGGAGACCATGTTCCTGTCTTTGTCGATGATGCTGAAGTGCGTGGTGCAGTCGCCTTCGCTCGGAGGCGACGCGGAAGGCACGTCTTCAGGACGCTCCTTAGGATCGAAGCGCCAGGGGTCGTGTAAAGGCCTATCGGCGTAGGCGATCCACGGCGGGATGCCGGACTCGTCTTCCAGTCTGGCAACGTCGAGGTCGATTGAGCGAGCAATCTCCCGTGCATACTCCCTAGACAGCATCCCTTCCAACGGGGACGGGACGAAGTCCGGATCGCCAGCGAAGCTGTAGCGGTCTGCGAAGGCATGCCTGGCCGCCTCGATGAACAGGTGCAGGTGCTCAGGTGAGCCTTGCTGCAACCGGTTGAGATCGAAACTTTCGAGAATGTTCAGGGTCTGCAGAGAAGTTATCGTACCGGCCGGCACGGGAGAGCCGATCAGCTCGTAGCCTCTGTAGGAGGTCCTGACCGGGTCGTACACCTTTGGCTCGAAGTCGGCGAGGTCCTGCGCGCTGAGCAATCCACCGTTCTTCCTGACTTCCTCGTCGATGGCGGCTGCAATCTCGCCCCGGTGAAGGGCGTCCTTGCCCTCCCTGCCGATCCGTTCCAGGGTGTCGGCGAGGTCGCTCTGGACCACCTTCGCTCCCGGCGGAGGAGGAAAACCGTTCCGCAGGAATATCCGCCCGGCCTCTCCGTACCGGACCAGCAGCGGCATGTTCCTTGCGGTCGCCAGGCAGGTGGCCGGATCAGCCTCGAACCCCTGCTTGGCATAGTGGACGGCAGGCTCCAAGAGTCGCTCAAGGGGGAGCGATCCGAACATCTCGTGGGCGCGGCACATTCCGGCCGTAACCCCCGGCACGCCCACGGCCAGGTGCCCTGCGGCGTTGGCGCGGTCCTCGACCTCGTATACCCCGGTGCCCCCTAGCGTCCGGCCGATGATGCGGAACATGTCGGGGGTCGCCGCCCTCGGTGCAAGGTGGCCGTAGTCGATGGCGACGCTGCGTCCCTCAGCCGCCAGATGAACGATCATCTGTCCGTGGCCCGCTATGGAGGAGCTCCACGGCTCGACCACGTTCAGGCAGAATCCGGTGGCTATTGCGGCGTCCACGGCGTTCCCGCCGCTCTTGAGGACGTCGACGCCGACCTGCGCGGCGATCGGGTGCGCGGTGGCGACGGCGCCGTGCTCGACGACGACCTCGTCCTTGTCAGGACGCCAGACGCTGCGTGTGTTTAGACCCCTTGTTGCAGTCATAGTGTGTGAAGATACCGGAAGTGTTGAGAATTCTCACTAGCAGCAGCCCTCTCTACATGAACCTGCCCCCAGCGTAGCCACGTGTGGCGCCACCGGCGCCTCAAAGAAGGCCTCTGGTGTCCGGGCAAGGCCGGATGCCCTCTCTCATGCAGTTGGCAGACCGGCTTCGCCACCCAGGAACCTCGCCGCTATTAGGTTGTGCTGACATTTCCCGTCATTCCCGCGAAAGAGGGAATCCAGAGTCGGGTACACATATTCTCTCTATGAGGAATAGATTCCCGCTTGCGCGGGAATGACGACCTGATCGCGGATAACAATGAGAAATTCACGAATGTCAACACAACCTAGCTGAGCCTGAACGGGGGATACCTGTCCGTGCTGAGTAGGAACGCATAGGCTGCGACCCGATATCCCCACCGGGAGACTCCGACAACGAAGTCGAACATCCCCCTGGGATACCTGCCGACAATCAGTATCGCGAACCAAGCGATGATCGTGACGATGAATGCGATCAGGCCCAGAATGATAAGGACGATGTAGTGAGGGATGGCCAACAGCCACTTGACGAGGGGCAAGAACCTGTTCAGATCTTGTCCGGCATCGGGATAGGGAATGTCGAGGTGGACCGACTGCTCCTCGTCCGTAGACGGATATTCGTCTCGCAGGAGACCGACGTATGCGCCTACCCTGGCGCTGAATCTCTGCAGTTCCAAGTTCCAGTCGAACCACCAACGGGGGAACTTTTGCCTGAACAGGAGCATCAGAATCGTGGCAGACCACACAACGCCGCCAACAACCAGAGGTGAGGTGGCCTGACCGGTTGTCAGATTGCCACTTGACGAATACCCGCTTACAAGAGCGACGATTATCAGTATGGGAATGGCAAGGATGATCCTGACAAGTGCCGTCAGCCTGTTTCGAGGACCTTCGGGATAGTCGACGTTGAATTGGACCGGGTACGCGCTGTCTTGTTGGTTCTCCATCTCACTCCTCCTGGTCTCTTGCTTGAGGGTCGCGGATAGTGACTCTAAGGCTCCTAATCACCGTCGTGCCGCACGGTGGGTGTATCGTACCCCCGGTCTCCGGTGGCGGCAGCAGAAAATGCAAGACCACGCCTGAGCCGGGACTCACCAACTATTCGGTCGTTCACCGACGATTAGGGCCATGCCCTGCTTTTATCATGTCTCGCGCTCAAAAGCTATGAACGGGCATGAGTACCCTTTCAATCGGTGACATACGTGTGAGTGATGATCTCCCAGATGTGCCCGTCCTCGCACTCGAAGTAGAACCCTCGTCCCATGTGCCTGTGGTTGATCTTGCCGTCCGTCCGTGAGCGGGGCCCGCTCCCGAAGGGGACGCCCTCATCCTTGACTCGCTGTAGCACCTCATCAAACTCCTCGTCCGAAGCCAGAAAAGCGTAGTGATTGGAGCGCGGGTCATCCGAGTCGTCGAAGTCGAGCGTCAGCGTGTCGTTGACCTTGACGGGCGCGAAATGTCCCCAGGTACCCTTGTACTCCAGCCCGAACAGGCGAGCAATGAACTTTGCTGATTTCACCTTGTCGTAGGCGGGTACTATCGTGTGGTCCAGTTGCAAGGGCATGGCCGTCCTCCTTCCAAGTCACTCTACACCCAACGGCAGGGCCTATCCAGTACGTTGAACTTATGGTGGTTTGACGCATCGATGGTCTACGATGGTGATAAGCCAACAAGGGAGATTCTTCCATGACCATTCCAGACCAACACAAGCCGGTAGGCGGGGCTGGGCAGACTGTGCTGATAACCGGCGCCTCATCCGGCATAGGCAAGGAGACCGCCAAGAGACTGCTTGAGGAGGGCTACATCGTCTATGCCGCGGCGCGCAGGGTCGAGCTGATGAGAGACCTTGAAGACATGGGAGCCGTTGCGCTGAAGATGGATGTGACGAGTGAGGAAGACGTCGTTGCAGGAGTGGAACGGATCAATGCGGAACGGGGAGGCGCGGACATCCTCATCAACAACGCCGGATTCGGTCTGTACGGCGCGATGGAGGACATAACGCTCGACGAGGTCAGGTACCAGTTCGAGGTCAACCTGTTCGGCCTGGCGCGGCTGACTCAACTCGTCCTCCCCTACATGCGAGAGCAGGGAGCGGGGAAGGTCGTGAACATCTCCTCCGTCGGCGGGAAGATCTACACGCCGCTGGGGTCCTGGTACCACGCCACGAAGCACGCGCTCGAAGGATGGTCGGACTGCTTGAGGTTCGAGTTGCGCCACTTTGGCATCGACGTCATCATTGTCCAGCCCGGATTTATCCACACCGACTTCGGCGATGTTGCGTTGGGGCCGCTGATCGAGCGTTCGGGCGACTCCGCCTATTCCGGCATCGTCAAGAGGCTGATGGACAGGATGGGGAGCTTCGAATCAGGCGGTTCGCCGCCGTCCGTCATCGCCGACACCATCGTCAAGGCGCTCAGCGCCAAGCGTCCCAAGACGCGCTATGCCTCCGGTCAGTTCGCCAAGCCGCTCCTTTTCTTGCGCAGACTAATCAGCGACCGCATGTTAGACAGACTCATAGCCCGCATGGTCACGTAGGGGGCGGCATGAGCCTGTCCATAGGAGAATGACCCGGCCCGGGGCTGCGGAAGACCTCGCCTTATTGCGGACGATGTCATTGCAGGTGCCGTCCGCAATAAGGCTGCGGCCCATTCCATTCGAATCAAGCCCCGTCCCCAGACGAGCCTTGCACTTTCCTCGCCTGCCGCTCCACTTAACAAACAAGCTCATACGTGGTTCAATTGCTGAAATCCTGCGGGGTTAGGGCATGAGCACAGAGGCCCATTCAAACGATTTGCAAACATGCCTCATGCGCCCCGGCGACATCTGGTCGCCCAGCAGAGAATATGGGGGCAGCCATGACCGGCAATGATCTGTCCGGGAGGGCGCAGACCGTACTCGGCCCGGTTGATCCCGGTCAACTTGGCAAGACGTTTACCCACGAGCACATCCTGTTCGACGGCTCATGGACCGAGGCGTCCTTCCCAAGCGCGAGCGACCAGGCATTCTATGAAAAGCCGGTCTCCCAGGAGATTCTCGGCAAGTTACGCTACCAGTTGAAGCCGAACCGGGACAACGGGCGGCTCGAGGACGTCCGGACGGCCATCGAAGAGGTTGGGCTGTTCAAGCAGTACGGCGGGGGCACGCTGGTCGAGGCGTCGAGCATCGGAATAGGCCGCGATCCGGTTGGCCTTGCGAGGGTCTCCAACGCCACGGGCGTGAATATCGTGATGGGCGCTTCATTCTACGTGAACACGCATCACCCGCCGGGGATGGACGACCTGACGGAGGACGATATCGTCGACCTGATAGTAGGGGACATCACCGAAGGGGCCGACGGGACAGGCATAAGGTCCGGCATCATCGGCGAGGTCGGCTGCGACTGGCCCCTGACGGACAACGAACGGAAGGTGCTGAAGGCATCGGCCCGCGCGCAGCGTATGACCGGCGCGCCGATGCTCATACATCCCGGCAGGGACGAGACGGCGCCGCTTGAGATCATTGATGTCCTGGACCGGGCCGGGGCCGACCTGTCACATACGATCATGGGCCACCTCGACAGGACGGTCTTCGAGCGCGGTACCCTCAAACGGATCGCTGAGGCGGGCTGCTACATGGAATGGGACCTGTTCGGCTGGGGCGGGTCATACTACGCCAAGAACCTAGACATCGACATGCCGAGCGACGACCAGCGCCTTGAGCGCATCGCCTGGATATCGTCCGAAGGCTACGGCCGCAAAGTCGTCATCGCGCAGGACATCTGCACGAAGGCCCGTCTGGAGACGTTCGGCGGGCACGGCTATTCGTACATACTGGACCACATAGCTCCCAGGATGCTGACCAGGGGCTTCACTCCCGAGGCTGTCCACGACATCCTCGTCTCCAACCCCGCCGAAGTGCTCACGTTCCGGTAGTCCTGCGCGGCGCTGTAGCTCCCTGCCTCACCGGGCAACCCACCCGCCGAGCCGATTGCATTGGGCAACAGGTCCGGCGGCCCGTGAGGGTGTCTGAGGCGTTGTCTGGAACCATGTGGGTTCTGTCGGGGCTCTACGATGGGTCCGGCGGATTGCCGAAAAGATACTGCGCGCCCGCGCCTGCCTCGGCAGCCCGGTCGCCCGGATTGAAGAGACTGCAGTTTTCCAAGGACAGACAGCCGCATCCGATGCACCCCGAAAGCCTGTCCCGCAGCGCTTCGAGTTCAGCGATCCGGCCGTCCAGCGAACTGCGCCACGTCTGGGACAGCCGCTCCCAGTCTCTTCGGTCCGGTGTTCGAGCCTGCGGAAGCTCGTCCAACGCGGCCCTGATCTCTTCCAGTGTAAGCCCCAGGACCTGAGCCGCTCGGATGACCGCTACCCGCCTCAGACTCTCCCGTGCATACCTGCGTTGACCGCCCGACGTTCTCTCCGAACTGATCAGTCCTCGCTCCTCATAGTAGCGGAGGGCGGAAGTCCGGACTCCGCTGCGAGACGCCAGTTGTCCGATCGTGAGCATGTTCGGCAGGGAAGGCATTATTCCTCCAAGAAGGGGGGTTGACTTAAAGTTTACTTGAAGTTGTAGAGTCGTTCCATGAGACGCTCCAATGAGCAGCCAAAGGTACTCCCGTCATGTTCAGTACTGTCGTATGAAGACCTGCCCCGGCTCACGGCTCTCCTGACCGGCGATGAGAAGCACGATCTCAGTTCCGAGACGACGTTGGACGTTCTTTGGGTCCTGTATGACAGGGTCCTCAGGGTGAGTCCTCAAGCTCCGGACGATCCGGAACGAGATCGGTTTCTCCTTTCCAAGGGTCACGGGCCGATGGCCTACTATGCCATCCTTGCGGCCAAGGGATTCGTGCCAATAGACGAGCTTCCAACGTTCGGGCGATACGACTCGATTCTCGGCCTGCACCCCGACCGCGCACTCATACCGGGCGTTGAGCTCTCCAGCGGATCGCTGGGGCACGGCCTGCCGATAGCGGTCGGCGTGGCGGCCGCGTTGGACCTGAAGGGGATCATTGGCCCGAGAGTGTTCTGCCTTGTCGGCGACGCAGAGCTTGACGAGGGCAGCAACCACGAGGCGATTGCCCTCGCGGGCCGGTTGGGGCTATCCAGGCTTACGGCCTGCGTGATCGACAACCGTTCAGCCACCCACGGCTGGCCCGGCGGTATCGCGGGGCGCTTCAGTATCGAGGGCTGGTCCGCCACAACCGTCGACGGTCGCGACCATGATGCCATCGAGGACGCCTTCACGGTGAAGCACCCGGACCGCCCTCACGTCGTCGTGGCTGTTGTAGAGAGGACGGCGTAGCCAACATGCCCACCATGCGGGAACGCTTCATAAACGTCTCCGGAGAGCTGCTGGACGAACGGCCCGATATCGCCGTCGTACTCGCCGACATCGGTTTTTCGTATTTCAGAGCGGCCGGCGTGATAGAGCGACATCCCGGACGAGTATTGAACGTCGGGATACGCGAGCAGCTACTGGTCGGATTCGCCGCGGGGCTGGCTCTGGAGGGCTTCCGGCCTATCGTCCACTCCTATGCGCCGTTTCTGGTTGAGAGGCCGTACGAGCAGGTCAAGCTCGACTTCGGCCACCAGGGGCTGGGTGCCGTATTCGTCTCGGTCGGGGCTTCCTACGATGCCGCTGCCGCAGGGAGAACGCACCTTGCGCCCGAGGACGTAGCCCTCATGTCGACGCTGCCGGGGTGGAGCGTACACGTACCCGGCCACCCTGATGAGGCGGAAGCGATTCTCCGCTCGGCGGCGGCCGGAGCCGGACTCGACTACATCCGTCTCGGTAATGCAGTCAACCAAGACCCCGTCGCTTATACGAAAACCCTCACGCCGGTTAGGAGAGGCTCGGATAAGGCCGCAACGGTCATCGCCGTCGGCCCGTGCCTGACACCCGTTCTCAAAGCCACAGCCGGCCTCGATGTGAATGTTCTCTACGCATCGACCATAAGACCCTTCGATGCAGTAACGCTGAGGGAGGCTCTGGGCTCGCCCGAGGTCGCTCTTGTCGAGCCGTATCTGGCCGGTACATCAGCGGCCGAAGTCTCAGCGGCCCTCCAAGATATCCCGCACCGCCTGCTCGCCCTCGGTGTCGCCAATAGCGAGCACCGACGCTACGGCACAAGTTCTGAGCATGATCGGGCGCATGGGCTGGACGCCGCCGGCATCCGTCGCAGCATCACCGGGTTCCTCGCCTTGGGAAAGTGATCAACAGCCTGTGTGGAGCCTACGGGCTTCTGTTCACATAATCCGAGCTTCCGGCCCCTACGCCGGAACTGCGACAGGCCGCGCGATGCGGTTCACGGCGTTGGAGAAGGTGCTCCATTCGGCGAGCATGGCGTCGAGGCGGTCCATTCCGTGTGCGCTGACGCCGTAGTACCGGCGACTCTGGCCCGTATCGGACTGCTCCCAGTGGCCCTCGATCAGGCCGTCGCGCTCCAGCCTGTGGAGAGCGGGGTACAACGTTCCCTCTTTCAGGTGGAAGTAGCCTCCGCTCCTTTGCTGCATCTCCTTGGCGAGCTGGTACCCATACATCTCCTGGTCCGAGAGGAGCGACAGTATCAGCGTCTCGGTACTCCCCTTCAACAACTCACGTCGGTATACGTCCAGTCCGTGAATGGCAGTCGTCATGGCGAGTCCCTCCCGATAGCTGAGCAAATAATAGGAAGCTACTTGGCTCTACTATGTACTACGCTCGCCGAGGGATATCGGTTTTCGACGGACCTGGCGTCGGGGAAGGTCGGAGGCGCGTGTGGCGCTACCAGTCGATGCCCAGGAGCGTCCACCTGATGCCGAACTTTCCGCCCTCCTGGGACCAGTGAGTCGCGAGGTACGTGCCGTCCTGCAGCCGGATCGCCGTCGGGAAGCCGAACTGGAACGCCGAGAAGGTGTCCACTCCCGAATCGATATCCGTCGGACGTTCCGCGGTCGTGTTCGGGTCGTACATCATCCCCTCGTAGTGAATGGTCCAGGCGTCGTCGGTGAACGTCACGAGATTCATCACGATGCCCTGCTGACCGTACCGGCGGTTGTACATCACCAGTAGCCTGTCCCCTCCCAGCGGGACTGGCGTCATCGTCTGCCCCATGATTCCCGTCGGTTTCGGCCTGCTCCACGTCAGACCGTCATCCCGTGAGATCGTGAAGTGGTCGTCGATGTCTTTCACGCCGTCCATCACTATCGTCCAGCACGTGGAGATCAGCAGGCCCGGCTCGACCTCCGCCAGCTTCTGCTCGAAGTAGCCGTGAATGCCGTCGGGGTCCTCGAATACCGTAGTGTGACCTGGCCACGTCTGACCGCCGTCGTCCGATACGGCCGCGATCACGAGTCTGCCGAGCTTATCCTGCGACTCCAGTGTTGCCCCCGGCGCGAGCAGCCGTCCGGACTGCAGCGCAAGCACCCCGTGCGATATCTCCAGCGGCGTATAGCCCATCATAGGTACGACCGCAGGCTCGGACCATGTGCGTCCGCCGTCAGTCGACGTGCAGAAGATCGGTTCGTTGTGGCCCTCGCCGAAGCGCCCACCCTCCTCCCGGTAGCTCCGCGATCCGTAGGCGTAGACCGTCTTGCCGTCCGCGGAAATGCTGAGCTTCAGGGCGCAGGTCGCGTTGCCCACCCTGGGGACGAGCGTGCCCTCGACGTTCCATGTCCTTCCGCCGTCCGTGGAGCGTGCCCAGTCGGTGCCACCCGTCACGTGTGCCCCGCCCCCGACGTTGAAGGAGCAAAGTATGTCGCCGTTCGGAAGCAGCGCCGCCTGCGGGAAGGCCGACTCCCGCTCGTCGATTCGTCCGCTGTCTATGATTTCAATGCTGGGCATGGTGCTGCTCCGTTCTCGTGGTGCTTGCCGACCTCGTTGGAGGCGTTCAGGTCCGGGATGAAATTGCCGCATGGATCATAGCAGAACCGATCATCTTCCTGTGGGCGCAATGACCCCCTGCGAACTCAGGTTCAGGGTTCTTGGTATCATCAATTCTCCCGTCGATTGCTTTACAGCCCCGGAGGCAGGACGCACGTGGCAAAGATCACGGTTACGAAAAACAAGATGGCCGTCGCTCCCGACGGCCCGGAAGTCTCCACCATCCTGGTGCAGCCGGCCAACGCATTCACGCTGATGGTCCTGGGCCACGGCTCCGGTACGCCGATAGACAGGCCGCTCATGGTCCGGCTTTGTGAAGCGCTTGCCCGCCAGGGAATCACAACTTTCCGGTACAACTATCCGTACAGCGAGGGCATGACCGCCTATTCCCCGGATATGATCGATCCGCTCGACGTCCTGCTTACCACGACAACCTCCGCGATGAAGGCTGCCAACTCCCTGTCCCTCGATCTGCCCATGTTCCTTGCCGGCCGTTCGATGAGCAGCCAGGTCGTATCGCTTGCATTGACGCGGGAGAAGTGGCCTGAAGTGAGAGGCCTCGTGCTGTACGTCTTCCCGATGCGCTGGAGAAATCTGCTGTCGGACACGGTTTGCCATCTCCAACGAGTCTCCGCGCCGATGCTCTTCGTCCAGGGAGGCAGGGATGAACAATTCGCCGACCTTGCGGAGCTTCAGCCCGTGCTGGAGGGCGTAGGGGACCGAGCAAGCCTCCATGTCATAGAGGGCGCCGACCACTTCTACAACCTGCCACCCGAGTCCGGCAGGACGAGGGAGGACGCACTGGAGGAGGCCGCCACGGTGACGGCTGCGTGGATACGTAGACAACTGCCCGGCAGCTGTGATCACTCAGTCTCCTGAATCCGGAAGGCCAGCCAATTCGACCAAATTCAATCGCCGCTAGCACGATGGCGAAGGGTCCCTCATCATCCTACGGCTTCAGCCGGTACGCCTCCGGTGGCGTTGCTGACGGTATGTCGCGTGCCGTCCCGCGGGCCCTGTGGAGCACCGTGGGCCGATACGTCTTACCCGCTACCCTGGGTGGCATGGGCAGGCCGTCGTATGTGATCGCCGCCGGTCTCAGGAAGGGCTCCGCGTAGGCGCATCCTGCGATCATTCCCCAACGCCCGTCGCGCGCTTCAACTATCCAGCGAGCCGTTTCCCCTTGGTATCCCTGGCTGACCAGTTGGTCGATCGCCGCTAGCTTCTTGTGTATGACAGGCGTCGTGTCTATCCATACGTCGGGCACAAGCCCTTGCGTCAACTGGTCGTTCGAGTTGAGTTCCTTGCCCGCTGAGACCGAAAAGAAGACCTGCTTGACTCCGTGATAGGCGTCCACGCCGTCAAACTCTCGTACGCGGTTGGTCACCACCTCCAGGGCCTTCATCACGATGCGGCCGGTCATGGGGTGGTCGTTGATCGTCGCCCCTTCGTCTTTCGGGTACCGGGTAATGATGATGTCCGGTTCGACCTTCCGGATAATGTCGGCCAATTCGTGGACCTTGTCGAGGTCGAAATAGATCTCGTGATCCGTCCAGCCTAGCTGGACCAGCTCGTCTACGCCAACCGCCTCCGCTATCCGTTCCGTCTCTCGCCCCTTGAATTTTCTGTAGTCGTCGAGGGTCATGGTGGCGAGGTCGGGGTCCCGCTCGCTCTCCGGTTTCGCTTTCTCGTCTGCCAGCCACTGCATATGGTGTCGCTCGCCGTAGGTGACAACCACACTGGTGACCTTATCGCCCCTCTCCGCATGCAATGCCAGAGTTCCCGATGCGTCGGTCGCGCTGTCCGCGGGATGAGCATAGAAGGCGAGTATCTTGAACTTGTCCATGCGCGGCCTCCTTCAAAGGGTTGCCCCCCAAGGGTTTGCCCCCATTCTACAGAGACTGCGTGGGCGTTCAAAGATGCGCCACGTATGAGGCCGCAAATGGTTGCTGCCACGAATCCTTGGAATTCGCCGATCGAACCGCTCTGTGGACTCAACCGTTCAACTAATCAGCCGTTCGGCGATGCTCATGTAGAGATCCACGATCTCCGTCCCCGCCAGCAGGGCAAGAATTCCCCCGGCGGAGAGGAATGGCCCGAAGGGCATCGCGTCCTTGCGGCTGCCCCTTCCCAGCGCGAGGAGCCCGACAGCCAAGACACCGCCGGCAACCACTGCCGCCCACAGGGCCACGGCGATGCCGGGATAGCCCACCAGAAGTCCCAACATTCCCGCCATCTTAACGTCCCCCGCTCCCATGCCCGCCGGATAGACGGCCTTGATGGCGAGAAATGCCAGGAACGCCCCAACGCCGGCGGCCAGCGAGTTGACAAGCGAAGAAAGATGTACCTGCTCGAAGAAGAGGGCGCGGTCGATGCCCAGCTCCGGCCAGAACGGGGCGAGCACCGCCAGGACAAGCACTGCGGGGATAACGAGACGATTGGGAATGAGCCGGTGTTCCAGGTCGATAACCGCGATGGCTGCCAGCAGCGCGACTCCGGCCCCGACCACGAGCGCTTCCACGCCCCAGCCGAGCATGAAGTAGAGCGCTGCAAAGAGCGCACCCATGACTGCCTCTACTGCGATAACCCTCGCCGGAATCCTCTCGCCGCAGTACCGGCACCTTCCTCGCAGCCAAAGGTAGCTCAGGACGGGTACAAGGTCACGGGCAGGAATCCGCCGTGCGCACGAAGCACATTGCGAGCGGGGAGAGACTAGCGACCTGCGTTCCGGAAGCCGGTCGGCAACCACGTTCAGAAAGCTCCCGACAGAGGCGCCAATGCCGAATGCAAGCAGCCCGTAGATGGTCTCAAACACGGTCTTGTGCGTTGGGTGCGTCCCAGGAGGGCACGTGGGAACTTACCGCTTCATCAGTCCTGCCCGGCATACCCTGCTCACGCTCTCCGTCTCACAACTGCGCATAGGGCACGTGCATGCAGACCTTCAGGGACCACACGTCGGCTTGGTCATCCTCTCGGACCATGTCAAGGGTCTCCACACGGGCGGTGCCCGCGTCCCCGGCCAGTCCGATCAGTCCGATCTGGGCGTCTTTGCCGCCCCGGGTCTTGAAGGTGTAGGTCACCGTGGGAAGATGCCAGCCCTCTGAGGGATCGTCGTTCTTCAGTCTGTCGCAGGTCTCAGTAATGCGCCTCACGTTCGGAGCGCTCCCGTCAATGAACGTGAGCGTCTCCTCTAGGGTGATGACCGTAACCGTCTTGGCGTTCTGGAAATCGACGATCTCGAGCCTGTTGTCCACCGCGTAGTTGATGATGCGGCTCCCAAGACCCTCGGCGTCCTGGGCCGTCGTAAGGTTGGCGATGGACGCCAACTGCCGGTCCGCCTCGAACTGTTCTTTCTTCTGTTCCAGTTCCTGCCGCTTCCCCGTCAGATCTTGGGAGGCGGCCACCGTCTCCCACTTCTGTGTCTCCAGTTTGATCACCGCCGCCAGTCGCAGATAGTCGAAGCCGCTCGCCTCCTCGCGGGATCCCGATGCGGACACGTACAGGTATGCAAGTCCCGCAAACACAGCGACCACAAAGACAGCCAGCGCGGTCCATCTGTTCAAGAGTGGCTTGATTCTGTAGAGCATCAGTCTGTGAACGCCCTGGGACCTTCCCGTCGACACCATAGATCTTTCATTTACTTGAGGTTCACCATGGCATCCAATGTAGTCTTGTTTGACGATGTCAGAGCCGTATTCCAACTCGCAAGGTCGAGAAAGTCATCGACGGCTCCCATGTAGTCGAGAAACCCGCCAATGGTGTTGGCGCCCGCGGCCGTTGCCGAGAGATTGATCTGGGAGGGCGAATCGACCGAGGCGGGTGAGTTCACCTCCAGCCGATTGATCCGGAAGTCTTCGCTATCGGCCTGAAGGAGCGCCTGAAGAGAGGCTGCCCAATCCGGACGGTTCTGCGTCAGCCGGTTATAGACCTCGAAGGCCCCCGCGCTCTGCTCTGCGACCTGGTTGATCTCCTCGTCTATCTCCCCGATCCTGGCCCTCACGTCATCAGTCGCCGCCACCTCCTGCCTGAGTGCGCGCTCGACGTTCTCCAGCCGGTCCTTTGCGGAAAGCGCCTCGTCCTGGGCGCTTCGCAGCCGGCCATAGACGATTGGAACGCTCACTACCTCGATGAGCAGCAAAACCAGAATAAGCACGACAAGGGGCGAGGCCGGTATGATGCGTCGCTCAGGGGCGAAGTTGATCCTCGGCGTGTTTCGCCATCCAAACTCCTGCTGGGCCGGGTCGCCCACGGGGACCATGGCGTTCTGGGGTTCTTCGTTCATCGGACGGACCCCAATGCGGAATAGATGCCTGAAATGATCGCCACGGCAACGAACCCTACCACACTCGCCACAAACAGAATAATCACGGGCTGGACCAGCTCGGTAATTCCCCCTGCTGCCCGCCTCGTCACGTCTTCATAGTACTCCGCGAGCCCCGACATGGTGTCGTCCAGCCGTCCCCGGGTCTCGCCCGTAATGATCGCCTGCGAGAGGATGACCGGAAATCCTCCGTCCTCTCCGAAGGCCTCGCCGAGCTTCGTGCCCGCTGTAGCGCGATCGATCACCCTTCCCAGCCTCCGCCGGTAGTACGCGTTCGCCATACCCGTCTGCGTCAACTTGAGCGCCTCGACCGGCGACATTCCGGCCCTCAGCAGCGTCGAGAGTATGGACGTGAGGGCGAACATGTTGTTGGCTACGATCACCCTTCCCAAGACCGGAAGACGCAGCAGCACGGTATCCGTGGCGGCCCGGCCGAACTCTGTCCTCAGGGCAACGAAGATCACCACGGCGATGACTGCAAATCCCACAAGGATTGCGGTGCCGTAGGTCCCAAAGAAGCCTGAAATCGCGATCAGCACTCGTGTGGATGTTGGAAGGTCTCCGCTGACCTCCGAGAGCAGTGTCGTCAGCGACGGTAGCGAGTACGTCACCAGGAGAATCGCGGCCACGAGCGCTACCAGTAGGGTGAACGCCGGGTATACGGCCGCGTCGCGTACACGGTCCGTGACGGCCTTTCGCCGCTGGAGAGTGTCTGCTATCTGGTTGAGGACGAACGGCAGGCCGCCGGTTGCCTCGCCGACCCTGAGCATCCGCACGTAGAAGTCGGGGAATATGTGGGACTGGTCCCTGAGGGCGTCGGACAGCTTCCTGCCGGCCTCGACGGCGACGACAATCTCGGCCAGGGCGTGCCGCAGCCCCGTGTTCGATGCCTGGGCCTGCTGCGCCATCAGGCAGCGGATGAGCGGAATGCCGGAATTCAGCAGCGCCGAAAGCTGGCGCGTAAAGTCGATGATGTCCTGTGCCGACGGGTTGAATACCGTCGGAAACATGCGATACAGGCTGAGTCCGCTGCCGGCCGGGCGGAGGCGATACGGAATGAGGTCTTCCTGCTCCAGGAGATCATAGGCTGCCTCCTCCGAGTCGGTGTGCAGGACGCCAACGACCTTCTCTCCCAGCCTGGTGTATGCCTCATACTTGATCGCCATAGGGAATGCGCTACGTGATGCGAATGGAGTAGTGGAAGTGCGATCGGCGGAGTTTACTCAAAGAAGAACACCCTGCTGAGCACCTCATTTACCGTTGTGACCCCGGCCTTCACCTTCGTCATCCCCGTGCGGCGAAGGGGTGAAAGCCCTTCGTACATCGCCTGCTGGCGAATGTCATGCCCGCTCGCCCCCGACGCGACGAGCTTCCGCGTCGCCTCGCTCACCGCTAGGACCTCGAACACTCCGGTCCTGCCTAGGAATCCCGTGAACCCGCAGAAGTTGCATCCCCTGCCACTCGCAAAGGTCGCGACGTCCTCGCCGGTCTCGCTGAAGTATGCCTCACGCTCGGCAAGTTCGACCTCGCTCTCCATCTTGCAGTGTGTGCACACCATCCGGACGAGGCGCTGGGCCGCAACGCCCACCACGGCAGTCGCCGCCAGGTACGGCTCAATTCCGATATCGATCAGTCGAACGAATGCCGAAGCTGCGTCGTTGCTGTGAATCGACGCCAGCACAAGCTGGCCGGTCAGCGCCGCGTCAACGGCGGTCTTTGCCGTCTCGACGTCACGGATCTCACCCACGAGGATGACGTCCGGGTCCAGACGCATGATCGACTTGAGTCCGGTAGGAAAATCGATTCCGGCCTGTCGGTTTACCTCGATTTGGTGCAGGTCTTCCACGCGGTACTCGATGGGGTCCTCGATTGTGAGTATGTTGCCGCGGTTCGGTATCAGTTCCGTGACGGACGAGTAGAGAGTGGTTGTCTTGCCCGAGCCGGTCGGCCCGGACACCAGCAGCATCCCGAACGGAAGGCCCAGGAGCTGTCGCCACGTCGCCAGGGTGTCGGGTTCGAGACCCAGCTGCTCCATCTTGAGAATCCCTTCAGATCGGTCCAGGATCCTGACGACCATCATCTCGCCCCAGGTGATTCCGATTGAGGACACGCGGAAGTCGACCGTCTTTTCGTTGATCTGGAGGTTGAAACTGCCGTCTTGGGGACGACGCGTCTCCGTGATATCCATGTCTGCGAGGACCTTGATGCGCGCCAGCATCGAGTCGTGCAGGGTAAGGGGAATTTCGGCAACCTCCTGAAGCACTCCGTCCAGCCGGAACAGGATCTTGCTCGATTCGGACGTTGCTACGAAGTGCACGTCCGAGGCCCCTCTCTTTATGGCTTGCAGCGTTACCATCTCGACTGCATGAACGGCCGGAAGCTGCGATACGTCCTGTCCCAGTATTCCCCGTGCCCCGGGGCCCTGGCCCGCCGCGCCTATGCCTTCTGCGTCCAACACCCCCGCAGTGGGGGTGTCCGCCCGCCGTGCGGGGAGAGAGGAATACGTCCGCGCTATGAGCTCGTCGAGCCCTCCTCCCGGAGCGAGGACGAACTTCGCCTGCCGTCCGGTTAATGTGGCAATCTGCGACGCAAGCTGAAAGTTGTTGGGCGTGGTGGTTGCCGTACGGAGAGAGCCGTCCGGCTCAAAGCCGATGGGAAGTATTCCCTCAGTTCGCGCGAACTCTTCGGGAAGCGTTGCCACCGCCTCAAGGTCGACGTGGACCGTCTTGAGGTCGACCACAGGAATCCTGAGCTGAGAGCTCAGCATGGCAACGAGAGTGTCCCTGGAAACGAGCCCGTCCACCACAAGGGTCTCGATCAGGCCGGAGCCGGTCTCTTCCCCGGAGTACCTGGCCGCCTCAAGCTGCTCGAGAGTAATGAACCCGGCCTCGACGAGGTTCCGGCCAATTCGGTCGTCGAGAGATGGCATGGCACTTGAAGTCATGGGCTCTCCGGCGCTGTCCTTCGACCGGCGGCGTTTCCCCGCCAGCGCCATCATCTAATGTAGCACAGCGGGCCTGCCTTATGGAACGCGGACCGTAACTGTTCAGACTTCGTGAGCGAACTCAACGCATACAGACACCGTCATACCCGCGAAAGCGGGTATCCATAGGGATGAGGGATGTCCACCCCGTGAACTCTGAACACTCACCGCGGACGGGATGCGTCACACACAGGCCGCTACGCGCCCGCCGCCCGTATGCGTCCGTCGTCGCCGACCTCCAACAACGATGCGAATTCGTAGCCGCGCTCCCGGACGGCTTCGCTGCCGCCCTCGTTGCGGTCTAGAATGCACATCACCTTTGCGACGCGACAGCCCGCGCCCTCTACGGCATCGATTGCATGCAGCAGGCTTCCACCCTGGTTGCAGGTGTCGTCGACCACGGCAACCGACAGCCCTTCCCTTATGGGACCTTCGATCAACTTGCCGGTGCCGTACCGTTTTCGTTCACTTCGGACGATAAGGCCTGAAACGGGAGATCCGGCTTGGTAGCTCGCCATGGCTATCGCCGAAAGCATAGGTACTGCCGCGACTGCGGGGCCCGCCACGGCCTCAGCGCCGCACTCCAGCACCATGGGCTGAAACGCCCTCCCCACCAAGTACGCTCCCTCCGCGTCCAGCGTCACCAGCCGTCCATCGAAGTAGTAGTGGCTCACAGCGCCCGACGATAACGTGAACTCTCCATACAGCAGAGCGCCCAGTCGTTCCGATAATTCCAGCAGTCGCTGTGCGTCAGATGCGCTCATACTCGCTCCTTTCGGCCATAGAGACCGTTCCGTTCAATATAGCTGTGGACAACTTGTGGAATAAGACCGTCGACCGGCAGACCGTCTGCCATGCGGCGGCGCACGACGGCGGCGCTGATGTCCACACGCGGCCCATCGACAAATGCTATCTCTTCCGACGCCCCGCTTCGAATCGACTCCAATGCCTCCCGGTCGACCACGTCAGCCTCCGGTCTCTCGACACCGACGACGGTCGCCATGTTCAGTACCTCCATGGGAGCGTGCCAACGGTGAAGCTCGTTCAGAGCGTCGGTACCGAGTATGATGTACAGTTCAACCGCCCCACCCATCTCTTCGCGGAGGGCCGTGAGCGTATCAATGGTGTACGTCGGACCCTCACGTCGGACCTCAATGTCCGATACTTCGAACTTGGATTTGTTCGCGACGGCAAGCCTCACCATTTCGAGCCGGTGTCGCGCCTCGGTCACCGCACGATTCGCTTTGAACCAGGGTTGTCCTGCAGGGATGAACAGCACTCGTTCGAACCCCATCGTCACGCGGACGTGCTCCGCCGCCACGAGGTGGCCATTGTGTATCGGGTCGAACGTTCCCCCGAAGATGCCGAGCTTCACTCACTCCCACTCCAACTCGTGCTCGCCGACGACATACGTGTCGCCTGTACGGATACCCGCCCGCTCCAACTCCGCAATGACGCCCAGCCGCTGAAGTTGCTCGTAGAACTGGACCCGTGCCGCCCAATTGTTCATGTTGACGGTGCCGGCAAACCGCGTTGCCGAACGAAGGATTACCTCGTATTTCCCAGGCCCCGTCCGTCGTACCTTCTCCCGCTGGTCCACGGGATCGGGCCTGAGCACAGGAACGTCGGACTTCTCGCTAGCCACTGCCACAGACGGCCGAGGTTCGCCTGATTCTCCGGCCTCCTCACGTTCAGCCGCAATGTTAAGGGCCTCCGCCACGTCATAGAGGAGCTCCTCAAGCCCTATTCTCCCCACGGCGGAGATGCTCCTGATGGAGACTGCGGTGTCCATGAGATCATCACGGCACAGCTCGAACGCGTCGTCGACTCCTGGAATGTCCCGCTTGTTGAAAGCGATAACCTCCGGCCTGTCAAGGAGGGCCTCGTTGAAGAGGACGATCTCGTTCCGTATGCGCCGGTACTCTTCAACCGGATCGGGCGAGTCCCCATCGATGACATGTACCAGCACCCTCGTCCGCTCCACGTGCCGGAGAAACTCATCGCCAAGCCCTGCGCCTGCATGAGCGCCCTCGATCAGACCGGGAATATCGACCATCACAAAGCCGTCCCTCCTGTACTCAACCACACCGAGCACGGGTTCGAGCGTCGTGAAAGGGTAGTCTGCCACCTTCGGCCTCGCGGCGCTTACCGCCGCCAGCAGGCTGGACTTTCCCGCATTTGGAGCGCCCACTATCCCAACATCTGCCAGGAGCTTCAGTTCCAGCCGAAGTCTGATCTCCTGGCCGGGATCACCCTCTTCGGCTAGCAACGGAAACTGGTTGGTCGATGAGGTGAACCTGGCATTTCCTCGTCCCCCCCGTCCTCCGTGCGCCACTTCTACAAGCTCACCGTGGTTGGTCAAGTCGGCAATTCGATCACCCGTCGTCTCATCCCAGATTTCCGTTCCCTGGGGCACGGCAAACTCAACGCTCTCACCCTTCTTGCCGTGCTTCTTCCCACCGGTGCCGCTGCCACCGTTTCTTGCCCTGAAGATACGGTTATGCCGGAAACTCAGGAGCGTGCTTACATTCCTGTCACAGCGCGCAAATACGCTACCTCCATCACCGCCGTCTCCCCCGTCAGGACCGCCATGAGGCACAAACTTCTCTCGCCGTCCGCTAACGGCCCCGTTTCCCCCGGACCCACTAATAGTTTTTATGTAGGCAGAATCAATCATAAGTATCTAAGAGTATAACAATAGACCTTCATAACGGGGTGGATGGTGTGCAGAACAACCCGCTAGCCGCGTGTTGGCCGTCTTGACGGATTGATTCCGACTGTGGATTGGATGCTGACAGGTCGGGTGTCCTCTGTGAGTGTCATCTGGGTAACATCGAACGTCCTCGGCCAAGCTGCCTGAACTGGTATACTTTCCACAGCAATTCACCAAGGGAACCCCGACTATCAACAGGGTTTTCCCTCACCGATTGGAGCGCATAGTGAGTTTTGAAAACAGCGCCGTGTTCCCCATGACGGCCAACGTAAACGACAGTTCACACCTCACCATAGGCGGTATCGACACCCTTGATCTGCTCGCGGAGTACGGGTCACCCCTCTACGTGTTCGACGAAGTGACGATGAGAACGATGTGCCGCGAGTTCGTCGGCGCATTCGCGAGCCAGTACCCCAAGAGCAAGGTGCTGTACGCATCGAAAGCGTTCGTGAACTCGGCCATAGTGCAGCTCGTGACCGACGAGGGCCTCGGCATGGATGTCGTCTCCGCAGGGGAGGTTGCCGTAGCCAAGGCCGGCGGCGCCGACCCCGCGAACCTCTACTTCCACGGCAACAACAAGACCCCGGAGGAGCTGGAATACTCCCTCGATGAAGGCGTCGGACGCTTCGTGATCGACAGCTTCCACGAGCTGGAGCTCCTCAACGCGAAAGCGCGGGCTCGAGGCGTAACCCAAGATGTCCTCCTGCGACTGTCGCCTAGCGTCGACCCGCACACCCATGTCATGACCACGACCGGTATCCTCGACAGCAAGTTCGGGTTCTCCATCGAGACCGGCGACGCCGCGACGGCAATCCGGCAAACACTCGCGGCCGCCAACCTCAACTTGATAGGCATCCACTTCCATCTGGGGTCTCCCATCTTCGAGTTGGAGCCCTACTCCATAGCGGTGGACGCGATCCTGACCTACCTCGCTCCCTTCAAGGACGACGGGCTGGTCCTCGAGGAGTTCAGCCCCGGCGGCGGGTTCGCCATCGGATACCTCCGCGACAGGCTTCCCCCTCCGGTGGACGCCTATGCGACGGCGATTACGACGGCGATGAAGGCCAGGTGCGCCGACCTCGGTTTCGGCGAGCCGACGTTGGTGATCGAGCCCGGTCGCTCCATCGTGGGAAGGGCGGGCGTGGCGCTCTACACGGTCGGAGGGATCAAGGACATCCCGACGGTCCGAAAATACGTCTCCCTCGACGGAGGGATGGGCGACAACATCCGCCCCGCCCTCTACGACGCGGCTTATGAGGCCGTGGTCGCCAACCGCATGGACGAGTCTCCGTCTGAGGTCGTCACCCTTGCCGGCAAGTACTGCGAGTCCGGCGACGTGCTCGTCAAGGACGTCAAGCTGCCCCATATCGAGTCGGGCGATGTCATCGCCATTCCGGCTTCGGGAGCGTACTCACCCTCGATGGCGAGCGTCTACAACCTGAATCCGCGACCGGCCATGGTAATGGTCAACGACGGCGAGGCGAAGCTCATCCGCCGTCGCGAGACCTTTGCCGACATGATGCTGCAGGACGTCGTGTAGCCGCTGCTGGCTTCAGTCCTTCGTCGCCACCACGATCATCCGGGGCGTGTTGATGGCGTACGGCACACCGTCATAGTCTCCATACGTGGCTGACAGTCGTAGCCCAGCGGCTTCCAGCAGGCGGACCAGCTCCGTCAGCGTGTACAGCCGAACGTCATGCCCGGGCGATTCGCGCCGGGTCCCGTCCGCAGTGACGATACCGAACGTGACGCGGTTCCGGCCTGTGACCAGGTCGAAGTCCCGGTGCTCAAGGAACGTGTTGCCGTCGTCGTCCGTGTGCCAGTCGTTCTGGACGTAGTTCGCCAGCACCCACTCGCGGTTGATCGTATCCAGGAGAAGCTGCCCGCCGCTCTTGAGAGAGTTGCCGACGGCCTGCAAGACCCGCACGTCCTCGTCCTCCGAATCGAAGTACCCGAACGCTGTGAACATGTTGATAACCGCGTCGAACTCGCCGGTGAAAGGGATGTCGCGCATGTCTCCGCACACGGTCTCGATCTCGATTCCCTCACGCTCCGCGTCCTCGCGAGCCCTGCGCAGGTAGTCCTCGTTCAGGTCCTGCCCCGTGACGACCATCCCGCGTTGGGCCAGCGTGACGGCATGGCGACCGTGTCCGCAGGCCAGGTCGAGCACGCGAGCGTCCTTTCGAAGCCCCAGGCTGTCCACAACGAACGAGGTCTCACGCTCCGTCACCTCATCCGACAGCCGGTCGCTGTATATCTTCAGGTAGTCCTCGTTGAAGAACTCCGTGTACCAGTTGGAGGGGGCTGCTGACATCTCGAAACCTCTTCGAAATTGTAGCAGACCGACGTGCCTCCAAAGATGGTGTATCATTCCCCAACGGCGACGGCGTATCAGTCGAATGGAGGAATCCGGCATGACGATAGCCATTCTCTGGGTACAGCTTGGCGTTGCGGCTGCGGTGATACTGGGCGCGTCCCTGTTCCTTGCCAAGTCGGCGGACGTCATCGCCATCAAAACGGGGCTTGGCCGTTCGTTCGTCGGCGTGGTGCTCCTCGCGACCGCAACCTCTTTGCCGGAGTTGGGCACCGGGATCAGCGCAGTTTCCGTCGTCGGTCAGCCCGACCTGGCCGTCGGCGGAGCCTTCGGCAGCAACCTGTTCAACCTCCTGATTATCGGCCTGATGGACATCTTCTGGTGGAGGCGCTTCCTCCTTAACCATGTCGGGATGTCGTCCGTCGTGATCGGAACGCTGGGCATCATCGTCATCTCGCTCGGTGGCGCTGCGGTGCTCCTGCACGATATGTCGACCGTGCTGGGTGATTGGCCCATAAGCCCATTGTCGATCGTGCTCGTCGTCGGGTTCGCCGTAGCGATGTACTTCATCTACCTGTTCGAGAAGAGCGACGAGGCAACCGACAAGGCGCCCGATTCGGACGACTCCGAACGCTACGCATCGGAACACCTCCCGCGCCACCTCGTGGTATACGTCGTATCTGCCCTCATCGTCGTGGCTTCCGCAGTCTGGCTGTCGTTCGTGAGCGACGACCTCGCAATCGAGATGGGCTGGGACGCGAGCTTCATGGGCACCCAGTTCCTCGCCGCCGCGACGTCCCTGCCGGAGCTTGCCACCTCCTTCGCCGCCCTCCGCATCGGCGCACCGGAGCTCGCCATCACCAACCTGCTCGGCAGCAACCTCTTCAACATGGGGTTCGTCCTCTTCCTCGACGACGTTGCCTACACCTCCGGGCCTATCTGGACTGCCGTCTCACCCGTTCACGCTCTCACCGCAGCCATTGCCGTCGTGATGACCGCGGTAATCACCCTTGCGGTGGTAACCAGGCCCAGAGAGTCCCGGCCCGGCGTCGTTACCATCGAATCGGGGGTGCTGATCGGCGTGTACGCCATTGCGAGCTTCCTCGTCTTCACCTTGGGGTAGTGTGCGTCGAAAAATCTCTCCTCCACCGGGGGCTGACCGACGTAGGTAAAACGGATTTGTAGCTATGACCCTGTCCCGCCTCTCTGTCATTCCGGGCACCCCCTGTCATTCCGAGTACCCCCTGTCATTCCGAGCGCAGCGAGGAATCTAAAATCCATAACCGCAAGACCGGACAGCCGGTGCAGTGCATCTACCGTGACCAAGAGCGAGAGAGAACAGCGTAAGAACTCCCTATGTCAGCTTTACGTTAGGACTGACACTGTAGGTTCTTCGACCCCGCTCCGCCCAGAATGACGGAGCTAGGGAGCTTTCTGGTCAATGGAGAGTGGCTGATAGTCAAATACATACCCCTTCTCCCGTTCGCGGGAGAGGGCTGGGGTGAGGGTAAATACCTACCCCTGTCAGCCCGCAGGGGGGAGGTACAGAGAGGGGGGAACCCGCCATTGAACAAAGTCGCCGTCCTGACCAGTGGGGGACTCGACAGTTGTGTTCTTCTCGCCGACATGGCCCGTGACGCCGAGGTCTGGCCCGTCTACGTGCGCGCAGGGCTGGTGTGGGAGGACGACGAACGCCGAGCCATTCAGCGGTTCATCGACGCGCTCGACAGCCCGAACGTGCGGCCTCTCGTCGAGCTTTCAGCTCCCATGCAACCCATTTACGGCGACCACTGGTCCATGACGGGCGTCGACGTCCCAAAACCCGGCGACGCGGACGATGCCGTCTTCATGCCCGGGCGCAACATCGTCCTGATCGGCCTCGCTGCCGTTTGGTGCAGCACGCAGGGCGTGGGCGCGGTCGCCATCGGGTCCCTCGGCGGCAACCCCTTCACCGACGCCACCCCGGAGTTCTTCGAGAGTTTCGGCGCTGCCCTCAGCCGCGGCCTCGACCACGACATAGAAGTCCTCGCGCCCTACCGCGGCCGCACGAAGGTCGACCTCATCCGCGAGAGCAACCATCTGCCCATCGAGCTGTCGCTAACCTGCATGACCCCCGTTGACGGCCTTCACTGCGGCCGGTGCCAAAAATGCGAGGAACGCATCGACGCCTTCACCGCCGCCGCCGTAGGGGATAGGACAGAGTACGCCACTCGTATCGGGTAGCCACCACAACGCCCTGTCACCCGTCTGGTACAATCCCCCACACTTTCTACGCAATACTCTCTACTTTCTTCCCGGAGCTCCCCCATGAAAGTCATCAAGGTCACATCCATACCCGTCAACACAGGCCCCTTCGGCGGATTCTTCGTCCGAGTTGATACGGACGCCGGCATCTACGGCCTCGGCGAGGTTGGCATGACGCGCACGGGACAGGCCGTGGCCAAGGCGGTTGAGCACCTGTCAGGCCTGGTTATCGGCGAAGACCCGCTCAGCACCGAGCGGCTTTGGCAGCACATGTTCCGCCGCAACTTCTTTCCCGCGACGGGCGTCTACTCCTGCGCCATCAGCGCCATCGACATCGCCCTGTGGGACATCAAGGGCAAGGCCTTCGGTGTGCCCGTGTACAAGCTGCTGGGAGGCCCCGTGCGGGACAAGGTCGTCTGCTATCCGCACTGCCAGGGCAACTCGACCGACAAACTCATCGAGAACTGCGTCGAGCACGTTGAGAAGGGTTGGAAGTTCGTACGCTGGGGGCAGCCGGAGACCGGAGGGACGCTGGAGGTCCGGGATACCGGCATACTTGATCCCATGAAGTCCATCGAGCTGGGCGAGGAGCAGATGGCCAGGGTGCGCGAGGCCGTCGGCCCGGACATCCAGATCGCCTTCGACGTGCATACGCGGCTCGACACTCACTACGTCACGAACTTTTGCCGCAGGGTTGAGAAGTACAATCCGTTCTTCATCGAGGACCCCCTGCGCGCGGAGAACCCGGGCAGCTACCGCACACTGGCGAGGCACGTCAACGTGCCCATAGCCGCGGGCGAGCAGTGGTCGAACAAGTGGCAGTTCCGCGAGGTGATAGAGGAGGAGCTGATCAGCTTCGCGCGCATCGACCTGTGCAACGTCGGAGGCATTACGGAGGCGCTCAAGATCACCCACTGGGCGGAGACGCACTACATCGACATCGCCCCGCACAATCCCCTCGGCCCCGTCAGCGCCGCTGCGTGCGTGGCCCTGTGCATGGCCTCGTCGAACGTCGGCGTCCAGGAGATGCCCAAGGCCCCCGGCACCTACGAGACCGACCTGTTCCCCGTGCAGATCGACTTCGAGGACGGCTACGCCTTCTCCACCGACCGTCCCGGTCTCGGTGTCGAGATCGACATGGACGTCGCCGAGGCAAAGGCATGGACTCCCAGTGGCTACGTCCCCTACCTGACCCGCAGCGACGGCGCAATCACCAACTGGTAGGAGTTGGCCACCCCTCTGGGGTGTCTCAATGTGTTTTGGACCACCTCTAGGCGCATATCACCCGCTCGCCCTGAGTCTGTCGAAAGGCGGTTCATGGGCGTCGGTAACGCCCTCTGAGGGTAGTAGTGGCCCCACCACCCTGTCATTCCCGCGAAGGCGGGAATCTATCTTCGGCCAGTGCTGCAGGCCACGAGCCAACAGTGCAACACCCCCCCGTCATTCCGGCGGAGGCCGGAATCCAGAATCCTTCCCCGCTCCACCACCTTGCCCTCAATGGTAGAATAGCGCCATCGCGGAAATGGGTGAACTGCAACTATGGACTTCGACAACTACGACCTCGATCCGGCCATCTACGATGAGATGTTCCTGCAGGACGGGACTCCCCGGGATCATTGCCGGCAGCTCTACGAGACGCTGACGGAGTTCACCGCCGAGGAGCTTGCCAGCATCCAGGAGCGGGTCGCCCGCTCGTTCTCCAATGAGGGCATCACCTTCACGGTCTACGGCGACGACGAGGCGGACGAACGAATCATTCCCGTCGACAGCATTCCACGGGTGATGTCCGCCCCCGATTGGCGTGAGATCGAAGCGGGGCTTACCCAGCGCCTCAAGGCTCTCAACCTCTTCCTTGAGGACGTGTACGGCCCTTCCCGCAGCAATGACCGTTTTGGCGTTCCCCGTATCGTCGACGACGGTGTTATTCCGGTCGACGTCGTGCGCGGCTGTCCGCAGTACCGGATCGAGATGCGCGGCTTCTCTGCCCCCTACGGCACGTGGGTCGCCATCTGCGGCACCGACCTGGTGCGCACGAACGACGGCTTCAAGGTGCTCGAGGACAACCTTCGCGTCCCCTCAGGCGTTTCCTACATGCTCGCGAACCGCAAGACGGCCAAGGCAAGCCTGCGCCGCCTGTATCGAGCAGTGAAAGTGCAGGAAATCGAGCACTACGGGCAGGTTCTCCTGCAGACTCTGCAGGAACTTGCCCCGGTGGGACGTACCGATCCAACGATCGTCCTCCTTACTCCGGGAGTCTACAACTCAGCCTTCTATGAGCACGTATTCCTGGCCCATGAGATCGGCGCAGAGCTCGTCGAGGGACGTGACCTGCTGGTCAACGACGGGTTCGTCTACATGCGGACCACGAAGGGCCTGCGCCGCGTCGACGTGATCTACCGCCGCGTGGACGACGACTTCGTAGACCCGCTCGTTTTCCGCCCCGACTCGCTGCTAGGCGTGCCGGGCCTCATTCATGCCTACAAGCTCGGCAACGTGTCCCTCGTGAACGCGCCCGGAACGGGCGTGGCCGACGACAAGAGCGTCTACGCCTACGTGCCGGACATGATCCGATACTACCTGTCCGAGGAGCCGATTCTGGCCAACGTCGACACCCGACTCTGCCGCAGGCCCGAGGACCTCGAATACACGCTGGACAACCTGCAGGACTTGGTGGTCAAGCGCGTGGGCGAGTCCGGCGGCTACGGAATGCTGATCGGCCCTCACTCGACAGCCGAAGAGCGCGACGAGTACGCGGAGCAGGTCCGCGCCAACCCGCCCGACTTCATCTCCCAGCCCGTGCTTGACCTGTCGCGCGCCCCCTGCGTCATCGACGGCCAGTTCGAGCCCCGCCACGTCGACCTTCGCCCCTTCGTCCTCCACGGACGCAAGACCCGCATCGTCCCCGGCGCATTCTGCCGCGTCGCCCTCCGACGAGGCAGCCTCGTGGTGAACTCCAGCCAGGGCGGCGGCGGCAAGGACTTTTGGGTACTGGAAGAGTAACTGTTCGGACTTCATGAGAGCGCCAACGTACACAGCCACCGTCATACCCGCGAAAGCGGGTATCCATATGGGTGGGGGATGTTCACCCCATGAACTCTGAACACTCACCTTGAAGAGTAACGGGTTGCGAAAGGCATCCACGTTCATTCTGGCGCTTGCCTTCCTGGCTGTCGCGCTCGCGTGCGGGCAGGATTCGCGTATTGCCTTCCACTCAAATCGTGACGGGAACTGGGAGATTTACGTGATGAACGCGGACGGTTCAGACCCGACGCGCCTCACCGATAATCCTGCGAGTGACACTTGGCCAAGCTGGTCGCCCGATGGACGACGCATAGCGTTCCATTCAAACCGCGACGATCCCGACCCGAACGACGATGACCACTTCTGGGACATATACGTGATGAACGCGGACGGTTCGAGCCTGACTCGCCTGACGGATGTCTCGGCGTGGGACTCCTATCCGAGATGGTCGCCGGACGGACAGAGCATCGCGTTCCAGTCGTACGGTGACGGGAACTGGGAGATTTACGTAGTGAATGCGGCCGGCTCTGGCCGGACTCGTCTGACTGACAACCCGGCGAGCGACGACGCCCCAAACTGGTCGCCGTCAGGACGGAACATTGCGTTCGATTCAGACCGCGACGGGAACAGGGATATCTACGTGATGAGTGCGGATGGTTCGGGCCTCACGCGCCTTACCGAGAATACCGCCGCCGACCTGTATCCCAGTTGGTCGCCCAATGGACGTTCCATAGCGTTCGCCTCGGGACGCGACGAGTCTGGAACCCACAACATCCACGTCATGAACGCAGACGGCTCAGAGCAATTGCGCCTGACCGATACTACGACGTGGGACTGGGCGCCCAGGTGGTCACCCGACGGTCAGTCCCTGGCATTCGTTTCAGACCGCGACGACCCCGACCCGAACGACGACGTCCACACCTGGAGCATCTACGTGATGAACGCGGACGGTTCCGGCCAAACGCGCCTTACTGACGGCTCGGCTAGCGACTCAGGACCGGACTGGTCGCCGAACTAAATGCGTCCCGGACGTGGCACAAAAAGGAGAGGCGGCAGGGGATTCTAACGGCTACGCGCGGTCGAACTCGTCCTTCGAGATGCCGAGGTCCCTGATGATCGCTCTTAACGTGCCCGGCTTGAGATCCCTGCCTCGCCAATTGAGACCTTTGCACAACCTTCGTCATTCCCGCGAAGGCGGGAATCCAGAGACGTCTGCAAAGCTGGGAGATGCCCACACACTAACAATCTCTCAGCGGGAGAGGGGTTACGCAAAGGTCTCCCAATTCGGGATCGCTGTCCTGGAATGTGTGGCCGAGTTGATCCACACTTCGTGGTCGCCCCTTCCTTGGCGGTCGAAGGCGCAGCCGAGTCTTCTCAACCTGCGAGTGAGTTCCCTGTAAGTCACACAGGAACCAGAAGTTCGTTGGTTTTGGTCGAGTCGACCAGCGCTGACACGACAGCGGGCGGAAGCTCGTCTCCATGGTCGATATACGACTCGATGAAGGCACCCGCCACGCTTGAGAGGATGTCCACCGCTTCTTCCGGCGTATCTCCCCAGGCCCTGCATCCGGGAAGATCGGGAATCTCAGCCAGATATTTGTCCTCGGTCTCTTCCGAGGGATCGTGCATTACGTAGCGTAGCTTGTAGTGTTTCATGGAGTCCGTCCTGCCGGCAGGATAGATGCTTCCCCGTCTGCGGCGAATTATAGCACTTCTTTATCTGGTCTCGTATGTTGTAGTAAGCTATCGCCCGACCGCATGGGTAGGTTGGTCAAAGGCGAGTCGACCCTTGGTGAAGTCCGACCGGTCGGCAAGAAATTCCGGGTATTGGAGGACGATACGAAATGCTCTCTCGAAGCGCGCAGGGACTCTACTGGATGGGCCGCTATCTTGAGCGGGCCGAGCACCTGTGCCGCCTGCTGCGATTGCAGACCGAAGCACTGGTCGACCGCCCGGTGGAGGAAATCTACTTCGGTTGGAAGCGCATCTATGGCAGCATGAGGCGTCAGCCGCCCCTGGGGATCATCGAGCTCGACAGCGACGAGTACACCCTCGCCGACTCCTACACCCTCGCCGACGACCTCACGTTTGAACGCGCGAACCCCGATTCCGTCTGGAGTTGCTTCGCCTTGGGCAGGGAGAACGCGCGACAGATGCGCAACTGCATCAGCGCCGAAATGTGGACTCACCTCAATCTGGCATACCTGCGGATTCAGCAGCTCGATATCCAGAAGATCTGGAGGGTCTCCCCTGAGAACTTCTACTCCGAAACGTCCGCTGAGATCGATACCTTCGCGGGCGTGGCCGAGGCGACCATGTACCGCGACGAGGGCTGGGAGTTCCTGCAGCTCGGTCGCGTCATCGAGCGGTCCCAACTCCTGGTCGTGCTCTTGCTCTTCCAACTCGACGTTGAGACGGAAGTCGAGGAAGACTCCGACACCGACTGGACGACCCTGCTCCGCGCCTACCACGCCTTCGAAGCCTACAACCGGAAGTACAGCGTCGAAGTCCAGTCCGGGCAGGTCCTCGACCTGCTCGTCTCCGACCCGCTCATACCACGTTCGCTCTCTCGGACACTGGACATGATGGCGGCGAACCTTGCCTCACTCGGCCTCGGTTCGGACGAGCGCACGGGAGGTGAGGCCCACAGACTGGCGGGACGTATGGGAGCACTCGTCCATTACGACTGGCCCGATACCGATGACCACCGGGGTCTTTTGAAACGAGTACGCGAGTACGGTCGCGACCTTCATGGCCTCGTCAACGCAGCCTACTTCGAATACGCCATAGAAGACTTCCCCGTTCGCTGACACGATGCCTGACTCGGTACGCTACGACATCGAGCACGTCTCTCACTACGTCTACTCCACGCCTATCCGCCACAGCGTCATGTCGCTGTGCTTGAGGCCCCGCGATGACTCCGGACAGCAGCTTCTGAGTTTCGAAGTTAGAACGAGCCCCTTGTCGTCCCTCAACGCCGAGACGGACGGCTTTGGCAACACGAAGCACGTCCTCAACATCCACCGCGAGCACACGACACTGGAGATCGCCTCTCGCTCTACCGTCGAGACCACTCACTCTTCCCCGCTGCCGGACTCCCTGGGTACAGGCGCGTGGGACGAGGTGCGCACTTGGAAGGAGGCCTTCACCCAGTGGGAGTTCACACGCTCCAGCGTATTCGCCCAGCCCTCTCCGATGCTCGCCGATTATGTCGACCGTCATGGCATCTCGCCGAGCGACGACCCCCTGCAGTCCCTGGTGCGCCTTCGCGACGCGATCCATGAGAGCTTCGAGTACGTGCCGGGCAGCACGACGGCCGTCTCTCCCATCGACCACATCCTCGAGACCGGCCAGGGCGTCTGCCAGGACTACGCCCACGTCATGATCACCATCGCACGCTCATGGGGAGTGCCGACACGCTACGTCTCCGGCTACGTGTCCGCCCGTAAGGCTGGCATGGTCGCCCAACAGTCGGCCACCCATGCCTGGGCGGAGTGTTACCTCCCCGAGCTCGGCTGGACGGAGTTCGACCCCACGAACCCGGAGCTCCCCAACGAGCGCAGGGTGCGCGTCGCCGTGGGCCGCGACTACGATGACGTTTCCCCCACTCGAGGCGTCTTCGTGGGCAACACCGACAGCCTCTTGGAGGTCAGCGTGCGGATGCGCCCGGTGGAACCCGGTCTCTTGACTCCGTCGGAGCTTATCGCCCCGTACGTGCCCCCGAAGGTCAGCCCTCCGTCTTCTCCCACGCGGGGTCGATAGACTCCGCGATGCGCTCCTTGTAGTCCTCGCGAGGCGGCGAGAAGATGTCGAGCACGAGGCCCTTGTCCGGCCCGCCGTACAGGGCGTGCGGCACCCCGCCGGGGATGACGTACGACATCCCGCGCTTCATCGTCTGGCGCTCTCCGCCGATGGTCATGTCGAACTCGCCTTCGAGCACCATGCCCGCCTGCTCGTGCGGGTGCGTGTGCTCAGGCACGTCCGTATGAGGGTCGGTCTCGATCAGGCTCATCATCACCTTGTCGCCCCACAGAGTGCGGATTCGCACTCCCGGCACGATCTCGACCGGATTGACCTTGAGAATGTCGGTGAAATAGGGCATTTCGATCTCCTATCACGTAGTGATTGTTGCGTAATGTTTCGCGGTCATGAATTCCCGGCCCGCTAGCCGGTCGGACTCGCCCCGCGCCGTCGCGCCTCGTAGTCGGAACCGGCCTTCTTGAGAGCATTGGTGCGCAGGTCCTTCAGGTGGTCTCGCTTCTCGATGGACCACTTCTCCGACGCAGTCAGGTTATGCAGGGAGTTCTGGAACTGCGGGGCGACATAGCGCGCGATGAGCTCATAGCTCCTCATCACCTGTTCGCGGTTGCCCCATTCGGTTGCCACGAAGAGAATTCCCCCGAATCCGCCGCTCTCCTCGTCCAGCCGGTGAATTGTCTCGATCAAGTCGTCGGGCGTGCCGACGACCCACCGCCCCGACTCGGTCGCCGCGTCTATGGTCTCCTCACCAGGACCGTCGTGGATGGGTTCGTGGCCCATCACGGTCTCGAAGTAGTGGCGCTGGAACTTCGTGGACCCGTCGCGAGCTATCTCCACGGCCTCCTTCTTCGAGTCGGCAAGGAACGCGTGGATGACGAGCCTCCACTCGCCGCGGTCCATCTGCTTGCCGTGACGCTCCGCCGTCTCCTCGGCGATGGACCAGAAGTCGTTGAGGCTCCGGGCGTCATGCCGCTTCATTACCGTCGGGTCGGCGATGGAGAGCACCGACGCGCCGTGCCTTCCTGCAAGCTCCATTCCCGACGGCGACATCGCCGCGGCGACTGCCACCGGGAAGTGCGGCTTCGTATACGGCTGGAGGTGCAGACGCGCCTCGTTGAGCGTGAACCAGTCCGACTCGTGCGTTATCGGCTCCGTCTCCGTCAGCAGCCGCATGATGATGTCGAACGACTCGCCCATGCGGTTGCGCTGCGTGAGCGGGTCGATGCCAAGCATGTAGGCGTCGGTCGTCAGCGCCCCTGGCCCCACGCCGAGCATCACGCGCCCCCTCGTCAGGTGGTCGAGCAGGACCATCCGGTTCGCCACCATGAGCGGATGGTGGTACGGCAGGCTGATGACCCCTGTCCCGAGATTGATGTACTTCGTCCGCTCCGCCGCGACGCCCATGAACACCTCCGGCGAGGCGATGGTCTCCCATCCCGCCGTGTGGTGCTCTCCTATCCACGCCTCGTCGAACCCAAGGTAATCAAGCCACTGGATGAGTTCGAGGTCCCTCTCCAAGCCGAGCGTGGGGTTCTCTCCCAGCACGTGGAACGGGGCCAGGAAGATGCCGAACTTCATACGGTCGGGAAGAGTCATGTCGTCTCCTGTCTACGCAAATTCGCCCCCTATCCTACCACTCGCTTGGCCTCGACCCAAAGGGCCTCTTTCTCGTCGAATGACAGGTCGGACACAGACTGGCCGCGTTCGCGGGCAAGTTGCTCCATGTGACTGAACCGGGCGCGGAACTTGTGTCCCGTCTGTCGAAGCGAGTCCTCGGCGTCCACCTTGAGCCAGCGAGCTACGTTGACCAGCGTGAAGAGCACGTCGCCATACTCGGCCTCGCGCTCCTGCGGAGTCTTCGCCCGCTGCAGTTCGTCGAGCTCCTCCCGGACCTTGTCGAGCACTCCGCCGAAGTCGTCCCACTCGAACCCGACCTTGGACGCGCGGTTGCCGAGCGCCTGGGCGTACGCCAGTGAGGGCATGGCCCGCGGTATCCCGTCGAGCGTGCCCTTGTCCTTGTTGGACGGCTCAGCGCGCTTGATGTCGTCCCACCGGGCCGCGACCTCTCCTGAGTCCTTGACGGTCGCGTCTCCGAAGACGTGCGGATGGCGCCGCATCAGCTTGTCGCGTACGCCACCTGCGACATCCTCCGAGTTGAAGTCGCCCGCTTCGTCAGCTATCCGAATCTGGTACACGAGGTGGTAGAGGACGTCCCCCAGCTCCTCCGCGATCTCCTCGGCCTTGCCCCCGTCGATGGCGTCGACGAGCTCGTAGGTCTCCTCCAGCAGCATCGGCTTGAGCGACTCGTGCGTCTGTTCGCCGTCCCACGGACAGCCGTCGGGCCCGCGCAGATGGGCGCACAACGCCAGTAGGCCTTCAAGTGTGGGAGGAAACTCCTGCGGCATGGGCGTAGGTTATCACCCGCCCGGCAGACTGTACACAAGAACGGCAGCCCGTCATACCGGCGAAGGAACGTCACCCCGTACTCCGATACGGGGCCGGTATCTGGAGGGGTAGGGTGCCCTGTGCCCTTTAATTCCCAGTCTCAATACTACTCCGTTTGACGCTCCGCAGGGCCATTGATACACTCGCTCATATTCCAACCGTCACATGATGGAGGGTGACATGACACTGGTCTCGGGGCGGGCGCTGCGTATGTACTATGAGGCCGTCGTAATCGACGGTCTGAATGTGAGCAACTGGGATAGCGACGAGGTGTACGTCTGCCTCAACGATGGTAGCGTATCCGCGATCAACGCGACGATCGCCACGTGGGAAAACTACCGAGAGACCCTCGACCACATCTCAAGATGGCTGGTCCGGTTCCGTGAACGCTCGGCTCGCATTCTGCTGGTCGAGACCGTCGAGGACATCCATCGCGCCAAGCGCGAAGGGAAGACGGGCATCATCCTCGGCTGGCAGAACACCTCGCCAATCGAGAACCGCCTCGACAGGCTCGAACTGTTCCACCGGCTGGGAGTGCGAATCGCCCAGGTCACCTATCACGAGCGCAACCTGCTTGGTGACGGCTGCATGGAGCGGCAGGACGGAGGACTGACCAACTTCGGAGTCGACGCCGTCAAGGAGATGAACAGGGTCGGAATCCTCGTCGATCTCTCGCACGTGGGAATGGCCACCACCATGGACGCCATTGAGGTCTCCGACAAGCCCGTCGCCATCACCCACGCGAACGCCAAGTCGTACTACGACCACCGCCGCAACAAGACCGATGAGGCGATCAAGCTCATGGCCGAGAAGGGCGGCGTCATCGGAGCGACGTGCATACGGACGTTCCTCAAGCACTCTTTCGATTCCAACCTCGCGGACTACCTCGACGCCATCGACCACCTCGTCGACATGGTGGGCATCGACCACGTCGCTATCGGCACCGACCATACCCAGGACCAGCCGGACGAGTTCTGGCGGTACATCGGCTCGCAGCAGGGCACGAAGTTCCCCTCTACCTTCACCCAGGTGGACGAAAAGCCCAAGCCGTGGCGGGACCTCTATCCCGACGAATTGCAGACCCCGGCGCATCTACCCGTCATGTCCGAGGCCCTCCTCATCCGCGGCTACTCCGACGAGGACATCCGCAAGATTCTCGGCGGAAACTGGCTCCGCCTCTTCAAAGAGGTCTGGGTGGCGTAGACCCTATCCGTCATTCCCGCGAAAGCGGGAATCTATCTTCGGGTACTGCCGCAGACAGAGTGCTGGCAATGAACTACCATTCACGTGCATTGCTCGTGGTTCAGGCCGCGAGGCTGTACGGGTGAATCCTGCGTAGGCCGGAATCCGAAGAGGTCTGGGAACAGGCATGACCCACGCCTACCACCCCGATCACCCTGAGCAGCGTTATGCCCCGGAAGCGGGGCTGTGCAGGGATGCTCAGTAACTGCCGCCAAAATGGAGCAATTAAGAGCAGTTACTTGAAAGCCTGTCGAAGCATGAGCGGGTGACTCACTCAAGGCCTTAAGACGACCCCCTGCGACCGGATATTCCTAAACGAGTTCTTGACCCTGATCTTGTCACCCTCGAAGTGGAACAGGTCGCAGCCGTTGACCTCCACCTGGGCGCCGTCGTCCCCGGTCGCGCGGAACGTCCACTGCGTCACCCCCCGGTCGCCCGCGATGAAGTGGCTGACGTCTCTGGCAACCCGGTAGTTTGACCTATCGGTGGCCTTGCCTTGTGCCGGGGCTATCCGGAACGTAGAATGTCGCGACTATGCCACACATAAAGCCGCAATCAGTTGTCGTAATTGGAGCCGGGGTGACCGGCTTGAGCACCGCATTCCACCTCGTCGAAAAGGGCGTGGAGCGCGTCGTAGTCGTAGACAAGGGCACGGTGGGTGGAGGCTCCAGTCTCCAGGCGGGCGGGATCATTACCATGCTCATGGCCACGGAGACGGAGGTACGGGCCCGGGCGATAAGCCTCGACCTGTTCGAGCGGTTCAGTCGAATCCTGGATGGGTACCATTTCCACCAGGTCGGATGCCTGAACCTGTCCGTGCAGAACGCATCCGCCAAGACCGCAGAGAGCCGAGACATGTGGCGTCGTCTGGGAGGCCAGTTCGAGGTGTTGAGCGGTGGCGAGATCAGGGAACGATTCCCCGACCTTGCAACTGAGGAGACCGAGATTGGAGTACTGGACCTGAGGTCGGGATACTCCGAGCCGCACCGGTACATACCTGCCCTGAGGGCCAAGCTGGAGGACATGGGCGTCGAGTTCAGGGAGAACGAGCCGGTGACGGGGTTCGACCTGCGCGATGATCGCGTGAGAGGGGTCGTGACGGAACGCGGCGCCATCGACACCGACGCGGCGGTCTGCGCGGTCAACGCATGGACGAACCATGTGCTATCGCTCGCAGGTTTTCGCACGCCGTACAAGAACTTCATTCATGAGAGATTCGTCACCAAGCCGTTTTCGGAGCCGCCAAGGCTGCCCGCGGTGAATGATCACATCCTCAACGGCTACGTGCGTCCGACGGACGACAACAGGCTGCTTGCAGGCACGTCCGTGGACAACCTCGGGTCGTACGAGATGCGCGGGCCAGACTTTGACGTGTCGGAACTCGAGCCGCATCCGGCCGCGCTGCCGTTCATCAAGGAGAACCTGATCAAGCGGGCCCCGATGATGGAGGGCGCCGAGTGGGACTACCATACCGTCGGGCTGATCAGCTTGGCGTACGACGTGAAGCCCGTGATCGGTCCGGTGCCCGGCGTCGAGGGCCTCTACGTGGGGGCGCATTTCCACTCCGGTGGATTTGCCTACAACCCCGTGTCCGGGCTGCTCGTAGCCGAGCACGTCGTTGACGGTGAGACGCGAATCAACTCGGATATGTACAGACCCGCCCGTTTCGGAGGCGTCGACACGGACGGCTTCCTGGCCTCGCCGATCATGCACGACGACATGGGCGTGGTCCGCCATTAGTACCAGTTCCATCTGAAAGTGATAAATCACAACCGTTATCCGTCATTCCGGCGAAGGCCGGAATCCAGATCGTGGGTAGTGCAGAGAAACGTCAAAACCATCTGGAAACGGTACTGGGAGCCACGAAATCCCTACCCCTGTCAGCCGGGTCACCGTCAACAGCTTCCTGGCCGACGGAGGCGACGGCTTCACGGTGCTAAAGGAAGGGACGGAACGCACCGGCGGTGAGATTGATCTCGACGCCCTGATCGCGTATTTCTCCTCCGCCTCCCCGGTCGCCCTCAGTCCACGAGACCGGATTAACCGCCGCAACTAAACGCTTGGTTGACCGATGCCGCCGATGTTTGCGCGGGCCCCCGTTGAGGAGGTGCGATCCGCGCGGCAGGACGAATGGATACCCTCATTAGTGGTGACTCGCCGGGCGTGGTTCCCGAAGCAAACGTTCAAAATTGCAGTCCACAATCGCTTTGATAGCTTGCTGATGCTCTCTTGTCCGCGATAGTGGGCTCTATGCGAAAGCGAGTATCCTGGCCGGGTTGTCCACGGTTATCGCTCGAATAACATCATCCGAAAAACCCTTACGCCGCATCTTGGGAACGATGTTCTCAAGAATGTGGCCGTAGCCGTGCCCGCCATATCTCACCAGCCGATGCTTGTGGGCGATGTCATGACCAGTAACTATCCGGTCCGAATAGCCCGCGTCGGCGGCCCGCTTTATGAAGTCCAGCCGCTGGGCGTCGCTCGGCATGTCGATTTCGGCGAGAGGATAGTACGACCCCTCGTTGCCGAATAGGTCCCACTCGAGGTAGCAGCCCGACGAGGCAATCCTCTGAAGCGCGACGAAATCGAAAACGGTCCTATCCAAGTGGCCCATAATCACACGCGATACATCCGCGCCGCTGCCCGAAAGCAGTTCCAGAATTTCCAGGGGCGCATCAGGATTGCGACCCGGATGTACCAGTATCGCCGCGCCCGTTTCTCTCTGGGCGAGTGCCGCCGCCGCCAGAGACTTGCGTTCGGTTGGCGCAAGAGGCCACGTGCACCCGATCTCCCCGATTATGCCCGCTCTTACGCCGCTGTCCTCTACCCCGTCAACGATGTCGCCAACAATCTCCAGTGCCAGGTTCTCCTCGGTCCGCTCATCCATATCGTCCAGATGCACCGCTGCCACGTAGTAGCCCGCGCCCATTATGATATGAACACCCGACTCGGTGGATATCCGGGCCAGCGCTTCGGGATTGCGACCGATCCCCAGCGTGGTCGCGTCCACAATCGCGCCGCCGCCGACTTCACCGTACCTACGGACTTCCCCTATGGTCGTTTCGAGATCCATCAACTGCAGGTTGGAGCGGTTGCTGTAGTAGTTGCGCCGTATCCATCCGAGGTTTTCCAGGGTAATGGGAACGTCGGCCAGTTCCGGCGACGGCGTATCCCGGGCCGGACGATACATGAAGGAGAAGTCGATGTAGAGGTGTTCATGGGTCGTCGTGGGGCCAAGTTCCGATGGATGTACAGGACCCAGCACGGTCTGGACAAGTCCTCGATTTCGGCCTGATGTCATGGAGAAGCTCCCTGTAGTATGGTGGACACCAAGCGTAACACGACGTTTCGGGGACTCAAAGAAGTACACGCCTGTGTCGGAGGATGGTGGCCATGGTGATATATGCGTTCCAGTCGATGACCGTTACAGCAACAGCGCCGAAGAGCCAGGCGGAGGGGAGGTTCCGGCCATGAGATTTGCGGCATTTACGACCGTGGCGGGCTCCGCCGGGGAGGCCACGAGCGCTGAAGAACACATAGACAACATCAGACGGCAGACCGTACTGGCCGAGGAGCTCGGCTTCGAGGCCATGTGGCTCGGAGAACACCACTTTGGGCCCTATGGAGTGGGCGATTTGCCGAACCCGATACTGCTCGGCGCAGACCTTGCGGCGCGGACGTCCAGGATTCGCATCGGACAGATGGCGAACATAGCCCCGTGGTGGCATCCGATACGGCTTGCCGAGGACCTTGCGATGCTGGACAACATGACCGGAGGGCGTGTCGAGGTTGGCTTCGGCAGGGGAATCTGGCCGTACGAAGGTCCCCAGTTTCATCCCAACGCGGACCCTCGCAAGGACAAGGAGAACAGGGAGCTGTTTACGGAGACTGTGGACGTGGTGCGGAAGATATGGGCCAACGAGTATTTTTCGCATCAGGGGGAGAACTACAGCTTCCCTGTCGACGACACCGTCTTCTCCCATCCAAAGTATCCATCGAACCCTGCCTGGCAGGACGGGGACAGGGTGACGAAGCTGCGGGTAACGCCGAGACCCTACCAGCAACCGCACCCCCCGCTGTGGATGACCGTCTCCACAGACCGGTCGGTAACGACTGCGGCCGAGCTTGGGCTGAGTGCGTGCTACTGGCAGCCGCCCGCTCTCAGGATCAGGCAGCGAATGGAGCTCTATGCACAGGTGAGGACCGGGCGAGAGGGGAGACCGTTCGCCGTGGGAGAAGCCCAGGCGGTCATGCGCTCCACGTACGTGGCCTCTACCATGGAGGAAGCGCGCCGCGAGGCTGAAGAAGGCATCATGTCCTCCTTCATCTATAACGATCCGTTTCGCGCCAGGCAGGTCTTCACCAATCCGGGCGAGGTCTTGGATCCGGACGTGAAACTGGACTGGGATTTTCTTGAGCCACGCACCCTGCTCGTTGGTTCCCCTGAGAATGTGGTGGAGAGGGTCCAGGAATTGCAGGAGGTATGCCAACTGGACTACCTGCTGGTCGAGTTCACGCACATGGGGATCCCGCTGAGCAAGACGCTGAAGAACTTGGAGGCCTTTGCCGCAAAGGTGATGCCGCAATTCGCAGGCGACGACTGAAGCATACCGGGTTGACCTCCTGACTATGTGCGCCTAAGGTGAGACTGGTCGGGAAGCGGCCGGCACGTTGGTTGAGCCAAAGAGCCGGACCGCACTACGGGAGGATAGAGATGGACGCAGGAGTTGACATGGTGCTTGACACGGTCAGGACGCTGACGCGCGACAACGACGGCGTCGTCATCGAACCTCTGGACTTCGAGGACGGTGTTCTGAGGATCAAGTACTACGAGGGGACGAACGAGGAGTGCCCGGAGTGCGTGATGCCGCCGGACTCGTTCAGGGAAATGGTCGAGCGGATGTGCAGCGTCCAAGCGCCGCACGTCGGTTCCGTGGTGCTGGCGCCTGCCCGGTAGATCTAGGGCCGGAACTGATCGACGCCCACCGTCACCGCGCTGGGCCCGCTGGGCATGACCAGCGTCTTGGCTCGGTCCGCCCCGACTACGAGGATGTCGTACCGGTCGGCATTCTCCAGCACGGGCATCGTGATGTCGAGACGCTCCTGCTCGGTCAGGTCCTTCATCCACCTCCAGTGCGCCCCCACTCTCGCTTCGCCCTCCAGGGGCACGTACTGGGTCATCTTGCCCAGGCTGTCGTTGGCGTGCATGTGGATGAACTCCCTTGCGCCCTGCTTCGTGAAACCCTGCGCGCCCACGGGCCGGGCGACGTCGGGCGGCAGGAGGATCAGCCGCTCGTCGGAGTGTCGCTCCCACAGGCCGCGCGTACCGAACGTCGCGCCGTATGCGACCGTCTTGAGCAGTCCCTCCGCCGTGTCGTTGCCCTGGTCCTGCACGTCGAGTTCGCCGTTGGTGATGAAGACGCTCACCGCGCTCTCGCCGGCATCGAACCCCTTATCCACGTGATAGGGCTCCCACGGGCTCATCTTCTCGTTCTCGGCTATGCAGAGGACGAACTTCCGCGTCGTGCCGATGGTGTCCATGTCCATCTTGTTCGGGTACCAGTGCCCGATGTTCCTCATACACATGGAGAAGGCGCGCCCGATCACGATGTTGACCCTGTTGTCGAATCCGGGGCCGAGCGCCGACCGGGCGTTGATGCCCAGCTCATCGGCTATGGGACCGTTCACGACGAGCAGCGGCGCCTGCGGGCTGGTGGACATCAACAGCGACTTGCCGCCCTCCGGACCCATCTGAGGCAGCGCGCTCACCGCGGCGACGATCACCGGCATGTGCTCCGGCCTGGCGCCGGCCGCCGCCGCGTTTATGGCGATCTTCTCGACGGTGGCGATCCCGAAACCGGGCGGCATGTCGCACACGACGTGGTCGCCGGGCAGGTTGACACCGTCTATCAGCTCGTCGACCACGCCGCGGGTGGGCGGCAACAGCGGGAAACCGTCCCCCCAGTCGCGTCTCAGGAAGTCGTCGTTCATGCGCCGGACAGCGTCAAACCGGTCGTCGCCCTCAAAGCGGTAGACCTGTTCAGTCGGACTATCGTCGTACGCGCCGTCGCCGTCGGCGGTGAGCATTCCTACCAGGTCATCGAATGCGGGCTCGGTGTTGCTGATCGACTCGGCGGGAGATAGGTTGCGGTAGATGCGTGGCACGACAACAAAACGCAAAGCTGGCATCCCGAAGGCGCGACTGCTTGCGATGGCGTCGCCCTCGAACCGGCCGGAGATGATGGGCACTGCGGGCTTGCCCATCCGCTCGACCTCAATCATGTCGTGGACCATCCACGACGCGCACGTCCCTCAGTCGCCGGTCGCTCCGACTACGGCGTCGCACTCTTCCGCCGCCTGCTTGAGGATGTGCGGCGGGTTGGGGTAGTTCCCGCCCGTGTAGAACCTCGTCTCAACGCCCTCGAAGCGCTCTTGGAGCATCTCGCCGACGCGGTTGAGCGCGACGTCGCCGCCGTGGGTCCCGCTCCATACCAGGCCGATAGTCTTGCCGTCCAGCCCGCTGAGCCTGGGGTTGACGGCCGATACGTTCTCCATCGCGCGCTGCCTCGCGACGGGGTTCATGACCTCCAGTAGATGCATGTCGTACACCTTCCTTCCGCCGCGAAATCGTCCGCACGCCCGCGACGCACGGAGTCTAGTATTGACCCCACTCGGTGTCAACCAGCGCGGACGGGGACGTTCGCCTCACCAACTCTGAACACCTGCCTTCACAAACCGTCAATTTGACAAACGAGAACACGTGTACGACACTACGCGTGGGACAAATGCCGCCACCCGATGCGACAGCCCCATAAATTAGCAACTGTTCAGAGTCGCAGCAATTGTCCTTCTACTGTGATTCTGAGGAGGGTAGCGACGAAGAATCTGCAATCTCTCCCCGCCGGGGGCTGACAGGGGTATGTATTTGACCATCAATCCAGTTCCATGAATGAGAAAGGAGCCCCCTCACTGTCATTCTGAGCGCAGCGCAGCGGAGTCGAAGAATCTAAAATGTCTGTCACAACGTAAAGCTGGCACTGAAAATTTTCACCCTGTTTGACTGTTGGTTATGGTGAGAAGCGGGGCGCTGGCTGCCCGGTCTTGCGGTCGTGGATTTTAGATTCCTCGCTAGGCTCGGAATGACAGGGTTGCGGTGGCGGGATCATAGCTGCAAATTCGTTTTGCATACCCCTGTCAGCCCAGCGGGGGAGAGATACAGAGAGGGGGTCTTCGTTATCCGACTCACTGAGTCTGAACACTTACGAAAATTGCAAAATGTTACGGAATGTTACAAAATTCAGGAAAACTCGCGAGTCGGCGCTTGCTCAGGGCCTCTCCGCCAGACCGAAGGGTTCGCCCAGCAACTTTACAATAACAACGAGAATGGCTCAAAATGGCACACTTTTCAAAGTAATGCCAATTCGCTTTGACCACACCATAAATTGGTGATGCACACCGGAACCCCTCCGTCGCCGACGTATAGGGCGGCTGCTCACCCTCACCCAACGCGCATACGGACACCGTAGCCGGGTACTGACCTAAACGGAGTGCGCTACCCTCTCTGTCTTATGTCACGTCGTTGGAACAGCACAAGCGACACGCCGATCAGCACAATGACCGGCACGGCTAATACAGCGGCGTCATCCCAGTCCATGCCGTTTATGAGGGGGTCGCTGCCCAGGTAGTAGTTGAACGGCGACAGCCACTTCACCGTCGATAGAGCGCCTGATATGTTCGCGAGGGAGGTCAGTAGATGCAGGACAAGCGCGGCCCCTGCCGCGCCGGTTATAGCGACTCCGGTGCGTCCCGTACCCGCACTTAGTGCCAGAGCCAGCGCGCCGAACACCAGCCCGACGAGTACCTGCAGCGTCGTTGTGGCGGCAATGTTGCCGACGGACATCCCCAGGTCGCCCAGCAGTGAACCGAGTGCGACGCCCGCAAACGTGGCGACCCCGACGGCAATGCCGAACAGCACCATCGTTACGGCCTTTTCCAGCACAATTCTCGATCTTGGAATTGGATTGGACAACAGCAGCGCCATCGTCCGGCGGGACTCCTCCCCTGCCAGCGCTCCCGCGCCCATAACGGCTGTCACGATGATGACCGAAAGCGGGGCCATCAGACCGAAGGTCTCCAGCGTGTACCAACCCTCCGGCGTGCTCAAGTTTCCACCACCGAAGAGCGCGAGCAGCTCCTCCGGGAAGGCATCGAACGCTGAGAGTGTCTCCTCCGGCAACGAGGCGTACATCGGGCCCAACATGACGCCCATTACGAGGAACATCAATGCCGAGGTGATCAGCAGCAGCGTCTGGTAGTCCGAGACGGTCTTGACCCAAATGGACGACACCCTTGCCGATCCGGCCAGCCGTCCGATCAGCCGGTTGAGGAGCGGGTTGCCACGAATCCTGTCCAGCAGGGTGGTCCCCACGGACTGTCCTCTCAAGTCCCGGCGGTTGAATCCGACCACCGCCACGACCAGAAGGGCTGCCGACGCACCAATGAGCACCAGGAGATGACTCCAGGCGATTCCGTTGTAGACGGGCTCACTCCCGTCGAAGTAGTACCAGGGGAACGCCATCCGCAAGTCTTCTAGTCCCTGCACGAGCGGCAGGAGCCCCACCGCGAAGAACCCGACCACGAGGATGCCCGCCGTCGCTCCTACAGCCGTGTCGCGGTTGCCGGTAGCGGACCCGATTGCCAGCGCCAGCATCCCGTAGAACAGTGCGTTGACGTACAGGTGAAGGGCAAGAGCCTCCACGTGCAGGCCGCCGATCTCCACGTTCAACATGGCGGCTATCGGATGGACGGGAGCCCACATGGCAAAGACCGTGGCGCCGGAGAGCAGCACAAGCGCGGCGGCCTTGGTCAGGAGGACGTGCGTACGGCTCTTGGGGTTGGCCAGCAGCATGCCCATCGTGCCGTTCCGTTCCTCCCCTGCGATGGTCGCCGAGCCCATGACGAGCGCCACCGCGGCCACGACAAATGCGCCAAACGACCCGAAGACGTAGCCTATCGCCAGACCTCCAACGTCTACGTCATCTCCGATGCCTAGCAGAGACCTGAACGCCACTGGCAATTCGGTGTAGACGGTAAGGTCTATGTCCCGGTAGACCGACATACCGAACAGCAGCAGCAGCGTGAGACTCGCGGCAGAGATCGTCCAACCCAGCCACCGGTCTTTCGATGTTTTGATGAAGACGTTTGCAAGCGCCATCGCTACTTCTCCTCATCGCTGTGGTAGTAGGTCAGGAAGATCTCTTCAAGATCAGCCTCGCTCGTCCGGATGTCCGCGACCCCATAGCGATCCGTCGCCACCTTCAGGAGCGCTCCCATGTCGCCGTGGAACGACATCTCGACATGGTTGTCGCGCACGAGGACGTTCCGGACTCCTGCGAGACTTTCGAAGTCCGAGGCATCTGCAGACGAATCGAGCACAAACTCCACCTGTCGCATCGCCTTCGACCGCAGGTCCATTACCGACTCCACCGTGATGAGAAAGCCGTCGCGGATGATGCCGACCCGGTCGGCGACGCGCTGCACCTCGGACAGGGTGTGACTTGAGAGGAATACCGTGCGTCCCTCGGCCGTGACCTCTCGCAGCATCGCCTGGAACTCGCTCTGCACCAGCGGGTCGAGGCCGGAAGTCGGCTCGTCCATGATGAGAAGGGCGGGCCGGTTCATGAACGCCTGGATAACGCCGACCTTCTGCCGGTTGCCCGTCGACAAGTCTCCGACCTTTCTCGACAGGTCTGAGTCCAGCCGATCGGCCAGCTCGTCGACGTAGCTCCAGTCGACTCCGCCGCGCAGGTTGGCGAAGTACGTCAGGGTGTCCTTACCCGTGAGGTTTGGGTACAGGGCCAGGTCCGCGGGAATGTAACCAACGCGCCTCCGTATGTCTACGACATCCTTGCCCGTGTCGAGGCCGAGGATCGTCGCGGCGCCGGCGGTAGGCCGGATTTCGTCCAGCAGCGTCCTTATGGTCGTGGACTTCCCCGCACCGTTGGGTCCAAGGAAGCCAAAGACCTCTCCCACCCGCACGTCCAGGTTGACGTCCTCGATCCCGCGATTCTTGCCGTAGTACTTGGTCAGCCCCTCCGTGTGGATGGCTGTATCTGCCGCGCCTTCGGTCATTGTCGCCATGTGCCTGCCTCCTGCGGGGAAAGAGTCCCGGAACTCCACGTCAAAGCGTTCTACTCAGCCATCAGCATTCGGGCCGGCGGCTTCATCGTTGCCGGCCGCCTCCAATCTTTTCACACCATGATTCATAATCTCCAACGCACGAGCGACCACTTCCAGCTCTCCAAACGTGAGGAACTTTGTGATCTTCTCGACGACTGCAATTTCGTTGCGAGTGACACCCTCAACAGCCGCTCGCCCTTTATAGGTCAGGCGGGCCAGGGCGACCCGCCTGTCGTTGGGATCGGAATCCCGCTCCACGAGACCCTTCCTCACCAGGCGCTCCACCATGGTAGACGCATTGGCGCGGGCCATCCCATGAGCCTCAGAAATGTCCGTGATCCTCGCTGGGCCGGAAGCGAGCATGTACAGAATCCGTAGCTGTGGCAGGGTCAGGTCAGTCTCCATCACAGATTCCGTGGGGGTTATCTGACTCGTGGACGCCAAAGCCTCCAACGAATCGGCGATCCTGGCAACAAGCTCACTCCTTGCCGTCATGACCTTCTCCACTCACCAGCACTTATCGTTATCATAATATATATGTTGATGATAACGTTCATTGTCAAGATGCTAAGTCTTGTGGGCATATCCAGTCTGCAGCACCTGGGCAAATGCCCCAGGCCGGTAATTCCCGCGCTGCATCGGTAAGGCCTCTCCTGCCGACAAATGGTTCTTTAGCAGGTCAGCCATTAGCACTCAATCTCACTGCATAGGGAGCGCTAATGCTTCGTGGGGCGCGCCGCCGAGGAGTACCCGTCCTCCCTTGGTCACAGGAGGCCAGGGCCGGCGTGAGCCGGCCTCGGTTGTCAGCGAGCCGTGGGGGCGACAGTGGCGTCACACCGCAGCATAGCCCATGACGAGATCTCGCAGGGTGACCATGCCAATGGCGCTGCGGTCGTGGTCTACGACGACGGCGCGTGAGAGTCCGAAGCGCGCCAGGAGGCGGACGGCGTACTTGACGAGCATGTCCTCCGGCAGGGTCAGGAGCGGCTTGGACATGATCTCATAGACGTTGACACGCTCGGGGGACCGGTCATCGGCTATGACACCGCGCGCAATGTCTCCGACGACGATGAGGCCCAACTCGTCGTCATCGTTCCGCGGGTTTACTACGAGCGAACTGACCCTGTGTCGTTTCATGAGCGCCATCGCCTCGGCGACGGTCGCGAGACGGTCGATCGAGTGCAACTCAGTGACCATGAAGTCTCTTACCCTGATGGAGTTAGTCTCAGTCATATCTCGGTCTCCAACTCCTCCAAAATTGTGGGCAACTGTGTGGAAAGGCCGACGGCATCCTCGATCGGCACCTGGAAGGCGATGCCTGCGCCGGGCTCGGTATCGAGGTGTGCCGCGTCACGGATGCTTTCAAGTATCTGACGGGCACGTGTCTCGACGACAAGGAACAGGACGATATCGCGCCTGGCGGCGAGGTCGAGGCCGAAGAAGGTCTTGTCCGGCTTCAGTCCACCGCCCCGCACACTGGTGATGATGGTTTCGCCGGTGGCTCCGCCGGCGCGCGCGGCGTCTACGACGACATCGGTCTTCTCGTCATTCACGAGTGCGACAATCAGCTTTAGTCTCATGGCTCAAGCCTCCTTTGGAAGTTTCGACTTCCGCCTGCGGCTCAACCAGGACGCGGCAATAGAGTATCCCAGCACGGTTATGATTGGGAAGACGCTGGCGAAAGCGATGAGTCCGAATCCGTCGATCAACGGGCTTCGGCCGGGAACGCCTGCGGCGAGGCCCAGCCCCAGAGCCGCGACCACGGGCACAGTTACCGTTGAGGTAGTTACGCCGCCGCTGTCATAGGCGAGGGGCACAATGGTGCGGCTTGCCCGGAATGTGAGCAGTATGACAATGAAGTAGGAACCGATGATGTACCAAGGGAGGGGGGTACCCGTGACGATTCGGAAGCAACCCAGCGCGACGCCCACGGCAACGCCGACGGCCACGGCGATCCTGAGTCCCCAAGCGTGGACGGCGCCTCCGGATGCGTCGCGCGCCTTTATTGCCACCGCGACGAGTGAGGGCTCGGCGACGGTCGTCGCGAAGCCGATGGCGGCGGCGAAGGCGTAGACGGGCAAATAGTCCACCCAGTCGATGCCGTCAGCCAGTTTCTCGGCTCCAATGTACTCGGGAGCGGTGAGCTGGCGCGCCATGGTCTTGCCAATCGGGAAGAGCGCATTCTCCAACCCTATGAGGAACAGCGCGAGTCCCACCAGGACCAGGACGGACCCGGCAGTTATTCTACGCAGGTTTGGCGGCCTGCGGCGCAGGATGACGATCTGAAACACGAGGAGAATCAGGACGATGGGCGCCACGTCGAGGACGGTGGAGAACAGGGCATCCAGGAAGGCTTGGGGAAAGTCGGTCATGAGGCCACCATCCCATAGGTAAGAACGCAGACCATCGGCGTGAGGCTGGCGAAGGCTATTAGTCCGAAGCCGTCGACCATGGGATTGCGTCCGCGGATGGAGGTGGCGAGTCCAACACCCAGGGCCGTCACAAGGGGTACTGTTATGGTGCTCGTGGTAACGCCGCCGGAATCGTAGGCCACGCCGATGATTTCGTCCGGGGCAAAGAGGGTCAATGCGGTTACGAGCAGGTATCCCCCGATGATAAGCCTGTGGATCGGCCATCCTTTGAGAATGCGAAGTATGCCAAGCACGATTGCGGCGCCCACGGAGACGGCAACGACCATGCGCAGTTCTATTGCGTAGGTAGTGCGCGCGCGATCGTCGTCTGCGATGGCGCCTGCTTCCGCAGCAACGTCGGCGGCCTCGGCGGCGACGGCGATCAGGGCGGGCTCAGCTATTGTAGTGCCGAAGCCCAGGCAGAAGCCGAAGGCAAGAAGGATGGCAGCGCTGCCCTTCTGAGCGAATCCCTGCGCCAGAGCTTCTCCGAGGGGGAATAGACCGCTTTCGAGTCCCTGTATGAAGAGGGTCAACCCCACGATGACGCAGAGCAGTCCTATGAGCACGCCCAGTAAATCCGGGAAGGGCTGGCGGAGCACAACAAACTGAAAGAACGCGATGACGAGGATGATCGGGGCCAGATCGCGCAGGGAACTGAGGGTCAACTGCAGCATTCCAGCCAGGAATCGAGTCACGCCTTCCACTCCACTTTGTGTTTGTGCCGGCCCGATACAGGGAATATATAGGGCATCGCTTAGCCGTTCAAGGGAGAGGAGATGGGAAGCCTAGTACTCAGTCAACTTAAATATATCGGCCGATTTATCCCCTCTCCCGTCGTGGGAGAGGGCTAGGGTGAGGGTGCTTCATAGTATCAAGACTATGTTGACTAGGTACTAGAATACCGACAACACGCTAAAGGCATGGGACCCGTGTCGGAATTTGGCAAGCGTTTCCAGCATACCTCGACGTGAGCCTACCCCAAGCTCAAGGTGAAGGTTCCGGATTTTATCTAAAGTGGTGGGCCAAGGCGGACCGAATTGCGAACTTTTCGCTGGGAAGTGGCAATTTAGAGGATGTATCCAGCAGACACCGGAGGCAACCGGGGACGGGCGCTGTCGTTTCAACGGCCCTTCTGCTTTGTCCTCGGATGCTACCAATACCTGTCAGTGCAGTTGGCCCTGGAGACCCTCGCCATTGGAGAAGTGGCGTCTATGCACCCTCAAAATTTCCAAGTCAGTTCTAGTGTCACCATTTGCCCCCAATCGCTGTGTCATTCGTACATCACACTCGAAAACATCTCCGGCGGGAAAAGATACTCGTCCTTCGACAACAGAAGTGAGGAAGCTGTCATACAGCATTCTGTACGTATTTATTCTATTGCCATCATGGAAGCGCCACTGTTGGGACCGTGTGCTAAATCGTGACGTATCGATCGTCAAGAATTGATAACTAATGGTTTGCCCCAAGATATTCTCCTCTGGCGGTACGATGGACGAGACCTGCACCGTACTGCCGACTTTGATCTAGTGCCCTGTTTCTGAAGTTCGTCGTATTTGGCACATGGGTGTGTTCCGGGGAATCACCCTCACCCTAGCCCTCTCCCACGACGGGAGAGGGGATTTTCGCGCGCTGATTTGTTCGATGAATCTCTGACACAGGACACTAGATGAAAGTGATGCTGTATCAGGGGCTGAGAAACTACGGGATGGGTAAGGCAGAACTCGCCTCCCGCCGCGGTTGGTGCATGCCTCAACTGGATCGGGCACTGGACGTATACCACCGGTCAGGGCGTGATACTATGGACGCCGCCTTGGGAGCCATAGGATGACGGTTGCACGTGCCTGCCGCAGCTAAGGCGGAGCCTGCCGTAGCAGCCAGTGGAGCAAAGACTAGGCAGCCCGAATTATGCTAAGCAGGCCGCTCCATGAGGCCAAGCGGGATAGGCTATGATTCTCGGTAAACATGACTGGACGAATCCTTCTGTCCTTGCCTTACTACTTGAAAAGTCCCGTCTCCCTCAGGGTGAGGGCAAAATCCCATCTCCCTTGATGGGGGAAGGTTAGAGGCTATCCTAAACTCGATTCAGGAATGGGGTGAAATCCTCTGTGCAGACCATAATCAACGACCCCGGCGACTTCTCCTATGTGATTGGGCCGTACAAGCAGCCCGTCGCTACCGTGTCACCGGGCGAAACCTTCATCGTGGAGACGGCGGACGCATTCGAGAATAGGATTACCTCGCCGGACGACGACATTACACAGATAGTCACGCTGCCATACGTGAACCCGCTGACTGGCCCTATCTATATCGAAGGCGCTGAGAAGGGCGATACTATCGCCGTCACCATCCACTCCATAGAGGTTACTCGCGACTACGGCGTCAGCGCGCTCATCCCGGAGTTCGGCGGACTGTGCGGCACGGTCTTCACACGCACGCTCAATCCACCATTGCCGCCACGCGTCATGCTGCATCCCATCAGCAACGGCGAAATCACCTTCTCGGAGGATCTCGACATCGCCGCTATTCCCTATGAGCCGTTCTACGGCACAATCGGCACCGCACCGGAACTCGAAGCAATATCCTCGCTCGCGCCCGGCTTTCACGGCGGCAACATGGACGCAGCCGATGTCTGCCCCGGCAACACCATCCACCTGCCCGTCAATGTGCCCGGCGGTCTGCTGCACATCGGCGACGGACATGCCGCTCAGGGCGATGCTGAGGTCTGCGGCGTCGCCACCGAGATACCCACACGTGGCACTCTCACCGTTGATCTCATCAAGGGGCGCCATGTCGCCACACCGCGAGTCGAGTCCGACGAGTTCCTGATGACCGTAGGCAGCGCCCGCCCGATGGAGGACGCTGCCCGCATCGCCTTCTACGAACTGGTGATGTGGCTGGAATCGTCTTACGACATCGAGCGCCTGACAGCATACCAACTCTGCTCGCAGGTCGCGCGTGTGCGGCTCGCCAACATGGTGGACATACTCTACTCGGTCGTCGTCAAGTTCCCCAAGCGCTACCTCCCTCGAAGATAAGAAGCCGGTGTTCCCTTCCCCCATCAAGGGGGACGGCTAGGATGGGGAGTGATTACTCTGGCAAGGTGGCCAAGCAGTTATGAATTCAGTCCGCTATGACGGAAAAAGTGGGCCAACCTGGACTCGAACCAGGGACCTCAGTCTTATCAGGACTGCGCTCTAACCGGCTGAGCTATTGGCCCACGTGCTCTACCGAAGCAGGGGCGTCCGATTATACCACACCCGCAGGGCGGACCGTGGTCGCTCCTGAGGATTAGTTCGCTTCATTCCGCCAAGGGGAGTCAATGGACATTTTTCTCGCACAGCCCCTTCCCAACTCGTGCAAAGCGGCCATGTGATGCTACCATGAATGTGTGGGGACACTCGCCACGTGGATTGAGGGCTTTATTGAAGATCGCAAGCGTTCGAAGCTACATCGTCAATGCCGACGCGCCGAAGAACCTGGTGTTTGTAAGAGTCGAGACCGACGACGGGACCTACGGCTGGGGCGAGGCCTACACGCAGACCGACAGGGACACATCAGTTACGGCCCACGCAGAGCGCCTCGGTCATTATTTGATCGGGCGAAGCCCGTTCAACATCAAGCACTTCTCGCAGGTGGCATACGAGGACTTTGCGGCCAAGCGGGGCGCGATGGACTTCTGGTCTGCGCTGAGCGCCATCGAGCAGGCCATGTGGGATATCGTGGGCAAGAGCTTAGGCGTTCCGGTGTTCGATCTGCTGGGCGGGGCGTGTCGCGACAAGATTCGCGTCTATGCCAACGGATGGTCGGATGAGACCGAAAGCGCGGCTGAGTACGCCGAAGCCGCCAAGCAGATGGTGGACAGGGGATTCACCGCCCTGAAGTTCGATCCATTCCCAGGGCCCTGGCGGCTGTACATCTCTCGCGAGGAGGAGAAGGCGGCGATAGACACGGTGTACGCAGTTCGAGAAGCAGTGGGGCCGGACATCGATCTCCTGATCGAAGTGCATCGCAGACTGGCGCCAATGCACGCCGTTCGCGTGGCGGACGCAATCAGAGAGGTCGATCCGTTCTGGTTCGAGGAGCCCTGCCCTGCCGAGAACATTGATGCCCTCGCGGAGGTGAGAAGTCGTACCGACATACCGATAGTGGCCGGAGAGACTCTGTACACCAAGGCGGCCTTCCGAGAGCTGTTCGAAAAGCGCGCCGTCGACATCATCAACCCGGATGTTTGCAACACGGGCGGCATTCTCGAAACGAAGGAAATTGCGGCCATGGCCGAGCCGTACTACGTAGGCGTATCTCCGCACAACTACAACAGCGTGGGGGTCGCGCTGGCATCGACGGTCCACGTTTCAGCGTGCATCCCGAACTTCGTGATCACCGAGTACTGGGTGAACTTCGAGCCCGCGGTCGAGAGCATCTCGGTTACATGGCCGCAGGTTGAGGATGGATACATCCGGCTGCCGGATTCGCCCGGGCTGGGCGTGGACCTTGACGAGAGCGAACTCGAAAGAAGGGCGAACATCAGTGAAGGGAAGAAGAACATCAGGCAGTATTCGGACGAAGGTCCGTGATAGGTCGCACCACACTCTATAGACCACACAGCTCCACCTACAACCGGAGGGTATATTGGACATCAAGATCCACGGTAGAAACGTCGACATTTCGGACGATATCCAGAGCTACGTAGACAGGAAGTTCAACCGTCTGTCTAGGCACTTGCCTCAAATGATGGACGCAACGGCGGAAATCAAGAGAACATCGTCTCGAGCGGGGGACGACCGGATCGCCGTGCAGATAACGCTGACGGTTAAGGGCCAAGTGCTGCGCGCTCAACGGCGAGGTTCGACCGTCAGAGAGGCCGTCGATACGGCAGTAGACGTGATGGACCGGCAGATACGAAGGTATAAGGGCCGACGATATCGCTCGAATCAGCAACGCAAGTCCCTACGGGATCTCCCGGACGGTCTTGTCCCGGAGCCGGACGAGGAGGCGCCGTCACCGGACGAGATGGAAGACATGCCCATCAAGGTGGTGCGACGGAAGCGGTTCCCCATGGTGAGCATGACAGTCGACGACGCGATCGCCGAGATGGAACTGTTGAATCACAGCTTCTATCTATTCCGCAACGTGGAGACGGGAAGCTACAGCGTCGTGTATCAACGGGAAGACGGCGACTACGGCCTCATAGACCCAATCGAGGGCTGATGCTCTTGGAGTTCGGCGCCTCGTAAGGCCGAGCGGAGCCAACAACCGATTCCGGTTGGCTCACTTGACCAAGAACAGCCAACTCCACTTGATCGCCCAGACGAAGAGCGAGCCGACTACAAGAAGGACGATGCCGACGGGCCCGAGTATCGCGTAGATGCCGATCAGCAGCCCAATGCCAATCACACCGGCGAAGGCGTAGAGGGCATACTGGATGAGACGCTCCAGCGTCTCGCCACCAGTGTCGACGTCGAAGTCCTTTTCTCGGCGCCTAGCTTCGGTGTCGCGGTCCTCGGTGAGCGGGTCGTAGCCCAACCGCCTGATCGCCATGTCGCGGTTTTCCCGCGCCTCATCAAGCGAAGAGTCGAACGCCAACGCCTCATTGAACGCCCTGGCTGCACCAGCCAAGTCGCCAGCCTTGAACCGTGATACGCCCTCGTTGTTCTTTTCGACCGCTAGGTCTGCATTGGAAGGGACCCTGTTCTCGCCAACCATAGCCTTACCTCGTCAGAGAATTCTAGCTATCCGTGTCTTCGTTACCGTAGAACACTCAATACGTACTGAGTGTAGTTAAAACTGCTTTGCCATGTCAACGCCCAAGTGCAGGCATGACGCTTTCGCTGCTTAGCAGTCTCGCAATAGGGCGAGCACTCCGTAGCTCCAGAGTGCCTGCATCGGCTAATCGACCAAAATCTTTGAAATGACGGGTGGCAATAGGGGGTTGGATTTGCGTTCTACCACCACAGGGCGGGTTTGAACCCCGCCCCTACCGGGTTATAGTCTCGTTGCTCTTCAATTCTAAGATGTTGAACCACAAGGTTGTGTTGACATTCTTGAATTTCTCACTGTTATCCGCGATCAAGTCGTCATTCCCGCGAAAGCGGGAATCCAGAGTCGGGTACACATATACTCTCTATGAGGAATAGATTCCCGCTTTCGCGGGAATGACGGGAAATGTCAACACAACCTAGACTGTGACCGAAATGGCGAATTTCATTACCTACAAACGCTGGGCTCTCCGAAAAGGTCGAGAAGAATCGGAGCTCGTTGAAGTCGTACGCCACGATATCGCGCCTCATTTCAGGAAACTACAAGGCTGTCTCAGGCTAGGACTCCTACGCATCGAGGGCACCCGGTCCTATCTTGCCCTGCAGTATTGGGAAAGTCGCGAGCAATGGGAAGAGACGACCGGCTGCGATTACTACAAAGCCTGGTATAAGGAATACGCTCCAATCCTCGACCGCTGGGACGAGATCATGGTGTTCGAGGACGAGTGGGACGCCGAGGACCTGCTTGGCACAAGCGCCGTCGCCTGACTGCGAGAGCGTTACTCGGACGCGCGTAAAGACGCGGTTGGAGAGAAGTCTCAGGCGCTTCCGTCCCACATGCCGGTCGAGAAGTAGCGCTCACCGATATCGTTGAATATCGTGACGACGTGGCCGGATCGCGCCTCTTCGGCAACGTGGCAGGCCGCCCACACATAGGCGCCCGACGACTGGCCTGCGAACAACCCGCGCTCCGACATCTCCAGTGACATCTCGTATGAAGCGTCTACGTCGATATCGATCATGCGGTCGACGTACTCTTCATGGAACGTTTCAGGCACGATGTGTCCCTCGCCAAGGTGCTTAAGCCCCTCCACCCCGGGCCATACGGGCGGGTTGATGCCGACGATCTCGATATTGGAGTCGTGTTCCTTGAGTCGCTTGCCCACACCGCTGATGGTCCCGCCCGTGCCGACTCCGGCGACGAAATGGGTCAAGTCCGCAGCCTGGGAGAGGATTTCCTCGGCCGTGGTCTCGTAGTGGGCGAGAGGGTTGTTCTGGTTGGAGTACTGGTCGCACCAGAAGTACCTGTCAGGGTCGGCGTCGTAGCGGCGCTTCACCTCGTGGAGACTCTCGTCGTATCCGAGCATGGGATCGGTGAAGACTATATCCGCTCCATGGGCTCGGAGCCGCTTCTTGCGCTCCTCGCTCGCGTTCTCCGGCATAACCAGCTCAACCTTGTATCCGAGCACTGCTCCTATCATTGCGTAGGCGATGCCCGCGTTGCCCGAGGTTGCGTCGAGAATCGTTTGATCCGGTGTCAGGTCACCGGCCAGGATGGCCTCCACCAGCATCCGCAGGACGGGGCGGTCCTTGATGGAACCACCGGGATTGAGATGCTCATACTTGGCCGAGACCCTGGCATCTCCGATGTCAGCCTGCAGGTCGAGCCGCACCAAGGGCGTGTTCCCAATGGCCAACAGCGACGGATGCTTCCTGACAAATTCTATGTACTCGTCCGACGGGGGCAATCGAGCGCCTTTCCGGTGGAATTCCGATTGAGAGTCTCGGTGCGCGACATTCAGTATAGCTATGGCCTTGAAAGGCCGTCCAGTGTTTCGACGGCCTCCTGATGCCTTAGATGGTCGCTACTGCTATTATCATAGAGACAAGCTAATGAGGACGGCGGCGATGTTCGGCACCACTTCCCTCGACCGAATAGAAGAACTGCGGGACCGCATCAATTACCACAACCACCGGTACTACGTGCTGGACGATCCTGAGATTTCCGACTCCCAGTACGACGACCTGATGCGAGAGCTGCGCGTCATGGAATCAGACCATCCCGAACTCGTCACGCCCGACTCTCCCACGCAGCGGGTGGGCGCGGAACCCTTGGAGGGCTTCACACAGGCCGAGCATCCGGTCCCGCTTCTGAGCTTGGGCAACGCCTTCGACGACGAGGAATTCAAGGCATGGCACACTCGCGTGGCCGACCTGCTGGAAGAGCCGCAGTTCGACATGGTCTGCGAGCTCAAACTCGATGGGCTGGCGGTGGCCCTGACCTACGAGGACGGCCTCCTCACTCGCGGAGCGACGAGAGGCAACGGCGTCGTTGGCGAGGACGTTACATCCAACATGCGGACCATCCGAAGCATCCCCCTCCGTGTCCCGGCTGCCGCGCCGCGCCGATTCGAGGTGCGCGGCGAGGTCATCTTCCCCAAATCCGCGTTCGAGGCCTTCAACGAGCAGCGCATCGCCGACGGCCTCCCGCCCTACGCGCACCCGCGCAACACCGCCGCTGGCTCCGTCCGGCAGCTCGACCCGCGCACCACGGCCGAACGTCCCCTCGACATCTACGTCTACACCCTGGGCTACGCTGAGCCGATGAAGTTCGATACTCACTGGGAGACCATCGAAGCGTTAGCCGGGCTCGGCTTCAAGACAAACCCCCACAGCAGCCTCGTTCACACTCCCGAAGAGGCGCTTGACTACTGCAAGGCGTGGGTCGACGGCTGGGAGGACCTCGATTACGGCTGTGACGGCGTGGTGGTGAAGGTCAACCGGCTCGACTACCAGCGACATCTGGGAGTCGTTGGCCGCGAGCCGCGCTGGGCTGTCGCCTACAAGTTCCCTGCCACTCAGGCCACCACGCAGCTACTCGATATAGCGGTCAACGTAGGCAGGACGGGAAGCATCAATCCCTACGCCGTTCTGGAACCCGTCAACATCAACGGCGTCACGGTCCGGCAGGCAACGTTGCACAACGCCGACTACATTGCGTCGAAGGACCTCCGAATGGGAGATTGGGTGGTCGTCGAGCGCGCCGGGGAAGTTATTCCACAGGTCGTTTCGTCGGTCGTCAGCAAGCGCACCGGCGACGAGCAGGCGTTTGAGATGCCGGAGATGTGCCCAAGCTGCGGCGAGCCGGTGGTCCGTGCGGAGGGCGAGGCGGCGCATCTCTGCGTGAACGCCGCCTGTCCGGCACAGCTCGTGCGCCTCCTGGAGCACTTCGTAAGCAAGGGTGCCATGGACATCGAGGGACTGGGCATCAAGCAGACCACCATCCTGCTCGAAAGGGGCCTGATCAAGCAGGTCGCCGACTTGTACACGCTCAACAAGGACGACCTGCTGGTACTCGACCGCTTCGGCGAGACGAGCGTCGCCAACCTTCTGGCCGCCATCGAGGCATCGAAGTCACAACCCTTTTCCCGCGTCCTCGTGGCGGTCGGGATACAGCACGTCGGCGGTGAGGTGGCCGAACTTCTTGCGCGGCACTTCCCGAACATCGACGCGCTGATGAACGCAAGCCAGGAAGACCTTGAAGCCGTGCAGTCCATCGGCCCGAAGATCGCCGAGGCCGTCGTCGCCTACTTCGGCAACGAGTCGAATCGCGCCGTCATCGACAAGCTGCGCACCGTAGGCGTCACGATGGAGGCCGAGCAGGGCGAGGAACCCGTGGAGCAGGTGCTTGATGGCCTTCGATTCGTCGTCACCGGCAGACTGGAGCGGTTCAGCCGCTCTGACATCACGGGCAGGATCAAGGACATGGGCGGGGCCGTTAGCGGCAGCGTCAGCAAGAAGACCGACTACGTTGTGGCAGGCGAAGACGCCGGTTCGAAGCTCGCCGACGCCGAGAAGCTCGGGGTTGCGGTCATCACCGAGGACGAGTTTCTCGCGTTGGTTGAGTCGCGGTCGGGCGTAACCTAAGTACTCAGTCAACTTAAATGTATCGAATCAAACAGGTGCCGATTTATCCCCTCTCCCGTCGTGGGAGAGGGCTAGGGTGAGGGTGCTTCATAGTATCAAGACTATGTTGACTAGGTACTAGCGTCCAGGTTCAAGAGGCTCAGATATACATCTCTCCCGGATATCTCTGCTCAATATTCGAAACTACGAGCGGCTGCAGGTCGATTTGGGGCCGGGGATGGTGCTCGTTCATGGCAACAACGGGCACGGCAAGAGCAACCTCCTCGAAGCCCTGTATCTCCTCGTCATAGCCAAGTCCCAGCGTGCCTCGACGGAACGCGAACTCATACGCCGCGAGTCGGTGGGAGTCGAGTTCTTCTCGCAGGTGGCCGCGGCAGTCCAACGAGAGGACGGTCCCGTCCGCGTCCAGGTCGATTTCAAGAACACCCTCGACGAGTCTTCCGGCATCGACGGGGAGGCGCGCCTGAACGTCCAAAAGTATGTGCGGGTCAACGGTATTCCCCGCCGCGCGTCCGAACTCGTCGGCGAGATTAACGCCGTTATGTTCAGCGCGCAGGACCTCGACATAGTGTACGGCCCGCCCGGCCTCCGACGGCGCTACATGGACATCCTCATATCGCAGGTGGACAGAGAGTACCTGCGGGCCGTACAGCGATACCAGCGCGTCGTCACACAGCGCAATCACCTGCTCAAGGGCATCAGGAGCGGCCATTCCCGTCCAGGCGATCTGGAGTTCTGGGACGGCGAACTCGTCAAGTCGGGCGGTGTCGTGGTGGCACGGAGACATCGGGCGCTCGATGCCCTGTCCGCAGAGGCCGCTCTAACCCACTCAACACTTACGGACGAAGGCGACCCACTGAAAATAGACTATCTTCCGAGCTTCGATATCGGCGAGAGGAACGATGTCGAGGGCATTGGGGAGGCGCTTCGTGATGCGCTGGGGAGAGTACGCTCCCGCGAGATCGCACAGGGATTTTCCATTCGCGGGCCCCATCGCGACGACTTCCAGCTGGTCCTCGACGGGATGGATGTCGGCCTCTACGCGTCTCGCGGACAGGCGAGGACGGCCGTCCTTGCCATGAAGCTGGCCGAGGCTGAGTACTTGCGTGGAGTGCGCGGTCAACAGCCGATTCTGCTGCTCGACGACGTGCTCTCGGAGTTGGACGCTCCCAGGCGTCGCCTGGTCATGGAGCGCATTTGCCACTATTCGCAGGTATTCATAACCACCGCAGATGTGAATGACATCGAGCCGGAGTACCTCGCGAAGATGACGCGGTTCGGCGTGAATCGAGGGCGCTTGGAGCGTGTGAATGAATAGGGCCGGAGGACCAGCTATGGCTGTCTCAGTACGGTTGTGGACGGCTTTTCTTGGCGTCATTGCCGTGATAGCGATGGCGTGTTCGTCCGAGCAGGAGGTGACCCCGTCGCCGTACGCCACTGCCGAAAGTGCTGCCACCTTCGAATCGGAGACCCCTGAACCGACGGGAGTCGCTACTGCCGAGTCGGAGACACCCATACCCACCGGCACCGACATGGACGAGTCCAAGACCCCCCTACCCTCAGGCGGTACCCTGCCGGGCGTACGAGTGGAGAACGCCTTCCCGAGGTTTTCGTTCGACCGCATGGTGTATTTGGCGCATCCCAATGGGTTGCCGGAGCGACTGTATCTCGTCCTGCAGCCGGGAAGGATCATGGTGTTCGACAATGTGCCGGCCCCATCATCTCCACAGACCTTCCTCGACATACGTGACAGGGTGAGCGACCGAGGCAACGAGGAGGGTCTGCTCGGCCTCGCCTTCGATCCGGACTACGAGGACAACGGGTACTTCTACGTCTACTACTCGGCCGCATCTCCGAGGCGTTCGGTCATCGCCCGGTACCAGGCATCGCCGGATGCCGCGACCGCCGATCCCAACTCAGAAAAGATCATCATGGAGATCGGGCAACCGTATTCGAACCACAACGGCGGGCACATCGCGTTCGGACCGGACGGCTACCTCTACGTCGGGCTTGGCGACGGAGGCAGCGGAGGCGATCCGAGGGGGCATGGGCAAGACCTGGGCACGTTGCTGGGAACCATCCTCCGCATCGACGTGAGCACTCTCGACGAGACCGGCGGCTATGCCGTGCCGCAAAACAATCCCTTCGTGGGCGTGGAACGCGCGCTACCGGAGATATGGGCGTACGGACTCCGGAACCCGTGGCGATTCTCGTTCGACCGGGAGACGGGTGACCTCTGGACGGGTGATGTCGGGCAGAACAGGCTGGAGGAGATCGATGTGATAAGGCCTGGTGGCAACTACGGCTGGAACATCATGGAAGGGACCTCGTGTTTCCGTGACGTCGGCTGCGACCGCGAAGGGCTTGAACCTCCGGTGGCGGAGTACGGGCGGGATGGCGGATGCTCGGTCACGGGCGGATACGTGTATCGTGGCAGTCGTATCCCCTCACTCGTCGGGGCCTACGTGTACGGAGATTTCTGTTCCGGTCGCATTTGGGCATTGCGGCATGACGGCAATCGCGTTACCGGACAGGCAGAGATTGCCAATACTGACCTACAGATAGCTTCCTTCGCCGAGGGACCTGACGGCGAGATATATGTCCTTTCGTTCACCGGTGAGATCGGGCGGCTGGCGATCCGATGATGGAGGTCCGGCGGTACCGGGCTTCCGACCACGACGCGGTTTGGGAACTCCACAACGTCGCACTGAACGAGGTCGGAGCGCACGCCGGAAACGGCCCGTGGGACGACGACCTGCATCGCATTGAGGACGAGTATATAGAGGCAGGCGGTGAGTTTTACGTGGGATCTGTCGAGGGTCGCATCGTCGCGATGGGCGGGATCAAACGCTTGACCAACACTTCCGCCGAGATATGCCGGATGCGGGTACATCCCGACTTCCAGCGTTGCGGCCTCGGTACAGAAATGCTGTCGGCGCTGGAAGAGTGCGCGAGGGAGTTGGGCTTCCGCAGTCTGAAGTTGGAGACAACGGCCGGACAGGTCGCCGCAATCGGCATGTACTCGAAGGCGGGGTATGGAGAGGTCTCCAGGGTCAGGAAGCTCGGCTTCGAGGTTCTCGTGTTCGAGAAGGGACTCGATCTGGGCATCAGCTGACGTTAAGGGTGAGCGGGTTGCGATTGGACCGCGACTACTCGAAGACCTTCGTCCCCAAGCTGCTACGACGGATCTTCTCCCAGTCGTACACCACGCCGAGTCCGGGGCCTTGCGGCACGGGGAAGTGGCCGTCCACGGCGTCGTCGAGCTGATCGGTGTAGTCGTCGGCGTAGACGGGGACGTAGTTGGAATTAGGCCCCTTCGGTCGGGAGCCTGACAGCTCGTAGTAGTTGGTGTTCCGGATGGCGGCCATGCACTGGCGCTGGGCCGGCCCCGGACTGTGCATTTCGATGTCGAGGCCGAGGCCCTCAGCGGCATGGGCGAGCTTCATCGTCGCTGTGATGCCCATGTACTGCACATCTCCGCGGACGAAGTCGGTCGCGCCGTTGACCATGAAATCGACGCGTGCCTCAAGGCCTCGCACGTGCTCGGTCAGGAGCATTGGAGTGTCGAGCAGTTCACGGAGCTTGCGGTGCGCGAACTGCGATATTCCGCCGTCCGCCAAGGGGTCCTCGTACCAGAAGTATCTCGCCTCGTCGCAGGCGCGGCCGACCTTGATTGCGTCGCCGAAGGTGCGGAGGGCGTTGTAGGGGTCGGACATCAGGTCCATGTCAGCGCCGACACGGTCGCGGAGCATGAGAATCGTCTCGGCCTCGCGGTTCGGCTCGCCGTTCTCCCAACCGTGGATCTTGAACGCCGGATAGCCCAGCTCCTTGCACTGCTCGGCGAAGTCGGCCATCTCCTCGGGAGACTTGAGCTCGTCGCGCTCGGTGGCGTGGACGCTGGCCGGATAGGTCGGGAGGGTCTTGCGGTAACCGCCGAGAAGCCGGTGAATCGGGGCATTGTGGTACTTGCCGGCGAGGTCCCAGAGGGCGATGTCGACGGCAGCTATACCGATCTCAGCCTGCTGACGCATCATCTGCTTGATGCTGGTGTAGATGTATTCGCGTTCGAGCGGGTCCTGGCCGACGAGCATCTCGGCAACCATGCAGGCGCCGGCGTACTCTATCGACCCGCCAAACACGAATTCTCCGGCTACGCCGACGTTCGTCGAAATCGTGATGACGTGCGCGGTGTTAGTGACCGAACTTCCAGGCGAATAGGTCGGCCCGTGCTCACCCTGACCCAGGTCGGAAAGCTCGTAGGTGAACGTTTCGAACTCGACCTTCGTGATTCGCGGTTCAGGCATCGTGGCTCCCTGATTCAATATGCCGTGAATGTCCGGATGAAGGACTACGCCTCGGCTACGACGGGGTTGCTGAGGACACCGACGCCTTCGATTTCGAGGTCTACCACGTCACCGGGGGCCATTGGGCCTACGCCTGACGGTGTTCCGGTGAGGATGCAGTCGCCGGGCTGCAGCGTCATGGCCTCACTGATGTAGGAGACGAGTTTACGGACGGAGAAGAGGAGGTCGGACGTGCTGTCGTCCTGCCTGGTCTCGCCGTTGAGCCTGGTCTGGAGTCGGAGGTCGGACGGATCGAGGCCGGTGGCGATTACCGGGCCGATCGGGCAGAAGGTGTCGAACCCCTTGCCTATGAGCATCGCGCCCATCTTCATTTCGGGGAACTGGATCGTCCGCTCGCTCACGTCGTTGCCGCACGTGTAGCCGAGCACGTACTCAAGCGCCTCGTCCTCCGACACCCGGCGGGTGTCCTTTCCGATGACGATGGTTAGCTCACATTCGTACTCGGTCTGCTTGCTCTCCCTGGGCAGGACAATGGCGTCACCGTGGCCGATGACGCCGGTGTTGGGCTTCATGAACAGCATCGGGAATTCGGGCTTGTTCATACCGATTTCCTCGATGTGCTTGGTGTAGTTGAGGCCGACGCCGATGATCTTTCGGGGCTTGACGGGCGGAAGCACTCGCACGGAGTCAAAGTCGGCCACAGCGTCGCCCACGGAAAAGTCCTCGAACGGCGAGCCGACGAGTTCCCGGATCGAGCCGTCATCTTCGAGCACTCCGTAGGTCGCCGCGCCGTCTGTTTCGTATCGAACGATCTTCATCTCGTCCTCCGCGTTGTAATCGGCAACAACTCTACCATACATTCGCGGGGGTCGGATGTTTGGGGTTGGGGGAGCTCCCCCTCTCCGTCTCTCTCCCCCGGCGGGGAGTTGACAAGGGTAGGCACGGATATCACCCTCACCCCAGCCCTCTCCCACGACGGGCTGACAAGGGTATGTAAATTGGGATTGCAGCTATGGTCCGGCCACCGCAACCCTGTCATTTGTATGATGCAAATGACTCACAGATCGGCCGATCTGTGAGTCATGCGTGGGGGGCGCGTCGTCTGTCATTGGGTGAGCACCGGTGAAGACGGATGCTGCACCGACTCGGAGTAAGACACCCCCCGCGCGAACTCGTCGCTCCGAACAGATACATGGGCTCTGGGCCCGCATTGCAAGTGCGGAGGGCGACAACATTATGGCATGGAGGCCGAAGGGATGAAAGTAGTTGTCGGAATAGACGTGGGCAAGCGGGGACTCGACGTGTCGGTCTCGCAGGGTCCGGTGCGCAGCTTCGCCAACACCGCCGAGGGCATCGCGGCGCTGCTGGACTGGATAGCGAGCCAAGACGCGAGTGAGGCGGTCTGTGAGCCGACCGGCGGGTATGAGCGGGAGGTGGTGCGCCACTTGGAGGAGAGCGGGCTGCCGGTGCACGTCGCACACCCGAACAAGGTGCGCAACTTCGCGCGCGCTGCGGGCCACGAGGCGAAGACCGACGTGCTGGACGCACGTGTGCTCTCCCACTACGGGGAGGTGTTCAACCTGGCACGCAGGCAGTCCGATGACGGAGCCGGCCAGGAGTTGAAGGACCTCCTCAAGAGGCGCAAGGACTTGGTGGACCAGCGGGTGCAGGAGCGCAATCGCTTGGAGAAGGGCCTCAGTAGCGGCGCACGCAGGTCGACCGAGCGACATGTCGCGTGGCTGGACGAAGAGATAGGCCGGATGGATGAAGAGTACCGCGAGGCGTTGAACCGGAACACCCAACTGTCGGAGACGGCAGCGCTCTACCGGAGCGTTCCGGGAGTGGGGGAGTTGACGGCAGCCTCTCTGGTGGCCTATCTGCCGGAGTTGGGCAAGTGCGATGCAAAGGCATTGACTGCCCTGGTGGGCCTGGCGCCTTGGTCTAGGGACAGCGGCGCACAGCGTGGGTATCGCTCGATCAGGGGAGGCCGGGGGGCAGTGCGACGCGTGTTGTACCTCGCGGCCTTGTCGGCGGTACGCCACAACGAAGAGTTGGGACAGTTCTACCGTGGTCTGCGGAAGCGGGGGAAGACTGGGAAGGTGGCACTGGTAGCGGTGATGCGCAAGTTGCTGCTGGTGCTCAACGCAGTCGCACATCGAGGGACACCCTGGGTGCGGCTACCCACCACTGCAGAAAAGGCTTGACTGAGAACACAGATACTCCGAGCACCCCCCTGTCATTCCGAGCGGAGCGAGGAATCTAAAATCCATAACCGCAAGACCGGACAGCCAGTGCCGCGCTTCTCATCATGGCCAACAATCAAACCGGGCAAGAATTCTCCGTGTCAGCCTTACGTTGTGACAGTCATTTTAGATTCTTCGACTCCGCTGCGCTGCGCTCAGAATGACAGAGCAGGGGTGCTTTCTGGTCAATGGAGAGTGGAGCGATAGGCAAATACATACCCCTGTCAGCCCACGACGGGAGAGGGGATCGAATGACGGTGGGGTTCGGGTGTGATTTATGGCGTATTCAAAGCAAATTGACATTGGATACCCTGGAAATGCCCTGACGTTTTCGTACATCCTCCATAGTGAGACGGCCCGTTGACGAGAAAGGTTCGACATGGTAGGATACTTCGAGTTAGTAAAACTAAAAGGACAGCGATGGACTCCGACAGAAAAGAGCTGATCGACCGCATTGCCGCGAGCATGAACCGGATGACCAGGCTCGGCAGGGCGCGAATGCGGGACGATCTGGCCGGATTCGACATGACAATGCCGCAGATACGCACGCTCTACTTTCTGAGTCGCGGCCCGCAGCGCATGAAGGATATATCCGACCACCTGAGCAGGGGAATGCCATCCGCAACCAGCATGATCGACCGTCTCGTGAAGAAAGCGTACGTCGAGCGCGTTCCCGATCCGTCCGACCGTCGCGTCGTTCTCTGCCGGATAACAGACTCCGGCCTTGAGATGCTCGACCGGTTTTCACGCTTGGGGGCGGTGCGATTCGAGGCAATTGCGGAGCCGCTTACGAAGGAAGATCTGAAGAAAATTGCTCCGGCGTTGGACCTGTTGATCGAGGCCATGGCGCGTCAGACTTCGGTAGAGTCGGACAGCTGCGGCGAGGAGAGGAGCGAGTGTACGTGATGCATCCAGTGAAGGGATACGGGAGGCTGCAACAATGATGGGAGGAGGAGGCTATTCCGGCCGAGGCTACTCCGGCGGCATGGGTCCCGGTGCGATCCGTCGCATGGGCGAAATGGGCCTCGACCAGGACGAGGACGGGAGGTTGTACGACCATCGCGTCGTCATGCGCCTGCTCGGGTACTTTCGTCCGTATGGGACGCTCGTTGCGATTGCCTTCATAGCCACAATGGTCTACACCGTGACGGTCGTCGGGCTGCCGATGATAGTCGCGTGGGTCATAGACGACTTCATCCGGACGGGCGACCTGTCCGGGCTGAACTGGGCGGTAGGGCTGTTTCTCGCCATAGCGATCGTGCAGTTCCTATCCAGCTATCTGAACATGCGCCTGATGGCGCTGGCGGGTCAGGATGTCCTGCGAACGCTCCGGGTGGAACTCTTCAATCACATCCAGCGGCTTTCGATGTCGTTCTTCGATAAGAACGAGACGGGGCGGATCATGTCCCGGGTGCAGAACGACGTTCGCCAGCTTCAAGAAGTAATCTCCATATTCGTCAACAGCCTGGGCCAGGTTCTCAGCCTGATCGGGATAATCGGGGCGATGGTGTACATGAACGCGCTGCTTGCGCTCATCACCCTTTCAGTAATTCCAATCCTCTTCATCGCGTTGAATATCTGGCAGCGCTTCGCCCGCCGGTCGTTCATGCGAGTCCGCACGGCGATCGCCGAGGTGAACTCCGGTCTGCAGGAGAACATCTCCGGGGTCCGCGTCGTCCAGAGCCTCAACCGCGAAGAAACGAACATCCGCCGATTCCAGCAGTCGAACGTCGAGAACCTCCAGGCCAACCTGCAGGCGAGCCGTCTGTCCGCCGCGCTGCTCCCCACGGTTGAGATCCTCACGTCCCTGGGACTGGCGCTCGTGGTGTTCTTCGGCGGGTACATGGTGTTCCAGGAGACGATAGAGCCGGGAGTGCTCGTGGCCTTCGCGCTCTTCATCCAGCGGTTCTTCGAGCCGGTCCGCACGTTGACGCAGGAGTACGGCTCGCTCCAGCGCGCTATGGTCTCCGGAGAGCGCATCTTCGAGATACTGGACATGGACCCCGATGTCGAGGAGAAGGATGACGCAATCGATCTTCCCCCGGTGAAGGGGGAGATCAGCTACGAGGGAGTCGGCTTCCACTACGAGGAGGACGAGCCGGTGCTTCAAGGCGTCGACCTGAAGATTGCGGCAGGACAGACCGTAGCCTTCGTCGGACCGACGGGCGCAGGGAAGACGACCATGGTCTCGCTGCTCCTGCGGCTCTACGACGTGAAGGCAGGGCGGATTACGATCGATGGCATGGACATCCGCGACATCGCCCTCGAATCGCTCTACCGGCAGGTGAGCGTCGTTCCCCAGGAGCCGTACCTGTTCTCCGGCTCGACGGTGGCCGAGAATATCCGCTACAACCGCGAGGGCGTGACCGATGAGCAGGTCATGAGTTCGGCGAAGGCGGTTGGTGCTCACGAGTTCATCATGGAACTCGAGAACGGATACGACACTCCATTGCAGGAGCGGGGAGGGAACCTGAGCATCGGCCAACGCCAGCTCATCAGCTTCGCTCGCGCCATCGTCGGGGAGCCGCACGTGCTGATTCTGGACGAGGCGACGGCGAACGTCGATACAAACTCGGAGATGCAGATCCAGCGGGCGCTGGCGGACATGTTGAAGGGGAGGACGGCTGTCGTCATCGCACACCGTCTCTCCACGATCAGGAACGCGGATTTGATCGTCGTGCTCGATGAAGGCCGAATAGCGGAACAGGGTAAGCACGACGAGCTCATGGCCCGCAACGGTCTGTACGCGCGACTGCAGTCCCTCGACGGCCCTGAAGGGCAAGCGCGTGGTCGCCAGGGCGATGAGGGAAGACCGGGGGCTATGCGTCCCGGCGGACCGGGAGGGCCCGGCGCATGGGCGGGAAGAGGGCGCATGGGAGAGAGAGGGCCCCGACGTGGAGGCAGGCGGCCGGGTGGCGGCCCGCCGCCGGGGATGCGGGGAGAGGGCTAGCTACTCAACGTGGGCGCAGATGACTTCTCCCTAGGCTAGAGACACCCGCAAGTCATTGAGTTGGTCCCAGGGGATGTGCTTCTCATACTGAAGTCTCCCGACCACAATGCTCGGGGCGATCCCCTGTTGCCGAGCGAATCGTTTCACGTAGGTTCTGGGGAACCTGGATGAAGCCGTAAACCGCTTCCACTCAGAACGAGGAATCAAGAAATCGGCGGCCCATTTGTCAGCTTGCGCATCAGCATCCATGATCTCACCATTAGTTCCATCTATAAATATCCTCTTCTTACTATGAAGGAGAAGATGCGCTGCCTCGTGAAATAGGCTGAACCAAAGATGATCGTCTTTCTTGTGTCGCGTACTCAGTTGGATCACTGCTTTTCGAGGTGTCAGCCACCAAGCCACGCCGCTGAGCGCTGTCTTCGGGAGTGGTTTCACAATCGTTAGAACCACACCCGCTTCACGACATAGGCGCCGAGCCTCATCGAGTTGCTCGACAGACTGAGTAGCCGTCAGCCTGCGAATGCGCGCTAGGGACTGTCGGAATTTCGGTTCGTTATAGTCTCCGCACACCGCCTTTTCTGCCTCAATCTCCCCAAGCCTAAGCCACGTTGCCAAGGCAAGATCATTGCTCTTGAAACTGGGCGAGTGACGGTAGGCAACCTTCAATTGGTCTTGCCTGTTTTGCCACGCTTCAAATGTCGCCACACCGAAGAAAGAGAGCAAACTGGACACCCTGTCCGAACTCGACGACGGTTTTGAGATTATCCCCCGCCTCACCAGTTCTTTAACCGGGAAGGCCTTCGACCATTCGTCTAGCTCTGTGGCCCTTTGTTTCTCGGCTTCACGTTCTTGATGGAGTCGATAGTCGGACTCCATGCCGAGCCAAACACTCGCGTCAAGTCCCAACACCTTTTCAAACTGCAATGCAGTCACAGGTTCAATGGGGGCCTTACCCGCGATTATTTCGCTGATTAGCTTCGCAGACCGCCCACAGCGTCTGGCGAATTCGGCATGTGAAAATTGCCGGTCTTCAAGACGTTCCTCCAACACCCATCCCGGTGGAACGGCGTAGTCCGGTTCATATCTATAGGTAGCGGTTGCCATCAAAGTGCCCTAAATTTTAAAGTCCGCTGTTGCGGCTATTGCGTTTGCATTACTTAGCGGATATCAATACCTCCCTCTTTCCTCTTGGGATAGATGATTGTTGCCAATCGAGTGTTCTTATCAATGGTAATCTGTCACTTCCATAATTTTGATTGCGGTTACCTTGTCGGTATCGATTCCTCCGTCTTCACGCTTTGGGACAGGATCGTGTCCAGGCTCAAAAATGAGCCGGTGTGGGTGAACCAAATCCACTGCATACTGTCCCTTTCGATTGCCTGCAAGTTGGTGTCGTCTATCCGGTTTGGTTGTGGGCACCACTGTTAGTGTCCGAGCGTTCTTGAGAACCGCAAGGCGCATTTGGATAGTGCGCGCCATACGATCGCCGTACGCTTTCTTGAGTTCTCTATCTGAGTTGAAGACTTTCATGAGCCTTCTGGTCCGAAAAGTGATGTCCACGAGAGTATTCTTGCTCCAGGATAAGAGTCGGCATGAGCATCCTCCGTTTTCATTACCTTATGGGTAACGATAATACCACAGTGTGCAGACATCTGCAAACCCGACGACCGAAATCTTTAAAATGATGGTTAGCAATAGGGGCGGATTGCGTTCAAAACGACAGGGGCGGGTTTCAAACCCACCCCTGTCAAGTCATAGTGTCGCTGCCCATCAATACAAAACACGTTGAATCACTGGATGTGTATTGTCTAGCCGCCGCGCCTGACGGCCTCGACGTCGTCGGAGGGCGCCCAGCCCTGAAGGTCGTCGCCGGGCAGGGCGATCCGCACCCATCCCTGGCGTGTATCCACGAGGCGCACCTGTGCGCCGCTGTTGAGGGTGAACTCAGTTTCATACTGCTTGCCTGGTCCGCTCATGACATCGACGGTAGAGGCCACCACCACGCCTGCGTCGTCGTTTGTGTTGGCGTACAGCATGGTCAGCAACAGCGCGAGTGAGACGAGGGTAACGGCAGACGCTACGATTGCGCCGTTCCGTACGTCGCTTCTACGAGGTAATTCCCGCCGTACGATAAGCGTTCCTATGGCGACCGCGCTCACCAACCAGAGCAGGAGGGAAATTGCGCCCACCTCTCCGGCGGTAGCCCAGCCTCGCGCGAAGCCGGACACACCGGCGAAGAGCGATTCGCCCTCCGACTCTACGCGGTCGACCGTCCTGCCGCGTGCGAATTCGAGGTTGGCCTGGATGTCAGGGTCGCGCGGGGAGAGTTCCTCGGCGCGGAGGTAGTTGAGGATGGCGCGTCCGAGCTCATCGTTCTTGAAGTATGCGTTGCCGAGATTGTAGTAGATGGCGGCATCGGCATATCCCTGGTCGAGAAGGGCCTCGTACTGCTGGGCGGCTCCGGCATACTCCTCGCGCTCGTACAGCGTGTTTGCCTCTTCCATGAGATCGGATGGCGACTGTGACTGGGCCAGAGCAACGCCAACTACAGCGAAAAACGCTCCAAAGGCGGCCAAGAGAATGGCGAGATGTTGCAGGGACCATTTCATGCGCTTATGGCCTCGTCGAAGTCCTTGAGGAGCTGTGCGGCGCGTTCGAAGTGCGCCTCTGCCGCCATGGAGTCGCCTATCTCTGGGGCGTACTTCGCCACCTCGGCGGCGCCCAGGATGCCTTCGACCATTAGAGCGAGGTCAAGCGGGACACCGAGGGTCTGTAGCCTTTGGTCGAGCGCCTCGTGCGTCAGGCCGGCCACCTGCAGATCGAGCCGGGTGGAGAGGTAGTCCGAGAGGATATCGGCAACGACGACGCGCGGGTCGGCGCCGGACTCTCCCGCCCTTGCCAGAGACTCCAGAGCATTCGATAGGGCGTTCCGTCTCAGGGCGGCTGCTCGACCACTTTCCGAGGCTGCTTGTCGGCGGCGCAAAGCCACCGCTCCCGCAAGCGCAATCAGGGGGACCGTCCATGCGGCCCAGTACAGGAGGCTTCCTGTCAGCACCGTTCCGGACCGTCCGAGAGACGACGGTACTGGCTTGATGTGCCGCACGTCCGACCCTGCGCGCTCGACCGCCGAGCCTCCCGGTGACGACGGCAGCGAAGACAACCCGTCACCAACTTCAATTGACATGACGATCGGTTGGGTCACGGCCTCCACGTACTCATCGACGCTGGGGTCGAAGTAGGTGTAGCCGATCTCGGGGACGGTCAGCATTCCCGCCTTCTCCGGCACCAGGACGGTCTTATAGGTGCGGCTCCCGATCATCCTCCCTTCGAAGACGCGGCTCGACGAATTTGAGGGCGACTCAAAGACTCGCCAGTCGGTGAAGACGGGCCAGTCGGGATCGGGGAGGGTCTCGATGTTCCCCTCGCCCTTCACAGTCACTGTGAGCTGCACGGGTTCGTTGACCCTGCCGTTCGTGTCGTCAACCACCGCTGTGACATCGAAGCTGCCTACAGCCCCCGTGAAGCCGGAGGGGGCGGAGGGAGGCAGGGGCTGCACCTCGATGACCACAGGATCGGTCTCCAGGTAATTGGGCGCTTCGAAGAAATCGATAGGCACCGTCAACCCAGCGGGTTCGATAACGAGTGTGCCGACGACGGTCGGGAAGAGGATGGTCTCCAACTCAACGACCTGGTACCGCCTCCCGTCTATAGTCTCGGTATACTCCTGCTGGTCGGTCTCCTCGCCATTCCAGAATCCGGTGAATCCCGGCGGTGAGAATCGCGGTTGCCCGTATCTCCCAAAGGCGGGGAAGAGGACCGAACGACGGTAGAACTTGAACGAGAAGGTGATCTGCTCGCCGAGGTACGGCTTGTCGTTGTCGACTTCCGCGACCACGAACATGCTGCTGTCGGTCGACGAGGCGTCGTCCGCCGAGGCATCGGCCTGACCGGGTACCGGGGTTGGAACGACAAGACCACGGAACACTTCAACCTCGATCGCTTCCGTCTCATACGTCTGTCCGCTGACGGTGACCGAGATCGGATCAATCGTTACCTTGCCCACTTCCGTGGCGCGGTACTGATAGAAGAACGAAACCGTAGAACCGCTGATGCCGTTCCGGACCCATGTTTGCCTCTGCATCGATGGGGGCCCGAGGGGCCTGATGCCATCGTACTGGGGGATAGCGGGGGGTTGGGGATTCAGTGACCCGTTGACATTCACCCTGAGAGTAAATTCCTCACCAACGGCAAGCTCAGACTTGTCGACCTCGGCGGTGACCTCCACGTCCTGCTGCTGTTGTGCGTAGACGGCGGGGGTTGCCACGGCGACGATCGCGGCGGCAAGGAAGATGCCGGCGAGGGCGATTCGTATGGTTCGAGTGTGTCGCACGTTGATGTCTACCAGGGGCTGACGGGCGTGGGCTCAGGCGAGACGAGGACCTGCTGAAGCCGCTCCTGGAGGGTCTCCGCGTCGTCGGCGACGCTTTGGAGGAGCTGTCTCGCCTGCTCCTCGGTTATCGGCTCGGTCTGCGGGCGAGCTTGGGGCTGCTGTTGAGGCTGTTCCTGCTCTTCTTGGTCTCCCTGTTCGCCCTCCTGCTCCTCGTCCTGCTGTTCTTCCTGTTGCTCTTCTTCGTTCTCAGGTCCTTCTTGCTGCTGCTGTTCTTGCTGTTGGTCCTGCTGTTCCTGCTCCTGCTGTTCGGGGCCTTCCTGGTCGTTCTCTTCCGGCTCTTCTCCCTGTTCTTGTTCGTCCTGCTGGGGGAGCATTGACATCGCTAGCTCGAGATTGTGCTTTGCGTCGTCGTTGTCGGGATCGATTCTGAGGACCCTTTTGTACTCCTCAATTGCCTGTGGATACTGCTCCATATCAAAGTATACGTTACCCTTGTTGAAGAACCCCTTCGCCCGGAGGTCGTCTTCCGCCCATATCAGGGCCTCGTCGTACTCACTCAGGGCCGCTTCGTATTCCTGCATCCGGTAGAGGGCGTTCCCGGCGTTATAGTACGGCTCGCCCTTTTCGGGAACTCTTAGTTGGGCGTCCTCGTAGGCACTCAGGGCTTCACCGTAGGCCTCGAATGCCTCGTCGTCGGGAGTGGCTTCGAGTTCCGCTTGCTCAAACGGCTCATGACCTGCGTTGTTTACATCCGCGGGCGTCTGGGTACAGGCGAGAAGGACAAGGGCGAGAATGGCGATGGCCATTGCGCCAATTCGGTGCGATGCGGTTATGTTGGCACCGGGTGAGTGGTATGGCTTCCCGCTTTCGCGGGAATGACGGATATCGTGTACTAATGCTGTCCTGATAGGATTTCCCGGGCCCCCTCTCTGTATCTCTTCCCCGGCCGGGGAGAGACTAAACGCCAGTCTCGCGTCCCCTCGATCACGCATGGCCCGCCTCCTCGACTGCGGTCGCGCGTCGTCTCCGGAGCGAGATAGAGAGCCGATCGGACATGACCTCGGCCAGGACGAGCGAGAGGATGCCGGCAAGGAGGAAGATCTGGAACCTCTCAATCTTCGTGCGGTTGAACTCGCTCTGGAAGCTTTCGTCCTGGAATGACTCTATCTCGTCGACCAAGCCCTCGATGGCGCCGCGATCAACAGCCCGGAAATACTTGCCGCCGCCCGCCTCCGCGACCCGCTGAAGGGTGGCCTCGTCCAGCCTCGATAGGATTACCTGGCCCTGGTTGTCCTGCCGGTACCCTGAGACGTTGCCCCACAGATCGAATATGGGGAGCGGCTCGCCCTCCGGCGAACCGAAGCCGACGGTGTATACGACAGCGCCCTGCTCCAAGGCCTCGCTTGCCGCCGCAACGGGATCGCCTTCGTGGTTCTCTCCGTCCGTCATGACGACGATGATCTTCTGGCTTGAGCGCTCTTCGCTGAATCCGGTAAGGGAGGTCCGGATCGCCTTTTCTATGACGGTGCCCTGCCGTGAGATGATCGAGGGGTTTGCGTGGCGAAGGTAGGTCCGAGCGGTCGCGTAGTCGAACGTCATGGGGAACTGGATGAAGCTGGAACCGGAGAACAGGACGATGCCCACCTCGTCGCCTGTGAGCTTCGACATCATGTCGTCGATCTCAAGCTTGGCGCGTTCGAGGCGGGAAGGTTTCAGGTCCTGGGCCAACATGCTGAGTGATATGTCGAGCGCGACCATGACCTGCACGCCGCGCTGCTCGACGATCTGAACGTCGCTGCCCCACTGCGGGCGGGCCAGGGCGAAGATGATGAGGACGATGCCGATGAACCACAGGACGAGCCTGCGTCTTCGCATCCCCCGGTTTACAGTCAAGCTCAATCGCTCGATGAGGTCCGGGTCTCCGATGCGTCGCACCGTCGCGGCGTGTCGTGAAAAGGCCCACCAGACGAAGGCCATCAGCGCCGGAAGCGCGATCAGGGCGTATAGGTATTGTGGAGCGCCGAAGGTCATAGTTTATGGGTTCTGGGTGCTAGGTCCTGAATTCTGGGTGCTGGGTGAGCATAGAAAGTAGGGCATAGGTTGGCATTGGCTTACGGTATCTTTCTGAACACGGTCTGGGATAGGACGAGTTCCATCAGGAAGAGGAGCAGGGCGGGTACCAGGAACCAGCCCGCGAGCTCGCGGTAGCTGGTGAAATGGAGGACTTCGATCTCCGATTTCTCCAGGGCGTTGATCTCGTCATAGATGCCACGGAGCGCCTCGGTGTCCGTTGCGCGGTAGTACTTGGCATCGGTGATGGTCGCGATCTGCTGGAGCGTCTCCTCGTCGAGGTTGGCGCTCTGCATAACGACGCCTCCACCGAAGTGGCTAAGCTGAGGGTCGGCAGACCGGCTCGGCCGGCCCATCCCTATGGTATAGACCTTGATGTCGAGGGCTTCGGCTGCGGTGGCGACGGTCACGGGATCGAAGTCGCCGGCGTTGTTGACGCCGTCCGTGAGCAGGGTCACGAGCTTGTTCTCGACCGTGGAGTCCTTGAGCATATTCGCGGCTGTTGCCAGGCCGTCGCCGACAGCCGTTCCGTCTTCCAACCGCAAGCTACCTGCCAGGTCAATCTCGTCGAGCAGCCTGAGGAGAACCTTGTGGTCGAGGGTGGGAGGACTCTGAACGAAGGCGTTGAGCGAGAACACCACGAGGCCGATGCGGTCGTACTCTCGCTCCTCGATGAAGTCGGCGATGATCTCCTTCGCGGCCTCCAACCTGTTCGGGTCGAAGTCCCGCGCGCCCATGCTCCCGGATATGTCTACCGCGATGGCGATATCGACACCCTCGCCGCGAATGACCTCCCGCGCGTCCGCGGACTGGGGCCTGGCGACGGCGACGATTACGAGGGCGAGCGCAACGAAGCGCAGGACGGAGACGAACGGCATCACCCGTAGGCGCAGAGAGCTGCCGATGCCTGACACCAGTCCCGTGTCGGCGTATCTCATGCCAACGGGGGCCATCTGCCGCTTCCAAACGTACGGCAGCGCTGCAAGGAGAAGGACTCCCGGCAGCAGGAGGAGCAGCCACGGCGTCCCGAAGCTCAGATCGCTCACGCGGGCGCCTCCTGCTGAGTGTAGGTCCCGTTCTGTGATGCTTCCTCCGGCTCGAAGGCGGGCCGTGTGACCTCGACGATGTACCGCGCCTGGCCTGACGCCTCGTAGGCCTGGGTCACGGAGGGGATGAACTTGGCGAACTTCACGATGTCGGCCTCTTGGAGCAGTTCGTTGACCAGCCGAGCGTCGTCATAGCTGAGCGAAGACCGCCTTAGGGCAGTCCATATTTCGTCGGTCGTCATATCGATGGCATCGACTGGGCTCACGTCGCGGAGGTACATCGCCTGAACATAGATTCGCATGGCGTCGGCTACGAGGGTGTAGTGCAACTTGAAGCGACCGTCCTCCGGAAGGTCGAGCCGCTCGATGCGGTCGAGCTCGTCAATGGCGATCTCCCACGGCGTACGTGGATCGACAATGGGTAGAGGAGTCCCATGCAGTCTCCGCCGAATCAGGTATGCGATAAGCACAGCCCCCGCCAACAGCCCTCCCAATGCAATTAGAATGAATGAATTCCGGGCGACAGGGTCTTCCCAAATGGGTGTGGAGAGATCGGCCTGGGGCTGGATGTCCTTTGGCGCGGCATCCGGCCCTGGGAGGACCGATCCCACGATCACTTCTTCCGGAAGCGTTGATGCCTGCACGACGGCGCCGTCAGGGCCTCGAACGGAAATGTTCAAATCGGGCGTTTGGATAGTGCCCCTGCCAAACGCGACAACTCGAATCGTCTGGCTCGTAGTCTTCGTGCCGTCTCCGTTGGAAACGGTTTGTGCAGGGGGCTGCTCGCGCACCTCGAACGCCGGGCCCCATCTCTCCGGGAGCCTCTGTACCACTGCGCTGTGGTCTTCAGGGTAGGTGACTTCGAGCGTCAGCGTGACCTCGTCGGCGAATTCTACGTTGCGAGGTTCCACATTCAGGGAAATTCGAACGTTGGACAAGATGTCCTCTTGGGCGAAGGCCGTCCCGTAGTTGCCTGCTGCGAAGAGCGCGGCGGTGAGGAGGATGAGGCAGAGGTAGAGGCCCCGGTTTCTCAGACCGGACGCTGTACTCGTTTTATATTGGATCATCATAATATCGCTGCTTGAGAGGGCTATGGATTCCCGCTTTCGGAGTAGTTTGCATAACCACCGTCATTCCCGCGAAGGGAGACCTTTACATAACCACCGTCATTCCCGCGAAGGAACGTCACCCCGTACCACGATACGGGGCGGGAATCCAGAGACGATGGCAAAGCTGGGAGATGCCCTCTCTCGGAAAATCCCTTGGCGGCAGTGAGGTTACGCAAAGGTCTCCCTCGTATCGCGGTACAGGGCAGGCTTTTTGTGGGAATGACGAAGATGGGGATTCCGGGGAACACTCCTACACTCCCTGCGAGAGCCTTCGCATCCGGTTCTTGAAGAACGCCGCGACCTCGGCGACGTAGTCCTTGTCGGTCATGACGTTGATGCGGTCGACTCCCGCGGAATTGAAGACCTCCTTCTTCCCTTCGACGAAACCGGCCACCTTCTCGGAGAACATTCGTCGCCATGCCCTGCTGCCGGTATCGACCCAGCGGAGCAGACCGGTCTCGGCGTCCTCCAGGGCGATGATGCCCACGTCGGCAATCTCCCGCTCCAGTGGGTCGTCGATGTCGAAGGCAACCACGTCGTGCCGCCTGCTCGTGGCGTAGAGGGCCTGACGGTACGATTCCGGTTCGGTGAGGAAGTCGGAGATCACGAACACGATGCTGCGTCGCTTGAGGAGCACGTTGATCGTATCGAGTGCGAGCTTGATGTCCGTGCCCGTGCCCTCAGGCTGGAACACCAGCAGGTCGCGCACCATGCGGAGGACGTGGCTCCGTCCCTTGCGTGGCGGGATGAGAAGCTCCACCCTGTCGGTGAAGACTAGGAGGCCGACCTTGTCGTTGTTGGTCGTCGCCGCGAAGGACATCACTGCGGCCAGCTCGGCGGCCAGTTCGCGTTTGAAGCGGTTCTTCGTGCCGAACTCTCCGGAGCGGCTCGCGTCGACCACGAGCATGACGGTAAGCTCCCGCTCCTCGGAGTAGCTCTTGATGTGCGGCTCTCCTGTGCGCGCCGTGACGTTCCAGTCGATCGTGCGCACGTCGTCGCCGGGGTGGTACTGGCGCACCTCGTTGAACTCCATCCCCCTGCCCTTGAACACCGAATGGTACTCGCCGGCGAAGGTGTCGTTGACGAGCTTGCGCGTCGTGATCTCGATTCGCCGGATCTTGGCGATCAACTCGTTGGTTAGCATGTTGTCGCTGTTCGTCATGTTTTCACAATGATCTCGCGGGGCGAAATCTCCGGATTCCAGCCTTCCCAGACTCTTGCCTTACCCCCTCTCCCGTTCGCGGGAGAGGGTTGGGGTGAGGGTGTCGGGACGTTACGGTACTTCTACGTTGTCGAGGATGCGCTGGACGATTTCGGCGGAGGTAACCTCCTGGGCCTCGGCCTCGAAAGTGGTGATCACGCGATGCCTGAGGATGTCCGGCGCAAGCTGCTTGATGTCGTCCGGCGTGACGTAGCCGCGTCCCTTGAGGAAGGCATGCGCCCTCGCCGCCGAGATCAGGAAGATGCCCGCGCGGGGGGAAGCCCCGTACGAGATCAGGTTGCCGATCTCGTCGAGACCGGCCACGCTCGGATCGCGCGTGGCTACCACGAGGTCGAGCACGTAGTCCTTGATCTTCTCGTCTACGTAGACCTGCCGCACGATATCCCGCGCGTTCAGGATGTACTGCGGGTCGATGACCGGATTCACCTCCGGCAGAGGCCCCGCGGTGATGCGGTCGATGATCTCACGCTCCTCTGAGCGCTCGGGGTAGTCGACGACGACCTTGAGCATGAAGCGGTCGACCTGCGCCTCCGGCAGCGGGTACGTCCCCTCCTGCTCGATGGGGTTCTGCGTGGCCAGAACGAGGAACGGCGGTTCGATGGGGTAGGTCTCGTCGCCTATCGTGACCTGTTTTTCCTGCATCGCTTCCAGCAGCGCGCTCTGCACCTTGGCGGGAGCGCGGTTCACCTCGTCGGCGAGAATGAGGTTGGCGAAGATAGGACCCTTGCGGACGCTGAACTCGCTCGTACGGGGGTTGTATATCTGCGTCCCGATGAGGTCGCCGGGAAGAAGATCGGGCGTGAACTGGAGGCGGGAGAAACCGCCGTGGATCGCCTCGCCGATGGTCTTGACCAGGAGCGTCTTCGCCAGGCCGGGCACACCCTCCAGCAGGATATGCCCGTCGGCCAGTAGTCCGACCAATGCCCGTTCGACGAGCCGGTCCTGGCCGATGATCGTCTTCCGAATCTCGGTTACGAGATCGTGGACGAACGGCGCCTCCTTCTCCACCATCTCGTTTATCTGGCGTACGCCCGCAAGGTCCATCATGGCAATAAGGAGGCTCCTCTGACAAGTTGTGGGGACGCGCGGCGGTCGTGCGGGCACGCCCCGATGTTCATATTAGAGTAAACGGGGAAGGGGCTGAAAGGGTTAGGCAGTGTGAGGGGGTGGAGGGGCCTTCGACAGGCTCAGGCCACACAGGCTACGATTTCGCCATGCGGTAACCGACGCGGGGCTCGGTGAAGATGTACTGCGGATCGTTGGCGTCGTCTCCGAGCTTGTGACGCAGCCTCCAAACGATGACGCGCACAAGCTGACCCTCATCTCCTGAGTAGTCCGCTCCCCAGACTCTCTGCAGGAGTTGCTCGTGGGTTAGCACGCGCCCGGCGTTGGAGGACAGCTCGAAAAGCATCTTGTACTCGGTGGCCGTCAGATGCACGGGACGGTCCGCAACCGTCACATGGCGACGGGAATAGTCGATTGTCACGTCTCCGATCCGATAGGGTTCTCGTTCGTCCCCGACGGCGTTTGCCGTCCCCTTTCGCAGGGCAGCTTCGATTCTCGCGATCAGCTCCGTCGGGGAGAAGGGCTTGGTGATGTAGTCGGAGGCCCCCATTTCGAGCGCGCGAACTACGCTCTCCTCCCCACTGCTGCCGGACAGGAAGATGACCGGAACTTCCGAAGTCTCGCGGAGGCGCTTCAACAGCTCGTACCCGCTGGGGCCGGGCAGTCTCACGTCCAGCAAAACGAGGTGAGGTCGCTCCATCTCGAAGAGGTGGAGCAGCTGGTCCGGATTGCCGGTGGTAATGGGGAGATACCCGGCGTCCGAGAGCGTGTTGCGAATGTACCTCAGTATCTGGGGATCGTCGTCTATCGAGAGAATCCGGGCCTGCTCGCCCGTGCCCATCAGCCTCTTGCCCGGGATGGACGATTCGATAAGTTCCTCTTCCCCGTAGGGAGCGACGGGGATCGTGAAGGTAAACCGCGCTCCGGTTCCTTCGCCTCTGCTCTCGGCCCAAATGCGGCCCCCGTGCGCCTCGACGATGCCTTTGCAGATGGCAAGACCCAAGCCGTGTCCCTCGACGTTCTCTTGGACTTCCCGAAGTCCGGCGCGGGAGAACTTCATGAAGAGCAGGGGCAGCTGATCTGCCGGCACTCCCTGTCCCTCATCTATCACGGAGACGGCCAGGTAGGGTTCCTCCAGCGACGCCGTCACCCTGATGGTTGAGGTTTCGTGAGAATACTTCGATGCGTTGGAGAGAAGGTTGTGCAGGACCTGGGTCACTCGCTGCGAATCGGCCGAGATCCGCGGAAGGTCGGGCGGCAGGTCTACTTCAATATAATGCCGCGACCCGCCGTGAAGGAACGTGTTCACCGCCTCATCGACTAGGACCTCCACGTCCGTCGGTTTGTGGTCCACCACCAACGCTCCGGCCTCTATCCTGGTCACGTCGAGGAGGTTGCTCACAAGCTCGCTCAGCAGATCGGCCTGCTGGTCGATGGTGCGGAAGAAGGAGCGAGTTTCCGTGGGGCTGAACGGCCTAGCAGTGCTCAGCACGGTTGCTGCGGATCCCTTGATGGCGGTCAGCGGCCCGCGCAACTCGTGGCTCACCATGGCCAGGAACTCATTGCGCATGCGCTCCATCTCCTCCAGGGGCGTCATGTCCTGGATCACCGCGACGGCGGATACGATGCTCCCGTCATCCGAGTAGATCGGCGTTGCATTGACGAGGATGGTCAGCGTCCGCCCGTCCGGGCGATTCAGCAGGATCTCTTCCGCCCGCACGACCTCGCCGCGACCGAGGGCCCTCGCAAGCGGACGATCATCGTCTTCATACTGCTTTCCGTCCGTCCGGCTGTAGATCGCCAGCTCGTGGTAGCGCACGAGTGTGGAGCCCGGTTCTGGGGACATGCCGAGGATGCGCTCGGCCTCCTTGTTGACCGACGCGAAGGTCCTCGTAGCGGCGTCGACAACCATGACGCCCACGGGCGAAGACTCCACCAGCGCCGCCAGTCGACGTCTCTCCGCCTCCGCGCTGCGGAGGCTCGTCCGCAGCGATTCGATCTCCCGTCTGAGCTCGTCGGCTTCCTGCAAAGGCCCTTCCATATCGTCCGTTTCGTGGTGCCCCTCTACCTGGACACGACGGTCGGCATTCTACCACGAACCTTCACATCACAATCATACGAGGAAATCCTCAAATTCGATCTCCAGCGTCTGCATCGTGGAAATTTATACAAAATTTTTACAGTTTCGGGGTTGATTTTTACGTCCATTTTACATTGACCCCTTATCGTAAGGTGCATCACCCGATGAGAGGAGGCGAAAAATGGAGAGACTCAACACACCCCGATGCGCCTGTCGAGGCCCCTGCGGGACGGCGACAGGGGGAGGCCCTCATTCCCGCCCGGCAGGGGCGCACCGACTCACCGATGGAGGTGAAGACGAAAGGAGACGAACTTGAAGATTCGAGACCCCCCTAGGGGGTAAATGAAGAAAGAGGAGAAGAAAATGAAATTCCACAAGACCATATTGACCCTGCTGGCGGTGACGCTGGCAGTGATCGGAACGACGGCGGTGGTTCACGCGGATGGGCCGGGGACGCCACCAGCCCCAGACCAGAATATCGATACCTACTTGGACCAATCGTCCCAAGATTTGGTCAACGAAATGAATTCCACGTTCCAAGGATTCGTGGCGGATGCGTGGACGCACCTCAAGCAGATCGCCCCTTCCGAGGACTGGGAAGAAGCCATTCGGGACATCATTCCGCAGATCCATGCGGACGCGGAAGAGCAAAATGGACTGGCAAGCTACACAGGTGCACTGACCAATAGCTGTAGTTTCACCAAGTACACCAGGCTGGGTTCATCGGGTTGGGCAGCTTCTGTTACAAGGAGCTCATGCACGATGGACTTCCTGCACGCTTCGTTATCCGTCCAAGGAGGAGGCCCAGGCGATACGTCTAGCTGTTTCAACTGCAGGTCCACTTCCGCATACGTCAATGGCCTCAGTTGCGGCTACTACGTAGTGATAGGATGGCATGAGTGGGGCAACAACCCATCAGGTGGTGGTGGGACGAATGACGAGGGACAAGCCGGGTGTTGAACGGTAGAAGTAGAGTGAAACCATTAGGCGGTTCCGAGAGCGGAAGCGTTCGGAACCGCCTAAGTCTCCAGGGGGAGGCCCAGAGGTCCGGAAAAATCACAGGATCGTGTGATTACAGGCGCCGGGAGGGTCGCGTAACCTGAGATTACAGGAAAACCTAGGGGTGGTAAGCGCAGAGCAAGGAGGTGAAAGACATGAAACCGATAATGGACATACGGATTATCTTCAGCGTCGCCATGCTCGTGGTCGCTATGGCCTGCGGGCAGACCACAAACCCGGCAATAGAACCAAGCAAGGACGTAGATCCTGCCGCCGCGCAATCGTCCGTCGATCCGGTCGACGAAGCGGAGATTCCGGCAGATGTGCCGGACATCGCCGACTACATGGACGCGAAGACGGCAAAGCTGTTCGGGGAGATGAACGACGAATGGCAGGAGATGGCGCGGGACGGATGGGTAGATATTGCGACGAAGTTCGCTCCGGACGCACCCGGCGACTGGACCGATGCCGTGCAGGGTATGATCGCTCAAATGTACCCGCAGGCGAAGATTCAAGGTGGGCTGCGCGGGGTCCCCGTCGCAGGCGTGCAGGACCTCGTCGATCCGGGCAAGGGCGCTTCGCCGGATGGGACGAGCCCGTTCGTACTGAGCATTCTCACGACTGAATACACCGAGGCGTACAACCTCATACCCGAAGGGTCGCTGATGCGCGAGTACATGGACATTCGCCTCGGACAGTTCTCGGAGAGGGCATGGGAGTCGATCAAAGCGCAGCCGGACGAGCCGTACCCCGTGCAGGCTCAGAAGCTGGATGCCGGAGACGAATTCGAGCTCCGCAAGATGCTGACGAACGCGGGAGACGCTGAGTGGCTTGTGGAAAGACTCCGGTCGCTGGACGCGGACGCGGCGAGGCAGTACGAGGCCACCAATGACCTCATGGAACGCCTTGCCATATTCCGAAGGCTCGTGGAGGTCGAGGGGAAGGAGCAGGGAGTTGTAGAGATACGCGCGGAGTGGGGGGCGCGGTCGAACGGCTGGAGCGAGGAGCAGATCACCGATTACGTTGCGCTCACCCGTATCCGGGCTGAGGAGAAAGAAGCGCTCAGTCGCATGACGCCGAGGCAGGGTTACATCAGCCACGTGGAGTCGACGCTGTGCGGCGACCTGATGAACCACGTCGTTGGGCAGGACCCCAGAACGGCGAATTCCGGCCCCGGCCAGTGCGACATCGCCAAGGTGATCACGCTGACGAAGGAGGCGCTGGAGGCGGGGAAGCCGGCCAGCAGCGACCAACAACTCCGGGAGCAGATCGAATTCGCGCGGCAAACGCCGGGCAGGCAGTGAGTCGGGTGACGGCCCAGCTGCCAACGGCAAGGGGCCAGGCATCTGTGCAAGTGCGTATAGGCCACCGTATCTGATACGGTGGCCTATACATTTGCGCCGCTGTAGACGTCCCGCGCCCGGTTGATCTTTCGTAAAGCAAGCCGAACGAAACCGTGAAGACGGAACGACTGAAGACCGCTCTCGCCATCCTGGGGCTGACCGTCCTGGTGGTGGTGGCCGTCGATCTGCTGGGTCGCGTGGCCTCGGCAGTGGATGGCAGATTCTTCAGCCCGCCGGCTCTGGACAGGGTGTCGGGCGCCCTCGACGAGCGACAGTTCGCGGCGGCCTACGACGGGGCCGCCTACGATGTCGCCACGCTCTTCCGTGAGTTCCACGCCACCGAGCGCATCATCTACGAGCCGTACACGATATGGGACAGGCGATACTACCCCGGCGATCTCGTCAGCATCGACCACGAGGGCTTTCGGCGAACGACGAACAACTCCGATGCCGAGGATGCGCTGAAAGTCTGGGTGTTCGGGGGGTCGACTATTTGGGGCGAGGGAGCGCCGGACGAGGAGACTATACCCAGCCATCTCGCGGGGCTGATGAACGCATGGGGCGTGGATACGACTGTCAAGAACCTGGGAGAGCGCGGGTACGTTTCGACGCAGGAGGTCGTATTCCTCTACCGGGAGCTGCAGGCGGGGAGGCGTCCGGACGTGGTGGTCTTCTACGACGGAATCAACGACGCGGCTGCGGCTTCCAACTGGCCGGAAGTGCCCGGGTCGCACGTGAGCCTCCACCGCATCCGCGACCGTTTCCAGTTCGGCGAGGCCCCATCGGAGCGACGGCGAGAGTTCGTCCGTTCGCTCGGAATCTACAAAGCCTCGCGCATAGTCCTCGACAGGCTCGAAGCACGAAGGAAATCGGCACGAGCTCATCGGGACGAAGCCGACATCGACACGACACCGGAATACCTCGACGCCAACTTCCGGTTCCTTGGCGGGCAGGCCGTGGACGTGTGGCTGGCGAACCACGCGCTCGTCGCAGCTCTCGGCGAAGAGTTCGGGTTTGCCGCGCTGTTCGCCCTGCAGCCCAGCCTGTGGACAGAGGGCAAGCCCCTACACGTCTCGGAGAAGCGCATACTCGCCGAGCACCTTGACATACGCGCGATGACGCACATCATGGCGACTCGCGCCGAGATGTCCGCAATCGTCGAGGAGCGAAGGAGGGACGGGACGCTGCCGTCGAACGTCCACAACTTCGCCGAGGTGTTCTCGACAGTGGAGGAACCGGTCTACATCGACTACGTGCACACGTCAGGACCGGGCTATCATATCGTCGCCGAGGCGCTGTTCGAGAGGCTCAAGGAGCACCTGTGCGGGAATGCGCCGCCAAATGTTTCTGAGAGGGTCGCCGGCTCGATAGCCGCTAGGTGCGAATGATGACTGATCTCCCCGACGGCGGGGCGCAACGTTTCAGTCTCTGTAACGCGCTATAATACCTCTCGCCACCATGTCCCCTCTCCCTACCGTCGAGTTTGTCATTCCCGTGTTGAACGAAGAGCGGGCTCTTCCCGGCTCTATCGAGCGTCTTCACGGGTTCCTGCGAGCGTCGATGCAGGGCTACGACTGGCGCATCGTCGTTGCGGACAACGGATCGACGGACCGCACTCCGGCTGTGTGCGAGGAGCTTTCCAGCAGGTACGAGGAGGTGGGGTACCTGAGGCTGGAGGAGCGTGGGCGAGGAAGGGCGCTGCGCACGGCGTGGCTGGCCAGCGACGGTGACTTCCATTGCTACATGGACGTCGACCTCTCGACCGAGCTTGAGGCGATACCGCCGCTGATCGAGTCGCTGGCATCAGGGGAGTACGATCTCGCAGTCGGCACGCGGCTCGACAGGGGGTCGAATGTCATTGGCCGGACGCTGAAGCGCGAGGTGGTCTCGCGGTGTTACAACCTCATCATACGGGCGATGTTCTTCGTGCGGTTTCGAGACGCGCAGTGCGGATTCAAGGCGATCAGCCGAAAGGCGGCGCGTGACCTGGCGCCACTGGTGGTCGACAACGGGTGGTTCTTCGATACGGAGCTGCTGATCCTGGCTGAGAAGAACGGCTATCGTATCGCCGAAATTCCCGTGAGGTGGGAGGACGACCCCGACACGCGGGTCAAGATCGTCAAGACGGCGCATGACGACATGATGGGGCTGTTTCGCCTTCGCTTCGGCGGTCTGAGGAAGGCGTCGAAGCGACTGAGGGACGCTAGTTCTACGTAGATGGTAGGGGCGGGTTTGAAACCCGCCCCCTTGCAATTGTCCCCGACTTGGGCTGGCTACCAGATGGCGAAGCCTGCTTGGACGGTCAGGGTGAGGTCGAGTGATCCGCTGCTGATGGGAGTCGTCGATGCAAAGGCCGAGGCGAGGGCTCTGGTCTCGGCGAAGAAGTCCTGCACGATCGGCACATCGCCGTCATATTCCGAGACGTAGACGAGCTTGCCGAGCGTCACGCCGGTGAGGGTTGCGAAGTGGTTCGCGTTCTCCAGGGCGGCCTTCACGGCGTCTTCGCGAAGCTGCGTCGTGTAGGCGCTTGGGTCCTCGATCGAGAAGTCGATGCCGTTGATCCTGGTCGCGTCGCCGCCGGCGGTCGCCACGTCGTCGATGATCTCTCCGACCGCGTCGAGGTCACGGATCTTGATGACGGCGGTGTTGCTGACTTGGTAGCCGGTGAGGACACGCTTGTTCGAGGTGACGCCCTCGTTCACGACCTCTTGGTACTCGTAACGCGGCCAGATGTTGAATGAGGTCGTCTGGATGTCCTCGTCGGTGAGGTCGTGTTCCTTGACGGCCTCGATGACGGCCTCCATGGCCTCCGCCGCATCTTCGCGCGCCTCCGTCACCGTGGACGAGGTGACCTCCACGCCGAGTCGCACGAGCGCGATATCGGGCGTGAGGCTCATTTCTCCCGTTCCGGTAACCCAAATGCCCGCATTGGTCGACCCGGTCGCGTACTGGGGCGGGGACGCAGCGCCCGTTCCCGCAGGTCCCCCAACCGTGGAAGTGGACGGGTGCTGTACACTCGCCGCCGATGACGGCGCGCTCACCACCCCCGACCCGACGGCGGACGCGGCAACGTTGGAGACGGGCAGGGTCGTGTAACCCTCATCGTCGTCGCCACCGCACGCGACCGCGAATGCCACGATGCCGCACATCCCGATTATCCAAACTATGCTCTTCAATACGTTCATTTCGATTTCCTCCTATGGTCTCCTGTGTCTTTCGTTCCCGATACTCTCTGTGTCAATACTGCCTATGGAACCGACCTCCGCCGCCTCAGCACGGCAACGAGCGTCGCGCCGGTCAGCAACACGATAGTTATGGCCGTGACGATTTGAAGCTCCGCAAGCGGCAGTTCGAATACCTCACGTTCGGTGTCGGCGAAGTCGTCCAGCACATCCGGTGCTTCCTCAGCCGCAAGCAATGGCATTGCTGTCGGTGGACTTTCACTAGGGACCGGCTCGTGTTCCTGCGACTCGTCTGCTGCCACGATCCCTTGCATAGCTTCCGCAGGCTCTTCACTCGCTGCGGTAGCGGCCGTCTCAGGGGCTTCGTCTTCCATGGCCTGTTGTTCGGCCGTTTCCGGTTCCTCGCTTGATTCGGTCGTCATCATCCGGCCTGCGGCGGGAGCGCTCGTGTCCGAGTCACTCTCTTCAGCGACCCGCTTGGCGACAGCCGCGGCAGGGGCAGCAGGGAGAGCCTGAGCAGCGGCGGCAACGGGAGCATCAGCAGACGATTCGCCCTGTTGATGACCGCTCTCGGCGGCTGCGGACTCCGGCTCCTGGGTTGCGGGCGCGACCATGGCCGCTCTTCCCGCACGCGCCATTGGAGGCTCCGGGGTTGCGGGGCCGTCCATGGCTACCCCTGCCATCGCCTCGGGAGCAGGAGCGGACGCGGCGGCAGTGAATGCCGACTCATCGGACGCGTACTCAGCGTCGTCCGCACCGAACCTGGCTTGTTCCAATACGTTCAGCATATCTCCCGCTACCAGTCCGACCAGCAGCATCGTCGCGACCGATGTTGCCAGTCCTGTCATTCGTACGGACGGCCACCACAGCGTCCAACGTCTCTTCGGCGCTGCGTCCAGCGCGAAGGAGCGCGGCAGGTCGAGTTCCGGAAGCTGCCCGACGAGGTCGACGGTTGCCTGCAGTGCTGCCAGTTCCCGTCGCGCGTCTTCGGAAGAGGCGAGGACTTCTTCGACCTCGCGCTCCTCGGCGGCGGTGAGCTCGCCATCGACGTATGCCGACAGCAGTTCCTCCCGCCTCCGGTCCCCCCTTCTGAACAGTCTAACCATGGCTTGCACGTCCACTGTCTATCTGACGAAATTGAGCGGGCAAAAGTTCCCGGTGTTCCATGAGGGCGTCTCTCAAGCGCCGTCTTCCCCTTGCCAGTCGCGATTTCACGGTGCCGACAGCGCTTCCAATCGCCTCGGCGGCCTCATCGTAGGAAAGGCCCTGCACGTCGATCAGCACGAGAACGGCGCGTTGATCGTCGGGGAGGGACATGATCGACTCCTGGATCTTGTCGCGCAGTTCGCCCTGGAGGGCGGCCTGTTCGGGGCTTGGGGCGTCGGAGGGAAGGGAGAAGCCGGGACGTTCGCTCGCGACTTCGAGCGACTCAGCGGGCCTGCGCTTTCGCGACCGCGTCGCGTCGAGGCTGAGGTTGGAAGCTATGCGCAGCAGCCACGCCCTTAGACTTCCGCCTCGGAAGCCGCCCAGTGACCGGTGCGCCTTGATGAACGTCTCCTGCGCAACGTCCTCGGCCAGGTGACGGTCGCCGAGGATGCGGGCGGACACGTTGTAGACCTGCGACTGGTACCGCTCGACGATGGCGTTGAACGCCGAGAGGTCGCCATCCCGGCTCCGGTCAACGAGCTGTGGTTCGTCGGGTTGCATACGTTATCGCCAGGTGAAGTCCTCTGATTTCATGATATCCCAACATATAGGGCAATCCTATCGGCTGACGAGGGTTCCGTTTGCCGGTTTAGGCGCAGGAGGGGTTCAAAGAGGACCCGGCACACGGCGGGCAGGTTGGAAGGACTGCTTCGGACGCCCTTGTGCTTGGGAGAACCGGACAGGCATGCGCGTATCCTGCATCCACCCTCTGATACAATGGATGCAGGACACAACTTATCAATGTCATCCCTCCTCCGGCTCGCCTCATCCCTTCGCGTGCTCTTTCGAGAGTCCTTCGAGACGACCATCCTGGCCCTGCTCGTATTCATGGCTCTTCACCTGAGCATCCAGAACTACCGCGTCGAAGGTCCCAGCATGGAGCCGACGCTTGAACAGGACGAGTACCTCATCGTAAATAAGCTCTTCTACCTGCGCTTCGACCCTGAAGGTGTAGCCGGTGTCCTTCCCTTCTACGAAGCCGAACAGGACGAAGACGGGGGGTACCTCTTCCAGTCGCCCAAGCGAGGCGAGGTTGTCGTGTTCCGCTCTCCGCGAGATGCCGACCGCGACTTCGTCAAGCGGGTAATCGGCCTTCCCGGCGACACGGTGGAGATTGTCAGAGGCACCGTCTACGTAAACGGCCTGCAGCTCCTCGAGCCCTACATCATCAAGAATGACAACACGACCATGGGGCCCGTGCTAGTCGAGCCCGGCTTCCTGTTCGTCCTCGGAGACAACCGCGGCGCCAGCAACGATTCGCGTTCATGGGGTCCCGTACCCGCTGAGAACCTCATAGGACGTGCGTGGGTGAGGTTCTGGCCGCTGCAGCAGCTGGGCGTGCTGTAGGCGTAGGATTCACCGCAGAGAGCACGGAGAGTGTGTGGATTCCCGCCTTCGCGGGAATGTCCGTGGGTTGGTGTGCGTTCTCGGTAGTTGGGGAAGGATTACCCTCATACCCTCACCCCAGCCCCCGTATCGAATACGGAGCAGGCTCTCTCCCACGACGGGCTGACAGGGGTATGTAAAATGGGATTGCAACTATGATCCGACCACCGCAACCCTGTCATTCCGAGCGGAGCGAGGAATCTAAAATCCACAACCGCAAGATCGGACAGCCCGGTGCGTGCTCCTAACTGTGACCAAGAGCGAAAACAGCGTAAGAACTCCCTATGTCATACCAATTCACTTTGAATACACCGTGAATTGGCTGTGACACAGCTAACTCTCCCGTCATTCCGGCGTAGAGCTTGCCCCGTACTACGATACGGGGCCGGAATCCAGAAAGCCCGATTAGTCAGAATCCGGCCCCGTGAAAGTGAATTGGTATCAGCTTTGCCTTGTGACAGACATCTCATATTCTTCGACTCCACTCCACTGCGCTCAGAATGACAGTGAGGGGGCTCCCTGCTGGTTCAGGGAAAGTGGCTGATGGTCAAATACATACCCCTGTCAGCCCCCGGCGCGGGAGAGATTGATGATCCCTTTAATACTCTCCCTGTTCGACAGACCTCTATGCAATCGTCATTCCCACGAAAATGGGAATCCATAGTCGGCGCCGCAAGCGGCCTCCAAAGGGAATAGATTCCCGCGTGCGCGGGAATGACGGGTGGGATACACCTTGGCATGAAACGCCAATGCTGCCCAACCTCAATCCCACCACTCTGGATACCGGCCCCGTATCGTCGTACGGGGTGACGTTCCTTCGCCGGTATGACGGGTGGGGACGCGGGAATGGGGCTCCCCCCTACGGGGCTTAATACACGACACTTTTCCCGACAGGTACAGATGGGATGCCCGCTTACTGAATATTAGAAGCAGATTTCGAGGTTTCGGAAGCTGACACGGCTTCCTCCTCATCGCAGATCCAACCACCTTTCAAAAAGTGTCGTGTATTAAGCCCTACGGGGTGAGGGCCAGCTCCGACAGGAGCTTGGTGGTGGAGATGATGTGCTTGTTGAGGCGCATGGCCTGGGGGTCGATGCCCATGGCGAGGCCGAGCATCTGGGGGAAGTGGATGATCGGCAGGTCGATGGGCTCCTGCCTGCGGATCTTGGAGGCCTGCGGCTGGTAGCCGTCGAGATTGAGGTGGCACAGGGGGCACGGCGTGACCATGGCCATCGCGCCCTTGTGCTTGGCCTCGCCGGTGTGGTTGGCGACCATGGTGAGTGAGGCGGTCTGGTTGATGGTGAGGATCGGGAAGCCGCAGCAGGCGGTCTTGCCGTCGAAGTCGACGACCTCCGCTCCGACGGCCTCGATGACGCGCTCGAGCGAGTCCTTGCGCTCCGGGTTGTCGTCGAAGTCGAGGGCGGACGAAGGCCTGACGATGTAGCAGCCGTAGAACGGGGCGATCTTGAAGCCCGTCAGCGGCCTCTTCACGGCGGCCTTGAGCGTGTCGATGCCCACGTCCTCGATGATGGCCCACATGAGGTGCTTCGGCTCGATGGTGCCCTTGTACTCCAGTCCCTCTTCGGCGAGGTCCTCGTTGACCGAAGCGAGATAGTCCGCGTCGGACGTGAGGCGCTTGTTGGCCTGGGACATCACCCCTTGGCACGTGCTGCAGATGACCAGCAGGGGCAGGCCGCTCCGCTCCGCGAGGGCGAACGTCCTGGCGTTCAGGGTATCGCCCAGTTTCTGGTTCTTCTCCTGCAGGACGCCGGAGCCGGTGCATGACGCGGTCTTCATCGGCTCGTAGTCCAATTCGATGCCGAGCCGTCCGGCGACCTCCATCGTGGAAGCGTAGAGTTCGGGGGCTGCGCCGCGCGACACGCAGCCGGGATAGAAGGCGTACTTCATTAATCGTTCTCGACTTTATCGAATTTCTTGAATATGCGGCGCACGTTCTCGACGCCGGGGGTCTTCTTGTGGATGATGGGCGGACGCTTGCCCGCAAGCTGCGCCTTGATGCCGACCGGGGCGAGCTTGAGCATTTCCTTGATATTGAACATGCCGAAGGTCTTGATGGGGAGCCGGAGCTCGTCCAAGGTGCCGCTGTGCTCGATGGAGTCGGCGAATGCCATGGCGTGCCTTGCGCCGTAGGTGTTGGTGTAACCGGCTTCCATCGCCTTGTCGCGCATGGCCATGATGCGGTCCATAGGGGCGACGCCCTTCGGGCAGACCTCCACGCACTGCATGCACCGCGTGCAGTCCCAGACGCCGCCGTACTCATTGAGCTCGCCGAGGCGCTCGTTGTCGGCGTCGTCTCGCGGGTCGGCCACGAAGCGGTACGCCTTGGCGAGTGCGGCGGGGCCGAGGAAGTTGTCGTCGACCTCCAGCACCGTGCAGTCGGAGACGCACGCGCCGCACATGATGCACGACATCACGCCCGCGAGGTGGAGCATGTCATCGTTTGGAGCGAGGTACTCGGCCTCCGGCTCCGGCCCTTCCGGCTGGAGCCAAGGCTCGACGGCGCGGACCTTGTCCCAGAATATGTCGAACTCTACGACGAGGTCCTTCACGAGGCCCATGTTGCCAGCGGGCTCGACGACGACGGGGCCGCCGTTCGATGGCTGAACGTCGCTGAGCTTGGTGTTGCAGGCGAGCATGGCCTGGCCGTTCACGCGCATGGCGCACGAGCCGCAGATGGCGCTCCGGCAGGAACACCGCAGGGCGAGAGAGCCGTCGATCTCCTCGCGCACCTTGATGAGGCCGTCCAGCACGGTGGCGTTTTCGTCGATGTCGAAGCCGTATTCCTGGTAGTAGGAACCCTGACGATTCGACTCGGGGTCGTATCTCTTGACGCTCAGCGTCACTTCCATGTCTGTTGTCCTTGTGTCTTCAGGGAGAAGGTGTTCGGGGTGGGACTCGCAGCAGCGCTAGTAGCTGCGTATCTCTGGTTCCCACTGTGTGATCTTGACGGGAACGTAATCGACCGCCGTCTCGCCGTCCTCGGTGCGGGAGATCAGGATGTGCTTGAGCCAATTCTCATCGTCACGGTCGGGCATGTCGGTGCGGGTGTGAGCCCCACGGCTCTCCGGTCGCTCCAGCGCGCCGAGGATGACGGCCTCCGCGCAGTCGAGCATGAAGCCAAGCTCGAGCGTGAAGATCAGGTTTGTGTTGAATACCTTGCCCTTGTCGTGTACGACTACCTTTTCGTAGCGGGCCCGCAGCTCGCCAAGCTTGTCGAATGCGGAACGCATCCCCTCGTCATTGCGGAAGACGGCAAGATGGCTGTTCATCGTCTCTCCAAGATCCCGTCGGACCGCGCCGAAGAGCTCTCCGCCGCCGTCGCGAGAGAGCATATCTCGAATCTTGGCCTTGTCGGCATCCGCCGCACGGTCGTCGATGTTCGCGTGATTCTTCGACCTGACGTAGTCGGTGGCGTGTTCGCCGGAACGTCGACCAAAGACGAGGGTATCGAGCAGGGAGTTCGCGCCGAGGCGGTTACCACCGTGGACGCTGACACAGGCCGTCTCACCGGCTGCATAGAGGCCGGGCACGTTGGTGAGACCGTCGATGTCGGTCTTGATCCCGCCCATCTGGTAGTGCATACCGGGACGAATGGGGACCGGCTCGTGCGCCATGTCGGCGTTGGCGAAGTCGATGCCAAGCTGCCGGATCTGGCTCAGCTTCTCGTCGATGAGGGCCTCACCGAGGTGACGAACGTCGAGGAGGACGCAGCCGTCGATGCCTCTGCCCTCGTTGATTTCCGTCTGCTCGGCCCGCGACACTACGTCACGCGAGGCGAGTTCCATCATGTTGGGGGCGTACCTCTCCATGAAGCGCTCGCCCTCGGAGTTCAAGAGGTATGCGCCCTCGCCTCTCGCGGCCTCCGACAGAAGCGCGCCGTTTGCCTTGAGGGTCGTGGGATGGTACTGCACCATCTCCATGTCCATGAGCGGCGCTCCCACCTGGTAGGCCAGGGCCATGCCGTCGCCGGTGCAGATGAGGGCGTTGGTGCTCGGCTCGAAGACGCGACCGAGTCCGCCCGCCGCGATGATGACCGCCTTCGCCCGTATGACGTGGATGTCGCCCGTCTTCATCTCCATGACGACCGCGCCGGCGCACTCGCCCTCTTCCATGATGAGTGAGAGGACGAACCACTCCTCGTAGACGCGGACGCCGAGGCGCAGAATCTGCTCGTGGAGAACGTGGAGGAGGGCCTGTCCGGTGAAGTCGGCTACGAAGAACGTCCTCGCCTGTCGCTGGCCGCCGAACGAGCGTACGCCCAGCCTTCCCTCGTCGTCGCGGTTGAAGATCACCCCCATGTTCTCCATGGAGATGACCTCTTCTCCCGCCTCGCGACACATCACCTCGATGGCATCCTGGTCGCCCAAATAGTCGCTGCCCTTGACGGTGTCGTAGGCGTGGTCTTCCCAGTTGTCGCCGCGGTCGCCGAGTGCGGCGTTGATGCCGCCCTGGGCCGCGTTGGAGTGGCTTCGCACGGGGTACACCTTGGAAATGACCGCCACGTCCACGCCGTTTTGGCTGGCGGTGTAGGCGGCCCGCATTCCGGCCAGGCCCGCCCCGATCACCAGCACGTCATGTTCATACATCCGCGCCTGCCTCGTTTCCTCGAAAATCTGTCAGACAATATATCACGGCAGTGTCGGGATGTGCGAAATCGATTACGTGGCCTCAAAGCCCAACTTTCCCATCCGTCATTCCGGCGAAGAGCTTGCCCCGTACCCCGATACGGGGCCGGAAGCCATGTCCCTGGACCCCAGCGACAAGTGCCCCAGCCTGTCATTCCGACCGCAGGGAGGAATCTAAAATGCCATGCTTTCACGATGGATGTCTTTCATGGTGAACTTGGACCTTAGATTCCTCACTCCACTCCGCTGCGTTCGGAATGAATTGTGCGGAGGGCATGCAAGGGTCTCTGAAGGCGGAAGAAGAGCGTCCACTCAGCGATCTCCGCGCCCTCTGCGGTGAATCTTGCTACTGTATCGGCAGGGGCGGCTGCAGCCACTTGAGGCGGGCGTCGATCTCGATGTCCGTCACCCACTTGACCCACTCGAAGCCGCGCTTGCCCCGCGCGGCGAGGCGGACGGGGTAGCCGTGTCCCCGCGACAGGAGGCCGTCGCCGACGTGCGTGGCGAGAAGGTACTCGCGGGCCTCGTCAATGGTGAAGCGGCGATAGTAGCCGGTGGCGGAGGTGACCTTGACGCTCCGCGCCTCCGGCTGTAGCTCGGCCTCGTCAAGCAGGCGGGCAAGCGGCACGCCCTTCCATACCTGCTCGGAGTACCACCCGCCGGTACAGTCGATGGTCGCCGTCATCTCGTCGTGGGAGGTGAGGTCGGAGTAGCCGAGTGACAGGTCGCGCTTGACGAGTCCACGGACGGTCAGCGTCCATGAGTCGATGTCGGTCTGCGGCGGAGTGTCGTTGAGCCATGAGACGACGGGGAAATCGCCGTCTATTCTCGTAGCCCCGTATGAGCCGGTGAACCGCCGGTCCTTGCCGTTCAATCCGGCGGCGCGCACGACCTGTTCCCCCGCCTGCCAGAAGAGCAGCCCCCCCAGCGCGACGCCCGCGAACCGCAGGAACGACCGCCGTTCTATCCAGAACGTCAACGGCAGCGGGAACGATTTGATGTAGGTGATGGCGTGGTATACGACAAGCGGAATCAGCAGTACGCTTATGTAGATGTGCCAGCTTACCCCGCTCCACGTGATGCCGGCGGGCGGGCGGAAATAGTACGGCCCAGCTGCGGACCACGCGAATCCGAGACCCAGCGTAATGACCAGCAGGGCGAACAGCACCAGCGACCCCGTGCGCTCCATTCGACCGCGCTTCCGGTTGCGGAGCGCGAACAGGATGACCGCGACCTTCCAGATCAGCAGGACGACCAGCCCGTACCCGGCGATACGGTGGATGATGATGAACACCGCCTCGTTGCGCGAGCCGGAGACGAGTCCCCAGAACCCGCTGATGAACTCGACGGTCACGAAAACCAGAATCAGTATGTTGACCCAGGGGTGTTTCACGTTCCTAAACTATTGGATTATTCGACTGCGGCATTCGATTCACCTTCTCAAGAGCAGTCCGGGCTGGCACTTGCGGCAGTAGCTCGTTATGCGCTGGTTGGCGGTGAGCTGGCTGATTTTCGTGCCGCAGCGGGGACATGGCTCTCCTCCCCGGTTGTGGACCTTCAGGAAGTCGCGGCGCTTGCGGTGGATGTCGCCGGCCATCGCCTCTCGAACCTGTCCGACCGCTCGCGAGATCACCAGTGTCGATGAGTCGAGGAGGCGCTGAAGGTCGTCATCGCTCAGGTCGCGCTTCTTGCGGAATGGGTAGATCTCGGCCTCCCACAAGATCTCATCGACATACGCATTGCCTATGCCCGATATCACCCTGCCTCGCGTGATGATGCCCTTGATCTCCCCGCGAAACGGTCGGAGTCGCTCCTTGAACTCGCTGAGTGAAAGTGGCTCGTCGAGCACGTCCGGCCCCAATTCGCCGTACTGTGGAATTTGCTCCACCTGGTCCGGCGAGACGTAGTAGACGCGGCCCATCTGCCTCTCATCGATATAACGCAGTTCGCTGCCGTTGGACAGCGTCATGGTGAAGCACGTCCGCTTGAATACCCTGTCAGAGGGTTCCGACCACTGGAACCCGCCGGTCAGCATGGGGTTGATGACCAGAAGGCGGTCGCCACTCAATGCCAGCGTAAGGAACTTACCCTTGCGACCGATGTCTTCGATTGAGCGCCCGACAACATCGTGCTCGAAGTCGCCCGCCATCGAGCGGAGGACGCTCGGACGCAGGACCCGCGCCGCTTCGACGGTCGCGCCGACCGCGTGTTCGACGAGAAAGCCCTTGACGACCTCCAGTTCCGGGGCCTCCGGCATTGGAGCATCCTCCTCTCAACCAAGGGGCGCTGTCCGTCGTACTCTCGCCTGCCGTGAGGGCAGGTCTACATCAGGCACTCACGCTTACCAGGGGCGCTTCGGCCGGCTCGGCGATTGGAAGGGTGATCGAAAACGTGGACCCATCGCCCACACGGCTCTCAACCCTCACATCGCCGCCGTAGGCCTGAACGATATTCTTGACGATGGCGAGCCCTAGTCCGCTCCCCTCGTCCCTTCTCGAACGCTCGACCTTGTAGAAGCGCTCGAAGATGTGCGGCAGAGATTCCGGCGGAATGCCGAGGCCGTTGTCCGACACCCGCACCTCGATGGCGTCTAGGTTCACCTCGGCCGTGATGTCTATCCGCCCGTTCTCCGACGTGAATTTCAGGGCGTTGTCCAGCAGGTTGCGGACCACCTGCCGCATCCTGTCCTCCTGAGCGACCACCTTCGGGAGGTCGTCCGGCAGGGAGACGCGCGCCTCGATGCCGAGTCCTCTCGCCACCTGGACGTACCTGCTGCCCTCCTCTCGGATCACCGAAGCAATGTCGACCTTCTGGGCGTTCATATCGGCCTGGCCGCTCTGGAGACTGGTCAACTCGAGCAGGTCGTTGACCAGGGTCGTCATGCGGTCGGTCTCGGTGTGTATGCGGCGGACGAAATCGGCGTTGATGGCGGGGTCGTCGAGCCCGCCGTCCTCAAGGGTTTCCGCCATCGCCTTGATCGACGACAACGGCGTTCGCAGTTCGTGCGAGACGTTGCTGACGAACTCCCGGCGCGAGGTCTCGACCTGCCGCAGTTCCGTGAGATCGTGAAGGGTGACCAGAACGGCCCCGCCGGGCTCATCGTCGAGCGGCGTCGCGACCGCGCTCACCGTGCGCCGGCCGGTGGTCAGGATGATCTCGGCGTACTGCGGTTCCCGGGCCTTGCGGCAGGCGGCAACAAGCTGACGAAGCTCGTGGTCGTGGCCGACTGAGAATGGAGTGGTCCTGTCAGCGTCCAGACCCACTTCGAAGAGGTCCGCCGCCGCTCCGTTGATGAGATCCACCTCGCCGGACGAATCTACGACCATCACACCGTCGGACATGGTCTCCAGGACGGCAGAGAGCTTGTTTCGTTCACCCGACAGGTCGCCCATGGTGCTCGTGAGAGAGGTCGACATCCGGTTGAAAGCGGTCGCGAGGTCGTGTGTCTCACCGCTTTCTCCGGTCTCGATCCTGTAGTCGAGGTCTCCGTCCTCAATGGTGCGTAGGCCCCCGATGACCTTGCTTATCGACATCGAGGAGCGACGAGACTCAACGTAACCGGCTGCTACGGCAGCAAAGGAAAGGGCGACTCCCACCACGGCCAGGGTCGCCTCGACCGGGCCCATGCCGCCCAGGACGGATGAGACGGTCACCAGGGCCAGCAGCACCAGGCCGCAGACCAACGCGACACGCCACAATCGTCCTCGTGTGCTATTCATCCCTCAAACCGGTACCCGTGCCCGCGAATGGTGATAATCCTGCGGGGGGCACCGTCCCCCTCTCCGAGCCTCTGCCGAATCCAGCGCACATGCACGTCGACGGTCCGACGGTCGATATTGTCCTTTCCGCCCCAGATCCTTTCGAGGATGTCGTCCCGTGTGAACGCCCTCCTGGGATTTTCGGCAAAGAGCGCCAGGAGATCGAACTCCTTGGGTTTTAGCCCAATGGCGTCCCCGCCGAGGAAGGCCTGCCTAGCTTCCGTCTCAATTCGCAGATCGCCCGACGTGATGACTCCATTCTCCGAACTGCCATCGGACGCGGCGGCGCCAAGTGCTGCGCGCCGGAGCATCGCCTTCACGCGCGCGAGAAGCTCCCTCATGCTGAACGGCTTGGTCATGTAGTCGTCGGCGCCTATCTCGAGGCCCAACACCTTATCGAGTTCCTCGCCCTTGGCCGTGAGCATGAGGATAGGCACCGCGCTCTCGCTGCGCAGGATTCGGCAGACCTGGATGCCGTCCATCGTCGGCAGCATGATGTCGAGGATGACGATGTCGGGCGACTCCTGCCGCGCGAACTCCAGACCCTCTCCCCCGTCGGTCGCCGTGATGACGCGATACCCTTCGCGTTCGAGGTTGTAGGTTAGTGGCGCGAGAAGGTTGTCCTCGTCCTCCACGACGAGGACGGTCTTTCGTTCCTGCTTTGCGTCAGAGGTCATGTCGGCTCGTCTCCCACTCGCCTACAGTCTACACGTCACAAGTCTATAATAGAGTTGCGGGCGTTCCCAAGCGTTCGCCGAAACTGCCTGCCTCATCCGCCCGAAACGACACTACAGAGATTGCCAAACAGTTCACGAAGCATAGGCCTTATCCTGAAACGTGGAGGCGGTCATTTTGGATCGTTGGTGTTTGCCTTAGGCATCCTCCTCCTCACCGCCTGCGGAGGGACGTCCAGTCAGGGCACGGAGGAACTCCGCCACTTCGGCCTGCGAGTGGAGGTGAACATGGAGGATCCCGGCAAGAGCGGCGAGTACGTCTACGACCCAGCCGATTTCACCTTCGTGCAAGGCCAACAGGTGACATTCATAATGACCTCCGAAGGCGAGTTCCACACCTTCACCGTCCCTGATCTGGATATCGACGTTCACGTCGACGCTTGGAAGTCGAAGGCCCTGACCTACACCTTCGACGAGCCCGGGACGTATGAATTGGTATGTACACCACACGAGACACTCGGCATGACGGGGGGCATAACGGTGCGCTAGGGGAGGAGCGACGCAGGCGATGGGGCAGAAGCTGAAGACCGCGCTCGCGCTCGTGGGGCTGAGCGTCGTGGCTATCGTCGCCGCAGACCTCGTCGGTCGTGTGGCCGCAGCCGTCGACGAACGGTATTTTGAGCCACCGTCGGACCAACTCCTTGCCGATGACGACCTCCGGGCGAGTCTCCCGGCCTACCACGGCGTCGACTACGATCCCCGCGCCCTGCTCGAAGAGGTGCGCAAGAGCGACCGCACCGTATATGAGCCGTACACGATCTGGAAGCGCAGGCCCTACCGTGGCGAATACACGACCATCGATCTATCCGGCTCGCGACGTACCGTAGGTAACTCCGAGAGCGAAGATTCCCTCCAAATCTGGATGTTCGGCGGCTCAGCCGTCTGGGGCGTCGGCGCGCCTGACGGCGAGACCATTCCCAGCCACCTGGCCGCTCATTTCAATGAAACGCTGGGTATCGAAGCCACGGTGAGAAACCTCGGCAGGCGCGGCTTCGTATCCACGCAGGAAGTCATCTACCTCATGCGCGAGCTTCAGGCGGGTAGACGACCGGACATCGTCGTCTTCTACCATGGCGTGAACGATGCCGCGGCTGCCTCACTCCGGCCCGAGTTCCCCGGCGCGCACGTATCGTTCGATGCTATCCGAGAACGGTTCGACTCAAGGAACGACGACGACTCTCTCGGCTGGTTCGCGCGCTCGACCGGACTCTACAAGGCGTCACGAATCATCCTCGACCGCGTACAGGACGAACCCTTCGAACGGGACGACATCATCGTCTACGCGGACGATGACACCGATGCCACGCCCAACTACCGCTGGCTCGCCGAGCGCGGCATCGACCTCTGGCTGTTCAACGCCCGGATGGTCGACAGCCTGGCGCGGGCCTACGACTTCGTGCCGCTAATCGCCTTCCAACCCGGCCTGTGGACGACGGGCAAGCCGCTGGACCCTTCGGAAGAGTCGCTGATTGACTCGGAGATGGAGTACGCAGGCCTGAAAACCATCATGACCGTCCGCGCGGAGATGGCCGCACTCCTGGATGAGAAGCTCTCTGACGCACAAGCACCGGATACGGTGGTGAACATGAACAACCTGTTCGTCGACACGGCGGAGCCGGTCTACATCGACTACGTCCACGTCACCGGACGCGGCAACGAGATCGCCGCGAGACGCATTGCCTCGGAGCTATTGGGAAGGCTGTGCGAGAGTGCGCCGCATCACCTCCTTACGGCGTGTGAGCAAAGTCATTCTCCGACAAGTTAGACGAGACCCTTTTCAAGTGGTAGTATTCGCCATACACCAACGTTGGCAGAATAAGAATATTGGATGAAAAGACCTCGGGGGATGGAACGTAACTCGCCTGAAGACCCTGTTTCGGGGGACATGAGGAGGGAGGACCCATGAAGGCGCTAAACATCGTCAACCGTAGGAACCTGTCAATACTCGTAGGAGCGATCGTTCTCGCCCTCTTTGCGACGGCCTGTCCGGCGCAGGACAGCCCGATTCCCGTCGGAGAGCGAGCCACGCCCACCACGGCGCCGGCCTCAGCGGGATCGAGCGGAGGGCAGTCGAGTGGAGGACAGTCAGGCCAAGCTGCGGCCCCTGTCGCCACCTTCACTCCGCTCCCCACACTGGCGCCCCAGGAGGCGGTGGCTACCGTGGAGGCACGAGAGGAAGTGCACCTGGCATCGCTGTTCGAGCCGTCCGTGGGAGCGGTCAAGTTCGCGGAGTGGGATGACAAGCCGCTCCAGTTCTCGAACGCCCTGCTCGGATACATCCTCGTCTACGCCTACGACTTCCAGGTCGAGCTTGTCCAGCTTGAGGGCGAGGCGTATCAGGATGCCTTCCAGAATGGCGAACTTGACGCCGTGCTGATGCTCGACAAAGACGCATCGGGCGGCTGGTATTCGACCCACATCGACGGCAAGGCGATCACGGACTTGGGCTCCGTGCGCGACGGAGATGAAAACCTTCGCATCGTCGTGCATTCGGGCCTGGGCGAGCGGGCGCCGGAGGTGGTCGACTTCTTGATGAAGGCCAAGCCGACCGATGCCCTCATCGACGAGCTTTCGGCGTCGATCCGAGGGGGTCGCATTGGAATCAAGCCGACGGCCATGGCGATCAAGTTCCTCAAGAACCATGAGAACATCTGGGGTTCTTGGGTTTCGGCGGAGGGCGTCGACAAGGTCAAGGCCGCCATCGAGTCCGGCAAGACGAGTCTCGTCAACCGCAAGTGCATCCCCGACGGCGGTTCGGGAGGCGGCAGTCCCAACTGCGGCACCTAGTGGTCTTGCCTTCGCTGGTATTCGACGTGGGATTAGGGGCGATTCGCGAATCGCCCCCACGTGACTAATGGCAGAACGCCAGGGACGGAGGCGAGCATGGCGACTCGCGTGCTTGAGTTGATCGAGACCACGTTGGATGCGGGAGAGCGAGTTTCCCTACCCGCGACCAACCGGATCGTATACGTCGTCGAGGGCGAGGTCGAGGCGCAGTCGGCCGGCGCGACTGATGGTATCACCCCGAACGAGGCGCGCCACTACTCCGGCAGCGTCAGCCTGCGGGCCGGTGATGACGGCGCGAGGCTGTGGCGATGGGAGCTATCTTCCAGGGGGCAGGAGGGCCTGTCCAAGCTCCGTGCGGCCATCCCCATCGACGAAGACGGCGAGTACCTCATGCGCTGCGACCGCGTCGACTTCCCGCTCGGTGGCATCGCCTACACGCACACCCACCAGGGGCCGGGAATCCGTTGCCTGTACATGGGCGAGTTCGACGTGACCGTCGACGGAAAGACGAAGCACCTGCTCCCCGGCGAGGCGTGGTTCGAGGCAGGTCCCGACCCAGTCTACGCGGAGGCATCCAAGACCGAGCTCACGGCATTCATCCGCGTGATGATCCTGCCGAGGCGGCTGCTCGGCCAAAGCTCGATCCGCTACGTCAAGGCAGAGGACGCCGACAAGCCGAAGACGCAGACGTATTCCGTGTTCGTCGACGAACCTATCGAGATCTGAACAACGAACCGACTAGCGAGGACATTGACGTTCCTCGTCATTCCCGCGTGGGAGACCTTTGCATAACCTCCGTCATTCCCGCGAAGGCGGGAATCCAGATCGGGTGTCAGGCAGCGGTGACAATTTGGTTCTCTGTCATTCTGAACGTAGCGCAGCGAAGTGAAGAATCTAAAATCTATGCCTACGCGATGATTTTGGATTCCTAGCTTCGCTTGGAATGCCGACTTTAGTTGAGAAAACGAAGAGGGTTTCAAGAATGTCAACACTACCTAATAGCGGCTTCACAGGCGCACTCTACACCTACCCCTGGGACTTGTCCGACGAGGGCGTCGACCAGGCCCTCGACCGGATAGTAGACCTGACGGGGTGCACGGAGATCCAGCTTGCGCCGAGCTACCATGTCTCCAACTACTTCCTCCCGCACAACCCCAAGTCTCCCATACGTTTTGGCGAGAAGGGCGCCGTCTATTACACGCCGGAGCTTTCCCGCTACGAGGACACCTCGCTCAAGCCCTACGTCAGCCCGAGCGTGACCACGCCCGACTACTTTGAGCGCCTTGTCGACGCCATCAACCGCAGGGGTCTCGTCTTTTCTGCGTGGAACGTCTACTTCTTCAACCACCACCTCACCGAGAAGCACCCTGAGATTGCCAAGCACGACGTGTTCGGGACGCCGTATATCGGACAGATCAGCCCGTCGTCGAGTGACGCGCAGGAGTTCGCCGTCGCCCTCACGCAGGAGGTGATGGACCGCTTCAAACCGCACGCCGTCCGCGTCGAGGCGCTCCAGCGACAGATGTGGCGTCACGGAATGCTTAAGAACAAGTTTCAAGGGGACATCACCGAGCGCTGCCAGTTCCTTCTCGGCGTCTGCTTCAATCCCGCCTCCATGCGTAACGCCGAGGAAGCAGGCATGGACGCGGCGAGTTTCCGAAGGGAAGTGGACGCTTGGCTCCGAGTCGAACTCGCGAGGATACCGACCGAGAGCGATCTGCAAGAATCGGCAGACGCCGAGTGGCTGGCGAATGCCTTCGACGGTCGTTTACGAGAATACCTCGACGTGCTGAACGCACACACGACAAGCCTGTGGCTGCGCGTCGCCGAGGTCATCAGGAAGGGCGGGGGCAAGGTGCAGTCGGACTACCTCACACAGGGGATAAGGACCGACACCAACGGGCTGGAGCCTCGCATAAACCAGCACATAGACCGCCTCACGACGGGTCTCCCCACGAACGAGGACGACGCAAAAGCGCAGATGCGAGCCTACTTGGACATGATTGCGCCGGGAGGCGAGGTATTCGTGCCCGTGGGTCCCGGCAACATCACCGAGGCCGCCCCGCTTGTGGAGCGCACGATGGCGGCGGCGAACGCAGGCGCGGCGGGCGCGCTCTTCTACAACTATGGCCTCATGCGCGAAGAGGTGCTTCGGTTTGTCGGCGAAGCAATGAAGGGCGTCCCAGGAGGGGACGCGGGAACGGCGTAGAGGCTCGGCTAGGCTTCTTCCGCCACGTCCAAGTTCAATAGGAATTTATTGCCCTCACCGACTCCTTCGAGTATCTCCACCTCGTGGACATACATATCATGGCTGTCGACGAGAACGGTCGTGCCCGTCGTCTCGACGGCCATGCCGCTCGGCGACGTGAACTTCTTCCCTGCTTCCACCGAGTCAGTCTCTGCGTATCCCATCCGTCCCTCTCTTTCTTGAATATCCCCCGTCTATCGCCGGGCCCTCAGGCCAATAGCCCAGACCACTCCGGTCAGAGCGGCGATCAGGCCGGCCCTGCTCACCATGTCATTTGAAAGCGCGCCTCCCACAATGAAAAGCGCCACTCCAACGAGTGCGAGAATCCACGCCGTGCGTTCAAGGGATATCCTCATGTTCGCCCAAACATGATACCAGCCTGTGCGGGCCGTGGGTAAGTGTAAGTGTTCAGAGTCGTTGAGGTGAACGTCCCTCGCCCTCACACCAATCCCGCGCAGGAACGTCACCCCGTACCACGATACGGGGCGGGAATCTAGTCCCCTCTCCCGTTCGTGGGAGAGGGCTAGAGCCTGTCCCTGCGCAGGCAGGGGGTGAGGGTGTTCCTCTCAACAAGACTGAACACTCGCGTTCAGAGTCGTTGAAGTGAACGTCCCTCACCCCCACACCAATCCAACCGTCATTCACCCTCACCCCAGTCCACCCGTCATTCCCGCGCAGGCGAGAATCCATCTTCGTTCACTGTCACACACCAAATGCCGCCCGTCATTTCATCACTCGCTATGTAGGCCGAACCGCCGACCTCCTCCGGTCATTCCCGAACCGGGGAATCCCCAACCCCCTTGCCGAAACCCCGAGTTGACACATAAGAACAAACGTCCTATCATCGAATTCGAGCGACCTCGCATCGCTCCACTCAAGACATAGGAGAAAATTACAAAATGTTACAGAATGTTACAGAAGAATCGACTCAACTCTCGGAGAGACAGATGCTTGCGCTCCCTTACCTCACAAGCTCGAAGTCACTCAGCGAAGCAGCCGAGAATGCGGGTATCTCACGAATGACCATCCACCGCTGGCTGACCGAACCCGCCTTCAGAAAGGCATACGAGAGTCAGCGCGAGGAGACCGCCGCCCTGGCCACTGCCGAGATCAGGGCGCTCATGCTCAAAGCCGCAGTCGCCCTCTCCCAAAACCTCGAGTCCGACGACCCCAATGTGCGTGCCCGCGCCTCCCGCGACGTGATGGCCTACGGGTTCAAGCTGGGTGACGCCGAGAAGAATCGCAAAGTGGTTGAACGCCTCAACCGCTTCCTGGCCACCGCCGAAGGAGAGCGCAGCTACTACGCGGAGAATCCCCAGGTCCGCCGCGCATACAACCCAAACTCACTCCGGCGGTGAGGCTAACGAATCGCTTGACCGTGTCACCGGATTTAGAAAAGCCGTTCATGGTGAGCAGCGTTACGCCCCGCGACGGGGCCATACAAGTGGAAGCAACTCTGAACAGCAACGGATAAGGTAACTGTTCAGACTTCGTGAGACCGCTAGATACCCAAACTACCGTCATACCCGCGAAAGGAGACCTTTGCACAACCTACGTCATTCCCGCGAAGGCGGGAAGGTGGATTCACATTTCAAGTGCAACACTTGGTTTTGAAATATCTCTGCCGGGGTTTTGTAGCCCAGGCACTTGCGCGGCGTATTGTTGTAGGCCTGAATCAACTGGGTAAACCGGTTCTCGGACAAGGCCGCCAGGTCGATCTTACGCGGCAGAGTCCTCCGTAGGCGACCGATAGCGTTCTCGACGCCACCCTTCTGCCATGGCGCGTGGGTATCGCAGAAGAAGGTCTCGATCCCCAGCGCGTGGAGTTGATGATGGCGTGCGAACTCGGTGCCGTTATCAAAGGTGACAGTTCTTCTCCACTGGGTAGGCAACTGTTCGAGCACCTGAGACATGGCGTTGGCGATGGGTCTGGATGCCTTGCCCGGCGGCCTTACGGCAATGATGATGCGGGAGTGGCGCTCATGCATCGTCAGCACCGCATGGCCGTAGGTCCTGAACAACATCAGGTCAGCCTCCCAGTGGCCGGGAGTGCGTCGGTCTTCGGCGCTCTGGGGACGCTCATCAATGGAGCGCCGCAGAGCGATGAAGGAAGCAGGACTACCTCCTTTTCGGCCTCTCCAGCCACGCTTCGACTTGGCACGAGGCAGTAAGTGGCGCCACGAGTAGTCCTTTCTACGCGCTAACTGGGCGTATACGAACCGATAGATGCTCTCGTGAGAAATGAGGTTGCCGGCCGCCTCAAGCTTGAGGCGGCCGGCAACCTGCTCAGGCGACCATCCCTGTTTGAGGCCGGCCAGCACCTTTTCACGCAGGGCATCGTCACGTTCCAGCCGTGATCCTCGCCAGCGGCGGGCACGTGCCTGCTGGTCCGCATACACTGGCTGGTACCCGCGGCTCAGTGACATATTACGCTTCAGCTCCCGAGCAACTGTTGATGGCGAGCGATCCAGACCTGCAGCGATCTGCCGTACCGAGTGCCCCTCGGAACGTAGACGGGCAATCTCACACCGCTCTTCAATGGTGACATGTCTATAATGCTTTCCCATGGCAACACCCTAACAAGGTGTTGCACTTCGTTTGTGAGTCTAGGGAATCCAGAGACGTCTGCAAAGCTGGGAGATGCCCACACACTAACAATCTCTCAGCGGGAGAGGGGTTACGCAAAGGTCTCCATACGCGGGAATCCAGTCCCCTCTCCCGTTCGCGGGCTGACAGGGGTATGTAAAATGGGTTTGCAGCTATGATCCGCCCCCGTCTCTCTGTCATTCCGAGCGCAGGGAGGAATCTAAAATCCATAACAGCAAGACCAGACAGCCGGCGACGTGCTTCTGTCGTGACCAAGAGCGAAAACAGCGTAAGAACTCTCTATGTCCGCTTTACCTTGTGACAGACACTTTAGATTCTTCGACTCCGCTGCGCTCCGCTCAGAATGACGGCAGTGGGGCTGCTTGCAGGTTTATGGAGAGTAGATGGATGGTCAAGTGCCTACCTCTGTCAGCCAACCAGGCAGAGATTGTAGACCTTCGCCACTGCGCTCCTCAGAGTGACAGCAGAAAGACAATTCCTGCATATCTCCTCACCAACTCTGAACAATTACCGGGCAAGGTTCTTTGCTGACGCATTACCTTAACAAGTGTAGAATAAGCGCCCATTCACCACTCCCAGGAGGGAATCCATGACTTCCAAGCCAACCATGATGTTCTACCACGACGGACGGCACCCGCTCATATATATGTACGAACCGCCGATGCAGGTGGCGGAATACCAGCAGGCCGTCGACGAGCTCATCGGCACTCCCATTCAGGCAATCAATTTCTGCATGGGCGACGGGCGCACCGTCCTCCACGACACCAAGGTTGGAGAGCTCTGGGGAGACAACCAGGACCGCTGGGCGCACATCATCTTCCGGCGGGCGCACCAGAACGCCAAGCACCTCATCGAGACCGGCAACGATCCCCTGAAGATAGTGGCCGACCGCGCCCACGAGAAGGGATTTGCCTTCAACCCCGTGCTCCTGGTGCAGCAGGGCAGCGGCGACCCTGAGACGGACACACGCGGCTCAACCTTCCGATTCACCCACAAGCACCTCGACATCGGCGCGGCGGGTGATGTCCCGGAGAGCTTCAAGGGCTACCAGTGCGCCGACTTCAAGCACGACGTGATACGGGACGAACGGTTTGCCATCATCGAGGAGACGCTGCAGAACTACGACTGCGACGGCTTCGAGCTTCAGATGAACTACCAGCCATACTACTTCCACCCGAACGAGGTGGAGGCTGGCATCCCCATCATGACCGACTGGATCAGGCGCGTATCCGAGGCCGTGAAGGCGAGCGGCGCAGACAGGGACCTCATCGTCCGTATACCGGCCAGCGTCAAGGGCTGCCTCTCCGTCGGCATGGACATCATCGACTGGATCGAGCAGGACCTCGTCGACGTGATAATCGCCCAGGACTTCTCCGGCCCCGAGCTGCTGTCGGGCATGTCCAACTTCCGAGAGCTGGTCGAGGCCACAGAGGGCAAGGACACCCGCGTCCTCGCCGCCATCCAGAGCAACGCCGATACCGACCGCGTCGGACAGGGCACTATAGAGATGGTCCGAGCTGCGGCAACCAACTTCTGGATGCAGGGAGTCGACGGACTCTACCTCGCCCACTGGTTCGGAAACTGGCCGTACAAGGCCGACTTCTACGAGAAGCTCCGGGAGATTCCCTACCCGGAGGTCATGGAGACCAAGGACAAGATCTATTCCCTCCCGACCATCTCCCAGCGCTACCAGGACCCGGTCACGGAGCCCGGCCTGTCCATGCAGCTCACCCGCGACCTGCACGAAGGGGAGACCGAGTCATTCACTCTCATCATCTCCGACGACCTTGAGAAGTGGGACGACGTCGGACGCATCCACAAGGTGCTGCTCCGGGTACGCATCATGGGGATGACGGAGCTCGACGAGATCAGCTTTAAGCTGAACGGCAAGACGCTGCCGGACTCCTCGCTCCGCAAGATCAACGCCCTCTACCGCATGAGCGCGCCGAGGTACCGCGTAGGGTCCGGTTACTGGTTCATCTACGACCTCGACAGTGAATACTGGCCGGTTCAGGGAGACAACACCCTCGAAATCACCCACGACGTGGTGGACAAGGTCCCGCTGGAGCAGACCCTCGTCCGCGACGTCGAGCTCGACATTCGCTACCTCATGGGCAGGAACTACCACCGCTCCCTAGTCGACGACGAACTCGGCCCCCACGAGATAACGTCGGAGTAGGACATCGGGGTCCGCGCCCCCTCTCTGTATCTCTCCCCCGCAGGGGAGAGACCGGAATAATATGAAAAGGCCCCACTCGCATGAGCGGGGCCTTTGCCAGCCCCGAAATCCGTCATTGCTACGAAAATAAACCCCAGCCAACCCATCGTAGGGGCAACCCTTGTGGTTGCCCGTCCCCGATACCACGCCACCACCCGTCATTCCGGCGGAGGCCGGAATCCAGTCCCCGGATCCTGCCGGCTCGTGCCAACCCCATTTTCATTCCACGGGGTGAGGGTTCCAACCCTCATGAGATATTCCGAATGAAGCGGAACGAAATGAGGAATCCAAGGTCTATATTCCCCAAGCGGTGTCCCGTAGCTGGAACGGCGAGATTGTGAAAGGCGTGCGGAGCCGGGAGCGGTTGAGCGCATACTGCCTATTTCTTGGGAGCCGGGCTCAACGCAGACGGATAGCTGCCGTACTCGATAGTGATCTCGACGCTTTCGACCATGATGCCGACCTCGAGACCGGGAGGCCTCTCGTCCAGTGACACTGCCAGGACGTTGTTCCCCTTGCGCGGGCGTACTTCGGTCAGATCGAACTCCAGTACCTGGGCCGAGTACGGACTCACTCCCGGCCTGGGGGACCTGAGGCACCTCTCGCCTTCAAGCGACGCCCCATTGAGCAGGACCGTGAGCCGGTCCGCGGTCACCAATTCAGCGACGGTGAGCGTGAGCACGAGGCGGCGTATGCGCTTCGTCTCTCGATCGATGTCGTCGGAGATGTAGAATGGAATCTCGTGCAACTCGCCCGGACGCCCGAACGGCACCTCCAGCGGCAGCGTGACGTACTCGCAGCCGACCCTGTCGGCGTCTTCATTCCGTTTGCGCAGGCTATAGTGCTTGTCGCCTCTTCTGAGGGACTCGGCATCGCCCAACTCCGTCAGCAGCGCACGCTGATCCGGACCGAGCGGCCAGGGGAGAAAACAGGTAAGCAGGCCGTCAGCCCCACGGTCGAGGTAGTTGGCAGCCGCGGCTCGAAACATGTTTGTCGTCGCGTACTCTCTGTGCCCTGCCCCGGACCCGGAGTTCAAGAATGGGGGAAGGGGCGGATAGACCGCCGCGTCGTTCGCGTGCGCGGCCTCGACAACCCAGTCCAATGGCAGGTCGGGATCCAGTTCCAAGGGGTAGTAGAACGCCGCTGGCACCACGAAGTCCAGCAATCCCTGTCCCAGCCACGAGCGCACGTCGAGGCCACGGTCGAGATTCATCTCCTCTGTCGGAAACACCTTGGCGCCCACAGCAAGGTGCCTGTTCTGCTTGCTGCGCACCATCGAGGCGGTCCTGCCGACCAGCTCGGTCAGCAGGGGTATATTCTCCCGAGCCTGCTCGCGCCGGAATAGGTCCCAAGACGCCGGAGGAGCTGAGAAGTCCAGCTCAACACCGTCGATGTCGTACTCGCAGACCAACTCCTCCACTATCGAGAAGAGCAGGTCCCTTACCTCCCTGTGACCCAGCATGTCGCCTCCCTCCGCGCCCATGTGGGCGGGGTCCGAGGGGTCCAGGACGCCCATCCGTAGACTGGCGATAAACTCCATGTTCTTCTCGTGCGCCCGGTCAACCAGGACCTTCAACGGGTCCAGTCCCCGCTGCATCAGGCTTTTCATGTTCTCCCACGCCCTCCAGGTGGAGGCTCCATAGAAAGGGCTCCTCGACATCATGGTCGAATACGGCCCGCTTGCCGTGCGCTCCACCGCGCCGAACTGGCTGCCGACCTTCGTCGGATAGAACAGTCCGCCGCAGGAGACGCCATACACGAAGGTGTCTACGGCCGTACCGGCTACCTGGTCCACCGGAAGCCGGGCTTCTTCCATCGTCATCGGAGGCTCGAAGACGTACAGGTAGTAGTGGCGGGCATCGTCGAGGTACATTGTGCGCTGTTTTCTCACGTCGAACTCCTTGTCAATTCGGAGACCGCCACCGGGCGCGTCTCGATACCTGTGCGTCTTCCCTCGCCGCAGGCGAGGATGAGTGGGTCTCCTTTAAACTCAGTGATACGCTGGAAGTTCGATACTCGATCCGACTGGAACAAGAGCACGTTGCTCTCCACAGAGATTTTCAAGTTTTGCCCTTCGCTGGAACGGAGCACGCCTTGCTGCTAACCCACTTTGGAATATTTGAGTCGGTTGCCAACGACGATACCGTATGGCATGAGCTGCTTGGTGGGCAAGAACTACCAACGGCGTCCGGTCGTCGACGAGCTAGGACCACACGAGGTAACGTCGGAGTAGGGGGATTCACGCCCCTTCTCTGAATCTCTCCCCCAAAGGGGGCGAGACGGGAATGGATCTGAATCTTTTTCCACTGGAGGAGAGACGGAAGTAAAGAGAAGAGTCCCCGCTCACAGCGAGCGGGGACTCTACCTTAATCTACCTTAGCTCCTTGCGTCGACTACTTGCTGTCGTCAAAGAAGAAGTCGGCGTCTAGGAAGCTCACGCTGCGGTAGAGGTTCGAGCGGTTGCCCGGATGGTTGAGGTTGTCCTCGCCGTCCTCGAATGAGTAGTTCCACCCTGCGAATCCGAAGATGTCACGGATGTGGGTCTTGGGCACGTTTCGCATGTTGTTCCGCTTGAACACAATGCCGCGCGCCACGCCGGTGAACGCCACGGTTGGGACGTTCCATATCTGCTCGGCCGTGTTCCGGTAGATTAACTTGCCCGCCTCGGCTCGCTCGGGAGAGAACTGCGGGTGCTGTCGTCCATCGAGCCAAAGCTGGGCGTTCTCCTGGAGCTTCCCGGACGGGTCCGCCGCGAAATTGTTGGTAGGAGCCAGAGGCAGGAAGTTAGGATCGGCGCCGGGAGCCATGCCCTCCCTGCCGGACGTTTCGTACCACGCCCCAATCGCTTGTCCAACCGAGTGAGAACGCATCAACGGCGAGAGCTCGCCCCCCTCCAGCATCCACGGATTGTAGTTGTAGGACGAGGCCGTGAACGAGAGATACTGTTCACCCGCCCGCGCGGTGTTCCGTCCGTTTCTGATGCCAAATTCGATCCCCACCTCTTCTAATTGTTGCTTCATCAGCTCCAGAGTCTGGATGTAGGACGAATTATTGGTATTGCCTATGAACAGCAGAGTGAGCCGTTCACCGTCGGGCCTCAGCCTGAAACCCTCGTCGTCCTTCGCCGACAGTCCGAGGCCGTCCAACAGTTGATTCGACTCTGCGGTGCTCCGTCGCGTGTGGAGGGCGCGGACTTCGTCGCCCGGGTACCACGGGTTGTCGGGCCGCGGTACGAAGTTCTGTACGGCGCCGAGGCCGAGGAAAACCGTATCGTTGATGGCGGCGCGGTCAATCGCGTACGAAATGGCCTGTCGGAACTCATGGGTGCGGTTCAGCCGGCCGAGGTAGGGGTCTTCGTTCCATGTCTGCTGGATGCCGAGACCGCGGTCGTTGCCGCCGAACGACGGCCATCGGTAGACGCTATAGTCGCCCCTCTCCATGTTATTGATGTAGAGCGGCACGTCGCCCAGGTTGTTGTTGTACGTGATCGGCTGGTCGTTCTCGCCCGACATCTTTCTGAATGTCGCGACCTCGTTGCTCTCGTTCTGGTACATCCAGACACCGTCGACATAGGGAAGCTGGTTGCCCTCTGGGTCGAACGCCCACGAGTAGTGATTGCGTGTCAGCTTGCCGATCTCCTTGCCCTGGGCGTTCTCATCACCGACTCCGCCTACGCACATGATCCTCGCGCACGGCGTGTCGGCGCGAGACATGTCGTATGTTCGATATCCCCACCAGCCCCCAAAGGTTTCATGCCCGTCCGCAGCCATCATCTCGTCGACCTTGGCCTGTCCCACGATCTCCGGCATAAACTGCGAGACGTGGTGCTTCGGGGTGAACCAGCAGTATGCGCCCACCGTACAGATTGAACCCCTGTTCGTCCGGGCCTCCATGATGTTGTACACTGGAGAGTCGAATGTCAGGGTGAAGTTGAGGTCGTCCACTGCAGCCCAGCGGACGGGGTTGTCGGTGACGGGGTCACGCCATCTTACGGGGACGTTGGGCTGGTACCTTGGCTCCTTGAGTGCGGTCCATGCCCACTCGACGTCGTCCATCGTAAAGGGAACGCCGTCCGACCACCGGAGGCCCTCCCGCAATCTAAACGTAAGAGTCCTGCCGTCTTCGCTCCATCCCCAGTCCCTGCCGACGAAGGGACGCCACGTGAAGCCGTCTGCCTCACGCTCGCCAAAGTTGGAAAGGGCCTGCTCCGACAGGAATGTGAACGTCGTGCTCAGTCGGCTTACTCCGCCATAGACTCCGATCTGGTCGGGCGGCTGGGAGTACATGCGGTCTTCAGGCACGGGAACCCGGTCTTCAAGAGGTGGGATAACGCCCTGTTTGACCAACTCGGCCGACATAGGCGACTCGAAGAACTTTGTGGGCATGGGCCCGGTGTAATGCCACACCGGGAAGTCGCCCGGGGCTACTGCCGGAGGCTCCCACTTGTGAGGGCTTGCCTCGGGACACGAAGTGACCTGTTGTCCCTCGATGTAGCAGGTGGCCGGTATGTTCGGTCTGGCCACGGGGGCGGCGGCCGGAGGCGGAGGCGGGGCGGGGGCTGCCGGTGCTGCCGGGATGATCGAAGGCGCCTGGGCCGGCACAGCAACAGGGGCGGGCGCCGGAGCGGGGGCAGGTGCGGGAGCAGGCGCGGGAGCAGGGGCAGGGGCCGGAGCGGGTGCAGGAGCCGCAGTGTCCGTGTCGTCCTGGTCGCTGCTCCCGCACGCGATCAGACCAAGGGATATCACCACTAGAACTACAATGAATCCGATCGTGTTACGTCTTTGCATAGGTATCTATCCTTTCTGGATACTCAATCCGAACCACTTAGCCGAACTGCATTCCGATACCGCAATCAACAATGCATGACGTGAAGGATGGCGCACATTATACATACTTATGTGGGAGCGCAAAAGTTTCCGTCCCTCTTCTTGAGCTTAGGTTCTTGAACCTGTCATATTTCTTATACAAGATATGGAAATCAGTGCATACTCTACTGCCATAGCAGGTCGATACTTGTATCCATGCCGCACGGCGTGACTCGAAAACCGAATCCGCCTCTACGGTCGTAGTATTTATCGACGGAGGCGAGAGAACTCTCTGAGTTATCGGCGAATCGGGAGCGGATTGCGGATAACATGAAAGCGGTTTCCGCATAGAGTTTCAGCTTGCATAAATGCGTTCATTTTGGTGTGTGACGCATTGACAGCGCTTTGGACACTATGCTAGAGTCGCTCGGAATCGGCCTGAAAAGATTGGTCCGAAAACATTTGGCTTTACTGAAGAGGAGGTATCGAATGCCAAGTACTAGGTTTATATTCTCTGTAGCCGCCGGTCTCATACTGGCGTTGGCACTGGTCGCTTGTAGCAGCGGCGACGACGGTGACACCGGTGGTAGCACAACGGCACCGGCTCCGGCGCCCGCACCTGCTCCGGCTCCGGCTGGACCAGCACCGGCACCGGCACCCGCTCCGGTTGCAGTGCCCGCACCGGCGCCCGCACCCGCCCCGGCAGCTCCGGCAGCACCCGCTGCGCCGGCAGCCCCATCGGGACCAGCGCCTGAAACGGGACCGACCGCAATGGTCCCGGCATCGTGCGTGATCTTGGGCGACGTGGTCTCCGACTGCCCGCTCCGAAGCCCGCACGCCTGGAAGCCCGCCAAGCAGCCGGTACCCGGCGAAGTTTGGGTTTACCAGGAGTATGACGGTCCTCGCCCGACTCAGTTCTTCGAGTCCCCGCACTCGGCTCAGTTGGTCAAGGCCGGAGAGATCCCTCCGCTCATGGAGAGACTCCCCGTTCCTGACGACGTAGAGGTCATCGCCGGTCCGGACGGCATCGGCGAGTACGGTGGATTCTATCGACAGACTCAGCCGCACTCCTACATCGGCGAGTGGATTCTCGCCAGCTGGAACAGGCGTGACTCCCTGGGTGGCCTGAAGTGGTTCCCATGGATCGGCAAGGGCTGGAACGTCAGCGATGACGGAACGCTCTGGACGTTCACGATGCGTGAGGGTCTCAAGTGGAGCGACGGTCATCCGCTCGACATGGAATCGGTCGAGTTCGGTTGGGAAGTCAATCTCACCCCCGCTCTCTTCGGTGGACCGCTACCGTTGTGGGCCAGTGACCCGGTAACGCAGAACCCGCCCAAGTTCTCGGTCGTCGACGACCTAACGTGGACCCTGCAGTACGACTCCCCGATCTTCACGATCATGGAGTCACGGTCGACGCCGAGCACGCTGTGCTCGCCCGGTCGCGTGTGCATGGTCTGGCACCCGCGGATGAAGTACCTCTACCCGCAGTACGCCGGACAGGCTGCAGTCGACAAGATCATTGCTGACGGCAACTACACCGACTTCCAGGACATGCTGAAGGGCGAACTCGCCTTCTGGCAGAACATCGACAGCAACCCCTGCGCGGCCCCCTACTGCAACGTCGAAGAGAGTGACTCTCTGGGTCTGTTCATGAAGAACCAGTATCACTGGTTCGTCGACCCTGAGGGGAACCAGATCCCCTACACCGACGGCGCAGTGATGGTTAAGCAGGAGAGCCAGGACGTCATCAAGTTCCGCGCGATGGCCGGTGAGGAAGACGGACGGACCTCTTCGTTCATCCCCGGTGAGCTCCCGCTCTACATCTCCAACATGGAACGCGGCGACTTCTCCATCTACCACTGGCCGAGCAGCGGCGGCGCTGACCTGACCACGACGATGCAGCAGACCTACAACGAGGACCCGCGCATCGGTGAGCTGGTCAGGACGCAAGACTTCCGAATCGCTCTGTCGCATACGGTAGACAAGGAAGTCCTCAACGACCTCGTCCTTTCCGGTGTTGGCGTGGTACAGAACCGCGTCCCGCGCCCGAACAACCCGTACTACCCGGGTGACGAGTACCGCATGCTCCACATGGAGAAGGACACCAACAAGTCCAACCAGATGCTCGATGCGCTGGGTCTCCACACTCGTGACGAGGACGGTTTCCGAATGCACAAGGACGGCTCGGGCACGGTCGAGATGCAGATCACGGTCGGTCCAAGCCCGAACCCCGCAGTCTCGCAGGCTGCCGAGATTCTCAAGGCAGCATGGCAGAGCGTAGGCATCAAGACCGTCATCGGCGCCGTTCGACAGACGACGCGTGACAGCCTCCAGACGACGGGCATCTCCCGCGACTACTCGGCCTACCAGTACAACCCCTGGATGGTCCAGTGGACGAGCCTCGCGCCTCTCACCCGCGGCGACCTTGCGGGCGAGATCGGCAAGTGGTACGCCTCCCGCGGTGAAGAGGGAATGGCGCCCACGGGCGGCGATCCCAACTGGCTGCCCCTGGCGGGCGCAGGCGAGTTCCCCGCTGACGCCGGCGGACTGCTCCAACGCAGTTCTCAGCTGTGGATCGACGGCCTCGGAGTCAGCAACCTTGACCCGCGACGAGTCGAGATGGGCAAAGAAATGTTCGCCACCAACGCCGACCAGCTTTGGGGCCTGAACTGCTGCGCCTACTCCGGCGTGTTCCGCGGTGTGTTCGTCACGAGGAACAACTTCCGCAACAAGCCGATCACCCACGAACGCGACCACAACGGCTTCACGGCCTGGGCGCGATTCTTCGAGGACGGTCTGGACAACTACCACAATCCGGGCAACCGCTCGAAGTACTGCCAGAGCTGGGCATTCATCCAGGGCGGCAGTCCTTACGACAAGTGCTCGAAGACCCTCTGGTAGAGTCCTAGCGGACAAGACTAGGCAGCTAGCCTAAACAAGACAGGCCCGTCGGAATCCGGCGGGCCTGTTTTTCGTGTCATCGGCGAACCACATCCTTTTGTGAACTCCTCGCAGGTCCTCGACAAAGCGGGCTGAAGTCATCCAGACCGATGCCATGTCGCAGCCTCTTCCTGTTGGTTAGCTCTTCCCTCGCTATTGCCATGTCCGACCTGCCGACGTACCATATCCGGCGCCAACAAAGAACATACGATAGAGGGATGTCACATGCTAACTCCAGGTCAGGTTGCCCACTTCAAGACCTTCGGTTTCCTGTTCATACCGCAGCTCTTCTCCACGGACGAAGTGGCTTCCATCACGTCCACAGCGGACAACCTGTGGCTAAAGCTCCGAGGCGGGAAGCCGCTGGACCCCGAGGAGGGCCAGGCCGAGGGGAGATTCGTTGAGCGGGACGCGGCCCTCACACAGATGGCCACCGACGACCGCATCTTCGAGGCCGCCGAGAGCATTCTCGGCCCCGGATTTGTCTGGGCGGGCTCCGAGGGCAACGTAACCGTCAACTCCGAACACCCCTGGCACCCAGACCGCCCCGGCGATCACGACGAGGTCTCCTACACCCGTCTCAAGTTGAACCTCTACCTAGATCCCATTACCGAAGAAAACGGCTGCCTTCGTGTCGTACCCGGGTCACACAGGATGCCTCTTCACGGGGAGATCGAACCCGATGCCAGGCACCAGCGTCGTGGCTTGCCCGTGCGCCCGTTCGAGGTACCGGGAACGAACATGCCCAGCGTATCGTTGGAGTCCAACCCCGGCGACGCCATCTTCTTCAACCAGAGCATCTGGCACGCCATCTTCAACGGCTGGGCAGGCAGGCGTTATATCGCCCTGAAATTTGCCGCACGTCCGCAGACCGACAATCACCTCGCGTCCCTCCGCCACTACGCGGCCAACATTTTCGACCCCGATCCGGGATGGCTGGCAAGCGACGACGCAAGGATTCAGTCCATGGTGGGCGAACTCCCCGCCTTTGGCGCTAAGAAGGTGCACAAATTCGTGGAATTCCGAGACGACAGCCCCAACAGGACGAACTAAACCCGCGCCAGTTGATCGCTCACAGTTTCCGACTGCCCAAGCCTTTACCATAGGAGCAATTCCATGACCACCTTCCCTCACCCCGTACCAGCCGGCAACGCCGGAGACGGCTCCCCCCTCGTACTCGGCGATGAGAATGTAATTGGCGACCTGTTTGCGGGCGGATCCGCCGTGAGAGTCATGGACTGGGACGCGGACGGCGAGCCCGAGATCGTTGTCACCGGCGGCAACGGCAACATCTACAGCTACAAATTCATCGGAGAGATCGCTGACGGAACGCCCATCGTCGACCGCGGGCTGCAGTGGGGTGAGGTGTCCCGCGCTCTTCACAGGAACGAGCGTGACAAAGGGCTCGTCGGCACCGTCGTCGTAGCGGCAGACTTCGACGGCGACGGACAGATCGAAGTCATCCTGTCTCCTCGGGGATACTCGCAGAAGTCCGTCGCGGCCATTTCGATAGAAAACGGCCCTCCGGCGACACGTGACGAAGGACGGCCCGTAACCCTCAAAGGGCGGGACGGGGACGCCGGTTTTGGAAGGGGAGCGACGGCTGCCCTCGACTGGAACGGCGACGGCGTCGTCGACCTCGTCGTGCTCGATTCCGGGGATGGCGAGATGTGGGCCAAGAGCGCCGACGGCATCGTCCCGGAGGACCAGCGCGACCGCTACGACAAGGACGGCAAGTGGTTCTCGAAGTTCGGCACGGCTTCTCTTCACCTCTATCGCAACACGAGCAGCGACGGCAACATCGAGTTCACCTACGCGGGTAAGGTCGATGTCGACGTGCCCCGGCATACCTTCCACATCAGCGAGGTCAACCCCAATGACCCGACCGCGGGCATCCTGCTGCTCAACTATTACGGTCACATCAACCACGTGCCAATCACCGCGATCGGCGAGGACTCCGAGTGGGGAGAGGCCGCCGAGATTTTCACCCTCCACGGAGAGCCATTCAGCCGCATCGCCACCTTCCAGGGGAGCATTGGCGTCTCCGACGCCCTGGAGGCCGGACGATACGACATCTTCGCGGCCGACAACGCCGGAAACATCGAGTGGGCGCGGTCCTACGGTCAGGACGACGACGGCAGGCCAATCTACAATACGCCCCGCAAGCTCAAACAGCACAACCCACACGTCAACGGGGGGGTCTTCTCCGTTCCCACGGTCGGTGACTGGCGCGACACCGGTATGCAGGACATCCTCGTCGGCAGCATCGAAGGATACATCTTCTGGTACAAGACCCTGTCGACAAACCCCCTGCGGTTCGCTCCGCCGGAGCGCGTTCGCTACGGAACGACCGAGATTCGCCGCCTAGCGACACCCTACCCCGCCGGAGGACAGCACTGGGGCGGCTCACAGAGTCCATACGACGGCGACACCGGCGGCTACAGCAATCCCGTCCTGGCGGACTGGAACGGCAACGGCCTCCTCGATCTCGTCGTGTGCGACATGATCAGCCTCTTCGAGTGGTACCCGAACTGGGGAACCAAGTCCACTCCGGAGCTCGGCCCTGCTCAGCGGCTCCACCTCACAGACGGGTCGCCGCTCTTCGGCCCCTGGAGGCAGCAGCCCGGCATCGGGCATCTCACCGACGGAGACCTGCCGGACATCGTTGTCCAGGACCTTGACCTCGACGTCGCCCTGTACAGGCGCGCAGGCAGGGACGACCTTTCGAGCCTCCTCCCAGGAGAGAAACTTCGCTACGAGGACGGCTCGACCATCAAGACGCACGGAATCTACACTCCTCCGGGCGGTGACGGGCGCGGCAGGACGAAGTTCAATGTCGTCGACTGGGACGGCGACGGTCTTCTCGACCTGCTCATCGGCGTAGGGCCTCAGCACGGCAGCCCGTACCGGGGCAGCTACATCCTCTTCGCCAAGAACGTGGGCACGAAGACACAGCCGGTGTTCAAGAGGCCGGATGTCCTCGTATTCGACGCCGAAGGCAACCCCCTTGAGTTCTGGCGACACGGCGTACACATGGCCCCAGTAGATTGGGAGGACGGCGGCAATCTCGGACTGATCGCCGGGGCCGACCACGGCCACATCTGGTACTGGCGACCCCAGCACTTCGGCAGCCCCGCGAGCGGAGACCCGACAGCGCGGGAACGCCCTGCCGGAGAAGAAGGCTTCGGCCCGCGCGAAGACTGATAGCCGCCACAAGGTCCAGTTCCAACGATGCCGACACCGAAGCCGCTGGAAATTCCGCGAGATATCCTCGAGGAGATCTATCGCCAGGCGCGTAGGGAGTATCCCAACGAGTGCTGCGGCTGGCTCGCGGGCGACAGGGATGCCCCTACCGTGAGCATCGTCCGCGCCTGTGTAAACGTGCAGGCCCAGGGAGGCCATCCGTCGGCTCCAAGCCGCTCAGCCGAGACCGCCTATGTCTTCGGCTCACAGGATCTCATGGAGCTGAACCGCAGCATCGACTCCGACACCCCTGCGCGGATTATCTACCACTCGCACCCGAACGGGGGCGCCTACCTCTCCGACATAGACCGTGGCGTCGCCACCAGCCCCTGGGGAGACGGCCCTGCATACCCGGTCCAGCAGCTCGTCATCGGCATCGACGCCCACCGAGTCGTGGCCTCCGCCCTGTACGACTGGTCGGACGACGAAGGCGAGTTCGTAGAGGTCGCACGTTTTGACGGGGCCGAGGTTTGATCGTCGCATGTCGGCTCCAGACCCCCATCCCCATTGAAATAACACCCCTGTCCGACTACAATCTTGCGAATCATTCAAACTGTCGCCGGCGTCTGGCCGGAGCGGAGGAAACATGGCCGACCAAAAGTTGAGAGTGGCAATCATTGGCTGCGGTCGTATGGGCCAGCACTACACCGAGGTCTACAACACCTTCGAGAATACCGAGGTCGTGGCCATCGCCGAATACAATGAGGACAGGTTGAAAGTCGTCGGCGAACGGTTCGGCGTCTCGGCGCTCTTCAAGGACGCTGAGGAGATGTACCAGAAGATGGACGAGGTACCCGATCTTGCGGTGGTCGTCCTGCCCGGCAAATTCATCAAGGACGCAGTAATCGCCTCCGCCCAGGCGGGCGTGCGCGGCGTGTCCACCGACAAACCCATCGGGGCGACACTCTCCGACGTAGACGAGATGATCGAGGCGTGCGATGAGAGAGACGTCGTCTTTCACGGCGGGAACCTCCAGCGCGCCCGCGCCGACGTTCAGGAGGCCGCAAGCTGGCTGCGCAACGGCGATTACGGTGAAATCCAGGGCGCTACGGTAAGTGGCTGGGGCGGTGAGATTTCCGGTGGAGGATGCCAGCACATCGCCGTGCTCCGGCTCCTCACGAACGCGGAGATCACGGAGGTCATCGCATGGGGCAAGCCGCAGGAGTCCCTGGAGGCGAATGAGGACAGCGGCCTCATCATCAACGGTCGGTTCAAGATGAGCACGGGCATCGAGACGACGGTCTACGGCGAGCCGACTCCCGGTCGCGGCGTCGACGTATGGACCGAAGACTCCCTGTTGCGCTGGGACTGGGGCGATGTCATGGACATCTACCAGGGGTTTGACGACAACGGCGCGCGCATCAAGTCCGACCGTGCGTTCACGCCGTTTGCCTGGCCGAAATACGGCTACCTCGCGAGCTCGATACTGTCATTCATCTCGGCCGTCGAGAACGGCACGGAGATGGCGATTTCCGGCTACGACCTGCTCAGGTCACTCGAGGCAGCCATAGCGGCCAAACACTCCGCCCTGTGGGGTTCCGTGCCCCTCTCGCTGCCGCTTGAGGACCGCTCGATGACGCTCTACCCGCGTCCCTACCGCTGGCTCGGAGGCGACCAGTCCGGCAGGTACCAGACGCCGGACGAGGCACGGGCGTACGAGCTCTTCGCGAAGGGCTAGTGGGGCTTCCGATCCTTCACGAAGAAGGCCGACCTACCCGGCCGGCTCCGCAATCGTCAGTATGTTCGCCGGATTGTGAATCAGCAGGCGGTCGATATCTTCGTCTGAGAACCCCCGTGTCTTCAGCCACGGCACCACCCGCCTGACTATATAAAAATACCCCGGTCCGCCGTACGCGGTGAGCCTGCGCTTCGACGCAACGTCGTGGCCCGTGAGTATCTTGTCGCCGTAGCCGTGCTCGATCATGAAGGCGATCACCTCGGCGCGATCTGCGTCGTTCAGCATGGTGATCTTGGGGTTCGGCGGGTAGAAGGGCAGGCCCGAACTGAAGTGGTCCCATTCGAGGTAGCACCCGGCCTCTGCTATGCGGAGAAGGACTTTCCTGTCCATCACCGTCCGGTCGAGATGCCCGATGATGGTGCGGCGCGGATCGCCCCCTGCGCCTGCGATGACCTCGATGATCTCTTCCGGCGAGGGCTCGTCCCGCCCAGGATGGATCAGGATCGCCGCTCCCGTCGCCCTTTGTGCCCTTGCCGACGTACGCAGCACCTTGCGCTCGTTGTCCGACAGCGGGTACGAGCACCCGACCTCCCCGATGATTCCCGCCTTGATCCCCGTTGCTCCCACGCCGACCGTGATGTCCCGGACGATCTCCTCGAAAATAGCCTCCTCCGAGATGTCGTCCATATCGGGTGGATGCGCCTCCTTCACGTAGTAGGACGAGCCCATGATGATGTGGACGCCGGTGGCTTGTGATATGCGCGCGAGGCCCTCGGGGTTCCGGCTGAGCCCGATGCTCGATGCTTCGACGATTGCGCCGCCGCCGTGGCGCTTGTACAGGTCGATCTCCGCGATCGCAGTATCGACGTCGTCCAGCCGCAGGTTGTCGAGGTTCGCGGTAAAGTAGTAGCTCAGGTAGCCGAGGATGTCCATCCGCATGGGCGAGTGAAACATCTCACGCTCGAACGGGTCCTCCGGCTCGACGGCGATGTGTGACAGGTCGGACAGGATGTGCTCGTGGGTGTGCGTAACGCCCAGCGCTTCCGGCTTGACCGGCCCTAGCACTGTCTGGACGTATTCGGACTGCTCCCTCTCAGAGACGCTCACGTCCGTATCTCCACGCTTGTGACGGCCCTCACTCTGCCAAGAACCCCCCGTCGATCACCAGCTCAGCCCCCGTGATGAACGACGACTCGTCCGAGGCAAGGAACAGGATGCCGTTGGCGATCTCGTCGACGGTTCCGAGCCGGCTCATTGGCACCATTGCAAGGCGGGGGCCGATGATCTCCGGCACGTTGAATATGTCCTTGGTTAGCGGCGTCATCACGAAGCCTGGGTGGACAGAGTTCACCCGAATGCCCTCAGCCGCATACTGGATGGCGGCGGCCTTCGTGAAGTTTCGCATCGCTCCCTTCGCCGTCGGGTACGAGGACGATGCGGAGCCCACGATCCCGTACATCGACGACACGATGACGATTGACCCACCCCCTGCCTCGCGCATTCGCGGTATCGCGTGCTTCGCGCCGAGGAACGCTCCCCTCGCGTGGACGGCCATCTCCAGGTCGAAGGCCTCGACGGGCGTTTCTTCCACCTTGTAGCGAATGGAGGTGCCCGCAGCGTCGACCAGCACATCCAGCTTGCCGAACCTGTCGACGGCAGCCGCGACGGCGGCGATCCACTCGTCCTCGGCTGTCACGTCGAGGTGGACGTACAGCGCCTCTCCACCCTCGGCACGTATCTCCGCCGCCGTCTGCTCGCCGATGTCGTCCTTGATGTCCGCGATGACGACTTGTGCGCCCTCGCGCGCGAATCTACGTACGGCAGCGCCCCCGATGCCCATGAGCTGGCCCTCGATGCCTGAAGCGCCGCCCGCGATGAGGGCAGTCTTGCCTTCAAGTCGCATGGGAACCTCCTACGGAGTCCGTTCGCCGCTCAGCCGGGCCTTCATTCGCTTTTCCAGCATGGAGCGCGGCATCATCAGGTCCCGCGAGCACGTGCCGCACCGGATTCCGATGTCGGCCCCGATTCGCGTCACTTCCCACTCGAATCCGCCGCACGGGTGCTTCTTCCGGAGCGTCAGACGCTCTCCGACCCTGAAATCTACGACCACGAGTAGCCCCCAGCTTCAAGGACGGTGTTGATCTCCTCCCTCAGAGACTCGGCGGCGTTTCGGGCAGCATCGGCGAAGCCTTTGGGATCGGAAGATGCGTACAGCACCCCCCTTGAGCTGCTGACCAGCAGGTTGCGCCCCATGCGGTCTATACCCGCCTCCACCGAGGTTTGCAACATTCCCTCCTGAGCACCGACGCCGGGCAGAAGTATGGGCGCTTCCGGCGCGATGCTGCGCACAGATTCAAGCTCCTTGGGATAGGTCGCTCCAACTACGAGCCCAACGGTGCCGCGGGTGTCCCAACCGGATGCCCGTCGCGCTACAGCCTGGTAGAAGGGCATGGTATCGCCGTCTAGTTGGACGGGCAGGTCCTGCAGCTCGGCGGCTCCCTCGTTCGATGACCGGCACCATACGAACACAGCCTTGTCTTCGTACTGGAGGAACGGCGCCAGGTCTGCACCGCCCGCGTAGGCGTTGAGGGTCGTCGCGTCCGCTCCCCACGTCTCGAAGAGCGCCTTGGCGTACGCTGCGTTCGTCGAGCCGATGTCCCCTCGCTTGCTGTCGAGCAGGACGATCACCGAAGGCGCAACGTCCCGGATATGCGCGATCGTCCGCTCGAGCTCCCTGATGCCCTCACTGCCGCGCGATTCGTAGAATGCGATGTTGGGCTTGTAGGCGCAAACGAGGTCGCGCGTAGCATCCACGATGGCCGAGTTGAAGGCGACCACGTCCTGAACCGGCATCCTCGCCGGATCGACGTCAAGTCCGACGCAGAGGAGGCTCTGGTTCTGTTCGGATGCGCTAAGGAGTCGTTCAACGAAGTTCGACACGTGCACCTCATAAGGTTGAAGATCGAGCGGTAACAGCGTAAAACGTACGGCATGAAAGGTAAAGCGAAGGCCCAAGCCAACTCAACTCCCCTATGCATGACCGCCTGCTCGACATCTACAACCGCCTCGCAAAGCACTACGGCCCTCGTGACTGGTGGCCCGCCGACTCCCGGTTCGAGGTCATGGTTGGCGCGGTCCTCGTGCAGAACACCGCGTGGAGCAACGCCGAGAAGGGCATTCGCGCCCTATCAGAGGCGGGAATGCTCACGCCCCACGGACTCCGTAACGCTGAACAAGACGAGATCGCGCGGCTTATCTACTCATCCGGCTACTACAATATGAAGGCGCGGAAGCTCAAGGCGCTCGTCGAGTGGCTCGGCGAGCGTGACGACGACATCGAAGCGCTCATGGCTGAAGACCCTCCCTCCCTCCGCAAGGAGCTATTGAGCATCCACGGCATCGGCGACGAGACGGCCGACGACATTCTCCTCTACGCTCTCGACATGCCGGTCTTCGTAATAGACCACTACACGAGGCGACTCTTCTTCCGGCTCGGTCTCGCGCCAGAAAAAGGTCCGTATTCCCTCTACCAGCGACTCTTCGCCGAGAGTCTACCGCCGGACGTATCCCTCCTCAACGAGTACCACGCCCTGATCGTGACCCACAGTGCGAACGTGTGCAAGAAGGAGCCGGTATGTGGGGAGTGCTGCCTCCTGGAGATCTGTCCGACGGGTAAGTCGCGTACTTGACCTCTGCGTTCCCGTCTCCGGATACCCCCGCACCTGTCATTCCGAACGCAGCGAAGTGCAGTGAGGAATCTAAAATCCTCGCCCTCCGCAGTAAATCCTACAACCCCCTCTCCCTTCCCCCGACGAATGCGCTATCATGAACCATCCTCACCGACTTCCAATCACGGAGGCCCGCAAAATGACCGCTAAGTACAAGGTCGGAATCGTCGGATGCGGACGCCAGGGCACTCAGCATGGCCGCGGCTTCAACCTGCTCCCCGACACTCAGGTCGTTGCTATCGCCGATCCCGACCCGGACAACCTTGAGCTCGCCACCCGCCGCTTCTCCGCCCGTGGCTACACCACCGCCGAGGAGATGTACGCCAACGAGCAGCTCGACATTGTCGACTGCGTCCTCCCTGTCCAGTACAACCCCGACATGGTCGTCCTTGCCGCGGAAACGTCCGGCGCGAAGGGTATCGTCTCCGAGAAGCCCATCGCCGCCAGCCTCGCCGACGCCGACCGCATGGTCGCCGCATGTGAGGCGAGGGGCATCCCGTGGCAGGGCGGCAACGTCGACCGCAGCATCTCCCAGCTATGGGAAGCCCGCGCCATGATTGAGGCGGGCGAGATCGGCGAGGTCCTGAACATCAACCTTTATGAGATGACCATGCAGGGCGGATGTCAGGGTCTCAGCGTCGCGCACATGTTCGCCCAGGACGTCGACATCGAGTGGGTGACCGGCTGGACCAACGGCGACCCCTTCGGTGAGAGCGACGACGAGTACCTCGGCATCGGCGGCTACGTCCGGTACGCCAACGGCATCGACTGCTTCATCCACGCGAAGACGGGCGCCATGCGGGGACTGATAGTCACGGGTACCGAGGGCGTCTACGTGACCGACAAGCGCCACCACCGCTTCTACCGCAAGACCGACGCCTCCGATGCAGACCTCCTTTCCAACCTGCAATACGACGACACGAAGACGTTCAAGCCGTTTCGTCCTCACGCCGAAGGTGGGTACGACGAGGAGGGCTGGCTCTACCCCGGCGACCGGCTCGTGAACTCCATGCAGTCCATCGTCGACGCCATCACCCTCGGCATCGAGCCGAAGGCGCCGGGACACGTCCACCACAAGTCCTTCGAGGCCACCGTCGCCATGAGAGAGTCCGCACGCCAGGACCATGCACCGGTCAAGCTGCCGCTGGAAGACCGAAGCCTCACGCTCAAGCCTCAGATATGGCGATGGGTGAACAAGAAAGGACTCTTCGGAGAAGAGAAATACGCCGAGCAAATCAACCGCGCCACCAACTACTAGACGGGCCATGCCCTCGTCTATCTCCCTCTCCCGATGTGGGAGAGGGCTAGGGTGAGGGTGAAGCGACTTCCTACGCAATACTTTCTACTTTCTTCCCCATGGAGCGACCACAATGAAAATTACCGACATCGAAGTCTTCACCATTCTCCCTCCACTGGCCAAGCGGTATCGTGACAACCCCGCCCGCAATGGACACGAGCGGCGGGTTGCCGCCAAGGTGACCACCGATGCGGGGATCGTGGGCTACGGCGACTTCGACGGCGAGGCGCCTCCTCCCATCGAGGCGTTCGAGCCGCTCATCGACACCGACCCATTCGACTACGTCGGCTCCAATCTCTACCCCTCCGTCGTCATGGCTATGTACGACATCATGGGCAAGTACCTTGAGGTGCCCGCGTACAAGCTCATCGGGCAGAAGGTGCGCGACAGCATCTCGTCCGCGGCGTGGTGCTGGGGCGGGCCGACCGACCAGGAGCTGGCCGACGACATAATGCGTGCGGCCAACGATGGCTACACCATCTTCAAGATACACAGCAGCCCGCTGGGGGACATCATCAGGTGGACCAAGATAATAGAGGAAGTCGCGCCGCCCGGATTCAGAGTCCACTACGACTTTACCGGTCGGCGTGGGCGCTCTTTGGGAGGCGTCCTGCCCATCGTCGCCCAGCTTGAGCGCGATCACCCCATAGTGCAGTGGATCGAGGACCCGTTCGACACCGCCGACATCGAGAGTTGGCGCGAGCTTCGGAGACGAACGCAGCTCATCGTCGTGCACGGCGGGTCGTGGAAGCTTGGCGGGGGGCACGAGGCTCAACTTGGCATGGCAGACGCGTACATGATGTATCCGCCAATCGGGCAACTGATCGCCACGGCGACCACGTACAGCAAGCTCAATCTCCAGACAATCTTCCAGATGTGCGGCGGGACGCTGGCCAAGTCCATGGCCATGCACGTCGCCTGCACCATGCCGACCGCCACAGGCCACTCCATCCACCTCGACGACCAGCTCGACGCCGAGGACGACATCACCCGCAAACGGTTCCCCGTCCACGAGGGCTTCTCGCGCGTCTCAGAGGAGCCGGGCCTCGGCTTCGATGTCGACGAGACCCTCCTGTACAAGTATCGCGACAACGTGCCGAACGAGATGGCTCCCTACGTAGGCGTCGTCCGATTCCGCAGCGGCCGCACCATCTACTCCCTCGGCCAGCCCCACCTGCCCAAGATCATGGGCCAGGAGGAGGGCACCTTCCGCAACTACACCTACGAGCGCTGGTTCGATGACGGCTCCGAGGAGTGGGCGAAAGCCTACGAGCGTACAGGCAACGAGGAGTGGTACGTCGAATAGCTAAGTGCCAATCCCCCTTACCGTCATTCCCGCGAAAGCGGGAATCCATCGGTCTGCTCACCGAAATCGCGGTGACATCACTCAAGCGTGACAAGAAAACAAGCCCGTTTCCCCTGAACCCGTCGAAGGACGAGATGGCCGGTCAGTGTCCAATGGAGAGAGTACGGATGGATACGATTACCGATTAATCCTCAGGGGAGAACTACAACCGAACCCATTGGCCTAATAGGGAGTTGGCGACGAAGGTGGCGTGATACATTTGTAGATTTTCGCCATCACGGGCAAGAATGGGTAGTCAAAAGGAATGAAGAAGTAAGAACTGGGGCCCATGTCCGATTCACACGTCGTCCCACCGTCGTCCGAGTGATATTTGGATGGGCGCTCTTCCATGCCGTAGATGGGGCCGTCATAAATGCGACTTGCGCTGAAGCTGTAGAGGCCTACCGGAATGTTCACTGTGCCACCCGCCATGCTGACATAGAGGCCGACCAACAACACCGCAGTAACTAACGCTACGGTTGTGATGGCCATGCCGACAGCGTACACGTTGGCGGGCGTACCGCTGAAAAGTCTTCGTATGATCGTTCTTCTGTGTGCCAGCATGGGCTAGACCATCTGAAAAGCAAGGCCGTTCACTGGCAAACGAAGAGACATCCCCGACGACCCCGCCGTCTTTTGCACAAACCCTACTCGTGGATCTCCCTGTTGCAGTGGGGACACAACCTCGGCCCTTCTCTCCGCCTGCTCATCTCCTCCATGAACCCCGATCCCAGGATTCCGGCGGGGAGCGCGAACAGACCTATTCCCAGTATGGCAATCACCCCCGCGAAGAACCGTCCCGCCCCGGTGACGGGGGTCACGTCGCCGTACCCCACGGTCGTGAGAGTGATGATGCTCCACCACATCGCCTGAGGTATGTTGGCGAACTTGTCCGGCTGCGCCTCATGCTCGGCGAAGAACATCAGCGACGAGGCCATCAGCAGCAGAATGGAGAGAAACACGATCACCGTGATCAGCTCCGCGCGCTTGGCGTTTAGCACCCCGACAGAAGTCCTCAGACCGGACGAGTAGCGGCTCAGTCGCGCGATTCGGGCCAAGAGACGCACCGCCCGCAGGAACCGCAGGACTCGCAGGTCGATCACGCCCACGGGAGCCAGGAGCGCCACGTAGAACGGCAGGATTGCCAGGAGGTCGATGAATACGACGGGGGTGACGGCAAAGCGCAGTCGTCCCCACAACGGATGCCCATATTTCTCCTCGGAGGTACACGACCAGATCCGCAGGACATACTCGATCGTAAAGATGACTACGGATATGGTGTCGAAGGTCTGGAAGAAGAATGGCGAGACCTCGTGAATCTCATCGACTGTCTCGACGATCAGAGCCACCACGTTCAGACAAATGAGCGTGATGATAAAGAGGTCGAACGCGCTGAGACGTCCGTCCGTCCGTTCCAGGACGCTATGGACTCTACTCTTCACTGAAACCACCGATCGCGCTTACTCAAGCTAATGGGCCGCTATAACAGTGTTGCTTGGCATCGGGAGACGCCACACGCGTGACGGTATGAAGTGCCTGGGAGTCGCCACTGCGAAGGCTATCCCGTCGTCTCCCGTTTCGCCTGCACCGCCTCCCGCACGGCATCGCCAAACTCCGCCAACTCTTCCTTCGATACCTCTTCGCCCGCCTCTAGGCGCGCCTTGAAGCCCTCGTAGAGCCAGTTCTCGTACTTGCCGCGTGGTATCTGAAAGAACTCGGGGGTGAAGTGGGGCTTTTCGCCGGGGCCGAACTTGCCCTTGTCCTTCAGCGTGTACCCCTCGAGTTCGTCCGTCCCCTTGCCGAGCACCTCTCCGGTCTCGATGTAGTGGTCCATGACCGGCTTCATGCCGTACTTCTGCACCGGGCAGACCTTCATGCAGATCGAGCACCCGTCGTACCGTCCCATCACAGGACGGCAACGCGCATAGCTCACCTTGTTCTTCAGCGCTCCCCGCCACCACAGCTTGTTGCGGGACAGGGCGTTGCTTGGACACCGCGCCACGCACACCTGGCACTCGTCGCAGAACCGGTTGATGCCGTAGTCGACCGGCGCGTCGTACCGCACGGGCGCGTCGGTGGTGATCATCATCAACCGGCCCCGTGAGCCGAAGTGCGGCATCAACAGCTGGCCGTTCGCCCCAAGCTGACCCAGCCCCGCGTTGATGAACATGGGGATGTACGGCGCGCTGGAGTCGCTGTGACTGTGCACCTGCGCGTGGTAGCCCAGGGAGCGAATGTAGTCCGCTAGCTCCAGCGAGACCTCCCCTTCGGTCGTGTACGTGCCGAAGTGCGTGTGCTCGGCCTCCTCGCTCGGGATCTTTTGAGTACCGTGGTACTCCTGCTCATAGGCAAGGCAGATTGCGTGCTGGAACTTCACCCACTTCTTCTTGCTGGCATACGTGTACCGCCGGTCGTACCTGGTGAACCCAACCTCGCTGAACCCCAGTTCGCGGGCCTTCCGCCGGATCGGCTCCGTCGGATCGAGGTCGCGGTCAGGCTCCCCGTGCGGCGGGATGTCCCCCGACACCGCGGCTGCCTCAACCAGCGGCGTGTCCACCTTCTCGTGCTCGATGCGCCACTGCGCGAACGACTCGGTATACTGCGACCACAGCCACTCCCGGTCGGCGGAGTTCTCGACGAAGTGCGCCTCCAGCGGGTACTCGCGGCTGTAGAACGATACGTCCACCTCCCGCACCGGCGCTCCCGGCTCCGTCACCAGGTCCTCAGCAACCGGAATCTCGATGTCGGGATCGCCCAGCCTGTTGCCGGGCCGCCTCACGACATGATGGACCTTCTTCTTCGCGCACATGGTGATCGCCTGCCCAAAGTCGAGCGTAGTCTACAGGAGCCGGCTACAAAACTCGACCGTCGGAAGCTCTTCATTCCGCCGACTCAAAGTCACCTTGTACACACAAAGAGTCGAGCATCCAGATTGTCAATGACTAAAGAAGGATCGCTTAGGCTTACAAATGCGTCCTACTCACTGGAAAAACCTTGCGCGATTCCACTTGAATAGACTGTATATCTGGTTTAGTATATAGTCATGTCTACAACTATGTTAAACATACAAGAAGCGAAGACCCATCTATCTAAACACATTGCGGGCTTGAAAGAAGGGGACCGTATCATCCTCTGTCGCCGGAACCGACCCGTGGCCGAGATTCGCCCCATTAGTGGACCCACGAATGAACCAAGACCTGTAGGCTTGGGGAAAGGCTTGGTCGAAGTTCCTGACTCTTTCTTCGACCCACTCCCAGACGACATCCTTGACCAATTTGAGGGAGTTGGCAATTAGACGAGTCTTTTGTCTATGAGGCTATTGCTCGACACGGTCGCTTTCATCTGGCTGGTTGATGATGACCCTCGGTTGGCTGAAAAGGCTCGGACTGCTGTGACCGATCCTAACAACGAAACCTACCTCAGCTCTGCTTCCGCATGGGAGATAGCAATAAAGTATGAACTTGGTCGCCTGAGGTTACGCGTGCCACCACAAGAGTACGTTGTCAGGCAACGGCAGCTACACAGGATTGAATCGCTTCCGATAACCGAAGAGGAAACGCTACAAGTGGGTAAGCTGCCAGATCTGCATCGAGACCCATTTGATCGACTCCTGGTAGCTCAGGCAATCGTAGGGGGTCTTACCATCGTGACGCCCGACCGTCTCATAGGCATGTACCCTGTCAGGGTCGAATGGTGATTCGGTCGCATTTGAAAACACTTCAATCACCCGCCATCCAGCGCGTCCAACGCTAGGACGCTGTTGCTCTTGACGATCAGGTAGACCTGCGCGCCCTCACGCAACCCCAGATCGGCCACCGCCCTAGGTGTGAGCTCGACGACAAGAGTAACCCCCACGTCCACGTGAGCGATGACTCGCGGCCCCTGCGAGTGAATCGCCTCGACCCGCCCGGGCAAGATATTCTGCGCGCTGATCCTCGTCGGCACGTCCAGCGTGAGGATAATGTCCCCCGCGCGGATCGAAACGGTCAGCAGGTCTCCGGGCCCGGCGTCGATTTCCGGCGCAGATAGCTCGACGCCGCCAACGTCGATCACCGAAAGGCCCTGCTCTGACCGCCGCTCCACGACCGTCGCGTCAAGGAGGTTTTCCAGGGCACCGTAGTCCGCCATTGTGCCTACGTCGGGACGCACCAGCACCTCCGACGGCGGCCCCTGCGCAACCGGCCTGCCCTCCGACAGCACCAGCATCTCCTCCGCCAGCGCCACCACCTCAGACACCGAGTGCGACACGTAGATCATCGGCGTCTCAAGCTCCTGTCGTACCCGCTTCAGGTACCGGATGATCGCCCCCTTGAACGACACGTCCAGCGACGCCAGCGGCTCGTCGAGCAGGAGCAACCGTGGTGAGGTAGCCAGCGCCCGCGCTAGGGCCACGCGCTGGCGTTCTCCACCGGATAGGGTGTCGACGCTCCTGTCGAGCAGTCGCGTCAGATCGAACAGGTCGAAGAGGTGCTCCGGGTCCGTCGTGCGCTGTCCCACGGGCGTGAGGTGGTATCCATACAAAATATTCTTCCGCACGTTCATGTTCGGAAACAGCGCCGACGACTGGAACACATACCCGAACCGCCGCTTTTCGGGAGGTACGGCCTTCCGCCCCGAAGCCGAGAACAGCGTCGTCCCCATGACGGTTATCTGCCCGCTGTCGGGCCGCGTGAGGCCGGCGATGCAGTTCAGCAGCGTCGTCTTGCCGCTCCCCGACGGCCCGAACACCGAGGTCGCACCCGCCTCGAACGTCACGTCGCAGTCCAGGGTGAACTGCGGGAACCGCTTTCTGATGGCGATATGTGCTACCGGCGCTGTCATGATGGTCATGCCACCTCCGGTCGAGGGGTCTTCGCCAGCAGCCAGTTGTGTACGACCAGCGTCGCCACCGCAATGGCGATGGCAATCGCCGTCAGCAGTAGGGCCGTCGAGTCGTCTCGCAGGATGACTGCGGAGTAGAGCGCAAGCGGCAGGGTCTGCGTCTTGCCGGCGATGTTCCCCGCGACCGTGATCGTCGCCCCGAACTCGCTGATCGCCCGCACGAACCCCAGCAGCACCCCCGCAAGGATACCCTTCATGGCCAGCGGCACGGTTATCGTGAAGAATACCCGCCATGGGCCTGCGCCGAGGCTCCGAGCGGACATTTCGAGGCGTTGGTCCACACCCGCCATGGCGACCATCGTAGCCCTCGCCATCAGCGGGAACGACACCACTGCAGAAGCTGCTACCGCCGCGATCCACGTGAAAACGATGTCCGCTCCAAGCAGCGCCTTCGTCAACCCGCCAATGGGGCCTTCACGCCCAAGCAGAAGCAGCAGGAAGAACCCTATCGCAATCGGCGGAACCGCAAGGGGCAGGGAGACCAGCACATCAATGACGATGCGGCCAGGCGTGCGAGTCTTGACCAGCAGCCAGCTCACGCCCAGCGCGAGGGGAATGTTAATCAAGGTGGCGACTATCGCCACCCGAAACGTGAGTTCAAGGAGTGACCAAGTCAACACGACCTACCTGATCGGCTCGAAGCCGTGAGCGCGGAATATCTCACCCGCCGCCTCGCCGGTGAGGAATTGCACAAAATCGTCCGCCACTTCGTTCCGCTCATCCAACGCCACCGTGACGACAGGATAGACGATGGGCCCGTACGAGTCGTGCGGGAAGATGTCCACGGTGTCCAGTCCCCTGGCTATCACGGCGTCCGTCGCGTACACGATGCCGACGCTCGCGTTGCCCGCCTCGACGAAGGCCATGGCCGCCCGCACGTCCGGCGCCGTCACCATCTTGTCTTGGAGCGACTCCCACAGCCCCGCCGACTTCAGCGCCTCACGCCCATACGCCCCGGCGGGAGCGATATCCGGTGCCGCAATGGCGATCCGCTCGATGGTTGGCGATGTGAGCGCCTTGGGTGATCGCTCTTCGAGTGTTCGGTTGGTCACCACGACCAGTTTATTCGTCAGCAAGTCGGCCTCCGCCCCGACAAACCCTCGCTCCCGCAGGAACTCGACCGGAGGAGCGCCTGCCGAAACGAACACGCTCGCCGGAGCGCCGCTGGCTATCTGCTGCGCCAGCGCCTGCGATGCCGCGTAGCTTATCTGCACATCCACCTCGTTCTCCCGCTCGTACACCGCCACCGCCTCGTCGAAAGCGTCCGTGAGGCTCGTCGCGGCAAACACCAACAGTTCATGCCGGTCGCCGTCGTCACCGTCCGAACACCCCCCAAGAAGCAAGGCGGCCAGCAACCCTGCTGCCATCAAGACCCTGTTCATTTGTAGAGTTCGCCTCACGCCCACCATTCCAGACGTATACTTTACCGCTCCACACGCGCTTCGGCTAGCAACATTCCGTTGACACCGCGTCAAGGCCGTCGATAGACTACCTACAGACACCCACGCGCCTCGCCGAAACACCCCCATGCCCACCTCCTCACCCCTCGCCGACTACATCGCCGAGACAACCTCGACGGGCAACGATCTCAACACCGGCTTCGTCGCATTTCTGGCATCGCTCGAACGTATCAGCGACGTATCCCCAGAGGTGGTGACCGTAATCGTCCAGGAGCTGGACGACCAGTCCAACAGCCTCAAGATGATCGCCTCGGAGAACTATTCCTCTCTTGCCGTGCAGCTCGCAATGGGAAACCTGCTCACCGACAAGTACGCCGAGGGGTACCCTTATCACCGCTTCTACGCCGGTTGCGACAACGTCGATACCGTCGAGGGCCGGGCGGTCGAGGTTGCCAAGGACCTGTTCGGCGCGGAACATGCCTACGTCCAGCCTCACTCGGGCGCAGACGCCAACCTCGTGGCCTACTGGGCCATCCTCTCCGCGAGGGTGCAGTCCCCCTTCATGGAAAGCGTCGGCCAGACCGACCCTTCCAAGCTCTCGGACGCCGAGTGGGCCGAGCTCCGTCACGCCCTCGGCAACCAGCGATTGCTCGGCCTGAACTACTATTCCGGCGGACACTTGTCGCACGGATACCGCCTCAACGCGACCGCGACCATGTTCGATGTCCAGTCCTACGACGTCGACCGTGACACGAACCTCCTCGACTATGACACCATCCGCGATCAGGCAAAGGCATTCCGCCCACTCATCCTGCTCGCAGGCTACAGCGCCTACTCCCGGAGGGTCGACTTCAGCATCTTCCGCGAGATCGCCGACGAGGTCGGAGCCGTCCTGATGGTCGATATGGCGCACTTCGCCGGACTCGTCGCCGGCAAGGTGGACGGCTTCACCGGCCCCTATGATCCAATCGCACACGCCCATGTGGTGACGACCACGACTCACAAGACCCTACGGGGGCCTCGCGGCGGTATGGTGCTCTCGACCGATGAGTACGGCGAGTACGTCGACAAGGGCTGCCCAATGGTACTCGGAGGTCCGATGCCCCACGTCATGGCCGCCAAGGCAGTCGCCTTCACCGAGGCCGCCGCGCCGGAGTTCAAGACCTACGCAAACGCCATCGTCGAGAACGCCTCGGCCCTCGCATCCGCCTGCATCGACAACGGCATGGACATCCTCACCGGCGGTACCGACAACCACCTCATGCTCGCAAACATCGGCCACTACGGGCTCACCGGACGCCAGGCAGAGTCGGCAGTGCGTGAGGCCAACGTCACCCTCAACCGCAACAGCATCCCCTTCGACCCCAACGGCGCGTGGTACACCTCCGGCCTCCGCTTCGGGACGCCCGCCCTCACCAGCCGGGGCATGGGCACAACGGAGATGACCGAAATTGCCTCCATCATGGCCTCCGTCCTCTCAGCGACAAAGCCCCGCGCCATCACAAGAGGCAGACTCGCCGGACAGCTCAGCAAGGCCCGCGCCGCCACCGACGCCGAGACCATCGAGACCGCACGCTACCGCGTCGCCGACCTCCTCTCCGCATACCCCCTCTACCCTGACCTCGACCTCGACTACCTGAAGAAGTCGTTCACTTAACGACTATCCACCTCCAAGCCCCCTCAGCGCCTCCACCGCCGCCGCCTGCTCCGCCAGCGACTTCCGCTTCCCTTCACCCCTGCCTGCCACCTCGTCGCCGACCGTCACCTCCGCAACGAACAGCCGGTCATGGTCCGCTCCCTCCTCGTGTACGATCCGGTACGTCGGCGATGGCAGGCCCTCCGCCTGCACCGCCTCCTGCAGCGCCGATTTCGGATTCGCCGACATCTCCGGCTCACCAAGTGAGGCAAGGCCGTCACCAAGAACCTTCAAGACCACCTCTCGCGCCACCTCATACCCCTGGTCCAAGAACACCGCCCCGATCACCGCCTCCAGCCCCGCCGAGAGGTTAGACGGTCGTTCACGACCTCCCCCGGCCTCCTCACCCCTCCCCATGCGGAGCATGTCGCCCAGGCCGATACCCCGCGCTACTTCCGCAAGCGTCGCCTCCTGCACCAGGGCCGCGCGCGCTTGCGTAAGCCTCCCCTCCGGCCAGTCGGGGTTCGCCCCATACAACTCCTCCGCCACGACCATCCCCAACACGGCGTCGCCAAGGAACTCCAACCGCTCATTCGACTCCGGGTACTCCCCCGGATTCTCATTCAGATACGAGCTATGCACCAGCCCGAGCCGAAGCAGCCCTGTGTCTCGAAACTGGACTCCCAACGCCCTTTCCAACTCATCAGTAAACGCCATCCGAACTTCCTTTACCGAGCTTCACATGTCCAGATTTTATCTTGTCGCCCCTGTAACAGAGATGTAACAGAACGGCAACACGGAAGCAACAAGCCCGGAATATAGTCGTTCTGTTCCAATCAAATGCGTTTTCCGAAAAAGGAGGCTCCATCAATGAACGCATTGGCAAAATCGGTACACTTAACCCCCACCAAGCTCCGGCTTGCGATGATCGCCCTGCTCGGCATCGGCATCTTCTTCGGCACCATCGGAGTCGCCTACGCGCAGGGAGAAGTCTCGGCAGATGACGTTAATTCGACTCTCAACGACTTCATCCTCGTCGCCGCCGCCGCGCTGGTCTTCTTCATGCAGGCCGGATTCGCCTTCCTCGGTGCGGGCCTCATCCGCTCCAAGAACACCGTCAACTACATGACCAAGTCGTTCCTCGACTTCTGCATAGCGTCACTCGGCTTCTGGGCCTTCGGCTATGCTCTCATGATGGGCGGCGGAGCGGCCTCGGGCATCATCGGACTCGAGGGCTTCTTCCTCCTCGACTTCGAGGACACCGACCTCGTGGCTTGGTTCTTCCAGATGGTCTTCGCCGGGACTGCCGCCACCATCATCGCGGGCGCTGTCGCTGAGCGCACCAAGATCAACGCCTACTTCGCCTACAGTTTCATCGTCGGCGCGGTCGTATATCCCATCTACGGCCACTGGGCGTGGAGCGGTGACGGCTGGCTCACGCAGATCGGCCCGGGCTTCGCCGACTACGCAGGCTCCGGCGTCGTCCACATGATCGGCGGCTTCCTCGCCCTCGCGGGCGCGATCGTCGTCGGTCCCCGCAAGGGCTTCCGCGAGGGTGAAGACCTCAAGGGCCACAACATGCCCTACGTCGTCATAGGCACCTTCATTCTCTTCTTCGGCTGGTTCGGATTCAACATCAACTCCGACACCCTCGGACTCAACGCCGTCAACACCCTACTGGCAGGCGCCGCAGGCGCCGTCGCCGCCATCTACATAGCCATGATCCGCACCGGCAAGGCCGACATCGAGATGGGAGCCAACGGCGCTCTCGCCGGTCTCGTCGGCATCACCGCCGGGTGCGCCTACGTCGACCCCTGGGCAGCCGTTGTCATCGGGCTCCTCGCCGGAATCATCATGATCGCTGGAGTCCACTTCATCAAGCTCGTCCTAAAGGTCGACGACCCCGTCAGCGCGATCACCGTCCACGGCATCTGCGGCGCGTGGGGCCTACTGGCCGTCGGCATCTTCGCCTCCGGAAACAACGGTGTCGAAGGATTCATCGCCGGCGACTTCGAGCAGATTGTCCCGCAAATCGTTGGCATGCTCGTGGCCATCGCCTGGGGGCTCGGCGCGGGATTCATCCTCTTCAAGGCCATCGACCTCACTATCGGCATGAGGGCGTCCGAAGAAGAGGAAGAGCAGGGTCTCGACGTTCCCGAGCACGGCAGGTCCGCATACCCGGAGATGTAGCTCAACAGCACAATCTCTCCCTCTCTGAATAATCAAACGTCTCTCCCCCGTTCGACGGGGGAGAGATACAGAGAGGGAGCACAGAGCGCGCGGAGCCGACAAAAATCTGGAGGTTTAGATACAAGTGCTGCACATGGAGGCAAGAGACCAAATGTTGGAAGATGATCTGAGGTGGCAGGAGTATTATCGGACCAAGTGTTTGGTGGTAGGGCAAATCCGCCCAGGGTTTGCCGCCGGTTGGCGGGATGGCTGGGAAGGTCGTTCTCCGAAACCGAAAGGTAGAACGGAGTCATACTGCAAAGAATACGCCGAAGCATATCAGTTAGGACGTTCGGATAGAGAGAACGCTGTACCTGTGTAGCATTGTGCAAATGCCCCATAGCTCGGCCCCGTGTGACATATTTGTAACATCTGTGCAATACAGTGGAAACACTGTTCACTCATACTGGTTTCCAGCAATCACAAACATCGAGGTAAAGACACGTTATGGAAGTGGTAATTGGGGCGGTGGCGTTCGTGGTCTTGTTCGCGGTCTGGGTAATTCTTCCCAGCCGAATTCGAAAGCAGAATAAGGACTCCTGATCGACCATTCCGCATAGGCCTGACCAAATTCTCCAAACGAAATGAACGGCCGGGTGGCAGGTCGTTCATTCTTTGTGAGAGGCTCTACGACAATTGACATATACTTGACGAATCGCCGCAAATTCACGGAAAATCGTAACGATTAACATCTAGAGGGAGTGATTATGGACTACTACAAGGCAGAATACATCTGGATAGACGGCTCGGAGCCGACTTCGAAGCTCCGGTCGAAGACGAAAATCGTCCCCAAGGGCGAAGAGCCTCCGATCTGGGGCTTTGACGGTTCCAGCACAAATCAGGCCCCCGGCGAGAACTCGGACTGTGTGCTCAGGCCGGTCTACACCTGTCCCGACCCGATTCGCGGCGGCGACGACATCCTCGCCATGTGCGAGGTCCTCTTGACCGACCTGTCGCCTCACCCGTCCAACACGAGGGCAGCCTGTGCCGAGGCTGCTGAAAAGTACGCCGACTTCGATATGTGGTTCGGCATCGAGCAGGAATACACCTTCTTCGACGGCATCAAGCCGCTCGGATGGCCCGACAACGGCTTCCCCGCCCCGCAGGGCGGCTACTACTGCGGCGTAGGCTCCGACGAGGTCTTCGGTCGCCCCATCGTCGAGGCCCACATGGACGCCTGCCTCCGCGCCGGACTGGGCATCTCCGGCATCAACGCTGAAGTCATGCCCGCGCAGTGGGAGTTCCAGATTGGACCCGTCGGCGCTCCCGCCGTCGGCGACGAGTTGTGGATCGCGCGCTGGCTCCTCTACCGCATCGGTGAGGATGTCCACATCTCCGACAAGGAGAACACGGGCGTCTCCGCAAGGCTTGATCCCAAGCCGATGCAGGGCGACTGGAACGGGGCGGGCGCTCACTGCAACTTCTCGACCGTCCAGATGCGCGAGAACTACGACGCCTGCATCGCCGCCGCCGAGGCCCTCAAGGGCAACCACGAGGCCCACATCGCCGAGTACGGCGACCGCATTGAGGAGCGTCTCACCGGCCACCACGAGACCTGCTCCTACAAGGAGTTCCGGTACGGCGTGTCCGACAGGGGCGCGTCCGTCCGCATCCCCTGGCAAGTGGAGCAGGACGGCAAGGGGTACATCGAGGACAGGCGGCCAAACGCCAACTGCGACCCCTACAGGGTCACCCGACTCATACTCAACACGGTGTGCGGAGCGGCCTCCTAGGGTTTCGCATTCCCAGGGGCGCAAGGCCCATGCAGATCAGACGCCGCCGGTCCGATTGGGAACCGGCGGCGTTCTTGCACCACCGTCCCCTCGAAACATCGCGGTCGCGTGGGCAGAAATATGGTCCTATATCACGACATGCCCCGTAGCGACGACGCGGAGAGCATTGACACTAAAATTCATGAATAGCTATACTGAACGTTCACCTCAGACCAAGTGGTGCAGCTGAGGACTCCGGATACGACGCCCATGCCGACGACCCTAGAACGAGACTCACAGGAGATCGAGTACGTCCTCCGCAAGGCTCGCGAGAACGACGTCAAGTTCATTCGCCTGTGGTTCACCGACATCCTCGGGAGTCTCAAGGGCTTGGCCGTCACGGTCGAGGAGCTGGAGATCGCTCTCACGCGAGGCATGAGCTTCGACGGCTCGTCCATCGAGGGGTTCGCTCGGTACCGCGAGACCGACATGTACGCTCTCCCCGATCCTACGACGTTCAGCCTGCTCCCTTGGCGTCCCAAGACCAACGCCGTCGCCAGGATGTTCTGCGATCTCGTCACACCCACGGGGGAGCCGTTCGAGGGCGACCCGCGCGCCGTCCTGCGCCGCAACCTCGAACGCGCAGCCAAGCTCGGCTACACCTACTATGTCGCGCCTGAGTTGGAGTACTTCTACTTCAAGGACTCCAACGGGGTCGAGTTCCTCGATGAGGCCGGATACTTCGACCAGAACCCCCAGGACCTTGCCACGAACCTGAGACGAGAGACCGTTCTCACCCTGGAGGACCTCGAAATCCCCGTCGTCTTCAGCCACCACGAGGTCGCCCCCAGCCAGCACGAGATCGACCTCCGGCACACCGACGCGCTCACCATGGCCGATACCGTCATGACTTGCCGCGTGGTCATCAAGGAGGTTGCCGTCAGCCAGGGGTGCTACGCCACCTTCATGCCGAAGCCCGTCTACGGCATTAACGGCAGCGGAATGCACACTCACCAGTCCCTCTCAAACGGGACCGGCAACGCCTTCCACGATCCGGAGGACCCAGACCGGCTATCGCAAGTCGCCAAGTGGTTCATCGCCGGGCTGCTCCGGCATGCTCGTGAGATCACCGCCGTGACCAACCAGTGGGTGAACTCCTACAAGCGTCTCGTCCGCAGTCCCGACGACGCGCCTTTGGGCTACGAAGCGCCCGTCTACGCATCATGGGCAAAGGTGAACCGCTCCGATCTTGTGCGCGTCCCAACCTTCAAGGAGGGTAGGGAGGAGTCCCGGCGCATCGAGTACCGCGCCCCCGACCCCGCCTGCAACCCCTACCTGGCCTTCAGCGTCATGCTCGCGGCCGGACTGGAGGGCATCGAAAAGCAGTACGATCTCCCGGCAGCCGCCGAGGCGAATGTTTTCACCATGACCGATGAGGACCGCCACGCAGCCGGAATCGCGACACTTCCTCGCTCCCTCGAAGAAGCTGTGGCGGCGACCGAGAAGAGCGAGCTGGTGCGTAAGGCCCTCGGCGACCACGTGTTCGAGAGCTTCATCCACAACAAGAAAGTCGAGTGGGACCGCTATTCCATGCAGGTGACGGATTACGAGATCGACCGACACCTGGCCGACCTCTAAATAGCTAAATACCTTCTCGCTACGTATGAACAATGAATTATTCAACCGTAACAAAACCCAACCGTCACTCCGGCGACCCGGTAGGGGCAACCCTTGTGGTTGCCCACCCACATTTCCGCACCGCTCACACCGTCATTCCCGCGAAAGCGGGAATCCATCTTCGGCCACTGCCGCAGACCGATTAGTATAATTCTCCCAATCATGAACACTCCCTACCAACATCCCGACCTCCCACCCCCCTCAAAGCAGGGCCTCTACGACCCGCGCTTCGAGCACGACGCATGTGGCGTCGGACTCGTCGCCGACATCAAGGGCAGAAAGTCGCACGACATCATTACCAAGGGCCTCGAGGCCCTCATCAACCTCGGACACCGTGGTGCCGCCGGTGCCGACCCCGAGACCGGCGACGGAGCGGGCATCCTCATACAGATACCCCACGAGTTCTTTGCCAAGGAGACCGCGTCACTCGGATTCGACCTCCCGGACGTTGGCAGCTACGGAGTTGGCACGATCTTCCTGCCGCAGGACCCGGACGCCCGCGAAAGGTGCATCCGCATCGTCGAGCAGACCGTGGGCGACGAGGGCTGCCGCCTTCTTGGATGGCGCGACGTTCCAACCAATCCTGACGCCATCGGCGTGCTGTCACGCGGAGTCATGCCGGTCATCCGGCAGTTCTTCGTCGATCGCCCAACGAACCAAGACCCACCACCGTCATTCCCGCGAAAGCGGGAATCCATCCCCCTTGAGCTCCGCCTCTACGTCCTCCGCCGGCAGATTGAGAACCGCGCCAGGGACGAGGACCTCTACATCGTTTGCCTCTCCGCAAACAGGATCATCTACAAGGGCCTCATCCTCGCCCACCAGCTTGAGCAGTTCTACCTCGATCTGGGCAATACTGACATAGTCTCCTGCTTCGCGATGGTGCATTCACGGTTTAGCACCAACACGCTCGGCACGTGGCGGCTCGCTCATCCCTATCGCCACGTCATCCACAACGGCGAGATCAACACCCTGCGCGGCAACATCAATTGGATGACCGCGCGCCATGCAATGCTGGCGTCCGAAACCCTGGACGCTGACATCAGCAAGCTGTTCCCCATCGTCGCCGCGACCGACCAGAGCGACACCGCCACCTTCGATAACGTACTCGAACTGCTCCTGGCGACCGGACGCTCGCTGCCACACTCGATGATGATGATGATCCCCGAGGCGTGGGCGGACCACATCCCCATGAGCGAGGACAAGAAGGCGTTCTACGAATACCACTCCACCCTCATGGAGCCCTGGGACGGCCCTGCCCTCATGATCGGGACCGACGGCTCCCAGGTGTGCGCCATCCTCGACCGCAACGGCCTGCGTCCCTGCAGGTTCCTCGTGACGAACGACGACCTGCTCGTCATGGCCTCCGAAACCGGGGTGCTCGACATTCCCGACGAGGACATCGTCTACAAGTCGCGCATCCAGCCGGGCCGCATGTTCCTTCTCGACACCGAGCGCGGCAGGCTCATCCCCGACGAGGAGATCAAGGCGGAGCTCAGCACACAGCGACCATACGGTGAATGGCTCGCCGAGAACGCACGTGCGCTGGACGACCTGCCGGAGCCGGACGAAGTTCCCGGCCACGACTTCCATACCCTCAAACAGCGTCAGGCCGCATTCGGATACACCCTCGAAGATACGAGTATGATCCTCGCCCCCATGGCGGAGACCGGAGCGGAGGCGGTAGGCTCGATGGGCAACGACACGCCGCTCGCCGTCCTCTCCGACGAGGCCCCGCTCCTCTTCTGGTACTTCAAACAGCTATTTGCCCAGGTCAGCAATCCGCCCCTCGACGCCATTCGCGAGGAGCTTGTTACCTCAGTAGAGTCGTTCATCGGCTGCGAGGGAAACCTCTTCGACGAGAATCCCGACCAGTGCCGACAGCTCAAGCTTCACCGTCCCGTCCTCACCAACGCCGAGCTTGCAAAGATCCGCGCCATTGAGGACCCCTACGCCAAGTCGACCACCCTTGCCGGCGTCTTCCGGCCCGGAGACGGCCCAGGAGCTCTGAAACGCGCCATGGACTCCCTCTGTGAGGCCGCCTCGGCCGCCGTCGTCGACGGATGCACCATCATCATTCTGTCCGACCGCGACATCGACGCCGAGCACGCCGCCATACCCAGCCTCCTGGCGACGGCGGGCCTGCACCACCACCTCATCCGCGAGGGACTGCGCACGAAGGTCGGTATCGTCGTCGAGTCCGGCGAGCCGAGGGACGTGGGGCAGATGGCCCTCCTCTTCGGCTATGGAGCAGGCGCGGTCAACCCCTACGTCGCATTCGAGACTCTTGCCCAGTTGGCCAAAGAGCGCTCCTACTCGAACGGCACCGACTATAAGACCGCCGAGAAGAACTACGTCAAGGCCGTCCTCAAGGGCGTCGTGAAGGTCATGTCCAAGATGGGCATCTCCACCCTCCAGAGCTATCGTGGCGCGCAGATATTCGAGGCTGTCGGCCTTCACCAGGACTTCGTCGACCGCTACTTCACGTGGACTCCCTCCCGCGTCGGCGGAATAGGCATCGAGGAAATCGAGCGCGAGGCCGTCCGCCGCCATGCAGCCGCCTACGCCGTCCGCAACGGCAACGGCTCCCACGACCTCGATGCTGGAGGCATGTACTACTGGCGTCGCGACGGCGAGTACCACATGTGGAACCCCGACACCATCGCCGCGCTCCAGTACGCCGCCCGCGTCAACGACTACACCACCTTTGAACAGTTCACTCACGCCGCCAATGACTACAGCAGACGCCTCTGCACCATCCGCGGCCTTCTTGATCTAAAGACCTCCGACGACCCCGTCCCCCTCGACGAGGTCGAGTCTGCGGCCGAGATCGTCAAGCGTTTCGCAACCGGCGCCGCCTCACTTGGCTCCATCAGCAAGGAGGCTCACGAGACCATGGCCATCGCCATGAACCGCATAGATGCACGCAGCAACACGGGAGAGGGCGGCGAGGACTTCCATCGCTACACCCCCGACGACAACGGTGATTCGCGCAACAGCGCCATGAAGCAGGTCGCATCAGGCCGCTTCGGCGTCACCTCAACCTATCTTGCCAACGCCACCGACCTCCAGATCAAGATGGCGCAGGGCTCCAAGCCCGGCGAGGGCGGCCAGCTACCCGGCCACAAGGTGGACGACTATATCGGCTGGGTGCGCCACTCCACCCCCGGCGTGGAGCTGATTTCGCCACCTCCTCACCACGACATCTACTCCATCGAGGACCTCGCCCAACTCATCCACGACCTCAAGAACTCCAACCCCGAGGCCCGCGTCCACGTCAAGCTCGTGGCAGAGGCCGGGGTCGGAACCATCGCCGCGGGAGTATCGAAGGGACACGGCGACGTCGTCCTCATCAGCGGCGACTCCGGAGGCACTGGCGCGTCCCCTGAATCGTCCATCAAGTACGCCGGTCTCCCCTGGGAGCTTGGCGTAGCCGAAACGCAGCAGGTCCTCGTGATGAACGACCTGCGCGGGCGCATCGTCGTCCAGACCGACGGCCAACTCAAAACCGGGCGCGATGTCGCCATCGCCTGCCTCCTCGGCGCCGAGGAGTTCGGCTTTGCGACGGCCCCCCTCATCGTCATGGGCTGCATCATGCTCCGCAAGTGCCACCTCAACACATGCTCCGTCGGCATCGCCACCCAGGACCCCGTCCTCCGCGAGAAATTCGCCGGACAGCCCGAACACGTCATCAACTACTTCTTCTTCGTCGCAGACCAGCTCCGCGAGATCATGGCCGACATGGGCTTCCGCACCATTGACGAGATGGTGGGCCGCGTCGACCGCCTGGACGCCTCAGCCGCAATCGACCACTGGAAGGCCAGCGGCCTCGACTTCTCCGCTCTGCTTCACAGGCCGGAAGTCCCCGATGGCATCGCCACGCACTTCGTTCCTGAGCAGACGCAGGACCACGGCATCGACGATGCCCTAGACCACGAGCTCATCGAGCGCTGCAAACCTGCCATCGAGGACGGAGCGCCCGTCCGCTTCTCCCTCGACATCCGCAATCGCAACCGCACGCTCGGCACCATGCTCAGCAATAAGATCGCCTTGCGCCACGGCGAGGACGGCCTCCCGGAAGACACCATACAGCTTGACTTCACCGGCTCCGGCGGACAGAGCTTCGCGGCCTTCCTTTCACCGGGCATCACTTTCCGGCTCGAAGGCGACGCCAACGACTACTTCTGCAAGGGCCTCTCCGGCGGCAAGGTCGTCATCGTCCCTCCCGAACGCGCCACTTTCACCCCCGAGGAAAACACCATCGTCGGTAACGTCGCCCTCTACGGCGCGACCGGAGGCCAGGCATACATCCGCGGCATCGCCGGCGAGCGCTTCTGCGTCCGAAACAGCGGTGTCGAGGCGGTTGTCGAGGCCGTCGGAGACCACGGCTGCGAGTACATGACGGGAGGACGCGTCGTCGTGCTCGGCCCCACCGGACGCAACTTTGCCGCCGGAATGAGCGGTGGCGAGGCGTACGTCCTCGACGAAGACGGCGCCTTCCCCTCCCTCTGCAACACCGAGATGGTCGCCCTCGAACCCGTTGAGGCCCCGGAGGACATCGACACCCTCCGCCGCCTACTCGCCAACCACTTGCGGTATACTGGTAGCGCCCCCGCCGATCGCGTGCTCGCAAACTGGGACGAGATGCTTCCGAAATTCATCAAGATCATGCCGCACGACTACAAGCGAGTCCTCATGGAGCGCGCCGAAAACGCCGAACAGGGCACATAGCGGACATCGACCAAACGCCGGTTCTCTTTGAGTGCGCAGCCAACTGACCGAAGAGGAGCACGACTATCCTTTATCCTCAGGCACGTAGCCATATGAAATTTATTCGTCATTCCCGCGAAAGCGGGAATCCAGCACCCAGAACCTAGCACCCAGAACCCACCATGGGAAAACCCACAGGTTTCATAGACTATGCGCGGGTGCCGCTCCCCAAGCGGCCCATATCCGAGCGCGTCCAGGACTGGCAGGAGTTCCTCCTCGACTGGGACAATACCCAGGCGCGCGAGCAGGCCGGACGGTGCATGAACTGTGCCGTCCCCATGTGCCACTCCTTCACGGGATGCCCCCTCGGGAACGTCATCCCCGACTGGAACGACTTCGTCTACCGCGACCAGTGGGACAGGGCCCTCGTCTCACTCCACTCGACCAACAACTTCCCCGAGTTCACCGGGCGCATCTGTCCCGCACCCTGCGAGACCGCCTGCATCGTCGGTCGTCCCCGCCACTACGACAACGGCCACGCCGAGTCCGACGACCCCGTCACCATCGAGTACATCGAGAAGTCCATCGCCGATCACGGATGGAACAACGGCTGGATCAAGCCTGAGCCGCCATCCTTCCGCACCGGCAAGACCGTCGCCGTCATCGGATCGGGACCTGCAGGCATGGCCGCCGCTCAGCAGCTGAACCGCCGAGGCCACCGCGTCACCGTCTACGAGCGCGACGAGTACATCGGCGGACTGCTCCGCCTGGGAATCCCCGACTTCAAGCTCGAAAAGCACGTCGTGGAGCGCCGCGTCGACCAGATGACCGCCGAGGGCGTCTCCTTCAAGACCAGCACGTGGGTGGGCAGGGACTTCGACGCCGGCAACCTCCTCGACGAGTACGACGCCATCTGCCTCACGGGCGGTTCCACGCAGGCGCGCGACCTCCCGGTACCCGGTCGCGACCTCGACGGCGTTCACTACGCCATGGAATACCTCACCCAGCAGAACCGCATCAACTCCGGCCAGACCGTCGACCCTTCCCGCCGCATCGAGGCCGAGGGCAAGCGCGTCGTCATCCTCGGCGGCGGCGACACAGGGGCTGACTGCCTCGGAACCGCCCACAGGCAGGGCGCGGAGGTCGTCTACCAGTTCGAGATCATGCCCGAGCCGCCCAAGGACCGCGCAGGCAACAACCCTTGGCCCGAGTGGCCCCTCATTCTCAGGACGTCATCCGCCCACGAAGAGGGCGGCATCCGCGACTACAACATCTCCACGTCGAGCTTCACCGGCTCCAACGGGAAGGTCGAGCGGCTGAACGGCGTCCGCGTCGAGCCGGGCGCGTGGCCGCCCAAGCCCATTCCCGACACCGACTTCGAGCTTGACGCCGATCTCGTTCTGCTCGCCATGGGATTCGTCCACCCCGAGCACGACGGGATGCTCGACCAACTGGGCGTGGACTACGACCAGCGCGGCAACGTCCTCGTCGACAACGAGATGCGTACCAGCGTCCCTTCGGTCTTCTCCGCCGGCGACATGGCGCGCGGACAGTCCCTCGTAGTCTGGGCAATCGCCGAAGGCCGCGACGCCGCCGGTTGCATCGACCGCTACCTCATGGGCCAAACACCCCTTCAGCCCGTCCTCCACCGCCCCATCCACGGCACCAAAGCCACCCACGACTGGTAGACCACCCAACACCACCCCGTTCACCCTGAGCCTGTCGAAGGGCGCTTCCTCCACCCCGTCCATATCAACTCGTCCCTCCCGTCATTCCCGCGAAAGCGGGAATCCAGTTCTCGTACCCCCTCTCCCGTTCGCGGGAGAGGGCTGCGGTGAGGGTGAAGGCTCCACTTCTGCTATCGTATTCCCCCAATAGTGAACTCCCGACTCCCCGCAACAACCAACAACACGCAAAAAATGCCAACACCGCCCACCTACGCATTCGGGGATTCCGACCTCGCCGCGCAAAGACTCTCTCTGGTCGCCGAGACCTTCGCCGAATCGTCCCGCGCCTTCATGCGCGAGTCCGTCACCACACGCCCACAACTCGCCGCCGACCTCGGATGCGGTCCCGGCTACACAACGCATCTCCTGGCCGACACCCTTGACCCGATCCGCACGGTCGGCCTCGACAACTCTGAGAGTTTCCTTGCTCAAGCGCAGACGACGGCCGACGAGAACGTGTCCTTCCAACTTCACGACATCACGTCAGGCCCGTTCCCTAAAGGCCCTTTCGACCTGATCTACGGTCGCCTGGTCTTGACCCATCTGCCAGACCCCGAGAAAGTGATATCGATATGGGGAACCCAGCTCCGTCCCGGAGGTCTACTGCTGATCGAGGAGGTCGAGCGAATCGACACGACCATCCCCGCGCTCGTCACCTACCTCGACATCCAGCAGGCGATGTTGAAGCACCAGGACAACGAGCTCTACATCGGCCCTCGACTAGACGCCATGACCGCATCTCACAACCTGCACCGCCGTTCCAGCAACGTACAGACCCTCCAAGTACCCGCCGACCGTGCCGCCGCCATGTTCCACATGAACCTCGACGTCTGGCGACACAACGACTTTGTGCGCCTGAATTACGAGCCGGCGACGCTCGACGCGCTGGAACAAGCCCTCCATGCCCTCAGCCAAGACCACACCAACGCACCCCCGGTCGAGTGGCAACTCCGCCAGATCGTAGTGGAACGATAAGCCCTCTGCGTCCTCTGTGTTCTCTGTGGTGAATCCTCTTATCCCCTCTCCCGTCGTGGGAGAGGGCTAAAGCCTGCCCCGTACTCCGATACGGGGGTGAGGGCGAATCCCCCTCACCGCTCGCACACCACTCCGTCACCATCCCCATCGCGCGCGCTCGGCACCATCGCCGCCGGGAACCCACGACCGGTGCCCTTGCTGCCGCGTACGCGAGGCTCATTAGCGTCGACTGCTTCGTCACACGAAGCGTAGGTTTTGCCGGTGACGGGCGTTGAAGTGAGCGTAGCATCCGGCTGCGATGGCTCAACTCGGACGACCGCAAGAGACCGGGACGGCTCGCACGTTCCCAGCATCTTCTCAAGCGCGTCTGCCTCCGCTTCCGTGGCCGTCAGATCCCAGGCGTTCTTGATAGTTATCCAGTCGAGGGCGTACCGGCACCAATAGGCATGTTCCGGCGGCTTCCAGTCTTCCGGTCCACTGCTCCCCTTGGCGCGGTTGGCCGACACCTTCACGGCTATCAGGTGTCCATCATACGAGAGGTCGTTCGCGTACTGTCGCTTTTTGTCCTTAGACCACGCCCATCCGCCTGAACGGTGAGCGTTGGCCAGTGGCACCATGTGGTCGACGTCCAAATCTCCGGGGTTGGTGAAGACCTCGCCCGTATGCGGCCCTTCCCACGAACCGGAAGCGACCCTGCACCTGTCGTCGGTCGTGTACTGCACCGGGGTCTCCGACTCTGCAATCAGGGCCTCTTGTCGCGCGTCCTGGCAGTCGCCGTCGTCGTCCGACCAGTGACTCCACTCCCCACGGTCGTAGTCGGGAATGTCACTCGGAATCGGAGCGACCGCGATGGTTAGCTGCGGTCCCGGCGAGGTGGGAGCCGTCGCGACCGGCGTTACGCGAGCCGTGGGAGTAATGCGAACCGTGGGAAGGGGTGTGGGCGTGGGACGTGTCTCCGGGGGTTCCTCGACCTGCGGTCCGCCGCCACAGCCGACGACAGCCAATACGATGGTCCCTGACGCCAGTACCCATGCAATGAGTTTCATTGGCCCCCTCCGTTTCGACACAGGCCCCATACGCAATAAACGCAATAATCTCTACTTCCTCTTCTGCGCCCTCTGCGGTGAATCCCCGCCCCCACAGCCCTCCAACCTCGTTGACACCCCCCAACCCCTGTGCTACATTCGGCTCCATACAATCTCGTATCGGGAGGCGCCGAATGGCAATGGAAGGCAAGATCGGGATAAACATCGAGTACTGCGTTCCCTGAGGCTACCACAACGAAGCTGCCTGGATGGTCAGCGAATTTTTTGCGGCAGGTGGAGCGGACACGGCGATCACTCTGATCCCCGGAGACGCAGGAGTCCTCACGGTAACCGTGGACGGTGAGACCATATTCGATAAAAGCGCGGAGGGCGGACATCCGAACCTTGACCGCGTCAAAGAGATGAAAGCCGTCATCTCCAATAAGGTAGCGGCGCTCGGCTAACTCCCGAAACCGGCTAGAGATATGTAATCGGCCCTGAGTTCGCGAGGCCCAAGCTGTTCGCGAGCTCCAGTAGGACGCCGTCCTTCAGTCCCACTCTCGGAATGGCGAGATTGCTCGCCCAAACGGTGTTCATCAGGGCCTGCACGACTATGATCGCGGGATAGATCACGTCCGCGCGGTCGGGGCGCAGACGCAGTTCCTTCTGCCGCCCTTTGTAGCTCAGCGCCTCCAACTGCGTCTGGATGCGCTGGAGGTCGCCCGACGATGCGAAGGACGTCGCCTTCCTCCCAACGCGCTTGCCCGTCAGATCGCCGATGCTCTCGACGTTTCCACCCGTCCCGACGAGGCGACCGACCAGGTGGTGGCCGAGGACGCCTGTCGTCCAGTCCCGCGTCTCGCTCTTGATTTCCTCGATCTGGTCCATGAAGTCGGAGAACCCGCGTTCGGGATCGTTCTGAACCTGAAGCATCCGAACCGTGCCCACTTTCAAGGTACGGCTGTCGATGAGGACGCCGCCGGAGGTCAGGGTCACCTCCACGCTCCCTCCCCCGATATCGACCAGTACGGCCTCGCCCTCGGAGATGTCGAGCTTCCGCGAGACCGCGAGGTGCACCAGCCGGGCCTCTTCGAGGCCGCCGATCACGTTCACCTCGATACCGGTATTGCTGCGGATGCGGTCGAGCAGCTCATCCCGGTTCTCCGCCTCGCGAAGGGCGCTTGTCCCGACGGCGATCGTATGCTCGACTCCCCACTCGTCGATGGTGTCTCGGAACCGCCCGAAGGCCTTGGTCGCCGCCTTCATGATCTTGCCGGACATCCGGCCTCCGGCGAACACGTCCTTGCCAAGACGCACGGCCTCGCGGCTGTTCTTCACCACCTCGACCCCGCCGTTCCTGCCGGCCCTCCCTACAACGAGACGCATGGCGTTGGAACCGGCGTCGATGGCGGCTAACGTCGTCATGGGTCTCCCAGGGGCTGAGGCGTCGGGGGCATTGTACACCGTTCGCACCGACGCGCGGATGGGGGTCCACCTACCAGTTCGTGAGCGAGCCGTCCTTCCGTCGCAGGTGGGGCGCCTCCCAGAAGCGGAACTCGTAGTCCTTCAGAGCATCCTCGTTCACCTCGACTCCCAGACCGGGCGAGGTCGGCACGGGGTAGCGGCCGTGCTCCACGTGCGGCCTGACCGGAAACATCTCGTCGTCGAACAGGTCTGCGCCGTCCGGTGTGACCCGCGACTCCAGCCATGAGAAGTTGGGCACCGCCGCGCCGAGATGGACCGACGCCGCAGTGCATACCGGCCCCAGCGGGTTGTGCGGCATCAGATCGATGTAGTGCGCCTCGCACCAGCCGGCGACCTTCATCGACTCCGTGAACCCGCCGATGTTGCAGATGTCGATCCGCGCGTACTGCGTCAGACCTTCCTCGACGTACGGCAGGAACTGCCACTTCGACGACATCTCCTCTCCGATGGCGAACGGGACATCGGTCATCGTCCTGAGGGCCCGGTAGGCCGCGGGGGTCTCATCACGGATTGGCTCCTCCAGGAAGTCCAGCGTGCCGGACGGCATCTTCTGGCAGAACGAGGCCGCCTCCGCCACGCTGAGCCGGTGGTGGTAGTCGATGCCGAGGACGATGCGGTCGTCGATGGCGTCTCGCGCCTCGATCAGCCACTCTGCCGTCTCGGCGATCGACTCGCGCGGCTCGAAGACGCGCTCGTCGCTGTTCGTCAGCCACTCCCAGTTCAGCCGGATGCACTGCCACCCGTCATCGACGAATGCCTGTGCCTCGGCAAGGGAGGCGTCCCTGTCCGACTGGTTCGTCGTTGCGAACCCGGGCACGAAGTCGCGGTGCTTGCCGCCCAGAAGCTGGTAGACGGGGACACCCAGCGCCTTGCCCCTGATGTCGTGTAGGGCGATGTCGATGGCGGAGATCGCTCCCGTCAGGATGCGTCCGCCCTCGAAGTACTGGCTGCGGTACATGAGCTGCCAGAGCGCCCCCGCGTTCATCGGGTCCTCGCCGATGAGGAATTCCCGGTAGTGCTTGACCGCACCCACCACGGCGAGCTCACGGCTCGAGACCCCGGACTCGCCCCAACCGTAGATGCCCTCGTCGGTCTCGATCTTTACCAGCATCACGTTCCGCCTGCCGGCCCAGATCGGGTAAGGCTTGATGTCGGTTATCTTCACTGTGTCCTCCTACATTCTCGATAGGGATAGGCTATTTGGGCTGCTCTCCAATCACCTCGTCGACGAACTCTTGCAGGGCATCGAAGTAGGCGGGGCCGCCGACATGGTACGTGTCGTTGTGTCCGGCTCCCTCGATGGTGTAGAAGCGCTTCGGCCCCTTCACGGCATCGAACAGCTCCCCGCTCATGGAGAACGGCACGATCTCGTCACGGTCGCCGTGCAGGACCATCACCGGGACCTCCACGCGGGCGATCTTCTCAAGCGTATCGTACTTGGTGGTCACGAGGAGTTGGAGGCCGGGCAGGAACGGGTACACCTCCTTCGTCATCCCTCTGACCGACGTGAAGCCCGACTCGCAGATCAGCGCGCGTGGAGGGTGCTTGATCGCCATCTCGGCCGCGACGGCGCACCCGAGGGAACGTCCGAAGTAGATGAGCTTACCCGGGTCCACTTCGGCGCGGGAGTGGACGTATGCGATGGCCGCCTCGGCGTCGAGATAGGTTCCCTGCTCGTAGGGCGACCCCTCGCTCCGTCCGTAGCCACGGTAGTCGAAGATGAAGATGTTTGTCTGAAGCCGTTCGACGAGCTCGCGGATGTTGCCTACGCGGTGGCTGATATTACCGCCGTTGCCGTGGAACCAGACGAATGTTGCGTCGCCTCCGCCTACAACGAACCAGCCGTGCAGGGCTATGCCGTCCGATGTCTTGAACCTCACGTCCTCGAAGTCCAGGCCGACGTCGCCGGGCGTCGCCTCGATGTCCCTGCTGGGGAAGTAGATGAATGAGCGGTCGACCACGTGCGAACACCTCAGTAACGTTCCCACGACAACGACGGCAATCAGGACGAGGACCGCGCGTCGCAAAACCACGGCAGCATATTGCCGATACCGGAGCGTCATTGCGGCCAATGCTAGCAGAGTGCTAGCGTAGACGTACAATCGGCAACGAGGGTGTTCCTGTGGTTACGATAACGATACACGACGTGCCGGACGACCGGGTCGCCCGCATTAAGCGGGCCGCCACCGAAAATGGCCGCACCATTGAGCAGGAAGTCCGGGAACTCCTAATCGCGGAATACTCTTCGCAGGACGCAGCCACGGACAACGAACCGCGTAGCCCCACTTGTAGCTGTCCGGCTGACGGCTAGAACATCGAGCGGTAGACGGCCTGGCCCTGCTTGAACAGGTCCAGTACCTCTTTGCGCTGGCTGTCGGTGTAGAACTTGCCCTTCTTGGCGACCCATTCCAGCGATTTTTCTATGTGGTCGTCGAACCAGCGCGCGGCCTCGGCCCGTTCGGGCGAGGCCGCGCCTGTCTTGACGTAGACGGGGCTGGTGTGCGCCCAGATGGGCTGGGCGAAGCTGTCGCGAGCGTTGCTGAACAGGCGCGCGGCTATCCAGCCGTCGTTGGGAGCGGAAATATCTGCTGTCAGGGTCCCGTTCTTGGAGCCGGAGGGGTAGGACTCCGCCGCGACGACAGCGCCGTTGAAGATGATCTCGGCTCGATGAATAGGGTAGTGCGACTGCCACGTGGCGTTGGCGGGGAGGGAACTGCCCGCAGCGGTATACACCTCCGCGCCGGGCTCCTGATCGGCCACGGTGAGGCGGAGGGCGGGCCCGTTGGTGATGAAGGTCTTACCCTGCTTGAGGGCCTGGAGCCATTCCTCGTAGTCGAAGGCGCGGCCCGTGTCGGCGTATACCCTGTTTGCGGAGCTGACGAACCAGTCGGAGCCGGTGGAGGCGGGCAGCTTGAAGCCCGCGTTGAGCATCCGGTAGTAGATATCGTACTCGGGGTCCATCCACTGGGGATCGAAGAGGTTGAAGGCATCGAGCTTACCGAGGGCGGCGGCGACAGGGGCCTCCATGCCCTGTCCGTTGTGGCACCAGATGACGACGCCCCCCTGCCGGTGAGTGTCGTCGCAGGCGTAGGACAGGGGCGGATAGTCGGGGTCGAAGGCGTCGACGAGTAGACCGCGGCTGACGGGGTTCACGACGTTGCGGATGTTGAGGAGCATGATGTGGCCGTAGCCGATGCTATGGGAGGCCAGGGAGTTGTGACGGTTCTCCTCGCCGCACTGGACGTAGTAGTGGGTCGAAGAGAACTCGTTGAGGAAGCCGGGGGCGTACTTGTTGGAGGCGTACTCAAGCTCCCAGCGCTTGAGGATGCTGATGGCGGTCATTCGCAAATCCTCGACACGGGGGTCGAGGGATAGCCGGTCGTCGGGGCGCTGCTCCTTCTCGTCGTAGTGGATGTGGGTGTTGCCGGGGTGCCATCCCTGATCGCCGAGGGAGTTCCATCTCTCAAGTTCCAAATCGACGGCAGCCGTGCCCTGGAGAGGGGAGTCGACGGTGGCCTCAGCGGGGACGTACTCGGTGCCGCGCTCGGCGACAATCTTCGTCTTGCCGCGGCCGACATCGAGGTCGAACGTGCCGTCGGAGTAGAAGAATGGCGCGCCGGTACCCACCTTGAGGAGAGCGTCGTTTGGATGCGCGAAGTTCCCGTTGGGGCCGATGACCTGAACCCGAGCTTCAACCGGCTCGCCTGTCGCCTTGTCGATGATCCTTCCGCTCAGCCTACCCATTGTGTGCTCCTGTCGTGCTTGGTCTGAGGAATCCGCGTGTGAGGTAAGTTCGGGAGCCTATGGTACAGGAAGGACGGGACGAACGGGGTGTCAGGCGGTGCTCATGAGGGGATGAGGGTGAGGCGCGACAACGTTACGATAACGACGGTGGAATCTGAAAATGTGTTGCATTTTGTTGCATTCTGTTGCATTTTCCTTGTTATTGTAAAGTTGCATACGGGCTACGTGGGATGGTCGGGAGAGGAACTGTTGTCGAGAAAGTCCGATTCAGTGGGACATTCCGGGACATTTTGTGGCATTTCCTTATCTAGAACGGGAGATTTGGTCTCCGCCCCGGGTCATTTGAAGATGAGCAGAATGGTCTGTGTCTAATGTAGTATTTATGTTCTTATTCGTCAAATTCAGATGTGCTTTATGGGGACATTGGGTCGTGCTGTTTATGGTACGATTCACCCGCTTGATTATATGGGGAAGCACTCCTGAGATGCCGAATGAAGGCTTCGCGAGAGAGTTTCTCAGGTGTCCATCGTAGGGGAAGTGACATCGGTTCTGTTCATACTACAGCTAGTCCTCCAACTCGCTAAAAGCGGGAGAAACCAGCTTGGCGATAGTCTCGCTTGGACCTACTTCTGTCTCTCTGATAGTCGGCTGGATCACAGGGGGGATCGGCTATGCAGGGTATCTGTGCATGCGAAAGGACGACTGATTTGGTGTCAAAGTAAGTCTTCACTCTCACTCGGTATCTAGCCGTCGGTCTAATTGCTCTCTTCGCAGGACTCGTCGCGACCTGTGACTCCTTGGTCGTCACCTACTTCGCTGATGACCCAGACAATCAGTTGGCATGGAGATTGTCTACAGTCGCTGTTGTCGGCGTGACGGTCCTTGGAGTAACCTTTCTCTCCACACTTGCAAAGACTACCAAGAGAAGCGCTGCGATGGCGTTTCTTGGGCTGGCTGTCGTGGGGTGTCTGACTCCCACCTCGCTGCTGTTCACCAGATACATAAACCCTGAAGTCGTGCAGCAATACGAACACCTAAACCCGATATACCAGTTGGCGTTCGGCGCGTCAGTGGTGATCGGCGGAATAGTAGCAGTGCTCGGTCTTACAGGGTACTTGGTTCTGAGAAAGGGCAGTGGACATTCTTGAGATACCTAGTAGTCTTTCTGATCTCCATCCCAGCGTCCCTGATCGCCACTTGCGACATTTTGTTTGTCCTTGGAGGGTCAAAGTGGGCCTCTAACCTTTCAGAAAACACCGCCATCGCGTTTACGGTCTTGGTAACTATCGCGATAGTTCTGGGCATAACTGTATGGGCTACCATGTCTGGAACGCTCAGAGAGGCCGCTTCTAAGGGATTTCTGGCTTTAGCTATAGTTGGTTGTCTGACACCCGTTTCGATGGTCTTATTAATCGTTCTCGATCCTGGAGACGGCCTACAACAAGGTCAAGCAGACGCCTGGATGCAAGGGTATCTCTTAGCGTCCCTGGTGGTCGGCGGGATTCTAGCAGGGGTTGGATTCCTGTCATACGTGATGCTGAGACTAGACGACTGAGTAGGTGTCAAAGCAAACGAAAAGGTGCGATGGTCAACCGACCATCGCACCTTGGTTTTCAGTCGTGCTCCTTGTCGGAGCCTACTGCGCCCGTCACTCGATGCGGATTTCCTGGAGCTTGGGGACGACCATGGGGGTGAGGCGGTAGCCCTTGAGGTAGGGCTTGACGAGGGCGTACTGCTCGCCGGTGAACCACGTCGGGACCCATGCCGCGTCGTCTACGATCATCTGCTCGGCCTGGTTGTAGAGGGCGACCCTTTCGCCCACGTCCTGAATGGTGCGGGCCTTTTCGAGGATCTGGTCGACTTCCAGGTTGGAGTAGCTGCCGTGGTTCATCCCGCTCTCGGTGTGGAAGAGGATGTCGAGGAAGTCCTGCGGGTCGGGATAGTCGGCGGACCAGCCGAGACCGGCGTAGGCCTGGAACTTCTTGTCATCCAGGTCCTCGAGGTAGGTGGCCCACTCAACCTGCTGGATCTCGACTTCCACGCCAAGCTCCTGCTTCCACATCTCGATTATGACTTCGAGGTCGAGGCCGATGGTGCCGCCCGTGCCGGGCACGGTCACGACGATGCGCGGTCGGGTGTCGGCGTCGGCGTACTTGGACTTGGCAAGGTACTCCCTGGCGAGGTCCGGATCGAAATGCAGGCCCTTGATGTCCGTGGTGTAGCCGGGGAATCCCGGTGGCAGGATGGAGTAGGCCGGCTTCACGAGTTCGGCGAGGACCTCGTCGGCAATCAACTCCTTGTCGACGGCGTGGTTGAGCGCCCTGCGGAAGTTCGCATCGTCGAAGGGAGGCTCAGAGGCGTTCATGCCGATGTAGGAGACCGAGAAGCCCGGCGGGGCGACTACGAGCTCCTTGTTCAGCGGCTCATCGGGGTTGAGAACGCGCTCAAGATCGAAGAGGCCGACGCCTGTGACGTCAATCTCGTCGTTCTCGTACATGGCCATTGCCTGACCGCCGGCGAGATTCATGTTGATCGCGTCGACGTCCGGGCGCGGGGAGCGATAGTAGTTGTCGAACCGCTTCAGGACTATCCGCTCGCCGATCCTGTACTCATCGAGAATGAACGGGCCGGTGCCGACCGCGCTGTCGACCCACCAGTTGCGGCCGCCTCCCTCGACGGTCTCCTGATGAAGGACGAACGCGGTTGGATAGCTGAGCTTGGCAAGGAAGTAGGCCTTGGGGGCGTCGATGGTGATCTGGAGCGTCTGCTCGTCGATAACCTGTACACCCTCAATGGAGTCGGCGTTGCCTTCGATGTAGTCCTCGGCGCCTATGATGTCGTTGAGATACGTGTCGGCCAGGTGCGATGCCAATTCCGGAGAGGCCGCCCTCTCGATGGACCACTTGAAGTCGTCTGCGGTCACTCTTTCGCCGTTGTGGAAGGTGACGTTGTCACGAAGAGTGAAGGTGTACACGGTGCCGGTATCGTCGACTTGCCACTCCTGCGCGATATCAGGCACGAGTTCCAGGTCGGTATTGATGGTTACCAGGCCGCTGAAGATCTCGACCACGACTCCGGCTGAGGTGGTGTCGCCCGTCAGGTGGGGGTCGAGGGTGGGAGGATCGGCCCAGAGTCTGCGGAATACTCCGCCGCCGGGCTCTGGCAGCTCCTCCGTGTCGATAACGACCTTTGCCGAGTCATCGTCTCCGGCGCTCTCGGTGGAGGCTTCGGTGTCCGTGGCGGCGGTTTCAGGTGCAGCCTCGCTCTCAGTCGTTGAGGGGGCCTGATCCGTCGTCTCAGGTTCGTCGTCGGAACCGCCTCCGCATGCGACAAACGCCATGGTCGCAATCAGAAGGAAGATAAGTGGAAGAAGCTTCTTCATCGGACGCACCTCATTGGTGTTTTTGTGTTGGCACAAACTTTATAACGGAATGGCGGCGAAAACGGTTGGGATTCTCTTTCGCGTAGCTTATTGCGCAGAGAGTATAGCGTAAGAGGAAGCCATTACTCACCACCTTTCCCTACAGTAGTAGCCAGGAAGGCGTCGATGAACCCGTCGAGCTCCCCGTCGAGAACTCCGTCGGTGTCGGACGTTTCGTACTCGGTCCTGTGGTCTTTGACCATCTTATACGGATGGAGCACGTAGCTCCTGATCTGGTTGCCCCACTCCGCCGATACGTGCTCGCCCCTGATCTTTGCCATCTCCCTGGCGCGTTCGGCCATCTCCCGCTCCAAGAGCCGCGCGGCGAGGATGTTCATGGCAATTGTACGGTTCTGGTAGAGAGAGCGCTCGTTCTGGCAGCTCGCCTTGATGCCGGTCGGGACGTGGGTGATCCTAACCGCGGTCGAGTTCTTCTGCACGCTTTGGCCGCCTGCGCCACCGGCCTTGAAGACCTCGATCTTCAGGTCGGCCGGGTCGATCTCGATGTCGACGCCCTCTTCCACTTGCGGCAGGACCTCGGCCAGGGCGAACGAGGTGTGGCGCGCGTGGTCGGAGTCGTAGGGAGAGAGCCGCACGAGGCGGTGGACGCCCTTCTCGGCCCTGAGGTACCCGTAGGCGTAGTCGCCTTCCATCTGGATCGTCGCGCTCTTGATGCCGGCGGTGTCGCCGGGTGACAGCTCGACGACTTCGCGACGGTACCCCTTGTTCTCCGCCCAGCGCAGGTACATGCGCATGAGCATCTCCGCCCAGTCCTGGGAATCGACGCCACCCGCTCCGGCATGGATGGCGAGGATCGCGTCGCGGCGGTCGTGCGGGCCGGAGAGAGCCAGCGTGAACTCCAGGTCGGCGACGTTCCTGGTCAGGTCGGCGAGCTCTTCGTTCAGGGTGTCGAGAATCGAGTCGTCGTCTTCCTCGATGGACAGATCGATAAGCTCCAGGGCGGACTCCACCCTGCTTTCGAGGGAGCGCCACCGGTCGACCTCTCCCCTTAGGGCGGCCAGCTCCTTCATCTTGTCCTGCGCCCGCTGAGAGTCCTGCCAGAACCACTCGGCTACGGACTCGCGCTCCAGCACCTCGATGCGCTTTTCCTTGTCGGCAAGGTCAAAGACGCACCATGATCTGGGATATTTTTTCCCGCAGTGCGGACAGTGCTCCTTTGAGATCCTGCATGGGCCGAAGTGCCTCCCTCGCCGATTGCCACGTCTAATGATACTCCGCGCGTGGAGGGGGCGTAAGGATTCGTGGGGTCAGTTCGTGATGCGATTGGGAGGGGGAGCGCTCATGACACAGCCGGCATTGTGCGGACTCTCTCAGTCGAATTCGCCTTCGTACGGACACCTTAGATTCTTCGACTCCGCTGCGCTGCGCTCAGAATGACAGCGGGGCTGCTTCCTCACCAGTGGGAGAGTTGCCGATTGTCCCCTGTAAGGCCACCACTCTTCTGGATACCGGCCTGCGCCGGTATGACGGTTGTGTAGGGGAATCGCCTGCGGACACTACCCCGCCACTTCAACCTGCTCGGGCTGCGCCACGCCCGTGAAGACGCGCTTGAGGTAGCGGCCGGTCTCGGAGTGGTCCATGCCGGCGAGGTCGGGTGGGGCGCCGACGGCGATTACTTCTCCGCCGCGGTCGCCTGCGCCGGGGCCGAGGTCGATGAGCCAGTCGGCGCTCTTGATGAGGTCGAGGTGGTGCTCAATGAGGACGACGGTGTTGCCGGCGTCGACGAGGCGGTGGAGGACGCGGAGCAGGTAGGCGCAGTCCTCGAACGACAGGCCGGTCGTCGGCTCGTCGAGGATGTAGAGGGTCTGGCCCGTGGCGCGCTTGGAGAGCTCGGTCGCGAGCTTGACGCGCTGGGCCTCGCCGCCGCTGAGGGTCGTGGCGGGCTGTCCGAGACGGATGTAGCCGAGTCCCACGTCGTACATGGTCTGGAGCTTGTTTCGGATGCGCGGGATGTTGGAGAAGTGCTCCAGCGCCTCGGTGACGGTCATGTTGAGCACCTCGGCGATGTTCTTGCCCTTCCACATGATCTCGAGGGCCTCGCGGTTGTACCGGGCCCCGTTGCACACCTCGCAGGGCACGGTCACGTCGGGGAGGAACTGCATCTCTATCTGGTTGTACCCGTCGCCGCTGCAGGCCTCGCACCGTCCGCCCTTGACGTTGAAGGAGAAGCGGCCGGGCTTGTAGCCGCGTGTGCGGGCCTCTGGGGCCGTGGCGAACAGCTCGCGCATGGGCGTGAAGGTGCCGGTGTAGGTTGCGGGGTTGCTGCGGGGCGTCCGTCCGATGGGAGACTGGTCGATGTTTACGACCTTGTCGATGTTCTCAATGCCCTCGATCTCGTCGAAGAGGCCGGGGCGTTCGCGGGACTTGTAGAACTCCTGGGCGAGCTTCTTGTAGAGAATCTCGTTGACGAGGGTGCTCTTGCCGGAGCCGGAGACGCCCGTTATGCAGACGAGCTTGCCGAGGGGAATCTCCACGTCGACGCCCTTGAGGTTGTTTTCTCGCGCGCCCCGCACGACGAGGGACTTGCCGCTGCCTTCCCTGATCGTATCCGGCAGGGGGATGCTCTTGCGGTATCCGAGGTACTGGCCGGTGAGCGAATCGGGAGTGTCGATGATCTTGCCGATCGGCCCCGTGGCGACGACGTGGCCCCCGTGCTCGCCCGCGCCGGGCCCCATGTCGATGATGTGGTCCGCCGCGCGCATGATTGCCTCGTCGTGCTCGACGATGAGGACGGTGTTGCCGAGGTCACGGAGCCGGAGAAGGGTCTGGATGAGGCGGTAGTCGTCTGCCGGATGGAGGCCGATGGACGGCTCGTCGCAGACGTAGAGGACGCCGATGAGGCCGGAGCCTATCTGCGTTGCGAGCCGGATGCGCTGGGCCTCTCCGCCGCTGAGGGTGGAGGCGGTGCGCTCAAGGGTCAGGTAGTCGAGGCCGATGTCGTAGAGGAACCGCAGGCGCGCCTCGATCTCCTTGAGGGCCTGCGAAGCGATGGTCATTTCGCGCTCGGAGAGGGTGCGAGGGTCGCCGCTGCCGATGGGCTTGCCGTCGTGGCTCTTGGGCGGGACGTGGTTGTTGCGGTACCGCACGGACATGGCAACGATGTCACCCGGCGTGACGGCCTCCCCATTGTCACTCGGCGCGACGGCCTTCCCATTGTCACTCGGCGTGACGGTCTTCACTGTGTCACTGGGCACGGCGGGCTTCCCATTGTCACTCGGCGTGATGGGAGTTCCGCCGTTCGACCGCCAGTCGTCGTCGCCCCTGATGGCGCCGATCCAGTCGAGGGCATGCTCGATGGAGCGGCTCGTGACGTCGATGATGTTGCAGCCGCCGATGGTGACGGCGAGGGCCTCCGGCTTGAGGCGCTGTCCCTGGCAGTTCTGACACTCGCGCTGGGACATGTACCGCTCGATCTCGGCGCGGATCATGTCGGACTCGGTCTGGCGGTACCGGCGTTCGAGGTTGTTTACGACGCCCTCGAATGCCGTGTCCCACCTGTGCATGCGTCCGCGCTTGGTACGGTGCTGGACACGGACACGACTCTTGCCGGTGCCATAGAGGAGGACATCCAACTGATCCTGCGTGAACCGCGTCAGCGGATCGCGAGTTGAGAAGCCGTACTCTTCGGCGACGGCGGTCAAGAGGCTCATCATCCAGGTGTCGGTAGTGCCGGAGCGCATCCACGGCTGGATGGCTCCCTCTACGAGGCTGAGGTCCTTGTTCGGTATGACGAGATCGGGGTCGACCTCCAGCTTGTAGCCCAGCCCGGAGCATCGCTGGCACGCGCCGTGAGGGTTGTTGAAGCTGAACGTGCGGGGCTCCATCTCGCCGAGGCTGATGTTGCAGTGGACGCAGGCGAACTGCTCGGAGAAGAGCAGGTCGTCGCCGTCGACGACGTTCACGAGAACCGTTCCGCCCGTGAGCTTGAGCGCGGACTCCACGGAGTCGGCCACGCGGGTCTGTTCGAGGCGGTCATCTATGACCAGGCGGTCGACGATGACCTCGATGTCGTGCCATTTCGTCTTTTGCAGCGTGATTTCTTCGGACAGGTCGCGGGTCTCGCCGTTGACGCGGACTCGAACGAATCCCGCGCGTCGGGCGTCCTCGAAGACCTCCTTGTGCTCACCCTTGCGACGCCGCACCATGGGGGCGAGTACCTGGATGCGGGTGCTGTCGGGCAGGTCGCTGATGGCGTCGACCATCTGCTGGACGGTCTGGCTCTCGACGGGACGGCCGCAGGAGTGGCAGTGCGGGTGTCCGACGCGGGCGAAGAGGAGGCGCAGGTAGTCGTAGACCTCCGTGACGGTGCCGACGGTGGATCGCGGGTTGCGTGAGACGCCCTTCTGGTCGATGGAGATGGCGGGCGAGAGGCCCTCTATGTAGTCGACCTCCGGCTTGTCCATGCGTCCGAGGAACTGCCGCGCGTAGGCGGAGAGCGACTCGACGTAGCGGCGCTGGCCCTCGGCGTAGATCGTGTCGAATGCGAGGGAGCTCTTGCCGGAGCCGGACACGCCCGTAATCACCACGAGCTTGTCGCGCGGGATGGTGACGTCGATGTCCTTGAGGTTGTGCTCGCGAGCGCCGCGAACGACGATGTTTTCTAGGGGCATCCACGCCTCCTGCAGTGTGGAGCGTACGACTGAGTCTTGACCTCGAAGGGTTAGCCCAGCGGAGTTTCTTAGTCGCACGTGCCGATGTCAATTCTAGCACCTGAGACGACTATACGGAACCGTTTGGGTGATGGTTTTCGGACAATTGTTCTGGGCGCCGGCCCCTTACCGCTCTGCGTCTCCCTCCCTATGGTAGAATCCCCGGAGCACATTCTGACCAAGTAGACGGGAGGGGCGACGATGGCCGGAGAGATGACGATTGAGATACTGGACGACTTCGCGAACGGGTGGAACGAGCACGACCTCGATAAGCTGATGTCCTTCATGACGCAGGACTGCGTGTTCGAGCTCTCCGCCGGGCCGGAGGCGTGGGGCGCGCGCTTCGAGGGCTATGACAACGTTCGCGAGGGCTACAAGCGCGTGCTGGACATGTTCCCCGACGGGCAGTGGGCCGAGCCGAGCCACTTCATCGCGGGCGACCGGGGGGTGACGCAGTGGACGTTCCGCGCGACCGGGGCCGACGGTGCTCAGGTGGAGGTCAACGGCTGCGACCTCTTCCACTTCGATGGCGACAAGATTCGGGTGAAGAACTCGTTTAGGAAGATCCGGTCGTAGGGGGTCGCATTCAGGCCTAGATGGAGGTGGGTGGTCTCCCCACGGCTGGCTCAGGGTGACCGGGATGACCGGCGCGGGTTCGTGCCTGCTCTCGGTTCTCTCCGGACTCCGGCCCCGTATCTGGGTACGGGGTGATTTTCCTTCGGGGACCATTGCGAAACGTGTCAATCGGGCGAGAGCCTGAAGCAAGGAACCACGCGGAAGTGGGCCTTATACCCTCACCCAGCCCTCTCCCGTTCGCGGGAGAGGGGATAGGCATTTGACCATCCACCTACTCTCCATGAACCGGCAGACAGCCCCACCGCTGTCAATCTGAGCGAAGCGGAGCGGAGTCGAAGAATCTAAGATGGCTGTCACAACGTAAAGCTGACACGGAGAATTCTTGCCCGGTTTGACTGTTGGCCATGATGAGAAGCGCGGCACTGGCTGTCCGGTCTTGCGGTTATGGATTTTGGATTCCTCGCTGCGCTCGGAATGACAGGGTTGCGGTGGCCGGACCATAGCTGCAATCCCACTTTACATACCCCTGTCAGCCCGTTCGCGGGAGAGGGAATAGGCATTTGACCATCCACCCACTCTCCATGAACCTGCAAGCAGCCCCACCACTGTCATTCTGAGCGCAGCGCAGTCAAAGAATCTAAAGTGTCTGTCACAAGGTAACGCCGACATAGGGAGTTCTTAGAGGGTGTCCAAAGAGCACTAGCTTGAGCTAGGCGCCGTAGCATGAGGCCGGTCACGGCGACGTAGATCCATGCTTCTGTAGTCTGTGGTAATTCCTCGTAGTCCTTGCTCAGTCTTCGATACCGACCCAACCACGCGAACGTGTGCTCGACAACCCAACGGTGAGGAAGGACCTCGAAGGTATCTTGATCGGGTGGACGACGTACCGGTTCCAACTCCCATCCACATACGCTCCTAACCCACGGTATCAGCTTGCCTGCGTAGGCCCCATCAGCCCATATCCTCCTCAACCGAGGGAACCGACCGACTAACCGCACCAGGGCCAACCCAGCCCCCTGTCGGTCCTTAATGTCTGCCGGATGTACCACCAAGGTCAGTCTTTAGACACCGTCTAATGGTCTCAATAGCCTCTAGACTTGAATCATTGTTGTGAATCAATAGATCTTATGGATGCTTGGAATCGTCTAACCCCGCATCAGTCCACCGCAAGCCCCGTCAGCCACTCCCGCGCCGCCCTCGGCGACCGCAGATGCACCAAGCTTAGGTGTGCGTGCTCCGGCCGCGCCAACTGTGTAGGGACCTGCCGCCGACGAAGCCAGTGAGTCTTCAACGCCCACAGAAACAGTGACTGAGGAGTGAAGAAGTGCCACCACAGCTTTTCCCTGTTGCCGTGCCATAGCACCTTGCGAAAGACTCCACGGCCAACCGTCCTCCAAAACAACCTCCACATGACGACATATATCGGGTAGTCCAGCCACACCAGCATCGTCGCCCTCGGCCAGATCACGTCCCGCGCGATACCATAGTTCCCGTCCGCCACCCACCTGTCGCCCCGCAGCGCCTCCCGCACACTCTCCCTGAACTCGTCCTTCGGCACCTCAACCCAGTCCTCCTGAAACCGGTAGTAGTCCAGCTCGAAGTGCCGCACCCCCAACGCCCGCGCAATCTCCCCCGCAAGCGTCGTCTTGCCAGCCCCCGTCGTCCCCATCACAACGATGCGTTCCATACTCCGCAGGGGGTATTCGGTGTCTATTCGCTCAGAATCAGCCATGAACTAACACTCGCAGTTCAATCTCATACCAATTCATTTTGAATACACCGTGAATTGGCTGTGCACAGCCAGGTCTCACCCGTCATTCCGGCGAAGGCCGGAATCCAGAATGCCCAATTAGTCGGGATACGGCCCCGTCAAAGTGAATTGGTATAACACTAGTACCCATTCCAGATATATTTGACAAATATAAGAAATAGGTTAGTCTTGTGTGTAATCCTATAGGAAGGACATACGAAGACATGCCTGCTCTCAAGTACAAGGTGGAGTTGAAAGAGTCGGAGCGAACACATCTCAAAGAGATGGCGAGTCGTGGGGAGACTTCGGCCCGTAAGGTCAAGCGAGCACTGGTGTTGCTGAAGGCAGACGATGGTCTGATCGACCGTGACATCGCCAACGGGCTGTTGATAAGCGCAGCGACGGTGGGACGTGTACGTACACGGTTCGTCAAGGAGGGACTCGACAGTGCCCTCAATGAACGTGCTCGACCGGGACAGAAGCGCAAGATAGACGGCAAACAGCAAGCGCATCTGATAGCCATTGCGTGCAGCGATGCACCCGAAGGCCATGCAGACTGGACGCTGCAGCTGCTTGCCGACAAGGTGGTGGCGATGGGGTTTGCCGAGAGCATCTCCCTCGAGACCGTGCGCCAGATACTCAAAAAAACAAAATCAAGCCGTGGAAGAAGAAGGAATGGTGCATCCCCGAGGTGAGCGGGGAGTTCGTGGCTCGGATGGAGGATGTACTGGACCTGTACCATGAAAACTATGACCCTGAACGTCCCGTGATCTGCTTCGACGAGACATCCAAGCAGTTGGTGGCCGACGTGAGGCCACCTATCGGCGCCAAGCCCGGACGTCCCCAGCGCTATGACACCGAGTACAAGCGCAACGGCACTCGCAACCTGTTCATGTTCTGTGAGCCGAAAGCTGGCTGGCGGCATGTCGAGGTGACCGAGCGGCGCACTGCTGTGGACTTCGCACATCAGATGAAGTGGTTGGTTGATGAGGCATACCCTCATACAGAAACGATACGGCTGGTGCTGGACAATCTCAACACGCACAAGCTCGGCTCGTTGTACGATACCTTCGAGCCGGCCGAAGCGTGGCGCATCGCCAAACGCCTAGAGTTCCATTACACTCCGAAACACGGAAGCTGGCTGAATATGGCGGAGATCGAATTGAGTGTCTTCAGCAACCAGTGTCTCAACCGTCGAATCGACGACGAGGTGATGCTGAAACGAGAGGTCCGGGCGCTGGAACGTGAGCGCAATGAAGCTGTCGCCGTCATAGACTGGCGCTTCTCCACTCAGGATGCTCGCACTAAACTCCAACATATCTATCCAGCATATTCAGGTTGAAACGGTACTAGGTTGTGTTGACATTCTTGAATTTCTCAATGTTATCCCCGAGCAAGTCGTCATTCCCGCGAAAGCGGGAATCTACTCCTCATAGAAAGTATATGTGCATCCGACTCTGGATTCCCGCCCCGTATCGTGGTACGGGGTGACGTTCTTTCGCGGGAATGACGGGAAATGTCAACACAACCTAGTCGCCATCTCTCTTCCCCCCTCTGCGCTCTCCGCGCCCTCTGCCGTTAACGAAAACCCTCCGAGAGGAGACCCCTACCCCCCATCAACCCCCAGCGCCAACAGGCACCTCTCGGCAAGCTCCGTCACGTCCGACTCCATCACATCCACGAGCATAAACCCCCGCCGCTTCACAACCTCGACCATCCACGCGTCATAGGCGATGGTACGTTCCAGGAACTTGTCGATCATCCTCCGGTCCCGGCAACCCTTCTCGCGGTACCGGCTATTACTGTAAATCCTCCGCCGAAACGTCTCCTCGTCTGCCGTAAGCCATAGCGCGCCGACCTTGTCGAAGTCCGGGCTTGTCGCGAACTCAGGCCATAGAGCCGACCCCTCCAGGACCAGTCCGCTCGTGGATGCCTCGTCTGAGTGCGACGCGACGATCTCCACAACCTGCGGCCAGACATTGGCCCTGTAGTGCCGCAGCACGTCCTCCATCAGCTCGTCGACCGACAGGCACAGGTAGTGATCAGCCACGATGTCCATAACCTCGTCTCCCGGTGTCCGCCTCCACGGCCGACCGGGGTGAGCCGCCAACTTGTCAGTGGAGAGATACGACCACCCCAATTTCGCCGCCAGCGACTCGGACACCGTCGACTTCCCAGCGTGGGAAGACCCCCCAATGAGAATGACTTTCAAGTCTTCCCAATTCGTCATGTCTGCCCCAAGATATCCCCTCTCCCGTCGTGGGCTGACAGGGGTATGTATTTGACTATCAATCCGGTTCTGTGAATGAGAATGGAGCCCTCTCACTGTCATTCTGAGCGAAGCGGAGCGGAGTCGAAGAATCTAAGATGGCTGTCACAACGTAAAGCTGACACGGAGAATTCTTGCCCGGTTTGACTGTTGGCCATGATGAGAAGCGCGGCACTGGCTGTCCGGTCTTGCGGTTATGGATTTTGGATTCCTCGCTGCGCTCGGAATGACAGGGTTGCGGTGGCCGGACCATAGCTGCAATCCCAATTTACATACCCTGTCAGCCTCCGTCGTGGGAGAGGGCTGGAGCTTGCCCCGTACTCGATACGGGGGTGAGGGTGTTTTACAGTGTCAAGACCATATTGACACGGTACTGGCTGTGTGGCGCCGCGGGTCGATAGCATCACCGCTTCGAAGTTTCGAAGACCTTAAGCAATCACTTGTGCGTAGTGACTCGGCAGGGTTCACTCCAACAGGGTCCGATACCCAACATAGCCGGACACCCGCGTCCCGAATTCTCTAGGTCACTAGGCCCTGTTCAGCTTGGTTACCCTGCCCCCGATTAGCCACTCTGCCACGTACAGGTTGCCATTGGCGTCCACGGCCAACCCGTGAGGGCTGTTGAACTTGCCCGCCTCCAGAAGACTGGTGGGCACTATCTGCCCCTCATCGCCCGTATTGTTCGGCCAGCCATCCACGTCGCACACCTGCTGGTTGTCGCCGATGTACGTGAGCAGTTTGTCGTTCATGTCGGTGACCGCCAGGCGCGCGCGAAGCTCGGCGATTATCATCAAATCGCCGTATGTCGCGAAACCGCTGGGCGTGGTCAGGAAGTTGTCGCCGAACGACCGCCTGAATCCGCCCTCCATGTCGTAGACCTGAACGCGGGCGTTGGCCCGGTCTGCCACGTAGAGCTCCGGTTCGGACTTGCGATAATCGATGAAGATGCCGTGCGGACAATCGTACGCCCCCGCCCCCTCCTCGCCGTTGACGCTGCTGACATACTCGCCGTCCCTCGTAAACCTGTGGACGTAGTACGCGCCGTACCCGTCGCCCACCCAGATGTCGCCGTTGCCCCCGGACCGTTCCTCGTGTACCGCTACGGTTGTGGGGGAATAGCGTGTGTTCTGGTAGACGGGAAGGGGAGGCGTCTCCAGCCTCATGACCACTTCCCCGTCCAACGTCGTTTTGAACACCTGGCCCGACGCATCGCCTGCGCCGGGAGGATATTCGTAGCCGTGAACGTGGTTTCTCTTGGAGCCGTTGTCCGCAATCCACAGGTACTCGACCCCGCCCTCGTTGACGAGGGTGATCCCATGCGCGTCGGCAAAGTCGCCGCGCCACGAGGAAATCAAGTTCCCTTCGCTGTCGAAAGTCATCACTTCCGGGTCGCCGGGATGGCAGGTTACGACGTTTCCCGACTCCGTAACCACGATGCCTGGATGCGCCCATCCCTTGCGGGAGCTGTCGCTTTCGGGAATCTTGGCCCAGTTGTCGATCCACTTGTATGAATGGTCTTCGCTTCCTACCCGCATGACGCAACCTCCTCTACTTGCCCGGATTCCATTGGTAGGGACGGGTTTGAAACCCGCCCTGTCGTCGTAGAACGCAAATCCAGTCCCTTATGACTACCCGATATCCCAGGGATTTCAGTCTCTTAGTACCGTTCCCATCTGAATCTGCCAGTCCACTTTAAAGAAGAGCATATCCCCTCTCCCGTTCTGGGAGAGAGCCTGCCCCGTACTTGATACGGGGGCTGGGGTGAGGGTGTCTCTCCCACACGCCCATCCGCCCTATGAAATGGACCAAAGAACGGCACACTTGGAACGGACCCTCGCGTCCCGTTTAGGGATTCAGGATGACCTTGGTGTACCCGTCGATGCGCTTGTCGAACTTGTCGTAGGCGTCAACGGCATCGTCCAGCGGCACCTCGTGGGACACTACGAAGCTGGGAGTCGCCTTGCCGGATATGATCAGGTCGCGGAGATAGGCGTTGTACTGCTTCACGTTGCACTGACCCGTACCCAGCTTCAGTCCCTTCTCGAAGAGCTTCCCGAAGTTAATGGACAGTGCGCCCCTCTTGGCGCCCTCGTCCACTCCGCCCGGGTCCGAAGGCACGTACAGCCCGGGGATGCCCATGATCCCCGTGGGATTGATAAGGTCGATCATCTCATTCAGGACCACGTTGGGGATTTCGTCCTGCTCGCCTCCGGCGGCGGACGAACCCTGGGCGGCAGCCTGGTAGCCCACTGCGTCGACCGTCTTGTCAACGCCGTCGCCTCCGCGCATTTCCCTGATCTGCTCCACCGGATCGCCGTCGTCGAAGTTGATGGGAGTAGCGCCGATCTCGCTGGCCTTGTCCAGGCGCTCCTGCACGTGATCGATGGAGTAGACCTCCGCCGCTCCCCTGATGATGCAGCTATAGGTGGCCATCAGGCCGACGGGGCCCGCGCCCCACACTGCCACGCTCTCACCGGGACTGACGTCCGCAAGCTCCGTGCCGTGGTAGCCGGTGGGGAATATATCCGCCAGAAGCGCAAAGTCCGACTCGAACTCATCCCCGGCCGGAAGAGGCAGACAGTTGAAGTCCGCGTGAGGCACCTGGAGATACTCGGCTTGCCCGCCGCGCCATGGTCCCATCGCGACGTATCCATACGCGCCCCCGGCGAATCCGGGGTTGACCGTGACGCAGAAGCCCGTAAACCTCCGCTGGCAGTTCTTACAGAAGCCGCAGCCGACGTTGAACGGCATTACCACCCTGTCCCCTACGGACAGCGATTTGACGGCGGGCCCGACCTCTGCAACTACTCCCATGTTCTCATGGCCGAAGATGATGCCCGGTTCCGCGGCGGTGCGACCCTCATACATGTGCAGGTCGGAACCGCAGATGCAGCTCGACGTAATCTTCACGATCACATCATTCGGGTGCTGCAACTCGGGGTCCGGAACCTCCTCTACGGATACGCTGAACGGCCCTTGGTACACTACTGCTTTCATGGAAACCTCTCCTTCCCCATGCGTACTTCTAAAGCTGCGCGGTCAGTCCATTGAATCGCCGCAAAGTGTATCAGGCTGACGTAAAGTTGTCGAAGAGGATGTAATTGTTCGGAGTGGATGAGATCCCTCGACGAATACACAGCCACCGTCATACCCGCGAAAGCGGGTATCCACAGGGGTAAGGGGTGTGGGCTTCATCAACTCTGAACTCTTACTCCAATAAGTCAATCGAAACCGTTCGTGGTGAGCTTGTCGAACCATGAGCTACCCGTTAACCCAGAGCCGATCAAAGGGTGCCCCATGCGGCGATTCCCCCCACCCGTCATTCCGGCGGAGGCCGGAATCCAGAGTTACCCGCCATCAAAGACACTGTTCGGACACCCGCCAACACCACGCACCCACAAGAGCTTCCCCGTCATTCCGGCGGAGGCCGGAATCCAGACACCCGCGAGCCAAGTCCCGCTCACCCTGAGCAGCGTTACGCCCCGCGCCCGTTCAGGGGGTCTCCAAGCCCGCTCTTTTTCCCCACTCTGTGATCTCTATGTCCTCTGTGGTGAATCCTCCTCGTCCTGAACAGCTATTTGAAAGCCTGTCGAAGCGATACCCCGCCAACACCTCTCTTCCCGTAATATGGTATCGTTCGACCACACCTAACTATTCGAGATTATCGGCGTTATAATGGCAACTCATTGGCACACTCTTCGTGAAAGTATCTTCACGGAAGCTATCGGCTCGTCCTAAGGAGGCTCCATTGCAAACCATCGACCAGGCGCACCAGGTGGCGCAGAGCATCGTCGATAACATCAAGAAGATCATCATTGGCAAGGACAGCGCCGTCGAGTTGGCTGTCGTAACCCTGCTCTGCCGGGGCCATGCACTCATCGAGGACGTCCCCGGCGTCGGTAAGACCATGCTCGCGCGGAGCCTTTCCCGCTCCACCGGATGCTCCTTCCGAAGGATCCAGTTCACTCCCGACCTTTTGCCCAGCGACATCACGGGAGTATCCATCTACAACCAGCAGACGGGCGCTTTCGAGTTCAAGCCGGGCCCGATTCTCTCGCAGTTGGTGCTGGCCGACGAGATCAACCGCGCCACCCCTAAGACGCAGTCCGCCCTGCTCGAGTCTATGGATGAACAGCAGGTTACGGTCGAAGGCGTCACCCACCCGCTTCCCGCGCCATTCACCGTCATGGCGACACAGAACCCCATCGAGTATGAGGGTACCTTCCCTCTCCCGGAGGCGCAGCTCGACCGGTTCCTCACCACTATCAGGCTGGGCTACCCCTCCATCGAGCAGGAGTTGGCCATCGTAAGCAGCCAGGAGCAGGCTCACCCGATCGACAGCCTCGAGGAGGTGGTCTCCGCCGACCAGATTCTCGATGTCCAGGAGAGCGTCAAGAGCGTGTACGTCGACGACCTGATCCGCGAGTACATTGTCACCCTGGTCGACCGCTCCCGGACGCACCCCGACGCCGCGCTGGGCAGTTCGCCTCGCGGGTCCCTCGCCCTCTTCCGCGGCGCGCAGGCCCTCTCCCTCATCAGGGGGCGCGATTTTGCTCTGCCCGATGACGTCAAGGAGCTGGCCGAGCCGATGCTCAGTCACCGGATCATAGTCTCGCCTGCAGGCAGGATGCGGGGCGTACAGAGTTCGGATGTCGTGGCTTCGCTGGTCGAAGAGGTGCCCGTTCCGGGCGCGCAGCCGGCAGGATGGTTCAAGAGGTGAGGCGTCGTCTGGCCCGATTCAGCGTAAGGCCGTCCATCAGGTTTGCGTTCGTCGCGATCCTGCTCATAATCTCGGTCTTTACGGGGATGGCCACGGGCTTTGACCTCTTCTATCGACTGTCATACGTCCTCGTCGCCACCCTCGTCGCCAGCTACGCTTGGGTCTTGCTCATGCACCGGGCCGTCCTCGTTGAGGTGTCGGGCAGGCCGCGGCAGGCCCGCGTCGGGGACGAGATTCTCGAAACGATCACCATCGACAACCGGTCTGCGCTGCCAAAGTTCGCGCTGGAGGTCTCCGATCTCGCCGACATTCCGGGTCACCAGGGGGGCGTAGCCGTCAGCATCGCGACGGGTGACTACGCTTCATGGACGATGCACATAAAGACCCGGACGCGCGGCATGTACCATCTCGGTCCCATCAGGATCGTCGCGCGCGATCTGTTCAACATCTTCAGGAAGTCCAGCGAATTCGGCGACCGCGACGCGATTACCGTCTTGCCCCGGGTGCTCGATCTCCCCGGCTTCGAGGTGCCGGCCGCCCAGCTGCACGGCGATTCCTCCACGCGCCAGCGCTCTCAGAGCGTGACGCCCCACGCCTCGTCCGTGAGGGACTACGCCCCCGGCGACGCGCTGAGTCGCGTCCACTGGAACAGCACTGCCCGGATGGGCAAGCTCATGTCGAAGGAATTTGACCTTGGCAGGGCGAGCGAGGTCTGGGTCCTCGTCGACCTGGAGCGGAGTGTTCAGGCGGGCGAGTTGGAGGAGAGCACCGACGAGTACGCCGTGACCATCGCCGCCTCCCTGGTGAAGCGACACATAGACGCCGAGCTTCCCGTAGGCCTGGTTGCCTTCGGCGATGAACGGTACTTCCTGCCCGCCGAGACCGGCGCCGGACAGTCCGACCGGATCATGCAGTACCTCGCCCTGGCCAAGCCTGAGGGCGACACTCCTCTGAACGAAGCCCTGGCCGACTATGAACCTCTCTGGGGTCACAACGCCACTCTGATAGTCATTACGTCCTCTCCACGCTCGGACTGGGTTGTCGGCATCAGCGAGCTCATGCGGCGGGGCGTGCGTATCGTCGTAATCCAGTTGGACCTGGAGTCCTTCGGCGGCATCGGCGACGTAACCGAATCGCGGGAGGAGATGTTCGCGCGGGGCATTCCGCAAATCCATATCCTCCAGGGCGACGACATCCCCACCAGGCTCTCCGCCCGCGGGAGCGCAGACGGCGTCCCCATGGACGAATCCGATCAGCAGGTACTGGCGGGCGTATGACGAGCACAAAAGTCACCCTCTCCCGGCCAAATGACGTCGATCTGAGCCCCCCGGACTGGCTGGAGCAGATCGGCAACCTGCTCCGTAGGTTCTCACCGAGCGAGGGGTGGGACACCTTCCTGCTGATGTATGCCGCTGTCGGCATCTCCGCATGGGTCGTGCGTGAGGCGGACTTCGTCTCCACACCCGGACTCATGGTGGTCATCTTGCTGGCCGCCCTCACCGGAATGCTCATGGCCAAGGTGCGGGGGCTCATCTGGCCGATCCCGTACATTGCCGGTCTGCTCATCGGCGTAATCGTCGCCACCTATCAGACGGCCACCCTCTTGGAAGACCAGGTCGCCTTGACCGGTATGTTCACCGTCTGGGACAGGGTGCGCGAGTGGTACAACGTGGCCGTTACCGGCGGCATAAGCCGGGACTTGCTCCCCTCGACGCTGTACCTCCTGCTCCTGGCGTGGCTGCTCGGCTATATCAGTGCATGGTTCCTGTTCAAGTGGACCAACGTCTGGATCGGCCTTCTTCTCAGCGGGGTGGCGCTGCTCACGACCTTGAGCTTCCTGCCCGACGAGTTCGACTCGCGCTTCTTCATATTCGTGTTCATTGCAATGCTGCTTGTGGCGCGCGTGAGCCTTGTTCAGCGGGAGGCGCTGTGGTCGAAGCTGAACATCGGCTCGATCACCTCGATGCGATACCGGCTGCTGAGCGCTCCCATCATCCTGTCCGTGACGGCCATCATACTCATCGCCTCAATTGGGGCCCCGCTCCGCGTCTACGTGGTCAGGGCCGCAATCGACGTGTGGAATTGGGGACGCGACCCGCTGACGGTCTTCGAGGATGATTTCGCCCGTCTATTCTCCGGCATCACGTCTAAGAACGATGTGACGGGCCGGTTCTTCGGCAATACGCTTCCCTTCCAGGGAAAGATCTCGTTCGGCGGCGAAGTCGTGATGGTGGCCAACTCGAAGTCCGCCACCTACTGGCTTTCCCGCACCTACAGCCACTATACGTCCAAGGGATGGATAGCGGGCAAGACGATAAAGCTGAACGTCGGCCCCGAAGGACTGCCGCCGCCTCCGCATGAGTCCGACAACAGGGAGCTGGCCTTCCAGCGTGTCCAGCTCACCTTCGACAGCGACGAGCTGTTCGTCGGAGGCAACGTCGACTGGGTGAGCCACGACGCCGTAGTGGAGACGCTCGAACCGAGGGTCTTCCACATAGACCTGAAGAGCTCGACATTTGACAGCGAGCTCCCACCGGACATTCAAGAACTCGCTGCGGAACTGCGGAACCTCTTGAACCCACCACCCAACCGGTTCATAGAGTCGCTGATCTCGGAGGTCCTGCCGGAAGACCTCATTGTCCTAGACGTGATTCCGGGAAGCGAGTCCGACCAGTGGCGCAATCAGCGCGTGGTCACGCTTCGACGCAAGGACCCGGAGATCCCGGAAGTGGTGAACTGGGAGTTCAAGCAGACACTCCCGCAGGACCAGCCCTATACGCTCTATTCATTCGTGTCCGGGGCCACGAATAACGACCTGCAGACCGCCGGAGATGACTACCCGACGTTCATCACCGACCACTACCTCCAGCTGCCCTCGACTCTGCCTGACAGGGTCAGAGACCTGGCGGCGCGGATAACTGAAGACGCGGAAACTCCGCTCGATAAAGCGCTGGCAATCGAAAATTACCTGCGCAGCGAGGGTGGCTTCGAATACTCGCAGGACATCGAGTCTCCTCCACCCAACGCGGACGGCGTCGACTGGTTCCTGTTCGATACGAAGACGGGCTACAGTGACTATTTCGGGTCATCCATGACCGTAATGCTCAGGTCCGTTGGAGTGCCTGCGCGAATGGCCGCCGGTTATGCGCCCGGGGAGGTGGACATTACCGGACGTTGGGCCGTCCGAGACAGGGATAGCCACGGTTGGACGCAGGCATACTTCCCCGGACACGGATGGATAGACTTCGAGCCAACGACCGCCTGGGCCCAAGTTGACCGTGGCGAACTCACTGCCGTAGTGGATTCTCCGGAGGAAGAGGCTGCGTCCGAGGCGGTAGACGATCTTCTCGATAGGATAACCGACGGCGAGTCACTATCCCTTGAAGAGGAATGCGAGCTCCTGGAGCAGGCCGACCCCGAAGAAGCCGAAGCCCTCGGCTGCGATGAGCTGATGGAGCCGGCAAGCTCCGGCGGAGGGGTGGTCCAGTCCGGCTGGGATCCCTCAGGATGGGCCGTTCCCGCCGCGATCGCGCTTGCGGCCACGGCATCAGTCTGGCTCTTGGCGTGGTTTGTGTGGAACATCGGTCTCGGCAATGCCGGTACGGCGGAGCGTTACTACATCAAGATGAGCAGATTGGGGACCCTGGCGGGTATCCGGCGCAGGCCCTATCACACGCCGCTCGATTACGCCTACGCCATTGGAGACGCCGTGCCTGTGGCGTCTTCCGGCGCGCAGGCCGTTGCATGGAACTTTGCGCTGGGTCGCTATGCAAAGATAGAGGAGTCCGACGACGCCATATCGGACCTGCGCGAGCACTGGAAGGGAATTCGCGGCGGCCTCCTGTCGAGAACGCTGAAGCGACTTCTCCCCGTTGGACGTTTTCGAGTATGACTGAACTGAGTTTCGACATCTTTGAGACTTCCCAGGGATGGGTCGGAGTGCTCGCGTCAGAGCGCGGGATCCGCCGGACAACCCTGCCGGAGTCAACCATCGAGGCGACACGAGACAAGCTCGGCAGCGAGGTGGACCTGGCAGAGCGGACCCCTGAGAGGTTCATCGACCTCCGTCGCAGGATCGAACGGTTCCTGGACGGGTGCGACGTGGACTTCGGCGACGTGCCGATCGACGTGGACGACGCTTCCCCGTTTCATCAGGCCGCCTGGCGGGCATGCCGGACGATTCCTTCAGGGGAGACACGTCCGTACCGATGGCTCGCGTCGGAGGCGGGACGTCCAAGTGCTCCACGCGCCGCCGGCCAGGCCATGGCGAGAAATCGCCTGCCGTTCCTCATTCCATGTCACAGGGTGATCGCGAGCGACGGGTCGCTTGGGGGTTACGGGAGCGGCCGGACCCGCCTCGACCTCAAGAAGCGTCTCCTCGATATGGAGGCGCGGTCGAAGACGGCTACGTAGAGGAGGCCGTCGGCTCTCGGACGTGTACCTCGCCCGACTCGCCCAGGTTGTCCTTCAGTGCGCGTTCCAGGTCGTCGTTGATTCGCACTTTCAGCATCGGCCAGTCCATCGTGATCAGCCGGCCCTCGACTGCTATCTCCAGCTTGATTTCCTCTTCGCCTTGATGCTCAACCAGGGCTTTCTTGATGTCGTCGAGAAGCTCCCTGTCTCTGCCGGCGTCGTCCCCCTCTCGAAGGCGAATGACGAGCTGTTTCGATGAAGACGTCGCGGGTGCCGCGCTCGTCCCATTCGCCGGAGCGCTCTTGGGCGCTTCGTAACTGGCCGCAGGCTCTCGCACCACGCCGCCGTTCGATGGGCTCATTCCTCCATTGGGGGAGGGTGACCTGAGTGTCAGGTCGGGAGTGGGCAGGGGAGTCGGGTCCCTGGATTCAGGGCTGGTTGTCGTCAATTCTTCGTCCTCCGATTCTTGTTCGTCCGGTCGCACGTACGCCTGCGCTCTCTGGCATGACAGGCTGATTCGATCGTCGTCACGGACACGTACCGACACAACGAGCGATACCAGCGTGCCCGGCTCCCACAAAGCGCCCGACTCTTCCAGGACGTTTTCCCATACGAACACATCCGCACTTCCGCCCAGCAGTGCGACCTTGACGATGAGAAACCTCTTGCCGGCCTTCGTAAACCGCTCTTCCGAAGAGGATACCTGGCCGTTTACGACCACCCCTCTCTTTCCTGCCAGTTCGGCCGTGACGTCGCCGACCGAGATGATGGCCCTGCCGTCATTCTCGGCGACCATGGCGTCGAACTCTTCGTTGCCTGAGATGGCGAAACCAAGGAGTTCCTCTTCCCACTGGCTCATTTCCGACGTCGGCGTCCGGACGTTCGGAAGCTCGATGCTCGTCAGGGGAGTCGGGACGGATGCTCCAAACATGTCGAACATCGAAGTCTGGTCGGAATGCCTCAGCCGGGCCTCGCTCTCGGCCACCGACAATATCCTGTCGATCGAGTCCAGAATGGCTCCCCGGTCGCCAAACCTGTCGAACGCCCCGGCCATGATGAGGCTCTCCAGGGTCTTCTTGTTCAACCCGCTCGCATCCACTGCCCTGCAGAACTGCTCGATGCTCTCGACCGGACCGTCCAGTGACGCTCTCGACTCTACGAACTCTTCGACGGCGCCCGTGCCGACGTTCTTGACCGACGCCAGACCGGCCCGGATGCAGGACTCGCCGTCCTCTCCCAGCTCGATTGCATAGTCGGCTTCGCTCCTGAGGATGTCAGGCGGGAGCACCGGAATCTTGAGTCTCTTGCATTCGCTGACAATGGACGCGGCCTTATCCGAGTTCTCCGAGAAAGCGTTTAGCAGGCAGGCCATGTACTCAGGCGGGTAGTTCGCCTTGAAGTACGCCGTCCAGTAGGAGATCAGGGCATAGCAGACGGCGTGAGCCTTATTGAATGCGTACCCGGCGAATGGCTCTATGAGCGAAAAGACCCGCTCCGCCAACTCTTGCTCGTACCCCTGCGCCAGCGCGCCGGCAATGAACTTCTCCCGCTCCTGCGCCATGACCGCGGCGATCTTCTTCCCCATGGCCCTGCGTACGCTGTCCGCCTCTCCGAGGGTGTATCCCGCGATCTTCTGCGTTATCAGCAGCACCTGCTCCTGGAAGACTATGATGCCGTAGCTCTCTTCGAGAATGTCCTTCAGGTCTTCGTGCAGGTACTGGACCGGAGCCCGCCCGTGCTTGGCGTCGATGTACGCGCCAATGTGGTCCATCGGCCCCGGCCGGTATAGTGCGATCATGGACGCGATCTCACCGAATTGCGCGGGCCTCAGCTCCTTGATGTACCGCGTCATTCCGGAGCTTTCCAGCTGGAACACGCCCCCAGTCTCTCCTCGCGACAGCAGCTCGTACGTCTTGGGATCGTCCAGCGACAGCGCGCGATGGTCGATGTCGATTCCTCGCGTTTCCCTGATCAACTTACGCGCCTTCGCAAGAATCGTCAGGTTGCTGAGCCCCAGTACGTCCATCTTGAGCAGCCCGAGCTCGTCCACCGGGTTCATGGCGTACTGCGTCGTCGGCAGTGAACTGCCGTCGTCCTCGCCGCCACGGCCCGACGCCTGCATCGGCACGATCTCGTCCAGGCGCTCGCCCGACATCACCACCCCCGCCGCGTGAGTGCTGGAGTGGCGAACGATGCCCTCCAGTCCCCTCGCCTTGTCGACAAGGTCGGTGATGGACGGGTCGGCCTCGTAGATCTCCCGGAGTTCATCGCTCGTCTCCAGGGCATCTTTGAGGGTGATCTTCAGCCGGTTCGGGATCAGCCTCGCCACCCTGTCGACCTCTACGTAGGGCATGTTGAGCGCCCTGCCCACGTCCCGTACTGAAGCCTTGGCCCCCATCGTCCCGAACGTAATGATCTGCGCGACGTGGTCCGAGCCGTACTTCTCGACCATGTACCTCAGCACTTCGTCCCGCCGGTCGTCCTGAAAGTCCATGTCGACGTCCGGCATCTGCTTGCGCTCGACGTTGAGGAACCGCTCGAACACGAGGGAGTACGTCAGCGGGTTCACGTCCGTCACCCCGACGAGGTACAGCACAAGGCTCGCCGCCGCGCTGCCTCGAACGGCAAGCTCGATGTCGTTCCGCCTGACGAACTGGGCGATGTCCCAAACGACCAGGAAGTACGTGGCGTACTTGGTCTTTTGGATCACGTCCAGTTCGTAGTCCAGTCGCTGTCGTTCCCGTTCGCCCGCGTCGGGAATCTTCTCGCGAATGCTGTCTTCGCAGATCTTCCGGAGATACTCGTCCGCCGTCATCCCCGACTCTATCTCGAAGTGCGGCAGATGGAGCTGCGAGAAATCGATGCGGAGATCGCACATGTCCGCGATCTTCTGCGTGTTGGCCGCCGCGTCGGGCATGTCCGCGAACAACTGCTGCATCTCCTGCGGAGTCCGCAGGTAGTACGTATGGTCATCGAAGCGCATCCGCCGGCCGTCTTCGATATTCGTGTTCGTCTGGATGCACAGCAGAATGTCGTGCAGTTCGTGCTCGCCGGGGTTCGTGTAATGCGAGTCGTTCGTTGCGACGAGTGGAGTCCCGGTCTCGCGGTGCAGGTCCATGAGCCCCGTATTGATCATCGGCAGCTCGGGCACCCCGTCGTGCTGCATCACCTCGAGGTAGTAGTCGGGGAAGCGTTCGCGGTACCACGCGATCGACCGCTTCGCCTCGTCCATTCTCCCTTGCGCGATGTACGTGGGAACCTCACCGCTGGGGCAGCCCGTCAGGAGAATGAGGCCCTCGCTGTGCCGCTCCAGCAGGTCCCGGTCAACGCGGGGCTTGTAGTAGTAGCCTTCGAGGTTCGCTTTCGTGACGAGCTTGATGAGGTTGCGGTACCCCGCCTCGTTCTTGGCGAGGGCCGTCAGGTGGTACCGCTCCTTGTCGTCCGGTGTGCGGTCGAACCGGCTCCGCAGGGCCACGTACAGCTCGCAGCCGATGATCGGCTTTATGCCGGCCGCCGTCGCAGTCTGGTAGAAGTCGATAGCCCCGTACAACCCGCCGTGATCGGTGATTGCGAGGCTGTCCATGCCCAACTCCACGCACCGGTCAACCAGCGATTCAATACGGCTGAGGCCGTCCAGCATGCTGTATTCGGTATGCGTGTGCAGATGCGTGAACACGTTCGATGCAAGCCCTCGGATCGGTCGGCGGAGCGCGGACAAGGCCGGGTGGTGAGGGGCATTATAGCAACACCCATCCCTTACCCCGTCAAGGGCTGAAACGTAGGTGAAGCCTCACCCAAATCCATGCAATTTACGGGATGGTCGGGTCTTGTCCCTAGTATTCAGTCAACTCAAACATAGGGAACTGGACAGATACCGAGTTATCCCCTCTCCCGTTCGCGGGAGAGCGTAGGAGCCTGCCCTGTACTTGATACGGGGGTGAGGGTGACTCCGCGCCCTCTGCGTGGAGTCACTACAAATCAAATGCCAACACCCGTCATTCCCGCGAAAGCGGGAATCCAAACCCCAGCACCCAGAACCCGACTCGCCCTAGTCGTAATAGTCCGGCATGGGAGGCTGGCCGGGCTGAGGCTTCTCGATGATGTCCGTGATAATCGACTCGGTCGTCAGCACCATGGCCGCGAGGCTCGCCGCGTTCTCGACTGCCGACCGCGTGACCTTCGCCGGGTCGGCGATGCCAAGCTCCAGCAGGTCGCCGTACTGGCCCGTCTCGGCGTCGTAGCCCCAACCCCCTTCGTGCTTGAGCGTCTCCGACAGGACTACCTCGCCGGATACTCCGGTATTCTCGGATATGAGCTTCAGCGGAGCGCGAAGCGCCGTCTTGAGGATGTGTATGCCCGTCCGCTCGTCCGTTGTCTCCAGATCGAGGGAATCGAGCGACTCGGCCGCTCGGACGAGGGTCACCCCGCCGCCCGGAACGATTCCTTCCTCCACTGCCGCCCTCGTAGCGCCCAGCGCGTCCTCGATGCGCTGCTTCTTCTCCTTGAGCTCCACCTCGGTCGCCGCCCCGACCTTGAGGATCGCCACGCCGCCTGACAGCTTCGCCAGACGCTCTTCCAGCTTCTCGCGGTCGTAGTCGGATGTCGTGTCCTCGGCCTGGGCTCGGATCTGGCTCATGCGGCCCGCGACCGCATCCGGCGACCCGCCGCCGTCCACTATCGTCGTCTCGTCCTTGGTCGAAACGACCCGTCGCGCCCTGCCCAGGTCTTCGATGGTGATCGAGTCGAGGTTGCGGCCGACGTTCTCGCTAAGGACCGTAGCCCCCGTCAGTATCGCCATGTCTTCGAGCATCGCGGTCCTTCGGTCGCCGAACGCAGGCGCCTTGACTGCCAGTACATTGAACGCGCCGCGAAGCCTGTTGACCACGAGCGTCGCCAGCGCCTCGCCATCGATGTCTTCCGCGATGATGACGATGTTCTTGCTGATCTGGACGACTTTCTCCAGGGCCGGCACCAGCTCGGACACGGCCGAAATCTTCTTGTCCGTGATAAGGATGTAGGGGTCTTCGATCTCCGCGATCATCCGCTCCTGGTTCGTGGCGAAGTAGGGCGATATGTAGCCCTTGTCGAACTCCATGCCCTCCACGTACTCCTGCTCGTACGCAAGCCCCCTCGATTCCTCGACGGTGATGACGCCGTCCTTGCCGACCTTCTCGATGACGTCGGCAATGATCTGTCCCATCTCATCGTCGTGAGCGGCGAGGGCCGCCACCTGGCCGATCTGCTGTCGACCGGATACCGGCTGCGACATCTCCTTGATGGAGTCGCGCATCACGCCGACGCCCTGGTCGATGCCCTTCTTCAGGAGCATGGGGTTGGCACCCGCTGCGATGTTTCGGAAACCCTCGTGAATGATCGCCTGGGCGAGAACGGTCGCCGTAGTCGTGCCGTCTCCGGCGTTGTCATTCGTCTGGCTGGCCGCCTCTTTGAGAAGCTGCGCGCCCATGTTTTCGTACGGGTCTTCGAGTACGATCTCTTTCGCGATCGTCACCCCGTCGCTCGACACCTTCGGTCCGGCAAAGTCGTCGTCGATCACGACGTTCCTGCCGCGCGGTCCCAATGTCGCCCCTACCGTCTGGGCCATCAGGTCGATTCCACGCTTCAACGCCGCTCGCGCATCGTCGCTATGTTCCATTTGCTTTGGCAATGTCCCGTCCTCCGTGTGGTTCTTTGGCAGTGTGCCTCGTGGCTTACTTGACGACCAGGATGTCGTCCTCGCCGATGATCAGGTACTCCACTCCGTCTTCCTTGTATTCCGTTCCCACGTACTGTGGATAGATAACCGTGTCTCCAATCGCCAGGTCGACGGGAATCCGCTCACCGGAATCAGTTGTCCTGCCCGGCCCGACTGCTATGATCTCACCCTCCTGGGGCTTCTCCTTCGCCGTATCGGGGATGAATATGCCTCCGGCGCTCATCTCCGCCGCCTCCTCGGACGGCTTGACGACGACACGGTTCCCAAGCGGCGCGTACGTGATCTCTCCCATTCTCCATCTCCTCCAAGCGTACTGTTCGTACTCTATAACGTGATTAGCAGCCGCCCAAAGCGACTGCTAACGTAAATCCTAGATTAGCCCGTTTCACGTGTCAATAAATCGCCCCCGAAGCTGGACTATACGTTTCCCCCTCTCCCGTTCGCGGAAGAGGGCTAGGAGGGTATTGGCTCCCTACTCCCTCCAGTCGTAGCGAGGCCTCCACCCCAGGACTCGCTGCGCCTTCTCCGTGCTGATCACGCTCGCCGTGCCGTCCAGCCCTTCCCGCATCTCCACCCGGTCGCCGAAGTTGCTCTTGATAAGGTCAATCGTAGGCTCACTGAACCGGCTCGTTGCCTGGGCGATCATGAACGCCTCGTACTCCTCGATCTCGGCATCCAGCGCCAGGACATGCGCCTCCGCCACGTCCCTGGCATCCGCGTAGGCCCACATCACCAGCGTCAGCGGACTCTCCGGCGTCGGGGCCGGCCAGGGAAACTCCGCCTGGATTTCCGGACGCGCCACGTTCGTAAACCGCAGGCTGACGACCGACGTGTCCGAGTTCCGAGCGATCATCCTGCCGATATCCTCCCCAACGAGCTTGGACAGCCCGTACGGCTCGAAGGGCATCATCGGATGCTCCTCGTCCAACGGCAGGTACTCCGGCACGAAAGCGCTCCCATCGTGCGCCCATCCCATGGCGAACGCGCTGGAGGAGAACACCACTCGACGCAGCCCCAGCTCCGCCGCCGTCATCATGACGTTGAAGGTGCTCGTCACGTTATTCTCGAAGATGTCCCTTGGGTCTTCAGCCATCGGCCCGGGAATGGCCCCCATGTGTACGACCGCCTCCGCGTCCTTGAGAATGCGCTCCACCGCCTCGCCGTCCACGAGATCGCAGCGCACGAACTCCGCCGGAAGGTCATCGGCATCCAGCAGGTCCGTCGCCAGAACCTCCCTGCCTTGGTCCACCAACAGGTCCACCACCCTGTGCCCCAGCCTCCCCGCCGCTCCGGTTACTACGATCATCACTTCCTCCGGCCAATTCCCCTGACTGACGATTTATCCGGCACACCCACAGGACGTATAGGAAGTTCCGTTCGCCCTGAGCAGCCTTACGCCCCGCGCCCAAGGCCGTGCAGAGGTGTCTCCAAGCCCGCTCTTTTCCCCACTCTGTGATCTCTGTGTCCTCTGTGGTGAATCGCTCCCAACCCTCACGCGCGATCCAGCCCGTGAATGCCCCGATAGTCCGCTGTCGGAGGCGACTGCCAGCCTTCCAGGAGGACCGGATCAGGCTGATATATCTCGACGCCAAGCGGGTGGCAGGTGTCGAGGGGATCGCCGGCATCTTCTCCCCATGCCTGGACCGATAGGTCTCCTTGGGGACAGGTGGAAATCGCGCAGAGCAGGTCTATTTCGGCGAAGAATTCGAAATAGTCACCCTGCTTCGCCGGTGAGGGCTTCACGAAGTACCTGTCGTCCTTGGTGAGCCCGGTCACCTGGAAGATGTTGAGCACGTCATGCACGTCGCTCTCGTCCAGGTGGTACGGAGCGACCGCCCGCACCAGGTTCGAGTGGCAGCAGTAGTCGAAGTCCTCGCCGTTCAGCATCTTGTGGACGTATGGATCGCAGCGGGTGCCCAGCAGGTCGTGACACCCCGCCCCGTCCTCGTCCAGGCCGTAGTCCACGCTGTCGCCCGTGATGGTGAGCATCGGCCGCAGGTACGGCAGGCACGACCACAGCCGGTCGAACCTGGTGACGTGCGCCCGGTGAAGCTGCTTGGTGCGGGCCGCCCAGAACCTCTCGCGGGGGTTGTTCAGGTTCCATGCGTTGAAGTCGGCCACCTGCGCCCCTTCCACCACGACAATGCGGCATATCTGCCCTGCCAACACCGGCCACGCCTTCCCGGAACGCATCGGCGTCACGAACCGTTCAACGAGCCTACGGCTCTCCGTATCTCGACCAAGCCGTCCGTAAAACTCCCGGTCAACGTCAATCGGACTCCCGGCTTTGGGCTGGTAGATGACTCTAGGTGCTGGCATACGACCCCCCATTGAGAAAGTGGACTTCAAGAATCTCGCCCTAAACCGCCCCCGCGAGGAGACAGGTCTTCGCACTAACCCGACAAGCGGAATCAGGCTACCACAAATTCCCCGCTTGCCCCCCAAGGCTCCACGGCGATACCCCCTCTCCGTTTTCTGCGGGAGTGAGACGATTTGAGAAATCTCTTGCTACTCAAGAAAACGGCCCTCCTTCTTCTCGAAGTGTCTCATGGCTTGGAGCGTGGTGGGCATGGGACGGAACTCGCGCATGTTCGTGGAATGAGACGGTTTGAGAAATCCTACGCTCCTAAAAAAAACGGCCCTCCTTCTTCTCAATGTGTCTCATGGCGCTTGGCTTGCCGGGTGCTCGGCGCTTGAGGCGTTGTTCCGGTATGAGTAGTGTAGGACAGGGGTTCTTATAATTCAAATGGAAGGGAGGGAAGAAGAAGGAATTGAGAAGTGCGTAGGGGCGAGCGCCACGGCGGTGTGGTTGGTGAGAGTTAGGAATCCACTCTCCCCCTCCGTGATCTCTGTGCTCTCTGTGGTGAATCCCTCGCCCTCCATAGCTGAATTCCCCATACATGTGGAACACGAAGACCCGCTTTTGACAACGATCCACACCACTCCTAATATAGAACACATGAACTACTCAAGCCTCTACGAAAAACTCCGGCTCGACGAACTCGGCATCTCCTCCGACGAGGAGGCCGAAGAGCTGGAATACGAGCTCGATCTGCGCTTCGAGCACTTCTCGCCCAAGGACCGCGAGATCTGGCTCCAGCAGAACGTCTACCTGGAGCACTTTACAAGAACCGGGACGATCGACTCAGCCGCGGGCGAGGCGGGCGTAACCATCTATACCGCCCAGAGATGGCAGCACGACAACGTGCTCGGCTTCCCGCGCAGGCTCGAGGTGGCCGCCATATCGTTCAAGGGTGGGCTTCAGCGAAAGGCCCTGGTGCGCGCGAGCGAGCCGAATGCCCCGGCGACGCTGATCATCGAGTTGCTACGCTCCTACATCCCCGAGCAGTTCTCCCGCAGCGGCCGTAAGGACGGCACGTCCAAGCCCGACGATGCGCCACGACACTATCACGAGAATGCCCGCCGCGAAAGGGAAGCGGGCTACCCCATCCTCCAGCGCATCGCCCAGGGCGACCCCGACCCCTTCCGCCACAACCCCGACCCGGAGCCAACCGAACGCCAAACTCCCACGGCGATCTCAGTGCCCTCTGTGGTGAGTCCATCCGCCCGTCATTCCGGCGGAGGCCGGTATCCACAAGATGGCCCTTCGACCTTATATGGATCGGATGAGGGCAGCCGCGCCACGACGTCGCCCGACATCGACGTGGGTTTCGATGGCCACGACTACCAACCCTCCGACGTGGTAGACCCACCCCAACCCAGTCCCACCCGCGCCGAACGACGAGAGCATCTGCGCCAACAAAGAAAGGCGGAAAAGAAAAACACCTTCCCTGTGAAGCGCTTCTAGGTTGTGTTGACATTTCCCGTCATTCCCGCGAAGGGGGTATCCACAGGGGTGGAGGGTGTTCGTCTCATCAGCTCTGAACAGCTACTGGACCCCGAGCAGTGTTACAAAACGTTACGAAATGTTACACAATTCCAGGCCCTCTCTCCCCCACAGGAACAACCAAGCATGACCCCACAATCCAGCCCCCACACTATACGCCCGACCGGCGAGGTCTCGACCGGCACTATACGCCCGACCGGCGAGGTCCCCGTCTACTGCGACTGCTGCCCCCGCCGCCCCAAGAAGATGGCCGTCATTCAGCCTGACGCCATCCAGATAATCAGTCGTCGCAGCGGCAAGAAGCACATCGTCCGCATACCCTTACCGCCGATCCGTCATTCCCGCACACCACCCGTCATCCCGGCGGAGGAACATCACCCCGTGCCACGATACCGGGCCGGAATCCAGAAAACCCCTCTGCCCTGACCCCAACTTTCTCCCTAATACGCAATCCCCCATGTCCCAAAATGTCAGGAAATGTCCGTCAAAATAAGACCCGTTCAACCTCTGCGTCCTCCGCGCTCTCTGCGGTGAATCCACTCATGCCCGGCCGTCACTATACGCCCGAACGGCGAGTTCCCGACTGGCGAAGTCCGCCCAGCGCCACCAGGCCCAAAAGCGCCGCGCCCGCCGTCAGGTCGAGCGCGCCTCCGTACGATGCGCCGCACCCGGTTCCGGCAGTACTATCCGACGGAGTCTCTTCCCCGCTGGACGACGGAGCACCATACACCAACGGCACCGGCGTATCCCTTACACCCGCACCGTCCCCATCTCCCGTACCCGACGACTGCCCACCGTACACCAGCGGCACCGGCGTGCTGGGCGCAACGCGTTCTCCGCTCGACGTCTCCGACTCCGTCCTTGGCGGAACGGCCTGCGCCGCGCGTGCGCTCCCGACGAACTGCCCCTCCGAGTCCGGATTCAGCGTATAGGGCTGGATGACAGGCACAGGAACGGGCGTCGGGCGCACGTCGCTCGAGTACGCCGGACTGAGCGGCGACGCCCCCACCGATGCCCGCCAGCGGTTCTCCAGCGCGACCCTGTCCAGGCCGTACGTCTCCGTCAGCGCGTCGTCCATCGACTCCCCGCTCTTGTACAGCGCCATGAAGTCCCGCATCTTCTCTGTGCCGAAATCGTCGATCATCATCCGCACCAGCGACTTCGACTGCCCGTAGAAGAGGAGAATGTCGTTCGCCCTGCCCGGTAGACTCCCCATGTGAGTGATCGGCAGCAGTCGGTCCTGGCGTATTCCCCGGCGGAGCGCGTCATCGTACGACCTGCCGGGATCGACGTTCCCGTACTCCGCCAGACCCTCGTGCAGCCACGACGGCACCTTTCGGGCAACCCCCTCGCCGGCGCGATGCACGATGATGTGGGTCATCTCGTGCGACGCCGTTCCCGACGCGCTGCGGCTCCCCAGCACGAGCAGCGTTCCAACCTTCGTAAACGCCTGCCCTTCCGTGATCAGGTGCCGGTCGAACGCCGCCGTCGCCGGCGGAATCGCCCGCCGCATCTCGTTCCACGAGTCATACACCGTCACGCGAATCGGCTCCTCGCGGTCCGCCCCCAGCAGCGGGGCCATCCGGTCGAGCGTCAGCAGCATCGTGTCGAGGATCTCCCTCGCCCTCGGCTCCGACCCGCCGTGATACGCCACCGTGATCGGCCCGCTCGATATCTCCTTCCACACGAAACGCGGGTCGTGATAGACGAACTCCCCCATTCCGGTCTCGTAACGCCGCCCGTCCGTGTCCACGAACTCGAAGCTGTACGTGATGATCGTGCCGGGCGGGATGTACGACGCCGCGGTGTTCGTCCGCCACAGCAGCTCGCCGTCCAGCGAACCGTCACGCCGCGTCGTCTCCAGGTAGTCGTACCCCGTCCGCGTCTGACGCCCTATCCGCACCCGGATCGCCGCCGTCTCGATGTCTTGGTCGCTCGACGCCGTCAGTTGAACCCGGAACCCCTCCGGGAACTCGCTGGTGATGCTCGACGAACGCACCGTTACCGCGCCGCTCACGTCCGCCCCCGCAACGCCGCCGAATCCGAACACGAACACAACCGCCGCCGCGATAGCCGCAAGCACAAACCGCCCATGCGACGCTGCTGCCGCCGTCATACCCGCATGCACCTCATACCGCCCAAACTGCTGCCGCTCCATCATACCTATTACAACGACACACCACCCGAACGGTTGCGAACGGAGGACCCACCCGCCGACCCTTGCACAATCGTCATACCGGCGGAGAGCTTGCCCCGTACTCCGATACGGGGCCGGTATCCAGAAGGGTGGCCTATGTTCCTCCCATGAACTCCGAATACTTATGGTGAGGGCGATGTAACTGTTCAGACTCTATGAGAATGCCCAATACTCACCACCGTCATTCCCGCGTAGGGAGACCTTTGCGTAACCCCTCTCCCGCTGAGAGATTGTTAGTGTGTGGGCATCTCCCAGCTTCCGAGACGTCTCTGGATTCCCGCTTTCGCGGGAATGACGGTGGTTATGCAAAGGTCTCCGTAGGCGGGAATCCAATCCCCTCTCTCGTTCGCGGGAGAGAGCTTGCCCCGTACTTGATACGGGGGCTGGGGTGAGGGTGATGTCCCCTCATCAACTCCGAACACTTATGGTGAGGGCGATTCGCTTGATATTCTGTAGCCGTTTGACTGCAATACGATTATGATAAGGGTTGTCCACTACGTGGGGCGCGACGGGCGTGACCACTTCGGCAGGTGGATGCAAGCCCAAGCGCCTCATGTCCGTGTTCGGCTCCAGTCCCGTATCGACCGCTTGGAACTGGGAAACTTCGGCGACCACAAAGGAGTCGGCAGAGGAGTGTCGGAGTTGCGGATACACTTTGGGCCTGGATACCGCGTGTATTACGCTCGCGACGGTGACGACTTGGTGCTTTTGTTGGTCGGCGGGACGAAGAGTCGTCAAACGCGCGATATCCAACAAGCCCAAGCGCTGTGGAGCGAGTACAGACAGGAGAAGCGAGATGCCCATACGTGAACATGATGCAAGCGAGTACATCAACACACCCGAAGAGATTGCGGAATACCTGAACGTGACACTGGAAGAAATGGGTGACGATCCTCGGCTGCTTATGCTGGCGCTTCGTAACATTGTCAAGGCGCGAGGCGGCATATCCTCGATTGCGAGGCAGACCAACCTGGATCGCGTCGCCCTCTCTCGGGCGTTGTCCGGCCAGCGAAATCCGCGTCTGGATACCCTCACCAAGGTGACCGCCGCGTGCGGTGTGAAGCTCCGGTTCTCGGCGTAACCCTTACGCACGGCCGACCCACCCCCTCATACATCCCCCCTCTCCGCGCACTCTGCGGTGAATCCCCCAATTTGCCCACCACCCCGCGAGCGGCGCTATAATACCCACGTGCCAGACAACATCCTTTCAGACCTCAACCCCAGGCAGCGCGAGGCAGTCGAGACCATCAGTGGCCCCGTGCTCATCGTCGCAGGCCCCGGCAGCGGCAAGACCCGCGTCATCACCCACCGCATCGCCCACCTCGTCGACCGGTGCGGTGTCCAGCCCTACCGCATCGCCGCGCTCACCTTCACCAACAAGGCCGCACGCGAGATGAGGGAACGTGCCGCGACCCTCATGCGGACGAACAACGACCAGGTAACCATCAGCACCTTCCACTCCTTCTGTGCCCGGGTCCTGCGCCGTCACGTTGATCTCCTGGGCCTCGACAAGGACTACACCATCTACGACCAGTCCGATCAGACGTCTCTCGTCAAGCGCGCGATGGAAGAGCTCAACATCAACGCCAAGCAATTCTCCCCCGGAGCCATCCTCTCCGCCATCTCCGGCGCGAAGAGCAAGCTGATCGACGTTGAAGGATACGGATACAAGAAGGCCGACTACTTCGAGGAGATCGCGCACCGCGTCTATCAACGGTACGAAGACCTGCTCACCCAGTCCTCGGCACTCGATTTCGACGATCTGATCCTGAAGACCCACGCGCTGTTCAGGCATCACTCCGACGTGGCGGAGAGCTACCGCGACCGCTATGTCCACGTCATGGTCGACGAATTCCAGGACACCAACGTCGCCCAGTACGAGATCGCCAAGCAGCTGACCGGCGAGTACCGCAACCTCTGCGTCGTCGGAGACCCCGACCAGTCGATCTACTCGTGGCGCAACGCCGACATCCGCAACATCCTCAGCTTCAAGAAGGACTTCGCCGACGCCAAGCTCATCGCCCTCGAGGAGAACTACCGCTCCACGGAGACTATACTCGAAGCGGCCCAGAAGGTCATCGCGCCCAATCGCCAACGCCTGGAGCAGAACCTCTTCACCAAGTTGGGCAAGGGCGTCCCCATCGTCGTACACGAGAGCTACGATGAGAACGACGAGGCGCAGTTCGTCATCAACGAGATCAATAGCCTCGTAGGTCGCGGCTACAAGTGGTCCGACATCGCCGTCATGTACCGCGTCAACGCCCAGTCCCGCGCGCTCGAAGAGATGTGCCTGCGATACGACGTGCCCTACCTCCTCGTGGGCAGCGTCAAGTTCTACCAGCGCCAGGAGATCAAGGATCTCGTCTCCTACCTCCGCCTGATAGCCAACCACAACGACGACGTGAGCTTCCGTCGCATCGTCAACGTCCCAACGCGCGGCATCGGCCAGCGAACGATGAGTGAGCTCGACCGCCTGGCGTGGGATCTTAAGAGCTCGCTCTATACGGCAATCGACGAGACCGCCGAGATGCTGGAGAGACCGGGCAACTTCGTCGCGCCCCTCCCGGCAAGATCGATCAAGGCCCTTCAGGAATTCAAGGCCATGATCGACGACCTCACCGAGAAGAGCGCCGAGTACGAGCCGGCCGCCCTCATCGACGCCGTGCTGAAAAGCACCGGGTACGGGGACTACATCGAGAACGACGCGGAACGCGGCGAGGAGCGGTTGGAGAACATCCGCGAGCTCCAATCGGTCGCCAAGGGAATGGTCGACCTGGGCGAGGAAGACCTGCTGACGGCCTTTTTGGAGCGCGTAAGCCTGGTCAGCGACGCCGACAACGTCGGCGAGAGCGCCGCCGCCGCCACGCTCATTACCCTCCACCAGGCGAAGGGCCTCGAATTCCCCGTCGTCTTCATCGTTGGCGTGGAGGAGGGCGTCATGCCCCACATGCGTTCCATCGACTCAGGAGACCCATCGGAGATCGAGGAGGAGCGCCGCCTGTGTTACGTAGGCCTGACTCGCGCGAAGGAAAAGCTCTATCTCGTCCGCGCGTTCCGGCGAGGTTTTCGCGGACGCAGCGGGTCCGCGCCTTCCATGCCGTCACGATTCCTCGCGGACATACCGCAGGACCTGCTTGCCAAGCCCGACTTCGGCCCAGGGAGGAGGAGACTCTCCGGCCTACAGGAGGGAACGACTTCACGGCCCTCAACGACCCGTGCGGATAGTCCAACGGAGCGCGTTGTCAAACAGACCGACACCCCCGTTATCCGGCGAAGACGCCGCTCCGCAAGTCCCTCGCCTCAAGCCGCCGGTCTCGCCCTAAACACCGGAGACCGTGTGCGCCACAAGACCTTCGGCGAGGGCATCGTCACCGAGGCCAAACAATCTGGAGGCGACACCGAGGTGACTGTTGCCTTCAAGGACGGCCAGGGAGTCAAGCGCCTGCTCCTGAGCTTCGCCCCGCTGGAGAAGGTCGAGTAACCGGCTGCGTGAGCATCGGATCCGTACAACTGTCGTCAGCCGAGCTTCCTACTCTAGCCCACGCCCTTGGTGACTCGCCCGAGACGGCAATCCCCGTACACCGCCTGATGCGCGGCGCCTGCAGCGCATACGTCGTGGACGAGCTTACTCGATTCAAGGCGGCGGTAGTCATGTCACACGACAATCCAGGTGAGCCGGACGGCTTCGGGGAGGACCCCAAAGCGCTGTGGTCGATTCTCGAACAGTTGGAAGGCTGGCGCGTCGTTGACGTATCCGCGTCCGTAGCTCCTAAACTGGGAGCACAAATCCGCGCTTCGACCGGCAGCAGGGTCGCCTACTACGGTGACGTCTACCACACGCTCACACGCCCCACCGTTGAACATCCCCACCCGGATGTTCGACTTTTTGGTGTGGATGACCGCGCGCTGTTCGATGGTGTCCCCGACGACCTCAAGCCGGGAATGCGCGGCGATGTCGAGATCGTGCTCCGCGAGGGGTTCGTCGCCGGAGCGGTGGTCGACGACCGTCTGGTTTCGGTAGCGCACACGAACGCGATCACCGAACGGTACGCCGACATCGGGGTCTTCACTCACGAGGACTGCCGCAATCGCGGGTACTCGACCGCCGCCGCCTCGATCGTTGCCGCGGCAATCCAAGAGAGCGGCCGGATGCCCGTCTGGAGCTGCGGCGAGGATAATCTACCGTCGCTGCGTGTAGCCGCCAAAGTGGGCTTCGCCGAGGCATCCCGCAGGACATACGTCATCCCCTTGAACAGAGTGCAGTCTTGACCTCCGCCGGACCTTCCGGGGGAGGCCGTCCAATTCTGCGAGTTGAAGGGTTGACACGCCATTCGAAAACATTGAAACTCTAGTTAGCCACTGCCCGTTGCACGGGTGGTTTGAAGCCTCAACTGATACGGAGTATCCCAGTTACCCGCTTTTGATAATCTCTGTGTAACCTGCGAACATAGTTAGTGCCACGTGGAGCGGTTCCATCATGAGCCCTTGCGACGCGGGAGGAACCAGATGAAGCAGCCATACCGGATTCTCGTCGTTGACGATGAGCCGGATCTTGAGCCTTTGATCAACGTGAACGGTCTCAAGTTGCTTGAACAAGTGCCAGCGTCGCAGGTGGCTATATCCGGTGAATAGTGGCATCGGCATACGGAGACATGAAGAACGGACGGTGTGACCGAAGCGATGAACACAAAGGCACTGCAGTTTGACGACATCGCCTGCTTGGTGCTGCACCGCAGACAGGGTGGTTCTTGAGCGCAAATAAGTAAATAAGTTACACTAAGTTACGCTAGTTACACTAAGTTACACTAAAATGAACAGAGAGTAGAGAATGTTGAGGAGGAGGGAAAAATGCGTGTCGGAGCCCTAATCTTGTTGTTTACCTCAGTGGTCTTGGCAGTAGCAGTCACCTCGTCGGTAACATCAGCCGATAACCACGTCGTATATGGCTGTTTCCTCTCCAACAATGAGGTCTTCTGGGATGGCTACGGACATCCGGCGGCCTTTGAGGGATTCGGAGGCCCCGCCGCCCTGGTCGCCAAACTCGGCTCGGAGTGCGACGAATACCCGTCCCGCGCCGACTACGTGGGCAAGCGCATCTGGAGTCCCGAGCGCAACGCGGTCACGCCAACGCCCGTGCCCACTGCAACGCCAACACCCACTCCAACACCGGTGCCCACTCCGGAACCTGAAGACGGATCACAAGAGACGAACCATCCCTTCTGCTTCTGGAACGATACGGAAACGGTGTTGTGGTGCTACGACCAGTAGGTCATAGACTGGCGGCCAACGTAACCCGGGTCGCAGTTTGGAATCTCGAGCCGAGGCTGCAACCCCCGGCCTGTGCAGCTTGAGATTGAGACTGCGACCCTCAGCACTACTCCACCGGCAGATCGACCCGGTACATGTCCATCACCGGATCGAACTTGGCCCTGAAGTCGTCGTCCGCCGGAGCCATCGGCAGGCGGGTCGGTCCGGCGTCGAACCCCGCGCGGTTGACGGCGTACTTGATCGGCACCGGGTTCGTCACCCAGAAGAGCGCCTTGAAGATCGGGAGCATTCGGAGATGTTCTGCGGCGGCGCTTTCGAGCTCGCCTTCGAGGATAAGCCCCATCATCGTCTTGATCTGGTCGCCCATGATGTTCCCGGCCACGCTGACGATCCCATAGCCGCCCACGCACATAATGGAGAACGTCTCGTCGTCGTTGCCCGACCACACGAGGAACCCGTCCGGCGCGCCGTCGACGATCTTGGCGATCTGCACAGGGTCGCTCGACGCCTCTTTGACGCCGACGATGTTGTCGATCTCCGCCAGCCGAAGCGTCGTCGACTCGTCCATATTGAGCGAGGTGCGTGAAGGGACGTTGTACAACATGCACGGCAGCGAGGTTGCCTCGGCAATCGCCTTGAAGTGCAGGTACAGCCCCTCCTGTTGAGGCTTGTTATATGCAGGCACGGTTAGCAGGAGCCCGTCGACTCCCAGCTTCTCCGCCTCCTGCGTCAGCTCCACAGACTTGCGGTGGTTGTTGTCGGTCGTCCCGGCGATGATCGCCACGTCGGGGCCGACGGCCTCTTTGACCTCTGCGAACAGCCGCAGCTTCTCTTCGTCGGACATCGAGGGGGACTCCCCCGTCGTTCCTCCGATAACCAGCCCGTCGTTGCCCGAGGCGATCAGTCCTTGGGCCAGCTTTCGCGCCTGACCGTAGTTGATCTCGCCGTCTTCGGTCATCGGCGTAATCATGGCGGTGAGCAGTCGTCCGATTTCTGCCGGCATCTTAGCCCCTCCTTGCCGGGGTATTCACCAGGCCCCGACTCATCATTTCCTCTGCGATCTGAATCCCGTTCAGCGCAGCGCCCTTGCGAAGATTGTCCGTAACGAGCCACATGGCGACGCCGCGAGGGTTCGACACGTCCTGTCGGATCCTCCCCACGAACACGTCGTCCTCTCCCTCCGCGTCGACGGGCATAGGGTAACGGTTCATGGCTGGGTCGTCCACCACCGTCAGGCCGGGCACGTCGGACAGCGCCTCTCTGACCTCGCCGGGCCCTATCGGCTCCTCGAAGTCGATGTGCACAGCCTCACTGTGGCCGACCATTACCGGCACACGCACGCACGTTGCCGATATCCGAAGGTCGGGCTCGTGGAGTATCTTGCGTGTCTCGTTGACCATCTTCATCTCTTCGGTCGTGTATCCGTTGTCCTCGAATGTTTCGACGTGAGGGAGCACGTTGAACGCGATCCGGTGGGGGTACTCCTTCGGCACTATGGGGCCGTTCTCCAAAACGGAGGCGGACTGCTCGCGCAGCTCTTCGACGGCGGCCGCGCCCGTACCCGAAACCGACTGGTACGTGCTCACGACAACCCGCTCTATCGCGTTGACATCCATGAGCGGCTTCAGGGTCATGGCAAGAGGCGCGGTCGAGCAGTTCGGCACCGACACGATGCCGTTGTGAGTCTCCAGGTCGTCCCCGTTAATCTCCGGTATTACGAGGGGAACGTTGGGGTCCATACGGAAGGCCGAGCTCTTGTCCACCACTGAGGCGCCGTTCTCGACTGCCAGCGGGCCGATCTCCCGGCTGATGCCGCTGCCCGCGCACACGAATACAAGGTCGACCTCGCCGAGAAGCTCCGGCGTAGCCTCCTCGACCGTCCGCTCCTGCCCCAACACGGTAAGCTTCTTGCCCCACGACCGTTCGGACGCGCACAGACGCACCTCCGTCGCGGGGAAGCTCCGCTCTTCAAGTATGGAGAGAAAGACCGAACCTACCGCCCCGGTCGCTCCGATTACCGCAATTCGACAGCCGTCCATGGCTCCTCCCGTACGACGCAACACTGAAAATGATACCGCCAACACCCTACCGATTCCAGCTTTAGGACGGACGGGGACTGGGGGCGAAGGGGACTGGAAGCCGCACTTGCAGCTGTTCCTGTCCTCCTACGGACCGCGCTTGCGGCGGTATGCAAAACATGCTGAAATACGCCGCTGTGACGTAGTGAGGGAATGACACGCCTGAAGGGAGGTCTGCGAGAAACGATGCGAGAACAACTATTGGCCCTGGAGGAAGATGGGACGCCGATTCGCGTTTCCGTGATCGGGTGCGGGCGGTTCGGGTCGATGGTGATATCGCAGCTTGCCCACGCTCCCGGCATGGAGGCCTCCATAGCCTGTGACCTCGATGTCCGGCGTGCGTCCGATACGCTTACACACGAGCGCAGGCCGCGTATCAGACCCGTCAAGACCAACGACGTGGGCAAGGCCAACGACGCACTCAACAAGGGACGTCGCGTCGCCACCGACGATTCAAGCGTCGCCATTCAGGCCGAGGTGGACGTGGTCGTCGATGCCACGGGCAACCCCGATATCGCGGCCAAGCACGCCCACGAAGCCATCATGGCCGGCAAGCACGTCGTCATGGTATCGGTCGAGGCCGACGTGCTGGTAGGGCCCATACTCAAAGACATGGCCGACCAGGCGGGAGTCGTCTATACGGCGGCCTACGGCGACCAGCCCGCCATCATCGACGAGCTCGTCGACTGGGCGGTCAGCATGGGGTTCGACGTGGTCGCGGCGGGCAAGGGCACCAAGCACCGGGACGACTTCCGCTACCTGACCCCTGACCAGGCGCTCTTGGAATACGGCATGACGCCCGAGCAGATCGAGCGCAGCAACCTCAATCCCCGCATGTACAACTCCTTCCTCGACACCACGAAGTCGTCCATCGAGATGTGCGCCGTGGCGAACATGACGGGACTCGTCCCAGATGTGCCGGGGATGCACTTTCCGTCAGCGAGTGTGGACGACATTCCCCGCCTGCTCATTCCCGCCGAGGACGGCGGCATCCTCAACCGGCAGGGTGTCGTGGAGATCGTCAGTAGTCTCGACAGCGAGGGGAACGAGATACCGGGCCACCTTCGCTGGGGCGTCTTCGTCGTCATCACCAGCCGGAGCGAGTACCTGCGCGGCTGCATGAAAGACTACGGGATGGCGATGGACCCAAGCGGTCGCTACGCCCTCATGTACAGGCCCTACCACCTCATCGGCATGGAGACGCCCGTCTCGATCGCGAAGGCCGTCCTCTACGGAGAGGCGACCGGAGCTCCAATGGGGAGGGTGTGCGAGGTCGTTGCAACGGCCAAGAAAGACCTCGCCACGGGTGAAGTCCTCGACGGCGAGGGTGGCTACACCGTCCACGGCTCCATCGTCGAGGCGGGACAGGCCGACACGGAAGGACTGGCCCCCATCGGCCTCTGTCACGGAGCCAAAGTCGTGCGACCGGTAGCCAAAGGCCGGATGCTCACGTCCGCCGACGTGCAACTGCCCGAGGGCGGTTTCGCCGCTCACCTGCGTGCCGTTCAAAACGCCGTCTGAAGGCCTATGCCAGTTCCAAATGGTTTTGATAGCTTACCCAGAACACCCTCACCCCCGTATCGGAGTACGGGGCAGGCTCTAGCCCTCTCCCACGACGGGCTGACAGGGGTATGTATTTGACCATCAATCCGGTTCCATGAATGAGAAAGGATCCCCCTCACTGTCATTCTGAGCGCAGCGCAGCGGAGTCGAAGAATCTAAAATGACTGTTACAACGTAAAGCTGACATGGAAAATTCTTACCCGGTTTGACTATTGGTCATGATGAGAAGCGTTGCCTTGGCTGTCCGGTCTTGCGGTTATGGATTTCAGATTCCTCGCTCCGCTCGGAATGACAGGGTTGCGGTGGTCGGATCGTAGCTGCAATCCCATTTTACATACCCCTGTTAGCCCACGACGGGAGAGGGGATAGAAGCCTCTCAATCCGACTGTCATATTCAAATGGGAACGGTGCTAGTCCGCGTTCAATACGGACATCATTGTCCCCGTAATGGTAGATTTCCGTCCTTAATTCAACCGAAAATGAATAGCCTACGGGTCGATTATGCCCGTTGGCGCAGCGATACGACAAATGCCAGGAGGACCTTGAAGTGTTCAAGCCGGTGCCGTCTAAGGTCGATTTCGTCCAAATGGAAAAGGACTTGCTAGCGTGGTGGGACGAGTGCGGGATCGTCGAGAAGTACCTCATTCGCAACGACGACTCCGGCAAGCGGTTCTCCTTCGTGGACGGGCCAATTACGGCAAACAACCCGATGGGCGTTCACCACGCCTGGGGGAGGACGTACAAGGACCTGTTCCAGCGCTACAAGACCATGCAGGGCTTCGAGCAGCGATACCAGAACGGCTTCGACGGGCAGGGACTGTGGATCGAGGTCAACGTCGAAAAAGACCTTGGCATGACCTCCAAGACCGACATCGAGGAGTACGGCGTCGATAAGTTCGTCGAGCTGTGCAAGGAGCGAGTGCGGCGGTTCGCGGACGTGCAGACGCAGCAGTCGATCCGGCTCGGTTACTGGATGGACTGGGACAACTCGTACCACACGATGTCGGACGAGAACAACTACACCATCTGGCATTTCCTCAAGGTCTGTCACGAGAAGGGGTATATCTACGAGGGGCGCGATGTCATGCCCTGGTGTCCCCGGTGCGGCACCGGCATCTCTCACCACGAGATCGTCACGGAGGGCTACAAGGACATAACGCACCCAAGCCTCTACGTGCGCTTTCCGCTGATCGACCGCCCCGGCGAGTCACTCCTCATCTGGACGACGACGCCGTGGACCCTCACCTCGAACGTGGCCGTGGCGGCGCACCCCGACCTTACGTACGTCAAGGTCAGGGCAAAGGGCACGGGGCCGAACGGCGAGGATGAAATACTCTACCTGGTCAAGAGCCGTCTCGAGGTGCTGAAAGTCGACTACGAGGTCATCGAGGAAATCAAGGGCAGGGAGTTGGATGGCCTCCGGTATCACGGGCCGTTCGATGAGCTTCCCGCCCAGGAGGGCGTCGAGCACAGGGTGATCCTGTGGGACGAGGTGAGCGAGAGCGACGGCACAGGCCTTGTTCACTCCGCGCCGGGCGCGGGCGAAGAGGACTACGCCCTCAGCAAGGAGTATGACCTTCCGGCCATCGCGCCGCTGGACGAGTTCGGACGGTTCGTGGAGGGATTCGGCGAGTTGAGCGGGCTTAGTGTGTTCGAGGTCTCTCGGCCGATCTATCGGAGCCTGCGGGAGAAGGGGACGCTCTACCGGCTCGACCAGATCACTCACCGGTACCCCGTCTGCTGGCGCTGCGATACGGAACTCGTGTTCCGGCTGGTGGACGAGTGGTTCATCTCGATGGATGAGCTTCGGCACGATATCGCCGAGGTGACGAAGAAGATCACGTGGATACCAGACTTCGGGATGGGCCGCGAACTCGACTGGCTGAGGAACATGGACGATTGGATGATATCCAAGAAGCGCTACTACGGCCTCGCCCTGCCTATATATAAGTGCGAGGACTGCGGACACTTCGAGGTCCTCGGCAGCGAGGTAGAACTGAAGGAGCGGGCAGTCGAGGGCTGGGAGCGGTTCGAGGGCCACTCGCCGCATCGCCCGTGGATCGACGAGGTGAAGATAGCGTGCGGGAAGTGCGGGGTGACCGTCTCGCGGATCAAGGACGTGGGCAATCCCTGGCTCGATGCCGGCATAGTCACCTTCTCCACGCTTGGCTATCGACACGACAAGGACTATTGGAGGAAGTGGTTCCCGGCAGACCTCATCTCGGAGAGCTTCCCGGGGCAGTTCCGCAACTGGTTCTACTCGCTCCTGACCATGAGCACCGCGCTTGAGAACACCGAGCCGTTCCTTGCCAACTTCACCTATGCCACGCTCATGGACGAGCAGGGCGATGAGATGCACAAGAGCAAGGGCAACGCCATCGAGTTCGAGGAGGGCGCGGACAAGATGGGCGTCGACGCCATGCGCTGGATGTACAGCGGCACCAACCCGGCGTCAAACCTCCTGTTCGGGTTCGGGCGGGCGGACGAGACACGCAGGAGGATGCTCATCCCCCTGTGGAACGTCTACTCGTTCTTCACGACGTACGCCAACATCGACGGGTACACGCCCGAAACACCGGCGCCTCCCGTGGGGGAGCGCGCGGAACTCGACCGGTGGATCATCTCGGAGCTGAATGAGCTCATCAGGACGGCGACTGCTGCCCTGGATAGGTACGATCCCCAGGCTGCCGTCCGGGAGATAGACGAGTTTGTCGAGCGGCTTTCAAACTGGTACGTGCGGCGGAGCAGGCGACGGTTCTGGAAGTCGGAGGTGGACAGCGACAAGGTGGCGGCGTTCGCGACGCTCCACGAGTGCCTGACCACGCTCATCAAGCTCATGGCCCCGTTCGTGCCGTTCGTGACGGAGGAGATCTACCAGAACATCGGACGGAACGGCGAGCGGGAGAGCGTCCACCTGGAGGACTGGCCTGTCGCTGACGAATCACTGATCGATTCTCGTCTCGACGATGCGACGAGGCTTGCCATGAGACTTTCCAGTCTCGGACGCGCTGCTCGAAGCAAGGCAGGGATCAAGGTTCGACAACCGGTGGCAGGCGTCGCGTACAAGCTGAGGTCTGACGAGGAGATGGAGCTTCTCGAGCAAGTCACGCCACAGATTAAGGATGAGTTGAATGCGAAGGAAGTCAGCGTGCTTCAGGATGTCTCTACGGTCGCCAATCTTGAGATCAAACCGAATTTCCAGCTTCTCGGTCCCAAGTATGGGAACGAGGTGGGACGTGTTGTAGGCGCGATTTCCATGGCCGATCCTGCGGAGGTATTTCGCAAGGTGTCGGCTAACCAGGAGGTCACCGTCGGTGACTACGCCCTGGAGCCTGACGAGATCATCGTCAATGCCACGGATAAGGAGGGGTTCTCAGTTATCGCCGAGCAGGGCTACTCGGCCGCAGTTACGACGGAGCTCACCGCCGAACTCGAACTCGAAGGGCGCGCCCGCGAGCTTGTGCACCAGGTCCAGAATATGCGGCGCGACGCCGGATTCGACATAGCGGACCGGATAACGACGTACTACACCGGCGACCCCGGTCTCGATCAGGTCATCGCCGCTCACGGCGACTATATCCGCCAGGAGACCCTTTCCGACGACCTGGTGAACGGCGCTCCGCCGAATGAGGCCCATGCCGCTTCCCACACAATCAACGGCTTGGATGCTGCCCTGGGAGTGGTCGCCGTCAGTTGAGTGTTGGCCCAATTGGCTCACTAGCCACGTCGAAATACACCTGTCCCTGCCTCTAGGCAGCCGCAGTTGAACGGCGCCATTCTCAGTGATAGCCGGGTTGAGGACTCTTTGCTTCTCTAATCGGCAAGGGTCTAGGCGAATCTCGCCGAAATTTGCGCCCTGTGAGTCAGCAACTTGACATCTACCAGTGTCATGTGCTTAATTTCCCTTCACTCTTCACAATTGAAGAGGGGAATCATCAAACTAACGTTTTTGTTGGAGGGAGAGGCAAAGGCGCAAACGGGATAGAGAAAGGAAGAATCAGTATGACTTCAAAGGAGGTCCAGCGATGATGTCTAGAACCGTCAAACTACAGGCCTTAGCGCTGCTGGCAGCGTTAGTGGCGTTGGCGATAACCGTTGCCTGCGGGAGCAGTGACGACACGTCGGCACCGGCAGCTCCCACGCCCGATGTGGCCAAAATCATTCAGGATGCCGTAAATGCACAAGGTGCCAGCGCATCAAGCGACATCGAAGCAGCAGTAGCTGCCGCTCTGGCCGGACAGGAGGGCCTCACTCGCGCGGACGTCGAGGCCATCGTCAACAACGCCACAGCCGGAGGGCTCTCTGCCGCCGACGTACAGCGGATTGTCGATCAGTCGATCAGCAACCTTCCCGCCCCTCAGATCGACACCGGGCAGCTGAGCTCTCTGGTTCAGTCCGCAGTTGCCGCGTCAGCGCCTGAGGGCATTGATGTCTCCGAGATCAATCGAATGGTTCAGGCTGCGGTGAGCGCCGCCCAGGCCGGCGCAGTCACTCGCGGCGACCTGGAAACACTTGTCACGAAGTCCATCCAAGACGCGGCAGCGGACCAGCTTACCGCAGAACAGGTGCAGGCGATTGTTTCAGCGTCCCTCGAGGCCACCAACCAGGCGATTGACGAAGCCGCAATGGCGGCGATGGACGCCGGGAAGGCCGCCCAGGAAGCTGGCACGGCAGCCATGGAAGCGGCGGACCTCGCCAAAGAGGCCAAGGCAGCCCAGGAAGCGATGATGATGGAGGAGGAAACCGGCTATATGGCCGAGAGGATCACCGCCGGTTCATTCGGCAGGCCCTTCCACATCATCTCAGGTACGTCCAACGAGAACTACACGCAGGTACCGTACAAGGAATCGCCAATGTCCGCGGCAGCAGTGGCGGCGGGCACGATTCTGCCGGTTGATGAGCGGCTTCCCGACTGGGAGAACGTCTTCATCCTCCCTCCGGGTGACGAGATTGGCGTTTATGGAGGAAGCCTGAGGACGACGCGTGCCGGCAACATCACCCAGACCGACATGGGGATGGGCTACGGCCTTGAGATGTCCCCGGACGGCCTACTCCTAGTACCTAGCGTGTTCCGGGTGTTCGAATCGAATGATACCGGTGATGAGTTCACGTTCAAGATGAGGAATGGCGCCCGCTGGTCGGACGGATACCCTCATACGATGGAGGACATTCGGTTCGCCCTCGAAGACCTCATGCTCAACAAGGAGTTGATGCCCGGCCTTCCCGCCGTGCTGAGGTCGCCGATCACCGGCAACGACATGAGGGTGCAGTTCATCGATGAGTCGACCTTCAAGGTCTTCTTCGACGACCCGAACTTCAGCTTCATGGAGTCGACGGCGATGAACATCTTCTCCGGCATCAAGGGGTGCCCAAGGTGCTTCATCTCACCTTCGCACGTCCAGAAGCGCTACCACATCAAGTTCAACAACTCGGAGATCCCGGCGATTCTCGAGGCGAACAACCAGCCCAACTGGGTGAAGAACTTCTCGTTCATCAGGAACGTTCGCGGGTTCGACGGTCCCCCGTCCGAGCCGGTCCCGACCGACTACGACATCAACTACATCTACAGGGGCGATAACCACTACAACCCTGTGCTCGGTGGATTCTGGGCCCGCAGTCAGAACATTGGCACCGAGTCGACTGAATTCGAGCGCAACCACTACCACCCGTCCATCGACCCCGAGGGCAATCAGCTCCCGTACATGGACGAGTGGATTGGTATTCGCACCGAGAGCCGCGATGTCGGCATCTTCCGAACGATGAACGGTGAGAGCGATTGGTCTCGCTGGGACCTGCAGACCAGGGAAATGCCCCTGTACCTGCAGAATTCCGTCCAAGGCGACTACAGCGTGTTGAAGCACGACTCGCCTGACGGTGCAGACTCCACGTTCATCAACAACCAGGAATACGTGGATGATCCCGAGATTGGCCAGCTGCTACGCACCAGGGACTTCCGCATTGCCCTGTCCGTGGCGTGGGATAGAAACGGCGCGAACCAGTCACTGGCCTCGGGCCTCGGCACCCCTCAGAACATGGTGCCGCACCCCTCCACCCCGTACTTCCCGGGCGAGCACTGGAGGACAGTGGACACCGACTATGACCTCAACCGCGCCAAGTCCCTCCTGACAAAGATGGGTTACTCGGACGGTGACGGCGACGGTTACCTCGACAGGAAAGACGGCTCCGGCGCCCTGACCATGTTCTTCCAGTCGAGCTCCCACTACCCGTTCGTGGAGTGGCTCCAGAGTGACTTCAAGGCATTGGGGATCAAGCTGGAGATTGCCGAGAGTTCTTCTCGCGCGGGCAACACCAGCATCCCGCCGACTGAGTACTTCGAGTTCTTCTCCTCCACCGAGGGTGGAACGAACCCGTGGTCCAACGCGTGGAACCGCGTAGCACCGACGACGAAGGACCCGCAGGGTCCCGCCATCGGCCAGTACTATGCGACCCGCGGTGAAGAGGGAATGCCCCCAACGGGTCCCGATGCTAAGTACACCGACGTGTACGGCAACATGGCGCCCGATGGCACGTACCCCGCTGACATCAGCGGTCACATGGTCAGGCTTCAGGAGTTGATCACTGATGGATGGACGGTCTCCCTCCTCTCGCCGAAGCGGGTTGCGGCGGGGCAGGAGCTCTTCCGGATAAACTCAGAGCAGAAGTACAAGATTGGCGGCGTCGCCTTCGCAGGCCTCTTCCGGGCGCTCAAGATCAAGCGCAACAACATGCGCAACGTCCCGAAGAACTGGTCGCCCGCAGGCGGTCACCCGATGGAGTGGTTCTACTTCGAAGACGGAATCGACAACCTCAACAACCCAGGCAACAGGTCCAAGAAGTACTCGACTGTGAACTTCCTCGATCCCTCGTACTGGGACTAGTTTCAGCAGGCAGTAAGCCCTAGAAGATAGGGTCTTGAAGTAGATGAAGGGCCGGTCGCGTGGCGACCGGCCCTTTCATTGTGCATGAGAGTTAAAAGGTCTGGGGTATCGACCTCTACGTTCCCTCGATGAAGCCGGGCGGGGCGTCCGTTGCGTGGGTCATCTGACCGGGTTCGTATCGCGGGCCGTCGTAGATCACTCCTCCGTAGATGACCGTTTCGGGCACGATCTTCTGTCTGCCGATTCGCTTCTCGTGCAGCACGTCGAGGTACTCGAACCGGCCTTCGGCCAGCTCGCTGATCGTCACGTCCGCCATCGCACCGGGCTTCAGCGTCCCGATGACGCCCTCTTGCCGCAGCGCCTTGGCGGGGACCGACGTGGACATGGCGATAACCTCATCGAGCGATAGGCCGAGAGCCAGCATCTTCGACATTGTCGTCGGCATGTCGTACGTTGGGCCGTCCACGTTCATCCTGTGTACGTCGGTGCTGATCGTTGTTGGCTTGAGGCCCTTCTCCAGTGCGTACTCCATCGAGCGAAAGGCAAACCCGCGGGCGCCGTGTCCGATGTCGAGATAGACGCCTCGCTCAACTGCGTCCCAAACGGCTGGCCACACCTCTCCCCTATGGTCCCACAGCGGATAGCGGAAGGATGCGTGGAACGTGTGAGTAACGATGTCGCCGGGGTTCATGTAGTCGAGAAGCTGCCGGATGGGCGCGCCATAGGCCTCGGCCATGAGGATGCCGCCTGCGAAGTCCGCCGCCTCGCGGGTCAGGGGCAGCGTGACGTAGTGCTGCGAGTGGTGGTACTTCATGCCTATCAGCACGTCGTCGTACTGCTTTATGACGGCAGCCGCCTGTTCAACCGTCGCGGGGTCGGGGCCATAGGGCGTCGGCATCCGAATCAGGGCGTATATTCGCGTCTTGGCCTCTGCAATGTCCGTTTCCCAGTAGTGGGGGAACTCGCTCGGCGTTGCCGTTCCCGCGTCGAGTACGGTCGTGCAGCCGTTGGCGAGACTCGTCGTATCGACATCGAGGCTTGGCAGCTTCGGGCTGGATACAAAGTTGTGCGTGTGCAGGTCGATGAATCCCGGCGTTACGTGCCTGCCGGTGGCGTCGATTACCTTGTCGGCATTCGCTTCACTCAGTCCCACGCCCACTGCCGCGATCCTGTCGCCGGATATCGCCACGTCGGCGACGCCGTGCAGCCCCTGGCTTGGGTCAACTACGGTTCCGTGCCGAATCAGCAGGTCCCATCTCATTGGCGGCCTCCCTGGTGAATGCTCAACCGTTGCAGCACAGAGCACCGTTTCCAGATGGCATTGACAGTTCTCGGCGTTGCTCCCGATCTGGATTCCCGCTTTCGCGGGAATGACGAATGATGGTTGTCATCTTCGAATGGATACGGTAGGAGCGTTGTTCGTTATGCAGTGATTGAGTTCTCATCCCCAGGTGACCACGCGCTTGTCCGAATTGGACATTGCAAAGAAGATGCCCTGCGTGATGCGGTTGCGAGGGCCGTACATGGGAGCGATGTCGTGGAAGATTTCCGGGTGGAAGATGTACAGGTCGCCCTCTTGGGGGACGATGGTGGAGCGCGGCGCTCCCTCGACGACCTCCGGCGGGTAGCCCGTCGCGCCTTCGACCTTGCGTTCGTCGTCTTCCGGCGTCCAACGGCGCTTGAAGACGTGAAGCTCGCCGCCGGACTCCGCCATTTGAAGGCAGACGAGGGCCGAGAACTGGGTGGGGAACTGCGAGACCATCCACCCCTTGAAGTACTCCATGGCGCTGTCTCGGTGCAGGGCGGCGGAGTCGCCCTCGACGGCGATGCGTACCACGGCGTCGGAGTACAACTCGCCATCCTCCTCGGGGACGATGACCTCTCGGTCGGGCAGCAGCCTTCCGATCATGTCTCGCACCATGACCCTGGCGTCGGGCAGGCCGTCGTAGAGCCGCGCGAACTTCTCGTAGGAGAGACGCGACTCGCGGAAGAAGCCCTCCTTATCGTTGACGTACCGTCCCAGCCCAGGCCCGATATAGCGCAGCTCCAGCTTGTCGCCGCCGGTCGTGAAGTACTGCTTCACGTCGACCAGTCCGGTCGTGTCGGCCTCGATGCGGCGGACGACTTCTTCGCAGTGTTCGAGTGAATAGAACCCTCGAATGACCACTGCGGAGTACTCAAGGGCGGCCATCTGTTGGAGGATGTTAGGGTAGTCGCGCACCACGGCGTCAGGCGTGGTTACAACGATGTTCCAGGTGTCGTCAGTCATCGGGTGGCCTCCGCGCATATGGCGCCATCATCCTACACGCAACGGCGGAAGTTTGCAGACTGGTACGGAATCGTGGGAGGTCGAGCTATCCCAGCGCTTCGTCGACACCTAGGCCCAGGCCCTCGACGGCGACGGACAATATCTCCTGTCCGCGAGTCACGACTCGCTCCTGACCGTATCCTCCGGCGTGAGGTTCGGTATAGACCGTGATCGTCTGGGCTTGGACATCGACCAGCCATGCTTCGGGGATGCCGTACCTGCCGTATCGGGGCATCTTCTCGTCGCGGTCGTAGCTCAGCGATGTGTCCGCGACCTCGATGGTGAGGAGCACGTCGGCGGGTGTGGGGTGTCGATGGGAGTAGTCATCCCGGAAACGCATGACCGTTAGGTCAGGCTGCGGTTCGTTATAGTCGTCAAGGTGGATGGGACCCTGCACTCGGAGATGCGCAACTCCTGCCAGCCTTGAGGCCAGTATGATGGTGAGTCGATCTACGATGTTCGCGTGAGGTGGATGGATGGGCGGCATTCGCTTAATCTCCCCGTCGACCAGTTCCACGCGGACGTCGGGGGGCAAGATTCCTACCTCACCCATACGGTAATACTCTTGTGCTGTGAACCGGTATGTCTGTTCCGTTACGACCATAGGCCGATTATACCATTCCCGGTTGAGGGGCGACGAAACTCCTGCCTACCGTCCGGCGCGCTCGACCAGCAGGTGGAAGAGGTTGTCGAAGTTTGGCGGGACCTCGCGGGGACGGTCGGGCCGGAACTGGACGCCGATGACGAGTGAGTAGTCGGGGCTTTCGACCGCCTCGATGGTCCCGTCGTCGACGGCGTAGGCGGCGGTCATGAGCTTTGGGGAGCGCTGGGCGTCTCGGATGCCAAACCGATGTAGGCTGTTGACTCGCACGAAGCCGCCCGCGCCGACGATGGACGCCAGCTTGCTCCCTGGAGCGACGTAGATGTGGTGACGGGCCGCTTTGTCCCCGTCTCCCTCATGGCCGGTCACGGGTACAGGATCCTTACCTCCCATGGCCATGTTGAGTGAGTGCATGCCATCCCCGACGGCGACGATGGGCAGATCGAACTCGAACACGGTTGGCAGGAGCCGGGACATCGTGTCACTGAGCACGAGCGACGCGCTCTCCTGAAAGTCAGCAGGCGCGCTGCCAATCAGGAGACCGCCCACGAGACCAAGCCGGTCGTGTCGCTCGATCGAGTCGGGCGTGATGAGGAGCGGCAAGCCACCGCAGCGGCTGATGAGGTCACAGTAGGGCCGGCCATCGTGCTCTGAGCCGGCGGTAATGGCGATTACGGGTTGATTGGGCAAGGAAGGGCGAGGAGTCTCGTGGTTTCAGCCATTGTACAGGAACTCGTTACACACATCCCTAGTAGCTCAATGGATGCGATCAGGCCCCAGAACCCAACACCTAGAACCCAGTTCCCTACCGCTTTGGGATATTGACGCTTGGAGTCGGGCTTTCGTCGGGGTCGCCGGCGATCATGCCCTCGAGGAGCTCGACGACTCCGTCGACGGTCTTCTCGGTGAGTTGGCGGCCCTTGTCAGCGGTGGCGGAGGACGCGCCTTCGTCCTCGGAGTGGGGGATGTCCTCGAAGCGCACGTTCTCGGGGAAGAGGTGCATGGCCATGGACGTCTCGAACTCGCGGGCGTGGCTCGGGTAGCCGGGGTTGGACTGTATGGAGTTGACGATGTCGTGGGTGAGCACGTCCCAGTAGTTGTGGAACCGCAGGTCGACGTCGCCGTGCTCGCGGTCGAAGTACATCTGCCACTGGTTCATGACGCCGTAGATGGGACGGCGGTTGCCGCCGTGCCCGTTCAAGATGAGGACCTTGTGGATGCCGTGTCGCATGAGTGTCTCCACGGTGTCGAAGACGACGGCGAGCCACGTGCTCGGCTTGACGGTCAGGGTGCCGACGGAGTGCATGTGGTGCTCGGCGATGCCCACGTTTATCGGCACGGCAAGGACGACTTGGGGATAGAGCCGCCCTGCCGCCATCTCCGCGACGCGGGTGCTGCTTGCGATGTCCTGCTCGAAGGCGAGGTGTTCGAGGTGCTGTTCGATGCTGCCAGTCGCCACGACAGCAACGTCGAACTTGCCTGCCTCGCGCGCGTGCCGGAACTCGCGCCGGGTGAATTTTTGTAAACGGAACTCGTTAGGAAGGGCCATGGTTTCTCCTCCGTAATTGTCCTGTGGCTAACTGTGCATAGGATACAACGGGCCCAGGCAGGCGTGGGGAATTCTTCAGCCGTTTTCTTCTTTCTTCTCGAGTTCGGCGAGCGCGGCCTCGATGTCATCCTTGTCGTGGCCTAATTCCAGGGCCTTATCCAGGTCGGCCCTTGCTCTTTGCGCGTCACCAAGCGACAAATAGGCCCAACCCCGGCTGTAGTACGAATACGAATCGTTCTCGTTTAGACCGATAGCGGTGTCGAAGTCTTCAATCGCCCTGTCGTACTCGCCCTTCTCAAAGTAGGAGTCGCCGCGGTCGACGAAAGATTGAGCGTAATTGGGATTGCGATTGATCGCGGTGCTATAGTCTTCAATCGCTTTGTCGTAATCACCTTTGTTGAAATAGGCCGCCGCCCGGCCTCTATAGGCAACAGTGTATGGTTGGACTGCGATGGCCTTGTCAAAGTCCCGAATCGCCTTGTCATATTCCCCCAGGATAAGGTAGGAATTTCCACGATTGCCATACGCCCAACGGAAGTTGGGATTGATGCTTATGGCCTTGTCGTAACCCTGGATTGCCTTGTCCTGATCGCCCGCTTGAGAGTATTTGATTGCCCTGCTGTTGTAGGCATGAACATGGTCCGGATCGAGAATTGTCACCATGTCATAATCTTCGATCGCCCTGTCGTCCTGGCCTTTATATGAGTAGGCACGAGCGCGGTCGTAATAGGCTTTGGCGTTGCTCGGATCCAGGTTGATCGCTGCGTCGAGATCCTGAATCGCTTTGTCTGTGTCACGTTTGTACCGATGGACTCTCGCACGAATTATGTACGCATCAACTTCGTTTGACTCGAACTCGATTGCCTTGCTGAGAATCCGTATTGCCGTATCGAAGTCGTGATTTGCTCTGTCTGTCTGCTCCCAATACCGGTAAGCATCTCCTCGCGCTATGTAAGCGTAAGGATTGGCGGGATCGAGGTCGATGGCCATGGTCAAGTCTTCGACCGCTTGTACAATATGTTCCTCCTCCTTGTTCCGCCCACCATAGTAGTAAAGGGCCAGATAGGCCGCCCCTCGCTTGACGTAGGCGTCGACATTGGTGGGGTCTTTTCCGATATCTTCGCTCGATGTTTCGACGTAGTTATCGAACAGCGACTCGCGTCTGGCGGGATTCAGCTCCGTTAAGTGTCTGTAATCGCTGATGGTATAGGGAAAGGCCGGCGACGCCTGTGAGACGGGTTCAGGCGTCGCCGTCGCGGTAGCGGATATCGGGGTGTCAGGCACGGACGTAGGCGTTGGGTGGACAGGCACGGGTGTGGGCGTTGGAGCGGCAGGCATGGGTGTGGGCGTCGAGTCGTCGCCGCACGCGAACATCAGCACGGTAACTGTCAAGAGGCATAGACCAAGCCAAAGCTGCGCAGCGGAATTGGCGGGCGCACTCCTCCCAGCGAAGAGGATTGTCTCTTTCGTGCGAATTCCCTCAGCCATTTTCTTCTATTTTCTCGAGTTCGGCGAGCGCGGTCTCGATATCCCCTTCGTCGTGGCCTAATTCAAAGGCCTTGTCCAGGTCGGCCCTTGCTCTTTGCAGGTCACCAAGCAACAAATGGGCCCAACCACGACTGTAGTACGAGTAAGAATCGTTCTCGTTGAGACGGATAGCGGTGTCGTAGTCTTCAATCGCCCTGTCGTACTCGTCCTTCATGTAGTAGGCGTCGCCTCGGTCAACATAAGTTCGGGGGTGATCAGGGAATCGGTCGATAGCAACATCGTAGTCTTGAATCGCTTTGTCGTACTCTCCATTGCTGTAGTAGGCATTCCCGCGATTCCTATAGACAACGCTGTACGGACGAATTGAGATCGCCCTGCTGTAGTCTTGAACTGCGCTGTCATAGTCGCCCCTAACATGGTGGAGATTTCCACGATTGCCGTACGCCCATCGGAAGTTGGGATTGAGGGCTATCGCCTTGTCAAAGTCCTGCAGCGCCTTTTCGTAATCTCCCGCATCAATGTAATGGGACCCTCGCGCGTTGTAGGCATTAGCTGAGTCAGGGTCTAGGCGTATCGCCATGTCCAGGTCCCGGATAGCGGCGTCCACCTCGCCCATCCACGAGTGCGCCAGCGCGCGGCTGATGAGAGTCGAGGGATTGCCGGGGTCAAGTTCGATTGCGGCATCCAGGTCTTGAAGGACTTTGTCGTACTTATCCATGCCGCTATAAGCGTACGCCCGATTGGTAAGAGCATCCACGTCTTGGGAATCTCTGCTTAGTGATTCGTCGAGAAGCTTGATAGCCGCCTCGTAGTCGTTGAAGGCCCTGTCCATCTGCTTCCATTGGTCGTATGCCTCGCCCCGGCCTGTGTAGGCGCTTGCGTTGGACGGATCGAGACTAACGGCCTTTGTGAAGTCCTCAACCGCCTGCTCCAGGAGGCTTTCCGCATCGGTCCGCAACGCATATGTGTAGGCATACAAGATCACGCGAGCGGCACCGCGTTTAACGTAGGCGTCGGAGGCAGTGGCGTCTGACTCGATAGCCTCGTTCAGAGTCGAGAGGTTCTCTTCGATCATCGACTCGAGACCGGCGGGGTCCTGTTCTATCAGGCGAGTGTAACCGTCAATGGTTGAGGGGAATGCTTGCCAGGGCTGGGAGGTGGGCTCGGGAGTCGGCGTTGCGGTGGCCGGTGTCGGGGTGGCAGGTGGGGATGTGGGCGTTGGAGCGGCAGGCTGGGGCGTCGGCGTGGGGTCGTTGCCGCAGGCGGCGAGTGCTAGGCAAGACAGGGCTGTGCTAATGACTAAGGCTCGGCCTAAGGCGAGTTGCATGACTCGTATTCCGCCTTCCAGACGCTGCCGGCCTCCTTCGTATACTTCATGAAGTTGTACTCGTCCAAAGCCTTGGCCAGCGAGTGGTTACAACCCGACAAGTACACGATAGCGTCTTCTTCACGAGAAACATCGCACTCTTGTTGCACTTGGTTGACGGCGGACTTGGCAAGACGGTGCATTTTACGTAGGTGTTCGGAGTACTCGGGCCAGCAGTACGCGCTCCTAATGGCTCGATCCCACATGACAAAAAGCTGAGGATAGATGATATGTAGGATCTTTGAGGCTCCCACATCCTCATGCTGCTCTTTAGTGTTACCCATAGCCAGTCTATCGAAGCACCGTCCGATAAGACCGTAGGTTTCGTCATCAATACACACATCTAATATGGTATTGTCGCGGAGTTTTTCCAAGTCGGGTTCAATGTCATTGAGAGCATATTGAACATCCACGAAAGTCGCTGTCATATTCGCGTTCCAGCCATTGGCGAAGCTCAACAGAATCCAAGCTTCCTCATAGCTTGGATTGCATGGATTCGGTCCGCTTCGCCGCTTTGCCAAAGCGTCACGATAGCAGTTCAATGCGGTAGCGTAATCGTGTCCATAGCCACAGGAAAGGTACTTCTCGCGTGCCTCGCGAATAGCCTCGTACAGCATTCTAATGGCCCTCCTGATGCCAAGGTTGCCTGATTGCACCGTTTGTTCAGTGGCTGGGCTTTCTGGATTCCTGCCTTCGCAGGAATGACGGGGTGGGTTCTTCCGCGCTTGGGCCAGCCGCCGTTACTCGATGCCTTCGGGGATGCCGTATTGGCGTTCGAGGCGATTGCCGGGCATGGGCCAGCCCTGGCCGCCCATGACTTTGAACTTGTCGTGGCGGCCGCTGAGCCAGAGGAACATCTCGGCGGCGTCGAAGGAGTCGCGGAACTGCTGGCGGAAGGACGGGGCCTCTGTGATCCGCCAGTCGAAGTCCGTGATGTCGAAGTCGGGGTTGTGCTTCCATGACGGGCCGGGGGGCGTCGTGCGCCAGTAGTTGTACTTGAGGTTGTGCCTCACACCGCTTCCGGTCGATTTGCCGCGCCGGTGCCAGATGTTGTAGGCCGTGATGACGATGGAACCGGCCGGGCACTCGGCGTACTTTGCGCCCGCGATGCTGCCGTAGTGCCCCATCAGCGTGGAGAGGGAGAAGAGGTGGTGGGAGCCGGGCAGCAGCTCCGTCGGGCCCATGACGGCCGGGGTGTCCTGCGGGTAGTAGAAGACCTGGAGGTAGTTGACCTGCGGGCCCCACTTGGAGCCGCCGTCGCGGTGCCACTCCTGGGCGGGTTGAGGGCACTCGACCTTGTGGCTGCTCATGAGGATCGGCAGTCCGAAGTCGCGTCCCAGAAGGCAACGCACGGCGCCGGCCGCATCCGGCTGGCAGATGACGTTCTCGACGAACCAGTCCTCATCGAGTATGTGGCTCGGCTCGTAGTCGACGGGGCCGGGATTCTTCTCGATGAACTCGATCGTCCGCTCGTTGATCTCCTCCGAGACGACGCCGGGAAACAGCAGGTAGCCGTTCTTGCAGAAGTCGATGACGCCGAACTCGTCGAGGCTTGGGGGGCAGTCGTAGATGCGTGACATGGGGTTAGACCTCCCTGGTACGTTCGAGGATGAATTCGCAGGCGAGGCCGTACGAGCGCGACTCGTCCACCAGCAACGCCATCTCCGGGAACTTGATGATGCGCCAGCCGTCGTTGACGGCCTCAAGAACCGTCTTGTACGGCCACTCCTCCGGGTCGCGCGGTCCGTCCGAGAGGACGCCGTTCTCCAGGATTCTCATGCCCAGCACGGGGTAGTCGATGGAGGTGGAGCGCGTTTGAAGGTACAGCAGGTCCTGCCGTCGCTTGCGGCCCCGGCGTTCTCTGCGCCGGTCAATCGAGTCGAGGACGCCTTGCAAGCCCTCCTCGGTGAGTTCGCCCCGGCGAAGCTCCTCGATGCAGCGTTCCACTTGATCTCTGATGGATGCGTTTTTCATATCGTCACCCGACTTCGTCAGATAGGCGGGATTGTACATCGGCCCCCATTGGATGTCACCATTCCTCCTCGTCCTCCTCATCGCGCTCCCTGCGTATCATCACCGTCGCGTCCTTCAGCCCCTGTCGAAGCCGCCGGAGCATTGATCTGTCAGCGGGTACGTCCGCGTAGATGGCGAGGTTGAAGGACTCGGTCGATGGACCGACGACGTCGCTGGGGAATGTTCCTTCCAGTCGGGCCTGGAACTCGGAGGGCGTATCGTGGTCACGACGCTTGATGCCGTGCTCCTCCGCCGTGTCGAGCATGTCGTAGTAGAGGCGAAACGCGTCGACGATGCCAGGCGGGCCGTCGGGAATTCGGTAGCCCTTCTCAGGAGGTCTCTTCAGCACGTCGGGTACGAGGCGAAGGGCCAACTTTGCGACATCGGCCGCGGGGGAGGCGTCCTGCGCCAAGGAGTCGCGCTGTCCCTCCGTTGGACGTTCTCGTCCTCGTCGCAGCCTGCGAAACGCACTTCCCAGAGCGAATATAACGATAGCTATGATGATGGCCACCAGCGCCAACTCTATGATCTGGAGGAGCAAGGCAAAGGCCTCGGACTCCGCCTCCTGCTCCCGTTGCAGTGTCTCAAGGAATCCCTGAACCTCGGGGTTGATCTGCTCCTGCTCTTGGGGCTGTTCCCGGTCGCCCTGGAATAGACCCAAGAGGTTGATGATCCAGCCGACGATTACGTCGAATATGAAGGCGATGGGTGCGACGATGCCCCAGATGATGCCTCGAAGCAGTGCATCCAAGGCCGCTGTCGCGGGCTTGGACAGGAAGGACAGGACGCCGCGGTTGATCAGTGCTACCAGGAAACCGAATACGGTAATGGCGGCGACCGTCGCGCCAATGGTCTTCGGCCACGTTCGTTCATCGGAGGAACGTTGTGACTGCTCAAGCAGGTGGCCCGCGCCCAGCCCGATCAGGGAAGAGCCGAAGAACAGGAAGATGATGGGGAACGTGGAAAGACTTGCATCGGTGTTCAGGTCATAGATCAGCGCCGCGACGAGCACGGGCATACCCAAGCGGAAGGTGAACGAGAGGTCGTCGGTGGGAAACTCGTTGGAGGCGACGCGGGTCCCCCTCCACCAGAGGAGCACACCGATGAAGGCGCCGAACGCCCCTCGCGAGGTGTAGCCGCCGGGGGCGTCGTTGATGAGCCAGTCGAGGGGCCACACAGGGCGAATGTGTCCGGGTTCGACGTGGAGGGCAACGGACACGTAGACCACGACAAGGCCCAAAACGGCCATCAGAGCGAAGAGCGCCTCCACCTGCTCACCCTTGCGCGGGGTCAACCGGCTCAGCAATACCGAAAGTCCGAGGATGCCCGCAATGCCGTACCACGACAATGGGCTCGAATCGAAGCCGGCCAACGTGCCAACGATCCCCGCGAGCGCGAAGACCCACGCGCTCTCGGCCAATACGTGAGCGGCCAGTACGACTCTATCCTGCCGCAGCGGCATACTCTGCCTCCAACAGGTCGAGACGTTCCCGAATCTCGTGTACCATAACACTCCCGGGAAGCGACGGGCACTTCTCCTCGCCGACGTACACGATGACCATCTTGTGCCCGTGACGTTCCAGGTCGGCGATGACCTGAACGAATTCCGGCGGCATGAACGAGGTGACGATCACCAGCGTCGAGCCGAAGGGGAACCGTCGGTAGCTTTCCGCCAGGTGCTCGTGCATGGGCCGGATTGCGTAGGCGCGAATTCCCGCCAGCGCGGCCAGGACTTCCGAGAACTGCTCCCGGCCGTGGCCCGGGGAGACGGTCATCATGCGATCGGTCCGGGTGGGCATGTCATTCGAGAACAGGCCGATGGAGTGCTGACGCTCCGCGCAGTGGGAGGCGACCGAAGCGGCCGCAGTGACCACCCGTTCAAGATTTACGCGCACATAGGGGCCCCAGTGCGGTGCGGTCGTGTCCACGGCTACGACCAGGAGGGCCAGGAAGCTGGTGCTCGGCTCATATCTGCGCACCTGCAGGCTCTGCGCGCGCGCGGTCGATTTCCAGTCGATGGTCTTCATGGGGTCGCCCGGACGGTAATCACGCACGCCCATTGGTCTCGAGGGATCGGTGAATATCCGCACCTGACCCTTCACGTCGCCAAGGGGGCGGTGCGCCGTCATGCCCAGCTCCTCAAGAGGGTAGACCCTGGGAAAGACGAGCACGTGGCTCACGGTATCGGTGCTCATGCGGCTCCGCAGGAAGCCGAACGGGTCGCCGCTCTGGATGCTCGCCGGACCGATGGCGAACAGACCCCGCTCCTCGCACCTTATCCGGTAGCTCCAGCGAATCCGCTCATACCATGCCAGGGAGGTCTGGTGCCGCAGGACGGAAACTCTAGGGCGCACGTTGCCGGCAACGTCTCCGGAGACGACTCGCAATTCGTCGGGCATCTCGTCGGATACGCGGATCCACGGCAGGGGCAACGGCTTGCGGTTCATGAGGGCGACGGTTATTTCGACCTCCTCGCCCAGGAAGACGCGCTGGTGGCGGAGGTGTCGCTCGTATTGCACATCGTCCAGCGAAAGACGGTTCCATGCCAGCGATACCGCGCCTGAGACTACGCCCATGGCCCCGAACGCAATCACGACGCCCTGTCCCATGAAGAAGCCGATGGCTATGACAACGGCGAAGAACCCGATCCAGAAATCGTGCCAGACCACCCCGGTATGGACGGTGCGCCGCATGGACTACAGTATAGGGGAGATTGCCCTCCCGATGGCAAAGACGTTCATACCGTACACCGCCTCTGCCCAATGTGAGTTGATCACGATGCAGCGACCCTTTTGTGGTTCCCGCACGTCCGATACGCTATAGTAGAATCAGGTGGGACCGGGAGCCGAGCTTCCCGCACAAGAGGGTGCAGAATTGAAATACATCTTGAACTTCAGAACGCTGTTCGTGGCCCTCACGGTAGGGGCCGCCGTCTATGCCGTTCGGTCGGGCCAGCCGGTAGGCAGGTTCATCGGCGTGCCTTATGATTTCCGGGTGCCCACGGCAGATCGTATCAGAGACAGGCTGTGGAACGAGAACGACGACCGCATCTTCACCCCCATGGTGTTCGGCGCCGGGTGGTCGATCAACTTCTTCCGCCTGGTTGAGAAGTTCCGCGCAGACAACGCCGCTGCAGACGACGTCGACTTGCCTCCTCCCACCTCCTCCTCGGGGACACAACCCCTCCCATAGACCTCAGGTCACTGCCCGGTGGTGTAGTGGTAGCACGAAGGACTTTGGATCCTCAGACCCAGGTTCGAATCCTGGCCGGGCAGCCAGAACTGTGTTTGTCGTTGCGAAGAAGTAGCATCCGGCATCACCTGCAATGCAACCAATCGAATACATCAGGAGACCGGGGCAATTGAGTCCTTACGTATCATGCATCATCAGTACTACAGAGACGAAGGCCAACTCCACAGACACGCCGCCCGCGACAGGCTTGAAGTTACGCAAAGAGCCGAACCCTTCAAATCCCCGGCCGATGTCGAAGCCTTCTTCCGGGAGTGCGACGCGCTTGACGGCCCTGAACGGGAGCCGGACTGGCACGAGCACCTTGACGTGATAGCTGCATCTCGCAGGTGTTGCCGAGGGTCTACCGACCGTATAGTAGCCTGACGGTAAGTGTTCAGAGTCGATGAGAGAAACACCCTCCCCCCTGTGGATACCCGCTTTCGGAGACCTTTGCGTAACCCCTCTCCCGCTGAGAGATTGTTAGTGTGTGGGCATCTCCCAGCATTGCAGACGTCTCTGGATTCCCGCCTTCGCGGGAATGACGTAGGTTGTGCAAAGGTCTCCTTTCGCAGGTATGACGGTCGATGTGTGTGTCAAGCTCTCTCACGAAGTCTGAACAGTTACACCTGACATCCACCAACTAGCTACCACGTCTGACGCGCTGATATACTTCGCGGCAATTCGGTAGGCGAGAGGTGGTGGTGAACTGTTCGCGTCTACGCCGAGCAATAGGGGCGGCGGCGCTCATCACCGGGCTGATCGTCGGAGTGTTCCTAACGCCCCATCCGGCGGCGGCCAGCGATACACAGACCTACACCAATTCTCTCGTCGGCTTCTCGATCACGGCTCCCGTTGAATGGCGAATTAGCGAGACGGGTCGTCGGATCTCATTCGTGGAGGTCAAGCCCCCCGGATTCACCAATTTAGTTTCCATCCAGATATCCGTCCTCCGTCACGCGGGGCCCGATACCCTGCCTGAGTGGATGGACTGGCAGGTCTCCAACTACGGAAGGCGGTTCATTGAAATTCACGATGAGAGGCCTGTGAAGCTGGGGGCTGACACGGAGGGCCTTCGCACGGAGTTCGTCTGGCACAACGAACTCGGAATCAAGGAGGGGTGGACGGGTGTGCTACGCGGCAGGCAGAGCTTTGTGATTCGCGCATTTGGAACGGTCTCGGAGTACGAGCGCCTTCGCGACACCCTCGATGAGATAGTCTCATCCTTCACACTCCTGCCGCCCGATCCGACGCAGGCGCGCTCCGACGATGTATTCGCCCTTGTCGGAGAGGAGCCGGACACGTTTGATCCCGCTCTTCACACCGGGCCGGTCACCGGACCGCTCAATGCCGTATTTGGAGGTCTCGTCCGGATGGATGAGAATCTGAATGCGATACCCGACATCGCCCGAGACTGGAATGTCTCGGCGGACGGCAGGGTCTACACTTTCAACATGCGCTACAACTCCTACTTTCACAACGGCGACTGGGTCACAACCGAGGACGTTGTGTATTCGTGGGAGCGCGCAACGGATCCTGATACCGGGTCCCCCACGGCCATGGCATATCTCGGCGACATCTCCGGCGTCCGCGAGAAGCTGGCAGGCGAAGCGGATGAGATTTCGGGCGTCGAGGCCCTAGACATGTTCACTCTGCGCGTCACTCTCACTTCGCCGCGCTCCACGTTTATTCAGAAGCTCACCCACCTCGTTGCCTCCGTAGTAGACAGATCCAACGTCGAAGATGGCGACCTCGCCGAGCGACCGAGGGGAACCGGACCCTACAAGCTTATCAACTGGAGTAGGGGCGGAGGCCTCGTCCTAGAACGGAATCATCGCTATCATCTCCAGCACCCAAACATGCTCGCAGTCGTCTACCGCTTCACCGCAGACGACCCTCTTACGCTGTACTCAACCAGGCAGATCGACGCGGTCCCGGTTCCCTACGCGCACTTTGGGCGTGCTCGCGACACCAGCGGCGATCTGTATCCGGACCTCGTTTCCTCCCCGACATACTGCACAGGTTTCCTGGCGTTCGACAGCAACGTGCCTCCCTTCGACGATGTCAATGTCCGTCGTGCTTTCGCCCATGCCCTCGACGTGGACAAGATCATCTCCGTGGTGTTGAAGGGAACGGTGGATAGGGCGAGGACCCTCGTAGCCCCCGGGGCAACCGGCCACCACGAAGAGTTACCCGCCACCCCATTCGACCTCGAAGGGGCGAGAGCGCTGATTGAGGAGTCGCCGGAAGGTCTCGCCAACCCCATTCCATCGGGCGTCGACCACTCAACCATGATCTGGATGTGGAGAGAGTACCTTGGATTGGACGTAAGGGCTTCTACCAACTCTTCGGATGACCGGACAGGAGTTTGGACCGACACATGGTGCCCTGACTATCTCGATGCCGAGAATTACCTCGAAACGCATCTCCATACTGACGGACCACAAAACCGCTTCGGCTTCTCTGACTCTGAGTTGGACGCACTGCTCGATGAGGCCGCAACTGTCTCCGACCCTGCCTTACGCGCAGAGGCATACAAGCGAATCGAGAGCATAGTCAGAGATCACTGGATAGTTGTCCCCCTGTGGCATGAGCGTCGTCACGAGCTCGTTCAGCAGTACGTGGTCGGCTACAGACCTGCGACTACGGGGATAACGTTCTTTGAAGATATCTATTTCGAGCATTAGTCACAGGATGCCCCTGAAGCGAGCAATACAAGCCCTCCTAGTTACCATCGCAACGGTTCCGGCATGGTTTCTTCCGCTTGAGCCGGCAACCGCGGATGAACCGGAATTCTCGGTGCTCCCCGCCTGGCTAAACAATGCGACTGCAGACTTTCCTGGCGCTGTTGAATTCACCCTGCTGTTTGGGAGGAGTTTGAATCCGCAACGCATAGACCTTGAGCTGGTTATTGAACCGGAGTATTCCTGCGTGGGCGAAACCGTCCATACCGTGCGACTCCCCGCCAATGCGACGACCTCATGGCAATGGGAACTGGACCTGGACGAGCCGTTTCCTCCCGGACATCTCGTCAGGTGGCGTCTGGGGCTGGACCGGAACGCGCCGATTCCACCTGGAGAAACCGTCCATTGGCGCTGGAAGGTGACCGGGGCCGACGGCACCATCTACGAGAGCAGACAACGCGCGTTCACCTGGGCGGATGACCGCTTCGACTGGAGGACCTATACGAAGGACGGACTCGTCGTACATTGGTACGGGCAGTATCCCGAGTATGGAGAGCATCTCGTCGGCTACCTGGAGCTGCAGCTCGAACGGATCGAAGCCTTGGGGACTCTGCCCAGTCCGGTCAACGTGTTCATGTACGAGAATGCGGAAGATGCGGGTCCCGCCGTTCTATTGAAGCGAGATTTCGTGAATCCGTATCGAGAATTCAACAGCGTCGTTTCGGTCACGACGGAGGATATCGAGGGAGACGAGCTAACGGCACTCATCAACGAACTCGCCCATTTCGTCGTGCAGGACAAGGCATTCAATTGTTTCGGTGGCCTTCCATTCTGGCTGGAGGAAGGCCTGGCCATGCTGGCCGAGGGTGGCCTATCGAACGAACTGCGCCGGGCATTCGCCGAGGCTCGCCTGATCGAGCAGTTCGTGCCGCTCCGCAGTTTCGATGTGCCGCTCAGCACGGACGAACGCGAGGCATCCATCAGATTCGCCCAGAGCTACGATCTCATGGAGTTTCTCACGAGCGAGTTCGGATGGGAGAGCATTTCGCGTCTGCTCGAACTGTTCAAGTACGGAATCAGAATAGACGACGCGTTGAAGGCCGTCTTTGGAACGGGCATAGAAGAGACGGAGCTTCTGTGGAGGAAGAGCCGCGGCCTTCCCGACCTGGTTCCCAGTCGCCTTGCCCCGACGCCTTCAGACGGTGGCGGCTAACACCCTCACCCTCACCCCCGTTCTGCAATGGGGCAGGGGATTGGATTCCCGCCTACGCGGGAATGACGGTGGGCTGTGCGTGTCGAGTGCTCTCATGAAGTCTGAATAGTTACGGTTGCAGTGCAAACTTGCCTTTCCATGCCCCCACGCGCTAAGACGTCTATTGACGTTTGGCTTAGCTAGAAGCGCTCCTACTCGTCCGTCACGCTAATCGTTTGGCGCCCAACTCAGTGTTTTGACCAAGTTTGCAAGATAAACCGTGTACGCTTGCCGTCCCGTCGGTGTCGCCTGTATCCATGTCCGCGGCCTTGAGTTGTGGGAATCTCTCGTGACCGTCAGATACTCGGCCTCCTCGAGCTTACGCAGATGGGTGGTCAGGTTTCCGCCGGTCAGGTCGAGCGTCTCCTGAATGAACCCGTAGGTGAGCCGGTCCGTCTCCGGCAGGGAGACGAGCATCGTCATTATCCGCAGCCGAGTTGACTGATGGATGGTCTCATCGAGGGTGGTGGACTCGCCGGTCACAGTACGCCGCTCCTTCGTATCCACACCGCGCCCAGGACAGTCACGGTCAGCGTGGCCACTGCCGACACCACCAGCGCCACGTCACCGAACAGGTAGCTGGGGATGTAGAACGCCGCCGCTATTCCCGCGCCCACCACGGCAATGACCGGCCGGGTCATAATGCCAAACAGCACGTATCCGAGGGCAACAATGCCTATGGCTATATGCGGAATGTTCTCTCCGGAGTCCTCACCCCACATTCCGGCTGCCGCAGGAACAAGGAACGCCGCCGCCACTACCGCGAGCCAATAGAAGAATACCCTAAGACCCGCGTTGCGCATTGCCTCACCGGAAGCACTATCCTTGCCTGCGTGGTAGCCAATGAGGGCACTTCCCACCATCCCGACCACAGCCAAGACACCCCACAGCGGGCCGCTAATCCAAGGGTTCCGTGTCGCGAAGTCCTCCGCCAAGGTCTCTGTCGCAAACTGAGATAGGTATCCCATCGATGCTATGACACCCCAGAGCAACAGTATCGCTGCCGATCCCGCCACGTACATGGAACCTCGCGTACTCTCCATGGTGGCTACGATAGTTCGCCAGCCCTCCTGGGGAGCCATCGTTTCGTCATCCTGTCTGTACATTGCATTCCTCCCTCGTCGTTCTGCTATTTAGGTCGCGTCCAATAGAGTTTGTATCGCAAACATAAGTATACATGGTGTTTGTTTGTAATGCAAACCATTGTGACACCGGGACTCCTGCTGTCGTGCTCCGACCCAGGAGACGGTTGGGGGATTTGCGTTACAAACAACTCATTCTCGGTGAGGTTTGTGGGGCAACATTGGCGATTTGCGAGAACCGGACGTGTAATTCCAATTGGGTGTGATAAGGCCGTATTCTTGCTGACTGAGCTTTCTGGATTTCGGCCCCGTGTCGGAGTACGGGGTGACGTTCCCGTGTCGTGGCACGGGACATGCCTTTCGCGGGTATGACAGTGGCTGTGTGCGTTGAGCGCTCTCACGAAATCTGAACTGGGAGGACTCATCGCGAGTGCCTCGCTTAACGTGATAGATTAGGGAGACTCCGTTCGGGAGGTTCTCATTCAGGATGAAGATCGAAGGTAAATACTCGTTCAACGTCAGCCGGCAGAAGCTGTGGGATACCCTGCTCGATCCCGATGTTCTGGCGTCCTGCATTCCGGGCTGCAGGGAGTTTAGTCCCATATCTGACGATAGATTCACGGTCTCGCTCAAGGTCGGCGTAGGAGCCGTATCCGGCACCTATCGTGCCGCAGTCGCGTTGGAAGACAAGGTAGAGCCGGAGGCCTATACGATGATCGTCGAAGGCAAGGGGTCGGGTACGACGCTGAGGGGCAGGGGGACCATGACCTTGCGCGAAACGGAGACCGGCAGTGAGGTGAGTTTTGTGGGAGACGCGCAGGTGACGGGAATCATTGCTCGAGTCGGACAGCGGCTGATGGGCAGCGCGTCGAAGTCCCTCGTGGGCCAGTTCTTCGATTGCATCAGGGCCAAGGCGGAGGGAGCCTAGGAACTCATCGCGTGGTCGTTCAAGCGCTGTCGGACGGCGTCGCGGGCCTCGATGAACGGGCGCTTTAGGTAGCCGATGTGGTCGTCCTCGCCGTGGTGGTGCGTTACGTGGCCGTGCGAGTGCTGGCGCGAGCTGTTGTCGATGTAGGTCATCGCGCCGTCGATCAGCGTCAGCATGTACTTGGCCGTTGGCTTGTCGAACATGCTCCACGCTCCTCCGACGGCGACGTAAACCGGCGAGGTGTGGGAGAAGATGCCCCGCTCCCAGACATCGTAGTACGAGTACCCGCCGTAGTAGCCCGGCCCGCCCGCTCGCGCGGCGATCCATGAGTTGCCGTCAACTTTGATTTTCTCACTGATGCTAAGTCTTCGCGTCGGTGTGTCGGACTCGGTGGAGGCGACCACCCGTCCCTCCTGGACGATCTCCAGGCGGGACATCGGCACGACGCTCTCCGCCCAAGCCGAGACCTCTACCGTGCCGGGGCCCGACAGTTCCAGGGTGTCGCCGACCTCGTGTCCGTCGACGGTGAGGTGGATGATCGGGCCGCCGCTGAGGACCGTTCGGCCTTTCGCTACGTTCCGGCACCAGCTCTCGTAGGTGAACTCCTCGTCGTCGGGGATCCTCACGTAGGTACGGTACATCCCGACGGGGACATCGCTCGACATCTTGTCGGTGCCGCCGACGAGCGGCAGGCGGTAGCCGCAGTTGAGGTAGCGGTACCACTCCCTGTGCCAGAACTCCTGCTGCATGATCATCTCGACGGCGTCGAGGCGTCCGGTGGCGATGAGAGCGGACGGCTCGCCATTGGGGTGCGGGAAGTGTGGGTTGACGACGTATCCACCCTGTGCGTGCGCCTCGTCGGCCCAGTGGCTCAGGGTCGTTTGCATCGGGCCGCCGATCTCCGCCTCGGAGGGGCCGTCGGAGCAGAAGGGCATGACGGGCTGCTTGAGGCCCCACAGGATCATGTGTCCCATGAAGTGCTGACGGTTCTCCTGGGAGGTGTAGACGATGTTGTTGCCCTGGCGCGTCACGCTCGGCTCGCCGGTGAAGTCCTCAACGTTCGTGAAGAGGCTGCCCCACTGCGACTGCAGGAGGTTTACGACGTTGAGGTCCTCGGCCTGCGACTCGAAGTGACTTCCCTGCGTGGAGAGGAAGTGGACGTGCGAGTCGCCGGAATACCAGCCGCGCTCATTCATGTTGATCCAGCGCTTGAGGCGGAGCTCAAGGTCCTGCTGGCCGGGGGCAATGTTGACCCTGGCGCGGAGCGGGTCGTACTCGTACCCACGCGCAACGTCGACGATCACCTCGCCCCTCGGAAGCCAGCCCTGGGCCGTTCCGTCGATGTAGGCGTAGCTGATCTGGCCGAGCCGGAGATCGCCGCCAACGTCGATGTGCCACGTGTCGAGGTTGGAGTTGACCTGGTTGTGATGACCGTGGGGCTGATAGGGAACGCCTTCGGGCGACCTGAAGTGGACGCGGGACGGGACGGGCTGTCCTGTATCGTCGTCCACAACTTTGACCCTAACCCAGTTCTTGCCCGGCTCCACCAGTTCGATGCGGACCTTGTCCGTATCGACGGAGCCGGTGTCTTTGACCTCGCCCCACTTCACGCTGTCTATCTCTTCGCCGCCCTGGGACACCTCAACGGTTGCGGAGGGGACGCCGGACAGCTCGACGTAGGCGGGGCTGGACTTCGGGTTCTGCGCCTCACCGAAACCTCTCTGTGGATCGGTGAGGAACTCGTCGGTCGACTGCTCGGGCAGGGGGTGGACATAGGTGCGCTCTCCGCGGTCGATGGTGACATCGAGGTCGAAGGGTTTTTCTGCCTTCTCGGCGTCCTTGAGGGTGACACGCACCGGACGGCGAGCGTCGCGGGAGAAGGGGTGCTCGTCGACGTGTCCGAGGGTGACGCCCGCGACGATGAAGCGGGGACCGCGGGGCACGAACTCGATGGACTCGATGACGCGGTCGGGCGTCGGGTTGCGCCACCCGAACAGCCAGTACCACGCGGGCTGGGCCTGAACGGACTCCGTTTGGCGCCGTCCGATCAGGTCGAAGCGGCCCTCGTAGCGGGGCATAAGGGTGTCTTCCCGGTCGGTCACGGCAAGGTAGGGGAAACCGATCCCGAACCGGGATATTCCCTGCCGGTCGCTGACGACGCTGATCTCGTACCGCTCGCGTATGGGAACGGTGACGGTCTCGGAGTCGTCGAACCGGATGACGTAGTCTGCCACATGAACCCCGACGGGGCCGTTTTCGTGCTGCTCGGTCTCCATCTGCCGGTGGGCGACGATGACATTGTGCGCCGTCTTGCCGACGGGTACCACTACCGACGCATCGCCCTCCCCCAGCGAGACGTAGCAATTCCCGTCAGGGTCACCGTCGGGCGCGCCGACGGTGAATGGGAGCCCCCGCATGGCCTGCTCCCCCAGCAACGGGTCCTCACCGGGTAGGAGTTCAGCGCCCGCGCCGCACAGAGCGGATATGTCGATGGGTTCATAGTCCATGGTTCAGAGGGCCTCCGGGGATGGGGTCGGGATAGACTGTATAGTACAAGTTTCAAGCAGAATTGTGGTGCGCGCTCTTCGGCGAGGGAGTTGCTGACACTGAAGTGGGTCGCGTCTACTGCTCGACACGGCCTGTAGAGGTCGCTTGGTCGTACAATTCGTCGCGGGTCAAGTTTTCGGACATAAGAAGGCCCACGCCCCGCTTTTCAAAGTCCTCTACCACTTCGTCTAACTCAGTGTGCCGGAGGGCATCCGCCGTCGCTGCGCCGGACAGGGGAACTGCTGCCCCACTGGAGCTGTTCCTTGACAAACTCTTGAGGTAGTTGCGTACCAAGGCCGATACCGACGTGCCCAACTCAGCCGCCATGATGTGTGCGGCCCGATGTGTCTCCTCATCGACGGATACGGTGATGTTCTTCACGTTCACAGCCTCACAGTTTCTGCGAATCGCAGAATATCTCTGCGCTGGATCATCCTGCAACGTCGGGGTGACCGCGTCTACGCCGCACGATGTGGCAATAAAGCTAACATTCCCCAATACCAACGCCGTCGTATCGCCGTTCTCACGTTTGCCTAGAGACTAATCCCCAGCCGCTGGGCGCGTTCGTGGACTGCCGCGTGGGCCTCGTGGAAGGGCGCTTCAAGGTAGGCGATGTGGTCGTCCTGGCCGTGGTGGTGCGTTACGCCGCCGTGCGTGTGCTGAGACGACGTTTCGCGGATGTAGGAGATGTTGCCTTCGATGAGCGTGAGCATGTACTTCGCCGTCTCCTCGCTGAACATCCACCAGTCGCCTCCGACTGACACGTAGATGGGCGAGGTGTGGGCGAACATGCCGCGCGCCATGGCGTCTATGTGGTAGAAGCTGCCCATGTACTCCGGTCCGCCACACCTCGCTGCCAGCCACGTGTGCTTGTCGATGGTGATCTTCTCGCGGAGCTCCAGCCGGCGAGTGCCGCCGGTGGCCTCCGCCTGTGCGACGACCTTGCCATCGCGGACGATCTGCAGGACGTTGATGGGGAAGATGCTCTCCGCCCACGCCTCGACCTCGACGGTGCCGGGACCTGAGATGGCGACGGTGTCGCCGATGGCCTTGCCGTCGACAGAGAAGTGAATGATCGGCCCGCCGCTGAGGAAGGTCCTGCCGCTTGCGACGCTGCGGCACCATGAGTTGTAGCCGAACTCCTCGTCGTCGGGGAGCTTCGCGTAGGTGCGGTAGAGGCCGACCGGCACGTCGCTGGACATCTTGTCCGTGCCGCCCACGAGGGGGAGCCGGTAGCCGCCGTTCAGGTAGCGGTAGTACTCGATGTGGTTGAACTCGGTCTGGCGGATCATCTCGACGCCGTCGAGACGACCCGTCGCCACGAGCGCGGCGGGTTCCCCGTTCGGATTCGGGAAGTGAGGATTGACGACGAAGCCTCCCTGCGCGTGGGCCTCGTCCGCCCAGTAGCTCAGGGTCGTCTCCATGCTGCCACCGATCTCGGCCTCGCCCAGCCCGTCGGAGCACCACGGCATGATCGGCCTCTTGAGGCCCCAGAGGATCATGTGTCCCATGAAGTGCTGCCGGTTCTCCTGGCCGACGTAGACGATGCTGTCACCACGCTCGGAGACGCTCGCCGCGCCGGTGAAGTCCTCCGTGTTCGTGAAGAGGCTGCCCCATTGCGACTGCAGGAGATTCACCACGTCGAGGTCCTCGCCCTGCGCCTCCAGGTGCGCGCCGGTAGGGGAGAGGAAGTGGACGTGGGAGTCGCCGCTGTACCAGCCCTGGGCGTTCATGTTCGTCCATCGCTTGAGGCGGAGCTCAAGCTCGCGCTGGCCCGGCTCGATGGAGACCTTCGTTCGCAGCGGCTCGTACTCGAACCCGCGAGAGACGTCTACGACGACCTCTCCGCGCGGAAGCCACCCCTGGCACGTGCCGTCGATGTAGGCAAAGGCGGTCTGTCCGAGGCGCAGGTCTCCGCCCACGTCGTTGTGCCACGTTCCGAGATTGGAGTTGACCTGATTATGGTGGCCGTGAGGCTGGTACGGCACGCCGTCGGGCGAGCGGAAGTGGACACGGCAGGGGACGGGATTCCCCGTCTCGTCATCGACGACCGTGACGTGGACCCAGTTCTTGCCGGGGTCGATGAGCTCTATCTTGACCTTCTCGGTCTCCACTGCCCCGCTGTCGACGACCTCGCCCCACGTGGCCTTGCCGATCTCGGCGTTTCCTTGCTTCACAGTCACGGTGGCAGAGGGGGTGGCGGCTATCTCCACGTAGGATGGGCTGGACGATTCGTTGTCGTCCTGTCCCCAAGAATACGGCGCGGCGAGAAACTCGTCGGATGACACGGCCGGCAGGGGGAAGACGTAGGTGGCGTCGCCCCTGTCCACCTCGACGTCGACGTCGAAGGGCTTGGAGGCGTCGGCCTCATCGAGCAGGGTTATCTTGGCAGGGCGGCGTCCTTCCCTTGGGAAGGGGTGCTCATCGAGGTGTCCCAGCGTGATCGCGGCTATGAAGAAGCGCATCCCGGCGGGGACGATCTCGATGGTCTCAATGGACGAGTCGGGTTCTGGGTTCTCCCACGACCAGAGCCAGCATAGCTCCGCCGTAGCCTGGTTCGCCTCGGTCTGACGCTTTCCGGCCGCGTCGAACTCGCCCTCGTAGCGGGGCATCAGCTCTGCCTTGCTGTCGGTGACGGCGCGGTAGGGAGGTCCGGGCGTTCCGGGTGGGAAGGAGGGGCTGGCCGCTATCTCGAAGCGTTCGCGGATATTCACCCGTTCCCGCCTGCCGCTCGACAGGTAGAAAACGTATTCCGCGACGGGCTCACCGAGTCGTCCGCCCTCCGCCAGCTTCGTCTCCAGGAGCGCGTGAGCGAACAGCACTCGCTTGGCAGCCTTGCCGACCGGAACGGAGACGCTGCCTGCGTTCGGCGAGGGCGTGATGAAGGTGTTGCCTCCCAGTCCTCCGGCCAGACCGCCGATCATGAAGGGCAGGCCACGGAACGACCGAAGACCCGTCTCCACGTCCGAGCCCCCGCTGCCCAGAATCTCCGGCCCGGAGTTGCATGAACGGGAAATGTCGAGAGGTTCGTAGTCTTGCATTCTCGGTTCGCTCCTGACTGTGATTGTCGTCGGTCAGATGTAGACTTCCGGGTTGACGCAGGTGATGAGACGCTCGCCCTTGATACCGTTCAGGAGGTTCACTGCCGCTATCCGAGACATCTCACGCCGTGTGGCGACGCTGGCGCTGGCAATGTGTGGGACGATGAGGCAGTTTTCGAGGGTGAGGAGTGGATCGTCGTCGGGAATGGGCTCCGGATCGGTGACATCGAGTCCGGCCGCGGCGATCCTGCCGTCCTTCAACGCATCGTACAGGGCCTGCTGGTCGACGATCGGCCCTCTCGCGGCGTTGACGAGCACCGAGGTCGGCTTCATCTTCGATAGCGCTTCCGCATTGATGAGGTGATGGGTCGAGTCGGTGAGCACCGTGTTGAGAGATACAAAGTCGGACTCCGACAGGAGCGTGTCCAAGTCGACGCGCTCCATTGGAAGTCTCTCCTCGAAACCTTCCTGCCTGACGACGTCGTAGTAGAGCACCCTCATGTTGAAGCCGATGGAGCGTTTGGCGACCTCGAATCCGATACGGCCCATGCCGATAATGCCTAGGGTCGCACCGTAGATGTCCTGGCCGAGGTAGTGGAGGGGGTGCCACGTGCGCCAATTGCCCGCTCGGACTGCACGCTCACCCTCGCCTAAGCGACGGGCCGCGGCCAAGAGCAAGGCCCACGCGGCGTCGGCTGTCGTGTGCGTCAGCACCTCCGGCGTGTTCCCGACAGGAATGCCGCGTCGAGTGGCGTCGGGGATGTAGATGTTGTCGAAACCGACGGCAATCTGGCTTATGACCTTTAGCTGCGGGCCAACGGCGTCCATGAAGTCACCGTCGATCTTATCGGTGAGAAGGCAGAGGATACCGTCAACGCCCCTCGACTTTTCAAGAAGAACGTCGGGAGGAGGGGGAAGCTCGTCCGGCCACACCTCGGCATCCACCTCCTCACGGATCATGTCCAGTGAATCCGGGAAGATTTCACGGGTGATGAATGCTCGTGGACGGGCCATTGGCAGTTCCTTTCGAGAGGAGATTGACAAATATCAGCGCGCCACATTCTACCAGACGGGATGGGGTCGAAACACGGCTCTCACGCCATCCGGGGCGAGCCGCCGTAGTCGGTGCGTCGTAGGGGCGATTCGCGAATCGCCCCTACGTGAGGCTGGCCGGGGGTTATTTTCGTAGCCGTCTCTCCAAGACGCAACGACATTGCTGGTGTACCATAGGCCGCGATGTTTTCAGACCTCGCTGCCGACATGGTGCTTCGCGCCCGCCGTAAGGAGTATGACGGCTGGCTTATCGTAGGGATCGTGTTCCTGTCGTCGGCGCTCACCATTGGTTCCAGCAACTACGCCTTCGGACTCTTCGTCGATCCGCTTGAAGAGAGTTTTGGGTGGAGCAGAACCGCCATCTCGGCATCCTTGTCCTTTTGGGCCATCGGCAGCCTCACGGCGCCGCTGCTGGGACGATTCATGGACAATTACGGCGCCAGGCCGCTGCTGGCCGGGTCGCTCGCTCTGTACGGACTGAGCTTCGTCCTGCGGCCCTTGATGACCGAACTGTGGCACCTCTACGCCCTGAGCATCATCCAGTTCTTTGCGTTCTCCGGGATGAACATGCTTCCCGCCGGTAGGCTGGTGGGGCTGTGGTTCCCCAAGTCGAAGGGCCGGGTGATGGGCTTTGCGATGATGGGGAACAACTTCGGCGGTCTCACGGTGCCGGTGCTGACCGGGTACGTCCTGGCGGTCGCCACATGGGGGTCGGCGTTTGTGGTCATGGGAATCATGGCCTTTGGCATTGCCCTGCTGGCCATCCTGTTCGTCCACGAGCGAACACCAAGAGGGGCAAGGGCGGCAGCTCAGGGGGACAGTTCTTCCTCTGCGCCATCCGGCATCGTAGGCCTCACGGTGAGGGAAGCTCTACGCACCGATACTTTCTACTACGTGACGGTGGCGACGGCGCTGGGCTCCTTTACCTACAGCGCCCTCCTGCCACAGATCAGCACGCATCTGCTCGACCAGGGAACGGACAATGCAACTGTAGTGACACTTCTGGCGCTGCTGGCAGGATTCGGAATGGCCGGCAAGGGTATTTTCGGCTACCTCGCGGAACGCTACACCGCCCGCATTGCCATGATGCTCAGCCTCGGCGGGCAAACGGCGCTCATTACGGTCATCGTGGCCTATCCGAGCGGTGTCCATCTTTGGTTCGTAGTGCCTATTTTCGGTTTCTTCTTCGGGGCATACGGCGTACTCATCACGCTGCTGCTTCAAGAGAATTTCGGACTGAAGTATTTTGGGAGCATTGCCGGACTGTCGGGACTGGTAGGCATGATAGCGGCGGTCACAGGGCCGCTTATGGCAGGAGCATCGTCGGACTACCTGGACAGCTATGGACCGGCGTTCATAGCCGTTGCCGCAATGTTTGCTACGGCTATCCTGCTGCTCACGAGAGTCAAGTCTCCGTTGCAGCGTATGGCCGAGATGTCGCAGGAGTGAGATGGTTTTTGAAATATCCAACGAAAGGCATAAGACCATGAACCAACAGGACAAGGACAGACTCCTCCGCCTCAGCGCGGGAGACTCGATACAGTCGATCTGCGATGAGGCGGGTCTGACGAGGGTGGAGTTCGATCAGTGGTGGAATGATCAGACAACAGGGCGCGTCCCGTCGATGGAGGGTTCCCGGACCGTGTCGAGCCTATCGGGACAGGTCGATATCGTCCGGGACGAGTGGGGAGTGCCGCACGTCCTCGCCGAGACCGACGACGCACTGTTCTTCGGCTACGGCTATGCCACGGCCCAGGACAGGCTCTGGCAGCTCGATTACTACAGACGCAAGGCCCACGGTCGCCTTTCCGAGATTGTAGGACCCAGCGGCATCGAGATCGACACCGTTTCACACACCATCGGTCTCACCCGGACGGCGGAGGCGAATTTCAGGAAGTTTCCCGAGAAGACCAAGCGTCGTTTGGAGGCATATACGGATGGCATAAACGCCTTCATGGAGGAGAGCAGGAACAACCTGCCGATCGAGTTCGACCTCCTGAACTATGAGCCGGAGGAATGGTCTGCGGTGGACTCGGTCGCCATCTGGCAGGAGTTCCGTTGGTACCTCACGGGCCGCCTGCCCATCATCGCCATTCCCGAGCTGGCTAAGCGGGTTCTAGGAGAGGGACCTCTGCTGGACGACTTCATTACAGGTGAGGCTGAGGACGAGAGCATCGTTTCTAGAGGCACGTATCAGTCGACGCGAGCGGGGCAGGTCCCGGTCGGTGAGGTCCTCGGCGATCCTGAAGAGGGACTCGGCAGCAACAACTGGGTCGTCGCGGGGCACAAGTCCACGAGCGGAGCGCCGATAGTCGCCAGCGATCCACACATCGCGTTCGGCGCAGTGTCGTGCTGGTTCGAGGTCCACCTGTCCGGGCCGGAGATAAACGCCGCGGGAGCAGGCTACGTGGGCGTTCCGGGCATCGTCTTCGGCAGGAACGAGACCCTCGCTTGGGGCGTGACCAATAACATCTGCTCTCAGCGCGACATCTACCAGGAACAGGAGCATCCCGATCGCCCCGGTCACTTCCGGCTTGGAGACGAGTGGATTCCGGCCAAGCAGGAAACCGTCAGGATCGATGTGGCGGGTGAGGACACCCGGAACATCACGATTATCAGGACGCAAAACGGCCCCATTGTGGACGCACTTCTCCCGGAGGCGCTGCGTACCTCCGACAAGGTATCGGCAAAGTGGCTCGGCACAGGCTATGGCGATGAGATCACCTGCATGCTCGATCTGGCGGCGGCTGGGGACTGCGTCGAGGCCAAAGAGGCCCTGCGCGACTGGATCGTTCCCACGTGGAGCTACGTCTTCGGGGATGTCCAGGGGCACATCGGCTACCAAGCGGTAGGGCGCATCCCCATCCGCGAGCAGTGGAACCGCGAGTACCGTCCCGGCTGGGACCCGAGCCATCAATGGCGCGGCTTAATCCCATACGACGCGCTGCCGGCCGTGTACGATCCGGTAGAAGGGTACGCTCGCTCGGCAAACAACCGGACAGCGCCCGAGGACTACCCGTATCCGCTGTCCGGCACTTGGAGCAGCGGGTACCGCGCGCTCCGCATCCGACAGATGCTGGAGGAGAGAGACCAACTCTCCAGGGAAGACTTTGCCCGGATGCAGACCGACACCCTCTCGATGCGCGCCGTCGAGGCCCTTCCGTCTCTGGTCGAGACCCTACGGCGGTCTTCAGATTCAAGAGTGCAGGAAGCGGCTGAAATCCTGGGCAAATGGAATTGCAGAATGGACGTGGACGAGGTGGGAGCAACTATCTTCGAGTTCTTCTTCTCGGAGTGGACGACGGCCGTTGCGTCCGAGCGGTTCTCCGGAGACCATGTGTCCCTCATTTCCAGCGCCATTTCGGGGTTCGCGGTGCGACTTCTCGCCGACGACCCACACGGCTACCTACGCTCGACATCCAGAGAGGACGCCATTGTCGCCGGCATGTCGCGAGCCATTGAAGAGTTGACGGCGCGACTAGGGTCGGACATGTCGGGGTGGAACTGGGGCAGGATTCACAAGATCACGTTGAACCACCTGCTCTCCGACCGGGGGGATCTCTCCGGCCTGCTGCGACGGGGTGGTCAGCCGGTGGGTGGAAACGGCATCACCGTCAGCAACACCGGTTTCGACCCGAACTATCTCGCGTCCATCGGCGCGAACTGGCGACACAACGCCGACCTGGCCGAGGACCCGCCCGGCCTGTGGGCGGTAGACGCCACTGGGCAGTCCGGCCACCCCGGCAGTCCGCACTACGGCGACCAGGTCACAGAATGGCTTACGGGAAGGCACCACTATCTTCCGCTGGACAACGAGCGAGTGAGAGCGAATGCCAAACAGACGCTGACCTTGAATCCGAAGTAGGGAAGTACATTCTCCCTCCAAACTCACACGTCCCGCCAATTGGTTTTGAGGCGTCAAGTGTCACGCTCCTAGGAGGTTTCTCTGACCACTAGGTCTTGACACTAATGACGTATATTGCAATCATAACTGATACGTAGTACCGCGAGGTATTTAAGAGTCGTGTCGGTCGAGTGGATCACGCCCATGCCGGGCTATCTCGTTCTGAGCATCTGTCAGGACTCAACAAAGCAATTGGACGCGGCCGCAGCTTTCTTTCTTTGTCTGCACAACTAGATTCTCCCGCCCTCCTCGGCGGCTGTTACGACCATCTGAACGAACACGGAAAGCTACACGGAGTAACGTTGGACTATTGGAATCGACGAGGGTCTCCGGCAAAGGTACATGTGTCTACAGGGTTGATGTGAGACTCACTCTCGTACCGGCTACCTGTTCGATCTTGGATGTGCCAGACGATTGCGCCATATACGTGGTCCGGGCCGTCGCTTGACTCCAATCGTTGGGTGGTGGAGATGTTCATACAGAACCGAAGTCGAGTCGCAGAAGTATGAATCGACCAGGGCATTAGGCCTCTTCCCAATACTCCGCGTTCAGGGGTGATTCATTGCTGGAAGCCAGGGAACCCATGCAAAGGGACCAAGAATCGCGAGAGATTCTCTCGAAACTGAGTGCTGCCAGTCTTGGCATCAACTCCAGCTTCGATCTGAACACCATCCTGCAGGCTGCCGTTGATGGCGCATGCTCCCTAACCGACGCTCGATACGGAGCTCTCTTGGTTTTTGACAGTTGCGGAAGCGTGCGAGATTTCGTCACTTCGGGCATGAGCCCTGAAGAACAGAGGAGTATTGGAAGTTGGCCCAAGGCAGTTGGCCTCCTCGGACATCTTCGGGAACGTCGAGAACCTCTGAGGCTCAGAGATCTTGCCGATCACCCCACGACTGTGGGGTTCCCTGACAACCACCCGCGGATGAAATCTTTCATGGGAATGCCCATCTGGCATCGAGAAGTGCTCTATGGATGCATCTATCTTGCCGAGAAGGAAAACGCCCGGGAATTCAGCTTGGATGACGAAGACACCATCACAATGTTCGCCTCACAGGCGGCGATGGCCATCTCAAACGCCCTCAAGTACAAGGCTGAACAGCGCGCCAAGTCCGACCTTGAAGCGCTACTCGATTCTTCGCCTTTAGGACTTCTGGTCTTCGACGCCAACACCGGAAGCGTGTTGTCAATCAACGAAGAGACAAAACGCATGGTCGGAGGTATGGTCGAGAACTGCGCTTCATTTGAGAACCTTTTGGGCGAAATATCCTTTCGTCGAGCAGACGGGCGCGAGTTCTGCCTTGCCGAACTGCCTCTAGATCAGGTACTCAAGAGTGGAGAGACAGTGCGCGCAGAGAAGATTTCCATCTCTCTGCCTAACGGACGCACTGTTACCACCCTGGTAAATGCGAGACCGATCTACTCGGATGACGGAGAGATTGTGTCGGTCGTTGTCACTATGCAAGACATTACGCGACTGCACGAGTTGGAACGGATACGAGCCGAGTTCCTTGGCATAGTGAATAGCGAGTTGCGCGCGCCACTAACCACAATCAAGGGCTCTACGACAACCGTGCTTGAGTCACCGTACCCTCTCGATTCAACCGAAACTCGCCAGTTCTTCCGCATCATCGATGAGCAGATTGATCACATTCGCGAGCGAATCAGCAATCTTCTCGATGTGACGCGCATCAAGGCAGGGACGCTATCGATCATGCCCGAACCCACTGACTTGGCCAACCTCATAGTCGAGGCTAAGGGTGCTTTACTGAGCGCCGGGCTCAAGAATGAAATAGCCATTGATTGTCCTCCCGAATTACCCTTGGTGATGGCGGATCGGACACGCATCCTGCAGGTCCTACATAATCTCCTCTCCAATGCGTCGGAACATTCGCGCGAGGAATCAACAATTCTCGTGGCAGTGTCGCGCATGGACACAGATGTTGCGGTCACGGTCACATACGAGGGGAACTGCGATTCGGTTGGACATCTGCCTCTACCGTCTCAAGCTTCCTCATGGATGGCTGATGAGGAGGTGACTGGTCTCGATAGGGCGGGTCTCGGCCTTGCCATCAGCAGAGGGATAGTTGAGGCGCATGGAGGACGTATTTCGGGCGAAATCAGCGGATCGGGCTTCAGTATCACAATCACCATTCCTGAGGCTATCGAGACCTCGAGGGCCTTAGCTGAACCCTCTCCTGGGATTTCTCCTCATGAGACACAAGCAGAATGTCAGCAGGAGCGAATCCTCGCGATCGTCGATGCCCCACCGATTCTGATGTATGTACGAGACACTCTCTCCGGAGCGGGCTACATTCCGATCATGACAAGGAGCCCTGATGTGGTGAACCGTCTCATTAGGGAGGAAAAACCCTCTGTTGTCATTCTGGACCATTCACTTTCCGGGACAAACGATTTCGAGACTATGAAGAGCATTACCGAGATCACCGATGTGCCTGTCATCTACCTGTCCGATTACAGCAAAGATCAAGTGATAGAAGAGGTCATTGATCTTGGGGCCTCCGATTTCGTCGTCAAGCCATTCTCGCCGTCCGAACTCGTGGCGAGAATCGCCGCGGCCTTACGGAAGAAGGCGGTGTCCGACCGCACCCATTCTCTCGACCCTTATGTGCTCGGAGAGCTTGAAATCACCTACTCTGAACGTCGCGTTAGAGTGGCGGGGAGCCCGGTATATCTGACAGCTACCGAGTATGGCCTGTTGTTCGAGCTCTCCATTAATGCCGGACGCGTGCTGACCCACGATCAGCTTATCGAACGAGTGTGGAGCGCCCCGAACTCCGGCGATTCACAGGTCCTGCGCGCATTCATCAAGTCGCTCCGCCGCAAGCTGAACGATGACGCTAGAAGTCCGAGGTACATATTCACCGAGCATCGCGTCGGCTATCGTATGACGAAGCCCGAGGCAGGTGTTCAGAGTAGGTGAGGTGAACGCCCCCGCCCCTCTGGATTCCGGCCGTCGCCGGAATGACGGCGCTCCGTATGTCGAACGCCCTGATTCTGAGCAGTTACTCCCTACGATCTGGGGAGTTCACGTACCTCAACGCTCTCGGATTCTTCTGCCAATTCCAGCGTCTCCACTAATGCTGACGATTACGGTGTGCTATATTGGCAGCGGCATTTCCGCCACCCGAAACCGGAGGTCGCTTGGGACCCGTTACCAAGCACACCAGCCAATCAGCATCGAGCCGACCCTGGCTCGCAGGCGCGATACTCTTATGCTCCATAGCCGCTACCTTGCTTTCAGCGTGCGGTGAGCCACAATCTCCGCCTGACGTCACAACGTCGACGGCCACTGCTACATCCAAAATTGAACCTCGGCCAATAGCGACACCTAATCCGACAGGGGGACCCACGGCTACATTCATTGCCACTCTCACCCCCATTCCTGCGAACACACCGGCGCCAAGTCCGACGCCTACACCCACTCCCACGAACACACCGACGCCAAGCCCGACGCCTACGCCCACTCCCACGAACACACCGACGCCTACGCCCACTCCCACGAACACACCGGCGCCAAGCCCGACACCTACGCCTATGGCTCTTTCGGCCAAGGTGGTGTTTGACTTGGCGAGAGCCGCCGCCAAGGCCTCGCACTCCGGACACATTGAGAGCCAGTTCACACTTGAAGCAGAAGTCGAAGAGATGAAGCTTCTCCTGTCCTTGAACGTAGCCGGGGAATTTCGTACTCCTGACAGTGCGCACTTGTCGGCGAACTACAACATTCAGGACCAGACGAGTGTTGACAATGATGGCGCCAAAGTGGATGAAGGCAGCCAGAGTTGGTCACAGGAGTGGATTACTGTCGGCGACGTTGTCTATGTACTGGACTCCTTTGGGGGCGCCTCTCGACGGACAACGGAAAGTAGCGATTTACCCTTTGCGCTGTCCGATCTGCTCAAGTTCGACCTGCTGGATTCCGAAGGTCAAATCTCCATATATGAGCAGGAGCTTGACGGCGAACGCGTCTACCACATGACAGGGCCGGCAGCCGAAAGCGGAAAATACCCAGTGCTGGGTCATGCGAACGGCATAGATGGTGTAGTGGGTTACTGGATAGGGGCCGAGGACCACTTGCTCAGGAGGCTGGAATTCTCCGTTGTGTCGGTTGGACTTACGCGCGATGCAGAGACTCTACGACTGAACGGAATGATCACCCTATCAGACTACGGAATGTCTGTGGACATCCAGCCACCAGTTCCGGAAGGCCCCGATGACCACGGGAACTCGCCGACAAATGCAACTGAGATTGCCGTGGGAGAATCAGTGAACGGCACTGTGGATTCCTGGCTCGATTCCGACTATTTCCGATTCCAGGGCGAAGAAGGCCGACTCTATCTCATTGTCTTATCAATTCAGCCGGCGTACAACGAGGCTTATGGGACCGACTCCACGCTGTTCGGCCCCGACGGGGTCACGCCCGAGTTAGCATATTCCCAGGGTGGTGGTCGGATCGTGTGGCAGGCGACGGCCTCAGATACGTACTACCTCAGGGTTGAGAGTGGTCAGCAAGAGGAGACGCATGACTACACTCTGACAATCACACTCTTACCTGAAGAGGATGATTACGGTGATGATCCGTTAACAGCTCAAGAGATTGGGATTGACGAACCTGTGGAAGGGCTGATAGGCCAGATGCGAGACCTGGACTACTTCAAGTTTACGGCCAGCGAGGGACAGGTCTATCGGGTAGACGTCAATTCACCCCGTCAAAACGATAGACCGTACGTCGCACTGCACGGCCCCGGCGGCCAACTGAAGGAGAACACGTCACTCGGCGGTCCGGTCGGCCGAGACTACGATACGGAGCGCATTCTGTGGGTGGCGCCTGCCCAAGGCGACTACTATCTATCGGTAGAGTTCCGCCATAGCAATAATGTAGGCCCCTACACGCTGAGGGTTGTTGCCATCCCCCACATTGTTGACGACCACAGCGACAGAGCTGCGAACGCCACTGGATTGTCCCTAGGAGAGACCGTCGGTGGGTCCCTTGACTACGAGTTCGATTTAGACTACTTCAAGCTCAACGCGGAGGAGGGCCAGGGATACAGAGTCCACCTAGATCACGAGACGTTGCGCTACTCCGATCTGAGTCTCTACGCTCCCGACGGATTCACGCTGGAGCCTTTGGAGAAGTACACCCGCCAGGATCGTGACGGCTCCCTGTTGTTATGGGTGGCTCCAGAGGGTGGGGCATACTACCTGGAAGTCAAGAGCATCTCGGGTTCGACGGGCGAATACACGATAACCGTTGCGGCAGTTGAGGCAGGCCCCGATGATCACGGCAATAATTCAGAAACAGCTACGGATCTCTCCATCGGTGAGACTCTCCAAGGCTCGATGGACTACGAGTTCGACTTGGACTACTTCCGGTTTATGGCCAATGAGGGCCAAGAATATCTGCTGCAAGTGGACCACCAGACTTTAAACGACTCCCGGGTTACGGTTTACGCGTCAGACGCAATGACGCAGCCGTCCTCATACTCCTCCTCCTACTCCTCAGGCCCGGACGGTGGCACGACTTATCGCTGGAAGGCGGACGCTTCTTCTGAGTACTTTGTTGAAGTAGAAAGCGGCAGTGGGAGCCTGGGGGCATACGCAATTGTGATCGATGCGTTGACCACTACTCCAACACCGACAATCACGCCGGCACAGACCCCCGCCATTGCACCAACACCGACAATCACGCCGACTCCAGACGACTGTTCGACAGGCGGAGCAGTGAGCGACGCTGCCAACAACCCGGGCTTGGTGGCCGACTGCGAGATTCTTCTGGCCGCAAGAGACACTCTAGGTTTCCTGAACTGGTCTTCGGGCACCCCCATCTCGGACTGGGAGGGAATCACTGTTGGTGGAACACCACAGCGTGTTGAGAAGCTGCAGATCAATAACTTCGGCGGTCTGTCAGGGAGAATCCCGGCCGGTCTTGGCGGTCTGAGCAAATTGACGCATCTGGCCCTCCATGCCAATCGCATAACCGGCTCGATACCTGCAGAGTTGGGTAATCTGAAGAACCTGGTTGTGCTTCAGTTGTGGGCCAACGATCTGAGCGGTCCTATACCTCCAGAGTTGGGCAAATTGGGCAACCTTGAGTATCTGAATCTTGGCGTCAATCAGTTGTCAGGGGCCATTCCGCAGGAACTAGGCAACCTGAGCAACTTAGATGTGTTGAGTCTCTATGACAACCGGCTAAGTGGAACCATACCGCCGGAGCTTGGGCGTCTGAGTCGCCTGCGGGCTCTCTGGCTCGAAAACAATCTACTAACAGGAATACCGCCAGAGTTGGGCCGCCTGTCCAACTTGGGAGAATTGCACCTGGACGATAACCGCCTGGCTGGCTCAATACCTCCGGAGCTTGGGAACATGGCGAACCTTTGGCGCCTAAGATTGAGCTACAATCAGCTGACGGGTTCGATTCCTGAGGAACTGGAAAGTCTGACGAATCTGCGGTATCTAGGCATCAACGGAAACATCTCATTGACAGGATGCTTACCGACAGTCTTCCGGACCCAACTTGATTTCACCCTTTCCGATCTTGGTGATCGACCGTTCTGCGATGAATACACTGCGCCGGAGTCCCCGGTTAGCGCTCCCTCCGGGCCGGACCTGTTTGCAGAGAATACCATTAGCCGTGTGAACCTTCCACCCGGCCTCAGTTTCTCGCCCAATATCATCGTCCGAAACCAAGGGAACATCTCCTCGGTGCGGACAACGCTACGGTACTATCGCTCGGTCGATTCGACAATTACGACCGGTGACACTGAGGTCGGTAACGAAGAGGTCGAGGCACTTGAGCCCTATACCAGAAGCTGGAAGGCAATGGGTCTGAACATGCCTACCACGCCAGGAACATACTACTATGGAGCCTGTGTGGACGCCGTGCCCGGCGAGTCCAACACAGCAAACAATTGCTCTACGGCAACGGAAGTCGTTGTGCGCATAGTTAACAGCCCCCCACAGCTTGTGGGAGACGTGAATGACCAGACTGTGACTTTGGGAGAGAGCTTCCAGGTGGACCTTTCCAGTGTATTCAGTGAGCCTGATGGTGAAGAAATCACAGACTATGGTTTCACTGTCACACCTCGCGGAATAATTGGTGGTAGCGTAAAAGTCCCGTCCGGAATACTAAGTCTGATAGCAATTGGCGTGGGAGATGCGATTGTCGCCGTGGGTGCGTCAGACATCCATGGCAATTCGAGTGATCTGCAAGATCTGTTTGTGGTGACGGTAGTTCCAGCCAAGATCGGATCCAACACCCCCTAGTGCCCCCACCAGCCTGGCTGGGACCGCAACAAGGCATTGAAGACCATACCACCGCTCAATTACCGCCGAAGGTCGATTGGCCTCGGTTGACCTTACCCCAGTTTACTATTGTTAGCTAGGAATGAGACGCTCTTCCAAGGGCTAGGACTTGATCACTGAGCCAAGACGATTCTCAATGAGAAGGTTCTTGATTTTATCAAGTCTGGTGGGCTAGAGAGGGCTATACTGCGAGCTTTTCGTTGGGAGATTCTTATCTAAGGAGTCGGAGAGGCTATACAGGATAGGCCCGTCGCGAATCTCGCGCCCACCGGGCCGGACGTTCGTCCAGTCCATCTAAGAACAGCCCGCCCCGACTTCCAGGCCACTCCACACTACCATCAGTTAGCTTTGGCTCCCATCATCATGGCTCCCGGTGATGCGGAAGCGAACGGCGTTCAGTCTCAAGACGCAAGCAGCCAGTTCTCCCCGCCAGGCCTGTCAACTCCCTTCATTGCCGAGTCCGGGATGCCGGGCTTTGACATATTTCTGCGACATTTCGCCTCTATCGTGGTGGCATCACAGATTCCTCACGAAGGAATCGAAGGAGGTAGAAAGATGATGTGGCAGAAATTGATGACAGTGACGAAGAGGTTCTTGGTCGGGGTGGTCTTCGCGGCCGTACTCGCCGCGTTGATACTCACCGGCTGTACGCTCAAAAACAGATCGGAGGGCGGCAGTGATTCCGACCGCGCCACGACGAGCCAGGAAATCTCCGAGCGAGGAGGAGGCGAGTCCGGGGGCGAGCATGGCGGAGGACGTGAGAGTAGTGAAGGTGGTGGTGAGCACGGCTCCGGCGGCGAAGGTGGTGAGGGAGGTGGCGAGCATGGTTCCGGTGGTGAAGGTAGTGAAGGCGGCGGTGGCGAAGAGGGCAGTAGCGCCAATCAACTGGCGCCGGATGAGACCTTCGACATGGTCCGCGGCGGGGCGCGGCTGATCCTAGGCTACGACGCCGCGAGCAACTCCTTCAAGGGGACGGTGGAGAACACGACCAACGGAACGCTGGACCGAGTCAGGATCGAGGTGCACCTGTCGAACGGGACGGAGCTCGGTCCGACGACGCCGGTGGACATGGCTCCGGGCCAAGTATTGCCGATCACTCTGCCCTCGACGCAGGCATCATTCACCGGATGGGTGGCTCATGCAGAGGTCGGCGGGGGTGAAGGTGGTGGCGAACACGACTCCGGTGGTGAAGGCGGACGCGAAGGCCGCGGAGAGGGCGGTGGCGAAGGCGGCAGCGGTGAGATCAATGAAGCCGCCATGTCGAGCCCGATCATTCCTCTCGACCAGACGTGGAACGGCGTCCTCGGTGGACTGGCGATTTCGGCACGGTACGACGCGGCAACCAAGACCGTCCACTCGACGGTGCAGAACAAGACCTCACAGACGCTCTGCTACGTGCAGGCCGAACCCCACCTGAAGTCGGGAACGAAGACAGTGGGAGAGCTTGGCCCGGACAAGCTTGGGGACCTGAACCCCGGACAGCAGGCAGCGTCCAGCCTGGCGGTCGCGAGCGAGCCGAACCTCGCGGGAGTCGCCTACGACGGCTACGTCGTTCATATGGAGGTGTTCGACTGCGGTGGCCCCGGCCCCGTGCCTCACACGGGCGGCGAAGGCGCTGAGGGCGGCGGTGGAGAGGGAGCCGGCGGCGAGGGGCACGGCCCCGGTGGTGAAAGCGGACGCGAAGGCGGTGGTGAGTCCGGCGGCGAAGAGGGCAGCAGCGCCAATCAACTCGCGCCGAACGAGACCTTCGACATGGTTCGCGGCGGCGCGCGGTTGATCCTCAAGTACGACGCTCCCAGCAACTCCTTCAAGGGCATCGTGGAGAACACGACCAACAACGTCCTGAACAACGTCAGGATCGAGGTGCACCTGTCGAACGGGACGGAGCTGGGACCGACGACCCCGGTGAACATGGCCCCGCGCGAGGTGATGGGGGTCATCCTGCCCTCGACTCAGGCGTCGTTCACCGGATGGGTGGCCCATGCCGAGGTCGGCGGGGGCGAGGGAGGCGAGTCTGGCGGGGAGCACGGCTCCGGCGGCGAGCGGCGGGGAGGCGGCTAGAGGCAATCGGAATCTGCCGAGGGGAGATGTCGATCCTTCACTTGAAGTGAGATAATTTATCCAAGGCGGATGGAGTGGATGGACGCGGTGTCTCGAAGGAGGCGCCGCGTCTTGAGACGGCTCATTGGAGAGACTGACGATGAGCGGCACGGTACTGATAATCGAAGACGATACAAGGATCGCGAACTGGGTCAAGGTGTACTTCGAGCGCGCGGGATTCTCCGCCGAGGTAGCCCATGACGGCGAGTCCGGCCTGGACCTCGCCCGCGACCTTATTCCCGACCTGATAATCCTCGATCTGATGCTTCCCCGTCTCGACGGGGTGGAGCTGTGCAGAATCCTGCGCCGGGAGTCGGACGTTCCAATAATCATGCTGACGGCCAGGGAAGCTCCTGCCGAGCGAGTCATCGGACTGGACAACGGAGCCGACGATTACGTCGTCAAGCCTTTCGATCCTGATGAAGTCATTGCGCGCGCCCATGCCTTGCTGCGTCGCGTCAAGGACAGAGTCCAGCAGGTGCTGACACGCGGCGACATCACGCTGAATGAGACGACCGGGACCGTGACTGTCGGTGAAGAACCCGTGACGCTGAGCCAGGCGCAGACCGCCCTGCTATCGACGTTCATGCGTCATCCCAACCAGCTGCTGACCCGCGACCAGCTCATCTCTCTGGCCTTCAACGACGATTTCGACGGGTTCGACCGGGCCATCGACAACCAGGTCGCACGCCTGCGCAAGCAGATCAACCGGGACGGCAGACAGCCGATTCAGACGGTCTACGGCGGGGGCTACAGGTTCATGGTGGAGGAAGAATGATGTCTCTGCGCTGGCGCATCATGGCTTCGACCGTCCTCGTCGTCGTTCTCACCGTCTTGACCAGCGTCGGCGTGGGTTATTACGCGACGCAGGCCCGTCTCGGTGTGTTCGTAGAGCGGATAGGAGGTGATGAGGCGGTCCAGTTGGCCCGGAATCTGAGCCGGGAGTACACCGCCGCCGGTGGTTGGGGAACGCTGGACAGGGTGCTATCCCAGGCCGGATACACCTACGTTGGAGCCTCGGAGAGGGAGCGGTCCGAAGAAAATGAGGGAGAGCACTTCGAGCTCTTCCACCAGGACCCGGTGCGAGTCGTCATCGTCGGCGTCGACGGACGTGTGGTGGAGGACAACTTCTCCGAGCTGTTGCCCGGAGCCACCGCACCCGATCTAAGCGGGCATAGCGAAACGGTGTTGGATTTGGCTTCGAACCGGCCCGTGGGTCACGTCTATGTGGATGTAAACCGCGAGCTCCTATCGACCGAATCGCATGGGCTCCTCAACACGCTCCTGTACATCACCGCGATTGGCGGGACCCTCACTGTCGGCGTCGCCATCCTGCTGGCTTTCTGGTTGTCCAAGCGGATCACGGCGCCGGTGTCGGCTCTGACGGAGGCGACCCAGGCAATCGCCCATGGGGACACGACCCGGCTGCCGGTCACGTCCTCGGACGAGTTGGGAAGGATGAGTGCGGCCTTCAATCGGATGACCTCGGCCCTGGAGACCCAGCGCGAACTCCGCAGGCGGCTGATAAACGACGTCTCTCACGAGCTGAACACGCCGCTGAGCGTCATCAAGCTGGAGGCGAAAGGGCTGCGCGACGGCCTTCAGACGCCTGAGACGGCCTCCGACCACATCATCCAGGAGGTGGACAGGCTGGGCGGCATCGTAACCGACCTGGACTGGCTTGCGGAGACGGACCAGGACGAATTGAGGCTCACCCTCGAATCGAGCTCGGTCCACGGGCTGCTCAACGCGGAGGTGGACCGCTGGCAACCGCAATCCCAAGCTCGACAGGTCGAGCTGTCGCTGGTACCTTCCGCCGACCTCCCGGACATGGACCTCGACCGGATGCGCATGAGCCAGGCGTTGGGCAACGTCGTGGGCAACGCGCTTAATTGCACCGAGGCAGGGGGAAGCATCTTGCTCAAGGCCGGGCTGGAAGACGAGGAGACGTTGGCTATCTCGATCACCGATGACGGGATCGGCATTGATGCTGCAGATCTTCCCCATATCTTCGACCGTTTCTACCGTACAGACCAGTCTCGCAGTCGCGGAATAGGTGGCACGGGTCTGGGACTGGCCATCACGCGGGCCATAGTCGAAGCGCATGGGGGGACGATTGTCGTTGCAAGCGACGGGGTTGGACAGGGCGTCACCGTGAGTATCCGCATTCCCATGAACAAGTGAGTGTCACTCGTAGCAGCGGTTGAAGGCCTCGTTGAGGATCGCTACGCCGGTGTACATCCGGACGACTGGCAGGATGTCCGAGCCCATATTGACTAACGCTCCGAAGCTTCAAGGAACTGCTCATCGGACACTTACTTCGAGGCCAAGGGTTGCGGGGACTCGAACCGACCGGAAGCAGTCTATGGAGCCGCTGCGCCGATTAGGGCTCTTATCTGGCGTAGCTGGTGGGCCATGGCGTACCGATTTGCGAACTTTTCGCTGGGAGGTCTCTTTATAGGAAATGAGTAGCCGGTCAGGCGACACCGCTCAGGGAGTCTCATTGTCGCTGTGCTACCTATACCTGCATCCTCGGCCAGCCAACGAATGGGCGGCCTAGTGTCTTAGTCGTAGCGCGAGTGGCTCAAAATGCTGTTGAGTTGAAGAGTACGGAGTCCTCACCAGACTCCCTCTGGGCTTTTGGGCGGATACTGCGTACACAATGGTATTGGTTACCCAGCGCTCCGGGTCTTCCAGCGCGGGGACATCGTCGGCGCGAAGGGGGAGCGACGCTGCTGTCGAGGATGGCTCAGACTTGGCGGGGATGACCTTCGCCGCAAGCCGGTCGACGACGCGGATAGTCCCACCTACAACTTCACCAAGCAGCCGTCAGGAATTGGATGGAGACCGGCGAAACAGGCACTGCCCCTCATTGGGGAAGCATCCAAGTCGGCCTTCCGGTCATTGTGAACTGCGAATGTAGGGCGGAAGGTCTCAGCTGTGGAAACCTGCCGAGATGCGCGGACGTCTCCTGCGTCTGCGAACTACCGCTAGTGCTATCAGCACTGCTAGCAGGAGCAGGAGCCATGGCCATGGTGAGAGCCATGATAGCGGGAAAGCCGTGAGTGCTTGAGAGGCCGTCGGGGCCGGGGCGTCCGTGTCAATCGACTGGGCCACGGGTTGCACCGGGTCACTCGTCGGCACAGGCGATGGCGTGGCTGCCAGCTGCTGGGCCAGCTGGACAACCGGCTCCGGCGTGGGCGTAGGTGTAGGCTCCGGCGTGGGTTCCCGTGTCGGCTCTGGTGTGGGCGTTGGCGTGGGTGTAGGTGTAGGCTCCGGCGTGGGTTCCCGTGTCGGCCACGGTGTGGGCGTGGGCGTAGGAGTAGGCTCCGGCGTCGGTTCCCGTGTCGGCGTGGGGGTAGGCTCCGGCGTCGGTTCCCGTGTCGGCGCGGGCGTAGGCTCCGGCGCGGACGTAGAAGTAGGCTCCGGCGTGGGCGTCTGTATCGGTCTGGGAGTTGGAGTAGGCTCCGGCGTCGGTTCCCGTGTAGGCGTAGGTGTGGGTGTGGGCACAGACGCTGATAGTAATGGCGCATCGTCGTCGGCTATGGTGGTAGTCACGGAGTCGGTGCCCAGGGTGGGTGCGGGACCGCCGGCCGCGGGGCCGGAGATGGAGACGGGGAAGGTCTCGCCGGACTCGGCCAGCGTATCCTCGGTCGTGCTCACCGTGATGGTCCTGCCACCTGGCGAGTTCTGGGTGACGGAGATGGTACCCGAGGCAGACGTGTTGTCGCGCCCCACGAGGGCCGTCTCGTCGGACGTGGAGTGCGTCACGGAGATGGAGACCGAGAAGGTCTCGCTGGACTCGGTCTCCGTGTCCTCGGTCGTGCTCACCGTGATGATCTTGCCGCCTGGCGAGTCCGGCGTGAAGGAGAGGGTGCCCGACGCCGGCGCGTAGTCCCTCCCCGCGAGAGCCGTCCCGTCGGACGTGGAATAGGCCACGGTCAGATCCTGGGTGGGGATGACGCCGGGGGGCGACAGGGAGACGACGTAGCTGGCCTCGTCGCCCTCGTCCGCAATCGCCGAACCTGATATGGAGACTTCGATGGGGTCGCTCTCGGCTATGGTCACCGTGGCCGTGGCCCTGTCGGGGTTCACCAAAACCCGGGACGCCAGGTCTCCCGATACTGCTCCGAGTGTGACCGCGAAGGTTTCTGACCCTTCGGAGAGCATATCCTGGTTGACGGCAATGGTGATGGTCTGCGTTGCGCCCGCAGCTGAGTTGGCTGGGAAGGTGACGGTACTCAGGGGCGGATCGGTGTAATCGGACGCGTCCGCCGTGCCGGGTGTCACGTCGAAGACGACGGTGACGGCGGCGGCCACCGAATGCGAGAGTGAAACGGTAAGCTCGGCGTTGGAGCCTTCCGACGTCTCCTCGGAGGGAGGCGTGATGCTCAGGAAGGCACCGCCGCCTCCACCGCCCTGATCGCCGGTAGCGTCCGTAAGGAGTATGTTGGCCGTCCTGTCGCCCATGCCGGGGGCGCTGCCGGTGATAGAGATTGTCTCAGTCCCTTCGATTATCCCGTCGTCCCTCGGCGTGATAGTCAACGCGCCGGACCAGCTGGGCCGGCCCGCGGGAATGGTTATGCTGACCAGATTTGAAGCTGTGTAATCTGATTCATCGGCGGTTCCCGACAAAGTCAAGGTCACGATAATGTCTTCTGTATGGGTAGCCCGGCGCTCCAAGGTTGCCGTTACCGTTACGGATGTGGGTCCAGCGTTCTCAGCTATCCTGTCGGGGCTGGCCCTCAGGGTGAAGGCGGTGGGCTGCGGCGCGGGTGTAGCTGTGGGCACAGGCGTGGGTGTAGGCGTCGGCGTAGGTGTAGGCGTCGGCGTGGGTGTAGGCGTCGGTGTGGGTGTCGGCGTAGGCGTAGGCGTAGATGCCTCGCCAGTCGTCGAACCTGCGCCGGAGTCCGACCAGGGACTGTCGCCCTCGTCGTTCCGCGCGAGCACCTGCACCTCGTATTCCGTTCCAGCCTCCAGGCCGGTGAGCCTGGTCTGGGTCCCCGTGCCGGTGAAGCCGTGGGCGCTCCATGCCGAGGCTCCCGCCGCCCGGTACTGCACGTCGTAGCCGGTGATGGCCGGCTTGCCCGTCATGTCAGGGGCCGTCCAAGTCACATCCAACTCGGAGTCCGCGCTCGATGACCCTGGGAGCACCGTCGGTGCGCCGGGCCTGTCCGGCGGCTCGTTCACGTCGGTCACGCTTACGGTGAGAGACAGTGTGTCCGTGTGGTTGTGACCGTCGTCCGCAGTGACGGTGAGGGCGTCGTAGCTCGTCCTGGCCTCGAAGTCCAGCGGCCCGCTCGTACGAAGCTGGCCGGTGTCACTGTCGAGAGTGAACGCGCCTGCGTCGGCCCCGCTCAGAGTGTAGGTAATGGGGTCGTCTTCCGCATCCGTCGCCGTGATGGGCGCGCCGATGGCCGTCCCCGGCGGCGTGTTCTCGGCCACGGAGCGGGAGTCCATGTCACCCTTGTTGAACCTCGGCGGGGCGTCGTCGTCCGCTATGGTCACCGTAGCCGTTCGCTCGCCTATCGAGACCTGGTCGGGCGCCACGGTGATCTCGTCCAGGACTATCTGGAAGCTCTCCGGGTCCTCGTGTTCCTCGTCGTCCAGGATGGTTATCGTGATTGCCGCCCGCGTCTCTCCGGGCTGGAAGGTGACAGTGCCGGAGCTGGGCTCGTGTTCATGCTTGGGCGACTGGCCCTGCGCTCCGCCGTCCCCACTCCTGGCCTGCTGGCCCGACCCGCCGCCGGTGGACCACGACACCGTGACCGTACCGTCCACGGGCGAGGAGAGGGTGACCGGTAGGTTCACGCTGGCACCCTCATCCACCGGGTCGTCCGGCGAGTGGATGGAGACGGAGGAAGTCGACGTCGGTGTCGGCGTGGGAGTCGGCTCAGCGGGCGGGATAGAAGGGGACTGTACTACACCATCGTCGTCCGTGATGGTGGTGGTGACGGAGGATGACGTGCCCAGAGAAGGCTCGGGGCCTCCGCCGCCTGTGGGATCGGAGATGGAGACGGTGAAGTCCTCGGAGTCTTCAGCCTGCTCGTCCTCGGTCGTCTGCACCGTGAAGGTCTGCGATCCGGCAGCCGTCGCCGTGAAGGTTAGCGTGCCCGCTGCCGCCGTGTAGTCCGTCGCCGTCGCAGTACCGTTCGACGTGGCGTAACTCACCGTCAGGTTCGCCGTCGGGGTCACATCCGTCGGCGACAGCGACACGGTGTACGTGGCGGCATCCCCCTCGGTGACGCTGGACGGCCCCGTGATGCTCACGGTGATCGGGTCGCTCTCCGCTATCGTCGCCGTCGCCGACTTGGCGTCGCTCTTCAGTGACAACTGAGACGACAGCGTCGACGTGATCGCGCCCAGCGTTACCGTGAAGCTCTCTGAACCCTCCGACAACGCGTCGTCCGTCGCCGTGATCGTGAAGGTCTGCGTGGTGGAGCCCGCTGCGAGCGTCACCGTCCCGGACGTAGCGCCCAGATCGGCGCCCTCAGCCGCGTCCGTCCCCAGCGGCGCGGACCAGGCCACCTGCACTTGTGCGCCCGCCGCCGCCGACAGCGTCACCGTGAAAGTGGCGTCACTCCCTTCACTCACGTTCGATGTAGGCCCGGATATGCTCAGCTCAGCAGAGTCCTTGTCGTTGAGGGGCGTCATGGTCTTGTTATCGTCGGTGAGGGTGATCGTGGCGTCGCTCACGCTCAGGCCCACCTGTGTCGTCGTGGTGCCCGACACGACGATAGTCTCGTCGCCCTCCACCATCGTGTCGTCCGTCGGCGTGATCTCCAGCGTACCCGTCCCGCTGGTGGAATTGGCCCCTATTGTGATGCTGGTCAGGGCCGTGTTCACCGCGTAGTCGGTGTCCTTGGTCGCCGAACCGCTCAGCGCTCCTATCGTCACCACCGTATTCGACGGCAGCGTGCTGTCTCCGTTCAGCGTCGCCGTCACCGTAAATTCGGTCTTCCCGTCATCCTCTCCGATACTCCCGGGACTCACGCTCAACGTGATCCCCGTCGGAGCAGCGTCGTCGTCCGTTATCTTCGTGGTTACCGACTTCGACGTTCCTAAGCTCGGCGACGGACCGCCGCCGCCAGTGGGATTCGAGATGGCGACGCTAAAGTCCTCACCCGTGCCCTCGTCTATGGTGTCCTCGGTCGTCTGAACCGTGAACGTCTGGGAACCCGCAGCGCTGTTCGTGAACGTCAGCGTGCCCGACTTGGCCGTGTAGTCCGTACCCGCCGTCGCCGTCCCGTTCGCCGTCCCGTAGTCCACTGTCAGGTCTGTCGTCGGCTTCACACCGGACGGGGACAGGGAGACGGTGTAGTCGGTCGTGGCGTCGCCCTCGTCCACCCTGGACGGGCCGGTGATGGAGATGGTGATCGGGTCGGACGCGGCTATCGTCGCCGTCGCCGAATCGGCACCGCTCTTCAGCGACAACTGGGACGACAGCGTCGACGTGATCGTACCCAGCGTCACCGTGAAGCCTTCCGCCGTCTCCGACAGCTTGTCGTCGGTGGCGGTTATCGTGATGCTCTGCGTCGCTCCCGCCGCGCTGTTCGCCGCGAACGTCACTGTCCCACTGGTCGCCGACAAGTCCGAACCCTCGGCGGTATCCGTGCCCAGAGGTGCGCTCCATGCCACCACGACCTCTGCAGCCACCTGTTTGGACAGCGTCACCGTGAAGACGGCGTTGCCGCCCTCGGAGACGTTGGATGTAGGCCCTGAGATGCCCAGATCAGCGGAGTCCTTGTCGTCAGTGGGCGTGGTGGTGGTCTTGTTATCGTCGGTGAGGGTGATGGTCGCCGAGCTCACGGTCAGGCCCACCTGGGTCGTCGTGGTGCCGGACACGATGATCGTCTCGTCACCCTCCACCACCGAGTCGTCGGTGGGAGTGATCTCCAGCGTCCCCGTCCCGCTCGTCGAGTTGGCTGCTATGGTGATGCTGGTGAGGGCTGTGTTCACCGCGTAGTCGGTGTCCTTGGTGGCCGAACCGCCCAGCGTGCCTATCGTCACCTCTGTTGCGGTCGTACGTGTACTGCCACCCTGCAACGTCGCCGTCACCGTGATCGAGGTCTTCCCGTCGTCCTCACCAAGGGTGTTGGGACTCGCGCTGAGGGCGATGCCCGACGGAGTGTCGTCGTCGTCAGATATCGTTGTGGTCACCGACTTCGAGGTAGCGAGAGTGGGTGTTGGGCCTCCCCCGCCCGATGGACTCGATATCGTCACGGTGAAGGTCTCGCCCGTGCCCTCGTCCAGGGTGTCCTCGGTCGTCTGGACCGTGAACGTCTGGGAACCCGCAGCGCTATTCGTGAAGGTCAGCGTACCCGACTTAGCCGTGTAGTCAGTACCCGCCGTCGCAGTACCGTTCGACGTACCATAGCTCACCGTCAGGTCAGCCGTCGGCGTTACCCCAGACGGACTCAGCGACACTGTGTACGCCGTCGTCGTGTCACCCTCGTTCACGCTGGTCGGACCGGTTATCGAGATGGTGATCGGGTCGCTCTCCGCTATTGTCGCCTGGGCCGATTTCGCGCCGTTCTTCAGCGACAACTGTGACGACAGCGTCGACGTGATCGCGCCCAGCGTCACCGTGAAGCTCTCCGCCGTCTCCGACAGCGCGTCGTCGGTCGCCGTGATGGTGATGCTCTGCGTCGCCCCGGCCGCGCTGTTCGCCGCGAACGTCACAGTCCCACTTGTCGCCGACAGGTCCGAACCCGCCGCCGCGTCCGTGCCCAAGGGTGCGCTCCACGCCACAGTCACGTCCTGAGCCACGGACTTGGACAGCGTGACCGTGAACACCGCGTTTCCACCCTCGGCCACGTTCGAGGCCGGCCCGGATATGCTCAGATCAGCCACGTCCTTGTCGCCAGGGATGGTGGTGGTGGTCTTGTCGTCGTCGGTCAGCGTGACGGTGGCGTCACTCACGTCCAGGCCCACCTGCGTCGTGGTGGTGCCGGACACGATGATCGTCTCGTCGCCCTCCACCACCGGGTCGTCGGTCGGTGTGATCTCCAGCGTCCCCGTGCCACTCGTCGAGTTGGCCGCTATGGTGATGCTGGTGAGAGCCGTGTTCACCGCGTAGTCGGAGGAGCCCGCCGAACCGCCCAGCGTACCTATCGTCACCACCGTTGCCGTCGTACGTGTGCTGCCACCCTGCAACGTCGCTGTCACCGTGATCGAGGTCTTCCCGTCATCCTCGCCAAGGCTGCTGGGGTTGGCGTTCAGTGTGATCCCCGTCGGAGCGTCGTCGTCGTCCGTAATCGTGGTGGTGACAGAAGACTTGGTGGAGTCCAGAGATGGGGCCGGACCGCCTCCGCCCGATGGACTGGAGATCGTCACGGTGAACGTCTCGCCCGTGCCCTCGTCTATGCTGTCCTCGGTCGTCTGAACCGTGAAGGTCTGGGAACCCGCAGCGCTGTTCGTGAAGGTCAGTGTGCCCGACTTGGCGGTGTAGTCCGTACCCGCCGTCGCCGTGCCGTTGGCAGAGGCGTAGGAGACGGTGAGGTCGTCCGTCGGCTTCACGCCCGCCGGCGACAGCGATACCGTGTAGTCGGTCGTAGCGTCGCCCTCGTTCACCGAGGACGGACCCATGATGGAGACGGTGATCGGGTCGGACGCGGCTATCGTTGCCGTGTCGGATGACGCTCCGCTCTTCAGCGACAACTGGGACGACAGCGTCGACGTGATCGCCCCCAGCGTCACCGTGAAGCTCTCCGCTGTCTCCGAGAGCTTGTCGTCCGTCGCCGTGATGGTGATGCTCTGCGTCGCCCCGGCCGCACTGTTCGCCGCGAAGGTCACGGTGCCCGATGTGGTTCCAAGGTCCGTGCTCGCCGCTGTGTCCGTCCCCAGCGGCGCAGACCAGGCCACCTGCACTTGTGCCGCCACCGCTGCCGACAGCGTTACCGTGAAAACGGCACTGCCACCCTCGGACACGTTCGACGCTGGCCCTGAGATGCTCAACTCTGCCGAGTCCTTGTCGTCAGTGGGCGTGGTGGTGGTCTTGTTATCGTCGGTGAGGGTGATCGTGGCGTCGCTCACGGTCAGGCTCACCGTCGTGGTTCCGGGGATCGTTATGGTCTCGTCTCCCTCGACTATCGCGTCGTCCGTCGGCGTGATCTCCAGCGTACCCGTCCCGCTCGCCGTGTTCGCGGGTATCGTGATGCTCGTCAGCGACGTGTTCACCGTGTAGTCGGAGGAGCCCGCCGAACCGCCCAGCGTGCCTATCGTCACCACCGTTGCCGTCGTACGTGTGCTGTCACCCTGCAACGTCGCCGTCACCGTGATCGAGGTCTTCCCGTCGTCCTCACCAAGCGTCGCGGGGTTCGCGCTGAGAGCGATGCCCGAAGGAGCGTCGTCGTCGTCCGTTATGGTGGTCGTGACGGACTTCGAGGTGCCCAGGCTTGGAGTCGGGCCGCCACCGCCGGAGGGACTCGAAATGGCTACGCTGAAGTCCTCACCCGTACCCTCGTCCAGGGTGTCCTCGGTCGTCTGGACCGTGAACGTCTGAGAACCGGCCGCCGCGTTCGTGAACGTCAGCGTCCCGGTCTTTGCCGTGAAGTCCGTGCCAGATGTCGCAGTACCGTTCGACGTACCGTAGCTCACCGTCAGGTCGGACGTGGGCGTCACCCCAGACGGACTCAGCGACACCGTGTAGTTGGTGGTGGCGTCGCCCTCATTGACGGTGGACGGGCCAGTGATCGAGATCGTGATCGGGTCGCTGGCCGCTATCGTCGCCTGGCCCGACTTCGCGCCGTTCTTCAGCGACAACTGTGACGACAGCGTCGACGTTATCGCGCCCAGCGTTACCGTGAAGCTCTCTGCCGTCTCCGACAGCTTGTCGTCAGTGGCGGATATCGTGATGCTCTGCGTCGCGCCCGCCGCGCTGTTGGCCGCGAAGGTCACGGTGCCCGATGTCGCTGACAGGTCCGAACCCGCCGCCTCGTCCGTGCCCAGAGGCGCGGACCAGGCCACCTGCACCTTCGCAGCCACGGCCTTGGAAAGCGTCACGGTGAAGACCGCGTTGCCACCCTCGGCCACGTTCGACGTAGGCCCGGAGATGCTCAGTTCAGCACTGTCCTTGTCGTCGGTGGGCGTCGTCGTGGTCTTGTCATCGTCCGTCAGCGTGACGGTCGCGTCGCTCACGTCCAGACCCACCTGCGTCGTCGTGGTCCCCGAGAAGATGATCGTCTCGTCGCCCTCCACCACCACGTCGTCCGTCGGCGTAATGGTCAGCGTTCCCGTCCCGCTGCTGGAGTTGGCCGGTATAGTGATGCCGGCAAGGGAGGTCGCCGTGTAGTCCGTGTCCTTGGTGGCCGTGCCCGACAGCGCGCCAATCGTCACCACCGTCGCTTCCGTGCGCGTGCTGTCTCCGTCCAGCGTCGCCGTCACCGTCACCGACGTGGCCGAGTCGTCCTCGCCGAGGGTGTTCGGGTTCGCGCTCAGCGTAATCCCCGTCGGAGCGTCGTCGTCGTCCGTAATCGTGGTGGTGACAGAAGACTTGGTGGAGTCCAGAGATGGGGCAGGACCGCCGCCACCCGATGGACTCGAGATCGTCACGGTGAACGTCTCGCCCGTGCCCTCGTCCAGGGCGTCCTCAGTCGTCTGGACCGTGAAGGTCTGAGAACCGGCTGCAGTCTGGGTGAATGTCAACGTGCCCGACTTCGCCGTGTAGTCAGTGCCCGCCGTCGCAGTACCGTCGGACGTGGCGTAGGAGACGGTGAGGTCATCCGTGGGCTTCACGCCGGACGGGGACAGCGACACCGTGTAGTCGATCGTGGCGTCGCCCTCGTCCACGCTGGACGGACCCGTTATGGAGATGGTGATGGGATCGCTCTGGGCTATCGTTGCCGTCGCGGACTTGGCGCCGCTCTTCAGCGATACCTGAGACGACAGTGTCGACGTGATCGCGCCCAGCGTTACCGTGAAGCTCTCTGCGGTCTCCGACAGCTTGTCGTCAGTGGCGGTTATCGTGATGCTCTGCGTCGCGCCCGCCGCGCTGTTGGCGGCGAAAGTCACGGTGCCCGATGTGGTCCCCAGGTCGGCGCTCTCCGCCGCGTCGGTGCTCAGCGGCGCAGACCACGCCACCTGCACTTGTGCCGCCACCGCCGCCGACAGCGTCACCGTGAACACGGCATTGCCACCCTCGGCTACGTTGGACGACGGGCCCGAAATGCTCAGTTCCGCCGAGTCCTTGTCGTCGGTGGGCGTTGTGGTGGTCTTGTTATCGTCGGTGAGGGTGATGGTGGCCGATGTCACGGTCAGACCCACCTGCGTCGTCGTGGTTCCGGGGATCGTGATCGTCTCGTCTCCCTCCACCACCGCGTCGTCGGTAGGGGTGATCTCCAGCGTACCCGTCCCGCTCGCCGTGTTCGCAGGTATCGTGATGCTCGCCAGAGACGTGTTCACCGTGTAGTCGGATGAGCCCGCCGAACCGCTTAGCGTACCGATGGTCACCACCGTCGCCGATGTCCGCGCGCTGCCGTTCAACGTCGCCGTCACCGTGATCGAGGTCTTCCTGTCGTCCTCACCAAGACTGCTGGGGCTGGCGCTTAGGGTGATGCCCGTCGGCGCGTCGTCATCGTCCGTTATCGTCGTGGTCACCTTTTTGGCTGTACCCAGGCTTGGAGACGGGCCGCCGCCCCCGGAGGGGCTCGAAATGGCTACGCTGAAGTCCTCGTCGGTGCCCTCGTCTATCGTGTCCTCGGTCGTCTGCACCGTGAAGGTCTGTGAACCGGCAGCCGACTCCGTGAACGTTAGCGTACCCGACTTGGCCGTGTAGTCAGTACCCGCAGTCGCCGTGCCATTCGACGTGGCATAGGAGACGGTGAGGTCGGCTGTGGGCTTCACGCCCGCTGGCGACAGCGACACCGTGTAGTTGGTGGTGGCGTCGCCCTCGTTCACGCTGGACGGGCCAGTGATCGAGATTGTGATCGGGTCGGACTCGGCTATCGTCGCCGTGGCCGACTTCGCGCCGTTCTTCAAAGAAACCTGAGACGACAGTGTCGACGTTATCGTGCCCAGCGTTACCGTGAAGTTCTCTGCCGTCTCGGAAAGGGAATCGTCCGTCGCCGTGATCGTGATGCTCTGTGTCGCCCCCGCCGCGCTGTTGGCCGCGAAGGTCACGGTGCCGGAGGTTGCCGACAGGTCGGTGCCCTCCGCCGCGTCCGTTCCCAGAGGCGCGGACCACGCCACCTTTACTTCCTTAGCCACGGCCTTCGATAGCGTCACCGTGAAGACGGCGTTGCCTCCCTCGGCCACGTTCGACGTAGGCCCGGATATGCTCAGTTCAGCACTGTCCTTGTCACCGGGCGTCGTGGTGGTCTTGTCGTCGTCCGTCAGCGTCACCGTTGCGTCGCTCACGTCCAGACCCACCTCTGTCGTCGTGGTCCCCGAGAAGATGATCGTCTCGTCACCTTCGACCACCACGTCGTCCGTCGGCGTGATCGTGATCGAACCCGTCCCGCTCGCCGTGTTCGCAGGTATCGTTATGGTAGACAGGCTCGTCGCCGTGTAGTCGGTGTCCTTGGTGGCCGTGCCCGACAGCGAGCCGATCGTCACCACCGTCGCTTCCGACCGAGTGCTGTCTCCGTTCAGCGTGGCCGTCACCGTCACCGACGTGGCCGAGTCGTCCTCACCCAGACTGTTGGGGTTCGCGCTCAGCGTGATCCCGGACGGGGCGTCGTCGTCGTCCGTGATGGTCGTGGTGATAGAATTCGACGTCCCCAGGCTCGGCGACGGACCGCCGCCGCCCAACGGACTCGAGATCGCCACGGTGAACGTCTCACCAGTACCTTCGTCGAAGGTGTCCCCGGTCGTCTGGACCGTGAACGTCTGCGAACCTGCTGCCGTATTCGTGAATGTCAGCGTACCCGACTTGGCGGTGTAGTCAGTACCCGCCGTCGCAGTGCCGTCGGACGTACCGTAGCTCACCGTCAGGTCGGCCGTCGGCGTCACCCCGGACGGACTCAGCGACACGGTGTAGTTGCTGGTGGCGTCGCCCTCGTCCACGCTGGACGGGCCACTGATGGAGATGGTGATCGGGTCGCTCTGGGCTATCGTTGCCGTCGCTGAGCTTGCGCCGCTCTTCAACGACACTTGCGACGACAGCGTCGACGTGATCGTACCCAACGTCACGGTGAAGGACTCGGCCGTCTCCGAGAGCGCGTCGTCCGTCGCGGTGATCGAGATGCTCTGCGTCGCCCCGGCCGCGCTGTTGGCTGCGAAGGTCACGGTGCCCGATGTGGTCCCAAGGTCCGATGATGCCGCGTCGTCCGTCCCCAGCGGCGTGGACCACGCCACCTTTACTTCCTTGGCAATGGCCTTCGACAGCGTCACCGTGAAGACCGCATTGCTGCCCTCGGACACGCTCGACGACGGGCCCGAGATGCTCAACTCAGCCGAGTCCTTGTCACCCGGAATCGTGGTGGTCTTGTCGTCGTCGGTCAGCGTCACCGTCGCTGGGGTCACGGTCAGACCCACCTGCGTCGTGGTGGTGCCGGACACGATGACCGTCTCGTCGCCCTCCACCACCGCGTCGTCGGTGGGGGTGATCTCCAGCGTCCCCGTCCCGCTCAGCTTGTTGGCCGGAATGGTGATGCTGGACAGCGACGTGTTCACCGCGTAGTCCGTGTCCTTGGTGGCCGTACCGGACAGCGCCCCGATGGTCACCACCGTGCTCGAGTCCCGGGTGCTCGTCCCGTTCAGCGTCGCCTTCACCGTGATCGAGGTCTTCCCGTTGTCCTCACCAAGGCTGGAAGGACTCGCGCTCAACGTGATGCCCGTCGGAGCGACGTAGGTGGTGACGGTGATGGTGAACGTCTCCGTAACGGCGTTGTTCGTCCCATCGTCGGCTGAGATCGTGACCGTGTAGTCCTTCACATCCGCGTTCTGCGCCACCGTGCCGCTCACCTGGCCGTTGGAATACGACAGGCCGGAAGGAAGGCCGGTGACGGTCACGGTGACTGTTTCGGATTCGTCGTCGGTCACCGTGATGTCGAACGCCGTGATCGACTCGCCCTGCTGGTAGCTCTTGTCGCCAGGATCGGTGATCACAGGCGCGGGATCTACATCCGTCACCTTGATGATGACATCGATGGCGGCGTTATGGCCGTCCACCGTGTAGTTCACCTTGCCACGGTAGAACTTGGCGTGCACATTATCCGAACCTTCCGGCCAGTACTCGATCTCCCTGTGGGTGTCGTCCGTCTCGTAGTCGATACTCGCGCCTGTCGCCACCTTGATCTGGCCGGTGGCCGAGTCGATGACGAACAGCCCAGAGTCCTTGGCCTTGCCCGTCAGAGAGTAGGTCAGGGCCACGCCGTTGTACGGCGTTCCCGTCACCGGAGCACCTACCGCCGTTCCGGCAGCGGAGTTCTCGGCGATGCTGCGGCTCGTCTTCGCGGTGATGGTGATGGTCGCGCTGCGGGTGACCTGCCCCCCGTATCCGTCGCTGGCCGTGTAGTTGACCTTCGACGCGCCCTGGTTGAGGAGATTTGCCGTGAGCACGGCGTTCGTTCCAGCCGTACCGGACACGCTTACGCCAAGCAGTGCGGGATGCTGCGCGGAGCCCGAGTAAGTCAGCGTGTCGCTGTCGGGGTCTGTGAAGAATGCCCCGCTTCCGAGAGGCTGCGCCTCGTGCCAGTTGAACGCGCCGCCCATCCCCAGTGTGCCGCCGCCGAAAGAGACGCTGCTGGCGGTTGGCGGCCGGTTGGCCGTGCCCTCGCCGGTGTCCGACCAGGCGCCCGGGCCCTCCACACCTCCGATGGCCCGCACCTGTGCCTCGTAGGTCGCCCCGGCATCCAGGCCCGGCAGCGTCACGCTGGTGGGGGTTGCCGGCAGCTCGCTGACAGTATTGCTTTCATCGTCGGTGTAGGTGTAGAGCGTCCACGCCGCAGCGTCCTCGTCCTGGGCTGCCTTTTTGCGGTACTGGACCTCGTAGCCGGTGATCTGCAGGGGGGTGATTATTTCCCCTGTCAGCGCGGGCCTCGTCCAGCTCACATCCAGCCCCGGGTCCGTCGGCTCGCTGTACTCCGTGCGGGTCAGCGTCGGCTTGGCAGGCTTCCCCGCCTCCACGTCCGTGACGTTGATGTTGACGGTGACGCTTGCCGTCTGCCCCTGCACCACCCAGCTCAGCGTCGCCGTGTAGGAACTCTTGGTCTCGTAGTCCAGACTCTTGCCGGAACCCAGGCTGATCCAGCCACTGGACGAATCGTGCACGAATGGACCGGATACAAACGCGTCCCCGGTGAGCGTGTAAGTCAGCGAGTCATCGGTCTCAGGGTCGCCGTCGTTGTACGGCACTCCTGTAATGTTGCGCACAAACCGGCCGCAGCAGGCGTTCTCGATGATGCTGGCCTGTACGGTGCCCATTGTGCCGGTGACATCCACCGTCCGGGATACGTACCCGCCGTATGGGTCACTCGCCCCGTACGTGACGGTGACTGCGGACCTGGTTGGGTTGAGGGTCCGTATCTTCAGCGTGACGTTGTCGATCCAGGCCTTTATCACGCCCGGATACTCGGAAGAAGTCGAGTAGCTTATCGTGTCGCCGTCTGCGTCCTGGAAAAACCCGTTCGACAGATTATTGGTGGAAAGCCAGTTCCCGAACTTGTACCACTGCAGGGAGAAGTTGCCAATCGACTTGGAAGCCGTCGGCGGTCGGTTGGCGGTCCCTTCGCCGATGTCCGACCACGGGCTGTCGCCCCCCTCAGAGATCGCCTGTATGCGTACTTCATAAATTGCGCCCGGCTCCAGATCCGTCTTGTCGGGGTTGCCGGCTTCGTTGAAGGTAAAGGTGCGGTCGTTCGGGTCGGAGATGTGCGTCCACGTCCACTCCGAATCTCCCTTCTTGCGGTAAGTCGCCCTGTAGGCAGTGATGGTCCCGTCGAAGGAAGGGACCGCCCATGTAACGTCCAGCGCCGGGTTCGTCGGCTCGCTGAACTCGGTGCGGGTCACCGTGGGCGCGGCGGGCTTGACTGTCACGACGTCCGTAATCAGGATTTTGACATCGATGACGGCGTCGTGGCCGTCGACCGTGTAGTTCACCTTGCCCCGGTAGAACTTGGCGATCACCTCGCCGTTATCAGTCTCCGTCTCCCTGTGGTTATCGTCCGTCTCGTAGTCGATACTCGCGCCTGTCGCCACGCTGATCTGGCCGGTGGACGAGTCGATGACGAACAGCCCCGAGTCCTTCGCGTTGCCCGTCATCGAGTAGGTCAGCGAGTCATCGGTCTGAGGGTCGCCGTCGTCGTAGGGCGTTCCCGTCACAGGATCGCCCACCGCCGTGCCAGCGGCGGAGTTTTCGGCGATGCTCCGGCTTGTCTTCGCGGTGATGCCGATGGTCACGGTGCGGGTAACGGATCCTCCATACGAGTCGGTAGCTGTATAGTTGACCTTCGAAGAGCCCTGGTTGAGGAGGGTGACCCTCAGGTGGGCGCTCCCCGCCGCACCGGACAGAGTGACCCCTAGCAATGCCGGATGCTGCGCGGCGGCGGTGTAGGTGAGCGTGTCACTGTCGGCATCCTGGAAGAGTACCCCCACCGCTCCCTGTCCCGTCTCCTTGTAATCGGCGATGGTCCCGACGGGGAACGTGCCGCCATTGAAGGCAGCGCTCGTTGCCGTCGGCGGTTGGTTCGCCGTGCCCTCCCCAATGCCCGACCAGGGGCCGTCGCCCTCGCCGGTCACTACCCGCACCTGCGCCTCGTAGGTCGCCCCGGCCTCCAGATTGGGAAGGTTGAAGGTTGTCGCCGTCGCGCCCAGCGTACCGGTGTAGGCAGTCCACGAGGCAGGGTCCTCGCCCGAGGCGGCCTTCTTGCGGTACTGGGCTTTGAAGCCGGTGATGGTCCCGCCGGGGGCGGACGGGGCCGTCCAGCTTACGTCCAAAGCCGGATTCGACGGCTCGCTGAACTCCGTTCGCGTCAACGTCGGAGTGGAAGGCTCGCCTGAGTCGTCGTCCGTAATCTTGATGCGGACCTCGATCGCTGCGTCGTGGCCGTCCACCGTGTAATTCACCTTGCCACGGTAGAACTTGGCAATCACCTGGCCGTTATAGGTCTCCGTCTCACGATAGTCGCCATCTTCCGCCTCGTAGTCCAGCACTGCGCCTGTCGCCACGCTGATCTGGCCCGTGGCCGAGTCGATCACGAACAACCCCGAGTCCTTCGCCTTGCCCGTCAACGAGTAGGTCAGCGAATCATCGGTCTGAGGGTCGCCGTCGTCGTATGGCGTCCCCGTCACAGGATCGCCCACCGCCGTTCCGGCGGCGGAGTTTTCGGCGATGCTTCGACTTGTCTTCGCGGTGATGGTGATGTTCGCGCTGCGGGTGACCTGCCCTCCGTACCCGTCGCTGGCTATGTAGTTGACCTTCGAGGCACCCTGGTTGAGCAGGTTGGCCGTCAGCACGGCGTTCGTCCCGGCGGTGCCCGTCAGGCTCACCCCAAGCAGGGCGGGATGCTGTGCCGAGGCCGTGTAGGTCAGCGTGTCGCTGTCGGCGTCGGTGAAGAATGCCCCGCTTCCGAGGGGCTGTGCCTCGTGCCAATTGAACGCGCCGCCCATCCCCAAGCTGCCGCCAAGGAAGGAGACGCTGCTGGCGGTTGGCGCTCTGTTAGCCGTGCCTTCGCCAATGTCCGACCATGGGCCGGGCTCCCCGTCCACAACGGTGATGGCACCGCCGGGACTCTCATCATCGATTATGGTGATGCCAGCCTTGCCGACGGTCAGCCCTGCGGCCGTCCCGGAGACGATGATACTCTCGTTCCCTTCCTCCAGCTCATCATTCCAGCTAGTGATGTTCAGGGTCGCGGTTCCGCTGGTGCTGCCGTCAGCAATCGTCAGCGTAGGAAATCGTTGTGTGGTGAAGTCGGTGCCATCGGTGGCCGTGCCCCCGGATGTCCGAATGGCAACGGCTTGGGCGCCGTCCGTGCCCGACCGGGTGGCAGTCACCGTGATCTGTTCGGTTAGAGTGTTCTCGTTGAAGGAGGTCGGGTTCACGCTCAGGGTTATGTCGGGATCGCCGCTCTCCCAGGCCCACGCCCTCACGCGGGTCTCGTAGGTAGCGCCCGCCTCCAGGTCCGGCAGGGTGAGAGTACGGTTGCCGGAGTCTACAGCGCCTGTGTAGTCCGTCCAACTGGTCTCGCCCTTCTTGCGGTACTGGGCCTCGTAGCCCGTGATGGTCGTGCCGTTGGCGGCAGCCGCCGTCCACGTGACGTCCAGGGCCGGGTCCGTCGGCTCACTGAACTCCGTGCGTGTCACCGTGGGCGTGCCGGGCTTGCCGGCCTCCACGTCCGTCACCTTGATGATGACATCGATGACGGCGTTATGGCCGTTGACCGTGTAGTTCACCTTGCCCCGGTAGAACTTGGCGATCACCTGGCCGTTATAGGTCTCCGTCTCCCGGTGGGAATCGTCCGTCTCGTAGTCGATGCTTGCGCCTGTCGCCACGCTGATCTGGCCCGTGGCTGAATCGATGACGAACAGCCCCGAGTCCTTGGCCTTGCCGGTCAGCGTGTAGGTCAGCGCGTCATTGGTCTGATCGTCACCGTCGTCGTAGGGCGTGCCTGTGACCGGGTCGCCTACTTTCGTCCCTCCGGCGGAGTTCTCGGCGATGCTGCGGCTCTCCTTCGCGGTGATGCTGATGGTCGCGGTGCGAGTGACGGATCCCCCATACGGATCGGTGGCCGTGTAGTTGACCTCCGAAGAACCCTGGTTGAGCAGGTTCGCCGTCAGCACCGCGTTCGTCCCGGCTGTGCCGCTTACTGTGACACCAAGCAATGCCGGATGCTGTGCCGAAGCCGTGTAAGTCAGCGTGTCGCCGTCGGCATCCGTGAAGAATGCCCCCAGCGCTCCCTGTCCCGTCTCTTTGTAATCGGCAATGGTCCCGACGGGGAATGTGCCGCCGCCGAAGAAAACGCTGCTGGCGGCCGGCGGGCGGTTCGCCGTGCCCGACCCTGTGTCCGACCAGGGGCCGGGATCGCCGCCTGTGATGACGGGGCCCGGCTGCTCGTCGTCGATGATGGTGATGATGGCGTCGCTGACTGTCAGTCCCGTGGAGCTTTGGGGATCGATGACACTTCCGGACACGATGACGGTCTCGCTGTCCTCCGTGGCCGTGTCATTAAAGATGATGATTGTGAAGGTGACAGACCCGCTCGTCTGCCCATCCTGAATAGTAATGTCACGCAAGATGTTCGGCACGTTGTAGTCCGTACCGGAGGTTGCCGTACCCCCCAAACTCGATCGGTTAGAGGGGCGAACGGTTACGGCGCCGGACGTTCCCTCCCGGGTTGCCGTAATGGTGATGTTGTAACCGCGAGAGTCCGGGTCGTGCTCGGGTACTGACCTGGGATTCACGCTCAGGGTTATATCGCTGTCACTGCTTTCCCTGACCACCGCCCGCACCTGGGCTTCGTAGGTCGCGCCCGCCTCGAGGTCGAGCAGGTTCAGACTTGTCATGGTTGCGCCCAGAGCTTCGGTGTAGGCCGTCCAATTGGTCTCACCCTGCTTGCGGTACTGCGCTTGGTATCCGGTGATGGTCCCGTCGGCGGACGGGGCCGACCACGTAACGTCCAGCGCCGGATCCGATTCCTCCGTAAACCTCGTGCGGGTCAGCGTCGGCGCGGCGGGCTTGCCAATACCGACGTCCGTCACGTAGATGTCGACGTCGATGACGGCGTTATGGCCGTCGACCGTGTAGTTCACCTTGCCCCGGTAGAACTTGGCGGAGGTCTCCGTCTCTCGGTAGGTATCGTCCGTCTCGTAGTCGAGCACGGCGCCCTGCGCCACGCTGATCTGGCCGGTGGCCGAGTCGATGACGAACAGTCCCGAGTCCGCCGCGTTGCCCGTCAACGAGTAGGTCAGCGCCACGCCGTTGTACGGCGTTCCAGTAACAGGACTGCCCACGGCCGTACCCGCGGCGGAGCCCTCGGGGATTTCCCGGGACGTCTCCGCTGTGATGGTGATGTTCGCGCTGCGGGTGACCTGTCCCCCGTAGGCGTCGCTGGCTGTGTAGTTGACCTTCGACGCGCCCTGGTTGAGCAGGTTCGCCGTCAGCACGGCTGACCCGGCTGAGCCCGTCAGGCTGACTCCGAGCAGGGCCGGATGTTGAGCGGAGGCCGAGTAGGTCAGCGTGTCACCGTCGGCGTCCGTGAAGAATGCCCCAGGCTGCGCCTCGTGCCAGGCGGAGCTGCTGCCCACCCCAAACGTGCCGCCGAGGAAGTCGACGCTGCTGGCGGTAGGGGGGCTGTTGGCCGTCCCATCGCCGGTATCCGACCAGGGGCCTTCGCCGCCCTCGCTGTTGACGGCGCGCACCTGCACCTCGTAGGTGGCGCCGGCTTGCAGATCCGACAGGGTGAGGCTCGTCGTCGTCAGCGAGCCGCTGTACGCCGTCCAACTGGTCTCACCCTGTTTGCGGTACTGCGTCTTGTAGCCGGTGATGGTCTTGCCGGTAACCGTTGGGGCCGTCCAGGAGACGTCCAGGGCGGGATTCGAGGGCTGGCTGAACGTGGTGCGGGTGAGAGTCGGTGTGCCCGGCTTCAAGCTGTCGGAGCCTTCGCCGTCGTTGAGGGTAATGACGGCGCTGCCGACGGTCTGTCCGGTGACGGAGGATGTCCCCGACAGGACGATGGTCTCGGCTCCTTCCAACACATCGTCGTCCACGCCGCCGAAGGTTAGGGTGGTTGTTCCTCTGGCATCATTCGCCGCGATCGTGATCGATTGCGTGCCGGCCACGGAATAGTCGGTGCCGCTGCCGGTGGCCGTGCCCGCCGTCGAGAGAGTAACCGTAACACCAGCGCTGGTGTCCCCGCCGCGGGTGGCCGTAACCGTAATGTCGGTGGCGGTATCGTCCTCGTCAAATGAACTCGGATTCACGCTCAGAGCAATGTCGGGCGAGGTTGTGGTGCTGTCGTCTTCGGTGACGGTAACGATGGCGCTGGCGACGGTCTGCCCCGAGTCGGCCGTCCCCGACACGGTAAAGGTCTCGTTTCCTTCCGTCGTACCGTCGTCCACGCCGGTGAAGGTGAGGGTAACCTCCCCGCTGGCTTCACCCGCATTGATCGTCAACGCGGGCAGGGCCCACACGGCAAAGTCGTCGCCTTCGGTGGCCGTCTTGTCCCCCAGCAAGAGGGTAATCGTGTCGCTGTTCGTGGTGTCCCCCCTGCGGGTGGCCGTAACCGTAATTTCGGCGTCATGGTCGCCCTCGTCAAAGGAACTCGGATTCACGCTCAGGGTGATGTCGGGCGAGATTGGGGAGTGTTTCCTTTCGGTGATGGTAATGACGGCGCTGCCGACGGTCTGCCCCGAGTCGGCCGTCCCTGACACGCTGAAGGTCTCGTCTCCCTCCTCCGCATCGTCGTCCACGCCGGTGAAGGTGAGGGTCACCGACCCGCTGGCTTCATTCGCATTGATCGTCAAATCATGCAGGGTCGACACGGAATAGTCGTCGCCTTCAGTGGCCGTCCCGTCCCCCAGCGAGAGGGTAATCGTATCGCTGTTCGCAATATCCTCGCTGCGGGTGGCCGTAACCGTAATGTCGGCGGAGGAGTCGCCCTCGGCAAAGGAACTTGGGTTCACGCTCAGGGTAATGTTAGGTGGCGCGTCCGTCACGTTGATAGTGAGGCTAACGGCTGCCGCCTGGCCCTGCACGCTCCAGCTCACTTGCCCCGTGTAGGAGCTCGTGGTCGCGCGGTCGATCGTGACTCCCTGCTTCACGCTGATTTGACCGGTGCCGGAGTCGATGACGAAGGCGTCCGCAGCGTCTCCCGTCAGGGAGTAGCTCAGCGCTTGTCCGCCATAGGGCGTCCCCGTCACCGGCGCGCCCACGCCGGAGCCCGCGGTGGAGCCGTCCGGGACGCTGCGGGTCACGGACGCAGTGGCCGTTACCTGCACGGCGCCGTAGGCATACCCGCCGTAGGCGTCGCGCGCCGTGTAGGTGACCGTCGTCGTGGCGGGATTGTGAGCCTGAGCCGTGAGCGAGCCATTGGATACGGCGGCCCAGAGTACGCCCAGATGCTCCGCGGAGGCGTCATACGTCAAGGTGTCGCTGTCGGCGTCGGTGAACACCCCTGAGAGCGAACTTCCTATTAGGGCCGCTGCGCCAACGTCAATCGACGCCGCGCCGATGGCCGCGCTGAGGACGGGCGGCCGGTTGGCCGTGCCCGACCCGGTGGCCGACCAGGGACCCTCGCCCCCGCCGGTGATAATCGCGCGCACCTGCGCCTCATAGGTGGCCCCTGCTTCCAGGTCCGACAGGGTGAGGCTCGCTGTCGTCAGATCGCCGCTGTAGGCCGTCCACGAGGCATCCCCTTGCTTGCGGTACTGCGCCTTATACCCGGTGATGCTCGTGTTCGTCGGAGCCGTCCAACTGACGTCCAGAGCCGGACTCGACGGCTGGCTGAACGTCTTGCGGGTGACCGTCGGCGTGCCCGGAGTATAGGCGGAGGCATCCTCGTTGTCGGTGAGAGTGATGACGGCGCCGCTAACATTCGAGCCGGTGGCCGTCCCTGACACCGTGACGGTCTCGTCTCCTTCCACGTCAGTGTCGTCCACGCCGCTGAAGGTCAGGGTCGTCGTTCCGCTGGCAGCATCCTCCGCGATCGTAATCGATTGCGTGCCGGTCACGGAATAGTCGGTGGTTCCGGTGGCCGTGCCCGCCAGCGAGAGAGAAACCGTAACAGCATCGCTGGTAGCGGCGCCGCGCGTGGCCGTAACCACAATGTCGGCGGAGGTGGCGCTCTCGCCAAAGGAACTTGGGTTCACGCTCAGGGTGATGCCGGATGGGTTGTCGTCGTCAGTAATGGTGATGACGGCATTGCCGACGGTCTGCCCGGAGGCCGTCCCCGACACGGTAAAGGTCTCGTCCCCTTCCACGTCAGTATCCTCCAAGACGGTGATGCTCAGGTTCGCCGTACCGGTGGCACTGTCGTCAGCGATCGTCAACGTCGGAAAGGTCCATATCGTATAGTCGATACCATCTGTGGCCGTGTCCCCCGATGCCGACAGGGCAACTGTCACCGCGCCGGAGGTGCCGCTGCGGGTGGCCGTAACCGTAGTGCTGGCGGGGGAAGTGCCCTCGGCAAAGGAACTTGGGTTCACACTCAGGGTGATGTCGGCTGGCGGGGCCTGCGTCACGTTGACCGTGAGGCCAACGGATACCGACTGGCTATTCACGGTATAGTTCACGGCCCCCGAAATCGAACCGACGGTCAGCTCTGCCCCTGCCGCGACCGTGATCTGGCCGGTGGCCGAGTCGATGTCGAAGTGCGTATCTGCCGTCCCCGTCAGCGAGTAGCTCAGAGTCTCGCCGTTATAAGGGTTCCCCGTCACCGGCGCGCCCACCGCCGTGCCCGCGGTGGAGCCCTCAACGATGCTGCGGGTCGTGTCCCCGCTGATGGTGATATCGACTGTGTACGTGGTCGCCCCTAAGAAGTAGCTGTCATCTGCCGTAATAGTTACTTGCGATGAGCCTGGATTCAGGTAGTCCAGCCTGAGCGTGGAGCCTGACACGCTCGCGCTGAGCAGGCCGGGGTGCTGGGCGGCGACTGTGTAGGTTAGGGCGTCTTCATCAAGGTCATCGAAGATATCATCGAGATCGAAAGTGGAGTAGCCTCCCCAGGGCGCGGGATTTGGATGGCCCAACTCGCCCGTGCGATTCGGCGGTTGATTGCCGATGATGGATAGAGCCGTCACCGGGGCGGCCTCCACGGTGATGGTGAAGCTGAACGATGCCTCGTCGCCGTCCTCGTCGGTGGCGGTGTAGGTCATCTTGAACTCGCCCGCCTCGGCAGGCGTGCCGGAAATGACGCGGGTCGCCGCATCGAACGACAGCCCTTCGGGCAGATCCGGCGTCAGGCCGTAAGTCAGCTCGCCGTCGCCGCCATCGGCCTCGGGCAGCGCGGTTTCGGCAATCTCCTCGCCTTCCGTGAGCGAGAAACCGCTGATCGCCAGGGAGAAGAACGGCGCCTGACCGGTAACCGACTTGACCTCGAACCGCGTTGTGACGGGCGACCCGCAGCCCGCGCTGTTGCAGGCCTGCACCCGCACCAACCATTCGCCATAGTCGTCGACGGTGATGCTGGCGTTGGAGGCCTGCGCTTCCACGCCCTCGTTCAGCGTGTTGCCCGGCCCGGCCACCCGCCAGCGCACCAAGTAGTGCGCCGCCCCGTCAACGTCGTCCCAGTTCACCGACACGTTCAGCGAGCCGGATGTGGTGCCAGCCTGCAAGCCCGTGGGCTGGCCGGGGGTTACGGGCGTCGGTTCCGGTGTGGGTTCGGGCGTTGTCGTCGCCTCGGGCGTGGGCTCGGGGGTCGGCGTAGGTTCAGGTGTTGGTTCCGTGGCCGATTCGACCTCAAATCGCGTTGTGACGGGCGATCCGCAGCCCGCGCTGTTGCAGGCCTGTACCCGTACCAACCATTCGCCATAGTCGCCGACGGTGATGCTGGTGCCGGAGGACTGCACCTCCACACCCGTGTTCAGCGTGTTGCCCGGCCCGGCCACCCGCCATCGCACCCGGTAATAGCTCGCTCCGGTGACGTCATCCCAGTCCACCGATACGTTCAGCGAACCGGATGTAGTGTCAGCCTGCAATCCAGTGGGCGTTGCCGGTGCTGCCGGCTTCGGCGTAGGTTCAGGAGTAGGCTCCGGCGTAGGTTCAGGAGTGGGTTCAGGCGTAGGTTCGGAAGTAGGCTCCGGTGTAGGTTCCGACGTAGGTTCGGGAGTAGGCTGCGTGGCCGGTTTGACCTTGAACCGCGTTGTGGAGGGTGATCCGCAGCCCGCGCCGTTGCACGCCTGCACCCGCACCAACCATTCGCCATAGTCGCTAACGGTGATGCTGGTGCTGGAGGACTGCACTTCCACACCCGCGTTCAACGTGTTGCCTGGGCCGGCCACCCGCCATCGCACCCAGTAACGGCTCGCTCCCGTGACATCATCCCAGTCCACCGACACGTTCAGCGAGCCGGATGTCGTGTCAGCCTGCAGCCCCGTAGGGCTCGCGGGAGGTTGCGTGGCGCCATCGGCGCCCGCCGGACTTCCTCCGGCCAGGGTCACGGTAGCGACAAGGGCGAGGAAAAGCGCAAAGAGGGGGTTGAGGCCGAGGAACCGGGCAGGTTTCATAACACCCGCCTCACCACGCCGGATTGGGGACTATGTCGCGTATGCGTGGAAGAACTAATGTACTGGTATCGGGCATTTGGACGTGCGTCCGTAGCGAAGCTGGTCTTTCTGCCCCATAGGGGCAACAGACCATCGATGAACCGCCACGTCCTCATGTGCTGCATTTGACGCCACCGGCACGGTTGAGAGGTATTTGGATCCGGGTTGAAGCGACTTTTAGAAGGTGGTTGTGGTAATGTCCCTTCAAGCTGTTTGAGGCGTAAGTACCTGCGTTGCCGTGACTTCACCTCACGTTCTGTTGCTGTAGAAAACCGATTGGCTCGGCATCTATCACATGTAGCAATAGTTTAATCGTGCAATTATTAAAATTGGATAAATTTACATGAGTAAATAGTGGAGATTTGCATCTTTCCTGTGAAGATTGTGTGGCAATTTCTTCACAACGGGACCACGGAGCCCAAGGCCGAAGTGTCGCGCTCCTTCGACTTCCAGCGCCGAGCTGCTGCAAGCCCGGGACCGGGCAATAGGGATCATGAACAGAGGGCTTTGGAGTCGGGGGGAAGAATCGTCAGGGGAGCCGGAGTAGCCGGGACAGCCTGTGCCGCCCTCTCTACCGGAGCTTGTGCTCGGCCTGAATGAGCGCGATGCCTATGGCCCCGGGGCCGGTGTAGACTCCCAGGAGTGGACCGAAGCGGGTGACGTACGGCTCCTCGCCTTTCGGCAGCAAGTCCCTGAGGTCGTTCGCGACCTCTTCCGCAAGTTCGGGCGTAGTGCTGTGCATCACTGCCAGGGACTCGACCGGGGCAAAGTCGCGCGCAGTCCGCTTCATCTTGGCCAGGGCCCGGGAGAACGTCCTGGCTTTCCCCAGCGGGCTCGCCATTCCACCCTGCAGGATGACCATCGGCTTTATCCCCAAGACTGAGCCGAGCAGCCCTTGTGCCCTGCCGATGCGTCCGCCCTTCACGAGATACTCCAACGTTTCGAGCAGGCAGAAGCACTGGGCCCGGGCGGCCGCGTCGCGAGCCAAGGCCGCGACTTCGTCCCGGCCGGCCCCTCCATTGGCGGCCTCCGCAGCCTTGAGGACCACGAGGCCAAGCCCCATGGAACCCTGGGCTGAGTCGATCACCTCGACAGAGCAGGCCGCCGAGGTCATCTCGGTTCCCTGCAGGGCGGAGTTGTGCGTCCCGCTGAGTTTGGAGGACAGGTGGATGGACACGATGCCGTCGGCGTCTGCGCCGAGCCTGTCGTACGTCTCCTTGAGTTTGCCTGGCGACACCAGCGACGTCGTAGGCAGCTCTGTGCTGTCGGCCAGCATCGAGTAGAACTCGTCGGGAGTGATAGTGACGTTGTCCTCGAAGGCGCGCGTGCCGAAGTGGACGTTCAACGGCACAACGGTAATGCCCATGTGCTGGGCGACATCGGGAGGGATATCACACGCGCTGTCGGTTACTATCGCGACGGCCATCTCGCCGTCTCCCCGCTTGGTCTGCTTCTCGTGTCCTGTGTCAGAGGTTCATCGAACAAATCTGCCCCGAGGAATCCCCTCTCCTATCGTGGGAGAAGGTTGGAGCCTGCCCCGTACTCCGATACGGGGGGAGGGTGACTCCCCGGAACACACCTATTCAGTTTGCAAAACAAACTTCAGATGCTGGGAGGAGGACGACTCCCCGAAATACACCCATTCAGTTTGTAGGACAAACTTCAGATGCTGGGAGGAGGAGGACTCCCCGGAACACACCTATTCAGTTTGTAGAACAAACTTCAGATGCGGGACACTAGGGCTTCGGCATCCGGTAGCCTCCGGGGGGCACTGTGAAAATATAAGCGGGGCTCTTGGCCTTGTCGCCCAGCTTGCGCCGCAGGTTCTTTATGAAAGTGCGCACCACCTGTGTATCGGCGGAGTAGTCGCTGCCCCAGAGCTGCCTAAGCAGGTAGTCATGGGTGAGCACGCGTCCCGAGTTTCTGGAGAACTCGCAGAGCAGCTTGTACTCGGTTGGAGTGAGCCGAACCAACCGCTCCCCCAGCATGACGCTGTCCTCAGCGTAGTTGATGGTCAAGTTGCCCAGCACGAACAGATTCTCCGTCCTGCTCCGGCTTAGCGCTCTCCGCTTGTGCAGCAATGCCTTGATTCTGGCCTCCAGTTCGTTCGGCGAGAATGGCTTCACGATGTAGTCTTCGGCCCCCGCCTCAAAGGCCTGAGCGATGAGCTTGTCCCCGTCATGGTCCGGCAGGAAGATCACGGGAACGTCGGCGACCTCGACAATGCGCTTCATGAGATCGACTCCGCCAGTGCCGGGCAGCGTGAAGTCGAGCAAGACGAGGTCGGGCTTTTCGATCTTGACAAGATGGACTGCCTCATCCGGGTCTCTGGTCACGATGGGCGTGTAGCCGGCGTCCAGCAGCGTGCTGCGGACCGATTGCAGCATATCCGGATCATCGTCAACCACGAGAACATGCTTCTGGACCCTCGCGTCCTCATGCTCATCGGAGGAGAGACCGTTGAAGGTTGGCGCCGCATGAACGAGGCCTTCATCAACCACCGGAATCGTGAAGGTGAACTTTGCGCCGTGTCCCAGGCCGTCGCTCTCCACCCATATGTGACCCCCATGAGCCTCGACGATTCCCCTGCAGATTACCAAGCTGAGGCCATCCCCGATTCCGGGCCCGTCCGGGCGATCGGTATCGAATTGGGAGTATTGTCTGAAAACGTAGGGCAAATGTTCGGGCTCTATGCCCGCACCTTTGTCGGTCACCGAGATGACCACTTGCCATTCCTCCAGCGACGCGCTCACCGTGATTTCGGACCAGTCGGGCGAATGCCTGGACGCATTGGAGAACAGGTTGACCAGGACCTGCTTGATACGCTGCTGGTCGGCGATGGCCAGGGGCAGGCTCTGGCTGATATCTACCATGATGATGTTCCTGGCCCCGGATGTCAGGAAAGCGCGCCTCGCCTCCTCGATCAGGGCCGTCACGTTCACGGGTTCGGTGTTGATGGATACCGTTCCCGTCTCGATCCGGCTCATGTCGAGAAAGTTGCTGAGCAGGCCGTTCATTCGATCTGCTTGCTGGTCGATGATGCGCAGGAATTGGCGCGTATTGACGGAATCGAGGGAGGAGGAAGGGGAGCCCAACAATACGGCGACCGATCCTTTGATGGAGGCCAGCGGGTTCCGAAGCTCGTGGCTGACCATGCTGAGGAACTCGGCTCGCTGTCTTACCAGGTCCTCCAACGGCGTCATATCCTGAAGCGTGGCGACCACGCCCACGATCTCGCCGTCTTCCTTGTGGATGGGCGTGGCGCTGCAAAGCACCGGGACCGCCTTGCCGTTCGGGAGATGGATTACGATTTCTTCGGCGCGCACAGTCTCGCCGCTGAGAATCGCCCGCTCGGTCGGCAGCTCTTCGAGTGGAATTCCCTGACCGTTGGGGCGGCGCAAGACAATTACGCTCAGCAGCTCGTTCAAGCCGTAGCCGGGCACAGCCTGGCCGTACACTATCCGCCTCGCCTCCGAGTTGAGAGACACGAGTTCACGGGACTTTGCGTCAAAAACCATGACGGCAACGGGAGAGATGTCCAACAACGCCTCCAGATCGGCCCTCGCGCGGTTCTCCGTCCCGTAGGTACGGCTGTTGGCGATGGACGCCGCTCCTTGAGAAGCGAACATCGCCAGGCTCTCCTCGTCTTCCGGCGTAAATTCACCTCCTTCCTCCTTCTCAGCGAGGTAGATGTTGCCCAGGTGCTCTCCCTCACGACGCATGGGGATTCCGAGAAAGCTCTTCATGGGCGGGTGATTCTTGGGAAAGCCAATCGACTTGGGGTGGCTGGCTAGGTCCGGCAGTCTCAACGGCCCCTCAATTTCGTTTAGGTACCCGAAGATTCCTAAACCTTGAGGCGTATCAGTCATCCGCTCGCGCTCCTCCGAGCTGATTCCAGACGTGATGAACTTCTCTATTTCTCCGGACTCGTCGAAGGTCAAGATCGCGCCATAGCGGGCGTCGGTCAGCAGACGGGATGCGTCGATGACCGCCTGCAGAACGGTATCGATCTCAAGGCTTCCGGCAATGCCAAGCGAGGCCTCGTTCAGCTTGGCGAGGCGGCCTTGCAACAACTCCACCTCACGCTTCAGCCTAACGACCTCCGTGAGAGCGCCCGCACGATCCTCCAGTAACTGTCGCCCTGTCATTTGTGTATTCATACGTTCCAGCCTGTGAGGCCGTAGATGAAGGCAATGTCATCGGGTGTGGCGTGGGAGGAGGAAGAAGCGGTCACGCGGACGTTCGCAAACCCGGCATCGAGGACGTGGCGCTTCAAGTCTTTATCCATCTTCGGATAGTCGGACGTTGACGATGAACAGGCTGTCATTCCCGACCCCATTGCATCGTATGGGTGCTTATTGTCGTGATTCGCGGAGGGCCTATCTTAGATCCTGTATATGTAATTCAATTACTATATCAGGACTCGTGTTACGTGCGTGTGATCTCAGGGGTGATTGTTGTTAATTGTTGTAACATCTTAGCCAAACCAGGTCCGACCATTGGGATGGGGCTGGATATGGCAAGCCATTGGGACGACCGGCATCGAAATGTCAGATGCCTCGGACCGCATCAGGGAGCGCAAGGAGAAACTGGAGATCGCTGCCGAAGAGGCGCGGGGTGACACTCGATAAAGGTAGAGAAGATCACGGAGTTCGCCCAGGACACGTTGGTGGGCCAAGGCGTACCGATTTGCGATCTTTTCGGTGGGAGGTTCAAATATAGTGAAGGCAGAGGAGTCGACGAGCGATGGAGCTTACAGAAATTAGCGGGTACGCTAGCCCACTAAACGTCATGCAAAAGCACGAGTACACTGATGGAAGCCGGCCATGCGAGAATACCGTCCCTGCCGACAAGCATCGTAGGAGCCTTCGTCCAAACTGAGGCGGGAGTCGGTTCGTCAAAGAGCAGACGGGTACGGCGTAGCGTCCTTCTCCAAGTTCTGCTCGCCGTGCTCCTTACGAGACAGAGATGATTGCCGACGACGAAACCGACGACAGGGATCTGGTGCTCATTGCTGCTTGTCCTAACTGTCTATGGCCATCACATATATCTCAAAATCCTCCTCCCGGTCTGAATGGAAAACAATCGTGCTTCCATCCGGCGACCACGCGGGATTTCTATTCCTTCTCCTCCTGGTCCTCTTGCGTGCTCTCCTCCGCAACTTCATCAGCGACCTCCGTTGCGACGGCTCTCCGGCCCCGGCACGCATTCCTTCGATTCCCCAGCGCCTGCACGGGGCCTGCAGAGCGTGTTCTCATCCCTGAAACATGGCTGCTCCCCTAACACCCCCCACTGATGGCTGGAAGGTCCCACACGTTCTGGGGTACTTTTATTTCGATTCCGGTGACGTGGTCGTCCTCCATCAGCACTATCTGTGTCCCGGCACGGCTCAATTCCGTCCAGCCTTCCGGACCGTGAAACCCAACCATGTAGTTGCTCGGAGAGCATAGGTCGCGAGGAAGATAAATCCCCAGGACGTATTGCCCGTGCGGGAGGGAGAGCTTGAAGCTTCCATCCGGTCCGGTAATGTCAAACCCCGTGGTCCACTGAAGGGTTCCCCTCAGCGTAATGACTCCGATGTCTTCGACGGGTTGGTCGTCCGGCCCGGTCACAGTCCCTTGAATGCTGTTTGAAGAGTGGCAACTGGAAGTGAGCGTCGCGTCGCCGAAGACCTCTTCGATGAGGTCTGCGATGTCCGGTTCAATCGCCCTGAGTTCGGCAGGGCTGTCGAAGTCTTGCCAATACCCGTATCCATGTTGCAGCCCGAACCATCCCGTCACCATCTCGGCCCAGAACTCGTTCGGGTTGGCGCCGGCGTAGTTCCATTGCCAGCGGCTCCGTGCCTCATTGTAGGCGTCGAAGAGTCGTTCATTGAACCGGTCGCCGCCGGGCTGATGCGCCACAGCTTCATGGACAGCGTGAGCAATCTCATGGACGAGGATGTCAAAACCCCAGACCTCCGTTTCGCCGCACAAGAGGTTCGCGGCCCCGGTGGAGGTGATCCGGTTGTGATGGACCCCGAAGGCTCTTGCGTCCAGATTCAAGTCATGCTCGTACTCCGGAAGGTCGCTGGGCACAGAATGATCGTCCCAGATAGCGATCCGGATACCCAACTCCGCCATTGTTTCACGAAGGTCGGGGCGAGCCGCCAGCATGTCATCGAGAATGTCGCGAGCGCGCAGCAGGGCTGCGTCGGCCACTCGCAGGGAAGAGGCGATAATCACGCCCTCTGCGTCAACGTACTTCCCGTAGTACGGGTCCAGGCCCAGCGACGCCGGAGGAGCAGGCAGTTCCGTCGGCAATAGCTTGTCCATGATGGGATCCGTCTCCCCGCAGAACGGCAGCCCTAGCTCGTGCAAGTCGGTCCAGTCAACCCTTCGCAGGGATGCAGGGACGCACCCGGTCAATTGGTTGCCGCCGCCGAGCCGCAGCCGTCGGAGGCGTTCAAGGCTGCCCAGTTCGGGCGGGATTCCCCCGCTCAGGTTGTTGCCCGAAAGGTACAGCCACTCAACCCTGGCGAGGCCGCCGAACTCAGGGGGTATCATTCCGCTCAGGTTGTTCTCGTACAACGAGAGCCACTTGAGGCTTGAGAGACGGCCGAGATCCGGCGGCATCGGGCCGCTCAGGTTGTTGGCGTAGAGATCCAGCACGCGCAGCCTGGCAAGGCTGCCCAGCTCAGCGGGTATGGCGCCGCTCAACTCGTTGGAGTGGAGATACAGTTCGCTGAGGCTGTCGAGACTGCCCAACTCGGCGGGAATTTCCCCGCTCAACTGGTTGGAGTGGAGATCCAGCACCCCCAGCCTGGCAAGGCTGCCCAACTCGGCCGGTATGCCGCCGCTCAGGCTGTTGCCCGACAGGTCGATCGACGTCGCCACAGTAAGGCTGCCCAGCTCTGGAGGAATGACGCCGTTCAGATTGTTGTCTGCCAACCTCAATCGTACTACGAGACCGTCCTCGTCGACCTCTACGCCACGCCATTCACCGATAGGCCTTTCGCTCAGCCAATTCGCACTGTTCCACCAATTCGGGCCACCGGCGGAGTTGTAGAGAGCGACGAGGGTGGCTTTGTCCGACGCGGACGAGCCACCAGTAGACTTGCAAAACGGAATGCCGCAGTTGTACAGGTCATTGTTGGGTACATTAATCAGCACAGGGGGTATGCAGGCCTCCCACTGGTTTTGCGCAAGGTACAGAAATTCCAGGTTGACAAGGTTGCCTAGTTCCGGAGGAATCTCCCCGCTCAACCGGTTGAAACTGAGCCAAAGTTGCGTGAGATTGGATAACTGGCCTAGTTCTGGGGGAATTCCTCCGGTCAATTGGTTGCTGCCTAAGCCCAGGTTCCACAGGTTAGAGAGGTCCCCCAACTCAGGAGGTATATCTCCACTCAAATTGTTGTTCGACAGACTCAAGGATTCCAGTCTGGAGAGGTTGCCCAGTTCCGGTGGTATCGGTCCGCTCAATTGGTTTCTTCCGAGCCCCATGCCCTCTAGGTTGGAGAGGTTGCCCAGTTCCGGTGGTATCGGTCCGCTCAACCGGTTGAAAAAAAGGCTCAGGTTCGCCAGTTTCGTCAAGCATCCCAGTTCCGGTGGTATCGGTCCGCTTAAACCGTTGCTGGAAAGCCTAAGATCGCTGAGTTCGGAGAGATTGCCCAGCTCGGGAGGAATTGCCCCACTCAGCGCGTTGGTGTTGAGTGACAGGGTTTCCAGCTTGGAGAGATTGCCCAGTTCGGGAAGAATTGCCCCACTCAGCGCGTTGGTGTCGAGGTACAGGGCTTCCAGCTTGGAGAGATTACCCAGTTCAGGCGGTATTGAGCCGCTCAAACTGTTGTCGCCGAGGGCGAGGATGCGTAGGTTGGAGAGATCGCCCAGTTCCGGTGGTATCAGTCCGCTTAAGCCGTTGCTGTAAAGCCCCATGTACTCTAGGTTTGAGAGGTTGCCCAGTTCCGGTGGTATAGGTCCGCTCAGTTGGTTCCCAAAGAGGTCCAATGACTCTAGAGTTGAAAGACTCCCTAGCTCCGCAGGAATCTCACCTTTCAAGCTGTTCTCTCGCATTCTCAGGCTAGTAACGCGTCCTCCGATGGTGTTTACTCCGTGCCATTGTCTAAGTGGCGCGTTGCTCAGCCAGTTGGCATTGTTCGTCCAGTTCGGTCCGTCGGTGGCATTATAGAACGCGACCAGCGCAGCTCGGTCCGTGTCGGCGCTGCCCGTTGATGAGTCCGGCGTGGAAGTTGGTTCAGTTGTAGGCGCAGGCGTCGGCGTGGAAGTTGGTGCGGGAGTACACATCGCGGTCGCCGGGGGAACCGGGGGCGCCGGAGGTGGTGGCGGTGTGGGTGCCGCCGGGGGTGCCGGAGGCGGGGGAGGCGGTGGTGTCGGGGTCTCCGCGTCGCAGATGGGGTAGTCGTCTCCACGATACGCATATTCCAAGGCCGAAGGCACACACCCGGTCAGTTCGTTCCCCGATATCGCCAGGTAGGTCAAGCTGGTCAGATTGCCCAGCTCCGGCGGGATGGGCCCCGTAAGCTGGTTTTCGAATATCACCAATCGATTCAGGCTGGACAGGTTCCCCAGCTCAGGGGGAATCTCACCCGACAGCTCATTTTGGTCGAGCTGCAAGTTCACCAGACTGGACAGATTGCCCAGCTCCGGCGGGATAGGCCCCGTAAGCTGGTTCGCCCACATCTCCAGATTTGTCAGGCTGGACAGGTTGCCCAGCTCAGGGGGAATCTCACCCGACAACTCGTTATAGTCGAGCTGCAAGTCCACCAGATTGGTCAGATTGCCCAACTCCGGTGGGATGTGTCCCGTAAGCTGGTTCGCCCACATCTCCAGGCGAATCAGGCTGGTGAGGTTGCCCAATTCAGGGGGGATCTCACCCGACAGCTCGTTTTGGTCGAGTTGCAAGTCCACCAGATTGGACAGGTTGCCTATCTCAGGTGGTATAGGCCCGGTAAGCTGATTCGCCCAAATCACCAGATGCGTCAGGTTGGTAAGGTTGCCGAGCTCTGCCGGAAATTCACCCGACAGATCGTTTTCGTAGAGCCACAGTTCCTTGAGGTTGGACAGGTTGCCCAGCGCTGGGGGCAATCCGCCGGAGAGACGATTGCGACTCAGGGACATGAACTCAAGGCTGGTCAGGCTGCCCAGCGCGGCCGGAAGCTCGCCGGAGAGTAGATTGCGGTTGAGGGACAACTCTTCGAGCCGCGCCAAGCTGCCCAGGGCGGCCGGCAGCTCGCCGCTAAGCCGGTTGTCGTGGAGCCACAATGTTTCAAGCCCGGTTAATCTGCCAAGCTGGTCGGGTATCTCTCCGGTCAGTTCCCTGCTGTACAGGTACAGCCCCGTAATTCGCGCAGGACTTCCGTCGATCACCACACCGTCCCACTGTGAGATTGGAGTGTGGACCGACCAGTTGAGCGGCGCCGCGCCTGCGAGGGTATCAGCGGATGCCAGCAGGGCCTCGCAGTCCTCGACCAGTGCCACGTTGTCTGCCGGGTTCGTCACGGCGATGCTGTTGTCGCATCTCGGCGGCACGGTCGGCTCTCCCACTTTGTCCTGTACGCTCACGGCGAAGAACGTCCCGCGCGGGTCTTCGAGGTCCGCGCTGAATTCCGCCCTCCCTTCGTCCTCCGAAACGGAGTCCGCATTGGAATCCACGATCCTCCCGGGAAGATTCACAACCCATGTCAAATCTCCCTCGCCGAGATCGTCCCTGGCCATGAAGGGGTTGGCCATCGAGGCGCGATACTCCCACTGCCCGCCCAGGTCTTTCCTGGTCACTTTGATTTGCAGACTACTCTCTTCACCGACGGCGTGAGCCTGAAGGAGCAGGCTGTGCGGAATACCGGTGCAGGTAACAACGATGTTGCCGTCCTCTTCCGACTTCGTGCAGTACCTGGAGTCGAACGCCTCCAAATCATCCTCTTGGGCTCCGGACGATAGAGTAGGGTAGGAGTACTCCAAATCATGGGATATGTTCTCCAGGTCGGTAACCTTGGTGGTCATATTCAAGCTTACGCTGCAGGCGGTCGCCAACAGGACCGCCACTAGCGCTAATGTTGGGAAACGAATCACCACTGACCTCCTTCGGTCCTCTTATGTAATTCCCCTGCGTTGTGCGGGAATCGCCTACAAATTTGTTGCTCCCCGGCAGGCGACGGAGCTATCGATCTTCACCCCGCATGTGTGGCTACTGCCAGAACTGACGGAGGCGAAGTTCCTAAATCACGCCCTCGCTTAGAAGCGTCATGGCGACAAATGCCATCACCGCAACGAGAAATCTCCTGAGTTTCATGTTGCCCCCATCACATGCTGAAAGTCGTTTGCCCAGCTTGCCGTTCCATTTGACGTGCAACAAGGTACGGTTGTACCGAATCTAAGGGGTACTTTGGTATCTGTCTCTTGAGATACGGTCGAAGGCTGCAGTCGAAGAGGGAACTGAACTTGCACCGCCAGGCCACGGGGAGTTAGGGTCAAGCGACGACGATTCGAGTTCAGTTTTTCGCCCAGCGAGCGACTCCCTCAGGCATCAAGTGGATGTTACGTGACCTATACGACAATGTGTGTAATCTTGCCGTTAACATAAGTCTGTTTCCTGTAACTTTTTGTAAGCATGGCCGAAGCTGCAATAGTCCCCCTGTTGCAGGTAGGGTTTCTTACAATAGCCTGCATCTCAACAAACAACGGCGTAAGGTTCGGTTGGACCGATTTCTTTACAACGTTTAAGAATCCGTACAGACATCTACTCCGAGATTGGCCGGTCCTAGCTACGGCCGCCAGTCCTGCCGGTACACACCTTGTGCGTCTGCCGTTTCGAGCGAGGAACAGGTAGATCAGCGTATCGTTGAGATCCCTCATTCACCCGGGACTACGCTGGTGAATTCGTTGTCCTTTAGGCTTAACTGCTTTAGGCACCCCAACTCCGACGGTATCTCTCCACTCAACTGGTTCCGTGGAGATCAAATGCCAATGATCAGCAGACTCATGATGGACTTTGACATTCCAACCCTTCTCACTTGCAGTATGAAGTGCCGTCAACCCATGGCCCAACTGCTCCAAGGGCCCCCTTTGCATCCCCCTTTTTCGTACGGAGCATTGGAAGCCATAGCTGCTTGTCCTAGCTGTCTATGGCTTCCACGTATATCTCCCTATCCCCGTCCCGGTCTGAATGGAAGGCAATCGTGCTTCCATTCGGCGACCACGCGGGCCCAGAATCTCTATCGGAGTTGTCGGTAAGCTTGGGCAGTTCAGTGTGCCTCCTGAGTTGGCTGTCTCCGTCGTGGGTACCGGTGTTGACGCAGGCTAGGGTCAAGGTATAGGCGGTCTCAGCGTCGGATACTGGCTCGCCGTGCCAAAGTCCCACGGGCCGTCGGCTGACGTGTCGTCGCCCAGGTCAACGTTCCAGTTCTGGTAGATGCCCATGTAGTCGGTGGGAGATTGCATCTCGCCGGTAGTCTTGCCATCGCCCCCGGCGCTGTCGGACTGACCCGAGGTATCAACGTCCCAATAGCTGTCCGTCGCTGTGCCTGAACCGAAGGCGTTTCCGCCAACCAAGCCGCCGACCTCGGAATCGCCCGTCACGTTACTGACTGCGTAGCTGGCCAAAATGTCGCCAGCGAAGTTTTGGCCAACCAAGCCGCCGACTTCGTAGTTCCCCGTGACGCTGGCAGCCGCGTAGCTGGCCACAACGGTGCCTGCAAAGTTGCTTCCAACCAGGCCGCCGACCTCGGAATCGCCCGTCACGGTGCCGGTTACATAGCAGGCGGCTACGGTGACGCCGTTGGCGCCAACCAGGCCGCCGACTTCAGATCTGCCCGTCACTTGAACGTCAATCAGGCCCACATGCCTGATGTCGCCCCGCAACGCCCACCTGTTCAGCCCGGAGAATCTCACTTTCCCGAAGAGACCCACTTCATCGGTATCGCTGCGGTTGATGTACAAGTTGGAGATCGTATGGCCGCGTCCCTCGAAGAAGCCGGTGAACGCCCCGTTGAATGCGTTCCACCCTATTGGGTCCCAGCCCGATCCATCGTTCCAATAGTCGTCGCCCGAGTCGGCGGAGCCGTTGCCGTTGGTGTCGAAGTCCAAATCGGCCGTGAGCTCATATCCCAAGCACTCTTCGCGCGGGCAGCCCATTCGGTCGGCCGCGTTGGGGAACGCCTCCGCGTACAGGGGGTTGTTCGGAGGATGCTCAGGCAGACCGCTGCCGTCCAGGTCCCAGCGCATGGCATTGAGCTGGGCCAGGTTCGACACCTCTATGAAGCCGTCATCGTCCGTGTCGTAGTCGGTGTTTCCTCTCCATGCGGCTTCATCAACGTATTCCGTTACCGTCAAGGTGTAGGTGTAGGCCTCTCCCCAACTGTCCCCCTCCACCTCTATGTAGTAATCCCCTGCAGCAGGAGCTTCCCAAAAGATCCGGGAGGCTTTGGAATCCTCGTAGTCGTCATTGTCCTCCAGCCGGGTGCCGGAAGCGTCGTAAAGGGTCATAGACGAGTCGGACAATGTTCCGAGCGTGACATCCAGCATGTAGAGCTGACCTGCCTTGGCCTGGAAGCGGAAGTAGTCCTCGTCGCCCTCGAAATTGATGGGGCCCTCAATGGCCTCACCCACTACGACGTCCGTGGGATTGCCAAGGGCCACTGTCAGCGTGTAGCTGCCGGTACCGCCCTCCCGATTGGGAGAGACCACCCTAAGGTAGTAGTCTCCCGACTCTTTGGCCAGCCAAGTAATCCGCGACGCCTTGGATTCTCCATGGTCGTTGTTGGATTTGAACTGATCGCCATCCGAATTCAGCAAGCCCAAGTATGAGTCCTCAAGCGTTCCAAGCTCCACGTCGATCTGGTATATCTGCCCCGCCTCCACAGTGAAGCGGAAGTAGTCCTCGTCGCCCTCGTAATCGATGACGCCCTCAATGGTCTGACCGTCCGAAATGGCGGTGGCGCCGTTGATGTCGTCGGTGTGATCGTCAGTGATGTCGGAGAGGGAGACGGTCAGTGTGTATGAGCCTGTGCCGGTACCGGAGCCCCACGTGGCTGTCACCGCAACAAAGTAGTCGCCGGAATCCGGGGCCGCCCAGACGACCTGTGATGCGGGCGAGTCTCCGTGGTCATCGTTGGACTCAAGCTCCCGTCCGTCGGAGTTAAGAAGAACGATCTCAGAGTCGTCAAGAGTTCCCAGGGCGACGTCTACCTGGTAGAGCTGGCCGGCGTCGGCGGTGAAGCGGAAGTAGTCCTCATCGCCCTCGTAATCGATGACGCCTTCTTTGGTCTCACCAAGCGATGTGGTGGTGGCGTTCTCAGTATCGTCTCCGTGGTCGTCCATGATGTCGGAATGGGTGACCGTCAACGTGTAGCTGCCAGTTTCGCGTTTCCAACCCGGGGGAGAAGAGACTATGAGGTAGTAGTCACCCGACTCCTGGGCCGCCCAGACAATGCGGGAGGCCTGGGAGTTCCCGAAGTCGTTGTTGGACTTCAGCCACCTGCCATCGGCATCCCGCAGTGATAGGTACGAGTCTTCCAGCGTGCCAAGGGCCACGTCGATCTGATAGAGTACGCCCTCCTGGGCGGTGAAGCGGAAGTAGTCCTCGTCGCCGTCATACTCAAGGACGCCCCCTGCGGCCTGCCCCACCGTTATGGTGGTGGCGCTGTCAATGTCGTTGCCGTGATCGTCCGGGCTGCCGCCGTCGCTGGACCCCTTCACAGTGAGCGTGTAGCTGCCTTGACTCGCGCCGTCTCCCAGCACGACGTAGTGATTCCCCGTAGCTCCAGCCTGCCAAACCAGTTCAGTGAAGAGGTCGTTCGTTCCCGCGAGCTCCTGTCCAGCGGAATCGTAGACCGTGATGAGCGTACCAGTCTTGGTGCGTCCCGAACCAAAGGAGTAATCTGACAGGTCAACCTCGTAACCCCGGCCAGCCTCAGCGTGGAAGACGAAGACATCCTTGTCGTCCTGGCTGTCCAGGGACCCCCGAACGCCCTCGCCCAGCGATATGGCAGTGGCGTTCTCGAAGTCGTCGCCGTGGTCGGCCCCGATGCTGACCTCCAGCGTGTACGAGCCGAGCTCCCAATCACCTATGGAAACGTAGTAGTCTCCCGCGCTCGGGGCCTCCCAGGACAAGAGTCTCGTTTCCGAAAGGTCGGCGCTTTCCAACTCCGCCCCTGAGGAATCGTACAAGACGATCCGCGTGGGCTCGAGGGAATCGTCCTCGGTGAGCTGCCCCCAAAATAGGAAAGCCGACGACAGCCTAACCTTGTAGCTCGTCCCGGCCTCTGCCCGGAACTTGAAATAGTCGATGTCCCCCAAATAGTTGAGCGCACCCTCAACTTCGTCTCCCACGGCGATTGTCGTAGCAGTGGACCGATCATCCCCATGATTGTCCGGTGTCGCATCCTCTCCAAAGCAACCCGACGCCACCAAGCTGTTGCGCACGTCCCGGGAAAGTAGCCCTTCGGCCGCACTGGAGCTTTCAAGTAAGGCGAACCCCGCAGCCCCTACAGTTTCGTCCTCAGAGTCCACTGGGTCGCCCTTGGGCTTCGCGTCCAACACGGTCTTGAAGGACTGCATAGCGATCAGCGTCGCTTCGTACCAAGCCTTGGCCTCTTCGGGCGGGGTTACTGCTTCCCACGAGTCTATCGTCTCCGACATGGCTTCGGATAATTGCCCATAGGTCGGATCCTCAATCTCAAAACTGTCGAGAGGTGGCACTAAATCAGAACAGAAGGTCTGAAACATAAGAGGGATCGTTGTAGGAGTGGCTGTGGGCGAAGTAGTCGGCGTGTTGGTGGGCTCAAGCGTAGGCGTGGCTGTGGGTGCAGTAGTCGGCGTGTTGGTGGGCTCAAGCGTAGGCGTGGCTGTGGGCGTAGGCGTAGCTGTCGGAGTTGGAACAGGGGTGTTCGTCGGAGCCGTTGTCGGAGTCGCCGTTGGTTCCGGCGCGCTGGTCGGCACCGGAGTTGGTGTGGCGGTCGGTACGGGCGTAGGCGTGGCTGTCGGAGTTGGAACAGGGGTGTTCGTCGGAGCCGTTGTCGGAGTCGCCGTTGGTTCCAGCGCGCTGGTCGGCACCGGAGTTGGCGTGGCGGTTGGTATGGAAGTAGAAGTGTTGGTTGGCACTGGGACCGGGGTGTTGGTTGGCACTGGGACTGGGGTGTTGGTTGGCACTGGGACTGGGGTGTTGGTTGGCACTGGGACTGGGGTGTTGGTTGGCACTGTGGTTGGTGTGCTCGTAGGTTCCGGCGTGGGCGTAGCATCGTCAGAACATCCAATCAGGAGCAGAAATGCAATGCCACCGACTAGCAGACTCATGATGGACCTTGACATCTTCACTCCTCTGAGCACAACGATAGGGGCCAGCGCATGACCCGCGCCGACCCGTATGCCGACTTCGGTTTTGCCGTCCTGTACCGTACTTCCGAAATGGACGATAGCGATTGAATACGGTTTCGCTTTCTGCATGTTGCAGCGAAATATTCGATTGTATGTGCCTAACTCGAGATGCACTATGGAATCCTGCGGTTCCGGACATACTCACGAGGGAGGAGCACTATGTAGCACGAGGATCGGGGCCATAACGGTTGGCGCCGGCGTCACCCTGCCGGGCGAGCCACACAATGATCCACAGCCATGTCCCTGCATAGGGGATCAGGCCTACGACCAACACGACATAGCCGATTGCGGTCAGACGGCTGTCGCCCAGCAGAGCACCCAATAACTCCAGGCCGAAAGCCAGGACGGCGCCCACAACCATGATGATTCCACTCATTGAACCGATTATTATCCACGCCAGTATCCACCAGCCGCTCTTGCCAATGTCGTGCAGCCGACGCACGGTTACTGCCAAGGTTGGCAGAAATATGGCCAGGGCGAACAGCAATACTGGTCCAACCAGGATTAACGCCACGACCGGCAAGAGGGACACCAAGAGGCCTAAGACAACGGAGATGGCCGTTATCGCCAGATCCCACCACCAGTGTTCGGCTCGCGTAGCGCGACCGCTGAAGCCAACATACTTGCGCAGACATTGCGCGATGGCCTCCGGCAAGGACATCATTGGCCTAGAATCCGGTTGTGACATAATTCGCCTCCTTACACTGCGTCTTCTGAGTCGGAATCCAAGGATGGCATCCAGCTTGCCGCTCCGCTTGACCTGCCACAAGGTTCGGTTGTACCGAATTTAAGGGGTACTTTTGTATCTGTCTCTTGAGATACGGTCGAAGGCTGCAGTCGAAGAGGGAACTGAACTTGCACCGCCAGTTCACGGGGGGTTAGGGCCAAGCGACGACGATTCGAGTTCAGTTATTCGCCCAGCGAGCAACTCCCTCAGTCATCGAGTGGATGTTACGTGACCTATACGACAATGTGTGTAATCTTGCCGTTAACATAAGTCTGGTTCTTGTAACTTTTTGTAAGCATGGCCGAAGCTGCAATAGTCCCCCCTGTTGAAGAAAGGAGGGACTCACAATAGCCTGCATCCCAACAACGCCGTAAGGTTCGGTTGTACTGATCTCTTCACACCGTTTAAGAATCCGTGCAGACCTGCAGACCAAGGTTGTCGAAGTCATTGTCCTCTACGCCCAGCAGTCCGGCCGGTACGCACCCGGTGAGTTGGTTTTCGGCGAGCCGCCAGCGGGTCAGGGTATCGGTCAAGTCTTCCAACTCCGTCGGTATGTCCCCTGTCAACCGGTTTTCGGAGAGATACAGATATCGCAGGCTGTCTAGGTTTCCCAGTTCCGGCGGTATATTGCCGGTCAGGCGATTGCCGTGCAGCCACATGAACTGCAGAGTGTCAAGTTCGCTAAGTGATGCGGGTATCGCACCTTCCAACTCGTTACGATGTAGCCTCAAATGAGTCAGGCTGTCCATCTCCCCCAGTGCAGCCGGAATGTCACCGGTAAGGTCGTTGCTGTGCAGGTTCAAGTCCCAAAGGTTGGAGAGCTTACCCAACTCAGCCGGGATACCGCCCTCCAGCTCGTTGGTGTGCAGCCACAGGTACCTCAGACTGCTCATATCACCCAACTCGGAGGGAATCTCGCCGCTCAGCATGTTTTCATGGAGGTATAGGTAGACCAGATTAGTCATCTCTCCGAACCAAGTCGGGATACGACCTGTGAAATTGTTGGACTGCAATTTGATCCGCACCAATCCCGTCATGCCGCTGAGGTCAGGGATGGGGCCTTCCAACTCGTTGCCCCAAAGCCAAAGCTCCCTCAACTTGGTCAAGCTACCCATCCAGTCCGGCAGACTGCCATCCAGGTTGTTGTTCGAGAGGTACAACTGCTCCAGGTTAGTCATGCCGCTGAGATCCGGGATCGGTCCAGTCAGCTCATTGTTGTTGAGGCCCAGGTATCGCAGGTTGGTGAGATCGCCCAACTCAGTCGGAAGCGGTCCGGTCAGGCCGTTATCGCGAAGGTTCAGGTAGGTCAGGCCGGAGAGCCGACCCAGATCAGCCGGGATAGATCCGCCGAGCCCCCCGCCACGGATGTTCAGCCACGCAACCCGCGCAGGATTTCCTCTCACAGTGATGCCGTCCCACTCCGTGATCGGAGTATCCGAGGCCCAGTTCAGCGTCGCCGTTCCTGCCAGAGTGTCGCGGGATGCCAGCAGCGCCTCACAGTCGGAAATTAGGCCGGTGTTCGTCGCATCAGCGACCGCGCCACCGGTGTAACAAACGCTCGGCGTCTTCGGCGTTCCGGTTGCGGTCGCAGACCAGGGCCCGTCTCCCCCGGCGTTCACGGCACGTACTTGGAGATCGTACTGTGTACCTCCGGTGAGTCCGGTAAGGGTGTACTGGAGCGTCCCGCCGCCCGTCGTCCACACGTCGTCCACCACGGTCCAGTTGGAGTCGACCGTCTCGTCCGCTGTGGTCTCGATATGGCGCAGGTCGTACCCGGTGATCGCCGAACCGCCGTCGCTCGAAGGAGCCGTCCACGATATGACGAGTGTTCCGGCGCCGGGAGTGGCCGCGCCTATGGTTGGGGCTCCGGGCGAGGACACGGAGCAGTTGGGGCCGTCGTCTCTATTCGGGATGGCCTGAAGCCAGCTCTGGAAAGTCGCATCCGCCGGCGCGCACAGCCCGGCATTGTTGCCGAACAGCAAACGCTGAAGCGCTGTTATTCCGGTAAGGCTCTGCGGGAGTGTCCCTGTCAATTGGTTGTCGGAGAGATGCAAATGCGTCAGGTTAGCCAGGTTGCCCAGTTCAGGTGGGACTGCCCCGTTCAATTGGTTATCGGAGAGATACAGACGCTCCAGATTAGCCAGGCTGCCCAGTTCAGGAGGGACTGCCCCGGTCAATTCGTTGCCGGAGAGAATCAGAAACTCCAAGTTAGCCAAGCTGCCCAGTTCAGGCGGGACTGCCCCGGTCAACTGGTTGCTGGCGAGAACCAGACGCTCCAATTTAGCCAGGCTGCCCAGTTCAGGTGGGACTGCCCCGGTCAATTGGTTACCGGAGAGGTACAGATCCGTCAGATTAGCCAGGCTGCCCAGTTCAGGTGGGACTGCCCCGGTCAATTGGTTGCCGGAGAGGTACAGGTCCGTCAGACTAGCCAGGCTGCCCAGTTCAACTGGAATTGCACCTGTCAAAAGGTTGGCGGAGAGGCGCAGCCACTCCAGGTTAGCCAAGCTGCCCAGCTCAGCGGGGATTGCCCCGGTCAATTCGTTGCGGGAGAGGTGCAGAATCTCCAGGTTAGCCAGGCTGCCCAGCTCAGCGGGAATTGAACCAGTTAATTGGTTGCGAGAGAGCCACAGGTCCTCCAGGTTAGCTAGACTGCCTAGCTCAGCAGGGATTGTACCTGTCAACTGGTTGTCGGAGAGGTACAGACCCACCAGGTTAGCTAGACTGCCTAGCTCAGCAGGGATTGTACCTGTCAATTGGTTGTCGTAGAGGCTCAGTTCCTCCAGATTAGTCAGGCTGCTCAGTTCAGCCGGAATTGCCCCGGTCAATTGGTTTTCGCGGAGGCTCAGGTCCTCCAGGTTAGCCAGGCTGCCCAGTTCAGCCGGAATTGCCCCGGTCAATTGGTTGAGGGAGAGGCTCAGTTCCTCCAGATTAGTCAGGCTGCCCAGTTCAGCCGGAATTGCCCCGGTCAATTGGTTGCCGGAGAGGTACAGATCCACCAGGTTAGCGAGGCTGCCCAGTTCAGGTGGAATTGCCCCGGTCAATTGGTTGCCGGAGAGGCCCAGGTCCTCCAGATTAGTCAGGCTGCCCAGCTCAGCCGGAATTGCCCCGGTCAATTGGTTGCCGGAGAGGTACAGATCCACCAGGTTAGCCAGGCTGCCCAGTTCAGGTGGAATTGCACCTGTCAATTGGTTGTCGTAGAGGATCAGGTCCTCCAGATTAGCCAGGCTGCCCAGTTCAGCCGGAATTGCCCCGGTCAATTGGTTGCCGGAGAGGTACAGACCCACCAGGTTAGCCAGACTGCCCAGTTCGGGGGGAATTGCACCTGTCAATTGGTTGTTGAATAGATGTAGCTCCGTCAAGTTAGTCAGGTTGCCCAGCTCAGGTGGAATTGCCCCGGTCAATTGGTTGAAGGAGAGACTCAGATACCTCAGGTTGGCCAGATTACCCAGTTCGGCTGGAATTTCGCCTGTCAGGTTGTTGCTTATAAGGTCGTCACCTATCCCAAGATCTATCCGGGTAACCTCCTCGGCATCAGTTGCTGTGACGCCATACCAATCATTGAGCGGCTCGTCACTCAGCCAGTTCGTGTTGTCTCTCCAGTTTGCGCCGTCGGTGGCGTTGTAGAGGGCGACGAGGATGTCGCGGTCGGTGAGGTCGGCGTCTGAGCAGTTGGGACCACTGCTGCTAGGAATGGCCTGCAGCCAGCTCTGGAACGTAGCATCCACCGGCGCGCACAGTCCGGCATTATTGTCGAACAACAAACCTTTCAGCCCAGTTATTCCTGTAAGGCTCTGCGGGAGTGGGCCGGTCAATTGATTGAAAGAGAGGACCAACCACTTCAGATTAGCCAGGCTGCCCAGTTCAGGTGGGACCGACCCGGTCAATTGGTTGACGGAGAGCCACAGATGCTCCAGGTTAGCCAGGCTGCCTAGCTCAGGTGGGATTGCCCCGGTCAATTGGTTGGCATTCTCGATGATCACCTGGTTGTCGTCGTCTAAGCGACCCTCGTTATGGAGAGCTAGAAACCACAAGTTAGCCAGGCTGCCCAGCTCAGGTGGAATTGAACCCACCAGGTTATTGTTATTGAGGGTTATCACGTTAACCCGCCCTTCGTCGTCCGTGCCGACGCCATACCAATTACTGAGCGGCTCGTCGCTGAGCCAGTTCGTGTTGTTCGTCCAGTTGGCGCCGTCGGTGGCGTTGTAGAGAGCGACGAGGAAGTCGCGGTCGGTGAGGTCGGCGTCTGACTTCCGTTGCTCGTCAACGCTTATGGGCAAGCCATTAAGCGCCGGGTACTGGCTGGATGTGCCGAAGTCCCATACGTTGCTGTCCCAAGTGGCGTAGATGCCAGTGTTGGACGTGGGCGATTGGAGCTCGCTGGTCGTCTTGCCCTCGCCGCCATCGCTGGTGGACTGGCCGGATGTCTGGGTGTCCCAGTAGCTGGCCTCTATCGTTCCCCCCGGCTGACGGCCCACCAGTCCGCCCAACTCACCAGCGCCGGACACCGCCCCCGTTGCGTAGCTGGCTTCTATCGTTCCGCCCAGCTGAGAGCCCACCAGCCCGCCGACGGACAGGTTTCCGGACACCGCCCCCGTTGCGTAGCTGGCCTCTATCGTTCCCTTCCAACTAAAGCCCACCAGCCCGCCGACGGACAGGTTTCCGGACACTGTCCCCGTTGCGTAGCTGGCCCTTATCGTTATAGTGCTAATGCCTACCAGTCCGCCTATCTGCTGATCAGTGCCGGACACCGTCCCCGTTGCGTGGCTGGTCTCTATCGTTCCGCCATTACGGCCCACCAGTCCACCGACGTATTTATTCCCGGACACCGTCCCCGTTGCGTGGCTGTTCTCTATCGTTCCTTCGTTACGGCCCACCAGTCCACCAACGTAATCGGATCCCGTGACATCTGCGTCGATCAGCCCCACGTTCTGTATCACACCCGCGTCGTCCACTAAGCCGAACAGTCCAATATAAACGGTCGTCGGTCTGTTGATGAAAAGGCCAGCGATGGCGTTGTCGTTCCCCTCGAACGTGCCTTCGAACCCCGTCCTCACAGCTCCGATGGGCTCCCAGCCATCACCCGAGTTGTACGGAGCAACGTCCAGGTCTATGTCAGCGTTCAACTCGTAGCCGGTGCAACCCGCCTGCGGACAGCCCATGCCCGTGGCCGCGTTGGGGAACGCCGCGGCGTAATCCGACGCGTTGGCCGAAACGGGCGCACCATCGCCGTCGAGGTCCCATCGGATGGCGTTCAACTGCGCCGGGCTCGTGATCTCTATCAGGCCATCGTCGTCCGCGTCGTAGTCGGTGGGCGTATTCGTCTGCGCCTGAGCCGGATGGATCAACCCCATCACGCCCGCGCTTGCAAGCGTCATGGCGACAACCGCCATCACCGCAACGAGAAATCTGCTGAGTTTCATGTCGGCCCCCATCACATGCTGAAAGTCGTTTGCCCAGCTTGCCGCTCCGCTTGACCTGCCACAAGGTTCGGTTGTACCGAATTTAAGGGGTACTTTTGTATCTCCCTCTTGAGGTACGCTCGAAGGTTGCAGCCGCAGCGGGATCTGGACTTGCACCGCCAGTTCACGGGGGGTTAGGGCCAAGCGACGACGATTCGAGTTCAGTTCTTCGCCCAGCGAGCAACTCCCTCAGTCATCGAGTGGTGAGTGTTCAGATTTCGTGAGAGCGTTCAACGCACACAGCCCACCGTCCCGTCATTCCGGCGAAGGCCGGAATCCAGAGGGGCGGGGAGGTTCTCCTCACCAAGACTGAACAGTTACATCGATTGGATGTCACTTGACCTTCAGGACAAAGTGTGTAAGCTTTCCATTACTGTATGTCTTTTCCCTGTAACTTTTTGTAATCATCGCCGAAACTGCAATAGTCCCCCTGTTGAAGGAAGGGCTTTCTTGCAATAACTTGCATCCCAACAGCGCCGTAAGGTCCGGTTGTACCGAATCTAAGGGGTACTTTCGTACCTTTCTCTTGAGGTACCGCTGTACCTTGCCAACGCCGCTGAGTAGGCTACGCCATAGGAATATGAGGCAAAGATTTGCAGACTACACCACAAGACATTGCTGTAGAGTCCCACCGGGCGTCCGACCGGACTGGCCCGGACGACCTGCTGTATGGCGTGAGAATATCGGTATGGGTGCGATGGTTTGTCCTGGCAGCCTGGCTGTTGCAGTTCAACTTCCGGCCCAACTTCGCGCACCCCGCCTATATCCCGAGCACGTTGTTCGCTGCATCGGTGCTTGCCCTCAACGCCTACGTTCACTACCGGATATTGACGAACCGGCCGGTGACGTGGCACTGGGCGCTCGCTCTCAGCCTAATGGACGTGACGATGACTACGGCGGGCATCGCTGTCTCAGGCAGCGGGTTTCAGAACTCCTTCTTCGTGCTGTACTACCCCACCCTAGCCATGTTCGCCGTGGTGTTCACATCCTTCAGGCTCAGCTTCGCGTGGGCCACGATGGTGGCGGCTGCGTACGCGGCCATGAGCCTGCTGTTGGAGCCGGGAGTCGATTTCGAGATCAAGGAGGAAAAGATCCTGTTCACCAGGATCGCCGTCATGTACGCAGTCGTCGCCGCGGTCAACTTGGTCTCCAGGTTCGAGCGCATCAGAAGAAGAGAGGCTGTGGAGCGGGAAAGGGAGCTTCAGCGGGAGAGGGTAGAGCTCTCACAGACCATTCACGACACCATCGTCCAGTCCGCCTACATGATCGGTCTGGGCATCGAGACCGCCATCGAGCTTGCGGACATCCGGAAGAGTGGGAGTCGCGATGAGCTTCGCGCCAAACTGTCCGCCACACTTGCGCTGTCGAAGTCAACGATGTGGGAGCTGCGTCATCCCATCGACATAGGGCCAATTTTCGAGGGGCGGGAGTTGAGCCGGGTGCTGAGGTCGCACGTCTCGACATTTTCCACGATCACGTCTATTCCTGCGGAGCTAATTCAATCAGGTGTAGAGCCGCCGCTTCCCACTGTCACCCGGCGCTTGCTCTTCTCGATAGCCCATAACGCAATGACAAACGCGTTCCGTCACGCGCATCCGAGAAAGGTCATTATCTCCCTGAGTTTCGATGATGATGGACTCCGAATGTCCGTGTCGGACGACGGCATTGGCCTACCCGAAGATTACGCGGATCGCGGTTACGGCTTCAGGAACATGAGAGCGGACGCCGAGCGAATGGGAGGCGGTCTTGAAGTGGGCCCGGGCGAGTCGGGGCGCGGCACAACCGTAACCTGCGTTATTCCGTATGACACTCACCGGGGAGTTGCGTAACTTGGCTTCCACCACACAGAACAGGGTGATGATCGTGGACGACCACGAGATCATGCGTGACGGTCTGCGCGAGGTGCTGCACCGGTCCGGCGACTTCGAGGTGGTGGGCGAGGCTGCAGACGGCGAAGCGGCGGTGAGGGTAGCCCAGGAGCTCAAGCCCGACGTAATCGTCATGGATGTGAAGATGCCGATCAAAGACGGCATCGACGCCTGCCGGGAGATCACCGAGACGCTCCCGGACACGAGAGTGTTGATCCTCACAGCCGCTACCGAAGAGGACGCCGCATTGGAGGCCGTAGCTGCAGGCGCGACCGGATACCTTCAGAAGTACTCCGGCAAGAAGGAGTTGTTGCGTACCCTCCGCGACGTTGCGGATGGCGAGTACTGCATACCCGACAGCGTGTTGAGGCGGGTGTTTGCCGATATCCGCGCATCGGCTCAACGGAAGAAGACGGGTGGACTCGGGGAGCTTACCGTGCGGGAGCGTGAAATTATCACGCTGTTTGCGCAGGGGCTGTCGTACGCGAAGATCGCCGATGCGAGGGGCAATCAGCCGGTGACGGTCCGGAACGCCATCTACGGCATCCAGAACAAGCTCAAGATCGAGACGAAACAGGAGCTGGTCGTCTGGGCTGTGCGAAACGGCTTGCTGGACGGGTGGGAGCATGGTCGGTAGACACGTAACACGGCACCGCAATCATGTTTACCTGCGCCCGAGCCATCCTTGATGTGCTGGTGAACCACTGCCTCACATACTGGACCCTGAATGCAATCCGCTTCGTGAGTTCGACGGGGACCTCAGGCCAGACCCTGGCTGGGTGATGCCTACACAGGTAGCCTGAGAACAATTGACTGGAGCCACCTATATGCAGATATGGCATATTACCCCCCCCATGTGATAGGAGAGCCGTATGAAGAACATCGTGATCTGCTGCGACGGGACCAGCGCCGAGTACAGCCTTCGCAATACCAACATAGTCAAATTGTACCAGTTCGTCTTACGTGATTCGGAGCAGATTGCATTCTACGATCCTGGTGTCGGCACCTTTAGCTTCTTGGGACGAGAAGTCGGGCGGCGCGTGGGAATTATGCTGGGGAAGCTCTTTGGCGCGGGCTTGCAGCAGAACGTCGAGGATGCCTACAGGTACCTTATGGACAGGTACGAGGTGGGGGACAGGGTGTTCCTCTTCGGGTTCAGTCGTGGAGCGTTTACGGTAAGGGCGCTCGCGGGTATGCTGCACAAATGCGGTCTGCTGCAAAAGGGCAGCAACAACCTCATCCCCTACGCTTCCAAGATATATAACAGGCATGGCAACGAGGACCTTGCTGCCGGATTCAAGGAAACGTACTCCCACGAATGCAAGCCGTACTTTATCGGCGTCTGGGACACCGTTGGGTCTATGGGCTGGTTTTGGGGGAAGAAGTTCTTCGATACCTACCTGAATGAGGACGTGACCTATGGCTACCAAGCAGTCTCGATCGACGAAAGACGTAAACACTTCCCGATGAGCCTTTGGAATGAAAGCAGAGTGCTTGAGCATCAGACGATAGTGCAAGTTTGGTTTCCAGGGTTCCATTCCGACGTAGGCGGTTCGCATCCCGACCCGGGGATATCCGACATCACGTTGAAATGGATGTTGGAGAATGCCGGAGAAAAGGGTCTGCGCCTGAAAGAAGGGTGGACAGAAAATCTCAACCCCAACCCCCACGGTCAAATTGATGAGTCGCGGAAGGGCATGTGGCGTTTATGGCGTCCGGCGCCGCGGCAGATCCCCGAATCATCAAAGATACATCCGAGTGTATTCGAGCGTATCGAGAATCCTGCCAACCACTATCGACCCCGAAATCTGCCGGCCCAATACCATGAAGGGGAGTAACAGCGGACTGATGTTCGGAGGGGTTCGAGTCCCCTTTGGTTTCAGATATAGACTGGTGGGCGACGGTTGACTGTAGACAGAACCATCTTCGAGATCGGGGTGCGACTCTAAATTCAAAAAGTTCTCAGCCGGATGACCGATATTCAAAAATCACACGGAGCGTTCGAATGAATCTCGAGGACCGCTCATTCAAAGAACGTCCGGGCTAGACCCGATTGCCGGATAATCGACAATAGCGTTCCAGTGCGGAGTTCCCTGTGGTCCGGCACCGGCACGGTCGTCGTGTCGCCGCCTTCGACCCTTTGCATCACAATGTGGCTGCCTCGTCGACGTACCTCGGAGAATCCTTGTGCTGCGAGAATCGCACAAACCTCTCTGCCCGATAGCACACGAAGTCTAGCCAACCGCCACCTCTACGTGTGTTACATAGATTTCAGTATGAAGTCGCCGTTGGATTTCGTTAGCAGATGCAGTCTCGTAGAAGAGTTCTAGCGCTTCCTTTAGGTTGGAGCGAGCCTCCGACACGCTTGCGCCTTGACTTGCAATGTCCAGTTCGGGGCACAGCGCGACATAGGTCTCGCCTTCACGCTCGATGATTGCGGTCATCTGTCTCATCATCTCCAACCTCCGTATCGTGCATACTGAGTTGCCAAGACCCTCTTCCCAAACCTTTATGTCTGGTGGGGAAGGAGGGACTCGAACCCTCACGCCTTGCGGCACATGATCCTAAGTCATGCTCGTCTGCCAATTCCGACACTTCCCCACGTGGGGTAACGGGGTATGTCGATTATAGCCTGTGGGTGGTGCGGTGCATAGGAAGACCGGCTGGTGAAGGGTGGCGTTTTGGGTGTCAAGGTAGGTCTTCCGCGGGGAGGCCTCCTCGTTCTCGCAGGTGTGCGGCGACGGCGTCGTTTCTCTTCTCGATGGCTATGTCGAGGGCGGTCTGGCCGTCATCGGAGAGCGCGTTGATATCCGCGCCTTGGGTCAGGAGGAACTCGATGCCGATGAGAGGGTCTCCGTAGCGTTCTTCCCATGACGGGGGATAGATCAACGCTTGAAGCGGAGTCTGCCCGCGCCGGTTCTTTCGATTTACGTCCGCTCCATGTCGAATGAGCAGGTCGGCGACTTCGAGGTTTCCCTTGGTGGTGAATTCCCCTAGATGCGTGCGTCCCGTATGCCGGCGCGTGACCTCGACGTCCGCCCCGGCTTCGATGAGCATCCTGGCCGCCTCCAGCGAGGTCTCGACGGGCAGGTCGACGGTAAGCGGCAAGGCCATCTGTTCCCATGATCCCCGGCCGTTCGGGTCTGCGCCCACGGAGAGCAGGTACTTGAGCACCTCGATCTGGCCGGAACGGACGGCCCAGAGCACAGGAGGATCGGACCATTCGGCTCCGATCCGGCGGTTGGCGAACTCCGGATCGTCCTCGACGCATTGCCTGATCTCGTCGAGCATCCCCAGGCAGATGAGCACCTGCGGAGTCACCTCCGCGCCCTTCTCGATGAGGTACTCGCCAACCTCCTCCTGGCGGCGTAATGCGGCCCATTCGAGGGCGGTGCGGTTCCGGTATATGTCCCTTCGGTTGAGGAGAAAATCACCGTCGTTCATCTGCCGCTTGACCTGTTCGAGATCGCCGACGACCGCCGCAGAGAAGATGTCGTGCTTGGCGCCATAGCTGAGGAGAATGTCGATCTTCCACGGGTCCCAGTGGTTGATGGCGGAGTGAAGGGGCGAGCCTCCATGGATGGCGGGCAGGTTGGGGTTGGCCCCCGCTTCAAGGAGAATCTGGACCGTCTCCCGCGACCCCTCCCAGCACGCGAGCACGAGAGGCGGCGACCACTGGTGGTTGCCCTCGCAGCCATAGGCGTCGACGTCCGCGCCGTACTCGATCAGCAGGCGGAGCAGGTCGGCGTGCGTATACGCGGCGAAGTGTACGGCACGGACCGTTTCACCCTCGGAGGGGTCTCCCCAGGGTGAGCCCCATCCCCAGTCGCCCCGGATGGCGGCGGTGCCTCGCACGTCGGCGTTGGCGAGGGAGGGGTCCTCAATCAAAAGCTCGCGGACGCGGTCGAGGTCGAGCGCGCCGACGGCCACGAAGAACTCGTGGTCGGGCGGGAACGCGGCCTCATAGGCTTCGCTGCGGGCAGTGTAAGTGGAGGCAGGTTCGATCTCCGTGCGGAGAGCGTCCCAGTCGGAGAATCCGTACTCGCGGGCGACGAGATTTCGGGCGTCCGCGATGGGGAGAGGAGTGCCGTCGTCCTGCGACGCTTGTTTGTTCACGAGGGCTCGGACCTGGTTTCGGAAGATTCTCAGGTCGGGGTTGGACGGGAGTGGTTTGTGGGTTGTCATGGAGATTCCTTTCTGTTGTCGGTGGGGTACATTCACCGCAGAGATCGCAGAGCAGATTATGCTCGTGTCTTGAAGTATTTTGCGTCCTTGCGGGCGATCTCGAAGGCAGTCTTGCCGTTCTTGTTGAGGACCGTCGGGTCGGCTCCCGCTTCGAGGAGGGCCTCGGCGGCTTCGACACAGCCCTCGTAGGTGGCGCGATGGAGGGGAGTGCGTCCTTTCCTGTCCTGGGTGTTGAGGTCGGCGTTGTGGCGGGCAAGCAGGCGTATGATATCCGCCCGGTTGGCCTCGGCGGCAAGCTGGAGGGGCGTGCGCCGTGCCTTGTTCAGGGGGTTGGCCAGGGCTCCGTGCTGCAAGAGCATCTCAGCGCACTCCATGGAGCCTGCGCGCGCGGCCCAGTGGAGAGGGGTCATTGCGTAGTCGTCAGTGGCGGTTATCACCTCGGCGTCCTCGTCAATGAGCTCTTGCAGGCGGGCGGTATCGTTGAGGGCGCAGGCGGAGTAGACGTCATAGTAGGCCCCGTCCTCAATGAGGATGCGGGCGACCTCGTGCTTCTTGGGTTGCTCCTCCTCTTGCCAGCCCGGTGCAGCGGCCACCTGTAGCGAAGTGGAGCCCTTCTCGCCCCACCCCTTGATCGGAAGCTCATGGTGGCCCCCCGCGCCGTATTGCAGGAGGAGCTTCACCATATCGACGTGTCCGCTCGTCGCCGCCCAGAAGAGCATGGACGTGTTGTCGGGCCAGCCGACATGGGGCTTGAGGACGGATATGCCGGTCGCATCTGCCGCGCCCGACTCGAATACGGTCTCGGCAACGTCCATCGCGCCCATGTACACGGCGTCGAAGAAATTGTTGTACTCAGTGGAGTCCAGGTCGAGGGCTATGCCGTGGTCGAGCATGAACTTGACGGCAGGCCCGCAGCCCGCCCTGTTCAGCAAGAGCCGGTGAAGCAGAACGCTGCCAATACGTTCGAGCACGTCAGGCTCATCGGCCAGAATCGCTTCCATTCGTTCGAGGTCGGGGGTGCCAACCCAGTTCCTGCGTTCGGTGCCGATGGAGGCCGTGATGAACTGCTCTTCGGACTCGGTAAGCTCGAACCTCTCCTGATCCTTGGGGAACCAGTTGTTCCAATGTCTGACGGCGTTTGTCGTGTCCATGTGATTGTCCTTATAGGGTGTCTTGAAGTATTTCGCGTCTTTCCGCCATGCTCACGGAGGAGATCGGCGGCGGCGTTCGCGTCCCGGTCGATTGCGGCGTCCAGCGGCGTCTTGCCGTTTTCATCAACGAAGTTCACCTCCGAACCGGCGTCGAGCAGCGCCGTTACCGTACCCGTTACTCTGTCGGCAGGGGCCCTGCTGCCCGCGAAGGCGGCGAAGTGGAGCGGCCCTGCTCCCGCCCAGGCGGGAGCCCGGTGGTTCGGGTCGGCGCCGCGATCCAACAGGGCTTTCACGGCCTCGGTCTGGGCCTCCCACGCCGCCCAGTTAATCGCGCCGAAGTCGTCATGCGCGGGATTGGGATTCCCCCCATAGTCCAAGAGCAGCTTCACGCACTCCGGGTCTTGGTTTCGCCACGTGGCGGCTATTACGGCCACGTCGGATGGTATGGCCCCGTGTTCCAGCAGCAGACGACAGCTCACCGTATCGTCGTAGCTGGCAGCTCTTCTCAGTGGCGACATGGCGTTGCCGTATGTAACATTCGGGTCGGCCCCGGCCTTCAAGAGCATCTCAAGCGCTTCGTGGCTGACGCTCCAGGCCGCGAAGCAGACGGGACTGGTCCCGTTGGCCAGCCGAGAGTCGGCCCAGCCTGGATCGCTATCGAGTATCCGCGACAGGCTTTCAACGTCGTTCATCGCGGCGGCGGTGAATGCGTCCAACTCCGCGCCGCGCCGGACCAAAGCCCGGACGATCTCCCGTCCCGATTCCAAGAGCGCAGGGTTCGAGCTTGCACTGGCGGCGGCGGTCTGGAGAAGTGTGTACCCGCTGTCGTCCCGCTGCGTCAGCAGGCCGGGGTCGCTCTCGACGAGTTGGATGATCCGGTCGGTGAGCCCCATCTCGACAAGGCTCCACGCCGTAACCGGCGCGCCGTACTCTTCGAGCAGGTTGTAGCGGTCGACGCTGTCATGGTGGGCAGCGGTCTCGAGCGCGGCGACGCCGTGCGCTCCGCTCACGTCTGCGCCGGCGTCCAGCAGCAGGCGCATCATGTCGAGTCCGCCCTCCCAGCTCGCGAGGGTTATCGGCACGCACAGGTTGTTGTTGCCGTCCCAGCCCACGTTGTTGACGTCGGCTCCTCGCTCCACGAGCACACGGGCTACTTCCAGCACTTCCGGCGTGGCCTGGCGGAAGAATCCCGTGGACACCAGGTGCAGCGCCGTACGCGTCTTGGTCGATACCGGGTGTGGATCGTTCCGAATCGCTCCTCGGAAGGCATCGCCCTCCAGCATGTAGTTGGCGTCCAACAGCCGGGCGTCGATGAGGGTTGGCTCGGCATCGAGCGAACGCCTGACGCCATCTACATCGTGGTCCTTGACCGCTACGAAGAAGTCGATCAGGTCGTCAACCGAGTACGGAGTTTCGGCGCTCTGCCGCACGCGCGCAACAAGCTCCGGCCAGCTACGGCAGCCGTGCTCTATGGCAATGACGCGCTGGGCGTCGTGGAGGGCGAGCTTCGCGGAGAAGACATCTCGGTCGGATGACGCGCCGAGCTGGGGAATTGCCGTGCGGAAGCGCGAGGCGGCTTCGGAGTCGCGTGACTTGAGGGCCTTGAGGAGGTCCTTGGCCTGGTTGCGCCCTGCTCGATATTGAGGCGCGCGGGGGTATGAGATTGCATGACACACTCCTTTCTCATTTGGCCCGGTGTCCGCGCGACTCAGGCGAAGAAAAGAGTGTCGATTGTACTCAAGATCGACTACGGGGTGGGCCCAGCCCTTCTCGCGAACTTGGCAGCTCCCCCGCGAGCGTGGGCACACGATAGCGCGCGGGGGATGGGGGTGTCAAGACATGTAGAGACCGTGTCTCGTCACGACACCGGCGGGCCTCCGAGCGAGTGGGCCACCGGCGATGTTGCGCAGCTTGCGAAAGACGGATCTGGCTGATCGTTGGCGTTGTGACAGGACGGCATGCGTGGGAGAGGCAGCGTCTCTCATGTTTCCACCGCTCTCAAATCTCCTTCTCAAATTGTACGATATATCGTACAATATGATCATGTACACGATCCTGCAAAGCGCGGCGTTTGATCGGTGGTTGAGCAGGTTGCGGGACCGGCAGGCCGTGAACCGCATCGTCGCCAGGTTGCTGGCGGCAGAAGATGGGCATTTCGGCGACGTGAGGACTGTAGGCGGCGGCGACAAGGACAGCCAACGTCGAGACATCGAGCGGGCCAAGAGAATGGCGACGGAATGGAGGAGCTAATGTCTGAGGAGTATCGAAAGTTCGACGCAGCGGATTACATCAAGAGCGAAGAGGATGTCCGTGGGCTTCTCAGGGCGGCTATGGATGAGGACCCGGGGGACGGGGCCGTGATTCGCGCCGCGCTCAAGCACGTGGCCCGGACGCAGAACATGAGCGCCCTTGCCCGGGACACGGGGCTAAATCGAGGCAACCTCTACGAGGCGCTGTCGGAAGACGGCAACCCCACCCTGGCAACGCTGTTGAAGGTCACCAACGCCCTGGGGCTGAGACTGCGCCTTGAGCCCGTGGAGGACCGTGGACTGGGTGCATAACCAGCCGACCATCTGGACTCCGGCCTTCGCCGGAGTGACGGTTGATGATGTTCCTACCAATCCCACATTCGATTGGCCTGGACCGATTTACAAAGAGTTCAGAGCCTCCGTCCGATTCATGCGGACACTTAGACGAGGGGTTCGATCGCATGGGTGTCGGTTGAGGCGCGGGCAACATCGAGATCATACATCCGCTGGAGGTTCAGCCAGAATTCGGGTGTCATACCGAGGGCCTGTCCTATTCTCAGGGCCGTGTCGGCGGTAATCGACCTGCGGCGTCGGACTATCTCGTTGATGCGGATCGGAGGTACGCCGATTACCTTTGCCAGGCGGTACTGGCTAATGCCGAGCTCTTCGAGTATTTCCGCGAGATGCTCTCCGGGGTGGATTGGTGAGTCTATGTCTGTGGTCATAGTGGTTCGCCTCAGTGGTAGTCGGTGACTTGTATGTTCATTTTGCTATTATTCACACTATCTAACGCAAGGGAGTGCTGAACTTGATACTCGAAAGCCTGTTGGAACTCGTTGAAACTCTGAAAGCGCGCCTCGATGAGCACGCGCACGAGTTTCGGGACAGCGAGGCACTCACTCGCTACGCCTTGATTGATCCGTTGTTGAGAGAACTGGGATGGGATACGGAGGATCCGAATGTGGTAAGGCCGGAATACCGCGTAAACGACAAACCCGCGGATTATGTCCTTTTTACTGACGGCAGACCTACACTCGTAGTTGAATCCAAGAAGTTGGGCCAACCCTTAGGAACAACTCTGGCTCAAGGTCGCGAGAACGTGAAGCAAGCTCGCCAGAACGCGAAATGCGCACGTGCCCAATACTTCCTATTGACCGACGGCAGACGATATAAACTGTATGAGACCGGCAATAGAAGTGCTTGTGGCAGTTTCGATCTGAGAGATTCTTTCTCGGTGGAAGGTTGCTTGAAGGCACTTTCTCCACCTTTACGGAAGAAGGTCACGGACATTCTTCCATCTCTTCCTACCAACTATGGATACGACTGGGAACCACTGGCAGAAATCGCTTTCGAAAAGCGACCCGCCAAGTTACGACTACCTAACGGTACCAAGGTTGAGATCAAACGTTGGAATGACCTCTTAACGAAAACAACATGCTGGCTGGTCAACAACGGCTGCTTGGATCGCAAACCCATTCCAATTATGCGTAGGGACAATCCAAAGAATAAAACGGTTGTCGTAAGTAACAGGCCTCAGCCAAACGGGGAAAAGGTAGCCGGTGTATACGTTAGAACAGACTACACTCCTGAGAATTGTGTCCTGAACGCGATCGCCATAATCAAACGCACCACTTGCCACCCTTCGCAATTCAGCGTCCGGTCCTCCTGAAAACCTCCCCATCACGACACCGGCGGGCGGTGCTGTATCCATGGGCGGGCCTGCTCGAAGGCGGCGGAGGCGGCGAGGACGGTCTCCTCGTCGTACTTGCGGCCGATGATCTGGAGGCCGATGGGGAGGCCGTCGGGCGAGAAGCCTGCGGGGATGGACGCGGCGGGATGGCCTATGGCGTTGCCGTGCATGGTGAATGCGCCGTTCCAGTACTGGATGGGATAGGACGAGTCTCCGGTGATGCTGCCGGGGAAGGTCTCGTTGGGGAAGGCGGGGAAGGAAGTCACAGGCGACATGATGAGGTCATAGGTCTCGAAGGCGTCGTCGAACGTGGCCTTGAGCTCGGCCATGCGGCCCTCGGCCCGCATGTAGTCGTCGGTCGTGACGCGCGATCCCATCTCGATGAAGAAGCGGGCGAACTCCGTCATACGGTCGCCGTACTCGTCGAGGTACTGTGACAGGCCGTTGTACGCGCTCGCCGACTGGATCGGCCCGATCGAGTCGTACGGCTCGGGGAGGACCATGTTCAGCTCCTCGACCGAGCAGCCAAGCTCCTCGAAGACCATGGCGGCCTTGTAGGTGACGTCGACGACCTCCAGGAAGACGGGAGCGAAGCCGAAATCGGAGGTCCACCCGATGCGGAGACCGTCGATGCCTCGCTCGGTCGCGGCCATGAAGTCGGGCGGGTCCTGGCGTATGGACGCCTGGTCTCGGCGGTCGAATCCCGCCAGGGCCTGAAGGAGCAGCGCGGCATCTCGCACGGAGCGCGCCAATGGACCTGACTGGGAGAAGATGTTCGGCATGGGAGGTCCTTCCAGTCCGGTATAGCCGGATACGCGGCCCTGGGTCGGCTTGATGGTGTAGATGCCGCAGAAGTTGGCGGGTATTCGGAGGGAACCGCCCCCGTCACTCCCGGTCGCCACGGGGCACAGGTAGGCGGCGACGGCTGCGGCCGCGCCTCCGCTCGATCCGCCGGGAGTCCTGTCCGTGTTCCACGGGTTGAGTCCGAGCACGCCGAGCGAGTTTTCGCAGCAGCCGACCATGCCGAACTCCGGCACGTTGGTCTTGCCGATCATGACCGCTCCGGCGTTCAGGACGCGCTCCGCGACGGCCGAGTTCCGCTCCGGCACACGGTCCTCGTGGACGACCGATCCCATGGTCGTGGCGACTCCCGCGGTCATCTGGGTGTCCTTGATGGGCACGGGCAGGCCGTGCAGCGCACCGAGCTTATCTCCGCGCATGACGGCATCCTCTGCCGCCTGCGCCTGCAGCAACGCGAGGTCTCGCGTGAGCAGGAGGAAGGAGTTGAGCTGTGGGTCGAGTCGGTCGATGCGCTCGTAGAACATCTCGGTGAGTTCGACGGGCGAGACCTGCTTGGTCGCTAGGAGTTCCAGCAGATCGCCCGCCGATGCGTATGCCAGTCGCTCGTCTGTCATGGCTCTTCCTCCGTTCGCGGGAATTCCGGTGTTCTCAAACCGTGCCAGGCCGCAATTGTAGAGCAATGCGCCGCCTTGTGTGTGTGATAGGCCGATAGTACACTGTCACCATGTCACGAGTACGCGCCGAGGCCTCGACGTGCCGCTGAAAGATAGCCCTTCGACACAGGAACTGCGTCGCACGGCCAACAGTCATGTTTGGCTGGATAACCACGACTGGAGCAAGGCGGAGGCGGAAGGCGGGCCGATGATCGCCGCCGAGGGCGAGGGCGTGAGGGTGACGGACTCGGAGGGCCGTTCCTGGATCGATGTGACCGGTGGGCAGGGAGCCGTCAACATCGGGTACGGGCGCGCCGAGATGGGCGATATCGTCTACGAGCAGACGGCTGCGATCAACTACATGCCACAGAGGTCGGCGATTCCCTCGACGATAGACCTCGTTAGCAAGCTGGCGGAGATCACGCCGGGGACGCTGAACCGCACGTTCCCCGTGAGCAGCGGCTCGGAGGCCAACGAGACGGCGATCAAGGTCGCGAGGGCCTATCACAAGCGCAACGGCGAACCCGCTCGCTACAAGATCATCAGCAGGTTCGGGTCGTATCACGGCGACCTGGGACTCGTGCAGTGGCTCGGCTCATCTCCAGACCACCGAAATGCGGACTACGAACCGGCCTATCCGGGGATGGTGTACGCGCCTCAGCCGAACGTGTATAGGTACGGTACGGGAGACCTGACGCCGTCAGAGTGCGCAGTAAGCTGCGCAAAGGCAGTCGAGGAGCTTATCAAGTACCACCAGCCGAGCACGGTCGCGGCGGTGATCGCCGAGCCTGTCACGAACGACGGGGTTGTTCCGGGCCCCGAGTACTGGCCGATGCTGCGCGAGATATGCAACGAGTACGGCGTGGTGCTCATTGCCGACGAGGTGACGACGGGGCTGGGCCGGACTGGCAGGATGTTCGGGGTCGAGCACTGGGGAGTAGAACCCGACATCATGACGATGGCCGGCGGGCTGAGCGGCGGGTACATGCCGATCGGCGCGACCACGGCCACGACGGCGATAGCAGACCGCTTCGCGGGGACGGACTCCTTCTTCAGGCACGTCTTCACGTTTGCGGGACATCCGGTGGCGGCGGCGGTCGCGCTGAAGAGCATCGAGATTGTCGAGTCGGAGGGGCTGGTCGAGAACGCGGCGCAGACGGGAGAGTATCTCCTGGAGTCGCTGACTACTCTGATCGGCGACCATCCCATCGTCGGAGACGTTCGAGGCCTGGGTCTTCTGTGCGCCATCGAGCTGGTGAGCGACCGCGCCACGAGGGCCGGGTTCGATCCTGAACTGCGGATGTCCGAACGAATGACGGCCAAGTTCAGCGAGCATGGGCTCATTCTTCCGGTCCGCGGGAACGTCATACCGATAACACCGCCTCTAACGATTACACACGCCGAGATCGACGAGATCATGCACGGGATCGACCTTGCTCTCTGGGAGATCGAGGGTGAGTTGGGCATCGCGTCGATGGCCTGAAGGTTGAGGAGGAGCACGGCAAGCCGATGAACGCACTGTCGAAAACAGAAGAGCTCCGCCGGGCCGCGCTCGACTACCTGTGGATGCACAACCAGGGCTGGATCGACATGGCCGAGCAGGGAGAGCCGGTCATCATGGTCGAGGGCGACGGCATCCGGGTGAAGGACTCGGAGGGCCGCACTTGGATCGACCCGAACGGCGGGTACGTCTCGGTGAACGTCGGGTACGGCAGGAAGGAGATCGCCGAGGCCGCGCGCGAGCAGATGCGGAAGCTCTCGTTCCAGCCTCCCGGCGCGGCGACGGAGCCGCTCATCCGTGTTTCGGAGAAGATCGCGGAGATCGCGCCGGGGTCAATGGAGCGGGTCTACCCCGTCAACGGCGGTTCAGAGTCTACGGAGACGGCGGTCAAGATCGCACGGGCCTACCACAGGCGCAACGGGGAGCCGGGCAGGTACAAGGTCATCAGCCGTCGCAACTCGTACCATGGGGCGACGGGCGGCGTTCTCTCGATGGCTGGCAACGCGTCCGCCGACCGCTCAGACTACGAGCCGTTCTATCCCGGCATGATCTACGCCCCGCAGCCGAACCCGTACCGGTGTGAGTCGGGAGCGACGAATGCGTCGGACTCCGCGGTGTACTGCGCGCAGCAGGTCGAGGAACTCATCATCGCTCATAACCCCGACACGATTGCGGCGTTCATCGGCGAGCCGATCGCCAGCAACGCGGGCAACGCCGTACCCGGAGACGAGTACTGGCCGATGATACGCGACATCTGCGACCGCTACGGCGTCCTGCTGGTGTCGGACGAGGTTATCTGCGGGTATGGTCGCTCGGGCGAATGGTTTGGGATACAGAACTGGGACATCGTCCCGGACGTGATGGGATCGGCCAAGGGTATCGTGAGCAGCTATCTGCCTTTTGCAGCCGCAGTGGCAAAGAAGGAGATCGCGGACGCCTTCGAGGGCGAGGACAACTACTTCCGCATGGCAAACAGCTTCGGCGGCCACCCTGTAGCCGCCGCTGCCGCGCTGAAGAACCTCGAAATCATCGAGGAGGAGGGCCTCGTCGAGAACTCCAAGCGCATGGGCGAGTACTTCCGGTCGCAGCTCCGGGAGCTTCAAGAGGACTATTCGTTCATCGGCGACGTGCGCGGCATCGGGCTGATGAATACCGTCGATATGGTCGCCGACCACGAGACGAAGGCCGACTTCGACCCGGCGCTACGGGTGCAGGGCCGTCTCGGCGACAAGTTCTATGATCGGGGAATGATTCTCAGGCCGACAGGACAGTTTTTGAATATCTCGCCGCCGCTCTGTGTAACAAACGATGATATAGACGCGATAGTGAACATATTGGACGACTCATTCCGTGAGTTGATTGAAGAGTTGCCGCAATTGAAGGGGTGATTTGCGTATCGATAGATTTATGAGCCAAGTAACAGACTAGGGAGGTATTATGACGAACCGTCGAAACAATCGAGGCGGTGGACGCAGGGATCGGGTAGCCATCTTCATCGACGGGAGCAATCTTTATCACAGTCTCCAGGAGAACTGCGGACGATTTGACGTGGACTTCGCCGCGCTGGGGCAGCGGCTGAACGATGGACGGGACCTGCTCCGCATCTACTACTACAATGTGCTCCGCGACGCCGATCGCGACCCGCAGGCATTCCAGGACCAGCAGAAGTTCCTGACGGCCCTCAACAACACGCCATACGTCGAGACGCGGCTCGGCACCTCGAAGATGCGGGGTCAGGTGGCGGTGGAGAAGGGCGTTGACATCATGGTCGCGACCGACCTGCTTAAGTTCGCGTGGGACGACCTGTATGACGTAGCTATTCTCGTAAGCGGGGACGGCGACTTCGCGTATGCCGTGGAGACCGTGAAGAACATGGGCAAGCACGTCGAGGTCGCGGCTTTTACTGCCAACTTGTCACAAGAGCTTGCTGCTGTCGCGGATGAGCGACACTTCTTCACGCCCGACTACTTTTCTGATATCTGGAGCAGGAGCCGTCGTGGTTCGCGTTTCCCACAGGGCCACCAGGGCAGGCGGGAGCAGGACGGTGAACAGGCGTCGGAGGGTCAGCAGCGCACGCACGGCGCGCGACGATTCCTCGATAGGTTTCGGGGCGGCAGGGGCGGTTCCTAGGGAATGTCCGCCTGAGTCAACCGATTCCGATCGTGGGGAGCCCTTCGACGGGCTAACTCCTACGTTGGGAAATCGCCCTCACCCCAGCCCTCTCCCACGACGGGAGAGGGGATAAGAGGGTCTTCGACAGGCTCAGGACGAACGTACTATCTCGAAGCTGCACGGCAGTTACTGACACTCCGGCACGGCCCCGGCGCGGGGCATAACACTGCTCAGGGTGAACGGGCATTTCGTTGAAGTGGTCCTTAGAACGCATCCTCGGTGGCGGCTACTTCCTCGAGGTCGGCGCGGCTGTACGAGCCCATGCTCCTGAAGTCGAAGTCGGTGTAGTTCTTCACCCACCGCATGCCGATTCTGCCGGCCTTGCGGTACCGAACGTCCGCCGCGTCGTAGAGGCGTTGGTGGGACTCGTTGCCCTCCTCGACCTCTTCTTTCAGGAGACGGAGGATGTCGTCAATCTCGTCGAGGAAGAGCTGCTTGACGAGGGCGAAGTCGTGGATGGTACCGGTCTCGGTGTCAGCGGCGGCGTGGATGATGCGCTGGGCGATCTGCGCGGCGGACATGCGTCCGGTGGCAAGGTCTTCCATGAGCGGTCCGTGAACTCCGGGCTTACCGGCGAGGCTGTCGATGCCCTTGGCTCCCCGCCCGTTCAGCCAGCCCTCAATGTACTCGATGACCATGCGCACGTTGCGGCGGGTGCCCTCCACGGTGATCGGGCCTTCCGGCACTTCGATCCTGACCGGGTAGTTGTCAGGGTTATGCGCTTCTGGGGGCGGTTCCCATCCTGTCGCGCGGAGCTTCTTGAACGGGTCGGCGGCGGTCTTCATGTGGAAGATGTGCGCCACCCAGCCGCGCAGGAACCCCTGGTTGGCCTCCCACTCCTTGTCTGCCGTGATGGAGACGGCTGCAGCAGCGTTCACCTCGTCGTCGCGTGAGGGCAGGGCGGTTGCCATGCCGCCGATGGGGACGGCGCCGTGCTTGAGGCAGATGGCCACGAGGCGTCGGAAGATCGTCGCGAGGAAGGGGGTCGTCTTGATGTCGACGCCGAAGCGATCGGGCCAGACCTGGTTCGGGTCGGCCATGATGTACTCGAAGATACTGGCTTTGAAGTCCCAGCGGGCGGCGTTCAATCCCGCTGCGTAGGGCCCGAGGGCGTGAAGCATCTCCTCCATCTGGTAGGCGGCGGGCAGGGACTCGACGAGTGGTATCCCGCGGATTACGTCCTCGTCACCGAGACCCAGGTACTCCTTGCTGAAATCGAAGAAGTCGCGCCAGAAACCTGCTTCCTCGGCTGACTCCATCTTGGGCAGGTAGAAGTAGAGGCCTTGCCCTCGCGACATTTGCGCGCGACCGGCATGAAACACGGTGAGGCCAGTGCCGAGGATGGCCGCGGAGACGGGCTGCTCGTCGATGGTCATCTCCGGCTCGTCGAGGTGGAGTCCACGCTCGCGGTGCATGAAGAACGGCAGCTCGCCGTCCTGGATCGTGTAGTGGCGGTCCCTTGCCTCGTCGCGGTGCTCCAGCGTCCGCTCGACCGCGCCGAGACGGTTGCGGGCTGCGGTCACGGTGTCGACGAGGCGGTGTCCTGCGGCGTCTTCGTCGTCGTCGAGGTCGCCGACGGCGCGCTCGCCCTCAGGGCCTGGATTCAGCGCGTTGATGAACATGTTGGTCACCGACGCCGGCCCGGTTATCTCGATGCCGGGTCGTCGCAGGTCCTCCGGCACGGGGGGCACGTTCCAGTCGGTGGTGTTGATCTCCGAGACGGGCGGGTGTGATGGCAGGACGCCGTCTTCAAGGGCGCGGCGGAGCACCTCGGCCCGCTTGGCGCGTAATTCGTGTACGCGACCTACGAATTTGTCGTGCGCCGCGACGAAGTACTCCAGAAACTCAGAAGTGAATACCTCATCGGCCCCTTCAACGTTCGCGTATGTAACTCGCTCGCTCGATTCGGACACGTTCTCCTCCCGCAGCTGGGTCTTGAGTCAAGGCAACATGGTATCACAAGGCTCTAGCTCCGCCATTTTGGGATGGAGGGTACGTGCAGTGCCCAGTGACAATGACTAGGGCATTAACGGTACCTCGAAAGCGTCTATCGCGAATTGACCTTGTACTACGCATGTGCCACAATCCTGCATATCGTCAGCGTAGTGTCACGATATGCGATGAGATTGTAGGAGGAGAGCATGTCGACCACCGAGATTTCCCTGATGGCACACTTGATGCGGCGGGCCGGGATGGGCGCGACACGAGACGAGTTGGAAGCGCTGGTTGAGAAGGGCTACGAGTCCGTCGTGGACGACCTGGTCCACCCGGAGCGGTTTTCGCGAGGCGACCCGGACATCATCCACCCGTACCTGCACGGGCCCCTGCCGGAAGAGCAGTCGACCGACGACAACGAGGACATCCTGCTGCGGTACTATCGCGGCATCGGCGCGCCGGGGTCTAACTCGCAGGCGAAGTGGATATTCCACATGGTCAACTCCCAGCGACCACTGAAGGAGAAGATCTCTCTCTTCTGGCACCAAGTGTTCGCCTGCGCGCCTTCCAAGTCGGCTCATCCGAGGACGAACCGGCGCCAGCTTGAGATGTTCAGGCGGGTAGGCATGTCCGACTTCCACACGGTCTTGCTGGAGCTCTCGAAGGACCCGTCGATGCTGTTCTGGCTCGACAACAACGAGAACCACAAGGACGAGCCGAACGAGAACTACGGGCGCGAGCTTCTTGAGCTGTTCTCCATGGGGGTCGGCAATTACACGGAGGAGGACGTCAAGAGCACGGCCTACGCCTTCACGGGCTGGAGCTTCGTTCAGCCCGCGCACGGCGCGGTTCCGTACGGCAAGTGGGCGACCGAGTTCGATTTTCGCGAGGCCGACCACGACTACGGCGAGAAGACGTTCCTTGGGGTGACGGGCGCGTTGGACGGCACCGACGTTATCGAAATGGTCGTCGAGCAGCCCGCGACGGCGCGGTTCATTGCCCGGCACCTGTACAACTTCTTCGTTGCGGACGAGCCGCCCGTGGCCGCGTGGAACGAGATTCCGCCACAGGACCCTGAGGCCATCGACACGCTCATGGCGGCCTACTTCGAGTCTGGCGGGAACATCGCCCACATGCTGCAGGTGCTGTTCAACTCGGACTTCTTCAAGAACGCGAGGTTCGCCAAGGTCAAGAGTCCGACCGAGCTGGTGGGCAACGTCCTGAAACTCGTGGGCACGTACCGCGAGCCGAATCCGGGCATGGACCGGTACGCTCAGGCGACCGCCCTGATGGGACAGATGCTCATGTCGCCCCTGACGGTCGAGGGCTGGCAGACCGGATCAGGCTGGATAAACGGAGGCACGCTCAACGAGCGCGTGAACTTCGCAGTCGAGGAAGTGTCCGATCCGGACAAGCCGGGGATTCGGTCCATCATCGACCGTTTGGGTCGTCGGAACGGCAGCACGCTGACGCCTGAAGAGCTTGTAGACGGATGCCTCGATCTTGTCGGGCCGGTCGAGGTGGAGGATGACACACGGCAGGAGCTCATCGCCGAGGCGGCGGTTGATGGCGACATAGTCTTCAACGGCAACCGTACGGTGACAGACGAGCGCATCGTCAACATGCTTCAACTGATCGTGTCGACCCGCGAATTTCAATTCGGATAGACGGCCAGCGCCGTCTCATGAGGTGTGCAGTTTGAGTGTGACACAGCTAGCCGCCGGGACGATAGTTCCCGAACGTCCACTCGAACCCGTCGAGGTCGAGGACCTGATACTGTCGCGCTCCCCACTCGGTGTCGAATGGTGGCGTCACGACCGTGGCTCCGGCGGCCTTGGCGCGTTCGCAGTGGGCGTCGGCATCCTCGACATTGACGTAGATTCCGACTCCCGACGGCATTCGCGCGGTGCTGCCCTCGCCCTGCTCCGCCCCCGCCGTGCAGAGCATGATGCCTGCGTCTCCGAAGGTCATCTCGGCGTGCAGTATCGCACCGTCTGGGCCCGGCACCTCGACGGTCTTGTTGAAACCGAAGGCGTCTGCGAGCCAACGAAGTGCCTCTCTTCCGTCGCGGTACGCAAAGTACGGGTACATGGTCGTTGGCAGGCTCATGGGACCCTCCAAAGTCGTATGGTTGTTGGGCAGCGCAGTGTAGCATCGCAAGCGTTCTCACGAAAGGAGAACCACAATGGCAACCGCAGAGCGTGATCCCGTATTGGTAATCGTGCAGTTGGTCGGCGGGAACGACTTCATGAACACGGTCATTCCTTACACGAACCCGCTGTACCACGACGTGCGTCCGGGCCTGGCATTTTCCGAGAACGAGGTGCTGCCCATCGACGACACGCTGGCGTTCAACCCCCACGCCGCGCCGCTCAAGGACATGTACGACGCGGGCAAGATGGCGGTAGTGCAGGGAGTCGGGTACCCGAACTCCAGCAGGTCTCATTTCCGCAGCACGTACATCTGGCAGACGTGCGAGCCTGACACCATCGCCACCGAGGGCTGGCTGGGACAGGCCATCGGCGAGATGGACCCCGACAAGGAGAATTCCCTTACGGGCGTCAACTTCGGACGCGGACTGCCGCAGTCGTTCGTGTCGAAGGGTGTGCCGGTAACGTCGGTAGCCGACCTCGACAACTACGGCATCATGACGAGCATATCCGATCCCGACCGGAGAAGCCTGTCACTGGAGCGGTTCAAGAACATGTACGCTCCGGTGGCGGGCACAGGGCCGGTGATGGACTATCTCTCGGAGACCGGACAGGGCGTCCTCAGCGGGGCTGACGACCTCAAGAGGGCCCCGGCGATGTACAAGTCGGACGTGGAGTACGCGTCGAACCCCTTGGCAAAGAGCCTGCGCGACATCGCCCGCGTGCACCTGGCGGACCTTGGCACGAGGGTCTTCCACACGAGCCACGGCGACTACGACACCCACTCGCGGCAGGAGATGACGCATGAGCAGGACATGGTCGAGCTGTCACGCGGCATCGCCGACTTCTTCCAGGACCTCGAGGAGCACGACGCGGCGGACAACGTGCTCATGCTCGTCTGGACGGAATTTGGACGGAGGTTGGCGGACAACGGATCGGGAACCGACCACGGTTCCGGCGGCGGCGCGTTCCTGATCGGCAACATGGTGTCGGGCGGGATGTACGCCGAGTACCCATCGTTGGAGCAGCCAAAGCTCGCCAACGGCGAGGACCTTGCCCACACCTATGACTTCCGGGGCCTCTACGCGACCATACTCGAGCAGTACCTCGGCCTGGACTCCAAACCGATTGTGGGCGGCACGTTCGAGCAGCTTTCGGTGTTCAACTAGGCGAGTTGCGTTATGAATAACACCACGCTCAGGAACATCGCCATCGTCGTGGGCGTAATCTTGTTCGTGCCGGCCTTTGTTATTTCCCCTCCGGTTGCGGTCATCCTGGTCGTCATCATCGTCGGCGCGTGGTACGTGGTTACGCAGATAGTCGGCAATTCCGAAGTACGGGTGAAGAAGGAGGGGAAGACCGACCGGCTGTACAAGATGTGGATACCCGTACGAGACGAGATGTCCGAAGTGGTGAGGATGGGCGGCAAGGTGACGTCGTCCTTGTCGGTCTGGACCGCAGTACCGAACCTCTACAAGCAGGAGACGCCCGCAACGTTCCACCAAGGAATGGAGCGGTACGTCAATAAGCGAGCGAAAGTCGCGGCCCTCGTGGTCGGAAAGTCCAGTTCGGAAGAAATGCGGCAACGGCAGGAAATGGACCAGCAGGAGCTGCTATTCATGAGCAGGGAGCTGCTTGAAGAGGCAAGGAAAGGCGTCGAACTCCTGTCGGGTTCCAAGCAGACTGCCGGAGGCGCAGGAGCCTCAAGGGCGGCAACCGGGGCCCAACCGACGAGAGCCGCTGCCACCGGATCGAGGGCAGCATCCGGCGTTGCAAAGCCACGGCCGAGCACGGTAACCAGACCTGCTCCATCGAAGACGACTGTATCTTCACGTGCCAGGCGGCCGATGCCGTCGCGTCCCGCGTCCGCCACGGTGAGGAGCCCCGTTGAGAGCCCCGCGCCTGCACCTTCCGGCGTCGCGGACACCCCAGGGCCTTCGGCTCCGGTGATAGAAGTTCCAACTCCCAGCGAGCCTGTGCCTGTTCCGGAGCCGGCAGTTCCACCCGTTTCCACTCCCAGCGTTGCGACGGTGCCGGAAGTGGTGGAAGAGGTCAAGCCGCCTGAACCTGCCGTTGTTGCCTCAACTCCCAGTGTGCCGGAGCCTGCTACTCCAGCCGCACAGACGGGCGACCTGAGCCTCGACGTGGCGTCGGTGTGCGATGAACTCTTCAATCCCAAGATAATGAGCTACGAGGCCAATCGCCTGTTCGACGACAGGTACAAGGACGCAACCGTCCGGTGGACGGGCACGATGAGGCGCGCGAGCGCCTACTCGTACGACTTCAACTTCGGGGACGGCGGAGGAACCAAGGCGGAGTTCGATATCTACGACGTGAAACAGCAGTACGGGAGCCGTACGGTTCGCGCATTCGTGCAGCTTCCCGTGGAGGCCGCGGACGCTATTGGCGGGCGAACCGGTGAGGAGATGCAGTTCGAGGGCCGTCTCATGACCTGCGAAGGCTCCGCGAGACGCCTGTACGTTGCCGACGCACAGTTGGTGGACTGATCCCTACATCGTTTGAAAGGAGAGGAGGTTCCTACAGCCGTACACGCTGCTGAGGACTTGGTTCCCTTAGTCTAGTCCGTAGGCTCGAAGTGGCATGATGGCCGAACGGATGGACACCGCGTACGGTGGGAAGTACCAAAGCAGCTTTGACCAAATCGTCGTGAGGGAGAGAACCCCGTTCACGCCGCCGAGCATCTCTTACTGCGTCGAGAATAACCTCTACGAGTCCGATAATGACCTACAGATATAGGACCATCATAATCATCGCTGCCGTTTCCGGCGCCATCTTTCTGACGATGGTGCACAACTTCCTTTCCGCAGCAGTGGCAATCTATATAGCGATATTCTCCATTTTCTTCACTATCGGGACATTCCTGCTATTGAGGTCCGTCAATAAGCCCGAAGAATTTGTGGAGCACTTTGGGGAGGCCGACGTTCTGAACAGGATGTGGTATCCAATACAGGAAGAGTTGATGGACGTGGTAAATGGCGGGGGCCAAGTGACGGAACCTGCGTCGGCATGGAACACTGCTCCGAGTCTCTCCAAGAGGGAGACTAATAGGAATTTCTTTACAGGAATGCAGCGATATGTCCAGCAGCGAGAGCACGTCGCTGCGCTTGCTGCCGGTGACTTGTCGACTGAGGAGAGCCGTCAGGAACTGGCATCGGAACAGGAGTCACTGCTGTCCATGGCGCTAGAGTTGATAGTGCAGGTCAACAGGGCCATTGATGAGAACCCTGCTTCCGCGACGGTCGCGAGAAGGACCAGACGTGCGCGGCCAAGTCCCCAGACCCAACGAAAAAGGTCTGCGACGGCGAGACCGGCGCCTCCACTCCCCAGGCCAACTTCCATGAGAATTGTCGAGACTCCCAGGAAGCCGAGCACGCCTCAGCCAGCTTCTCGTCCTACGCCACTGAGGATATCGGACGTACTGGAACCGCCGGAGCCGGCAATTGCACCCCCTGCTCCAAGCGCGCCGGAACCTGCACTGATTACGAGCGCGCCTCCCAAACCTGTACCATCGGTCGCGTCCGTCCCGGAAGTGGTGGAGGAATCCAAGCGCCCTGAACCCGTGGTACCTGCACCTCCGCAGGAACCTGTTGCAACGGCGCCCGCTCCCAGTGTGCCTGAGCCCGCTGCCCCCTCGATCGAGCCTCCTGCCGACCTGCGACTTGATGTTGCGTCGGTCTGCGAGGAACTGTTCAATCCCAAGATGATGAGCTACCAGACCAACAGGCTCTTCGACGAGCGGTACAAGGACGTTACAGTCCGATGGATTGGTACAGACCGTCGAGCGAGCGCCTATTCGTACGACTTCAATTTCGGTGACGGCGGCGGAACGAAGGCCGAGTTGGACGTCTATGAAGTGAAGCAGCAGTACGGGAGCCGCGCGGTCAGAGCGTTCGTGCAGCTGCCCATTGAGGCCGCCGACGATATCGGCGGGCGCATAGGTGACGAGGTGCAGTTCGAGGGACGTCTGATCACCTGCGAGGGTTCCGCGAGACGCCTGTATATTGCCGACGCCCAAATAGTGGACTGATCCGCAGGACCCAAAGGGTCATTTAAAAGGGAGAGTTCTATGCCACAGCCATACGCACTGTTGAGAGCGGGATTCCCGTACATGAAGACCGTCGGGGTCAAGGGCGTGATCGATGACCCATTGGACGTGGCGTTCGGCGGTGACGGCCGTGTCTACGTGCTCGGCAGCGCGCCGATTCGCATTACCAACATAGACCATGAGGACCTCGGCACGATCGGCGATCGAGCGTTCGGTGTCGAATATGGAAGCACGGGAGAAGCGATATCCGTGCCGGAAGGGGAGCTCTTCATGCCGGTGCAGGTCATCCTCGACCGTGAGGACAATCTCTACGTGTCCGACGAGGCATGTCACACGGTCTCGATATTCTCCAAGGAGGGTGAATTCCTCGGTCGCTGGGGCGAGTACGGCACCGAGGACGGCCAGTTGAACCGTCCTGCCGGCATAGCCTTCGACGCCGACGAGAACCTCTACGTCGTGGACACGATGAACCACCGCGTCCAGCATTTCACCAAGGGCGGACACTTCCTGAATGGCTGGGGTGGCTTCGGCAGCGGCGCGGGGGAGTTCAACATGCCGTGGGGCGTTGCCCTTGACGACGACGGTGACGTGTATGTGTCCGACTGGCGCAACGACAGGGTGCAGAAGTTCACGTCCGATGGCGAGTTCATCTTCGAGTTCGGCAGGACCGGCGCCGGCAAGGGAGAGTTCGTGCGTCCTGCCGGAATCGCCGTCGACCACGACTTCGATATCTACGTTTGCGACTGGGGCAACAACCGCATCCAGCTTTTCACGCCGGAGGGCAGGTACGTGCAGCAGTTCACCGGCGACGCGACGCTTTCGGAACCCGCCATCGCCGCCATGCGTACACGCCTCCGCACGGTCCGCCTTCGCACCATGGCAGATCTTGAGACGGAGAAGATGTTCCGCGGGCCTCGCTCAGTCCGCGTTGACGAGCAAGGACTCATGTGGGTGCCCGATTTCGAGTCGTACCGCCTGCAGGTCTACCGCAAGGAGGCCTTCCAACTCGAACCGCACCAGCTCGCCCCGCCGCTGAAGGCTCCATCGCTGCAGCCCAACTAGAGACGCTAGCCTGATTATCGAGCCTTAGCGAGATCGCGGGTAAGCTGGGCCTGGCCGTAGTGCTCGGCTGCATGGCGCGCCACGATTACAAGCAACTCGCGGCCGGCTATGCACCCATAGTTGGCATGGTCCCGCTCTCGGTCGAGTTCGGACGGCGGTAGTTCCTCGATGGCATTGGAGATCTGTCCCTTTAGCTCGTTCCAGCGCGATACGATCTCTGCGGATGAGGCGCCCGAAGCTACAAACTCGGCATCTCGGTCGCGAGTGATGGGCAATTCGCACAGCACGTTCAGGCAGTTGAACCGTACGTTGCCCATCGTGTGGGTGGCCAGAACGTAAAGGCTGTTGGCGTCGTCGAGAGGCTTCCAATTCAGGGCTTCGCTGTCGAGACCCTCGAGGCAGGAGACGAGCTCATCAACAGTGTTGCAGATCTTCTGCCAGTAGAGATCAATCTCCTGGGATATTGGCATGGTGTCCTCCTGTCGAGAAAGGAAGCCACTCAGCGGCGGCCCCTGCAATTGAAACCTGTACTTTTCGTAAACGCGGTGCGATCCGGTTTGTGACAACCCTAAGGAGGTTCTTCATGCCCGTCAAGCGTCGGGAGGCTACGGGACGATAATGGGCCTGCAAGTCCAAGACGATCTTCGGTGCGAATTTTCGCGACCTTGTCCGTCCCGGCGTCGCGGCTTCAACCCGCAATTCCAGCGCGCGATGATGACACTTTCGGCTATGCCGTTGGTGTCCCTCAAGCGCGCTGGTATCGCGAAGCGTCGTCACTTTTCAGGGTCGAGGATTGTCACGGTCGGGAGCACACCAAGCTGGCCGCTGATGAGGAGAATCTCCCCGTCCACTGACGTGACGGTTATCTCGCGCTTGTAGATACCCGGCGGGACTATCTCCCGTGTGGTGATGGATAGCGTCCCCTCAGGCAGCGGGAAGGCGACCTCGGTGCTGGGCTCGGTGAGGGTGAACACCTCCGTGTGGTCAGCGGGGCCGGTTATGACAACGGTCACGGTCTCAACCGGCTTCGTGAAGGTGCAGCCGGCCTTGTTTATGCCGTCGAATCCCGTCGGGATTGTGCCCCTGTACTCGAACTCGATGGGAAGTTGGGCAGCTCTCGTCATCCGGCATGGACCTATTTCGAAGGTGGTTGCCCCCGCGGTAAATGTCGCTGCCTTTTCGTTGACGGTGACCGAATACTGCTCCCCGGGAATGAAGTCGGATCCAATCGGTATCTCGGTTATCACCGACGGGAGGTCGGCGGTGCAGGGGACTAGCTGCCCCGGCGCTATCCTCAGATGGGTAACTTTCACCTCGATGGCGCCGTGTCCCCGGCGTGAAATGTCGTAACCGTTGAAGACCGAGCAGCTACTGCCCTGCGGCAGGACTGAGTGTACGTTGAGGGAGTAGGCGGGTGGATTCGACTCCGAGGCGACTACTTCGATGTTCTCAATCGGAGACTGCTCCAAGATCCAAGAACCAATGCGATCATTGCGGAACAGGAATGAGCTTGTCAGTTCGCCGTTGACTATCACTGTGTAGGTCTCGCCCGGCGTCAGGTCGCTGCCCAGATTGATCTCGAACTCGTGTGTCTCGTATACCGTTATACATGCGACCGGCCCGGACGGCATGAGGTTGATTACGTTGACGACAATGTCGGTTCCTTCGAGGTCCACTTCGTAGCCTCCAAACTTGGCACAGCCGCTGGGAAGTCCTGAGACGATTCGCAGCGAGTATTCCTTCGGGTCGGAGTCCGACACGACGACCTCCACACTCTCGATAGGGGCAGGCGTCTCAACCATCGCCTCGCTTGTGGGTTCGGGTTCACTGGGGCCCCCGCCCACCCGTACGAGGACCATGTCCACGTGATGGGGATTATCGCGCGTGATGACGTCGTAGGCCGTGTCGTTTATGAACGCAAGATCGTCGCCCTCCATGATCCTGACCTGGATGGCGTACGTGAACCTCTCGTCGATTTCATCGGAGTCGTACTCGATCTCGAAGGAAATGGGGACTTGTCCGGGGTTTCGGATTGTCAGTTCCTCTATCGTGACCGACGGCGCGTCCTGCAGCGATACATCGCTGAGCTTCACCTCCACCACTGCGTTAGGTGACAGAGCGATCCGCTCGCGGTACGTGATGGTGCCCGTAACCTTGGAGGTCTCGGACACCTCGGTGATTGGTTCAGCAGTAGGAGACGGTTGAATTGGGGTTGCCGTCGGCGCTGGCACAGAGGTTGGCGTTGGCGGAGTAGAAGTTGCGATCGGTGATGGTTCGGGGGGCGGCTCCACTTGCGAAGGGGTTGCAGTCGGCATCGGTACGGCAGTGGGCGCCGTCTGCGTTGGCATTGGAGACGGTGCGTCTTCTCCGCAGGCGATGATGAATGCGAGAAGGAGGAAGAGTGTGATGGCTCCGGCTATCGCGGCTCTCATGTTAAGGGTCACCTCTTTGAAAGATCTTGCGGCTCTATTCCGTATGACGAAATGGAGTGGAGTTTTGTTCCCCGCCAAGTTCCGGTGAGGCTGCGATTGCTTCAATCATCTCCTCCACGTCCTACCTGCACCAGCCCGTTGCATTCCAGCCATTGGATGTTACCCCAAGAATCCTCGGAAGGTGGACGGCTGAGTGTTGCCGCTCGCCCGGCGTGTGCTGTTGACCTCGTCTGTACGCCTATCCATAATTACCGCATAACAGGAGAAGGGGGTACTCGGTCATGATCGAATGGCTCGGCATCAGCCACCTTTTCGAGCTTTCCGGCATGGAAGCGGTTGCAGGGTTCCTCACCCCACTGGCGATCTTCATTGTGTTCTTTGCGGCACAGATGATTTTGCCGGCAAGGCGTGTCCCCGGATACGTGATCAATCCCGACACCGGCGAACCCCGCCAATACCGGCTGAACGGCATCCTCGTGTTTGCGATCGCGCTCATCGTGTGGGCCCTCGATCTCACCGGGATGGGACGCGACTGGTTCTACCGTTCCTCCGTCTACGCCGTAGCGGGAGGAACGGTCTTCACCGCGATCTTTGCGGTACTTGCGGTGTACACCCAGCCGAAGACCGAGGACAAGAATCCCATCGCGGAATTGTGGACCGGGCGGGTGCAGGAGTTGACGTTCTTCAACAGCCGCTTCGACGTGAAGATGTACTTCTATGTCGTCGGCGGGACGATGCTGTCGCTCAACGCCCTTTCCGGGGCCGCGTACCACTACGATCTCTTTGGCGAAAACTCCAATCCGGGCGTGTTCCTGTACGCGGGGTTCTTCACCTTCTACATACTGGACTACTTCGTCTTCGAGCGCGTCCAGCTCTATACTTACGACCTCATTCACGAGAGGCTCGGCTTCATGCTGTTCTGGGGCGGACTCATAGTCTACGGATGGCTGTTCATCCTCCCGTTGTGGGGAATGGCGGTACATCCAGACCCCGGGTTCTCGTCGACTGTGACGTACATCTGGCTCATTGGGACGGCTGCGCTATTCCTGTTTGGATGGAGCATCTCACGCGGCGCGAATATGCAGAAGTACACGTTCAAGCGATGGCCCGACCGCAAGTTCCTCGGCATCATCGAGCCTGAGTACATCGAGGCGGGCGACCGCAAGATCCTGTGCAGCGGACTATGGGGCGTCGCCCGCCACTTCAACTACCTGGGAGAGGGGTTCCTTTCCCTGTCCATAGCCTTGGTATTCGGTCACTTCACCAATCCCTGGGCATGGGTCTACTTCGTCTTCATCGTGACGCTGTTCACCTTCCGCCAACGGGATGACGACAAGCACTGCGCCGAGAAATACGGCGAGGAAAAGTGGGCTGAGTACAAGGCGCGGGTGAAGTACAGGATATTGCCCGGAGTCTATTGAGAAGGCCGCCTATCGAGATCTGGCAGCGCATCGTGACTGCCTGACGATGCAGGTGTATCAGGCCGGTTCGCCCGTGTAGAACCCTGTCGTGCGCCTTGCCGCCGCGAGCGCGTTGTCGGGGTCCATTCCGGCCGCAATTGAAGCCTGCCCCCAACTCTCGCTGCTTCCGGTGATGAACGCCTTGCCGTCGGGCGAGGTGACAAAGGCCAGTTCGTCAGGCTTTGGATCGTTCGGCTGCTCGAAATGAAAGGCGAGGCCCAAGAGCGCCAACTCCCAGCCGACGCCCGCCGCGCCCGGTCCGTAGGTGTCCCAGTGTTCGGAATGGGGGGCGGTGTGCGTGATCGTAAGTCTCGTCCGTCCGGCTCCTTCGTCCGAGACGTGTACGTCCACCCAGCTGACGTCGCCGCCGAATTCCCACGTGAGGCCGAAATGTGACAGCCGTTCGCACGACGTGATCACACCTCCCGCGTTGCCTTCCAACTGATAGCGGCCTCCGAGTTCAAGATCGCCGCTGATCGGCATGGCCCAGTGTGGGATACGCTCACCGTTCGTCACGGCGTCCCACAGGTCCTTGACCGTCGTTTCGTAGCTGCGAGAAAGGGTGATCGCCCGCGCGGGTTTTCCATCGCGTTCCGGCGACGACACGGTGCGATCTGCTGCGTCGAGGTGTAAGTCGACATCGAAGTTCATTGTTCGTCACTTATTCCCACGATAGAGGTATGGTACAGATATATCCTAGCTGAGCTGCAGCAGCTCCAGCCAGTTGCCGTCGGGGTCTTGGATGTAGCAGGCGACGCGGCCGGGGGCAAGCTCTGCGGGCGGGTTGACGGGCTTGGCGCCGCCGTCGATGAGCCTCTGCTGCACGGCCTCGATGTCGTCAACGAGGATCGCCAGGTGCGGAGCGCCGATGGTGTTGCGCTCCTTGGTTGGCCGCTCATTGGGAGGCGGGTTGAGGTACTGGATCAGTTCCAGGATGTGGCCGCCCCCAAGGTCGAGATTGGCGATTACCAGGTGCGTGTCCTCGTAGCCGATGACGGCGTCGATGCCGGGTCCGATGCGCTCGTACTCTGCGATGAGCTTCAGGCCGACCACGTCGCGGTAGAAGGCGACGGACTTGTCACGGTCGTGAACAACGAACCCGGTGTGGTGAAGTCGGTTAATCATCTGTCCCTCCATCGAAGCGGTCTATTGCGGATAGGGCATGGGTGATCCGCTGCCTCAGGTCCGACACCGCCTCGTCGTTCCATTCGTAGAATCCCCGTCCCGACTTGACGCCGAGGTCGCCCCGTTCCAGCATGGCGGATATCGTGGGCGAGTTTTCGCTGCTCGTGTCGAGGTCGGGATACAGCTCGTCGATGATGTGCGAGATGGTGTCCCATCCGGCGATGTCGAACACTTCCAGCGGCCCCGCCACCGCGAGCCGCCTTCCGAAGCTGGTCTTGACGACCGTATCTACGTCCTCAGCCGACGCGATGCCCTTGTCCACGACGGAGAGCGCCTCGCGGAGCAGCGCGAACTGCATCCGGTTGCCGATGAAGCCCAACGACTCCTTTTGCAGCACGACCGGCCGCTTCCCGATTCCCTCAAGCACGCTCCTTGTGATTTCGATGGTCTCGTCGCTGGTGTCGGGGCCGCGAACTACCTCGACGAGCGGTAGCAGGTGCGCGGGGTTCCACCAGTTGGCGACGACGACTTTGTCCGGGCGTCCGGTGGCCGGAGCAAGCTGGCTCGTCATGTACGACGACGTGTTGCTGGTCAGGACAGTGTGAGGAGGGCAGTGCGTGTCGAGGTCGGCGAAGATGCGCCGTTTGAGATCGAGGTCCTCGAACACCGCCTCGATTACGAAACCCACGTCGTCCATCGCGCCCTCGATCGACGTGCTCGTTCGTATGCGTCCGGGAACGGCCTGGGCAGTCGCCTCGTCCACCAGTCCCTGCTCTTGGAGCACGCCGAGCGTTGCGGAGACGTTCTCCATCGCCCTGCTGAGGTTCTCCTCGGTTGTGTCGATGAGGACGACCTCATGTCCTCCCACGGCGAAGTTCATGGCTATGCTGTGGCCCATGAGGCCCGCGCCGATCACGCCTATGCTTCCGATGTTGTCCATACCCTAGGTGCTCCGTGAGTGTGCACGAGTGTAGTCGCGGTACGCCTATGCGTCAACACACGGCTTGTCGCTTGAAACGTTACAATAGGCTCATGGTTTTGGAGCCGAACATTATCCTTGCGTCGGGCTCGCAGCGCAGACGCGAGATCATCGCGGCGCTCGACGCCGAGGTCAAGATCGTCTCTCCCGGGATTGACGAGCGCCCGCCGTACCCCGGCGAGGACGCCGAAGAGTACGTAAATGACCTGTCGCAGGAAAAGGCCCTCGCCGTAGAGTCCTACGGACATTCGGAGACACTCGTGGTGGGGGCGGACACTTCCGTTGTCCTGGGCGAAGAGATCCTCGGCAAGCCGGTCGATGAGGCCGAAGCGAAGGACATGCTCATGTCGCTTCGAGGACGCGCGCACCGCGTCGTTACGGGCGTGGCCGTCGCGCGCAAGGGCTTCCTGGCATCGTCGGTCACGAGCTCCAACGTGGTGATGCGAGAGTACTCGAACGACGAGATAGAGGCGTATATCGAGTCGGGTGAGCCGTTCGACAAGGCGGGCGGGTATGCCATACAGGACGAGCGGTTCGCGCCCGTGTCGGGGCTGATCGGCTGCTACCTCAACGTCGTGGGCTTCCCGTTATGTGAAGTAATGCGGTTGATGTCGGAGGTCGGCGTCGACATGAGGCTGAAGCAGGAATGGCGAGCGCCGGAGCGGTGTCCATCAGACTGCCCGGTTCGCATCGCCAACGAGGCGGCGGTCGCATGAACATCTTCGGAATGGGTCCGCTCGAAATTCTTGTCATCGTGTTGGTGGCCTTCATCTTCTTGGGGCCGAAGAAGATGGTTGACGCCGCCCGGCTGATGGGGAAGGCCACCAAAGAGGTCCGCCGGATGACGGACGAGCTGCCGAAGATCGTGCTAGATGAGGAGCAGGCCCAGCCACCACGTGCGTCTTCGCCTCGGAGCGATCAGGAGACGGGGGATGAGGCCGGAGAGACGCAGGATGAGGAAGCGGTTGCCGATGGCCCTGTAGCCTTCCGCTCCGGTCGTAGCGGCGGAGACGCCGGCAAAGTAGAGCAGAACCAAGGCCGGGACACATGAGCAGCGATCAAGACGGCAACAGACTGACCATGGGGTCGCACCTTGACGAGCTGCGGAGCCGCGTCACGAAGTCGGTGCTGGCAGTGGTCGTGACGACGGCCATAGCGTTCGTGTTCCACCGTCAGATCCTGCTCGTACTCATGGAGCCCGCGAAGGGGTTCGACCAGACTCCCTACGATGGGCCGATCTACACACACCTGACTGAATTCATCAGCATAGCCTTCAAGGTCTCGCTCCTTGCCGGCTTCATCCTTGCTCTGCCGTTCGTCCTCTTCCAGATCGTGATGTTCGTCGCTCCGGGACTGACTCCCAAGGAGCGTCGCTATCTGTACTCGTTGGTGCCCGCGGCGTTCCTTGCTTTCGCCGCCGGCGCGGTATTCGGACACCAGGTGCTGTTCCCCCCTGCGGTGAGATTCCTGTTGAGTTTCGGCAGCGGCATCGCCACTCCGCTCCCAAGCATCGGCGCGTACACGAACCTCATGCTTACCCTCCTGCTATGGATGGGACTGGTCTTTGAGACGCCGATAGTCGCGTTCTTCCTCTCGAAGATCGGCGTGGTGACGGGCGATTGGCTTGCCAAGCAGCGCAAGTACGCCGTGATTGTGGCCTTCATCCTGGGAGCGATCATCACCCCGACCTTCGACCCGATCAACCAGACCATCGTTTCCGTGCCGATCATCGTGATGTACGAGCTTGGCATATGGCTCGCCAAGCTGGGCAGCCGCGGTCGCAAGAAGGCCGCGCAGGAGCTGTCGGGGGCCGACTCGTAAGGGGATTTAGGTGAGCTAATGGTTTACGTCGGTGCGCTCAGACTGATCGTAATATGTACGCTGGCGCTGCTTCTTGGCCTGGGCTGTGCAGTAACTGGTGACCTTGGAGGCAAGTCACCAACGTCTATTGAGTTCGGAGAACGACAGGCTGCACTCGCCACCAAGATGGACGAAATCCAACCCGCGGTCGAAAATTCGAAAATGTGGACAGCGTGCGACACCTTGAGGAAGGGTTTCAAAAAGCGGACTGAGCTCTTACAATCTGCCTTTGCTGTTGCACTTGCGAGGAGCAATGACCTACGCAACTTGAGCGAAGCCTATGACATCATAGGGAAGCAGATTGAACTCTACGACGAGATCGAGAATGACCTGACATCCTGCGTTCGACGGCTCGAACGGCAGGAGTCGTGGTCCAGTAGTGACTTCCCCGCGACGGTCACGTTAACGATCTTCGCCACCGATGATGATCGCGCCCGGGTGGAGCAGCAACTGGAGACCATCCTAGCGATGATTGATGTCCAACGGGATGCCGTGTGGCGGTTGTCGATGGATAAGGCGTCTGGCATTGATGTGCCTGAACGATGCAATAAGGAATATGACCAGTTTTACGAGGAAGTGGGACAAAGAGCGATAATAGACGGATCCCGAGGGCTGATGCACCGCTACGAGCACGCCCTCGACTTCCTCTCATATTTGGAACAGGCTGAGCAGAACTTCACGAACTGCGACCGGGAATCTACACCCTAGGGCTACGAACAGTTCCAGGCCTCCCAGTCGGTCCGAGCAAATATCTCGCTCGCCTTGGCAACTGAGAATTCAGTTCGGACCAGCTCCTCTGAACCTCGATTTCGCATGGTCACCGTGATGTGCTCCCGTCCCAACGCATACTCAATACATGCGGCGTTGTCCTGGATGATCTCCCCGAATGTAGATGAATGCAGCGAACGTGTCTCCCACGTACATAGTTATTCCTAGGAGCGACCATGCGAGGGTTTAACTTGACTTTCAGTTTCGGGGCACGCTTGACGCTTTAGCCCGGTCTGTCAAGCAATGTATATAATTCCCAAGTAGAAAGTATTGCGTAGGTAGAAAGTAAGGGCGATTCGCGAATCGCCCTTACCAGAGCAATCTCCCCCTTCTCAATGTGCTACAATTGTCGATTGAGGCCCCGATGTTTCGGGGTCAACTTGTGAAAGAAATTAGGGACGGTTCTCAAGATGGTAACGAACGAACGACCAAGCATTACCCTGTCGGACAGGCAGGTCGTTGGCAAGAAGGTCAGGGCCCTGCGCCGGTCGGGGTTTGTGCCCGTGCACTACTACGGCAAGGGCATGGATTCGCTTACGCTCCAGGCATCCACCGGCATGCTGCGGAAGGTTGTCGATGAGGCAGGCGCGAATATCCCGGTTGAGGTGGATGTCGAAGGCACCGACGGGAGCGACATCTGCTTCGTCCGAGAAGTGCAGTGGCACCCCGTCAACGGGTCTCTGCTTCACGTCGATTTCATGCGCGTAGACATTACTGAGCGAGTCACCGCCGAGGTCCCGATAACCCTCATCGGACAGTCCGAGGCGGTACGGGAGCTTGGCGGAGTCATTATCCAGCCGTTCCAGACTTTGCCGGTTGAGGCCCTTCCCCTCGATATGCCGAAGGAGGTCATCGTAGACGTAACTCCTCTTGTGATGTTCGGGGATGCGGTTCGCGTCGGCGAAATCGAACTTGAAGGCGAGAGCGAAATACTGCGTGACGACGACGACCTGCTCGTAACTGTGCAGGAGCCCAGGATCGAGATCGAGGAAGAGGTTGTCGACGAGGAACTCGAGGGTGAGGAGCTCGCAGAAGGCGAAGAGGGCGCCGAGGGCGAGGCTGCGGAGCCTGCCGCGGAGTCTGAGGAAGGCTAAAGATGACCCAATCAGCAGACGTTGCCGGTCACCTGAATACCGAGCAGTTGGAAGCGGGGCTCGACCACATTCGCCGTTCGCCCGTGGACAGCGGCCAACTCCTGATGATCGTGCGGCGGCCGGACATTGATCAGCGCGAGGTACTGCCGGAGGGCGCTCTCGACGTCGATGTTGGTCTCGTCGGCGACACTTGGATGGACCGCGGAAGCGCGAGCACTCCGGACGGCAGTTCGAACCCCGAGGCCCAGGTCACGGTCATCAACTCCCGCGCACTTGACCTAATGGCGCAGTCCGAGAACCGCTGGCAGCTTTCGGGCGATCAGCTCGTGGTCGACATGGACATCACCATGGAGAACCTGCCGACCGGGGCCCGACTGTCCATTGGCTCGGCGGTAATCGAGATTTCCGAGAAGCCGCACACCGGCTGCGTGAAGTTCGCCGACAGGTTCGGCAAGGACGCCCTCAGGTTCGTCAGTACCCCACTGGGTCAGGACATGCGCCTGCGAGGCGTCAACACCCGCGTCGTGCAGTCGGGGACTATTCGCGCCGGCGACACTGTCGAGAAGGTGTGATTTCAGGCTGCATCGACCTTCTCAAAGCTCAGCCCGAAGTCCGGCATAAATCGTCATTTTCCCGAAAGCGGGAATGACGTGAAATCTTAAACACTGCCCACCAAGACCTCAACCCACTCGGTAGTCCTCCAGGACCTCGTCGTTCAGCTTGATACCCAGGCCCGGCCTGTCGGGCGGATGGACGACTCCGTTGTCGACCTGCAGCGGCTCCATGCACCACCTGTCGTACATCGGGTCGGTTGACGCGCGGTAGTATTCGACGGTCAGACCGTTCGACACACCCGCGACGACGTGCACTCCGATGTCCTGGTTGCCGTGCGGCGAGATAGGCAGATCGTGAGCTTCGGCAAGCGCCGCCACCTTCTTGATCTCCGTGATGCCGCCCATGATGAGCGGGTCGGGCTGCAGGATTGCGACCGAACGTGTCTCGATGAGGTCGCGGAAGCCGTAGCGGGTGTACTCGTTCTCGCCGGTCGATATGGGAATCGAGGTCGCTTGGGAGACGAGCTTGTGGCCCTGGTAGTCGTCGGGGTTGACCGGCTCCTCGAACCAGAAGACGTCGTACGGCTCCATCTTCCTGGCGATCTTGATGGCGTCGTAGTACCGATAGGCGGCGTTGGCGTCCACCATGAGGTCGACGTCGGGTCCGATGGCCTCACGGACGACGCGGACGCGCTCAACGTCCTCGTTGATGGGAGCGCCTCCTATCTTCATCTTGACCGCCTTCGCGCCCATCGAGACGCTCTCCTCCATCTCCTGCGCGAGGTCTTCGAGGCCCTTGCCCTCCTCGTAGTAACCTCCGGCTATGTACACGGGAACGGAGTCGGAGTATCCGCCAAGGAGCTTGTAGACGGGCATGTTCGCCGCCTTGCCCTTGACGTCCCACAGGGCGTTGTCGATGGCCGAGATGACCCTCGTGGTGAGGCCGCGCCTGCCGATCAGCTTGGGTTGCCAGAGATCGTCCCAGATCTTCTCGTTCGAGAGAGGGTCCTGCCCCACGACCACCTGCTCGAACTGGGCCCCTATGGCCTGGAACACCTTACCGTCGTCCGTCATCCCGCCTCCGAGGCCGACACCGGTAATGCCCTCGTCAGTCTGGATCTTCACGACGTTTAAGCCCGCTTCGCTGTAGGTGTACATGCCGTTGCGAATCGGCTTATTGCGCTTCCAGCGATATATTTCCGTCCACATCTTCGTGATCTTCAAAGTGGGAACCCTCCTTCTCGAAGCGACGGGCATTGTAGCACAGGGTCCGTAGGGTGGTTAGCCTTGAGCGCCTGTGCCTTTTCCTCCGGCTTGTACTTACGGTTTCCTCGGAAACAAGGCAGGCCCCGGCGTTACCTTTGAACCCGGGCTGAGACCGCCCCAATTCAGGCCGTCCGCAAGCTCATCACCCGGTGTCCAGCCCAGGCTCCGCCACAGTTGCACTGTCTTCTCCGGCATCACCGGACTAATGAGTACCGAGACTAGGCGCAGGCCTTCGGAGGCGCAGGAGAGAACTCGCCGGACGTCCTCATGCTCGCCGTTCTTGAATCGAGCCCATGGCGCACTCCGCTCGACATATCGGTTCAGGTCTCTCACCACAGCCTCGACATTGCGCAGGGCTTCGTCGAAGGACAGCGACTCTACGTTGTCGAACACTCTGGTCACGAGTTGAGTACAGCGATCACGAAGCTCGGCCTCTTGGTGGCCAAAGTCTGCGGCGTGGGGTACAGCTCCGTCGCAATACTGGGCAATCATGCGAATGAGGCGATGGGCGAGATTGCCAAAGTCATTCGCCAATGTACCTTCGTAGCGTTGACGGACAAGCTCTTCGCTGAATTCGGCATCGCGGCCTGCCGCCATATCGCGCGCCAGAAAGTACCGAAAGGCGTCCGTGCCGAAGACACCCGCCAGATCCAAGGGTTTCACGACGTTACCAACAGACTTGGACATCTTCGCTCCGTCCACATTCCACCAGCCGTGGGCGAAGATGGTCTTTGGCGGGGGAAGACCGATAGCCTTGAGCATCGTCAGCCAGTAGACGGCGTGGAGTATGAGAATGTCCTTGCCGATCAGGTGCGTGGCGGTCGGCCACAGGCGCTTGAACGCCCGGTCGTCGGACCGGAAGCCTGCCGCCGTCAGGTAGTTGATGAGCGCGTCGAACCAGACGTAGGTAACATAGTTCGTATCAAACGGGAGCCTGACCCCCCAGTCCAGACGGTGGACCGGCCTAGTGATGCACCAGTCGCCAAGAGGTCGTCTCAGATATCCGAGAACCTCGTTTCGCCGGTGCGTTGGCTGTATAAAATCGGGATGGCTGTCCAGGTAGTCGATCAGCCAGTCCTGGTACTTGCTCATACGGAAGAAGTAGCTCTCCTCGGAGAGCCGCTCAACCGCTCGTCCGCAGTCTGGGCACTTTCCGTCGATGAGGTCCTTCTCCGTCCAGAACCGCTCGTCGGGGACGCAGTACCATCCGACGTACTCGCCGAAATATATGTCTCCCTTGTCCCATAGACTCTGGAGTATGGACTCGACCACGCGAGTGTGCCGAAACTCCGTGGTGCGAATGAAGTCGTTATGCGAAATATTCAGGTTGTTCCATGCGTCCTGGAACCGCACGACCATCCTGTCGGCTTGTGCTCTTGGGTCGATGCCGTTCTCGACTGCGGCGTCCCGGACTTTCTGACCGTGCTCGTCGGTGCCGGTCAGGAAGAACACGTGCTTGCCCTGCAGTCGGCGAAATCGCGCAAGCACATCCGCAAGAACGGTCGTATGGGCGTGACCGATGTGCGGCTCGTCATTGACGTAGTAAATCGGTGTGGTGATGTAGCAGTCCTCTGCCATGGTGGCGCTCCTTGTAAGTTGGGGAAAATGAAAAGGCCTCCCGTTGGGGAGGCCTTCCACGCGAGTCTAAACTGGTATTTGAACTACTGCGTTCTCCCCAACATCAAGCGGCCGTGACGCATCGCCACGGCATTCATCATTGCCACCATCACTGTATTTTCGCGGGTCGTCATTTCGAGACGTGTCGTTCCCTTCAAGCATATTGTACACGATGCAATTGATTTCGGATTCCACGTTTACTGGTATACTTCCCTCCGCCGATACGGATTGGCATTCAGGAGCGAAAATGGGGCGATCAATCGAGCTGAACGGAGTGACGTATCAGTGGCCGAAGAGGCCCGTCGTAGTCGTGTGCATAGACGGGGGCGATCCGGCGTACTTCGAGCGTGGACTGAGCGACGGAATCCTGCCCAACATCCGCAGGTTTGGCGCGCATGGATTCAGCGCCGTCGCGCACGGCGTCATGCCCAGCTATACGAACCCCAACAACATGTCGATCGTGACCGGCAGTCCGCAGTCGGTGCACGGCATATCGGGGAATTACTTTCTCGACCCCGAGACGGGCGAGGAACACATGATGAACGATCCCGTGTTCCTCCGATCGGAGACGCTATTGGAAAAATTCTCCGCGGCAGGGGCGAGGGTCGTCGCGATCACGGCGAAGGACAAGCTGCGCCGTCTCCTGGGCCGGGGACTGGACTTCGAGAACGGCTGCATCAACTTCTCGTCCGAAAAGTCGGACACCTGCACCATGGAAGAGAACGGGATCGAGGACGTGCTCGATATGATCGGCCTCCCCCTGCCCGACGTATACTCGGCCGACCTCTCGGTCTTCGTCCTCGAAGCGGGGAGCAGGATACTCGAACGGGGCGGCGTCGACCTGATGTACCTGTCGTTGACCGACTACATCCAGCACAAGTACGCGCCGGGAACGGCGGAGATCAACGACCTCTACATGCGGCTCGACAGCGCGTTCGGTCGCTTGGCGGACGCGGGAGCGGTCGTGGCGGTCACGGCGGACCACGGCATGAGCGACAAGTCCCTGCCCGACGGCTCCCCGAACGTGGTCTACCTCAAGGACGAGTTGGACGCTCGCTTCGGCGATGGTACGACAAACGTCGTCCTGCCGATCACGGACCCTTATGTCAGGCATCACGGCGCGCTCGGCGGCTTCGCCCGCGTGTACTGCACCGACGGGACGGCAGCGGATGATGTGCTGGCCTTCGTCGGAGACCTGGACGGCATCGAGGCCGTCTACGACCAAGAGTCCGCCTGCAGCGAGTTCGACCTGCCGCCAGACCGCGAGGGCGATGTCGTCGTGGTCTCCAACGCCAACACCGCCATCGGCAGGTCGGAGGCGGAGCACGACCTCTCGGAATTGCAGGGCTACCGGCTCCGCTCGCACGGAGGCTTGGCCGAGCGGTACGTGCCGTTCATCCTGTCGGAGCCGCTTACGGATGACTATGCTAGTCGCGCGACAATCGGCACTATCAACAGCTATGAGATCTTCGACTACGCAATCAATGGCGTCTGAACCTGAAGACACTTTTCGTCTAGGGCCTCGCAAGGAGCTATTTCGCGGTCCCATAATCACCCTTGTCGAGCGAGAGCTCGAGGGCAGGAACTACAGGGTCGTCGAGCATCCCGGTGCAAGCTGTGCGGTGCCCGTCACGCCGGAGGGGAAGATCGTCCTCATCCGCCAGTTTCGTGTCGCCGTCGGTGAGTGGATCTGGGAGGTGCCCGCGGGTACGCTGGAACCGGACGAGTCCCCAGACGAGTGCATGGCCCGCGAGGTCGTCGAGGAGATCGGCTGGGAGGCCGAGAGCCTCGAATCGCTGGGCAACATCTTCACCAGCCCCGGCTTCAGCAGCCAGCGGATGCACCTGTTCGTCGCGCGTCTGTCCAAGCACGTTGGCACGCGGCACGAGGATACCGAGAGGATCAACGTGCATGAACTGGACTGGGACGAAGTCCGGCGCATGATGGAGCGCAACGAGATACGGGACGGGAAGTCGCTGGTGGCGCTGTATCGATACGAGAGCCGGTATCGGCGAGACTAGGATGTGTTGAATTTCTCCATGCTATCCGCGATCAAGTCGTCATTCCCGCGAAAGCGGGAATCTATTCCTCATAGAGAGTAGATGTGTACCCGGCACTGGATTCCCGCTTTCGCGGGAATGACGGGAAATCTCGACACAACCTAGTGAATTAGAACTTGAAGCGCGTTCGTGGTGAGCTTGTCGAACCATGAACCGCCCTTCGACAGGTCAGGGCGAACGGGATGATGCTCGACGGTAACTGTAGAACCATCACCTGAGTTCGACATCGCCCCGAAAAGACTTTAGGCCGGGATCCGTCGGGAAGATGGAGGAGACCGATCATGCAGCGACCATGGTTTCGAGAGACCGAGCTTTTCACAGCGGGATCTGGTGGGTACCACACGTATCGCATCCCCGCCCTGATTGTCACCGTGCAGGGTACCGTGCTTGCCCTCTGTGAAGGGCGCATGTACAGCCAGTACGACCATGGGAAGATCGACATCGTCATGAGGCGGAGTCACGACGACGGCATGACATGGTCCGACATGCAGGTCGTCCACGCCGACGGAGACCACACCATCGGGAACGCCATCATCGTTCAAGACCGGGCGACGGAGAAGATATGGCTTCTGTTCTGCAAGGATAACGATACCGTTCACTCAATCTCCTCCGATGACGACGGGGCAACGTGGTCGGAGCCGGGTGACATAACCGCAGACGTTAAGCCGGATAACTGGACGTGGTACGCCACCGGACCCGGTCACGGCATTCAGCTGTCGAGCGGACGACTCGTCATCCCGTGTGACCACAGCGAAGGGACGAGGCATCACTCGCCGTTCTACTTCTCTCACTCGATTCACAGCTACGATCACGGCGAGTCCTGGACGACGGGGGGAAGCACGTCCGGCTCCACCGACGAGTGCCAGGTCGTCGAGCTTACGGACGGCAGGCTCTACATGACCGTCCGGTCGGCAGACCGCAGCCTCACGACGCGGCTGGCGTGTTGGAGCGACGACGGGGGAGAGTCGTGGTCGGAGCCGGAGCCGGTACCGGAACTTATCGACCCGATCTGCGAGGCGAGCATCGTCCGTCTGACCGGGGGGCCGAATGAACGAGACCGCATCGTATTCTCCAATCCCGCAAGCGATCAGCGCGAGCGCATCACCGTGCGTCTGAGCTACGACGAGTGCAGGTCGTGGGAGGTGTCGAAGACCCTCTACGTCGGTCCGTCCGCCTACTCCGACCTGGCCGTCCTGCCCGACATGACAGTGGGCTGTCTCTACGAGCGAGGCTCCGAGCGTCTCTCCGAGAGCATCCGCATCGCGCAGTTCAACCTCGAGTGGCTGACCGACGGCGCGGACTCGCTGGAGTGAGGCGGTTGGTGAACAAGTAAAGTTTTTTCTAGTGGCTGTTCAGAGTTGATAGGGCGAATGCTCCTCACCCAGTTGAAGTTCGCCTTCGGGGACCCGGACATCTGTCATTCCGAATGAAGCGAAGCGGAATGAGGAATCTAAGGTCCTTGTCGTCAAGGCCAAGGCTTGTAGCTGGAACTGCCCGATTGAGGGTGACAGGACATCCTAGATTCCTCGCTGCACTCGGAATGACAGACCTGTCCTGGGCCTGTCGAAGGCCTCACCACGAACGGACTCTTCTGTGCGCCAACCGCAGGGCAATCGCATCTAAATTTCCAGGTATGATCCAGCTACAAGGCATCACCCTGGCACCTCCACTGGGATGCTTTGGATGATGTCCAGGACACAGTCTCACCTGCGAATACCAGATGAAAAGACCTACCAGAGGCGTTTTGCGGCTGATTCCGATCATGCGTTCCGTTTAGATGCGATTGCCCTGGCGCCAACCGGTAAATGCTGTACGGGTGGGTGTACGTATGGTACACTGCTCTACGAAAAGACTTAGAGAAAGAAATAGGATCGCAAATTAGGAATGGGACTGGACACTAGCGTTAAGGAAGCGGTCGTCAAAGAGTATCGGACGAAGGACGGGGACACGGGATCGGCGGAAGTACAGATCGCACTCCTTACCACTCGCATCGTCAACCTTACCAGCCACCTGCGTGAACACATCCACGACGAGTCGACCCGACGCGGTCTGATGAAGCTCGTTGGAAGAAGGCGGCGACTACTCAAGTACCTCAACAAAGAGGACGTGGGACGTTACCGCGCAATAGTCGCTAGGCTAGGTCTCCGGGGATAACTCCCTGCAAGCACCCGCACTTCGGGTGCTTTTTCTTTGTTTGCCCTTGTAACTCGGAGGAGAGAATACTTCATGTCCAACACGTTTGAAAAACAGATAGGTGACCAATTATTCACCATTGAGACCGGAAAGCTCGCGCAGCAGGCCAACGGCGCAGTCGTCGTCCGACAGGGCGACTCGATGGTGCTGGTCACAGCGACGATGTCCAAGCCGAGAGAAGGCATTGACTTCTTCCCGCTGACCATCGACTTTGAGGAGCGCCTGTACGCGCGTGGCCGCATACCCGGCGGCTTCCCCCGCCGAGAGGGACGGCCCACGACGGACACCGTCCTCACCATGCGCCTCACGGACCGTCCGCTGAGGCCGCTGTTCCCGAAAGACTTCCGCAACGAAGTGCAGATCATAACCACCCCCCTTTCCGCAGACCTTGAGACCCCCCTCGACATCATGTCTATCGTTGGTGCGTCCACGGCTCTGTCGATCTCGGACATCCCGTTCAACGGCCCGATAGGCGTGACGCGAATCGGCTGCGTGGACGGCGAGTTCGTCATCAACCCGACGTACCAGCAGTCCGACGAGAGCACCCTCGACCTTGTGGTTGCCGGATCGCGCGACGGCGTGCTGATGATGGAGGCCGGAGCCAGCGAGGTAACCGACGAAATGGTCCTCGATGCCATCAAGCTCGCCCAGGAAACGAACCTTCAACTCATCGAGCTCCAGGACGAGATCGTCGAGGCAGTGGCAAAGCCCAAGTCCGAGTACAACTCGTTCGGCTATCCCCAAGAGCTTGACGGTCTGGTCGACAAGGCCGTCGAGGGCAAGCTGGCCGACGCGATGTCGCCCGAGGGCGGCAAGGCCGATATGGCTGCCCGGCTCGGGGCGCTGAAGGACAGCGTCGTCTCCGAGATCGGCGAAGAATACGAGGGCAAGGATGTCTCCGAGGCGTTCGAGACCTTCGTGGAGAAGGAGTTCCGGCGGCGAATCATCGAGCTTGGCGAACGTCCCGACGGACGGAGCGTCAAGGAGATCCGCCCGCTCCTTTCCGAGACGGGCATTTCCCCCCGCGCCCATGGCACCGGGCTCTTCCAGCGCGGGGAGACACAGGTGCTGGCCTTCACCACGCTCGGGCCGGTTGGCGACAAGCAGAAGATCGACAACCTCACGCCCGTCGACTTGAAGCGGTTCATGCTGCACTACAACTTCCCGCCGTTCAGCACGGGCGAGACCGGCAGGATGTTCACCGGCAGGCGGGAGATCGGCCACGGCGCGCTGGCGGAACGGGCAATCGCTTCGGTGCTTCCCTCCGAGGAAGACTTCCCGTACGCGATCCGAGTGGTCGCCGAGTGCCTGAGCTCCAACGGAAGCACCTCCATGGCGAGCACGTGCGCAGGAATCCTCGCCCTGATGGACGCGGGCGTGCCGATCACGAAGCCCGTTGCCGGAATCTCCGTTGGCCTCGTCACCGACGACGAGGGCCGCTTCGTGACCCTGACCGACATTCAGGGTATGGAAGACCACTTCGGCGACATGGACTTCAAGGTCGCAGGAACAGCCGACGGCATCACGGCCATCCAGCTCGATATCAAGGTGCAGAACATCGGCTTCGAGGTGATCGAGCAGACCCTCGCCCAAGCGAAAGAGGCGCGGATTGAAGTCCTCGCCAAGATGGCCGAGGCGATAGCCGCTCCTCGCGAAGAGGTCAGCCAGTACGCCCCGCGCATGACCTCCGTCAGCATACCGGTCTCCAAGATCGGCGCGGTCATCGGCCCGGGCGGCAAGACCATTCGCGGCATCATCGAGGAGACGGGCGCGCAGGTCGACGTCCAGGACGACGGCACGGTATTCGTCTCATCCGTCGATGGCGACGCCTCCAAGCGGGCCGTCGAGATGATCGAAAACCTGACCAAGGAAGCCAAGATCGGCGACATCTACACCGGCAAGGTCGTCCGCATCCTCGGATTCGGAGCCTTCGTCGAGATTCTCCCCGGACAGGACGGCATGGTCCACATCAGCGAGCTCTCCGACCACCGCGTGGAATCGGTCGAAGACGAGATCGAGATGGGCCAGGAGCTGACCGTGCAGGTGATCGACATCGACCCGCAGGGGAAGATCTCGCTGTCCCGCCGCTCGCTCCTCTTGGACGAGGACATGGAGACGGTAGCCGCGAGGCGTCAGGGTGCCGGAGGCAACGGCAGGTCCGGCGGGGGAGGACGCGGAGCCCCTCGCGGTCGAGACGGTGGCAGGCCCCCGCGACGGGATGGCCCCCGACGCGAAGGCCGTCCTGATCGAGATCGACGGCCCGGTGGTGGAGGACGTGGCCGCCGGTAGGCGAGCCCCCGTCAGTACTGTAGAGTTACGCTGCTATGCGGCTGTCACAGCGCAGTCGCATAGCTAGGTCTACGAGTAATAGACTGTGGATTCCCGCCTGCGCCGGAGTGACACGTGGCGTTATGACGGTCATATCTCTCTATTGGGAGGCTTGCGATGGCTGAGCAGATTCGAGTTGTCGTACAGGGCGCGTTGGGGCGCATGGGTCAGGAGATCGTCGCGACGCTCGACAAAGAACCGGACATGGTTCCGGTAGCCGGTGCGGACAAATTCGCAACGGTTGACTCGCTTGCCATTCCGGGTGGCTCCGGCACGATCCCCATCTCAACCTCGCTCGCCGACGTAATCGGTGACGCGGATGTCGTGGTCGACTTCACGAACGGTGAAGGCGCAACGGACGCAATCGACACGGTGCCGGCGACGGGCACGCACCTCGTCATAGGCTCCACAGGCATCCCGGCCGACGCGATTGAGAGGGCGGGAAAGCTGGCAGACGAGCACAACGTCGGTGTCTTCATCGCCCCGAACTTCACCATCGGCGTGGCCGTGATGATGCACCTCGTCAGGGAAGCCGCGCGCTTCTTCGAGTACGCCGACCTGTTGGAGACCCATCACGAGGCAAAGATCGACGCGCCGTCCGGCACCGCGCTTGCCATCGCGGAGGCCGCCGCTACAGCGAAGAGCGGCTCATTCAACGCCCCCGCGGCGGAGAAGGAGCTCGTGGCCGGAACGCGAGGCGGCGACCACGAGGGCGTTGTCATCCACTCGGCCCGAATGCCGGGCAAGGTCGCCCACCACGAGATGGTCTTCGGCCATGTCGGTCAGACACTCTCCATCAAGCATGACTCGATCAACCGCGAGAGCTTCATGCCCGGCGTCATGCTCGCCATCCGCGAGATCAGGAACCGCCCCGGCCTCACCATCGGCCTGGACAAGCTGATGGGGCTGTAGCTCCCCCGGTTCACTCCCTTATCAACAGGCCCCGGCTCGCTTGACAGCCCTAAGGTGCTTTGATAGCTTGCCGATGCTCTGGCCCCTTATCGTGGGACGGAGCGCCCCAATCTTCTGAATCCCTTGGTGTGAGTGAGCCATGCAGCAGCGCAGGATACCGAATACCGACATCGATGTTTCGGTCGTTTGCCTCGGCACGATGACCTTCGGCACGCCCGTTGATCAGCAGGGCGTCAACGGCATCATGGACTGGTGCCTCGACAACGGCCTGAACTTCATCGACACGGCGGACATGTATGAGGGGTACACCCGGTTCCTGGGGTCGCCCGGCGGCAAGTCGGAGGCATTCATCGGGAACGCGCTCGTGGGTCGCAGGGACCAGGCGGTAATCACTACCAAAGTCGGCAATCCCGTGGGTGACGACACCTACAGCGGGACAGGTCTGGGACGCGATCACATGCTCCACCAGATCGACGCGAGCCTTGACCGCCTACGCACCGACTACGTGGACATCTACGAGATGCACCGCGACGATCCCGACACGCCGCTCGAAGACTCGATTGCCACGATGGCGGGGCTGATTGAAGCAGGCAAGGTGCGGCACTGGGGCTTCTCGAACTTCGAGCCCAGCGACATCCACCGGATGATCGCCCTCTGCGACGGCAACGGCTGGCCCCGACCGGTGATCGCGCAGCCTCAGCTGAGCTGGTTGGTTCGCGATGCAGAGGATGAGTACATCCCCGCGTGTATCCAGTACGACATCGCAATTACGCCCTACCGCACCCTGCAGGCAGGTCTGCTGACGGGCAAGTACAAGCGCGGACAGGGCGCGCCGGCTGGCAGTCGCGGCGACGAGTCGTCATGGCTGGACGACCCGGACGACGAGCTCTGGGATCGGATCGAGGAGTTCGAGCGCGAGGCTGCGGGTGCCTCCCTCACGCCGACGCAGTACGCCGTCAAGTGGCTCCTCGACCGGCCGGGTGTGACGAGCGTCATCGTTGGCTGCAAGCGTCCCGACCAGTTGGAGCCGTTCGCGGAAGTTTTTGCGTAGTCTCAGGGTACCTGGATATTGCCAACATTCTCGAATTCTCCTGGTTGCCCTTGCCTAATTCGTCATTCCCGCGAAAGCGGGAATCCAAGTCGGTTACCGCATATGCCCCACAGAGGAATAGATTCCCGCCTTCGCGGGAATGACGGGAAATGTTAACGGAGCAATTCATGCCGTCAGCCAACAACGTGACCGGCAGTCATCTGATCGGCGAGACCCTCAGAGCGGCGGGGGTGTCGACCGTCTTCACCCTGGCGGGCGACCACAATCTGCCCCTTCTCGATGCCCTGGCGGACATGGACTTCCGCATCATCGACACCCGTCACGAGGCCGCGGCGGTTCACATGGCCGACGCATGGGCTAGAGTGACGGGCGAGCCGGGCGTCGTGACCTACACGACACCGGGGTTCGCCAACGGCATCCCCGGCCTGAGCAGCGCCATGTACTCGGAGGCCCCGCTGCTCTCGATCTCCGGCTCGGCGCCGCTCAGCGAGTTGGGACAGGGCGCGATGCAGGAGATCGACCAGATCGGCATGGCGAAGCCCGTCACCAAGAGTGCGGCCATGGTCACCGACGGCCGGCAAATTCCGGGCACGGTCGCCGAGGCGTTGCGTATCGCATATTCGGGTCGCAGGGGCCCCGTCCATCTGACGGTACCCATAGATATACAGGAACGCGAAGTCTCGGCGGGTGAAGTAACCGTTCCCCAGGCTCATGAATACCGCTCGGACTCAATGCCCGTACCCGCAGACGAGCAGATTACGCAGGCCGTCGCGCTTCTGAAATCGGCGGAACGGCCGCTCATCATAGCCGGGAGCGCCGCGTCGTACTCCGGCAGCGGTGATACTCTTCGACAACTCATCGAGACGACCCGTATTCCGCTCATGACCGAGTCTTCCGCTCGCGGGCTGGTGTCGGACGAGCACCCGTACAGCGCGGGCTTCTATGACAATGGCCTCAATCGCGCGGCCCGCAAGCTGCGTGAGGCCGACGTCATCCTGCTGCTTGGCATGAAGCAGGACATCATCATCGGCTACACGCGCCCTCCGACCGTCTCGCCCGAAGCCAAGATCGTCCAGGTCGATCCCTCGCCGAGGGAGATCGGGCGCAACCGGGAGGTCGCCATTGGGATCGTCGGAGATGTCGACGACGTGGCAGCCCGAATGACCGCAGAGGCCGCCAAGCATACGTGGAATGATCGCCCATGGCTCGACGAGCTCCGTGGGGCCAGGGCTGAGCAGGTCGCCGAGATGGAGGTTCTTGCCCAGCCGTCCGTGCCGATTCATGCACTCCATGTTCACAAAACGCTGCTTTCCTTGATAGACGAGGGCGATTTCCTCGTCTTCGACGGAGGCGACTTCTGCCATTGGGGGAGAGCTTACCTCCCGGCGAGGACGCCGCGAACGTGGTCGTACTTCTCCGGGTTGGGAATGCTGGGGACGGCCATATCCACCGCGATGGCGGCGAAGCTCGCACACCCGGACAGGAGGGCCATCGTGATCTCAGGCGACGGCGCGTTCGGCTTCAACGCGCTGGAGTACGATACCGCCGTCCGGCACGGCATCGCCATCACGACCGTGCTCGGCAACGACGCGTCGTGGGGCATCGACCGGCAGATACAGCTTCAGGTCTACGGCAAGCCCGTTGCCACCGACCTCCTGCCCGTGCGTTACGACCGGCTCGTCGAGTCCCTCGGCGGCGAGGGGCTTAATGTCAAGGACCCCGTCGACCTCCCCGACGCCCTCGACCGCGCCCTCAATTGCGACCGCCCCTCCCTCGTCAATATCGAGGTCCAGCGCGCCATCAGCCCACGTGGCCAGGCGGCAGTAGACCGCTGGAGGAGCGCGGCGCCCGAGCCGTTTTAGGCGAACGTAATCCTCCGGATCGTTTGTGAAGGGGCCTACACCCCGTGTGTGTTCTGTATAATACCGGCCAATTCTGAGCACGGTATTCACAGGATCATCACATGTTAGCCAAGACACTGACTTGCGCCGTTGTCGGACTTGATGGGTATATCGTTGAAGTCGAGGTGGACATCTCGCCAGGGCTGCCGGCGTTCCACGTCGTGGGACTGCCGGACACGGCGGTCCAGGAGGCGCGTGAGCGCGTGCGCGCGGCCATTCGGAACTCCGGATGCGAGTTTCCCATGCGACGCATCGCCGCAAGTCTCGCGCCCGCTGACCTGCGAAAGGCGGGGCCGTCGTACGATCTGCCCATAGCCCTGGCCGTCCTGATGAGCTCGGGGCAGCTCTCCGGAATGCCACCTCTGACCATGTTCCTAGGCGAGTTGGCTCTGGATGGTCAGCTACGGCACACCAACGGCATCCTGTCGATGACTGCCGTAGCCAAGGAGGAGGGGTTCCAGCGAGTGTTCGTCCCGGAGTCAAATGCTCCTGAGGCGGCGCTCGTGGAGGACATCGAGGTCATTCCCGTCCGGACCCTGGCGCAGGCCGTGGCCCATCTGCGCGGCGAGGAGCAGATCCTGCCATGGTCGCGCCGGGTGGCCCCAGTCGACGGGCACGCCTTCGAGGTCGAGGGTGCTTCGGCCAACGGCGTCGGTCCGGTTGGAGGGGCCGATCTCGCAGACATACGCGGCCAGGAACACGCCAAGCGCGCACTCGAAGTCGCGGCGGCGGGAGGACACAACCTGCTCATGAGCGGTCCTCCCGGCAGCGGCAAGACCCTCCTTGCACGGTCGATGCCGTCCATCATGCCGGCGCTGACCAACAACGAAGCCCTGGAAGTGACGAAGATATACAGCGTGTCAGGTCTGCTGCCCTCGTCGTCGCCGCTCATCAGCTACCGGCCGTTCCGCTCGCCGCACTACACGATATCCAACGCGGGACTCGTGGGCGGCGGCTCGATCCCGAAGCCGGGCGAGATCACGCTCAGCCATCGCGGGGTGCTGTTTCTCGACGAACTGCCGGAGTTCGGGCACACCGTCCTCGAGGTGCTGCGTCAGCCCATTGAGGACAAGATCGTCACGATAAGCCGCGCGAAGGGGAGCATCACCTACCCGGCGAACTTCATTCTTGTCGGAGCCATGAATCCGTGCCCGTGCGGGTACTACGCCGACCCGACGAAGGAGTGCGTCTGCAGCGCCTCCCAGGTCAGCCGCTACAAGGGCCGGATCAGCGGGCCGTTGCTCGACCGCATTGACGTGTTTGTAGAGGTGCCGCGCATAGAGTACGATAAGCTCGTCGCGCCGCCGAACACCGAGACATCGCAACAGGTGAGCGAGCGCATCAAAAGGTCGAGGGACGCCCAGCGGCAACGCTTCGAGGGAACGAGCCTGATAACGAACTCTGAGATGGGGCCGGTCGAGGTATGGGAGTACTGCCGGCTCGACGACGCGGCGCAGTCGCTCATGCGCTCGGCGATGAAGAGCATGCACCTCTCGGCGCGGGGATTCCACCGCGTCCAGAAGCTCGCGAGGACCATCGCCGACCTGGGCGAGTCGGACGAGATCGACATTGCTCACCTGGCCGAGGCCCTCCAGTACCGGCCAACATCGTGGACGTAGGGGCGATTCGCGAATCGCCCCAGTCTCACGCACGATTGAATTACCCTTGACGTAATGCGTAATCACATGTACAGTTCGCGATGATCATCGGCTATCGCGACAGGAAGACTGGAGATTTCGCCGCCGGGAAGAGGGTCGGAGCATTCTCCGGAATCGAACGATCAGCACGGCTGAAGTTGGATCGCCTTGAGGCGGCCTCGTCTCTCAAAGACCTTGCCGCGCTCCCCGGCAACCGCTTCCAGACTCTGAAAGGGGATCGAAAAGGCCAGTACAGCATCCGCGTCAACGACCAGTGGAGAATTTGCTTCGAGTGGCCGCGCGGATACCCAGGCCCGATCAACGTGGAGATCGTCGACTATCACTAGGAGAACAACCATGACCACCATACCCGCAATCCACCCGGGGGAGCATCTTGCGGAGGAGCTGAACGAACTTGGCATGAGCGCCGCCGAACTCGCCCGACACATCAGCGTTCCCACCAACCGCATCACCCAGATACTCAACCATCGACGCGCCATCACAGGCGACACCGCGCTCCGACTCGCACACTTCTTCGATACCACCCCCGAATTCTGGCTCAACCTTCAAAAGATCTACGAACTCCGCCTCGCCGAACGCAAAGCGGGTGAACACATCCGCAACCTTCCAACGCTCAAGACCCGCCAGACCGCCAATACCTAAACCCAAACAACCTCACCTCCGCCGGGCGAGACACACAGAGAAGGGAAACCCATGTCACTTCTTAACGTCATAGCCGCCACAGTCCTGATTGCCGCACTGACCATCGCCTGCGGAGCCGCCGCGGAAACGTCCACAGGCGACGAACCGGTGCCCACCGCGCGTCCTGCCGCACCGCCTCCCCCGTCTCAATCCCAAGATGCCGCCCAGCCGACGGCCGCCGCTGAGACCGAGCCCGCACAGGAGGAGCCGGAGGGTCCGCAGCCTCCGCCGAAGGACGAGCTCATCAAGTTCGCCACCTGGGACGACAACCCCGTCAAGCTCCTGAACTGGATCGCCGCCTACATCATCGCGCACGGGCTGGACCGTCCCATCCGCGTCATCGACGTGGAGGAAGGGGAGTACAAGGAACCCCTGCTCGTGAACGACGTCGACATCGTCATCGCGGCGGACGGCGCTTGGGCCGATGAGCAGGCCGGCGCGGGCAAGGTCGTCCGCCTCGCCAACGTCTCCCCGGTTGACGCCGATCTCGCAGTCGTCATCCACCCCAGCATGAACCAACGCGCACCGGATGTCGTGCAGCTCCTCGAACGACTCACCATCGACGCCGACCTTCTCGCCAAGCAGGCCGGCATGATCCGCGGCGGACGCATCGGGCTGAAGGAGAACGTCGTCGGCCTTACCTTCCTCAAAAGGGAGTACGCCCTCTGGATGAGCTGGGTCGGCGAGGACATCGCCGCGCTGGTGAACCAGGCCATCGAGGACGGCAAGATCGGCCACTGCCGCCAGTTCATCAACTACGCCCCCGACCGCATGGGCAACGAGGGCTCGCGTTACTGCAAGGACGACCCCACCAAGACCTCAGGCAACACGTAGAGGGAGAGAAAGTAGAAAGTAGGGAGAAGAAAGTAGTGAGTAGTGCATATTGCGTAGGGAGTGATCGATACACCCTCATCACCGCAGACCGCCTTATCGACGGCGCCGGCGCTCGCCCCATCGACCGGGGGGCCGTGCTCATAAAGGGTGACTCCATCGTCGCCGCCGGGCCGCGAGACAGCGTCGTGCCGCCGGAGGGCGCACCCGTCGATTCGCACCACTACCCCCATGCGACCGTCCTGCCCGGACTCATCGACTCGCACGTCCATCTCATCGGCATCGGCGACGGGCGCAAGGGCGACGACCTCGTCACGCTGCCCGACGAGATACTCACCGTCCAGGCCGCCGAGAACGCCCGCAGGCATCTCCACTCCGGCGTCACCACCGTCCGCGACTGCGGCGCGAAGAACCGCACCACCTTCCTCCTGCGACAGGCCATGGACATGGGCATCGCCACCGGCCCGCGTCTCCTCCTGACCGGACGCCCCGTCGCCATCATCGGCGGACACCTCAGCTACTTCGGCATCCAGGCCACCGGAGTCGACGAGTGCCGCGCCGCCGTCCGGCAGCTCATCAAGGAGGGGGCAGACTTCATCAAGATCACCGCGACGGGCGGCAGCACCGCCACCTCGCACCCGTTCCACCCCTCATTCAACGTCGACGAACTCACCGCCATCATCGAGGAGGCGCACAAGTTCGGCAAGCACGCCGCCGCCCACTGCGCCTCGTCCCAGGGCATGATCAACACCCTCGACGCCGGCATCGACACCATCATCCACGCCTACTTCAAGGAGCCCGACGGCTCGTTCCTCTACCGCCCCGAGATAACAGACCGCATCGCCGAGCAGGGCGTCTTCGTCAACCCCACCCTCCACCAGGCGCGCAGCCGCCTCTGGCTCCTCGAGGACAAGGCCGACAACGGCCCCCTCACGCCACAGGAGCAGGACGACCTCGACGACGGCAGGCGCACCCTCGAGCTCCGCTACGACCAGGTCGCCCGCATGGTCGCCGCCGGTGTCAAGCTCACCGCGGGGTCCGACGCCGCGTGGTCCTTCCTCCCCATGGGCACATTCCAGCACGAGATACAGTCCCACACCGAGGCCGGACTCTCCCCGCTCCAGGCCATCGTCTCCGCAACCGGCGACGCCGCCAGGTCCTGCTGGGTCCACGACACCCTCGGCACCCTCCAACCCGGCAAGCGCGCCGACCTCCTCGTCGTTCACGGCGACCCCTCACACGACATCGACGACCTCTCAAACGTCATAGACGTCTTCAAAGACGGCATAAGGGTAGACAGGGGCGACTTGGTGTGACGCGCCCCTCAATAACCCCGTTCGCCCTGAGCCTGTCGAAGGGTGCTCCCACCAAAACGCGAGAAACTCGCTGAGAAAAGGGGGACCCACTTGGGTTCTACGTCTACATCCTCAGATGCGCGGACGGCTCACACTACACCGGCCAGACCGATGATCCGGAAGCCAGACTTACCGCCCGCCAAACCGGTATCTTCCAAGACAAGGTTCTCAATTCCGTCAAGTCGGGCGGGCGATAGATGACAAGTGACAGCGTCCGCGAAGTTGATGTGCGCTTCTCGAACGGCGACGTGACGCTGTCCGGGTCTCTCGTCTTGCCTGGCGCCGGCGGCCCACATCCGGCGGTGGTGTTTATTCACGGCTCAGGTCGGAATACAAGGGAACATGCGAGGTACTTCGCCGACACTTTCGCGTCCCATGGAATAGCCGGACTCGTGTATGACAAGAGAGGCGTGGGGGACTCCACGGGCGAATTCCCGAACGACCTCATATCCAGCTTTGTCGACCTTGCCGATGACGCAATAGCGGGGCAAGTGTTCCTTAGGGAGAGGCCGGATATTGATTCGTCTCGCATTGGGTTTTGGGGATTCAGCCAGGGCGGATGGCTGGCCCCACTGGCCGCTTCTCGTTCGGACGGGACTGCTTTTGTCATCTGCGTCGGTGGGCCGGGTGTGGATGGCGAGAGTCAGATGCAGTACGCGATTCCCAACCTGATGCGTGCCGACGGGTTCACCGAGGAGGCCATATCCGAGACCCTGAAGGACCGGGCATATCTCCAAGACCTCCTGCATCAGATCGCTGTTTCCGGCGAAGGATGGGAGGAGCTTGAATCCCAAGTTGAGAGGATCAAGCGTACGGGTCTGCCTCTATACGTCGGGATACCGGAGACCGAATACCGGGACATTCGAGACGTGATCGATATCGACGCCTGGCGTCCTGAGCGTTCGGAAGCCGAAAAGCACGATCCGTATGCGGTCTTGACGAAGGTCGCGTGTCCGGTGTTGTCGATCTACGGCGAGTGTGACGCGAGCGTCCCGGTCGCAAAGAGCGTGGAGGTATTCGAAGCCGCGCTGGAAGAGGCAGGGAACGCGGACTATACGATCAAGGTATTTCCGAAGGCTAACCATGGCGTTAGGGTCGGCAACGACTACGCCGAGGGATACCTTGAGTTAATGACTTCCTGGCTGGCGGAACGCCTCTTCGAGTAGGCTGGGCTCCGCAGATTCTACGGGTTGGACGCCTCGTCTTGCCCAAGTCCGCCACTTGACGGCCAAACCCCGCGTCTATAAGGTCGAGGCGCTGGGCATGTCGGTCGGCTGAGGGGAGCGTGATGACAGCATCCACGACACCCGACGTGAGTGAAGGCAGCGGCGATGGCCGCCCATACCGCGTGGGGCTGATCGGTACCGGCATCATGGGGACGAACCATGCCATCGGCTACATGCTCAACCCGCGGACGGAGATCGTCGCCGTCGCGGACTCCGATCCGGACAACCTCGAACGGTTCTCCCGGCGGTTCGGGATCACGTCCACCTACTCGTCCTACGAGGAGATGTTCTCTCGAGAGAGCCTCAATATCGCCGCTCCGATTCTCCCCGCGATGCCGAACTCCGATGCCGTGATCGCTGCTGCGCGGGCGGGCATCCCCGCCGTCTTTTGCGAGAAGCCGATCTGCGCCAGCCTGGAGGATGCAGACCGCATGGTCGCCGAGACATCGTCGCGGGGGGTCCACTGGGCTGCGGCCGACGCCATGCGAAATCTCCCCGGGTTCTGGCAGGTCAAGGAGATGGTCGACTCCGGCGAACTGGGGTCGGTCAGGTCGATAAACATCTACCTCGGAGTGGGAGACGGTCGCGGCGAGATCTGGGGTGCGAACTGCCAGGACCTGAGCGTTGCGCGGCTGCTCGCGGACGATGCTGACGTGGAGTGGGTAGTTGGATGGGTGCGTGGCGACCCGTTCGATGACGTCGACCAAGCTATGGGCGGCTACATCCGGTTCGAGAACGGCGTCGAGTGCTTCATCAACATGAGGGCTGAGTCGCGGCGGGGCATCGAGATCGTGACCGAGAAGGGCGTGATGTTCAGCGACTTCAACAAGTTTCGTGTGTGGAAGCTCGGGGACATGAAGGGCGAGACGGCACAACTCGATGACCTTGTGGAAAACCCTGACGCGATTCCCGAGGCCGGGCTGAACGAGACTCTGTACGATGAGCGGGGCTGGCGATACCCCGGAAACCGCATGAAGGCCAGCATACAGGCCATTGTCGACTGCCTGGAGCTCGGCGTGCCGCCCAAATGCAGTGGGGAGAATATGGCGAAGGTGCTCGAAATCATAATCGCGCTCCGAGAGTCCCACCGGCGATGCCATGCTCCCGTGCAGCTCCCTATCGAAGACCGCAGTCTCCGCGTCGAGCCTCTGCCGTACCGCTGGATCAACCGCAAGGAGGTCTTCGGCGTGGAGAGGTACGAAGAGCTTATGAGTGGACATATCAAGGAGGACGGATGAGACAGGCAACGCCGCAGTACCGGATCATCTTCAACTGGGACGGCGCTCCGCTGGACTACGACGAGCACCCGCAGTCCATTGATCAGCTCATGCACCAGATCTACGGGCCGCTGGAGGGCACGCAGGTCGACGCCATGTTCTGGAGCATCGGCTCCCACGAGGCGGAGTGGCCCTCGGAGGTACACGAGCGGCTCGGCGATGGCGAAGGACGCGTCTACAAGTCGATGCGGGCGATGCGCCACTCGGAAGGCGTGCGGAGCATGTTCGAGCGGGGAGAGAATCCCTTCCAGGCAATGGTCGACCGTGGGCGAGAGCTTGGGATGGACGTCTACGTCTCCATTAGGATGAACGACAACCACTTCTATGGAACTCGCCCGGAGGACTTCAAGCGTCTGAACAAGGGCACGAAGCTGCGGCAGGACCATCCCGAATGGCTGCTGGACGTAGACGAAGTGCCGGAGCAGCGGGGCATCGGCTCTTGGAACATGGCCATACCCGAAATGAAGGAGCAGAAGCTATCGTACATCCAGGAGGCCTGCTTGCAGGCCGACTGGGACGGCGTCGAGCTCGACTGGCAGAGGCACCCCTTCCATGTGCCGGAGAACTACGGATACCGGCTGCGGTATGCCCTGACCGACTTCCAGCGGGCGATCCGACGCATGACCGACGACATCGCGGCGCAGAGAGGTCGCCCCTTCTACGTGGCTTCGCGGGTGGCGACGACGCTCGAATCGTGCCGAAACATCGGCTATGACGTGGAGCGCTGGATCGAGGAGGACCTTACCGACATCATCATCGGAGCGGGTGGGTCGGCCACCGACCCGGGGATGGAGGTCGCCGAGTTCAAGGCCCTCACGCGGGATACGCACATCCGACTCTACGGAGGGTTCGACAGCATCTATCGTCAGAAGGCCGAGCGGCTCATAGCACACGACGAGTGGCGCGATGCTTGGCTTCGCGCCGTTGCGACCGGCTACTACGACCAGGGCGCGGACGGCATGTACACGTTCAACTGGTTCCCCGGCAAGGAGCCGTGGGGCGGTCTGCTCGACACCATCGGATCACCCGACACGCTGGCAGGCATGAACAAGCTCTACACCGCTCTCCACAGAGGCCCGACCTACCTCGAAGGCATAGCGCCGAACGCCGTCAACGACCGCATCTACGGGCAGACCGCCGTCGTACTGTTCAGGTCGCTCACCCACGAGGGTCCGACCATCAACGTGCCCGTCTACGACGACGTTGAGGCGCAGGCCGCCGACATAGACGCGATTCGACTGATGATCGAGTTCGAGCACTGGGCGCCTGACGACGAGGTGGAAGTCAGCTTGGACGGTGCCGTGCTCGGCGAGCCTAATATCCAAGATGCCGCAGCGCTCAGTGGAGATCCGACGGACGTATCGGAGAACAAGTGGCTCGTGTGGGACCTGACACCCGCTCAGGCCGCGAAGGGCAGCCACGCGGTGAAGGTAGTCCTCCTCAACCGCGACGCGCGCATCGGCGTCCCGCTGATCGTCAACTCGGTTGATGTGTATGTGGCGTATAGGGATTGATGGCGGGCACGTCCCTTGATGGGGCGTTGCAGTTGTCTCGACCAATTGACCAACCGAACTCACCTGCCTCGCCCACAACCCTAGACGGCAGGGATGTGAAACTACCGTTGTGCATGGCCTCCTAAAGAAGGACTGTGCAGTCGTACTCCAAACACCGCTCTTTGCGTCAGTTCTCTTGATAATGCTATCATCGGTTGCTATCATGTCCTTGTGAGAAACAAACACCGTAGAACCCTCTCACTAATCTTCCAGCACCCCACTCATGCGGGAGTACGATGGACCGACATAGAGTCGTTGCTCCTTGCCTGTGGCGCAGAAATCGAAGAGCGGGCAGGTTCTAGGGTTGCCATCAGATTGAAGGGTATTCGTGCTCACGCTCACCGCCCACATCCTCGAACTGAAGCCAGCAAAGGCCTGGTCGAAGCAATGAGAGACTTATTCAGAGAGGCAGGGATAGAGCCATGTTGACCTACAGGGGATATCAGGCGAAAGTGGATATCGACTACGATACCGGAGTTCTCTATGGCCGAGTGGTCAACACCCGTGATGTCATCTTCTTTGAAGCGTCCTCCTTTGAACAGCTGAAGAAGGAGTTCGAGGTTTCCGTTGACGATTACCTGGCTATGTGCGCTGAGAGCGGCGAAGAGCCGGACAGGCCCTACTCTGGGAAGATCGCTCTTCGAGTACGACCTGAACTTCACCGGGCAGCGACCACAGCCGCGAAGGTGCAGGGAAAGAGCCTAAACGCGTGGTTGTCCGATGTTATTGAAAGTACAGTTAAGCAAACTGCTTAACTAGCCAAGAGGTCTTGGCAGGGTTGGTCCAATCGCGGTTGTCCTATTGCTGGACTATCGACGTGTGGCAGCCGACCTTTGAGGAGATGACACGAGCAAAGAGGCCTTCGCTGCTCGATCCCCGAGGAATCATAGCTTGGTGGCTTTAGTGCTCCCTCTATGTGGGTCGCTAGGGTCGCCACTCGCGGCCCGACTGGATACCGGCCTCCGCCGGTATGACGGACTCGTGGCATTGCTACGAAGGATGTAGCTGCGCTTTCTACCCCCCGCTCTCGTAGAGTTCGGTGTCGGGGTAGAAGGCGAACCAGCCGAACCAGAACGACGAGTGGGTGGGGATGCGAGGCAGCGCCTGGGACGAGTCTGCCGCGTTCACCAATGCCTCTTCCGTTACGTTCCACACGTGGCCGCTTTGGTCCACGACCTTCATGGGAATGCCGGTCGTTGTGTCGTCCTGAAGGCGGGAGAACTCCTGGTCGCCGCGCTCGTATGCGGTGGCGGCCTGGGATAGCTCGGAAGCGAGGACGACGATGTTCGTCTCGCCCAGCATGTCGTTCACGACGCGGTCGGTCTGCAGCGCGGTGACGGGATAGGCCTTCGTGGCTTCGCCGATCCTCACGCCGAGAACCACGTCCTTGGCCTCCAGGCTGTCGTCCCGGATCCAGACGGGGAACATCGTTTCGGGAGTCTTGAAGTATTCGTAGTACGTGGCGTTGGGGTTGTCCTCGGGGAAGTACCGACCCGGCTGGTAGACGCCGGTGTCGAGGGAGAGCACCGTGGTGTCGGGATGCGTGTTCTTCCACTCGCCCCACGTCGTGAGCAGGGTCGGGAAGAAGTCCAGTTGAATGCCGCTGTCGGCCAGTTCACCGATGACCGGTTGTCCCAGCTCCTGGTTCCAGAGGGACAGGGTCTCGCGGTCGTACATGATCTTGTTGCTGCGATACAGGAAGCCGGACGTCCCGAAGGTTGTCTCGATATCGTTGAACTTGCCGCTGTACGCGATGCCTGCGCCGCAGAGCGTGCAGTATGCCAGCGAGATCGGCTCGCCGCCGAGCACGTCGTTCGCCATCTCGTGCGGGTTCATGATGCGGAGGGGATATGCCCGGTGCTCGCCGTTGATCGAAACGCCGAAGACGCGTTCGTGAACTTCCAGGTAGTCGGCCTCTTCCGCGGGGATGCTGGGAGGGAACTCCAATGGCGGTATGCCGTCGGGTGCGACGCCGCCCCACTCGATCTCGAACGGCTCGATGCGCGAGGTCTCTTCGTAGCCCTGCAGGAGCTGTTCAAAACCCGGATGAATGCCTGCGAGGAAGCGGCGCTTGAGCTGCGGGTAGCCGTCGGGAGGCCGGTACTCGTCCAGGTTTGCGCCGACCCACTCGAACCATGCGTGCCAGTCCCCGCCGAAGTCCTGTCCGGTAAGCTCGCTGAGCGTGAGGAGCGTCTCTTCGTAGACGTCTCTCTGGTTGACATATCTCATGAGCGTCACGATGACGGGCACCATGGACTTGTCCCCCTGGTGACGGGCCGACTGCATCCCGTCGATGGCCAGGCCGGGATTCGGGGAGAGATCGTTGAACACCGTGCTGCTGATGCCCTGGAATATCTTGGACATCGGGAGGACAGAGTCGTACTCCCTGTCGCTCAAAGGCGTGGGGACGGCGGTCGGCTCCTCCGCGCTCGACTCGGCGGGAGTCGGTCGTGGAGTGGGAGTGTCCACCGGCTGCTGGACGGGTGGCGGCGGAGGCGGCGCCTGCTCCTCCTCGGTCGGGAGTTCAGGCGGGCCCGCGCTCGATCCGCAAGCGACGGCAAAGGCCAGCAGGATAGCGGCGGCGAAGGCCAAGGTAGCTCGTGAAAGGAAGGGGATGTGCATGGCTGCTCGCTCGGGGTGGGGGATTTGGAGGGGTCTATTAGAGAAAACGATCTCTTGGTATATAAAGATAGCAGAACGGCCTGGTTCCTACCTACGTTCGGGGTACCTAAAGGGGTGGTCTGGATGTGGCCGGAGTAATAGGAAGGTGAGGTTACGCCATTCCGCCCATGCTCCGCCCCTCTGGATACCGGCCCCGTATCGGAGTACGGGGCAAGCTCTACGCGGGTATGACGGTAGTGCGGGGTGACGTACATTCGCCGGTATGACGGGAGGGTACTCGTCTCCTAGGGCGAGGGCGTGGCGAGGGGCGAGATATCGTCCCAGCCGTAGGCGACCTCAGCGAGGTCGTACCCGCGGACGGTCATGGTCTGACGCCTGAACTCGGTGCCGCCGAGGGACTCGTAGAAGCGTCGAGACGGGTTGTCTTCGAGGGACCACGTGTACATGGAGGTCAGACCTTGAGTGAGCAGCCAGGCGCAAAGCTCGCCTACGAGTCTCCGGCCGATGCCCCGCCGCTGGTGCTGTTCCAACAGGTAGACGGCATACAGTTCGCCGGCGTAGGCCATATCGTCCATGCGCGCAGGGCCGCCGCTCAAGAACCCGATAATTCCGTCACGTGGGTGCTCGGCGACATAAGTGGCGGTTGACTCGTCTGCAAGTGACGTGCGTCGGGCGCGTTCGCGCTCGTCGTAGTCGTATGATGTGAGGAGGTCGTCAGGAACCAATCCGACGTAGGTCGAACGCCAGCTAGTGACGTCGACGCGGGCTATTCCGGGCGCGTCGGACATGATCGCCCGACGGATGCGCACTAGCTGAAGGAACGCGCTCGACCGGCCCGGTGGTGCCTCGTGTAGGGCAGCATGGCGAGATAGCGGGCACGCTTGATGGCGCGGGCGAGCGGCCTCTGGCACTTCGCGCACATACCCGTCTTGCGGCGGGACTCCACCTTCGCCTGGTCGGTGAGGAACCGTCGAAGGAAGTCGATGTCCTTGTAGTCGATCTTCTGGCCCTCGACGCACGGGCATATCCGCCGTCGGCGAGGGAAATACCGCCCGCGAGGCCGGCGCGGCGGTCCGCCACCTGGACGTCCTCCCTGATAGGGTGGGCGTCCTCCCCCCTGGTAGGGTGGGCGCGGGCCGGACTGCGGAGGCCCTGAAGGCCTATTCTGAGGGGGGCCCTGCGGAGTGCTTGGTGATGGTGATTCGGTTGTCACGTGAGTCGTCTCCCTCGTCTCATCCTAATGGTCGTTGATTGTCTACCAGGGCAGGTCTTCGACGCCGTCCGGAGGCGGGCCGGGGGCGTATCCACCGCCGCCACCGCCCACGTCGCCGCCCTGGCCGGGTCCGCCATCGCCGGGGCGGTTAAGGAATCGAACATCGAAGGCGTTTACGTCAACGCTTGTACGGGTCTGACCATCCTGGCCGACGTATTCTCGGACGTTCAATCTGCCGTCGACATATACCTTCATGCCCTTGACAACGTATTGGTTGCAGGTCTCGGCGAGACGGTTCCACGCGGACACGCGGAACCACTGCGTCTCTTCACGCTGTTCCCCCTGCGTCGTATACCTATGGGTTGTGGCGACGGAGAACGACGTGACGGGGTTCCCGCTCGGGGTGTACCGCATCTCCGGGTCACCGCCCACGTTGCCAATGATGATGATTTTGTTCATTGTCATGGCTGGTCTTGCCCCCTACAGCCTGACGACGAGCGCCCGCAGGATGTCCTCGGAGGACTTGAGGTACCTGTCGAGGCCCTGGGCCATGCCCACGTCGAGCTTGAAGGTCGTGAGGGAGTAGTTGCCCTCCATGAACTTCTTGATGGGATAGGCGAAGCGCTTGAGGCCCCAGACATCCCGCTCCTTGATCTCGCCGCCTCGCTCCGTGATCCAACCGTCTACCCGGTCGAGGATTCCCGTGAGCTCGTCCTCGGTCGCCTCGGGACTGAGGATTATCACAACTTCGTAATCTCTGACTCGCTGCGCTACCACGTCATCTCCTGCCGCAATGGGACTCTATACAAAATGCACAGATAGGAATTATAGCACGGTCGCTGTGTGAACGGACAGTAGTATTGGGGCGGGTTTGCAGGGAGTGCAGGTGCTGAGATGGGTCGAGGGTCTTGTTTTGTGTAACATTGTGTAACATTGTGTAACATTGTGTAACATTTTCTAGGGTCTCATAGCGCGGCGGCGTGCCCGTCGTGGGAGCAGAATAAACCATATGTTCTTATGCGTCAAGTCCGGTTTCGTCGGCGCAAATGTCAGGAGCTGATGAGGTGAACCTCCCCGCCCCTCTTGTATGTTTATAAGTGATGGCGGGGCAAGCTCTTCGCCGGAATGACGGTGGGTTGTGAGTGTCGAGCAGTCTCATGAAGTCTGAACAGTTACTGTAGGTTGGCTGTCTAGCGAAACCCCAATGCCGCAGGAATAACCAGAACTTAAGAACCCCTAGCCGGAGAATGCCTGCGTTATCTCCTTGTTGGCGGAAATACCCTGTTTCGTCCTGGTTATCAGGTCCATCTCGCTTAGTGCGTTGAGGTCTCGGGTGATGGTCTTATCCGTCTTGCCGGAGTAGGCTTCAGCCAGTCTGGGCGTGAGAAGACGGATGTCTCGTCGCCGGATGGGTTCGTCGCGTTCGGACATATCCAGCACCAAGTGCCTCCGCCTAGTGTCGGCGGGTCCGGAGCGGTCGCGGAATTTCATATAGACATAGTTGATCCACATGTCTTTCCTAATCTGATCTCCGATGGCCTCAACCTGCTCCGTCAGGCCATCCACAAAGCCCTGAAGCGCATAGACGAGAAAACCCATCACTCCGTTGTTTTCTCTGCTGGCCCTGTCCAACCTGCGGTAGTATTCGGAACGAGTATCGTTATAGTGGTTGCTCAGAAGGTGGGTGGCAGGGTTGGGCACTCCGGCGCTCAGAAGAATTTGGTACTCCACCAGTCGTGCGACTCGTCCATTGCCATCGCCAAAGGGGTGTATCCAGAGCAGGTACAGATGGGCGAGGATGGCTTTCAAAACGGGTAGGGCAAGTTTTGAGTGTCCCAACTCGGATCTCATGCCGTCGAGCCATTGGAAGAGGCGATTCAGCAGGTACTCGCAATCTCTCGCGGGCGCTCCTCTGTAGCGGGCAACGACTACTTCATGAGCGCGGATCTCTCCCGGCACGGTTTCGTCGTCGAGTTCGAGGTTCTGCAGCACCCTGCGATTGAGATACTTGACGCGATTCACGTTCAGCGGCGGGATTCGATCACGGTCAACCATCTCGTTGAATACGCCCAGTATGTTGCCGACTTCTATGCCGAGATACTCTTTGGAGGGGGGTAGGCGGAGTTGCCCGCGCGCCAACTCCGACACCTCTTCTTGGGACAAGGTGTTGCCTTCAATGGCCGTGGTCGCGTGCGCTCCTCTTTCAAGAGAGACGCGATTAAGTCTCCTTGCGGTTTCCGGCATGACTGGCATTCCGGTGATAACCTCACACTTGGAGCAAGCATCTCCCAGCAGAGTCCAGAACCTCACGGGAGCTTCCCTCATATCCAATTTGAAGGTTATCCATGGGTGGGTGTCGAGGTACGTCATTGTGGGTTCACGTGCAAGGCGTTATAGATGTTCATGCCTGAAAGGTGATTTTACAGCAAATTATGTCCCTTGAAAATGTCCGATCGCTGAGGAGAGAACGAAACCGAATTCATCCCTCTGCTTGGCTCAAGGCATCACAGCCGAACCGTGAAGCACATCACACAAGTGAGTGATGCGCAGGAGCTATGAGAACAAGGTGAATCGGCTGTCCCATACCGGGCTGTCAAGAGTAGGTATTCGACCATTAATCCGGTTCCATGAATGAGACAGGAGCCCCTAACTGTCATTCTGAGCGCAGCGCAGCGGAGTCGAAGAATCTAAAATGTCTGTCACAACGTAAAGCTGACACGGAGAATCTGGCCCCGGTTTGATTCTCGGTCACGATACAAGCGTGGCTCTGGGCGTCCGGTCTTGCGGTGATGGATTTTAGATTCCTCGCTTCGCTCGGAATGACAGAGTTGTGGTGGAATGACAGAGAGGCGGTGGCCGGATCGTAGCTGCAGTTCCGTTTTTGCCTGCCCCTGTCAGCCCTAACCGGGCGAGAGTCTTGTTTCATGTAACATTCCGTAACATTTTGTACATTTTGAGAGTCTCATAGCGCGGTGGAGCGCCCGTCGTGGAGGTAAGATAAATCAAATGTTCTTATGCGTCAAGTTCGATTAACTTGGTTGGGATGGCAAGATACGGTGTGATTGCCCGGCAGTTGCTGGGCGCGTGTTGACACCACCCCGGCAGGCACGTAGCCTTCCGAGACCGGCACTACCTTGAGTCAAGGAGCAATTGTCATGGCAGTGACCACGGACGCCTGTTTGCCGCTTGGGACCGAGAAGCACGTATTCGTTGACTGGAACATCGTCGAGCCGGGGTACGGGGTTGCGTGGGCAGGGAGGTCGCCCGGCGCGTGGGAGATGCCGCATGGGATCGCCCTTTCGGTGCACAAGCCGCGCATCGACGATGGGCCGTTCCTGAGAGCGGACAAGCCGTGGGAGGCTACCGTCGGGAGTCACGGCGTGCTCTTCGAGGACGAGGGGGTGTACCGGTTCTACTACCGCATCCGTGCCCAGGAAGGCGGGGACGACGGGGCGTACCCGATGATGCTGGCCTACGCGGAGTCGACCGACGGCGTGACGTGGACGAAGCCTTCTGTCGGGACGGTGGAGGTCGACGGCTCGACAGACAACAATATCGTCTACGGGTTGAACGTGGCGCGTGGTCGCTCGGTGAACAGCGCGAGCGTGTTCAAGGACCCGACGGGCGGGCCGAACGACCGCTACAAGCTGCTCTATCGCGATCCCACGGAGAGGCAGACGCCGAACCTCTACGGGGCGGTGTCGCCGGACGGCCTGCACTGGGAGACGCTGGACGAGCCACTGATAACCAACTACTTCAGCGATACGCACAACGTCGCAGGATACGACCCGAGGCGCGGCCAGTACGTGGCCTACGTACGGGGCTGGACGAAGTTCGGCAGTGGGACGCTGCACGGTCGCCGGACGATTGCCTACGCGGCGTCGGACTCGTTCGAGAAGGGTTGGCCGCGACCGGAGACGATATACGCGGCAGACGCGCTGGACGGTCCGGACACGGACATCTACACGAACGCCTACACTCCCTGGCCCGACGCTGACGCCTACCTGATGTTCCCGGCGTTCTACCAGAGGAACGCGGACATCGTCGAGATCCAGATGCTCACCGGGCGGGACGGCGTGACCTTCGAGCGCCTGACCAGGGAGCCGATGGCTCCGGGCGGAGAGCCGGGAACGCCTTCGGAGGGCGGCTACTACGCCGGATCGGGTCTCGTCAGCTATCAACCCGACGAGGTCTCGCTGGCCATCTCCGCGACGTGGCACACTCACAACGAGGGCCACTACGGCGTCACACGGACGTCCGGCACGCATGGCGGACACTGGTCGACCGCGAATTGGCGGAAGGACGGCTTCGTGTCCCTGGAGGCGCGGGACGCGGGCAGCTTCTCGACGGTGCCCATCACGTTCGAGGGCGGCAAGCTGACGATAAACGCCTGGACCCGTTTCGGCGGGGAGATCAGCTTCGAGCTGACCGACGCTTCCGGTGAGAACATGGGCAAGTTCGGACAGGGCGTGACCGCGGAGTCGGCGACGCCGATTCCGGGCAGGACGTTCGACGACTGCGACCCCTTCACGGGGGACAGCACGTGCCACACCGTGACGTGGAACGGGGAGTCGGACATATCAGAGTGGGCGAATCGCCCGGTGCGCCTGCGTGCAAGGATGCGTCGCGCGAGGCTGTACGCGATCCAGACGGCATAGAAACTACCTCAACATGCGCAGCGACGTTCTTCTCTACACAGGGGCTGAGGAACGCAAGAGCGCAATGAGCTTGCCGAAGGGCTATTCTCTGCCAACGCACATGGTCTTGAGATAGTTCCTCAGCCGGTCGCCCCAACGTCCGGTTACGACAACGCAGCAGCTACAGCGAGGGGTGTAGTCGAGTGACCGACCAACGGACCATACTGGTCACAGGGGCCACGGGGTACATTGGCGGAAGGCTTATCCCCCGTCTCATCGAGGAGGGGCTCCGGGTTCGCGTCCTCGTCCGCAGCCGCGAACGAGTGCTCGCGCGGGCCTGGTTTGAACAAGTCGAAGTGGTCGTCGGAGACGCCCTCGACCCTCAAACACTGAACGAAGCCCTAGCCGGTGTGGGGACCGCCTACTACCTGATCCACAGCATGTCCAGGGGCGACCGATTCCACGAAGTTGATATGCGGGCCGCCCGCTCCTTCGGTCAGGCGGCCAGGGAAGCGGGTGTCGGACGCATCATCTACCTTGGCGGACTGGGAGAGCCGGAAGCAAACCTCTCAAGACACCTGCGTTCCAGACAGGAATCGGGGCGGGCGCTCCGTGAGGGCGGCGTCCCGGTAACTGAATTCCGCGCCGCCGTCATAGTTGGTTCGGGCAGTATCTCCTTCGAGATGATTCGCTACCTGGTTGAGCGTCTGCCCGTCATGGTCTGCCCCAGGTGGATCTACTCCAGAATCCAGCCCATCGCCGTCGACGACCTCCTCGAATACCTCGTTGCCGCCCTAAACACCCCCGAAAGCGTAGGACGCACCATCGAAGTTGGCGGAAGCGACACGACCACCTACCGTGGACTGATGTACGGCTATGCCAAGGCAAGAGGTCTCAGGCGGCTGATGATTCCGGTTCCGGTCCTGACTCCGCGTCTCTCCTCCTACTGGGTCCACTGGATGACACCCATTCCCGCCGGAATCGCCGCTGCGCTCGTCGACGGCCTACGTAACAACGTCGTCGTGACCAACGGCCTCTCACGCACACTCTTCCCGCACATCGAACCTAAGGACTACGCCTCGGCCATCGACAGCGTGATGACGGACCTGGATGAGGGACGAATAGACACTTCTTGGAGCGATGCCACGGGCAGGTTCAACACGTCGGAGGAGGCGGTGCGTCTGGAATCACGCGAAGGACTGATTCTCGAGCGCCGCCGCCTCAGAGTCGGCGCTCCGCCCCGGCTGGTCTTCGGTGTTTTCACCGGCATAGGAGCCGCAAGAGGATGGTACTTCGCCAACTGGGCTTGGCGCATTCGCGGGATGCTGGACCGCATGCTGGGCGGCGCCGGTCTTCGCAGGGGCCGGCGTCATCCCGACCATCTGCGCGTGGGCGACGCTCTGGATTTCTGGCGAGTAGAAGCCCTTGAGACCGACCGGATGATGCGCCTGAGGGCCGAAATGAAGCTGCCGGGCAACGGCTGGCTACAGTTCGAAGCCCGGGAAGCCCCGGACAACACGACCCATCTGGAGCAGACGGCGGCGTTCGATCCGAGGGGGCTGGCCGGCCTGATGTATTGGTACGCACTCTACCCCTTCCACGCCTGGATATTTCGCGGGCTAATCAACTCGATAGCCGGCCGAGCGGAGCGCCAGCTCCGCTCTTGACCGTTGGGGCCATTCGGCATACCGTAAGGGCGCCATGAACGTCTTCTTCGTCATCATCCTCGTCGCCGTCGTCGTCGAATTCCTGCTGGGAGTCGTTTCCAACCTCCTGAACCTTTCCGCGCTCAGACCCGAAGCGCCGGAGGGACTGGAGGACGTCTACGAGCCTGAGAAGTACGCCAAGTCGCAGGAGTACACGAAGGTCAACACGGGTTTCGACCTGATAGTCAGCACGTTCAAGCTGGCGTTGCTGCTGACGTTCTGGCTGTTCGGCGGATTCAACTGGCTCGATGAACTGGTGCGAGGCTGGGAACTCCACGTGATCCTGACGGGCGTGGTCTACATCGGCCTGCTTGGGCTCGCGTATATGGCAATCACCCTGCCATTCAGCATCTACAAGACGTTCGTCATCGAGGCGCAGTTCGGGTTCAACAAGACCACGTGGGGCACGTTCGTCATGGACAGGGTGAAGGGATTGGGACTGGCGATAGTGCTGGGAGCACCCCTGCTGGCGGCCATCTTGGCGTTCTTCGAGTACGCGGGCGATCTTGCATGGCTCTATGCCTGGGTCGCCGTAACGATTGTATCGCTGGCGATCCAGTTCATCGCGCCGACATGGATCATGCCCCTGTTCAACAAGTTCACCCCCCTGGAGGAGGGTAAGCTCAGGGACTCGATCCTAGACTACGCGAAGTCGGTGAACTTCACGGTCAACAACATCCTCGTCATGGACGGATCGAAGCGTTCCAGCAAGTCGAATGCCTTCTTCACGGGATTTGGGAAGAACAAGCGCATCGCACTGTTCGACACTCTCGTGGAGAACCACACGGTGCCGGAACTCGTGGCGGTGCTCGCCCACGAGATAGGGCACTACAAGAAGAAGCACATCATCCAGTCGATTGTCGTAAGCGCGGTCAACGGGCTGATCGTCTTCTTCCTGCTCTCGATCTTCCTGAAGAGCGAGGGACTCTTCGACGCGTTCCTGATGGACGAGATGTCGGTGTACGCGGGGCTGCTGTTCTTCGGCCTGCTGTATACGCCGGTAGACATCGTCCTGTCCATGGCGCTCCAGTACGTATCGCGAAAGCACGAGTACGAGGCCGACAAGTGGTCTGTTGATACGTACTCCCGACCGGAAGAGCTGTCCAGCAGCCTGAAGAAGCTTTCGCAGGACAATCTGTCGAACCTGGGGCCGCACCCCTTCTTTGTATTCCTGAACTACACGCACCCGCCGCTGAAGGAACGGATTCGGGCTATAGAGCAGACTCGGAGTTCGTAGCCGTGCAGGCGGAATATCAAAGCACTCTTCGACACGATTTCATGAGGAGAGAGCTATGCTCACGCAAGACCAGATCGATCACTATGAGGCGTTGGGGTACCTCGTCCTTCGAGGACTGCTGTCCCGGGACGAGATGGACGAGCTTCGCGCGGCGTCGCTGAGCGTCATGCGGGAACTGCGGGGGACCGACGAGTACCAGGCCGTCGAGAACCAGTCCGTACAGCCGTGGCTTGAGCGGCACCCGGCCATGCGGGACCTGATCGACGACGAGCGCATTCACCAGATACCGGAGTCCTTGCTGGGGCCGGACTTCTGGCTCGACGGAACAGAGGGACACCTGCGCGTCGGTGATACCCAATGGCACGGGGATGATATTCACGACGATGACCTTGGGTGGGTGAAGATCGCCATCTACCTCGACCCGCTGACGAGGGACGACGGATGCCTCCGCGTGATTCCGGCGTCCCATCGACGGCATGACCCCGACCACCTGTCGGTGGTGCGGGAAGGGAATTACGACCCGGATGGCCAAGTACTCGGAATGCGGCCGGATGAGATTCCCTCGGTGGCGCTGGAGACGGAGCCTGGGGACGTGCTGGTGTTCACAGAGGGCGTCATCCATGGGGCGTTTGGCGGAGGAGTGGGCAGACACCAGATATGCGCCAGCTTCGTCGAGAATCCCAAGACCGAGCGGCATTTGAAGCAAATAATGGACTTCTACGGCAACAGCACGTGGTCGCTCAGGCCGACCCGGAGCTACATCGACAGCGACAGGCCCCGGATACGCCGCATGGTTGAGAAGCCACTCGAATGGGGATTCGAGGTGCTGGAATACTAGGGTTTCACGGCCTAGAGACGAAGGGCGCACACAAAGAACATATCGCGCCTATTGTATAGAACGTGCGGATGGTATATAATGTGCGGCTAGAGGGGATATGGAAGGCTCTTCGAGAAAATATCTGTCGATAAAAGAAGCGTCCGTGGCCTACGAGGTCAGCCGGACGAAGATACACCGGCTCGTCAAGAGCGGGGCGGTCCGCTCCTCGAGGGATCCGCGTGACGACAGAATAACCCTCGTCAGCGTCGACGACCTTGACAGCCGTTTCCATGGAGAGACCGTCATGGACATGAACAACGCGGCCACCCTCGCGGGGGTTGCGACCACAGATAAATTGAACAGAATGAACGCCATCCGTGCCGGGGGCCCGTGGGCAGGCGTCGGGAGCGACAGCACCGAGATACTCCGTGCGGAGAGAGAGGCGCGCAGCCGAGAGTTGGACGCGCGTTCAGTGGGTGCGGCCGGCGACACGGACGAGTACGCCCGGTGACCGTCGTCGTCGACGCCAACATAGCCGTCAAGTGGGTTGCGGAAGAAAGCGACAGCGACGAGGCCGTGTCGCTCTATCGTGACTGGACTGAGCGGGCCGAACTGCTCATCGCTCCACCGATCTTCCGGCCTGAGGTCACGAACGTGCTGCACCAGAAGATCCGGCGTGGAGAGCTTGGTCTCGGCCCCGCGATCCAGGCGATGGACGTAATCAACGACGCAGTGTCCATTCACGAGCCGGCCGGTCTCTACACGGACGCGCTCACGATTTCGCAGGAGCTTGGAGTGGGCGCGACCTATGACGCGCTCTACCTCGCGCTGGCCGAGTCTGAACGGTGCGACCTTTGGACGGCGGACAAGCGGTTCGTCCGTGCTGTTGGATACCGGTCGTCGCGTGTCCGCTGGCTGGGCGAGTTATCTAGGGAATAGTAAGGAGTAGACGTGGATCGCGTACGTTTGGCAATCGTCGGATGTGGGACTATCTCTCGAATGAACGCGCCCGGCTACCTGCGCGACGAGCGGTGTGAGGTCGTCGCCCTTTGCGACCCCATCCGGGAGCGTGCCGAGGAGTGCGCCGCAGAGTGGAGAATCTCGCCGACCATCTACACCGACTATGACGACGTGCTGGCCGACCCCAACGTCGATGCGGTGGAGCTGTTGACGCCGACGCATCTCCACGCAGACCAGATCATCGCGGGGCTGGAGGCGGGCAAGCACGTGTCGTGCCAGAAGCCCATCGCCGTCTCCATGGCGGAGGCGGACCGGATAGGCGAGGCCGTCGCCAAGGCGAAGACGCTGTTTCGGATATCAGAGAACTTTCTGTTCTACCCGCCCATCGTCAAGGCCAAGGAACTGCTGGACTCCGGTGCGATTGGCGACCCGAACATGGTGAGGATTCGCACGGTGATCGGCAGCTACGAGCTTACCGTGAACGAGTTCAATCTTGCCGATGGCGCAATGGAGTGGCGCAGTGACGCGGTCCGGCAGCCCGGCGGCAAGCTCTATGACGACGGCGTCCACAAGTACGCGACGGCGATGTACTGGGTGGGAGACTTCGAGAGCGTCTACAGCATCGTGACGAAGACGGACGATTTCATCGTCGAGGCGCCGTCCTCATCCATGTGGAGGTTCAAGGACGGGAACTGTCTTGGAGTCATCGACTACGCATTGGCCGACGAGATGCCGCTCCGCAGCAAGTACTACCCGATGGACGAGTTCTTCGAGATCGTTGGTCCCAAGGGTGTCATCTGGGTGACGCGATGCACGGGCGAGATGCTGGACATGCCGCCGGTAGTCCTGCACCGGGGCAGCGAGTCGACCGGCTTCGACGTGCCGATGGACTGGATCGAGGGCTTCAACGGCGCGGCGATGAACTTCATCGACTGCATCATCTCCGGCGAGCAGCCGGTGATGGACTTCCGGTTCTCCCGAAAGGTGCTTCAGGCGGCGCTTGCAGTGTACAAATCGTCGGAGATGAACATGCCGTTGGAACTGGCGAGCATCGAGTGAACTGTTCGGCCACAAGTCTTGTGGGATTCTTTGACCATGCACTCTATTCTACATCAGCAGTTCTTCCTAGCTCACATCGAATTGAGGGAAGTGTAAGACTCGCTTTGAACGCGAAAGGGTACTGTTCTGTCTGTAGGGCAAGGGCTTAGTGCCGATCGCCTTGGCGAAGCTGGACCGTGCGAACCTGAAGGTTTATTGTACCTCGAGTTTAAGAAGAAGAACTACGACCTTCTCATAAAGTGCGGGCGTTCCGACTCCCGCAACCGTCAGAACAAACTCAATACCGTATCCCTAGTAACCCTCCTTCCTCTGACTCATCGGTCAGTTTGAGCCTCACGAAGTCCTCCAAATTGAACCCTTCTGAGAAGTCGCTGTGTGGTACCGTGTCGGAGTTGAGCGCACACACATACTGAAACCCGCAGGACTCTGCTTGCTTCTGGGCTAATTCTAGGGCTAGAGCCACCTGTCGTTCGTCAACGCCATCGAAGATTGTGCTGTCGTGAACAAGGAGACCTGGGGAAGGCCTCCAGCGCGACAATAACTGGGCTAGAGTGAGGTCGTAACTGAAGATCATCATGTTACCTACCCCATGACTCCCGGAGCGAGGGATTTCCGCGTCGAACCGAAACCCAGACTCAGTCACTTCCAAGACAAGGTCACCAGGAGTGCCATAGAGGGCTTGAAAATTAGAATCGAATAATGCGACAGCCTGATCTTTAACGGTTTGACGTTCCAGTAGTTCCCGTCTCATATCCTGGAGGTGCAATTCCCTTCTGACCTTTACGTCGCTCTGACCCTCTTCGAAGCGCCTAAGGTTCGCGATTCTTGAGTCGATCTCACGGAGTTTGCTCACAGTGTCGAGGTGCAAATCTCGCAACCGCACGTGTTCCTGCAGGGCTCCGTGAGTTGACAGCACCTCTAGAAGTTGGGCTCGCCTCTCATCCATCTCTCTAATTCTCTGCCTCCGTCTCTCCCTACTGCGCTCAATCCTCTGTATTTCGTCCTGCAGGTACTCGCGCCGGTTGGCAACTATTTGTCGGTGGAATTCACGCACTTCATCAATACGGCGGGTAACTAGGTCGGGCATTACCCTGCCGATGTCCCGGTACACTCTAAGCATGTCATCCGTGTCCGGTTCACCCTCCGACTGAAGCGCCTCCTGATAGAGATCAAGCAGCCTTCCGTCTGACTGATTTGCATTCGCTAGCCGATGACACTCGGAAGTGAGGGAATTCACCTCTTCCTCTATTTCACTGTAGTTTAGATGGACTCGGAAGGAATCCAGTCTTTCAATTTGCTCACCACGTAGTGTATCCAACCGGGTCCTTTCCGCCTCTAAGTTGCCAAGTGTCCCGACCGTACCCTCGAGGAGCCCTTCCTTGGCAGCCCTGCGGAGCCCGTTCAGAGCCCGCTGCTCGTCCCCTAATTCGTGGACTTGGCTAGCCTGTTCCCACGAAAGTCCCAGCAGGAAGGCGTTGCTGACTTGCCTGTTCTTTCCAGGTTGCTGCAAGACGTGAGCAAATGGAGTGACAAAACTCTCCGTCTTGCGCCTCACGAGGTAAGATATGAGGTCCCTGAATGTAGGGTGATACTTGTAATCCTTCTCCCGGCCGTCAAGCCCAAAAAGCAGCCTCCCCAAGGTTGCGTTCCACGACTTGAGATCCAGTGCGCGCATCCCGTCCATACGCCTATCTGAGATCCCTAGCTCATCGATGTCCCCCTCAAGGTGGAACCACCTAGGGTCTGCCGTACTTCTCGTTACTCTCAGTTTCCGCCCGGAAATTCTCATGTCGAGCGAGAAGCGCCAGCCCTTTAGAGGGTCTATCATCAGGCCTTGATCCCGGACGGCATTCGCTCCAAGACAGAAGTGAATAATCTCGATCAATGTTGTCTTGCCAAGCCCGTTTCTCGAGTCTGTTTTGGTGGACTCTTTTGTCCGGTCGGCTAGAACGACGTTGAATCCGGGTTTGAATTCAACTGTCTGAAAAGAGGGCTGATTGCAATGAATCGCCTCAATCATGATCACTACCTCTAATGTAGAGAAGACCTTGAGTGTACTCCACTGCTCCTATCGAGTAGAGGTAGGTGAGAGCCAAAACAAATACTCGGAAGCTCCCAACCTCTGGGTTCTCCTTCAATCGATCCCACACTCTACTCACTGTCGAGGGGACCCCCAACTCTCGGAGTACCAAGGTGCCTATCCCGAACAAAGAGCGTTCAGCGGGTACATGCTTGTTAGGGAGCAGAGTCACCGCTTGGCATCCTCTCGAAGACCTCACAGCGTTCAAAAAGGTAGGTTAGTACTGCGAGGCCTGCACTCTGATACTTGTATTCAGTGTGACCTTGGGCAGAGAACAGTCGAAGCTCAGTAAAGAGGACGTCTCCCTCTAAGCCAATACTCCTTAACTGTCGATACTCATCAGAAAATCCTTGGATAATCCGGCTAATCAAGATGTCGCTGAACCCAGACGTGTCCTTGACGTAGTTCTCGACCGTACCAACCTGCATGAGGCCGCCCCTAAGATAGATGTCAGACTTCTCGCTCAATCCGTTAAATGTCATTTTCTCCCGTAGAGGAGTAAGAGACACTGATGGGTCATCGTCCCCTGGAGTACTCATGATGCCGTTTATGACCAAGTCTAGTTCGGTGAACGTGAACTCAGTCCGAGGCATTTCCGATTGGTGTCGCTGTTCAGCTTCTTCCTTCCAGCTTCGCAGGATCTCGACTGGATAGTTGATGACATCGTTGTCAATTTCCAGGTGATGATTGGGGCATAGAAGCAGCAGATTCGGGTAGTAGTCCCTCTCTTTCGCTGGTACGGACGGATCAGCCCTTGGACCATCGTCGCTCTGAGCTATGATATGTGCAATATTCCTCATAGAGGTGGTACGGCCGTCTGGCCCATCGACGTAGCACGGTTGATCGCAATTTGGGAATTGGCATATACCCCTAGCAACCGACGCAAGCCGTTCCCGATCGGCGTTACTTATGGCCACGATTCCCTCAGGGCTTCTGAATGCCGGTAGTCTAACACACCTTTTCCATTTAGGATTGTTATGTCACAACACTCTCGTTTTAGTACTACCGAATCGATACATCCTAGGCTAGTTGGTGGCCTTGTACATGGGCTGCCTTTGAACTGTCCAACTGACTAGGTCCGCTTGACACCCATAGCTAGCGCCGTCGATACTTGACCTATGAAGAGTCTGTGGTGGGTCTTCCTTTTGCCGGTCCTGGTCCTAGCGGCCTGTGGTGGAGATTCCACCGAGACCGAGCCAACTCAAGCTCCTGAGCCTTCCCCAACACAGGCCCCTTCGCCGACTGCCGTACCCACTCCCACCTCAGAACCTACGAGCGCGCCCTCCACGCCCACTCCCTCCTCCACGTCGGAGAACCCGATCCTGCCGACGGTGCCCGTGCCGCTCGAAGAGCCGAACGTCGAGAACATAACCGCCAGGAAGCTCGCAAGGGCGGGAATCCGCGCGAACATCATACGGGGACTGACCTTGGTCGCTCCGTTGGAAACCGTAATGGAAAGGCAGCTCATCACCTCGGAGGAGTTTCGGCAGCTAATTGCAGATGTGTACGAGGGGCGGAGGGACAAGATTGAGGGCGACCAGTTGCTGTATGAGACCCTCGACCTGATGGAGCCGGGGACGAGTCTCTACGACACACTCTTGACCTTCAGCAGCGAGGGAACTCTCGGCTGGTTCAACTTGGACGAGGAAAGGCAGTACGTCGTTCTGGACTCCGAGGGCCTCTCACTCGCCCACGAGCGTACATACGTCAACGAGTACGTGAACCACCTGCAGGCCGTCAACTTCGACATCATGGCGAAGTACGAGGCGACCGAGGGCAACGAAGACGCGAGGCAGGCGCTTCGAGCGGTCCTGGAAGGTGACTCCGGTATTGGAGAGTACATCTACGCAACGGAGCATTTCACCCCGGAGGAGCAGGCGACCTCCATCCTCGAACCGAGTGATGAGTTTCGTGCTGCCATCAATTTTGCGCCGTACATCGCCATACGTAATTTCATCTTTCCATTCGCTGAAGGCCTCGACTTCGCAGTGCAGCTATTCCAGTCGGCCGGCGGCTGGGGCGCACTCAACCAGGCCCTCGAGACGCCGCCGGCATCGACGGAACAGATACTCCACCTGGATAAGTACGCGGCGGGCGAGATGCCGATCAGCGTAGAGATGCCTGACCTCGGCGGGGCTCTCGGCAGCGAATGGTCGCATGTTCGTACGGACGTGCTCGGCGAGCTCTTCATCACGGCCTGGCTGGAGACAGACTTCTCGCAGCAGGCGGCTTCGATAGCCGCGACCGGCTGGGGCGGAGACGCCTACTCACTGTTCGAAGGCCCGAACGGCCACGGTCTCCTCGTCCTCGCGACGGTCTGGGACACCGAACAGGACGCCGAGGAATTCTTCGCAGTTGTTCAGCAACACGCAGAAGCGCGCTCCAACGCGGCCTGGTCGGACTCATCCGTCGCGCCGGGGGCCGTTTCCATCACGCTGCCCGACCGCGTGGTCCACGCTGAACAAAAGGGATCGAACGTCTTTCTGGTTTACGCGCCTGATGCCACACTCATCGAGGCGTTGCGCAATGCGGCGGCAGGCCCGCTGGGGTTGGAATGACGCTCTAGATGAAGACCGACAACCGCCCTATATGGGGCTTCCCGGCAGAACTGTCGTATCTCGCGCTTTTCAGTTTGTTGGTTGTGTCGGGAGTCGCATTTCGGATATGGTACGAGACTGACCGCCGGGTGACCGACGACGGTTGGGATACCGTCGTTGAGATTATCGTAGGCACAGGACAAATCGGTCTAGCAGCGGCTACGTGTACTGCCGGTATAGCGGCGATATCGGAGGTCATAATGATTGTTTCAGAACGATATAAAGCAAGACGGTATGCTGAGGGCCGCGCTGAAGGTCTCGCCAAAGGCCGTGTCGAGGGGCTTGCCGACGCAGTGGAAAGGACAATTCGGCAGACAGCCGAGGAGATTAGCCCAGGTGTCGAGGTACAAATCGACAATTCTCAGTGGTTCTCCCGTGACGTTATGAGAGTGGTCATCATAAAAGGTGAGAGCAGGACGGAGGCCTTTGAAGTGACGATGGAACAGGCACTCTCTTCGCGACTCCACCCTCTGCTAAAAGACCGAATCGAGTCTTTGGACTAGACTATCGGAGTGGCAAACAGCGTGACCCCTTCACGCCCAACACTGACCGAGTACGTCGACTCCGCATGGGGCGACGACCCTGCCTATGAAGGCCTCGGCACCGTTGTAGCCACCATCGCCGATGGAACTCGACTCGTCCAGGAGAAGGTGCAGGCGGCGGCCATCGCGGACGTGCTCGGCACCACCGGCGACGTCAACGTGCAGGGCGAAGTCGTCCAGATCCTCGATGAACAGAGCTCCGACATTTTCGTTGACGCTCTGTCCAAGTCGGGTGCCGTCGCCGCGGTCGGCTCCGAGGAGATCGCGGAGGGTGTCATCGTCGGGCATGGAGACGCCCAGCGGTACGTCGTCCTCATGGACCCGCTCGACGGCTCGTCCAACATCGACGTTGCCGTGAGCATCGGTTCGATCTTCGGGATATGGAAACGGGAGTCCGGCGAGGCCGTGACTGCCGACTCCATGCTTTGTCCGGGCAGCAAGCAGGTCGCGGCGGTCTACGCCGTGTACGGTTCGAGCACGGTCTTCGTCGTCGCAACGGCAGCGGGCGTGCAGGGCTTCACCCTCGATATGGCGAGCGGCGCGTTCGAACTGACGCACCCTGACATCAGCTTCCCGGCGAAGTGCCAGTACTACAGCGTGCCGGACGGCTACTACAAGAACTGGGACGAGCCGACGCGCGCTGCTGCCACGATGCTGCGGGACGACTACTCGCTTCGGTACGTCGGCTCCCTAGTGGCGGACTTCCATCGCAATCTTCTCAAGGGCGGTATATTCTGGTACCCGGCGGACGACAAGTCGCCCAACGGCAAGCTGAGGCTGATGTACGAGGCCAACCCCCTCGGATTCGTCGCCGAGCGGGCGGGAGGCGCCGCGTCGTCGGGACGTGAACGCATATTGGACATTCAACCGGAAGCTCTCCACCAGCGGGTGCCCCTGATGCTGGGCCCTGCGGACGTGGTGGAGAAGACCGTGTCGATTCTCAACTCGTGAGTACAGTGAGGAAGGAGCGGGCATGAACCTTCAGGACATGATCGACGTAGCGCAGGCCATCGTAGCGCCGGGCAAGGGCATCCTTGCGGCGGACGAGAGCGACAGCACCATCAAGCGGCGCTTCGATTCCATCGGCGTCGAGTCGACGTTCGAGAACCGTCGCGACTACCGCGAGGGACTGTTCCGCACGGCGGGCGCGGCGGAGTTCATCAGCGGCGTCATCCTGTACGACGAGACGCTCCGTCAGGACGGCGCGGACGGCACACCCCTGGTCGAGGTCCTGTCGAGTCAGGGAATCATTCCGGGCATCAAGGTGGACAAGAGCACCAAGCCCCTGGCGGGAGCCGACGGCGAACTCATCACCGAGGGTCTCGACGGTCTGCGCGACCGGCTGTCCGAGTACGCCGATCTTGGCGCGAAGTTCACCAAGTGGCGCGCGGTCATCACCATCGGGGACGGCATTCCCACCCGGCGCTGCATCGAGGCGAACGCCCAGGCCCTCGCCAGGTTCGCCACGCTGAGCCAGGAGGCCGGACTCGTGCCCATCGTCGAGCCGGAGGTCCTCATGGACGGCGACCACGACATCGACACCTGCTACGAGGTCACGACCGACACACTGCGAGAGGTCTACTACGAGCTCGGCACTCATCGCGTCGCGCTTGAGGGCACCCTGCTCAAGCCGAACATGGTCCTCTCCGGCAAGGACGCCTCCAACCGCGCCGACGCCGAGCAGGTCGCGGAGATGACGGTGAATTGCTTCCTGAACACCGTTCCGGCCGCCGTGCCCGGCGTCGTGTTCCTGTCGGGCGGACAGTCCGATGACGAGGCCACGGTGAACCTCGACGCCATCAACCGGTACGCCGCGACGTGCGGAGCGCCATGGGAGCTGAGCTTCTCCTATGGTCGGGGCCTTCAGGCCGCGCCACTCAAGGCGTGGGGCGGCAGCGCCGCGAACATCTCGGCTGCGCAGGCGGCCTACTACCATCGGGCCAAGGTCACGTCCGCCGCGCGACGGGGCGAGTACACCGCCGAGATGGAAGAGGCCGCGGACTAAGGGCGGGCCTTTCACCCTCACCCCAACCCTCTCCCGCGAACGGGAGAGGGGGTCACGGAAAGGCCCCCTATGCAAAAAATCCTGATCGCGACCCACAACGCGGGCAAGCTCAGGGAGTTCTCCTCGATGTTCTCGCGGACGCCGTATGAGTTGGCGTCGCTGTCCGATGTCGGCATCGACGTGGACGTGGAGGAGACGGGGACCACCTACGCGGAGAACGCCACGCTCAAGGCCGTGGCTTATGCCAGGCTGAGCGGCCTCCCGACCCTCGCCGACGACTCGGGGCTGGAGGTCGACGGCCTCGACGGGGAGCCGGGTGTGCGCTCGGCGCGATACGCCGGAGACGATGCCACCGACGATGACCGCATTGCATTCCTGCTTCAAAAGCTGAACAATATACCCAGGGAGAAGTGGACGGCGCGGTTCCGGTGCGTCATCGCGCTGACCCGACCGGACAGTCCGGTGGAGTTGTACGAGGGTCGGTGCGAGGGCGTCATAACCGACAGGCCGAGGGGCGCGTCGGGTTTCGGCTACGATCCCCTCTTCTACATCCCGGAGATGAACAGGACGATGGCGGAGCTGTCATTCGACGAGAAGAACCGCGTGAGCCACCGGGGACGCGCAAGCCAGTCGGTGATCGCGGCCCTTTGCGGTCGAGACTGGCAGATGTAAAGAGGACGTAGAGGCGGAGGAAGAGCTCTCGATTAGACCATGGCAATCACGACCGTAAACGACACATACAACCGGCCCCTGCGGGACGTTCGCGTTTCCGTCACGGACAGGTGCAACTTCCGCTGCCCCTACTGCATGCCGGCGGAGATATTCGGCGAGCGCTACAAGTTCCTGCCGCGTGAAGAGCTGCTGACGTTCGAGGAGATCGTGCGTCTGGTGGGCATATTCGTGGACCTAGGCGCGGTGAAGGTACGGCTGACGGGGGGAGAGCCGCTCGTTCGCAAGAACATCGAGTCGCTCGTCGAGCAGCTTGCCGGGGTGGACGGCATCGAAGACCTCACCATGACAACCAACGCCTACCTGCTCCCGTCGATGGCGCAGACGCTCAAGGACGCGGGGCTGCAGCGGGTGACCATCAGCCTCGACAGCCTCGACGACGAGGTGTTCCGCAAGATGAACGGGCGCAACTTCGGGGTCGATACCGTGCTCAAGGGCCTCGAGGCGGCGGAGAACGTCGGCCTGACGCCGATCAAGGTCAACGCCGTCGTCCAGCGCGGCATGAACGACCACACCCTCGTCGACATGGCGCGGCACTTCAAGGAACGCGGGCACATCCTTCGCTTCATCGAGTACATGGACGTCGGCACCCTCAATGGCTGGCGCATGGACGACGTCGTGTCCGCCGCCCAGATCGTTTCCATGATAGACGCCGAGCTTCCCCTCGAACCCATCGAGGCGAACTACCACGGCGAGGTCGCAAGGCGCTACCGCTACAAGGACGGCACGGGCGAGATCGGCGTCATCGCGTCCGTCACCCAGCCCTTCTGCGGCGACTGCACGAGACTCCGCCTCTCCCCGGAGGGCAGCATCGTCACCTGCCTCTTCGCCAACGTCGGCACCGACCTGCGCGGCCCCCTGCGCTCAGGAGCGTCCGACGCCGACCTAGCGGAAATCATCACCCGCCGCTGGCGCATCCGCGACGACCGCTACTCCGAAGACCGCGCCTCCATGACTGACGAGCTCCGCACCCGCGAAAAAGTGGAGATGTACCACATCGGGGGGTAGGGGGTGTGGAAGAGTGGGTGGGGTCGGAACGCCCGACATTATATCGTGGAGCGGCGCGTTATACCGCCTCTATGTCGGTTAGGGCGAAGTCACGGCCCTTGAACAAAAGGGGTTCCCGGGTGGCTTCAGCCAAAGCGTAGGAGAAGCAGTCACCAAAGTTCAGACTTGCTGGATGGTTGCCTTTGCCAAACCGTTGCCAAGCTCGTCGTGCGCCCTGCGCTTGGTCGAGGGTCACAGGCTCCAGTTCAATATCCATTTCTTTCAGCAGTGCATCGAGGTCATGCCCTGCAGCAATACCATTGCGGCTCTCAAGTACGATGGCCGCCTCTAGGTAGCTGACAACTGACATACGGCAGTTCTGAGCTTCCAATATCGCTTTTTCGTAACGCTCAGCCTCACTCTCTCTGAAGAGTATTGCGACAATCGCCGACGTTTCCACGATCACTTAGGCAGTCCTCGCTCGTCATACAATAGTTCGCCGTGATCAATGGCAGTCGACCCCTGGCGAACCATACGAGAGGTACGTTCGGTGATGGCTCGTATCCTTTGAAGACGAGCTTCGAAGCTGCGCTCGCGCTTCTCACGCTCCAACCTTTCCCTGAGCGCGATTGTAATCGCGCCGGTCATTGTCTCGCCGGTGAGGCTTGCCAATTCGCCTGCAAGTTGGCAGGTTTCTTCATTCTTGATGTTGAGACTCATGCAGTCCTCACGAGGGTAGAATGTGAACCGTTGTGTCTACCATACTGTTTCTTTAGGCTGGTTGCAACGTTAGCACCCTCAAGTTCACAGGAGTATTCTGCGGTATCATGAACTCACCACCCCATCCAAAGGACCCCCACTCATGCCCAAGACCATCTACCTCGCCAATCCCTACGGGTTCTCCGCGCAGCAGAAGGCGGAGCTTCTGCCGCCGTTGATTGCGGCGCTGGAGGGGCTCGGGCTGGAGGTGTGGGAGCCGTTTGAGCGGAACAACCAGGTGGACTTAGCTAAGGCCGGGTGGGCGTACCGCATCGGGCAGGCCGACTTCCGCGACGTGGTGGAGTCGGACGCCATCTTCGCGGTCGTCAACGGCGTGCCGCCCGACGAGGGCGTGATGGTGGAGCTCGGCATGGCCATCGCGCTGGGTAAGCCGACGTTCCTGTTCCGCGACGACTTTCGCCGCGTGGTCGAGAGCGAGGAGTACCCCCTGAACCTGATGCTGTTCACCGGCCTCTCCGAGCACGGCTGGGAGGACTACTACTACACCTCGCTGGACGAGATACCCTCGCCGGAGAAGGCCCTCGCGCGGTGGGCGAAGGGGTTGTAGTCACCCACAGTCTCTTCCCCGCTGGAGGCTGGCAGGGGTGGGCAATCCCCGAATTGTAGCTATGGTCTGACCCTGGCTACCTGTTATTCCGAGCGGAGCGAGGAATCTAAAGTCCTTGTCCGCAACAACGGATAGTCATTGCCGCGTTCACGATGCAGCCAGCACCGTAAAGACTCTCTCAGTCGATTTTACGTTCAAACGGACACCTCTTAGATTCTTCGACTCCGCTGCGCTGCCCTCAGAATGACAGCGGGGTTGCTTCCTCGCCAAATGGAGAGTTGCCGATTGTCAATTACCTGCCCCTGTCAGCCACACGTTTCGTGTCGCAGGAACCCGGAGACTACTGCCAGACCGACAGCAGGACGCCGATGATGGAGTACGATATCACCGGGTATCCGCTGTTGATGAGGAACAGCTTGATGCTGCGACCCTCGAAGCTGTAGGTCGTCGCGTACGAAGTCGCGATGAACCCGACCGACGCGATCAGTCCGAGGATGAGTCCGCAGAGGACGTTGTCGGATGCTATGCCCTGGACCAGCACCGCGAGGCCCGTGACGAATATGAGCGCGCCCACGATGGCCACGACGTAGGGGTACCACTGACGCGAGGTCCCCTTCATGGCCTCCAGGTCTTCCGACGTAAAGCCGACCTCCGCCATCCATGGCTTGCCCAACGCGCCGTACCAAGCCGCGCCGAGGGCCTGGTTGATGATGACCCCGGCGATGATCGCCAGGTAGTTCAAGCTCCCAAGGTCGATGTTGTCCATGAGCCTTCGTTCCTTTCGTTGGGCGGCGGCCGGAACGTGTCGGCCTGTCGCGCTCCCGGATTTTGTTCACAAAGCCTATACGAAAAGCACGGGCGTTTCAATCTCGGCCTTCAGATTTCATGGGGTGAACATCCCCCACCCCTATGAATACCCGCGTAGGCGGGAATCTAGGTTGTGTTGACATTCTTGAATTTTTCACTGTTATCCCCGATCAAGTCGTCATTCCCGCGAAAGCGGGAATCTATTCCTCATAGAGAGTATATGTGTACCCGACTCTGGATTCCCGCCCCGTATCGTGGTACGGGGTGACGTTCTTTCGCGGGAATGACGGGAAATGTCAACACAACCTAATTCCCTCTCCCGTTCGCGGGAGAGGGCTAGAGCCTGCCCCGTTGCAAAACGGGGGTGAGGGTGTTCCCCTCACCAAAACTGAACAGTTACAGTATTGCGCATCAAGTATCAGTGAACGCCCCAACACGCTACAATTGGGGAGAATTGCCGTAGGGCAGCGCTACAGGGAGGATTCACAGCATGGTCACGCCTATTCAGAGCCTCTGGGATATGGGACAGTCGGTCTGGTACGACGACATCAGCCGGGCCATGATCGAGTCCGGCGGGCTCAAAGAGCTCATCGACGCCGGGGTCACCGGCCTCACGTCGAACCCGACAATCTTCCATAAGGCCATCACCGAGTCGTCCGACTACGACGACGAGTTGATGAGACTGGCAGAGGCGGGCAAGGACACTCGCGAGATCTTCGAGACATTGGCCATCGCCGACATCCGTGACGCCGCCGACCTGCTGCGTCCGGTCTTCGACGCGACCGGCGGAGCGGACGGGTTTGCGTCGTTCGAGGTCAGCCCCCGTCTCGCGCACGACACCGACGGCACGATCCACGAGGCGCGACGCCTGTTCGCCGACATCGACCGCCCGAACATCATGATCAAGGTGCCCGCAACGCCCGAGGGCATTCCGGCCATCGAGACGCTCATCGGCGAGGGCATCAACGTCAACGTCACGCTGATATTCTCGCTTGACGCGCACCGTCGCGTCGTCAACGCATACATCTCCGGGCTGGAGCGTCTAAATGAGCGCGGCAGCGACCTATCGTCGGTATCATCGGTCGCGTCCTTCTTCGTGAGCCGCGTCGATACCGCAGTCGACAATCTGCTCGACGGCCTGATTGCCGATGGCTGCGACGACCTCAAGCCCCTGCTTGGCAAGGCGGCCGTCGCAAACGCGCACCTCGCCTACCGCACGTTCGTCACCGAATTCGGTAGCCCACGCTTCGCCGTCCTTCGGGACAAGGGCGCTCGCGTACAGCGTCCGCTCTGGGCGAGCACCAGCGTCAAGAACCCCGACTACGACGACCTGCTCTACGTGACCAGCCTCATGGCGAGGGACACCGTCAACACGATGCCGCGAGCGACCATCGACACCCTGATGGAGCGCGGAATCGACGCCCACCACGAGGTCGACGAGTCAGGCGAGGCGGCGGAGCGAGTGCAGTCCGGCCTACACGACGCAGGCATCGACATGGACGACGTCACGGCCGTCCTCCTCACCGACGGCGTCAAGGCCTTCGCCGACTCCTACGACATGCTCATGCGCGACATCGAGGCGGCGTCCAGCAAGCTGGCTGTGGGCACCGGCGCGGACTAGAAAGCACCGGCATTTCCCGTCATTCCCGCGAAAGAACGTCACCCCGTACCACGATACGGGGCGGGAATCTACTTCCATTGGAAAGCGGACGCGGTTACCGGACTGGATTCCCGCCTACGCGGGAATGACGAATTGAGCCTGAACGGCGGCGATTTTCGCTAGCTGTCGCGCAATTACCCACAATCTCTCCCCCGCCGGGGGCTGACAGGGGTATGTATTTGACCATCAATCCGGTTCCATGAATGAGAAAGGAACCCCCTCACTGTCATTCTGAGCGCAGCGTAGCGGAGTCGAAGGATCTAAAATGACTGTCACAACGTAAAGCTGACATGGAAAATTCTTACCCGGTTTGACTATTGGTCATGATGAGAAGCGTTGCCTTGGCTGTCCGGTCTTGCGGTTATGGATTTTAGATTCCTCGCTCCGCTCGGAATGACAGAGTTGCGGTGGCAGGATCATAGTTGCAATTCCATTTTACCTACCCCTGTCAGCCCACCGGGGGAGAGATATATAGAGAGTGGCCGCCGTCCCTACCACCCGAACGAGTAGGCGACCTCCCGCCGGGGCGACGTGCCCGCGTACATGGTACCGCGCTTCTTGTCGTAGCGGATGCCCATGACCTTGCCGTTGCTCCACGGGTCGACGCGGTTCACGCTGTGGCCGCGCTCGGTCAACTCGTTGACCACTTCGTCCGACACCCTGTCCTCGATGTCGAACTGGCCCGGGAACGCCTTGCGCGGGTAGAACGACGACGGGAAGTGCTTCGAGTAGAAGGTCGGCGCGTCGACCGCCTCCTGCATGTTCATCCCGAAGTCGACGTAGTTCAGCAGGAACTGGAGCGTGATCTGGTCCTGGCTGTCTCCGCCCGGCGTCCCGAACGCCATCCACGGCTCGCCGTTCTTGGTGGCCATGGACGGGGTCAGCGTTGCGCGTGGGCGCTTTCGCGGCTCCAGCGCGTTCGGACGGTCGGGGTTGAGGTAGAACATCTGCCCCCTCGTGCCCAACGACAGGCCCAGTCCCCTGATGACGGGCGATGAGCCGATCCATCCGCCGCTGGGTGTCGCCGAGACCATGTTGCCAGCCGCGTCTATCGCGTCGAGATGGGTCGTGTCGCTCACGTGCGCGTGGCTGAGGCCGAGGTCGACGAGCTCGCTCGCCTCGACACCAAGGGCCTTCCGGTTATTCTCCGCCACGTCATCCAGCACGTAGTCGGGGCTGCCCCTGCCCACGTCGCCTGGACGCTGCTCCATCGAGGCCGTATCGCCGATCAGCGCCCGTCGCGTCTCTGCGTACTCCTTGGAGAGCAGCGCGTCCAGCGGAACGTCGTCGAATTCCGGATCGCCGTAGTAGGCCTCGCGGTCCGCGAACGCGAGCTTGGAGGCCTCCACGAGCGTGTGGATGTACTCGGAAGAGTTATGCCCCATCGCGGCGAGGTCGTACCCTTCAAGCAGGTTGAGCTGCTGCAGGAAGACGGGACCCTGCGTCCAGGTCGGGCACTTGTAGACCTCGAGGCCCCTGTACTCAGTCATCGTCGGCTCCTCGACGGCGGGCTGCCACTCGGCCATGTCCTCGTAGGTCAGGAGGGCCGTGTGCGCCTTGCCGGTGGCGTCCTCGACCGGAGTGTTGGTGACGAAATCGATGATTCGCTCCGCTATCTCGCCCTTGTAGAAGGCGTCGCGCGCGGCCTCGATTCCGGCCACGCGGCCCTTTCCCTTGGCGGCCTCTTCGGCGCGACACATGATCCGCAGCATCTCGGCGTAGTCGGGATTGCGTACCAGGTCGCCGATTTCGGGGACTTTGCCGTCCGGCAGGTAGACCTCTCCGGTCGAAGGATAAAGCTCCGTGTACTTTGTATACCCGCCCTTTAGGGAACCCCAGAGGCCCTCGTACAGCGCGAACCCGTTCTCCGCCAGGTCGATTGTCGGCGCGAGTATCTCGGAGAAGCTCTTTGTGCCCCATCGCGCGACCGCCTCGGCCCACGTGCCCACGACAGCGGGCACCGTGATGGGCAGGTAGCCGTCCCCCGGAATGAGATCGATGTTGTTCTCACGGCACCAGTCGATGGTGAATGCCTTCGGCGACCACCCCAGGCCGCTTACGGCGTACACCTTGCCCTCGCTGGCGGGGTAGACGAGGGTGGGCACCTCGCCGCCGATGCCGCAGCTCTGCGGTTCCATCAGGTCGACCGCGATGCACATCGCCGCCGCCGCGTCGATGGCGTTGCCGCCGTTCTCCATGATGCGGAATCCCGCCGCCGTCGCCAGGTAGTGCCCCGACGTCACGACGCCCTTCCTTCCCGTTACGACCGGTCGAGTGATGAAGCCTGCCATGTACTGTTCTCCGTTCTTGGTGATTTTGCCTAGTGGTTTGGAATATGGAGCGACCGCCCCACGTCCTCGACGGGCAGGTCGATGCGCTGCGACGCCTGCACGTGCGACCACGCCAGCCCGAACTCCGCCTCGCAAATCCGGTGCGTGACGTCGATGTTGCCGCTCGTGCGCTCGCCCGTCTCCAGCTCGTTCACGAGGTCGCGAATGGTGTTCACGGTCGGACTCTCGCCCGACGCAACGAACCGCTTCTCCTGCGTGTCACTGCCGCCCGCCTTGCGACGCAGGCGAATGTCCTCGCCGTCGTCCCATGCGAATGCGCGGCCCTCGGTTCCGTGTATCTCGAAATCGGTAGCGCGGCTCAACGGGATGAAGACCGCCTCCGCGCCGCCGTCGTAGCCGACGCGCGAGAAGTCGAGCAAGGGGTCGGCGAAGTCGAGGCCGTCCGGCGGCACGAACCTGTTTTCCTCCACGCTCAGCGTCGGCAGGGGCAGCGGACGCTGGTGCATGTCCGTGCCCTCGCGGGGACCCTTGCGACTGCCGTCGTCCAGCGGGTCGCCGTGAAGCACGAGGCTGCCCTCCGTCCAGACGGGCTGCGGATCGCCCAACAGGAACGCCAGCGTGTCGATCGTGTGCGAGTGGTGCTTCATGAGGTCGGTCAGCCAGTAGCAAAACGCGTACTTCGGCTCGCCGATATCTCCCTGCGCTATCGCCTCACGGAGCCGTTGGAACCCATCGTGGTGCCGTCGCTCCGCGCCGAAGTTGAACGCCACGCCGTTCGCGTTGACGGCATCCTGAATCCGGTCGGCCTCGTCCAGTGAAGTACACAGCGCCTTTTCAGCGAATATGCCGCGAACGCCGTGCTCTGCCGCGAAGGTGATGACCTCGGCCTTGTGGATGGTCTGCGTCGTCACGCTGACGATGTCGGGCCGCTCTTTCTCGATCATCTTGCGGTAGTCGGTGTAGAGATTGGTAATCCCGTACCGCTCGGTGAACATCCTCAGGCGGCCCTCGCTTCGACCCGCGACGGCCACGACCTCGGTCTCGTCGACGGCGTTGTAGGAAGCGAAGTGGCTGTGCGGCTTGCGAAACGCGCTCGGCGGACGCTCGCCCTCAAGCAGGCCGCCAATGCGTCCCGCCCCGACGATGGCTACTCGGTACTTTGCGTCCCCCATGGTGATGCCTCGACCGCACGCGTGCTATTCCGAACGGGAGTATACCACTACGCTAGGGGGCGTGTTCTGCGACGGGAGTTGGATTGATCCCCTTGATCAATAGCCTCGCCCTACTGCCTATAGGTCCTTTACCAACCAGTTGGTTTGGAAAAGTGGCCGTTTGAGTCGGAAAGGGTGTCCGGGAATTGGCTGGCACTCAGCGGACCTCGACGGAGTGGTCTGTACCAAGAAGCCGCGTTGAATAGGGTGAAGCTCCGTTTTCGGCTGGGGTCGAATACGCCGATGCTTTTTCCCAGCCTAGTCTTCGACATCCTGATCGGTAACTCTAGATCCGAATCATTCGAGATGACGACGGCCATCTCGTAGTCATTATCAAACCCATCGAGAAGTAGGTGGGTGGCTAGATTAACATCAGAGCCCTTCTCCTCGGTATCCAGTACTTCGACGATTCTGGAACCGGACTTAGGCGGCTGTGCAAGTGGGCGGCGTTTCGTCTTGGAGAGAAAATGCCCGTAGTGGATGGACAAGTCGGGGACGGTTTGCAAGGCCCTAAGGTAAGTCTGCTGACGCTGGGCCTGGTTTGGGTCGTTCGGACGGCTCGTGACAACGGCGGTGAAGTAGCGTATCCGGTTGATTCTGTGTTTGGGTAGTAGAAGCCGCGCTAGTTTGCCAATGTCTAACCACCGATAAGGAGTTTCTTGCAAGGCTCGGTAGTAGAGATTGAAGCCGTCCACGTAGATGTTGGTTCGAATAGAGTGGACTCCCTGTAAAAAAGCTAGGGCTACAGAGAAATCTGTAGCCCTGCGCCCTATCGCCGAAGCGAATAGGGGGAGTATTTTAAACCGTATCCGGTGCGGCGACCGATGTCAACCCTTCAAAAGGCTTAGGGACTGTTTCAGGGAGTGTAGGAACTGACAGAGGATTGAGAGAAGGGAGAGTCACCTTTAGAATTGGAGATGTCTAAAACCAGTTCGAAAGGATGAATCTCCCATGCGCATCATACGCCTTGCCCAGCAACCCGTCGAGGCCGATCCCACACCACCGGGTCAGTGTCCAAGATGTGCAGCACAAGCCTGGCACAAGTGGGGTAGCTCCAAACTCCGCAAGATCGTGGACGTGAACGTCACTCATGTGACCACTCAGCGTTATCGCTGCAAGCATTGTGGCAAGACGGTGACTGCCAGACCGAAAGGTGTGGGAAGAGCCGGACGCAGCCATTCGTTCATGGCTCTACTCGGCGTGCTGTACGCATTGGGACTGAGTCATCGGGGCATAGAGACTGCGTTGGGACTGTTCGGTCACAGTGTCGACCACGTGAGCAGTTGGAGAGATATACAGAGGCTGGGCAAGGCGGTGAAAAGACGACTGTCGGAGGGCAAGGCACGGGTTGTAGGGGTGGACGAGACGTGGGTGAAGATCAAGGACAGATCGAGACCGGTGGGAGTAGTGATAGACGTGGGAGGAAGGGTGTTGAGCATAGAGTTGACCGGACCAGAGTTCGACTATGAGAGCTGGTTCGAGTCGATGGCGGATGAGTTGGGAGTGGAGGTAGTGGTGACAGATGACTCGACCGACTACTCGATACCGACTGGGCGCGGCTCTGTGATACGCCAACAGTGTTTGGTGCACATGAAACGGACCTTGGGCCGTGCTATCGGCAGACTCGATGAGAACATACGGATTCAATACGGTGAACTGTTGGGACAGATCACTGAGACGGTCAACGAGTTGCCACCCGATGGCGCCGACAGGTTATTCAGATGGTCACAGGACAGACGGTTACCATCGGAACTGAGACGACTGGCAATACACCTGCTGGAACGATGGAGACAGATGACGGTGCACCAGCGACGATCAGGAGTCCCGAATAGCACGAACTGGGTGGAGGGAAGGTTCGGACGGATCAAACCAAGGTACAGGACGACGAGAGGACTGAAGACCGATTCAGGAGCAGTCAACTTCATGGCGGTGGTCTGCGATGTCCTCGCCTAACCACCAGCGCAGTATCCCAGACCTACAACACCTCGTCTTCAGTTCACTACACCAAAGGCTTACCCGGACTACCTCACGAACCTCACCCGCGACTCCGCCACGAACTCCACCCTGTCCTCAGTAAGCACCCTCAACGCCGGTTGTACACGTCCGTAGATCGGCGTGACGATCAGTCGCCCGTCTTCGGACTGCTCGAAGTAGTAGACATCGCTATTGAGGGTGTAGGCGCGTAGGTCTGACGAGTGGCCGAGGAAGCCCAGACCGTCGACGTGATACACATCGAGCTGGGGAAGCCGTTTCAAGCAGTGCTCCCGGTTGAAGGTGAGCGCCAGCTTGGTCGTTGGAGGCAAACGGTCTTCATCCAGTCGCGGTGATAGCATCACCGCCACCTGTGGCGACAGCAGGTCTAGCCGTTCATAGGTCCGAGGCCGCCCATCGTCCGTGAAGACGTGCGCGTGCGAACCTGCGGCTATCAGGATCGTCGCGACCTCAGAGGCGAAGTACCGGCGTTCCGGCGTCGATACTGCCGCGCACACGGTCGAGGCGTCGAGGGTGACTTGCTCTTTGACTGCGTCGGCCAGAACGTCGTACCGGATAGCACCCTCATCGGCGTTCTCGACCATGGCCGTCCGCGTGGGGGACTGCCCTCCCTCCGCTCCCACGATCCACTCGACGTTGCTCGGCTCGGCCAGGGTGTCCCGCAGTTCGCGGTCACGGAACTCCGCAAGCGGAGTCGGAGGAATGGCGCGGAACTCGTCCAGCGTGGATATCCCATTCACACCGGAGAGTCGAGGCGCGTAGTAGGCCGTCCGAGACGCCGAGCGGACGACCTTGCTCAGCAGTTCGACGAGGTTGTCTGGCGTCTTGTAGGCAGGCATGAGACTAATAATTAATGGTGTGGGTCTTCCAGCCCCCAGCACCTAGCACCAAGCACCCAGAACCCTTCGCTTGAGCGGTCATGTGGTAGGCTGGTATGAGCAATTTGGGAGGAAGATGGTCGATGAGAAGGTTCGAGCGGCTTACGAGGACGGGGCAGCTGGACAGGGCTTGGGTGGAGTCGGAGCTATTCCCGCTTGCGGAGTCCCTTCGAGAGGCGGACAACGACGGGCAGCCGCTGCGGGGGCGTTCGCTCTACCTCCTGTTCTACGAGCCGAGCCTTTTGACACGCACCTCGTTCGAGCGGGCGATGGGACTGCTCGGCGGCACGCCCTACTTCACCGAAGACGCCTCCCAGTTCTTCCCCGTGACCACGCCGGACTATATCGAGAACATTATAGCCAACCTCGCGGCCATGCACATGGACATGGTCGTCCTGCGGTCGAGCGATCAGGGAGTCATGGAGCGCGCCGAGGAGGAGGCCGAGGCACAGTCGATGCCGCTCATCAACGGGGGCAGCCTCGAGGATCATCCCACCCAGGCGCTCACGGACCTCTACACCCTCAAGCGTGAGATCGGCAAGGTCGACGGCTCGCGCATCGCCGTCGTGGGCAGGCTCGATCACCGGAACGTCAGCGCGCTGCTCCGGGGTCTTGCGATGTACGATGGTGTCACTGTCACTCAGGTGCCGTTCAGCGGTCAGGCCGACCCCGACGTGGTGTCCGAGTGCGAGGCGCAGGGCGTCACCTTCGAGACCGGAACGATGGACTCCCTATCAGAAGCCGACGCGATCTACCTGAACGGCCCGCGCACCGTCGCCCATGCCCAGCTTCTCAAGTCGCGCGGCGCCTTCAATCTGCGTATCGACGCCACGTTCATGGCGAAGCTCAAGCCCGGCTGCGTCATCCTCGACCCGATGCAGCGAAGCGGCGACTTCGACGTCCTCGTGAGCGACCCCCGGCTGGCAAACTACCGCCAGGCGGAGAACTCACTATTCATACGGATGGCCCTCCTGCGGACGATGCTCGGGTAGGGGGCTTAGGCCAAAACAGGTCAGTTAGATCCCATGGGAAACATCGCAAAACCAATAGAAAATATCCTCGCCACCGTAGAGATCCTCAGCGACCCTGAGCTCGTCGCGCAGATTCGACAAGGCGAGCGTGAGGTAGAGGCGGGCGAAGGCATCTCGCTTGAAGAGTTGGAAGCTCAGATATCTTCTGACGCTGAAAAGACTGGGGCTTGATCGATTACAAGATCAACATCGCGTCGCCGAAGCTGTAGAAGCGATAGCGTTCGGCAACGGCCTCTCTGTACGCCGCAAGCATGAGTTCGCGGTCGGCAAAGGCGCTGACGAGCATCAAGAGGGTCGATTCCGGCAGGTGGAAGTTCGTGATGAGGGCGTCCACCACGCGGTACGAGTAGCCGGGATAGATGAAGATGTCGGCCCAGCCGGAACCTGCTGTGAGGGTGTTCGAGGCTTCCTCACCACCAAGGCTGGCGGCGTACTCCAGCAGGCGGACGGTGGTCGTCCCGACCGCTATGACCCGCCGACCCTCGCGCTTGGCTAGGTTGATCGTTTCGGCGCTCTCTTTGCCAATGTGGTAGGACTCGGCGTGCATGTCGTGGTCGGTAATGACCTCGACCTGAACGGGGCGAAACGTAGCCCAGCCGACGTGAAGCGTGACGAACGCCGTCTCAACTCCGTGGCGGCGTATCTTCTCCAGCAGATGTGGCGTGACGTGCAGGCCCGCCGTGGGCGCGGCGACGCTGCCGCGCTCCCGTGAGTAGACCGTCTGGTAGCGTTCAGCGTCCTCAAGCGGCTTCTGGATGTACGGCGGCAGCGGCACGACGCCGATCTCGTCGAGCCGGTCCTCGTCGGCAAGCCGAACGGTGCGCGAACCGTCGTCATGCGCCTCCAAGACTTCGCCCTCCACCGTAATTCCACCGCCAAGCAGTTCGAATGTCGTGCCGGGCGTCATGCGTCGTCCCGGACGCGCGAGCGTGTGCCAGACGCCGGGAGATTGGCGTTGGAGCAGCAGAAGCTCGATCTTCGCGCCGGTGTCCGTGCGGACGCCGTACATCCGAGCGGGGAACACTCGGCTGTCGTTGAACACCATCACGTCGCCGGGTCGAAGGTATTCCAGCAGGTCGGTAAAGGCGCGATGCTCGAATCGCCTCTCGGCGCGATGGACGACCATGAGCCGGGAACTGTCCCGCGGCTCGATCGGCGTTTGCGCGATCAGCCCCTGCGGGAGATCGTAGTTATATGCTTCGAGGCTCAGGTCGTCGGGTGTCGGCAAGGCACACGTCTTTCGGTGAGTTGGCGCAGGTACGCTATTTTCGCCGCGACGGGGCAGTCACGCAAGGTGGATCTTCCGTGTGTGCTACGTAAGTGAGATCAAGTGGGTATCCCAAGGACAAGACCGTTGGCCCTGAGCAGCATTACGCCCCACACGGCCTTCGACAAGCTCAGGCCGAACGGGGCCGTGCAGAGGTGTCGGTAACTGTCGCCAAGCCTAACCTTTCTCCTCACTCTGTGATCTCTGTGCCCTCTGTGGTGAATCTCCCTCGTCCTGAGCAGTTACTTGAAAGCCTGTCGAAGGGTGAAGCGCCGTTCATGGTTCGACAAGCTCACCACGAACGGCTTCTAAAGTTCCTATGTTGCCCACCGTGTTGTATCAGGTACAATGCTGAGCGAAATTCAGCGAAGCGAGAGAGCGCCATGTACGTCAAGCAGAACGAGATGTCGGACGTCCACGAAACGCCGAACATTCACGAGGGCGAGGGTGTCATCCTGCGCCGGAGCATGTTCCGTGAGCAGAGCAAGCTGCCGATCCGCATGGAGGTCTGGGAGCTTGAGCCCGGTGTCACCGAGGGCGACCACACGCACGAGGGGAAGGACGAGTTGGAGGAGATCTACTACTTCCTCGAAGGCGAGGGCGTGATGTCGGTCGAGGGTGAGGACGTGCCCATCGCGGCCGGCGATTCGATCATGGTGCCTCCGGGCATCGATCACGGCTTCCGCAACACGGGAGATGGCCTCTTGAAGCTGGTGATCATCTGGGGGAGGCCTGCGGCGTAGGCCTGTATCAGGCGTTCCCATTAGCATTTGACCACAAGGAGTCCTGTTCAAAAATGCCCGGCGAAAACGTATACGAAAAACTCGGAGTCCGAAGGATAATCAACGCCTCATCATGGCGAACGAACGTGGGCGGGAGCCTCATGCCGCCACCCGTCCGGCAGGCCATGGACGAGGCGGCGCAGTGGTTCGTCGATATGTCGGAGTTGAACGCGCGGGCCGGGGAGACGATTGCGCGGCTGACCGGGGCCGAGGCGGGTCTGGTCACGGCGGGCTCGGCGGCGGGGATGCTGCTCGAGGCTGCCGCCTGCATGACGCGCGACGATCCCGCGAAGGTCGACCGCCTTCCCGATACCACGGGCATGAAGAACGAGATCGTCATTCACCGCTTCCAGCGCGTGACGTATGACCGCTGCTTCCGTGCGGCGGGGGCGAAGCTTGTCGAGATCGGCGACGGGGGCGGCGCCTTCGAGTGGGAGCTTGAGGCGGCAATCAACGAGCGGACCGCAGCGGTCGCCTACATCTTCGCGATGCCGCAGAGCGGCTCGATTCCGCTCCCACGGGTTGTCGAGATCGCCCACGCTCGCGACGTGCCCGTCATCGTCGACGCCGCTGCGATGTTGCCCCCACCTGAGAACCTCACTCGCTACGTCGACATGGGCGCCGACATGGTCAGCTTCAGCGGCGGCAAGGGCGTGCTCGGCCCGCAATCGACCGGCATCCTCTGCGGACGCGCGGACCTCATCCAGGCCGCGTCCATGAATGGAGCGCCGAACCAGGGGGTTGGCAGGACGGCCAAGGTCTGCAAGGAGGAGATCGCCGGACTCGTCACGGCCCTCGAGCTTTTCGTGGACACAGACCACGACGCCGAGTTCGCCCGCTGGGTCACCATGTGCGAGAACATGACGTCGGAGATCGGACGCATCCCCGGCCTCCATGCCGTGTACTTCTCAGCGCGGCCTGAGCTCGACGAGTTCGAGGCCGCAACTCCGCGAGTATACGTCTATGCGGAAGACGATTCCGGCCTCAACATTGCGGACGTAGAAGAAGCTCTCAAGCAGGGCGATCCGCCGGTGTACTGCTATCCGGGTGAGCACGGACGGGCGTTGGGACTCAGCCCCGTGAATCTCATGGAAGGCGAGGACGACGCGATAATTCGCCGGTTCCGAGAGGCGGCGTCCGCACTCCTCTGAAAATAACCTCAGTCCAACCTCACGTAGGGGCGATTCGCGAATCGCCCCTACCAGCCATTTTCATGATTGGTTGTGTCGGTGGCAACCGACATGAACGATTTCAACGATTTCGGTCCACTAGGGCGACTCCGACTTTTCCTCACTGGCTTCTGCCACCTCTGCTTCGGCAGAGTCTGAAACGGCCTCATCCGTGTCACCTTCTTCAACGCTTGAGTCGCTGTCTTCGGGTTCCGCTTCCGTGTCGTCGCACTCCTCCGCGTCCGCCTGCATCAGCATTGACTCGAAGAAGTCCGAAGCGAGCATGATCTGGTTCTCCTGCCGGAGGACGATGCCCTTGACGCGCGGCACATAGTCGTTCACCCATCGTTCGTCGGTGCGAAACGCCTCACGCGCCTCCTCGAAGTGGGCGTAGTCGCGGTATGCCCAGATGTGGACGACCTTGTTCAGCGCGCCGATGTCGGTGTAGTACCAGCCCGCCAGCTTGACGCCGTAGGTTTCGCGAACCGGCAGGGCAATCTCGCGCACTGCCGCCATGTACTCCGGGGTCTTGCCCATCGCGATGTCGTACGTGCGCATGTCGTAGATCAAAAGAATTCTCCTTCATGGTTCTCTTGCGTCGGATCGGGAGCTACATTGTACGCGCAACGGTGCCGATCTCACGCCGGAGCTTGGCCTCGACGCCCTCAACCGTTTCGGGGTTGGGCGGCCAGTCGGCGGGGGGAACGTGGGAGAGTCGGAGGAGGAACCTCGAGAGATACCCGGCGTACTCCTTCAACTCGCGTGTACGCACCTTGTCGGTGGTGTCCCACGGCTCCGCGCGGAAATTGGTGTCGGAATACCGTCCGACGAACCTCCACCGCCAGAGGATGGCATAGGGAATCGCGCTTCTGGCGAACGAGAAGCCGTCGTTCGTGTGGTCGAGCATGGGCATGACATGGCACTTCAGCCCCTCGTTCAGGTCGTCGAGCGTACGCTGTACAAGTCCCCGCAGGTGGGGGAACTGCAGGACGACTCCCTTCATCGGCCCCGCCGATAGCTCGTCAAGGTTCACGACGAACCTCGGTTCCGGTTCGGGGCCGTAGTGCCGGCGGACGTAGGCGGCGGACCCTTGGTGGTTCTGCTCCTCGCCGCTCCACGTGCAGAAGCGGATGCCCATGCCCGGGGCTATGCCGAACTCCCTCTGCACCCCGGAGAGCAGCCGCACGGTCTCCAGCAGGACGACCAGGCCGGAGCCGTCGTCCACTGCGCCGGGCGACCCCATGTACGTGTCCTGGTGAGCGCCGAGCACGAGCGACTCGCCGGGCCATTCCGCTCCGGGAAGGTCTGCGACCGTGTTGTGGCACGGTGCGGTGAATGCCCTGCTCTCGACGCGCAGCGCGAATGTCTTGCCCGTAGCGCGACGCAGCCTGACCCCGTCCTCGCGATGAGTCTGCACCGTCGGCAACGGGTGCGGAAGCACGTCGCCCGCCTTCTCGTTCCATCGCTTGTCCGTGGCGCGGACCGTCTCGACGTGACCGCCCGCCGTTGGCTCTACCGCTATTGCGGCCACGCAGCCGGCCGCCGCGAGCAAGCGAAGACGGTCCGGCAGGGGAATGCGATCCGTGAACGGCTCGTCGGCGTTCTCGACTATGGCGATGCTCCCCGGCAGGCTGTCCGCGCATGACTCGATATCGTGCGGCATCCCGAATCCCACGTCGACAAGCGGGGCGCTGAGATCAACCGGCGGGCAGTGGATCATGGGAACCAGCCAGATGGGCCTGTCGTCCTCCACGATACGGCCCTCGCAGGCCGAGTAGTCCCACGCCTTGAGTTCGAACTCCTCCAATCGTGGATCGCTCAGGCCGAACTCCTCGAACCTGGCCTTGATGTACCGCGCCGCCGCCTCATCGCCGGGCGTGCCCGCCCAGCGCGGGCCGATGCGCTCGCAGATCTCGTAGAGGTGCTCGTCCAGCCGCGAGCCGACGAACGCCTCGCCCATCAGCCATCTGTCGATTGTTTGCCAGTCAGGGTTTGCTGTCATGGGGATATCGAGTAGAAAGTAATGCGTAGAAGATGATTGCTGCGGGGTAATGATAAGGGGTGTTTTGACGTTCGTACAGTAGTAGAGTATCCGTTCACCCCCGTATCAAGTACGGGGCAAGCTCTGAGCAGTGTTACGCCCCGGGTTTGGGGCCATGCCGAGGTTGCCCTGTGGCCACGAGGAAGTACGTTCGGCCTGAGCCTGTCGAAGTCCCTCTTACCCCCTTCCCCGCCGGGGGCTGATAGGGGTAGGCAAAACGGAATTTGCAGCTATGATCCGCCCCCCGTCTACCTGTCATTCCGAGCGGAGCGAGGAATCTAAAATCCATCACCGCAAGACCTGACAGCTAGAGCCACGCTTGTATCGTGACGGAGAATCAAGCCGGGTAAGAATTTTCCGTGTCTGCGTTACGTTGTGACAGACATTTTAGATTCTTCGACTCCGCTGCGCTGCGCTCAGAATGACAGAGAGGGGGGTCTTCGCTATCCAACTCACCGAGACTGAACACTCACCCTCCTCGGTACAATATCTCCCCCTGACATGGCATAATGCAGGGGCAAGAATTTCGGATGCCGGAAGGGTAACGGCGAGTCTATGAACGAATCTGCGTCGTGGTTCCTCGTGTCGGAAGATGGGGCCCCACTCGGACAGATCTACTGCAAGGACGGGCGGATCGAGCCGGCGGTCGGCGAAATCCTCGAGAACGGACAGAAATGGAAGCGCGCGGAGGTCTTGAGCTTCGAGGAGCTACGGGCCTCGTGCGGCATGAGGCGCTTTCGGCTTGTGGTCCGCGTCATCGAATAGGAGCGCGAGATGGATGAGTTGCGTGTTGGTGTGATCGGATGCGGCAGTCATGCCCGTACCCACTTCGAGATGATAGCCGCCGAGCCGCGCGTCCGTCTGGTCGCCCTGGCCGAGCTCGATGACGAGCGACGGGCGGACGCGGCGCAGACGTGGTCCGTCCCCGGCTATTCCGACTACCGCAGGATGCTCGACGAGCACGACCTCGACATCGTCCACGTCGTGACGCTGCCCGCGCATTTGAAAGCCATCGTCATCGACTGCCTTGAGCGCGACATCAACGTCTCGGTGGAGAAATCGCCTGGCAGCAACTCGACGGAGACCCAGGACATGGCCGACGCCGAGGCGGCGAGCGGCGCGAGGGCCATCGTCTCGCTCAATCGACGGTACTACCCGGAGGTGCTGGCCGTGCGGCGGCTCGCGCTGGAGCACGGCGGGACCGTGAACTGCGGGGCCGTGTATCACAAGGGTCTCACCGGCAACCCGGAGCGGTTCGACTCGCTGCTGCCTCCGCCTATCATTTCTGACGCGATCCACCACGTCGACCTGTTGCGTTGGCTAGCAGGGCCATCGGAGGAAAAGGCGGCTATCCCGACCGAGGTACACTCCGTCGTTGCGGACGGCCCACGCCCAGTCGAGCACAGGCAGAACGCCGTCATCCGCTTCGACACCGGGGCCATCGGTTCGATAATGAGCCAGTACGGGGTTGGAGGCCGCATCCAGCGGGCACAGGTTCACGCGCAGGACTTCTCGGCCTATCTCGACCTGACGAGAGGGCGGAAGGTGGAGATTCTCCGTTCGGTGGAGGACACCCCTCGGCGAGAGGTCGGGACGCATGTCGAGGAGCCTCTCGATCTCGACGCGGTCGGAGGAACCGGCTTCAACGAGGTGACTCATTTTGTTGACTGCATATTGGAAGACCGCACGCCGTGGTCGAACCTAAACGACGCGGTCATCACCATGAAGCTGTGCGAGGCCATTCGCCACGGTCACAGCGGCGCACTGGAACTGTAGGAGGCTCGCTTGGTATGCCGATGAAACTCTCAGTCTCCATGCGCGTGGCCGAGGACATGTTCGACAAGCGCAAGGCGTCCATGTCGCTGGAGGACATGGCGCAGATGGCCAATGACAGCGGGTTCCACGCCGTATGCATGAGGGCGTCGCAGGTCGGCACGCAAACGCCCTTGGAGATCGTTCGCGAGAAACGGGTTTTTCTCGACTCGCTGGGCCTTGCGGTCTCGATGGCAACCGGCGACTTCCCGATACCTGAAAACAACGAGCGCGGACCCGACGCGCTTCGGAACATCACGCCGTACCTCGATCTCGCCGAGGCTCTACACTGCGACCTCCTCCGCATCTGCATGAAGACCGATGACGATATCGGTTGGGCGCAGAGAGCTTCCGACGAGGCGGCTGAAAGAAACATCCGCCTGGCCCACCAGAGCCACCACAATAGTCTATTCGAGCTGGCGGAACGGTCGGTCGAGGTCATACGACAGGTCGGACGGCCAAACTTCGGCATCATCTATGAGCCTGCAAACCTGCAGCTATGCGGCGAGGACTACGGCGCTGATACGATCAGGATGTTCGAGCCGTATCTGATGAACGTGTACCTGCAGAACCAGGTCATCAAGCGGGGCGGCGATACGGTTGTGGAGACGTGGAACGCCGGACGCGTGGAGTTTGACCAGGTCCCGATATGGGACGGACGGGGGATCGACTTTCCGCACATCATGGACGCATTGAGCGAGATCGGCTACGAGGGGCATGTCACCGTGCACCAGGCCTCGGCGGGAGTACGGGGTGGACCCAAGGCGGCGATCACCGAGAACGCTCGATATCTTCGCTCCATCGGGGACTTTCAAGAATGAAGGTACACATCGTAGACGGGACGTACGAGCTCTTCCGGGCGCATTTCGGTGCGTTCCCCGCCATGTCCCCGGACGGGCGGAATGTGGGAGCTACACGTGGCCTCCTGCAGACGCTCCTATCCCTTCTCAGCCAGGACGACGTGACGCACGTTGCGGTCGCCTTCGACCACGTCATCGAGTCTTTCCGAAACCAACTCTTCGACGGCTATAAGACGGGCGAGGGGACTTCGGAGGAGCTGCTGGCGCAGTTCGATCCCGCCGAGATCGCCACGGAGGCGCTCGGCATCGTGACGTGGCCCATGACCGAGTTCGAGGCCGACGACGCCATCGCCACCGCCGCTGTGCGGTTCGCCGACGACCCCAGTGTCGAGCAGGTCGTCATCTGCTCGCCGGACAAGGACCTGATGCAGGTCGTGCGGGGTGACAGGATCGTGAGCCTCGATCGTCGCAGGGAGATACTGACGAACGAGGCGGGAGTGGTGGAGAAGTTCGGCGTGCCTCCGGAGTCGATCCCCGACTACCTCGCCCTGGTGGGCGACAGCGCCGACGGCATCCCTGGAGTGCCTCGCTGGGGCGCGAAGAGCGCCTCGACGCTGCTTGCGCGGTACGGGCAGATCGAGGCCATTCCCGACAGCGAACTGCTGTGGGACGTCAAGGTGCGAGGGGCGAAGAGCATGGCAACGACACTTGCCGAACATCGCGGCGACGCGGCGCTGTACAAGGAACTGGCTACCCTTCGGCTCGACGTGCCGCTCACCGAGAGCCTCGACGACCTCGAGTGGAAGGGTGCTCGTCAGAGTGCTTTCTCGAATCTATGTGACGAACTTGGCTTCGGTCAGCTCAGAAGCGCACCGACAAGATGGACGGAATAACCGAACGCAATAATAGGTTAGGGGCTTCGCCACCGCTATAGTTGATGCCGAGTCTGGCAGTCCGTACGTGGGTTAACAAGCTAGGCCGCATGGTCATTAACACTGTGGGGTATGTGCGCTATTATCTAGTATGGCTAGAGAGGAGGAGGGAATATGAAGATTGTTCTTCTCGCGCTCAAATCGGTCTGTAGCTTGTTGGCTATCATTACCGGCTTCTACCTCTTGGTCGTCGTCGTAGCGGGAATGAATGAGTACAACTCTTATTACTATCTTTCGGAATTGTACAGCGCCGCCGGTACGTTCTCAGCCGCATTGTTGGCAGTATCGGGCGGCATTTGCGCTTTACTGGTTGGAATCTCCGTCTGGATTCGGAGATTCCGCAGAGCTTGTGCGATATTGGCTATTGCCGCGTTTGTCCTGTGTTGGTTTGCTTTTGTAGTTCAGCCGTCACACCCCTCCAATTGCCGAACAGAATTATTCGTACTCTGTGTTGACAGTTTTTGGGTGGTGAAATTCCGCTACCTGTATTCAGCGCTGGCAACCACCATCGCAATGGTACTGGCAGGTTCTGCGTTGGTCTTGGAGAGACCGTCACTGCGTCCTTAGCGTCACTACTCTCTAAATTGACTGCCATGCTATGTTGACTTCTGAAGTGGGTAGGCCGGTATTCACGCCGTTGAGGTATAACCCCTAACTACGTAATCTGTAATCGAATAGCAGGAGACCCATGACGACAACCGAAAGAGAAGAGACAAAATTCAAGGTCGTCGGCACGCGCCCCGTGCGGCATGACGGCATAGAGAAGGTCACGGGGCAGGCGCTGTATGGCGCGGACATCGACCTGAACGGGCTGCTGCACGGCAAGGTGCTGCGCAGTCCGCACGCCCACGCCCGCGTGGTGTCGATCGACACGAGCCAAGCCGAGAATCTCCCCGGCGTCCTGGCGGTGATAACGGGAGACGATCTTACTCCGGCGGGCCCGATGCAGCGCGGTGGCGGCAACAGGACGGACGCCATCCTCGCGCAGGGCAAGGTGCTGTACAAGGGGCATCCGGTCGCTGCCGTGGCCGCGAGCAACCCGCACGTCGCCGAGGATGCGCTTGATCTCATCGAGGTGACCTACGAGCCGCTCCCGTCCGTCACGAACGTCGAGGACGCCGTCTCGCCGGGTGCTCCCGTCCTCCACGAGGGATGGGACGACCCCGCCAACGGGGTCCCCGGCTCGGAGATCGACTCGCCGAACGCCGCCACGCTGGAACGCCACGTCTTCGGCGACCTCGAAGCAGGCTTCGCCGAGGCTGACCTCATCGTGGAGCGTGAGTTCCGCACCAAGACGGTGCATCAGGGGTACATCGAACCGCAGAACGGCACGGCGTCGTGGTCGCCTGAGGGTCGCCTGACGATCTGGTGCAGCTCCCAGGGGCACTTCGGCATCCGGGACGCGGTCGCGGGCCTGCTGGATGTCCCGGTCTCGCAGGTAAAGGTCGTCCCGATGGAGATCGGCGGCGGATTCGGGGGCAAGCTGACGGCCTATCTCGAACCGCTGGCTGCCGTGCTCTCCAGGAAGTCCCGAAGGCCGGTGAAGATGACGATGACCCGCGCCGAGGTGCTGGAGGCGTCCGGCCCGACGGCGGGGAGTCACGTGACGGTCAAGATCGGCGTGACCAACGAGGGCCGGATAACCGCGGCTTTAGGAAAATTCCTGTTCGAGGGCGGTGCGTACGGCGGCGGACCCGTCGCTCCCGCTTGCGCTGCTATATTCGCCCCGTACAACATCGAGAACGTTCGCATCGACGGGTACGACATCGTCACCAACAAGCCTTCCACGAGGGCGTACCGCGCTCCGGGAGCGCCGATAGTCGCATACGCGACGGAGTCGGTGATGGACGAGATCGCCGAGATGCTGGACATCGACCCTATGGAGTTTCGCCTGCTCAACGTCGCGCGCGAGGGACTCCGCCGGGCGGACGGCGTGATGAACGGACGCATCGGCGCGGCGGAGGTGATGGAGGCCGTCAGGTCGCATCCCCACTACGTCGCGCCGAGGGACGGCGCATATCACGGGCGCGGCGTCGCCATGGGCTTCTGCAGGAACAACACCGGCCCTGCATGCGTAATCGCCAACGTGATGGACGACGGCAGGATCAGCCTCATTGAAGGCTCGGTCGATATCGGCGGCTCCCGGACGGTCATAGCCCAGCAGCTTGCCGAGGTGCTCGGCATCCCCGTCGAGGACGTGAACCCCAGCATCGGAGACACCGACTCCATAGGCTTCACCTCCAACACCGGGGGCAGCGGAGCCGCCTTCAAGTCCGGATGGGCCGCACATGAGGCCGCCCGCGACATCATCGCCCAGCTCACCGAGCGCGCAGCCCTGATCTGGGACGTATCACCCGACCAGGTACGGTACGACGACGGTGGTGTGGAGCACGTCTCCGACACGGAGCTTCGCATGACGTTCCGGGAGATCGCGGCGATGCTGCCGGACTCCGGCGGCCCCGTAGTCGGTCGAGCGAACCTCAACCCTGCAGGCCAGAGCGGGTCGTACTCGGCCAACATCGTCGACGTGGAGGTCGATCCCGACACGGGCAAGGTGGACATCCTCCGGTACACCGCCTTCCAGGACGTGGGATTCGCGATACACCCCAGCTACGTCGAGGGGCAGATACAGGGAGGCACGTCGCAGGGGGTCGGCTGGGCGCTCAACGAGGAGTATTACATGAGCGACGACGGCGCGATGCTCAACACCAGCCTCCTTGATTACCGGATGCCGACTTCCCTCGACCTGCCGATGATCGACACGGTGCTCGTCGAGGTCAACAATCCCGGGCACCCATTCGGCGTACGCGGCGTCGGCGAGGCCAACATCTCACCCCCGATGGCCGCCCTGGCGAACGCCATACACGACGCCGTGGGTCTGCGATTGAGGGAACTCCCGATGAACCCGCAGGCGGTATCGAAGGCCATACAAGAGAAGGCAGGTTAGCGACATGAAACTCCAGGGCAGGAAGGCGCTCATCACGGGATCGCGGCGTGGAATCGGACGGGCGATAGCCCTTCGACTCGCGGAGGGTGGGGCCGACATCGGCATCAACGACATCATCCGCGACGACACGGCGGAAGAGACCCTGCAAATGGTCCGTGATCTGGGCTCGAACGTCAGCTGGCACGAGGCCAACGTTGGCAAGAGCGCAGACATCAACCGGATGATGGACGAGTTCATCGCCGAGCACGGACGCATCGACATCCTCGTGAACAACGCCGTCGGCAGTATCAAGAACAGCTTCCTCGACATCACCGAGGAGGACTGGGACTTCGAGATCGGCAACGCGCTCAAGGGGCCGTTTCTCGCCAACCAGCGCGCCGCCCGCGAGATGATCGAACAAGGGGACGGAGGACGCCTCGTCTCCATCGCCAGCGTCCACGCCTTCTGGGCCAAGCCCTACAACCTCGTGTACAGCATCGCGAAGATGGGCCTGATCCGCATGGCCATGAGCATGGCCGTCGACCTCGCCGGACACGACATCACCTGCAACGCCGTCGCTCCCGGCCTCATCGACTCGCGCGTGCTCCCGACGGAGGAAGAGCACCTTCGCGCCGGGCCCGAGTACGCGCCGGACGTCGCGGCGGAGATCCCGCTGAAAGTGGCGGGCGTCCCAAGGGACATCGCCAACGCCGTGGCTTTCCTGGCCTCCGATGAGGCGCGCTACGTGAACGGTCAGTGCATCACCGTGGACGGCGGCATGACCATCGTCGGCCCCGGCCCCGGCAGTCACGACCCCGGAATCAGCAATATCTCCAAAGAGGAGATCGCCCGCACGAGGTAACCGCAGCCAGCGCCATGGTCTTCCCGCTCGTCGCCTTCGCTGTAGGTGTGGTCCTGCTGTACTTCATGTTCGAGATTGGATGGAGTAGCGGTTCTCTTACGAAGGATGACTCGGCTCTCTTGCTGTACATGCTTGCCGGGCTGGCCGTATGTGTCCTCTCGATCATCGTGTGGGGCATCCGCTCCCAGAGCAACCGTCACAGAAAGAGATGGACGGCTCTCATCCTGGCGTCCGTGCTTCTCACCCTGCTCGGAGCGTGGTGGATCATCAGTGTCGGCTTATTCATCGCGTTGATCGGACTTGCGCTGTTGCTCTATTCCTCCATACGACTGGCCGCAACTCTACGATAGAACACAGGTCACCGCGGAACTGTTCAGAGTCGGTGGGATATGCAGGAATTGTCTGTCATTCCGAGCGGAGCGAGGAATCTAAAATCCATAGCCGTAAGACTGGACGGCCGGTGCCGTGCTTCTATCGTGTTCAAGAGCAAAACAGCGTAAGAACTCCCTATGTCAGCTTTACGTTAGGACAGACACTTTAGATTCTTCGACTCCGCTCCGCTGCGCTCAGAATGACAGCGGTGGGGCTGTCTGTCGGTTCTTGGAGAGTGGGTGTATGGACATATGCCTGCCCCTGTCAGCCCGCCGGGGGAGAGATACAGAGACGGGGTCTTCACTACCCAACTCACTAACTCTGAACACATACGTCACCGCCCTTCTCATAGCCCGTCGAAAGGCAAGTGGGGTACACTATTCCAACCATCGAACGGAGGAATCGTAGGAATGGATCGTTTGCCACTCAAAGAGCTTCGTGAGCAGCTTCCGGTAACGGAAGACGTCGGATACTTCCAGACGGGCACGTACGGCCCGACCCTGTCATCTGCAGTCAAGGCCGTGACGGACGCGATGGAGTATGAGGCCCTGCACGGCCCAGCGCGTCCGGAGACGAGGCAGTACATCATGGAGAAGGAGGAGACCGCGAGGGGACACCTGGCCGGGATGCTCAACGTCAACCCCGAAGAGATTGGCATCGGCTCGAACACCACCCGCGCCATGCACAGGGTGCTCCGTAGCTTCAACTGGGGTGAGGGCGACGAGTTCGTCACCACGTCGCTGGAGCACGTCAGCACGGCGGACGCCTCTCGCGGCCTGGAACAGGAGCGAGGAGTCAACGTCAAGGTCGTCGAGGTCGACGACAGCGACGCGGCGTTCATCGAGTCGCTGGACGGCACGGTGACGGAGGAGACGAAGCTCCTGCTGATCAGTCACATAGCGTCACCGAACGGGCGCATCATGCCGGTCCGGGAGGCCGTCGACGTGGCGCATGAGAAGGGCGTTCCCGTTCTCGTGGACGCCGCGCAGTCGGTCGGACAGATCCCCGTCGACGCTCAGGCGCTGGGCTGCGACTTCCTCATCGGATCGGGTCCGAAGTGGCTGCTCGGGCCGATGGGCAGCGGCTACGTTTGGGTATCGCCCGACCAGACCGATATATTCAGACCCTACTACACGCCGGACGTTGGCGCGTGGTCGAAACCGGGCGCTCCCATGGCGGCGCCCACCGCGCGTTCGAGGGCGGAGTTCGGGACGTACAACCATCCCCTCGTGATAGGGCTTGGCCAGGCCGTCAAGACGCTGATGAGCGTCGGACTGGACACCATCCAGGATCATGTGGCCGGTCTGTCGAAGACGCTGCGCGAGGCGATGCTGGACACCCCGGGCGTGAATGTGATCACGCCGCTGGAGCCGGGAAAGTCGGCCGGTGTGACGACGCTCACATTCGATGGGTACACAGAAGAGGACATGCAGGGCCTTGTGAAGTGGCTCAACGACGAGCGCAACATCTTGGTCAAGGCCCAGTGGCTGACCGCGCCGCTTCAGCTGGACAAGATCGGGATGCGCATCTCAGTCGCGGGATTCAACACCGAGGAAGAGGTGCAGCACCTCATCGGCTCAATCCGGGACGGCGTCCGAAGGTAGTCCGAGAGGGAGCCCCAAAAGGCTCCGTTCACCCTGAGCTTGTCGAAGGGTTCACGCGTCGTTCATGGTTCGACAAGCTCACCACGAACGGACTTTGGGAAGGCCTTACGTCGAGGTTGAGAAACTAGGTTGTGTTGACATCCTTGAATTTCTCATTGTTATCCCCGATCAAAACGTCATTCCCGCGAAAGCGGGAATCTATTCCTCATAGAGAGTATATGTGTACCCGATTCTGGATTCCCGCTTTCGCGGGGATGACGCACGCGAAATGTCAACATAACCTGCTGGGGTGTGAGGCAAGCCCCGATCGAGGCGCAAGGAAATACCTGCGAGCAGAGCTACTCCCGGCGGCCCCGTAGGCGGGGATCGAGAATGTCCCGCAGCCAGTCGCCGAGCAGGTTCGCCCCGAGCACGACGAGCATGATCGCCACGGCGGGGAAGTTCAGGTGCCAGGCCAGGGTTATGTAGTCCCGTGAGTCGGCGATCATCTTGCCCCAGGTGGGGACGAGGGTGTTGACGCCGAGCCCCAGGAAGCTGAGGGCGGCCTCGGTGAGAATGACGCCGCCAAAGGCCAGGCTCGCGCCCACGATTGCTGGCTGTATGGCGTTGGGCATGATGTGGCGCAGCATTATTCGAAGGTCGCCCACTCCGAGCGCCCTCGCGGCGTGAACGTAGTCTCTCTCACGGATGCTGAGGACCTCGCCGCGAATGAGACGCGCGAAGCCCACCCAGCTTCCGATGCCGATGAAGACGATCATGTTGAGCAGCCCGCCTCCAAGGAACGCGATGACTGCGATCAGCAGCACGAGGAAGGGAATCGCGGTCTGCGTGTCCGCGATGCGCATGATAACGTCGTCCACTTTCCCGCCCTTGAAGCCGGTCAGGAGGCCGAGAAACACGCCCGACACCATCCCTATCGACACGGCGGAGAAGGCGACGATCAGAGACAGCTGCGATCCCACCAGCATCCGGCTGAGGACATCACGTCCCAGGTTGTCCGTGCCCAGGAAACCGACGCCGTTTTCGGGGTCGGCCCATACGGGTTTCGCCAGGGGATTCTTGAGGTCGATGGCGACGGGGTCTTTAGGGGCGAGCCAGTTACCGAACACAGCGGCAACGACAAAGGCGACCATGATGAGGATGCCAATTATGCCGATGCGGTGTATCCAGATGCGGCGCCATATGCCCTTGCGGCGAGTAGCGCGGCTTCGAGATACGGCGTCGGATATGCCAACCGCTGCGTTCATGGTTCTCTAACTGTGTCGAATTCTAGGATCGACCATGGCGTACACCAGGTCCATAATGAGAAAGATGAGCACCGTAATCGTTCCGAACAGAAGCACGTCGAGGAAGACGACGGGGTAGTCTCTATTGGCAACTGCCTGGGCCATCAGATTGCCGACGCCCGGCCATGCGAACACGACCTCCACGATGACGACGGTGCCGAGCAGGTGGGGGAGCGAGGACACGACCACGGTGATTACGGAGATGCTGCCGTTTCGGAGCGCGTGCCGGAATACCACAAGGCGCTGGCTCAGTCCTTTGGCCATGGCCGTGCGGATGTAGTCCTGACTGAGCGCTTCGAGCATCCCGGAGCGGCTAATCCTCGCGACCGTAGCGACAAGGCCTGTCGAGAGCGTGACCGCAGGCAGGATGATGTGCTTCCAGGAGCCCGTGCCGGAGGTGGGCAGCCATCCGAGATTAACGGAAAAGATGATGATGAGCATGATGGCCAACCAGAACTGGGGCACCACGATGCCAAAGACCGATATCCCCGTCGCGAGGTTGTCCAGGATGGAACCTCGATTCAGCGCGGCGATAATGCCTAAGGGGAGTCCCGCAGCTACGCCAATGAACGCGGCTAGCAGTCCCAGACGGATGCTGTTGGGCAGACGGTCCATGATGAGCTGCGTGGCAGGGATGCTGTACCTGAAGGAATAGCCGAATTCTCCCTGGACCGCTCGTCCCCAGAAGAGGAAATATTGAATGACGATGTGGCGGTCGAGACCCAGCTGCTTCTTCACGCGCTCATACTCTTCCTGGATCTCCTCCTGCGTGCGGTTCTCCTCGAGGCTTACGCCGAGGCTTGCAGGGTCGCCCGAAACGCGAATCAGGAAGAAGACGAACGTGATCACGCAGACCACGACAAACGCTGCTTGGATGAGGCGACGTACGATAAAGGCGCCCATCTAAGTATCCTGCCTCCTCGACCGGTCATTAGGCCGCTCCACCGACTTGTGACAAGTGCGACGAGAGCGGCGGCTTTTCACCCTCCATTACCGGTACCTCATTCTGCGAGTCACCGGGCGAGGGAGTGTGAAGGGGTTGTACACAACGGGCGGGTGGAGCGTCAAGACCCCACCCGCCCGGAGCCGTTTTCAGTGTATGGCTCTTACTGGCTCGGTATCTGCAGTTCGAAGGACTTGGTTGCCGTGATTCCCGGCAGTTCCGAGTTCAGCGAAAGTACCGACGGGATCGTGTAGGCGTGGAGGGCCTGAGCATCGTCGCAGATCTTTGCGGCGATCCTCTTGACCTCGGCCTCACGAGTTGCGGTGTCGGTGATCTGGGCCTTGGCGTCCCTGATTTCCTTGAACTCAGGGTCGGCCTGGCCGTTGCCCCACATGCTTGTGGTGTTGTCGGCCAGGTACCAGTTCAGCCCGATGTTCATGATGCCTTCCGGCAGGGTGGCGTTGATGAGCTGCTGCAGCCACTCCGAAGACTCCAGGTACTGGAGATCGATCGAGACGCCTACCTGCGACCACTGGGACACGAGGGCGTCCATGAGCGGCCTGTCGCGGAAGTACCGGGCGTTGGTGACGGAACCCTTGAGGGTCACACCGTCGCCATAGCCGGCCTCGGCCAGGAGTTCCTTGGCCTTGTCAGGATCGTAGTCGTACCTGCCGACGAGATCCGGGTTGTAGCCGAAGCCGCCCGGAGCGACGATCTGGCACTGAAGCCTCGTACCGTAGCCGCCGGCGACCGTCTCGTAGATGCCGTCCATGTCGACTGCGTACAGGAGGGCCTGGCGCACGCGCTTGTCCGAGAGCGGCTCGCTCTTACCGTAGATGTTGAAGCCGATGTACATGCTCTGGGTGCTGTCGCCAACGAAGATCTGGAAGCCGTCGGCGATCAGGCCCGGAACGTTCTCGGGCGGCGTGGCGGTGATAATGTCAAACTCACCGGCCTTGAGACCAGCGACTCGGACAGCGGCCTCAGGCACGTGTCGAATCGTGATGTCCTTGATGATCGGCTTGGGGCCGGGGTTCTCTTCCCAGCGAGTCAGCTTGATGAAGTTGTCGCGTTCCCACTCGACGAACTTGTAGGGACCGGTGCCAACGGGCGCCTCAGAGTAGCCTGCCGGTCCGACCGCCTCGAGGTGAGCCGGAGGAAGCGGCATGTACGTGAATGCGTTTGCCCAAGTGTCGTCAATCTGCCGCAGCTTGAAGTGCAGCGTGTAGTCGTCGACGACCGTTACGGCCTCATGAAGGGTGCCAATCCGGTCGTTCGGGTCCACGTATCGATCGAGGCCGCGGAACGACCAGGCGACCTCAGCCGTCTCGGACATCATCAGTTCGAAGCTCTTCAGCAGCCCGTGAGCGTCGAGGGTCTCGCCGTTGTGGAAGGTGACGCCCTCCTTGAGCTTGAGCTCAACGGTGTCCGTGCTGCCCGGAAGGAAGCCGTAGGACTCGGCCAGCTCGGGCTCGATCTTGCCGGTCACGTCGTCCAGCGCTGCGAGCTGTCCGTAGATGAGTCGCGAGGTGATTCGGCTCTGGAGCGAGGGAATCACGTTGGCGACGAGGTTCGCGGGAAGCGCGCCGACCGCGATGGTGATCGACGTGGGTCCACGGTAGGCCGACTCGGCGGCCTCAACGGCCTTCATGGCCGTCATGCGGGCCTCGTCTGCCTTCATCGCAGCATCTTCAATGGCCGCGTTCGTGGCCATGAGGGACGAGTCCACGATTGCCTTTACGTCTTCGGCGGAAAGCTGATCGCCAACTGCGCCTTGGACTGCCGAGGCCACCAGGGCCTCAACGTCGCCTCTGGTCAACTGACCGGCCTGGCCAGCCTCAACCTGCGCCTGAACGATCTGGCTGATCTGGGCGGCGCTGACGGTCTCCGGCAGCGCGGGAAGAGCGGCCTCGACGAGCCGGCTGATGTCGGCCAGGTCGAGGGTCTCAGGAACGGGCAGCGCCTTGATCGACTGGTCGACGATTCGCTGCACTTCCTCTGCCGAGAGCTGGTCGCCCGTGGCGGAGGTTACGATTGCCTCAACGTCCGCTCGCGTCAGACCAGGCTGCGCGGCCAATGCCGTGTTAACTGCGTTCGATACAAGGTCCTGGATCTCGGCGGCGCTCGCGCCCTGCGGCACGCTGCCAACCGCGTCCTGGATCAACTTTGCGAAGTCCGGCGTCGGGGCTGGTACGGGAGTTGGCGCAGGGGCAGGTTCGTCATCGCCTCCGCAGGCGACCGCGAATACCAGAGCCGCTACCACTCCAAATATGACTAGGGACCTCCACTTCAACACACTATTTACCACCTCAGTTCTCCTTTCTGAACTCTTCCTACGATTTCCCAATTGCCGATAATTTAAAATGTTATGTGTCGTATGTACGTCTAGGTCTGTCGCCCAATAGGTCGGAATTGCGGTGTCACGTGGTCGAATTGGGGTACAGGCACCGCGATGCCAGCGGACAAACGGACGCGCCGGTCTTCTTGGCTGTGCGAGATCGGCTACAGTCGGCTGAACTCCTTGAGCACCGGCCAGAAGTCGAGTTGCTCGACACCGTGCGTCCTATATATGCCGACGGCGTCCGCCCCGTTGTCTAGGGCGATACGCCCGGCCCTCTTCATGAGGTCAGGCTCTTGGAAGCTGTTGGGGTGGTAGCACGAGAGCTCGGCGATCACGCGGCAGCGCCCGTTGATGACAGTCGCCGCGTGGTTCATCTGTCTTTCGAGGGCCTCGAGGTCGGAGTTCGTGCGGAACCAGAAGAAGAGCTCGTCGAAGGCTCCCGCCTCGACCCATGCGGGCCAGTCGTGGAGCAGCTTGAGGTAGTCGTCCTTCTCCCCGGCGATCATCGTTGCGGAGAATACGGCGTCGGGCTTGGCCGCCTTCACCGCGTCCCGCACTTCCACCATGAACCGTGTCACGTAGTCCGCGCGGAACTGGAGCCAGTCGGTGTCGTCATTCGGGAGATCGAACGGGTTCTTGCCGTGCTTCTCCTCGAAAGCGCTGACGATGGCGTCCTCATATCCGTAGGTGACGCAGCCGTTTTCGTCCTCGTTGCCGAGCACGAACTCGACCTGCAGCCCGCTGCCCTTCGTCGAAAGGAGCGGCTCGACGAACTGCTGGATCTGCTCCGCCCTTACCTCCGAGAAGGCCAGGCTGAGATACAGGTCTTCGCCGGGCTGGAGGACGTAGGAGCGGTTGCGGGTAAGGCTGCGGTACTGAGGATTCTTCGTTGCGAAGTCGGACGCGGAGGTGTTGATCTGGGGGTTATCATAGATGGGGCGATGCTTGTCCAGGATCGCCCTTGCTTCCTCGGCGTCTACGGTGGGTCGCAGAAAGTCGAGCGACCAGCCGTAGGTCTTCCTCGCCCAACCGTGACGAGGGAAGGAATTGTAGTTTACGTAGGGGTGAACGTCGATTCCGTGGCTGTTCGCGACCTCTGTCAGAGTAAGTGTCTTGTCGCCGCCTATGATTCGGGATACGCCTGCATCGACGCATTTGCGTATCCATATGTCCATGTCATCTCGAAAACTTGGGTCCAGCGGCTCGCTTGGCACGACCGGTGGACCCCACAACATCACTTCCGCCAAATCGCAACCTCCCCAGTGGTCCTTCTGTACATCAATCTTTTCTTGCCTCGGACACCATCGCGGCGCATGTCCATCGCGCTGATGACCACGCCCGACTTATCCAGAGCACAAAGGCGATGGTACATGGGCGGCATTTGCAATGTCAATAAATGCTCCGAGCGCTAACTGTTCAGACTCCGTGAGAGCGCCCGAAGCCCACCACCGTCATTCCGGCGAAGAGCCCGCCCCGTACTCGATACGGGGAACGTCACCCCGTACGACGATACGGGGCCGGAATCCAGAGCGGCGGGGACGTTCACCTCACCTACTCTGAACACTTACCAGACTCTGTGAGAACGCCCGAAACCCACCACCGTCATTCCCGCGAAAGCGGGAATCCAATCCCCTCTCCCGTTCGCGGGCTGACAGGGGTAAATAAAACGGATTTGTAGCTATGGTCCGGCCACCGCAACCCTGTCATTTCGAGCACCTCCTGTCATTCCGAGCGCAGCGAGGAATCTAAAGTCCATCACCGCAAGACCGGACAGCCAGTGCCGTGATTCTATGGTGACCAAGAGCGTAAACAGCGTAAGAATTCCCTACGTCAAGTTTACGTTAGGACAGACACTTTAGATTCTTCGACTCCGCTCCGCTGCGCTCAGAATGACAGGGAAGGTCAATCCTCAACATCCCACCGACTCTGAACACTCACACCGAGCGGGGCATTCATGCAGCCTGGAGCCGGTTCTCGGAGCCCCCGGGATGCCTGGAGGAGACGGTGAATCGTACCTACTCCCGGAAGAACGACACGGGGCCGAAATACGTCCTGACGAATCGTCGCTCCCACCAGTTGCCGGTCTCGCGGCGGGTATCGGGATCGGAAAACGTGTAGAGGTACAGCTGCGCCCTGATGTAGCGAGGCGGTGATTCCGGGAACGGGTTCTCATCCAGCAGCGAGAGGACTTGGGGTGAGCCGTTCAGGAGTCTGAACGTGAAGGCCTGAAACCACGCGTTGCGGTTTGCGGTGCCGAGCGCGGCGAACCACATCTGCCAGTCGAGTCGTGGCTGGTGCGGCGCAACGAACGTGGGCCGCCTGGAAGGATCGCCGGCCTTGTGTTTGAACTCGTAGTCCCGCCACTCGACACCGTCGTTCGAGCCCTGCACGATAATCTCAGGACGAGTGGTCGTCATGACCGCGAAGAGACCGTAGCCATTGACGGTATAGAACGGAGCTATCCATCGCATCGCCGTAGAAGTGGGCGACGGGTACTTCCCATCGAACGTGCCCCACACCTGCAGCCCGCCGACTATGAGGACGAACGCTGCCAGGACGGCGGTCGCTCCGGTCAGGATGCTCTCCGGAAGGGTCAATGTTGGGAACGATCGGACGATGCGAAGGGCCCTATCAGGAAGTCGCCTAAGCAGATCGTCGTCGAGCAGGAAGACGCAGAGAATGATCGAAAGCAGGTTGAAGAAGGTGTAGTTGCCCGTGATCGCAATGACGACGTTCAGCCCCGTGAAGCAGGCGGCGGCGACGAAGCGGAGGGGTCGTGGCCCGAACACCATGAACGGCACGACCAGCTCCACGAAGAAGACGCCTCCCACGGCGAATCGGTGGAATCCCTCCGGCAGGTGGTGGGCGTACCATGCGACCCAGGTGGGAAGTGGCTGAGTCTCGTAGTGGTACGTCAGGGCGGTCAACGAGCTCCACGTTGGGTCGTCGCTCAGGAGCTTGACCGCGCCTGACAGGAACCAGAAACGAAACACCAGCGCTCGGAACAGCCAGACCACGGCGGGGCCCGGTATCGCGAGGAAGATCGACAGGAACCCCACCTCCAGCAGGAGGGTGTCCCACTGGTAGGACATGAACACCTGCCCTATGGACACGATGGAGAGGTACAGCGCGTACAGCAGGACCAGCGCCGTCCGCTGGAGGAATCCGACGATGAGCGAAAGGGACAGCGCCACACCGGCGAGGACGCCTATGTTCAGGGCAGTGTCCGACGCCGAAATCCAGAAGACGGTTGGCACGATCCTGTAGGCGTCGGCCCCGAGAATGCCGTCCACGTGATTCAAATAGTTGAACGCGGGAAGGATGCCTTCCGAGCCCACGAGTCCGGCCATCTGAACGCCGAAGGAGGCGAACGCGATGAGATAGACGATGCCCAGCAGCCGGACGAACACGGCGCGGACCAGGACATACGAGTCCGAAGAAGGGTGCGCCAGGGACTTGATGAGCATTCGAAGGTCCATCGGACACCGGTCTCACCTGTCGAAGATGGCCGTATGGTATGCGTCGATGCCGAACGCTTCAACCTGAGGTTGTTTGACACGCCAAACGTACGTTCCTATACTCGATATCAGGCCCGCAACGAAGGGAGGCGTCCATGCAACTCGAGGTCCTGTCGTATGAGAACGGAATGCCGATCCCGGGCGAATTCGCCTTCTGCGTCCCCGCCGACCAGGGACACGTCAGCATGGGCGCGAACCGCAGTCCCCACGTCCGGTGGTCGGGAATCCCCGATGGGACGAGGTCGCTCGCCCTCATCATGCACGACCCCGACGTGCCCTCGGTGCCCGACGACGTAAACCAGGAGGGGCGAACGGTCCCTCATGATCTTCCTCGCGTCGACTTTTACCACTGGGTGCTCGTCGACATTTCGCCTGTTACTGCCGAGCTGCCCGTTGGGGCGGACTCCTACGGCATCACGGCGGGCGGCAAGGCTCCCGGCCCGACGGAGCACGGCGTTCGCGGCGTCAACAACTACACTGATTGGTTCGCGGGCGACGCGGACATGGGCGGCGTGTATGCCGGATACGATGGGCCGTGTCCTCCATGGAACGACGAGCGCCTGCACCACTACCACCTCACCCTCTATGCGCTGGACGTGGAGAGCCTAGATGTCACCGGAAATTTCGGCGGGCCTGAAGCACTGGCCGCCATGGAGACACACGTACTGGCGCAGGCGTCGTGGCTTGGCACCTACACGCTCAATCCCGCGGTAGGGGGGTAGCGCAGGTGGCTATCCTTCCGCTGGTGCGCGCACCCAACCCCGTCCTTCGGCAGAGCACGCGGCAGGTCAAGAACATAGACCGCCGCATCCGCAAGCTCGTGGACGACATGATCGAGACGATGCACGATGCCCACGGGGTGGGTCTGGCCGCCAACCAGGTGGGGATATCCCTTAGAGTAGCGGTCATACAGCTGCCGGAAGACGAAGAGGCGACCGTGCTCATTAACCCAAAAGTGCTGCGCGCGGAGGGTGAGCGGGAGATCGAAGGTGAGGGTTGCCTCAGCCTTCCAGGCTACCGGGGCACCGTCAAGCGCGCTGAGAAGATCCGTGTGCGTGCCCTCGACATCGACGGCAAGGAGTACCGCATTCGAGCGGCCAATGACCTCCTCGCACAAGCCCTGCAGCATGAGGCCGACCATTTGGAAGGCACGCTCTACCTCGACCGGCTGGTGAGCGAAGATGCGCTGAGGGAGGAAGTCAGGCCGGATCAGGAAGACGAGGAGTAGTGACTATGAGCATCGAGCAGATGAGCTTCTACCAGCGCAAGTTGGCCTATGAAATGGACTCGGCGGACGTTGCCGAGGCCTTGGGAATGGGTGAACCTATCGTTGTCGTGGACGGGCGATCAGCCGACGCCTATGCCCAGGAGCATATTCCCGGCGCCATCAGCCTTCCACACAGGGACATCAGCTTCAACACGACCGTTTCGCTCGACAAGTCAAAGACCTATGTCTGCTACTGCGACGGCATCGGGTGCAACGCCTCGACAAAGACGGCGCTCAAGCTCCTGACGCTCGGCTTCCAGGTACGCGAGCTCATCGGAGGCCTGGACTGGTGGAAGCGCGACGGCCACGCAACCCACGGCGATGCCGCGCAAGCGGAGACCGGGGCCAAGTGCGCGTGCTGACCTGCGTGTGAAAACAGTTCCGGTCGAGCGCAAACGACCCTAGAGCGTGCCCCAAAAAGCTCCGTTCACCCTGAACAGCGTTATGCACTGCGTCCGGGGCCGTGCAGCGGTGTCAGTAACTGCCTTGAACATGACCTCTTTGCCCCTCTGCGCTCTCTGTGTTCTCTGCGGTGAATCTTCACCGCTGTCCCGCGCCTCCCCTACTCCTCGAACCGCCGCAGCACCAAGACGGCGTTCTGCCCTCCGAAGCCGAAGCTGTTCGACAGGATAGTGTCGACCTGCTGCTTGCGTGACGTGTTGGGAACATAGTCGAGATCGCATTCAGGGTCGGGGTGCTCGTAGTTGATGGTCGGGTGGATCTCGTTGTTGTTGATGGTCGCGACCGCGGCGACGGCCTCGATGGCTCCCGCGCCGCCGAGCGCGTGGCCGATCATGGACTTGGTGGAGCTGATGGGGACCTTGTAGGCCTGTTCGCCGAATGCCTGCTTGATGCCCCGCGTTTCGGCGAGGTCGTTCAGCGGCGTTGACGTTCCGTGGGCGTTGATGTAATCAACCTCGTCCGGCGTGATTCCCGCGTCGTTGAGGGCGAACCTGATCGCCCGCGCGGCGCCGTCGCCATTGTCGTCCGGCTGAACGGCGTGGAACGCGTCGGACGAGACGCCCTGCCCGATGATCTCCGCGAGAATGTTCGCGCCCCGGTCGAGCGCGTGTTCGAGGCTCTCCAGTATGAGTATGCCCGCCCCCTCCGCCGGAACGAAACCATCGCGCTCGGCGTCGAACGGACGGCTTGCCAGGGTCGGGTCGCCCTTGTACCGGGAGAGAGCGTGGATGGTGTTGAATCCGCCGAGACCCAGCTCGCAGATACCTGCCTCGCAGCCACCGCCGAGCACGACATCCGCCGCGCCTCGCCTGACCACCTCCGCCGCCTCGCCGACGCCCTGCGTCCCCGCCGCGCACGCGGTGATGATCGTGGACGTGTAGCCCTTGATGCCGTATACGCGACTAACGTTGGCCGCTGCCATGTTCGGGAGGATCATGGGAATGAAGAACGGACTCATCCTCATGCCGCCCCGCCTGACCAGCGTCCTCGCGTTCTCCTCGGTTGTGGGGAAGCCCCCGTTGCCGTTGCCCATGACGATGCCGACGCGGTCCTCATCCTCCCTCGACAGGTCGATGCCCGCGTCTTCGATGGCCATACCCGCCGCCGCCACCGCGAGCTGCGAAAACCGCGCCATCCGCCTTGCGTCTCTCCGGTCGAGGTACTGCGTCGGATCGAAGTCCGACACTTCACCGGCGAGGTTGCTCGGGAAGTCGGACGTGTCCGCCTGAGTGATCGGCCCGATGCCCGACTTGCCCTGCACCAGGTTGCCCCAGAATTCGTCGACCGAGGAGCCAACAGGGCTGACAACGCCCATCCCGGTCACGACGACCCTCGTTCTGCTATTGCCCCTATCGCTCATTGCGCCTCTTTACTCCCTTCAAGTACGGGTACAACTCCGGGGTCATACCTTCCAACTCCTCTATCATCTCACCGACGACGGATAACGATCCCGTGCCTATAACCGCGTCTTCGCTCGTGGCGAGAGAGAGGGCGCGTCGTGTCGCAGTTCCGACTCCTCCGTGCTCCATCACTAAGGATACTCCCGCTGCCTGCGCAAGTCCCGCTATCTCCTCGACCGGAGCGGCCTTCGGATGCCGTGATCGGACCACAATCACCGTCGGGTCTAGGGTCGCCAGCTCCTCTAGCATACCAAGAGCGCTGTGACCGCTGACTGCTCCGAACACGACGAATAGATGCTCGTATTCAACGTGTCTCAGAAGGGACTCGACCAGGCGCCGCATCGAGTACGGGTTATGGGCGCCGTCCGCGATGACCAGAGGCTTCTCGCGCCTGAGGACCTGGAACCTTCCGGGCCAGCGGACGTTTCGGAGACCGTCAAGGATGTTCTCCCTGGTGAGCGCAAAACCTGCGTCGATCAAGGTCTCCGCCGCCGCAATAGCCGTTGCCGCGTTCTCCTGCTGGTGCTCGCCGATGAGCGGGAGAGTGACATCGTATGTGTCCCTCGCGCCTCGCACAACAAAGCTCTGACCATCGAGGTCGGAGCATCGAGGTTGCCATGCCAGCGTGTTCCCAACATCGACAAGAGGAGAGCCGCGTTCCTTTGCGGTCTGCGCTATCGTGTCTAGCGCCTCGCTGTCCTGCGGAGCGACGACGACCGGCACCCTTTCTTTGATAATGCCCGCCTTCTCCGAGGCGATCAAGGGAAGCGTGTCGCCGAGGATGCTCGTGTGGTCGAGGCTGATCGAGGTGATGACGGAGACGGCCGGTTGAACGACGTTCGTGGCGTCGAGACGCCCGCCGAGGCCGACCTCGATGACCTGAAAGTCGGACTCCGTCTCGCTGAAGTGCAGGAACGCGAGGGCCGTCAGGAACTCGAAGTACATGAGCGGCCCGTACCCTCCGTGCTCGCCCACCCACTCCACTTCCGGCCACATCCGTTCAACGAGGCTGGCGAAGTCCTCCTGCGAGATGGGTTCCATACCCACCCGGACCCGCTCGGTCACCGTGTGGAGTGACGGCGACGTGTACAGTCCCACGCGCATCCCCGCCGCCGAGAGGATCGACGTTGCCATCGCCGCCGTGCTGCCCTTGCCCTTCGTGCCGGCAACGTGGACGGTCGGTACGGACAGGTGAGGGTTCCCCAGCCGTTCGAGCAGCCGCGAGATGCGCTCGAGATGGAACGTCGAGTGACCGGGACTGTGCGTCCCGCGCTCGAAATCGGCGAGGCCCATTGCCCGCTGCACCGCGGCAGGGTAGTCCAGCCTATTAGGATTTTGTACGGCGACACTCACTGGCAAACCCTAGGTTGTGTTGACATTTTCCGTCATTCCCGCGAAAGCGGGAATCCAGAGTCGGGCACACATGTACTCCCTACAGGGAATAGATTCCCGCTTTCGCGGGAATGACCGTTTGAGTTGGGATAAGAAAGAGAATTCCAAGAAAGTCTACACAGCCTGGTGCGAAGATGTGAAAAGTATCGCACATACGAGACGATGAGAAAAACGTCGTTGAAATCTGACTGCCAATCTCGCCCCCGCCGGGGGCTGACAGGGGTAGGCCAAACGGAATTGCAGCTACGATCCAGCCCCCGCCTCTCTGTCATTCCGAGCGGAGCGAGGAATCTAAAATCCATAACCGCAAGACTGGATCGCCAGTGCCGCGCTTGTATCGTGACCGAGAGTGAAACAAGCGTAAGAACGCTCTATAGTTGGCTTTACCTTGCGACAGACACTTTAGATTCTTCGACTTCGCTCCGCTTCACTCAGAATGACAGCGGTGGAACTGTCCGCTGGTTCACAGAGAGGGGGTTCCGGCAGTTACTTGAAAGCAGCGTTACGCCCCGCGCCGGGACCGTACAAGTGGAAGCAACTGCCTCCCAGTCCGCCCTTTCTCCTCACTCTGTGATCTCTGTGCCCTCTGTGGTGAGTCCCCTTCGTCCTGAGCAGTTACTTGAAGGCCTGTCGAAGGGCGGTCTCGCCGTTCACAGGGCGAACCTAGTGGTCGCGGATGTGCGTCGGCATGTAGCCCAAGTTCATCCGCATGGCGTCGCCGATGCTGATCTTCTTGATGTAGTCGATGTTGTCTCGTATGGGAAGCGGACTGAACCCGAAGTTCTTTTCGACCGAATCAAGGGTGGTGTTCTCACCGACCGCGATCATCTTGAGTTGCTCGCGCGTTATGGGCGGGTTTGGCGACAGCGACTCCATCACGGTTGCCGCCGGGGTCATGACGCATGTTGGCACGTGGACCTTTGCGACCTTGACGTCGAGTGTCTCCGCCACGAGATCGATGAGTTCGTCGTAGGTGTAGTAGTCCGGCCCGCCAATGTCCACCGTCTTCCCTTCGAGGTCCGTGCGCTTGAGGCTCGCCACGATGCACCGCGCCACGTCATCGACGTATATGGGCTGGAATTCTGTGGTGCCGTCGCCCGCAACCGGCGTCAGGGGGGACATCTTGACGAGCGCCGCGAGCCGGTTCACGAACTCGTCTCCTGCGCCGAAACCGACGGTGAAACGGACGGTGGTGTAATCAAGGTCGCTGCGCGCGATCTCCTCTTCCGCCATCCAGCGCGAATAGAGGTAGGGAACGTCGGGATCGGAACTGGAGCCCACCGTGCTTGCGCAGATGATCCGGGGCACGTCGGCATTCTCCGCAGCTTCGAGGACGTTCTTCGTGCCCTCGTAGTTGACGCGCTGAAAGGTCCGGTCGCCCGACTCGCGGATGACGGCCACGAGATGAATGACGGCGTCGACCCCGACCATGGCCTGTCTGAGCGACTTGGGATCGAGGACGTCTCCTGTGGCCATCTTCACGCCCCACGGCAGCATTGCCGCCGCACCGCCCCGCGTCAGGGCGCGAACATTGTGCCTGTCAGAGACAAGCCGTTCGACGACCCTTCGCCCCACAAACCCCGTCGCACCTGTTACCAAAATCATACTGTTACTCTGCCAAAGAAGTATTCAGAGGGTATCACGGTATCGGTATGTTTGCGATACGCTGTACCAGTCGAACCGTAACACGCTCCCCTTCATAGAACCGCTAAAGCTATGCGGTCAAGCTCCGCGAGGCTCTCCTTCCGTCCAGCCGTCGGGAGCCCGAAAACGACCCGGTCGGCCCCTGCCCGTTCGTACTGCTTTATGGCGTCGCGGTCTTCGGGTACCCCGAACGCAGTGATGTCAATCGAGCCCGGGTCGCGGCCCTTGGCCTCAGCGAGGGAATTGAGCTTCGCGCGGGCCTCGGCGATCCGTTCGGGCGAGGCTTCCAAGGGCAGCCAGCCGTCGGCGTACTCGACTATCCGCCTAAAGACCTGGGGAACGTGGCTGCCGAGGAGGATGGGCGGGTGCGGCTTCCGCTTGGGCTTCGGGTAGCAGTAGACCGGCGGGAAATCGTAGTACTTGCCATGGTACTCGCTCTGCTCCTTCGTCCAGAGCTCTTTCATCGCGAGGACGCTTTCGCGGGCCTGTGTCCACCTGTGATCGAAGTCCGTTCCGAATATCTCCGCCTGCTCGCGTATCGAGCCGGTGCCGATGCCGAACAGGAAGCGGCCTGAGCTGTACATATCGAGCGTCGCAACCGTCTTCGCGAGGGACACTGGGTGACGCTCGGTGACGACGCAGACGGCGGTCCCCAGCTTTATCGTGGAGGTAACGGCCGCCGCTCGGCTGAGCAGGACGAACGGGTCGGTGATGTCACCCCACTCACGCGGTATTTCCTTCTCGGTAACGACGGGCAGCGTGGGCTGCTCAGGCGTCCACAGCGACTCGAAGCCAAGCTCCTCAGCCCTCGGCGCAAGGTCGGCGACGTCGATGGAATCTGCCGTCAGGATCGTGCTGAGTCCTATGTGCATGGTACCTCCAAGTTATACCAATTCGTCTTGAACACACCAGAATTGGCCGTGATACAGCCAACTCGCCCGTCATTCCGGCGTAGGAACGTCACCCCGTACCTCGATACGGGGCCGGAATCCAGAAAGTCCGGTCAGGCGAGAATACGCCCCCATCAAGGTGAATTGGCATCAGGAAGCGGGGTGTGAATCTCCAGCCGACCTGTCTCTCAGGACGCTCAACCGCCGGAGACGGTCGCCACGAAGCTGATTTCGAGGCGAATCTCATCCACCACGCTCAGAACGATGGCCACGCGCGGCTTGGTCATCCCATACTGCTCGAAGGTGACCTCGGTCTTGGCAAGGCCCTCGACTCCGTCCGTGGTGAACGTTGCGGTTGTCTCCCACGTGGACGAATGAGTCTGATCGCGAATCGTCAGGTCGCCCACCATCTCAAACGTAGCCTCGCCGCTCGTCGGCAGAGGCCACGAGAGCCCCCGTATCTCCGTCACGGCGAGCGTGACTTCGGGGTACTCGTTCGATTCGAGCGAGTTGCGCTGGATGTACGAGTCGCGCCGGTCGGAGTCGCTCCTCAGGGAGCGGACGCCCACCGTAATCTTGGAGCGTTCGGCATCGACCGTGCCGTCGTCAGAGAACACGATCTGCCCTTCGACGTCACTCGTCGTGCCTACGGCGTCGTTTGGCAGGTCGCGCCGCGCCAGCTGCTCGTTTATGCGATACACCGCCTCGGAACCGTCCGTAACGGTGATGGTCGTGGCTCCGTCGGTATCGGCCTCGGAGTCGGTGGACTCCTCAGGCGCTGCGGCCGGAGTGGGATCCGCGGCGGGAGCCGATGTCGGCTGGGCCGCCGGCGGAGGCGGCGGAGGTGGTGACGTTGTCTCCTCGTCGTCTTCAGATCCGCCGCATGAGGCAAGGAGAAGCACCAAAAAAGTTCCAACAATCAGTGCCGCACAGATTCTCAGCATAAAGTCCCAACTCCGTAACACTGCCATGTTAGTTGAAGTGTACTACATCACCGGTGTCGGGAACCTTCACCGCATCACACGGTCCTGTTTGCCGCCCGCTCGACCGTCTCCGATATCCACGCGTTGAGGCTCTTGCCCTCGGCCTTCGCCGCCGCCGTGGCTGCCCTATGCACACTCGATGCAACCCTCAACGGGATCCTGCCTGAGAAGGGCTTATCGGGAGAGCGGCCTCTCTCGGCGCATACGGCCAGATAGTCATCTACGGAAAACCGAAACTCTCTTCTCAACTGCTTGACGGAAGTTCCTTCAAACACGATGACATCGCGGGTGTCGATGACCTCGCCGTGGAAGACCTCAACCTCATCATCGAACTCCACTACAGCCCGGTATCCCTTGTATTCGATCATGGCTCTACCCCTGCCTCCTTCAGAAATCTCCGAAACGATGCTACTACGCCTTTCCTTACTTCATTTTGTGGATGCGGCCTGTGAAAATGGGCCGCGACATCGTTTAGTTCAATGTAAACCCGCGACCCGGCACGCTCTTCTATGTAAGCACCGCACGCCAGAAGGAGGGATTCGATGTCGTCCCAGCGAATACCCGACGGGGTGGGACGCTGAAAGATAGAAAATAGTGTCCTTTGGTGTTTCCTCCTCATGCGCTAATGATATCACACAAAGACATCATTTCTCAACTCTCGACGGTCTGACCCCAAGCATACCGCGAGTATCGTTAACTCATTAACGAACCTTTCCGCTGCCTGGCGGTAATACTATATGAGAGGTTCATAACCAGCGCCGGAGGTGGAACGTCGTGTGACGCAGCCACGGGAGCGTGAGGCCATACTTCGGTGTCGGGATGGAGACCTGGCGGGCTTGGAAGTTCTCTTCGACCTTCACCGCCTTCAACGAGCCTCTAGACCTGCCCGAGGACATGCCTGAGTAGACGACCCCGTAAGTTGACCGCCCTAACTTTAGCGATGTACTATGCGGCCACCCTTGGGGTAGATAGACTGGGAGGCAAGAATGATCGCCTCAGGTACTGCTTCGACGATTAACGGTCAGTCTATCGGACTAACACTGGCGTAACTTCCGGGCCCCGGCGACTTCGGGGCCCGGTGCTTTTGAAGCGAAGAGAGGAGCGAATGTCCGAATCGAGATTCTCCGTCGCCGGGAAGGTGGCGCTGATTACCGGCGGCGGGAGCGGCATTGGCAAGGAGATCGCAAAGCTCTACACGGAATCCGGCGCGACGGTCATAATCAACGACATACGGAACGTTGGACAGGAGGCCGCCGACGAGCTGGGCGGACACTTCCTTCGCGCCGATCTCTCAGACATGCAGGCGACGCGACAACTTGCGGAGGACGCCCTAGCCATCGAGGGCAGGGTGGACATCCTCGTCAACAACGCCGGATACCAGAATATCCACCCGGTCGACGAGTTCCCCGACGAAACATGGGCGGAGATGGTCCATGTCATGCTGGTCGCTCCCTTCCAGCTCATCAAGTACCTCGTACCGTCGATGAAGACGCAGGGCTGGGGCAGGATCATCAACATGGCCTCGATTCACGGTCTCGTCGCCAGCCCCTACAAGTCGGCCTACAACTCCGCGAAGCACGGCCTCGTCGGCCTGACCAAGACGGTCGCCCTCGAAGTCGGCGAGTTCGGCATCACCGTCAACGCGATCTGTCCCGGCTATGTGAGTACGCGACTCGTAGAGGTGCAGATCGAAGACCAGGCAAAGACGCGCGGCATCTCCGTCGATGACGTGATCGAGAAGGTCATGCTCGAACCCGCCGCCATCAAGCGCCTCATCGACCCCGAGGAGGTCGCCGCGCTCGCGCAGTTCCTCGCCTCCGACGCGGCCCGCTCGATCACCGGCTCCGCCTACTCCATCGACGCCGGCTGGGTCGCCCGGTAATTGGACTTTGCATAACCCTCTCTCCCTCGGGAGTGAGGCTCAAAGGAGACCCCCTCTCCTGTCGTGGGCTGACAGCGGTGTGTAAAATACGCACTGCAAGTACAACTGGGTATCTGTCATTCCGAGCGCAGCGAGGAATCTAAAATCCATAACCGCAAGACCGGACAGCCGGTGCCGTACTTCTATCGTGACCAAGAGCGAAAACAGCCTGGGAACTCCCTATGTCAGCTTTACGTTAGGACAGACACTTTAGATTCTTCGACTCCGCTGCGCTGCGCTCAGAATGACAGAGCCTGGTTGCTTTCTCATAAATAGAGAAGTAGAGCGATAGACGAATACCTGCCCTTGTCAGCCCCCGCCGGGACAGAAACACAGAGAGGACACACGAAAGGCCGCGCTTTGAACGAGACAACAACCATCACCCAAGCCGACTTCGCGTCCCGGCGAACACGACTCACGCAGTCCCTCGACGACGGTGCCATCATCCTCGTCGCCGGACACCACGCCACCCGCAACCACGATGTCGAGTACGAGTACCGGCAGGACTCGACGTTCTGGTACTTCACCGGCCTCGACGAGCCGGACGCGGTTGCCGTCCTGCGCCCCGGCGCTGATGAGCCGTACGTCCTCTTCGTCAACCCGTTCGATCCCGCGTACGAGATATGGGTGGGGCAGCGCGTTGGGGTGGACGGCGCGACGGCCCTATTTGGGGCCGACGAGGCATACCCAATCGAAGAGCTGGACGAGAAGCTGCCGGAGCTCCTCGCCGAGACCGGCACGGTGTACTACTCGCTCGGCTCCGACCGAAAGCTCGACCGTCTCGTTTCCGACCTGATAGTCAATCGCCGTTCGAGCGGCCAGCGCGACGGCAGCTACCTCGCACGGATAGTTGACCCCGTCGCTGTGGTCGGCTCGATGAGAGTCGTCAAGTCCCCCAAGGAGATCGACACCCTCCAGCAGGCGATAGACATCACTGCTCACGGCTTCGACCGCGCGATTCGCGCGACTCGTCCCAGCCTCCATGAGTACCACGTCCAGACCGCCTTGGAGAACGAGTTCCGCCGTCTCGGTTCTCCGCGCAACGGCTACCCGTCCATCGTCGCGTCGGGCGAAAGCTCCTGCATCCTGCACTACATTACGAACCGCAATGAGATACGGGACGGCGACCTGCTGCTGATCGACGCCGGAGCGGAGGTCGACTACTACGGCGCGGACATCACCCGCACGTGGCCCGCCAACGGCAAGTTCACCCCCGAGCAGCGCGACGTCTACGACATCGTGCTGGCCGCCCAGAAGGAGGCCATCGCCGCCATAGCGCCCGGCGTCGAGTTCGCCGAGGTCCACAAGACGGCCCGCGATGTCCTGATACAGGGCCTGCTCGACCTCCACGTCCTCGACGGCGACATCGACGACATCATCGAAGAGCGCGAGTACATGCCGTACTACATGCACGGCACGTCCCACTGGCTTGGACTTGACGTTCACGACGCCGGAGTCTACAAGGACGGCGACGACTCCGTGCTCCTGCAGGAGGGAATGGTCTTCACCGTCGAGCCCGGCCTCTACTTCGGCAGTCAGGCCGAGGACGCTCCCGACCACCTCAAGGGCATCGGCATCCGCATCGAAGACGACATTGTCGTAACCGCCGACGGCCATCGCGTCATGTCCGCCGCCGTCCCCAAGGAGCCGGACGACATCGAGAGCATCGTCGGTACGGCTGCGGGGTAAGAGGGGTCTTCCACACCCCAGAACTCATTTCCCTCCCTGCCCTCTGTGGTGAATCCAGTTACTTGGCAACTTCCCCCCGCGTTCGATACTCTGGGTGACAGCCATGAACGACGCCGACGCCCAGGGAATCGCCGCTCTCCGCAGCATCCTCGCCCTCGAACGCGAACAGGGTTTCGGGGACAAGGCGGTCATGGGCGGTCTTGACAGCTTTCTCGATCAGTGGAAGTCCGGGCTGGCCCCCATCATCGGCGATCCACCCGAGTACGCGACGCTCTCCCCTGAGCGGCGGGGACAGTGGGCCGCCCTCGTCCTCTCGAAACTGCCCGCCGCTGGACAGCAGGCACGTCCCAAACGCACCCGCCGACCCGCCACGCCGCCTCAACTCAATCTCGATGACGACGTATCTCGCGTCAGGGGCGTTACGCAGTCCAACCTCCCGAAGCTCAAACGTCTGGAGTTGGAGACCGTCCGCGACCTCCTGCATCACTTCCCCATCCGGCACAACGACTTCGCCGACATTCGCCAGATCGCGGAGCTCCAATTCGGCATGGAGCAGACGATCCTCGGGGAGGTCGCCGAGATATCGCAGAGCACTATAGGGTCGCGGCGCTCGTCAGCGCACGCGGTGCTCAACGACTCGACGGGTGGGGTCAGGGCCACCTGGTTCAATCAGGGCTATCTGGTCAACACCCTTCGCCCCGGAACGAAAGTCTTCATCAGCGGCAAGGTGAGCGCGTTCAGGAACAGCCTGCTCTTCGAGAACCCCGAGTACGAGATCATGCGCGGGCAGGGCGACCTCATGCACACGGGGCGGCTCGTACCCGTCTACCCGCTCGTGGACGGTCTGTATCAACGCACCCTCAGGGGCATCGTCAAGCGCGCGCTCGACGCCACACTCCCTCAGATCGAAGACCACCTGCCCGAAGACGTCCTCCACCGCACGGGAATGCCAGGACTGCGTTCGGCCGTCTCGCAGATGCACTACCCGGACACCGCCGAGTCCAGGGAGGCGGCGCGACGACGCCTGGCCTTCGACGAGATGTTCATGCTGCAGTTGGCCGTACTGCGCCGCAAGCTGGACTGGCAGGAGGAGGAGTCCGGCGTCGCTCTTGAGACAGACCACGAGGAGCTCACCGCGTTCGTGGAGTCGCTTCCCTTCGCGCTGACGGACGCTCAGAGACGGGTATCGGAAGAAATCCTGGATGACCTGCAACTGACGAAACCCATGAGCAGGCTCCTCGAAGGCGACGTGGGCAGCGGCAAGACCGTCGTCGCGGCGCTCGCGATGTTGGCGGCCACGCTGAACGGGTACCAGGCCGCCCTCCTCGCGCCGACGGAGATACTCGCCGAGCAGCATTTCCTGACGATCACGAGGCTGCTGCTCGGCTCCACCTCCGGCGAAAAGGGAGCGCACATCGTGACCGCCACCATAGGTGATCGCAGGGTCACGATAGGCCTGCTGCTGGGCAGTCTCCCGAAGCGCGTCAAGGACGACATGCGCCTCATGCTCGCGGCCGGACAGGTGGACCTCATCATAGGCACCCACGCCGTCATCCAGGAAAGTGTCGATATCCCGAAGCTCGCCATCGCTGTCGTGGACGAGCAGCACCGCTTCGGCGTCATGCAGCGCGCCGCCCTCCGCGATAAGGGACTGCGTCCTCACCTGCTCGTCATGTCCGCCACGCCCATACCGCGCTCCCTCGCCCTGACCCTCTACGGCGAGCTGGACGTGTCGATCATCGACGAGATGCCGCCGGGTCGCCCTCCCATCGTCACGCGGTACGAGCTTCCGGAGCGCCGTCACATCGTCTACAACTTCGTCAGGTCGCAGATTGAGGAGGGACGGCAGGCCTTCATCGTCCTCCCCTTCATCGAGGAGTCGGAAGTGCCCGTCGCCAGATACATGTTCGAAGGCGGCGCTCCCTACCGCCCGACGCCCGGCGAGGACACCCAACGGACGAAGTTCGTCAAGGGCGCGGTCAACGAGTTCAAACGCCTGTCGAGTGAGGTCTTCCCCGACCTGCGGCTCGGCCTCCTGCACGGTCGTATGCCCCTCAGCGAGAAGGAGACCATCATGGACGCCTTCCAGCGCCGCGAGATCGACATCCTCGTCTCAACCCCCGTCGTCGAGGTCGGGATCGACATACCCAACGCCACCGTCATGCTCATCGACGGCGCCGACCGCTTCGGCCTCGCCCAGCTTCACCAGTTCAGGGGCAGGGTGGGTCGAGGCAAGCACGAGAGCTACTGCATCCTGCTCGCCGACGAACCCGGCGGCTCCGCCAGGGAGCGCCTCAAGCTGGTGGAAAAATTCCGCGACGGCTTCAAGCTCGCGGAGATGGACCTCGACCTCCGGGGCCCCGGCGACTACCTCGGCACCCGCCAGAGCGGCGTCCCCGTCTTCAAGATCGCCAAGATCACCGACCAGGACATCGTCGCCGTAGCACGCGAGGAAGTGACGAAGCTCCTTCAGCTCGACCCCGCCTTCGAAAAGCCCGAGCACAACCTCCTGTCCGACCGCCTCGCCGTCTACGAAAACACCATCACCGGCGAGATGAGCTAGTACTCAGTCAACTTAAATATATCGAATCTAACAGGTGCCGATTTATCCCCTCTCCCGTCGTGGGAGAGGGCTAGGGTGAGGGTGCTTAATAGTGTCAAGACTATGTTGACTAGGTACTAGCGTCCTGTCTCAGAGATTCACTGGGATAATTCAGCCCTCGAAAATCCCCTCTCCCTTCAAGGGCTAGCAAGGGTAGGTAAAATGGATTTGCAGCTATGATCCGGCCCCGTCTCTCTGTCATTTGTATGATGCAAATGACTCACAGATCGGCCGATCTGTGAGTCATGCGTGGGGGGCGCGTCGTCTGTCATTGGGTGAGCACCGGTGAAGACGGATGCTGCACCGACTCGGAGTAAGACACCCCCCGCGCGAACTCGTCGCTCCGAACAGATACATGGGCTCTGGGCCCGCATTGCAAGTGCGGAGGGCGACAACATTATGGCATGGAGGCCGAAGGGATGAAAGTAGTTGTCGGAATAGACGTGGGCAAGCGGGGACTCGACGTGTCGGTCTCGCAGGGTCCGGTGCGCAGCTTCGCCAACACCGCCGAGGGCATCGCGGCGCTGCTGGACTGGATAGCGAGCCAAGACGCGAGTGAGGCGGTCTGTGAGCCGACCGGCGGGTATGAGCGGGAGGTGGTGCGCCACTTGGAGGAGAGCGGGCTGCCGGTGCACGTCGCACACCCGAACAAGGTGCGCAACTTCGCGCGCGCTGCGGGCCACGAGGCGAAGACCGACGTGCTGGACGCACGTGTGCTCTCCCACTACGGGGAGGTGTTCAACCTGGCACGCAGGCAGTCCGATGACGGAGCCGGCCAGGAGTTGAAGGACCTCCTCAAGAGGCGCAAGGACTTGGTGGACCAGCGGGTGCAGGAGCGCAATCGCTTGGAGAAGGGCCTCAGTAGCGGCGCACGCAGGTCGACCGAGCGACATGTCGCGTGGCTGGACGAAGAGATAGGCCGGATGGATGAAGAGTACCGCGAGGCGTTGAACCGGAACACCCAACTGTCGGAGACGGCAGCGCTCTACCGGAGCGTTCCGGGAGTGGGGGAGTTGACGGCAGCCTCTCTGGTGGCCTATCTGCCGGAGTTGGGCAAGTGCGATGCAAAGGCATTGACTGCCCTGGTGGGCCTGGCGCCTTGGTCTAGGGACAGCGGCGCACAGCGTGGGTATCGCTCGATCAGGGGAGGCCGGGGGGCAGTGCGACGCGTGTTGTACCTCGCGGCCTTGTCGGCGGTACGCCACAACGAAGAGTTGGGACAGTTCTACCGTGGTCTGCGGAAGCGGGGGAAGACTGGGAAGGTGGCACTGGTAGCGGTGATGCGCAAGTTGCTGCTGGTGCTCAACGCAGTCGCACATCGAGGGACACCCTGGGTGCGGCTACCCACCACTGCAGAAAAGGCTTGACTGAGAACACAGATACTCCGAGCACCCCCCTGTCATTCCGAGCGTAGCGAGGAATCTAAAATCCATAACCGCAAGACCGGACAGCCAGTGCCGCGCTTCTCATCATGGCCAACAATCAAACCGGGCAAGAATTCTCCGTGTCAGCCTTACGTTGTGACAGTCATTTTAGATTCTTCGACTCCGCTGCGCTGCGCTCAGAATGACAGAGCAGGGGAGATTTCTGGTCAATGGAGAGTGGAGCGATAGGCAAATACCTACCCCTGACAGCCCTTCAAGGGATAAGTACTAGCAGATCTGCAAGATTTGCTTTCTACCCTCTCGCCGGAGAATGTGCCAGCGGTCACGATGAAACTCTGCCCTTACCCCTGAGTCATAGAGTGGAAGTACAGATAGCAGCAGTTGCCAGCGCCAGCCCCAGGACAATTGCGACTGCTAGAAGTGCCAAAAGCACTGAGCGCACCTTACCCATCGGCTTCACTTCAATCTTGTGCTGATTGGCAGCGTGCTTTTCAACGTTCGCCGTCTTGAGCCTGTAGCTTTCAGGGTTATCATAGTGCCTGTCATATGGATAACCTTCTACCATTAGCTGCCTCCCTTCGAGCATGTAGATTGATCCTACGCACAATAATGCTCATTTACAATTCCCAACTAACCTGAAAGCGTCTTACTACCCCACCTCGGTAACAAAATGCCACTATGTCTGACCGACCATCGAACGAAAAACTAGTACTTAAATATATCGAATCTAACAGGTGCCGATTTATCCCCTCTCCCGTCGTGGGAGAGGGCTAGGGTGAGGGTGCTTCATAGTATCAAGACTATGTTGACTAGTACCCATTCCAGATATATTTGACAAATATAAGAAATAGGTTAGTCTTGTGTGTAATCCTATAGGAAGGACATACGAAGACATGCCTGCTCTCAAGTACAAGGTGGAGTTGAAAGAGTCGGAGCGAACACATCTCAAAGAGATGGCGAGTCGTGGGGAGACTTCGGCCCGTAAGGTCAAGCGAGCACTGGTGTTGCTGAAGGCAGACGATGGTCTGATCGACCGTGACATCGCCAACGGGCTGTTGATAAGCGCAGCGACGGTGGGACGTGTACGTACACGGTTCGTCAAGGAGGGACTCGACAGTGCCCTCAATGAACGTGCTCGACCGGGACAGAAGCGCAAGATAGACGGCAAACAGCAAGCGCATCTGATAGCCATTGCGTGCAGCGATGCACCCGAAGGCCATGCAGACTGGACGCTGCAGCTGCTTGCCGACAAGGTGGTGGCGATGGGGTTTGCCGAGAGCATCTCCCTCGAGACCGTGCGCCAGATACTCAAAAAAACAAAATCAAGCCGTGGAAGAAGAAGGAATGGTGCATCCCCGAGGTGAGCGGGGAGTTCGTGGCTCGGATGGAGGATGTACTGGACCTGTACCATGAAAACTATGACCCTGAACGTCCCGTGATCTGCTTCGACGAGACATCCAAGCAGTTGGTGGCCGACGTGAGGCCACCTATCGGCGCCAAGCCCGGACGTCCCCAGCGCTATGACACCGAGTACAAGCGCAACGGCACTCGCAACCTGTTCATGTTCTGTGAGCCGAAAGCTGGCTGGCGGCATGTCGAGGTGACCGAGCGGCGCACTGCTGTGGACTTCGCACATCAGATGAAGTGGTTGGTTGATGAGGCATACCCTCATACAGAAACGATACGGCTGGTGCTGGACAATCTCAACACGCACAAGCTCGGCTCGTTGTACGATACCTTCGAGCCGGCCGAAGCGTGGCGCATCGCCAAACGCCTAGAGTTCCATTACACTCCGAAACACGGAAGCTGGCTGAATATGGCGGAGATCGAATTGAGTGTCTTCAGCAACCAGTGTCTCAACCGTCGAATCGACGACGAGGTGATGCTGAAACGAGAGGTCCGGGCGCTGGAACGTGAGCGCAATGAAGCTGTCGCCGTCATAGACTGGCGCTTCTCCACTCAGGATGCTCGCACTAAACTCCAACATATCTATCCAGCATATTCAGGTTGAAACGGTACTAGGTACTAGAAGTAGGACAGTTGATAGTAATTCCCCGCCGCCTACTGCGAAATCCCCGCCCCCTCTGTCAACGTCACGATCTGCCTGATCTGCTGATTCTCAAAAATCTCCGTCAGCCCCGACGGCCATTCCACCCTAACGTCCACTCCGCCGTCATATCCGCCGAGACCGAACGTCGGCCAGGGGCTTTGTGTGGAGAGGAACGCGAACCCTGAGCGAGTCTCCTTCAGATACGACAGATTGCCTGCCGTGACGGTGACACGCGCCCCTACGCCGTCGCGGTTGCTCTCCGTCCCAACAAGCCGGATCGTAATCCAGCTATTGTCCCCGCCACGGTTGCGCAGCAGGATTGGCGTCCCCCCGACGCCCTGCGACTTGGCCGTGACCACCACCACATCGAGATATCCGTCGTGGTCGTAGTCCGCCGTCGCGATCCCTGATGCGAACAGACCGCTCAGTCCGTGGGTTTCTTCCTTCGCGAATGTGCCGTCCTGCCGGTTCAGGTAGAGCGTTCCGGGATTCTCCCCAAGAATATCGTAGGGTGCAACCGGAATTCCCCCCACATAGTAGAAGTCCGGGTACCCGTCGTTGTTGAAGTCCTCGAAGCTTGCCCCCCATCCGAATCCCAGTCCTGTTATCCCGGCCGGGCCCGCCACGTTCCTGTACGTACCGTCCCCGTTGTTCTCCCAGAGCCGGTGCAGGATCCAATCGAGGTCTCGCCCCGGCGCGACGTCGCCATAGCTGAGGCCGAGGATGTCGAGATCGAGATCGTTGTCGAAGTCGGCGAAGAGCATCCTCGTTGTGGCGTGGTCGTTGGCGCTCCCCGATTCCCCGGTCTTCCGTCCGATTCCGGCCTCACCTGCGACCTCGGTGTAGGTCATGTCGCCGTTGCTTCTCCAGAGCTCCGGCGATTCCGCATTGCCGCAGTTGGCAGTGAACAGGTCCTGCAGCCCGTCGCCGTTGTAGTCGCTTATGGCGACGCCGCAGGTATGGGACTGTGTCGTCAGTCCGGCCGTAACCGACACCGGGTCGAAGGTGGCGTCTCCATAGTTAAGATAGACCTCGTTCGTGCCGGGTCGGAACCCTCCACCGAGTAGCCCCGACACCCCGCCCACGAACAGGTCCAGAAGCCCGTCGCCGTTGATATCCCCAAACGCCGCGCTCCATACGCCCTCCGGCACGACGATACCCGACCCCTCCGACACATCCGTGAAGGTGCCGTCGCAGTTGTTGACGTACAGCTTGTGCGGGCTCCAGCGCGATCCTATGGCGCCGCCCTCGCCGGACAGAAAGAGGTCGGCGCACCCGTCGTTGTTGATGTCGGCCGCCGCGACGCCGCTGTTCCCCTCACCGTTCGTAACGCCCGCCTCCTCGGCAACGTCGGTGAAAGCCCCGCTGTCGTTCCGAAACAGCCCGTTCGGCTCGGTCTTCGTATTGGCGACATACAGGTCGAGGTCGCCGTCATTGTCATAGTCGAACCATGCCGCCCCGCCGACTCCGTCGCCCCCGCGATACACGCCCTCCCGTACGAAGTCAAAGACGTCCGGCACAGCGTTCAGGATTCCCGTCAACGCAGGCGTGGGTACCGGCGGTGGCGCAGTCGGTTCCGGCGACGGAAGAGTAACTACAGTCGGGGTAGGGGGTGCCTCTGGAATTGGCGTCGGCTCGGGATCAGAGCCCCCGCACGAAGCAAGGACGACGGCCACAGAAACGCAGAGGAAGGTCAGTACCTTGGATTGCATAGGCTTCCCCCCGTTCGTGGCGAGTGATGCCAATCCGGCTTATCTATGCCATGAATTCAGCGTGACACAGTTCAGCCCTCGTCATTGATACGAAAATAGGCCGTAATATCCCCGCACAGTCATTCCCGCCCCCACACCGTCATTCCTGCGAAGGCAGGAATCCATCCCCGGACGTTGCCATACGACAATCGACGACGGAGGAACTGATGCCCATTTTCATTCCTACGAAAATAGGCCGCAATACCCCCACACCGTTATTCCCGCGAAAGCGGGAATCCATCCCCGGACGTTGCCTTGCGACAATTAACGACGGAGGAACCAGTGCCCACTTTTATTCCAAGTGGTGAGGGTTGGCAACCCCCGTCACTCCGGCGAAGAGCTTGCCCCGTACTCCGATACGGGGCCGGAATCCAGCAAGCCCAATCAGCAAGAATACGCTGGAATTAGCTAGTTCACGGTTCGACAAGCCCGTTCTATGCCTGTCGAAGGGCTCACCATGAATGGTCTTTGCGGGCTTTGCGAACACCCTCGACGCAAGCAGAGCTTGCCCCTACAGCTTCACCGACTGCTTGTACTGCGATCGCAGGCAGCGCGTGCAGATGTTCACACGGCGGGACTCGCCGTTCTCGTGGATGGTCGTCTTGTGGACGTTGGCGAACCACCGGGTGTTGGTCCGCCGCTTCGAATGGCTCACATTATGACCGGACATACCGGTCTTTCCGCACACTTCACACTTTGCCATGGCTCGTTTGACCGTCTTTCAAGGGTTCACTATACTTGTGACGCTTCTGGGACGAGGCGCATCCACGTCCATTCCACGAAAGAACAGTATACCAGAATCTACGGAACCATGACCGTGACCGACAGCACACTCACCCCAACCGGCGGCAAGGATCGTCTTGATGGTGCCGACCTCTCGGCTATGTTCACCGCCGCCGCTGCCGCCCTGCAGCACAACATCGAAACCATCAACGCCCTCAACGCCTTCCCCGTTCCTGACAGCGACACCGGCACGAACATGTTCCTTACCATGCGGGACGGTGTAGAGAACCTCGAGGGCCTGACCGATGCGACAGTGTCCGAGGTGGCGACCGCCTTCTACTCCGGCATGGAAGGCAAGGGGAACAGCGGCATAATCCTCTCACAGTTCTTCAAGGGCTTCTCCGAAGGGCTAGATGGCACGACCGATTGCGGAGGTGAGGACTTCGCTCGCGCCTGCGATTTTGGGAGAGAGTACGCCTACAAGTCCGTAATGGATCCAGTGGAAGGGACGATGCTCACGGTTATCGCTTCCGTCGCCAAGGTGACCCAAGAGACGGCCGCCGAAGGGCACAACATTACAACGGTTCTCAGCGCCGCAACCGACCGCGCCGCCGAGACCGTAGCCAAGACCATCGAGATGCTCTCGGTTCTGCAGGAGGCGGGCGTCGTCGACTCAGGCGGTCTTGGGATCGCGGTAATCATGGAGGCCATGAAACGTGGCGGGGCTGGCGAAGACGTAGCCGGGGGGGCCTCCGATTTTCAGGCGGCGGACATAGTGCCATTGGCTTCCGCCAGCATATCGAACGAGTTCCTTGCCGCCCACAAAAACGACGTATACGGCTATTGCACCCAATTTGTCGTCGAAGCCGAAGACCTAGACGTCGACGACCTTCGTGTCATGGTGGACTACGTCGCTGACTCAACGGTCGTGACGGACGACGGCTCGCAGGCAAGGGTGCACGGCCATGCCGAAGACCCCGGCAGCCTTATCAGCCTTGGCATAAGTATCGGCTCACTCAGCAAGGTCAAGATAGAGAATATGGACGCCCAGTACGCCGAATTCATCTCTGGTAAGAGGATGGCGACGGAGCAGCCTGCCGACCATGCAGTAGTCGCCGTCGCGTGGGGTGACGGCTTCGAAAGGGTGTTTCGCTCTGAGGGGGTTACCCACTTGCTCACCGGCGGCAACACCATGACCCCCAGCGTGCGCGACCTGCTTGACGCCATCGACCGCACCTCCGCTGACACCGTATACATCCTGCCCAACAACAAGAACATCGTCCCGGTAGCCAAGCAGGCCGCCGAGCAGTCGAACAAGTCCGTCCACGTCATCGAGACCGTATCCATTCCTCAGGGTATTGCGGCGCTGTTCGGCTTCAGCCCCGAAGCTGAGGCCGACGAAAACGTTCGGAACATGGATGAGGAACGGAGTGAAGTGAAAACCGCAGAAATCACCTGGGTGCCCCGAACCGCGTCCATCGAGGGAATCGACGTACGGGAAGGACAGTTCCTCGGACTGCTCGACGGCAAGCCCCGCGCCGCAGGTGACGATCTTAACACGGTGCTCGTCGATCTCGTCGGTCAGGCCGGCCCAGAGCCTGGGGGTCGTGTCACACTCTATTGGGGGAAGATGCTGTCACCCTCCGATGCCAAAGCTGCCTTCCAAGTCCTTCAAGACGTGTATGATGGTTTCGAGGTCGAAGTTCATCAAGGCGGCCAGCCACACTACGAGTTCATCATCTCCATCGAGTAGCGTCCTGTCTCTGATATTCACTGAATAGTGGTTCAACATCCTAGATTTGAGAGGTACCGAAGCAAGGACTGGGTAGGGGCGGGTTTCAAACCCGCCCTGTGGTTGTGGAACTACCCGTCATTTCAACGATTCGGTCCAACAGTCCGCCAAAAAGAGAATCCCGTCTCCCGTCGTGGGAGAGGGCTAGAGCCTGCCCCTGCGTAGGCAGGGGGTGAGGGTGACTCCCCGGAACACACCCATCCGCTTTACAGAACGAACTTCAGAAACAGGACACTAGAGGGCGAATCACAAGAAGGAGAAAACCATCATGCCGATCAAGATCATTACCGACAGCACCTCGGACCTTCCCGACGATATCGCCGGCTCGCTCGGCATTACCATGGTGCCCGCCAACGTCATCTTCGGGCAGGAGCAGTTCAAGGACCGCGTCGAAATGACCCCCGCGCAGTTCTATCAGCGCCTCGTGGACAGCCCCGTCCATCCCACCACCTCCGCGCCGTCCATCGGCCAGTTCGTCGAGGCCTACGAGTCGGTGGGCAGCGACGCCGACGGCGTCGTGTCGGTCCACGTTTCCGCCAAGCTGAGCGCCACCTACAACGCTGCCGTCCAGGCTGCCGAGCAGGTCAACCTTGACTGCCCGATCCGGGTCATCGACTCTGAACAGGCCTCGATGGGTCTGGGCCTGGGCGCGATCGCGGCCGCCCAGTCGGCCAACCAGGGAGCCGATCTTGAGACCGTCGCGAACGTCGCCGGTTCGGTAACGGAGCGCGGCATGTGCGTTGCCCTCATCGACACCCTGGAATTCCTCCAGCGCGGCGGACGCATCGGCAAGGCCCAGGCGCTTGTCGGTTCCATCCTGCGCGTCAAGCCCATGATTATCGTCCGCGACGGTGAGGTCCAGCCGCTCGGCAAGGCCCGCACCTACGCCAAGGGACTCGCGCAGATCGAACAGACAGTCCGCGACTTCGGCCCCGCCGAGGCCCTCGGTGTTATGTACAGCACCGACGAGGACATGGCCCGCGCGCTCGCCGAGTCCATGAGCGACGTGCTCCCGGACGATACTCAGCCATTCGTCGCTCCCTTCGGCCCCGGCATCGGCGCGCACGTCGGCCCCGGCGCCATCGGCATCGGGGTCCTCCGGGCATCCAACGGCGACTAGACCGCATACCCCCTCTCCCATCGTGGGCTGACAGGGGTAGGTAAAATGGGGCTGCGCCTATGATCCGGCCACCGCAACTCTGTCATTGGTACGAAAATACCCCCGGCCAACCCCCCGTAGGGGCAACCCTTGTGGTTGCCCTTCTTCTGCGTCAACACATTTTCATTGTTGGCGGTGTCGGAGGCAACCACATGAACGATTGGTGCGAAAATAGGTTCCATCAACCTGTCGTAGGGGCGGGTTTCAAACCCGCCCTTGGTGCGCAAAACCCATTTTCATTCTAGGTGGCGAGGGTGAATCCCTCCCCCCGTCAGCCCACCGGATGAGACACACAGACACAGAGGCCGCCGACCCATTCCCCCAAAAAAGGAGTCACACCATGACCAACGTCCCAATGACCCTGCCGGACCTCGTCCTGGCCACACACAAGACCCCGTTCTTCCACTCCTCCACCTTCGTCGAGCTGGACGACGGACGCATACTCCACGCCGCCGGTTCCCGCTTCACCACCTCCGACGACGGCGGCATCACGTGGTCCGATATCTCCGAGCGACACGACGTCAACGGCCGGCGCGTTGGCGGCAGCGGCTCCTCCCTGGTGAAGCTCGACGGCAAAGGCATCGGCCTCGCCGCCATGTCCCCGACGGACGACGACGACCCGTGGACCCGCTGCGTCGTGTTCTGGCGCTCGCCCGACGGCGGCGAGACGTGGGAAGCTCCCGTCCGTGTGTCCCCAATCGGCATCAGGACCTTCATGTACCAGGACGTCGCCCTCCGCACGTCTTCAGGACGCATCATCCTTCCCGTCTATATGGGGATAGGGCAGCGCACGCCTCCCAACAACGTGGAGTCCCCCGCCTCCGGCAAACTCGTCCACAACCAGTGGGTCTCCACCGCCGGACACTTCTTCGATCCCGGGTTCTCGATGACCTACGTCCTCTACTCCGACGACGACGGACGCACCTGGCAGCGCAACAGCGACGGCGAGTTGAACATCATCTTCGACTGGAATGCCACGTACTCATACGTGAATGAACCCACCGTGACCGAGGTCATGCCCGGAACGCTCCTGATGATGATGCGCACCGGCGTCGGCCGCATCTACCAGGCATGGTCCCACGACAACGGCGACACGTGGACCCGACCGTACCCGACCTCCCTCGCGTCCAGCACCGCCCCGTGCCAGATTCGCACGCTCCCCAACGGTCACCTCCTCGCCGTCTGGAACCAGGAAAACGAAGAGGAGGTCAAGATGGGTTACAACCGGACGCGACTCTCCTCTGCAATCAGCCGGAACGGCGGGAGCATCTGGGAGTTCTTCCAGAACGTCGAGTCCATCTACGAAAAGACCCGCGTCGAGCCCGGCCCGATAGCCCCGCTACGTCCCGCCGAGCAGCACTACCGTCCGGGCCGTCCCGCACCCGAGCGCGAGGCTGAGTACATCGAGAGCGCCGACGCCCACGGCAGGTGGTCGTACCCCTCCGTCTTCGTCATGAAGGACCGCGTCATCATCGCCCACACCTACACCTTCTACAAGTCCCACCCGACCGACGCCAGGATAATCTCCGATAGCGGCAAGGGACGTGACTGGAACCAGAAGATGAAGGTCCTCCCCCTCAACTGGTTCTACGGCGGCAAAAACCCCGCAGACAACCCCATGTTCCGCCTACAGCCCGGCCAATACGACATCGCCGTCCCGTAGCGTGCGCTATCGCCGTTCCCACTTGAATACGACAGTCGAATAGAGAGGTGCTTATCCCCTCTCCCGTCGTGGGCTGACAGGGGTATGTAAAATGGGATTGCATCTACGATCCTGCCACCGCAACCCTGTCATTCCGAGCGGAGCGAGGAATCTAAAATCCATAACCGCAAGACCGGACAGCCAAGGCACCGCTTCTCATCATGACCAATTGTCAAACCAGGTAAGAATTTTCCATGTCAGCATTACGTTGTGACAGTCATCTTAGATTCTTCGACTCCGCTCCGCTGCGCTCAGAATGACAGTGAGGGGGATCCTTTCTCATTCATGGAACCGGATTGATGGTCAAATACATACCCCTGTCAGCCCGTCGTGGGAGAGGGCTAGAGCCTGCCCCGTACTCGATACGGGGGTGAGGGTGATGCCCCGACGTACGCGAGGGCAGTCACTTGAGGGCCTGTCGAAGGGCAAATCCGCATCAACGCAGATAGCCTTATGCCAATTCGATGCAACTACACCGTGAAGGAAACAGCCCGCAACGCCCCCAGCCTGTCATTCCGACCGCAGGGAGGAATCTAAAATCATCGCCTTCCAAAACTCACCCCACACGCACGAATTCTTCCTCTCCGCGCCCTCTCCTCACTCTGTGATCTCTGCGCCCTCTGTGGTGAGTCCGCCACAGCCCACCACCGCTCACCCCTTGATCGGCCACCCCCATCCGGCGACCATCGCCCGAAGCTCGGCCATCTCCTCGTCGTTCACGCCCTTGGAGGGCGGCCGGGGCGCACTGGTGTGGCGGCCCATAACGGACATCAGCCCCTTGAAGACGACCGCCTGTCCGCCTGTCCGCTTGCTCACCTTCTCGTACATGGCGCTGATATCGTCGTAGACCGAGTGATAGAGGGTTCTCGCCTCGTCGTACCGCTTCTCCTGAATCAGCTCCCACACTCGCAGGTCATGCTGCGGATAGATGTCCAGCGTCGTCTGGACGTACCCGTGCCCACCGAGCTCGGCGCATCCCACCGGATTGGCGCTGTTGTCGATCACATTGAAGATATCGACGAACTTGGTCATGTCCTCGTAGACGCCCTCCGAAGAGCCTCCCCACTTGATGGCGACCACGTTGTCGATGTCCGCCATGCGCAGGAATGTGTCCGTCTCGATGCTGCCCCCCGGCATCCACGTCGTGTGGTAGATCATGATGCCGATGTCGATCGCGTTGGACACGTCGTAGAAGTAGTCGTACATGTCCTGCTGCGTCGGAATGTTGTAGATGGGAGGCGTCAACTGGATGGCAACCGCCCCCAGGTCCTGCGCCTGCTTGGCCTGGTCTATGGCCCAGCGGGTGTCCTTGTCATGGATGCCGAACATGATCGGCACCTTGCCCCCGGCCGCATTGACTGCCGTGCGCAGCAGCGCGGGCCACTCCGTCTCTCGCAGCATCGGGCCTTCCCCGAGGGCCGACGCTATCTTTATGGCCCCCCTGCCGTTGCCGACCCCGCTGTCTATCATCATCTGCACCATCTCGTGCATTGCGCCCAGGTCGACCTCCAAGTCCTCGTCGAACGGCGTCGATACCGCTCCGATCGGCCCCACTATCAGCTTCCTTAACTCTTCTCGATTCATGGTTCCTCCGCAAGGTCTGGCTACTCGTGCGGGCCGCAGTGTATGCCCCCGCCCGCCCGCTTTCAACCCTTCCTAGAGGTGCCGCCGCCCTCGGGCCTACATCGCGGCGTGGGGGGCTCCGGAACGGGAAACAGAGACCAATACACCCTCTGTGCTCTCTCTGTGACCTCTGTGGTGAATCTTCCTGCCCCCTCTCCCGTCGTGGGCTGACAGGAGTAGGCAAAACGATTTTGCAACTATGACTCGACCCCGTCTACCTGTCATTCCGAGCGGAGCGAGGAATCTAAAATCCATAACCGCAAGACTGGACGGCCAGAGCCACGCTTGTATCGGGACCGAGAATCAGACCTTCTCCGTGTCAGCTTGACGTTGGGACAGACATCTTAGATTCTTCGACTCCGCTGCGCTTCCATCAATTCCCCTCTTCTCTATGTGCCCTCTGTGCTCTCTGTGGTGAACCCTCTCACACCCTCACCTTCGCCAGATACACATTCGTCCCGCCCTCATGCGACGAGTAGTAGCTCATCCACAGCAGGTCGTCGTGCCACACCATCCCCGCGTAGCTGGTGTCCCCGCCGCTTGGCAGCGTGAGCGCCAGTTCGTACAATGAGGTCGTCATCCGTGCCAGCACCGTGCGCGGCCCGTCGTCGGTGAAGAGCCTGCCGCTTCCCCACAGACTCCCGTCCGGCAGCCGGATGAAGTTCGGCCCACCGATCCGGTCCGCTGTCTCGCAAAACGACCACTCTCGATAGGGCGGTCTGCTCGTCCCGATATAGCCCGGACGCACCAGCGCCACCATCTCGCCGTCAGGCAGAAACCGTAGCGTCGTCTCGCTCACGCCCGGCAGCTTGAACTCCGTGATCCAGTCCCACTCGATGCCGTCAACGCTGCTATACAAGAACCCCCGCCGGGGCTCCTCTCCCTCACCGAGCTTCGACAGCGAGTACGCCCGGCCTTCATGCCACGTCGCCCTCCACAGCCAGTGGTCCTCCGCCAGCATTCTTTGAGTAGGGGACCACGTGGACCCATCCTCCGAGAAGGAGACGCGAGGAGCGCGCGTCAGGTACTCGCCATCATCCTCATATATGCACCCGCCCATCAGCAGCATCAGCCGCCCGTCCGGCATCACCGACAGCTTCGGATCGCGCAGATCGACCCCCGCTTCCTCCACCGTCGCCGCCGACTCCCACGCCGCCCCCGTCTCCGAGGTCAGCACACGCACAATTCCCCCGGGCGCGTCATGACCTACCGCCTCCCGAAACACGCACCACCACCGCTCCCGAAAACGGATCAGGTCGGTAAACGCGTTGTGTGGGGCATGACCCCAGATCTTCTCCACAGATACGAGTTGCGGCATCATCTGACCTCATCACAAGGGTTGCCACATATTCGCACACGCCGTTACGGTAGTCGAATGGAACCGTTGAGTTACTGTGAATTGAGTCGCCGAGCCTCCCAAACCTATCATTCCGAACCTCCCCCAACCTGTCATTCCGAGCGCAGCGAGCAACTGTCTTGAAAGTCAAGACGGATGGCCGACGGGCGCCGACGCCCTGGCGCGCTCAGCGCGCCAGGGTGAGCGATGCTTGAGCATGGAGTTGAGTATGACGAGCAACTTGCGCATGCAGGCTGTGAGAGCCAGCTTCTTGGGCTTGCCAGCCGCCAGCAGCCGCTGATAGAAGTCCCTGATCACCGGGTTGAAGCGGCTGGCTACCAACGCTCCCATGTACAGGGCGGCGCGGACCCGGGCGCGACCGCCCCAGACGGTCCGTTTGCCCCGCAGGGTGCCACTGTCCCGGTTGAAGGGAGCCACGCCCACCAGCGCGGCGATCTGTCGGCGGTCCAGCTTGCCCAGCTCCGGCAGGTAGGCTAGGAGGGTGAGAGAGACCTGCCCTCCCACGCCGGGAACGGTGCGCAACAGGTCATCCTTCTCCCGCCATACGGGACTGTTGCGAAGAGTCTGCCTCAGGCCTTCGTCAAGGTCGTCCAACTCCTGCTCCAACCAGGCGATGTGGGCCTCGATGCGGGGCTGGACGGCGCTGATGGCGGTGCCGAGGCGGTTCTTCTCTGAGACCAGCATGGTCACCACTTGGTGCCTACGAGCAACCAACGAGTTGAGTACCTGGGTCTCGGTGTCCTTCAGAGGGCGCACAGGGGGACGGATGGCGGCGGCGAAGTGGGCGAGAACCGCCGCGTCCAGAGCGTCAGTCTTTGCCAGAGTCCCGGTTGCTCTGGCGAAGTCACGAACCTGGCGGGGGTTAACGACGACTACGGGCAGCGTCGCAGTTGCCAGGGCTGCCACCAACGGCAGTTCCAGGCCGCCAGAAGCTTCCAACACTATCTTGGCCGGCCCAATGGTCTTCAGTTGAGAGACCAGTTCCGGAATTCCAGATTCGTCGTAGGATACGACCCACCTCTCGCCTGTAGGGCGGAGAGCGACATCCACCTGGGCTTTTGCCACATCAATGCCTACGTATGTCGGTTCCTGTTCCATTTCTACCTCCTGTATGAAGTGCTGGCCCGTCCTTGCACGATGCGGGCTCGATTGGCCCAGGCAACTGTTCGGGCTCTACTCCTGGGGGGTGCGGCGACCTTGGCTCGCTGACGGTCTTCGATGACCTGGGAATCAACGGTCTGCCGCACCCTATTCACCCTTACCGAAGTCATTGTCCCATGACAAAACCAAGATACAAGGAATCTAAAGACCCTGCATTGTGCCAAGCAGCCCTCCTCAGAATGACATCAGGAGGACAATCCTTGCATTTCTCATCAACAGTAACTGTTCAGACTTCGTGAGAGCGCACAACGCACACAGCCACCGTCATACCCGCGAAGGAACGTCACCCCGTACTCCGATACGGGGCCAGTATCCAGAAGGGCGGGGACATTCATCAAACAGCTACCCCGCCCGAACCCCGTCGTCATCACCCCAAGCACAGCACCGTCATACCCGCGAAAGCGGGTATCCAGTGGGGGTGGGGAGTTACGCCAGTCCAACCCCGTCGTCATCTCCCCGTCGGTCTGGTATCGTTATCCCGGATTCATATCAATTCGTTGTGACCGCGCCGCAACCCAGAACCCAGAACCCAGAACCCAGCACCTAGCACCTAGAACCCAGAACCCAGTGCCCAGCACCCAGAACCCAGAACCCACCATGAAAATATACATCTGCGTCGACAGCGAGGGCCAGGGCGCCATCACCCGCGAGAAGGACCCCGTCTCCGTCTACGGCCCCTGGCAGGCCGAGTACAACCGTCGCCGCGCCACCGACGAGACTACCGCCTGCGTCGAGGCCGCCCGTGACGCGGGCGCCGACGAAATAATCGTCCACGACTGCGGCTTCATTCGAGGCGTAACACCCGGCGGCCTGACTCTCCACTACGACGAGCTGCCCCGGGGCATCAAGATTGTCATGGGCGGCGCGGGCCTCCTCAGCGTCATCGACGAGACCTACGACGGCGTCATCCTCCTCGGACACCATTCCATGGCGGGCACCCCCAACGGAGTCATGGCCCACACCTTCAGCTCCGCCGAGATCGCCGACATGCGCCTCAACCAACGCAGCATCGGCGAGATCGCCATGGAGGCCCTCCAGTTCGGCAGCGTCGGCGTCCCCGTCATCATGGTCTCGGGCGACGACAAGGCGTGCAGCGAGGCCGTAGACTGGCTCGGCGACATCGAGACCGCCCCCGTCAAGCACGGCCTCGGCAACCACCAGGCCCTCTCGCTCCACCCCAAGGACGCCGACGACCTCATCCGCCAAAAGACCGCCGCCGCCATAGATAGGCTGGGGGAGTTCAGCCCGTTCACGATCCCGCCTCCCTACGCCCTCGAAGTCGAGTGCTTCACCGAAGAGATCGCCGCCCACCGCGCGACGCTCCCCCTGACCGAACGCGCCGGCCCCCGCACGGTCCTCCTCAGGACAAACAACGTCCTCGACTTCACTCACCAGATGACCGCCGCCGGCACATGGAGCAACCTCGAAACCCCACCGAAACCATGAAACGACCACTCAACACAGTAAGGGTGAATCCTCTTACCCCCTCTCCCGTCGCGGGAGAGGGCTGGGGTGAGGGCATTGCCCCATGGAAACCCCATCCGTCATTCCCGCGAATGCGGAAATCCAGCTCCTAGCACCCAGCACCCAGCACCCTCCTATGACCAACGACAACCTCACAGGCTATAGACTCGGCGCGGACATCGGCGGCACCTTCACCGACCTCGTCATCGCCGCTCCCGACGGCGGCTACTGGACCAAGAAGCTCTCCTCCACCCAGGACGACCTCTCTCGCGGCATCATCGAGGGCATGGCGCAGCTACTGTCCGAGCAGGACGTCGCCGTCGAGTCCATCGAAGAGATCGTCCACGGTACCACCGTCGCCACGAACGCTGTCCTCCAGGACAAGGGCGCGAAGACTGCCCTCATAACCACCGAGGGCTTCCGCGATGTCCTCGAGCTCCGGCGAATGCGCGTGCCCTCCCTCTACAGCCTGCTCTACGCTCCCCCAAAGCCCCTCGTAGACCGCCACCTGCGCCTCGAGGTGAAGGAGCGCGTCGGCGCGGACGGCGAAGTCCTCATCCCCCTAGACATCGACTCCCTCCACGAGGCCATCAACATCATCCGTGAGGAACGTGCAGAGGCCGTCGCCGTGTGCCTCCTCCACTCCTACCGCTACCCCGACCATGAGCGCGCTGTCGGCGAGGAGCTGCGACGGACGCTGCCAGGCGTCTTCGTCTCCCTATCCGTCGACGTGCTCCCCGAGATCCGCGAGTATGAGCGCACCAGCACCACCGTGGTCAACGCGTCCCTCGGCCCCATCGTCAAGTCGTACACCGACTCGCTCGTGAAGAGGGTCAAGACCGCCCGCTCGGACGCCCCCGTGCGCATCATGCAGTCCAACGGCGGCATCATGTCCGCCCAACGCGCCGCTCAAACGCCCGTCCAGATGCTGGAGTCCGGCCCCGCCGCCGGAGTCATCGCCGCTGACGTTCTCGGAAAGCGGCTCGGCCTGAAGAACATCATCACCTTCGACATGGGAGGCACCACCGCCAAGGCCGCCCTCATCGAGAACGGCTCTCCCAGCTACACGACAGACTACGAGATTGGCGCGGGCATCTCCCTGTCCAGCAAGCTCGTGACGGGCGGCGGCCACGCAGTGAAGGTCCCCGTCATCGACCTTGCGGAGGTCGGCGCTGGCGGCGGCAGCATCGTCCGGGTAGATCCCGGAGGCGCGCTCAAGGTCGGCCCGAACAGCGCTGGCTCGTTCCCCGGCCCCGCCTGCTACGACACCGGAGGCACCGACCCCACCGTCACCGACGCCAACCTCGTTCTCGGCTACATCAACCCCTTGCACCTCGCGGGAGGTGAGGTTGCGCTGACCCCGTCCCTGGCCGAATCAAGTATGCGTTCCGCGGTCGCCGAGCCACTCGGCCTGTCACTGCAGGACGCCGCCCACGGCGTTCACGCCGTCGCCAACGTCAACATGATCCGCGCCATCCGCGCCGTCTCGACGTACCGTGGCCGCGACCCCAGGGACTTTGCACTCCTGGCCTTCGGCGGCAGCGGCCCCATCCACGCCGCAGACATGGCCCGCTCGCTCGGCATCAACACGGTCGTCGTCCCACCGTCGCCGGGGCTCTTCTCCGCAGTCGGACTCCTCCAGGCCAGACCGGAGCGCCACTTCGTCCGCACCTACTTCACCAACGTAGCCGACGCCGACTTCGAGGGAATCAACCGCGTCTTCGACGAGTTCGTAGACCGCTCCACGGCCTCGATGCGCGACGAGGGCTACGACCACAACGACATCGAATGGATGAGGGCCGTCGACTTCCGCTACACCGGACAGGCCCACGAGCTGACCATTCCTATGTCCGCACAGACCCTCGACCCAAGCGTCCTCAGCGAACTCGTCTCATCCTTCCACGACGAACACGACCGCACCTACGGACACAAGGCCGAGGACGAGCCGACCGAGATCGTCAACCTCCGCCTCACGGCCACCAGCCGTCTGCACGGCTCCGTCCCGACTCACTCCGCGCACGACCACGGCTCCATCGATGCCCACCGTCGCAACGTCTACTTCGGCCCCACTATCGGAACGCAAGAAACTGAGATCATCGACCGTCAGGCCCTGCCGGCATCCCCGACATCCGGCCCTCTCATCGTCGAGGAGTACGACGCCACAACCGTCATTCCTCCCGGCTGCAGAACCCGCCTCGACGAGTTCAACAATATCGTCATCGACGTGGGCCCGGCCTAGTACTGTTCCCATTTGAATATGACAGTCGAATTGAGAGGCGCGCATCCCCTCTCCCGTCGTGGGAGAGAGCCTGCCCCTGCGTAGGCAGGGGGTGAGGGTAGTATGGGCCATTCGCGAATCGCCCATGCGATTGCCGTCGGCTTCGGGCACGTGGAGCAACCTCGGCGAATCCAGCACCTAGCACCCAGAACCCACCTATGACTAACGACAACCTCACAGGATACTTCCCCTACCAGCACGGCGACTCGCTGAAATCCGCAGGCAGCAGGGTGGTACTGAGACGGCTACAGTTCCTCGAATGGGACAAGGAAGTCTGATTCTGGACCTCAAGAAGATAACCGAATCCCAATTGACCGAGGGCAGTGTCCACGTGTCGAGCACCTACCCATACGTCACAAAACCAATAGGCTTCCTCCCTATCCGAGAGAACTGCGAGCAGGGCCGTTCTCTGAGTTTCGGTGATCCCATTCAAAGAGATGATGCTGTCCCGCGTTTCGTCTATGGTCGCATCGCCACATGACGGAAGTGCGCCAAGAGCCTCGCGCATGGACTTCCAGTTAGCCTCATCCAACTCAATGCCCGAGCTACTGTCTATCTCGTCGAGGTACAGGACTATGCGAATGAGGTTATTGATCGAGTAGCGGTACCAAAACTCAGGATCGGCATCCCACCACGCCTCGCAGTCTGGGTTGCAGGCCATATCTTCCAGAGTGTTCACAAAGTCTATGAGTGCCTGCCGGTCTGCATTCCGCACGCTGGTTCTAAGGGGTTCGGGGATGGTTGTCTCGGTTTCCGGTGGTGGGGCGATGAACCCCGAAAGAAGCCGACCATGCAGACGGGACGCTTCGAACATAAGGCGGTTGTCCACCAGAGATAAAGCCCTAAAGTGATCGATGTATTTGTTCCATGTGGTCGGCTCATCCTCCTGAATAGGCTCGATGAAGCCTTCGAAGTAGCGGGCTATCGTTGGGGGTAGCAGGTAAGGTCTTCCGAAGACGGTCATTGGGGGGTCGGTATCTCCGATATGGAACATCAAATGCCAAATGTCAGGTTCAAAATACCCATCAATCCAGTAGGTTTGGAGCAATAGATTCAAGGCACTCTCACCATCAGCCCCTACATAGTAGGGAAAGTCCAGGGTGAGCCAGTTGAAATATGGGCGATACTCCTCTAAGGGATTTGGTTCATCAGTTAGGCTTTCGTATGTTGCGAACGCTAGGACGAACCGGGTTAGATCGCGGCGAAACGTCAGGATGTTCATTTGATCGCACGGCAAGGGGAACCCGTCCCAATGCTCCCAGAAGGCGTGCATGAACTCGTGTGCGAATGTCCAAGGATGGGTGGCGAGTCCGAGGCCCACACCGCGATTTATTCCCCCGTAGCCTGCATAACCCGGTTCATTCCGGTGTATCTTGATAGGCAGGTTGTGCATCATGCCTCGCGCATCGTCCGTCAGGTTGTAGATGTCTACAACCTCAGAGATACGGTCGGTAAGCCAAGGGTCATCGGTCGGCGTGGTCTCCCAGGTGTCATCGCCATTGAGGTACATCCTGTAGTCGACCGTCCTTGTGCGGTACCCGCTTGGGTTCATAGCGACGACCTCGAACCTATGCCACGCGTTATGGGTCAGTCCCTCGAATCGTCTACAGCGCGAGGAACTCCAATCCGAGACAATTGTAGAGTCCTCTCTAGCGGTATCAAAGGCCGTGACTTTGTACAGAGTGCCGACAGGGCTTTTTTCGTCTACGAGCGCGACGGTAAACCCGTTATTCTTCGCGTACATCGGCCCTACGAGAGTAGGGGGGTAGGAGAATGGGCTTCTCTGCACCGTGTCGCATTCGTCAAAATTCGGAAGCCCTTCCACTATGCAGTCCTGCGGCGCGTTCAATGAGCGGGGCGAATACTCGCCGCCATCGGCCATAGCCTCGGAACCCGGCAACATGAGGACCGAAGCGCAGCAGGTCAACGCTACGATAACCATATATCTCAAACCGACAAACACCTTTTGCCTTCCTGTCAGACCATGCTCCATAGGTATTTATCGTCCGAACCCGAAGGGTAATTCCGAACGTCTGAGACCCGTCCCTGCGTAAGACGCGTAGAGTTCCTCTATGGCCGAGTGGAACCCCTCGTGAATCTCTAGTATCTCCCTGTGTCCGTCTTTGGAAGCGTGATGGCTGAAGCTCATGTCGCCTAGAGCTATGAGCCGACGGTCGATGTTGTCTGCGACTTCAGCGATCCTTCTGTCAAGAAATGGGAAGGTGTCCTCGTCCTCTCCCCCCACGGCACTACTCGCGCTCAGCATGACGGATAAGTTCGACCTTCTGTACATAACCGAGTTCACCTGCAACACAAGGGAGTCTTCAAAGAGCGCATCGTTCATATACTGATGCATCCCTATGAATTCGTGACCCAGCGGTTCTAAACCTAACGGGCCTTCTTCCTTCATCTTGACTTCCATGAAGGTATCGACGAAGGAGAAGTCATTCCATAGCCTCAGCGCGTGGTAGTTAGTCCCAAGGAACGCATTGTCTATCGTGTCGTACAGAACGGTGAAGCACGAAATGAGGCCATCTTTGGTCTCGCCGGTGTTTTCCCACAAGGTTAGATACGAGACACCCCATCCTCGTCCGTTAGGGCCCCACTCATTCATCATAGGCTCATTTGTCAGAGTGAAGCTCTCTCCGAAGACCATGCTAATGTCTTCCGCTGTGCAGTTGGCAGTGGTCATCAGGCTTGAAAGTTCATCGGTTGATGGCGGCGGGGTAGTGGTGGTGGGGGGAGGTGCACCACCGCATATAGGCAACCCAAGAGCAATGAGGTCGTTGTCTACGATCTGCGCCAATTTCGCGGACACACAGCCCGACAGATTGTTCCCGGCAAGTCGCCATGTGGTTAGGTTTTCCAAGTTGTCAAGTTCGCTTGGAATGGTTCCTGTAAGACGATTGCCACTGAGGTCTAGGGAGCGCAACGCCGATAGGTTGCCCAACGCCGGCGGGACGATGCCGTCTAAGTTGCGTTCGGGGAGCGTAACCGAGACCACCCGACCCTCCTCGACTCCTATGCCGTCCCAGCGATCTATTGGACGCCCCGACCACCAGTTCAGATTTCCGTTGCCCCTGATGGCTTGCTTCATACCGAGCAGCGTTTCGCAGTCGGCAGCTAGTGCGGCGCTACCTTCCGAAACGGCCCCTCCTGAGACACAGACGCTAACCTGAGCCTGGGTCTTGTTCATGAGCGTCATGAATACCATGACTGTAACGGCGGAGGCTACAATCAGCACTCCGAAGGTCGTCCTGGTATTCGACACAGCCAACTCTACTATTTGTTCCCGCATATTGAGTCCTCCCGGGTGCCCTCTTGGGACAGGCTGTTGGCCCTTGCCTTCCGTATCTCCTTGAGGTTAGCCTTGTAGAATCAACTCTCCCGGAAGGGGGGCGTCGGGGCGTAATCAAACCTTCCATGCCGGGTTGAGAACGTTTAGCTCTATATCCGAGCTTTCGGGTTGGCAACCGAGTAGGGCCACTTCGGTGATCAGGCCAACCAAGGGCCATCTCATGGAGTCCCCCGGAGTCTTGAAGGGAGAGATTTCGCTATGCCGTTGGCTACTGCTGCTCATCATCATCTACTTCCGGTTTGAGGTGCCCGCCGCGGGCGTCATCAATGCGCGGTCCGTTTGTGACGCAAGCACACATCTCCCGCTGATGGGTAGACTTACAATCCATCGTACCACCATGTGTGTTGCCGTCATGTCACTTTATTGGCAATGTGGTGTAATTTTTTGTAATTACCCGCCGTATCTCGCCAATAGTGACCGCGCTCAGGAATAGCTGATCGGGTTGCCGCGCAGCGAGCCATTGAGTAACTTGAGGGTGTTTGTCGGGCCGACGGAGGGCAGATACTACATTCGTGTCCAACAGCAGCATTACAGGTCCAGCGGACGGGGGACCAGCGGCCACCGCTCAAATTCGAAATCGCCGCCCTTGGGTATGGCTAACAGGTGTTCCACAAACGTGGGAGTATTGTCAGGCTCCCGTTTGCACAGCCGTTCGTACTCTTCAACGGCTATCACCACCACTGCCGGCTATCCGCGCCGTGTTACCCTCTGAGGTTCCCCGGCTAGGGCGGCGTTCACCACGGCGCTAAAGCGATTCTTTGCGTCCAATCCGTTATCACACCCTTCTAATACTCTCTCAACTCGAATATAACACCTGAACAGACACCGATTCATCCCCTCTCCCGTCGTGGGAGAGGGCTAGGGTGAGGGTAAATCACAATACCATAACCATGCTAACATGGTGCCCAAACCCAGAACCCAGCCCCCAAAACCCAGAACCCCGCCCCATGCTCCCACGACACATAGAACCCGTCACCTTCGAGGTCATCCGCAACGCCCTCGACACCCTTGTCGATGAGATGGCCCTCACCATCCTTCGCACCGCCTACTCCGGCATCGTCAAGGACGCCATGGACTTCTCCACAGGCTTCGCAGACCGCAACGGCGAGACCGTCGCCATGGGCCTCACCATCGCCTTTCACGTCGGCTCCTTCCCCAGCGCCGTCCGCTCGATCCTCCGCAAGTTCGACGGGCGCATCTACCCCGGCGACGTATACATCATGAACGACCCGTACACCTCCGGCGGCATCCACCTGCCCGACGTATACGTCATCAAGCCCGTCTTCGCCGAGGACGAGCTGCAGGGCTTCTCCTGCACCGTCGCCCACCAGACCGATATCGGCGGCATCGTCCCCGGCAGCAACTCCACCGACTCCCACGAGATATACCAGGAGGGCCTGCGCATCCCCACCACCAAGCTCTACGAGCGCGGCGTCCCCAACGAGACCATGTTCGACCTGCTGGCTATCAACGTCCGCGTCCCGGACAAGGTTCTTGGCGACATCCGCGCTGAGATCGCCGCGGCAACACTTGGTGAGCGCCAGTTCCTCGATCTCGTCGGCCGCTACGGCGCGTCCGAGGTGCGCCGCTACATGGATGCCATCATGGAGTACTCCGAGCGACGCGTCCGGCAGGAGATCGGCGACCTCCCCGACGGCGTGTACGACTTCACGCACTACATCGACGGCGACAACATCGAGACTGGCGACGTCGTCATAAACCTCAGCATGGTCATCGAAGGTGACGGCATCACGGTCGACTTCACCGGCTCGTCCCCGCAGGTCAAGGCCGGCATCAATTCGCCCTTCCCCTTCACGGAGTCGTCCGTCTGGGGTGGCATCCGCCAGATTATGGACCCCGAAATACCCAACTCCTCCGGCTCCCACCATCCCATCAAGGTCACCTCCCCTGAGGCCACCGTCGTCAACCCCGTCCTGCCGGCCCCCTGCGGCGCGCGGGGCATCGTCGGTTACCGCATCATGGAGGCCGTGTGGGGTGCCCTCTCCAAGGCCGTCCCCGACCGCGTGCCCGCCGACGGCGAGGGCGGAAACACCATCATCAGCATCGGCGGCTACGACTCCGAGCGACGCCCCTTCGCGTTCGTCGACCTCTTCGCCGGTAGTCGCGGGGGCAGGCCGAACGGCGATGGCCCCTTCGGCACGCCTCACCCCGGCGGAAACAGCGCCAACACGCCCGTCGAGATCGCCGAGGTCGAGACGCCCGTGCGCATCGAACGCTACGGCGCGGTCCCCGACTCCGCCGGGCCCGGCAAGTACCGTGGTGCCCCCTCCATCGTGCGGGATGTTCGCCTCCTCGAAGACGAGGCCGTCCTCCAGCTCCGCTCCGACAAGCGACGGAACCGCGCCTTCGGACTGCACGGGGGCAAACCCGGATCGTCCTCGTGGAACATCGTAAACCCCGATCGTGACGACGAGCACACCATCACGCCCATGGGCGTCGGCCGCATGAAGCGCGACGACGTCATCCACCACGTCATGGCCAGCGGCGGCGGCTGGGGCGACCCCCTGGAGCGCGACCCCCAACTCGTCCTTCAGGACGTCCGCAACGGCATCTACACCGTCGACTACGTCCGCCGCGAGTTCGGCGTCGTCATCGACCCCCAAACGCTCGCCATCGACCCCAACGCCACCGCAACCCTCCGCGCCGATAGCGGCTAGATTCTGGATTGATTCGGGCGGGCGTCTCCCACTCTCATTGCCCTGAAAATAACCCCCGACTCCTGTACGGGCAACCCTTGTGGTTGCCCGTCCTCGGCTCCCATCTTCATACCAAGTGATGAGCGTCGCAGTCCTCATGAGATATCCCGCAGAAACAAATGTCAATACTGAATCTCAATACGGGACTGTTTCAGGGAGTGTAGGAACTGACAGAGGATTGAGAGAAGGGAGAGTCACCTTTAGAATTGGAGATGTCTAAAACCAGTTCGAAAGGATGAATCTCCCATGCGCATCATACGCCTTGCCCAGCAACCCGTCGAGGCCGATCCCACACCACCGGGTCAGTGTCCAAGATGTGCAGCACAAGCCTGGCACAAGTGGGGTAGCTCCAAACTCCGCAAGATCGTGGACGTGAACGTCACTCATGTGACCACTCAGCGTTATCGCTGCAAGCATTGTGGCAAGACGGTGACTGCCAGACCGAAAGGTGTGGGAAGAGCCGGACGCAGCCATTCGTTCATGGCTCTACTCGGCGTGCTGTACGCATTGGGACTGAGTCATCGGGGCATAGAGACTGCGTTGGGACTGTTCGGTCACAGTGTCGACCACGTGAGCAGTTGGAGAGATATACAGAGGCTGGGCAAGGCGGTGAAAAGACGACTGTCGGAGGGCAAGGCACGGGTTGTAGGGGTGGACGAGACGTGGGTGAAGATCAAGGACAGATCGAGACCGGTGGGAGTAGTGATAGACGTGGGAGGAAGGGTGTTGAGCATAGAGTTGACCGGACCAGAGTTCGACTATGAGAGCTGGTTCGAGTCGATGGCGGATGAGTTGGGAGTGGAGGTAGTGGTGACAGATGACTCGACCGACTACTCGATACCGACTGGGCGCGGCTCTGTGATACGCCAACAGTGTTTGGTGCACATGAAACGGACCTTGGGCCGTGCTATCGGCAGACTCGATGAGAACATACGGATTCAATACGGTGAACTGTTGGGACAGATCACTGAGACGGTCAACGAGTTGCCACCCGATGGCGCCGACAGGTTATTCAGATGGTCACAGGACAGACGGTTACCATCGGAACTGAGACGACTGGCAATACACCTGCTGGAACGATGGAGACAGATGACGGTGCACCAGCGACGATCAGGAGTCCCGAATAGCACGAACTGGGTGGAGGGAAGGTTCGGACGGATCAAACCAAGGTACAGGACGACGAGAGGACTGAAGACCGATTCAGGAGCAGTCAACTTCATGGCGGTGGTCTGCGATGTCCTCGCCTAACCACCAGCGCAGTATCCCAGACCTACAACACCTCGTCTTCAGTTCACTACACCAAGTGAAACAATCCCTCTCAATACTACCTTCCGTCTTGCGAAACGTACGTCGACCGGCTGCCCTCCGCCTTCCTGCAACGATGTCACCAAAGGTGAACTCGATAGACTCCCTTGACAGGCTTTCTTCAACCTGTAAAACTCTCATTACCTACAATACTTGCAGCAGGAAACTAACGGAATATAGTGATACTGAATATCATAATTCACTCTTCTGGATTCCTTGTCGCGCTTGGCACGGTAGCAACAGAACTCTAACTCGCGGAGCAGAGGCAGAAGACTCGGCCGTTTCTAACGTGACTTGGCCGAGGAGGTGACCAAAATGACCAGAAGATTCGATCTGGCTATTCTCTTGGTGCCCATAGCGATCATAGTAATCGCCGCCCTATTCTTCCTGGTCGTCCGACCCGGCGAAGCGGCTAAACGTACAGTAGGACTGACGGCTTCGGCGGCGCTGGTGTCGCCGTCCGGCGATTCCATGGGAACGGTTACCTTCCGGCAGACAGTCACTGGAGTCTTGGTCATGGCCGACCTGAAGGGACTGGCCCCGGGCGGACATGCGTTCATCATTCATGAGATCGGCTCATGTACCCCCGACTTCAATGCCGCAGGCGATCACTTCAACCCCGAAGATACCGAGCACGGATTCATCCATTCATCCTGGAAGCGCGGTGAAGCGACCGGAGCGCACGGCGGCGACTTGCCCAATATCTACGCCGCCTCTGACGGCTCTGCCCGTGCAGACTTCTTTACCGAAGGCATCACTCTCGACAGTGGCCCGCGCCACTCCGTCTTTGACGCCGACGGCTCCGCCATCATCGTGCACGAAAAGCCCGACGCCTACGGCGAACAGGAGTCCGACACCGGCTCCCGCGTGGCCTGCGGCATCATCAGGCCCACCTAGAGGCCGTCCCACAAGGACGCCCCGGCCAACGTCCCGTAGGGGCAACCCTTGTGGTTGTCCTTCTTCTGTGTCAACACACTTTCATTGTTGGTGGTGTCGGTGACAACCGACATGAACGATTCCTACGAAAATATATCCCATCAACCCGTCGTAGGGGCGGGTTTCAAACCCGCCCTGGTGCACAAACCCCATTTTCATTCCAGGTGGTGAGGGTATCCAACTACCCCCTCCGCGATCTCCGCGCCCTCAGCGGTGAATCCTCTTCCTCCTCCCCCGTTCATGCTGAGCCTCTCGAAGCATGAACCCTCCAACTCCCCAATCCCCAATTTGACGAACAAGAACATACAATCTACCATAGCCCTGCATCACCCACGACAACGACGTCGCCAAATGTCCCATATTGTCCCCAAATGTCCCTCAAAAAATACCCCCAACATCTCCCCTCTCCCACCACCGAAGAGGCACGGGAAATGCAACAGAATGCAACACCATGCAACAAATTTAGGACTTCCATCCAACTCCCCCTCCGCGATCTCCGCGCCCTCAGCGGTGACTCCTCTTCCCTCACTCTTCTCTCTGTGTCCTCCGCGCTCTCTGTGGTGAATCCTCTTGCCATTTCTTACGACTCCCAGCATACTCTTCACGGCGAATTCAGCCCTCTGCGCACGAAAACCATCCGAGGTGCCGACATGACCCCAACTAAGGAACAAATCGCCTTCTTCGATACGTTCGGATTCATCCGGTTCCCCGGCGCGTTCAGAGACGAAGCAGACCGCATCATCGAGGCCTTCGAGGGCGTGTGGACCTCTCACGGCGGGGGCCACAACGAGCAGGGCCACGACTTCAAGCGCCGCTCGGCCATCCTCCCGTTCATCGACCGGAGCGAGTACCTGAGCAGTCTCATCGATCATCCTCTGATCGACGGGTTCGCGTCTGCCGTGCTGGGTCCCGACTACAACTACACGGCGAGCGACGGCAACTTCTACGTGGGCGACACCAACTGGCACTCCGACAACTTCGCCCAGAAGTATATAAACATCAAGGTCGCCTTCTACCTTGATACTGTCACCAGGGACACCGGCTGCCTGCGTGTGATTCCCGGCTCCCACCGGCAGGGCGACCGTTACGCCGACAGCGTACATGAGGTCGTTCCCCAGTCCACCGTCAACCATAATGAAGACCAATGGGGCGTCCACGGGAGCGAGGTCCCGGCGTACCCCATCGAGTCCGTCCCCGGCGACGTGCTGATCTTCAACCAGGCCATCAAGCACGGCTCATGGGGCGGAAGCGACCGCCGCCGCATGTTCACCATCAACTTCTCGCAGCGGTACCGGGACGAGGACATCGGCCGGCTCCGCGAGGAGATCGGGGGAATGGCGAGCTTCTGGACGGAGACCGCCTACGGCGAAAAGATGGTCGAGACGGCGAGTCCTCAGCGCATGGTCCACCTCGAACAGCGCATGGCTAATGACGATCACCTCCCCGGGCTTGTAGCCAAGGCCAGGGAAGAGATGCTCGAACCCTCCCGAGGCGGCGGCCAGTTCGACGTGGCCGGCAAGAAGATGTAGCACGCCATCCGTCTCTCTCCCACCGGAAGGCTGACAGGGGTAGGCAAAACGATTTTGTAGCTGTGATCCGCCCCCGTCTACCGGTTCTTTAGGGCATGGCCTTTCCGGAAACGCGCGAACGCGCGTAAAAAGAGAGAGAGGAGAGGGTTGTTCTTCGCTTTACCGTATGGGCGTCGTCCTACCGTAGGAGTCTGTACCCCAGCAAGCCGATTCCTGCTACGATCCCACCGACTATCAGAGCCAACAGGATAACCAGAGAGAACCCCGCGTCCACCTGTCCCTGCTGCGGACTGTCGCCGGGGTCAAGAAGCTTGAGAACCACCATCAGCAAGGGCGTCGCACACCCGACGATAGCAATTCCGACAAAGGCTCGCCTGCAATCTCCCCTTGTGGTTCCCGTCCTCGCCGAGAGCGCGATCATCCCTCCTACCACCAAGGCGAACAAGCCACCTATTATCCCAAAGAACACCCATCCGTCTGCTGTGTCGTTTATGAACAGAGTGGCGACCAAGGCATCACAGGTTGCTACAAGTCCCGCGAACAGGGCAATGGCGCTGACGGCTAGATATCGGAGTGCGACTTGCAGGGCTATTCCTATTGTTCTCTTGCGTTGTAGCGTATGGTCTGCACGGGCGGCGAGAGGGTCTCTCTGTATGGCTATGACCCGGTAAAGTGTCTATTGTAGGGAGACCGTGGTGAATACGCTACAACGCAAAAGAACCAGTCTACCTGTCATTCCGAGCGGAGCGAGGAATCTAAAATCCATAACCGCAAGACCGGACAGCCAGTGCCGCGCTTCTATCTTGGCCAAGAGGGAAAATAGCCTAAGAACTCCCTATGTCCGCTTTTCGTTAGGACAGACACTTTAGATTCTTCGACTCCGCTCCGCTCAGAATGACAGGGCTGGGTTGCTTTCTGGTCACTGGAGAGTGGAGCGATAGATAAATGCCTATCCGTCTCTCTCCCACCGAAGGGCGGGGATAGGTAGTCCAAAGTCGTCGTTCCGGCGAAAAGCCCGCCCCGTACTCGATACGGGGCCGGAATCCAGCGACACGCTCAGGACGAACGATTTGTTGGTTCGCCTACCCATCTCTCCCCCACCCGGACGGCGGGGGAGAGATAAGTGCTGGTTTCCGTATCTCCCCCATCGAACGGGGGAGATATACGAAAAAACTACTCTGTCGGCCAGCCGTCGGGAATCTCGTTCGCTGCGAGCGCGGCCGAGATGGACGCGGCAGCCTCTGAGGTTACCCAGTCGGACCATACGCCCTCGTTACCGCTGAGCCACCAGAGAGCGGCGTCGTTGGCGGTGGCCTCTTCGTTCTCGCTCATCCACTTGGCGACGCCCTTGTACTTGCCGATGTCGAATTCCCAGTTGCGGAGCATTGCGACTACGTCCGGCGCGCGCTCCAGCAATGCCGGCTGTACGGCAATGAGAATAGTCGCGTCCTCGTAGGCGCAAGCCTTCGTGGTGAACCAGCATTCGTCGCTGTAAGCCGGCTCTTCCAGCCTGACCAGGTCCAGCAGCAGCGGCGGGTCGTTGGTGCCCCACTGGTAGCCGAGCCACGGCTCCTTTCTCTCAAAGGCGCCGTAGAGATCGGCGTTCCCCGCCGCGCCGTCGCCAGGATTGACGACGTGGACGTGGTCGGAGAGCCCGTATCCCTCGATCTGCTTGGCGTTGACCTCTTCACAGGCCCAGCCGATGACGCAGGACACCAGGCGCGCCTTTCCTCCCGTCTCAGCGCTGGCGAACAGCGCCTTGAACTTGTCGTCCTTCAGGTCATCCACGCTGTCGAGATCCGGATGCTCTTCCTGGAGGTAGGCCGGGATCACGAATGCCGACTGCCAGTCCTTGCCGAGGCTCTCGCCGATCGCGACGACCTCGCCTGCCGTCTGGGCTTCCATCCATGCCTCGTCCTGGTTAGGCAGCCATATCTCCATGGTCACGTGGGTATCGCCGTTCCTCAGTCCATTGAACAACGGGAGTGTGGCCCCGAAGAGAACGTCGGTCGGGTAGCCGTAGCCCTTTTCAACGATGTACTGGGCGATTCGGTCTTGTACTTGCGCGCTCGTCCAGTTCAGGTCCGAGAAGATTATCGTCTCCTTGGGACCGGGCGTCGGCGTCACTTCGACTACCCTCTCAACGACTTCGGGTGCAGCCGGTGCGACCGTGACCGGGACCTCTACTATCTTCTCGACGACTTCAGGGTCGGATGAGCAAGCGATTGACGCGACCGTCACGGTCGCGAGCAAAGCTGCAACTAGAGCTAATATCTTGAGATTCATCGTTCAGTTCCTTTCACTTATGGTTCTTGTTCGCTGATTCGGGGCGGTTAGGACATGAGATCCGCATGACGAGTGGTACGAATATAACCTCCGGCCAACCAGTTGTATTGTAGGGGCAACCCTTGTGGTTGCCCATCCCCGATGCCGGACTTATAGCTCTTCGAGCCGCGAAGCATGTTGTGGCCGGGAGCCCGGGAACGGCCGCCATGCCGGCAATCGCAATGATTGCCCTTGCCCAATGATTTTGAGGTTCATCCTGCCTCCTCCTTTCGTTGTTCTCCCGTCCATCTTGGTCCGTCCTCCATTCTCGTACGGCAGCTTGCGGGTTGATCGAAGTGCGAAGTGCGCTACCCGACGCTCCGTGTATCCTCCTGTCTGCGCGCCACTGACTGCGTGAGGCGGTCTATGATGATGGCGAGGAAGACGATGGAGAGACCGGCGATCGCCCCGTTGCCGGGCTGGTTCTTCTGCAAGGCGCGCAGCACGTTGTCTCCGAGTCCGCCCGCGGCAACCATGCTGGCGATTGTCACCATCGCCAGGGCCATCATCGTGGTCTGATTGATGCCTGCCATGATCGTTGGCAGAGCCATGGGAATCTGTACCTTGGTGAGCAGTTGAAACGGAGAGGAGCCGAACGACCGGGCCGCCTCGACAACCTCGGTGGATACCTGCCTGATTCCAAGGTTCGTCAGCCGGATAACGGGCGGTACGGCGTAGATGATCGTCGCGAATACTCCCGCCGGAGCTCCAAGACCGAAGAACAACACCCCCGGCAGCAGGTAGACGAAGCTCGGCATGGTCTGCATCGCGTCCAGGATCGGACGAATGATGTTGTCGACCAGTCGATTGCGCGAGGCGATCACCCCGATTGGCAGGCCGATGGCCACCGATATGACGACGGCAACGACCATGAGCGCGATGGTGTCTATGGTGTTCTCCCATAGCCCCATGAACCCGAAGTACAGCATCGCCCCTGTCGTAAAGGCCATCAGCAGCCAGCGCCCTACGGCGTACGAGAGCATGGCGAGTCCGACGATGATGACCGGCCACGGCACCCATTTGAGCGCGTCTTCGATCTTGACGAGTGAGTAGGCAACTCCGGAGCTGATGCCCCCGAACATCCAATCGGCCTCGCGCGTTAGCCAGTCAACTCGGTCGTCGATCCAGCTTCCGGTGACCTGTCGAACGGACTTCTTGAGCGTAACGGAAGTACCGCTGTCGGTCGGAACCTCCGACGTAGACACCGTCGTGGGGAACTCCATCTCGGGGCCCCATATCAGGAGGCACGCCAGCAGAACTGCGATTACGGCCACCAGGCCTGTCGCCCAGCGGTAGAGGAGAGGCATGTAGGCTAATCGGGCGCGAAGCGATGAGGTTCCCGCGCCGGCTCGATCGTCCCGTGCTTGGGCAATCATGAGAAGCCTCCTATTCGCTGCTGGACATCCCCGAGAGCAAGACTCCTCTGCGGATCTCTCCCAGCAGGCTTCCATTCTCGCCAACTACCGCAATCGGGTGTCGGGACTTTGCCGCTATGGGGACGATGTCGTCGATGTAGGTGTCTGGGCTGGTGGTTAACGCCGGGGCGACCTCGGCTCCCTCCAGAGTCTGCTTGCGCTCGGCAGCCAGAACGTTCGCCCTCTCCTCGGTGAGAATTCCTCGAAGCGTGAAGTTGCGCGCTATCAGGAACATCGCGTCCCTGTCGTGCGTGTCCATTGTTCGCAGCGCCGCCCGCGGGCCTTGCCACTCGTACACTACCGCGTCCGGTTCTCGCATGATCGCCTTTGCCTGGATCACCTTCCCCCTCGACACGTCGCGCACGAACTCGGTTACATACCCATCGGTCGGCAGCGTCACGATCTCCTCGGGCGAACCCTCCTGGATGATCTCCCCGTCCCGCATGATGGCGATGCGGTCTCCCAGCTTGAGCGCCTCGTTCAGGTCGTGCGTAATGAAGACGATGGTCTTCTTCAACTCCGACTGGAGCGAGACAAGCTCGTCCTGCATCTCCCGCCGTATCAGCGGGTCGAGGCCGCTGAATGGCTCGTCCATGAGCAGTACGTCGGGGTTCACCGCCAGGGCTCTGGCAAGGCCAACCCTCTGCTGCATCCCTCCGCTCATTTCGCTTGGATAATAGTCCTCCCATCCCTTCAGCCCCACGGTCTCAATGGCCTTTTCCGCTTCCTTGTATCTGGTAGCCTTGTCCATGCCTTGGATTTCGAGCCCGTATGCAACGTTGTCGAGCACCTGCCGGTGCGGCAGAAGCGCGTAGTGCTGGAACACCATGGCGACCTTGCTCCTGCGGAACTCCATGAGCTGGTCGGGCGAGTAGGTCAGGATGTTCTCGCCGTCGAAGCGCACTTGCCCCTTCGTGGCCTCGATCAACCTGATGAGGCAGCGGACCAGGGTCGACTTTCCACTCCCGGAGAGGCCCATAACCACGAAGATCTCTCCAGGGTCCACAGTGAAGGACACATCCCGCAGCCCAACGACGAGACCCAGCTCCTCTTGGATCTCAGCGCGACTCTTCCGGTCGTACTCCGAACTCAGTGCGCGCTCAGGGTCGTTGCCAAAGACCTTCCAAACGCCGTCTACCTCTATTTGGTGTTCCGGCTCATCCATGAGGTGAATGTCCCCCGTGACGGTAGCCTATCACATATCGGAGGCGAATTCTGGCCGGAGCTTCACCACAGACGGCGCCAACACCACGGAGTGAGATTTCGGTCTCCCACTTCCTCTGACCTTTGCACAACCTCCGTCTTTGGTACGAAAATAGGCCGCAATACGCCCACACCGTCATTCCCGCGCACGCGGGAATCCATCTTCCCCTCCGCGCGCGCTGCGGTGAATCCCGTTCAGCCTGAGCCTGTCAAAGGCCCTCTTATCCCCTCTCCCGTCGTGGGAGAGAGCTAGAGCCTGCCCCGTTGCAGAACGGGGGTGAGGGTTTGTGAGGCTGACAAGCTTAATTGGTATAAGTAAGCCCCGCGCCGTTCCTACCGCCGCCACTCCGCGATATTCCACAGCTCACTGTCCCAGCCGTTGATGCGGAACCCCTTGAGCGTGTTGAGATGCGCCGAGACGAAGCCGCGGTTGATGAGAGGAATCTGGAAGTAGCTCTGGACGTGGAGATCGTTGAGCCGCTTTACGATGTCCTCCCGCTCGCGACCGATTTCGGTCCCTTCCAATTCAGCGTACAGCGCATCGAAATCAGGGTCGCACGAGCGGGCGGTGTTGCTGAGCGCCCAGTTGTTTTCCCGTGTCGGGATATGCTTGCAGAGCAGGTTGGATAGGTCCTGCTGGGGATCTATTCCGGTGGCGGAAGCGTACATCTGCACGTCCGCGAAGAAACGGCGATATGAGGCATCCGTGGGATCGTCGCCGAAGAATGCGCCGGCGTCGTGCTCGATGAGCTCGGTCTCGATTCCTATCTCCTTCCACCAATCGCGAATGAGGGCCTGCGTGTCCTGCCGGATGGCGTTGGTCGATGTCTGGAAGGTGATCCTTAGCGGGGTGCCTTCGTATTCGCGGATGCCGTCGCCGTCGGTATCGAGAACGTCGTTCTCATCGAGAAGGCTGTTTGCCGCTTCGATGTCCTGCGACAGGCAGTCATCGTTGGCCCTCGATACGTAGACGGCAGGGCCCGTGATCAGGTTGCAGGTCGGCTTCCCTGCGAAGCCGTAGAGGTCCTCCGCTATCTGCTCGCGGTCTATGGCGAGGGACATCGCCTCTCGGATCGGCTTGAAGATGAGGAACGGATGGGGATTGTTCCCGCCGAGATGCTCCGAGCGGTCGTCGCCGAGGTCAGGGTCGGGATTCGTCTGGTTCACCACGATGCGTTCGACGAGGCTCGTGTAGGCAACCGCCAGCGTGCCCAGTCCGGCCTCCTGCATCTCGGTGAGAGTCTCGGGATCGACCTGTGTGTTCCAAGCGAAGTCGGCCTCGTTCTTTTCCAGGACTGTGCGAGCCGCCGCTGTGGCGTCCCCGCCGCTCTTGACGACTATCCTGTCGAAGTAGGGTGCATTGCCGTGGTAGTAAGGATTGCGTTCGTATGCGATCCGGCCGCTCGCCCTGAAGGCTGTTATGCGGAAGGGGCCGGTCCCCAGCGGCATGTTGTACTGTTCCTGGCAGTCCGAGGACGTGGCGGATGCGCCAATGCAGTCGCCGAATTGTTCTTTGCTGATGATGGGCGTCCCGCTGCCGACGAATGCCTGATAGGGAAATGGCGTGGGCTCAGTGAAGTTGATCTGCACGGTGAGGTCGTCCAACGCTTGAGCGGATGCGATGCCGTCAAACGAGCTTTCCGCGGTGCATCCGGTCGCCTCGTTGCTGCAGTAGAGCCAGGTGAAGACCACGTCCTCGGCGGTAACATCCTTGCCGTCGGACCACTTCAGGCCCTCCTTGAGCTTCCACGTGATGGACATCAGGTCCGGGGAGAAGCCGCCGTTCTCAATGGTCGGGACTTCGGCGGCAAGCGTCGGAATAATGTTGCCGTCGGGATCATACTTGGCGAGAGGTTCCAGGGTGATCGCGGCGGCGTCGAGGTCCTTGTAACCGCCCGACCGGTACGGACTGGGCACCGAGGGCGCCTGCCAGTAGTGAAGCGTGAGAACGTTTACCTCGCCCGTCGTTGGCTCCGCGTCCGATGGGCCACAGGCGAGCAGCAGGAAGAGAGGTATCAGTCCGATTCCGAATCGTAGGGCAGTGAACATGACGCTATGGCTCCGGGTTCTTACGGTTTGGAGGTCTAGGTGATTGTTTCTTTGGTAATACGTATCGTGTAGTGAAATATTTCGTTAAGGAAATCTATCCAGCTTTCACCGTCGTGGGCAAGGGTGTCAAGCAGGAAGACTTTCTCTACACCCAATCCAGCGAGACGCGCCTTCATTTCGTTGGTAACTACGCCGGCGATCAGGATATTCACGCAGTTGGGAGGTGTCGCCTCAAAGCTCTTTTGCATCGCCCCAAGTCGTTCGAGCGCTCCGGCGGCATCCTTGCCTCCCTTGATTTCGATGGTGGCAACGGTGCGCTCAATCCCGTTTTCACTGTGTCGAAAGAGGACGTCCGGTTCGGACCCGTAGCGCATTGAGTATCCAAGCGGCAATGAGAATTCCGTTGAGTCGGCGTTGCGGTTGCAAATCAACTGTTGGGTTTCCAACCAGTTCAAAATGCGAGTCCTGATAAGCTCTTCCGCATCCTGGCCGATGATATTTCGGAAAGTGCCGTCCAGGCCGATGCCCAAGGTGGCGATGATGTTACGGTAGCCGTTTTCAAGAGTCCAATTTGTTGTGCCCTCTATGATTGATGAAATCACGGCATTGTAAAGTTGTGCGACCTTCTCACTCTTTTGGTGGCCAATGGAAGTCTTGCGGTCACCCGACTCCCACGAGGCCACGGATCCCGCAATCTTGGCAACTCGCTTTTGCGGCAGCAACGCTATCCCGCGATAGTACTGAGACGCTGCGGGCAATGCCCGTAACAATTGGGGATGCGCGAAGGCAAACTTCGGATTGATGCCGGAATCCTTGACGTATCGCCACGCTTGGTCGCTGATCATTAGCTTGTCCAGCGGACAAAACACGAGATCGTCTGCATATTCGGAGATCAATTCGCGTAGAGCAATGTCGGTTCGGTGTCGAATTCGTTCTGCCATCAGTGCGGATCTGATCTGAGCGTCGTTAAGCTCAGTCATTCGTGCGCTCCCACAAGTAAACGCACTTGCGAAGTTCCCGCCTTCCGAATTTGCCCATCTGCTGACTTGAGTTTCCCTTGCCCCTCTCGAGGGTCCAGATCTTCCGGCACATGAACCCGGACTGTTCCGCGAAGTCCGAGAGGATGAGATCTACGGGAACTTCCTCGCCGTGATACTGAACGTTGTCGTTAACCATCACAACCTTGCCCCCCGGCCGGACGATCCGTCCCATTTCGGCGACGATCAGCGACATCTCCATGAAATAACCTTCAATAAGTCGGATCACGTGCCTATTGCCTAGTTCTTCTACGTGCTCCCTGAGGATATCCAGCACTTCGTGAACGGCTGACTGGCCGTTGTACATCTGAACAGCGCTTTCAAGCACTTCCGGGCAGTCTCCGTACGTATGACGGAGCCATTCCAGCTTTGGCTTATTCTCTACGGTTGCGGACAGCATGCGCTGCCTCAGCTTTGCGAACTCATCGTTGTCATAACCGAGCCAAGCGAGTTCAAGGGCGTATGTCCTAGTATAGTCGTACCTATTGGCGTAGGGTGGGGATGTCATAACCATATCGAAGGAGTGGGAGGGCAGGTGGCGCAGCAGCTCTAGGCTGGAACCTGTAAGAAACTCCGGCGTCGCACCGCCGAACTCCTGTTTCAGCGGATCCATGTCCTGGAGTATCTGGAATAGACGTTCACCTAGCGCCTGGCCCAGCGGCAGGATAGGACCCTTATGGACTTTTGCTCTCAGCGACCTGCCGGACCGATAGTCCCAGCGTAGGTATTGGCCGTCCTTGCGTGTATAGCTGGCTGCCTCCAGGACGGACATGCAAGCGAAATTGAGAATTGTTCGTATTGACTCATCGGCGACTTCAGTTAAGAACTCTCGGGCACGGGCGATAGCCGACTCGTTTCTTGCTGAGAAAGCTGCTTCCGTTATTCTTACGTGGGGAAATACGTGCTCGGAGGGAGTATGATCGCGGTTCGTTACCGCATCGAGAAGCTTCGACCCTTCCGATTCAAGTTCCCTCTTGGAAACGCCATTAGCTGCCTCAGCGATCGCATTACTCGCGAGAACTCCAACCGGCATGATCTCGACGCCGGTAGCCCGCATTCCCCTCGACGCGGCCATCAGTGGGGTTGTTCCTATTCCAGCAAAGGGGTCGAGAACTGACGTTGGTCGAAAGGCGTCCAGCATGTCCTCGACCAACTTACGCGAATACGCCTCTTTGTACTTCATCCAGCGCAGACCGGGAACTCTCTGATTTCCCTGAAACGACACTGCCTTTCGAGTCAAGTCGGAATTGACGGCCAAACGATCCACGAAACGATTCTCAAGAGCCTGCCGCGCACCGGTATTGCCACCGTTTGGAGAGATCGCAAGTGTCATGCCCTTCAACCTTTTCCGAAAGAATGAGCGGCCATCATTCTAACATGATAGCGAACGCACGTGCTAGTTGTTTCTTCAACGAGCAGTCCGGATTTCCTACGACGAGTCTAGCGATTTCTCTCGAAAACCTCTATAGGCCGATGCTCACTGCCTGCCAGTCAATTCTGTTCAGATCGATGTCCATCACCCTCCGCCCGCCGCGTAGTCCCGCGCCTTGCTCGTCACGATCTCCGCGAGCGCCTCTTGCGGCGTGACCGCCGGTATGGGAGAGCGAGCGAAGTCCCTGACGTTTCCGGTTACGATATATCGGGCGCCGCATGACCGCGCTGCCGCTACTTGCATAGCATCCTCGAAATCGGCCATGGGGAGCCCGGCGGCGTAATGGACCGCGTCGGTATCGGTGGGCGCAACCCGGACGAAGCGGGTCAGGTCGACAATGAAGTCACGGGCGTTCTCACCACCTCGGGACGAGGCCACGAGGTAGTAGAAATTCGACACGGTATGCCATGCGATGTATGCACTCTGAGAGCCGTTCTCGATTCGGTCGAGGAGTTTCGAGGCCGGGCCCGAATGCGGACGCCTGTCGAGTGCGATGTCAATGAGCACGTCGGTGTCCAGGAGGATCATTGCAGATACTTTTCGGCGAGCGCGTCGTAGCGTGGATCATCACGCTCCGAAGCTCGGAACCGGCCCCGCCATCGAGAGGTAAACGACGCCGAGTCGTCTCCGACCACCTCCCTGAGAGACTGCTCTATCAGCGAAGAAAGCGATACGTCGTGGGAACGGGCGTAGCGCTTGGCTATCGGCAGAAGCTCGGCATCGACTGTGATCGTCAGTTTCTTCTTCATATCGTCTCGCTTCACGTATACGTATCTTGCAAATGAGTATACGTATCCTGCGTCCGGCTTTCAATCGTCTCCTCTTCGCGCCCCTACGCGAATCGCTTGACCAGGAACTTGTCGGCGCGCGGCCTTGACGCGTAGCCGTACTTGTCGACGAGGTGGTATATGACCGCCTTGATGGCGTGATTGTAGCGGTCCTCCGGCACGCGGCCCACCATGTTCCCCTCCCGGTCGGTCTTCCATCGATAGGGCCGCGTCTGGCCGTCGAACGGATTGGGCGTGACTCCCAGTTCTGACAAAATGCCCTTGCAGTGTCTGCCGATCAGCAGCTTTGGCCCCCGGTTCCCCGCAGGCGCCTTCAGGAACGACCGCAGGCGCTGCGTCCCGTCGTTGATGGAGACACGCGACGCCGATAGAATCACGCCCCCCTCTTCCGCCCACGCCTCAGCCGGAGCGGGCATCGAGTGGTGCTGGTACCCCGCGACGTCGATCACCCCGCCCTCGACGTCCGGCCACCACGGTCGAGCCTTCGCCATCTCGATGACCTCCTCGGTGACCAGTGTGCGCTCGTATATCTCGTCGACGATGACCTCCCGCCCGTCGATGTACTGCAGCGCCTCGACGGCGTACGCCCCCGCGTAGCCGGGGTCGATGGCGAGCCGGACGGGAACGCCGGGCACATACGAAACATCCCGCACGTGCGCGTCCGACCGGATCTCCGGCACCACCAGGCCCTTGGGCGGCACCGGCCGTCCCGCTATGCGCTCCATGAAGAAATCGTCGGTCGAGTCGGCCTGCAGCGCTGCGAGCTGGGGATCGTCCCTTCCACCCGGGTAGAGAGCGCGATTCGTCCAGGACGGCAGAGAGTAACTCTTGCGGTCGGAGCCGTCCTGCTGCCACGCCTTGAAGAGCTGCGGATACCAGCCGACACTCGACTCGAATGTCCCCGCGAGGAAGATCCAACCGTTCCTCGCCGTCACGCGACCCCGCATCCGGCTGAACACCGCCGAGTCGAGCTGGCTGGCCTCGCACCCGATGATCCCGTCCGGCGCCTCCTTCGACAGCGTGCGGTGATCGACGCCGCTCTTGGTCTCGATCCTCGTTCCGTCTTTGAGGACGATGCGGCCCGGATTGCACCGCTTGGTCGCTTTCGCCAGCAGACCCAGCGCTCCGAACCATTCCACCAGGTACTGGAACTCCCGCTGCGTCTCGCCGTAAGTCGCTCCCACCAGCCAGTAGAGCGGCGGCCTCTGAGGTCGAACGTGGTTGCGCGGACTTGGTGCGCCTCTCGCCCCTTCCGCCGGCCGATCTGGCGTGAGCTCGAGATACCTCTGAATAAGGAAAAGCGACGCGACGACCGACTTCCCCGCCTGCTCGCCGCCGGCCACAAGGATGAACCGCTTGTCCGACATGAGCATATTGGCCTGCTCCGGTGTTGGGAGCACGCCTGTCTTCTTGTATAAGTCTTCCAGCCAGTACAACGTCGCCGCTCCGACCCCGCCGAAAAGAAAAGCGCCCGCCCCCAAACATTCGGGGCGGGCGCTCTCGGCGCCTTCAACTATGTCATTCCAGTCTACGACCCCATCACCCCCACGTCAAAAGCGGAACAAGGAGTGAGAGGGGTTGAGAAAATGAGAAGGTTTGAGGAGGCCTCTCTCCTTTCTTGTCGGCTTCTCAAAGTGGTTCATGGCTTTGGGCGTGGTGGGCATGGGAGGGAGCCCGCGTATGTTCGCGGAATGAGATGGTTTGAGATTTTTTTCGCTCCTCAAAAAAACGGCCCTCTTTCTTCTCAAAGTGTTTTATGGCGCTTCGCGCGGCGGCGACCACGGCGCGTTCTTCTCCGTCACTCCAGCCTACGCCCGCGTCGCGTTCGAGGTCAAAAGCGAGTTGTGGGGCGGTGCCTCAGACACGCGAGTGGAAATAGGAGGTTCGCGTTATGAGTATGTTGCTTCTCATCCTTGGTTCCCCCTTGTTGGCACTTGGCTAAATCCGAACGCTCCCGCGCCCGGACAGAGTTCTACGTCCTTCAGGGTTCGTCACTAGTCTGCCCGTGAAGGCGGATGCTTCTGAACACGGCGAGAGCAGTCCGCTGTTGCTCCGGCGTCAGGTCTTCGCCCACAAGGTGTAGGTTGGGGCCGCCCGCGTTATCGAAGTAGACACCGGTGTACCCGGCGCCGGCGTCCAAGGAAATGAACAGCGTCGCCTTCCCGCCTTCAATGGCCTCGTAACCCACAGCATAGGTGTGCGCCGGATCGTCGGCCGGATCAAAACTCCAAGAGCGTCCGCCGTAATCGAAGGTTAGCCGTGCCCCATCACCCACCACCTCTCCGACGTAGGAATCGGTACCATTGAGCTCATGTAGGTCCCACCCGCGAGGTAGGCGTAAAGAGAATCCCGTCTGGCTCGTCCATCCCCGCGCCTCCACCACCCTCCAACTCGGCCATGGTCGCGTATTAGGGTATGCATCACGGTGGTATGGGTAGCCTGCGCTGACACTCACTACTTGCCCGGTGTGCTTGTCAACGACGCCCCGGTCTCCCAGTGGCTTTCCAAGTCTGACCTTAACGAGATCGAAACAGTCGCCGCCACCATGAAAGGGAGTGGAGGAGGCAACCACTCTAACCTGCACGTCGACATCCGTCTCCCGCAAATACGACACTATAGGCTTCCCGCTGCAGGAGGTGACAGAGAGACCGAGCCTGTCGGGAGAGTGCAACGCCGCTGTCCTCACACTCACCTCGCTGCGCCAGACACCCCCACCGAGGTGGTGCCAAACCATGAAACAAGCCGCGAAAACCACCACCGCAGTCACCACAACGGCGACGATTATGGGCACCACACGGCCGGAAAAGAATCCTCGTGAACCGGAACTGCTAGTCATAAGGCGTCTCCTTTGGTCGACTGCGCCATGCCCCGGCGTTCAAGCAATTGCTCTGTCGAGCGGCCTACTCCACCCTGATCCGCAGCCGCTTGTTGATCCGCCCCTTGCTCTCGTGCTTGACCACGCGGATCGTGCCGACCTCCCTCGTGTTGTGCACGTGCAGCCCTCCGTCGGCCTGCAGGTCGAGTCCTTCGATGTCGATCGTGCGTATCTGCTGCACCGACTCGGGGATCAGGTTCACCTTGGTGCGTATCAGGTCGGGGATGGTCAGAGCCTCCTCACGCGGATGAACCGCCACATGGACGTCCCTCTCCGCGGCCACCTCTTCGTTGATCGTGCGCTCCACCTCGCGGGCGAAATCCGCCGACATGCTCTCCAGCTCGAAGTCCATGCGCGCCGTCAGCGGCTCCATGTTCCCTCCCGTCACCAGCGCGCCATAGTCCCGCCACACCACGCCGCACAGGATGTGCAGCGCCGTGTGCGTCCGCATCAGCTTGTACCGCCGGTCCCAGTCGACCACCCCGTGAACGGAGTCGCCCTCCGCAGGGAACTCTTCCCCGCCTATCTCGTGGACGATCTGCCCGTTCGCCCGCGACAGCTTCTTGACGGTGTACTCTTCCGTACCCGCCCTCAGAGTCCCCGCGTCCGGCGGCTGGCCTCCACCTCCCGGGTAGAACGCCGTCCGGTCGAGCACCACCCCCTTCTCCGTCACCGCCGTCACGGTCGCGTCGAACTCCTTCAGATAGGCGTCCTCGTTGCACAGCAGGGTAGTCACGTCGGTCTCCTTGTGTCAGTGGTATGCCGCCTCGCGACACGCGAAAAGCCCGTCGAGCATACCACGATTATTCACGGCACGGGACGTGCGTACGGACGCGAACTCTCGTCGTAACTGTTCAGACTTCGTGAGATCCCTCGACGCATGCACAGCCACTGTCATACCCGCGAAAGGCATGTCCCGTACCACGATACGGGGCGGGTATCCTCAGGGGTGGGGAATGTTCGTCTCATCAACTCTGAACACTTACAAATCTCGGGGATTGTTTCACTTGGTGTAGTGAACTGAAGACGAGGTGTTGTAGGTCTGGGATACTGCGCTGGTGGTTAGGCGAGGACATCGCAGACCACCGCCATGAAGTTGACTGCTCCTGAATCGGTCTTCAGTCCTCTCGTCGTCCTGTACCTTGGTTTGATCCGTCCGAACCTTCCCTCCACCCAGTTCGTGCTATTCGGGACTCCTGATCGTCGCTGGTGCACCGTCATCTGTCTCCATCGTTCCAGCAGGTGTATTGCCAGTCGTCTCAGTTCCGATGGTAACCGTCTGTCCTGTGACCATCTGAATAACCTGTCGGCGCCATCGGGTGGCAACTCGTTGACCGTCTCAGTGATCTGTCCCAACAGTTCACCGTATTGAATCCGTATGTTCTCATCGAGTCTGCCGATAGCACGGCCCAAGGTCCGTTTCATGTGCACCAAACACTGTTGGCGTATCACAGAGCCGCGCCCAGTCGGTATCGAGTAGTCGGTCGAGTCATCTGTCACCACTACCTCCACTCCCAACTCATCCGCCATCGACTCGAACCAGCTCTCATAGTCGAACTCTGGTCCGGTCAACTCTATGCTCAACACCCTTCCTCCCACGTCTATCACTACTCCCACCGGTCTCGATCTGTCCTTGATCTTCACCCACGTCTCGTCCACCCCTACAACCCGTGCCTTGCCCTCCGACAGTCGTCTTTTCACCGCCTTGCCCAGCCTCTGTATATCTCTCCAACTGCTCACGTGGTCGACACTGTGACCGAACAGTCCCAACGCAGTCTCTATGCCCCGATGACTCAGTCCCAATGCGTACAGCACGCCGAGTAGAGCCATGAACGAATGGCTGCGTCCGGCTCTTCCCACACCTTTCGGTCTGGCAGTCACCGTCTTGCCACAATGCTTGCAGCGATAACGCTGAGTGGTCACATGAGTGACGTTCACGTCCACGATCTTGCGGAGTTTGGAGCTACCCCACTTGTGCCAGGCTTGTGCTGCACATCTTGGACACTGACCCGGTGGTGTGGGATCGGCCTCGACGGGTTGCTGGGCAAGGCGTATGATGCGCATGGGAGATTCATCCTTTCGAACTGGTTTTAGACATCTCCAATTCTAAAGGTGACTCTCCCTTCTCTCAATCCTCTGTCAGTTCCTACACTCCCTGAAACAGTTCCAATCCACAGCCTCCAATTGACAAACAAGAACACACGTACTACACTAACTATAAGCGATCAGACGCCACGTAACTTTACAATAACGAGGAAAATGCAACAGAATGCAACAAAATGCAACACTTTTTTCAAGGCACGACTCCATAAAGTGCTCGCACATCCCCGATTGACCCTTCACAATCACCCAGCCTTGCTGCCCGTCAAATGACTTAAGTGCGATGGTGTTACTAGGCCAAGATGCATCGGTTGCGAACTCGAGCGTGGTCATCACTCGTCCGTAAGATCGGCCAAAACTGAAGGGTGATTTGTAGCCGTCCTGATGTGGCATCGGGCCGAAAACCTTGATAGTTTAAGCGGCCCATGGTCTACACCGACAGACTCCTTCCACACAGCATCGAGGCCGAAGAGTCCCTGATCGGCGCGCTGCTGATCGACGAAGACGCTCTGCCCAAGATTTCCGGGACCGTTGGGGCCGAGGACTTCTACGTAACCAAGAACCGTTGGTGCTATGAGGCCTGCCTAGCCCTGTTCGACCGGAGCGAGGCCATCAACCAGGTGACCGTCGCCGAAGAACTCGTCCTCCACGAGCGCCTCGAAGAGATAGGCGGCACGTCGTACTTGGCGCATCTCGTCCGCACCGTGCCCACCACCATCCACGTCGAGCACTATGCCGGCATCGTTCAGCGTACATCGACGATGCGGCGGCTCATCAGGACCGCCGACGAGATTGCCGCCATAGGCTACGAGGGCGACGCCGACGCCGATGTCGCACTCTCCAAGGCCGAGGACCTGCTCTACCGCGTCCGCTCGACGCGCAGCACACGAGACTTCACCCACATACGTGAGGTCCTCGACGAGTACATGGAGCAGTCGGCCTCGCTGCAGGCCACCCGCGATATCCATCTTTCGCCAATCGCCACAGGATTCGCGGACTTGGACAAGCTCCTCGGCGGAGGACTCCAGCGGTCGGATCTCGTGATCATTGCCGCCCGGCCCAGCCTCGGCAAGAGCACCCTCGCCTTCAACATCGCCCGGTATGCCGCCGGGAATCTGGCAAGGGTTGCCGTATTCAGCCTCGAAATGAGCGCCGAGCAAATCGGCATTCGGCTAGTCGCCAGTGAGGCGAACGTTGACAGTCACCGGATGCGCGTCGGACTCCTCACCAGCCAGGAGGAACAGCGAGAACACGACGCCATTGGCTACCTCTCCGAGATCCCCATCTATATCGACGAGACGCCTTTCCAGCGAATCGTTGAGATGCGAGGCAAGATCAATCGATTGCATAGCGAGGAGCCCATCGATCTCCTCATCGTCGACTACATCCAGCTAATTGCAGGGTCAAGCGGGCGGAGCGACAACCGCGTCATGGACATGGGCGAGATTTCCCGGTCACTGAAGAGCATTGCCAGGGAACTCGACGTTCCTGTTCTCGCGCTCTCGCAGCTCAGCCGCGCTCCGGAACAGCGGATCAACCACAGGCCCCTCCTTTCAGACCTTCGAGAGAGCGGCAGCATAGAGCAGGACGCCGACGTTGTTGCGTTCATCTACCGCGAGGACAAGTATGTCACGAGGGACGAGTGGGAGAAGAGAAGGCCGAGCGATCCGTACCCTTCCAACATCGCCGAGCTGATAGTCGCCAAGCACCGCAACGGACCCACGGGATCAGTACCCCTCTACTTCCGTGACGACGTCGTTACGTTTGAGAGCATGATACAAACCTCCGAAGCCATGGACTTCGCGTAGCGGGAAGCAAGAATGCCCAACCTCTCAGAGGTCCTCAGTAAGATCCCTGCCGCCGGATCTGGAGACGGCGGCGACTTCGTCCCGCCCGAGGATGAACCGGACGACTCCGACGGCCCGTGTGAGATATGCCTTGGGCGTGGATGGATCAGCCCCAACGTCCCCGTCGGTCACGAGGACTTCGGTGCCATCACCCCCTGCCACTGCCAGGAGTCCCGCCTCGAAGACGAACAGCGAGAGCGGCTCCTCACCTACAGCAACCTCGGCCATCTCACCCGCTTCACGTTCGAAAACCTCGAGCCCGACGGTCTCTCGGATTCGGAGACGAGCAAGTCGCAGTTCCGCAAGGCGTACGACGTGGCGCGAGTCTATGCCAACGACCCCAAGGGCTGGCTCACGCTAACGGGGCCGAACGGCGCGGGCAAGACTCACCTCGCCGCCGCCATTGCAAACCACTGCGTAGACCACAATCGCATCGTCTTCTTCTCCCATGCCCCAGACCTGCTCGATCACCTGCGGTCCAGCTTCGGTCCGGCTAGCGAAACTTCCTACAGCGACCTCTTTGAGCAGGTCAGGTCGACGCCCCTTCTTGTGCTCGACGGCCTGGGCAGCCAGAGCGCCACACCATGGGCGGAGGAGAAACTGCGCCAGATCATCAATCATCGCTTCAACGCCGAACTCCCCACCATAGTCACGACCGCCGTCCCCATCAGCGGCCTCGACCCCTACATTGCCACTCGGCTTTCGACGCGAGGACTGGGGAGAGTTGTCGAGCTTGGCGTATCGCCGTCCGATCAGTTCGACGAACTGGGGCGGATACCGGAAAACATGTTGAACACGATGACGTTCGACAGGTTCAGGACGAACGTCATCGGCTTGGCTCCAGAACAGCAGAAGAGCATCGAAGTCGCTTACCATGCGGCGCGGAACTTTGCCGAGCGACCGGACGGCTGGCTTGTGCTGGTGGGCCCCCGCACGGGGGTTGGCAAGACCCATCTGGCAATCGCGATAGGTGAGTGGCAGCTTAGGGCCGGACAGCCGGTTATGTACTACTTCATGTCCCGATTGATCTTCGACCTGCAGACCTTGGTGGGGACCAGCCCTGTGCAGTATGCCGAGGCCTTTGACCGGATATCGAACGCTCCGTTCCTGATAATCGACAACCTCCGCAGGAGCACGAGATTCCACGAACTGGATGACGGACGAAACAAGCGCACGGTCTCGGGAAGATGGCTGGGCGGCACCCCCTGGACGGAGGATCAGCTTTACCACATCATCGCGCACCGACACAGTCACCGGTTGACGACCGTCATCACGAGCCCTGAAGACTTTGCCGACCAGCCGGGTCCCCTCAGTTCTCTCCTGCAGGACCCCACCATATCGCAAGTCGTTAGAATCGACGCCAACGACTACCGGACTCAGAGGGCATAGCCAGCGGTAGTTGAGTTACTACTCCTCTGCCACGGTAACTGAAATCCCTCGACGCATATACAGCCACCGTCATATCTGCGAAAGCGGGTATCCACAGGGGTAAAGGGTGTTCGCCCATCCACTATGATCAATTACCTGCCACATCCCCAACTTGCCCGCCTCTTCGGCTGCGTATAAACTTGGACGACATCGCTTTTCCAAAGGACACGACATGAAGATCGCTATCCTGCGAGGCCCGCGCGACCTCGTCATCGAAGACTGGTCACTCGACACGCAAAACCTCGCCCCGAACGACATCTGGGCCGAGACCGTCATCTCCGGCTTCAAGATTGGAACGGACCGGGGAAACTACGAGGGCGCGGAAGACGTTCCCGGCGCTCCGACCTACCCACGCTGGGTGGGCGATAGCAACCTCGCAGTAGTCAGGGGTGTCGGAAGCGAGGTAACGAAGTTCAAGGTCGGAGACCGCGTCGTTTCCCGCAACCCACACCAGTCGGAATGGGTGGCCGACCACCGGCAGTCCGTCGTCAAAGTCCCCGAGGGCGTGGACGATGAGGACGCCATCTGGGCGCACCTCTACACGCTCAGTGGCCTCTGCTTTCGCAAGGCCAACTTCGTTCCCGGTGAATACGTCGCCGTCGTGGGACTGGGCGTGCTCGGTCTAGGCGCGGTTGGGCTGGGCCGTCCGATGGGGGCCCGGACGATCGGCATCGGTAACAGCCCCATCCGCAACGAGATGGCCATGCAGATGGGCGCACACGCGACCTTCATGTACAACGATCCCGACCTAGAGGCAAAGCTCGACGAGTACACCAATGGCAACGGCGTCGACCTCGTCATCCTGACCGCAAACCCCTGGCCTGCCTACCGTACCTCCGTCGAGATCGTACGCGAGAACGGGCGCGTCTCCATCGTCAGCCTCCTCGGTCGTGGCGAGGAGCCGGCGGACTTCAACCCCCTTGCCATGCAGTACTTCTACCACAAGGGAATCTCGCTCGTTGCCGTCAACGGTACCGCTCCATACATGTATCCACAGGCCGACGCCGACCGCATGGAGTGGAACAAACAGTGTGAGTTCGTCCTCCAACTCATGGCCGACGGCAGCCTGACCCCGAGCCAGATCGTCACCCACCGCCTTCACTACTCCGGCATGAAAGAGGCCTACGAAATGGCCTACCACCGCGAAAAGACCATGCTCGGCGTCATCTTCCAGTGGCAGGCGTGAGTGGGCAAAGAAGTGGCCTGAACAGCAATTTGCAAACCAACCGAAACTATCTCAAGGCACCTATCGCCAGTTCTGAACCAGAGAAGCAGAAGGGGAAAGACGTTCGCCCTGAGCCTGTCGAAGGGCAATTCCATGTGCATACTTAGAGTTCAGAGACAGCTTTTATAGAATCACACGTCAGGAGACAGAAAAACATGACCACCACCAAGAGCAGGGTTCAGGCATCCCTCGACCTCTACGACCGTGCTGAAGAGCTGATCCCCGGCAAGACGCAGCTCATCAGCCGCAGGGCCAGCAGCTTCGCTCACCCTGTCAGTCCCATTTACGCCGATCACGCCAAGGGTTCGCGGTTCGTCGACGTGGACGGCAACGAGTATATCGACTGGGTCAATGCCGTGACCGCCATCATCCTGGGCCATGCAGATGATGTGGTCGACGGCGCTGTGAGGGAGCAGATCGATAAGGGCAGCCTGTTCACCCTGAACAGCCCCCTGGAGATCGAGCTTGCCGAGCTTCTCATCGACACCATTCCCAGCGCCGAGATGGTGCGCTACACCAAGGGCGGCGGGGAGTCCTGCGCCGTGGCCGTCCGCATTGCGCGCGGCACCACGGGGAAGGATACGATACTCTTCTCCGGCTACCACGGATGGCACGACTGGTACCAGTCGGCGAACTACCTCGTAGACCCCGAGTCGGGTGAGTTCCCCTTTGCTGGCATCGAGCCGACGGGTGTGCCGAAGGCCCTTGCCGGCACGGCAATTCCGTTCATCTACGAAGACCTCGACAACCTCAAGCAGCTCTTCGAGGAGAACAAGGGCGAGGTCGCCGCGGTGATGATGGAGCCGATGCGCTCCGCGCGACCGAAGGATGGGTACCTCGAAGCGGTTAAGGAACTCTGCCACGCCAACGACGCCCTCCTCATCTTCGACGAGGTCTCCTCGGGATGGCGCATCTCCCTCGGCAGCGCGCAGGAATGGCTCGGCGTGACTCCGGACATGTCCGTCTTCGCCAAGGCCATGTCGAACGGCTACCCCATGGGCTGCGTCGTCGGCTCCCGCGAGGCAATGGAGCCGGCGGACCGCATGTTCATCTCCAGCTCGTACTGGAGCGACAACATCGGCCTCGCCGCCTCGGTCACAACGATCAACGAGCTCAAGCGGCGCAACTCGACCGAGTTCTTCAAGGAGATCGGCGACAAGATGGCGGCCGCTCTCCAGGATGCCGTCGACTCGGTCGGCATCTCCGCCCAGGTCACTGGCATCCACACCGCGCCGACGCTGTCGTTCGATGTGCCCGACCCGGACATGAAGAAGCCGATCGACACGCTGTTCATCCAGGAAATGGGCAAGCGCGGTGTCTTCGCTCCGACGTCGTTCAAGGCGACGATGGCGCACACCGACGAGGACATCGCCATCACCGCAGAGGCCGCCGCCGACTCGATGCGGGTAATCATGCGGGCGCTCGAAGGCGAGCTCGACACGCTCTTGGAAGCCGAGATCGGCCGAGAGCCGTTCCGCCGGATCGTCAGATAGGCAGTCCCGGCGCGAAGCACGCGCGCAGTTTCGAGGGCTGCACCAATCATGTCGTCTGAGAGGAAGCCTGCACAGGCTGACCCCGACGGGAGTCTCTCCCACGCTGAGGAAGAGGCTCCCGCAGAAGAACACTCTCGTCTTGTCCAGCAGCTTTCGTTGTTCGGCGCGTTCGTGCCCATCGTTGCGATCACGGTGGGAGTCCTGTTCTTCAGGGACGACATCGAAGACCTCCACACCATCGGCTATGCGGGCATCTTCGTCTCCAACGTCATTGGCAGCGGCTCGTTTGTCCTTCCGGTCCCTGGAATCGCTACAGTGGTCTTTGGCGCGACGCTGTGGAATCCCTTTCTCGTAGCCGTCGCGGGTGGGACCGGATCGACAATTGGGGAGATCGCAGCCTACCTTGCAGGCGTTGGTTCCTACGGTCTGGTCAGGCGAGTCGTGGGACGAAACAGGTGGTATGTGAAGTGGTACGGTCGACTCAGGGGATGGATTGAGGCGAGGGGCATAATCACCATATTCATCTTCGCGGCCACCCCAAACCCCTTCTTCGACCTCGCCGGTTTCGCGGCAGGCTCGATGAAGTACCCGCTCAGCAGGTTCATCCTGGCATGTTGGCTCGGCAAGATGGTCAAGTATGGGTTCGTGTCGTACGCGGCGTTCTGGGGCGCCGACATGTTCTACGGCTGGTTCGAGTAAGGCCTTAAGGGGGTGTCCTGGAATTCAATCGAACCGTTCGTGGTGAGCTTGTCGAACCATGAACAACCCTTCGACACACTCAAGAGAACGGAGCCCCGAAGTCAGTCCCTTAGGGTGAATTGATTTCCCCAGAACTATGAAGGCCTGATGTGCTCCGTCATCTGCTCGCGGTACCATTCCGCGCCGTGGACGTCCTTCTTGTAGTGCCAGCGCCAGACCTCGGGATACATCATGATGCTTCTATCCTCGACCGGCAGCTTGTAAGGAGCGCTGCCGTTGCGGGCCGATTCGCGGAGGGCAATGGCGATCTCCAGGGCATGACGCAGATCATCCCCTGTCGTGACTGTGAGCGGCTCTCCCGTGTCGATCGCCTCAACCAGGTCGTCGATGGTCGTCATCGTCGTGTCGCTGGGGATGCGCCATCCCTCTTCGTCGCGCTCTCGCTCCCTGGGAGGCCGCGGCAGAAACACGCCCTCGACCTCGCGCAGTTCGGGGCTTTCCCTGGGGTCGTCGCCCGGCTTGAACAGCTTCAGGCCAAGTCCCGTGTTGTTGGTGTTGGTAATCAGGCCGTGCGTTCCTATCACCTCGAGCGCTCGATAGTCAGGGCCCGTGAAGCTGCTGTACGCCTCTATGCCATTCCTGAACTTGATGTATCCGCCCACCCAGCCGTACCACCTCTCCCCCCCTCCGTAGTCCCCCTCGTACTCCCCATGCGGGTCGTTGGACACGAAGCCGACCACGAAATCGACGGGAGATTTGTTGGCGAACTTTCGCGTAATGTTCAGTCCATGGGTGCCGACCTGCTTGTTGTTTTCATAAAGATTGATACGCAGGACTTCCCCGATCTCACCTAAGGCTGCCAGCTGGTAGGCCTTTCGATAGTCGGGATGGCTGGACACAACCAGTCCCGCAGCTAGCGGAATATTCCGGGAGGCGCACTCCTCCACCATTTGGTCGGCGTCTGCAAGGCTGCCGGCCAGCGGCTTCTCGCAGAAAATGCCCTTCACTCCCGCCTGCGCCGATGCGATCACCGCGCCGGGATTTGCCTTTACCGGCAGCACCGGGGCGGAGATGTCGATATCTTCCTTGGCGAGCATTTCCTCATAACTCAAGTAGCCGGGTACACCGAATCGCTCACGGAAGAGTTCGAGGTTCTCTGGATCGGTGTCTGCGACCGCGGCAACCTCGGTACGTGGGTGCAGGTAGTACGCGCGGGCGTGGTGAGTACCCTGCCGTCCTCCTCCGATGATTCCGACACGATAAGTGGGTTGGCTGTCCATGGCGCCCTCCTTCTCGCAGAACTTACCACCTCGTCGCCGCCTTGTAAACGAACCAGTCAGCCCGTATCATCGTATGGGTACGGGGTGTGGCGCAGCGGAAGCGCGCCTGGTTTGGGACCAGGAGGTCGCCGGTTCGAACCCGGCCACCCCGACCAGACTTATCCATGCGGGCACTTTGGCGTAGGCTCCGGTTGCGCGTCACCCGTCAAACTCAATACGAACAGCACTGAGACATGAGACGCCAGCGCACCATCTACTTCAACGACGCCCGACACTACTACCTGTTCGTCTTCGAACCTCCCATGACGTTGGAAGACGCCTGGCGTCCCATCGACGAGGTGGCGGGTACAGGGGTCGACACATTCGTCTACGGCGTATCGCGAGTCGATGGGCTCTACTACCCATCGAAGGCGAGCACGCAGTTCAAGCACGGCGAACATGGCCCCGACGCTCCCGCATTCAAGCAGAACGCCTATTGGCGCACATGGCACAACATGAAAAGCCTCGAGGAGCGAGGTCTCGACCCGCTTCGCGTGCTGATCGACCGTGCTCATTACAAGGGCATGGACTTCTTCGCCAGCCTCCGACTCTCCAGCTACCCCACCATCGATCCTGCCCATGAGGTCAAATCGGGCGGTCGTGGATGGGTGCATCGCGAAGTACGCGACTTCCAGCGTGATGTCCTTCGCGAACTGGCCGTCGACTACCCAACCGAGGGTGTGGAGCTCGACTTCGCAGCAGCGCCGGGAGGGTCGCCGCCACACTTCCGCGACGAGGGTGACGCGCGGGAGTACATGCCGGCCGTCACCGAGTGGGTCGCTGAGGTCGCCGAGCTTGTGCGGAACCGTTCGGGCAAGTCCGGTGAGGTCGGCGCCCGCGTCTACCCGACGGAAGAGTTGAACCTCCGGCAGGGCTTTGATGTTCGGCAGTGGTTCAGGGATGAGTCGGTAGACTGGGTTGCGCCCCTTCTCTACGCCCACAACCTCATCGACCCGAACATCGACCTTTCATGGCTCATTGAGGCCGCCCACGAGGCCGATGTCGCAGTCTACGCGACGATTCAGCCATATCATTACGACCCCGGCCGCGAGCTGCATGTCTTCGAACACGCGACCCCCGCCATGAGGCGGGCCGCCGTCGCGAGCTTCCGTGAGCAGGGGGCGGACGGAATGTACACCTGGTTCCTCCCGTGGCCCTTCGGTGAAGCCGAACGCAGTATCCTCACAGAGATGTCCGATCCTGATCTGATTGTAGAAGCCGACAAGCACTATGTCGTCTCCCGCCGGAGCGATTTCTCACAGCGAGCCGGCATGGCCACGCAGTTGCCCTTGTCCATCGAGGCGTCGGATGTGGGAAAAACCCATCTGTTCCGCCTCTACTGTGCCGACGATATTCAGGGCAAGGCCGACCGCGTCAAGCAGGTTCGACTAAAGGTCTACATCGGTGACATCGTGTCTGAGGACAAGATACGCTTCCTTCTCAACGGCGAGTCGTTGGACGGCGAAAACTGCCTGAGACACTTCCCTCAGGGGCTCCCGCCATATCACGGACAGTGGCTGGACTTCGATTTGCGGCGCGTACGTCCGAAGCAAGGCTGGAATACCCTTGAGATCGCGTTGGACGGACGCCCCTCCGACCTCATCAGTCCCTTGGTGGTGCAGGATATCGAGGTCATAGTTGAGTACGGCTCATATCCATCGACACTTTACTATTCGCCTACCCCGGTGACCTAAGAAAGATATGTACTCCCGCTAGCCGTGACTGACGAGGAGAAAGGCAATGAATCCCCATCCAATCGAAATGAATATCGTGAGCAAGGCAGGAGTCTCAACTCGCACCTTTTCGGTCGGCTCCGTCGCGGGAGCGCGCTTTACCGCCCGGGATGTAGAAGGCATGAGAAAACAGATGGACGAGCAGCTGGCGCAGGAAGGCCACTTCTCTTCGGCCACGCACACTAACCCTTCGATCTTTCGCATCGCCAGGTACCTTCTGACCCAGGACGATGAGTTCGAAGTGCAGGGCGCTATGACCGGTGGAGAGGGCGAGGTCGTCGCAATTCGAGACGGGAACGAGATATTTATCTCGGCCGGCAGCGACCAGTGCGACCGAGAGCTCGATCCCATCTTCCCGGATAAGCCGAAGCAGATGTGCCCTCATCCCATTGCGACAAAGGCATGGCTGTACGAGGAGGTCAGCGAGCACTGGGACGAACTGCGTATACAAAGCACCGTCACCGTCCGAGGTATTCCTGTGCCCCTCCAGGACAGTCGGCTCGAGGCGCTCGTCACGCTTGACTACCTCCTTGAAATGCCGACCGTCAAGTCACTCCCCGACGCAGCGGTTCTGTTCTGCGGGTCTTCCCCATTCCTCGACAGTGCCGAAGAGATGGTCAAGGAGCATAACCTGTCTCCCTTCACGACGTGGGGTGTGGGCGACTCGTTCTCCGTTCGACTGTACGATCCGGTGCTCGAACGTTCCATCGAACACGCCTTCACGCCTGTCCCGGTTGGCGACGACCTTGCCGAGCGACAGTCGGAGGGCAGGGCGCTACCGAACTTCCCAATGATGGACTGAACACTACTCCCCTCCTTGATCGGATCTATGCCTAATTCAAACAACACGACATACACCACCCTTATTCGGGACTTGCCCGAAGACGAACGTCCCAGGGAGCGGCTGGCAAAGTATGGCGCCAATACTCTCAGCAACTCGGAGTTAATTGCCATTCTCCTGCGTACGGGAATGAAGGGTGAGAGTGTCCTGAATATGTCCCAGAGGCTCGTGTCCGAGTTCAAGGGGCTTGAAAGAATGGGGCGTGCGTCCTTCCATCAACTGTGCTCACTAGACGGCATCAGTGAAGCCAAGGCGTGCCAGTTGCTTGCCGCATTCGAGCTTGGACGCCGAATGGTCTCGCTCACCCCTGACGGACGCACAACCATCAGCTCCCCGCGCGACGTCCACAATTTCGTGGGCGCCGACATGCGTTATCAAGAACAGGAACACCTCCGCGTCCTCCTCGTATCAACCAAGTCCGAGGTAGTTGGCGACCACCCGATCTACAAAGGCACAGTTAACTCAGCGTCAGTTCGTGTGTCGGAGGTTTTGAAGCCCGCCGTTCTGGAGAACGCCCCCTCGATCATCGTAGTGCACAATCATCCTTCCGGCGATCCCACGCCAAGTGGCCCGGATATCCTCATTACACGACAGATAAAGCAGGCCGCCGAGCTGATGGACATCGAACTGTTGGACCACATCGTCATAGGTGGCCCAACTTTCGTCAGCATGAAGGACAGGAAACTGGGCTTCCCCTAGTGGTTCAGGCGGCGGATAGCTCGTTCCGATTGTCTACCTCAATGCATTGAGACCAATGACAGATCCAATCCCTATCGGCTCAACCAAGCAACTCTTTCTCGACGACCACGTCGTCGATACCCTCGACAACGTTGTTCGCCAATTCCACCGCCCCGTTCGATGTGAAGAGAATCCGATCATTGAGGCCGATAGGCCGTGGGAGCGCGGTGGAGGTGGGGTCTATCTCTACGGTGGATCGGTCATGTACGACGAGGAGGACGGCCAATTCAAGATGTGGTACCGCACGTCGAGCCCGCTGGAAGGTTCGGGCACGAACCGCAGCCGGGAGCCGGAGGGAGGATACAAGGCTTGCTACGCCGTATCCGACGACGGACTGCATTGGGAGAAGCCATTGTTGGGCCTTGCCGACCACGACGGCTCGAAGGACAACAACATCCTTCCACCGGCCATCGGCGGGATGAAGCAGATTCGCCGTCCCAATCTCATCAAGGACTACGACGGTCCCGATCCTGCCCGCCGCTACAAGATGATCTACATGGACAACTTCGAGGGGAAGTGGGCACTGTCTAAAGGGTTCTCTCGAGACGGGATCACTTGGGAAATGAACGTCGGAGTTCCGCACGCCTTCGAGAGGCCGGTGGCTCCCAACGGCGTCCTCTTTGGATGGGACCCGAGGCGTTCCGAGTATGTCCACTACCACCGAAAGTCCGGCATGGTCCCCGCCGACGTCGATGGCAGGCTCGTCCGAAAGAAGCACGCCGTCATGCGCACGTCGAGCCCGGACTTCGAGAATTGGGGCGATACCCAGGAGGCATTGACGCCCTCGAATACCGACCCTGCCAATTGGAGTCCGAGCCACGGGGTCGATCTTGCCGGCGTCCTCTACACCGACGACCTCTACATCGGCACGGTCGACAGCGGCGCGACATACCATGTCGAAGACTTCCCCGACCATCTTTGGGACCCATTTGGCCGACACGAGTTTGCGGAGTACCGTAACGAGCTCGTGCTTAGTCGCGACGGCGTCTCCTGGCATCGTGCTTCGCCGAATTGGGAATTCATGCGCGCCGGTGCCTGGGGCACCTGGGACCGCGATCACGTGGGGCTGGCCAAGCCCATCCTCTACAACGACGAGTTGCTCTTCTACTACGCCGGAAGCAACGTGCCGATGGGCTCCAACGTTCCAGGGCACCCCATGGCGGACGTCATCAATACGGAGAGGGACGGCCAGTGGATGGCACACGCCATCGGGCTGGCAAAGATGAGGTTGGACGGATTCGTCTCGATGGACGCATATCAGGACGGAGGCACGCTGACAACCAGGCCTTTGACATTTGAAGGGAACCATCTGCAGGTGAACGCCAGGGCCCCGGGGAAGCCGTTTGGGGCCGATAGGTCCCCGACTACTCCATACGGCACGTTCGATGTGGAAATTCTCGACCTTGCCGGGAGACCCATAGAACCCTTCTCCTTGGCGCACTGCGATACCTTCACCGGCGACAAACTGCGTCACACCGTGACGTGGAACGGCAGTCCCGACCTCACCGCCCTCGCGGGAAAGACCGTCCGTCTCCGATTTCACCAGCGCAACGCGGCCCTGTACGCATTTCAGTTCGTGAACGAGGACGTAAGGCAGAGTATGGCCAACCTACTGGCGCCGGGAGCAAAGGGAGCGCCCTAGCGCCACAGTACACATGGCAGACGATAGCGAACGGAGGATAGTCCCATATGCAAAACATCAGAATCGGAATCATAGGTGTCGGAGCAGTCGCGCAGTCGCGGCACATCCCTCGACTCAAGGCCATCGATGGTGTGGAGCTTGCGATGGCTTGGAATCGCACTCTCTCGAAGGCTGAGGAAGTCGCAAGCGAGTTTGGGTTCAGCCAAGCGGTCGCCGACTGGCGGGACATCGCCGAGTCGCCGGACATCGACGCCGTCGTTATCGCGACCCCTCCCGGCACGCACCACGAAATGACGCTTGCGTCTCTGGCGGGCGACAAGCACGTCCTGTGCCAAGCGCGCATGTCGCGCAACCTGAAGGAAGCCCACGAGATGCGCGCCGCCGCCGCTGAAGCGGGCAAGGTGACCTGTCTCTATCCTCCCCTTCCAGGCCTCAAGGGCGACCGCACGATGCTTCGCCTTCTGCAAGGCGACTACATAGGAGAACTCCGGGAGGCCTGTGTAGTGGGCATGGCCGCGCCCGCCGCCAGGGACTCATACGACTGGCGGCGTGATCCCGACGTGACCGGCCTCCACCTCCTGACCATGGGCATGTGGATCGAGGTATTGAACCGTTGGGTGGGTCCAGCTACCTCTCTCGCAGCCCGGGCCGGTTACCACTTCGACAGGGTGGTGGATTCGGCGGGCGAGATGGTCGATGCCGCAGTACCTGACTCGGTAGCCATCACTGCCAATCTCCAAAGTGGGGCGGCCGCCTCCTACCACTTCTCGACCGAAGCCTCGTTTGCGGGTGCACATAAGATCGAGCTTTACGGCTCGAAGGGAGCACTCATCTACTCGCTTTTCGGCGACGAAATCCATGGTGCAACCACTGGCATGTCCTCCATGCAGCCCATCGAACCTGACCCCGACGAAATCCGCCTCCAGACCACCGACGCCGAGTTCATCCAGGCCATCCGCGAGGGAACGCCCGTCCATCCGTCCTTCGACGAGGGCGTCCAATACATGGAGTTCTGCGAGGCGGTGGGTCAGTCCGTCATGTTCGATAAGGTCGTCGATCTACCACCTGAGCCTCTCATGGCGACATGGGGCAGCACGCTGTAGAAGAACGGTGGAAATGGAGAAGGTCGTAATGGATATAAGACCGGGAGCAGCATGGTTGATGGCGATTCTCCTGGCTGGAATCATTGCTGCCTGCGGTACTGATTCCCAACCCTCGGCGCCGTCGACTCCGAGCGACCTTGGCCCCCTGAAAATCGGTCTGCTGCTGAACTTCAGCGACGGACCGGCCGGAAGGGCTGAAGATCGTCGGAAGTCTTTCGAATTGGCGATCAAGCACGTCAACGATGCAGGAGGCGTGTTCGGGAAGCCGGTAGAAGTGGTCGTAGGAGACTCGACCTTAGACCCTGAGGTTGCCGCTGAAGAAGCCCGGCGAATGATCGAGAACGAGGGTGTCCATGCCATTGTTGGTCCCAGTTCAAGCGCAAATACGCTGGTTGTTGTCGAGAGGGTGACCGCGCCGGCCGGCATTCCAACCATTAGCCCCTCAGCTACCTCGCCGAAGCTGACCACCCTTGCGGACAACGATTTCCTCTTCCGTACCGCGCTATCGGATTCTTCTCAGGGCCCGGTCCTGGCGCGTGTTACCCGCGAGCAGGGGTTCACCAATGTCGGCCTGGTCTATCGAGACGATGCTTGGGGACAGGGCCTCTTCGAGTCATTCCGAGAAGCTTGGACGGGCCCCATTGAGTCCGCGGCGGTCACGCCCGATCAAGTCACCTACCTTCCCCGGCTACGGCAGACGGCGAGCGCGGGCGCTCATGCTCTTGTTGTAATCACGTTCGAGGCGGAAGCTGAGACAATAGTCAGAGAAGCGATTGAGAATAACGTATATGACAAGTTCGTCTTCGGCGATGCTTCAAAGAGCCCCGATCTGATCAAAGCGATTGGGGGCGACCACCTTGGCGGTATGTATGGCACCGCAGGGGCATCTGCCCCCGATAGCCCGTCCTATGCTGCATGGGCGGGTGAATACGTCGGAGAATACGGCGAGTTGCCAACCTTCGCCTACGTCCCCGAGACGTATGATGCGACTATAGCCCTTGCCCTTGCAGCCCAAGCTGCACGGGATGTCGACGGCAGCGCCATACGAGACCGGTTACGGGCCATTGGGAGCGTGCCGGGAGAGGTTGTGCTTGCTGGTCCAGAAGGTATTGCTTCTGCCCTTCGTATTCTCTCGGAAGATGGAGAAATCGACTTTGAAGGCGCTTCTGCTACCCTGGATTGGGACGAAAACGGAGACCTGCGCCGTGGTCATATAGGCATTTGGCGCTTCACGGAAGATGAGACGATCGAAGAATTGGAAACCGTTCCCTTCGAGTATTAGCGGTTGCTGCCTACCCCCAACGAATCACTCCCTAGCCCCAAGAAAGACCGGCTGCACCCACGCCTTGCTGCCGCTGGACGACACCACTGTCGCCCGCACGTAGCCCTCGTTACCACTGATTTTGTAACGTGGGCGTAGTCCATGTTGCTCCGACAGGACTCGACCGTGCATACCGACGAACTTTGTCAGAGATGATTCACCGTGCCGTTCTCGTATATCGAACGAAACCGCTGTAAGGGTCGTTGTGACATGCGTCAATTCGACACCCGTAGATGCGTAGAACTCCCCTCGCTTCAGCGCCGAAAGGACAGTCTCTTCAGTTAGGGAATCGGCCCGAATACAGACCCACCCACGTCCGGGATTCGCGCGGTCGGGACGGAACTCGTCGTAGGTGTGGGCGTCGTCGGTGGCTAAACCGTAGATGCGCTGCCCGCCACTCAGTACGCCGTCCCAAGTCTCTTCGCTGCTCGGCCTGCCGTTCCCGCCGTCGTTGTTCTTGCTTGGCCCTCCCCCGTTGAACACCTCGATGAAGGACGCGCCGGTGGTCTGCAGGACGTGCTCGTCAAGAAAGCTGTCTCGGTCGTTGGGATGGTTCAATGAGGCCAAGCCGCCTGCGGCGCGAATGCCATCGATGCTGGCCTGCATCGTGGGCACTTTTTCGTCCAGATCGATGAACTCCACCGTCCTAGTTATTCCGAAACCGTTGACGTGGATGGGACCGTTTCCGCTCGGCATGTGTTTCCCAACTTCCTGACCTCGTACCATGACCAATTCGTCGGTCTCGTACTCGGTCAGCACGTTGTGGTCGGTGATTGCCAGCCAGTCATACCCGTTTTGGGCATACCAGCGGACGACGTTGTCAGGTGAGTCCGTCCTCGTGGAGCCGAGCAGGGATGTGTGAGTATGGAGGTTGCCCTTGTACCAGTTCTCGCCCATCATTGCTTAGGTCGAAAGATGCCGAAAGAGCTTGTATATGAATGGAGGAATGTCGATCCTCCCACCGGGCCGATCTCACCATTGCAGAAAAAGCCCGTCAACGGCATCGGGCTGACTGTGTCGTGGAACATCTGTGTATCGTGGTCTGGTTGACCGTATAGATATTCGCCGCGCCCCAGACAGGAAAATATGAGCGCTCCCGTCTCTTCGTAGATGGGACCTCTCGCCGAGTAGGAACTGAGCATCTGGTTGAGGTCCTGTGCCGAAGTTTCGGCGTCGCGGACATGGAACTGTACTGTCTGGCCTTCCCTGAGCAATTCCCCAACGGAGATCTCCCCGGTCTCGTGGTTTCCTCCCATGATATTCCGCACAAGGAAGTCCCCTAACTGCGGGGACTCGTTCATGGGATCCATGGCGATTCCGAGGAAAACCGCCTGCTGAGCAAGGCGTTGATCGCTTGAGGACAAGTCACGGTATATGCGTTGGAGGGCCTCAATCGGCTTATCGTCGTCGAGTCCCTTTAGAACGTTTCGACTTGCGGAGGTCACCTGCATGGGACGCCCGATGGGGCGGCATCCTTGAGCCACGATCGTGTCGACGGTTAGGTTGCCGCTCAGTGCCACTCCAACCGCTCCGGAATGGTAGGCCTCGTCCGACAAGAATAGTGTATTGCCGCCAGGACGCTGTCCTCCACTGGCCATTCCGCCTATCTTCGAGCTGCCCGGGAATGCGAAGTCCAGCCCCATCACAAACTGTTCTGCGTCGAACGAGAAAGGATCTATCAGGAGAATGAACTGCGCTTCGGCGTGTTCCGAGACGCCTACGAGGTCTATCCACTCTTCGGGAGGGGCGTCGGCATCGGGCATGTCCGAGGTCTCTACACGAAACGGTGCTATATTCACGTCAGGCAGGTGAGCCGCCGCAATAGCGACTCCCGGCCGATGTTCCACTTCTCGACCGGCCCCTATAACTCCACCACCTGAACAGCCTATGAACTGACCCAGCGGCAGCGACTCTTGTACCAACGCCGGAAGACTGTCCAGCTCGTCTGTGTGATGCTGGGAGACAAATGCGACAACTAGATCGGCGTTCAAATCTCCGATCTCAGCGCGAATCTCCGCAACGCATTCGGATATTGCCGAATCCAGAGACACGCCTTCAGAGACTGCCGAACTCCAACGCATATAAATTTACCTCGCTAGTCCCAAGGCTCGCTGCCGTCGTCGGTCGAAAACCCCAACTGTCGGATTCGGTCCTCCAGTGTCGATTGCCAGTCGCTAATCGGCATTGTCGACGGCGCAACGATTTCTATGCTGCCATCTTCATTCGCTCTAACCGACCCCTCGGTCGACTTTTCCAGCGGAACACTAATGGTCTCGCGGTCGATTTCGAATCGGTCGGTGACCTCGTAGATCGCTATCATGTCTTCCATTCCGATGATTTCTTCGGGCATCGCTTCTCCGTAGGCCGATGAGGACTGCGTCGGCAAGGTTATTGCATCTACAGCCGTCATGCAAACCTTTTCCCACAAACATTGATAGCCGGCAATGTGGACTGCCGTAATACAATGGTACCTCGCTAACGAAGACTTGGCCCAACGGACACCCTCTCAGAGTGAGCTACCTCAAATGACAGACGACATCCGTGCTTTCCTAGCCATAGAGCTTGCCGACGACGTGAAGTCGACCTTGCGCGAACTCACCGAGCGCCTAGACAGAGCCGGAATCGGCAGCTTGAAGCCCGTCCGACCGGGAAACATGCATCTCACCGTCAAGTTCTTCGGCGACGTAAGTTCCGCCCAGGTTGACTCAATAGTCCGCACTATCACTCTGGCAGCTAAAGCTATTCAACCCTTTACCCTTCGGCTTGGCAATGTCGGGGCCTATCCCAACAACAGGTATTCCCGGGTACTCTGGGTCGGTCTTAATGGCGAAGTAGAGTCCCTCCGGGAAGCTCACCGCCGCATAGAGACCGCCCTTGAAGACATCAACATCAAGCCCGACTCCCGCAAGTTCAGTCCGCACCTCACCGTCGCCCGACTGCGAGATCGTTCGTCCCCCTCGGAAAGACGAAAGGCCGCGGAAATCTTGTTCACGACCGAGTACCAAACCGGGCTTCCGATCACCGTCGAACGATTGAGTCTGATGCGCAGCATCTTGCGTCCGGAAGGCCCTCAATACACCAGTCTGGCCGACATTACTCTCGGCCAAGGCAACTAGACCTGCGCACCGCTGAGAGAGCACTCTCGGTTGACGCCTTCGACGCATTCGTTGATCATTGACCGACATGCATCATCTGCTTGCACAACGAACGATGAGGCCTTGATGTGGAAGCCGCTGCCGTACTTGGGCTTCTGCAAGGCCTTGCTGAATGGCTCCCCGTAAGTTCTCAGGGTGTTGTCGCCGGGGCCTATTCGCTCATGTTCGATGCCTCGTTCGATGAGGCCACCGGTTTTGCACTTTGGCTCCACATCGGCACCGTTCCATCCGTGCTCGTCGCTCTGCGTCATGATCTCTATGAAATCGTGCGAGAATTCCTCGCCAGCCCCAAAGCGCCATCACCTAACTTCAAGTTCCTCTTTGCCTCGACTCTGCTCAGCGGCATAGTAGGATTGCCCATTATCGTTGTCCTAGGCGACATTTCCGCTATCGGCGGGACAGCAGCAACCGGCGTGATAGGCGGTTTCATGCTTGTCAGTGGGTACCTCCAGTTGCGACGAAGCGATTCAAGAGAAGTGGGGCCAAAGGAGCTGACGTTTAGAGATGCGCTAGTCGTCGGTTTCGCTCAGGGTCTTTCAGTGATCCCTGGACTCAGCCGTTCCGGAATGACTATTGCCGTGCTTCTCTCTCGTCGCGTGGATCGTCGGAGGGCACTAGCGCTAAGCTTCCTTCTGAGCATTCCCGCCGGCTTGGCTGCCGCTCTCTACATAGGAATTGAATCGGGCCTGGAATTCGATACAGAGGCCGTGCTTGCCGCCGCTGTCGCATTCGTCGTGGGCCTGTTCACCATCAAGGGACTCATAAGGGCAGCAGAACGGTTGAATTTCGGGTGGTTTGTTATCGCCGTTGGGGCCGCAATGATCGCTGGATCAGCTATCGTTTGGCGGCTGTAATACGCCTCTCCGCCCCACCTCCTTCGGCTCTATACCTCGCTGCGAGGGCTGTGATAAACTCCGAAAAAGTCCCAGAAGTTGGCAATATCACGAGGGCGTTTCGTGAATTGGCTTGACTACAGCCTCATTCTCATCCTGGTCATCGGGGCGGTCGTAGGTCTGAGGATCGGGATCCTCGGGGCAGTCTACTCCACGATAGTCGTGTTTCTCGGATGGCTCATCGCTGCCCAACTGGGAACGCTCGTCGGCAGACTGTTCGAACTTTTCCTTGATGATGACCGGGTTATCACAGTGGTCTCATTTACGGTCATCATGGGAGTGGTTGTCTACTTCGGAGGAAAGCTGTGGACCCCTATCAGAACTGCGCTGGGGGTAGGTACGCTCGGAGCGTCGAACATCGTCGATCACTTGGGAGGTCTGCTCGTCGGAATAGTCCTTGGCGTAGCGTTGTCGGGCGCGATTCTCGTGGGCCTGATGCGTCTCACCCACACTTCGAACGCCACGATCGAGGTATTTCACGAGGAGCTCGATTCGGCCCTCGTGGAATCGACGCTGGTGCCCGCGTTTGTGAATGGAATATACGCACTTCCGGCCAGTTCACTTGGACTTATCCCCGGCGACTTTCAGTCGTCGCTAGAGTACTATAGAGACCGTATCGAGTAGACTTGCAATGACTATGGCACTCAACACACCGGTCCTGGTGCTGAACCAAAACTATCAGCCGCTCAATATCTGCAATGTGCGAAGGGCTATGGTGCTGCTCGGCGTGGGAAAGGCCGAGTTGCTGGCCAATGGACGCGGCGACATCCACACCATAAGACAGTCCTTCACCATTCCGTCCGTCATCCGTCTGTACTACATGGTCAAGAAGCCCGTGATGCAGCGTAAGTTATCGCGCCGTGCGATCTTTCACCGAGACGGGTTCGCCTGCCAATATTGTGGAACGGAGGGGAAGAACCTCACTATCGACCACATCATCCCTCGCTCCAGAAATGGTCAGCACACCTGGGACAACGTGGTTACGGCTTGCATCCCTTGCAATCACAGGAAAGCCGGCCGTACTCCCAAAGAGGCAAATATGCGCTTGGCCCGCGAGCCCAAGGTGCCTCGACCCGATCCGTATGCCCTCTTCCACCATCGCAACATTATGGAGGAGTGGCAGCCGTTCATCCCGTGGGTCAGCCAAGCCGTGGCGCGGGTACGCTACTAGGTGCCATGCCAGGCTGGTTGTCAGATCAACTGCCGCTCAGGTTGTGGCCGGGGAAGGGCTTAGTTGTACATGCTCCGAACAACGCCGACAACCTTGCCTCTGACTTGTACACTGCCGGCGGGGACGACAATTGGCTCAAAGGCGCTGTTGGCAGGTTGAAGCGTTACGGTGCCGTTCTGCATGAAGAAGTGCTTGAGGGTGACTTCCTCACCTTCTATCTCAGCGGCAACCATCTCCCCGTTTTTCGCGTCGACGGCAGGCTCCATCAGGACCAAGTCACCGTCCGCCACCAGTGCATCGATCATTGACTCGCCCTTTACACGCACGGCAAAGACGTCGGGATTCCCGCGAGTAAGAAATGTGGGAAGATCGACAACCTCGTCCGCGTCACTCCTAGACGCGGCTCCGGGGACGTGCAACGGCTCACCTGCGGCGATTTTGCCGAAGACGGGTACGGACAGCATGTTGTCCGGTGTAGGCTCTCGCCCTGAGGAGTCCTTGAGGAGCTCAATTCCTCTCGAGACCTCGGACCGACGGCGTATGTATCCCTCGCGTTGGAGGATGCGCAAGTTGTAGTCGACGACCGACGTTGAGCTTATGCTGCATCCTCCCTGGATATCGCGGACGGTTGGAGGGTAGTGGTTGCCTTCGAGGAAGTCTTGGATATACTCGACAATTGCTACCTGCTTTACTGACAGTTTCTTCTTCATGGGTAAACCTCACCTCGTGCATCTTAGTGTGAGTACGAATGTTCCGAACAAACGTAGCACAAAAAACAAGATGTGTCAACACTCAAGTATCGCAATGATACAGAGAGGTGGAAAAGGTGGGTGCTTCTAGGTTTTGGCGGCGCTGAGCCGACTCACGAGCCGGGACTTTCGGCGGGCGGCATTTCGCTTATGCAATGCACCCTTTTGGGCAGCCTTGTCAAGGGCGACAATCGCTCTCAAGGTCGCGGCCTCGGCATCTTCCATATCCCCTGAGTCTATCGTGAGACGCGCCTTTCGGACGAACGTCTTTGCCTTGGAACGAAGAGGGCGCATTCGCTGGCGTCTCCGCTCAGCGACGCGTTGTGATTTTGCTGCTGGCACGTACTTGAGTCTCCCTTGAATACGTTTGGGCGAGGATTGCGACCTCAGGCCCCTTACAGGATACCACCGTCCGTCCTGTGTGAAAACGGTTTGTTGGACTTGCTTTGTGTGAGTTGGCTAGATACCGAAAGAGGTTCCGCACCCGCAAGTCGTCTTGGCATTGGGATTGTCGAACACAAACCCCTTACCGTTGAGACCGCCGGAATAGCCGAGAGTTGTGCCCGCGAGGAATACATAGGACTTGCGGTCGACGAACAAACGCAGACCGTGCTCCTCGATGACTTTGTCGTTCTCGTGCGGCTCGTTTACGAGATCCAACGTATATGTAAGGCCGGAGCATCCTCCACCCTTCACCGCCACACGCAGACTAGCCTCCGGCTTACCTGCCTGATCTGCAAATTGGCGGACGTGCTCAACGGCCGCTTCGTCGATATGGATTGTCAACGGAGACGGATTTGGCCGGGTCGCGGTAGCAGGCATTTAGACGTTTCCTCCTGAAAGCTACGCACTCACTGGTATTGTAGGGAGTCGGCAATGCGCTAGTCAATGAGTTGCCAAAAAAGGCACGTTTCTGAAGCACCCTTCACGGCTTCCAAAAGTCTACGGCAATCGTTTATCCTCGGAGTATATTGGCAACTTTTGCGCATTGAAACCTTATATCCCCTTGAAGAATTCGAAAATCTCGTTGCAATTCCCCTACTAGTCAAGTACAAAGTGTGGTTGACCGAGTAAACTTTGGATAGTATTCTACCTACGACGCTATAGCCCGTAGCGTAAATGTGACACAAACAAAAGGAGAAGCTACATGTCTAGAGGTTTTGTTCGCAGACGATTCGGCATCGCGGCCTTCCTGGTCATGATTGTCAGTGTCTTGCTTGCTGTTGCCTGTACCGGTGATACTGGTGCTCAGGGAGAGCGGGGCCCCGCAGGGGAAAGAGGCGCAGCCGGTGCCCAGGGTGCTCAGGGCCCGCAGGGCGAGACCGGGCCGCAGGGAGCGACGGGACCTCAAGGCCCCGCTGGGCCTCGAGGCCCACAAGGAGCCACTGGCCCGCAGGGTTTGACGGGGCCGGCGGGTGTGCGCGGCCCGACAGGGTCGGAGGGCCTACCGGGAGCCCCTGGATCTCAGGGAGTGCCGGGCGAAAAAGGAGACACAGGCGACACAGGTGCACGTGGTGCCACGGGTGCACAGGGACCTCAGGGTCCGCAAGGTGAAGTCGGCCCGCAGGGTGAAAAGGGCGATCCGGGTGGCCCGCAAGGACCACAAGGCGAAACCGGCCCACAGGGTCCACAAGGTGAGAAGGGCGACCAAGGTGAGAAGGGCGACCAAGGTGAGAAGGGCGACACCGGCGATCCGGGAGGACCACAAGGCCCTCCGGGACCACAAGGCCCCGTCGGACCTCAGGGTCCCATCGGCCAGCGTGGTATAAAGGGCGATACCGGACCGCAAGGAGCGACGGGACCTCAAGGAGAACGAGGACCTCAAGGCATTACTGGCGAGCAGGGCCCGCAGGGAGCTCAAGGCGCACAGGGTGCTCAGGGCCCACAGGGTGAGACTGGCCCGCTAGGACCGGAAGGCCAACGGGGACCGGTGGGAGCTCAAGGCCCACAGGGAGCTCAAGGCCCACAGGGTGAGGCTGGCCCGCAAGGACAGGAAGGCCAACAGGGACCTCAAGGTCCTGCCGGACAGCGTGGTCCTGTTGGACAGCAGGGTGAGGCAGGCCCGCACGGTCCGCAGGGTGAAAAGGGTGATCCCGGTGTAAGCGGGCTTCAGATCGTTTCGAAAGATAGCGAGTTGGACAGCGAGAGCAAGTCCGTAACAGTGCTCTGCGAAGAGTCCGGATCAGAACTGACCGCCATAGCCGGCGGTGGCTTGGTTACTTTGGCTAACGGTTCAGTTGCCTCTGGTGTTGCCATCGCAGGTTCCCGCCCGACCGGTCTGCCGGGCGAGACTCCTGGTGGATGGATCGCAACCGCTACCGAAGTCGGTGACAACGCCGCGAGCTGGAAGCTCACCGTCTACGCAGTCTGCGCTATCGTTCACTAGACCTGTAGGAAGACGTAGAACAGGCGCGAGGAGTTCACGCCTCGCGCCTGTTCCCATCCTGATATTGTTGGGCGACACAGCAGGGCTGAAAGAGTAGTTAACCTCTCCGGCCCGGTTTCTTGTAAACAACTCCGTTCCTCAAGACAATGTAGCAGTCCCCGGCGCTTCACAGTGCCGGGGACTCATAAAATTAAGGACAGTACGGCGTTGTCTTGTGCTACCCTTCCCCATGAAGGACCTTCGTCATGGCAGACAGAATAGACCTCAATTGTGACATGGGTGAGAGCTTCGGAATGTACAAGATGGGCCTCGATGAAGAGGTCATCAAGTACATCAGCTCCGCAAACGTGGCCTGCGGGTTTCACGCTGGAGACCCTCAGTGGATGCGTGAGACCGTTCGGCTGGCCGAGGCCCATGACGTGGCAGTCGGAGCTCACACAAGTTTCCCCGACCTCGTCGGCTTTGGGCGGCGAAACATAGAAGTCTCCCCTCAAGAAGCCAAGAACGATGTCATTTACCAGATAGGAGCGTTACAGGCGTTCACGTCCGGGCAACGACTCCAGCACGTGAAGCCTCATGGCGCGATGTATAACCGTGCAGTAGTCGATGAAGACCTAGCAAGGTACATTTGCGAAGCCATACTCGAGGTCGACACCAACCTCATCCTGATTGCGCTGGCCGGTTCCAAATGGGTGGAAATAGGACAAGACATGGGCCTGCGCGTTGCTCGTGAGATATTCGCCGATCGCGCGCTAAACCCTGACGGCACGCTCGTCTCACGGTCGAAGGAAGGAAGCGTACTTCACGATGTAGAGGAAGTTGCCGAGCGAAGTCTCCGCATGGTGCGTGAGGGAATGGCAACCGCCGTCAACGGCGATACTATCGATGTTGAAGCCGACAGCCTTTGTATCCATGGAGATACTCCGGGTGCTGTAGAGATGGCGAAAGTACTGCGTGAACAGCTCGACACAGAGTCTGTGGCAGTGACGCCTTTGTCGCAACTCGTATAGAATCTCCATATGTACGAAACGCCGAAATTCCTTGCCGCCGGCGACAGGGCCATTGTCATCGAGCTTGGAGACGAGATCAGCGTCGAGTGCAATCGCCGAGTTCACTCCCTTCACACGGAAATCTTGCGTGAGAGCCTTCCAGGCATCATCGACACTATCCCCACCTACCGGTCGATTCTCGTTCTATATGACATCACGCAGGTCTCGGTTGGTGAACTAAAGGACCGCCTCTCCGAAGTGGAAGGCAGTTCCTCCGAATTGCCTGAGGAGAACGTCAACGTCGTCCATCTACCCGTACTGTACGGGGGTGATTACGGTCCCGACCTCGAATACGTCGCACAGAATGCAGAGATGGGAGTTGACGAGGTGATCGAACTCCATTCCGGTACGGAATACCCCGTCTACATGATGGGATTCACCCCCGGATTCCCCTACCTAGGTGGAATGTCGGAACGAATCGCCACCCCGAGGCTTGATACGCCAAGGGGAGCCATCCCCTCCGGTTCCGTCGGGATCGCCGAGGCTCAGACGGGTGTCTATCCCATTGAAAGCCCGGGAGGATGGAGGCTTATTGGTCGAACACCTTTACGCTTATTCGATGTGAACCGGACTCCGCCTTCACTGATCGAGGCAGGAGACCGGGTTCGCTTCGTGCCACTTTCGGGCGAAGAGGAGTACCGAAACATAGAGAAGCAAGTTGTGTCGGGTGAGGATGCCGAGGGGCTTTCAACGTAGGAACATGGGCGTATCCACTTTCGAAATCCTCGAGCCAGGGCTACTCACGACCGTCCAAGACCGCGGGCGTTTTGGCTATCAACGGTACGGTGTGCCGGTATCCGGGGCTATGGATGAATTCGCCCTTCGCTTGGCGAACCTCATGGCGGGCAACGACCAAGACGCGGCTGCTCTAGAAGTAACAGTCCAGGGACCAAGGGTCGAGTTCTTGACCCCCACCTGGATCGCGGTTACCGGCGCCGATATTTCCCCCGAGATTGACGGTCGGCCTCTACCAATGTGGGAGTCCGTAGAAATCGAGGCGGGGAACGTCCTGGCGTTTGGTGATCTACGCGACGGAATGCGCTGCTACGTCGCCATTCACGGCGGCATCGATGTCCCCGTTCTCATGGGAAGCCGGTCGACCTATTTGAAGGGACGTTTCGGTGGCTTGGAAGGCCGTGCGCTGCAGGCGGGTGATCAACTGTCTACACTGCCATCCAATCCTGACGTCGTCCTACCGAAGAGACTGCCGAAGAACTACACGGCGCCGGTATACGGTGGCATCCATCGGCTTCGAGTTGTCCTAGGACCACAAGACGACGCATTCGACGCCAACGCACTCTCGAAGTTCCTGACCTCTCGATATAGGGTCGATCCCGATTCGGACCGCATGGGCTACATGCTCGACGGCCCGAAGATCGAACACCTTGAGGGAGCCGACATTGTTTCGGACGGTAATCCGCCCGGGGCTATTCAGATTCACGGAGACGGTATCCCGCGCATCCTGTTGGCCGACAGGGGTACGACCGGTGGGTACACAAAGATCGCCACGGTGGCATCAGCAGATCTTCCCAGCCTCGCACAAGCCCTTCCAGGACAGAGCGTGAGTTTCCAGCAGGTGACCGTCGAGGAGGCCCAGGAAGTACTGCGGGAACAGGAGTCCGTCATCAGGTCCATCGCACGGCAAGGAAACCTGCCTGTCATATCCATTTCGCTGGATGATGCCACGTTTAAGGTCGAGACTGAGGATGGACAGCCTGTGACCACTGAGGCAACGATGGTCGGCCCAACCGAGAAGATGGTCCGGACCGTCGGCGTCATGATCGATGGAGAGAGCTACGATTTCCGGCTAAGTGTCGAAAAGGAAGCATAGACGCCGTCCCCCATGCTGGAGCTTCTCCACGACCTCTCCGACTGGCTGTTGGGCTTTGCGGATAGCGACTGGGCTATCGCCGTTCTTCTTGTCAGTTCGTTTGCCGAGTCCATCTTCTTTCCCATTCCGCCGGACCCGCTTCTCTTGGCGGTGGCCCTCGTCCAACAGCCGATTGCGGTCCTGCTGGGAGTGCTCGTCGCCGTCGCCTCCGTGGCGGGTGCAGTCGTGGGCCATGCGCTGGGGATGCGGCTGGGTAGGCCTATTCTCGCGAGGATGTTCAGCGAAAGCAGGGTGGCTTACGTTGATCGCCTCTTCGAGAGGTACGGTGTCTGGGCCATACTGATCGCCGCGTTCACACCTGTACCCTACAAGGTGTTTGCCATTGCCGCCGGCGTTTGGCACATGGATAGACGCAAGTTCATCATCGCGTCGGCGATTGGACGGGGTGCCAGATTCGGCACGATTGGGCTATTGGTCTTCCTATTCGGCGAGGAGATTGAGGCCTTCCTCACAGGTAACTTTGAGCTGTTGACAGTTGGAATAACGGTTGCGGCGATCGTCGTTGGAACCGTGTGGTATATCATCCATCGCCGCCGTCGACAGGGGACTGCCGAATAGGCAGCCTATACTAACCGTCGTCTACGTACAATTCCGTTTCCGGGTTCCAGTCCTTCCACGCGAACCAGAACGACAGGTGGGAAGGCGCCCGCTTGAGGTTTGCCCCGGAGAGAGGACCCTCAGTGGCAGCACCGATGAATGCCTTCCAGGTCGAGCCTGTCTCTACGTCTCGGAGCATTGCTTGCGCCCCGGTCTCTTCTCCGAATGCTTCGAAGGTAAGGTCGTGATCATCCACGCGAGACTCGTACATGATGCCCGTGTTTGAACTCCGATCGAAGACTACAACTACACGTATGCCGCCCACCTCGTCGTTGACCACTCCCTGCTTGGCTAAGGTTCCCAGCGGATAAGCCTTGGCATTGCCTGCGAGATTGACGCCGACGACCAGAGCTTTGGTGTCGAGTCGGTCGTCTTTGATACTTTCGCCAATCACGCCGGGTTCTCCGCTGGCATAGTAGCCGGAGTACTGATCACGTTGGTACCGTCCACGCTTATCAAGGACCAGCGTGTCGGGGTATTCGGATTTCCATGCTTCCCAGGTCGTATGCGTAAGGGGCGTCAATTCAAGAGTCGTTCCCGTAAGAGGTCCTTGGACACCTTTGCCGAGGAACTGACTCCAGAGGGAATCGGTCTGGTGGTCATACATGACGAGTGCGTTCATGATGAGCTTGCCGGACACGCCAAACGTGTACTCTTGACCGTCGATGAGCCGGGAATAACCTATTCCCGAGAAGCATAGCGGTCACCAGGTCACGGCGATTGGCTTGCCTCCAACCACGTCGTTGACGATCTCGTGTCTGCTCAGCATCGACACGGCGTATGCCTTGTGCTCCCCGCCGACAGAGACTCCGAGCACGCCCTCCTCTTCTGTCATCCATCGCTCCGCCTCCGTAGCCGGTACGAACTCCGGCTCTAGGATTGCGGGAATGGCGTCCTTGCCGAGGAGCCTGACGATCTCAAGCTCGCGGGCATCCCCCGTGTCTGGTCCTTCATCCACGGTAATTGGATCGATGTCGTATTCCGGTCCCCATATCAGATAGCGCGCTGCCGGAACTATCAGGAAGGCGAGCCCTATCACTAAGATACTGGCAACGAATATTTTCGCCGGCATGAACTCTACTCACAAGAGATGTGGTACCTAATTAGATGATGAATCGAGCGACGGGATTCGTGACATGTAGTGGCGTCGGGTGCCCTGTGTTACTCACAACGGGTGGAGTGTGAGGACGGAGCAGAGCAGAAATATCCCAGAAATAACTCCATACATACTTGACAAGAAAGAGTAGACTCGGAGTAGAATAATCTGGAAGCGATATTTCGTCACAGGCGATCATAAGCTAACGCATTAGGGAATACGATTAGGATGATTACTACGCGTACACATCGGTCAAGGGCCCCCCGCCACTCCAGGGGTGCATTTCTAACGATCCGATACTCAGCGGCCTTCATCGTGCTCGCTATGGGAGTTCTAGCAGTCGGGCTCGTCGTCTAGGAGACAATCGCCCACCCAATAGAGCTTTGTAACAGACGAGGGAGACGGTTGACCGTCTCCCTTTCGTTTTGTCTCCACCTCGAAGAAAATGTATGGACGACTCAACGAAATAAGTATTGACTAATCAAAATACTATGTATATACTTCTGCATACACTACGTTAGCAGGAGGTACAACGGAACGTGCGGACATTATTGAACGCAATGATATGGATATTCGTGGCCCTAGCCTTAACTTTGGGTATCTCGTGCGGCGGTCGTTCGGATTCTGACCGGACTGCCCCAACGACGCAGCCGGCTCCAACGTCGGAGCCACAGATTGTCGAAGTGCCAAGCAGTCCTGGAACATTGGTCGTTTATTCGGGGCGAAGCGAATCCTTGGTCGCGCCGATTATCGAGCAGTTCCAAGAAGCGACCGGTATTAAAGTGTCGACAAAGTATGGAGGCACTGGGGCGATTGCGGCAACGATCCTAGAGGAGGGTAGCAACAGTCCTGCGGACGTGTTCTTTGCACAGGATCCCGGAGGGCTGGGAGCCGTAGCGCAGGAAGGCATGTTCAGCGTATTGCCAAGCGATGTTACGGGCCTGGTACCAAGCTGGGCGCAGTCACCCGCCGGGCTCTGGGTCGGGATTTCGGGCCGCGCGCGGACCCTCGTTTACAACACAGAGAGCCTCTCTGAGGACGATCTCCCGGCCTCGATCTTCGACCTGACCGACTCCAAGTGGAAAGGCCGGTTGGGCTGGGCTCCGACGAACGGTTCGTTCCAGGCGATGGTGACGGCCATGCGGGTGTTGTGGGGGGAGGAGAGGACAACCGAGTGGCTGGAGGGTATAAAGGCCAACGAAGCGGGAGTCTATCCCAAGAACACTCCTCAGGTCGCTGCTGCTGCTGCGGGCGAGATAGACATTGGGCTTGTCAACCACTACTACCTCCATCGGTTCCTCCAGGAGGAGGGCGATGCCTTCGGTGCGCGAAACTATCACCCGACCGAAGGTGGTCCGGGGAGCCTTGTGTTGGTTGCGGGCGCCGGAATTCTCAAGACGAGCCAGAACCGCGAGAACGCCGAGAAGTTCCTCAAGTTTATGCTTTCCACAGTCGGTCAGCAGTACTTCGCCGGGCAGACATACGAGTATCCGCTTGTAGAGGGAGTCAAGACGAACCGTCTTCTGACTCCGCTTGAGGATATCAACAAGCCGAAGGTCGACATGGCCGATCTGGCCGATCTGGAAGGCACGCAGAGTCTGCTTCGCGAACTGGGCATCCTTGAATAACGTAAGTTCGGAGGCATCGCGGATCCCGTGATTGCAACAGGACAATCTCCACTTGCCGACCCTGCCGGAGAGCACCTCCCCCGGCGGGGACGGCAAGATTCTTCTAGACCCCCGCCCGTGATGATCGTGGGCCCGGCTGTGCTTGTCGGCCTCGCCATGCTTCTGCCAATTGCCTATCTGGTTGTACGCAGCGCGGGAGCAACCACAGAGGCTTGGGAGTTGCTCTTCCGTGTACGCACGCTTCAGATCCTGGGCAATACGACCCTGCTCGTGGTGGTTGTGACGGGGATATCGATAGTTTTGGCAGTGCCCATCGCCTGGCTTACAACCAAGAGCAATCTGCCCTATCGGCGCGTATGGTCGGTGCTTACTGCCATGCCGCTGGTGGTACCGACTTTTGTAGGCGCGTTCCTGTTCGTGTCCGTGCTGGGGCCGCGCGGGGTCTTGCAGCAGATGCTCGAACCCCTAGGGATCGAACGGTTGCCGGACATCTATGGTCTGCCGGGCGCGGCGTTGGTGCTGGTGCTCCTGAGTTATCCGTATATCCTGCTTACGGTAAAGGGAGCCCTTCAAGGCCTTGATCCGGCACTGGAGGAGACTGCTCGTACTCTGGGTCATGGCAAGCTGAGCACTCTGTACCGTGTGACGCTGCCCCAACTACGTCCCGCCGTGATCTCCGGCGCGCTGCTCGTTGCGCTCTATACGCTAAGCGATTTCGGCGCCGTCTCGCTGATGCGGTACCCGACGTTCACGTGGGTCATCTACCAGCAGTACCAGACGGCGTTCGACCGCAGCATCGCGGGAGTCCTGTCGCTTGCGCTGGTGGGGATGGCGCTGGCGATCGTCTTGCTCGACGCGTACACACGAGGGCGGCTCCGGTATCATCGTGCCGGCTCCGGTGCGTCCAGGAGGACTGAGGTCGTACCCCTGGGTCGATGGAAATGGCCCGCCCTTGTATTCGTGGGAACCGTCGTGGTCCTGGCTCTGGGAATCCCAGCGGGAGTGCTGGTGCACTGGCTCATAAGGGGAGTTCTCGCGGGCGAACCGCTTCTACTTCTGTGGAACGCGACGGTAAACTCTGTGGTCGTCTCAGGAGGAGCCGCGGTTGTGGCGGCGGCGTGCTCCATTCCGGTCGCGGTCATGGTGGTGAGGTATCCGGGTAAGCTGTCCGGCGCTATCGAGCGCATGAGCTTTACGGGATTTGCCTTACCCGGAATCGTGGTGGCATTGGCACTCGTCTTCTTCGCAGTGAACTACGCGAGGCCGGTGTATCAGACTGCATGGCTGCTGGTGTTCGCGTATGTTGTCCTGTTCCTGCCCGCGTCTCTCGGTGCGACAAGGGCTGCGCTGCTCAAGGTGAGTCCGAGTCTGGAGGACGCGGCACGTGGGTTGGGCCGCGGCCCGATGCGGACGATGGCGTCCGTTACCACACCTCTAATCGCGCCCGGCATTGTCATGGGCGCGGCGTTGGTGTTTCTGATCGCGATGAAGGAGCTTCCCGCCACGTTGATTCTGGGGCCACTGGGTTTCAAGACGCTGGCAACCGCTGTGTGGTCGGCTTCATCGGAGGCGTTCTTCGCCCAGGCGGCGGCTCCGGCGCTTTTGCTGATCGTGATATCCTCACTGCCTATGGCTTACTTGGTGACACGCGACTTCGAGGCTTCGAGCTCGGTTAGAGGCGACGGTCCATGAACACATACGCGGTGCAATGCGCCGGGGTGACGAAGCGGTATGGCGACGTAGTGGCTGTGGACGCGGTCGACCTGACTGTGCAGGTAGGCGAGATGCTATCCATTGTCGGGCCGAGCGGCAGCGGCAAGACGACGACGCTGCGCCTGATTGCCGGATTCGAGGCTGTAGACGCGGGGGAGATAGCTCTAAGGGGGACGGCGGTCTCCAGTCGAAAGACTCACGTCCCGCCGGAACGCCGCAGCGTCGGCATCGTCTTCCAGGAGCACGCGCTGTTCCCACATAAAACGGTGAGCGAGAACGTGGTCTTCGGTCTCCATAAGCTCGGGCGAGAGGAGCGGGAGACGCGGTTGAGTGATGCGTTGGAACTCGTGCGGCTCACACACCTTAAGGACCGCTATCCTCATGAGCTTTCGGGTGGGGAGCAGCAGCGTGTGGCACTGGCCCGCGCACTCGCGCCCAATCCGGCCGTACTTCTGCTGGACGAGCCGTTCTCGAACCTGGACGCCGACCTTCGGGCGCGCATAAGGGGAGAGGTCAGGACCATTCTCGCGGACTCGGGAGTCACCGTCGTCTTCGTGACGCACGACCAGGATGACGCGCTGTTCATGGGGGACCGGATAGCGATCATCAACGAGGGGCGAATCGAGCAGGCGGGCACGCCGGAGCAGGTATTCCACGAGCCGAATACGAGGTTTGCGGCGGGATTCATGGGTGTGGCCGACTTCCTGCCGGCGGAGTACGTGGACGGGAAGGTTGACACGGAGCTTGGCGTGTTTTCAGTGAGCGGCGAGGGATCAGGGACGTGCGAGGTGATGACGCGGCCGGACGACATAGAGCTGGTCCGGTCGGAAGACGGCGGCGCGAGAGTGTTGTCGAGGACGTTCCAAGGGATTTCTGACCTGTACCTCGTCGAGCTCCCGTCGGGTGCGGTAGTCAGGGCACAGCGACCACACCATGAGCGGTTCCAGCCCGGAGAGCGGGTGGCGGTTGAGGCCGCTCCTCATTTCTCGCCCCGCTGCTTTGCGCTGGAGGACGGAAAGCTCATCCCTTAGCGGACTAGGAGCTAGTCAGGGATGCTTCGTCCTGCTGCGGTCGAAGTTGCATGTCGTAGATGTTCTTGTAGAAGCCGTCAAGCGCCATCAGCTCGTCGTGCGAGCCGCTCTCAACGATCTCGCCCTTGTCGAGGACGAGTGTCAGGTCGGCGCGTCGGACGGTGGAGAGGCGATGGGCGATGACAAAGGTCGTTCGTCCCGAAATCACCTCTTGGAGCGCCTGTTGTATCTGGTACTCGGTGCCCATGTCCACGCTGGACGTGGAGTCGTCGAGAATGAGTATCGGGGGGTCGATGAGCAAGGTCCTGGCGATGGCGAGTCGCTGGCGCTGCCCGCCCGAGAGGCGGACGCCACGCTCGCCGACCCAGGTATCGTAGCCTCGCGGCGTCTGCTCGATGAACTCGTGGAGCTGGGCTATCTTTGCGGCCTCAATGATCTGTTCGGTTGTGGCGTTCTCTGCGCCATAGGCGATGTTGTCGCGAATGGAAGCGCCGAAGACGAAGACGTCCTGCATGACGATGCCAACGTTACGTCTCAGGGACGAGAGTGTCGCATCGCGAACGTCCATGCCGTCGATGGTGATTGCGCCCCCCGTCACGTCGTAGAAGCGGGGGACGAGGTGGACGAGGGTGCTCTTGCCGGAGCCGGGAGCGCCGAGGATGGCTACGAGCTGTCCGGGCAGCACTTCGAAGTCGATATCGTGGACGGCGGGGGTGTCAGCCTGCTCGTAGCTCATGGAGACGCGATCGAACTTGACGTGTCCACTGACGCCGTTGAGGGGGCGGGCGCTCGGCCGCTCCTGGACTGAAGACTCGGCATCGATCACGTCGAAGATGCGCTGACCGGCGGCGTGTGCCCTTGAGAACATATTGACCATGAATCCCATCATGCGGACGGGCATTGCCATCATTCCTATATAGAGGATGAAGGAAGCAAGCTGTCCGGCGGTGAGGCGTTCGGCTACGATTTCCTGTCCGCCAAACCAGAGTACCGCGCCGGTGGCTGCGGTGAATATGAGAGTCATGAGAGAACCGTGGAACGCAAACTGCTTTGTGGCATCGTAGGTGAGGTCGCGGACGGCGTCGGACCGTTCGGCGAACTGCTCCTCGGCGTACCTTCGAGCGCCGAAGACCTTGACGACCTTGATGCCCGCTATGTTTTCCTGAAGCACGGCGGTCATCTTGCCGGTCTCTTCCTGTACGGCGCCCCAGGTGTGGCGGAGCCTGCGGGACATGTGGAAGGCGCGCCAGAGGACGGGGGGCACGAAGAGCATGACGACTATGGCAAGCCGCCAGTTGAAGGAGGCCATGATGACGGCCACGAATACGAAGGTGGCGACCATAGAGAGGCCGCGAATGAGGGCAGTGCTCATAAACCTCTGTACGGCCTCGACGTCGGCGGTGGCCTTCGACATGAGGTCGCCGGTCTGCTGTTTGTCGTGGAAGCCGAAGCTGAGGTTTTGCAGCCGGGTGAAGATATCGTTGCGGATATCGAAGGCGGTCTTCTGGGAGATGGCCTCTGCCAGGTAGTTTTGCGCGTAGCTGAAGATCCCCCTCAAGGCGCCTGCGAGAAGGATTGAACCCCCGAGGAACAAGAGGACGGTCAGCTTGCCTTCCTGAATGGCGCGGTTGAGGGCCTCGTCGATGGCGGAGCCTGCAAGCCACGGCATGGCGAGGCCGGACGCCACGGACAGGGCCATGGCAACGTATGCGCCGACGATGAGGGCCTTGTGGCGCAGGCCATATCCGATGAGCCGGATGAATATCTTCATAGGCGGGGTGTCTACTCCTGTCGAGGGCTATTGTGCATGAATTCACTTCGTATGTCAAGAGTAGTTTGAATGAATCGAAGGAATTGTGGTGAAGGGGATTTTGCCCTCACCCCAGCCCCCGTATCGAGTACGGGGCAGGCTCTCTCCCGCGAACGGGAGAGGGGGTATGTAATCCGGTTCCATGAATGAGAAAGGAACTCCCTCACTGTCATTCTGAGCGCAGCGCAGCGGAGTCGAAGAATCTAAAATGTCTGTCACAACGTAAAGCTGACACGGAGATTTCTTACCCGGTTTGATTTTCGGTCACGATACAAGCGTTGCCCTGACCGTCCGGTCTTGCAGTTATGGATTTTAGATTCCTCGCTGCGCTCGGAATGACAGTATTGGGGTGGCCGGATCGTAACTGCAATCCCATCTTACCTACCCCTATCAGCCCGAGAACGGGGGACGAGGAAGGCCGGTGATGGATGGGGATGCGGGCGATGTGCTTCCTTCCGCTGCGCCGACTGATGATCTGGATGGCATGGGGTTGGATGACGGCCATTTTCTTGGGCCTATGGGGGCAGCAGTCGCAGTAGACGGGGATTTCGACCGTCGGGAGTTCCATGCCGGGGCGGTCCCCGGTTTCCTGTCCGGCGTGGTGGTCGGGGTCCAAGTTTCCCTGCGGGCGTGACGATTCGACTGCGGAGCGGCGCTGAGAGACGAGGGTCTGAATTTTTGGGGAATTCTGTAACATTTTGTAACATTCCGTAACATTCTCAAATTCCGGTTCTTCGGCCTCCTCGTCGGAGGAGATGCCGAGTTCGTCGAGTCGGAGGTCTTTGTAATAGTTCATGTGTTCTATGTTAGGGGTGGTGTCAGTGGTTGTCAAAAGCGCGGTTGGTTGCAGAGGGCGGGGGATTCACCGCAGAGAGCGCAGAGACCGCAGAGGGGGAGGATTCACCACAGAGAACATGGAGAGCACAGAGAGGGATGGTGGATTCCGGCCCCGTATCGGGGTACGGGGCAAGCTCTCTCCAGGGGGTTAGGCAAAGGTCTTCGGGAGTGGGAATGACGGTGGACATGGAGAGTGGGGGATCCGGGAATTGTGCCGTGTATTGGCAGGGAAAGTTGGATTTTGTTTAGTTCATTTCTAAAAACATGGTCGTAAAACTACTTTGACTATCTCCAACTTGATGCTAGCATTCGTCATATCGAACTCACTTTGGGGCTTAAACCGAGTGCCCGCGTCGTGGAATGGAAGTGACAGTTCTAGATCTGGCTCTAACAATTGAGGTGCTGAAGTTCATTTGGGTCTCGCGCCCGATGCTCGTTCGTTCATCCGATTGGGCAGGATACTCATGGAGACTCGAATATCGGGGGGCAGTAAAAGGGGGCATAAGCTCCGGTCATACGGTGGCCTAGGGCTCCGACCGACATCCGAGAAGGTGCGATCCGCCATCTTCTCGCTCATCGGACCGGAATCGGTGATCGGCGCGAGAGTCCTTGACCTGTACGCAGGAACGGGCGCTCTGGGGATCGAGGCCTTGAGCAGGGGCGCGGACACGGCAGAGTTCGTGGAATCGAACCTCAAGACATGCGGTTACATCAGGAGGAATATCGAGGACTTCGGATTCGCCGAGCGGAGTCGAGTCACTCGCGGAAGAGTTGAAAGGGTTATAAGGACGCTTAGATCGAGATACGATCTCGTGCTGGCCGATCCACCTTACCGGAGCGATCCCTGGGAAGAGTTGCTGGACGGTCTACAGAAGGAAGACATTCTCGATGAAGAGGCAATAGTCGTCGCAGAGCACGCCAGCAGACATGAGATGGCCGACAACTACGGCGACCTGAACATTTGGAAGAGAAGACGATACGGGGACACAACGGTCTCCCTGTATCGCAACGGAGGATAGGAGTGACGAGCGCGGTGTATCCGGGAAGGTTTGATCCTGTACACAACGGTCACGTCGACATAGCCCGTCGGGCGTCGACGCTATTTGACAGTCTTGTAGTGGCAGTGTACGACTCTCCGCCGAAGCGGGCGCTCTTCAGCACCTCTGAGCGGATCAGCCTCTTCAGCGAGTCAATAAGGGACGTGTCAAACGTCGAGGTACGAAAATTCTCCGGACTGGCGACCGAACTCGCCTTGGAACTCGGGGCCGGCTTCATCGTGCGAGGACTTCGGGCGGGCTACGATTTCGAGACCGAGTTCGAGATGACCCACATGTGGCGGCACCTCAACCGGAACATCGAGGTTGTGTGCATGATGAGCTCCCTGGAGTACCAGTTTGTATACGCCAGCCGCATCAAAGAAGTAGCGCAGCTAGGCGGCGACGTTGACGGCCTTGTGCCGCAGCACGTCGCCGCAAGGTTGAAGGAAAAATACATCTCGGCCTCGTAGTGTCGGGGCTCTGCCAAGGAGGAGCGTCATAGATATCATCAGAGTCATCGAAGAATTGGAAGAGATCTCGAGTTCCGCGACTCGCGTCCCCGGAATGCGGAAGAAGGTCATGGTCGATCTCGACCGCCTGGCGGCAGTCACCGAGCAGTTGAGTAAGACCATCCCCGCCGACATTCTCGAGGCGAAGGAGATTCTCAAGCAGAAGGAGAGCATCCTTAACCATACCGAGCTTGAGGCGCGGCGGATTCGCGACGAGGCTACCGAAGAGGCCGATCAGGTCATGTCGGCGGCGCGTGAGGAGCATCTCAGCAAGGTCAACGAAACGGAGATCCTGCGGGCTGCCTCCGAGAAGGCCGAAGAGATGAACCAAGGGGCCTTGCTGGAAGCCCAGCAGATCATGCAGGAGGCCCAGCGGAAGGCCTACCGCCTGCTCGACGAAGCCGAGCGGGTCGCAGCCGAGCGGCGCGAGGGCGCTAACAGGTATGCGCGCGAGACCCTCTTTGACCTCGAAGAGCGCATGTCCGGTGTTCTCGGACAGGTTCGGCGCGGGATCGACTCGCTGGGAGTCGAGGCCGAGGCCCAGGCTCCGGCCGCTTAGCCCGGCAGCTCAGCACTTCGTGTCCGTGGTGGGGACCAGTCCCCACCACGGGAACATTCCATTTGCGCCTTCTACCTGTGCAAGGGCCTTAGCAGCTCTTCGCGCAGCCGCCTGATGACGGTCTCCAACTCCTCTTGATCGAGGTTGATAGGGTCGACGCCCAGCTCATCGGGGTCGCCCAGCTGGTGAAGGTGGACCGCAGGGTCGCCCATTGCCATTGCCTCCAGGACTTCATCCCGACTCGGGCCGTTCCATTCCGTGGTGAATTCGATCAACGCCGTGGGCACCAAGTAGTTCCACTCATCGTGTTGGACTGACACCTGTATTCCCGGCACTTCAATCAGGGCATCGACAACCTGCTGTACCTTTTCCCGGTAGCGGACCGTCTCGGCGGCCTCGTCCTCCTCATCGAATATCCTTAGGGCCGTCACCAGCCCCATGATCTCCTCCTTGGCCACCTTCATGCTCCTGCCGAGGTAGGAGTTCGGTGCGGCGTTGGCGGCGGCAGCCTCGATCAGGTCGGCTCGGCCCACGAGAATTCCGGTGCCCTGAGGTCCGCGAACGCCCTTGCCACCGCTCAGGATAACCATGTCGGCGCCCTCGCGAATGAACCGTCGCAGGTTGTCGCGTGGAGGGAGCGTCGACGCGGCGTCGACGATGACGGGCACTCCGCGCGCGTGGGCGATCTCGCACACCTGGGAGAGGGGAATGGCGCGTCGTGACACGAACTGCGCGAACAGGTACGCCACCGCCGCGGTATTCTCCGTGAAGGCCGCCTCCAGCTGCCACGGATAGCAGCGCCTACCGTCGCCGATTTCCACGAACTTGGCCCCGGCCGCGCGGTAGAGCTGGTCGTATCCGAAGCGGTGACTCCTGTGGATGATGATCTCGTTCTTCATGCCCGTGGTGTCAGGCAGACGTACCATGTTCGCGGGGTCGCTTCCGGCAATGACTGCTGCCGCCTGCATGGTGAGGCCTCCGCCGGAGCCGCTGACGACCAGGCCCGCCTCAGCGCCGCATATTTCCGCCAGCACCTTGCCGGCAGCCTTGTTCAAATCCCCGAGATTCACCATGACGGAGGAGGTCTTTTGCATCACTTCGGCAACTTCAGGCCTCAGCTTTGAACCGCCCCACATGGTGGTAGTCCCCGACGCATTGATGATCCGTCGGACTCCCAGCGACCCATACATCTGCTCGCCGTTCATAGACAAGTCCATCCCTGACCTCTAAGTACAAGATGGCGGCCTGCCGCCGCGCGGAGGATTATATCACCTGTGATATGGCAGGCCCGTGTTCTTGGAATACCTTCACCTCCCGTCGTCCTTTCGCTTGAGGGCAAGGGGATGGAGCGAGGGGCTGTGAAAGCGGAGAACCGTGTCAACTTAGCCGTGCCGACTGTGATGACGTGGTCACACGCGCGCGAACTTGTCCAGCGCGAGCTGTGCTCCCACTTGCGCCACATAAACATCGCCGGCTGAGTCGATCCAGATCCCGTGAGGAGCGCCTCCGAAGCGGCCGGGTTCCTCACCCTTCTCACCCCACGATCCCAGGGTCTCGCCGTCCAGGGTCTTCAGGATGATCGATCCGTAACCGCCGGCGATGTGCATCACGCCGTCGTCGTCGACCACGGCGTCGTTGCCGCCGGGCACGTCGTTCCACTCGGTGATGTACTCGCCATCGGCCGTGAACACCTGCACGCGCCCGTTCTCCCGGTCGATGACGTACACCCGGCCGTCGGGTCCGGTCACGATTCCGTGCGGCAGATTGAATTCTCCGGGGCCGTCGCCGACCTCTCCGGTGATCTCCCCATGCGCGGCCATCTGGTAGTAGACGGCGTCTCCGCGTCCCCAGGATGCCTTCAACTCTCCAGCGGAGGTGAAGCAGTGGCAGCGGTTCTGTTCGTAGCCGTCCGACACGTACAGGTCGCCCGATGGCGCGATGGTCGCGTTCGTGGGCGAGCGGAAGGGTTCGCCCTCCGGGCCCCGCTCACCCTCAGTGCCCAGCACCATCAGGGTCTTGCCGTCGGGAGTGAACTTCCTTACGGTGTGGTCGCCCGCGTCGGCGTGGTACAGCACGTCGTCATGGATGAAAAGGCCGTGCGGGACGGTGAAGATATCGCGGCCCCACCTGTCCAGCAACTTCCCTTCCCGATCAAATACCCACATCTCGCCCTCGTTGCCATCGGGTCCCTGTCGTAGGCGCACGCAGGCGTATACGCGTCTCTCGGAGTCCGTGGCAATATCGGAGACGACGCCACCCCTGGGGAACTCTCCCCAACCCTCTACGTGTTCGTAGTTGTAATTCGAAACGCTGACGGTGTGTGCCATGTCGCATTGCCTCTAGCTTCGGGGGCCTTGCGACCCTCATGATTTGAAGAAATAGTCTACGCCATCCGCTTGCCGAAGTCAGTGCGAGAGGGGATTCACCACAGAGGGCACAGAGATCACAGAGGGGAATAGAGGTCGTGTTCAAGGCAGTTACTGACACCCCTCTACGGCCCCGTTGGGCCCCGTATCGAGTACGGGGCCGGCTATGGAGCTTGCCGAAGGGCGCGCGGGGCGTAACGCTGCCCAGGGCGAACGGGGTGGTTCTGAGGGTGTGGGGGGACCACCGGGTACGCCGACGTGAGGGGGCGCGGATGGGGAATTGTCAGCCGATGCGGACTATTGGCCGAAGGTGCGGCGGCGATAGGAGACGAAGAGGCCGACGAGTATGGCGACGGCGAGTATTCCGACGACGGCGATGCCGATAATCAGCCCGAGGTTGAGTCCGTCGTCTTCCGGTTCCGTCGTTACCTCGACAACGGCAGTGGGCGTCGCGGTAACGATGACAATGATGGGCGTCGCCGCGGGTATCACGGTCGGTGTTGCGGGGACAGGCGTATTGGCAGGCACGGGCGTGGGAGTGCCGGTTGGCTCCGGCGTCGGCGTTGATGTTGGAGGAACACTCGTTGCCGTCGGCTCCGGCGTCGACGTTGACGGTACAGCCGTTGTCGTTGGCGGCGCCGGCGTTGCGGTATGTGTTGGCACGGGTATGGGAGTGCTCGTCGGGAGCGGCGTGGGCGTGTTTGTGGGTGTGGCGGTAGGCGGCACCGGTGTCGGGGTGGGAGTGCATACCGGAATTGGCGGAAGGGTTGGAAGCACGACAACGAATTTGGTCGTGTTGTTACTCTCGTCGGATTCCTCCACCTGTGAAGCTACGTCCACCACGATGGTATTCTCTCCGGGGGTGATTCCGGTGACCTGCAAGACAGCGGAATTGAGTCCTCCGAGTCCAGCGACGGGAGCGCGGGCGACCCCGTTGATCTCCACAAAGAAGGGATCTGAGGTTACAGAGCCATCGTTGCGGACGACAACGCTGAAGGTGATTGGAGGGAACTCCGGTTCGGCGTCGTTGGTCCTGCAGAGGGGCGGCTGGCCGATTTCGTACTGCAATCCGGCGGGCACGAGATCCGGCAGCGGACGAGGTGTCGGCGTTGAGGTCGCGGTCGGAGTGGGTTCCGGCGTGAGGGTCGGGGTTGGGACCGGAGTCGGCGTGTCGGTCGGAGCAGGCGTCGGCGTCGGCTCCTCCACGACCGGGGCGGCGATGACGCGGATGCGGTTGTTCTGGTTGTCGGCGAAGTAGAGATTGCCCTCTGCGTCGACCGTCATGCCCAGGGGACGATTCAAGGATGCGGAGAGGGCGGGGCCGCCGTCTCCAGCAAATGTGATGACGCCGTTTCCGGCAACGGTGGTCATGGTGCCGTCCGACTTAATTGCTCGAATGCGATGGTCGAGGGCGTCTGAGATGAAGACAGCGCCGTCCGGGCCCACCGCCACTCTTCGAGGCGACGACATGCTCGCCCGTGTTGCAGGTCCTCCGTCTCCGGCGTAGATCCCATTGCCGTCTCCGGCGATGGTAGAGATAGTCCTATCGTCAGCGTCCACGCGGCGAATTCTGCGATTTCCGGTATCGGCAATTATGATGTTGCCGTTTGGGTCAACGGCAACACCCTCAGGCTTGGCGAGCCTGGCCCTTCTCGCCTCGCCTCCGTCTCCGGAGAAGCCCGTTTGGTTGTTACCGGCCAGCGTTGAAATTCGGTTGGTATCCAGGTCGATCACACGGATGAGGTTGTTCCTCAAGTCGGCCAAATAGAGATTGTCGTCTTCATCGACGGCGAGTGCCGTGGGGCCATTAAGGCTGGCCTCTTTGGCATCAATGTTCTCGCCCTTAAAGGCAGCGTTACCGTCGCCTGCTATTCTGCTTATGACTCCGCTTGCAATGTCCAACCTGAGCACACGGTGGTTGCCCGTGTCGGCTATGTACAGATCCCCATTGGAGTCTAAGGCCAAGCCCTCGGGCGAATTCAGGCGAATATTGATGCCCTGGCCACCTTCCCCCAAGCTTCCAGCTGCCCCAGTTCCTGCGACAGTCCGTATCAGCTCTGTTTCGCGGTCTACACGGCGCACGCGGTGATTGGCGGTATCCGAGAAATAGATATTTCCATCGGAGTCAATTGCAACATCGCTGGGGAAGTGGAGTGTCGCATCAGCCGCCGGAGCCCGTTCACCAGAGAAGGACGTTTCTCCGTTTCCAGCGATCGTGACCAGTATCGATGTCCTCCTATTATCAGGAAAGACTACGGCTCTCACTCTCTGATTGTCGGTGTCGGAGATGAATATCTCGCGGTCAGAATTGACAGCGACGCCTGATGGCGAGTCAAGACTCGACAGGATGGGGCCCTTGTTTTCGCCGTCATATCCCGGCGACCCGTCGACGGAGCCGGCCTCGGTAAGGACCAACGAATCTTCAAAAATGTTGTTGATGACAATTTTCCGAACGAGATTGTTGCCGGTGTCGGCGACATAGAGATTTCTTTGTTCATCGTCGAGTGCGATGCTCTGTGGGGTTCGCAGTACGGCGTCGCGCGCTTTGCTGGCGGCCGCCACGGTAACCGGATCGACGGGGGCGCCCCTCGTGCCTGCGAGGGTAGATATAATGCCGTTGACATCAACCACGCGGATGAGGTGGTTGCCGGTGTCTGCAATGTAGACCTTGCCTATGTCATCCACGGCCACATCTTTGGGCTGAGCCAGGTCTGCCTCTATGGCCAGCCCGTGGTCACCTCCGGACCCTGCAATGCCAATGCCGGCGATGGTGGTTATGATTCCACTCAGCGCGGCGACTTTTCTAATCCTGTTATTGTACGTATCTGCGATGTATATGTTGCCGTAGCGGTCTATGTCCACTCCATGAGGGGAGTTAAAGGCTGCGTCCAGGGCGTGACCGCCGTCGCCCTCGAAGCCAGGGCTGCCGAAACCCGCGACGGTGGTGATAAGTCCGGTTGCAAGGTCGATTTTTCTAATGCGGTGGTTGCCGGAGTCTGCGAAGTAGAGGTTGTCATCGGCGTCGATGGCCATCCCGAATGGCGAGTTTATGGTGGCATTGGATGCGGGGGCGTCGTCTCCGGAGTAGCCTGCATTGCCATTTCCCGCAATGGTGGAGATTATGTTTCGTTCATTGTCGATCTTGCGGATTCGGTGGGCTGCGCTGTCGGCGACGTAGATGTTGCCGCTACTGTCAACAACGACGCCGGCCGGAGAGGTGAGGGCGGCGAGCGTTGGCGTGCTGCCGTCACCCACGCCACCTCCCGCGACGGTCGAAATGTCGCCCGTCTGGGCGTGTGTGGGCATGACGAGGAGGACCAGCGCTGCGAAGACTGCAGCCGCGATGAGTCCTGCTGTAGAGGTGCGGGTCACGTTGTCACTCCGAGGTCGCTGTCCCTTCACGAGGCATAACAGACATTAATCGTAAATGGTGTAACGGATTTCTGCTAGCGATTATCCGATATCTTATACGGGAATTGGAAGTCAGCCAATTCGGAAAGGGGAGATTGTTTGGAGTTTATGAGAGCAACGCTCCCTGCCCCAGTGAGGCCGTCTCATAATTCATCAGACTCTCTTGTCAGCAAGTTGTGGATTCCCGCTTTCGCGGGAATGACGATAGAGACGAGTTTTATCGTAATGATTGATACCTACAACGACGGTAATCGTGGTGTGCTTTGCTAGAGAAATGTATGCTGCTGAATTATGAGACGGCCTCCAGTGCTGACAGGGGTATGTATTTGACCATCAATCCGGTTCCATGAATGAGAAAGGAACCCCCTCACTGTCATTCTGAGCGCAGCGGAGCGGAGTCGAAGAATCTAAAATGTCTGTCATAACGTAAAGCTGACACGGAGAATTCTCACCTGTTTTGACTGTTGGTCATGATGAGAAGCGAGGCTCTGGCCGTCCGGTCTTGCGGTGATGGATTTTAGATTCCTCGCTACGCTCGGAATGACAGGGTTGCGCTCGGAATGACAGGGTTGCGGTGGCCGGATCATAGCTGCAATCCCATTCTACATACACCTGTCAGCCGCCCCTGTGGATACCCGCTTTCGCGGGTATGACGGTGGTTTGCTTATCGGAATGTCTCTCGGGGAGTCTGAAGAGTTACCATCACGCTGATGCTTGTCAGAGGGGGCGATGGAAAGACTTCGAGGTTTGAGACGGTCTTGCGGAGGAGTGCAAGTGCAGGTAGATTACGCCCATGATCGGACTCATCGGCGGCACCGGACCGGAGGGAAGAGGGCTGGCATTGCGTTTCGCACTTGCCGGTCACGATATTCTCATCGGGTCGCGGGAAGTGGTGCGAGCCCACGATGCGGCGAAACGAGTGGCAAAGCGATTGTCCGGCGTGTCGGTCCTGGGAGGGCTGAACGAGGACGCAGCGACGCAATCGGACACAGTTGTTGTAACGGTCCCATACGCCGCACAGCGTCCTGTGCTTGAACCCCTTGCCGACGCTTTGAAGGGGAAGATTGTCGTGACGACTGTTGTACCTCTGAGATTTGCCCAAAACGGTGCAAGCTACGTGTCTTTGGAAGCGGGTTCGGCAGCGATGGAGGCGCAAGAGACGCTGCCGGACTCAAGGGTCGTGGCCGCATTCCAGACCATAAGCGCGCATGACCTACTGGACCCGGACCGACGAGTCGATTCAGACGTGGTTGTGTGCTCTGATGATGAGGAGGCTAAGGAGGAGGTCGCGGCCTTGGCGAGGAAAATTCCGGGCATCCGTACAGTAGATGGGGGAGGCCTGAGAAACGCGGTGCTCGTCGAGCACATTACTCCATTGTTACTGAACATCAACAAGGTGTACGGAGGACGGTCGGCGGTGAGGTTTACAGGCCTGGATGCTGAGAGGTAAGGGGTGTCGTGACGGGTTCTACTGAAGACTAACGGGAGCGGAATGACGGTGACAGTCGCGCAGGCGGCGTTGCCGGCTGGTGAGGGGTCTAGTAGGTTGTGCGCCGATTGATAAATCGAAACGGAGATATTGACGATGAATGAACCGACATATGACCTGATTATCCGGGCGGGCCGGGTGTTTTGCGCCGACGTCGGGCTGGACGGTCCGGGGGCCGTCGCCGTGAAGGGCGACCGGATCGTGGCGACGGGTCAGGACGTTGCAGGGACAGCTGCGAAGACGCTGGAGTTTCCGGACGGACTGCTGCTGCCGGGCCTAGTTGATCTTCATACTCATCCAGCTCCATCGGACTGGAAGTACGGCATCGATCCGGATGTGGAGATCCTGCCGCGCGGGGCTACGACGATACTTTCTCAGGGCGATTGCGGGGCGGATGACTGGTCATTTTACCGGGACACTATCATTCACGGGTCGAAGACGAGAGTGCGACTCGCGATGAGTGCAGCGCGGGGAGGAGAACGTGTGCCGGGCAGAGTAGCATTCGGCAACGTGGATGATCTGGATGTAGCTGCCGGAGTGGCGGCGATCGAAGATGGCGGAGACCTTATCTGGGGACTGTCCGTGAATGCGAGCCAGGCTGCCTCCGGGGACGCTGATCCCAGGGTGGTGGTGCAGCGCACGATTGAAATCGCAGAGAGGACGAATAGGCCGATTCTGTTCGGCAACCGCTGGGAACCCTATGACTGGCCCATCGCACAGCAGCTTGATCTTCTCAGGAGCGGGGACGTGCTGACCTACTGTTTCCACATCGGTCCAAACGGCATCGTGGAAGGCGGCAGGGTGATTGACGCCGCGTGGCGGGCGCGTGAGCGCGGAGTGCTGTTCGACGTTGGGCATGGCATGGCATCGTTCGACTTTCCCACGGTTGAGGCGGCCATCGCCGACGGGTTCCTGCCGGACACGATTTCCACCGACCAGTACGTCCGGCATGTTGGTTCGAATCCGCAGCACGATCTACCAAGGACGATCTCCAAACTGCTGGCGGCGGGCATGGACGAGCGAGATGCGTTCCCTCGCGCAACGCTTCGTCCGAGCGACGTGCTGGGCATGGCGGGAGAGATCGGGACACTCAGAGTTGGGTCGTGCGCGGACCTGGCGGTGCTGAGATGGGATGAAGACGCGCTTCCACTGGCGGACGTTGCCGGGGTCACGAGGCCGGGTGGGTGCTATCTCCCGGTGATGACGGTGCGGGCAGGCGAGACTATAACCGGCAACTAGGGAACTGCACGGGGCTGCGGCTATGGGCAACCCCAAGTGAGGAATGGAGTATATGGAGACCAGGCGTTAGCCCGCTCTCTACCTATTCGCCATCTCCATTGGAACTGACGTCTACACCGCCGAACTGTTCGGAGGTCCCGCTCAGACCAGGTAGTGAGAGCTCCTTGGCGCGATGGCATGCCACCCAGTGGCCGGGGGAGTCTTCGACGAACTCCGGCGTCTCTTCGGTGCACTGCTCAACCTTGTAGGCGCATCGTGGGTGGAAGTAGCATCCGGACGGTGGGTTCGCCGGGCTTGCGACCTCTCCTTCAAGGACGAAGGTCTCTTTACGGATCTTCGGGTCGGGGACAGGCACCGACTGGAGGAGTGCGGACGTGTAGGGATGCTTGGGATTGCTGAACAGTTCTTCGGTCTCTGCCAGTTCGACCATCTTGCCGACGTACATGACGGCGACGCGGTCTGAGATGTGGCGGACGACGCTGAGGTCGTGAGCGACGAAGAGATATGTGAGGCTTAGCTGTTCCTGCAGGTCGGACAGGAGATTGATGACCTGTGCCTGAACGGAGACATCGAGGGCGGAGACCGGCTCGTCTGCAACGACCAGACGCGGGTTCAAGGCCAGGGCTCTTGCGATGCCGATGCGCTGACGCTCTCCGCCGCTGAAAGCGTGCGGGAACCGCCGCATGTACTCAGGTCGCAATCCTACGAGGCGCAGAAGCTCGGCGACTCGCTCGGATCGAACTCTCAGGCTGCGTTCACCGTGGACCAGGAGTGGCTCACCTACGATATCCAAGAGGGACATACGTGGGTTGAGCGACGTGAACGGGTCCTGGAAGATCATCTGCATGTCTTTGCGAAGCTCACGCAGGGGGCCCTTGCCGATCGCCCCGATGTCGAGGATCTGGCCGTCCTCGGTGCGGTAGAGAATCTCACCGCTGCTGGGGTCGATGGCGCGCATGATGCAGCGCGAGGTTGTCGTCTTACCGCATCCGCTTTCGCCCACCAGTCCCAGCGTTTCGCCCTGCTGGATGGTGAAGCTCACGTCGTCGACGGCGCGGACGTGCCCGATGACCCTCTTGAGGAAGCCCCGGGTTATGGGGAAGTACTTCCTAAGGTTCTGGACGTCGAGCAGATTACGTCGCTCGGCTATAAAGCTCTCAGTTTGGTCGATGCTCTCCTCAGCCACTTGTGCCTACCTCTTCCGGGGAATGATGAAGGAAACAGCTAACCATTTGGCTCGTCCCTTCCAGGGGCTGGAAGACGGGGACGTTACGGTCGCAAACGCCTTCTATGTAGTTGGGACAACGCGGTCGGAACGTGCATCCCGACGGCCTGTTGAAGGGGTGCGGGATGGTGCCTCGAATGGAGGGGAGACGTTCGACGCTCCTGGTGTAAATGCTTGGGATGGACCTGAGCAGACCCTGTGTATAGGGATGCTGCGGGTTGTAGAAGATGTCCTCAACAGGTCCGGACTCGACGGCCCTGCCGAGGTACATTACGACAACCCGGTCGGCCATTTCCGCGATCACGCCGAGGTTGTGGGTGATGAGGATGACGGCCATTCCGGTGTCTTGCTGGAGCTGTCTCAGGAGTTCGAGGATCTGGGCCTGGGTGGTCACGTCGAGGGCGGTGGTCGGTTCGTCGGCGATGAGCAGCTGGGGCTCGGCGGAGAGGGCCATTGCGATCATAGCGCGCTGGCGGAGGCCGCCGCTCAACTGGAAGGCGTATTCCTTCAGTCGCTGCTCTGCGTTGGGAATGCCCACCATCTGCAGGAGCTCGATGGAGCGATCCTGGATGCCTTGTTCGGAGAGGTCGGTGTGGAGCCTGATGGCCTCGCCGATCTGGTTGCCCACCGTGTGGAGCGGGCTGAAGGAAGTCATTGGCTCCTGGAAGATGAGCGCGATGCCCGCGCCTCGGATGGCGCGCATCAGTCTGCTGTTGGGGTCAAGGGCTGTGATGTCGATCTCTCGCTCGTCGGGCAGACGCCAGAGGATTTCACCTTCCTCAACGCGCCCGGGCTTATCGATGATGTTGAGGATTGCGCGGCCTACGGTGCTCTTGCCGCATCCGCTCTCACCGACGACCCCGAGGGTCTCGCCCTGTTTTATCTCGAAGTCGACACCGTCTACCGCCCGGACGACACCTTCGTCCGTGGGGTAGTAGATCTTCAGATCATTGATCTGAATTACCGCATCTTCCGCTAGTCTGCTTCCGTTTGTTGCTGTAGTCATATGCTCGCTCTGTATTACTTGCCGTACGGGTCCGCTGCGTCTCGCAGACCGTCTCCCAAGAAGTTGAACGACAGGATTACGATGATAACAGGGATGGCTACGAACATGAGCCATGGGTAGAGCGCCACGACCGTGGGCTGCTGGGCCTGGATGAGCATGATGCCGTAGCTCACGGCCGGTGGCCTGAGGCCGAGACCGAGGAAGGACAAGCTCGTTTCCCCGATAATCATGCCCGGGATCGCGAGGCTCATGTTGGCGATGAGGTGGCTGTAGAAGCCCGGCAACATGTGCCTGAACATGATCCGGCTCTCGGAGGCGCCGGCAATGCGCGCGGCCATCACGTAGTCTTCCTCACGCAGGGCGAGGAATTTGCCCCGTACGGTACGGGCCATGCCCGTCCAGCCGAAGATGGACAGGATTACGGTAATGGCTAAATAGACTTGGAGCACGGACCAGTGCTGCGGGACGGCGGCGGAAAGCCCCATCCACAGGGGCAGGGTGGGGATTGCGCTCATGACCTCGATGATGCGCTGGATCACCGTGTCGACCCAACCTCCGTAGTAACCGGATATGCCGCCCATGACGACTCCGAATACAAAGGAAATGGCAACGCCGAGGAGTCCTACCGAGAGAGATACTCTATTTGAGAGCATGAGCCGCGACCATGAGTCGCGTCCCACATCGTCACTACCCAGGAGGAATATGGAAGGGCGCTCCTCGTACACGGATGAATCACTGAAGCCGAGAAGATGCCTGTCAGTCTCTATGAATCCGAGGAACTTATACTCAAAACCCTTTACAAAGAACCCAATGTCGATCTTTATGTCGGAGTTTTCCTCGTACTTTCGCTGGAACGTTTCAGGGTCTCTATAGGACTCCAACCCGTTGACGTGGGGCCGGAAGGATCCGCCGTCGAAGAATCTAATGGGCTGCGGCCGCAGGTAGTGGTAGGATTCGGAAATTCTTGCCGGGTCACCTGTACCCATGAATTCGGCAAGAGGGAACATCAGATAGAAGGCGGCGAGGACAAGGCCGGAGATGACGGCGGGCTTGTGTTTTCGGAACCGCCACCACATCAACTGCCACTGGGAGGCAACGGTAAATTCTTCTTCGTCGAGCTGCGCTTGCGCTGCATCTACGGCAACTTGCTCTGCCATACGCATCCCCTCTAGTTTCGCTGGGCGAAACTGTGAACAGTTCCTTAGATCCGAAAGAGCCCCCGCGCACAGCCACGTTAGCGGCAAGCGCCGTAGCCCGGTTCGTGCATACAATAGTATACGCTTCCCAACCGAACCGGCAGGGTGAACCCGTTGCAACACTATACTATTGTTTCTAACGTGTCAAGCGTGGGAATATGCTCCAATTCGATGGGCCGATTCTCGCTTCATTACCTTGCTCCCGCAACGATTCGGGGAGCTTGAAACACGGCTGCAATCCGCCCTTTGACGGGCATTCGTCTCGACCGTATACTTCGTGCGGTTTCAGAGTCTCTTGAGGACGGCATGACATGAGATACCGTGTAGGCATCGTGGGTGCGAGCGGGATCGTTATCAACACTCCCAGGGGCGAGCCGTCGCCTCCCCTCGAGAGGGAGCTTTCCAACTCGCACCTGAGCGGTCTTTCCTATATGCCGGAGGTGGAGCTTGCGGCGATCTGCGATATCAACCCGGAGGCGCTGGAACGGTTCCGGGCGTCCTGGAAGGAACGTTGGCCCGATACGCGGCTCTATGCGGACTACAGGGAGATGCTGGAACGGGAAGACCTCGACATCCTGACAGTTGCGACATCAGACCATCGTCATACTCAGATCGTGATCGACGGGACGGAAAGCGGAGTGAAGGGGATATTCTGCGAGAAGCCGATTGCGACGACTCTGGAGGACGCGGACGCGATGATCGCGGCGTGCGAGGCCAACGGCGTGAAAATGTCAGTCAACCACTCACGCAGGTGGATACCGCTGTACCAAAAGGTGCGACACACCATCAAGAGCGGAGCAATCGGAGCGCCGACGGTAATATCGGCGGTTCTGGCCGGGCCTCGCGCGATGATGTTCCGCAATGGGACTCACTATGTCGACATTTTGAGTTTCTTTGCCGAGTCGGAGCCGAGGAAGGTGTCTGCCATCCTGGAGGATGGGTTCGATCACTGGGACCGGTATCGAGGTGACGGAGGAAAATTACCGGAAAACGAGCCGGGCATGACGGGGACTATCCACTACGAGAACGGAGTCATCGGACTCTTCCGGTCGGTGAAGGGGACGGTGCCTCTCGGTGGGTTGGAGATCATCGGGCCGGATGGAGTCATTCGCATAGGCGGCACCGAGATGGTAGCGGAACTGACGAAACTGCAGGACATCAGGGGGGAGCCGGTCCGCACGACGATCCATCCGGAGCAGTACCAGGTCCAGGGGCCGTTGGCGGCGTACCGGGAGCTAATCGCTATCATCGAGCGCGGCGGGGAGAGTATTTCGTCCCCGCGAGACGCACGGAGGGCGCTGAGGATATTGCTGGGATTCCTTGACTCGCATCAGCAGGATGGTAGGTTGGTTGAGGCGCCGGGGTAGGGCGTGCTCGCTTATGGGTTTGCCAGAGAAGGTTTGGCGGTCAAGGAGAGCGCTGGATTTCCGCCTTCGGAGACTCTCGCACAACACTCCCTATCGTGGGAACTGCGGGTGGTGGTGCGCCCGGCGTTTCCGAATACCTTTCCTTGACCCGTTCGTTCAGTAGCACATAGAATGCAGCACTTGAATTGGTCGGAGTGTTTATGTCGACAAGACCTCCAATAGAAGAGTTGATCTCAGCGGGTGGAGTCGTCATGCGAAACGGCGGGGGCGGCATGGAGGTCGTCCTCTGCGGAAAATGGTCTCCCCGTAAGCTCTGGGCGCTTCCGAAGGGTACGCCGGAGACGGGAGAGACCCGGGAGCAGACGGCGCTCCGCGAGGTAACGGAGGAGACGGGTCTCAAGGTGAAGACCCAGTGCTTTATCGACAGCATTCAATACTGGTTCGTCAGGCCGATGGACGGAGTACGGTGCCATAAAACTGTGCTCTACTATTTGATGGACTCGGTCGGTGGAGACACGTCTCTCCATGACAACGAGTTTGACGAGGTAAGGTGGTTCTCGGTCGAGGAGGCTCTCAAGACCATGAGCTACGGAAACGAGGCAGAGGTTGTTAAAAAAGGCCTTTCCATGGCTCTACGAGGATGATCAGGAGCCGGCGGAAGAAGGTGCGATAGTCCAAGTCGGCAACAAGGTTGTCCTACGGGAGAAGCGTCAGAGCGATATCGACGACGACTATGGGTGGCGGGTCGACGAGGAATTGTCCCGCCTGGACGCGACGCGACCGATTACGATGTCGTTCGAGGCATTCCGCAACTACGCCCGCGAGGAGATGCAGTACGCGACCTCGACATCCAAGCGGCTCGCCATCGACACGCACGACGGGGTCCACATCGGCAACTGCATGTACTACGACATCAACCGTAGACGTGGCGTGGCCGAGCTGGGCATCATGATCGGAGATCGCCGCTACTGGGGGGCGGGTTACGGCACTGACGCCGTGCGTACGCTGCTCGATCACATCTTCACGGCGACCGACCTCGATAGCGTGTACCTGCACACGCTCCAATGGAACGACCGCGCACGGCAGTCGTTCGCCAAGGCCGGCTTCCGGGAAGTGCGGACGGCGTTCCGCAATGGGTATGACTTCGTGCGGATGGAGATTCGTCGAGACGAGTGGGAGGCGGGCAATCCAGAACGAAACGGTTCGCAGGGCGAGTAGGTGCGACTCGCCGTCGCGGGCGGAGAGAGTGCGGGTTCTGCGTGCTGGGAAGAGGACTCACCGCAGAGAGCACAGAGGACGCAGAGAGGGAGGAAGTAGAGTAAGGGGCAGAAGCCGTGCGTAGAGTGATATTCGGGGATAATCTCGATGTTCTCGGTTCGTTGCCGGACGAGCAGGTAGACCTGATTTATGTCGATCCCCCCTTTAATACGGGGCGTGTGCAGGAGCGCCGGTCGCTAAAGACCGTGCGCGACGAGGACGGCGGCGACCGCGTAGGATTCCAGGGGAAGCGATACCGCACGGTGGAAGTCGGCTCAACGGCTTACCCGGACGCGTTCGACGACTATCTCAGTTTTCTTGAGCCGCGTTTCCGCGAGGCGCGACGCGTTCTGAAATCGAACGGATCGTTCTTCCTGCACGTGGACTACCGCGAGGTCCACTACTGCAAAGTGCTCCTAGACGAGATGTTCGGGCGCGAGTCGTTCATTAATGAGATCGTCTGGGCGTACGACTACGGGGGACGGTCGAAGTCGAGATGGCCTGCGAAACACGACAACATCCTCTGGTATGCCAAGGACCCGGAAGACTACACATTCAACTACGAGGACGTGGACAGGATTCCGTACATGGCTCCCGATCTGGTAGGGCCGGACAAGGCGGCGCGTGGGAAGACGCCAACGGATGTTTGGTGGCATACCATCGTGCCAACCAACGGCAAGGAGAAGACGGGGTATCCGACGCAGAAGCCGCTTGGGGTCGTGGAAAGGATAGTAAAGGTGCATTCAAATCCGGGCGATTTGGTGCTGGACTTCTTCGCAGGGAGCGGGACGACCGGCGAGGCGGCGGCGAAGCTGGGGCGAGATTTCATCCTGGTGGACGATAACCCGGAGGCGGTCCGGGTGATGGAGGAGCGACTCGCCGTCGCGGGCGAGAGTATGGGTTCTGCGGATTCACCGCAGAGGGCGCGGAGATCACAGAGGGAAGAAGAGCGTAGAAAGTAGGAGATTTACCACAGAGGGAAGTAGATAGCATTGCGTGGAATGGGTGATCACAAGGGTGCCTACTCGTTGTGTCAAATGACGGGGAATTGAAGGTACGAGAAAGTAAGCAACGTTTGGAGGCTGGAATGAGAACGAACACGGTCAAGCAGAAGTTGTCGCGGGGGGAGCCGTCGATTGGGGCGGAGGCCGGGTTGGGGTCGGTTCTGTCGGCGGAGATGTTGTCGCGGGTGGGGTTCGATTATGTGGTTGTGGATATGCAGCACGGGGCGTGGACGGAGGAATCGGTGATGAATGCGTTCCGTGCGATCGCTCTCGGGTCGGCCTTGCCGATGGCGCGAGTGCGGAGCAACGACTTCGGCCTGATCGGGCGGCTGCTGGATATCGGGGCGATGGGTGTGATCATTCCGCTGGTGAACTCGGTGGAGGACGCGGAGAAGGCGGTTCTCGCGGCACGGTACCCTCCGCTGGGCGGCAGGTCGGGCGGGAACTTCGGGACGGGGTTCTTGTCAGATGACCCGGACAGCTATCAGAAGGTGGCGAACGAGGAGATATTCTTGGCAGTGCAGATCGAGTCGGCCCCTGCTGTGGAGAGCGCCGAGGCGATCTTGGCGGTTGAGGGCATCGACGGGTGCTGGATCGGGCCGGGCGATCTGTCGGCGTCGATGGCAACGACGCCGGGGACGCCTGAGCACACGGCGGCAATCCGGTCGGTAATCGCGGCGTGTCACAAGACGGGGAAGATTCCAGGGATCTCCATGGGGGACGTGGAGCTTGCGAGATTCTGGATCGACGAGGGATGCCGGTTCGTGACGTGCGGGGACGATGGGTCGTGGATGGCGGCGGGTGCGAGGGCGGCGCTGGAGGGGATGTTGGGTTCAGGGGACTAGGTGCTGGGTACCTGCGATGTGCGTGGGGATGACGGTGATTCTGGAGCCTGCTTAGGCCATGTAAAGGAACTGATTGGCGTAGCCGGCGTGGGGGCCGAAGCGGTCTTGGGCCCAGTTTATGATGTCTTGGTCGGTGGAGTGGGTGAGGGACGGGTAGAGTCTCTTGACGGTGTTTCGGACGCGGGAGTCGACGGGGAAGGCCTCGGTCTTGTCGAGCGCGAACAGAGCGACGCAGTTGGCGATCTTGGGACCGACACCGTAGAGGTCGGTGAGCCGTGAGACGGCCTCGCCGTAGGAGATGGCCGGTTGGGCGAGGCGGTGCAGGTCGAGGCGACCGTCGAGGATGCGTTGGGCGGCCTCAATGATGGCTTGGGGGACGCGGTCGAAGCCGAGGTTCATTTGTTGTAGCCGGTCGATGCCTGCATCGAAGACGGTTTCAGGGTCGGGGAAGACGTGGCGGGTCTCGGCGTTGAGAGTTAGTGGTCGGCCAAGTTGGGCTGCAATTTGCTCTACGCGGCGGGCGATTCTGGGTGGGTTTGCTCTCGCGGAGCAGATGTAGGAGACCAAGCATTCCCATGGGTCGGGCTGCCTCATGATGCGGACTCCGGGGTATTTTTGTATGAGCGTAGCTATGTGCTCGTCGCGGGCGGTGATGTCCGTGTAGATGGCGTCGATGTCGTCGTCGAGGCGGAAGTAGCGGGTGAGGAGGTCGGTCAGGTCGGCGTCGGGGGCTGATCGGTAGGTCAGGCGGTCGTCGGGCTGGCGGATGTGGATGAGGGTGCCGTTGAGTACGCCGGAGTGCCAACCGTCGGGGAGCTTGCGCCAACGGAAGTCCTGTCTGCCTTCGAGGCAGTTTTGGAGGTTGAAGGGGTGGTTGGTGTGGGGGTCGAGGGGGAGATGGCGGATCATGCGTGTGGATTGTAGCGCTTGGTTCTCCCGATTTGCAGTGACATCACACTCTCTATAGGTGGTCTCACGGGATTCTCGCCCCCGTGTCGGGGCACTGGGCAGGGTCTGGCCCTCACCCGTTCACGTGAGAGGGCTTACCCGCTTATCTGTCGTATCCAAATGGAAGCGGCGCCGGGATGCTGCGTCCCATCGTAAGGGCCTTGCCGGCTACGGAGAGCCTCCTCGAGGACTCGGCAAGGCTTTTAGGATTGGACATCCTGATGAAACACCCCGGTAACGCGAATGAAAAACTTCTGCAACAACTTAACGGTAGGTTAACGGCATTGCAACAGATATGAATTTGCCTTGCAGCATTGAGCGGCTTTGATATATTTTGCTGTCAACAGTATCAAGGAACAACAGTTGACATGAGCAATCGAAGTGCGGGTGAATCGATAGACGAGCGAGTCTCCAAGCTGCAGGGTGACTTGCAGACGCTGGTCCAAGTCCTCATCGAGGGACTGAAGAACCAGCTTTCTCCCTATGGGGTCGACGCCGTGGAGTATATGGTCCTCAGCGTCTGCCTGGCCGTGGGGCCGACCTCGATCAGAGACCTGAGGGAGCTCGTCCCCCTTGACTACGGACATATGAGTCGCACGACGACCCGACTGGAGGACAAGGGGCTGCTTCAAAAGATTCGCACGAGGGACGATCGGCGCGTGGTGCGTCTGAGGGTGACGGAGGAGGGCGCGTCTCTCATGCCGGCATTAATGGGTCGGGTGCAGGAATACTATGTCCTTCTCGTGAAAGACATCAGTCATGAGGAACTGGTCGGCTGCATGGCCGTCTTGCAGAAGATGATATCGGCGTGGGAAGAGGGGGAGAATCATTCCGCGCAGGCGGCGGATTCGCCTGAGCCTTCTTTGGAGGGAGATGAGGATGGAGGCGGGGCTCAAAGGCCGTCGCTCGAGGAGCTTATCGGCACACTACAGAGCGACTTGATGAGATTGGTGAGCATCATGTATCAGGGGATTGAGGGACGGGTGTCTCCGTTCGAGCTTGCCGTCGGGGAGTTCTCGGTTCTCGCGACCTGCTTCAGCAACGAATCGATCACGATTTCCGGCCTCGCGGAGCATGTCCCTCTTGATGTTGGACGCATCAGCCGTCTTGTGTCCAAACTGGAAGACAGGGGACTGGTCTGGAAGGCGCGCCCCGAAGCGGACCGGCGCGTCGTGAGGGTGGAGACGACCGACGAGGGCCGCGCTCTCGCGATCGAGTGCATGAGGCGGGTGGGAGAGCACTACGCCAACGTCGTGAGCAGAATCAGCGAAGAAGAGCTGATCGACCTGATCACGTTCATCGAGAAGATGACGGAGAATGCGGAGAGCGCAAAGGGGGAGGGCGGTGGAGGGTGAGGTCGGAGTTGGTGGATTCCCGCTTTCGCGGGAATGACGGTGTGATGATGGGTTGGTCGGCGTGCCCTACGGCTGAATCAAGATCCGCATGGAGCCGTCGCCGTCTTTGCGCTGGGTGAGGATGGTGTGGCCGCGTTCTTCGGCCCAGACTACTACGTCGTAGGTGTTGAGGACATCGGGCATGACGACTTCGACGAAGGAGCGGGAGTCGGCTTCCACAAGCTCAGTCAGTTCCGCGAGGATGCTGGCGCAGGTCTTGCCGGTCCCGTCGACGACTACCCAGCCATTGTTGCCGTCACCGTTCTTGCTGCCGTTTGCCATGTACGCGCCGTCCAGCACGTCGACCTCGCCGGACTGGCGCATGTCGAGCTGTCGCTTGAACTCTGCAACTGCCTCCCAGTAGACGCCCTCGCTGCGCTCGCCCTGGGCACAGACGGCTCCGCGCACGCCGACGATGTCGGGGTTGATGCGGGAGAGTTCGTCGAGGTTGTCGATCTTGAGGTGGCCGGATAGCGCCGTGCTCATGCCGTCCTGCTTGCTGTCGAAGACCATGTCGCGAAGCTCGGACTCGGACATGAAATCGAAGAGGTTGCGTCCGTCCTTGGTGAGGGTGTCGATGAGCCAGCCGTCGCACTGACCCTCCTTGGCGAGCTTGACCATGTGGTCGGCTTCGAGTCCGTCGTAGAGGGGGTTGTCGGCGAAGAGGGAGCCGATGAGCTTGGTTTCGGTGCCCTCAAGCGCCTGCTTCGAAGCGAGAAGTGTCTCGGCGGCGTGGTCGTACTCGGTGTTCATGAAGCCGACCTTCACGGACGTTGCGCCCATCTGTCCGGCGGCGTAGACCGCCATGGCGACGGTGCCGATCTGGTTGGGGACGACGCCGAGGGTGACGCTGGCGTGGTGAGGCTCGGGGATTGCGTCGCGGACCTGCTCGATGACCCACGGGTTGGCGGAGCCGACGAGGGCTTCCTGCAGGTTCTTGACGTCCACGATGTCAGCCCCGCCCTTCAGGGCGTGCATGGCCTCGTCGAGATTCTGAACGCTCACCATCAAGATCATGTGGTTATCCCCTTGCCGTAGCGAGTGAGGCGCTCTGGACGGCCTCCAACTCGGACTTCAGTCGTTCCTTTTCGTCGTCGTCGAGATCGGACAGCGGTGGGCGAACGTGGCCGTGTCGGAGGCCCATGAGCTCGCCCCAGTACTTGCACATGGATGCCGGGAGCGCGCCGCCGAACTTGCCCACGGTGTACTGCCACCACTTGTCGGAGAGTGCCTTGACCGGGGCGAGACGCTGCTCGTACATGGCGTCGTCGATGTCGCCTTCGGTGGCGCGGTCGATGAACCGGACGTAGCTGTTGTCGCCGGCTCGGTCGAAGCGCCAATCGGACGTGTTGGCGAACATGACCTGCTGCTGGAAGCCGAGCTCGCGGCCCTTGAAGAGGACCCACTCGTCGGGGGCGCTGATGATGGCGGTATCACCGAGTAGGCGGTGGGCCTCGATGGTGAGGTCGCGGTTGAAGCTGGCCTCCTTGACGCCGACGACGTTGGGGATGTCGCAGAGCTGCCTGAGGCCGTCGGCGCTCATGACGATGCCGAACTGCGGCGAGTTGTAGAACATGATGGCGAGGTTGGTGGAATCGGCGAGACGTCGGATGAAATCGACGACCTGTGACTCAGTCTTGGTGACGAAGTACGGCGGAGCCGCGATGAGGAGGTCGAAGCCGGTGCTCTCGGCGTGGTCGGCGAGGAGGAGCATTTCCTTCTCGGACGTGTGGGTCACGTGAGCGCCGATGAGCCACTGACCCGCAGCCTCGTCGGCGAAGGTCTCGTAGACCTGTAGGCGCTCCTCGCGGGTGAGGCTCCAGAACTCGCCCATTCCCCAAGTGCATCCGGCGCCACGAGTGCCGAGCGAGATGACGTGTCGAATGTTGTGCCGGAGGGCGTCTTCGTCCACCTCGTCGTCGGGGGTGAATGGAGTCATGAGGGTGCTCCACTCGCCCCGGAGGTTCTCCCAAGCCCAGTCCTGGGCCTCGCTCTTGGTGTATGTCGCCATTCGGGGGACTCCTAAATGCGCTGCGGAGGGCGTGAAGAAGCGACGCCGTGTACTAGGTTCAATGATAACGACGGGTGCGATTATGTGTCAATGAGGAGAGGGGTGCTGGGTTCCGGGTGCTAGGTGCTGGGAGAGGGAGGATTTCACCGCAGAGGGCACGGAGAGCGCAGAGAAGGGGGAATAGATCGTGAGATCTGAGTGCTAGGTGCTGAGGTAAGGGCGTGGGTTCTTGCGATACATTCCGTGCTAGGAATATAATGTGGCGCATGGTGTGGGAAGTCGAGTATACGGACGAATTTGGGGAGTGGTGGCAGGAACTCACCGAGAGCCAGCAGGACTCTGTAGCAGCCAAGGTCGAGTTGGTGAAGGAGTACGGCCCCAATCTGCCGTATCCTCATTCTTCGGACATACGTGGTTCGCGTCACGGGGTCATGCGAGAGCTTCGAGTGCAGAGCGGAGGAAGGCCAATTCGGGTCTTCTATGCCTTCGATCCCAGGCGAATGTCGATTCTTCTCATCGGTGGAGACAAAACCGGCAATGACAGGTTCTACGAAGAGTACGTGCCGTTGGCCGACGACCTGTACGACGAGCATCTGGACGAACTGCGAAGGGAGGGACTGATCGAATGAGTGGACGCAACCCGTTCAGCGACCTGACAAAAGACTTCACGCCGGAGCGCCGTGAGCGCATCGACGAAATGAAACGCGAGTTACTCGCCGAAATGCCGCTCCACGAGCTGCGCCGCGCTCGGGCAATGACCCAGCGTGACCTCGCGAGAACGCTCAACGTGAACCAGCCCGCCGTCTCCAAGCTCGAACAACGGGCCGATGTATACGTTTCCAGTCTGCGTTCTTATGTAGAGGCTGTAGGTGGAAAGCTTAAGATCGTCGCCGAGTTTCCGGAAGGAGAGGTTGCGATTACGAACTTCTCGGATGTGGGTGAAGGGGATGAGGGCTCGTAGGGATTGGAGCGCGAAAGCTGGTATCATCAGCGTTCAGCGTCTCACACTAACCGCATTGAGAAGGATAAATGGCATATTTTCTTGACCTGTTCACACCTGAAACATGGCATGCCTTCCGTGAAATAGGCGGAACCGTGACCGGCTTTCGCGAACGCAATCTTCGCTCGGCTCGTGAGCGTGTTAACGAAGGAGACATCTTCCTCTGTTACCTGACTCGCCTATCGCGATGGTGTGGAGTATTGGAGGTTCAATCCAAGGCCTATCACGATGAAAGTCCGATTCATAACGAGCTAGAGCCCTTTACTGTACGATTCAAGGTCAAGCCGATTGTCATGTTAGATCCCGAATTGGCCATACCGATCCGCGATGACCAAGTTTGGAGCAACCTGACCATAACGAACCAGTATGAGAAGGGAACTCCATATTGGACTGGGTTCTTTAGGGGGTCTCTCAACCAAATTGACGAAGGTGATGGGAGCTACTTGGTCGACATACTGAAAAAGCAGCTTTCACAACCGGACAGCTACCCACTCACTGACAAAGACAAACGTCAGCTTGCTCGTCGAAGAACAGTTCGTACACTAGATAGAGAAGTAGAGGTCGAGGTACCGGACGATGAAGACGAGGATTCCTCCCTCGAATCGGAAACATCGGAGCCTACGGCGGTACCGGACAGCCGAACGTCAATCCAATATCAAGCCAAGGTGGCGCAAATTGGGGCAGAGATGGGATTTCACATTTGGGTGCCAAGGAACGACCGGGCGCGAGTACTTGAGCATATCCCTGCCAATATGCATGAGAATTTCTTGGACCTGTTGCCTCTCAACTATGACGACACGACCCTGAGAACCGTGGAACAAATTGACGTGCTCTGGCTCGAGAAAGGTCGTTCCATGGCCAGGGCGTTTGAAGTTGAGCACACGACCGCGATCTATTCTGGACTGTTGCGTATGGCAGACCTGTTGGCTCTTCAACCAAACATGAACATTCGATTGCACATCGTGGCACCTGAAGACAAGCGAGAAAGAGTTCTCCGCGAGATTAGGAGACCCGTATTCTCACTTCTGGATCGAGGTCCTCTATACGAGCAGTGTTCATTCCTCTCTTAATGACTCAATCGACTCATTGGCGGAAATGCAGCACCTCTCGTATTTGAGCGATAGGATCATTAGTGAATACGAAGAGTCTACGGAAGTTTGACGGGTAAACATGTTGTTGCTTCGGCGTAGCGTTGGCTTGTGTTTCGAAAATCCATCGCTGACACAAAAAGTCGCCCGCAGGCACCCGGCACCCACGGACGACTCTGAATTGAAGCTATGCGATCCTACCCCTGCGCCGCGAGCCACTCCTCGTACTCGCGGAGGCCCTCTTCGTTGAAGGGGTAGTACTTGTTGAGCTCGCCGCCTTCGCGGAGCCTCATGCGGACGAATACCTCATGCTCGTCACGCTCGCCTGCTATTTCGATGATCTTGGGGGCAAGCCTCGGGGGAACGACGATCGCGCCGCCGTCGTCGGCCATGATGATGTCTCCCGGACGCACGAGCACCTTGCCGCACGCGATGGGCAGGTTGATGTCCTCGGGGAAGAGGTTCATGTGGCCCGCGCCGCCGGTGGTGACGGCGGTCGACCAGACGGGCACCTGGATTTCGTTGAAGATGGCCGCCGAGTCACGGATTCCCGTGTCGATGACCACGCCCGCGCCTCCGCGCGACTTGAAGTAGGTCATGAGCATCTCGCCGAAGGTGCCGGTTGCGAGGTCGCCGCGTCCGTCGACGGCTATCACGTCGCCGGGCTGGACGTAGTCGAAGATCTCCCAGAGGGCGGATCGCTTCTCGCTCTCCTCCTCCATCTGGACATCGCTGTCCTCCTCCGACTCACCCGGAATCTCGAATCCGGCCATCTGGTCCTCGCGCTGGGGGACGAATCTCAGGGTCAGGGCGGGACCGCATATCTTGCTGCCGGGCACGCGGGCGATTGGGCCTTCGATGAACGTGCGATGTACGCCGAGGCCGTCCAAGGTGGACGTCACACTGTCGGTGCCGAGCACACTGAGCGCCTCGATGATTTCTTTCGGGGGCCGGACGATGTCTTTGGAAGGGTCGTAGCTGCTGGTCATCTACATGCTCCAGGTGGTGTTGCAGTCGAAGAGGGTGTAGGAGACATCGGCACAGTGCTCGATGACCTGCGGCCAGACCTCCTGGTGGATGTCGCGCGCGACCCAGTCGACGCGCTCCTGCTCCGTTCGCCAGTACGACACCATCTCATAGGCGAAGGGAGGCTTGTTCGCCTCCAGTGCGGCGAGGTCCTCATCGCTGAACGGCATGTTGAGCGTGGCGCGCAGGAAGCCGGGCTGTTCCGTCATTGCAGCTATCCAGACATCCTTGATTGCCGTTTCGAGGGCGGCCTCCTGGCCCTCCTTGGCGGTCAGGTAGACATTGAGCGAGATCATTCGTGGACTCCTTTTGGTCGGTTGTGGGTTTACCGTAATGCGAAACGGGGCGTTTGGCAAGTCCGGGGACTCACCGCAGGGAGCGCGGAGGGCGCAGAGAGAGGGGAGTATTCACCCTCACCCCAGCCCTCTCCCACGACGGAGAATGTCTCTTAAGTGGCCAGTATCTCTCGTCAGGGAGTGTTGGATTCCCGCTTTCGCGGGAATGACGACATAGGTGATTAGATTTCGCAATGGATGATTCCTGCAAAGACGGTAATCGTGGAACTCGTTGCTAGTGCAATGTATGTTGCCGGATTATGAGACAGCTTCCGACGGGAGAGGGGGACAAGAGAACAATGGGCGTCGCCTATCCCCGGCTTGGCTCGGCCATCTCCGCCTTGGCCTTCTCGACCAGGGCGGCCATGTGGCCGTCGAGGGCGAGGCGCTGTTCGAGGTGGCGCATCCTCGCGGGGCCTGCCGTGTCGATCATGACGTCGCCGTAGGCGCGGGGGTGCCAGAAGCGCACGAGGTCGGCGAGCTCGTCGCGGAGGATGTGCTCGTCCTCATCACGGTGCCGCTGCTGGAAGCCGATGGTGAACATGCGGCGTTCCGCGCTTCCGCCATAGGCGCAGTGCTTGATCTTGTGGTTGAACACGAGTGCGTCGCCCGGCTCGCTCTCCAGCGGGACGGCGGGGATGTCCGGGCCCTCGATTGCCCACATGCCCTCATAGTTCTGGCGGCTGGAGTGGGGCATCGCCTCCTGAACCGAGTCGCCGAAGCGGTCGCCGACGTTGTGCGTTCCGGGTATCACCCGGAGGCAGCCCGTGTCCTTGATGACGCGGTCGAGGTAGAAGGCGACCTTAAGGGAGTTGTAGGGCTTGTTGTAGTACCTATCGGAGTGCCATAACGTCGGTCCTACGAAAAAATTGCCGTCGCTGAACATGTAGTTGTAGTCGTCGCCGAGTATAGCGGACGCGATGCCGTCGATCCTCGGGTCATCGATTAGGGCGCTGAGGTACTCGTGCTTGTCGATGAACGGGACGAGAGCGGACCGCCGCATACCATCGTGGGCATCTCCGGCGTGTCCTCCACCTTGCGCGTCCCAGACCTCGTGGAACGACGCCTCGATGCGGGGGAACTCGTCGCGAAAGAGACCTGGCATCTTGAGGAAGCCGAAGGTGTGGAAGAAGTTGACTTGCTGTGAGGAGAGTATCACTGATTCTCGTCTCTACTACTACGCATCTTCCGGATCTCATTCTTGACGTACGACAGCCAGAACCCGACGGCCATGAGGACTACGCCTATCACGGTCACTAGCGGCTGCCCATCACGTGACAGGATGATCAAGGCCACACCCGCGAAGAGGATGAGCACTCCGATGAAGCGATGGACGATAGGGTTGTTTGGGGTCATCCTGGAGTGCTCAGAGTAGTCAGTCGTCGTCGCCTCCGAAGCGAGTGAAGGGCCACGAGACGAGTTTGGCGATCACGGCGAGAATGATGACGACCGGTATGAATACCGCCAGGCCTATCAGCAACACTCCGACAAACCCGAAGGTGAGGGCGAGGACGACTCCTACCAGGGCGAGTGTGCCGACCAGCACTGCGGCCACAAACATTAGGACCAAGGGCACCGCAACGATGGTGATGGCCGCCTTCGCGGCAGGGTGCGTCACTTCCGTACCGCCGATCATGATTCGTGACATGCTCGGAATCTCCTTTCGAGATGAGCGAATCCGGTTGGCTCCCGCCTAACTCATCATCAGAACAGCTTGCGTCCCGGCACCTTGACGCGCGTCCTGTAGAGCGACGTGCCGGCGTTGATGTAGAGGCTGCAGAGGTCGTCGTCCCCCCACGTGAAGTTGGTCACGCCCTGCGGGACGTAGATCGTGCCGAGACAGGTGGCGTCGGAAGCGAACACCTGTACCCCGCCCGGGCCGGTCGTGTAGAGGTAGCCTCCGGTGTCAACCTTCATGCCGTCGGCGAGGCCGTCGCGCTCGCCGGTGACATCGGCCCAGACGCGACCGTTGGATATGGTCCCGTCGTCATTCACGTCGAAGACGCGGATGTGCGCGCGCATCGTGTCGTTGATGAACAGCAGGCTCTCGTCGAGCGAGAACGTCAGGCCGTTCGGCTGGTCGAAGTCGTCAACGAGGAGCGTAAGCTCGCCGCTGCCGGGTGAGAGACGGTACACGCCGCGCCAGTCGAGCTCCTGCTCGCGCTCCACGCCGTAGTAGTCCATGCGTCCGAAGCTGGGATCGGTGAAGTAGATGGAGCCGTCGCTCTTGACGATGATGTCGTTGGGACTGTTCAACTCCTTGTCGTCGTAGTGCGTGGCGAGAACGGTGATCGACCCGTCGTGCTCCGTCCGCGTGACGCGGCTGGTGGAGTGCTCGCAGGTCACGAGCCGCCCCTGGAGGTCGTAGTAGTTGCCGTTGGCCATGTTGCTCGGCTCGCGGAAGACCTCGATGCCGCCCTTGTTCGTCCACTTCCGCATGATGTTGCCGGGCATGTCGCTGAAGATGAGGTGCCCCTCAACGTGGTTCCACATCGCCCCTTCCGTAAAGTCAAACCCCGTCGCAAGCTCCTCCACCGGCGCGTCGTCCCCAACAACGTCCCGAAAGCGTTCGTCTCGAATCTCTACGTTCATGGCTTCTCCTTATGGGTGGTGAGTGTTAGGTTGGCTTCTTTTGGGCAATTATACCCGACCTGATTAGGAGGTCATGGCGCGACTCCGATCAGCACTAGAGGTACTGCCGGAACGCCTCGTCCTTGTCGTAGGACATTGAGCAGATCACGCTCGTAGTAGGGAACGCCTGATGACATCTCCCTTTCCAGTTCCTTCATTGGGAGTATTTCGATTCCCACGTCGATAATGTCTGAGACGTAGAAGCTGAGGTGCTTCACGAACAGGTCGTGTGCGACAAAGGCGTATTTTCCAAACTGGACTTCCACCGCAACGCGGTCCTTCACGAAGTCGGTCTGGTTGTAGGACATGATCGGAGTGTGCCCGGCCTTCTCAATTGCCTGTTTCTGCTCAGCTTCGGGCAGGTTGTAGATGCCGCGCATTAGCCTCTCGTCGTCTGTTACCCAGAACGTTCGTCTTCGCTCACTCCACCCTCGCTCTTGAAGACCCTCCTTGAACGCTTGATTCATGTCAGTGGGAGAGTAGAGAGTCTTCCCTCGCATGGTCTTCTCTTTGGACACCTTGGTTCGGCAGGCGAAGGCGTCGACTTCAGCTATCACGCTCTGAACTTCGTCCCAAAGCTGCTTGCGGTGAACGAGTAGGTATTCCTCGCCGTTGAGGTGAGAGTAGCGGGCTTTGATTTGCATCAGTGCCCGCCGTTGGGCAACGAGGGATCGTAGACGGGTTTCCCCATGGGGCGAGTCCGTAGCTCCCCGGTACGGAGCTGTCTCACCCGCTCGTGTGCGATGTCCACGTATTCGGGAACGATGTCGCAACCGTAGGCCATGCGGTCGTGCATGAGCGCGGCGATTATGGCAGATCCGACTCCCATGTAGGGGTCGAACACTGAATCGTTCGGGTCGGTCATGGAGAGGACGAGGCGTTCCACCAGCTCCACGGGGAACTGGCAGGGATGGATGGTCTTCTCAGGGTGGTTGCTCTTGACGTTCGGGAACGACCACACGTCGCTGGGATTCTTGCCCTTTGGGTTCCCGGACAGCTTGCCGATATTCGGCCCCTTGAAGTGGCGTTTGCCCGGATACTTGGACGGGACTCGGATCGGGTCGAGGTTCCACGTGTACTCGTCGCCCTTCGTCCACCAGTTGATCGTCTCGTACCGTCCCGAAAGCCGTTTTGTGGAGTGCAGGCCATGTCCGAACTGCCAGACGATGCGGTTGCGGAGCTTGAGTCCCTGAGCGCGGAATATGGGATAGAGCACCGTGTCGAGTGGAACGATCTCACCGTTATCCACGTAGTTCCCAACCTGCCAGCAAAGCGAACCCTGTGGGTGGAGGACTCGAACGCACTCGCTTATCACGCGCTCCTGCGACTCAAGATAGGCATCAAGCGAGGTCTTGACCTCGTAGTCCTTGCCCAAGTTGTAGGGAGGCGAGGTGACGACCAGCTTCATCTGCTCGTCGGGGAGCCGCTCCATGAAGGACAGGTTGTCCTCGCAAGCGATAACGGGCTCGCGTGTTGGTCGTTCAAACAAGGAGGCTTGCTCAGGTCTATCCAGCAGAGATACTTCTAAATGTTGAGCTTGCATAACCTCCTTCCTATCTCGAACTGATGGGACTCACTCAATCTGAATGCGACGGTACATTGACAGGGTATCACCCCAGCACCCAGCACCCAAAACCCAGAACCTCTCTCACCCCTGTGCGGCAGCCACCGCGTCGTCCAGTATCTCCTTCAGCCGCGCCGACTCTTTGCGAATGTCCCAGCCGGCTTCTATGACCTCGGGGGCTGAGACGAACTCGACGGAGATGAAGCCGTCGAAGCCGTCGTCGTGAATCTTCTGGATCATGCGCCCGAAGTCTACCCAGCCCTCGTCGGGCTTGGCCTGGAACGAGTCGGGGGCCGACTGCTTGGCCTGGAAGTGACGCGCGTAGGCGTGGAGCGGCTCTATGTCGTCGGCCTTGAGGCTGAGCTGCGTCTGGTGCGCGTAGTCGACCGTGAGCGCGAGGCCGGGCACGGCCTCGCAGAGCTTGATGGCGTTCTCCGGCTGCCAGGCGACCGAGAAGATGCACGGCTCGATGTTGCAGTGGATGCCGAGGCTCTCGGCAACCTCGACCATGCGCTTGTACTCGGTGACGGACGTGTCGAAAGCCTGATCGAAGGTCTGGCCGTTCTCTTCGTCGATCATGCCGGGGAGCATCATGATGCTGTTGAATCCGGCCGCCGCCGCGATCTTGGCGACCTTCTCGTAGGTCTCCTGGCTCCATTCCCGCTTCTTGGGGTCGGGATCGTTGATGTTCACCCCGAAGTCGCAACAGAAGAGCTCGGCGATTTCGAGTCCGTACTTCTCCGTCGTGCGACGGATGTGGTCGGCCTCGCCCTGGGTGTCATCGAGGTCGGTGATGAACCACTGTGGAACGTAGTCGGTGAAGGTGCTCATCCCGCATGCGCCGACGTCGACCACGTCGAAGCCCATCTCCTGCATGATCTTGCACGACTCCTCGAGATCCATCTTGCCGAATGCAAACGTCGAGCCTGCCACTCTGATCGCCATGTCCCTACCTCCAAAATCTGGGTTTCCTGTGGAATGCGCCGATTGTATCCAACGACCCTGAGGCAGTCAACGCGGACGGTGTACGGGCGATGTAGGCGGTGCTATGATGTGCCCGATCCAACTCTCCCCCCGGCACATTCCAGTCACCATGCCTGACGTTCGCGCCACCATACACCGGATAACCGAGGCTGCGGAGGCGTTTCTGCGCAACCTCGAGGAAGCGGATGTCAGGGAGCGGGCGACGTTCCCGTTCGACCACGACGAGCGGGAAAACTGGCACTACGTCCCGCGTCCGAGGGCCGGACTTTCGCGTGGCGAGATGACGTTCGCGCAGCTGAACTCCGCCGAGTCCCTGATGGCCGTCAGTCTCAGCGTCGATGGCGTGAGGAAGGCCCACTCGATCATTCGTCACGAGACGATACTTGGTGAGATGGAGGCGAGTGTCGGTACGCTGCGCTTCGACCGTCTGGAGGGGCTGTATTACTTCAGCATCTTTGGGATTCCGGGAAGCGCCGAGCCGTGGGGATGGCAGGTCGACGGCCACCATCTCTCCCTGAACATGACCGTAATCGACGGCGAAAGGATATCGGTCACACCGTCCTTCTTCGGGGCCAACCCTGCCGAGGTCCCGCACGGGCCGCACAAGGGACTCCGCATCCTGAAGGAGGAGGAGGACGCCGCGAGGAGTCTGCTCCACTCCCTGGACTCCGAACAGACGCAGCGGTGTACGATCTACCCGACGGCCCCACCCGATCTCATCACGAGGGCGAGCCGCCGCGTTAAGTTGGGTGAACCTGCCGGGCTTCCCGCGAGCATGATGACTGCCGAACAGCGCGAGGGACTCGTCCGCCTCATCGAGGTCTACGTCGGACGCAAGCAGGCGAACGTGGCTAGGGAAGAGTTACGGAAGATACGCGCAGCCGGGTTGTCGGAGATACGCTTCGGATGGGCGGGGGGGCATCATCCAGGGCAGGGGCACTACTACCGAGTCCAGGGCCCCACGTTCCTCATCGAGTACGACAACACGCAAAACTTGGCGAACCACATCCACTCCGTCTGGCGCGACATAGAAGGCGACTTCGGGCGGGACATACTGGGGGAGCACTACGAGCAGGCTCACTGATGTGCTCATTTCGTCAAACCGTTCGTGTTTAGGCCTCACGAACGTGGAAGGTTCTTCGACAAGCTCAGATCAAACGGTGCGGTAGTAGCAACAGTCCCGCGAAGAACTTACAGTTTCCCGCGGATCGTCCCTTCCTACTGGAAGCTCTGGAAGTCGGGAACAAAGCCGCGAGGCTCCCAGTCGGGCAGGGTGTCGTCGGCAGGATTATCGGAGTCGTTGGTGAGCTGCCAGACTGCGCCCGGATTCGAGAAATCGGCGACCTGGATGTCCAAGTCGCCTCCCTCGGCATCCTCCACCGAGTAAACGATCATGTTGCTGTCAGGGGCCCAACTGGGGCGTTCGTAGCGCAGACCCGAAGGGTTGTCAAAGAGGCGACGGAAGCGGAAGCCGTCCAACTGGGACGTGTAGAGGAGGCGCGTGAACTCCGTGCGTTCCTGGTGATTGGAGATCATGGCAAGCTTCCTGCCGTCGGGCGACCAGTCGAGCCAGCCTACGAAGAATCCGTCGAAGAAGTTGCCGCTGTCGATAATCTTCTCGTTGAGCTGCACGTCGTCGATCCGCATCATGCGGACATCGTGACCGGTTTCGTAGACAATAGTCCGGCTCCTCGGTCCCCACGTAGGCCAGCGGGAGTTGACGAAGCTGCCGGTCAGGTCCTCCGGTTCCGAGCCGTCCTCGGCACTCACCGTCCACACGCTGTGACGTCCTCTCCGGTCGGAGATGAAAGCGATCTTCGTTCCATCCGCCGACCATGACGGCGAGTGGTCGGTGCCCCGGTCGTTGGTCAGACGCGCCTGCTCGGACCCGTCGGAGTTCATGACGTAGATTTCCAGGTTCCCGTCACGTTCGGACTGGAAGGCGATCTTGCTGCCGTCAGGCGACCAGGTTGGATGGCTGTCGGTCGCCGGGTTGTTCGAAACGTTGTGAGGGTTCGACCCGTCGGAGTTCACCACGTAGATTTCCCAGTTGCCGTCGCGATTCGTAGCGAAGGCGATGCGCGAGATCGTGGAGTTGTCGGGCGTCGGCCACGGTGTGGGAGTCGGCTCGGCCTCGGTGCCGCACGCGAGCGCTAACGCAATGAGCGCGCTCGCCGCGAATGTCGCGAGTGTTCCGGTCTTCATTTCCACACCTATGCTCGCCGTCTAAGGATCACTGGGAGGAGGTGGAGGCCTCGGAATCCGATTGCGGTGGCGGGGGTATCAGGTTCGCGATTCGCTTAAGGACGAACGGAGCGACCTGGTCGTCAATGACGAAGGCGTAGTCCTGTCCCTGTCGCTTGACGAAGTAGCCCCCTTCGTCGCGTTCGAGCAGCAGCAGCCGGGCGGACCGCGAGATGGAGCCTGTACGCACCTGTATAAACATCGTGATGTCGGCAAGGTCGAAATTGAGGCGGGCCAACTCGTCGTCTGTCGGGAAATCGCTTGTGACCATGTACTCCACAGCCTGAAGGAGCTCGAGCATGACCTCGGGATCGGCCTGTCCGACCTCTGCTCCATCCTGGCTCACGACCCAGACGGAGTTCTCGATCTTGAGATTGAACTCCTCTTCCGGGTACCGGAAGCTGATGGACTCGACCTCGTCACGTGGAATCTCAGTAATCAGGGGATGCTTCCAGAACTTGGGGTCGGGAAGGAAGCGGTCCGGGAAGTCGCAGAAAATGCCGTATACGTCGTCCTCTTCCGGGTTCCGCAGGTAGCAGAGGCGAACATAGTTCTGCCAGGGGGTGATGACCCTCTCGCCGATGGGCGCGAACTGCTGGTCGCCGACGAAGAACTCCTGGATAAGCTCGCCCGCGTTCCAAAACTCAACGAGCGTGCCATTCTCCGGTGAAACTCCCATGACGGGATGGTTCTCGGGGTTCGTGGCGATGAGCTCCGCCTCGTCGAACAACTGCGTGGTGGACCACATGTCTTCGAACCTGCGGCGCTGCACGGGGTACGCCCCCACCTGCCAGTCGCCGTCCGTCTTTTCGATGATCGTCTCGAACTCGTTGTTGCGGATGACGACCTTGTCGAGCGTCTCCTCGGTCAGGGGCGCGATGCCCGTGAGGAGAATCTCGTCCGGCTCGGCGGAAATGAAGCGGAATACGAGAGCCGCGATGCCCAGGATGACCAGGGCGGCGAAGACGAACCCTACCTGCTTACCTCCCACTCGTATACACCTTCCTCGTCGTGTTCCGTCGTATGAAGAACCGCACCAGCCCGATCAGGATGATAAGTACCGGAACTCCTATGATGTTTCCATATTGCACTATGTTCTTGTGCGTGTCTGAAGAGAAGACGAGCGGCCTGAAGCGTTCGCCCTTGCCTCGAATCTGCGTCAGGGCATCTTCCTGCGCCAACCAGTCGACCCAGTTCAGCCCAAGGAAGATGTGCTCGGGGTACCTCGGTTGCGGCCCGCCGGCCATCTGTTCGCTGATGAACTCCGAGTCGGTCGCAACGATCATGCGGAAGACATTCTCAGGATCGATTTCGCACGTCGCCCTGAGCGGAGGACATCGCCGACCTGTGATGGATACGGCGAGGTGGCGGTTCCTGAGCTCCGTCGCGCTCAACTCGTCGATGCGTGGAGAACGCGGTGAGAGGTCGTCATAATCGAGATCGACTCCCGCCGTGTCGAAAGTCGTCAGGAGAGGGGTGATTTCGACATCCCTGACATCATCAGAAAAGCGATTGGTGATCTCGATCGAGCTCGCCCATGGAAGCACCGCGCCGGCCGATCCTCCATTCGTCGCTCTTGCTTCCGAGTTCTCGCTCGCCGGCACCTGCGGCCAGTAGGGATACGGGAGGCTGACCACGCCGTAAGCCGACTGGAAACCGAGCGTCTCGTGCGCCTCGAAGTCCATGACGATGTCTGTGCCCACATCGATGCCGTATTCGCGAAGCCAGTTCGCCATGCCGGGGTTGTTGGCGGAGCCACGCATGCGCTGCTGGTCTATGAGCACGGGGTCCATGAGTATGAGAACCTTGCCGCCCTCGGACAGGAATTGATCGATCTCGTTGAACAGGTCGGGGAAGATCTCCTTCTGGGATCCCGGTATGACGAGCACGTCGAACCCGCGGCCGGAGGCGTCGAGGACGCCCTCCTGCACGTAGTCAAACTCCTCGACGTAGTACTGGCGCTCCAGTTGGTTGCGCCAGGACTGGAGATCGGCGTCCCGACGCTTCTCCCCGTGCCCGAAGAGCATTCCCACGGTCTTGGGCTCTTTCAGGGTCATTCGGTGGATATTGCCCGCGACTTGCTGCTCCAGCTGGTCGAGGGAGTCGATGAAGCCGATGACCTCCTGGTTGTTGGCATAGGTCATCCCCATACCAAGGTAGCCGAGCTTGATCTGAAGCTCTCCCTGAGTGGCGGTGTTGAATTCCACCGGCCTTACGAAACTGCGTTCGGCCTCTTCTGCGGCCTCATCGCTGGTGTCGGCCTGGATCTTCTGCACCTTGATGCGCCCGTCGGAAGCCGCTGCCAAGTCATCGACGAAGTCGGTCACGTCTCGCGTGACGAGAGAAATCTGCACCGGCGGGTCCTGCGAAGTGAAGAGCTTGAGAGTTACGATATCGTCGAGGTTTTCCACGATGTCCCTCGTCGCGGGGTCGAGGGTGTAGAGCTTCTGCTCGGTGAGGTCGATCCGGCCGCCGATGAAGCTCCCGAACCACCCGACCATCAGGCTGATCAGCACCAGCGCCGCCACGCCGAACTGGAGGTTGCGGTACCTCGGAGACCGGTGGCTGACCGTCTTGCCGCGGATCATGAGATACGTGGCGGACAGGAAGGTCATGATCAGGGCTACGAAGTAGAGCAGATCGCGAAGATCGAGCACGCCTCGCGAAATTGAGCCGTAATGGGTCAGCGGACTCAGGTCCTGGATGAGGACGGCAATCCTCGAAGGAAGGGCCAGCGTGACGATCGGGAGGCCGGCGAGAGTGAGAATTCCGATGGTCGCAAGGCCTATGATGAGCGCCACCATCTGGTTGCGGGTGAGGCTCGATGCGAAGAGTCCGATGGCGACGTAAGAGGCCGTCATTAGGAAGGTGCCGAAGTACTGGGCGATGACGGCGCCGACATCCATGTCTCCGGCGGTCTCAAGGGCGATGGGGATGCCGAGCGAGGCGATGATCCCGACGCTCACGAAGGTGAAGCCCGCAATGAATTTGGCGGCGATGACATACCAGGTGCGGAGCGGCTGGGTGAGGAGAGTTTCGAGTGTGCCGTCGCGCTGCTCCTCGGATACGAGGCGCATGGTGGCCGCCGGGACGAAGAGCGTCAGCAGCATCGGCAGCCACAGGCTTATGATCGCGCGCATCGAAGCTTCGGGCGCTATGAACAGCTGTCTAAAGCCGAGACCGGCAAGGAGTGCCGCGAAGATGACCAGGAGGATGTACCCGGTCGGCTGATCGAAGTACCCTTTCAGGTCCTTCTTGACTACCGCAAAGATCGACCCCACGTAGGTTTAGCTCCTCACTCTTCCCGAATCTCCATCACCGCCATTCCCGCGAAGGAACGTAACCCCGTACCACGATACGAGGCGGGAATCCATATCCATGCAAAGCACTTCCGCATCGTCTAGGGTGCGGTTCGTACCAATCAGGTGGGGAATCCGGGTTTTGTTACTCATTGCCGTTTGGTCCGGCCTCGATGCCTTCTTCAGCGACGGACAAGCCCATGCTTTCGTCGGTGAGCGTGCGGAAGAGCTCGCCCAAGCTCTGAGCCTCGTGGTGGAGCTCCCAGAGCATCCAGTCATTGCTCTTAGCGAGCTTGAACAGCTCGGGGCGGATGTCGATATCCGTTGCGACCGAGATGGTGTACCGTATCCGTCCGTTTGCCGGCGGATCTGCCTCGTAGGACTCGATGAGGTCCATACTGTCGAGCGCCGTCTCGACACCCTCTCCCTCGACCTCGAAGACGATGTAACTCTGGCTCAGCGCCTGGTTGCGCAACTCGTCGGGGGTGCCCTCAGCGACGATGTTCCCCCTCCGGATGATTATGAGGCGGTCGCAGACCTCCTCCACCTCCGGCAGGACGTGGGTGCTGAGCATGACCGTTCGCTCTTCGCCCATCTTGCGGATGAGCTCGCGAATGGGCACCCGCTGGTTCGGATCGAGACCCTCGGTGGGCTCGTCCATGATGAGGATGTCCGGCTGGTGGAGGATCGCTCCTGCCAGGCCGGTTCGCTGGCGATAGCCCTTCGAGCAGGTGCTGACGGGTTTGTAGAAGACTTCTTGGATGCCAGTCTCGTCGACGGCGATTCCAATGCTCTCCCGACGCTCCGCTCCGGTCAGGCCACGCAGGTCTGCAACATAGTTGAGGTATTCTTTGACCAGCAAGTCACCGTACAGGGGGTTGTTCTCGGGCAGGTAGCCGATCATCGCCCGTGTATCTTTGTCGTGCTGCTGGTTGTCGAGACCCTCGATGAGTATCCGGCCCGAGTCGGGGGTGTAGAACGAGGTGATCAGGCGCATGGTGGTGCTCTTGCCCGATCCGTTCGGCCCCAGGAAACCGAGCACTTCGCCTCGCTTGACGTCGAACGACACGTTGTTGACCGCGACGTTCGAGCCGAACTGCTTGGTCACGCCCATGATCTCCATGGCGAGATTCTTCGATCCGCCGCCATTCTCCGGCGCCTGGGTGGCTTTGTTTGTCTTGGTTGTCATATTCGGATGATCTCCGGGGCAGCGCCCTGGTCCGTCAACGTCACTCGATTGCGTTCGCCCAGTTCTGTAAACGCCGATCGGACACGGGGGTTAGTTCCGCGTTGTTGGGACGTGCGTATGTAAGGGGATGGAACCAAGGCGGATGGCAGGATTGGAGGGCAGTAAAGATTTAGGAGGCTGCGTTGAAACCTGGCGGGAAGCGACATGCCGAGGGCCGATGCTCTTCCGCCTGCTGGGTATTGTCTTACCTAAAAGGTTATATAGGTACGAGGCGCGTCGTCAAGCAGTTGAGACTACAGTAAGTTCTCATTCCCCGTTTCGGCGCAGAGATGCAGCCACCGCCGGAGGGCTCATCGGCAGGTCGGTCATTCGGACGCCTGTGGCGCGGTAGACCGCGTTCGCCATGGCTGCCAGCGGCGGGACTATGCCAGCCTCGCCGACTCCTCGAATGCCGAAGGGATGGCCCGGATTCGGCACCTCGACGATGACCGCCTCGATCATGGGCAGATCGAGAGACGTCGGCATACGGTAATCGAGGAGGGACGTATTGTTCATCCGGCCGTCGTCGGCCATGTTGTACTCTTCGTTGAGGGCCCAGCCGATGCCCTGCGCGGCCCCGCCCTGGATTTGGCCCTCCACGTAGCTCGGGTGGATGGCGATGCCCGCGTCCTGGAATGCGGTGCAGCGGACCACGTCGGTCTTGCCGGTGTCGGGATCGACCCGGACATCGACGATCATGGCGGCGTATGCACGGGCTGCGCCGGTGGATGTGACGTTGGCGCGGCCAACGATTGGACCGCCGGTGGCGTTGGCCGTCTCCGCAACCTCCTTGTAAGACATGCTCAGTTCGGGATCGGAGACGTGGGTGAGCGTGCCGTCATCGTACCTGACGTTTTCAACGTCCGTCTCCCATACCTTAGCCGCCCTCTCAATGAGCTGGCGTTTCACGTCGTGGGCCGCCTCGTATGCTGCGTAGCCCGATTTGAAGGCGACGCTGCTCCCGCCGGTGTTGGACGTGTAGCCGATGGAGTCGGTGTCTCCGATCTGCGGCATGATGTCCTCGACGGGGATGCCCAGCACCTCTGCGAACTGCTGCGAGACGGCGGTGCGTGTGCCGCCGATGTCGACCGAACCCTCGACGAGGCTGACCTTGCCGTTGGTCTGCACGTTGGCTATGACGCACGCTGGTCCTGCGCCATTGCCCCATGATCCGAACGCGACTCCCCGGCCGGTGTGGTCGTCCGTCAGGGGTGCGTTGTAGTGCGGATGCTCCCGTACGGCTTCCATCATTTCAAAAGCACCTATGCACGGGTGGGCCACACCGTTCGCCATGCGAGTGCCCTCCCTCGCGGAGTTCTTCAAACGGAGATCCACGGGGTCCATGCCAAGCTTCTCAGCTATCTCGTCAATGACTGACTCGCCCGCAAACGCGCCCATGGGCGCTCCCGGCGCGCGATACGCCGCGGTGCTCGGCATGTTGTCGACAACGTCGTAGCTGTCGATATGGATGTTGTCGATTTCGTAGGGTGAGAACATGGAGGTCGCCGCTCCGTTATGCGACGAACCCGGGTACGCTCCGGACTCAAACGCTATCAGCGCCTTTCCGGCGATAAGGTTGCCGTCTTTCGTCGCACCCACCTTGATCTTCGTGTAGCTGCCGGATGTTGGGCCGGTCGCTTCCAGCACATCGGCACGCGACATGGTTATCTTGACGGGATGGGCGGACTTCTTGGAAAGAAGGGCCGCCACTGGTTCGAGGTAGGCCCGCAGCTTGCCTCCGAATCCGCCACCGATCTCCAGGGGAACGACCTTGACCTCGGACACCGGCACGTCGAGCACTCGGCAAATCTGGTCGCGCATCCCGAACTGTCCCTGGCTGCTGTTCCAGATCGTCAGCCTGCCGTCCTGTCCCCAGAGGGCGGTGCATGTCTGCGGCTCGATGTACCCCTGGTGGACCATCTTCGTGCGGAACTCGCGCTCCACGATTACGTCCGCCTGCGCGAAAGCCGCGTCGGCATCGCCAAGGACCTGTTGAGCGTGTCCCGCGATATTGCTGCCGGCCTCGGCTTCGAATCCGAGCCCCTCCGGAGCGGTGATGTTCTCGTGCAGGACCGGAGCACCGGGCTTCATTGCATCCTCGACGTTGGTGACCGCCGGGAGCACCTCGTACTCGACCTCTATCATGCCGAGGGCTTCTTCCGCCGCATGAGGGTTGGAAGCGGCGACGGCAGCGATGGGGTGCCCTTTGTGTAGCGCCTTGTCGTCGGCGAGCACGGATGTTGAGAGATAGCGCAGGCTCATCACAAGGTCTTCGCCCACGTCCATCAGCCGGTCGTCAGTCCATGGAAGGTCGGAATGAGTAACCACCGCCAGGACGCCGGGATATGCCTCCGCGCGCTTGGTATCTACCGATTTGATGCGGGCGTGAGCGTGAGGACTGCGCAGGATCTTCCCGTGCAGCAGCCCGGGTAGCTGGATGTCCGCACCGTAGATCGCCCTGCCGGTCACCTTATCGGTTCCGTCGTGCCGGACGGGTCGCGTGCCAACTACCTTGAACTTACTCTCGACGTTGCTTTCAACTATGGATGCCATGGCAACTACCTCACCGATTGCGGGCAGGGAAACACCGCGGAATTGCGCGTCCGTCATTCTAGCACAGCGACGTTCGCCCTAACTCCGGAAACGCCTCCATGTCCGTCGGCTCGAAGCCGTAAATTACCTTATCTCGGGTTGCGTTTTGTCTCGCTTGCCATAATGGGAAGGTATGTGGTAGTGTTGGGCGAAATTGGGCCAATGGGCTTTTCAGGGCGCACGCGCCATCAAGAATAACTTGAACGGGGAGGCTTGCTAACCATGGGAATGGGAATGTTGCCACTGATCGTGATGCGGACTATTCTCGGAGCCTTCACACTCGCGATTATTTCTTTCCTCACGTTCGTTATCATCCAGTTGCCCGAAGGCGACTACGTCGACCGCTACATCGAGCAGCTCCGTTTGGAGGGAGACGAGATCAGCCAGCAGGAGGCCGACGCGATTCGCGACTACTACGGCCTCAACAGGCCAATGCTTGTCCAGTATTGGTTCTGGATTTCCCGCATTATATTCAAGCTTGACTTTGGGCGTTCCTTCGCCCGCCAGCGCACCATCAAGGAGCTACTTGCAGATAGACTGCAGTTCACCATTGCCTTAGCGGCCTTCACTGCCGTCCTGATTTGGGTGTTCTCGTTACCCGTGGGCATCTATTCCGCCGTAAGACACCATACCTTTGGTGACTACGCGTTCACATTATTGGGGTTCACAGGGCTCGCTGTGCCCGATTTCTTATTGGGCTTAGTCATGATGTACGTGTTCTTCGCCTACTTTGGGTGGAGTGTGGGCGGCTTATTCTCAGGCCAGTACATCAATGCGCCATGGAGCGTGGGCAAGGTGATAGACATGCTCCAGCACCTGATCGTGCCCGGTGTCGTACTAGGCACGGCAGGAACGGCGGGGCAGATACGTGTGTTACGCAACAACCTGCTCGATGAGCTCTCGAAGCCATACGTTGTAACCGCGAGAGCCAAGGGCGTCGTGGCATGGAAACTTGTCGTCAAGTATCCACTGCGCATTGCGATCAACCCGCTGATCAGCGGATTCGGCGGCCTGTTGCCCAGCCTTCTGGGAGGGTCGGTGATCGTGTCGATCGTGCTCAGCCTGCCTACACTCGGTCCTTTGATGCTTCGAGCGCTCGAACAGCAGGACATGTACTTGGCCGGCAGCATCTTCCTGCTGCTATCGACACTGACAATCATCGGCGTGCTCATCTCCGACTTGATGCTCGTCGTCGTGGACCCGCGCATCAGGCTTATGGGCGGCGCCGGCCAGTAGGCCAACTCAAGAGACACTAGCATTGAAGCAATAGGACCCCCTTGCAAATTCCCGCAAGGGGGTCCTGCTTTTGGACGCGTTTTCTTTTGTGACTTTGAAAGGTGGTCCCTTCCAGTTCGCCTCATGACTGAAGCAGGCGCCGAGCAGGTCAAACCCTCTTCGGCGCATTTCTCATGAACCGCATGACGAAGCCGCTCCCGGTCATTCGTGGAGTAAAAACCGCTTGACAGTATAGGGTTTCGCGCATACCATGAGAGTACGCCACCTAGTTATGCTAGGTGGCAAAACTGGTATGGAGGTGAGCGCATGGAAGGGCCAATTGTTGTCCTGCTCGCCGTCCTATCCGGTCTGTTTGGCATTGGTCTAGGTGCACTGGGCTTCTTTTTCGTCTGGAGTAACGTCTCCGGCAACCGCATGGAGACAGCGAAGAACGAGGCATCGAAGGTCGTCGAAGACGCTCGAAAGGAAGAGCGTCGTCTCGTCCACGAGGCCCGTGAGGAAGCGAAGCGCACCGTATCAAGTGGTGAGGCAAGAATCCGGGAAGGCGAAGACGAGCTTCGCGAGCGTCGCAGAGAGGTGCAGCGCGTCGAGCGGAGGCTGTCGAACCGAGAAGAAAATCTCGATAAACGAGCGGGTAACCTCGAACGTCGCGAACGCGACCTGACGACCAAAGAGGAACACGCAACGGAAATCGAGAACGATCTGCAGGACCTCAAGCTAAAGCAAGCACAGCGGCTTGAGGAGGTTTCCAACCTCAGCATGGAGGATGCTCAGGCCGAACTGATGCGTCTGGCCGAGGAAGAAATCCAGCACGAACTGGCCCTGCAGTACCGCGACATGGAAGACGAGGCGCGGTCTCGGGCCGACGACAGCGCTCGTGAGATCATCAGCGAGGCGATCCAGCGCCTTGCGTCGGACGTGGTCTCCGAAGCTACTCTAACCTCAGTGCCACTGCCAAACGATGAGATGAAAGGTCGTCTCATCGGCCGTGAAGGACGGAACATCAGAGCAATCGAAAAGGCTACCGGGGTCGATCTCATTATTGACGACACCCCGGAAGCCGTAACCATCTCGTGCTTCGATCCAATTCGCCGGGAGGTCGCAAGGCTGGCCCTGACCAAGCTAGTCACGGACGGAAGAATCCACCCGGCCCGGATCGAGGACATGGTCGCCAAGACCGAAAAAGACCTTCAGGATACCATCCGTAAGAAGGGCGAAAACACCGTACGTGACGTCGCCGTGCGTGGTCTCAATAAGGAGATCGTCCAGCTGCTGGGACGGCTGCAGTACCGGTTCAGCTACGGTGAGAACGTGCTCCAGCACAGCGTCGAGGTGGCCCACCTCGCAGCCGCTATGGCCGCGGAGATCGGCGCCAACGTTCGGGTCGCCAAGATGGGCGGGCTGTTGCACGATATCGGAAAGGCACTCACCCACGAGGTAGAGGGGCCACACGCTGAGATCGGCGCAGAGGTCGCCGAAAAGAACAAGGTGCCGAAGGCGGTGGTCGCAGCCATAGCCGAGCACCATGATGATGACCACTCCAGCCCGGAGTCGTTCCTCGTCGCCGCGGCTGACGCGATCAGCGCCGCGAGGCCGGGCGCGCGTCGCGATACCGTCGAGCACTACCTCAAGAGGCTCCAGGCGCTCGAACAGGTTGGCATGGCCTTCGAGGGCGTGGAAAAATGCTACGCCATTCAGGCCGGTCGCGAAATCCGCATCCTGGTCAAGCCGGAGGACATCGACGATCTCGCCGCCAACAACATGGCGCGAAATGTCGTCAAGAAAATCGAGCAGGAACTCACGTATCCCGGACAGATTAAGGTGACCGTCATACGTGAAAACCGCGCTGTGGAGTACGCTCGCTAGGCACTAAACGGGAATAGTCAATCAAGCACCGCCTCTGGCGTCCACCGCCGGGGGCGGTCTTGGTTTCCGGCGTCACCCCTAACGGATACAATGAATTTAGACCGTTCGAAGGATCACGAAGTGCATCAGGTAGATCTTCATCTCCACACCACCCACTCCGACGGCACCCTCAGCCCTACGGAGCTCGTCGATCTGTGTGCTGGAAACGGTCTACGGATCATCGCCATCAGCGACCACGACTCCACTGAGGGCGTCGCGGAGGCGCAGGAGGCCGCAGTGCGACACGGCATTGAGGTCATCCCTGCCATCGAGCTCAGCACCGACGTGCCCGACAATGAGATCCACATGCTGGGATACTTCGTCGATATGGAGGACACCGGCTTTCAGGACCTCCTAAGGTCATTTCGCGCAGGGCGCGAGGACCGCGGGAGAGAAATGGTCGGGAGGCTGTGCAAGCTGGGGCTGGAGATCACCTGGGAAGAGGTCGAGCGCATCGCTGACGGCGCGGCCGTCGGACGGCCCCACATCGCGCAGGCCATGATCGAGCGCGGCTACGTCTCCGAATGGCAGGAAGCCTTCGAGCGTTACATTGGGCGCACCGGCCCGGCATACGTTGAGCGTACCCGCCTTGAGCCGGAGGAGGCGATCCAAGTATTGTTGGACAATGGCGCCCTTCCGGTCATGGCGCATCCGCTGTACTACGAGCGAGAGGATACCCAAATCCTCAGAGGAATCGTTTCAGAACTCAAGGATGCCGGAATGGTCGGTCTCGAAGTCCACTACGGCGAATTCTCCGATGGAGAGATCCAAATGCTCGCGAACATCGCAGCTGAGCTCGATCTCATTCCCTGCGGCGGGAGCGACTACCACGCATCCGGCAAGTCGGGAGAGATAATACCCGGAGAGGCGGGTCCCCCTATGAGCGTGGTCGAGTCACTTAGGGCCAGGAAAAGGGAAATGGCAAAGATGTCATGACCGTCACCGCTGCCGCATTCATCGTCGGGGCCTATCTCCTGGGCGCTGTTCCTACGTCACTCCTGGTTGGCAGATGGCTCAAGGGAGTCGACATCCGCGCGTCCGGCTCAGGCAACGTCGGGGCCTCCAACCTCAGCGAGCACGTCGGACGATGGATTGGTATTCCGGTTGGTCTATTCGATCTCATGGTCAAGGCAACGGCGCCGATCCTCGTCGCCGACAGAGTCTTCGACCAACCTCCCGTCGTCCAGGCTGCGATCGGCCTCGCCGCCGTCCTTGGCCACAACTGGTCTCCCTACCTCAACATGACCGGTGGAAGGGGCATTTCCACGGTTATCGGAGTCATGGTCGCATTCGCCATGTGGCCGGAAATAGTCATAGGGATTGCCCTCGTTGGCCTCGTGGGGACCTTATGGCTCAAGGACATGGCCTTCTGGATGTTCGTCATGATCGTAGCGCTCCCCGGGCTCGCACTCTTCTTCGGTGAAGTCTTCGAACGTGACTTCACGATCGTCATCCTGTTCGTCTGTCTCGCAATAGCCCTATTGGCAAAGAGACTGACCGCCAACTGGGAACAGCCCGCGGGAGGATTCAACAGGCGGGTCTTCGTCTATCGCTTACTTTGGGACAGGGACGTCCGCCGACAGGAGGAATGGACGCGACGAGGAATCGAAGGGGAGACCGCGTAGTGGACGAACAAGAGACGAGCGCGATCTACTGCGAGCGGCACAAGGACACCGTGACGGGCCTCCGATGCGGCCGTTGCGAGACGCCCGTATGCCCGCAGTGCATGGTTCACGGCCCCGTAGGGGTGCGCTGCCCCGATTGCGGCAAGCCACCCAAGCTTCCGCAATTCGAGGTCTCGACGCCCCTACTCCTGCGGGCAATCGGAGCCAGCCTTGTGATCGGCCTCGCGGGCGGCTTCCTTCTTCTCTTCGTTCTCGGCTTCGGTTTCTTCTACCTTCTAGCTGCTGCCGCGTTCGGCTACGCACTGGCCGAGAGCACCAGCTATGCCGCGAATAGGAAGCGTGGACCGAAACTCGCGACCATAGCCGCGATAGGCGCGATAGTTGGACATGTGCCGATTATCGCACTGTTTGGCGTGGTGACGATCTTCGTGCTTCTCGGCGCGGTACTGGCTGCGGTGGTAGCCTTCGTGAGGCTTAGGCAGCCGTAACCCCCTACGGCAGTGTCTCCACGATGTCCTCGGCGGTCAGCGCCTCAAGCAGGGCAGCGACGTTCACGTCCTTCTTGGTGTGGTGTCGCAGGGGAAGTTCCGGGTCGACGCTGTAGAGGTTGCGCCGGCCGCTCTTGTGCCGCTGGATGTATCCCGCCTCTTCCAGATCGGAGATGATCTTGTGGGTCGTGCGCTCGGTGATGCCGACATGGTTCGATATCTCCCGCGCAGTGTGGTCGGGATTGTGGTAGATATAGCTGAGCACCAACCCGTGGTTGGTGATGAATGTCCACCCGGTGGGTCGCGTAGTCATTATCGGCCTACCTTCGGGTACTGCCCGCATCCTACCATACGGCAATTATGTCCGCAATAGCGCTGTCTATCGCATGACCATGCGCCAAACACCCGCATGACTGGGACTGATATCGCCTCACTTAAGCCCCCGCCAGCGCCTCCGCAAGCTTGACCATCGTCCGCACCATGACGCCCGTGCCGCCATTCACCACGTATCCGCTGGTCTTGGTGGAGAATGACGTCCCCGCGATGTCGATATGTGCCCATGCGGCGTCTCCGACGAACTCGCCGATGATGAGCGCGCCGGTAATGGATCCGGCCGGTCGGCCTCCCGTGTTCTTGAGGTCGGCCACGCTGCTCTTGTACTGTTCCTTGTACTCGTCGTAGGTGGGGAGCTGCCATAGGCGTTCCCCGGCCATGTCGCCGGACGCCTTGATCTGGTCGATGAAGTCCTGATCGTTGCCGAACAGTCCGCTGCATATGTGGCCGAGGGCTATGCTCATTGCGCCGGTCAGCGTGGCGATGTCGACGATCCGGCGGATTCCCTGCGTGTGGGCGTAGTACACGGCGTCGGCCAGGACCAGCCGGCCCTCAGCGTCGGTGTTGTCGATCTCGATGGTCTTGCCGCTCATGGTCGTGACGATGTCGCCGGGACGCTGAGCGCCTCCGCCGGGCATGTTCTCGGTAGCCGCGACGATGCCCATGACGTTGATCTTCGGCCCGATCTGCCCGATCACCTTCATGGCGGAGATTACTGCCGCTCCGCCCGCCATGTCGCCTTTCATATCTCCCATGTTCGCTGACGGCTTGATCGAGATGCCGCCGCTGTCGAACGTGATCCCCTTGCCCACGATGGCGAGGTTGTTGTCTGCGTTGTCAGGGTCGCCTTCGTACCTCATGATGATCAGTTTGGGCGGCTCCTTGCTGCCCTGCGCCACGCCGAGGAAGGCGCCCATGCCCAGCGCTTCGAGGTCCGACGTGTCGAGCACTTCAATCTCAACGCCGGAGTCGTACGCCGCCTTGAGTGCCCGTTCGGCCATTCGCGAAGGGGTCATGCGGTTGCCAGGCTCGTTTACCATGTTTCGGCAGACTGTCACCGCGTCCGACATCATCAATCCGCGCTCGACGCCCAGCTGCAGGTTTGCGAGCTTGGAGTCGTCGAACTCCACGATCTCGACCCTATCGACCGACGGATCGTCGTTCTTCGACGACTTAAACTTATTGAATTCATACAGTCCCAGGACCGTCCCTTCGACGATTGCCTGCGCCGCCTCCGTGGCGTCCATACCGCCGATGCCTGCGCCGTGAGCAATGGTCGAGAATCGCGAAACACCGATGCTCCGCAGACGGCGCGCCGTCTCCCCTGAAACGGAGCGCACGACCTCTCCGTCGAAGTCGGACGCCTTGCCCAGCCCGGCAACAACCACCCTCGCTGGGGCGATCTTCTCCAGCGTGTGGATGATCGTCACCTCGCCGCGCTTGCCCTTAATCTCACCGTCACCGATCAGCCTCGAAATCGCCCCGTCCAGCGCCGTATCCACCGCTCCGGTCGCACCTCCGGGACGGGTGATTCCCTCGAACAGATTTATCACAATCGCATCGGTCTCTCGACCACTGATGTCTCCGGCGGCTACCTCAAACTTCATGCCTACGCTCCTGTCCTTAAGTCTTGGGGAATGGGTCGAACAGATTATAAGCCAGTCCCTTAACAATATGCGCACACCCTCAACCAAATCACCCACCCCCTGCCACGAAAACGACCGACGCGCCCCAAATATCGTCATTCCCGCGAAGGCCCGGGAATCCACAACCCCCTCTCCGGTCTCCCCGTCCTCTGCGGCGAATCCCCTCCCTTTGCTATAATTCCCAGCAGGCAGTCAATTTCAAGGAGGCGAGATGGAGCGATCACAAAGCCAACGGGAGGCCGACCTCCTCAGCAGGGCCTCGCAGTTCATGCCGGGCGGCAGCAACGGCAACACGATCCACATGAACGTCGTCATCGAACGCGGCGAGGGGTCTAAGGTGTGGGACGTCAGCGGCAACGAGTATGTCGATTACGCCCTGGGGTCGGGGCCCATGTTCATCGGACACGCTCATCCGAAGGTCGTCGAGGCGCTGCGCGAGCGCGTCGGCAAGAGCTTCACCTTCTTCAGCCTGAGCGAGGAGGGCATACTCCTGGCCGAGGAGATCTGCCGCGCCGTTCCGGCTGCAGAGCAGGTCCGATTCGCCAGCGGCGGCACGGAGGCGACCCTGATGGCCATGCGCGCCGCTCGCGCCTATCGCGGACGCGACAAGATCCTCAAGTTCGAGGGCGGTTATCATGGCATGAACGAGTACGCCCTCATGAGCCTCGCTCCCTCCAAGCTCATCGACTTCCCTCGCCCCGAGCCCGACTCAGTCGGCATCCCTCGTTCCATCCAGGAAGAGGTGCTCGTCGCGCCCTTCAACGACCTCGAGACGACGACCGCAATCATCGAGAAGTACCACGACGAGATCGGCGGCGTCATAGTCGAGGCGTTCCAGCGCGTCATCAATCCCAAACCCGGCTTTCTCGAAGGACTGCGGGACATCACTAACCAATATGGCATCCCCCTCATCTTCGACGAGATCGTGACGGGATTTCGCTTCTCCTACGGCGGCGCGCAGCAGCACTACGGCGTGACGCCCGACCTTTGCTCGCTTGGCAAGATCGTAGGCGGCGGCCTTCCGCTATCGGCGGTCGCGGGCAAGGGCGAGATCATGCAGGTCTTCGACTCCGCTCACGCCGACGAGACGGGCCCCATGCCGCAGGTCGGCACCCTGAACGGCAACCCCGTTGCGTCCATTGCCGGACTCGCCACCCTCGAGGTGCTCCGCGAGCCTGGCATCTACGAGCAGACCTTCGCACGCGGGAAGCGCCTGCGCGAAGGATTCCAGGAAATCCTCGACCAGGCCGAGATACCCGCCCAGGTGATAGGACACGACACCGTTTTCGACATCTACTTCACCGACGACGACAAGCCCATCGCCGACTACCGCGACACCGCGAGGGCCGACAAGGCCAAGATGATGAAGCTCAACGACCTGCTACTCGAACGCGGCGTCTTCAAAGGCGACACCAAATACTACGTCTCCACCGCCCACACCGACGACGACATCGACATTACCCTCGACAGGTTCCGCTCGGCGGTCGATAAGCTCTAGGCTCTTGCACTTGGCCTCAGACAGTCCCCTCTCCCATCGTGGGAGGGGGCTAGAGCCTGCCCCGTACTTGATACGGGGTGAGGGTGAAACCCCCTATCCAAACCTGCGTAGTGGCGACCCTTGTGGTCGCCCCACAGGGACGCCGGTCATCCTGCAATGCAAGTACTAATGAACCCCGACGCAGTCTAAGAATCGCCGATTTAAGCGTTGCGTACTGCACTCTTCCGCACTCTGCGACACATCGACCAAAAGCGCTACAATTGCCCCCACCATGTGCGGACGATACAGCCTGATAGAGGATCTGGGGGAGCTTGCCCGGCGGTTCGAGTTCGACGGCGACTGGGACGCCTTTGAGCGAAGGTACAACATCGCTCCGACACAGGACGTCCTAACCGTCGTGGGAGGCGAGCATCGACGCGGCGGCTACATGCGCTGGGGACTCATACCTCATTGGGCGAAGGACAAGTCCATGGGGAGCCGCATGATCAACGCCCGCGCCGAGACCGTGGCCGAGAAGCCCTCCTTCCGCAACGCCCTGACGCGCCGCCGCTGCCTCATCCTCGCCGACGGCTTCTACGAGTGGCAGAAGGTCGGCGCCAGGGAGAGGTCCATGAGAATCGTCATGCGGTCGGGAGAGCCCTTCGCCTTCGCCGGACTCTGGGAGACATGGCGCGACCCCGAGGGCGAACTCATCCCCTCATGCACCATCATCACCACATCCGCCAACGATCTTCTCAGTCCCATCCACAACCGGATGCCCGTCATCCTCCCCCGCGACGTGGAAGACTTCTGGCTCGACGACAGCATCACCGACCCCGACGCGCTTACGAGCGTGTTGACTTCGTACGACGATGGGGCGATGGAGGTGTACGAGGTGTCAGCGCTGGTGAACTCGTTTAGGAATGATGGGCCGGAGGTGATGGAGCGGGTGGAGTGACCTGGTCAATGGTTAATTTGTGCAGACAGCCCAATCCTCTCTGCAACTACCAAACTTAACGAGGTGGCCATAGCACCTTTGCCAACTGGCTTGCATCCCAATCGATGTTGGGACTGGGGTTGTTCTTTTCTGCTGCAAGTATCGCAACCCTAAGTTTCCTATCTTTAGTATTTGTCAGCATATCGCTGTTTGATGCATCAAGTCCCCAGTATTCTCGATTTCCTATGACTCCCTCTATACGCCACGTCCACACCTGCAAGTCTGTTGGGCCATCTACTCTGGTATCGTATTGACGTCCTGGGGCTAACGAAAGTAACCACTTGGTCCACTGATCGTCTTGTCTCGATTTCTCGAACTTGCCAATAGATGTAAGAAACTGATCGGCAAGTTCACGTCTACGCACGTCTACTTCTTGACCGGTTCCGTCGTAAACTGCATAGGTAGTTCCTTTTGATCCAACGGCACTATGCGATGGCAAGATAGTAGGATTAGCCTTCCCTGGAACCTTGAGTTTCGCAAACGCTGTTCGTACTTGGTTTGCCTTCTCGTGTACGCTCTTTAGTTCTGTATCAAATGGAAACTCAGATAGCATTCGGTATTCACTGCTCTTTATTATCCTCATGATTTCAAAGAACCCCAAAACCCAATAGTCTGATAATGCAATAATCTCCCTGTTATTAACTAAGAATATCGTTTCATCGTCGAGCTCCTCCTGTTTTGCCTCATATTCCATCAGCATCTTTTCGATTACACTGCAATTGGTCACCATATGGTACAACCCCTGAAAGGCGGGTATGGCTATCACCTCTCGGGCATGATCCCAGGCAGCTTGTCGTTGTACCGAATTGCTCAGTTGGTTATTCGTGACATTCATCTTGTTCCAAATTCTCGTATGAGTAGGCTTCACAATGAGTATACAGAACTCCCATACGCGTACCAATCGACATGCATTGTAGGTTTCGAGTTCTTACGCCATTACTGAATTACCTTCGGGAATTGACACGTAAGACAAAGCACCCCTCACCATCCCTCAAACAACACCCCATCCGCCGTCCTATACATCACCCACTCCCTGTCCCTGTCACCCAGAAAGTCCGCATACTCCAAAATCAACTCCACCGTCGCCGCGTACACGTCCTCCGGCTCCGACATCGGTACAGGTCCGCCCACGTCCGTCTCCCACATGCACCGCTCCGGCCCGAACGCCTCGATGACGCGATGCAGCAGCGGCAGCAGGTCGAGGAATGGCGGGGGTTGTTCGCTCAGGACGTGGAACGGTCCCAGCTTGACGGTGACATTGCGGTGACGCGCCAGACGGCATAGCGCCTCGACGTGTGACTCGTTCACGCGGCCGTCGCGCACGCGGATGCCGGCCACGTGGTCGATGACGACCCGGGTATCGGGGTAGCGGCTGCACATCCGGTCGATCTCCGGCAGGTCGTCCGGGCCAACCAGGAAGCTCAAGACCAGCCCGTGACTCGCCGCCGTCTCGAACATGGCGTCGTAGCCGGGAGCCTCCATCCACCTCGCGCCCATCCCGAAGTCCGCCCTCGCGGTCCTTCCCCTGATGCGAAATGAGCGGATGCCTCGCTCCGAGAGCGCGACCATCGCCCTGTCCGGCGGTGGCAGAACCGCGTCCGAGATGGCCGGCACGATGCCCGTCCCGACGTACTGGTCGGGTGCGTTGGCGATGCAGTCGATGATGTATGAGTGGTCGAGTCCATACCATGTCGGCTGAACGAGGTTCGCCCGCACCTTCCCGAAGCGCCGACCATAGCGGGCGTAGTCCTCCGGCGTCATCGACGGGTACCAGAAGTCGTCCTTCTTGAACCCAGGGGCCGGTGAGTAACTCTCGGTATCCGGGGAGTGGACGTGGACATGGGCGTCAACCAGCTTGTCACGTACGTCGATGGTCATATTCCGGCGATGCCTAAAGCAGCGTCGGCTTGCCGCGATCACGTGTAAACGGGGACGCAATCGCCGCCGCAGCCAGGACGCCAACGACCGCCCCGAGGTACGTGATGATGATCCGCGGCAGGATATGAATGTCCAGCACCCCGAATGCGATGTAGGTGCCGACGATAAGTCCGACCGCTGTCCCCAGCCCAGCCGTGTAGCCGTTCAGGTTCCGGTCGACCCAGGCATTCAGACGCTGCTCCATGATGCACATCATTCTACACCCTAAATCGCCTACCTAGACGTGGTCGCCTATGACGGCTGCCACCGGCAGCACCGGCAATGGATTTGCAGCAGTGGCCAAAGATGGATTCCCGCCTGCGCGAGAACGACGACAAGGGGTTTCTCTGAACTGGACGACTCAACCCCTATATGAGAAAGTACGCGCAACCCGACATAGACAAGGAAGGAGACCGCCCATGTATCAGTACATATTCGATGAGTCCGAATGGAAGAAATTCACGGATCAGAAACAAGGCCACACCCTTGTAGCGGTGGACGGCAGCCACTACCGGTCCATCGACATGGGCTCGATGGAGAACCGCCTGCCCGGCTCGGAGACCTACGACCGGCTGATGGGAGTAAACAGCTTCCACCCCGGAGGAGTCTACGAGTCCCATGAGCACCAGACCCCGATGTACTACTACGTCCTGCAGGGGACCGGCCTGATGCGCGTCGGGAACGAGGAGCGCGTCATCACCAAGGGGTCTTGGGTCTACACCCCACCGGGTCTGAAGCACTACACCAAGAACATCGGCGAAGGCATCCTCGCCTACCTATTCTTCGGCGGGAACCCGCACGACCCGAACGCCGGAATCCACGAGCCGCCCAGGGAGTAATTCCGATCCGTCATGACTGCACCATAGTCGTTCAAGCACGGCGCAGCGCCAGAGACCCCCAACCGTCATTCCGGCGAAGGCCGGAATCCAGAGAGTTCGGGCAGCCGGGACTACGGTGGTAATGCCACTAACTGGTATAGGTCACGCTCTGCGCCGGATCGGAAGGCCGCTCATCGTCACCACAAGGTAAGGGAGTCGTGGAAAAGCTGTGCAAGGTCGTCCGCCTCTGCCGGACGTGGCGAGAGCTTGGTAACGCGGTGCTGGGGGAGCGTCCCCTCGACGAACGCGGGCACGTCGTCTTCCGTGTAGCCCACCGCTCCGAGGCCGTTGGGAAGGCCCATATCCTGGATGAACTTCACGATGACGTCGCTGAGAACGTCTCCGGCGTCCTCGGGTCCGGCCCCGGAGACCTCGGCCCCCATCAGCCGTGCGGCGTGAAGGTGTCTCTCGGGATTGGTAGGGCCGGTGAAGCGAAACACGGCGGGAGCGTTCAGGATCACAGACATCCCATGCGGCACTATCGGCTCGTCGTCAGGATAGTTGTCCGGCACGAAGTCCCTCACCATGCCGGACACCGGGTAAGACATTCCGTGCGGAAGATGGCAGCCAGCGTTCCCGAATCCAACCCCCGCGTACGTGGCGGCCAATAGCATTTGCCCGCGCGCTTCGGAGTCATCGGGGTCATGGACGGCGCGGTGCATGTTCTCGGCCACCATCTCGATGGCCTTAAGTGCCCAAACGTCGCTGATCGGATTGGAACCCTGATAAGAAGGACGGAGACCGGGGTTCTCCGGGGCCTCTCGCTGACCAAACGGCATGGCTGTATAGGACTCAAGCCCGTGGCTCAGGACGTCGAATCCGCTGCACGCCGTGACCATCGAGGGCAGGTCGCGCACGTTGTCGGGGTCGACGATGCCCATGACGGGTCTCAGCGACCTATGAGATATCCCCGTCTTGGCCTTCATCTCAAGCAGGTCGAATATCGCCACGCCGGTCGTCTCGCTGCCGGTTCCGGTCGTCGTAGGAATCGCTATCAGAGGACTCACAGGTCCGGGCACGAGCTCGCCCTTTCCTATGGGCGCGTTGACGTAGGTCAGTAGGTCGGCAGGGTAGGTGGAATACAGGTTTGCGGCCTTTGCCGTGTCCATGCTGGAGCCGCCGCCCACGGCAACGAACCCGTCGAACTTGCCTTCGGTCGCAAACTCGATTGCCTGCTTGAACGATACGTCCGTAGGCTCAACGCGCACCCGGTCGTAGAGCACGGCGTCTACGCCCTCGGCTCTGAGCGAGTCCATGGTCACCGCGACAGCCTCGCTCTGCGCCATGCGCGCGTCGGACAAGACCATCACACGGCGGGCGCCCAGCCGGTGCATCTCGTACCCGACCTCCCGGGTAACGCCGGGACCGTACTTGATGCTTGACGTGTCCATCGAGAACGCCGTCTCGTTCGTCATGGCGCTTCTGCCTCGTTCCGGTAATGTTGGGGTGGGTGCGCTAGGTGGCTACGACGGCCAGGCACGTCTGTGTACGAAGAACACCGTCGATGGTGTGTATGTCGCCGGTCACGAGGGAGGCGACTGCGCTCACGTCCTGCGCGTTGACGATGGCAATAATGTCAAAGGTTCCCATGACCACGTCTACCGTCTTAACCCCCTCGAGGCTGAGGATCTGATCGGCCACCGTCTTGGCCTTGCCCACTGCCACCTCGATCAACACATACGCTTTCGTTCCCATCAATGCCTCCTTAGGCTCTCTCGACCGTCCTCACCACATCGGTGAACGGCGGCGAAGTTCACAGATTCTATTCTGGACGTTTGAGGGTGTCAACGTGGGGGAGGGGTGGTAGGGGGCGCGACACCTTCACGAGGGACTCGATGCAGTTTGCGGGGAATCCACTAATCCGCTGTGCACCACTCTCAGATGATCTGAGATAGGAAGAGCTTGGTGCGGTCCTGCTGGGGGTTGTTGAAGATGTCGTGCGGGCTGCCCTCTTCGACGATGACTCCCTCGTCGAACATGATCATGTGGTTGGACACCTCACGGGCGAATCCCATCTCATGAGTGACGACAATCATCGTCATGCCGGAGTCGGCAAGCTCGCGCATGGCGTCGAGCACCTCTTTGATCATCTCCGGGTCCAGCGCAGAGGTCGGCTCGTCGAAGAGCATGATCTTCGGCTGCATCGCCAGGGCGCGGGCGATTGCCACGCGCTGCTGCTGACCTCCCGACAGCTCGCCGGGGTATTTTCCCGCCTGTTCGGGAATGCCCACACGGTCGAGCAGGCTCATCGCAACTTCCTGCGCCTGGTCCTTCGGCCATTTGCGGACCTTCAGCGGCGCCAGCATGATGTTGTCGAGCACGGTCAGGTGCGGGAAGAGGTTGAATGACTGGAACACCATCCCAACCTCGCTCCTGATCGCCTCGATATTCCGCACATCGTTGGTGAGTTCGATGCCGTCGACGATGATGTCCCCCCGCTGGTGCTCTTCCAGCCGGTTGATCGTCCGGATGAAAGTCGATTTTCCCGATCCCGACGGGCCGAAGACGACCACGACCTCGCCCCTATTTACCGTCGTGGACACGCCGCGCAGGGCGTGGAACGACCCGAACCACTTGTGCACGTCTCGACAGACGATCATAGTCTCGTTAGTCGCAGTATCTTCGCTTGCAGTCACAGGTCCCTCCGTGGTGTTGGGTTGTGTTCCTTACGCGCGTACACCTACCGCGCTCCGACGCGCAGATGGTCCTCCACGCGCCTGCTCACGTACGACATACCGTACGTGAATATCCAGAAGACGATGGCGAGGAAGACGAACAACTCCCTCGCGCTAGGCAGATATTCCGGGTTCCCTTGTATGAATGCCCGCCCGATCTCCACAACATCCAGCATCCCGATGATGTATACAAGACTCGTATCCTTGAATAGAGCGATGAACTGTCCCACGATGGCCGGAATCACGTTGCGGATGGCCTGCGGAAGCGAAATCAGGAACGTGATCTGCCAACCCGAAAGCCCCAAGGCTCTCGCCGCCTCGGCTTGGCCGGGGTGCAGCGCCTGCAGACCCCCTCGGATATTCTCCGCCATGTACGCCGAGCTGAACAGCGTGATGACTACGGCTGCACGGAATAGGGAGTTCTGAGGAAAGTTCTCCGGGAAAGCTAGGGGGACGAGCACCTGGGACATGAACAGCAGGGTGATGAGCGGTACCCCGCGGAAGATCTCGATGAACACCACGCACAGTAGCTTCACCACTGGAAGTTGACTACGACGTCCAAGGGCGAGTCCGATTCCGATTGGCAGGCTGAGGACGATGCCGGCCACCGCCAGCAAGATGTTCAGCATCAGGCCGCCCCAGTGGATGACCGACACCGGATGCATACCCGGCAGGCCTTCAATTCCTCGAAGCAGGAATAACGTCAGCAGGAACGAGACTACGCCCACAATGGCGACGTGTTTCACTTCGCGCCAAGACGTGTAGCGCGTTATGGCTAAACCGAGATACACCGCGGGGATGTTCGCAACCAGCAGGATGCGAACATCCATTCCCATACGCTCGAAGCTGTAGGGAATAAGGGCCATCGCCGCTGCCACGATGGCGACAGCAAGCGCCACCCTCTTGGCGGTCCCACCGCCCGCGACGCCCCACGCCATTCCGAGCACCATCGTTGCAAGAAGAAGACCGACCTGCGGCCTCCAGAAGCAGTTCTGGCCGGGACACGCAGACTCGGTGTTGAACTGGCCTATGATGAACTGGCCGCCAAGCGTCCCTATGACCCGCCACTCTGCGTCGCCGAAGACCCACGTCAGGCCGTACCACAGGAACCACACGACCACCCCGACGGATACCACGGTCATCAGCACGTTGTACCACGTACTGAACAGGTTCGCACGCATCCAGCCAACCACGCCCACCTCGCTTCTGGGTGGGGCCATGACCGCCGCAGCGTCGGTATTTTCGTTGTCAGTCATTCCTTATGCTCCGGTGATCCGTACGTACCGGTTGTATAAGTTCCCGACAAGTGAGTACGCGAGACTCATGGCCAGATAAGACAGCATTATGAGGATGAAGATCGATACGGCCGGCGCCGTCTGGGTCATCGTCTTTGCCACGTTCGTCAGGTCGGAGTAGCCGATAGCCCCGGCGAGGCTGCTGTTCTTGGTCAGATTTAGGAACTGGCTGATAAGAGGCGGAATGATGACCCGCAGGGCCTGGGGGAACGTGACGTGCCTCAAGGCCGAAAGATTGGAGAGCCCCAGCGCTCGAGCCGCCTCCGTCTGCCCGCGACCGACCGACGTGATCCCGGCGCGAACGATCTCGGCGATGAATGAGGCTGTGTACATTATGAGACCGATCAGCAACGCCAGGAGTCCTGCGGGAGCCGTGAATCCACCGGCGACTCTGCCAAACGTCCCATGAGGGGCCGGATAGGACATGGTGAAGGGCGATTCCCCAGAGGAGACCATCAGGACGACCCAGGCTGCTATCCCAATGCCGACCGCCGTGATTACTCCGTACACAACAGGGTACGAAGCCTTGCCTGTCATGGTCTCACGGCGCAACAGGAATCGATGAACTATGACCGCCGCCACAACACCTACGAGCGCCAGGGCCAGCCATACCAGCCCCATCGTAAGATCCGGCGGCGTTGGCCAGGGGAACGATATACCCGCGTTGTTAATGTAGAGGTTCTCTCCAATCACGTATCCGTCGCGCTCAGGCGGGAGCGCAAGGAAGATATAGAACCAGAAGAACAGCTGGACCAGCAGGGGAACATTGCGGAAGAACTCGACGTAAACCAAGGCCAGCTTGGCGATGATCCAGTTATTCGACAGCCGTGCGACGCCGATCACGATACCGAGAATTGTGGCAAGGATTACGCCTGCGATAGAGACGAAAATCGTATTCGTCGCGGCTACGCCCAGAGCGTAGAGGAATGTGTCAGAAGATTCGTAGGGGAGGAAGTGGTGGCCTATGGGAGTCTGGTACTCCCTGTCCAGAAAGCTGAAACCGTAAGGAATATTTCGGTCCTGGATCGCGCTCCCGATGTTCAGGAAGAACCAGAGAACGAGGACGACGGCCAAGACGCCGGATATGATCTGGGTGGCCCATCGGAGAATCTGGGCGTGACGCCAAACAGGGATGCCCTGGTAGGTCAGAAGTCCCGTCATTTGCGCCATGCCGCCAGTCCCATGTGAATTTATCTCTCCGACCTGGTGCCTTCTGCTATCTCACCAGTTTCTAGGCGATCTCAAATCACATATCTAGGTCGAACGTGCCATTGCCAGCAACTCTTCGCATGGTAGCGATGTAGCCCTACTTTGGCAAGCACCAAGCATCAATTGGCGAACTCCGACTCCTCATTCACATGTTATGAAAGAACCCCACCGAAATCGATGGGGTTCTTCCTTCAAACTCTGTTTTCGAGTCCTATGCGCCGTTGCTGCCGTTTCCAGCCCACACGGTCTCCATGACGGCGTTGGGGTTCATGGGCAGCTGCGTCATGCGCACGCCGATTGCCTGGTTGATGGCGTTGGCGATTGCCGCGGGCGGAGGGACGATGTTGACCTCACCCACGCCTCGGACTCCGAACGGGTGACCGGGGTTCGCAACCTCGACGATGACCGTGTCGATCATCGGCAGGTCGTTTGCGACCGGCATCCGGTAGTCCAGGAACGTGCTGTTGACCATGTCGCCCCTGTCGTTCATGAAGTACTCTTCGTTCAGGCCCCAGCCGATGCCCTGGGCGGTGCCGCCCTGCATCTGACCTTCGACGTAGCTCGGGTGGATGGCCTTGCCGGCGTCCTGCGCTATCGTCGCGCGGAGGATATTGACCTTGCCCGTATCCGGGTCGGCCTTGAGGTCGACGATGAGGCCCGCGAAGGCCGCGCCGACGCCCGCCGGGTTGACCGAGCCGCGACCCGTGATCGCGCCGCCTGTGGCATTCGCTTCAGCCGCCAACTCCTTGAACGTCATCCGGAGCTCGGAGTCGGTCTTCGAGCTTATGACGCCCTTCTCCATCTGGAGCGAGTCGGCGTCCACGTCCCATATCATGGCGGCGCGCTCGATCATCTGTTGCTTGACGTCCTTTGCCGCCTCGACGGCTGCGTAGCCGGTGGCGAAGGTCGTGCGACTCCCGCCCGTCCCGAACGTGAAGCCGATGGAATCAGTGTCCACCACGGACGGGTAGAAGTCCTCGGCAGGGATGCCGAGCACCTCAGCCGCCTGCATGGAGATCGACGCCCGCGTCCCGCCGATGTCCGGCGAACCCTCTGTCAGCGCAACTGTGCCGTCGGCGTTGACCGCGAGGTTGACGGCCGACTGCAGGCCCGCGTTCATCCAATAGCCAATCGCTACTCCGCGTCCGACATTGTCGCCCTCCAGAGGAGCGCTCCAGTGCGGATGGTCCCTGAGCGCTTCGAGCACTTCCACGAAACCTATCCGTGGGAATGCCGTCCCATCGACCTTGCGGGTGCCTTCCTTGGCGGCGTTCAGCAACCGGAACTCGATGGGGTCGATTCCCAACTGTTCTGCTATCTCGTCGACGACCGTCTCGGACGCGAACTCGGCGTTCGTCGCGCCCGGCGCGCGGTATGCCGCCGTCTTGGGCTTGTTGAGAACGACGTCGTAGGCGTCCACGACCGCGTTCGGGATGTCGTACGGCGCGAAGACGCACTCGGCGGCTGCACCGACGGGTGAGCCGGGATAGGCTCCCGCCTCGAACGCCAGATACGCCTCCGCCGCCACGAGCTTGCCTTCCTTCGTCGCGCCCATCTTGACCTTGATGTAGGATCCCGGCGTCGGGCCGGTGGCTTCGAACTCGTCCGTGCGGCTCATCGCCATCTTTACCGGATGCCCCGACTTCTTCGACAGCAGGGCCATGACCGGTTCTCCGTACGGCTCGAACTTGCCGCCGAATCCGCCGCCAATCTCTTGGGGCGTCAGCTTGACCTGCGTCAGGGGCACGTCGAGCACCTGCGCCGTCGCGTCTCGGACGTTGAAAGGTCCCTGCGTGCTGTTCCAAATATGGATGCGTCCGTCGTCACGCCAGTGTACGGTGCAGGTGTGGGGCTCGATGTAGCCCTGATGCACCGTCGCGGTGTTGAACTCGCGCTCGACGATTACGTCGGCTTCCTCGAAGCCCTTGGCTATATCGCCCTTCTTGTTCTGAGAGTGGTCGGCGATGTTGCCCTTGCGTCCCGTGTTCTCGCCGAACTCGGTCATCTCGAGGTCGTCGTGCAGGACCGGGGCGTCATCGGCCATGGCCGCGACCACCTCTGTAACAGGCTCCAGCACCTCGTAGTCGACCTCTATCTGCTTCGCGGCCTCCTCTGCGTCATGCGCTGTGGTAGCGGCGACTGCTGCCACCGGGTGGCCCCGGAAGACCACCTTCTTCGTGGCCATGATGCCGTCTCGAAGATAGAGAAGGTCGGTCGCGAGCTCACCGAGCGTTACTTTCCGGGAACCGTCGTCATCGAGAGGGGTCTCCGGGATGTCTGCGCTGGTTACGATCGCGCGAACGGCGGGATTCGCCTCAGCCTTGCTCGTGTCGATCGACCGGATGTTGGCGTGGGCGTATGGACTGCGGAGGATGAATCCGTGCAGCATCCCCGTCGTGTGCACATCCGCGCCGTACTTCGCCCGGCCCGTGACTTTGTCCGCGCCGTCGTGTCGAATGGGGCGCGTCCCAACCACATCGTAATCGACCTGCGAAAGGACGACGTTCGGTTCATAGGTTGTTGTCATGTCTACGCCTCCTGTGCTTGCATCCTCTCTGCCGCGTCCATAACTGCCCGCACGATCTTGTCGTACCCGGTGCACCGGCAGAGGTTGTTCGCGAGCCACCACCGGATCTCATGCTCGGTGGGGTTCGGGTTCTGTTCGAGCAGCGCCTTCGATGAGACGAGGAAGCCTGGCGTGCAGATGCCGCACTGAAGCGCGGCGTTTTCGAGGAACGAGACCTGCAGTGGGTGCAGGCCTTCAGGAGTCGCCATGCCCTCGATGGTGTCGATGCACGCGCCGTCGGCCTCGACGCCGAGTACGAGACAGGAGCAGACGATTCGCCCGTCCATGTTCACCGTACACGCACCGCAGTTGCCGTCGTTGCATCCTTCTTTGGCGCCTGTTAGCTGCAGCGTGTCGCGCAGGACCTCCAGGAGGCTCTGTCGCGGCTCGGCGAGGAACTCGACCATCTCGCCGTTTATGGTTGTCTGAACGTATGACTTAGTGGGCATCTATGTGGCCTCCTCGTGCTCGGGTTACGGCGTCGTTGAGTACGCGCCTGGTCATGACGTCGCACAGGTGCTTGCGGTACTCGATGGTGCCGCGCATGTCCGTGATCGGCTTGGCGGCGTCCCTGGCGATCTCGCCGGCCTTGGCGATGTTCTCGTCATTGACCTCTTTGCCTGCCAGCTCGTCGTTGATTTCAGTGACGAACAGCGGGGTGGGCGCGACGGCCGCGAGCGAGACTCGCACCGACTCGAAGCACCCGTCGTTCAGCGTAACGCCTGCGCCGACGCCAACGACTGCGATATCCATCTCATTTCTCGGAATGAAGCGCTGGTACCGCCCGCCCGAGTTGGCGGCAGGCGCCGGGAAGTTGATGGACACCAGCAATTCACCCGGTTGGAGCACGTTCTCTCGAACGCCCGTGCAGAAGTCCTCGATCGGCACGGAGCGGTTCCCGTTTGGCCCCGCGATGTTGGCGCTTGCGCCGAGGGCGATCATTGCCGGTATGGTATCCGCACTCGGCACGGCGTTGCACAGATTCCCGCCTAATGAGGCACGGCCCTGTATCTGCGTTCCTCCGATGATCGACGCCGAGTCAACCACCGCAGGGTACTGCGCCGCAACGTCCGCGTCGCTGTATATCCGGTAGCAGGGAACTGCCGCTCCCAGCGTCAGCCCGCCGTCCGAACACACGCTCAACTCATTCAGCTCCGGTATCATCTTGATGTCCACCACATGGTCGGGGTCGTGGACTCCTGTCCTCAACTGAACGATCAGGTCGGTGCCGCCCGCCAGCGGGCGCGCCCTGTCACCTCGTTCCGTCAGAAGTCCTACCGCCTCCTCGACCGTGTGGGGGCGAGCAAAATCAATCCACTTCAATAGCCGACTCCTTTCCCTTGTAGCATTTTCCCTACACGGCTGTATTTGATTCGGCCCTTCGCACTACGGCCTCCGCCCAAAAGGAGAAGATACCGCGACGCGCCTCCGGGCCGCGAACGCGCGTAAGTATAGCAAACCCAGCCTATGTCAACAACGGGGTCAGAGGATCAAAGTCCCCCCACCTCCGTCATTCCGGCGGAGGCCGGAATCCATCCCCGGCAAGGCGCATCGTCATAACATTTGAGGCAGTCCGTCACGCTGCCCGTCCGAATTAGGTGAGGGATTGGGGAGGAATGTAATTCATGCCGCGCAGTGTACTGAGTTGCTGCGAAAATAATTCCCGGCCAAGCCGTCGCAGGGGCAGCCTCCTTGTGGCAGTCCTTCCCCTTTGCTCAATGGAGAAACAGGGGACCGCAGTTCCATCCACGCTCTTTTCCGATTTGACAAACAAGAACGTATGTACCACACTATCCATAAGTGGCTGCCGGACGCCCACTTTCACGACAACGAGGAAGCGGCACGATATGGCACAAATACAACAAGAGAAGACCACGGAGAGCGATGCCCTTGCGCTTCTTCAACTTTCCCTGTGCCATGTGCCCCGGGCGAAGTCGTGAACTTTACGATAACGAGAAAAATGCAACAGAATGCAACAATATGCAACAAATTTTCGAAATTCCTTGGCTGGACGGGCCCTCACCTCTCCCGGCACACCCACACATCCTGTGAATACCCTGAGAATAGGCCCCGGAGCACCTTCGTAGACTTAATCGCCATTCTCATTGTTGGTGGGTGTTGGCCGCAGCCGACATGAGGGATTATTACGAAAATAGTTCCCAGCTAACTCGTCCTCGGAACCACAGGCAGAGTAATCCGCGACGGGTACCGCGCATCGTGAAACACCATCTGGAGTGCGGGAACCGACTCACCGCTCACACCGATCGGTTCGCCGGTATTGAGGTTCCGATCGAAGCGCGGGTAGTTGCTGCTGGAAATCTCGACGCGAATCGAGTGCCCCCTCTTGAACACGTTGCTGGTGGGACCGAGATCGATCGTGAACTCGTACACGTCGCCGGGTTCGAGGAGACTTGCCGGTTGCCTCGGTGTCCGATACCGCGCCCTGATTATCCCGTCGCAGAGGTTCGCCGCGTATCCGTCTGGTCGAACGTCCACGAGCTTCGCCGTGAAATCAGTGTCCACGGCGGAGCTTGAAGCGTAGAGCGTGACTACGACCGGGCCCGTGACCTCGGTATCCTGCTCCATGGGAGAAGATGTGTAGACCAGCACGTCGCCGCGAGTCTCGATGGGCCGCTGATCGAATACTCCTGCAACCAGAGTGGCCACGTCACAGCAGAGGTTCCCCCCGTGGGTGGGCACTGGGTCCATGGGATTGTAGAGGAACACGTCCGGAGGACAATCGTCAGGCGAGTCTTGGACGAGAGCGCCGTCACCGGCGAGCGTATTCGCCTTGCCGTCGCTGCTCAGGTAGAAGTCGGTGGATATCGCACGGTCCAGAGGCCATTCATCTTCCTCGCGCCAGACATTGTCGCCCATCACGAAGATTCTCACAGGCTTATCGTCGGTTAGCCCGTTCTCCTCACCGTGCAGCAAGTAATCGTAGAATCGCAGTATCCGGCCCGGTACGTCGTCGGCCAAGGTCGAAGAGGCCGCCCCAAAGCTGCGCTCCCCCGCAACGGACGTTTGGAGCCCCCCGTGCGTCCACGGCCCGATGACCAGGCGTTGCAGCGAGCGCGCCTGATCACTCCCGCCCGATGCCCTCATGCCCATGAAGTTCTTGACGGTGCCCCCAATGAAGATGTCGTACCACCCTCCATAGTTGAAGGCCGGGACGACGATCTCACTGTGCATCTCCTCGATGCAAACGGCCTGCCAGTATTCGTCGTACTCGGGGTGTTCCATCCAATCGAAGTAATATGGCGCGAGATCGTCCTTGAGTTCCTCGTACTCATTCATCGGCAGGTGCCCTGCCGCGGGTTTCAGGTCGTCCTGCGTCGTCAGAAGCGCGTCTAGTTGGTAGGGAGATAGGAAGAGCTGCTTGGAGAGGTTCTGCCAGTTTGCCGCGGTCAGCGCGCCGACCGACCACGACATGTTGAACCCAAGCTCGAACGCTCCGCCCTGCCACGTCCAACCCTCGTGATAGTCCGAGGCAGTAACTCCGGGGGCGATGCCGCCGAGTTGAGGCGTCTGGGTAGAGGCCGCGAGCCATTGGGTCGCCCCATTGTAGGAACTCCCGAACATCCCCACCTTGCCGCTGCACCAAGGCTGGCTCGCCAACCACTCGATGGAGTCGTGCCCGTCGCTCGCCTCGTTGATGAACGGGTAGAACTGGCCCTCTGAACTGTGTCTGCCGCGAATGTCCTGGATGACGACCGCATACCCCCGCTCCGCCGCGCGGATGATGTCTAGTGCCCAGGCCCTTGAGGCGATTTCGGACTTGTTGTAAGGCGTCCTTAGCATCAGACCTGGGAACCCTCCCGATGCGTCCGGTCTGCAGACATCCACGTAGGTCATGGTGCCGTCGCGCAGCATCAGTGGTACGTTGGACTCGAATTTGACGCTGTAGGGTCCCTGCATGGCGCTCACACTCGGTATGAGGATTAAGGTCGTCGGTAGTATACCGCCCGATTCCAGCAAGCGGTACCTTCCCGCGTTGTGAGGTAGCGTGATGTTCGGTAATATCACAGAATCGTGTGATGCGGCGCGGCGACGGCAGGTCGTATGATAGGAGTATGCACCGGGACGCTGGAGTCCGCCTTGAGGTGTCGGTCATGATTAGAGTCCTGTCGATTGCACTAATTGTCATCGGAATTGGCGGGTTGATGATTCCACCTTGGATGTCTGCCGTAGAGGCCCAGGCCCCGCACGGCGTCGTCGTGGAAATCGACGAGCCGATACAGCCCTCGACCGCGCGCTTTCTGAAACGTGTAATCACAGAGGCTGAGGAGGACGGCGCTCGGTTCGTTGTCATCCGACTGGATACGCCTGGCGGCCTGTTCGACTCAACGCGCGACATGGTGGAGACCATCCTGGAATCCAACGTCCCGGTAATCGTTTATGTATCTCCCTCCGGCGCTCAGGCCGCCTCCGCCGGGACATTCATCGCCGCCGCGGGTCACATAGCGGCCATGGCGAACGGGACGAACATCGGCGCGGCGTCTCCCGTGGATGAGCGTGGGCAAGCTCTCCCTGAGCCGCTTGGATCAAAAGCCACCAACGACGCGGCAGCCTTCCTGCGGAGCATCGCGACGGAGCGAGACCGCAACGCCGAGGCCCTCAACGACACGGTCACCCGCGCCAAGGCGTATTCGGCGACCGAGGCCCTCGACCAAGACATAATCGACCTCGTGGCGACGGACCTTAATCAACTGCTCGCAAGCGTGGACGGGCAGTCGGTAGATCTGCAGGATGGTTCAGTCGTCATCAAGACGGAGGGTGTGGACCTGAGGAATGCGGACAAGACCATCCTGGAGAACTTCCTCTCCCTAATCTCTAATCCCAACGTGGCCTTCCTGCTGCTGGTCATAGGCGCAATTGGCCTGTTCATCGAGTTCCTCGCCCCGGGCCTGTTCGCGCCGGGCATCATCGGCGCAATCTGCCTGGTAATGGCGTTTGTTGCCTTCGGCAACCTGCCGGTGAACTGGGTGGGGCTTGCTCTCATCGCCTTTGCCCTCGTGCTCATCTTTGCCGAGTTGCAGGCCCCCGGCGTCAGCTTCTTCGGCGCAGGTGGCGTCGTGAGTTTCGTTCTCGGCTCCGTCCTGCTCTTCGGGGGCTTCAGCCCCGGCCCTATCGAGACGCCCAGCTTCAGGGTCAACTACTGGCTGATTGGCGGGATTACGGTTACCCTTGCTGTGTTCCTTCTGTTTGTGGTTCGCGATATCCTCTTGGCGCAGAAGATAGAGGAACGACAGGCGAAGAAGGGAATCACCACCTCTGCAACGCTGGTCGGAACTACGGGAGTCGTGAGCGTGGAGCTTGCCCCTTCGGGTATGGTCTTCATAGGCGGTGAGGAGTGGACCGCCATAAGTGAAACAGGCGAAGCTATCGAAGAGGGAAAAGAGGTCGTCGTAAACGAGATAGAAGGCCTCATATTGAAGGTATACAAGACTATGGAGTAGACCCGCCACCGGGACTCAGTCCCCGACGGTTATGCGGCCCCTGCCCGATGAACATGAAAACGAGACCGCAATGGACATAGTTGGAATCATCGTCACTGCCGCCTTATTGGGAGGCCTTCTGTATTTCGCGTGGGACATATTCGTGACGGGAAAGAGAGGACAGAAGAGTTCGGGGTGGCGGTCGGGCGAGAGTCCCACTACCGAGCAGTCGGTGATCGGAATGTCGGGTGTTGCAGTTTCCGACCTTGCCCCGTCCGGCATGGTCCATGTGAACGGGGAAGACTGGAGCGCCGTCAGCGACACCGGCGAGACCATCGAGAAGGATTCACGTATCGTGGTCATGGATGTCGAGGGCTTCACATTGAAGGTGTTCGAGGCCACTGAGTAGTCAAAATTCGCACGACCAAGCGGTAAGCAGCGCAAGAGTGATGAAATAGGAGAAGAACATGGCGATAATCAACTTCCTTAAGAACTACGAACGAATGGCCCGGTTCAAGTGGGGCAATTTCCAGGGCATGAGGGGGCCTGGACCCGTGTGGATCATCCCTATCATGCATTCAGGTAGGCGCATCGACCTCCGCACGGAGGTGATTGACATCCCCGACAGCGCAACATCACGAAGGACAATGCGCCCATTGACATCGACTTCCTCGTCTACATGCGCGTTGTGGCCGAGTACGCCGACAGGGCCGTCCTCGAAGTCGAGAACTACACTGCGGCCGTCATCGGCCTAGCCACGACGACGTTGCGTGCGGTCGTCGGAGACATCGACCTCGATGACGTGCTCTCCCAGCGCGAGAGGATCAACACCGTCCTCCGCGAGAGGCTTGACGCAGAGACCGAACGCTGGGGGATCAAGGTCACGAACGTCGAGATCCGGGAGATCGAGCCGCCGCGCGACATTCAGGACGCCATGAACCGCCAGATGTCAGCCGAACGTATACGCCGCGCCGTCGTCCGAGAGGCGGAGGGCACACGCGAGGCTGCCGTCACTGTCGCCGAGGGTGAGAAGCAGGCAGCCATCCTCAAGGCAGAGGGCCAGCGTCAAGCGGAGATCCTGACGGCTGAGGGCGACCAGCAGGCGGCGATTCTCAGGGCCGACGGATTCGCGAACGCCCTCGACCGCATCTACGGCATCGCTCAAAACGTCGACCCGAATACCATGAGTCTCCAGTACTTCGAGACCCTGAAGGAGATCGGGAATGGCGCATCGACGAAGTTCATCTTCCCGATGGAGTTCACCAACCTGATCAAGCCCTTCACCGACATGGCCCAGGGCGGCAAGGGCAACAGCGGCAGCGGAGACTAGCGAATAACGGCCAACTTGACCTGTAGGGGCGGTAGGTTTCAAACCCGCCCCCAACTCAACCTCAACTCGTACTGTCCTCGCTTATGTGAAAGGAACGTCTCAATGAAGGGCTACCTTGTAATGGACGCTGAAATAATCGACACCGAGGCGTACGCCGAGTTCGCCGAGAAGGTCCCTGCGGCTATCGCTGCGCACGGTGGACGACTTCTCGTGCGTACCAGCGACTTAGAGGCAGTCCAGGGCGACTGGTTGCCGAAGCGTCTCGTGATTCTGGAATTCGACAGCCTCGAAGCGGCAAAGGGGTACATCGCATCCGCCGAATACGCAGACCTTGAGGATGTCCGCAGACGGGCTACGAAGGCCGACATTGTGGTCGTTGGAGGAATCGATTCCTAGGTTTGAGATAGGGTCCGTTCAATGAGTCGTTAGAGACTGATGCGAGAGACCCGTGGACGAAATTCCCCTCTCCGCCCGCGACGGCGAGTCGCCTACAGCCACTCCTTGACTTTCGATGCCAGTGTGAGAGTCATCCCCGGCACCGCCGCAACGTCCTCAAGCGTCGCTTCTCGCACGCCCTGCACGGACCCGAATTGCCTGATGAGCATCTGCCGCCTCTTCGGCCCGATGCCCGGCACGTGATCGAGAGCGGATGTTGTGCTCCTCTTAGAGCGTCGCTGACGGTGATACGTGATCGCGAACCGGTGCGCCTCGTCACGCAATCGCTGCACGAGGAAGAGAGCGGGCGACGTTCGCGGCAGGACGATTGGCTCCTGCGTCTCTGGGACGAATAGCTCCTCGTTTTCCTTTGCCAAGCTCGCGAGGGGAATCGAAGTAATCCCCAGCTCCAGGAAGACCTGCAGCGCCGCGCCCAGATGTCCCTTGCCGCCGTCAATCAGGACGAGATCGGGTGCCTGCTGCCAAGCCTGCCCTTTCGAACCGTTGCCTTCGTTCTCTTCGACTTCCGCGACCCGTGATTTTGGGTTCGCCAGCCGCCGGAATCGCCGCGTGAGCATCTCTCGCATCATCGAGTAGTCGTCGACTCCGTCCACCGACTTGATCTGGAACTTGCGGTAGTCGGCGGATTTCGGCTTACCCTCCTCGAAGACCACCATGCTCCCCACGGGATTGGAACCTTGCGTGTTGGAAATGTCATAGCACTCCATGCGTCGTGGCAGCGTTGGCAGGTTGAGCGCTTCCTGGAGCTCTTCCATAGCCCGTCCCAGCGCGCCTTCCTCAGCCGAAGCCTGCACACGTCGCTGCTCCATCCCTTCCGAGGCGTTCTCCGCAACCATCCGCATCAGACGGCGCTTCTCTCCGCGCTGGGGCACGTAGATGCGGACCTTGCTGCGCCGCTTTTCACCCAGCCACGCCTCAATCGCTTCTGCGTCTACCAGCTCGTCCTGCACGAGAATGCGCGGCGGCACATAGGGGTTGACCTCGTAGAACTGCTTGACGAACGCGCTGAGAATCTCGCCAGGCGCATCGTCCTTCGTGCTCGTCATGATGAAGTGGTCGCGTCCAACCAGCTTGCCCTGCCTGACGAAGAAGACCTCCATCCAGGCCTCATCGCCGTCTGCCGCCATCGCGATCAGGTCGAGCGTCTCCGACGACAGGTGGAGCACCTTCTGCCCCTCGTGGACTTTCTCGATGGCCTGTATCTGGTCTCGAAGGGTTGCGGCTCTCTCGAATTCGAGCTCCTCGGAGGCTGTCAGCATCCGGGTCTCAAGCGACTTCAGAATCCTGTCGGCCTTGCCATCGAGGAACAGGAAGACCTGGTCGATGACCTCCCTGTACTGCTGTTCGTCGACCGCGCCGATGCAGGGGCCGACACAACGGTTGATGTAGAAGTCGAGGCACGGGCGTGGATCGTTGCCCGTGATCTTCTTGGTGCACGAGCGATAGGGGAAGAGCTTCTTGAGAAGGGCGAGCGTCCGGCGGACGCTGCTGGCGCTCGCGAACGGCCCGAAGTAGCGGGACCCGTCCCGTTTCACCGTTCGCGTGATGTAGACCTGTGGGAAGCTCTCGGTCAGATCGACCTTGATGAACGGGTAGCTCTTGTCGTCCTTGAGGCGCGCGTTATACGGCGGCTTGTTCTGCTTGATGAGATTGCATTCGAGGAGAAGAGCTTCCTGCTCCGACTCCGCCACGATGTACTCAAACTCCGCGACGCGCCTGACCATCTGCCGAATCTTCCCGGGGAGGTTCGCGCTCTTGGCGAAGTATGACCGGAGCCTGTTACGCAGCTTGGCCGCCTTGCCCACGTACAGGACGGCGCCGGTACGGCTGCGCAGGATGTAGACGCCGGGTCTTGCAGGTACTGCTCGCAGACGGTCGGAAAAATCGGTTGGCATTGCTGCCGAGGAAGATCGTCTCATGTCCGTACCGGCCCGGTTCGTCATCGTCTAACCCGTTTCAATGCGGCAAACCGGACATCGAGCAGGACGGCCGGCCGACTGCGAACGTGCCGCGGGCTTGTCCTGCACTTCCGATATGGTGAGATGGGTTCTCTAGATCGAACCGCCGAGCGTAACGGTCGCGACCGCAAGTATGGCAACAATGACCGCGGTTACAATTCCGATGTGCCGAAGCTCTCCGGGCAGGAACCGAGACACCATTGATCCCTGATCCTCAACCTGCTGCTTGGATCGGCGTCTTCGTGCGGGAGCGGCGGCGGTGCCGGATGCAGGGGCGGCAGCCGTAGCAGTCGCCATTGCAGCCGCCGGAGCGGCTCCCTCATCCTCGTCCAAGTTCGTCTTCGAGACCGCCGGGCCCACTTCAAACTGCTGCGTTGAAGATCGGCGCGGCCCTCGCCTCTTGCGGTTCCGCATCTGATTCTGACGTTTGGCAACCTTCTGGCCCTTGCTCGGCATCGTCTCCCTCCAACGCTGCTAGTCGTGTTTCATGTCGACGTGGGCTATTGTCCTACGGATCGCGGCTGTTCGGCAAGTCCTGTCGGTCAGGCTCGTGGATGTGCGCTCTCGTACTGTGCGCGGACGTGCTCGCTCGTCAGATGGGTGTATACCTGTGTTGTTGTGATGCTCGCGTGGCCAAGCAGTTCCTGTACGTGCCGCAACTGCGCGCCCCCAACGAGCAGATGGGTCGCGAAGCTGTGCCGAAGCGTGTGTGGGGTAATGTTCCGGTCGATCCCTGCTGCCTGCGCCCGCCCCTTGAGTATGAGCCAAAACCCCTGTCGCGTGAGTCTTCCGCCCTTCCTGCTTACGAACAACGCTCTGTCTGCCTGAGAACCTGCCATGGATGGCCTTCCCGCCTGCAGGTACTCTCTCACCGCTCCGACCGCCCCGTCGTGAATTGGAATAATCCGCTCTTTCGAACCCTTCCCCATGCAGCGGACGAAGTTCTCTTCCAGGTCGATGTCTTCGATGTCCAGCGACACCAGTTCGCTGACTCGAACTCCCGTCGCGTACATTACCTCGACAATCGCCCGGTCCCGCAACGCCATCGGGGAGGACTCCCCGCCCACTGACAGGAGTGAGTCCACCTCGTCGATGGATAGCGTCTCGGGGAGCGACTCTCCAACCCCGGGCGACGTGAAGTCCTCCATGGGGTTCTTGTCTATGACGCCCTCTTCCAGCAGGAATCCGAACAGCGCCTTGGTCGAAGCGACTTTTCGGGTCTTCGTCTTGTCGGTGTATCCTCGCTCGTGCAGATCGAGGACGAAGGCCGAGAGAGCGTCCACGTCGATCCTCTTCCACGAGCCGTCCCTCTGCAGAGAGGGGTCCCGCGTCTGCAGGAACTCCACGAACTGCGTCAGGTCGTTTCGGTAGGCTGCCAGTGTGTTGGGGGACAGGCCACGTTCGACGGTGTTGTAGTTGAGGAACTGTTCGACGGCTTGCTTCATTGTGCGAAAGGTGAGAGGAGAATTCGATGAGCTTCGCCAGTTATTGTAACATGCGTCTCCTTGCCCCCATCTCACGCCCGTATACTTGACACGCGGGCGCTCCCTTCATACAGTAGTTCAGTCCCTTTCCCGACAGAATAACGCATGATAACCATCGACATTCACCCCAACCTCTTTTCCGGCGACTTCGTCGGAGCCTTCGTTGTAAGCTGGCACGGATTCCTCACTTTCATCGCGGTCACGGTCGCCGTTGTCCTCGTGGGCAGATGGGCAACGATGAAAGGCATCGAGTCCGACGCGATCTACTCCATCGCAATATGGGCGATCATCGGCGGAATCATCGGCGCGCGTCTTGTGCACGTCATCGACAACTGGGACATCTACCAGGACGACCCCGGCCAGATTCTCGCCGTCTGGAGCGGCGGCATCGGACTCTGGGGAGGCATCCTCGGGGGATTCATCGGAGGGGCGGCATACGCCTACTTCGCAAAGCACCCCGTCGGCGTGATTGCCGATCTCACCGCGCCCGTCCTGCCGTTCGCGCAGTCCATCGGTCGGATCGGCGACATCATCAACGGGGAGCATTGCGCCAAGCCGCTCGACCTGTTCTTCGGCATGCGCTGGACTCATCCCGAAAGCCCGGCCGCGCAGTGCGCAAACGGCGGCATCCTCACCATGGACTATGTCCATCCAGTCATCGTCTACGAGATTCTCTGGAACTTCCTGAGCATGGCCGTTCTGTGGCTGCTCCGGGACCGCATCAGGCCCGACGGAATGCTCTTCGCGCTCTACTTGGCGCTCTACGCCGTAGGACGCTTCGCCATCACGTTCTTCCGCGAAGACAAGGTGTGGGCCCTCGGGATGCAGGAAGCGCACTATATCGCGCTGGTAGTCCTCATCATCACCGTCCCGCTGCTCCTGGTGCGTGCGCGGTTCACTAGGAGAGTCGAGGTTGTCAGCGAGGAGATCGCCGAGCGTGTGAGGGGAACGCGAGCGGAACGCCGCCGAAAGTCCCGCTAGATAGCTTCGGGTCCTTCCCCTAGTGCCCCGTCGATTGGCGAAAGTCCTGCACCGTTAGCTGATAGCTCGTCTGCCCGTTCCAGGTGTTGAGTCCGAACGTGTAGACCACGTCGATCGTGTCTCCCGGCCCCACCCGCTTGTGGCCCTGCTTGAAGGCGATGGCGTCCCAGACCTTCCCGCCATGGGAAAGCTGCAGTTTCAGGTGATCTCGCGACGCCCCTACGCGGATGGCCCGGAGCACCCGGGTTTCCCGCATCAACAGTGTTGGAGGAGGATTGTCCTTGCCGAACGGGCCGACCCTCTGCATGAAGTCGAACCGTTCTCCCGGAAGCGTCGAAGGTGACGCCACAACGTCGATCTCAATCGAGGGAACAAGCATCGTGTCTTTCAACCGGTCCGACGCTACGGCAACTAGCTCTTCTTGCAGACGTGGCAGGTCGCCGGTGGAGATAGTGAATCCTGCCGCCTCCGGATGCCCGCCGTGCCGGTGAAGGTTTGGGCTGGTCGAGCGGATCGCGTCGATGATGTCGAACTCCGGTATGCTCCTTGCGCTCGCCCGTGACTCTACTTCACCTCGCCGCACCACCACGGCCGGCCGGTAGAACTGTTCTGAGAGATTGCTCGCGATCAGGCCGAGGATCCCGGGCAGCCAACCCTCGCTCTCCACGAATAGCAGTGGCGGCAGTTTTCCTCCTCCGAAGGAGTAGACCTGTCTTCTGGCCTCCTCGATGCTGGTCGAGGCCAACGCCTTGCGTTCTTCATTCACCTCTTCCAAGGTGGCGGCAATCTTCTTCGCTTCTCTTTCGTTGCCGGTGGTCAGCAGGTCGAGGCTGACCTTCGCGTCACCCAGCCTCCCTGCCGCGTTCAGGCGGGGAATGAGCGAAAACGACAGCGACTCCGAGTCCAGTTCCCGGCGGTTGGCTCCGCTCAGCATGAGCAGCGCCCCAATGCCCGGATGGCTGGTCGACCTCATCAGTTCCAACCCCCGCTTGACGATGAACCGGTTCTCCCCGGAGAGAGGAGCAACGTCGGCAACCGTGCCAAGCGCCGCTAGCTCCAGTAGGTGTTCCGGCGTTTCCCTTCCAAGCGACATCCACAGGCCTTCGATCAGCTTGTATGCGAGTCCTGCCCCGGTGAGGTGCTCGTAGGGGTAGACCGAGTCGCCCCTGCGGGGATTGACGATCGCCGTAGCCTGGGGAGGATCATCCGGCAGGGCGTGGTGGTCGGTGATGATCGTCTCGATGCCGTGTCGCAGGGCATGGGCAATTTCCATCCGGGAGCCTATGCCGTTGTCGACCGTGACCAGCAGGGTGACTCCCTGCTCGGCAAGCGACTCGATTGCCTGGATGTTCAGGCCATGCCCCTCATCCACGCGATGGGGCAGATACGGCACCACCTTCAGTCCCAGGCTCTCCAAAGCGGAGACGACGATTGCCGTGCCCGATACGCCGTCGGTATCGAAATCTCCGAATACGCCGACCGTGTCGTCCCAGAGAATCGCCGTCCGAAGGCGTGCAGCCGCCTTGTCCATGTCAGGCAGGAGGAACGGGTCGTGCGCGAGTTCGTCCCCGGCCTCGAGGAACGCTGAGGCCTCGTCCGCTGTGCCGATTCCGCGGTTGTACAGCAGTTGCGCGTCGAACGGATGAAAGCCGATGGCGTCGGCGTACCCGTCGGGCGGCGCTGGAAGAACTTTCCAGACCTTGTCGAGCATAGATAACGCTTTGTTGTTGCGGAGAGCGTCGCCGCTTAGGCTGCGAGGCTACCCGTTGAATTCTTTGAATATGAGGCTGACGTTGTGCCCGCCGAAGCCGAACGAGTTGCTCATCGCCGTTCGAATCCTGCCGCGACGGGCAACGTGCGGGATGTAGTCCAGGTCGCAGTCGGCGTCCGGCTCCTCCAGGTTGATGGTCGGGGGCGCTGCCGAATTCGATATCGCGAGCGCTGCTACCGCCGCTTCAAGTGCGCCGCTTGCGCCGAGCAGGTGGCCTGTCATCGACTTGGTTGAGCTGATGGGAATCTTGTACGCCTCGTCACCAAAGACCCTCTTCATCGCCAGGGTCTCGCTTCTGTCGTTGAGAGGGGTGGACGTGCCGTGCGCGTTGATGTAGTCGATGTCTTGGGGTGACATTCCCGCGTCCGTGAGCGCCATCTCCATCGCCCTCGCGGCCCCCTCGCCTTCAGGATGAGGCTGCGTGATGTGGTGAGCGTCGGAGGTCGATCCGTATCCGGCCATCTCGACAATGGGTTCTACGCCGCGCTCCTGTGCGTTCTCCATGGTCTCCATCACCAGGATTCCCGCGCCCTCTCCCAGCACGAATCCATCACGCTGGGCATCGAACGGACGCGACGCCTTCTGCGGCTCGTCGTTGCGGCGTGAGAGCGCCTTCACCGAATTGAATCCGGCCACTCCAATGGACATATCGCCGCCTCGGTGCCCCCCGCGATGACAGAGTCGGCCACGCCCATGCGCAGCAGCGACTGCGCCTGACCAATGGCGTCTCCGCCACTGGCGCACGCCGAAACGGTGGAGAAGTTAGGTCCCCTCGCTCCGATCGCCATGGAGACCTGGCCTGACGCCATGTCGGGCAACATCATCGGTACGAGGAACGGGCTGACCCGCTTGGGGCCCCTGGCGTCCATTACGCCGATCTGCTCCGAGAGGGTGATGATCCCCCCAATGCCGCTCGCGACCATGACGGAGACCCGCTCGCCGTTGCCGTTCAGGTCCGCAAACTGCGCGTGCTCGATGGCCTCGCTCGCGGCCGCGACCGCCAACTGGGAGAAACGGTCCATCCTCCTGGAGTCCTTTCGGCTCATATAGCCGGTCGGCTCAAAGTCCTTGACCTCGCCCGCGATAGTCGTCTCAAGGGCCTCGGGATTGAACGCGGTGATGTGGTCGATGCCCGATACCCCGGCCAGCAGGTTCTTCCAAGTACTGTCCCTCGACAGCCCAACCGGACTGACGACTCCAATACCTGTAACGACGATCCGCGAGGTCATTAGTGGGTGTTCTCCCGCCGTACGATCGAGTCTTCCGATGACGCCCGGACTCCCCAGCGTTCAAATGACTATACCAGACGCCCCCCCGAATGCAAAACTCTGTTACGGACGGCGAGCATTTAGATGGGTTTGTGTAGCAGTATGACCCTAGGACGTGGGATCTCAATGCGGGAACCCAGCCACCCGCCAACCCACCGGAACGTACGGCGCGTGTAGAACGCCACGTGCGTCGGATCGCGGTGATAGTACCAGCCGCCGAAACCCTCTCTGTCCTCCAGAATGTCCGTCATGATGCCGAGACAACCGCCCGGCATAAGCAATTGGTCTAGCCGCAAGAAATCGGCGCGGGGCGTGGAGAAATGCTCAGCCGTCTCGGTGCAGACGATGAAGTCGTAGCTATTATCGAGAACTGTCTCGTCGGGATGGAAGAGAGGGTCGTACAGCGCAGCCTCATACCCATCCTCTTCTATCATCGCCGCCAGGGCCGGCCCGGGGCCCGCGCCGTAGTCAAGCCCTCGCGCCCCTTCCGGCAGACGAGGACGAAGCTCCTCCCACAGGCGCGACAGGAAACGCCGGTAATCGGCGTTGTCGGGGTCGTTGTCGTGAGTCAAGTATCTCTGCCGGGCGGTGTTCTCGTCCACGTGGAATTCCGGGGGGACGAAGACGAGATCGCAGTTTCCGCAGCTGTAGTAGTCCCGTTCGAGGTTCTTCTGACGGCTCGTGTAGAACAGCGTCGCTCTCTCGCAGAGACACAATGGGCATGTATGGCCGGACGGTTCCATGGGCCGAGTATACGCCGTTGACCCCGCATTCGCCGGGCCGTAGAGTAGGGAGGGGCACGGATATCAGTGCAAAAACCAGGGGCTGACATGGGGCGCTTCGACGAGCAGGTCGCAATAGTCGTCGGCGGTGGACGGGATGTTGGGCTTGACGTGGCAATGCGGATGGGACGCGAGGGAGCGAGCATCGTCCTCGTGGAGGCTGATCGCGTCATGGGCGAGCGGGCGGCTGACCTGCTGGACGCTGAGGGAATCCAGGGGCGACTGCTGGTCGGCGACCCCGCCGAAACAGCCGCCGCCAGGTGGGCGGCCACGACGGCCAAGCTCGTATGGGGAAGGGTCGATATCGTCGTCTACACAGACCCGTTTCCAGACGTTTCCGGCCCGCTCCATGCTCATGGCCCGAGGATACTCGACGGCCTGTACCGGAATGACGTGCGCGGTCCTCTGGAGTATTGTCAAGCCGTGATCCCCGCGATGATGGAGCGGGGTTATGGGCGGATCGTGACGGTGGCGAAGGACATAGGCTTGCAGGGTGGTGCGCGACGGAGCGCGCGGTCGGCGAGCCAGGCGGCGATGATCGGTCTGACGAAGGCAGTCGCCATGTCCGTCGTCGAGACGGGCATTCTGGTCAATGCCGTCGTGCGTGCCGATGAGCCCGGCCTAAATAAGGGCGTTGTCTCCACGGCCTGCTGGCTGGCATCGAGCGAATGCTCATTCACGACGGGATCGACTCTAGAGGTCGGAAGCGGCCAGCCCTAGCTTGAGGCCCTCATAGCGGCTGACGGCCGGCGAATCCGGTGTCGAGCTCGTGCCAGTAGTCTATTCGCTCTTCACCATAGAGCCAGCAGAGGTAGACCTCACGGCCTTCTCGCATTGCGGGGAAGTCAATGAGTCCGCGCTGAAGATCGCGGATGATGATTCCCCGTTCCTCGAACTCTTCAAGTGGAAGGCGCAATTCCTCGGTCGACTTCTCGACGCGGGAACGGGTGTCGTCCATCTCCTCTTCGTGGGTGCTGCCGCCGTTCGAGCGGATGGCTTCGACGAGCGCGCTCAACTTCGTCCGCGCATCGAGCAGTTCCGCCGTAGCCACGCGCATGGCGTCGATAGCGTCCCTGACCCATGGTAAAGACGCCTCTGCGTCCTCGAGGGTATAGTGGCGATCAGCCATGTCGCTCGGAACCGGCTGTGCCGGCCGCTATCAAAATGCGACGGGCAGAAGCTGCGACTTGCCGTTGCGCTGCTGGACGTAAGCCCCGCTCTGCTCCTGGGCCAGACCGAAGATCATGAGCCATCCGCCGTTAAGCGCCATGCCGATGACCTCGCGCTTCCCGTTGATGACCTCGCCAGGGTCCTTGTCGAAGGCTGAGATGGTGGAGAGGGCGATGTGGAACGGCGTCGGAATGAGGTGGGACAGGAAGGCGATGCGCTCGCTGCCCGCCTCGACGAGAACGATCTGATGGCCGCTGGAGTACCCGTTCGTCACCTTCGTCGATACGCCGGGCGCCAGCTCGGTGTCTCCTTCGACGAGGTTCAGGACCCCTGCCTCTTCCAGCGGAAGGAAATCTTCCTCGCTGTAGAGCTTGCGGTTGCGCTCGTCGGGCGCGTTCGCCTCGTCCCAAGCCGCCTTCTGGACGACGTAGGTGGCCTTCGGGAATGCCGGGATGGCCTTGCCGGAACGTTCCAGCTTGGTCGATCCTCCGGCGGAGTCGTACTGCAGATCGGTGAGCACGACAGTGTCGATATCTCTCGCTGAAACACCCAGTGCCTTGAGACCCTTGATGAGCTTGTTGCCCTGGAGGCCGCGCGACTCCTTCAGCCGTTCGAGGCGCTTGGAGCCCGCGCCGGTATTGATGAGGATGTTTCCGGCGGAGTTGCGAATGAGGAGGCAGTTGAGCCCGAGCCGGACCCTGTTCTTGCGGTCGGGCTTGGAGTAGAGCTCCCACTCCGACTTGGGCACCTGACCGAACATCGAGCCCCCATCAATTAAGATGGTCCCGTCACTGATTACGTCGACGAACGTTCCACCAAGCTGCACAGGACACCTCCCGCAAGGGCCATATCCGAGAAAGCAGCGGTCGAGCGAAACTCGAAGCCTTGCGCCGTGCACTACCCCGGACACGATATTTGTCCAGATGGTATATCAAGTTTTGTACAAGTTCAATACTTGGGGAAGTGTTGAATTCGCGAATTATGGGGTTCTTGGCGGCGAAAAGGGGAGGATTGTAGCTACAGGCCTTGCGAAGCGTGAAACGTCGGATGGTGGCTCGCGTCACATTAGGTTCTGTCGACGTAGCGTCGGAACAGTCGCCTTACCATCATGTGGACCACAATGATGATGACCCCGCCAACTATGAGCCCAATCCAGCCTTCCTGGGTTTCGAGGAGCCCTCCCTGCCAGGGGGACCAGTTGGGAGATCGATCCCCAAGGAGCGCGGCGACGAACTCGCCGATGTAGAGGATTCCCAGTGCGGTGGGAATGGCAGTAACTACAGAGCCGAGCCGAGGATTTTCCTTGAACCACTGGTCAACGGCGTTGGCAACGTCTTTCACGGATCGGTTCCTCTCCTGGCAAGGTGAGCCGATGGTATCACCTTCAAAATCATCTTGCCGGTCTGCAGGGCTGACGGGGGTATGTATTTGGCCTCGCCCCAGCCCTCTCCCGCGACGGGAGAGGGGGTTGGATGCCCGCTTTCGGAGGTCTTTGCGTAACCGTTCTCCCGCTGAGAGGGTGTCGTTGAAAGGGCATCATCCAGCTTCGGAGACGTCTCTGGATTCCCGCTTTCGCGGGAATGACGGTGGCTGTGTGCGTTGATCGCTCGCATGAAGTCTGAACAGTTACGGATTATGGTGCGAGAATTCGATTCTTGAATCATGTGTTAGTGGGACATCGTGGGACATTGTGGGACGTTGTAAAGGGCATTACGCCTTACACAGGGTGGTTTTGGGTTAGAAGCGCTTGACCGGAAAGACGTTCTTTTTCTCCTGTTTTCTCTGTTGTCGCTGAAGTTGACGTCTTGCGGCCCGGTTCAGGTCTTCGCGATTCTGGGGCGGGCCGTTTTTGGATCTTGCCGGATCGACTGAGTCATGAGGGGAATGGGCTTCGAGATACGTGCCCGGCATAGAGTCATGGGGTGACACTTCTTCGCCGGTGGCGGCAAGGGCATGGAGAGGGACGTCGTCATCGGTGGAGAGATCGAAGTAGGCAAACTCATCCTGGTCCAGGGGAGGGTCATCATCCAGCCCTGCATCCTGAGAATTGGCGTGGGCTTGCTCCCTGTCGGGGTCGTCTCGAAAGGGGTCCGGGTCGCCTTGAATAATCCTCTGGAGGACCGGGTAGCCGTCTTCCTTTTCCTGGCGGGCTTTCACGTGGTAGTTGTAGATCATCGCTTCCTCCTTGTCCTTGTCGGGCTTGCTGTCTTTTCGACCGTACTTCTCCGGCATGCGGGCCCGAAGTATGGCGATGAGGAGTGATACCGGGGCGTTTGGCTGTGTGGCCCGCTCCAAAGCCAACTCCTCGAGTCTTTCGCAGTATTCCAGCTCGGATACCTCGAGTCTTCGATTAAAGCCGTAGGTGTCACGGGATTTCCATAATTGAGCGGTGAAGACGGCGACTCCGGCCTCGTGGGCGGACGCGGTGACGGCGCCAGTTTTGGCGAAGTGGTGGAGGTATGCGCTCTGCCGCTGCCAGACCTTGATGTCTTTGGGGGTAAATTCGTCGAACCGGACATTGAGCTCCGGTTCCAGTTCCTCGGCTTCCTCGAATGAAGGTATACCGAGTTGGATAAGCAGGGTGTGGTTTTGGTTGTTCATGAATTTGATTTTAGGTGGGGTGAAGAGGGATGTCAAACATGCGTTCTGTTGTGTGGGTGATGAGGGTTGGTGGTGGGGGTGATTCGGGAAGGTTGCCTCCGGCACCGGCGATCATGAAAATGTGTTGACGCAGAAGAAGGGCAACCACAAGGGTTGCCCCTATGACGGGTTGTTCGGGGGATATTTTCGTGGCAATGGCTAGCCGGTCTTGCGTACAGGGATTTTAGATTCCTCGCTCCGCTCGGAATGACAAGGTTGCGGTGGGTGGATCGTAGCTGCAATTCCGTTTTGCATACCCCCGTCAGCCCACGAAAGGGAGAGGGGACTGGATCCCGCTTTCGGAGACCTTTGCACAACATACGTAGTAGTCTGTCATTCCGAGCGTAGCGAGGGATCTGAGGTGTTCAGCCGTCCTCATTCGTGCCGTTCCAGCTACGGAACTCCGCCTCGAGGGCACCACCTTAGATTCCTCATTCCGCTCCGCTTCATTCGGAATGACAGGTGCTGAGGTTATGCAAAGGCCTCCTTTCGCGGGAATGACGGTGGTGGGTATCGGGGTACGGGGTGACGTTCCCGTGTCGGAGCACGGGACATGCCTTTCGCGGGAATGACGGTAAGGGTGATTATGTTTCGTTGCGAATGATACCTACAATGACGATAAGCGTGGCACCCTTTGCGAGAGAAATGTGTGTTGCCGAGTTATGAGACAGCCTCATAGAGGAGGGTGGACCGGACGGGAGACCAACATGCCGTCCTCACGGGAGACCTTGATGGCGAATGGGACGGAGTCAATTTGAAGGGCGGTCTCTCTATCTTCACGACGAAAATGAGGCTTGGCCGGGTCGTCGTACTTGGCCGCCTGGTCGCAGGCCAAGACGAGGCTGCGCACTGCGTTCGGGTCGGGGCGTCGTCCCTCCAGGAGGTTTCTCATGTAGAGGGCGCACTGCTCGTCCTCGTCGGTGCGGACCTTACCGCCGTCACCCATGGCAACGATGGTCACGAGTTCGGGCGCGTCGCACAGGATGGCATCGACCGTCGACCGTGCGATCACTAGGGAGCCGACATATATCTCATCCGCGTGGACGGCCGTGGTCACACCGACCGTACCCGCCATGGTGGAGTGCGCGATGACCTTCCCTTCGAGGTCGGTCTGCGACATCTCGTAAGGGGAGTTGTTGAAGTCAAAGCCGGGCGGACGCATGCCCTGCACCTCGCCGACACAGAGGTCGGCAATTCCGTCGTTCTTGAGACGCAGGGCCTCCTCAGGGCTGCCGACGAGGATGATCTTCTTCGCGCCGCGCTGGAAGGCGACGGCCTCTGTCGTGAAGGCGCGGAACACGTCGATGATGACGACTGTTCCACGGGCGCGCCGGGCTCCTTCGATCAGGCTGTCGACGATGATCTGCATGGGACCGGCGTTATGCGTACCAGAGCTCGGTGTGGCGGTCACAGCACTGCACCTTCGGCAGCTTGAAGCGAATATCCTCCTCCGCGCCGCGAATCGTCGTCACGCTATCGGTGGCAAGGGCGTCGATGACGGCGCTAACGAGTTCCTCGGGAGTCGATGCTCCGGACGTGACCCCGACGTTCTCAACCCCCTCGAACCACTCGTCTTGAAGCTCGATGGGGCTGTTGATGAGGTGGGCGGGGACTCCCTGCGCGTTCGCGACCTCGCGGAGGCGGTTGCAGTTCGAGCTGTTGGGCGCACCGATGACGAGGACGAGATCGACGAGCTTGCAGAGTTCCTTGACGGAATACTGGCGATTGGTCGTGGCGTAACAGAGGTCGTTTCGCACAATGACGTTGTCGAAACTGCCCTCGATCTCGTCGATGACCTGCTGGGTGTCGTCGACGGACAGCGTAGTTTGCGTGAGGACGGTGACGGGGGTGTCGTCGTTCCATTCCGGAAGGTTGACGCCGTCTCGCTCGTCGATGAGGAACATCGGGCGGTGGCCCATCGTGCCCCTGACCTCCTGGTGTCCCTTGTGTCCGACGATGATCAGCTTTCGTCCCTCGCGGTCGTAGCGCTTGGCCTCGTTGTGGACCTTCGTTACCAAGGGACACGTGGCGTCGAGGACGTGCAGGTCCCGCACCCTCGCCCGCTCGAAGTCCTCAGGAGGAGAACCGTGGGCAGAGAAGACGACGACTGACTCATTCGGTATCTCGTCCACATCCTCGACCGTTTTTGCCCCCTTCGCTTCCAGGGCGTCCACGACATGAGGGTTGTGGACGATCTGGTGCTTCATATAGACCGGGGGGCCGAAACGCTCAAGGGCGATTTCCACCACGTCGATGGCCATGACCACGCCGGCGCAAAAGCCCCGCGGCGTGCCGAGAAATACGTTCATGCCGCCCCTCCTAGAGAAGTGAGACAATTGTATCACCGCACGGGCAGCGCGTCAGGAAATGCGGCGGGTGTAAGTGTTCAGAGTTCATGGGATGAACATCCCCCATCCCTATGGATTCCCGCTTTCGGAGGTCTTTGCGTAACCGTTCTCCCGCTGAGAGGGTGTCATTGAAAGGGCATCATCCAGCTTCGGAGACGTTTCTGGATTCCCGCCTTCGGAGACCTTTGCGTAACCCCTCTCCCGCTGAGAGATTGTTAGTGTGTGGGCATCTCCCAGCTTTGCAGACGTCTCTGGATTCCCGCCTTCGCGGGAATGACGTAGGTTGTGCAAAGGTCTCCCTTCGCGGGAATGACGGTTGCTGGGTGTGTTGAGTGCTCTCACGAAGTCTGAACAGTTATGACGGGCGAGGGGTGTATACTACATACAATCAAGTGAAGGGGAAGTGGGAATGAAGATCGCCGAACGGATGAACCGCCTGGGTACCGAGACTGCATTCGAGGTGCTGGCCAGGGCGAAAGCGCTTGAGGCGCAGGGGCGGGACATCATCCACCTTCAGATAGGTGAGCCGGACTTCGATACGCCGTCCAACATCGTCGAGGCGGGGGCGGAGGCGCTGCGGAACGGGTACACGCACTACGGGCCCTCGCCCGGACTGCCGGAGTTGCGAGAGGCCATCGCCGCCGAGGTCACGGGGACGCGCGGCATTGAGGTGGGCGTCGACAACGTCGTCGTGACGTCAGGGGCGAAGCCGATCATGTTTTTCGCTATGCTCGCCCTCGTGGACGAGGGCGACGAGGTGCTCTACCCGAACCCCGGATTCCCGATCTACGAGTCGATGATCAACTTCGTCGGCGGAGTGCCGGTGCCGATAAAGCTCCTGTCCGAGCGCGATTTCGAGATCGACGTGGACGAGGTTGCGGCATCGATCACGCCGAAGACAACCTTGATGGTCATCAATTCACCGAACAATCCGTGCGGCAGTGTGGTGGAGCGGGATACCATCAGGCAGCTTGCGGAGCTCGCCGTCGAGCACGATCTCTGGGTGCTGAGCGACGAGATCTACATCCGCCTACTCTTCGAGGGTGAGCATAGCAGCATCTCGTCCTTCCCCGGACTGGCGGAGCGGACGATAATCCTCGACGGCTTCTCCAAGACCTACGCGATGACGGGCTGGCGCATCGGCTACGGCGTCATGCCCGAGCAGCTCGTGCCCCACTTCTCGAAGCTGAACACCAACAGCGTCTCGTGCACGGCGTCTGCTATTCAGATAGCAGGGGTCGAGGCGCTGCAGGGCCCGCAGGAGCTCACCTATGAGTTCCGGGACGAGTTCAAGTCCCGTCGCGACGTGTTCGTGGGAGGACTGAACGAGATACCAGGCATCCGGTGTCCAATGCCGATGGGCGCGTTCTACGCCTTTCCGAACATCGAGGGCACCGGGATGACGAGCCGCCGCTTCGCCGACGACCTTCTGCAGGACTACGGCGTGGCCTCCCTCGCGGGAGAGTCGTTCGGACAGTACGGCAAGGGGTGCGTTCGGTTCTCGTTCGCGAACTCGGTCGAGAACCTGGGTCGGGCGCTCGAACGGATCGCGGAGTTCGTAGACGCGGACAGTTCGTAAATCGGCTTCCGTGCGCGGCAAAATGTATGCTTGATTCGGCTCCATTGACATGAGAACCCTCCGAATCGCGCTGGCACAGATCAATACGACGGTCGGCGACCTCGACGGGAACACCGCGAAGGTCCTCGACTACACGTCACGCGCCCGCGATTTCGATGCTGACCTCGTCGCCTTTCCCGAGCTTGCCATCACGGGTTATCCGCCGGAAGACCTGCTGTTCAAGCACCAGTTCATCGAGGACAACAGGGCGCGGATGCGGCAGGTCGTAGAGGCGTCGGAAGGCATCACGTCGGTTGTTGGGTTTGTGGACTCCGACGCCGATCTGCACAACGCCGCGGGGGTCGCGCACGACGGCAGGCTTGCGGGCGTCTACCACAAGATGTTCCCGCCCAACTACGGCGTGTTCGACGAGGAGCGCTACTTCAAGGCGGGGCGCGAGTGTCCGGTGTACGTGATTGGCGGTGTCCGTGTGGGCATCAACGTGTGTGAGGACATCTGGCAGGCGGTGGGGCCGACGGTCGTGCAGCGCGCCGCTGGGGCGGAGCTGATCGTCAACATCAGCGCGTCGCCGTTCTACTCCGGCAAGATCAACTGGCGGGAGAACATGCTCGCCACCCGCGCGTCTGACAACGGCGTCTATGTGGCATACGTCAATCTCGTCGGTGGCCAGGACGAGCTCGTCTTCGACGGTGCCAGCATCGTGTACGATCCGTTTGGACAGGTCGCGGCGATGGGCAGCCAGTTCGAGGAAGACCTCGTGGTAGCGGATCTCGATATCGACGCGGTGTTCCGTGCAAGGGCACGAGATACGCGGTCGCGCAAGGAGAGCTCGGCACTCCTGAAGCAGGTCGGGACGTCGCACGTGTCGGTCATATCCGAAGAATCCAACGGGGCCAAGCCAACGCTGCCCAACCGGGAACCAACGAGATACGACGAGACCGCAGAGGTATACGAGGCGCTGGTCACAGGGACGCGTGACTACATTGCCAAGTCGGGCTTCACAAACAAGGTGCTGGTTGCACTCTCCGGCGGCGTGGACTCCAGCCTCGTGGCGACCATCGCCGTCGACGCGCTCGGTTCCGACTCCGTGTGCGGCCTCTCCATGCCGTCACGGTACTCCTCCGAGGGAAGCATTCTCGACGCCCGCGAGCTGGCGGAGAATCTCGGCATCGAGTTGAAGACCGCTCAGATCGAGGACGTCTTCTCGTCGGCGCTTGGGACTCTCGATCCCCACTTCGAGGGGTATGAGCCGGGCCTGGCGGAGGAGAACCTGCAGTCGCGCATCCGGGGTCTGCTCGTGATGGCAATGTCAAACAAGTTCGGATGGCTCGTCCTGACGACGGGGAACAAGAGCGAGCTTGCGGTCGGCTACGCGACAATCTACGGCGACATGGCGGGCGGGTATGCCGTCATCAAGGACGTGCCCAAGACGCTGGTATACGAACTCTGCCGCTACCGCAACGCGCGGGGCGATGGGCCGGTCATCCCCGAGACCGTGCTGACCAAGCCACCGAGCGCAGAACTGCGGGCCGACCAGACCGACCAGGACTCGCTGCCCCCCTACGAGGTGCTCGACCCAATCCTCAAGGCCTACGTTGAGGAGGACCGGAGCTTTGAGGAGATCGTCGAGGCGGGCTTCGACGAGCAGACGGTGAAGGACATCGTCACGCTCGTTGACCGCAACGAGTACAAGCGTCGACAGGCCCCGCCGGGCATCAAGATCACCCCACGCAACTTCGGTCGCGACCGCCGGATGCCCATCGCGAACAGGTACCGCCCGTTCTGACGTTCGCCGCCCCATCAGGTGTACAATGGGCCGAGCTTTGGACGCGAGGAGGACACTAATGAACACTCCGAGACCCGTTATACGCAACTGGCGTGACCAGGACCCCGCGAACAGCCACGGCGCGGTTGGCTGGAAAGTGATGATGCAGCTTGGCACCAACCCCGGCCGGACGTACGAGGAAGCCCCGCTGATCGGGATTCACGGGATCACCTACCGCCTCCTGCAGCCGACCAAGGCTGAGCCGCCGCACACGCACCCGGCAAAGGAGCACGTCTACTACATCGTCAGCGGCACCGGCGCCGTGCAGCTGGGGGAAGAGCGGTTCCCCGTTAAGGAGGGCGACGCGGTGTACATGCCTGCGCAGGGCGTCCACGCGATCATCAACGACAGCGACGACTTCCTGGAGCACTACGTAATCAGCGCGATCCCGCACTGGGCGGAGGAACACCCCGACGGCGACCTCGATCGGGGACGTGTGGAGCCCGTCATCCGCAACTGGCGAGACGGCGCACCCCACATGAGTCACGGAGCCGTAGGCTGGAAGATCATGGCCGAGAAGGTCGGATTCCCGGACCGCACCTACGAGCAGGCCCCGCTGGAGGGATTCCACGGCTTCACCATGCACATGATGCCGGGTGGCCAAGAGGAAGGTCCCCACGAGCACGTCGGCAAGGAGCAGGTGTACATCTTCACATACGGGAAGGGCAAGATGCTCCTCGGCGACAAGACCTACGACGTGCGGGAGGGCGACTGCGCGTACATCCCGGAGAAGACCCAGCACGCCTTCATCAACGACGGCGACGACTGGTGCCAGCACCTGATCCTGAGCGCGCTGGTGTAGGGGAGGCAACGTCCTTATAATCGTTGACATTGACAATTGAGATGTACAATTGTACAATCCTTCTATGGACGTAGTAATTGACACATCTGCGGTGATTGCCGTCATAGCCAACGAACCCGAGAGACGGGCTATTGTCGAGCACACCGTCGATGCGAACCTGATCGCTCCGGCATCCGTCCACTGGGAAGTGGGCAACGCGTTCTCTGCAATGTTTAGGCGTGGACGGATTAACTTGGCGCAGGCCAAACGGGCGATAGAAAGCTATGAACGGATCATGTTCAGGTTCGTCGACATTGACCTAGGCCAATCCTTGGAGCTCTCTGAGCAACTGGACATGTACGCATACGACGCCTACGTTCTGGCTTGCGCGTCGAATCTACGGCTGCCGTTGCTTACGCTGGATGGAGGACTCGTCACTAAGGCGCCGCTGGTCGGCGTGCGAGTATTGGAGGTTAGACCATGAGGGTATATACATACTCCGAAGCGCGACAGAACTTCGCGTCGCTCTTGGAGACCGCGCAGAAAGACGGCGCGGTCAGAATTCGTCGGAAGGACGGCAGTTCATTCGTCGTGCAACCGGAATCGTCCGGGGCTTCACCTCTCGACGTCGAAGGCGTAGACCTCGGTGTAACGACCGACGAGATAGTAAACATGATCCGAGAGGGCCGAGAACGGTATGGCTGATACCGAACCGGCAAACTTCATCGAGGACATCGTCGAGGAGCATAATGGCAACGGGCGCTTCGGCGGCGAGGTCATCACGCGCTTTCCTCCGGAGCCGAACGGCTACCTCCACATAGGTCACGCCAAGTCGATGTGCCTGAACTTCGGCCTCGCCGACAAGTACGGCGGGCGATGCCACATGCGGTTCGATGACACGAACCCCGCCAAGGAAGAGGAGGAGTTCGTCGAGAGCATCCTTGAAGACGTGCGCTGGCTGGGATGGGACTGGGGAGAGCACCTCTACTTCGCGTCCGACTACTTCAATGAGCTGCACGACTACGCCATCGACCTCATCAAGAAGGGCAAAGCCTACGTCGACGACCTCGACCAGGAACAGATCCGCAAGTACCGCGGTACGCTGACCGAGCCGGGAGTCGAGAGTCCCTTCCGCGAACGCTCCATTGACGACAACCTGTCCCTCTTTAGAGGCATGAAGGAGGGCGAGTTCGAGGAGGGGACGAAGGTGCTGCGCGCCAAGATCGACATGGCGTCCGGCAACATCAACATGCGCGACCCCGTCCTCTACCGCATCCTCAAGACCCCGCACCACCGCACCGGCGAGCAGTGGGTCATCTACCCCATGTACGACTTTACGCACGGACAGTCCGACTCCATCGAGGGAGTGACGCACTCCGTCTGCACGATGGAGTACGAGGACCACCGGCCCTTGTACGACTGGTTCCTCGACGCGCTGGATATTTACCACCCGCAGCAGATCGAGTTCGCACGGCTGAACCTGAGCAACACCGTGCTCAGCAAGCGTAAGCTGGTGCAACTCGTTAAGGAAGGGCACGTCGGCGGCTGGGACGACCCCAGGATGCCGACGCTGGCCGGCCTTCGCAGGCGCGGCTACACGCCGGAGTCGATTCGCAACTTCTGCGAGCAGGTCGGTGTCGCCAAGCGGCAAAATGTCATCGACATCGCGATGCTCGAACATGCCATACGCGACGACCTAAACAGGCGCGCGCCTCGCTCTCTCGCAGTGCTCAGGCCGATCAAGGTGGTTATCGATAACTACCCCGAGGGACAGACCGAAGAGCTGGACGCGATCAACAATCCCGAAGACCCGGAGGCGGGCAGCCGCAAGCTCCCGTTCTCGCGGGAACTGTACATCGAGCGGGACGACTTCATGGAGGACCCGCCGAGGAAGTTCTTCCGGCTGGCCCCCGGCCGCGAGGTGCGGCTGCGGTATGGGTATTTCATCACGTGCACGGACGTCATCAAGGACGACGCGGGCGAGGTCGTGGAGTTGCGTTGCACCTACGACCCGGAGACGCGCGGCGGACAGGCCCCCGACGGGCGGAGGGTGCGCGGCACCATCCACTGGGTCTCGGCGGAGCACGCGATTAACGCCGAGGTGCGATTGTACGAGCACCTCTTCACCTCGGAGCGCCCCGACGATGACGACGACTTCATGACCACGCTCAACCCGGACTCGCTGGAGGTCATTCTCGACGCAAAGGTCGAGCCAGGTCTGGCGGACGCGGTTCCGGGCGAGAAATTCCAGTTTGAGCGGACGGGCTACTTTGCGGTCGACCCGGACTCACGGCCCGACGGGCCGGTGTTCAACCGGACGGTTACGTTGAGGGATACGTGGAAGAAGGTCGCGGCCAAGCTCTGACGGAGAGTCCTCCGGCTCCCCCCTGTAGGGGCACCTTGTGGTCGCCCGTCTCCCCTATCCTAGTTTCCAGTTGCCTATTGAAGTGCGATAGTCCTCGGTCGACATCGTCTCCTTCTTGTTGAGCCACCGCGACATCGGAGGGATGATCTTGAGGCTCCTGTCTTCGAGAGGGAGTTGGACGGGCGTCCTGCCGCGCCGGTGGGACTCGCGGAGAGCGATAGCGATCTCGAGGCACTTGCGCGAGTTTTCGCCGCTGCCGACTGGCTCAACGCCGTTCTCGATGGCATCGATTATCGACTGCACACTGGCGAGGTTCCGGTTGCCGGCCCATCGCCAGCCGTCCTCGTCGTGCGTTCCGCTGCGTTCGTGCTGCGACTCCTCTTTGAAGATACCTTCCATCTCCACCAGGCCGTTGCCCCAATGAGGCCTGGCGTCGGGGTCCTGCAGCTTCCACATCTTGAGGTACATGTAGTCGGTATAGAAGGAACCCTTCGTGCAGAGGACTTCGATGCCGTTCTTGGCGTTCTTGTTGGTGTGCCGGAAGGCCTCGATGCCGTTGGCAAACCTGATGTAGCCCGCAAGGCCCTGGTCGTGGTCGCTGTAGGGGTCGCCGGTGCCCCATCCTATAACCCACGCGGCCTCGGCGTCGCCGGCGAACAGACGCATGAGGCTGAGCCCCTGGATGTCCCACTCGTTGCTGGCCCCCGCGTGCATATTGATGGCGACGACCTCGCCAATCTCGCCGGAGTCGATGATCGCCTTCGCCCTCGTGTAGTCGGGGAGGTTCCGGTCGAGATCGCCGCATCCGAAGGCGATGCCCTTGGCGCGGCAGGCGGCCACCATCTCGTCGGCGTTCGCGAGGCTGTCGGTGATGGGCTTCTCGCAGAGGATGCCCCTGACGCCGTACTCGGCGCACCCCATGACGACCTCGTAGTTGGCGCTGACCGGGAGGATGGGCGCAGCGATGTCGATGCTCTCGTTTTGGAGCATCTCGCGGTAGTCTTCGTAGACCGGAACGCCGAACCGCTTGCGGAACAGGTCGGCGTTCTCCGGGTCGGTCTCGGTTGCCGCGACGACCTCTGCGCCCGGTGTGAGATTCCAGGCCCGCGCATGCTGCGTCCCCTTCCTGCCGCATCCGATCACGCCCACGCGGTAGGTGCGTTCGGGCAACTTGGTTCTCCATGCGAGAGATTGGGGGGCAGTGTATCAGACGGAGAGAAGGATGACGGTGTTTGGGAGGGACGGCTATGACGTGCCTTTGGGATTGTTGTACAATTCGACGAGTCGCGAACGAGGAGATCACGTATTTTGACGTTTGACGCCGCCATAGTAGAAGAGGCGCTGAGCCTTACTGTTATCGGGGTCAGTACGGCCTTCGCGCTGTTGCTTGTACTGTCCGCGGGAGTCTGGACGGTCGGCAAGCTCTTCGGGCCGAAGGACGTCTCGGCCGAGGCGGTAGGCGTGTCTTCCGCTGAGAGGCGCGACAAGGCCCTCGCGGCGGCTATAGCAGTCAGCGCTCTCCGCGAAATACGAGATAACTCGGCGACGCTTCCTACTACACCATCATCGGGCGACTAGCCTACCTCCACCGAACCGTCATTGGCTGAATTCATCGACTTCATCGAATCGACCGGCTTTGCCAATATCACGTGGCAGCAGGGACTCATGATCCTCCTTGGACTGGGGTTCATCTTCCTTGCAGTCGCGAGGAACATGGAGCCGTACGAGCTCCTCCCCATTGGGCTGGGGATCGTCGCCGTCAACATGCCGCTGACCGGCCTCACGACGCTGCCCACGGAGGCAAGCGGCGTACAGGAAGCGGGCCTCTTTGGCATCACGTTCCACTATGGTTTGGCATTCTGGAATATTCTGCCACCCCTGATGTTCCTCGGGCTAGGAGCCGGGACGGACTTCGGGCCGATGATCGCCAACCCCAAGACGCTGCTGCTGGGGGCAGCAGCTCAGATCGGCATCTTCGCGGCGTTCTGGGGCGCGTTGGCGACAGGGCTGTTCGAGATCCCTGAGGCGGCCTCCATCGGGATCATCGGAGGCGCGGACGGCCCAACGACCATCTTCATCTCGGCGAAGCTCGCGCCCGAACTTCTCGGTATCACCGCTGTCATCGCCTACTCCTACGTGGCCACGGTCGCGTTCGTGCAGCCACCCATCATGAAGCTGTTCACGACGAAGGCGGAGCGGGAGATCGAGATGAAGCCCCTGCGCGACGTCACGCGCCGTGAGAAGCTCATCATCCCGACATTCGTCATGATCGTGGTGATCCTCGTGGTGCCCCGATCCGCGCCCCTGATCTCGATGTTCATGATCGGCAACCTGCTCAAGGAGAGCGGGGTCGTTCCACGGCTCGTCCAGGCGTCCACCGACGTGATCCTCTACGTTTCGACGATTTTCCTGATGCTGACCATCGGCGCGCAGCTCGTGGCGGAGAGGGTGTTCGACCTGGAAACCCTGGCCATCCTCGGACTCGGACTCGTTGCCTTCTGCGCGGGCACGGCCAGCGGCGTGATCTTCGCCAAGATCATGAACCTGTTCCTCAAAGAGAAGATCAATCCGCTCATCGGCTCGGCGGGAGTCTCCGCCGTTCCGATGGCGGCGAGGACGTCACATCACCTCGGCCAGGAGGCCAATCCCAAGAACTTCCTGTTGTACCATGCCATGGGGCCGAACGCCGCGGGCGTAATAGGCTCAGCGGCGGTCGCCGGAGTATTCCTTGCGCTGATACAGACGGGATAGCAGCAAGTACGTTATGGCAGCGACGCTAAGGGTCAGAATAGAGGAGCGATGGTACACCGTAGAGGTGGGAGACCTCGACGAGTTTCCCATTCAAGCAGTCGTTGACGGCGAACTGGTCGAGGTTGAGATGGGCGACATGCCCTCAGTGATGTCGCCTCAGACGGATGCCGCGGACTTGCCCGTCCAGCCGAGCGAGCCATCGCAGCCCTCTCCTGCGCCGGAACGGACTCCCCGTCCAGCAGCCTCCGGGGAACCAAGCAGATCGTTCAAGACGCCGATGCCCGGTGTGATCGTGTCGGTCGCTGTGAAAGAGGGTGACCAGGTGGTGACCGGAGACCCGATCTGCATCCTCGAAGCAATGAAGATGCAGCAGACGCTCAGAGCCGACTGGTCAGGCATCGTGCAGACGGTGCACGTTACTGCAGGTGACCAGGTCGTGGACGGCCAGGCAATAGCTGATCTGGAGTGAGGGGCTAGAGTCCCTCTCTGGTTCTCTCCCTGTAAGGGGTTGCTTCATAGTGATCTTGTTACTCGACTACCGAACCTAGGAGAACGGTTCAATGAATAGCCAAAGTTATTCAGAATCTGGTCGACTGCCCGTCACTATCCATCCTAATCACGACTGGGACAGTATGATGTCTGCGGTCAAAGAAAATGGCAACCGCCTGGCAAAAGACATGCGGGAACAAGAGCTTCGCTTTGTGGTGGAGATTTTGACCTCAAAGGAGGTGCAAAGTGGGGACATCCTTCCAGTGAGAGGAGCTATCCTCCCTTTGGATTGGAAGATCGCCACCAGACTGGAAATGGTCGAATCTGCAAGGGAGATCATTACCAAAGCCTACTTCCTTGATTCTCTCGATCCGAGTTTACCAACCGTGCTGGCATCGATCATTGAAGGTCAAAGTATGTATGAACACAGTATCGGTGAGTTCTTTCAACTGTACGGAAGATTCGAGGGGCAAAACCAACTAGCTAAGGGGTCGGAGACAAAAGCCAAGATGGAGAAATTGGTAAATGGAGACGACAGGTATCTGAAGTCTTACCAGGAAGGCGGTAAGTGGCACCTCTATCCTTTACCTTATGCAGTTAGAAATATCCTGGCCCATAGTGGACATAACCCAAACAAGCTTGACTGTGAGGGCAAGGAGCTGAGAACGTCAATAGAGCTACTTCGGTTATGGGTGGGCCCATAGCATCAGCTTGCCATCTACGATGTGTGGGGTAGGCAAGTATGAGAGTTCTCAATCACTTATCTCACGACTAGCTGTTCGCCCCAATCACCCCGTCGTGCTCATACTCATCCATCTCATCATCGCTCAGGAACTGCGACACCACCTCGCGGGTGTGTTCGCCCAATAGCGGCGGGGGGCCCTGCGGCGCGGCGGGCGTCCGGCTCATGTACTGGAGCGAGTTCGCCATAACGGGCAGGTCGCCGATGGTGGGGTGCTCGACATTCCACACTACCTGTCGGGCCTTGGCCTGCTTGTCTGCCAGCGTTTCATCGAAGGTGTTGATCGGGCCTGAGGTGATGCCGACCTCGGTGAGGGCGTCTATCCACTCATGGCGGTCCTTCGTCTGAAAGCGCTCTGCCAGCACGGGTATCAACTCGTCCTTGTTGGCCAGACGGGAGGCGTTGGTCTCGAATCGCGGGTCCTCGTGGATCGTGGGAAGGTCGATGAGGGGTGCGAGCTTCTGGAACATCCCGTCGTTCATCACGGCGAGCATGAACCAGCGTCCATCGCCCGCCTCGAAAGCCTCGTAGGGACATATCTGGGGGTGTGCGCTCCCGTAGCGCTGGGGTGCCTCACCCGTGGCGATGTAGTTCTGGGCGACATTGACCATGCCCATGATGCCCGTATCGAAAAGCGACAGGTCGATATGCTGTCCGAGTCCCGTCCTGTCGCGCTCGCGCAGGGCGGCGAGGATGCCCGTGACCGCCAGCGTGCCAGTCAACAGATCGATGGACGCGATACCTGACTTCGACGGCGGACGGTCCGGCTCCCCCGTGACGCTCATCAGTCCGATCATCCCCTGCAGCGACGTGTCGACGCCGGGCTCGTATGCGCGAGGTCCCGAGTGGCCGTAGCCGGTTATCGAGGCATAGACTATGCCCGGGTTCATCCGCTCGATGGTGTCATAGTCCAAGCCGTATCGCGCCAGGTCGCCGGTCTTGAAGTTCTCGACGATGACATCGGCCTCCGCCGCCATGCGCTGCACCACACGCTGGCCGCGCTCATCCTTGAGGTTGACGCAGATGCTCTTCTTTCCCCGGTTGATTGAGAGGAAGTAGGACGACTCAGTCTCCATGAACGGGGGGCCGAGCCGGCGCGTGTCGTCTCCCCGGGGAGACTCGATCTTCCAAACGGTCGCGCCGAGGTCGGAGAGTATCTGCGTGGAGAACGGGCCGGCTAGCACGCGAGACAGGTCGAGGACCTTGAGGTCTCCAAGAGCCTTCACGTGTTGTACATCCTTCGGTTGAAATGGCGAGTCGCCTCGCGGGGCGGCTGCGATCTGTCGGTTCGTCAGGGCGGGCCGACTCGAACATTCTGCCATAACCGCGCGACTCTTGGTATACTTTGGCTCTCGGGTAATTGTTCAGCCTTGGTGAGGCGAACACCCTCACCCCCGTTCTGCAACGGGGCAGGCCCTCTCCCGCGAACGGGAGAGGGGATTGGATTCCCGCCTACGCGGGAATGACGGTGGTGGGTATCGGGCATTCTCACAAAGTCTGAACAGTTACGCTCTCGGAACACGGACATGTCGACACATCCGATACGCATAGGAAGCAAAGTCGCCGACTATCCGGCAGAGCTGCGCGGCGAGGGTATAGTCGCGTCACTGACGGCCAACATTTCGGATATGAAAGCGGCCTCCGACTACGAGGGAGTTGACCTGGCCCTCCTGGACACCACGACGATGGCGGACGCCACGGTCAAGGCGTGTCTCCAGGAATTCACGAGGTTGAAGGTCCCCACAATCGCACTGGTATCTGAGCACGGTATCGGCATGTTCGACCATTCACTTCCCGTTGCGGACGTGATGGTCGTGCCCGCGCGACCGGGTGAGATAATTCTCCGCGCGCGCCGCGTACTGAGTTCCCGCCCGGAAAAGAGCGACAGCGTCGTACGGGCTGGCGACCTTTCGATCAATCACACGAACTACGAAGTTACCGTGAGTGGGCGGAGCGTGAACCTTCGCTACAAGGAGTATGAGCTGCTCTTGCTGATGGCGACGAATCCGGGCAGGGTGTACACGCGAGAACAGCTCCTCGAACGCATCTGGGGATATGATTACCTCGGCGGCACGCGCACGGTCGACGTACACATCCGGCGGCTACGCAGCAAGATCGAAGACCGTTCCCACCAGTTCATCGAGACAGTGTGGAACGTCGGCTACAAGTTCAAGGACCCTTCCGGATAGTAAACAGATCGTTAATCGGCAGGCTATTCGAACGGAGGTAATGATGACACAGGAGAGGGTTGCATACGTAAACGGGGAGATCGTGCCGGAGAGCCAGGCATCGGTCTCTATCAGCGACCGCGGATTCATCTTGGGTGACGCGGTGTTCGACACCACGCGCACGTTTGGGCACGTAATATTCCGGCTGGATGAGCACCTCGACAGGCTGTACGAGTCGCTCAGGTGGATGCGTATCGATCCTCAGATGACGAAAGAGGAGATGTCCGACCTCACCATGGAAGTGCTCGAACGCAACCTTCCGACCGTGGAAGAGCACGACGACACCTGGGTGACGCAGCGAGTGACGAGAGGCCTTCGACTCGCGGGCGGAGACATCCAGTCCGCTGCAGACAGGCCTACCGTGATCATCGAGTGTTTTCCCATCCCGTTCAAGGAGCGCGCGCACTACTATCGCGACGGGATGCCCATCATCACGCCGTCCGTCCGGCGAACGCCACCCGATGCGATGAGTCCCAGGGCAAAGACGCACAACTACATCAACCTGATCCAGGCCGACATGGAGGCGCGGGCGCAGGACCCAAACGCCTACGCCATCCTCCTCGACATGAACGGCAACCTATGCGAGGGGAACGGAAGCAACATCTTCCTCGTCAAGGATGGTGCGATCCGCACGCCGAAGAGCCAGTTCGTGCTGGGCGGCATCAGCCGTCAGGCGACCATGGAGATGGCGCACGAGCTTGGCATCGAGACGACGGAAGATGACATCGACGTGTTCGACGCCTACACGGCGGACGAGATATTCGTGACCTCGACGAGCCTGTGCATCTGCCCCGTCGCGACCTTCAACGGGGCGTCCGTTGGCGAGGGCGGGGTGCCGGGTCCCGTCACGGACAGGCTGCAGCAGGCCTACAGCGGGTTGGTGGGCATCGATACGGTGGGGCAGTACACCCGCTGGCTTGAGTGAGTTGACGGTTCCTGACGGGGCCCTTGACCGTCATCCCAGCCCCCGTATCGAGTACGGGGCAAGCTCTCTTCCACGATTCTAATCAGGATGTTGTGGATTCCCGCCCCGTATCGTGGTACGGGGTGACGTTCCCGTGTCGGAGCACGGGACATGCCTTTCGCGGGAATGACGGTGAGGGTGGTTATGTTGCGTTGCGAATGATACCTGCAACGACGATAAGCGTGGCACTGGCTGTCCGGTCTTGCGGTTATGGACTTTAGATTCCTCGCTCCGCTCGGAATGACAGGGGGTGATCGGATCATAGCTGCAAATTCGTTTTACATACCCCTGTCAGCCCACGACGGGAGAGGGAGTTATGGACTCCCGCCTTCGTGGGAGTGACGATAGCTGTTTGGCCACGTTGACCGCTCTCGGCGATTCGAGTACGGTTTGGGCATGAGCAAGTCGTACGCCATGGCCCTGGACCTCAGGGACGACCCAGCCCTCATCGAAAGGTACATCGAGCATCACCGGGCGGTCTGGCCGGAGGCTCTTGACAGCCTGAAGCGTCTCGGCATCGAGAAGATGAAGATATTCCTCTTGGGGCGCAGGCTGTTCATGTACGTCGAGGTCCCCGACGATTTCGACTTTCCCGCGGACCTAGCGCGGTACACCGAAGAGCCGCGGGCGAAGGAGTGGGACGAGTTCATGCGTGGATTCCAGGAGAGGGCGCCCGGCGCGATGCCAGGAGAGTGGTGGGCGCAGATGGAGCAGGTGTGGGACCTGTACGACTGGCCGAGGGATGGATAGCGCAGGGCGTCGCAGCGTCGTAGTGAACGGAAGGCCTGTGGATTCCCGCCTGCGCGGGAATGACGAATCGGGGAGCGCAAAGTGAGTGATTCGGTTGTGACTGTAGACAGTCACCAGCACTACTGGGACATCGACCGGCTGGAGTATCCGTGGATGCCGGAGGGCGACAACGTCCTGCGGAGGAGCTACTTGCCGGACGACCTAGCGCCTCATCTCGAACGGGCGGGGATATCCAAGACCGTCGTCGTGCAGGCGCAGATGACGATGGACGAGGCGAACTTGCTGTTCGACCTCGCCGCGAGCGCGGAGTCCATCGCGGGCGTGGTGGCATGGGTCGACCTGACTGACGAGGACGTGGGGGAGACGCTGGACCGGATGCAGGAGATGCCGAAGTTCGTCGGCATTCGACACCAGGTACACGACGAGCCGGACGAGCGGTGGCTGCTCCGAGGCGACGTTGTTCGGGGTCTACGCGAACTTGCGCGGCGCGAGCTTGCCTACGATCTCCTGCTGCGACCGCCGCACCTCAAGCACATCCCGGAGTTAGCGGACAGGGTCCCCGACCTGCGGATGGTGGTCGACCACATCGCCAAGCCGGAAATTGCGGATGGACGAATGGAACCGTGGGCGGAGGATATCGCAAGGGTGGCGGAGATACCGGGTATGTATTGCAAGGTGTCCGGTATGGCGACCGAGGCCAACCCCGACACGTGGCAAGCTGAGGTCGTGCCCTACGTTGCTCACGTTATCGACTGCTTCGGATACGACCGGCTCATGTGGGGCAGCGACTGGCCTGTGTGCTTGCTTGTCGATGGCTACGAATCGATCAGAGAAGGCGCAGTTGCGGCGGTCGGGGACATCGGCCCGGGCGACTACGCAAAGCTGATGGGCGGGAACGCTGCCGCGTTCTATCGTTTGGGTTAGAGCGTGACGATGCCGCCGAAGCCACAGCGCACGAAGCGCCTCCCGATCTATCGCAACGCGGGATTCCTCTTCGACACCATAGGCGAGGCCGCGGACGTGTTCGCGCGGGAGGAGGAGTACCCACAGAGCGCCGACCGTTTTTCGTATAGCCGCTATGGAAATCCGAACGTCGCGGAGACCGAGGAGCTGCTTGCGGAGATCGAGGGGGCGGAGTGGGCCGTCCTGACCGGTTCGGGGATGGCGGCAATCGACACTGCCCTCTCTGTCTTCCAACGTGGGGAAGAAACCGGCCCGTGGCTGTTCTTCAGCGAGCTCTACGGGGGAACGAACGACTACATCGAGAACGTACTCAAAGGAAGAAGGGGAATCGATGTCATTCGGTTCCATCCGGAAGAGGGCGAGGAACGATACGACCTCGATCGCCTGGAGGACCTGCTCGACCGGGTGGAGCCTTCGTTGGTGTACTTCGAGCCGGTCACGAATCCGCTGTTGATCGTCTCGGACGGCGGGCGGATCATCGAAATGGCGAAGGAGCGAGGGATAGTGGCCGTCGTGGACAACACCTTCGCGACCTCTCGTCTCTGGCGTCCACTGGAGCACGGGGCGGATATCGTCGTGCATAGCGCGACCAAGTACCTCGGTGGTCACGGTAACCTGACAGCGGGAGTCGTGTGCGGGAACGACTCCGGCATCCGCAAGGACGCCATGCTGTACCGGAAGTACGTCGGGAACACCCTCAGCGCCGACGACGCCTATCGCCTCAACACGCAGTCGCGCACGTTTGCCCTGCGGTACGCGGTCCAGTGCGGGAACGCTTCCAAACTGGCGGCAGCGATGTCGGGGCATCCCGCCGTCAAGAGAGTCCGGTATCCCGGTCTCGCGTCCCACCCGACGCACCGCGAGGCCGCAGGAACGTTCGGTGGCCGAGGTTTCGGCGCGATGGTGAACGTAGATTTCAAGGGTGGCCGGACGGCGGCGGACACCTTCGTCGAGGCCGCGTCCGACACGATCTCCTACGTCCCGACGCTTGGCGACCCGACGACGATCATGCTCCACGTCGCAACGGTCTGGGGCGAGGAGCGCTTCCCCTATCCGGGGATGGTGCGAATCTCGGTCGGATTCGAGCCGTACGATGATCTGGAGGCAGGAGTGCTACGGGCGTTGGATGAGGTGGTGGGGGTGGTGTGAACGGCTCGTGAGTGTTCAGAGTTGATGAGGTGAACACCCCTCACCGCTGTGGATACCCGCTTTCGCGGGTATGACGGTGGCTGTGTATGCGTCGAGGGATCTCACGAAGTCTGAACAGTTACAACGGCTAGGAGTCGATTGCGCTGACGTGCCATTCCTGCTTTAATTCGTCCCAGTCAATTTCGCAATACATGAGGTGTATCCGTGACCACAACTTATGAGCCGAACGTAGTCCTATCCGAGGTGGAATACACTACCGTAGGGAAGCGTCCCATCCGCCACGACGGGGCGGACAAGGTGACGGGCGTCGCCAAGTACGGTGCAGACCAGTACCCGACGGGGCTTCTCTACGGGAAGATTCTTCGGAGTCCGCACGCGCACGCGGTCATCAAGTCCATTGACACGAGCAAGGCGGAGGCGCATCCCGGCGTCCGCGCGGTGACGACGGCTGCAGACTTCCCGCAGGATGGGGAGCACGAGGACCTGCGCGAGTCGCTGATGGCCAGCAAGAAGGTGCTGTACAAGGGCCATCCCATCGCGGGGGTTGCGGCGAACACCGTCCATGACGCCGAGGAGGCCTTAGCGCTCATCGAGGTCGAGTACGAGATGCTTCCGTCGGTGATGACGGCGCCGGAGGCCCTCGCCGACGAGGCTCCGATTCTCCACGAGAAGAACCGCTCCGATTACCACGGAGAGGACAGCGACACGCCGACCAACATTGAGGAGTACATCCACCACGTCAAGGGCGACGTGGAAGAGGGATTCGCACAGGCGGACATCATCGTCGAACGGACTTTCGATACCGCGACGGTGCACCAGGGGTACATCGAGCCTCAGAACACCACCGTGCACTGGAAGAAGGACGGTCGCGTCCACATCTGGTGCAGCACGCAGGGGCCAGTGGAAGTCCGTGACGGCACGGCCAATGCGCTAGGTGTCTCGGAGTCGCAGGTTGTTTTGACCCCGCAGGAGATCGGCGGTGGATTCGGCGGAAAGTTTGAGCCGTATGGAGCGCCGCTGGCGGCGTACCTCTCGCAGAAGACGAACCGTCCCGTGAAGATCATCATGACGCGCACGGAGGACCTCGAGGCAACCGGACCGACGCCCGGATCGCACATCGTCATCAAGATGGGCGCGACGAAGGAGGGCAAGCTCACGGCGGCCAAGGCCATGCTGGCCTACGAGTCCGGCGCGTACGCCGGATCGATGATCGGGCCGGGCTGCATGTGCGTATTTGCTCCCTACGAACTCGAACACGGCGACATTGAAGGTTTCGGCGTCTATGTGAACAAGCCGTCCACGAACGCTTACCGCGCTCCCGGCGCGACGAACGCGGAGTTCGCCGCCGAGACTGTTGTAGACGAGCTTGCGGAGAAGGTCGGCATCGACCCGCTGGAGTTCCGCCTGATGAATGCGGCGAAGGAGGGAACGCGTCGCGTCGATGGTCCGGTGTTCCCGGCCATCGGACTCGTTGAAGTTGTCGACGCGATGAAGTCCCATCCGCACTATGACGCGCCGTTGGAAGGTCCGAACCGGGGTCGCGGCGTAGCGGTCGGTTGGTGGATAAACGGCGGCGGCCCGTCCAGCGTGAACATCAACGTCCATTCGGACGGCACCTGCAGCCTCGTCGAGGGGTCGCCTGACATTGGAGGAACACGCACGTCGATTTCGATGCAGGCGGCAGAAGTGCTGGGTATTCCGGTCGAGGACTTTCACCCGATGGTCGTCAGCACCGACGAGATTGGATTCACAGCCGGAACGGGCGGCAGCCGCGTGACCTTCGCGACGGGCATGGCGGCCCATGATGCCGCGCAGGACGTCAAGCGCCAGATGATCGACAGGGCGGCGCTGATATGGGACGTGGAGGCCGACTCGGTCGAACTCGTTGACGGCGTGTTCCGGTCGAAGGTCGACTCGGAGCTGTCCATGACCTTCAAGGAGCTCGCGGGACAGATCGGCGGCACGGGCAACCCCATCGTCGGACGGGCGACCGTGGACGCGGCGGGAGTCGGCTCGGCCTACTGCGGCAACATCGTCGACGTTGAGGTTGACCCGGAGACGGGGAAAGTGAAGATACTTCGCTTCACGACCGTCCAGGACGTGGGCAAGGCGATCCATCCGAGCTATGTCGAGGGGCAGATGCAGGGTGGCAGCGCCCAAGGCATTGGATGGGCGCTCAATGAGGAATACTTCATGACGAACGAGGGGAGCATGGCGAACAGCACGTTCCTCGACTACAGGATGCCGGTGGCCAACGACCTCCCAATGATAGACACGGTCGTCGTCGAGGTGGCCAACCCCGGCCATCCCTTCGGGGTGCGAGGCGTCGGCGAGGTGAACATCGTACCCCCGCCTGCGGCCATCGCCAACGCGATCTACAAGGCCGTCGGCGTTCGCATGGAAGTGCTGCCGATGAACCCCGTCAATGTCATGCAGTCGCTTTGGAGCCAGAACGGGGGGTAGGCGAGTTTTCGGTTAGTGTGAATATGGTGGGGAGGCGGGGATCATAGATTCCCACCCCGTATCGGAGTACGGGGTGACGTTCCTTCGCGGGAATGACTGTGTGATGGCTCTTTTGGGTTCATGAGTGTGTTGTGGCCGATCAGGGCGAGAGGCGGTCAATATTGATTGCCTGGTTGGCGCGGGTGGCGCGGATGCGGAGGGCCTCTCCGATGATGAGCAAGTCGAACGTGAGCCAGTCAACGCCGATTATCTCGTTGTTGACGAGGATGTAGTGGTTGCCGCGCGTGTCGGTGCCCTTGTCGGCGAGAATGCCTTCGACTCGCTTGTACGGAGGGAGCGCGTCGATCATTGACGCGCCCCACCTGCGAAAGAATTTCCCTACCCGGTATAGGGACCCGTATAGAAACTTCGCGACAACCATTCTGATCGCAGTCGCAGCATCGCCCCTTCGTGAGATTGGGCAACAGCCGGGAGGCTGTGCGACCTATGGTATTGAGTCGCGCCTACTCGATTCAATCCACTGAAGGTCGTCGTTTCGCCGAAGACGGTCTAGAGCACCTGACGCAGGGCCGTCTCCACCTCGTCGAAGGTCGCGAAGCCCTCGAAACGGGCGGTGATGATGCCCTGCTTGTCGATGACGAACGTCCACTCGATGCTGGGAAGCCGCCAGTCACGGACGGCTGGCGAGATGATCGCGCGTTCGAGGTCGCCCTGTATCTCGTGCGGATTGTCGTAGAAGTCTACGTGCACGTAGTTGACGGCCGTGGGGTATGCGTTCTTGAGCTCCTGGAGGACATCGACCTGCGGTCCGCAGACGGCGTTTTGGCAGAAGGCGGGACTTGCGAACACGACGACGGTAGGCATCTCGTTCTCAAGGGCCTTGTCCAGGCTGATCTGATAGAGGTCGGGGTCCTGAAGGGAGCCTGTGGTTAGCTCCTGGAGCGACTCCACGTCGTTCACGGTCGGAGTCTTGGTTGATACGGCGGCGTGCCCCTGCATGGGGGCATGGGACGTGTCGAATACCTCTAGAGAGAGCGGTACTATCGTTGTCGCTCCCCCCTCGGCGGGAAGGGAGATGTCCAGCTGCCACTGTCCGGGCTTGTCGAATTCGACATAGGTAGTGTAGAGGCCGCGATTGCCGTAGGGCCACGGCTGGAACTCAGTGTCGACGGTGGTCCCAACCTCATCGGCGCCGTCGGAGCCGTGCCTCGGGGTGACCTGCACTCCTTCAGTGTTGACGAATCCTGTCTTGGACGTGAGCACGAAACCGATGCGCTCCCTTCCGACGCCAAGATCGCCCGTGCCGAGGATGGCCTTGAAGCCGTCCTCGGTGGTCTCGCTCTCGATTAGAGGTTCGCGGTCGGGCCGTTCGGGCGGCTCTCGATGATGGGATGTCGAGTCCGGAGAATCGTTGATTGTCTGGGGTGCCTCGTCCTCACCGCCGCAGGCGACGATGAAGGCAGAGAGGACGATAAGGCCGAATACCAAGGCCTTGATGGTTGTCTTCATGTGTTACCTCTACTCTCCCTTGAATAACTCACGCTGCCTCTCGATGTCACTCCTTCCGCCGGGAGCGGGACCACCGGCAGCCCTTCGACAGGGTCAAGGCGAACGCACTACGATGCTCCGCAGCGTTCCCTCTAGACTTCAGGGTGGACGACGTATGCTCCGAAGGTGAAGGCAAATACTTCGAACTCGTCGGAGTTAGAACTCAGGGTCAGTTCGTGGCTCTCAAAGGCGTTGAGGCGAACGAGGGCGTACAGGCGGGGCTCGTCGACGGTGATGAAGCTCCTGCCCTCGTCGTCGAACCAGATATCGGTGCCGGCATCCTCGCTGGTGAGCGGCTCACCGTCCATTCGAATCTGGACCGTGTAGGGCGTCTCACTCTGGGTGCGGAGGACGACGTTCACCTCCACGGCGTTGAACCGAAGCGCCATGTAGTCCTCGAACTCCTCCGTCATCCGGGCGTGGCGAAGGCTCTCCTCGCCGTTGTGCCAGAGGCCCTGCAGGTAGATATGATGATTCTGCCAGTCGCCGGGATCCGTGTACTCGGTATCCGTACTTCCACGCTCGTAGTACTCATCGTTGAGTACGTAGGGCGCCCTCGTTCCCGACCGAAGCGCGCTGTAGTTGCGGCCGGTGCCGGCGTAGAGTTCGCGCGTCAGTCCGTCGGGGCTTCTTGAACTCATGGCGTTAGGCGCCACGAGCCTGATCGGGTTGAGGTCGTCCGCTATGTCGCTGACCGCCTGGTCGGCCTCCTCAAGCAGAAGACGAATGGCCTGCTCGGTCTCGTCATACCTGCCCTCACCGAAGTGGGAGTAGCGGACATAACCGTCCTTGTCGATCAGGTACTTTGCTGGCCAGTAACGGTTGTTGAAGGCGTTCCACGTCCAGTAGTTGTTGTCCTGGACGACGGGGTATTTGATTTCGAACCCCTCGACGGCTTCCTTGACGTTTTCCAGAGACTTTTCGAACTCGAACTCAGGTGTGTGGATACCGATGATTACGAGACCGCGGTCGGCGTACTTGTCGTGCCACTGCTTGAGGTAGGGCAGAGTCCGGATGCAGTTTATGCAGGTGTACGTCCAGAAGTCGATGAGGACTACCTTGTTCTCCGCCTGCAGCTCCGAGAGGATGAGTTCCTCGGAGTTGATCCACTCGTTGATGCCCTCACCGCTGATGCGAGGGGCCATAATGGTGTCCTCGGTAATCGGGAGTGACAGCGAGGGCGTCGGCACCGCGGTTGGAGTCGGCTCCGGCATGGGTGTGGGGACAGTTTCAGCAGCCGTGGCAGGAGCAGAGTCCGTCGTGGCGTCCTCGTCCTCACTCGTACAGGCCGCAAGGAACGCGAGCGCGGCCACTGCGAGACCCAAGACCATCAGAAGGGATACCGGTCTGCGCATTGAATCCTCCTTAGACTATTCGACAGTTACGTGTGGACTGTTTAACGGTCCAGCTTTCATTCAGTGTAGCGAGACGCCGTTACCCGAAAGTAACGTAACGCTTAACAAATTGTGAACCGGCAGGCTATCTGGCTCGTTCCTGAATTTCGTACAGCTTGGTGATCGCCTCCAGAGGCGTCATCGACGAGACGTCCAGCGCAAGCAACTCGTCTATGACCGGCGGAGTGGTTGGAAGGAGCGACAGTTGGCGTGCTTCGTCGGACGAGGCCTCGGCTCGACCGTTGGGTCCCGGAGACGACGCTGTCCCTTCCAGTTCTTTGAGGACTTCCCACGCACGGTTGATCACGGCTGTGGGCATACCTGCCAGCCTCGCAACGTAGACGCCGTAGCTCCTGTCCGCTCCTCCGGGGACGATGCGATGGAGGAAGACAACCTCGCCATCCTCTTCTGCGACGGCGATATTGTAGTTTCGCACCCTTGGAAGAACGTCGGCGAGTTGAGTCAGCTCGTGATAGTGGGTGGCGAACAGAGTCTTGCATCCCGCGCGTGGATGGCTGTGGATGAACTCCGCTACGGCCCTTGCAATCGCCAGTCCGTCATAGGTGCTGGTGCCACGTCCTATCTCATCGAGGATGACCAGCGAACGTGGCGTGGAGTGATTGAGGATGGTTGCCGTTTCGAGCATCTCGATCATGAAGGTGGACTGGCCTGTGGAGAGATCGTCCTGGAGGCCGACACGGGTGAAGATGCGGTCGACCACGCCTATGGTGGCAGAGTCTGCGGGAACGAAACTGCCGATCTGCGCCATGAGCGTAATAATCGCGACCTGCCGAATGAAGGTCGATTTGCCCGCCATGTTCGGACCGGTGAGCATGATGACCTGCTCGTCTCCAGTGGACAGGCGGATGTCGTTCGGAACGAACTTGCCTGCCTCAATGGTGTTCTCCACGACGGGATGCCGTCCCTGGACGATGGTGATGGTGTCGCCCTCATTCAGTTGAGGCCGGACGTAGCCCTGCCGTTCGGCAACTTCAGCAAGGGACGCGAAGGCGTCAACGTAGGCAACGGCGCGCGCCACAGTCATGATTGACGCAGTGGCGTCAGCGACCTGTTTGCAGACCTGCCGGAACAGGCTCGATTCCAGCTCAGCTATTCGCTCCTGGGCATTGAGGATGAGCGACTCATATTCCTTCATCTGCGGGGTAATGAAGCGTTCGGCGTTCACAAGGGTCTGGCGACGGATATACTCCTCAGGGGCCTGTGGCAGATTGGAGCGGCTGATCTCGATGTAGTAGCCGAAGACCTTGTTGTAGCCGACCTTGAGGGACTTGATGCCCGTCCGCTCGCGCTCCGTCTTCTCCAGTGATGCGATGTAGTCCTGCGCTTCTCGCGAGGAATTGCGGAGCTTGTCAAGATCGTCGGAGAAGCCCTGTCGTATAACGCCACCATCTCCGACGTTGAGAGGTGGGTCGTCGGTGAGGGCCTTGGAGATTAGTTCGACGGTCTCAGAGGCGTCTTGCACACCGCTCGTCATCCACGCCACGGAGGGCGCATCGTCGTCTTCGCCGAGGATGTTCCAGATCTCGGGCGTCGCGGCGAGGCTGCGGCCAAGGCTTACAACGTCACGGGGCGTCGCCGCGAGCGCGCTCACCTTGTTGATGAGTCGCTCGATGTCGGCAATATTCTGAAGCACGGAAGTCACACGGCTGCGACGTACGGCGCTGAGATGGAACCACTCAACGGCGTCCTGTCGCTTGACCAGCTCGGCCACATCGAGGAGGGGTCGGCCTACCCAACGGCGTAACTGGCGCGCACCCATGGAGGTCTTTGTGCGGTCGAGTGCGGCTAGCAATGACGCACCTGTATCTCCTCCCCAGCGACCTCCCTCGAATAGCTCAAGGTTGCGACGGGTCTGAGGGTCGAGAACCATGTAAGACTCGGTGGAATACGTATAGAGGGAGTTGAGCTGTCCAAGCGCTCCGCTGCGCTGATCTTCGAGGTAGCGGACGATGGCCCCCGCAGCGCGGACGGCCAAAGGCAGACGCTCGCATCCGAAACCCTCTAGTGATGTAACCCCGAAGGCTGTGTGGAGCGCCTCGCGTGCCCAGTCTTCGTGAAATGTGTCGGACGGGACGGTGGTGATGGAGATATCGTCATCGCCTCCAGCTTCAGTGGCCGGAAGCCGGTAACCTTCGGCGATGAGTAGTTCCGCCGCTTCGAGGCTGGCCAGTTCGACCGACAGTTGAGAAGCCGGGAATTCGCTTGTAGCAAACTCACTGGTGGTGATGTCCACGTAGGCCAAGCCGGCACTGTCGCCATCGGTTACCACTGCAGCGAGGTAGTTGTTGGCCCTCCGGTCGAGGATCGTGTCCTCGATGACGGTTCCGGGGGTCACCACGCGGACGACCTCTCGATCGACGATGCCGCGAGAGGTTGCGGGATCGCTGGTCTGTTCGCAGATGGCGACGCGGTAACCCTTCTTTATGAGCTTTGCTAGATACCCTTCGAGCGCGTGGTAGGGGATGCCTGCGAGGGGAACACGCACACCCTTGCCCATCTCTCGCGACGTGAGGGCGATTTCAAGCTCTCTCGATATCAGGCGGGCATCGTTATCAAAGGTCTCATAGAAATCGCCCATGCGGAAGAGCAGGACCTCGTCCTGGTGCTGCTTCTTGATGCGGAGATACTGCTTTCGGGCTGGGGTGGACATTCAGGTTGATGCACCGAGCGGGCTTGGTACCCATTTTAGCGGAGGGAAGGAAAGGGAGAAAGGGAACCCGGCGTCTCGGCTAGTCGTCCTGCTTCCAGAAGCGTTCTTCTTCTACTTGGAAGCCCAGGGGAGTGAACTGTGCCTTTACGTCTTCGATCATGCCGGGGTGGCCGCAGGCATAGATGGTCGTGTCTTCAGGAGTTAGCCCGAACCGGGTGACGTACTCTGGCGTGATTGTGTTGACGCGGCCGGTCTCTCCCGTCCAGCCGACGTTTTTCTCCTCATCCGGCCTACTTATGGTCGGGACAAAGGTGATTAAGTCCGGGTGCTGTTCGGCGAGGCCTCGCAGTTCGGTGTCATAGGTGAACTCGTCGATATAGCTGGCGCCCTGAAGAATATAGAAGTGGTGCCCCGTGCGGTCATTATGCAGGTAGTCGCGGAGAATACTGATGAACGGCACGACTCCGGTGACGGTCGCGACCATGTATTGGTTAGGCTTGGCGGGCTTGAAGACGAAAATACCCTTCGCTCTAGGGCGGATCGTCACGGTGTCGCCGGGATGCAGGTCCCAGATGAGCGGCGTTAGATTACCTTCAGGCGGGGGGACAAGCTCGACGAAGAGTTCGAGATCGTCCTCGTGAGGGGCGGAGACGATTGAGTAGGCCCGCTCGATGCCGCCACTGCCGATGGTGCAATACTGTCCTGCTTTGAAAGTGAAGCCCTCCGGCTTTTCGATCCACATGAGAAGGAGGTCGTCGGTGATATCCGCGCGTCGGGTCACCCGCGTGTCGACGATCTTGGGTCTGGGCCTTCGCTTTCCGGCGGGAGTGATAGTCACGGTAGTTCCCCTCCTATAGTTTGAATTATGGTCGGATCGTGCTCTACATGCGAGGTGATTCGCCCAACTCCCGTGCGAGGTCGTTGTGAGTGTACTGCTCCTTGCGGACTCTCAGGTCGAAGTACAGGGCCGTTATCGCGATGGTTGCGATGGGAGTTACCACAGCGGAGAACACGGCCGACAGCAAGGCAATAAGAACGGCGGGCAGGAACATGCCCGCCGGGAGGAAGATGACCAGCGCCGCCCCCATGAATGCCAGTGTGATGCCCAACAACAGGCCGAATGACCTCCACCAGTTTCCTTGTGCAACGTTCCAGCTGCGTTTCACGGCATCTGTTGGGCCCATTTGTTCAATTGCCACTGCATGAGTGGCGAAGAGCAGGACGACGATGCCGAAGACCAATAGAGGAATGCCGATGATGAAAAACGAGAGTATCAGTGGAATGATCAGGATGAGGACAACAATCACGAATACTCCGAGCAACTTGGGGAAGCGCACCCAAGCATACTTGTAGCTCCGCTGAACGAGGACGGCGCTTCCGAGGAAGTGTCTGGCGACTGCATAGATTATGGCACCGCCCGCGAGGATGCTGAAGATGGACGACACCAGAACGCCCAGCATCTCCCAGAGGTTGATCATCAGCGGCTCAGAAGATTCCTCGACTGTCAATTCTACGGTGAAAGTCGGGCCGACTCCCACCAGGGACATTATTCCTCCTAGTAGAACGGGGATCTGTGGAAGGGAAGCTAGAAGAATGAAGGGTAAGAGATGTGCCGCAAAGACCGAAAAAGTGGCGTCAACAATTTTGCCTAATCCCCCATGTGGGAGAGGGGGCGGCTCGTCGCCGGAAGGCGTGAGGTATGCGGACTCGTTAGAGTCAGCCGCTTCTTCTTCGGTTACTTGTTGAAGGAGGGCACCGCAGATGTTGCAGTACAGTCTGTCCTCGGAATTCTCGTGCCGGCACTGTGGACAGATCATAAGGGCCGCACTGGGTCAGTCAGTCTGCTGCCGCCGCGGCCTGTTCCGCGCGCTGTACACGGATGCGGGTTAGAGGGAGGGTACCGAAGTCGAGCATCGGGTCGGGGCTGTTCGATGCCTCGATCTCGGTCATGCGACTGCCGAAAAGCAACGTGGTGGATACCAGTCCCCTCAGTGGAGAGGTGAACCGGGCTACGCCTTGCAGGGTCTCATTGGCTGATACAACCTCGACCCACTCGCCCTCACTGATGCCCAGCATTTCGCCATCCTGACGGTGCAGTTCGATGATTTGGCTGCGCATGATGGCGTTGCGCTTACCCACCTTCTCGACGGTCATCGCTTCATCCGCGTCATGCAGAACGCGGCCCCTCGCCAGAATCAGCGGATACTCGTCGGTTGGGGTTGGGGCTTGGATGGGCTCCGGCATGGTCATTGGAATTAGCAGAGGGCGATGTTCGTCGTAGTCGTAGAGTATATGAGTGTCGGACATGTCAGCGGCGAGGCACGGCCACTGCAGTCCTCCGTAGGCAAGGCGCTCATAGGTGATTCCGCCATAGATCTCCACTATGTTGTTAATCTCGTCGAACAGGGATGCGGAATCGGGTTGATCGAAGCCGTTGGCGTTCATCTCTCCGGCAATCCGGCTGATCGTGCGCCAGTCATGTCCCTCCTCGCCTTTGACATCCAGAGCGGGGGAGATTAGCTGCACTCTGCGCTCGAGATTCGTAACTGTGCCATGCGTTTCAGCGAGCGTCGCCGACGGAATGATCACGTTCGCCGACTCTGTGATCTCGCTCGTGAATGAGTCGAGCACGACCAAGAAATCGAGCTTGTCGAGGGCTTCGATGAAGTCGCCCAGTTCGCCGTTCGAATAGTTCGGGCTATTGCCGAGCAGCATAAGCGCACGTATACGACCGGACTCGATTGCCTGTGTGATTTCCCTGACGGGTACCCCCTCATCAGTTGGAATGGAGGCCTCCCAGATGTCTTCGAATTCCGATCTTCCTTCCTCGTCGCGCATGGGCACGTATCCGGGTAGGAACTCGGTAACCGCCCCCACGTCGCGTGCGCCCTGTTCGTTAGCACCCTGGTAGAGTGGATAGAGGCCGGTTGAAGGGCGAGACATGTTGCCCGAAATCAGGCAGAGGTTGACCAGGGCAATAGCGCAGTCTTCGCGGTATTCCGGGTTGACCGTCTCGAGGCCGTAGAGGACTGACGCCGGTCCACCAGTTGCAAAGAGGCGGGCGGCAGCCTGTATGTCTTCTCGCGACAGGCCTGTCGCCTGCTCGACCTGAAGCAGGTCGAAATTCCATAGGCTGTTCTTTAAGTCCTGGACACCGTCGCATTTCTCAGAGAGGAACTGGTGATCGTCGAGCGACTCGTCGACGATTACGCGTAGCATCCCTCCGATAAGGGCGGTCTCGCTGCCCGGTCGTGGGCGCAACCAGACATCTGCGAACCGGGTAAGTTCGGTCTCGCGCTGATCGATAACGATGAGTTTTGCGCCTTCCTTGATCGCCTTCTTGATCGGGACCGCGGCGACGTTCTGTTCCTCGGTAATGTTGCTCGACACAACGAGGAAGCACTTTGACCCCTCGAGGTCGCTTATCGAGTTCGTAGCGGCACGATGACCGAGCATCTTCTCAAGAGGTCTGAAAAGCTCAGGCCTAACGTTTGAGGCAACGTCCACGTTGTTTGAGCCCATTACTACGCGAGCAAACTTCTGGGCAATGTAGAGGTCTTCGTTGGTGCTTCGCTCCGAGCCGATTACGGCGAACTCACCACCTTTGAAGTCTCCCAACTTCTCGGCGACGAGGTCGATGGCCTCAAGAGTCGTAGTCTCGCGGAACTCGCCGTCGGTCCGGATAAGGGCCTTTCGGAGCCGTTTCTTACTGTTCACGAATTCAAGGCCGAACTTGCCCTTGACGCACAACTGGCCCTGGTTTGCCTCACCATGCCGGTCACCGATCGTTCGAATAAGGCGATTGCGGCGGTCGACTTCCATAGTCACACTGCACCCGACCGGGCAATTCGTACATACGCTCGAGGCCTTCTTGACGGCCTTGTCCCATTTGTGGACACGCTCGACGAGTGCGCCCGTCGGACAGACATCGATGCAGGCCCCGCAGAACTCGCAGCCCGATTCGAGGAGCGATGTTCCCTGTGATGTCCCGATAAGCCCCTTGCCTCCGCGTTCGGTAAACGCCAGGGCGTCGTCTCCGCGGATCTCGCTGCAGATTCTTACGCATCGGCCACATACGATGCAGAGGTTCATGTCCATGTCCCAGAAGGGGTCGGCCACGCTCTGCGGTAGGTGCCGGTTGTTATAGGTAAGGTCGGTATCGAGCTCCATTTCGAGCCAGCGCACGGTGTCCTTGAGCTCGCAGCGTTCGTTCTTTGGACAGGTCACGCAACGATCGTTCACGCCCACATGACGAAGGCAGATGTCCTCCGGACCACATAGCTCTATGCGGTGGCAGTTCAGGCATCCGTGTGGGTGCTCCGAAATGAGCAGGTCCATGATGCCACGTCGGAGGTCAGTTACGGAGTCGGTCTTTGTTCGGACGACCATGTCGGGTCCGACAGGCACGGTGCACGACGCCAAAGTCGCCGTCCCTCGCGGGCCGTCGATCTCGACGACGCACATCCGGCACGCGCCGAAGGACTTCATGCCCGGGTAGTAGCAGAGGTAGGGCACGTAGAACCCAGCGTCCATGGCCGCCTGCAGGACGTTCGTCCCCGGCTTGACCGTTATTTCTTTCCCGTCAATCGTGATTGTTATGTCGTCTGCCATTCGGCAACTCCGGACTGCGTTAGCCGTGAATCAGGGTCTGTTTTGGAATGTGAACCCTCCGCCGCGCCAATTGCGTCATATATTCACTTTGAGCGGCTGGGCTTGAGAAAAATCCTCCGCGTATGGGCGGGTGGTCTTCGGAGAGTAGAACTTTGTAGATGTCCTGCCTGTTGGGTCGCGCCGTTCCGTGATGTGAGTTTCGAACTCTTCGCGGAAGTGCTGCAGGGCCGAGCTAATTGGATTGAATCCGAGCTGGCCGTGGGCGCAGAGGGAACCGATCTTCATGGTCGTCCCCACGCGTTCACACGCCTCCATGTCTCCCGGTCTGCCCTCGAACCTCGCGACCCGCTCGATGAGATCGAGGAGTTGCGTCATACCGAGCCTGCAGGGGAAGCACTTGCCACACGATTCGTACTGGCAGAACGCGACAAGCAGCCGTATGAGGTCGACGACTGAGGCGTCTTCGTCGCCGACGATAATGCCGCCTGATCCGAACATTGCACCGGCCTGCTGCATCTCGTCGAAATCTATGTGAAGGTCGAGGCTATCGAGCCCGATAACTCCACCGAGCGGCCCTCCCGTTTGGAGGAGTTTCATCTTCTTGCCGTTTGGAACGCCGCCGCCGATCTCCTCAATGACCTGACCCATTGTCATGCCCATCTCGACCTCATAGATTCCGGGATAGGTCACGTTGCCGGTCAGGCAGGCGATGGCGGTGCCGGTGCTGTTGTTCACGCCGATGTTTGAAAACCACTCGCCGCCGTTCAGGACAATCTGCGAGGCGTACGAGAAGGTCTTAACGTTGTTGATCGTCGTCGGTTTCATCCATAGCCCTGCGGCGGCAGGGAACGGGGGCTTGAAGCGTGGCATGGAGCGCTTGCCCTCGATGGCCTCCATCATTCCGGTCTCTTCGCCGGCCACGTAGGAATCCCCGGTCAGCGCGACCTCGATGTCGAAGCTGAAGTCGCTTCCAAGGATGTTTTCACCCAGAATGTTCTCGGCGTAGGCGTCCTTGATGGCCTGCTCAACGCGGTCTATGGGGCCGTCGTGGCCGTGTCGTACGAAGACGTAGCCGTTGGTTGCGCCGGTTGCGTACCCCGCGAGGATCATCCCTTCGAGCAGGGTGTGCGGATCGCTCTCGAGAATCGCTTTGTCGTTGAATGCGCCGGGGTCGCCCTCCTCGCAGTTGCAGGCGATGTACTTGACGGGTCCGGGCGAGTTGACCATGAAGCTCCACTTCAGGCCTGCCGGGAAGCCAGCACCTCCGCGCCCACGGAGGTTGGAGGTCTTCATCTCGTCGATTACGCCGTTGGGCTCCATTTCGAACAAGGCCTTGTTCAGAGCGGCATAGCCGTCGTTGGCGATGTACTGAAGGATATCGCCCGGAGCGATATGGCCCGCATTTCGCATGGCGATGCGACGCTGCAAGGAGTACTGCGGCATGGAATTGAGGTCGGGCACACCATCAATGGGATCGTCTCCAAGATAGGCGAAGGCGAGGCTATTGGGCACGCGATCTCCGACGATGTACGCGTCGATGATGGTCGGCACGTCTGCAGGTGTGACCCGGCTGAAGAGCAGTCGCGAGCCACCAGGCTTTTGCACATCCACGAGCGGTTCGGCGTAGGAAAGGCCGAGCGTTCCGACCTCGTGGACGTTCGCCTCAATGCGGCGCTTGTCAAGCTCGGCACGCAGGGCTTCGACGACTTCAAGGGCCCCAGCGGCCTGGCCGTTTAGCTCAGTTCCGATGCGAATCCAAGGCCGGTCACCCTCGGTTAGCTCCTGCCATCGCGCCTCAGCTCTTGTTTTCAGGTCTTCGTATGCGCTCACTTAGTCCTCGCGCCGACTAGTGGGAACCGTTGTCCTCGATGTTGTCTACCAACTCGACTGCCCGCTCAGGCGTCATTCTTCCTCGCAAGTGGTGGTCTATGCTGATGACCGGCGCCTGCGCGCATGCTCCGAGACAAGTGTTATAGCGGATCGTCAGGCGGCCGTCTGCGGTCTCTCCCTCTTCCTCCAAGCCGACGTGCTCCAGAGTCTTTTCGATGATGGACGTCGCACCGACCAAGTGGCAGCTTGGTCCCCAGCAGATTTCGACAGTGTGTTCGCCCGCCGGGGTAAAGCGGAAGTTCTTGTAAAAGGAGGCTACGCCCCAGACCTCGTTTATGCTCGACTCGGTGTAGGCTGCCACCTCGTCGATGGCCTCGTCGGGTATGTAGCCGAGCACGTCTTGGGCGGCAAGCAGGGATGAGAGAACGGTAATAGTGGGTCGCTTTTGGTTGGTGATGGCCTGCCGAACGCGGTCGCGCAGGTCTTCGTTAGCAACGGTCAACGACGGGCCCTCAGTCCGCTTGAGAATTCGCCGCAATCATAGCACAACGGCAGGTGCACAACAACGCGGAGAGCACCTAGGTAAGTGTTTAGAGTTTATGGGGTGAACATTCCCCACCCCTATGGATACCCGCTTTCGCGGGTATGACGGTGGGTGGTGTGTGTTGAGCGTTCTCACGGAGTTTGAACAGTTACGTTCAGTCTTGGTGAGGGGAACAACCCTCACCCCGGTATCAAGTACGGGGCAAGCTCTAGCCCTCTCCTACCGCGAACGGGAGAGGGGACTGGATTCCCGCCTACGCGGGAATGACGGTGGGCGGTGTGTGTTGAGCGCTCGCATGAAGTCTGAACAGTTACGCACCTAGTTTGGGAATAGCAGTTCATCTTGTTTCGACGGAAACTCCCGACGCCCCGTACAACGCACTGAGACAGGTAAGTCAATTGGGGGTGTATTGATTCTTAAGTGGTGGTGAACCATGGTTCATCTCGCCGGTTCCTCTCGGTCCAGCGACGCCAGCACGTCGACAAGCTTGTCGATCTCTTCCTCGAGGGCGAAGTAGGGAATGGAGACTCTCAATTCGTCCTCCCTGCCGCTCACGAGGATGCGGTGCTCGTCCCACAGTCGTTCCGTCAGGTCCCTTCCGTTGAAGCCGATGTCAAAGGTCGATATTCCCGTGCTGCGTACCGGATCCATTGGCGTCCTCAGCGTGAATCCAGGTACGTCCGTGAGACGCCGGCGAAGGTGGTCGGCCAGCTCCCAGCTTCGCCTCGCGATATTGTCGATGCCAACCTCCTCCGCCATCGAGATCGCCGTCGACAGCGAGCTGAACACCGCCTTGTCCCTCGTGCCGAACTCGAACTTCGCCGCCGTGGTAATCGGCTCGAATTCGTAAGTGTCCTCGTCCCACGTGGGGGCGCTGCTCGCGCCTATCCAGGTGATTCTTAGATCTTCCAGCCTGTCTGTGTCGACATAAAGGAAACCCGTCCCCTGTGGCGCAAGCAGCCATTTGTGGCCGCACCCGGAGTAGTAGTCACAGCCGAGCGCCTTTACGTCGACGGGTATGAGACCTACGGCGTGCGCTCCATCCAGCAGGACGGGGACACCGTGGCTGTGGGCCGCATCCGCCACCTCGCGGGCAGGAAGCACGAACCCCGTGCGAGTGGATACGTGACTCATGCACAATAGCTTGGTGCGTGGCGTAATCATCGCTTCCAGCCGCTCCACTATCCCTTCTGTCTCGTACGGCGCAAGCGGAAGCTGACGGACCTCGATACCTCTGCGTTGCTTGAGGTTCATCCACGGCAGCGAACCGGCAGGGTGCTCCTCGTCGGTGACGATCACCTCGTCGCCCGCTTCCCAGTCGAATCCGGTCGCGACTATATTGATCCCCTCCGACACGTGCCGGGTCAGGGCAATCTCGTCGGTAGACGCGCCGAGCAGGCGCGCCACGTCGACCCGCGCTCCCTCATACACCCGCTCGATTTCGTCCATGACCTCCTTCGACAGCATGGCGTACTCCTCTATGAACCGCGCCATCCGCACGACCTCGTCGGTCACGGGCGTCGGTTTCGGTCCATAGCTCATGTTCAGGTAGCTGCAGTGCTTCAGTCCGGGGATCCTGCTTCGGATTTCGTCGATGTTCACGTGGTGCTCCATCTGGCGGGAAGTATTGAATATTGCGCAATTAGCGCTGGAGTTGGCGGCGAGTATTCAAGCACAAGCTAGGGTCGGCCGCAATGTGAGGGTAAAATGTCCAGCCCTGTACGGTCCACGGCGGAGACTATCATCCCAACGACAAGCGATGCAGATGCACCACCCTCCAACACCGTGACCTGTGAACTTTCCTGACGTATAATGCACGCGCCTTCTGAGGAGCCTTCCACCGACCGGTCTATGAACCCCGAGGAAACGAAGTCGGACATAACGCGCGGTCGCGCCTACATGGCTGCAGTCATCATGGTCGGCCACATGATGAAGCACCTGTACAACTCCGGCTTTTCGAAGTTGGTCCTCCCTCAGATCAAGGTCGAGCTGAACCTCAGTTACTCCCAGTTCGGCTGGCTGGGATCGGCGCAGGCCCTCTCGTGGTGGCTTGCGACGATGCTCGGAGGATATCTCGGCGACCGGTTCACCGGAAGAACGGCCATGTTCCTGGGCCTGACCATGGTGTTTATCGGCTTCTCGCAGCTTGTCGTCGGCTTCGTCAGCAGCTATTGGATACTCTTAGCTTCCATGTTGCTGATCGGTGGCGCGCCCGCCATGTTCCACCCCTTTGCCATAGGTGAACTGTCCCGGCGGTTCCCCGACCGGCGGGGGTTCGCCGTCTCCCTGCACGGCATGGGCGGCATGACCGGCGAGGTGCTCGGACCACTCGTGGTGGCGGCGGTGCTAGGCTACCTGATGTGGCGCGACGTGCTCAAGCTGAGCTTCTTCCCCGCCATCATCATCGGGTTCACCCTCTGGATAGTCCTGCGTTCCCTTCCGCGGATGAAGTCGCAGGCATCATCCCGCAGGGAGTACTTTGCCTCGATGGGAACGCTTCTACAAAATCCGATGCTGATGCTCCTCGTCGCATCGACCGCCATCCGGGGTGTGGGAGAGAGCGCGGTGGAGGGGTTCCTCCCCGTCTACCTTAAGGAGACCCTTGAGTTCAGCGACCGCAATATCGCGCTCGTGTTCTCCGGGGCACAGGTGGTTGGTCTAATCTCTCAGCCCGTCATGGGATTCCTATCCGACCGCGTCGGGAGAAAGGCGGTACTCGTGACGGCCACCGCCAGCCTCGGAGTCCTATCACTGATGCTGAGTGTTGCTGATCCCGTTGTCCAAGTGGTGATTATCGTGCTGGCCAAGGGCGCATTCAAGTTCTCGTTGCACCATATCTTCATCGCGGCCGCGATAGACTCATCGAAGGGCGAGGCGCAGTCGACCGTCACCTCGTTCATGTATGGCGCGGGTCTTCTGGGGATATTTTCTCCAACCGTAGCGGGCGCGATTTCGGACGCCTACGGAATCCACGCCGCGTTCGTATTCGGAGGCATCCTGACACTCGTCGCACTGGCAGTGCTTATCCGTTACCGGGCACCGAGGCCCGGGTCGTTGGAGGAGGCTGCCGAGTCCGCTAGCGACCGATCATGACCGGCTCACGCTGGATGGCTGTCGTGACGACAGGTCCGTCCTCCGAGATGTACACGTCGATCTCTGACCGGACGCCGAACTTGCCCGGCAGGTAGATGCCCGGCTCGACCGATGTCGCAATTCCGGGCATAAGCCTTCTCGTGTCGTGCGTCTCCCAGCTATCGAGATTTACGGCGTTGCCGTGGACCTCGCGACCGATGCTGTGCCCCAGACGGTGGCTGAAGTACTCCCCGTATCCGGCGTCGGCAACGTAGTCGCGCGCCACCTTATCGATTTGCCACCCCTGCGGCCATCGACCCTGTTCAAAGTGCTCGGCAATTGCAGCCACGGCGGCGTCTCGGGCCCCGACGACGACCTCGAACACCTCCCGGTGCACGGAAGGGACCGTGTCGCCGACGTATCCCGTCCAGGTGATGTCCGCGTACATGTTCTCTTCACCGTCCATCCGCGCCCACAGGTCGATCAGTACCCAGTCGCCCAGCCCGATCACATGCGAGTTCGCCGGGGTCGGGTCGAAATGCGGGTCGGCCCCGTGCTCGTTCACCGCCACGATCGGGCCGTCCGGCGCTTCCATGCCTTCCTCCCGGAAACGCGACCGGATGAACTCCGCCACGTCATACTCCGTCGAACGAGCCTCGATCCGTTCGCCAATGTACCGGAAGGCGTCCTGGACAATGGTGTCCAGCCTGCCCGCCGCTTCACGGTGTGAGACCAAGTCCGCCGCACTCCATCGCTGCGTGGCGTACTGCACAGTGTCCGCCGACGACACAACCTCGACTCCCAGCCCCCGCACCATCTCCACCGTCCCAGCGTCCACCCACGACACGCGAGGCAGTGCCCCATCCGGCGAGTACTCCATGGCGACGGCTCGCGCCCCACGCAGCAGCTCACGCAGGCGGTCCCGCATCTGAGACCGGCTCACCCAGAGAAGTGTCTCGATGCCGAGGTGCTTGAACCGTCCCTGGTCAACGTACGACACCAGCAGCTTTGGTGTGCCATTCAAGGGCACCCACAGCCAGCAGGGGCGGGTGACGTTTGGAATATCGCCGACGGTGTCGGCAAAGATAGGATTCATGCCACGGTAGTCGTACAGCAGCCACCCGTCGGTCTGCTCGGACGACAGGTGCTCCTGGGCGTTGTGGAGTTTGGTGGCGAGGGCGGGTTGGAGGGGCATTGGCGAGGGCGTCGCTCCTCTGCTGTCCTAACTGGGATCAGGCGCCTGGTGGTGATTATGGAGGTAGGAGGAGGTCATGGGGTATTGGGATGCTTCAGTTCAGGAAAGTAGGTAGAGAAAAAACCACGGTCACGAGTGAGGAAAACGTCCGATGTCGCTGTTGCGTGCGCTCCTATCAGAAAGTCGGTGATTATCCGCTTTCTCGGCCCGCCGGCGTGGCGATACCGCTTCCACCGCAGCCCCGCCTCATAGGCTATGGAGGAATCGACCGGGGAGCATACCACATTGATCTCATGCAACGCTCTGTCCAATGAGGACCGGTCGACAAACGCGGGCACAAGCTCAGCATACACGACGTCACACACAATGACCGCGCCCCTGTTGTAAGCTACCCGAAGCCGATGAAGCGACTGATCGTGGTATGGCGAGTCCGTTCGGAACACGTCAAAGAGGACGTTCGTGTCGACCGAGGTGATCACCGTCCCCGGATCTCCTCGATATACTCGTCGATGTCAAAATCCGCGCCGTCGAGAATCCCGGCGATCCGATCCACCGGGTGTTCTGCGGCCGTGCGCTTTTGAATGAGCAAGCCTTGCCCGGTCGGGCTAATCTCGACCTCGACGTTATGGTGCATCCCAAAGCGGTCCCGTAGGTGCTTGGGAATCGTGATCTGACCTCGTTCGGATATCCGCATGACTACCTCTGTATGAATTACGGATGCGTAAAATCATACCGCCTATGGCATCCGCCGCGCAACCCGGTGAACGGACTCGTGAGTGTTCAGTCTTGGTGAGGTGAGCCTCCCCACCCCTCTGGATTCCGGCCTTCGCCGGAATGACGGTGGGCTGTGTGCGTTGAGCGCTCTCACGAAGTCTGAACAGTTACGCGGACTCCTTGATCTCGCAGAACTCCAGCATGTCCTGAACGTAAAACTGCCACTCCCTGTCCTCGTGCTCAGCGTCATACATTGATTGCGTCCGGCTCTACGCAGGCGTACTTCAGTATCACACGCCGTGTTCACCGGCCTCTCAAAGAGGTCTTCCAAGTAGAATTGAGCTCCAAAGTAGCGGCGGTAATCAGGGGGCGTATCGAACCCCACCAAGATATCCACGTCGCTCTTGTCGGTCGCCTCGTCCCGCGCGAACGAGCCGAACAGAGCGAGTTCGGTTACGCCGAATCGATCTGCAAGAGTCGGCTTATGCGTTCGGAGTATGTTGAGGACTTCGCTCCTATTCATTAATTGTCATGTCCTCATTTCTGGGGTCCAGCCTTCTTTAATTCGAGCCATCTACGGAAGGACTCTTGACTCTCCCCGGAGGGACGGCCCGCAAGCAGTCCTTCTACGCTGATATCCTCATCAAGGTCAGGCCAGTGGATACCTTGTCCCCTTCCAATGAGCCGCCAGTTTCCTTTCTCTTCTTCTGAGGCATGTACCAATCTTGGATACCAAGCAAGTGGTACTGCGATGCTCCGACCATCAGAAAGCTCGACGGTCAACGTATCCTCCGTGACGGTCGCATCTCTAGCAACTGCCAACCTGACGTTAACTATTGGAGAATTCATGCCATACAATCAGTTCCGCTTTCAACGCTCCTTGCTGCAGCCACCTCTCCACAACACCCCCACGCCTCAATCCTAATCCAGCGACCGCTTTGATACAATGCACCGTCATCATGGCCATCCCAATCGTAGAGCGAGCAAGGGCCTACTCCACGCGACGGGCGATCATTGCGCCGGAGGGGACGTTTACGTACGGAGAATTGCTCTCGACGTCGGAGACGGTTGCGTCGGCACTGCTGGATCGTGTGGATGACCTTGAGGGTGCGCGGGTCGTGTTTCTCGTGCCGGGCGGGTTTCCGTATGTGGCCGTCCAGTGGGGGATATGGCGGGCGGGAAGTGTGGCCGTTCCGCTGGCGCTCTCGGAGACCGAGCGCGAGATTCGTTACAAGATCGACGATACCGAGCCCGCCGTACTGATCACCCATCCTGACTTCGCAGACACGCTCCGACCCTTTGCACAGGAGAGCGGCCTACGCTTTGTTACCACGACTGAGTTGCTCGGCGGCGACCGGACGGCACGACTGCCTGATGTCGACCCGGAACGGGCCGCGTCGATCCTGTACACCAGCGGCACAACGTCCGACCCGAAAGGCGTGGTCGCGACGCACCGGAACGTCGAGGCGCAGGTCGAGAGCCTCGTCGAGGCGTGGGGATGGTCGCCGGACGACCATATTCTCAACCACTTGCCCCTTCACCACGTTCACGGCATCATCAACGCGATGTCGTGCGCACTGTGGGTCGGTGCCACGTGCGAGCTTCTTCCGCGATTCGACGCCGAGCGCATCTGGTCACGCATCATCGACGGCGAACTCACCCTGTACATGGCCGTTCCGACGGTGTACAAGGCCCTCATCGCTGCGTGGGAGTCCGGCTCCCACGAGTGGCAGGCCGAGGCGTCGGCGGCGTGTTCGAACCTGCGCGTGATGGTGTCCGGCTCGGACGCTCTGCCCGTCGACACGTTCGAGCGTTGGGAGGAGATATCGGGGCACCGCCTCCTCGAACGCTACGGCATGACCGAGATCGGCATGGCGCTGTCGAATCCGTTGTATGGAGACCGGATTCCCGGTCACGTCGGCGCGCCGCTGCCCGGGGTCGAGGTCAGGCTTGCCGACCTCGATCTCGCCGCCTTCGAAGAAACGGGCGAGCGCCGATACGGGAATAATGATGTCGGCCTGGACAGCCCCGGCGAGCTTCAGGTGAGAGGCCCCGGCGTCTTTCGGGAGTACTGGCGCAAGCCCGACGCCACCCGCGAAGCGTTCACCGACGACGGCTGGTTCTTCACCGGCGACATTGCGTCGGTCAACGAAGACGGCGTGTACCGCATCTGGGGTCGTGCGTCGCAGGACCTCATCATCTCCGGCGGCGAAAACGTCTCGGCGCTCGAGGTCCAGCGTGAGCTGCTGATGCACCCCGAGATCGACTCGTGCGCGGTCGTGGGCGTGAAGGACCCGTTTTGGGGCAGGGCAGTGTCCGCGGCGATCGTCACGGGGAATGGGAGCGGCCTGGATCGGGACACCCTCCGCGACTGGGCGAAGGGACGGCTCGCCCCCTACAAGGTACCCCAGCGCGTGATTTTCGTAGATGACCTGCCCCGCAACGCTATGGGGAAGACCGTAAAGCCCAAAGTTAGGGCGCTCTTCGAGGAAGTCCCCGCTTGATGCTACGGACTCAGAGAATCCGACGACCGATCACATTTCACTTCGGCATGACGGTTGTCAATGGCAACACAGACCATAACAATAGGGTCAGCGTTGGTTTGTAGAAGCGGGTTTGAAACCTGCCCCTACGAGAGGTCTACCAACCTTCTTAGAGGAATCCCCCATGCAGGTCGATGCCTGCACACCGAGGAATGAAGATGGACGCATGGTATCGGGGATGGGCAACCACAAGGGTTGCCCCTACGACGGGTTGGCGAAGAGGTTATTCCGTACCAAGGAACTGAAAACTATGAGTGACACCGAAATCGACGAGGCAGAGATCGACCTTCGTCTCGCTATGCTCAAGCACTGGTACGGCGACCTCCTCACGGAAGAGCAGTGGGCCGAGGTCCGCGAGGGCGTGCGCGAAGAACTGATAGAAGTCACCGACGCCCTCCGCGCCGTCGAGCTTGGATACGACGACGAGCCGTTTCCGCTCTTTGCGCCGTATCGTGGCGAGGACTAGCCGATGAACGCTTCAGAGGTCGTCTTCAAGCCTGTTCGCCAGTTGTCCGAGCTCGTGCGCGAGAGGAAGGTCTCGCCTATCGAGTTGACAGAGATATTTCTTGAACGCCTGGAGCGCATCGGCCCGCGCTACAACGCCGTCGTCACGCTCATGCCCGACCGAGCGATGGAGGAGGCTGAGCGCGCCGAGAGGGAACTTGCTTCGGGTGAATACAGGGGGCCATTGCACGGCATCCCCTACGGTCTCAAGGACCTCTTCGCGGTCGTTGGCGCACCGACTTCGTGGGGCGCGACGCCGTTCAAAGACCAGGTCTTCGATTACGACTCGACCGTCGCTCGAAAGCTCAACGAGGCCGGAGCGGTGCTGCTCGGCAAGCTGGCCCTCGTCGAGATCGCCGGCGGCATCCGCTACAAGCAGCCCAACGCGACATTCACCGGGCCTGGCATCAACCCCTGGGGTGGGACGACCTGGGCGGGAGGTTCGTCCAGCGGCTCGGGGTCGGCCGTGAGCGCCGGACTCGTGCCCTTCGCCATCGGCACAGAGACGTGGGGTTCGATCATTACGCCCTCAGGAAACTGTGGCATCGCGGGTCTGCGACCGACCTATGGACTCGTCAGCAGAGCGGGTGGAATGCCCCTGTCGTGGACGCTCGACAAGCCGGGGCCGATGTGTCAGACGGCGGACGATTGCGGACTCGTCGTCGAGGCCATTGCGGGCCCCGACCCGAATGACCTTGCCGCCAGTGACCGGCCCTTCGCATACACGCCATCGGACGGCGACCGCCGCTACAGGCTTGGGGTACCCGTCGGAGCAACGGACGGCGTAGAACTCTCAGTCAAGGACAATTTCGAGGCGGCGTTATCCACGCTGGAGGGGATCGCCGACATCGAGGAAGTAGAGCTGCCTGACTACCCGTACTGGGCGGTGATCACCGCGATCTTCATGGGCGAGTCGGCCACGATTTACTCGGAGTTCACGGAAAGTGGCAGGTCGTCGGAGCTGACGGCGCCGGAAGACCGGCACGGCATCTACGCACGAAGCGCCACGCTTGCCACCGACTACCTCCGGGCCATGCGCATCCGTAAGAAGATCGCCCAAGAAGTGGACGCAATCATGTCACGCTATGACGCGCTCGTCGGTCCTGGGCGCACCGGCGTTGCCATACCTCTCGACATGCCATTTGTAAAGGGGTTCAAGGAGCGGGCGGGTGAGGTGATGGGTACGCTGGGGAACCTCATTGGACTTCCGGCAGTCACCGTTCCGTCCGGTTTTTCGGAGGAAGACTTGCCGACATCCATCCAGTTCATGGGTAGGCCTTACGACGATAGCCTTGTCCTCTCGGTCGCCAATGCCTACCAGTCCATGACGACCTGGCACGAGCACCATCCTCCCGACACCATACCCGCACCGTAGGAGCGCCATGACTCAGCCCATCACGCCCGACCATATCTTTGACATCCCGTCGGTCTCTCAGCCGCACCTGTCTGCCGATGGCTCCACTCTGGCCTTCGTCAAGACGACTATTGACCGCGAGACGATGGAGCGACAGTCACACATCGTCGTCACTAAACACCCGTTCGACGAGCTTACTGCCCTCACCAACGGCTCGTCCGACACCACGCCGGTGATCGACGGCGGACGAGTGCTGTTCCTCCGTCCCGACGACCGCGACAACAAGCAGGTGTGGACGGTCTCCCTCGATGGAGGAGAACCACAGCAGGTCACCGATCTGTCGGGAGGCGTAGAAGAGTTTGCCCTGTCACCGAACGGTGACCGTATCGCAACCGTCTCGTCCGTCGATCCCGACGCTTCGGATGGCGAAGATGCCGACCGACTCCGAGTTCGTGTCGTGCGTCGCGTTCGCTACCGCCACGACTACCATGGGTTCACAGGGGACGCCTTCCGGCAGTTGTTTATCGTCGATGCGGAGTCGGGAAGCGCTCGCCAGATCACGGACGGAGAGGGGGACAACTGGTCGCCCGTATGGTCGTCCGACGGAAGCTCAGTCGCCTTCATCTCCGACGATATCGAGGGCCGCGACTTCACCACTCATACTCAGGTCAAGGTCGTGTCAGTTTCTGGCGGTCAGCCGGTCTCGTGGTCGCAAAGTCTACCTTACGTGTGGGCGGTGGCCTGGTCGCCGGACGGCAGGTCTCTTGCAGCCATTGGCTGCCACGATCCGGATATGTGGGATCCCCGCTCGGCATGGCTTTACGTGCTTGACGCGAATGGTGGTGTCAACCGGATCACCGACGGCCTTTACACCCCGGTCCCGGAGTCTGGGCTGTCGTGGACGGATGGGCGCGGCATTACGTTCGTCGGCGCTCATCGTGGCGAGTATTTTGTATGCAACATCCGCCCAGACGGCAGCGACTTCAAGACCATCACGGGCGGCGGTGTGAACTCTGAAAGCGCGACATTCGACGCCACCACCGCTCATGCCGTGCTCGTGGCCGAGTCGCCTCGATCTCCCGCCGAGTTGCTCCACGTCGATCTCGACACCGGCAGCGAGCGTGCGATAACGACATACAGCGCAAAGTACGTGGAGAGCCACCCGCCTGCTCGCATGGAGAAGTTCACCATTAGACGCGGCGATTTCGAGATCGAGTCGAGGGTACTTCTGCCTCCCGACTTCGACGACGGGGGAAAATATCCGATGGTACTGGACATTCACGGCGGTCCAAACGGCAGGTTCTCCGACAACTTCGATCCCGTGCATCAGATCCTCGCGACCAACGGGTACATCGTCCTCTCCGTGAACCCGCGCGGCTCCTCGACCTACAGCCCGGAGTTCACCAAGGCCGTCCTCGGCGACTGGGGCGGCGAGGACTATCTCGACATCATGGCGTCGGTGGACGAGCTAGTGGCACGACCTTATGTCGATGCAGACCGCATGGCCGTTCACGGCTTCAGCTACGGCGGCTTCATGAGCGGCTGGATAGTTGGCCACGACCACCGTTTCAAGGCCGCCATCGTTGGCGCGATGTGTGCCAACCTCCACAGCATGTACGGCACGTCAGACATCGGAACCAGCTTCGGCGAGATCAACTGGGGAGGCCCATACACCGGCGCTAGAGACAAGTTCCTCCACCACTCGCCCATCACCTACGCCGCCAACGTACAGACCCCCGTCCTCCTGCTGCACGGCGAGGACGACCTTCGCTGCCCCATCGAGCAGAGCGAGCAGTACTTCGTCGCCCTCAAGCGACTCGGCAAGACGGTGGAGTTCGTCCGCTTTCCCAACTCCACCCACCGCTTCCGAAAGATGGGCCACCCAAGCTTGATCATCGAGTACTACAACCGTCTCCTCGACTGGCTCGAACGGTACATCGGCGTCGGTGCCACGTGATCCGAAATACCTTGGCTCTCGCCAATCGCGTATAATCCATTATGGATTATTCACTTGGATTCGTTGCCCCCCATGCCGCTCATAACCGCCTCCAACCTTTCGGTCAGCTTCGCCGAGTTCGACGTATTCGAGGGCATCTCCCTTGAAGTAAGCGAGCGCGCCCGCGTCGGCATCGTCGGGCCGAACGGACAGGGCAAGACGACCCTCTTGTCAACGCTCGTGGGTGATATCGCTCCACGCTCCGGCGCTGTCCGTCAAAGACGCGGACTCAACATTGGCTACGTGCCCCAGACGACGCGGCACATGGACGCCGAGACCCTGGGGGAAGAGGTGATGAAGGCGTTCGCAGAGATCACCCGTATCGAGGCGGAGATCGCCCTGAGCGCGGTCGCCATCGAGAGAGCCGACGCAGACGGCCGAAGAGACGCTGAACGACGCTACTCTGACATGCTCGAGGCCTACGAGGCCGCCGGCGGCTACGACTACGAGAACCGCTTGGAGTGCGTCATCGCGGGCGTCGGGCTGAAGATGGAGACACTCGACGTGCCCGTCGACGAGGCGAGCGGCGGCCAACGCACCCGCGCGTCCCTGGCCAAGGCACTGCTGGCTGAGCCGCACCTGCTCATCCTCGACGAGCCGACCAACTACCTCGACTTCGACGGACTCAGCTGGCTGGAGGGCTTCCTTCGCCGGACATCGCACGCCTTCGTCGTCGTCTCCCACGACCGGTACTTCCTCGATCAGGTCGCGACCGAGATATGGGAGGTCAACCACGGCAAGCTCACCACGTACAAGGGTAACTACAGCAAATACCGTCACCTCAAGGCCGAGCGCGAACGACGACAGCAGACGGAGTACGTCCGACAGCAGCAGTTCATCAGCAAGCAGGAGGACTTCATCGAGCGCTATCGCGCAGGCCAGCGTTCGCGCGAGGCCCTCGGCAGGGAAAAGCGCCTCAACCGCATGGAGCGCATCGAGGCTGTTGCATCCGACAAATCCATCACACTTGGGGGCCTCAGCGCGTCCCGGACAGGTCAAGTCGTCCTTTCCACGCAGGGGCTTGAGGTGGGCTTTCGAGAGGCTGGCAGGCCGGTCAAGCTGCTGGATATCGAGGACATGGCGCTCGAACGGAGCTCCCGCACGGCCATCATCGGTCCGAACGGTATCGGCAAGACGACCTTCCTCCAGACCGTCCTCGGCCATGAGCCTGCCCTCGCAGGAAGCGCGTCCCTCGGCCACAACGTCAAGATCGGTTTCCAACGCCAGGGCACCTACGACCTGCCGGAGCATCGCTCCGTCCTCGACGCGATCATCGACGTGAAGAATCTCAGACCAGAGGACGCAAGGACCTACCTCGGGCGGTTCCTGTTCAGTGGCGACGACGTATACAAGACCGTCTCCGTCCTGAGCGGCGGAGAGCGCACCCGTCTCGCCCTCGCCCGTCTGCTCCTCGAGGAGCCGAACTTCCTCGTTCTCGACGAGCCGACCACCCATCTCGACATCTCCAGCCGAGAAGCGCTTGAGCAGGTGCTCCTGCAGTACGAAGGCGCGCTCCTGTTCGTCTCCCACGACCGCGCGCTCATCTCCCTCCTTGCCACACGGCTCCTCATCGTCGAGGACGGGCGGATGGGCCTGTTCAGCGGAACGTTCGAGGAGTGGGCCAAGACACGAGAAGAGTCGGCGGTCAGGGTCGTCGTACGACCCAAGAAGAAGGGTAGATCCAAGGGGTCGCCTACTCGGAGAACCACACCGGCGACTTCCCAGCCCATGCCAATCGACTACGAGGAGATAATCGCCGACCTCGAAGGCCGTCTCGCGCGAATCGAGTCGCGACTCGACGGTGCTACACAGCGCCAGGATGTCGAGGCGATAGCCAAGCTCGGTAAGGAGTACAATAGGATACAAGGCGAGCTTGAGTCCACTTGGGAGAAGTGGTCCAGCTAGGGCTCGGCCACGTCGGACCTATACCGGAACTCATCGAGGAGGCGCGTCATGCCCTATAGCTCCTGGTTCCAGTGCATCGACACCGAATGCTCCGAGCGGATGGGCCTTACCGAGATCGTCTACACCTGTCCGAGGTGCGATGGCCTTCTCATGGTCGCGCACGATGTCGAGGCCCTCAAGAACCGCAGTGGCGCGGCGTGGATGAGGCTCTTCGACGACCGGTACATGACAACGCAGTTCCCCTACGGCAGCGGCGTCTGGGGTAAGAAGGAGTGGGTATACCCGCAGATCGACGATGCCAACATCGTCTCCACCTACGAGGGTGGCTCGAACCTGTTTCAGGCCATCCGCTTCGGGGAGATGATCGGCGTCCAGGACCTCTGGATCAAACAGTCCGGCAACAGCCACACGGGGTCGTTCAAGGACCTCGGCATGACCGTGCTCGTCTCCGCCGTGCAGCAGATGATCCACGAGGGCGCAGACATTCGCGCGGTGATTTGCGCCTCGACCGGCGACACCTCCGCCGCAGTCGCCGCGTACTGCGCCACCGCCGGCATCCCTTCAGTCGTTCTCCTGCCGAAAGACAAGGTCACCACGGCGCAGCTCGTCCAACCCCTCGCCAACAACGCCCTCACTCTCGCCCTAGACACCGACTTCGACGGCTGCATGGAGGTCGTCAGGCTCCTGAGCGAGGACAAGCGCTTTTACCTCGCCAACTCCATCAACCCGCTCCGCATCGAGGGACAGAAGACCATCAGCGTCGAGATCGTCCAACAGGACGACTGGCAGACCCCCGACTGGGTGATCGTGCCCAGCGGGAATCTCGGCAACATAACGGCCATCGGCCTCGGCTTCCAGATGATGCGTGAGCTTGGCCTCATTAACAAGCTGCCGCGCCTCGTCGCCGCGCAGGCCGCCGCCGCCGCGCCCCTCTACGACAGCTACAAGAAGGGCTTCAAAGAGTACCAACCCCTCAGCGCACAGGCCACGCAGGCGACGGCCATTCAGATCGGCAATCCCGTGAGCGCCCCGAGAGCCATCCCCATCATCCAGGAGTTCGACGGTGTGGTCGAAAGCGCTACTGAAGACGAGCTTTCCCAGGCCGCCGCACTCGCCGATAGCACCGGTCTTTTCGCCTGCCCACAGACCGGAGTCGCCCTCGCGGCACTGATGAAACTCGCCGAGCGGAACGTCATCTCATCCGAGGAACGTGTCGTCGTCATCTCCACCGCCAACGGCCTGAAGTTCCCCGACTTCAAGACCGGCTACCACAGCGAAACGCTCCCCGAAGTGACCGCCAAGCTCGCCAACAAGCCCGTCGAGCTCCCCGGAGATTTCGGTGCCGTTACGGAGGCCATCACTCGCCACGCGGGGTGACTTGCCCGCCGACCTCTTTCGTCTGTGTTACCATCCCGGCGGTGCCGGGTTGAGGAGGCTCTGAAGGCTTGGAGGCGAGTATCATGTATTGTCCAACCTGCGGTGCAACCAACGACGAAAGCGCGAGTTTCTGTAAGGCTTGCGGAGGAAGCCTCGCATCCGACGCTGCTCAAGGCCCGTCTCCGCACGTCTCAAATCACCTCGTGTGGGCTATCCTCGTGACGATCTTCTGCTGTATGCCGTTCGGCATCGTGTCGATCGTCTACGCGGCCCAGGTGAGTGGGAAACTCGCCGCGGGAGACATCGACGGCGCGCGCCAAGCGTCATCCAACGCAAAGACGTGGGCGTGGGTGGCCTTTGGGGTTGGGATCGCAAGCTCCGTAGTGGGAGTTCTGGTTTGGTTCGTGGTCGGATTGGCTTCTCTGGCCACGGTGTAGTTTCAACAAGAGTCAAAGGAAGAGAGCAACTACGATAGGCGCAAGTTTACGGTCCTTGAAACCGGAATCTCTCGCCCCGTGGGCTTCATAACCGGGAGGATCAAAATGTACTGTCCAACCTGTGGTGGAGCGAACGACGAAAGCGCGAGTTTTTGTAAGGCCTGCGGCGGGAGTCTCGCATCCGACGCGCCTCAAGACCCGCCTCCGTACGTCCCAAATCACCTCGTGTGGGCCATCCTCGTTACGATCTTTTGCTGCCTGCCCTTTGGGATTGTGTCGATCGTATATTCAGCCCAGGTCAACGGGTTTGTCGCATCAGGGAACATAGATGCCGCGCGCCAGGCGTCAGAGAACGCGAAGATGTGGGCGTGGATATCGTTTGGAGTGGGGATCGTACTTGGCTTGCCTGTCTGGATAGGGGGGTATGCAATCCTGGGACCGATTGGCATGACATTGATCGGCTTCCCAGCCTTGCTGGTTGTATTGGTGGCTTTGGGAATTGTGCTGTACGCGAGAAACCGGTCAAAGACAATCTAGCGATGTTACTTGCAGACACCACCCAGATTCCGTCCAAACTCCGGCTCTCGCCGAGAGTCGCATACATCGCACTGGCCGCGCTTGGTCTTGTCGGCGTCATCATTCTATACACATTTGACCCTCGGAATCCCGGCGCTTACCCCATCTGTCCGTTCCTCGGGCTGACCGGGTACCACTGCCCCGGTTGCGGAACCCTCCGCGCGCTGCACCAGCTTCTCCACGGCAACGTCATCGCCGCGCTGGGCTACAACCCGCTGACCATCCTGTCCTTGCCCTTCATAGCCTACTCGTTCGCTGACGGGGCGATGCGGGCGTTCAGGGTGAAGGGGTTGCCGAGGGTCTTTATCCCGCACCAGCTCATATGGGCGCTGTTTGTGGGGATTGTTGCGTTCTGGGTGCTCCGCAATGTGCCGATCGAGCCGCTGACGGTGCTGGCGCCGTAGACAGGAGATTCACCGCAGAGAACACAGAGAACGCAGAGGGGAAAAGAGGTCATGTTCAAGGCAGTTGCTGACACCCCTGCACGGCCCCGTTCGGCCCCGTATCCAGTACGGGGCTGGCTCTGAGCTTGTCGAAGGGCGCACGGGGCGTAACGCTGCTCAGGGTGAACGGGAGATGTCGAGCTCAGGGCGAATTCTTAGAGGGGCGCCGGCAGTTACGCACCGTACTTTGCCCTTGCGGACTCGTAGTCTTCCGGGGTGTTCAGATCGAGGCGTATGATCGGATCTTCGAACGGGACCTCGTTGACCTCGCCGCGATGAACGTCGAACACCTCGCGGATTCCCTGTCCCTCGTCGGTTATCGACTCAAGCTCCCCGCGAAGAGTAGCTGAGAACACGAGCGGGTGTCCTCCGCGTCCTTCGTACCTTGGCGATGTAATGAGGGCGTTTTTCTCGACATGCGACTTGACGACTCGCTGCACGACCCATTCCGGACGAGGCTGGTCTACGGCAAGCAGCAGAAGATCCGTAGCATCCGGGTCGGCGGACAGGATGCCGCGTAGGACGGATGTCGTCTTGCCGTGCCGGTAGTCCTCGTTCATGACGGAACGGACTCCGGCTCTCGCGACGTGACGCGCCACGAGGTCGCTCTCGTGTCCCAGAACTACTACTACCTCATGGACGCCTGCGCCGAGCAGACCGTTGACCTGGTACTGAACGAGCGGAACGCCATGCCACATGAGCAGGGGCTTCGGGCGTCCCATGCGCGTCGACTCGCCTGCGGCGGTCAGGATTGCCGAGATGCGTCGCTGCACGTCACTCGGCGCCGAGGAACATACCGAGGAGGATTCTGTTTTGGGCCTCGTCCCGAGACACGAGTCGCACTTGCCCGGAGTCGATCTCTTCCAAGCGTTTCGTCACTTCAGCCCGCCATGCCGTCGCGGCATCCTCATCAAAGTTCTCTTCCAGCGACGAGAGGAGCGAGCCTGCCAAGTCGGCTCGACTCTCCGGGGGAAGCTTCATCGCCTCCTCGAGTATTTTCTCTGTCTGAGTAGTCATTTGCCTTGCTGCACGCTCAGTCCGCGGAAACGACCGGCTCCAGCGCGGCCTCTTTCTCGGCTTCGACCTTGCCTATGATGCGGTCGAGTTGCTTCTGTTCGAGCTTCATGGGCTGGCCGGTGCCGCCGAGCCGGAACATCAGGATCTCGGACATGACGCTGACGGCGATCTCTTCCGGCGTACGCGCCCCGACGTCGAGGCCGATGGGAGCGCGAAGCTCGCGGACTCGGTCAAGAGTCATCCCGCCTCGCAGGAGGTCTTCGTAGATGAGGATAGTCTTGCGCTTACTGCCCAGCAGTCCGACGTACCGGGCATTCGTCGCCGCTGCCGCCTCGAGGGCCACGTTGTCGTATCTGTGGCCGCGGGTGGCGATGACGATGAACGTGTTGGCGTTGACCGGGAGCTCCGGTATGGCGTCCTCCGGCTTCCTCGGGATGATGATGTCGGCCTCGGGGAAGCGCTCGGCGTTGGCAAACTCCTCGCGGTCGTCGGTGATGAACAGCCTGAAGCCGAGAGTCTTGGCCAACGGCGCGATGGACTTGGATACGTGTCCGCCCCCGCAGAGGACGAGCTGCGGCGGAGTCGTGTAAGCCTCGATGAAGTACTGCGCCCCGTCGCGGGTCTTGACGTGCTTGTTCCTGCCCATCGCCATGAGCTCGAGGGCGTTCTTGACCGCGTCGGCGTCGAGGGCGGAGTCGCCCAACGTGCCCTCGGTCGTGCCGTTCTCGCGGATGAAGAGCTTTGCGCCCGTCTCCATCGCGCTGAACTCTCCGGGGTTTATCAGGGTTGCCAGCGCAACGCTCGGCCCGCCGGCGTACGCATCGTCGATCTCCTTGGCGAAGGTGAGATATTCATCCGCCGAATAGATGGGGTCGATGACGAAGTACATGGTGCCGCCGCAGATCAGGCCGTCCTGCGCGGCAAGGTCTTCGTTCAATTCGTAGTCGCGGTACTGGCTGGAGCCGCCGCGCTTCAGGAGTTGGCTCGCGGCGAACCAGATATCGCCTTCGACACATCCTCCGCCGAGAGTGCCCACGCCGCTCCCGTCGTTCCGCACGAGCAACTTGGCCCCCGGCTTCTGCGGGGTCGAACCCTTGGTGTGGACGACGGTTGCCACGACCATGGGGTTGCCCTTTTCCAGCTCGTTTACGGCTTCGTGGAAGACCTCTTGCATGGCAGTCCCTCCCGCTAACGAAGGTGTGTTCTTAGCTTAGCAACTGAGGAGTTCGGTTTCAATCAAAGGCGGTGTGTTACGCCTGGGACAACCGGCGTTTCAGCATGTCCTCGTGGGACTCTTCAGCGTGCTGGATGGCTGAGGCCGGGACGGGTAGGCTCGGCAGGAGTTCAGCTTTCTCTCGGACGAACCCCTCCGCGTAGGGGATGTGCTGGAAGAAGCCGAGGTTGCCAAGGGTCAGAAGCATGCGCTGGCGGGAGCTCTCGGGCGTGTGGCCCTGGCTTACGTAGATGGCTTCGGCCTCCACACGCTGCTCGAACCAATCGCTTATGTCGATGATGAAGTCGAGCTGGTTGCGCTCGAAGTATACGCCGGGGTAGTAGGTAATGGGGATCCGATGAGGCGCGACGGTCATTCCGTGCGTGGCGTTCCCTGCCCGGCTTCGGGCTTCGATGCTGGCGATTGCCGTTTCCAAATGGTCATCGAACCCGCCTATCGGGTACTCGCCTCCATGGTGCACGAGGTAGGGACTTTGGGTAATCATCACGTGGGGGCGAACTTCCTGGATGATGTCCTGCAGTGCCTGAATGGACTCCGGCGACGTGCTGAGGCGGAACGGCTCGCGGAAGTTCAACATTCGCACGTCGCTGATGCCGAAAACCGCGCAGGCTCTCGTGAGCTCATCCATCTTCAGGTCGGTGTATTGTTCGGGTGTCTCGTTCATCACCTCCGGGTCCCGCTCCGCGGGCGGCTTACGCAACTCGTCGGCGAGACGTTCGTTATGGACATTGACGCCCGCCGTCATGCTGACGACCGTGATCTCGTCACCCTGGGAGGCGTGGATGCCGAGCGTGCCGGCGTAGTGGGTGAAGTCGTGGGGATGAGCGTTGATGCCGAGGATACGGAGGTTTGATGCTGCCATTGGTTCTCCTCTATGGAAACGGTGAGTAGGGCGGTACTATACTATACCCACGGTTACATGACGACACGGCGATTTTACCTACCCATTGCTCCCTTCGCGCTTGCGCTTGTCGCGTCGGCCCTGTTCGCCTGCTCGTCGGATTCGGAGCCCCAGCAGGAGGCTGTGACTCCGACGGCAACGGCCATCGTCAGCGCCATGGTCCCGTCGGAACCGATCGACCCGAACGCGCCGCAGGTCATCTATACCGGCGTTGGCTTCGTGCCGAAGCGTCTCGATATCGAACCCGGCGACCAGGTGCGGTTCGTCAATGCGTCCGATAAGCCCCTGTGGCCGGCTTCCAATATCCATCCAACGCACTCGATTCTGCCGGAACTGGACTCGAAGGGAGGGATTCAGCCGGGCGAGACGTGGGCGTTTACGTTCAACACGAGGGGATTCTGGCGCTTCCACAACCACCTCCAGCCTGAAATTGGCGGGCTGGTCGTTGCGTTGGGCGAGGACGACGGGCTGCGTGCGGACCCGCTGGTGCTGGAGGTCCCCGACCGGGAATTCGAGACTCCGAGCAACATCTCCGCGCAGGACTACGTCGATCTGATAACGGACGACACGCTCATGGTCAGGTTCATCAGGCAGTACGGCCCGGAGCAGACCGTCCAGATCTTGAAGGAGAGCGAGAACTACATAGAGGTGGACTGTCACCAGCGGGCCCACGACCTCGGAAGGGCGGCATACGAGGAGTATGGGGCGGCGGCATTCGCGCTGTCGGGCCACGAGTGCCAGGCGGGTTCGTTCCACGGCGCGACCGAGGCGCTGTTCGCCGCTCGCGGCACGGCCAACCTGGAGGAAGACGTGGCCACCATCTGCGCCGTGGCCGACAATCCCTTCTTCCGGCACCAGTGCGTACACGGCGTCGGGCACGGGCTGCTGGCGTGGACGACGTATGAGCTGCACGACGCGCTGCCGCTCTGCGACAGGATGCCGACCGAGGGCGACCGACGGTCATGCTACTCGGGGGTGTTCATGGAGAACGTCGTCGGCGGGCTGACGGGGCTGATGGGCCACATCACGCAGTACCTCAAGGAAGACGATCCTCACTTCCCCTGTGACTCCGTCGACGAGCGTTACCAGGTGCCGTGCTACTTCTACCAGACGTCCCACATGCTCAATGTGTTCGACCGCGACTACTCGAAGGTGGCGCAGGCCTGCACGGAGGCGCCAGAGGCGGCGCATTGGAACTGCTTCCAGAGCTACGGGCGTGATGTCGGGAACGTGACGCGAAAGGACCCGGAGACGTCGATACTGTACTGTAGCTACGCACCGGCGGGAACTAGCCGGATCGCGTGCATCGAGGGGGCAGCGCAGGACCGGTTCTGGGAGAAGACGGGGGCGGACGACGCCCTGGAGATGTGCGCCCTGATCCAGAATGCCGAGGAGAAGCACGCCTGCTACTGGACGATCATCGTGCGGGCCCGGGACGTGTTGGGCACCGACGATGAGTACGACAGCTTCTGTGCGAAGATCGGTGAGCAGTGGCGGAGGATGTGCGAAGACGCCGAGGCGCTGCTTTCGTCGTAGGCCGAGGGCGGCTGTTGGCTGGCTTCATTCCCTCCGAGCGGGGGGGCCACGTTTTCCCTGACATTTTCGGGCATCTCGGGCTTACGTGTTTACAGGGGTGGAGGATTCACCACAGAGAACACAGAGAGCACAGAGGCGTGGAGGGATCCACCGCAGAGGGCGCGGAGATCGCAGAGTGAGGGGGATTTCTGGATTCCGGCCTCCGCCGGAATGACGGGTGGGGTTGCCCTTCGACAGGCTTAGGGTGAGCGGGGTGTGACACTGTTCAGGGTGAATGGGGAATCGGCTCGGAGAGCACGGGAAGAGTGGAGTGTGGGTCGTTAGCCCAAAGCTTGAGTGTATGTCAGGCGCCGTCGATGCCCTCTACCCACCAGTGACGTTCATTGACTTTGGCACTTCCGGCCTCGTAGGTGATGCTGGACTGGATGAGGAGCCGGTTCGGCACGGAGAGGTCGTACTTGCCGATGACTTCGTTGGCAGAGTAGGCGTCACCTCCGCCGGGACCGGGGCCTCTGCGACGCAGGATTCTTCCTTCGTCCCAATGTATCCCGTCGAGAGACGAGTAGAGAACCAGATTCTTCGGGTCGCGGCTGTGACTGCCGGAGCGTCCATGCAGAAAGTACAGCTTGCCGATCTTTCGCGAAAGCTGAGGATTGCGGATGGCCCGGGCGAAGTGGGTGGTCTTCACCTCGGACCAGGTGCGGCCCTCGTCGGCGCTCGTGACGTAGGGGATGTTGTACTCGTCGATGTTTTCATCGGGGGAGTAGGGGTAGGAGTAGACGATGATGTCGCCGCTATCGAGAACGCCTGCGGTGACGTAGTAGTTCTGGATGTCGAAGGGTAGAACGCTGCGTCGCTCGAAAGTCTCGCCGTTGTCGGCTGAGGCGTACATCGAGTAGGGACCGTCGCAGTAGTTGGCCGGACCGCCCATGAAGGCTGCAAAGACCTGGTCTTCGTGCGTGAAGACGGCGTCGAAGGTCAGCGACACGTCATCGACGGTCGCGTGAGGATCGAGGGGACGTGGCTCGCTCCACGTATGGCCGTTGTCACGGCTTAGAAGGCAGACCGGGGGCAGCTTCTTTACCCACAGGTCTCTCGCGAAACGGCAAACAAAGGCGATGAGCGTGCCGTTTGGCGCGGTCGTGACCGCGAATACGATGGCGGAGTAGACATCGTCGCCTTCCCACGCGCGCTTCGAGTAGTCGAGTGCGACAGGCTCGCTCCACGTCTCGCCGCCGTCCGTGGACCTGCGATATTCCGACCAGCCGGCCACGCCGTGGCCCCTTTCAATCTCGCCCGATATGTTGCTGTAGAAGGAGACGATGTCTCCATTAACGCACTCGGTCAGGCAGTTGCCTCCATGACCAGACCGACCGCACTTCTGATGATCGACGTAGAGGATTCCTTCGTTGGGAATATCGGACGGGACAATGCGGAATCCCGCGCCTGAGTGTTCACTTGCAGTAGTCATGAGGCCCCCCGGTGGAGCGGTCTGGCAGGTTGTTGTGGGAATGATAGCAGTTGGTGGGGAGTTTCTCTCCTGTAGTCTGTCGGGATGGATGCAAGGTACAATGCGGCGCTATGGGGAGGGTTGGTTAGGTGCAGGGACAGCTGTTCACCGAGTATTTTCTGAAAAAGGGGATCCGGGCGACATTGGAGAGGCTTTCTCGAGTAAGTAACTCACGTTGTCCCAGACCTGTTCATCCGTAACCTCGGCTGACGGGTCCAGTTCATCCTCAGAACATGGCATGCTACCGTACTATTTTGGAGACTTTTGCCGCTGTCTTCGCGGTTTGAAGAAGCCCATAATGGCGGCTAGATTCAGCACTGCAACTACGCTGAACGTCGTGAGAGTGAAGTAGAATCCCAGTCTCCATTCGATATCATTGGTCGGGTTACTGAACATTTCCGGGACCGCAAACTTAGTACCTGGCAAGTGATAGCGCATAAGTATCAAGACTAGAATACCAAGGAATGCGAGAACTGCCCGCGACCATGTCTTTCGTTTCGGCAAGGTATTGGGCAACACGGCTCCGGCGATTGCAAGCACCGCCGTCAATAACGCATAGTACTCTGTTGGTTGGATATTATAGTTGCCCAACGCTAAGCTCACCCCAGAAAGCCCGATTGGCGAGCCTCTGACTATAGACAGCCACGGCATTATGAAACCGGCTAATGCAATCAGGAAGCAAACTGTAGATATCGAGCCAAGTTGCCTCATCGTAGAGTTCTACCTTTCACGCAGGGTTTCCGATATAGAGAATCACCAGATTCAGAAATCAAGTTCAGTTGAGATAGGAACATCCTAAGTCTGTCCAGTAAATTCGGTCAATCCTCGGTCGTAGGGAAAAGTCTTGGTGAGTTAACAGTTTTACGTACTGGGCACGTTCCCGATCGTGAAGCAGGAGGACGAGAAGGCGTTCGGATCGTACCGGACGCGGGACCTGAATGAGCGCGTTGGACGCTGGGGACCGGAGACGGTGGTGTCGGTGTAGGGAGCTCACCGCAAAGGGAGATTCACCACAGAGGGCACAGAGATCACAGAGTTAGGAGAGAGGGGTTGGGATGGGAGAGCCCTTCGACAGGCTCAGGGCGAACGGGGCCATGGCTATCTGGTCTTGCCAATAGGGATTTTAGATTCCTTGTATCTTGGTTTTGTCATGGGACAATGACTTCGGTAAGGGTGAATAGGGTGCGGCAGACCGTTGATTCCCAGGTCATCGAAGACCGTCAGCGAGCCAAGGTCGCCGCACCCCCCAGGAGTAGAGCCCGAACAGTTGCCTGGGCCAATCGAGCCCGCATCGTGCAAGGACGGGCCAGCACTTCATACAGGAGGTAGAAATGGAACAGGAACCGACATACGTAGGCATTGATGTGGCAAAAGCCCAGGTGGATGTCGCTCTCCGCCCTACAGGCGAGAGGTGGGTCGTATCCTACGACGAATCTGGAATTCCGGAACTGGTCTCTCAACTGAAGACCATTGGGCCGGCCAAGATAGTGTTGGAAGCTTCTGGCGGCCTGGAACTGCCGTTGGTGGCAGCCCTGGCAACTGCGACGCTGCCCGTAGTCGTCGTTAACCCCCGCCAGGTTCGTGACTTCGCCAGAGCAACCGGGACTCTGGCAAAGACTGACGCTCTGGACGCGGCGGTTCTCGCCCACTTCGCCGCCGCCATCCGTCCCCCTGTGCGCCCTCTGAAGGACACCGAGACCCAGGTACTCAACTCGTTGGTTGCTCGTAGGCACCAAGTGGTGACCATGCTGGTCTCAGAGAAGAACCGCCTCGGCACCGCCATCAGCGCCGTCCAGCCCCGCATCGAGGCCCACATCGCCTGGTTGGAGCAGGAGTTGGACGACCTTGACGAAGGCCTGAGGCAGACTCTTCGCAACAGTCCCGTATGGCGGGAGAAGGATGACCTGTTGCGCACCGTTCCCGGCGTGGGAGGGCAGGTCTCTCTCACCCTCCTAGCCTACCTGCCGGAGCTGGGCAAGCTGGACCGCCGACAGATCGCCGCGCTGGTGGGCGTGGCTCCCTTCAACCGGGACAGTGGCACCCTGCGGGGCAAACGGACCGTCTGGGGCGGTCGCGCCCGGGTCCGCGCCGCCCTGTACATGGGAGCGTTGGTAGCCAGCCGCTTCAACCCGGTGATCAGGGACTTCTATCAGCGGCTGCTGGCGGCTGGCAAGCCCAAGAAGCTGGCTCTCACAGCCTGCATGCGCAAGTTGCTCGTCATACTCAACTCCATGCTCAAGCATCGCTCACCCTGGCGCGCTGAGCGCGCCAGGGCGTCGGCGCCCGTCGGCCATCCGTCTTGACTTTCAAGACAGTTGCTCGCTGCGCTCGGAATTACAGGTGGCTGGGGGGCGGCGACACCTCCAGTAGTGAACATGGCAGCAGGGGCGATTCGCGAAACGCCCCTACGGGAGACGGAGGGAAGGTCTTGGAGGACAGGTTGCGGCTTGGGGTGATTGGGTTTGGGAGCAGGGCGGCGTCGGTGCTGTCGGCGTTGCGTCGCGTGTGTGGTGGGGTCCGGGTTGTGGGGGTGGCTGACCCGGACGGCGAGGGTGCGCGGGAGCGGTTGAGAGGTGTGGAGCTGCCGGAGGGGGAGACGGCGTTCTTTGGGGACGCGGAGGAGTTGCTGGGTTGTGCGGGGGACCTCGACGCGCTGATGATTGGGACGCGGTGCAACATCCACACGCCGATGGCGGTGCGGGCGGCAGAGACGGGGCTTCCGCTGTATCTTGAAAAGCCGGTCGCCATCTCGTACGAGCAGATCGTCGCGCTTCGGGACGCTTACCGTGGTCGCGAGAAGTCGGTGGTGGTCTCGTTTCCGATGCGGGTGACGCCGCTCTTTCGGAAGGTGATGGAGGTGATGGAGAGCGGGCGGCTTGGGGTCGTGAACCAGGTGCAGGCGGTCAACTACGTGCCATACGGCGGGGTCTACTATGCGCGGGAGACGTACCGCGATTTCGAGGTGACGGGCGGGATGTGGCTGCAGAAGGCGACGCACGACTTTGACTATCTCAACGTGCTGCTGGGTGTTCCATCGGCGGTGTCCGCTGTGATGACGCGGAAGGCGTACGGGGGAGACATGCCTCACGGTTTGCGTTGTTCAGCGTGTGATCTTGCAGAGACGTGTCTGGAGAGTCCACAGGGCGTTGCGCGTCGTGGCGACGACGGAGGAGTCGGGACCTCTGACCACCTGTGCGTGTTCGGGGACGGCATCGAATTGCAGGACGCGGGGGCGGCACTGATCGGTTACGAAGGCGGGGCACACGCGAGCTATGTGCAGAATTTCTTGTCGAGGCGGTCGGCAGCGTCTCGCGGGGCGACGATCACGGGGTATGAGGCGACGCTGTCGTTCGACTGGTTCAAGGGCAGCGTGAGGGTGGTCGACCATCATCGCGACCGGATAGAGTCGTTCGAGGTCAGGGCGACGACGGGGCATCTCGGCGGCGACGAGGCGCTGGCGCGGAACTTCGTGGACGTGTGTCTTGGGCGTGACGAGTCGCGAACGGACCTGTCGTCGGGACTGCTGAGCGCGGCGATGTGTTTGGCGGCCCGGGAGTCGGCGCATTCGGGGAGGTGGACGCCGGTGGGTGATGTGTATTCGGAGGGGTATCCTGATCGGGGGGTTGCAGTGGAGCCGACGCCAGGGGACGTGGAGCGGGGTGATTAGGGTGGGGGGGCGGTGGTTCGACCCTTCGACAGGCTCAGGGTGAACGGAGGTGAATTACCCTCACCCCAGCCCTCTCCCGTTCACGGGAGAGGGGGATAGGCAAGGGTCTTATTTCGCGGGAATGGTCTCTCTGAGGTTCTGCCGTGGCGGGGGAGGATTTTAGATTCCTCGCTGCGCTCGGAATGACAGGTGGTTGTGGGGGCGGCCGATGGCACTTGGCCTTTCGACAGGCTCAGGGTGAACGTTGTTGTGTGGATAGGGGAACAAAATGCTCTTTGCCGTCGTCTATAGACTAAGCAGGTTGGGGAACCCTTCGCTTGGGAGGTCATATCGATGAGAGCTAAAGACGCGGTCGCAATGTTGTTTGTCATAGGCCTGTCACTTGTTCTGCCGGCTTTTGTCGCATGCGGGGATGATCCGGGGCCTGGGAGTTCCACGGTTGAAGTGCCGTCGGGGAAGAGTCCGAATGCGTCGGTGAGCGGGACGGTGACGTATCGTGAGCGGCTGGCCCTGACGTCGGGTGCGAAGCTCGTGATGGAGCTAAGGGACGTTTCGTACCAGGACGCTGCGGCGCCGCTCATTGCGCGGCAGACCATCGAGGGTCCCGGGCAGGTGCCAATCAAGTTCAAGGTGGAGTACAACCGCGACGACATCGATTCTCGGAACACGTACGGGATAAGCGCGAGGATCATCGAGTCGGACGGCCGTCTGGCCTTCACCAACGACACGGCGTTCGACGTTATCACTCGTGGCAATCCGAGCAAGGTTGACATGGTGCTCGTGCTGGTGGAGCCTCCGCCGGACCAGGTCGAGGAAGGCCAGGACTGGAGGCAATGGGTGGAGACCCCGGCCAGAGTGACGTGGGCGAACCTGATACCGAACGAGCGGGAACCTTTCCTCCGTATCGGCTTCTACCAGTCGACCGTTGAGAATTGCGCCCGACCGGGCAGCCAGTCACTGAGGGTGGAGGGGAACAGGATCATTGCGACACTCACGCTGATGCAGCCTCCACCGACGGCTTGGGCGATCCCGTGTGACGAGCAGGTGGTGGAGCTGGACGCCGTGGAGCGGATCACGGCGCCGCTTGAGGCGGGGGAGACGTACCAGGTGATCGTGAACGATTCATTGGTGACCACGTTCAGCGTGCCGAGGGAGAGCCTTCGCCACAGCTTCATCGACGAGTCGCCCATCGTAAGCGCGGAAGTCTCGATTTTGGAGAGTTTCCCGCCGCAGTATCAGTTGAACGTCGCCTCCCGTCTGCCCGCGGGAAGCAGCTGCTCGCAGTTCGACGGCTACGAAATCCGGCGTGGAGAGTTGGACGAGATCGAGGTGATAATCACGCACCACCAGGTCTCGGACCAACAGGCAGTATGTACGAAGGACTATCCCCTCGTGGAGACGACCGTGCCGCTCGGTTCCGACTTCGAGCCGGGGGAGAAGTACACGGTAAGGGTCAACTCGGAGACGGTTACGTCGTTCGTGGCGCAGTGACGTTGGAGGGTGTGCTCAGGTAGCTGCAAGGTGATGGCGCACGCGGGCGGTTGGGGAAAGTGTGGCGTTTGCGGCCTGACCGTGGTTATGCTTCAATGACTTGAACGGTGCCCAAGGCGGTGCTCTTCGAGGTCTTATTGTCCCTCTATATGTCCTTTCCTACTCGATTAACTCGTCCTTGGGGTGCGCTCTTTGCCCTTTGCGTCATGGGATCCGTGCTTGCGATGGGCTGTTTCGGACCGTCGGACGAGGAGTTGTCGAGAGAGCACTTCGAGCGTGGGCTGCAGTACGAGGATAACGGGAGCTACGTTCGGGCGCGCGAGGAGTACACGCAGGCGATACGGCGCGACCGGCAGTTCACGGAAGCCTACGTAGCGCAGGGGAGGGTGCTCTTCCAGACCAGCAATTTCCGCGCGGCGATGGCGATTGTCGACGAGGCTCTTCGGCTGGACGAGAGTCACGTGGAGGCGCACAACGTTCGTGGTCTCGTCTCGATGTACACGGGAGACAGCGAGTCGGCGATTCTCAGCTTCACGCGGGCCATAGAGCTCGATCCGGAGTACGCGGAGGCCTACCACAATCGCGCGCAGGTGAACGTTCAGGACAACAATGCCGATTCGGCCCTGGAAGATCTATCGAAGGTCATCGAACTGGAACCGTTCGAGCCTCGATACTACGTAGAGAGGGCGCGGCTGTACACCTTCCTCGACGAACGGGACAGGGCCCTGCGAGACCTCGAACGCGTGCTGGAGGTGACGCAGGACGAGGAGTACACGACACCGACACGTCGCATGATGGAGAATCTCCGACAGGCACCCTGATGTTAGCGGCTTCCCGGCTACACCGGACGGCCAGGCGTTCAGGCGTAATTGTTAAGGGCGAACTCCCCTAACGCTTGTGGATACCCGCTTTCGGAGACTTTTCTGTAGTCGCTCTCCCGCAGAGGAAGTGTCCGAGAAATGGCACGTCTCAGCTTTGCCAACGTCTCTGGATTCCCGCCCCCGTCTTCACGGGGGCAGGCTTTTCGCGGGAATGCCGGTGGTTATACAAAGGTCTCCTTTCGCGGGAATGCCGGAGGTTTTGCAGAGGTCGGTATGACGGTGGCTGTGTATTCGTCGAGGGAACTCACGAAGTCTGAACAGTTATGTTCAGGCAGTCGAATTGCCAACAAGCGGTACTTGCCCGTATAGTTCACGACTTGTCTGGACTTGTGAGAGGACCTGTACCCTTGGCGAGTGAACGGCAAGGCTTGGACGTTGCGAGTCGGCCGGGTGGAAGCGGCCTCATCTGGCTCGTCCTCCTGTCGATCTCGCTGTTCATCGCACTGCTGCCGATTGCCAGCTACGTTGCGGCGCTATCGGCCATCAAAGAGGAGCTTGGACTCAACAACGCCGGGGCAGGGGCGCTCTTCTCGGCATACCTGGCAGGGTACGCGGCATCGGCGCTGTACCTCATACCGCTGACCGACCGTATCGGGCCGAAGCGCATCATGTACCTTTCGGCGGCGGTCGCTGTCGCGGCGCATCTGCTGTTCCCCCTGACGACCTACAACGTCTTCGTGGGTGTCATACTTCGCGCCATCGCGGGGGTTGGTTTTCTTGGAATATACATACCGGGACTGCGGCTCGTGGCGAGGCGGTTCGAGAAGAGCGGTCGGGGCTCCGCTATGGGCCTGTTCGTGACGGCGCAGTATGCGTCGCACAGCGGCTCGCTGGCGCTGACGGGATGGCTCATGGCGTCGATGGAGTGGCGTGACGCCTACACGCTCGTGGCGGCGCTGTCGGCATTGAGTCTGCCCCTCATGTTCTTGCTGATACGTTCCGTTCCCGACACGCACGGACCGCTTGCAGGCGGGAAGCTCGACCCGTCGGTGCTCAAGAGCAGTCCCGTGCAGTTCGTGATACTTGGCTATACGGTACATGCGTTGAACCTCTACGCCCTTCGGGTATGGCTGCCGGTCTTCCTAGTGTCGATCCTGGTAGCCAGGGGAGTGTCGGAGGGTAATGCCGTGGTTACCGCGGCAGAGGTGGGAGGTCTGGCGCTCGCGTTTGGCGCGGTTGGTCCCGTCATGGGCGGGGCGATATCCGACCGGCTCGGACGGATTACGGCGGCCTCGCTAATACTGGGACTCGCCGCCGTGTGCGCGGTGGGGTTCGCGTGGATAGGACACTGGCCATGGGGAGTGGTGGTCGCGGTGAGCGTCGTGTTCGGGTGGGCGGCGTCGGCGGACTCTGCGATCTACCAGACCGGCATCACCGAGGTGGCCGACCCGAGGCGCTTGGGATCGACGATGGCGCTGCAGGCGTCGCTGGGTCTGCTTGGAGGGGTGATCGGGCCGGTGCTGTTCGGGGGCATTTTGGACGTGGCGGGAGGCGAGTACCGGTGGGTGTTCGCGTTCTCGACGCTAGGGGTGCTCGCGGCGATTGCGATCGTCGGGCTGCGGCGGGTTGGGACGCTGGCGAACTTTCAGCATTCCGGTGGGGAGGATACGTAGTGCAGGTTGACACTCACTGCCCGTCGCTCCTAGACTGTCGGCAACCGACAGCCGCCATCCTGAACCGAGTCGCCGCAAGGTGAGAAAGGGGACGAACATGGATAGGTCGAAGGTTCGTAGTGCCACTGTATTCCTCGCCGCCGCGCTCGCGGCACTCTTGGTCTTTGCCGCGTGTGCGCCGGAGCAGGAGAGCCCCCTTGAGTTCGGCGCCCGGGCAACCGCAAGGGCGGCAACGCCAACGCCGACACCGCTTCCTGACGAGCCTACGCCCACGCCGATACCGCCAGAGGAGATGGAGCGCGCCGCACAAGAGCGGTCGGACACGTACCTCGACGCGCTATACGAGCCGACGGAGGGGACGGTGCGCATGGGGATGTGGGACGAAAAGCGTGTTCTGCTCGACAGCCATTTGGTGGGGTACATCATCGTCTATGGCTACGACTACACGGTCGAACTGGTCGAGACGACGGTAGAGGAGTATCCCGGACTGCTGGAGACAGGGGAGCTGGACATCGTCTTGCAGACCTCTCCCGACCTGAGCGACTGGCTAGCCGAGCGTTCGGAGGACGGCGCGGTGCTGGACCTCGGGACGATGGTCGAGTCGACGCCGGGGACGCGCATCGTCGCGCATGGACGTTTGAGCGAGCGGGCACCGGAGATTGTAGGGTTCCTCGAGTCGATCACGGTGGACGAAGAGGTGTTCGACGCGGCCGCGAAGAGGATCACCGGCGGCAGGCTGGGGATCAACCCGAACGTGGCTACGTTGATCGTCCTCAAGAACAACGAAGAGCTCTGGACGCAGTGGGCACCGGCTGAGGTGGTGGAGAATGTCAAGGCGGCAATAGAGGGGGGCAAGACCGACCTCCAGAACCGCAAGTGCATACCGACGGGTGGCGGCGGCACGACGCCGAACTGCCGCGGCTGGACGGGTGATGGGTGATTGACTGGGACGGGCGGGCACTAGACTCGTGGATTAGCTTGACACTGGCACCAAGTCTGAACTTGGACTAGGGTAGATTCTGTTCTACAGTCAAAAGAGTCGACGATCTGCTGTTACTCGCACTATTGCCTAGGAATCAAGACTGCATTCAGGCTTCTATCAGAAAAGGAGATTCAATGGATCAGGAACTGGAATTGTTGCAGCCAGACCCATCTGAAGAAGATGAGGGAGATCTTGGGGAATTCAGGACGGATGCAGTAGTGACATCCACTGATTGGACTACAGAAACTATCTTATCTCAGTTGCGACGCGGCAACATTGAGCTCTCTCCCCGCTTTCAAAGAAGAGAAGCGTGGGTTGATAGTCGGAAGAGTGCCTTTATTGAATCACTCTTTCTTGGTCTTCCCGTACCACAGCTTGTTCTGGCGGAACGTCCGAAAAGAAGAGGGTCATATATTGTTATCGATGGCAAGCAGAGACTCCTTTCAATACGTCGCTTTGGTGTACAAGAACCCAACGATGATTTTGATCCTTTAAGACTTAGAGGCCTGACGAACAGGAACGACCTTAACGGTCATACTTGGAATAGCTTAACGGAAATTCCTGAATTTCAAGATGATATCGACGCCTACGAGAACCAAACTATCCGAACAGTAGTTGTCAGAAACTGGAAACACGAATCGTTTCTATATTTGGTATTCCTGCGCCTCAATACTGGAAGTGTTCCTTTATCCCCCCAAGAGCTGCGTCAAGCTCTGCACCCTGGTAGTTTCACGAATTTCGTAGAAGAGTATTCTTCGGATAGCGAATCTATCAAAAAGGCTCTTGGCCTAAGCAAGCCAGACTTTAGAATGCGTGACGTAGAGTTGTTGATACGGTTTTTTGCTTTCACCGAGTCGATTGAATGCTACAATGGTAATCTAAAGACATTTCTCGATAACACATCGAAGCACTTTAACGATCACTGGAAGACACGAAAAGGCGATATCGAGCTAATTGCCGATCAATGCGACAAAGCTATAGATGTGACCTTTGAGATTTTTGGAACAAATGCTTTCAGAAGGTGGCGAAGCCCGACCGGCTATGAAAATCGCTTCAATCGGGCAGTGTTTGACATAATGACATACTATTTCCGCTATCCTGCTATAGGACAACGTGCTGTCAGAATGAAAGATGAAGTGAGGGAAGCGTTTGAAGAACTATGTAAGAATGATGAACAATTCAGTGAGTCATTACAGACAACGACTAAAAGTGTTGGATCCACATTTACGCGATTGCGCCGCTGGGGAGTGAAATTGCAATCTGTACTGGATTGTCAAATAGAAATTCCTGAGACTCCCTTGTCGGCCGAACTCCACTAGATGCAAAATGCCAACTTCGCTCAGGTTTCGTGAACTGCGAAGAAGAATCGTAGAGCTGCGGGATCACTTCTTACCCAAACAGTTTGACCCTACCGGTTCCTATACACCGCGTCAAAGTGATCGCGCCAGAGCATTCAGGTTGTTGGCACATGCGGAGATCGAATCCTATCTTGAGGATGTAGTAAAGGAAGCAGCAAATGTAGCTTTCGAAATGTGGCGGACGGGTGCAGGTATTTCCTCGTCATTAGTCGCTATGATTGCATTTGTGGATGAAAATCTTGGGGCGGTGCCAGAAACAAAGGATTTGACTGGTGAGCGGGAGTTGACGAAGAGGATAAGGCTGTCTAGGGACAAATTCAACAAGTATGCATTTGCAAGAAATCATGGAATCACTGAAAGAGATGTCTTGAAGCTATTGCTTCCTGTTGGAATAAGTGAAAAGGATATCGACTCAACATGGCTCGCAACTATAGATTCTTTTGGTCAATCTCGTGGAAGAACAGCTCACAGGTCAAAGCGAGTTGATCAACCACCGGACCCAAGGAACGAGTATGAGATAGTGAGTCAGATTATTGACGGCCTTATGGTGATTGACCAAGAATTGCTTGAATTAGGCAAACTACCACGGAAGAGGAGAGGAGGGAAGTAGTTTGATGGAGGCCTACAAACAAGCAATAGCGTGGAGAACAATTCTCAATGTCAGAGTGCGACATGTGTATGTATAGCTTGCGCATATGGAGTTGTTTCTTGAGATTGTGCTAGGATGTTGACCCTCACAGACGGCGACTCCTTTAGATGTCGTGCGGAGCCGTCCTTTGAGCAGCACACATCTGTAGGGAGAGACTGTCGTCGCCTGATGACCATGTGGTGGAAGGTATCGTGTAAGTGGTGATGGGTGATAGTTCACCAGGTTGCACAGTCAAGGCTGGTGGTCATTGCTAGGGACGGTTTGACAGCGAATGAACGCGATTGAGCTTGATGGCTTGACGAAGACGTTCAGGCGTCGGGGTTCGGAGCCGGTTCATGCCGTTGTCGATCTGAGTCTTTCGATACCTCGTGGCCAGATATTCGGCTTTCTTGGTCCGAACGGCGCGGGGAAGACGACCACGATCAAGATGATGTGCGGTGTCGTCGCGCCGGATTCCGGTGGGGCCACGCTACTCGGTCATGACGTCCGGCGGGACCGGGCGGCCGCCATGCGGCAGTTCAGCGCGGTGCTCGAGGGGGCGCGTACCGTTTACTGGCGGCTTTCGGCGATGGAAAACCTGATGTATTTCGGGAGGCTGAAGGGCGTCCGGGGCAAGTATCTCAGGCCGAGAGGGGAGCGGCTGCTGAAGGAGCTGGATCTCTGGGACAGGAGGAACGACGACGTCCGGGAGTTCTCACGAGGGATGCAGCAGAAGGTAGCCATTGCGGCGGCGCTCATGTCCGATCCTCCGATTGTATTGCTCGACGAGCCCACGTTGGGCCTGGACGTCGAGTCGGCGCGGACGGTCCGAGAGTGGGTCTCGCGACTTGCCAAAGAGGAGAACAAGACCGTCCTGCTCACGACGCACCAGCTGACGATGGCCCAGGAGCTCTGCGACCGGGTGGCCATCATCAACGAGGGTCGTCTGATCGCGGATCGCACAGTCGCAGAGTTGCTGTCCCTGTTTCGTCGAGACTACTACAGGATACGTGTCGGCGGTCAAATCAAGGGCAAAGTGTCGCTACCGGAGGGACTGATTGTCGAGGAGGGCGAGCACGAGACGACGATATCGGGCGACATCGCCGACCAGGAGCGACTTCACGAGGTGCTCCGTTTGATACGAGAAGAGGGGCTGCCGCTCTTGTCGGTGCAACGCAGCGAGCCGAGTTTGGAGCACATCTTCATTGAGCTGCTGAACGAGGACCGACAGTGATAGCCGCGCCGCTCGTCCTCTACAACGAGGCCCGCAAGGAACTCCTCATTACCTGGAACTATCGGGCCAATTTGGTAATAGAACTGCTAACGCTGGCTGTCCTTTTCATCTTCATCAGCTACTTTGTTGGAACCGGCGCGATCGCTACTCAAGGGCTACCGGCGTTTCTCCTCGGCTACTTGATCTGGTTTTACGCGGCCATCGCTATCTCAAGCATGAGCAGCAACCTCTTAAGTGAGGCGTCGGTCGGCACCCTAGAGCAGCTCTACATGAGCCCGGTCCCGACGTGGGTGCTTTTTCTTGGGCGGGTCATCGCCACCTTCTTGAAATCGACAATTATGGTCGCGCTCGTTGGGGTGACCTTGATGTTGGTTCTTCGTATCACCCTGCCGCTGGAACCGGCGGCACTACCGCCGTTCTTCCTAACTATGGTTGGCCTGTTTGGATTCGGGTACGCTATCGGTGGTCTGACCTTGATGTATAAGCAGATCACCTCAGTCACCAACTTGGTGAACAACTTACTCTTGTTCCTCAACGGCGCGCTGTTGCCAGTACAGTACTTCCCGGACTGGCTTGAGACCTTCGCAAGACTGCTCCCGACAACACAGGGGATTGAAGTGCTTCGCAAGGTGGTGATTGACGGTGCGTCTCTCTCAGCGGTCTGGGAGGATGGAAGCATGGTGTTCTTGGCGGTCCAGTCCGTAGTGTTTCTGTTGGTAGGGTGGGTCCTGTTCAACGTCGGGGAACGGATCGCGAAGGGGCGAGGGACGTTGGGGCAGTATTAGAGGAAGGTTTGATGGGTCAGCCGAAAGTATGGGTATGGTTCTCTTTGAATCATGAGCGGGGTTGGCACCCTTCGACAGGCTTTCAAGTAACTGCTCTGGGCCGAGGGGATTCACCACAGAGGGCACAGAGATCACAGAGTGAGGAGACAGGGTGGGCTGTGAGACAGTTACTTTCACTTGTACGGCCCCGGCGCGGGGCGTAACGCTGCTCAGGGCGAACGGAATCCTTTTTCGACAGCCTCTTTGCCCCACTCACTTCACACACCTAACACCTGCTGCCGAATGACGTTGTATATCCAAATCGGTTGACGTTTCTGACGGCGTCCCAATGCCTCCCCATGGATTCGGGCTGGTGGGGTAGCGAGTCTCTTGTCGTTTTGGGGCGACTCTCCTTGCGGGGTATGGATTCCCGCGTTCACGGGAATGACGGTTGGGAGGGCGGCGGTGTGGCGCGTTGTCGTTTGGGGTGCGATAGGGTATTGTGTGGCGGACGTTTCAGGGCTAGGCAGTCGGCTTTTCTAGGGGGACTGTGGGCGGCGTATCCGAACGTTCCGGCAATCGAGGTAACACAGGTCTATGTGGGTATATATCGTCCGACGGTTGCTCTTTCTGCCGGTGGCTCTCGTGGCCGTGTCGTTGATCACCTGGACGTTGGGTGTGTACGGCCCCGGCGACCCCATTCGGGTGATGATGGGCAACAAGTACGACCCAGTGGCAGCGGAGCGCATCCGCGATGAGCTGGGGCTGAACCGGCCTTTCTTCGTGCAGTACGGCGATTATATGTACGGCTTCTTCCAAGGCGACTTTGGGGAGAGTCTACGGTTCATCGGCCAGCCGGTGCGCGACATAATCGTGCCAAAGATGTGGGTGTCCGCGCAGCTTTCTATCGCCGCGATGATCATCAGCCTCAGCATCGGTCTGCCATTGGGGTTCTACATCGCCCACAAGCAAGGGACCTGGCAGGACCCGACGGTAGTGACTTTTGCGCTTGTGCTCATGTCGATACCGATCATGGTGACGGTGCCTGCGCTCCTGTGGGTGGGGTGCCTGAAGACCGACCTGATACCGTGCTCGGGCTGGGGAGGTTTCTTCGACCCACGCATCGTCGTTCCTGCGATAGCGATGGGGGTTCCCCCCATCGCGGCATTCATCCGCCTCATGCGGGCGAGCACCCTCGACGTGATGGGGCAGGACTTCATCCGCACGGCCCACTCGAAGGGTCTTGGCCCCGTAAGGGTCGACGTGACGCACGTGCTGCGCAACGCAATGATCCCCATCATCACGATTCTCGCCTTCTCACTGGCGGGCCTGATCGGCGGATCGTTCATAACCGAGACGATCATGGGCATTCCGGGTGTCGGCCGCTTCGCCGTCGAGTCTATCTTCAACCGCGACTACCCGGTCATCATGGCGATCACGCTCATCGGGGCGATAGCGTTCGTGCTCGCCAACCTCTTGGCCGACGTAGCCTATGCGTATATCGACCCACGTATCAGGTATAGCTAAGTGGCGCTTCAACCACAGTCCCAGCCGTTTGAGATTCGACGCGACGAGGACGACGAACTCACCGAAGAGACTCCGCGACACCGGCGGGGACACTTCGCGCGCGCCCTCTCCCGGCTCATGCGGAAGAAGATCGCGGTCGCGGCTATGGCGGTCATCTCGGTCATTTGGCTGGCCGGGATATTCGCCGCGCCGCTGTCCACGTTCGTGACTGGGTACGAGTACACCGACCAGGACTACACGGCCATAGCCGAGCCGCCGAGCCGCGAACACTGGGCGGGCACCGACCGCGCGGGACGGGACGTCTTCACCCGCCTGCTGTGGGGAATTCAGAACACGGTCATCCTCACCTTCGTCGGGATGCTCACGGGCGGCCTGCTCATCGGGGTCACGCTCGGGCTGGTGTCGGGGTATTTCGGCGGGAAGGTGGACGAGTTCATCATGCGGAGCGGCGAGATTGCCTCGTCGTTCCCTGACATCTTCTTGGTAATCATCCTCGCCGCCACGCTACGTCCGCGTATAGTCGAATACGTACGCTGGGTCGAGGACAACACCTTCCTGGACGGTCTCGTCCGCTCGGGAACGGTAGATTACGTGGTCATATCCGTCGCCCTCGTGAGCTTCGGGTGGATCGGCACGGCAAGGCTGTTACGGGGGCAGATCCTCTACCTGAAGGAGACTCAGTATGTCGAGAGCGCCCGCGCTATCGGGATTTCGACGACACGCATCCTCTTCCGGCATCTGCTCCCGAATGCAATCAGCCCCCTCGTCGTGACAGTCTCAATGGGTATGGGCAGCATGGTGGGTGTGGAGATCGTGCTGAGCTGGTTGGGGCTAGGCATCCAGCCGCCCCGCCCAAGCCTAGGCGTGATGCTCTACGAGGCCGGTTCGATCAGCGCACTGCGTGTGATGCCATGGCTTCTGCTGGCGCCTGGGGTCATTGCGTGGTCGATGGTGCTGGCGTGGAACCTACTGGGAGACGCGCTCAACGACGTTCTGAATCCGCGCACGCGCTGACGATGGAGTGCGCTCTAGAGATTCTTCGTGGTCTCGGATCGTGTCCGGCCACGCCGTTCTTCGAGGGGCTGCCGGCGCGATATATTACTGAGGCGCTAGCACGTGCGGGTGTCGATTATTGCCGTGACGAGTTCGGTAACGTCGTCGCGCATGTTCCGGCGAAGGCAGAATCGTCGGTGCCGCCTATCGCGTTCGTCGCGCACATGGACCATCCGGGCTTCGAGATCGTGGAGATCGAGGGATCCCAAGCGGTCGCAAGGGCGATGGGTGGAGTGCCCGCCGCATCGCTGACGAAGCCGGCGCCCGTTTTCGTGCTCGCGCCTGACGGGACAAGGATTCCCGGGGTGACGGAGCCACACGAGGACACGGACGATCCGAATGATCGCGCTTCGGACCGCCTGGTGCGAGTGCGGTTGGACGAGACAATCGATCTGGAGCCGCCTCTGCCGGTGGTGTTTGATCTGGCCGACTTCAAGCTGGACGGGGACACTATCAGGATGCGCGCCGTGGACGATCTGGCGGGGTGTGCGGCGATACTTGCTCTGCTGGAGCGGGTTGTCGGTGATGGTCCGGCTGGCGGCGACGTGTACGGCGTATTCACGCGGGCGGAGGAGGGTGGTCTGTTCGGGGCTCGCCTTATGGCTGAGGCTGCCGTCCTCCCGAAGGATACGGTCATCGTGTCGGTCGAATCGAGTTCGGTCATTCCGGGAGTCGAGCAGGGGGCGGGGCCGGTCATACGTACAGGCGATGCGCTGACCACATTCGACTCTCATGCGGAGCGCCTGCTCACGTCGGCAGCGGCATCCATTCGCCGCCGCAAGCCGGAATTTGCTGTGCAACGCCAGTTGATGTCGGGGGGAGTGTGCGAGGCGACGGCGTTCTCACTGGCCGGATACTCGGTCACAGGCGTCGCGTTTCCACTTGGCAACTATCACAACGCCACGACGACGATTCCCGACCCTGACGGGGGTGTGGCGGAGGAGTATATTCGTGTGTCGGACTACCTCGGAGGGGTGGAACTGCTGTCGGAGGCTGCAATTGCAGGGGTTAGTGGGGACGGCGCAACTTCACGAATTGGGGCCGTCACGGAAGACGTGAGGGAACGGCTGCGGAACTCTCGGGGGTGGTGAACAACACCCCCTCTCGCCACTCCTAATCGCCGCCGCTCGGCTCGGGGAGCGGTGGGGGAGGGGCGTTGAGCATGTCGGTGAGGGCCTTGCCCTCGAGGGTCTCATGCTCGATGAGGTACTTCGACACCTCGGTCAGCTTGTCCTTGTGGGTGATGATGAGGTTCTTGGCCGTCTGGTATGCGCCCTGGATGAGGTTGTGCACCTCTTCGTCGATGGTGTCGGCTATGCGCTCGCTGTAGTCAGCCTGCTCCGATATCTCCCTGCCGAGGAAGACCAATTCCTCGCGCTTGCCGAAGGTGCGCGGGCCCAGCTTGTTGCTCATACCGTATCGCATGACCATCTGGCGGGCGAGATTGGTTGCTTGCTCAATGTCATTGCTCGCGCCGGTGGTAATCTGCTCAGCCCCGAAGACCTCTTCTTCGGCGGCGCGACCGCCCATGAGCGTGGCGAGGCGGGCCTTCACCTGCTTGAGGGTCATGTAGTAGGACTCTTCATTGGGGATAGACTTGGTATAACCGCCTGCGTGTCCCCGCGAGACGATAGTGACCTTGGCGACGGGATCCGCGTCGTCCAGCAGGTGGCCGACGAGTGTGTGGCCCGCTTCGTGATAGGCGGTGACCTCTTTGTCGCGCGCGCTGATGACGCGCGACTTTCGAGCGGGACCGGCAATTACGCGGTCGATGGACTCGGCGAAGTCCTCGTAGAGCACAGTTGTCCGGTTGTTGCGCGCGGCGAGGATGGCGGACTCGTTTACGAGGTTCGCCAGGTCGGCGCCGCTGAATCCCGGCGTCTGCTTGGCGACACTCTCCACGTCGATTGTCTCGTCAATGGGCTTGCCCTTCATGTGGACCTTGAGGATAGCCTCGCGCCCCTTCACGTCGGGGTTGTCCAGAGTCACACGACGATCGAAGCGGCCCGGCCTGAGCAGGGCGGGATCGAGGATGTCAGGACGGTTTGTGGATGAGAGAACGATGACGTTGACGCTTGTGTCGAAGCCGTCCATCTCGACGAGTATCTGGTTCAGGGTCTGCTCTCGTTCGTCGTGGCCGCCGCCGAGGCCGGCACCACGGTGCCTGCCGACGGCGTCGATCTCGTCGATGAAGACGATGCACGGCGCGTTGCGTTTCGCCTGCTCGAACAGGTCGCGCACACGGGACGCGCCGACGCCGACGAACATCTCCACGAACTCCGAGCCACTGATCGAGAAGAAGGGCACCCCTGCCTCGCCCGCAACGGCCCTGGCTAGCAGGGTCTTCCCGGTGCCGGGCGGGCCTACGAGCAGGACGCCGCGAGGGACGCGCGCGCCCAAGGTCTCGAATCGCTCGGGGTATCTCAGGAAGTCTACGACCTCTTCCAACTCCTCCTTGGCCTCATCGGCACCCGCAACGTCCTCGAACGTGACGCTGGGCTGGTTGCCGACCAGCATCCTGGCACGGCTGCGCCCAAAGCTAAAGGTCTGATTGGTGCTCCCCTGCGCCTGGCGCATCATAAAGAGCAACACGGCACCGAAGAAGATGAGGGGCAGGAAGTTTATGAGGATCCCGAAGAGACTGCCGAGGCCACTCGAACCGACGACCACGACGTTCGGATTTCCGCCCTTGTACGGATCGATTCCCGCGTCGACGAGGATGTCGACGATGCTGGCGTTCTGCTCGATTCGCGATGAGAAGGTCTCCTGCAGAGGGGTGATGATAGTAAGGCGGTCACCGCTCACTTCAATGGTCTCTATCTCGCCGCGTTTAGCCATAGCTACGACTTCGGATATGCTCAGGTCTTTGTTGCCGCCGGGCACGTCCGAAAACAGCGTGAAGAAGATCGCGATTACGGCCACGACGATCAGCAGGTAGATAAAGCCATTGCGCATGAAACGGGAGTTCATTGCCCCTCCAGAGGACTTCTCGCCAGATGTTCCGATGGAACGGTACGGGGGATGAGCATCCCCTAGCTATCATAGTACCACCGTTTACAGTCCCAGTTCAAAGCATGAATACGACCTCAAATCCACCAAACTGGGAGGGTCCAACGGGCTCCGGGAACCCAAGGCAGTGTTGCCACCCTTCGACAGGCTCAGGGTGAACGGGGTACACCTTCTTGTACTCACCTAGAGGGCGCACTGCTCCATTCGTCGCGGCCGAGACCCTGTTCTCCTTCGGGGCGTCGAGGCGCGGTCGGATCGCCTGTCGCGCTCTGTCCGAAGTGCTCCGGTTTCCAGTACCAGACGCGCCCCTGATCGGCTCCGGCGACGATCTCGAACTTACCGTCTCCGTCCCAGTCGACCGGGGCGGGATGGACACCGTGCCGCCAGAACTCCAGGGGCAGACCGTCCTTGTCCCACAGGATGACTTCGGGCCGCCTGAAGACGGGGATATTGTTCGTTCCGACGTTCTTGGCGAAGAGGACGTAGCTGCCGCGATACGGGCTTCCGTGCTGCGGGCCGACACCGAGGAGCAAGTCGAGCACACCGTCGCGGTCCCAGTCGACAACGGTGATCTTCGTCCTGCCGCGACCGTCGCCTCCTCCCTCGGTGTAGACCCCGTGGGTCTTTATTGTCTCGCCGTCCTCGTAGCGCAGCTTTTCGCCGGGGTGCAGGAGGGAGGGTGCGTCGGGGCCGACCCTTCGGAATATGGCAAGGTCGAGGTCCTTGTCCTGGATGACGATGTCGGGCAGTCCGCTGCCGGAGAAATCTCCGACGCCGGCCTGTTGCCTCCAAGGGCCGCGCAATGGCTCGCCGTCGGTGACATACAGGCGTTGAGGAGGGCCAAGCTCCGGCTCGGTCTTAGTACCCCAGTTGGGATACCAATCGTAGAGGCCAATCATGTCGCTTACGAGCAGGTCCAGGAGGCCGTTGCCGTTCCAGTCCACGAGGACGGGATTGCTGTAACCGCCGGTGTCGCCGTCGTAGGGTCCCTGCGAGCCGCCCCAGTGGTGACCGCCTGCGGGGTCGGGCGCGGCAAGACGGCGAATCTCGGTCGTGCCGTATCGAACGCGCTCGGGCAGGGCGAAGCGCAGGGGATCTGTCGATAGGGTCTTGTACCAGAGGACGTAGCCCTCTACTCCGCCAACCAAGAGGTCGGGCGTACCAGTGCCACGCCAGTCGCCGACGGTGGGGACGCTGAAGAAGCTGTTGCCGACGTGGGGATTGCGCTGCCTGATCTTCTTCGGGGTGTCGTAGACGGGACGGCCTTCCGCGTCGTGGCCTCGGAGGCGGGACCACGAGGGAGTCTGGGAACGGTCGCCCGCGAAGATGTCGAATCGTCCGGGTTCCAGCACGTCGGACACGCCGATGTTGATGTCGAAGTTCGTTGTGCGGTTGAACGGCTCATTGTGCAACGTGAAGAGCTCAGTGATGGGTCCCCACTGTGGAGAAGGCCCCGTCGCAAGGAGGGGGAGGTGATAGACCCTGCCGTAGTAGGTACAGAGAAGGAAACCCGCGCCAGGGTTGGTCGGGTCGACGGGGGATGCCCACATGGTATGGCAGGGCAGGTCGACGTTCGCCTTGCCGGCGTAGGTGAATTGGATGCCGCCGTTAACTTCGAGTGTGGATTCCCGCTTCCGTGGGAATGACGGAGACATATGGCCGGTGTTCTTGAAGAGGTGAAGGGTCGGCGTGGGAACCTCGCCAATCCAGCGACCGTCCTGATGGTAGCGGTTGGCCTGGTCTTCGGGAGAAATCCCTGTTTTCGGGTCGATGTGGTACCCGCTGCGTTCGCCTCCGCTGACGACGACGAGGTCGGGTCTGCCGTCGCCGTTCCAGTCGATTGCCGCCGTGGATCCCTTTGCCCACGACTTGGCGTCAAGGTCGGTGCCAATCACGTCAACCGGGGTCCCGGCTTCACGGTCCGTCGCGACGCCTCCCATCAGCGAAAGGGCGACGACCGGCCTTTGCGAGTAGTATCTCAGCCCGATGATCACCTCGTCTGAGCCATCGCCGTTGAAGTCGGCGGCCGTGAGCAGGAAGCCGGTGAGACCCTCGTCATTCTCGTCGCGCTGGGCGGAACGGGAGATGGTGCCCCATCGCCGCCCCCGGTCGACGACGGGCGTCCCGTCCGCGAGGGCGTCAATGAACTTGTGGGCGAAGATGTCGTTGCCGGACGTTACGAGCTCCGATTCGCCGTCGCCGTCCCAGTCGAGTACGTGCACGGTCGACGTTGGGTCGCAAGGCGCGTGAAGGTCGCCGATGACGTTGTCGTCGCCGAGCACCAATGGGGAGCCGTCCCCCCGGTTGCCGCCTTCGATGGGGCGTGGGTATTCGTTCATGATTCGATTCCTCCTGGCCGTATGAAGGGTTAGCCGGACGCGCGGAATTATACGCGGGAATGCGTAACACGTCGTGCTTTTTTCGCCGGAATTACTCTGTGGTCGTTATGGTATCCTTTGGGCGGCAACGCAGCGGGCTCTCGGACGATGCTAACGCACGGGAGGGACGACATGAAACGACCACGCTTGATCTACTACAACGACGCTCACCACTTTCACGCCAAACGCATGGAACCGCCCGCCAGCATCCACATGCTGGAGTGGCCGGTCAACGAGGTCGCGGGCACGGGGGTAGACCTTCTCGTGCTGGGTCTTGGCTATGGCGACGTCTACTTTCACCAGAGCAAGGTGGGGCGTGTCGTGGGCCAGCAGAAAGAGGTGTGGGAGAACTACATCGACTGGCGGATCATGCGGATGGTCGAAGAGGCCGCAGAGAAGGGGACCGACCAGCTCCGAGAGGTGATCCGGAGGGGCCGAGAGACGGGCATATCTGTTTATCCCAGCTTCAAATTGCAGTCCACCAACGCCCGCTACAGTGAACGGTGTGGACGTCTCAAGTGGGAGCGGGGCAGCGAGGTCTGCATAGGTGAGCCCGGTCGCAACGAGTGGGCCTACGACTACGCGATTAAGGAAGTTCGCGACGAAAGCCTCGCCGTAATTCGTGAAGTGTTGGAGGACTATGAGGCCGACGGCATTGAGCTTGATTACAAGTTCGGCGGGCAGTACTTCAAGAGCGACGCCGTGGACGAGGGCGTCAAGACGATGAATGCCTTCGTGATGGACGTCCGTGAACTTGCCACCCAGATTGGACAGAAGCAAGGTAGGGATGTCGGTGTCATGGCCCGTGTCGACTTGCTACGAGACACGAACCTGTCGGAGGCGCTCGACACGGAGCAGTGGCTTCGTGACGGGTCGCTCGACTACATCGTGGGCCAGGACCCCTACGTCGTCTCGGAGACGGGAGTGCGACAGTCGTGGATGCCGGACGCCGCCAACGCCAATGGCGCGGCGGCGTACTACCGCCCGCCGAGGCGTGTATACGACGAGCGAGTAGGACTGCCAAGTATCGAAATGTATCGCGCGCTGAACCAGACCCTTGCATCAGACGGATGGGGAGGACAGTACCACGGATACCTCCTGTGGCCGTTCGCCCACCGCGAGTACCAGATTCTCCGCGAGCTGGCCCACCCGGAAGTACACGTCCGCAGCCACAAGCGCTACATCGCCCAGCCGCGCGAGGGAGTGGAAGGTGAGCCGACCAAGACGCCGCACCGCGAGTTGCCTGCGGAGTTTGTGGAGGGCGAGACATCGTCGGTGACGATTCGCGTAGAGGACGACATAGAGAGCGCGAAGGCGGACGGCGAGATGCGCAAGCCGATACTGACGATCAGGTTCTCGTACTTCTGCATCGAGGACAAGTACGAGATCAGGTTCAACGGCGAGGCGCTTCCTCTCGACCAGGCAGAGATAACCGATGAGCGCGGGCTTGAGATGCGGACGATATTGCGCGGGGGGATGGACCTCCAAGCGCCCCTCGGCATGTCGGCGCACTGGTTCCGGTTCTCGCTGCCGATCCACCTCGTCAGGCGAGGGGACAACCTCGTCGAGGTCGAGATGTTCAAGTTCGAGCCTCGCGCGGGGTTTACGCGCAGCATCAACGGCGTCGAGGTGCTCATGCGCTACAAGGATATGGAGCGACCCCAAGGCTTCGACGTGGAGCGAGTGTCTCCGCTTTCGGCGTAGAGGGACGTACTGTTCCCGGCTAGGGTTGACAATCCGTCGTTAATGGTGTGAAAATGGCGGATGTCACCCCGCCGCACGTGTCCTTGCATTCCGTTTCCTTTTGTGATGGTTGAGTTAGGGTATTTGTCCGAACTTTCTTGAGCCCCAACGTCGAGACTAGGCTCGCACTATGGGGAACCCTCATTTGAACGGAGCGGCTGTCACTTGTAGTGCGGGCGTTGTGGGATTCGGATTCTGCGTTTGTGTAGACCCCTTGGTTGAATGACCTGCGTTTACCGTAGGCATGGCATTTTAGATTCCTCGCTATGCTCGGAATGACAGTTAACCCACGGAACAACAGGTCACTAATGCCCGCAAAGCCGAACTCGTCATTCCTGGCATTGACAAGTTGAGAACTGCTGATCGAACGTATGGTGAACACACGCTGCGGATGCTGAACACGGCCCCGTTTATCCGGCATTGCGAAGTTCTGCCATTGGTCGGTAAAGCTGAAAGAGGAATAGTTGGTATCTGAAATCATCCAGCGTTTCACAGGTCCGCGCACCAAGGTCCCGGTGCGGCAATACGGCGCGCTTCTGCTCAAGTATCTCCGTCAGCAGAAGGGCCTCGTGGCGCTCGCCTCAGTGTTGATCCTGACGAATATCGGATTGAAGCTTGTCAACCCGCAGATCATGCGGTACTTCATCGACGAGGCGGCGGCGGGCAGTATGCTAAGCACGCTCGTGGCTGCCGCGTTAGCGTTCATGGCCGTGGCGCTGGTCCAGCAGGTGGTTGGGGTAGTCGCGACATACACGAGCGGCCAAGTCGGTTGGAACGCGACGAACTCCCTGCGGTCCGATCTCGCGAGGCACGCGCTGTTCCTCGATATGCCATTTCATAACAGCAACACCCCGGGGGCGATGATCGAGCGCATCGACGGCGATGCCCAGACGCTCGGAAAGTTCTTCTCCACGTTCGCCGTGCATATCTTGGGCAACGCCGTCATGCTCGTTGCCGTCCTTGTTCTTCTATTTCGCGAGAACTGGCTAGCCGGTTCCGCTCTCACTGTGTTCGCTCTTATCTCGCTGACGGTGATCCTGCGGATGCGAAACGTCTCCGTAGCAAACTGGAAGGCCAACCGCGAGGAGAGCACCAAGACGTATGGATTCATCGAGGAGCGTCTGGCGGGTCGCGAGGATATCCGGACGAGCGCGGCCCAGTCCTACGTCATGAAGGGCTACTTCGACCACATGTGGAGGTGGTTCCGCGTCCGGGTAAAGGCCGCGTTCGTCGCCAACGTCGTCTCAGGGGCTACGGAGACGATCTATGGCGTTGGTTTAGCGGTGGCACTGGCGGTAGGGGCGTACCTGTTCTTCGAGGGCTGGATCACGATTGGCACGGTCTATCTCATCTACGGGTACGCCCGGCTCGTCATCGCGCCGATCTATCAGATGTCCCATGAGATCGAGGCCCTGCAGCAGGCCGGAGCGAGTGTCATCAGGATAAACGACCTCCTCCGCACCCGTAGGGAGGTTGCCGACGGTCCCGGCAGGAAGTTCCGCAAGGGGGCGCTGGCCGTTCGGCTCGATTCGGTCTCGTTCGGTTACAACAGGACTGAGCCCGTCCTGCGCGACATAACCATAGACCTGAGGCCCGGTAGGGTGCTTGGTCTCCTCGGCAGGACGGGGAGCGGCAAGACGACGATAACGCGGCTGCTTTTCCGGCTCTATGATCCCGACGTGGGCAGGGTATTGATTGGCGGTGAGGACATCCGCGACGCGCGGATCGCGGAACTCCGCAACCGGGTCGGTCTCGTCACGCAAGACGTACGGCTCTTCCACGGGACGGTGAGGGACAATCTGACCTTCTTCGACCGAAATGCACCCGACGAGCGGTTGCTCGAGGTCCTGCATGACCTCGGTCTGAAGCGATGGTCCGACTCGCTTCCAGAGGGCCTCGACACGACGCTGGAACCTGAAGGGGGTGGTCTGTCGTCCGGTGAAGCTCAGATGCTTGCCTTCGCAAGAGTATTCCTCAAAGACCCCGGACTTGTCATTCTCGACGAGGCAACATCGCGGCTGGACAGGAGCACGGAGGCGGCCATCGAGCGGGCGGTCGACAGGCTGGTTGAGGGGAGGACCGTGCTGATCGTCGCCCACCACCTGGCGACCATCCAACGGTGCGACGACATCGTCATCCTCGAGGGCGGGCGGATCGTGGAGGCCGGAGAGCGGGAGACTCTCGCTTCCGACCCCAACACGCGGTTTCACAGCCTTCTCAGGAGCGGGCTGGAGGAGGTGCTGACGTGAGCGCCTGGCAATACCTCAAGTCTCTCGCGTGGACGTTCAAATGGACGCTGTCGCTCGACATATTCGTCCAAGCTGTTCTGATAGCCGCTCTTGAACACGCATTCGTTCTCACCATTCGAGAGATATTCGACACCCTGACCGACGACGCAAGGACATCCCTGGGGGTCTGGACGCTCTGCGCTGTGCTGGCCGGAATGGTGGCCTTTCAGATGGTCTTGTACGTTGGATCGGTCACACTGCAGTTCGCCAACCAGTTCATGATCGGGGCTTTGCTTCGGAGGAACGTGCTCTCCCACCTTATGGAATTGAGTGGGATGCGAGGACTTCCGGCATCGCCGGGAGAGGCGGTGACCCGTTTTCGCGGGGATGTTTCTGGGGTCGGCAGGTTCTACATTTGGCCCAAGTTCATTGTCACACAACTGGCGGTGTCGATTGTCGCCGTCGTAATCATGGTGAGCATTTCTCCTTTCGTTACGCTCGTGGGACTGCTGCCCCTCATGCTGGTGTTCACGGTCGTCCACTTTGCCAGGACACGTATCGAAAGGACGCGGCAGCAAAGCAGAGAGGCTGCGGGGGAGGTAACCGGCTTCCTGGGCGAGATGTTCGGCTCGGCTGAGGCCATCAAGGTGGCCGGGGCGGAGGCTCACGTTCTCAACGAGTTTGACCGTGTGAACGCTGCACGTAAGCGAGCCACCCTGCGGGACACGCTCCTGACTCAAACGCTGAACGCTATATTCCGCAACCTGGAGGGTATAGGCGTCGGCGCTATCTTGATAGTCGCCGGTCACGCGATGCTGAGCGGGCAGCTGACAGTCGGAGACCTCGTGTTGTTCGTCTTCTACCTAGAGGGGTTCTCGTGGCTTTGGGCGGGCCTTGGTCGGGTAATGACGGAGTATCGGCAGGTAGGGGTCGGGATCAACCGGCTTGATGAACTGATGCCCGGAGCGCCGCCTGAAAAGCTGGTTGAGCGCAACCCGACGCACCTGTTCAGGAAAGCGCCGGAAGCTGTTTACGTCGAGAAGACCGAGGCCGATCGGCTGGAAAGCCTGGAAGCCAAGGGGCTGACCTACGAGTATCCCGACTCAGAGAGTGGGGTGCGCGACGTTGATGTCTCACTACAGAAGGGGTCGTTCACTGTCGTCACGGGTCGGGTAGGCTCCGGCAAGAGCACGCTGCTGCGCGTCCTGTTGGGCTCCCTGCCGCTGCACTCAGGGGAAATTCGGTGGAACGGCACGTCCGTTGAGGATACGAGCGAGGTGTTGGCGCCGCCGCGCGTGGCCTACACGTCCCAGGTGCCACGTCTGTTCAGCGAGGAGCTTCGGGGGAACATTCTGCTGGGGCTTCGGGAGGGGGGTGTGGACCTGCCGGGAGCCGTTCGTACCGCCGTGCTGGAAGACGACATCGACGATCTGGAAAACGGGCTGGACACGGTCGTAGGTCCGCGCGGGGTGAAGCTGTCCGGCGGCCAGCAGAGGAGGGCCGCTGCGGCACGGATGTTCGTCCGGGAGCCGGAGTTGTTGGTATTCGACGACCTGTCGAGCGGTCTCGACGTGGAGACCGAGCAGACCCTATGGGAGCGGCTTTCCGATCGGCAGGAATGCACGGTTCTCGCGGTCTCGCACCGGCGGGCGGCGCTCCGTCGGGCCGACCACATCATCGTCCTGAAGGATGGGCGCGTGGATGCCGAGGGGAAACTTGAGGAGCTGCTTGCCACCTCAGACGAGATGCAGCGGTTGTGGGCGGGAGACGTGGAATAGTCGGGGTTGCCTCGCTAGCGTCCGGCGATTAATGGCGGGGCAGCATCACCATATAGTTGAGTGAAACGTTGGAATTTGTGAGCGCTCCTAGCGTGATACGCTAGCGCCACGCATCCGACACCTGAGTCCGTGCCCCTGATGGAACGACCTCGTCGAAAACTGCACATACGCCGGTGGCTGGCGTCCTTCGTCCTCGCCGTGCTGTTGGTGCTCCCAAGCGGAGACCGGCTGCACATCACACCCGCGCTGGAAGTGGCGTCCGAGCACGTCTTCTCGCTGGTGCAGTGGCACATCACCAATTTCTTCGGCAAGTGGGGGCATTTGGTTCGCGAATCGATATCGGGCCAGAAGCCGTTGAGGGATGAGCGTCTCGCGATAGTCGACGAGTACCTGCAGACCTCCCGATTGGCAGAGAAGGAGGAGCGCCTTATCGAGGGCCGCATTGCAAGGGCCGGTGGGGCGACCAGCGCCAAGGGTGCCAACGTGTCGCGAGAGACGTTGGACGATTTACTCGCGCTTCAACGGGGGCTGCGGCCAAAGGCGGAGGAGGCCGTCGAGTCGGAGCTTAGTGGCGTGCTGCTTACTGAGGGCTTCGGATGGTGGGGCAACCTGCTTTTCCCGCCGGTAGACATCAAGTTCGGCCACCTACCGACCATCATCGTCACCTCACGCCGGGACAAGATCGCGCGTCTCGAACGTCTGCTGCTCCGTCCCGAATTGGAGTACATCGAACGCGGCAGGCTGGAAGACGAGCTCCTTGAGAAACACGACCTCTCGGCCATAGTCGGAAATCTGGCCGGTCTTTCGACCTACCCCACGCTGGTCACGGATACCGATTCGCTGCGCTCCGTCCTGCGCACGGCGGCCCACGAGTGGCTGCACGTGTACTGGTTCTTCCGGCCGTTCGGACAGGCATTCTGGATATCGGAGGAGATGGCGACGCTGAACGAGACGGCAGCCGACATAGCAGGGCGCGAACTGGGCGACGAGACGTTCGCGCGGATGGGGGGCGACCTCGACGAAAACGCCAGGCGCTATCTACCGCAGGAGGACCGTGATCCTCGCTTCACCCAGATGATGCGCGAGACCCGGCAGCGGACGGAAGAGCTTCTGGCCGAGGGCAAGATCGAGGAGGCCGAGGAGTATATGAAGGAACGCTGGTGGCAGATGCGTCTCGGTGGGTATGGACTGCGCAAGCTCAACCAAGCCTTCTTCGCCATGCACGGCATCTACGGCGAGAGCGTAACGTCGGTCAGTCCCATTGGTGACGAGGTGGCAGAGTTTCGGACATACTTCTCCACCACGGGCGACTTCATCAGGGCCTTGAACGGGGTGTCAACGTACGGGGAGTTTTTGAGGCGGCTGGGGGAGAAGCGGGGGGAGAGCGGATGATACGAACGGAGCGATAGCGTACCGACGCGGTAGCTGCATGATGCGGAACCCCGTTGTCTTTCCCTCCATACCTTTGACTCATTAGTGGGGCGTTGTTATCGTTACGACACTCTCTGCCATGGGTCAAATCCACATGTAGACGTATACACCTCTCAGAACTTGCTTGAAGCACACGCCGTGGAATAGGCGACTTGTGGTAGAGGAGTAAGTTCTTGTCGCAAGGGGGCAAATCCCATGAGAGCCATCGCCATTAGCACAATGTCGATAGCCATTATCGTTCTCGCATCTGCAGCGACCGTCCGGCTTGCCATTGGACAGACAGACTCCGTGTGCGCCACCAACTCCGTCGTGGCAACGAGCACCCCAAGTCTCATCGGAGACTGCGATACTCTGCTAGGAATAAAGTCTGATCTTCGCGGCACTGCTCAGCTGAACTGGTGGTCGGGTCGTTCGATGGCACAATGGGACGGTATAGGAGTTCAGGGAGGCCGGGTGGCCGAGGTGTCACTCGCCAACCGGGGTCTCAACGGCGTCATTCCCGCCGGGTTCGGCGACCTCTCGGCTCTGAAAACGCTCGACCTGAGTTCCAACGGATTGACCGGGACGATCCCTTCCGAGCTTGGTGATCTGTCCAACATGGAGTCTCTGTCGCTCTCATCCAACAGCCTCAGCGGTCAGATACCGGAAGAATTGAACCGCCTGACCAAGCTGAGTTCTCTGCGACTGAGCGGCAACAATTTCACCGGGTGTATGCCGGCCAATTTGCTCGATGTGCCGGACGGCGACGCCACGAGTCTCAATCTGCCCACCTGTGGAAGCGGTAACCTGACACCGACAACGGGAGAGAGATTGACTACAGTCGAGGCAAGACTCAGAGATATAGAGGCAAGACTCATCGCAGTGGAGACGGCTGTGGCACAGCCTGAGGCTACGCCCACACCCACACCCACAGCGACACCGACACCCTCCCGGTGAGTGGCTTTATAAACTATCTCAAAACTAAATGTTTTAGCGGAGAATTGCCCTTCGACAAGCTCAGGGCATACGTGACTTCCTCTGATCTGATGGGCACCGAGTTTCCTTGTGTGTAATTAGCGATAGTTTCTTAAGCGCGAAAATGCCGAAACCTCAGGCAGTGCGGCCTTGATGAAGGGAGCGCGCCCGTTACTGTGGATACCCTCCCCGTATCCGGGTACGGGGTGACATTCTTTCACGGGTATGACGGTGGAACGCTCGCATGATGTTTCTTGTGGAGTCTGAACAGTCGCCGGTGTATCCGACTTCTTGACACCCTGTCGAGCAGACTCCTACACTCTCCGCCGACGTTTCGCAGGAGAGGAATACCATGGCCCTGACGGTCTACGACTATCGTACTGATGTCCGCAGCGTACTTGTAACTCCACAGATACGTTCGCGCTTCATGCGGCTGGAGGCGGGAGAGGCGGCAGAGCCGCACTCCCACGATCTCGGTCACGAGATATTCCTCGTGCTGGACGGACGGGCTGAGTTCACGATCGACGGCGAGACGGGCGAGGTCGGGCCGGGCCAGATGGTAGTCGCGCTTGTGGACCAACTCCATTCGCTCCGCGTGCTGGGCGACAAGCCGATGACGATGTATCTGTCGGTGACACCGCACATCCAGCCGACTCACACGATGTGGACACCGGAGGGTGGGCGGATGCCGCATAGATTCGCGTCGTCCACGGCCTATGATGTGGAGACGGACACGACAACCCCATTCGACGAATTGCTCGACAGGCTGACTGCCGCAACCCTCGCTGTCCGCGACGCTGCCGACCTTGCAGCCGGGACGCAGTCCGATGAAGCCGCAGCGTTGAAGTCCGCCGTTGCCGATGGAGACCTCAACTCTGCGTCGGCGTCCCGCAGCGACGTTTGGGACGCCCTCTTAGAGGTCTACCGCCGCTCCGCCGAGTTGGCCGATTTGTGGAACGACGTTGCGCCCCGTGCGGGAAGGACATGAGCAACACTATGGATCCCGTTCGAATAGGCGTCGTTGGATGCGGCGCCATCGCACAGGTACAGCACCTGCCTTTCCTTACGGAGCTGGCCGAAGAGTTCGAGGTCGTCGCCGTCTGCGATGCTTCACCTTCAGCGGTCGAGTACGCCGCGCGGCTGTATCACGTGCCCAATCACTACACCGACTACCTCTCGATGCTCAACTCGGACATCGACGCCGTGCTGATGTGCCACTATGACCCGAAGACGGAGGTCGCCGTGGCCTCCCTGGAAGCAGGGAAGCACGTCTTCGTCGAAAAGCCGGTCTGCTACTCCAACGAAGAGTTCAGCAGGATTGAAGAGGCCGCCCGACGTTCGGGCAGAGTAGCGCAGGCGGGGTACATGAAGCTCTACGAGCCCGCGTATGAAATGGCCAAGCCTGAGATCGAGGCCATGGACGACATCCGATTCGTCCAGATAAACCATCTGCATCCCGATAATGACCTCCACGTTGCCCAGTTCAGGACGCGGTCATTCGACGATGTGCCACAAGACGTGATTGAGAAGACGAGCGCCGCCCGGCAGATTGCTGTTCGGCAGGCAATTGGGGATGCTCCCCCCGAGGCCGTCCGTGCGTTCGGGACGATAGCCGGAAGCATGATCCACGACCTGTACGGGTTGAGAGACCTGTTCGGTGTGCCCAGCAGGGTAATTGGTACCGAGATTTGGCAGGACGGCGGCGCGATATCGACGATTTTGGAGTATCCCCAGGGCATTCGCTGCGTGGCGTCCTGGATAGACCTTCCCGATCTATGGGACTTCTACGAGACTCTTGAGGTCTATGGAAGCAGTAAGCGCGTCATCATCTCGTATCCGACGGGTTTCTCACGTGAGGTCGCGGACCTGAAGATCCACGAGATCGACGGGAACGGGACCAGCATCGTGAAGGAGCCGGCGCTCGACTGGGAGAGTCCGTTCCGCCGGGAACTGCGCCACTTCCATGACTGCATCGTCAACGGCACGCCGTCGAGGTCGCCACTCGTCGACGCGGGTCAGGATGTCGCACTGGTGATAGACATTGTGAAAGCGTATTTGGAGGGTGGCCAGTAGTAGACAGTTTCGCGTGACCGGTTTCCTTGTGGCGAGGGTGTCATTGGGTGGGTAGGCAGAGCTTCGAGTTGTCCGTGATCAGGGCAATTCCATTGTGGTAGCATTGGTATGTGAAGACGATTCGGGTTGAGTTCGACGATGCCATGCTGGAAAGGTTCGACAGGCATCCTGCAGTCCGTGAGAGAGGCCGATCTGCAGTAATGCGGGAGGCCGTAGGCGCGTATCTTCAGGAAACGGACACCGAAGACATCGCAGGACGCTACCAATCCGGTTATCGCAGCACCCCGGCGATCGACGACGAACTCGAAGGCTGGACCAACCAGGCCGTATGGCCGAAGGACTAGGCTCCGGACCGCGCCAAACTGTCATTCCGAGCCCAGCGAGGAATCTAGGGCCTTTGCCCTGACACCACACCATCCGGCGGTCAGCGACTTTAGATTCCTCACACCGCTTCGTTGCATTCGGAATGACAGATGCTGCGGTCTCCGAAAGCCCGCCCTTTTTCCCACTCTGCGCTCTCCGCGCTCTCTGTGGTGAATACTTTTACGCTTTGGAAAGGCCCTTCTGCGGCCTCGAAAATCTTGACTCCGTGAAGCCTTGAACCCTACAATACGGCCTTCGGGCGACGTGGGCCTCCTAGATTTCTCAAGGGTCGGTGTCGTTATGCACTTTAACGTTTCGCAGCTTGTCCGTGAGACCGCCGGCTCCACCAGGGAGCACCCGGTCGAAGACCGTATCGTCTTCCGCGACAACCTGATCGAAGTGGACGGCAGCGTCCGGTTCGTCAGGACGGATAAGGGAGTCTGGGTCACCGCACTCTTGAGCACGAAGGTGGAGTCCGAGTGCGGACGGTGCCTCGATCCCTACGTCCAGCCCGTGGAGATAACCATCGACGAGGAGGCGATTCCCCTGCTGGACCCGATCACGGGCCATCGTTCCAAGGACGAGTTGGACCCCGAGGAGAACCTCGTCATCAACGAGGACAACATCCTCGACCTGACCGAGGCCGCCGGGCAGTACATCTCCCTTGGCCTGCCGATGCAGCCGCTCTGCCATCCTGAATGCGCCGGCCTCTGCGCCTCATGCGGCGTCAACCGCAACGACGAGCAATGCGAGTGCGACCGAGTCCAGATCGACAGCAGGTGGGGACCACTGCTGGACGCATTCCCTTCCGTAGAAGCAATGAACCTGAGTAAGAACTAAGAACACCTTGACCTCAAGCCGCTCGACGGGCGAACCTACGCAGGGCATGTCGAGCGATAGCGCCGAGAAGGACTGAACAACTATGCCAGGCGGACCAGTACCAAAGAAGAAGCACTCGCGCTCACGTCGCGGAAAGCGAGCAGCGCACCAGTTCCTGAACGTCCCGACACTCGTCGACTGTCCGGACTGCCCGGCGAAGATGCGACCGCACCATGTGTGCCCCACCTGTGGGTTCTACAATGGGCGTGAGATCATCCCGAGCGAGGAGATCGAAGTCGAGTAGGAGTCGACGATTGACCTTGCGTTTTTCTCCTCCGCCAAGAGGTACCGACACGGCGTTCCTGTTCCCCGGACAGGGGACGCAGAGTGTTGGCATGGGCGAGGAACTCTACAACAACTCCGGCGCCGCGCGGGATGTCTTCCACGAAGTCGACATGGCCCTCGGCCGTCCGTTGACGCGCCTCCTCTTCGAGGGGCCGGACGAGACGCTCCGTGAGACAGTTAACGCACAGCCGGCAATTATGTCCGTCAGTCTCGCGACGATGCGAGCGATGCAGGACTACCTCGGCGACGATGCGACGCCACGGCCTGCCCTCGTAGCGGGTCACAGCCTCGGCGAATACACCGCCCTCGCGGTGGCCGGTGTGCTGGACATAGGTGAGACGGCGTGGCTCGTCCAGGAGCGAGGACGCCTGATGCAGGAGGCCTGCGAAAGGCAGTCTGGCAGCATGGCCGCGGTCATGGGACTCGACGCAATGGTGCTGGAGCAGATCTGCCGGGAGACCGGCACGGTCATTTCCACCGTCAACACACCCGACCAGATCGTCATCGCGGGCGAGCGACGCGCACTGGCAAACGCACTCGACCTGGCGAACGCGCGTGGCGCGAAGAAGGCAGTGCCGTTGCGGGTCGCGGGAGCCTTCCATTCGCCGCTGATGGAGCCGGCCCAGGCCGGACTCATCGACGCCGTTGAGAGCCTCAAATTTAAAGACCCGTCCATCCCCATCGTCGCCAACTGCACGGCCAAGCCGGTCACCAAGGGCGAGGACGTCAAGCGAGAGCTCATCGCGGGAATCTGCAACTGCGTTCACTGGAGCCGCTCGGTCGACTACATGATGGGCAACGGCGTCAGCCGCTTCATCGAGGTCGGCCCCGGCCGTGTGCTGAGCGGAATGGTCAAGCGGATCAACCGGCGAGCAGACGTGCAGGCCGTCAGCGACTGGGACTCCATCGTCCGGCTCAACCGCAACTAGAACCTTCCCCCCTTTCGCATTGACCACGAACACCACCCTCAAGCAACCAGCCAAGGCCGTCACCCGGCGCAAGGCACGCGTCATTGCCGTCCAGGTGCTGTACGAGGTCGACGGCTCAGACCACGAGGTTGAGAGCGCGCTTGCGACCCGGCTCGACGACTCCGCCGTTACGCCTGACTCGGATGTGTTTACGCGGAAACTCGTTCACGGGGTACTTGCCAACAGGCCGAAAATCGATAAGATAATAGCGACGCACGCGCCGAACTGGCCGATCCAGCAGATGGCGATGGTAGACCGTAACATCCTGCGCGTCGCCATCTACGAAATCCTGATGGCCGGTGAGACGCCGCCGAAGGTCGCTATCAACGAGGCCGTGGAACTTGGTAAGATATACGGGGCCGACAGATCGCCGATGTTCGTCAACGGCGTCCTCGGGGCCCTGATGCACAATAGAGAACAGTACGAAACGTCGAACACCGCTTCGGACGAATAGGGAGGACAACAACTATGGCAAGTCTCTTGGAACGAGTTCAGGAAGTCGTCGCCGACAAGCTGAGCGTTGACACCGAGGAGGTCACTCCCGACGCGTCATTCACAGAAGACCTCAACGCCGACTCGCTCGATCTCGTCGAGCTCATCATGGCCTTCGAGGAGGAGTTCGGAGACGACGACAATCCCCTCGAGATTTCCGACGAGGACGCCGAGTCCATCACCACCGTCCAAGCCGCCCTGGACTACCTCTCAGAGCACGGCGCCGGCGAGTAGCGCCGCTACTCCAAAACTCAGCACGCGACTTCATTTACACGGGCAGACCGGGCGCGGTCTGTCCGTTGTTGTGTCAGGCGACTCACTGCGCGAGCAACTCATAGAGATGTCGGTTTCTCTCGAGGCCGGCTTGGAAATGAGCCATCACTTCCGGACGAACCTTCTGCCGGGCCTTGTTGTCCAGGTACTCCCGCGATCTCTCCGGTCTCTGTGGTGAGTTCCTACGCATCACTTTCCGCCTTGTTCCTTCGCCGCAGGACGATGTATGTGACGACCGTCGACGTTATCAGGCTCAGTAGGCCGCCGATGAGGATGTCGATGGGCACGAGGATGGTGGGCCATGTCTTCATCATCAGGAAGATCGGGACGATGTACGTGGCGTAGGCCGCGCAGCCGAGGACGAAGCTGTTCTTCATCGCCCTGATGAGGTTGTTCTCCTTCAGGGCGGGCTCGATGGCGAGGTAGCTGTTGCCGAGCGCGATCAGCCCCAGGAACACGAGCAGGGCGAGTCCCTGCTCGACTCCCCACGTGTCCATCTTCCTGCCGAACTCGTCGAGCAGCGCGTCGTTGCCGCTGGCCTCGTAGAGACTCTCATACATCCCCATCGCAATGGGCGAGACGTTCCACCCCACGTCGATGACCGTATATACAACGAATGCCGCTAGGAACCTGATGTAGTGCATGTTTGCCTCGTGTCGTGGGTTGGGAGTGTGGGGGGATTTGTATCACGCGGGGTGGTGGGTGGGCAAGCGGGGGGTAAGATGCCTCAATCGCTTTGAGGTAGCATCCTAATCTCATAGAATAGTTTTTCCGCAGTCTTCTAGTGGATATAGCCCGGAACTGTCGTCGCATCCTCAAAGATGTCGATGCCGGCAATCTCTTTTACCAAATGGCGGAGCGCGATCAATTCCTCCGGACGATGGATCCATCTAGTAAGGAAAGCGTCAGGGTCTTCCCGAATCATCGCAAGAGCTTGTTCATTTACAGTTGGTCTACCAGTAAGTAACTCGTACGGGAATTCCGTTAGAACAGCAAGCCTCCGTAAGTGCTGTTCATCATAGAACTCGGACGGCCACTTGGCACCCTTTTCTCCGTTGCAAGTCGTGCACAAGAGAGTGGCATTCTCTGTCGTTAGAGGCCATAGCAACCGGGCTGGAAGCGTATGATCAAGGGCTTCGTTCTGCTCATCAATGTCAGTGTCACACGAAAAACACTGGTATCCGAATTTCTTACGAATCTTATTCCGATCGAGTCGGGGGGTGTCACCTCCCAACAACCCAAGAAGACGCCGCCGTTCGGAGGCTTCACGGTGCTGTTCGGAGATGCGAGTCTTGTTTTTGATCCGGTTATAAGCAGTCTTGCACGATTTACACTCCCCTTGACGCCCCGATTGTGGTCTGGACCCATGCCTCCCGAAAGCGTCAAGAGGTTTCATTGTGTAGCAGAGTAGGCAGTATTTGTGGTCAAGGGCATCTCGCACGTAGTCGCCATGCTCTACGACAAATTCTGACGACTCGACGACCTTCCCCTCCACGATGAGGTCATAGTCGAACAATCGAGTCGCTGCGCCATCGCGCAGTTCATGCAGGCACGACTCGCACCGTAGCCGGAACCCTGGACGTATGTCGTCCCGACGGACAACTATCCATGCTTGGCACTCTGCCACCAGACACTGGAATACCTTGAAGACAGTGTCTCCCTGGCCGCGGACATGTGCTGGGCGGTTCTGCTCGTGTTTCAGGACTTTCGAGTAGGGTCCACGTCTCGGCAAGTGACTCCTCCGGCAACTACAATGAGGATTATCGGCGCAAAGCTAGTCTGCTGCAATTGCCATTGCATGTAACTACCAAGATATGGTAGTTTCTTGCAATGGGCGCACCCACATATAAGTCAATCTACTTCCGCGACTTTCCGTCTCCCGATTCTCAGCGTAGGGCCCTGACACTCGCCGTCGGAGCTACTGAGCCAGATCTCGCTATGGCGATCCGCAGCATGAGTAGCCACCAACTTCGGACGGCAATCGGATACTCGTCCTATTCAGCCCTTGTAGCTGCGGCTGCCTCGGCAGACATACCTGTACACACTTTCTGCATTCGTCTCCTCAAGAAGTGGTTAGGTAAGAAGAAGTCGGAGGCTGGCTCAGATATTCCGGGCCTTGACGGGCCAATCAGCCATCTCATTACGTTCTCGGACGATCGGGCTGCTCCCTTCCAACGCTGGTTCCCTCTGCTGGAGGGGTATTCTCTCTCATTCGTGGAACTATTGCTAGCCGAGCGTGGAGGAGATGCCACGCGGGTCCTGGATCCCTTTGGTGGAGTAGGAACTACTCCACTTGCAGTAGCCCTTAGAGGCTCATCCGCATTCTATGCCGAAGTCAATCCCGTTCTCCAGAAAGTCGCGGATGCTAAGTTCAAGGCACTTGGCCTGAGTCAATGGGAACGCGCTATGCTGGTAAGTGAACTTCGGTCCTTGGCCGACCAGTTGCCTACTATAGTTGAGTCCGTTGGAGCAGACCAACAGCTAAGGGATGCGTATGAACGCACGTTCGGTGTCAGTGAATTCTTCGACGAACACACTTTTGAAGCCGTCTTATCAGTACGGCGCGCTATCGATGTGGCAGAGACAGGAACCGAACTAACTCGCGATCTGTTTGAGGTTGCCGCAATCGCCTCTCTCCAGCCTGCTTCGTTCCTTATCCGAGCTGGCGACTTGCGATATCGAAAGGGACGCGAATTGGATCGAAAGGAGCCTTTCATTGACGGGCTCCGCAACCGGGTTCTAGCTATCGCAGACGATGTCGAGGCAATCGAGGATATAACGGAACGGCCGCTCTTGGTGGCGGCGGACGCGCAACGTCTTGATCGAATTCCTCCACTCGGTATCGACGCGGTAGTCACGAGCCCACCGTATTTGAATGGAACCAATTACATACGGAACACCAAACTCGAACTATGGTTCGTGAGAGCGCTTAAGTCGAAATCAGATCTTCGTTCGTATCGCGACGCGGCAATCACTGCGGGAATCAACGATGTACGGGGAGCCGAAGTGCCAGTTCGCTTCGACGCCGCACGCGCGGTGGTATCTGACCTAAAGAACAATGCCTATGATTCTAGAATCCCTAGGATGGTGTCATCGTATCTTAGTGGTATGTCGAAAGTATTTGCTGGACTTGCCCATCACATGAAGTCAGGCGCACCAGTTTTCCTCGACATTGGGGACTCCGCCTACGGCGGGATCCACGTTCCAACAGACAGGCTGTTAGTCGAGGTAGCTGCCGACTACGGATTTCGATTGCTAAAGAGCGAAGTGCTGAGAACGAGAATGTCCCGCACAGAGATCGCCCTCTCTCAGACTCTCCTCACATTCGAGTTTGTGGCTCCTAGCACCACTGCACAAGGGCGGGCAACCGTTCAGTCGTTACCGTTCGCTGATGGGTGGAAGGCCTTTAAGGCCGACCTTCCTCACCAGAGCGCACCCTATGCAAAGCGCAACTGGGGCAATGCGAGACATAGCATTTGCTCTTACCAAGGGAAGATGAAACCCTCTCTCGCTAGTCACTTGGTTAATGTCTTTGCACCCGCGAATGGAACTGTCCTTGATCCCTTCGCTGGGGTCGGCACAATTCCGTTCGAAGCTTGCCTTACTGGTCGTCGAGGTATCGGATTCGAGATCTCTCCAGCTGCTCTCGCAATCATGAGGGCAAAATTGACTCCTCCTAACCAGTTGCAGACTATCAGCCTTATCGACGACCTAGAGGAATATATGAACACCGCCGTAGAGGAGGAGATTGATCGGTCTGTAGCGCGCGAAGTGGCTTTCAACGGTCCACTAGAGACTTACTTCCACGATAGAACCTTCAAGGAGATACTGGCGGCGAGGGGATATTTTCAACGCTTGCAGGAAACTCCAGCGAAGGCCTTCGTCCTTGCATGCCTCCTTCACATCCTACACGGGAATCGACCCTACGCCTTGAGCCGTCGATCTCATCCAATAACTCCATTTGCCCCCACTGGGCCGACAGAATATCGCGCTCTCATACCCCGTCTTCGAGAGAAGGCAAGGCGGATGATGGACACCCCCTTACCGGGATGTTTCGTACAAGGAGAGGCACTTCTCCAAGACGCTACGGCCCCTTGGCCAGGATGCGTTACGGAGGTCGATGCAATCATAACTTCTCCACCATTCTTCGACAGTACTCGCTTCTATCTCGCGAACTGGATACGGCTATGGTTTTGCGGTTGGGGAAGGAACGACTTCTCGCTGGAACCACATAGATACGTCGATGAGCGACAAAAGCGTAGTTTCACAGTCTACCAATCAGTGCTCCGACAGGCTCGCGAGCGACTCAGGCAGGATGGAGTGCTGATTCTGCACCTAGGCAAGAGCCGTAAGAGCAATATGTCGGATGCGCTAGTGCGCGTCTCCTCGCCATGGTTCCGGGTGGTTGATAGATTCGAAGAGAGCGTAACTCACACTGAATCTCATGGAATTCGAGACAAAGGAACAGTGACATCGCACCAGTATCTCGTTTTGGCTTAACGATGGGGAATCATCTATCTAATTCCCCATCCTCGTCTCCCCAATAGACACCGTACCCCTCACCCCACCACGCGCACGCCCGCGGCCGTTGGCTTGGTGACGATTACGTCGCCGTCGACGCCGGCTTTGGAGGCGGCTTCGGCCATTTCGTAGCCGATGGTCATTTCGCGGGCGGATGAGAGGGCGAGGATGGTGGAGCCGGCGCCTGAGAGGAAAGCGCCGTGTGCGCCGGCGTCGAGGGCGGCGCGCATGATGACCTTCATGGGGTGAAAGATCGACTGGCGCGGGGGCTGGTGGAGGCGGTCCTGGGTGGCGACGGCGAGGCGGTCGAGGTCGTCGGTGGCGAGGGCGTTGACGAGGAGTCCGACGCGGCCCATGTTGAAGACGGCGTCCTGGACGGATATGTCGGTCGGGAGCACGGAGCGGGCCTCGGCGGTGGGCATGGGCATCTCCGGCACGAAGAGGACGGCGCTGAGTCGCTCCGGTATGGAGACGGTCGAGGTGACGAGGCGGTCTCCGTCGTGGACGACGACCTGGCATCCGCCGTAGAGGGCGGCGGCGGAGTTGTCGGGGTGTCCCTCGATGCGGGCGGCAATGGCCAGGACGCGCGCGTCATTTAAGGGGCGTCCAAGCAGCTCGTTGGCGGCGACGATGCCCGCGACCGCGGCGGCGGAGCTGCTGCCGAGTCCGCGTCCCAGCGGTATCTCGTTGGTGCAGGTGAAGCGGACGGACGGCGCGGGTTGGCCTGCCTCCTCGCAGGCGAGCTGGAAGGCACGCGCCACGAGGTTGTCCGGGCCGGTCGGAAGCTCGTCGCGTCCGAGGCCGTGTATCTCGAACCCGGTCGCATCGGTGTCGACGCGCACGGTGTTCCAAATGTCGAGTGCGATGCCGAGGCAGTCGAAGCCCGGCCCCATGTTGGCGCTCGTGGCGGGCGCTTGCACGGTGACGCTGCGTGCCATTTCGTTCCTCCCTGCGGTGGTAATCCGGCGGGGGCAGGTGTTTGCCCTCACCCCAACCCCCGTATCGAGTACGGGGCAGGCTCTCTCCCACGACGGGAGAGGGGCGGAGGTCATTATACAACGCCGCTATGCCTCGAATCGGATATAATTGAGAGGCTGAACACTCGAACCAGACTTGCGATGCGAGTCTCCTCTGCGTCGCAATATCACCCCCGCACCTCACCCAATGGTCAACTCCATCTCCGGGAAAAAATCTCCTATCGACCTGATTCGGCGCAAGTCGCTTGACGCGCTGGACTACCCGGACGTGCAGGCGGCGGTGGTCGCCAACACGACGTTCCCTCTGGCCGAGGAGCTTGCGAGGGGAATTGAGCCGGTCTACACGGCGCGAGAGGTCGAGGAACTCCAGCGGGAGACTCGCGACGGCGTGGCCTATCTCGAAGAGTCGGGTGACCCCGACCTGAGCGCGAGGGTGGACGCGGGCGAGGCCGTCGACAGGGCGAGTCTCGGCGGAGTGCTGACGGGCAAGGAACTTTTGGAAGTGGCGGACTCGCTGGAGGTGCTTGGCAGGGCGCGGACGGCGTTTGCGCGCAACACGGCCAGCGCGCCCGTTCTGGCCGAGATAGCGGCTGGCATCCCTGACGTGTCTGAGGTTCAGCGCCAAGTCAAGGCGAAGATCGGCATTCGCGGTGAGGTGCTCGACAGCGCGACTCCCACGCTCGGCCCACTGCGCCGGAGCGTCCGGGCCGCATACCAGAGGACAGTCGAGGCCCTGGAGCGGGTGATGCGGTCGCCCGTAGGCGAGGATGCGCTGCAGGACAATGTGATCTCCGTGCGCTCGGACCGACTCGTGCTGCAGGTGAGGACGGAACTCCGTCACAAGGTGCCGGGCATCGTCCACGACGTGTCGAAGACGGACGCCACGCTCTTCATCGAGCCGTTCGCGACGGTCGACGCCTGCAACACCTGGCGGGAGCTTGCGCTCGAAGAGGACGAGGAGACGCGCAGGGTGCTCATCGACCTCTCAGAGCTTGTAGGCGAGGTGGCGGACGACATCAGAATGGGGATGCGGCTCACCGCCCGTCTCGACTTCATCATGGCCCGGGCGCGGTACAGCGCCCGGCTGAACGGCGTTCCGGTGCAGGTAGGGCATAACGATGACTCTGGCCCCATCGTTATACGGCTCATGAACGCGCAACATCCGCTCCTTGGGGACGACGCCGTCCCGGTTTCCGTCGGCATCCACGCGGAGTCGTCCGTCCTCGTGATAACCGGTCCGAACACCGGCGGCAAGACCGTCGCTATGAAGACGGTAGGGCTGCTCGCCCTGATGCACCAGTCAGGGCTTTTCGTCCCGGCGGCGGAGGGGAGCGTCCTCCCCATCTTCGACGGGGTGTACGCCGACGTGGGAGACCAGCAGAGCATCGCGGGGTCGGTGTCGACGTTCAGCTCTCACATGCTGAACGTCATCGAGATACTCGACCACGCCACGCCCAAATCCCTAGTGCTCCTCGATGAGCTGGGAACGAGTACCGATCCTGAAGAGGGTTCAGCGCTCGCGAAGGCGGTGCTGGGCCACCTTGCCGTGAAGGGCGTCAAGACGGTGGTTACGACGCACCACCGGACTGTCGCCGCATTTGCCGAGGCGTCAAAGGGAATGATGAACGCCAGCGTTGATCTTGAGCCGAATTCGCTGCGTCCGACGTACCACCTGACGATGGGCATTCCGGGCCGGAGCTACGCGATGTCGGTGGCCCGCCGTCTTGGTCTGCCGGAGGCGATCATGGACGAGGCTTCGCGCCTGATGGAGCCGCAGTACATGCAGTTCGAGGACTGGCTCGACGAACTGCAGAGCCAGCGCATGCAGCTCAAGTCGATGCTCCAGGATGCCGAGGACGCCAAGCGTGAGGCGGAGTCGGCAAGCAAGGCATTAGAGGATGAGCTCAGCGATCTTCGTGCCCAACGCGAGGATATGCTCGATTCCATGCGGGCAGAGCTGTCCGCGCAGCTTGAGGACGCGCAGCGTATGCTCCGTCGCGCGGAGGCCGCAATGTCGTGGGACGCGCCCGGCGGCGAGCCGGTCGACTACGAGGCCATCAAGCGCGCGCGCCTCGACTTGGAGCAGGCTCGGACGGAAGTCGAGAAACACGAACGCGCATCGGTAGGACCCCAGCCCGAACCGGCGCGACCCGTCCGTGTTGGAGATGTCGTGAGAATTCGGGGTCTGAATTTGCAGGGAACCGTCCAGTCCATCGACGATGAGAATGAGGAGGCGACGGTAATCGTCGGCGATGCGCGATTCAGCCTCGACGTGAGCAGGTTGACTCCTATAGAAGGCGGGGTTGCGCCTGAAGAGCCCGCCACCGCCAGGAGCATCAACTATGACCTCGAACCCGCCGTGATGAGCAATGAACTGCACATCCGGGGAATGCGGGCCGACGAAGCTGCGGTCTCCGTGGAAGAGTTTCTAGACAAGGCGCTCCGCAACGGCGCGGACTCGGTGCGCATCGTCCACGGCAAGGGGCGCGGAGTCCTGCGCCAGAGCGTGCAGGAGACTCTCGACAGGAACTCCCTCGTGAAGTCGTATCGCTACGCCGATCACCGTGAGGGAGGAATCGGCGTTACGGTGGTCGAACTCACGTGAGGCATGTAGCTCTGGCGTTGACATTCCTCGCGCTCGTACTCTGCGTCGGGTGCGGTTCAGGCCTTCGGCCTGTGCTGGTAACACCTGAGGGGAGCGCGCAGTCCACCGTTGCTCCGACAAATCCTGGCACTGTGCTCGACAGGGCTACGCGCACGCCCACTGACACGCCGTCAAACGAGACCTCGACTGCCGCAACCTTGCCGGGCACGAACGAGACCTCAACTCGACCCGTGCTACCTGCGACTCCCCCGACTCCGAGCCCCGTTCCCACGTTCGAGGTACTTGAACTCAACGCATCCATCATCATCGGCGACTCCGTCCTACCCGTCGAATTGGCTCTCAACTCAGTGGAACGTACGAAGGGACTTTCGGACAGGGATGGCCTCGAACCCGGAACGGGAATGCTGTTCATCTTCGAAGACAGGCAGGCGTCGTCGTTCTGGATGAGAAAGGTGCGATTCTCGTTGGACTTCGTGTGGATATCCGAAGACTGCCGGGTCGTGGATATTACGTCGGACGTACCCTTTCCAAAGCCGGGCACGGAAACGTCCGCACTGCCTTCCTATAGCTCCGCAGTTCCGGCGGCATATAATCTCGAGATCAACGCCGGTGAGGCCAAGTTGTTTGGAATCAGCGTTGGCGATGCTGTACGATTCACTGGTATTCCGGATCACGTAGGCGACACGTGCGAAAGATAATACTGGGCCATTTGGACGTACCGACCGCCGGCATCGTGACGACGACACCATCCCGTCCAGCATCAATGGCGACGTATTAGAATGCACTCCCTCACAATCCGGGGACTGGTACGCAGACGTGTTTCAAACAGCCGGTGGCTCTTGGCCAGCGTAGTGATCGGCGTCCTTGCAGCCGCAACGCTTGTTTCGGCTGTGCCGGTATACATCGCGTCCCTCACGCAGTTGAGCATCAACCTCGAGATCGACGACCTCGGCAGGTCGGGGACGACTGCATTCATCTTCACGAACAACCTCATCCTCACGGAGTCGCGATTCCAGGAGATCGAGGGAATCGTTGACGATGCGGTCGATAGTCACATCCGTCCGGTCTATGGCGGGCGAGAGAGGATCCTCAGCACTCACAATCTCTGGGTCGGCGTCGGCGAGACCCAGGAGCAGACAGGCCTGGTGCCTCCCACGGCGATTGTACGCAGCCTCACCAACGGCGATTCCTTCTTCAATATGGTCTTCGGCACAAACGCCGCCCCGACCGTTCAGCAGGGACCGGACGGGCCCGTCATCGAGGCGGTCGTCAGTGAGAACGCGTTTGAACTGTACGGTATCGGCGTGGGCGACGAGGTAACCGTAGGGGCTGCAGCGGAGGCTCCTGCCAGGATAACCATACGCGTCGTGGGGATCGTCGATAGCACGAGCCTCGACGGCACGCTGGTCTCGATCGCGAGCGGGATGCTCAACCCACCCGTCAGGTACGACCCTGAGTCCGGCCCTCCGCCCCTGCCGCTGTTCATAAGGGAGAATGCCGTCTCCGAGGCGGTCAGTCCGACCCTGCCGGGCACCGTCATGGACGCGATATGGTTCATTCAGATGGAGCCTGACGCGCTCAAGTCCTGGTCAGGTGGGGAAACGCTCAGGCGACTTGACGACTTCGAGAGAGAGTTGAACGCCGAGTTGTTCGGCACGAACGTATTGTCGCCGGTGCCGCGCATCATCAATGGCGCGGAGGCGAGGGCCTTCTTCGCCCGCACGCCAATGATTCTCCTGCTCGCCGTCCTTGCGGTAACGGTCGTGTTTTATCTCGGAACGATGGTCAGCTACCTTGTGCGAAGCAGGGAAGAAGACCTCGCGCTCATCCGCACGAGGGGCTTTGGTCTCGTCGCCCTGCTGCGTATCTACTCGTTCGAAGGGATATTGATCACCCTGTCGGCGGTGATCGTTTCGCCACTGCTAGCGATAGCGCTCGTCATGGCGGCGGGGTTTACTCCACATTTCCGAGAGCTTACGAGCGGTGGGCCGCTGCCCATCGTTCCCGAGGCGTTACCATTCATAGTCGCAGGAGTGGTTGGCCTGATCTGTCTCGCCGCTGTGGTGCTTCCAAGCGTGATGATGGCGCGCGGAGGGATTCTTGCGCAGCGCTTCTCGGCTGCCCGACCTCCCGGCGCTTCCTTCATCCACCGTTACCATCTCGATATCCTCCTGCTTGTCATTGGCGGGATGGTCTTCTGGGAGCTTCAGGCTCGCGGGCAGATTGTGTCAGGCGGACTCTTTGGGGAAGTGGACGTGAATGAGGCGCTGCTGTTGGCTCCCATTCTGTTCCTCATGGCCGTTGGACTCCTGTTCATGCGCTTCTTCCCTCTGCTCGCCAGCTACATCGGAGGGGAGTCGCCCGCGTTGCTCCACGCGGTAGCGACTGTGTCATTGGGCGTGCTCATTCCAGTCGTCGTGATAAACGGCCTTCGTGGCGAGGGCGTCGAGAACTGGCCCGTGGCCGCAGCGATTCTTGCGGCATTCGGCGGCGTCTATTGGGCAACGTCGAGGACCGACCTGAAGGTACTTGTCGTGTCCGGCGTTCTCCTGCAGGCGGTGCTGGTGTTCGCCTTCTATCGTACAAGCTCAATTGAAATTGGCAGCTTTCTGTTCTGGCCGTTCGTCGCCCTCGCGGCGGTGCCAATCGGCAGACCGCTCTTTCTTGTTCTCCGGATGTTGACCCGCATCACGCCCATCTGGGTGGCGATCATCCTCAGGCACGTCATCAGGCAGCCAACGCAGTACACCTGGCTGGTAGTGCTGGTCGTACTCGTTACCGGAGTGAGCGTTCTTGCGACGACCGTGGGTGGGACCCTGGAGAGGAGCAGACTCGACCGCGTGCGGCACTACGTTGCCGGCGATGTCCGAGTCAACCTTGCACGGCAGTTCATCGGCGGGGTGTCTTCTTTCCGTGAGAAACCGTCCGTGGCACTCGCCGCAGAGGCCGTCCGCACCGATGGATCGTTCGGTCCTCTCAACTTCGAGGTGTTCGGCATCGACTCCGCCCAGTTCGACCGAGTCTCCTGGTATCGCGACGACTTTTCCGAGCGTCCCTTCGCCCAAGTGGTGGCAGACCTCCGACCGCAAGCAGGTTCGTCCGTTGCCGTCTTGCCTGAGGGAACGACGAGCATCGGCCTGTGGGCCCTGCCGGCAGAGCACTACCCCGGCCTGGACGTCAATATACTGCTCCGAGCAAGGGACGGGCTCCTCAATACGGTGTTCCTGGAGGAGGTGGGCGACCCCGAGTGGAAGCTCATGACAACGGAGATCCCAAACTGGATGCAGCAGCCGGTTACGCTGGTCGCCGTGCACGTGCAGGATCACGGCGACATCCGGCAGAGAGGGATAACGGCCGGCACGATCCTGGTCGATGAAATTCACGCGGTCGTCGGTGAAGAGGACCGTACCGTGGTCATAGAGGACTTTGAGAGCTCCGTGTTCACGTGGCTGCCCATCGTTACCGATCCCCTCCGCCCCGACAAGTTGGAGCATTTCACCGCGGGAGCCTACCGCGGAAGCGCTTCAGCCAAGTTTACGTTCGGCCAGACAACAGACCACGGCGTGCGTGGGTTCTACAAGGCCCCTACTCGAAAGTTTCTGCCGGTCGTATTGTCCGAGACGCTGCTGGAGCAGTCGGGGCTGTGGATCGGCGTCACCACCACCCTCAAGCTGGCCGGACGGCAGATAACAGTCGTCGTTACGGACGCCGTCGAGAATTTCCCGACGATGAGCGAACGCATCGACAGGTTCCTAATCACCGACGTCGACCTGCTGTTGGGCCACGTTAACGTCCTGAGTTCCGTGTATGCCCTGGACCCGAACGAGGTCTACATAAGCACCGCCTCCGACGAGGATGACGAAGTCGAGGCCCTCTCCGCCGAGCTGAGCGAGAAGCTCTTCATGCAGACCAGCGACCGCGTAACGTTACTGGAGGAGACGAACGTTTCGCCGGCCATGTCTGCCGGTTGGCGGGCCCTCGCGCTCTTTTCACTCGTGATCGCGGTTGCCGCCGCCGCGGCCGGGTACGTGAGCTACCTCATACTGGCTGACCGGCGGCGCCGCGTCGAAGCCGGTTTTCTTCGCTCGCTCGGCCTAACGGGCAAGCAGCTTGTCGCTCTCATTGCCTTCGAGCAGATGGCCATCATCGCCATAGCGTTAGCGCTTGGGACATGGGCAGGATTTCGTATGAGCCTGCTGATAGTGTCACCGCTGGCCGAGAGCGAAGCCGGAGGAACCATCGTTCCCTCCCTTCTCACCACAACGGACTGGACCTTGCTCGCGCCGGTATATGTGGCCCTGTTCGCGGTCTTCCTCGCCATCATGATCGCTGCAAGCCTCCGGGCCCTGCGAGTCGATCTGGCGACCATCGCGAGGATGGAGGCGTGAGTCTTAGAGCGCCGTGTAGCCCCCATCCACAGCAAGCTCCGCGCCGGTGATGAACGACGATTCGTCCGACGCCAGGAACAGGATGACGCTCGCGATTTCCTCGGGCTCGCCGAGCCGTCCCATCGGTACCTTCGCCAATCGAGTCTCCACCTGCCCCGGATCATGTATCAGCGGCTCGAACATCGGCGTCAGGACGAATCCCGGATGTATCGTGTTTACGCGGATATTCTCCCTGGCGTATTGGACCGCCGCCGTCTTGGCGAATAGGCGCATAGCGCCCTTGGCAGTGTGGTAGCCCGTGGACGACGCGCCGCCCACCAGTCCCGCGAGAGAAGAGATCAGGACGACCGAACCGCCTCCCACCTTCCGCATCTCGGGAATTGCGTGCTTCGTCCCGAAGAACGCACCCTTGGAATGAGTGTTCATCTGCGCGTCCCACAGTTTCTCGGTGGTCTCCTCGACGGTCGTGCGATACGTAACCCCCGCGGAGTGCACCAGTACGTCGAGCCGCCCGTACAAGTCCACCGTTCCAGCGATGACGTCTTGCCAAGCGGCCTCGTCGGTTACATCGAGGCGAAAGTACGTCGCTTCGATTCCCTCGGCGCGTATCTGGGCGGCCGTCTCCTCGCCAAGTGCGTCATTCACGTCGGTCAGGACTACGCTCGCGCCCTCGCGCGCCAACAGCCTTGCGGCAGTGCCGGCCAGTCCCTTCAGGCGGCCCTCGACGCCCGCGGCCGCTCCGGTCAGAAGGGCGACTTTGCCTTCAACTCGCACGCTGATGTCTCCGTCGTTACCCGTCGCTGACCGTGACGCGCCCAACCATGCCCCGGTGAATGGGACACGAGTACGAGAACGTACCCGCCTCGGTGAATGTCAGCGAGTACCCAAGTCCACCGGGACGCTGTCCGTATCCTATCAGTCCCGAGCTTCGGAAGCCCGTACCATCGTATTCGTGTGAGGGAGGCCCCTCCGGCGGTGGAGTGCAGGGATTATCGGGAAAGGCGTCGCCCGGCGCCTGGTCGGATGGGAAGAGCACACACGGGTTCGCAACAATATACGGAGTGCCGCGAGCGCGCCGTTCGGTCTGGTAGAAGATGGGCAACCCGTCGTCTCCGGCGAAGACGACCGCGTGGAATCGCGTCGATACCCAAGAGACTGTGTCACCCTTCTGTATCTGGAGGTTTCGCGGGAAGAACTCCAGCACCTCGGCTTCAGGAGTGCCCATGCCCGCCGCCACCATGTACCGCGACGTTCCGTCGGGCCCGACCTCCACGTCCAGCACGGTCGTCTCCTGGGCGACCAGTGTCTGGAGCGAGTCCACGATCCCCTGGCCGAACTCCATCTGGATCCGCGCCTCCCTGTCGATGTCTGCCTGGGTAGGCAGGTCGGGGTCGGACGTCTCCTTAACGACAACCGTGCCGCGGTGAAACTCGTGGATACCGCAGATATAGCGGTACGTCCCCGGCTCGGGGAACCTCATCGTGAATGTATCGATAATCGGCACATCCTCGCCCAACTGGTAACCGAACATTATCCCGGAGTTGAAGTAGCCGCCCTCGCGGTACTCCTCCACCGGTCCGCCGGGTCTGCGGGAAGGGTCGACAAGCGTCGGCGCGAATATGAACTCGCCCGGAGCGCCGTTCGGCCTCGGAACGATATCCACCACCTCGTTCAGGTCACGGGCGAACGTCACCGTGTGTGGGTCGTCCGCGTTCCCGTTCATGCGCCACGTCACGGTGTCGCCCGCACGGATCTCCACGGCGCGTGGGAAGTACTCGTTGAGCGAACTCGTTCCTCTAGCTCCACCGACCAGCACTGTCAGGTCGCGCTGGGCGAAAACGGCCGGTTGTTCTTCTTCATCCGAATCGGAATCCCCGCACGCCACGATCAAAACGGCAAGCAGCGGCAGGAGTATGATCAGTTGCTTCATTCAGGCAGTCCCAATGTCAGTTCTCGACGATAGGGTACAGCGGTGCAGCGCTCCCGGTCTACCTGCTGACAGGGGTATGTATTTGACCATCAATCCGGTTCCATGAATGAGAAAGGATCCCCCTCACTGTCATTCTGAGCGGAGCGGAGCGGAGTCGAAGAATCTAAAATGACTGTCACAACGTAAAGCTGACATGGAAAATTCTTACCCGGTTTGACTATTGGTCATGATGAGAAGCGTTGCCTTGGCTGTCCGGTCTTGCGGTTATGGATTTTAGATTCCTCGCTACGCTCGGAATGACAGGGTTGCGGTGGTCGGATCGTAGCTGCAATCCCATTTTACATACCCCTGTCAGCGGTCTACCTGTGAGTGTTCAGAGATCATGGGGTGAACATCCCCCACCCCTGTGGATACCCGCCCCGTATCGTGGTACGGGGTGACGTTCTTTCGCGGGTATGACGGTGGTTGCGTGCGTTGAGTGCTCTCACGAAGTCTGAACAGTTACCAATCGCAAAGCGACGATTGACCGACCCCGAAAGACAGGACTATGATTTCGCCATCGTCCCCCGCTATCAGGTCGACCTGAACTAGGGAATCCGGAATAGGAGCGTCTCCCGATGCCAGTCCCCACTCGCGACATGCCGACCATCCGAGCCACGGAGCTTGGCCCGCCTCCGGAGTGGGCGCTTCTCCAGCGTAAGCTGATGAGCACCATGGAGGAGGCGGCAGACTATTTCGTCGAGAAGTATTGTCGCTCGGACCTGAGCACGTACTACGTCCAGGACGTCGACGACATCTACGAGATCATGCACAACTGGGGGCTCTTCTACGCTCTGGGCGGGTCCGACCGGATTCTCGACTACGCCCTCGGTTTCTGGAACGCCACAACCCGCTACTACGAGGACACCGGAGACGATGGAGGAACTCCACACCATCAGTTCTACATGCCGCAGCTCCACAATGAGTTTTGGAACCTGAATATCCCGTACAACTCCGACTGGTTCCACATAGGTGAGGGTTCGCAGTCCTTCTACGAATTCGGACTGGCCGATCCGACCCTGGAGGAGAACATCCGCCGGGCGACGAGGTTCGCCGGTCTGTACATGGGCGAGGACCCAAACGCCCCCAACTACGATCCCAATCACCGCATCATCCGGTCGCCGTATCACGGCAGCGAAGGGCCCCTTCGACATGCGGGGAGCAAGGTCCCTCTGCTCCATTCGCTGGGCGAGACCACTGAGGACATCGAGTTTGTGAAGGCGTGGCTGGACCATCCAAACTACGGTGGTTTCCTGCATCGCTCCATCGTTCGGGACTGGGAGCGATGGGCCAAGGGCGACGGAAGCCCGGTAGGCGTCGACTCTCATCATCTCCTCTACCCGGCGATCAAGGACCTGGAACCGAAGTGGTGGGACGATCCCCGGCGACGGCGTGAAGTCGTCGAGGCGTTCGATAGGGTGGCTTTGGATGGCGATGTCCCGGAGAACCTCGGCGCCACGGCGATGGTGACGAATGCTTTCCTTTACACCGGCGAGGAAAAGTACCGGCAATGGGTGCTGGACTATGTCGAGGCATGGCTCGATAGGACACGAAAGAACGGTGGGATCATTCCGGACAACGTCGGGCCTACCGGCAAAATCGGAGAGCATCGCAACGGCCAGTGGTGGGGTGGTGTGAAGGGTTGGGCAAGCGATCGAGGGGCTGGCAACCTCCTGCTCACCGTCGCGGTGGGAGCTGAGTGTGCCCACCTACTCACGGGCGATACCGGCTACCTGGAGCTCATCAGGTCGCCGATCGACGCTCTACTTGCTCGTGCCAAGATTGACGAGAGCGGCGACCTCCTAATACCAATGCGTCATGGATTCGCGCCGCGGGAGGTAGTGAAAGACACGAACGCCGAGGCACGATGGCGCGACTTCGGAAAGATGGGGATATACGAACTTTCGCACCTCTATCACGCCTCGATGAATGAAACGGACCGCAACACCATTCTGAGAATGCGTGACCACGACCCGCACCGAGACTGGAACGAAGTCGACAGCCAGCGAGACCGGAGGAGCGGCGATTCGGAGTACGGCCGATTCCAGTTCTACGACGGCAGGAATCCCGACTGGCCGCTCAAGATCCAGTATGCCGAGCTTCGTTTCGTGCTGGCGATGTTGGAGGCGATGCGACAGGACACCCGAGACGTGGAGACGATCATCCGAGACAACCACTGGCCTCCCCTGCATCCGGAGTACCCGGAGCGAAGGGACTACGGCTGCGAGGCCGCCAACCCACTCGTGGCGAAGGGCCTGACGCAGGTGACGACGGGCGCTCCGCAGAACATTTACAACGGGGGCCTCCAACGTGGAAGCGTCCGTTATTTCGACATCGACCGCGCCAGACCGGGACTGCCCCCGGACGTGGCGGCACTGGTCACCAAGCTTGGACCGGACGAAACGGGGCTGGAACTGGTCAACGTCGGCACAACCACCATGCGCAGGTTGATCGTCCAAGCGGGCGTTTTCGGTGAGCACCAGTTCAATGAGGTGAAGGTACTCGACCGCACTGGCACCGCGTCGGTACTGGATCCTCTTGGATGGCTTTCAGAGAGCAAGACCGTCACGGAACGTGTCATGCGCGTAAATGGCGGGCACTTCGTCGTGGAGCTTCCGCCATCCACGTCGGTGAGAATCGAGGCGGGCGTGACGCGGTTCGCGAACCGTCCGAGCTATGCTCAGCCGTGGTAGCAGGGTGGCGGATCTCCGTCAAAATCCCGACAGCACCTCGCGGTCGATGTCTGATATGTAGGCGTCCTCAGCCGTTGACTCGATGTAGCTGACGACGTTCGTGATGACCTCGTCCGCGTGTCGCGATGAGTTCGACACCGCCGTCAGTCCCAGCCCGGCGGTCTGCCACGAGTCGTTGAAGTCGACCTCGGCGATGGACACGTTGAACTTGTTCCTGACGCGCGCCATGAGCGAGCCGATCACGCGCCTCTTGCCCTTGAGACTGCCGTTCTCGGGCAACTGGAGGGTTATCCTTGCCGTGCCTACGTGCATCAGTCCTTCAGGAAGTCCCTGACTATCCGGCCCCAATTCTCCGTGAAGTCCGACTCCATGTAGTATGCGCCAACGTACTCGGTGGGCGTGAAGTCCGAGAGGTCGTACACGGGTGAGGGGTTGAACTGCACGACTCCGTCGCCCGATCGACAGACGTGGACAACCGTGTCCGAGCTCACGTCAGCACCGTCGATGAGCTGCAGCACGTCCATCCCCTGGCCGTCCGCTCGCGGGACCGCCTTCAATCGCCATGAGTGCTCTGATGCAGGCATGTCGTCCGGCGAGCACTCAAGGCGCATAGTAGAGCGGATGCTCATGATCGACGTGCCGGCGACGAGGGTATCCGTATACATCACCCGCTCGGCGAAGCCAATCTCGAAATCGGCCCATACCTTGGGCGTGCCGTAGATCTCACGTCCCGCCGGGATGCTGGACTTGGAATTCAAGAAAGCCACCGGCGTGAACCAGCCGTCCTCACCCTCATACCTGCACGCAACGGAGAGTGCGCTCTCGTCGAATGCGCCGTAGTTCGCCGACCACGGCACCGTCAGGCCGGTCGCCATGCACATCGGGTCATTCGGAAAATCGAAGCACTCCGGCAGTACCCGGTCGATGGCCGTCTCGGACACCCGAAAGTACACGAACTGGAACTGAGCGTTGCGGTACCGAGCGGGCGGCATCGGGAAATACGGCGAGAACGCCGGCATAGACTTGATCCGGTCAAGTGGTATTGTCATTGCGCCTCCAGAGACCGTAATTTGAATGGGTGTCGGGAATCGCGCTCATTGCCCTTCCACCGCGTTCTCGATTACCTCAAACCGCAGCAGCCTGCCGTTGTGATGCAGCTCGATTGCTACGAGGTCGATACGCCAGTCATGGTACTCCACGCCGCTACATTGTAGGTAGTGCTCCGCCGATGCGATCATGTGCGCGGCCTTGTCCGGCGTGATCGATTCTTCAGGCGCGCCAAAAGCACCGGGTCGACGTGTCCTCACCTCGACGAAGACGAGGGTATCCTCATGCTCGCACACGAGATCGATCTCACCGTGCGGCGTTCGGTGTCTCCGTTTGATGATGCGGTATCCGGCAGTCGCAAGCCGTCGAGCTGCGATCGCCTCGCCCAGCGCTCCCGTACGTTGACGCGGGGTCGTCATCGCGAGAGGCCGGAATGACGTATCGGAGCGAACGAGTACCTGTGGACAGGGCACGGGCCGAGCTTCTCGATGCTCCGAATGTGCTCGGCGCTGCCATACCCTTTGTGATTCGCGAATCCGTAACCCGGATACTTCATGTCCAGCGCTGCCATTGTCCGGTCGCGCGTGACCTTCGCCACCACCGAGGCGGCGGCAATGGAGAGACTCAGGGCGTCGCCCTTGACGATGGCCTTCTGCGGGATATCCACGTCCGACAGCGGGAAGGCGTCGAGGAGGAGGAACTGCGGCATGAGTGCAAGAGCATCCAGGGCGCGCCGCATCGCCAGCGCCGTCGCGGGAACGATGCCCACCTCGTCGATCTCGAACGCTGATGCCTCTCCGGTAGCCGCGCCCCAGGCGTTCTGCAGAATGGCCTCGTACGACCGCTCGCGCTGCGCTGCGGTCATGGCCTTGCTGTCTCGGATGCCGTCCAGCCATGCGCCCTCGGGACGTGGAGGCAGGACCACCACCCCGGCGACGACCGGCCCCGCAAGGGGACCCCTTCCGACCTCGTCCATTCCGGCGATATACGAGTATCCAAGCTCCAGGAGGGCTTCCTCCTCATCATAGGGAGCGTGGGATAGCACGTTTTCGGTCGACGACGTTCCGGACGGCAAAATTCCACCTGCCGCTGCCGTCGTCTCAGGGACGGCGGGGCTGGAGAGAGTATACCGAAGCACCGGCAAAAGTGGCGCGCTAAGCTCAAATGGGTAATTGTTCAGCTTTGATGAGGCGAACACCCCTTACCCCTGTGGATACCCGCTTTCGCGGGTATGACGGTGGCTGTGTATACGTCGAGGGATCTCACGAAGTCTGAACAGTTACCCAAGCGAGTGTCCAAAAGGAATGCCGTTCGCCCCCGTATCAAGAATGGAGCAAGTACTGGGCCTGTCGAAGGGTGAATCTTCAAGTCACTATTCATGGTTCGACAAGCTCACCACGAACGGTTGTAATCAGGTCGCTTGATAGCTCGCTATGCAGCAGCCGGCGAATCAACCTCGATGATTCCGCCGCCGACGAGCTCTTCGTCTCGATAGAACACGACTGCCTGACCCGGCGTGATTGCCCTCTGCGGCTGGTCAAAGATGATTTCAGCGTATCCATCGTGCACGGTGACCGTGGCGGGCGCTTCCGACGCCTTGTACCTGATCTTCGCCGTCACATTCAGCGACTCACCGTTCGCCGTTCCGGAAGGGAAGTTGATCCTTGAGGCCCACATTTGTGAACGGTACAGGTCGTCCTTGCCGCCCAGGGTCACCCGGTTCGACGCAGGGTCGATCTTCACGACGTACCTCGGCTCTCCCGACCCTCCGTCCAGCCCAAGACCGCGGCGCTGGCCGATGGTGAAGAACTGCACACCGGGATGCTGTCCCAAGACCTCGCCATCGAGGTCTACCAAATCACCTGCCTGTGGCCGCGTCCTGTCGGCCAGGAATGCCCGGTAGTTGTCGTCGGGAATGAAGCATATCTCCTGGCTGTCCGGCTTGTCGGCTACTGGGAGGCCCGCCTCCGCGGCCATCTCCCGGATCTCCGACTTGGGGTACTCGCCGACCGGAAACAGCAATCGGCCCAGTTCCGGCTGGGTCAGCATGAACAGCACGTACGACTGGTCCTTGCTTGGGTCAGCACCCTTGAGCAAACGATACGATGCCCCACCGTTCCTGATGCGGGCGTAGTGACCCGTCGCGATATAGTCCGCATCCAGGAACATGGCGCGACGGAGCAGGAAGTCGAACTTGATCTTGTCGTTGCAGGCCAGACACGGATGCGGTGTCCGGCCACGGTCATACTCCTCGATGAAGTAGTCCACGACGTGCGACTGGAACTCGCGCTCGAAGTTCTGGACGTAGTGCGGAACTCCAATCGTCTGGCACACGCGACGCGCGTCCTGCACGTCCTCGACCGAGCAGCAACGCTTGCTGTGGGCCGGAACGTCGTCCCGCTCTTCCGTCCACAACCGCATGGTAACGCCAATGACTTCATACCCCTGCCGGTGCAGGAGCAGGGCCGCAACGGAGGAATCAACGCCTCCGCTCATTGCGACTATTACTCGTCCCTTGCCCATACGATGTCAGCCTTGTAGGTTGGACTCTCCCCACTGGATCACGACTGCGCGCAGGTCGGCAAGAAGAACGGGGGGAGTAAATCAGAGGAGGCACCCGAAACGGCACTTCCAGCCTAGGATTCCATTTTAGCCCCGGCAGACCAGGCCGGGCAATATAATCTCCCCGGACGTGAGTGTTTAGAGTAGGTGGGGTGAACAACCCTCACCCCCTGCCTACGCAGGGGCAGGCTCTAGCCCTCTCCCGTGAACGGGAGAGGGGATTGGATTCCCGCCTTCGCCGGAATGACGGTGGCTGTGTGTGTTGGGTGCTCTCACGAAGTCTAAACATTTACTCGCCGTCTTGAGGTCCCTTCTTGGGCCCGCCTGCGGCGAATTTGGAACGCCGTTCACGCTACTGCGATGCAGCTATACCAATGAAGCTTTGTCGACGAGGGTTTCCGCCTTATTGCGGTCGTCGGCGGAAACCGATAGGGCAACGATGGTGTGGCCCTCCTTGCGGTCGACGATGTGCAGGCTCTGTATGTTGATTCCCGCGTCCTTGAATCTCTCGGCCAGTCGTGCCAGCGATCCCGGCTCATCCCGCAGCCGGAGCACCAGCGAATCGTCGGACAGCGCCTTGAAGCCCGCGTTCGTAAGGGCTCGAATTGCCTCGTCGTATGCGTCGGTGGTCAGGGTAATGGCGCCGGTCTCGTCGATTCCCTCGGCGCTGATGGTCTCGATATTGATCCCCTCGTCTGCCAGAGTCCTGCTGATGTCGGCAATGACTCCCACCTCGTTCTTGGCCATAATGATGATTCTGTTCATCCTGCCGTCCTCCGGTCTTACTCAGGGTGGCGCAGGCAGTCGTCGACCACCTCGTCTACCGTTTCGCGCGTCACATGGGGCATTGTAATCAGGTGAGCGATGCCCTCGTAGGGGGCGAGCTGCCATTTCCGTACCACTTCATCCGATGGTTTGGGGAATACCACCGTCACCGAGTTCTTGTTCCTCCAGGCATCCATGCCGCTGTCATTGAACCGCGCGACCGCGTAGTCCGCCACTTCCAGGCACCCAGCCACCGCCTCCCGGAATCCTTCGATCCCGCGTTCGCGAAGAGCGTACCACATCATGAGCGGCGTTAGGGCGCTGCGCGACCCCGTTAGCGTGGTATCCAGCACTCCGACGTACTCGATCGACCGCGCTATCCGCGAGACGTACTCGCGCTTCGTCAGAGCCACGCCGCAGGGAAGGGGAGCCCCGATCATCTTGTGCCCACTGATAGCGACGCTGTCGAATCCTGCGTCGAACCCAAACGGCTGCGGATCGTCTACGAACGGCAAGATCATTCCGCTCAGCGCCGCGTCGGCGTGGATGTAGGCGTTAGATACTGCCAGATCGTCCAGAATCTCCCGTACCTTGCTCACGTCGTCCACGGCGCCCTTCATCGTCGTTCCGATGTTCGCCATGAATATGACCGGCACGTCGCGATTGATCCGGATCGTCTCGTGGAGGTCGTCGTAGTCGATCTCACCGTTTCCCTGGCTCTTTATCATGATGTTCCGTGCCTTCAACAGACGGAGGATCTTCACCACGCTGTAATGGGTGTCCTGTGAGAAATACACGACCCCTTCCGGGTACGATTCCCGCCCCATGTACAGTCCGTACATGTTCCCCTCGGTGCCGCCCGACGTCACGTACCCCCAGGCATCGTCCCGAGGCAGGTGCATCAGGTCGGAAAAGAACCCCACGACCTCGCGCTCCATCTCGTGCGTGTTGCTCTGGAAGTTGCTGTCGTGGAAGGGGTCTCCCACGTTGTTGGCCGAAAAACGCAGGAATGGGAGCAGAGCCGAGTAGTCAAAGTCCTGGTTGCAGGGATACCCCACAAGCCGGGATCCCAACTCCTCGAACTCTCGCAGCAGAGAGTCAAGGCGCTCTTGTGTATCGGCGTTCACCTAAGCACTCTCCGGCAGGTTGAGGGTGTTTTTAACATTATCGTTACTCCGCCCCAAGTCGTCATCCATATCAGAGTGTACGCCAAACTTCTCAAATCGTCATTTCCACCATGCGTCATTCTTGGGGAGGCGGACCTATGAGAGACTTACGTTTCAGTCTGTCATTCCGAGCGCTGCGAGGAATCTAAGGTGGCCTGCCGTCCTTGTTTGAACCGTTCATCTACGGAACTTCCCTTGAATAGCGATGATCCTAGATTCCTCATTCCGCTCCGCTTCATTCGGAATGACAGGCAACGGGGTAACGCAAAGGTCTCCGGAAGCGCGAGTCCGTTTGTTCGGCGTCCTTTGCACACTCTGTAGGGAGTCCTTGCAGGGCAATCGCATCTAAATTTCCAGGTATGGTCCAGCTACAAGGCATCACCGTGGCACCTCCACTGGGATGCTTTGGATAATGTTCTGGACTCAGTCTCACCTGCGAATACCAGAGGAAAAGACCTACCAGAGGCGTTTTGCGGCTTATTCCGATCATGCGTTCCGTTTAGATGCGATTGCCCTGGGAGTCCTTGCCTGCCCTGAGTTTGACCTGACCAAAATGCTAGAATAGAGATGCAGCCGGAACGTACCCTGAGGCGTTGAACAGACAACAGGCATGGCAAGACTCGTAACCTTCGGCGAGACCATGGTCTCGTACAACGCCAAGTATATTGGACCGTTCGACCCCTCCGTTGACGGGCCCTACGAGGTCTACAGCGCCGGCGCGGAGTCCAATGTGTGCCTCGACCTGCAGCGGCTGGCAGTCCCCGGGCTCGAGACAGTCTGGGTCAGCAAACTCGGCAGGGATAAAGAGGGGGACGCGATCCTCAGATCGCTCGAAGGGCGGACGACCGCCATCGCTCCACAGGTCCAAGAGTTTCCGTCCGGCATCGCCTACGTGAACCACCTTGAGGACGGCAGCATCGTAAAGTCCTATCGCCGAAAGGGAAGCGCCGCCAGCACAGTATCCATCGACGACGTCCGTCCTCACCTTGCCGGAGCAGACGCGCTCCACGTCACCGGCATCACTCCCGCCCTCAGCGCGACCACACACGACACGATATTTCAGGCGATCGAGTTTGCCCGCGACAACGAAATTCCCGTCACCTTCGACGTGAACTACCGACCGCCGATCTGGGATCCTGCCGAGGCACGCCCCGTCTTCGACCAGATGCTCCCATACTCGTGGGTCTTCAAGGTTGGACATGATGAGGCCGAGACCGTCTGGGGCTGGGGACTCTCGGCGGAGGAGTACGCCCGCCGCTTCCAGCGCCTGAATGGTCGCCTGGTCATCGTAACCCGCGACGCCGACGGGGCCATCGCCTGCGACGGCGAGAGTCTGGTCGAACATCCCGGCTACTTGATAGACTTCGTAGATCCCGTCGGCGCGGGCGACGCCTTCATCGCCGGATTCCTTGCTGAGGTCTTCCGGCAGGGCACGCTCAAGAGCTTCTTCGCCTCTCATAGAGAGGAACGCCGGAAAACACTTGAACGATGCCTCGCAGTCGCCAATGTCTGCGGCGCTCTCATTTGCACCCGCCGCGGAGACACCGAGGCCATGCCTACGGCCGAAGAGGCAGCGGCCTTCCTTGACGCGCACAGCCATTTGGAACACACACCCTGAAAGCGATAACGATGCTGCGACCGATTCTCCTTCCGTTTGCCGTGATGGCGTTTGCCCTCACCATCGCTTGCGGTCAAGACCCGGAGTTGGAACCCAGACTTGTGACTCCGACCCCTGTGCCGGACCAGCCCACGGCTACTCCGACTCCGGTGGCTCCTCCAGCCATCGTTCCACCGGCTGCCGATCCAACTCCTGCCCCTGCCGACGCCACTGCAGCGACAGCAACTCCGCTCCCCTATAAGTCCTATTTCGTGCCTGACGTATGCCGTACCAGAGAGCCGCAGGGAGTCATCATGCAGTGCGGCAACCTGGTCGTGCCGGAGAACCGTACCGACCCGGACTCCCGCATGATCGAGCTCCATGTGATCGTCATTGGCACGACGTCGAGCAATCCTGCCCTCGACCCGCTGCTGTATCTCTCCGGTGGGCCCGGCTCAAGCATCGTCGAGACGACCGTGTTTCAACTACCCCTATTTGAACACTTCCTTGCCGAGCGCGACGTGATCGTCTTCGACCAACGCGGCGTCGGGACCTCCCAGCCAGTTCTTGACTGTTCAGAGGACACGCAGGTCGTGTTCGAGACTCTCAACCAGCACCTCACCGAAGAGGAACGGAAGAGACTCCACATCGAGGCCATGCGTGCGTGTCGAGACAGACTCGTCGAGGAGGGCGTCGATCTCACGGGTTACAACACCGCAGAGAACGCCGCCGACGTGAGGGACCTGCGGAACGCCTTGGGCATATCGGAATGGAACATTTACGGCGTTTCCTACGGAACGCGACTGGCAATGGCGACAATGCGCGACCACCCTGAGGGCATACGCAGCGTCATTCTCGACTCGGCTTTCCCCCTTGACGTGGACCTCTACCCGTCGATAGTTCCGAATGCCGAACGCGCATTCAGGAAGCTCTTCGATGAGTGCGCCGCCAACCCCACGTGCAACAGGGCCTATCCAGACCTTGAGTCCAAACTCTACGAAGCGGCGAATTTGCTCGACGAGAATCCGGGCCGAACGACCGTACTCAACCCGTTCACCCGCCAGACGCACGAAGTGGTGGTAACCGGCGACCGGCTCGTCGATACGGTGTTCGACGCGCTCTATGTCAAAGAGTTCATCCCGCTGCTGCCCGAGCTTATATACAACGCCGGTGAGTATGATTTCGAGACGTTTGAGATCATATTCGGCACGATGCTCGGCCAGATTGATTTCAGCAGTTCCGGCATGCACTTCTCCGTCAACTGCGCCGATGAAGCGCCATTCAGCTCGCAGGAGAGGGTGGAAGCGTCGTCGAGACTGCACCCTCGTCTGGCGCCATTCCTGGAGCCGGACACGCTGTTCGACGTCTGCAGCTTCTGGGGGGCCAACGCCACGCCCGGCCTGAAGGAAGGCATCATTCCCGGGCACATCCCGACGCTCATCCTTGCGGGGGGCTTCGATCCGATCACGCCGCCGGAGTGGGGCCGACGGGCCGCCTCCGTCCTTGCCGCAGGTCACCTGGTTGAGTTTCCCAGCGCAGCCCACGGCGTTGTGGATTCCAGCGGATGCTCGCTGGACATAACACTGGAATTTCTCCGATCGCCAGACCGACAGCCGGACGACTCATGCGTTGCGGAACTTCCGCTGCTTGGGTTCAAGACGCCACCTGCCCTCGGCGCCACCCTGGTACCCCTGGAAGACAGGCAGGTTGGCATCCGAACCGTCGTTCCAGCCGGATGGATCAAGTTCGGTCCGGGCATATACGGCGAGTCATATCGCGGCGCGACCTCGATCATCCAACAGGCGGTGCCCACCGACGCAGCTTCACAGATCCTCCCGGCGTTTACCCAGCAATTCGGGATCACGATACCGCAGGAATCCACTCAGACGCTCCAGTTGGACGGCCTGAAATGGGAAGTCTACCGGCTCTCGCACGGGGAGCGCTCTACCGCCATAGCAATATCGGGTGACGACGAGGGGATGACATTCTTCCTCATGCTGAATTCCGATGCCGACGAGCACGACGCCCTGTACAGGAATGTCTTCCTCCCCACGCTGGCCGAACTCGAAACCCTGCCAGCACAGTAGATCGGGATGACCCGACTGCTGGACGAGAACCGTCGGTGGCTGGTGCTGGGCACCCTGTTCCTCGCGGCAGGAGCGAACGTGGGGTCGAGCAACTACGCCTTCGGCCTCTTCGTAGAGCCTTTGGAGGCCACCTTCGGCTGGTCACGCACGGCCATCTCCGCCTCCCTGTCTTTCACTGCTGTCGGCAGCCTTGCTTCACCCATCATCGGTCGGCTCATGGACCGGTACGGGGCTCGCCCCGTGCTGGTCATCTCTCTCACCCTCATGGGCATCAGCTTCCTCGTCCGGCCTGCAATGACGGAACTCTGGCACTGGTACGGGCTGAGCTTCCTGCAGTTCATTGGCATCTCCGGCATAACCGCACTGCCGGCGGGACGGCTGATTGCCATCTGGTTCCCGTACTCGCAGGGCAGAATCATGGGCATCACGGTCGCCGGGATCAACTTCGGCGGCATTACCATTCCCTTCATCGTCAACGTGACACTGGGAGCGTCGGGCTGGCAGGCGGCATACGTCGCAATGGGCGTCATCGCCGTGGCCCTGGCGGGGATCGCATTGATCTTCATCCGAGAGCAGCCTTCGGGCGGGCGCGACGACTCCTCAGGGGCGGCGGCGGGTATGACTACCAACTTGTCAGGTCTCTCACTATCGAAGGCGACGAGAACGCGAAGTTTCTACGCCATCGTGGGTGCGCTGGCCCTCGGCAGCTTCGCCCACGCGGGGGTTTTCCCTCAACTCATCCCACACTTCAAGGAGCTCGGCGTACGAGCGGAATGGGCTGCCATTACCGTGACGGTGATGGCGGTTGCGGGCCTTATCTCCAAGCCGACCTTTGGATACGTGTCCGAGCGGATAACCGCCCGCCGAGCAATGATGCTGACGTTGAGCGGGCAGTGTATAGGCTCGGTGCTGCTCGTGATCTCTCCCGAGTTGGCGTGGGTGGGACTGCCGATCTTCGGGGTCAGCATGGGCGCTCACAGCGCACTGATGCCGCTGCTCGTGCAGGAGAGCTTTGGGTCGCGCTACTTCGGGAGCATCATGGGGACGGTCACGATGTTCACATTGATCCCGTTCGGTCTCGCCCCGATCATAGCCGGACGGACATTCGACGTGACCCAGAGCTACACGCTCGCGTACTTGGGATTCGCGGCGCTGTTTGCCGTAGCGGCGGCGGGGCTCACGCAGATGCGTATTCGCGAGGAGGTGGAGAGAGACTACCCCGCTACCTGAAAGCGCTCGGAGACGGGAGGCTGGGACCAAAGGTCTTCGGCTCCGGCCATCGTGACCTTGCGTTCCGGGCTGGCCTTCCACTGGTCGTAGATCTCGGCGCTTTCCCAGACCACGAAGGATGTGATCTGCGACGGGTCGGTCATGGAGAGGACTGTGGTGCGGCTGACGAAGCCCGGCGAATTGGCCTGGGCGCGACCGTTGCCGTCGAGCAGGGCGCGGGCCTCGTCGAACTTGCCGGGTTTGGCCCAATGGTGCGTCAGTACGGCGATCATCGTTGTCCTCCCTAGAGGTTGTACTGGGGCTCGATGTAGTCCGGGTCCTTGCGGTACATCTGCAGTCGCCAGCGCTGCGAATCGGATACCACGATGCGTTTTTTGGCGGGATCGTAGTCGACGCCTGACGGCAGGGCGAAGCGCCACTCAGGCTCAAGCGTCTTCACGCGGCGGCGAGCCTTGAGCACGTCGGCGTTCGAGTCGACCTGCTGCTTGTGCCACTTCGCCATTTCCACGGCGTCACCGATGAGGGTCGTAATGAACCTGCCTGTGGCGTCGAATATCTGCACGCGGCTGTTCGCCCAGTCGCAAACGTAGACATCACCCTCGGGGTCTACGGCTACGTCGGACGGGCGGTTTAACTGGCCGTTGCCAGCGCCGAACGAGCCGAAGGACATGACGTAGTTCCCATCGGAATCGAGCTTCTGCACGCGGTGGTTCTTGTGATCGGCCACGTAGACGAAGCCGCTAGTGTCTGTTGTGATTCCCCAGGGTGAGTTGAACTGACCGGTACCCGCTCCGAGGCTTCCGAATTGTCCGATGTAGGCGCCATCCTTGGAGAGCTTCTGAACACGGTGGTTGAGAGAATCGACAACGTAGAAAGCCTCATCCGGGCCTAAGGCGATTCCCGCCGCGCCGTTGAACTCGCCGTTGCCTGTGCCTGCGCGACCCCACGTGCTGAGCAACTCGCCGTCAGGGTTGTATACGGAGATACGATTGAGCCACTCGTCGCTGACGTAGACGTTCTCGTCGGAGTCGGTGGCGATGCCGGTCGGCCAGACCAGCTCGCCGTCGCCGTCGCCGTACTGTCCGAACTCGAAGAGGAGCTCCTCGCTGCCGGGAGTGTCGGGGACCTCGTACTTGCCTACTTTGGCGTGAACGGCTGTCTTGTTCCAGGGGACGTCGGCAAGCTGCTCGTGCTGGCGGCTCAGGACGTAGATGGTGTCGCCGGAACCGAACGCGACGCTAATCGCCATTCCCATGTTTCGGGATCCGACGTTGTAATCGTAGTCGTATGTTCTGCCTGCGACGGATTGTGTGAGCATTGGTGGGTGGTGGGTTCTAGGTTCTGGGTTATGGATATTCACCCTCACCCCAGCCCTCTCCCACGACGGGAGAGGGGGTTATTCGAAGGTCTCCTTGATTAGTTCAAAAAGCGGGGTTTCTCGAATGTGCCTCCGACTATGGGCTTGGCATCCATTTTGAGCCAGTCTTCGATGATGGTGCTGTAGACGCCGCGGAAGTCGAGGTTGGGGACGGGGTCGCCCTGTTCGAGGTCCTCGCGCTTGATGGAAGGGTAGGTGCTGTACTGTCCACCCGCGACGGCGTCGCCGAGCATGAAGACCGCGCCGGCGGCGCCGTGATCGGTGCCTGAGCCGTTGTCGTAGGTACGGCGACCGAACTCGGAGAAGATGAGCATGATGACGTTGTCCGCCGCGTCGTGCGCCCGGAGGTCGTCGAAGAAGTCCTGGACGCCGCGCGACATGTCGGCGAGGAGCTTGTCGTGCATCCCGGCCTGATTGGAGTGGCTGTCGTAGCTGCCCTGGTCGACGTAGAAGACCCGCGTCCCAAGGTCGGCCATGTGTATCTGCGCGATGCTTCGCAGCTTGCGTCCGATGGATGTCTCGGCGTACTCGATGCTGGACTCGTAGCGCTGAGGTGCGACCTTCAGGATGTCGGCTCCCGCAAGCGCGTCGAGTCCCGTCTGGCCGAGGAAGTCCATCACCGGGCCTGAACCGACGGCGGGACCATAGAGGCGCTTGTAGCGTTCGAGGAGCCGGTCACGCTGTTGTACCTCCTCGACATTGGTCATCAGACCGTAGCTGTCGAGGTTGTCGACGCACGCGACAGGGACGCCAGGCACTGACAGGGCGCGGAACATGCTCGGCCCCATGCTGACGGCCGTGACGACGTTTTCCTTGTCGGGGTCTAGCTCCCTGACGACCTTGCCGAGCCATCCCTCGGTGCCGAGGGTGTCGGGCTCGCAGGTGTGCCATATATCCATCGACCGGAAGTGCGAGCGCGGCGAGTTGGCGTATCCCACGCCATGTATGATGGCGAGGTCTCCTTCGTCGTAGGCGTTCTTGAACGGTCGCATCTCCGGATGCAGCCCGACGGTGGAGTCGATGGGAATGACATCCTCTTCTGCCACGCCGACGGTGGGCCGGTAGTCGTAGTACATCCCGTCGGTGTAGGGGATGACGGTGTTGAGGTAGTCGTTTCCGCCCGTCATCTGGAGGACGACGAGGACGGGTTCTTTGCTGGTGGTCGTCATGGTGGTTTCTCCCCGCTCTATCCCTCACTCCTCGGCGCGGCGCCGACGGAGACTCATGCGAATTGGTAGTCTCGCAGTGCAACGATAAGCTGCAGCAATTCCGTTATGCGCGCTACGGTTCGGTCATAGCCGCCATTCGACTCCCACGTAAGGGGGCCGCCTTCGGAAGCGTGGTCGACAAGCTCCTGTCTGGATGCCGAATCGACGTCAAGGGGGCCGAGCAGATCGAGGCAGGTGTCGACGAACTCCTCGGGTGATAGTACGCCCCGATTACGAAGGGCGCCTGTGATCGCCTGGATGCCCGGACGGTTGGCGTCGCTGATCATGTCGGTGAAGAAATTGGTGCGGGTCATAATCGAGCCGCTGTTAATCCACTCAGGTCCCGTGTGCCAGCCCTCGACGGAGGGTGGATTAAGCAGTTCCTGACCCATGTACGAGACTTGCCGGGAGAGGTTGCCAATGCCCGGCGCGGGGAACTCCGAGCCTCCGACGAGTCGGAGCGTACCGATCATCACGTCGACGGGACTCTTGACCTTCGCAAACTGGGCCTCCTTGAAGAAGTCGGAGTTGAAGAGGAAGCGGAGGGTCTCGCCGATGTCGTAGCCCGTGCAGTAGAGCTTTTCGACGAGTTGGTCGATGGCAGCGGGGTCGCGAGGCTGGGTCACCGACCAGGCGGGTACCTGCGCCTCGTCGGCCACGAAGAAGGTGTACAGATGCCGCGCTATGAACCGCGCCGTGGCGGGCTGACGCAGGACGATGTCAACGATCTCCTCGCCGCTGAGATCGCCCACGTGTCCGAGGAAGCTCTTGTCCGTGTGGTCGTGAATCTCGTCGCGGTACTCGAACTCCCAGTCGAAACGGCCCATGGGGAACCGGGGCAGCTTTGGGGCCATCGTCCATCCGGTGAAGGCTCGCGAGCACTCGTAGACATCGCCCTCGGTGTAGTTGGTGACGCCCATCGTGAAGAGCTCGAGCAGCTCACGGCCCCAGTTCTCGTTGATGCGGCCGTTGAGGTTCTCGTTGTTGTCGAGCCAGTAGATCATGGCGGGGTTGCGGGCGACGCTGAGCACGATGTCGCGGAACTTGCCCATGCCGTTGTCGCGGAAGGCGTCGATCATGTCCATGATCTCGTCCCAATGGTCGACCTTGGAGACGCCGGTGGCGAATATCCCGTGCCAGAAGACGGTCATCTTCTCCTGCAGGGGAGCATTCGTGTTGAGCATCCGGTAGACCCAGGCAGCGTGCCCCATACCGTAGATGGTGCCGGGCTTCCACGCCCAGGGCTGGTAGCGGTAGAGGTCGTAGATGTCGACCTGCTCCTGAAGGTCGGGGGACAGGAGCTCCTCGACCGTGGCCTCGTAGCCGTTCGCTACGCGCTCTTCCAGTTCCTCGCGACCCGCACCGAACCCGGCACGGCGCATGAGGTGCGCCATAAGTGCGATGTCATCCGAATGAGCCATGAGAGAACCTCCCACGATATGCGGACCGGCTGAATGAGATTATAGCGAGGTTCCGGCGAATGCGGCAACAGGACGGCAGGGGTAAATGTTCAGAGTCGGTGAGAAGAACACCCTCACCCCCTGCCTACGCAGGGGCAGGCTCTAGCCCTCTCCCGCGAACGGGCTGACAGGGGTATGTATTTGACCATCAATCCGGTTCCCTGAATGAGAAAGGATATCCTTCACTGTCATTCTGAGCGCAGCGCAGCGGAGTCGAAGAATCTAAAATGTCTGTCACAACGTAAAGCTGACACGGCAAATTCTTACCCGGTTTGACTCTTGGTCAAGATACAAGCGTGGCACTGGCTGTCCGGTCTTGCTGTTATGGATTTTAGATTCCTCGCTAGGCTCGGAATGACAGGTTGCGGTGGTCGGATCATAGCTGCAAACCCATTTTACATACCCCTGTCAGCCCGTTCACGGGAGAGGGGAATGGATTACTGCTCTCGCGGGAATGACGGTGTGATGAGTATCGGAACGTTCTCTATTGGGAGGATCCGCTCGTAGAGGCCTTCACGCCCATGATCCGCGCCATGTTTCCGCCGAGGATGAGGTCCATGTCCGACTGCGGGATGAAGTTGCAGTAGCTGCGCAGGAATTCGAGGTTCTGCCGGTAGGTCCACCAGAGGAGGGAGACGGGAATGTCCGTTCCCCAGATGAGCTTGTCTGGCCCCATGCGGCGATACATCTGCTCCATGGTCGGGAGGATTTGTGGCATGGGGTAGTCCCAGCGCCTCTGGAGGAAGACGGCGAAGAGCAGTTGGATGTGGTAGTTCGGATTGTCGATGGGGGCGGCGTCGTAGACCTCATCGGGGACGACGAGCTTTTCGTCGTCGGCGAACATACGCCAGTTGAAGCCGTGCGTCTGGACGACGGTGACGTCGGGGTAGCGCTCCATCCAGCGGCCGAGCGTGCGAAGCTCTTCAAGGTATTCGGCGTAGTTTGTTGAATAGAGTGTGAAGAAGACAGGTATGTCGAGGTCACTCAGGGCATCCCAGAACGGAGTGAAGGTCGGGCTTGCCCACTTCCAGTCGAGGCCGTAGAGGTCCATGTGATGGGGCATGAACTGGTAGCCGTGCAGGCCGAGGTCGTTGATGGCATGTTGGAGCTTCCTGATGCAGGCGTCGGTATCGGAGGCAAGCAGCCATTCCTCGATATAGGCGAGACCCTGGATGCGGTCGGGGTAGGCACGGACGCAGTCCGCGATGAACTCGTTGGACTTGCTCATGTAGGGCGTCCGATGGAGCAGCGCCATGTCGACGCCGACGTAGTCCATCTCGGCGACCAGATTGTCGACGGTGAACGTGAGGTGGTCGACCCACGGAGGGAGAGCCTGCTTGACGAAGGTCTCGCCGTCCACGTCCCACTCGACCCTGCCGTTTTCGGCGGTGCGGAATGCGGCTTCCTTCAAGGCGTCGAAGTCCCATGGACGTTCGGGGTCCACGAGTCCGCTGGCGTCGCCGGGAACCCTGTCGCGCTTTCGCCAGACGGGCTGTTGGCGGGAGGTCGCCATGAATAGTTGGAGGAAGCGGTCGAACTCGGAGCGGTCTTCGAATCCGCCGCCGAGCGAGGGGTCTTGAGCGCAGTAGGCGTGGCCGTCGTAGATCATGGGTGTACCCCGTCTATTCTACCAATTGTGTGTAGTGAGGCCGTATTCTCGGCTGTCTGGACTTTCTGGATTCCGGCCTACGCCGGAATGACGGGCTAGGGAGACTACATTGTTGCGAGGGCGGAGACTTCGACGAGGAAGGCTTCGTTCGCGAGTCCGCCGACCACGAGGAGGGTTGCGGGCGGGTAGTCGCCGTCCGGGTAGGCCTCGTCGAAGATAGTGGTCCGGGCATCCATGAAGCCGGGCACGTTCTCGCGTCCGACGATGTAGTAGGTGAACTCGACTACGTTTGGGTAGGAGGAGCCCGAGCCCGCGAGGACGGCGGACATGTTGCGGAATACCTGCTGGGTCTGGGCGGCAACGTCGTTTTCGCCGACAAGTTCCCCGTCGATGTTGAGGGCGACCTGTCCTGCGATGACGATCAGGGGGCCATCGGCTCGTGCGGCGTGAGAATACTTTCCGGGTGGTTGGTGAACGCCCTGCGGGCTGTCGATTTTGAATCGTGGCATTGTGAACCTCCTTAAATCGTTTCGAGGCCGAGCAGTCTGGCCCCGTTGTTGTGCGTGATGTCGTTGAAATGGTCATTGGACTCGCATGAGTCGCGGAGCAGGGACAGCATGACCTCGCCGAGGCATACGCGAAACGTTCCGTTCGGGTAGTTCCCTCGTCCGTCACTGCACGGACAGTCGGTGCCCCAGAGGAGTTTTTCACGGTGGCGCTTGAGGAAGTCGTGGGTGAAGGCGGTGTCCCTGAGGAGGGCCAGGTAGCCCGATCGAGCCGAGAGGTCTCCGTAGAGGTTGGGGTACTCGGTGAGGAGGCGGTCGGAGATGCCGACGGGTTGGACGGGTCCCATGGGGTAGTCGGAGAAGTCGGGCGAGGACGGGTTGGCGACGGCGTCTGCGCTGATGTTGGTCCACCAGGCCATGGCATGGCCGATGAAGGTGGTGTTGGGCAGGGAACGAACGACACTCTCGAGAGCGGGGAAGTTAGTACCGAAGGGACCGGTGTAGTCCATGTGGATGAGGACGGGCCAGCCGAACTCGCCGCAGAGCCGGTAGATTTCCATGTTGCGGGGATGGTCTACGGGCAGGCGGACCTTATGCTCGCCGAAGCCCTTCACTACGCCGGTGTTGCGGAGCGCGTTGAGGCGGTCGACGGCATCGGGACTGAGCGGGTCTACGTGGCAGAAGGTGATGGTGTCGTCCGGGTGAGACTCGTGAGCTTCGGTGGTTATCTGTGTGGACATCGAATCGCCGTCTCCGGCGGCGGAGCTTGGTCCCGGATCGAGGGGTAGGAGGACAGAGATACCCCCGCCGTGTGCGTCGATGTGCTGACGCACATTGTCGATTGAGCGGTCCTTGCCGAGGTGAGTATGGAAGTCGATCATGCGGTGGTTTCCGCTAACCTGCGGGCGTTGGTGGCGATCTTGTCGAAGGCTCTCGCGTACTGGTCGATCAGATCGTCGGCCGGGCGGGTGAAGCTCGGCAGCATGATCGTGTCGTAGGGGACTTCGGGGTCTTCGGTCACGGGGAGGACGACGTCTTTGTAGTCGATCCTGCTTGCGTTCCGGCCTAGTACCTCCCACAGGATTTCCTCCGTTCCGTGCTCGTTACCCGCGAACACGGGGTGTTTATGGAGCATTCTCCAGAGGCCGTCGGTATGGGGGATGCGCGAGTCCTTGCGGGCGGGTGAAGTCACGCGGGCACCCTCGGCGTTCAGGGCCTCGATGAGTCTTTCGCGTGTAATGCCACCGAGCCTGTCCGGATGGAACTCAATATGGCCTGAATAGTATGGGGAGGGAAAGTAGTCAGGGAAGTCGGGGACCGAAAATCCGTCGATCTCCGCGATGGCGCGGCCCAGCTTCTCGGCATTGTCGTGTCGGACGTCGAGGCGTTTTCGCCAGTGCTTCATCTGGACGGTGCCGATTGCCGCGGTGATGGTCGCCATGCGGTATTTCTCGCCGAAGCTGAAGCCGCTGACGGCGCGCCACTTCGGGTCGGGTAGCTCTTTGAGCCGCTCATAGTGGCCGAGCGTGGCAGCGCGCTGGAAGACCTCGTCGGAGTTCGTCATGAAGACTCCCCCCTCGCCGGCGGAGGTCAGCTTGCCGTCCTGGAAGCTGATCGCGGAGGCGTCGCCTATGGTTCCGAGCATGCGTCCCCGGTGGGTCGTCCCCTGTGAGACGGCGTTGTCCTCGACGACTTTCAGTCCGTGTCGGCGGGCGATGTCCATGAGCGCGTCCATGTTCGCGGGAATGCCCTTCCAGTGGACGACCATGATGGCCCTGGTGCGCGGGGTGATCTTGCTCTCGACATCGTCCGGATCGAGCGTCAGGGTCAGAGGGTCGATGTCGGCGAATACGGGCACGGCGCCGCAACCGATTATGGGCAGGCAGTTGAAGGGGTGAACGGCCGACTGGGTGATGACCTCATCACCCGGCACCACTCCGACGCCGAACAGGGCGGTGTGGAGGGCTGTCGTGCCGCTGGAGTGGGCTATTGCGTGCCGCACGCCCCAAGTCTCGGCGACGAGGGACTCCAGTTCGGTGATGGGCCCAGGGCCGTCGATGGCGCTGGAGAGGGCGTGGTTGCGGATGAGTTCAGCGGCGACCTGCGCCTCCTCCTCAGTGTAGATGGGCCACTGGGAGTAGTGAGCCTGATCGATGGTTATGGCGGGGCTGCCGCCGAGGGCGGCGGGTTCGTCGGTCATGTGGAGGCCCCCCTTCCTTAGTCCTTCCCCCGGTGGGGGAAGGATACGAGATTCAGAAGCGCCTGCCTACATGGAGTCCCATTCGTCGGGGAGGACGGGGGTATAGTCTTTGTACTTTTCCTGCCAGAGACGTATTCGGGATGCAAGATCGCGGATTGTATGGCGGTATGCCTCGTCGTTATAGAGGTTAACGAGTTCGTGCGGGTCAGCGTTGAGGTCGTATAGCTCGCACTGGTCGCCTGGGCTGAGGTGGAGCTTCATGCCTTCATGGGAGATGATGACGCGGCGCGGCATGGTGGAGGCTCGCCCGATGACGCGCTCAGGGAAGTTCGTGCTGAATGCGGCAGTCGGCCGTCCGTCCGAACCGTTCCATTGAACGATCACATCGTTGTCGCTGAGGTCGGACTTGCCTTCGAGCACCGGCACGCGACTCTCACCCTGGAGTTCGCGCGGGGCTTCTTGACCGAGGAGGTCGAGCAGGGTGGGGACGGCGTCTATGAGACCAATCCTGCCTTCGATACGACGCTGCTCATCGGACAGCCAAGGCACACGCATCAGGAAGGGGACTCGCATGGCTTCTTCGTACATCATCGTCTTGTGGAGGATGGCATGGTCCCCCAGCATCTCACCATGCTCGCTCGTGTAGACGACGATGGTGTCGTCGGCCTGGCCGCTCTCTTCCAGGGCACGCATGATACCGCCGACCGCCCTATCGACCAGCGTAACCAGCCCGAAGTACCGTGCGCGAATCTCTCGCCACGCCTCGTCATTCGATAGGTCGAGGCCATCTTCCACGGCGTTCCTGTAGTAGTCGGCCATCATCTGATGGAGAGCAGAGGTGTCCTCCCCCGGGGCTTGCAGGAATGCCGGGCCGGTATTCAACTTATCGCGGGAGTGGAGGTCGTCCAACGGCCCGGTGAATGGGTTGTGAGGCTCGAAGAAATTGACGTACAGCATGAAGGGCTGGTCACCGTCCGCCGACTCGCGGATGAATCGCTCAACGGCACGTCCGAGGAACGAGGCTTTAGTGTGCTGTTCGGGCAACTGAGCGGCGAAAGGCCGGCTGAATACCGGCTGCTCATCGGAGAAACGCGCCCTGGCATCGTGCTCGCCGTACTCTTTGGCAAGGGTCTCCCTGCCCTTCACGTCGGGTTCGATCCCCTGCGAGATGAGATAGTAGTGATAGTCGGAAAATGTGCCAAGGTCGACTGTGTCCGAGTAGTAGGGGCGGTAGAGGTCTTCGATACTGACCCACTCGTCGAATCCGTGCTGCGGGCGGAGCTCGTCACCGAGGTGCCACTTGCCGAAGTATCCTGTCCGGTAGTTGTCAGAGACCAACTCGGCAATGGTCTTCGTCGCGGGCGGAAGTGGGACGTTGTTCACCGTGCAGCCGCTGGTGTGGGGATAGAGTCCGGTCAGAATGGTAGCGCGGGAGGGAGTGCATACAGGCTGGCTGACGTAGGCGTTGTCGAAGACGAAGCTGCGGTCGGCTAGCGCGTTGAGGTTCGGAGTCTCGATGTCGTTGTTGCCATAGCATGCCATGGTGTCGGCGCGCTGTTGGTCTGTGAAAATGAACAGGACGTTCGGCTGCTTTGGCACAGTCACACTCCTTTTGCGCGGCACCGGAGACCGGACCGCGGGCTTGGTTCGCAAAAGGCAGAATCTGCCAGAGAAGGTCTAGTCAAGGGGGATCTCCACTTCACGCCCCGTTGCGGCGGACAGGTACGCCGAGTACGTCACGGCAACCACGTCGCGGCCGAGGGAGCTTCCCGACTGTGGGGGACGGTCATTCACCACCGACTCGCAGAAGTCCTGCATCTCGTGAGGAAAGCCGTTAATCCAGTCCTCGTCGGGGTTGGTGAACTGCCACCCTGCCGTGGTCTCCACCTTCTCTCGGACGTACTCTTGGGAGAAGGCCTGATCGTCAGGGGAATAGGCGACCACGGACGTGTTGGGACTCATGCCGATCTGCACGGTGGCACGACCGGCATACACGGTCATGACGTTCTGAATGCCTCCGAGGACCGTATCGGCCGCTGTTATCTGGGCGACGGCACCATCGTCGAAAGTGACTATCATTGTCCCCCAGTCCTCGCAGTCGACCCAGCCAGCGCGGATGGTGTGATCGTCCTCGGTCTCGAAAGCCTCGCTCTTCGTGAGGTTGGCGACAGAGCCCGTAACTTGGACAGGCCGGATCGGGCGTCCCAGGCGTCTCATGCCCTCGTCGTGCTTAAGGTAGAGGGCACCACCCAGGGGATGGCAGCCCTTCACCAGCAGGCTGCCGCCTCCGGCAGTTTTCCATTCCATCTGGTAGGGAGAGTGCGTTCCGCTGTGCGACTCTTCGCCGACGATGCGCAGGATGGGGCTCTGCGACGAAGCCAGGAGGCGTTTGGCCTTCTGAATGCCGGGGGCGTAGACCCAGTTCTCGGCGTACATGATGTGCTTGCCGGAGGAGCGTTCGGCCTCGATCATTCGATCGGCGCTCTCCAGACCGTCTTCGAGGCAACGCAGCCAACCCTTCTCGTCGTGACCGCGCCGAAAGCTGCCGGTTAGCGGTTTTTCGATGACCACGTGCTTACCCGCGCTCAATACCGCGACAGCGGTTTCCTCGTGCAGGTTGGTAGGAGTGCAGGCGTCCACGAGATCGACATCGGGATCATCAAGGGCTTCCTCGAAGGTGTCGTAGGTCTTCTCGAATCCATGGGCAGCGGCGAACTCAGAGGCGGCGTCAGGTCTGCGGCCCCAGACTCCCGTCAAGCGAACGTCGATGCCGTGTACCCGCTTGTAGTTCTCGGCGTGGAAAGTCGCCGCGAACCCGTAGCCCAGCATTGCGACTCCGATTGACTTCATTCTGCCCCGCGCGTCCTCTTCATCATCCGACCTTCAGGCCTCGCTGCCTACGATGATACCATGCCGTGCAAATTTCCCTATGTGAAAGGTGTTATGGCGATCCGGAATTTTGAGATGAGTAGTGCGCGGGATGTGTCGCTCCGCATGATTGTGGAAAGCCATGGGTGGGTCGCCCTGGAACCCTGGAAGTGGGACGCGGAACGGGAGGCGCTGTCGCGAACCGACCTTCTCGAAGTACCGACGAATATCGCGGTTACCCAGGCTGGTCCGAGGGTGATCGTGGTCCGTGTGGAAGAGGAGGGGAACCCGGCGCCTGAGACGGTCGAAACGATTGTGAGAAGGTGGTTGTCTTTTGACTGGGACCCGGCCGATGCGATTGAGGCAGCTTCGAAAGTGGACGAAGTAGTAGCTGACGTGATACGAGCCGGAGGGGGACGTTTCCTGCGCGGATCGAACTTCTACGAGGACTATCTCAAGACGATTTGCACCGTACAGATCAACTGGGCCGGAACAAAGCGGATGGCCTCACGCCTCGTGCATGAGATAGGAGAGGGATACGTTCCTACTCCGCTCCAGATCATGGATGCCGGAGAGGCTGCGCTGAGGAAACGGGCGTCAATGGGGTTCCGCGCCAAGGGGATCATGGTGTCTACGGAAAGACTCCTCGAGGATGGACTCGTGGACGAAAGGGGCGTCGCAGCCGAGAAGGCATTGACATATGACGTACTGATTGCTCTCCACGGGATAGGTCCGTATGCGGCAAGTCACCTGCGAGTGCTGCTCAACGACTTCAGTCGCGTGCCGGTCGACTCCGAAGTTACGTCGTACTTTCGTGAGCGGCACAGCATTGGACCGAAAGAGGTCGAGCCGTACTTGGAACGTTGGGGCGAGTACAAGTTCCTGGGGTACAGGCTCTCGCGCCGGCTGGGGGATCGCTAGCCGAAACGGGGAGCAGGCCACGCGGTTAGGCAGGTGAGAGCGTCGCTTGTGTCCCACAGCCATCGGGCGTGCTCTTCGTCGTAGGTTACAGGGGCCGTTTCGCGCACGGCGTTGTCGATGAAGTACTTTCCCGTGAGGCCTTCTACTTCCGGCGATACCGCAGCATAGAGTACAGCGGACGCCCCTTCCTCCGGGCTGCTTCCAAGGGTAGCTCCTGAACCAAATCCGGCTTCGTGCGACCCGCCCATATAGTCGTCGAGCAGCTTGGTAGCGATCACGCCCGGATGAAGGCAGGTGGCCGTAACGTCGGCGCCGTCCAACCGGCGGGCAAGCTCGTAGGTGAACAGGATGTTCGCCAGCTTGGTCTTGCGGTAGACCTGGCTGGCCGTATAGTCAAGATCAGGCATGAAATCGCCCAACGTTAAAGGGCTCTTGCTGTGGACCTGAGAGGAGACGGTGACGACACGAGCAGGTGTGGAAGTCTTCAGGTCGTCGAGGAGCAGGTTTGTCAAAAGGAACGGAGCAAGGTGGTTTACGGCGAACTGGGTCTCAATGCCGTCGACGGTGAGTCTTCTGTGGGAGGTGATGGTTCCCGCGTTGTTGATGAGTACGTGGAGCCGTGAATACCGGGACTTGAATGTCCTAGCCAATTTGCGGATGGATCCCTGTGAGGAAAGGTCGGCTATGAGGAGGTCGACGCTGCCGTTGCCGGAATCGGCGGTGATTTCGGCACGGGCGGCCTTGCCGCGTTCGTGGCTCCGGCAGACCATGACGACCCTCGCTCCCATGCGGGCAAGACCTGTGGCCGCAGCCTTGCCGATGCCTGCGTTTGCGCCTGTTATGAGGCACACCTTGTCGGTCATGTTCGTTCGATTCATGGCGTGGCATTGTAGCAGAAGGAAAGAGAGTGGAAAGTTGCGAAGGCTTCGTAGCTGAGGATTGGTCGAAGAGCGACGAGCCTACGACAAGCTTTCAAGTAACTGCTCAGGATGAAGGGGATTCACCACAGAGGGCACAGAGATCACAGAGTGGGAAAAGAGGTTGTGTTCAAGACAGCTATTTCCACTTGTACGGTCCCGGCGTGGGGCGTAACGCTGTTCAGGGTGAACGGGCCTCATTGGACATCCTCTGAGTGAATTTCCTGAAATGTGTAACATTTTGTAACATTCCGTAACATTTCCGGCGTTATTGTAAAGTAGCGCCGAGTCTCAGTCCGGCAGAGTAGGGCCCGTGGATGAACGCGACTTGACTGGGGCTAATCTCGAAAAGTGTTGCATTTTGTTGCATTCGCTTTGTTCCTGTGGAATCGTGAGGCGTGTTGGCGCTGGTTGATAGTATAGTACGCATGTTCTTGCGAGTCAACTCGAGATTTGTGGGAATGAGTGTTCAGAGTTGGTGAGGGGAAAACCCTCACCTCCGTTCTGCACGGGGCAGGCTCTCTCCCACAACGGGAGAGGGGATAAGAGGGCCTTCGACAGGCTCAGGCCGAACGTATTTTCTCGTAGCCGCACAGCATATCCCTGCACGGCGGCGGGCGCGGGGGGTAACGCTGCTCAGGGTGAACGGGACTTCCTCTTGACGCCCTAATGGCGATGCGAGCGATTCAGACCTCCAGGATGTCGTTATGGGGGATGGAGTTCGTTGACCCGGAAAAGGGCGCTGTGCTAGATTTTAAGCGTCTGAACAGACACCGAATCGTTCCCGGAGCGGCCCATATTGCCGAAGACCACAGCATGACAACCGCGCAGGCAAGGTTTCGTGCGGTGGCTTTGCTGGGCCTCATCGCAGCCATCGCGCAGGTGACTCTGGGAGGCATCGTCCGGGTGACCAATTCCGGCGACGCGTGCCCGGACTGGCCGCTTTGTCACGGTAAACTCATCCCCCCTCTGGACTATCACACCCTTCTCGAGTATTCGCACCGACTCTCGGCCACGGTCGTGAGCATACTTGTGCTGGTGGCGCTGTACCTCGCCTGGAGACACTATCGCAGCAACGCGCCGGCGCTCTTCTCGACGAGCGCCGCGACCATCTTGGTCATCGCGGCGGTCATTCTCGGCGGTCTTACGGTCCTGAGCGAACTCACCTGGTGGGTGCGGCTCATTCACCTGGGGCTCGCCGAGCTAGTCGTTGCCACTTTGGCCCTGGCATGGCTTTCCAGCGGAACTGCCGCGAATGCGTCCTTGCCGGAGGGCACGGAACGGACTCGCGTCAAATTCGATCATCCCCTCATGTGGGCGGGGCTGGGTGGAGTGTTCGTTATGATCCTGTACGGCTCATACATCGTTGGCGCAGGCTACGGTTCAAGCTGCGCAAGTTGGCCGATGTGCCAAGGGTGGGGCATTCCGGACGGATTCGGATTTCAGGCACACATGGGACACCGGTACCTGGCGGTGATTGTGCTTGCGCTGGTGGCGGGGATGGGCCACATCGCCTGGCGTAGAGGTGTCGTGGATGGTGAGATTCGATGGCTGACCGTGCTGACCGGAGGATTCCTCGTCGTCGAGATTTTCGTCGGCGCGTTCACCGTCTGGTTCGACTTCGCAGCAGCAATGAAATCCCTGCACCTGACGGTCGCGACCTTGATGTGGGCTTCCGCGGTGCTGTTGGCGGCAGTTTACCTTCGGCCTGACCGGTTCCGGGTACCTGCATGGAATGGGGAGAGTAAGGCCGCATGACCGCACTGAGCATTCAACCTTCCGGAATTGTCCGCGACTACATTGCCCTCACGAAGCCTCGTATCATCTCCCTGCTGCTGGTGACGGCCGTGGGCGGAATGGTGCTGGCGGCGAAGGGCCTCCCCGATCCTGTGATCGCGGCGTTCGTGCTCGTGTGTGGGTACCTCGCTGCGGGCGGGGCGCATGCGTTGAACCACTATATCGAGAGCGACCTAGACAAGGTGATGCATAGGACCCGCAAGCGTCCGGTAGCGAGCGGCAGAGTGTCACGACGACAGGCGCTAATCTTCGGCCTAGTTCTTACGATTGCATCGTTCGCCTTGCTCAGCGCGTTCGTCAACGTGCTGAGCGCAGCGCTGACCCTGAGCGGAACACTGATCTACATATTCGTCTACACGATCGGCCTGAAGCGGACGACTCCACAGAACATCGTCATCGGCGGGGCTGCGGGCGCTGTCCCTCCAATGGTCGGGTGGGCTGCGGTAACGGGCACGATCGGCCTTCCGGCGATCTATCTGTTCGCCATCATATTCTTCTGGACGCCGCCGCACTTCTGGGCACTGGCGCTCCTCATCAAAGATGACTACGCACGCGCGGGAGTGCCGATGCTGCCAGTCGTGACGAGTATTGATGAGACGAAGCGGCAAATCCTGCTGTACACCGTGCTGCTCTCGGCGCTCACGGTCATGTTCTTCGCCACGGGCGAGGTAGGCCTGATATACCTCGTGTCGGCGGTCGGATTGGGAGGAGCGTTCATCTATCTGGCAGCGGCGCATTTACGATCAGAAGGCATACAGGGAACGAAAACGCTCTACCTTTACTCCCTTGCTTACTTGGCCCTGCTATTCCTCGCCATAATGATAGACGGGATTGTGCAAGGATGACGGATTGGACCGAGTCGCGGCGACTGTTTAACACCCATAATCCCTTGACTGAATTTCAGGCCTTTGATAGATTGATGCTGCCTCGGACTGCGTCCGATTATAGGCGGTAGGAGAAGATAGCCAGCACAATGTCAACGCTCAAAGCGCCAAACGGGAAACTGCTAATCGCTCTCCTGTTGGTCTTTCTAGGCATTCTCCTTACAGCCTGCTATCCCGACAATCCGCAGTCCACATTCGATGCTACGGGCCCGGTTGCGCGGTCGCAGCTAACTCTGTTCTGGGTCATCTTCTGGGCGGCAGTGTTCGTGTTCGTAGTCGTCGAGGGGATACTCCTGTACGCCGTATTCAAGTACCGGAGGCGTCCGGGTGACGGCGACCCCAAGCAGACGCACGGCAACACTCCTTTGGAGATAGGCTGGACAATCATTCCGTCGATCGTGCTGATCGTTGTGGCCGTCCCGACAGTAATCACGATATTCGACAATGCAAACTCGCCCGATCCGGAAGGGGCGCTGCAAGTTGGTGTTGTCGGCGAACAATGGTGGTGGGAGTTCAACTATCCCGACCCATCGGATCCCAACAACACGCTCATCACGGCCAACGAACTGCACATTCCCGTCGACGAGGTCGTCAACATTACCCTTGATTCCAGGGACGTGCTCCACAGCTTCTGGATCCCGAAGATTGCGGGCAAGGTCGACCTGGTGCCGAACAACCAGAACACCATGTGGATCAAGGGGGAAGAGACGGGAACATTCTTCGCCCAGTGCGCGGAGTTTTGCGGCGAGTCGCACGCTCTGATGAGGTTTTGGGTGATTGTAGAGACGCGCGAGGACTTCGATGCCTGGCTCGCGTCCGAACGCGCGGACGCCATTGAGCCGACCGACCCCCTGGCCATGCAGGGCAAGGCGATCTTCGAAGGCTCCCAGGCGCAGTGCTGGTTATGCCACACGGTGAAGGGTTCGCAGAAGGCGAACGGTAAGGTTGGTCCCGACCTCACCCACGTGGGCAGGCGAACTCATATCGCGGGTGGGATCCGGGAAAACACACAGGATAACCTGACGGAGTGGATCACCGACCCGAATTCCGTCAAGCCGGGCAACATCATGTCCCTCGAAGGCCAAGTATACAACGACCCTACGCTGAAGATGACCGATGCTCAAATCTCGGCGGTAGTAAGGTATCTCCAGGGCTTACAGTGACCGATCGGAGGTCAAGAGACATCTCATGACTACACTTGCAATACCTCTGCCGAAACGTCCGTCCCATCCGACCGGCATCTGGGACTGGATTACTACTATCGATCACAAGAAGATTGGCATCCTGTATGGGGTGACGGCCTTCATCATGTTCCTTACCGGCGGGATCGAGGCGCTGTACATTCGCGCGCAACTCGCCACACCTGAGGCACAACTGGTCAGCCCGGAGGTCTTCAACCAGCTCTTCACGATGCACGCGACGACGATGATATTCCTCGGCGTGATGCCGATGGGAGCCGCGTTCTTCAACTACATAATCCCGCTGCAGATCGGCGCGCGGGACGTCGCGTTCCCGAGGCTCAACGCCTTCAGCTACTGGACATTCCTGGGCGGAGCGCTGATTCTCAAGCTGAGCTGGTTCATGGGCGGCGCGCCGAACGCCGGTTGGTTCGGCTACTCGCCGATAACGGGACTGGAGTACAACCCCGGGCACGGGATCGATTTCTGGATTCTGAGCCTGCAGGTGCTCGGAATCGCCTCGCTGGCCGCAGCGTTCAATTTTATCGTGACGATCCTGAACATGCGCGCGCCCGGCATGTCGCTTATGCGGATGCCTCTGTTTACCTGGATGACGCTGGTGACAGCGTTCCTCCTGATTCTTGCTTTCCCTGTCATCACGGTGGCCCTGATCGAGCTGCTGTTCGACCGCTTCTACGGGACGAACTTCTTCGTCACGACCGCGGGTGCGAACCCGCTATTGTGGCAACACCTGTTCTGGATATTCGGCCACCCGGAGGTGTACATTCTGATTCTTCCGGCGATGGGGATTGTGTCCGAGATTCTGCCGACGTTCTCCAAGAAGCCGCTGTTCGGATATCCGGTCATCGTACTGTCGGGCATCATCATCGGCTTCATGGGCTGGATGGTGTGGAGCCATCACATGTTCACGGTCGGCTTGGGTCCGGTGGCCAACTCGGTGTTCGCCATCACGACCATGGCTATTGCCGTTCCGACTGGTGTGAAGATATTTAACTGGATCGGAACGATGTGGGGCGGGTCGATAAGCTTCAAGACTCCGATGCTATTTGCGATCGGCTTCATCGCCCTCTTCATAGTTGGTGGGCTGAGCGGTGTGATGCACTCCTCCGCAGCGTCGGATGCCCAGCAGCAGGACACCTACTTCATCGTCGCGCACATCCACTACGTGCTATTCGGCGGGGCGATATTCGCCCTGTTCGCGGGCGTCTACTACTGGTTCCCCAAGATATACGGGAAGTTCATGGACGAGAAGCTGGGCCAGCTCAACTTCTGGCTGATGTTCATCGGCATGAACGTCACGTTCTTCCCGATGCACTTCGTGGGATTGGACGGGATGCCGCGCCGGGTGTTCACCTACCCCGAAAACATGGGATGGGACTTCTGGAACATGGTTGCCACCGTAGGCTCCTTCATCCTGGCATTCGGGATATTGATCTTCATCGTGAACTACATCAAGAGCGTTCGGAGCGGAGAGCAAGCGAGCGGTGACCCTTGGGACGGACGGACGCTCGAGTGGTCGATTCCGTCGCCTCCGCCGCACTACAACTTCCTGAAGATTCCGACGGTGCACGACGTGGACGCCTGGTGGGCGCAGAAGCGCGAGCGGATACCGGCGGTACCGGTTGCGGGCAGTTCCGAGGACGAACACAACGGGCACGACATCCACCTGCCTCAGCCGTCGTATTGGCCGCTGGTGACTTCCATCGGCCTGTTCATCGGGGCATACGGTCTGCTCTTCACCTTCGAGATCGCAGGGATAACGAGCGTACCGGTGATTGGCATAATCGGCGGGGCAATTACGATGATAGGCATTGCGGCATGGGCGCTTGAACCGGTCAACGAGCCGGACGAATCGCCCGAGCACCACTAAACGGAGAAGTACGTGGCAAACGCAGAAGTCGCCCACACGGGCGGGCATGAAGAACACGATACGACGACAGGTCTGAGCCACAAGAAGCTGCTCATGTGGGCCTTCCTTGGCTCCGACTGCATGTTCTTCGGCTCGTTCATCGCAACGTACCTCGTATACAAGAATCGCAGCCAGGTCGGCCCGTTCCCAGAGGACGTGTTCGACATCCTCACGACCTCGACCAGCACCTTCGTGCTCCTGATGAGCAGCATGAGCATGGTGCTGGCGTACAGCGCGCTCACTCGCGGAAACATGAAGGGCTTCCGCATCTGGCTTCTATCGACGTGCATCATGGGTGCGACGTTCCTGGCCTTCCAGGTATTCGAGTTCAACGAGTTCGTCAACTATCACTTCGAGCTCGACTGCAAGAATCTGAACGTCGAAGAGTTGACCGACTTCGAGAAGACGTTCGTGGATAGGTGCGACGGGACCGTCGACCACGTGTCGGTCGACGCGGGACTCACTCCGAGGACGAACCTCTTCGGCACGACGTTCTTCACGCTCACGGGGTTCCACGGGGGACACGTGACGATCGGCGTCATATGGCTGTTATCCATCTTCTTCTTCTCGCTGAGGAAGGGAGGGATCACACCGAAGAAGCACGAGGAGATCGACCTGGCGGCCCTGTACTGGCACTTCGTGGACGTGGTATGGATCATCATCTTCACGGTGGTGTACCTGTTCGGCGTCTTCCCAGGGTTTGACTAGAGCGGTTCAAGTAAGGGTAGGGCAGATGGCACACGGACCAAACGACGAGGGTACACACTCAACGGTAGATACGGGTCATCCGACGGCGCGTACCTATTTCATTGTGGCGATGATCTTGTCGGTCATCACGGCCATCGAGGTCGGCGTCTTCTACCTGGAAGGGTTGAGGCACGGGATCATTCCCGTCCTGGTGATCCTGTCGGGGGCGAAGTTCGCGCTGGTGGCGATGTTCTACATGCACCTGCGATACGACGCCAAGCTCTTTTCGGCACTGTTTGTCGGCGGCCTCGTACTGGCATTTGGGATCGGCATTTCCCTGCTGGCGCTGTTCCAGTTCTTCGTATAGGCCATCGAGACTGAAGGGAGGCGGCTGAAAGGTCGTGGAAGAGTCCATTCGCCCAATTTGGACGCACTGGCACGGCCACGTTGAGGTCGTAGTCGGTCTCGCCCTGCTGGAGGGGGCCTACCTGTTCGGCGTGGGACCGCTCAGAGAGCGATGGAACCTCGCTGATGACATCGATCCCAAGAAGATCGCGACGTTCACCGCGGGCGTTCTGGTGATCTTCTTTTCACTACTCTCTCCCCTGCACATCCTAGGAGATCAATACCTTTTCAGCGCCCACATGACGCAGCACGTGCTGCTGACGCTGGTGGCCCCGCCGCTGCTGATTCTCGGAATGCCCGACTGGCTGATTCGTCCGCTGCTCCGGCCCAACCTGAGCTTCTATGTGTGGAGGTTCGCGACTCGCCCGGTCGTGGCGGTGCTCATCTTCAATCTGGTGTTCGCCCTGTGGCACGTCCCCGACCTCTACAACTTATCTGTGACGTACCACGCGTTACACGTGACTGAGCACCTGATGTTCATCGGGGCGGCAACGTTGATGTGGTGGCCGCTGACAAGCTCGTTGCCGGAACTGCCGCGTCTGCCGTATTCGCTCCAGATGGTGTACCTGTTCGCACTCTCCATAACCCAGATATTCGTGTTCGCATTCGTCACTTTCTCCAAGCAGCCGCTGTATGAGTGGTACGTAAAGGCCCCGGAGATCTGGCCGATCTCGCCGCTGGCCGACCAGCAGATCGGGGGTATCATCATGAAGGTCGGCGGCAGCCTTCTCTTCCTGACACTCATCATCATTGCCTTCTTCAAATGGTACAGTGATGAAGAGCGCCGCACGAAGGATGAGAAGCGTCGGGTAAGCCCGCAATTCTCCGTCGAAGACGACAATCTCCTGAGCACCGCATAGCAGAGAGGACCTCAGCATGGAACTGGAAAAACGTAGATTCTGGGACGCGATCTGGATACCTGCCGCCTCGGTGTTCTTCGTGGGCGCGTTTGCGCTAGGCTTGGGCGTAGTATTCACGACCATCTACGTGAACACGTCCCTGAAGGCTTGGGGCGTGATCATACTGGGCGTACTGCTCGTGGTAGGTGTACCCCTCGTGGCCGCACTGCTCGAACGCAAGATGAGCAGCTAGTCGCTGACGTCGGATCGGGCTTGCACATACCGCAAATCGAGCGACCGTCGTTTATCCCAACCATGTTGTGGATGACGGCGGTCATTGTTTTTTCCGTACTTCTCTCGGGATGCTTCGACGGCGGCCAGGAAGTCGCCTTTAGTGGGACAGTCATCGAGGACCAAAGAGAAGCAGCGAATTTTCGCCTGACCGACCACCTGGGGAAGGACGCATCCCTTGACGAGTACAACGACGGCAGGGTTGTCGTCCTCACATTTCTCTACACGTACTGCCCCGATGTCTGCCCCATAGTGGCGCACCACGTAAAGAGCGTGCACGAGTCGCTTGGAGATGATGCCGGGGACGTGTCCATCGTGATCGTGAGCGTCGACCCGGAGCGGGACACGGTCGAGCGGGCAGCGGAATACTCGGAGGCCTGGGGGATGTCCGGGAATTGGGCATACCTCGTTGGGAGCGAGGACGAGCTGGAGCCGGTTTGGGACGCGTACTACGTATCTCCCGCGGCGCTTGGGGAGTTTCGTGCCGCCAACGTGCCGGAGGAATGGAAGGTGGACAGGGTTCGTGGGGTTGACGCGCTAAGTCGCGACATCGCCTCGCGGTATACGGTGACGCACCAGGCCCCCGTGTATCTCATCGACAAGCAGGGGAGGATGCGAGTGCTTCACTCCCTCCCGATAACTCCGGCGGACGTGGTGGCGGATATCCGCGCGCTGCTGCTGGAGGACGGGTAGGGGGGTTCATCCGGTGCGGCGTGCTCGCAGTATCAAAAGAAGAGAATTCAGGCCAACGTACTCATTGACAGTAACTCGCGCAGTATGAGAACATGTGTGCGTTCGCGAGGCAGGCAGCTGAAGATCAACGCGCTTGCTAAAGACGACGTACAGGTAGAGTTGCTTGATGGCTGAAGAGAACCAAACGACTATCTCGAAGCTGACAATTGACGACCTTGATGCGGTCGACGAACTGATGAAGCCGAACACCGGGACGATTGGGTTCCTTCCTCGAGAAGTGCTCAAGGATTACCTCATTAGAGAGTGGGTGTTGGGTGCTTCAACTTGGGATGGCAAACTTATAGGCTACCTCATGTATGGCTCCTATCCTGATCGTTTCCGTGTGGCCCAACTATGTGTGGCAATGGCCTACAGAGGAAAAGGTGTGGCCAGGCAACTAATTGAAGCCCTAAAGGCATCAGCCACCACTCAAAAGGTAGTAAGGCTCAATTGCCGCAATGATTTCCCAGCACATTCGCTGTGGCCCAAATTGGGATTCGTGCCTACAGGTGAAACGCCAGGTCGATCTAGAGAAGGGCATCTTCTGACCCAATGGCGTTTGACTTTAGCGCGGGAGGATCAGCTCGCACTATTCCGGGCGAACGTATCCGACTCAATCCTTGATGTTGTCATCGATGCCCAGATTTTCTTTGACTTTGAGAGGCCTGACAGCGAATTGACACAGCCCTCTAAAGCACTGGTTTCGGATCAATTCTTGGATTCCGTAAACCTCTGGTTTACAGATGAACTCCTGAGTGACATTAGCCGGCATAACAGTCCAGACGTACGTAGGGCATCTAGAGAGAGAACGGGACAATACAACGAAGCAAAGTATGATCCTATCACTTTAGAACTCTTTACAGAATCACTCAAGAAGATTCTCCCGAGTGGCAATCAGAATCAGCTATCGGACATCAATCATCTGGCAAAGGCCGCGGCATCGGAAATCAAGATTTTTGTTACTAGAGATCAAAGACTTCTAAAGAAGGCTACACAGATCGAGGGCTTGGTGAACTTGGAAGTGATTTCACCTACGGCATTGATCCTTCGGCTTAATGAGTTATCGGAAACGGTTGCTTTTGAACCCGACCGTGTTTCGGGGCTGGATTTTAGATGGCGACGCCTAAAGTCTGATGAACTCACCGGTTTTCCGTTCAATCGCTTTCTTGATGGTACGGAAGCGTTGCGCCGACTGAAGGCAAGGGTGGAGTCTCTCCTTGTGGACCCAAATCTACACGATGTAGAGGTACTCTGGTCCGGGGATGAACCTATCGCGCTCCGCTGCTTGACATATGGATCGATGAATACGCTGACCATTTCTTTAGGCAGGGTGGCAAGTGCACAAAAGAGTCTGTTGGTTAGGCGATTTCTGATCTCTGACGCGATTTACAGGGCCATGCAACGGAACCTTGAGATGGTGAAGATTGAAGTATCCTCTCTTCCAGCGAATCTCATTCAAGGGATCTCTGAGATGGGATTTACGAAATGTGGTGACTATTTCATAAGATTCTGTTTTGTAGGTTATCGTGACCCAAAAGACACTCTGCACAAGATCGCGGAATTGGTTCCTCAAGCTGTAGACAGCTATCGAAATATGTCGCCAGTTCAATTCGAACGTGCTTGCTCACCACTGAGTTCCTATTCAGAACAGAATCACTTTCTAATCTCAATCAAGCCAGGCTACGCTCTGAATCTCATTGACAGAAAACGATCATCAACCGATATGTTCGGAGGAAACCCCAATGTGCTGCTGCTATGGAACAAAGTGTATTATCGCAGTGCTGATCGTCAGAAAATGCTCCGACCTCCGGGGCGAATACTGTGGTACGTGAGCAGCAACCCCAAGGCAATCGTTGCGGTATCTCATCTTGACGAGGTCGTAATCGATACTCCGAAGGAGCTATTTCGAAAATTCAGGAAGTATGGCACTTTTGAATGGAGAGATATCCATAAGATGTGTGGTGGAGACATTACTAAGTCCCTCATGGTGTTGAGGTTTTCGCATACGTTTTCTCTTCCGAGAGATGTGTCAATTCATGAGATTCGTGAAGTATTCGCCGAGGACAAAGTCGGGCTTTCGTTACAGGGGCCAAGTAGCATTAACTTCAATAGGTTCAACAGACTTTTGCAGCTTGGATACCAGGAGCAGTCATGAGCTCGCTAATAGCGCCTTTACTGTTTTCATTGAGACCACGCTACGCCAACTTGGTATTTGAGGGGCTAAAGAAATTCGAATTGAGACGGCGTGGTTTGACGTTGATGAGGGGGAGGAGTGTCTTTGTCTACGTTACCAGCCCCGTAGGGAAGCTGCGAGGAGGGTTTCAAGTCGGGGAGGTGCGGACTGGAACACCGGAGGAGATTTGGCAAGTGGTGGCGAATAGTGCGTGCATTGAGAAACCGGACTTTGACGCCTACTTTGCTGGGCGGAACATCGCCTACGCCCTAGAGATCACGGAAGTCTGGGAATTCTCGGATCCTTTAGGCCTGAGAGAGTTGAGGGATAGGTTTGAGAATTTCGTTGCACCGCAATCCTGGAGGTATGTGAAACCTGAAGAGCATGAACTCTTCCTCCAAATGGAGCGTGACGAGCTTGATAAGGACGTCACGCTTGAATCCAAGCGGCCTTGGGCCGACCAAGCTTCGCCGCTGCCCCTGGGTGTATCGGGTTTAACCTAGGTTACTGAATTACCAGTAGAACTTCTGGGTTGTTCTAGGCCGCTTCGGCCGCCAGTTGCGCCTTGGCCGTCTCGGCGATGGCGGTGAACGCTTCGGGGTCTGTTGCGCCGAGCTCGGCGAGCATCTTCCGGTTGACCTCTACTCCGGCGAGCTTCAGGCCATGGATGAGCTTACTGTAGGAGAGGCCGTTAGCACGTGCCGCCGCGTTGATGCGGATGTTCCACAGGCGGCGCATGTCGCCCTTTTTCTCGCGCCGGTGAACGTAAGCGTACTTGAGCGCGTGCATGACGGACTCGTTTGCCTGCTTGAACAGGCGGGAACGGCCGCTCTGGTGGCCCGATGCCATCCGGACTATCTTCTTGTGGCGTCGACGCCTGGTGTATCCTCGCTTGACTCGTGTCACGTGAAAATCCTCGTCTTACTTGGTGGAGCCGTAGGGCAGCATGCTCCGCACGTTGCGGACGTCGGAAGCGCTGCCTGGCAGGGTCTGTCGCATCTGTCGCTTGACGCGCTTGGTCTTCCGGCGTCGGAAGTGTCCTTGCCGTCCCTTCATTCGGAGTAGTTTGCCGGTCTTGGTGAACTTGAACCGCGCGGCTGCTCCCTTATGGGTCTTGAGCTTAGGCACGCGTCCTCTCCTTTTCGGTCTTCTGTTTTGTATTCTTGCCGCTTGTGCTTACCGGAGCCAGGATCATCGCCAGGAACCTGCCTTCGAACGACGGGGCTTTTTCCATTCCCGCGTCGTCGGTCAGGCTCTCGGCGACCCGCCTCAGCAGGGCCATCCCAATCTCCGGGTGGGTTATCTCACGTCCTCGGAACCGGACCGATACCCGGACCTTCGACCCCTCGCCGAGCAGTCGCTTGACCTGCCGGATCTTCGTTTCCAGGTCGTGGTCTCCTATGCGTCCCTCGAGGCGGACTTCCCGCAGCTCGTTGGTGGTCTTGCTTCGCTGCGCCTTTCGGGCCTCTCGCTCTCGGCGCGTGGCCTCGTACCTGAATTTTCCGTAGTCCATGAGGCGGCAGACGGGAGGCCTGCTGCCCGGAGCTACTTCAACGAGGTCGAGTCCTCGTTCCTGTGCGAAATTCAGGGCCTGGCGCGTGGGCATTACGCCAAGCTGCTTGCCCGCTTCGTCAATCAAACGGACCTCCGGTATGCGGATCCGCTCGTTGACTCGATAATCTCGTGGTATGCCTACACCTCTCTAAACAAACAGTCCGTCCGAATTGGACGGCACCATCGAATATAGCACACGGCAAGTTGCAACACAATCACAAATGCCGACAGGTTCGCTCTGCTTTGGCCTTCCTGGGGACTTTGCGACTTTACGTAGATTATGGGACACACTATGCTTGCTGAAAATCATACCCTCTTCAGGACGCTATCACGCACGTGCGAATTCCGCTGTTTCCCCTCAACGTCGTCTTGTTTCCGGGTGGGTACCTGCCGCTGCACATCTTCGAGCCACGGTACCGTCTGATGATGCGTCACTGCCTCGATGGAGACCGGCGATTCGGCGTGGCCCTCATCAATTCGGGGTCCGAAGTGGGAGAACCGGCAACACCCGAGGCGGTCGGAACGATCGCCTACATAGACGAAGTGAAGACCCTCGAAGACGGACGCATGGTGATCGGCGTCGAGGGAGAGCAGCGGTTTCGGATTGTGAAGATAGTCGATCAAGTGCCCTATATCACCGCCGACGTCTCCCTCCTGAAAGATGATGACGCTTCCCATGTGAATGAGACCCTCACGGAAGAAGTAAGGCAGGCCGCCGAGGAACACCTACGGTTACTCATTAGCTTGATCGGCGAGCATCCGGAGGCGCCCAGAATGCCGACAGATCCCGTGCAACTGCGGTACTCCGTGGGCTCACAGCTTCAGGGCGAGGTTATCGGAAAGCAGGGTATCCTGGAGATGGAAGATACCACGAACGCACTGCGACTGGCGCTCAGGCTCTTGAATGAGGAGACATTCGCATTGAGGGAGCGGATGAGGGACAAGCTGGGAGGGTCGTCAGCCAACTAGATTCCGAAGAGCGTGTTGTCGTGACAGCCCTCGTCCCAGTCGATCGGCTCTATCCACCACTCTTCCTCGATGAATACCCACCTCGCGCCCTCCTCGACCTCACCGAGGTAGTCGTGGAACTGGTCGGTCACAAGGTCTCCATCGTGGTAGATGTCCATCCGGACTATGCCGACGCGGTCATTGTCCTCCGAGGCAATCACATCCACGATCTCCCACGTGAGTTGCTCATCGCGAAAGAGTCCGGCCAATGACCTGATCCTTGCGATCTTCTCGCCCATCGTGAAAACGAACTGTTCCTGCGTACATAGCTGGACTGCGGGTAGGCCGTAGGGTATGCGTGGCCTGACGGAGCGGGGACTCTTGAACTCGTAGAGATCAAGCCACCGATTCTCATTAATGGCCAGGGTGGCTTCCGCCGCTCGGCCCCTCAGATCTTCGAGCTTCGGGGGCGGGCCGGTCTCTTCCGGGAGCAACGTGGGGTCTTCACCGGTGCCGCAGGCCGCGAGGAACAAGGCCAACGCAGTCAACATGATGGTCAGCGTCGCAGCATACGAGCCGCGCGGCGGGAGAATCATCCGCGGCAGTGTCCAACTGGGGCCGTGCAAGAGGGTCTCTCTAGTGATAGCAGCCGCGACCTGGGATGTCCCATACGTCCTCGACCGCTCCGTCGCGGACGGCCACGTACTGGTCCCAGCGGTTGACGAGCATGTCCTGGTGGGCGGGCAGGAGCTTGAACTTATCACCAACGCTAAGAGGCGAATCACCGTTGGTACTGAGCACAATGTGGTCGTCGTGGATTGACTCTACCTCGACGCCGTCCAGACCGTCCACGGTGGGAAGCACGCCGGCAGGAGCCGCAATGGAGCGCATTCCCACGTCCCCGATGACGACACCGGGCCGGGGGGTGCTCAGGACGGTGCCGAGGATCTTCCCCGCTATTTGAAACTCGGTCATGTAGCCGTACCCGGTGGACATGAGAGCGTACGAACCGCCCTCGACCTCGGTGACGCCGGGAATCTGAGCCGCAACGTCGTAGCAGAATGTCTCCCCGCTGGAGACAATCTCCACGGGAATCCCGGCGGCCTCCACCGCATTCTTCACTTCAAGGCATATGTCGATAGTCTCCTGACCGCGGAGATAGCGGTCCTCTTTGCTGAATGCCTCACCGACGTTCTGGTGGCTCATGACGCCTCGGAAGGCGACGCCGGACATGTCACGGGCAGCCTCTGCGATCGCGACGCCTCCCTCAGGACTGCGGACTCCCGCTCGTCCCATGGACGTATCGACCTCGATGAGGATGCCGATTTCCACCCTGTTCCTGGTGGCCACGTCGGAGATGGTCTTGACGTTCTCGACACTGTCCACGCAGAGCTTGATGTCACCGTGTCGCGCCAGGGCGCACACGCGGTCGAGCTTGTCGTGGGTGACGATCTGATTTGGGATGAGAATATCGGTGATGCCGCCCTCCACCATGATCTCTGCCTCGGCCACCTTGGCGGTGCAGACGCCCCCGTTCGAGCCGCCAATTTCCATCTGCATCTTGGCGAGGAACGGGCTCTTGATGTTCTTGGTGTGCTGGCGCATCTTGCAAACGGTGTCGCGGTAGGTGTCCGAGACCACTCGGTAGTTGCTTTCAAGCGCGTCCAACTCGACGATGAAGCATGGAGTCTCCAGTTCATCGACGGGAGTGCCGCGTTCGCAGATCGTGCTGTCCATCTTGGTCCTCCGACCGGGACGCGCCTGTTATGTCCCGGCCCATTTGTTCTCTGGGCTAAGTGTTACCGGCTGCCGATCACGCTATCGATAGCGTCCCCTCGCCGAGACTTCCCACACTGCCTCCAGTGCATCGTTTCGGACGGCGAATATGTAGTCGTGGAGGTTGGCGCAGGTGGCGGCGTCCCAGGGGGTGCACCATATTCTTTCGCCAAGCTGTGGGTCGACGCCGTCGGTGGAGTCGAAGTAGATGCTGCCATGCTCGGCGCTCAGTCCCTTGACGGTGGGACTCGGTAAGTTGTCGACTGAAGGAAAGCCGGTGTCGGCTCCTATCGCCTTCTGTCCGCCGTCGGTAATCATGTAGCCGGGTTCGGGTCTGCTTGTCACCGTGGTCATGACTCGACCTGCAGTCTTGAGTTGAGGAAGGTGCGGAGCGTGGCGCGCGTCGAGGAGAGCATAGCTACCCGCCTGAACCTCGGTTATCCCGTCGATGGCTCCCACGGCTTCGTAGTTAGACGTTCCCCCCGCGCTTACGACTCGAACGCCGATACCGGCCTGTTCGATAGCCTCGCGAGTATCGAGAAGTGGCTGAAGGGCGGTACAGGTCTCGGCCGCGGTTTCGCCTGCGTCGTCAGTGAGAATGCTTCCTTCGTGGGTCATGATTCCCGCGAAGTCGAGACCGGGAGATTCGACCACGACTTTCGCGAGATCGACGGTTGGCTGTCCGGGTTCCACGCCATAGAGCCCGAGTCGGGTGTTTACATACACCACAACGTCGAGAGTCACGCCGCTGATGACGGCCGCGTTGGAGAGGTCTGACACGTTGGCGGCACTGTCGACGGCGACGCCGATTTTGGCCTGCTGAGCAAGCGCGCAGAGGCTCGTGATCTTCTGGGGCGTGACCACGAGGTTAGCCACGAATACGTCGCTGAACCCGTTGGGTACGAAGGTCTCCGCCTGCCCCAAGGTCGAGACGGCGATGCCGCCTACGTGACCTCCGGCCGCCATCTGCTTGTGGGCGATGGCCGGGGTCCTGTGGGCCTCGATGTGGGGCCGCAGCTTGGCGGTCCTACTGGCGAAGTACGATGCAACGGTCGAAATGTTGTGGTCGAGTGCGTCCACGTCGACGATGAGCGAGGGGGTATCGAGCTCTTCCGTGGGGGTGCCAATAGGCTTGAAAATTGGTCGTTCCAATTCAGCGCTCCTTATGAGTCGTAGGCCATGGGAGAATAGCATACCCGCAATATGTGAGTCTATCGCGAGAAGTAACCGTGAGTGTTCAGTCTTGGTGAGGTGAACCTCCCCGCTCCTCTGGATTCCGGCCCCGTATCGTGGTACGGGGTGACGTTCCTTCGCCGGAATGACGGTGGGCTGTGTGCGTTGAGCGCTCTCACGAAGTCTGAACATTTACAAGTAACCGGCGGACGACATTCGCGAGAGTTGAAATTGAAGGAGGATAGTCGTCAAGGTCTTGTCGCATTCAATTCTGCGTCCAGGAAGCCATCCGGTTGTTGGAGTATTGGTTGCATAGTAGAGTAAGCTCAGCGGTGAACTACCCTCGTATCGGGCCAACAATTCCCTGATCATGTTCTCCTCTTTGTGGGACGCATTTGCCATAAATTGCCTGGTTCTCCTGCTGGCGGTGGCGCTTGACCGCTTGCTTCCGGAGCCGCCCGTACCGATTCATCCTGTTGTGTGGATGGGCAAGGCCATAGGAGCCCTGGAGCGATTTGCTCCAAGGTGGTCGGCCGCTGCATTTTCCTACGGTTGTGTCGCCGTCCTCGTGGTCGTCGGGACCGCAACAGGCATCGCTTGGCTCGCTGGCGAAGCGCTCATGTCAGTTGGCGCGTGGGCTTATGTGGTTGGGGGGACGTTAATCCTCCGCATCACATTCACTGTGAGAGGACTGGCGTCGGCTGCCGACCGGACTCGGCAAGCCCTGGTCGAGGGAAGTTTGGACGAGGCGAGAGAGAGCTTGAATAGCCTCGTGAGTCGTGACGCTACGAGCCTCACGCCCTCCCTAGTGGCAGCTTCGGCAATTGAGTCCGTGGCAGAGAACACGACAGACAGCTATATTTCACCATGGCTGGCATTTGCGATATTCGGGTTGCCCGGTGCGGTCGCCTATAGAGCGGTGAACACGTTGGACAGTATGCTGGGCATCCGAGGAGAGTATGAGTACTTGGGGAAGGCAGCCGCACGATTGGATGATGTTGTGAATCTCGTACCGGCGCGACTGAGCGCGTTCCTCATCTTGATAAGTGGAACGCTGGGACGCCTTTCCTTCCGACGTGGACTTCGGGTTATGTGGCGAGATCGTGTCCTCACTGCCAGTCCAAATGCGGGATGGACCATGGGTGCAATGGCCGGTCTGCTCGGGACACGATTGGAGAAGCCCGGGCACTACTGTCTTGGTGAGGAACTGCTTGAACCAACGCCGGAAGATATCGGAACCTCGATACGTATAGCTGAACTGACGGGAGTACTTGGAATTATTGTGACGCTGGCCCTAATGGTAGCGCGACACGGTGTATTTTCGTGATTTGAGGCAGGATGTAATGGCCAATGAGTAGTCCGAGCCCCGCCAAGGTCATCATGGTGCAGGGGACGTCCTCCCATGCGGGGAAGTCCGTCTTGGCCACCGCCCTGTGTCGAATATTCGCCCAGGACGGGTTCCAGGTAGCCCCGTTCAAGGCGCAGAACATGTCGTTGAATTCGTACGCCACGCCTGATGGCGGGGAGATAGGCCGTTCACAGGCGGTGCAGGCGGCCGCGGCTATGACGGCTCCGAAAGTGGAGATGAACCCTATCCTGCTGAAGCCGGAAGGCGAGAGCCGGTCCCAGGTTGTGGTGATGGGGCGACCACTAGCCGTCGCATCGGCTCGTGAATACTACAAGCTGAAATCGACCATGTGGGATACCGTTACGTCAGCGCTGGACCACTTGCGCGCCGAGTACGACGTGGTGGTGATGGAAGGCGCCGGCAGTCCGGCGGAGGTCAACCTCAAGAAGCAGGATATCGTCAACATGCGTGTGGCCCGTTATGCCAACGCTCCGGTGCTGCTCGTTGGCGACATCGACCGCGGGGGCGTCTTCGCCCAACTTGTGGGGACGATGGTGCTCCTCGAACCAGAAGAGAGGGCCTTGGTAAAGGGCCACGTAATCAACAAGTTTCGAGGCGACCCTTCGCTGCTCACCCCGGGACTCGGATTCCTCGAAGAACGTACCGGCGTGCCGGTCGCGGGGGTCATTCCTCACTTTTCCGACATCCACATTCCGGAGGAGGACTCGCTGGGACTGTCCCCGGAACTCAAGAGCGACGACGATACCATCGTGGACATAGCGGTCATGCGGCTGCCGCACATCGCGAACTTCGATGACTTCGACCCCTTGCGGCATGAGTCGGGCGTCCGCGTCCGATATGTCGGCCGGACTGAAGAGTTCGGCAGTCCAGATCTTGTCGTGATTCCCGGAAGCAAGACCACAGCGGATGACCTTGAATGGTTGCGGGGCCAAGGCCTTGCCGAGCGAATCGTGACAGTTCGTCGGGCGGGAACGCCGGTCATCGGCATCTGTGCTGGCTACCAGATGCTTGGGTCGAAGCTCCTGGACCCGGACGGCGTCGAGTCGTCAAGGACTGAAACGCACGGCTTGGGACTCCTGCCGACGGTCACGACCTTTCGGCGCGACAAGTCCACACACCAAGTTACGGGACGGGTGGCAGCGAGCCGGGGCATCTTGAACGGCTGCTCGGATGCGTCTATTGACGCCTATGAGATTCACATGGGAGTAACCACGTCAGTTGACGAACTGTCTCCACCATTCATCATGGAAACGAGGTCAGGGCAGAGTGTGAACATGCCGGACGGAGCGCTGGATTCAGAGGGACTCACTCTCGGTACGTATCTGCACGGGCTGTTTCACAACCGGGCGGTGCGTCGCTCGATTCTTGAATTCACGGCCAGTCGCAAGGGAATGACACTTCCACCTGCTTCTGATGACATCGAACCCAGCGCCGAGTATGACAAGCTTGCCGCGCTTGTACGAAAGCACCTCGATATGGAACTGGTCTATCGTGTCACAGGGCTGAAGACTTAAGCGAAAGAGGCAGTCCGGCGGCCATGAAGTAGACATCGTCCGCCTCGGTGGCTACCAGTTGGTTCACGCGACCAAGCTCGTCGGCGTATTTGCGGCCCAACTTGGTTGGGGGCACGACGCCCAGTCCCACCTCGTTGCTGACGATGACCCAGGACGCTTCACCGCTTCGGTACAGGTCGAGCAGTCCACGGGTTGCCGCGTGGATGTCGTGCCGCGTGGACTCAGGCGCCGATTCCGCCAGCAGCATATTGCTGACCCATAGCGTCAAGCAGTCGAGGAGAATGGTGTCATGGCGCGGGAGAAGCGGCGTCAGCGCGGACACGAGGTTGATCGGCTCTTCCAACGTGTCCCATTCAGCCGGGCGGCTTTCACGGTGAGCCTTGATGCGACCTTCCATGTCTTTGTCTCCCGCTTCCGCCGTGGCCACGAAGAGCACACGGCTGCCGCTCGCCGCCAGCCGCTGGGCATAAGTGCTCTTTCCGGCGCGGATGCCCCCCAGGATCAAGGTTAGTCTCTTCCTCATTGGTAGTTACCTCAAATCGCCGAGAGTCCTTTTGGATCAATGTCTCCTACCACAGCGGTGTTCCGTATATCTTCGGGATCAGACTGAATAGGGCGATGCCGACTAAGAGCACTGTGACTTCCGTCACCTCGTTAACGGCTCCGTACGTGTCTCCCGTCATGCCGCCCAGCATCCCTACGATCCACCTGCCCAGTCCGAGGGATACTGCTACAGCCGTTCCGAGCAGCGCCAAACCGGCGCCTCCCAGCAGAAGTCCTCCCGCGAGAACCGCCGTTACGAGGCCGAATGCCACCTGCCGCCAACTGGTGCCCTGCCGGAATGAGCTGCCCATTCCCTCTTCCCTGACATATTTGAAGGCGGCCATCGTCGACAACATTCCAAAGCGCGAAAGGCTGGGGAACACAACCAGCAGACCCATACGTATCTCGCTGGGAATGCCCATCAGGAGACTCCACTTGAGGAGCAGCAGGGCGACGCCGCCAATCACGGCGAACGCTCCCACATGAGTGTCTCGCAGGATTTCCAGCCGTTTCGCCGGAGTGAATCCGCCGAACAGCCCGTCGCAGGAGTCGAGAAAACCCTCAGTATGAATCGCTCTCGTCAGAACCAAGAGTGCCGCGACGAGCAGTGCGCCAACAACGGGTCCGGGTAGCGCCTGCCTCGCCGCGAAATCCAGCCCCGCCAGACAACAACCCAACCCCAGGCCCACGAGGGGGAAGTAGGCTCGCGCAGGCCCCATTTGCACCACGTCGCGTGGCGCAATCGGGAGTACCGTCAGGAAGCTCATGGCCAGTCGCAGGTGTGTCATTTGCCCTGTCTGACTGAGTCGCGGGGTTCTCTGTTGGAGACGCCTGCCTCTTCGAATGTCGCCATTTCGCTAAGGCAAGTCGCGGCGGCTTCGACGAGACTCATGGCAAGGACAGCGCCGGTACCTTCGCCAAGCCTCAGTTCAAGGTCCAGGAGAGGGGGCAATCCCAGGTGCGAAAGGACGGCATGATGTCCACGCTCAGCCGATAGGTGGGAGGCGATGAGGTAGTCTCTGACATTGGGACACAGGCTGTGCGCTATGAGGGCCGCAGCGCCGGAAATGAATCCGTCGAGCACCACTGCGCGACGTGCCAGCGCGCCTCCAAGTACCACGCCTGCCAGTACGCCGATCTCGAACCCGCCCACCTTTGCCAGCACGTCCAGACCATCGCCGGGGTCGGGACGGTTCAACTCCAAGGCACGTTGGACGACCGCAGTCTTGTGCGCCAGCTCACTGTCGCTACGCCCCGTTCCCCGCCCTGTCGTCTCACTAGGGGGTCTTCCAGTGAGGGCCGCGACTATAGCGCTTGATGCCGTGGTATTGCCGATTCCCATGTCGCCCGTGCCTATGAGATCAGCCCCATTCTCCGCAGCCTGTTGGGCGAGACGTATCCCCGCATTCACGCACACCTCCGCCTGTTCCCGTGTCATTGCGGGGCCGAGCGTCATGTCCACCGTACCCCTGCCGATGCCGAGAACATGGAGGTCGCGGTGGTCGGGCAGAGGATTGGCGATTCCTGCATCGACAATGACGAATTCAACGCCCGCATTTCTTGCCAAGATGTTGATTGCAGCACCGCCGGCAAGGAAGTTCAGCACCATCTGTGCCGTGACCTCTTGGGGATAGGATGTTACACCCTGGGCAACGACACCGTGGTCGGCAGCGGCAACGATAATCGCCTTGCCCCGTGGTTTGGGACGTTCCGTCTTGAAAATCCCTGCCAGCTGAATGGAGAGCGCTTCAAGTCGGCCAAGGCTGCCGGGAGGCTTGGTGAGGCGCTCTTGCCTGAGCTTGGCCGCTCTCATGGCGTGGCGGTTGGCCGACGTAATGCGGCCCACCACATATTCGAGAGTCATCGTTAGAACTCTATGCCCTGCTGGGCCTTGATGCCCTTTTCTTCGTAGGGGTGCTTGATCATCTTCATTTCCGTGACGAGATCGGCACAATCGATGAGTTCCTGCGGGGCATATCGACCGGTGATGATGACGTGCATCGTATCCCGCCTGCTCTTCAGGGTCTCGACGACATCTTCAACAGGCACCCAGCCATAGTGCATGGCGTAGGTGAACTCATCGAGGACGATGATATCCTCCTCTCCGTTAAGGATGGTCTCCTTGCAATAGCCCCACTGTTCGACGGCGAGGGCAGCCGTCCGGTCCATATCCTTCGAGAGCCATGTGAAGCCGTCCCCCATTGACTCGATGGGGATGTCCAGCTTCTTCGCTGCCCGATGCTCCCCGAATCGCGCACCCGTGTGCTTGATGAACTGGAACATCCTGATATTGAAGTCGCGTCCCCATGCTCGAAAGATCACTCCGAGCGCTGCCGTCGTCTTGCCCTTGCCCTCACCGGTGTTGACGATGACAAGGCCGTGCCGGACGCGGTGTCGTTTGGGCAGTGATGCCGGGCGTTCTTCCGTCTCGCGTTCGTTCAAGAATCTCCTCCGCGATGAATGTGTGCCCCGTTGCTGTCGTAAGCGGTCGCATTCTCCGGCGCGCTGCTAGAGCCTCCCAACCTTCCGTTCCGTGGTCGCTCGTCCGCGGGACCTATGAGGCTTACCGCCAGGGACCCCGTTGCCGGATCCTGGTAGACCGTCGACTTCACACCGAAGGCGCTCTCTATTGTTGCCGGCGTCAAGACCTCGTCGGGCGGTCCCTCCGCGAGGACCCGTCCGCCGCTCAGCAGTACCAGTCGGTCGCAGTAGCGTGCTGCCATGTTGAGGTCGTGGATGGCTGCGACGGCGGTAAGTCCATCGTCGACTAGCTGGCGAACGAGATCGAGCACCTTGAGTTGATGCAGGACGTCCAGGTTCGCTGTTGGCTCATCCATCAGCAGTATGCTGGGTTGTTGTGCCAGCGCCCTAGCCACGAAGACCCTTTGGCGCTCTCCGCCTGAGAGCGTGTCCAGAGTTCTGTTGGCAAACTCCTCCGTCTCGGTCAGCCTCATCGCTTCCCTGGCGATGCGGTCATCTTCCCTTCCCTCGATCTGAAATCGACCAAGGTGTGGATACCTGCCCATGAGCACCAACTCGATTGAAGTGAACCCGTAGGTGTAAGGCGCGATCTGCGGGACAAGCGCGAGTGCCGTGGCTACCTCCCTCGTCGATAGCTTCCCGATGTCCGTGCCATCCAACTGCACGGAGCCGTCACGATTCCTCAATATGCCCGAAATGGTCCTCAGCAGCGTCGACTTCCCGGCGCCATTCGGTCCGATGAGGCCAACAAGCTGACCGCGATCTGCGCGCATGGTCACGCGGTCCAACAGCAGATTTCCCTCGATCTCGTAGGAGAGGTCCTGTGCGCTGATCGCTTGTGGCTTGCTTCCGTTCATTTTGTGCTACTCGGCGAGACTGAATGGGGTGTTTGCCGGTTCCGGGAAGTCCTCAGGCCAGAGTATCCGCGCGAGGTCCTCGGCCCCACGAATGTTCCAGTACGAGAGGGTAGTGAAGTGCTTGCCCTCGACGATGTGGACCTTGTCGTTCTTGATCGCAGGGAGTTCCGCGAGTGCCTCATTGGTGAGGAGACTCTGCCGGAATTCGTCCGCGCCGAACTCGAGGGGCTGGGCGATGATGATGACCTCAGGGTTCATGGCGATGACGCCCTCGAGGCTGGTGGTCTGGTTGCCTTCGATGCCGGCTTCCTCGGCAGCGTTGATCCCGCCAGCGGCAGTGATTACCCCGCCTTCGGTAGAGTTGCCCCCCGCGACCCACAGCTTGTCTGAGTACTGGGTCAGGGCAAGTACATTTGGCTTAGGCTCTGACTTACCGGTCACGGTTACGAGAGAGTTGTACCGGTCGCGCACCTCATCGGCGAATTCGAGTGCGCGTTCCTCCTCCCCGAAAATGTAACCCATGAGCAGGATGCTGTTAATCCGCGCCTCGGGGTCGTGCTTCAGCTCCGTTTGGACTACTGGTATGCCGATCTTGGACAGGGCCTCGATAGCCTCCGCGGGGAAGAAAGGGCTCGTGACGATAACGTCGGGCGCCTGTGCGATGATGGTCTCGGGATCGCGTGAGATTTGCGAGATGTCCTGGACGAGCGCGGCGACATTTGAGTAGGTCGAGTTCTTCGTCGCGCTGCCGACTCCCACGAGACGGTCACGCGGCACGAGCGCTAGAGCCATTTCGTCGTGTCCGACAGAGGCCGTAATGATGCGCTGAGGCTTTGCGGGAATGCTGACGAGTCCGTTCAGGCCCTCGACTTCGCGGGGCCACGCGTCGTTCGTGTGGTCGACGATCCCACGCACGCCTTCGAAGAAGCTGCTCACAGGCACGGGTGTTGGTGTAGGTTCCGGCGTTGGCACAGGTACCGGGGTCGGCACTGCCGTTGGTGCGACGGTGGGTACTGCTGTCGGGACCTGTGTAGGCACCGCGGTTGGCTCCGGCGTATCCGAGGAACATGCCGCAAACGCTAGGACAAGAAGGATGCCAAGGGGTACTAGTACTGGTAAGGTTCTAAATTGCCGATTCAACAAGGTGACTCCTTTCCGTGGCCGCGTCTTAAAGTGAGTAGGTCTGACGCTTGTTCTTGATGAGCAGGAAGATGAAGAAGGGCGCTCCGACGAATGCCGTGAGAACGCCCACCCGAAACTCCGCCGGTTGGACGATTGTCCTCGCCACCGTGTCGGCTACGATAACGAAGACGGCTCCTCCCGCGGCGCTCAGCGGGATCAGGACTCGATGGTCGGGGCCAAGCACGAGTCGCAGGATGTGTGGGGTCACGAGTCCGACGAAGGCGATGGTCCCGCTGACCGCCACTGCGGAGCCGGTTGCGAGGGCCGCCGCCGCGAGGAGCACGGGACGGGCGAAGCCGACTCGAACGCCCATCGAACGGGCCTCGTCGTCTCCGAGCATGAGCAAATTCAGGTCTCGCGCCATCAGGATGATGAGGACCGTGCCGCCGAGTATTAGCGGGGTGGAGATTCGGACGTGTTCCCACGAGCGAGAGTCGAGTCCTCCGGCGAGCCAGAAGAGTATTTCCCGCAGTGCTTCGTTGTCGGGCAGGATGATGATGATCGCAGAGACGATGGCGCCGAGGAAGGCGTTGACTGCGACTCCGGCGAGGAGGAGCGTTGCCATGGAGAAGCGTCCTCCCACCGCCGCTATGCCGTAAACGAGGAACGAGGCCGCGATAGCGCCCACGAATGCGAAGGCGGGCAGGGCGAGGAAGAAGAGTCCGGCCATCCCGGTGGCGATTGCAACGACCGCGCCCAGCGCGCCGCCGGCGGACACTCCAATGATCCCGGGATCGGCCATAGGGTTACGGAAGAGGCCCTGCATGGTGGCCCCCGCGACGCCCAAGGCCATCCCCACCGATGCGCCGACGACGATCCTCGGCAGCCTGATCTGCTCGATGACAAGCTGCTCGGTGCGACTGAAGTCTGCAAGATCGAGGCCGAAGAGCGATAGGACAATCGATGCGACGTGAGTGGCCGGTATGTTGACCGGTCCCAGGCTCAGCGAGACGAGAGCGGTCGCGAGGATCAGCAAAACGAGCACGGAGCAGCCAATCGCCAACCGGGTGGATACTCCCGACTGTCGATAGCCACGCAGAGCGGTGATGCCGGCCGTCCTCAACAAAAATGACCTCCGCGTCTCTCCGCGTGAGGTCATCGTTTCGCTCTGCCCGGGTTAGGTACCCGACGACCGAGGGACCCTCTCTAATGCGGAGAGTGGTCACCTCCCGTTCAGGCAGGTCTCCTGGCTTGCGGGTGGACTCTGATGCCGCGACCCTTCCCATCGACGAATCGACAGTGGGCTTCGACTCCAAATCCCGCTTACAGTGGCGCTACCGCGGCGGACTCTCACCGCCTTCCCTATTCTCCCTGGGTGGGCACCTGGACGGGCTGTGGCTCTATGTTTTTGTTGCGGGAATCATAAGGTTGCATCCGATGGGCTGTCAAGTGGGGGCAGGGGGATTCACCTCGGAAGGGGAAGAAGGGGATTCACCACAGAGGGCGCAGAGATCACAGAGTTATAGAGAGCGGGACCTTTGCAAAGGCCGCGAACCACCCATAGACAGGCTCACCATGAACGTATGGAAGGCGTATTACCCCAACCCCCGTTATTGAATGCGAGGGGAGTTCTCTCCTATGACAGGGTTGGGGGATGGCCGGTCACCCGGCGCCGAAGCGCGAGGGGTACGGGTGGCGCTCGACGATGAGTTCGACGTCCTCGAGGACGAGGGTGCCGATTGTTCCTTTCGCTCTTTCGTGAAGCGTGATGGAGAGGACGTTCGCACCCTTGCGCGGCCTGACGCCTTCGAGGATGAATTCCAGCCACTGGCCCCAGTAGGCGTCGATGAAGGTGCCGTAGTCGCGGCGGCACAGCTCGTTTTCCAGCGACTGCCCGTTGAGGGTGATCGTCAGTTGGTCGTCGGTGAGGAGGTCGGCGATGAGTATCTTGAGGCGCACCTCGCGGATACGGTCGCTGTCGCCCTCGATGTCGTCGGAGATGTTGAGGGTGATGTCGTGGGACATGCCGGTGTCGTCGTGGGCAATCTCGATCGGCAGGGGCAGGTCGTAGCCGACCGTCTCTGTTATCTCGATCCGCCGGTTGGCGAGGTAGTGCTTGGTCTTGTCCTTCACGAGGCCGGGGTCGCCCATTTCCGTGAGGATTGTGCGACCGGCGTCGGTTATCGGCCACTTGAGGAAGTGGGCGTACATGCCGTCGACGCCCATGTCCCAGTAGTTGGCCATTGCGGCCCGCATCATCTCCGGCGTGGCCCACTCCCGCGTGTGGTACCGGCGCCACTCGCGGGCGTAGTAATGCCCGATCATCGGGTAGACGGATGTGCCGGTCCCCTCGGTGGCCTCGATCAGCCACCGGATGGGTATGTTGGAGTCGACGACGTTGTGGGCGTAGATCATGGGCGTGACATAGTCGACGAGCCCCTCATCTATCCACGTGCGCACGTCGTAGCCCACCCTCGTGTTGATCTCCTCGGTCAGGTAGACGCGCGCTCCCACCTCGGCACGTCCGCCGGGCCTGCTGCGGGCCATGTCGGCAACCCGGCGGACCCAGTCGGTGAGGATGGGCATCCCCTCGGCGGCGTCCTCATCACGGAACAGGAATGGACTTCCTCCGGGAGGTGCTGCCAGGTCGAGCTCGATGCCTTCGGTTGGGTAGTCGTATGCCAGCTCCTTGAGCAGCAGGAAGTTGTGCTCCCGCAGTTCATCGTCGAGGAAGCCGGGGCCGCCCTCCCTGGAGCTCACGGCGGGATCGGAGTCTCCCTGCGGCGCGATGCGTAGGCTGGCGAAGAAGTCCATGCCCTTCTCGTGCGCCCTGTCGATGAGCACGGTCAGCGGGTCGAGGCCGCGGTCGATGAGGCTCTGCATGTTGTTCCACACGCGATAGGATGCGGCCGACTCGAATATCTGCGCGTCGTCGCGGAAGCGCAGCCCCACCTTGGAGGGGTAGAAGAGCCCGTCGCCGCGGGAGACGCCGTAGATGAAGGTGTCGACCGAGGTCCCCGCGCACTCGTCGACGGGTATCCAGGCGTCCTCCAGCGCCATCGGCGGCTCAAACACGAACAGGTAGTAGTGCCGCGCGTCGTTGAAGTAGATCGTCCGCTTTCGTTTCATGGCGTCGTCGCCTCCCAGTGGCGTGGTGGCCCATAGGGTACCAGAGAAGGGGACAACGCAGAGATCACCGTGCTAAAGGAGGGGGTCCTGTTTGACCCGACATTTTCGGACATTCCTAGTCATTCTGAGCCCAGCGGAGTCGAAGAATCTAAAGTGTCTGTCTCAACGTAAAGCTGACACTGAAAATTCCTACCCGGTTTGACTGTTGGTCTGATGAGAATCGTAGCCCTGGCCGTCCGGTCTTGCGGCCGTGGACTTTAGATTCCTCGCTACGCTCGGAATGACAGGGTTGCGGTGGCCGAATCATAGCTGCAATCCCAATTTACACACCCCTCTCCCACTAACTGGAGAGAGGGTTACGCGATGGTCTCCGAGGGTGGAAATCCACAACTCTTCCTCTCTGCGTGCTCTGCATTCTCTATGGTGAATAACTCCGGCGGAAAACAAGGCGGGTTTTATCTGTTTGTAGCATGGCACATAGCAGTGGGACAATAGGTTTCAAGACAGACATAGCCTCCACGAAGAAACCGATTCCTGGAGACGGGTCGACAAGGCATCCGCGAAAATGTTACCTATGTTCTCGGCCTTACTACTCTTGTGTCGGCAGTGCAAAGGAATCAAGACTGCCCTGGCAGGAGTCCTCCGGCTTGGGAACATCCGTTTATGAGACCACCAATCCGCCTTCCTTGTCATTGGAGCCTGGGGGCTCTTCCCTCTGGGGATTCCCGGCTGGCAGCGATCCCACTGGTCGTCATGCTGCTCGTGATTTTGGTCCTTGGTGATTCCTTTGGCCATCCGGCACATGCGCAAGCAGCCGACTCCTCGATAGACTTCGCCGAGAACGGAACGGGCCCGGTCGGCACCTTCTTAGCTTATGACCAGGACGGAGACGCCATCGTCTGGTCCCTGAGCGGTCCCGACGACGATCTGTTCACCATCAATGGAGGCGTACTGGCTTTCAGAGAGTCCCCCAACTACGAAGACTCGCAGTCTGCGGCAGCAGGGAACGTGTACAGAGTGACCGTCGAGGCTTCCGGGGGCAAGCACCATGTGGCCGTGAGGGTTACGGACGTAGACGAGGCCGGAACGGCGAGCATAGACAGGCCGCAGCCGCAGGTCGACCGGCCGCTTGGAGCCAGCTTGTCAGACGAGGACGAGGGGGTGGCTGTCCAGGGGTGGCAGTGGGCGAAGTCGGAAGACCGGACGACTTGGACCGACATAGAGGGAGCGACATCGCCGCAGAGGAGCCCGGCGCAGGCGGACGAGGGCATGTACCTGCGCGCCACGGTCACGTACTCCGACAAGTTCGGCACCGGCAAGACGGCCTCGGCAGTGAGCGCCAGGCGTGTTGAGGCGAGAACCCTGTCCAATGCAGCGCCCGGCTTCGTGGACCGACGTGGAGATGAAGTCACCATAGTGACCCTGAGCGTCCGCGAGAACACGGCTGTGGGCAGGCCCATAGGCAGGAGGGTATCGGCGACGGACGCAGATGGAGACATGCTGTACTACGAACTGCTGGACACCCCTGATCTGGAGGACGGCCGCGGAGATGCGCGGTTCACCGTTGACAGCCTCTCCGGCCAGATAAGGGTCGGCAAGGTGCTGGGGGCGGACGACGGGGAGCAAGAAGACGAGGTGACAATCCTGTCCGGCGACCCCGCGCTGCCCGATAACGAGGATGCCGGCGAGGCTGACAACAGCGAGTATGTCCTGCGGTTGAGGGTGAGCGACCCATCGACCGCCTCGGCCACGGTAAACGTTATCGTCAGGGTCACCAACGTGAACGAGCCGCCCGCCTTCGGTGAGAATGTGCCAACCTTGCTGAGGGTAGTTGAGAATACGGACCCACCCGTCATCACGTTTGGGGACGCCGATAGTGAGGTGGATGCCGACACCTTCGCCGTCACTGACCAGGATAGCGACGTCACCAACGTTAGATACTCGGTGACGGGCGACGACCGCGAGGTCCTTGAGTTCACCAACGACGACATCCTGACCTTCGATCCAGATCACGAGCCTGACTTCGAAGAGCAAGGTTCGTACTCGATAACCATTACGGCCCGTTCCGGCAGTCGGTCGGCCTCTCTGGACGTCACCATCGAGGTGGTGGATGCGGAAGACGCGGGAGAGGTGTTCCTGTCCCAGAGGCAGCCGCAGGTCGGCATCGAGATACATGCCACGCCCAGCGACCCCGACGGCGGCATGAGGATCAGCAGGTGGGTGTGGGAGCGATCCGACAAGATCACGGTGGATGACGGAGGCAACCCGTCGGCCGAGTGCCGGGAAGACCCAGACATGCCCGGCATAGTTGTCGTGGGCGGCTGGAACGCGATAGATGGAGCCACGAAGGCGGCGTACACCCCGAAGCCGGATAACGACGTGGACAGGTGCCTGCGAGCGAGGGTGATCTACACCGACAACATAGAGAATCCGAACGATCAAGACGACGAGGCAATCGGAGTGTTGGAAGCTCCCGTACAGAGCAGCAGGCTCGCAAATGCCGCTCCAAGGTTCGTGGACCAGGACTTGAACTCGCCGGGAGACCAGTCGGACAGGACGAGCCGGAAGATCGAGGAGAACACGGAGGCCGGGCAGAGCATCGGGAGCCCGGTCAGCGCCTTCGATGATGACGACAAGCTGCTGATCTACACCCTGAGCGGTGCGGACTCTGACTTCTTCGACATATCGAGGAACGACGGCCAACTCAAGACGAAGGCTTCTTTGAATTTCGAGGCCAGGAACAGCTACAGCGTGGTCGTGACCGCCACCGATCCCTCGGGCGCCGCCGACAGCATACAGGTGACCATCAACGTCATCGACGTACACGACCCGGTGCGCATAACCGGTGTCAGCTCGGTACGCTACGTCGAGAACGGTACGGACCCGGTAGCCTCCTACACGGCATTCGACGAGGGCGATCATGTCATCAGGTGGTCTGTAAGTGGGGATGATAGGGACCTGTTCACCATCGCCGACGGCGTGCTGCACTTCAGGGAGCCCCCGAACTACGAGGATCCGCAGTCCGCGTCAGATAGCACGCTGCTGTCGTCGAGGAACGTATACAGGGTGACCGTCGAAGCCGCCGGAGGCACGCGCAACGTGACCGTGACGGTAACGGACGTGGACGATACCGGAACAGCGAGCATAGACAGGCCGCAGCCGCAGGTCGACAGGCCGCTCTCAGCCAGCCTGTTGGACGAGGATGACAGGGTGGCGGACCAGAGCTGGCGGTGGGCGAGGTCTGAAGACGGAAGGAGATGGACTCACATAGAGGGAGCGTCAGAGCCGCAGCGGAGGCCGTCGGAGGACGACGTGGGCATGTACCTGCGTGCGACTGTCACCTACTCCGACAAGTTCGGCTCCGGCAAGGTCGCCTCGGCGGTGACCGCCAACCGTGTGGAGGAGAGAGCCCTGGCCAATGCCGCTCCCTCCTTCGCCGGCCAGGATGATGATGAAACCACCCGCTACATCGACATCGCGCGGTTCGTCGCCGAGACTGCGACCGTGGGCTTGCCCATAGGCGAGCCGGTATCGGCGACGGACGCCGACGATGACATCTTGCTCTACGAGCTACTGGACACCCCCGACCTGGAGGATAACGACGGCGACGCGCGCTTCACCATCGACAGTCTCTCCGGTCAGATAAGGGTCGGCAAGGAGTTGGGCGCGGATCCCGGCGAGACCGAAGACGAAGACTCGACGGGCCTGACCGGCAGCCCCGCCCTGCCTGAGGGTGAGGATGCTGACGAAGAAAACAACAGCGAGTACGTCCTTCGGGTGAGGGCAAGCGACCCATCGACCGCTGAGGCCACGGTAAACGTTATCGTCAGGGTCACCGAGGTGAATGAGGCCCCTGCCTTCCCTGACGACGCGCCGACGCTGCTGAGCGTAGTGGAGAAGGTGAACGAGGACCTGCCGGTCATCACGGTTGAGCACAGCGGCGACCCTATCGACGACATGACCTACGCCGTCACCGATGAGGACGGCAATGTCCCAGGCTCTGACGGCTATAACGACACCATCTACGAGTACTCAGTGTCGGGTCCCGACGGAGACGACTTTGTCTTTGACAGCGAAGGCGTTCTGAGCTTCAAAGCGGGCCACGAGCCTGACTTTGAGGACCAGAGCTCGTACTCGATAACCCTCGTGGCCCACTCCGGAGAGGGCTTCCGCAGCCGGTCGACCGCCCTGGAGGTAATCATCGAGGTGGAGGATGGAGAGGATCCCGGAGCGGTCGTCTTGTCCCAGAGGCAGCCGGAGGTGGGCATCGCGATACATGCCACGGCCAGCGACGAGGATGGCGGCGTGACCATCAGGAGGTGGGTGTGGGAACTGTCCGAGGAGGTTACGGTGCGCAGGGGCGTACCATCGCGCGAGTGCGAGGACGACCCCGACACGCCTGGCATAGATGCCGTCAGAGCAGACAGCTGGACCTCAATAGCCGGGGCCTCGTCCGCGGTCTACGCTCCGAAGCCGGACGACGTGGGCAGGTGCCTGCGCGCGACGGCGTTCTACATCGACAACGTAGGTCGTGTTCAAGACAAGGCAACGGGAGTGTTGGAAGTCCCGGTAGGGCGACATGGTTCGTTTGACACCGGTCCGGTATCGGACACCGGGTTCGTCAATGCCGCACCCGTGTTCCCTGACCAGGACTTCAACACCGAGGGTGACCAGTCCGACAGGACGAGCCGTGAGGTGGCGGAGAACACTATGGCAGGACGGAACATCGGAGCGGCGGTCAGGGCCCAGGACGAGGATGATGATCTGCTGATCTACACCTTGAGCGGCCCGGACGCTGAGTTCTTCCGTATAGGGCGGAACGATGGTCAGCTGAAGACTGAGGCTCCTCTGAACTACGAAGCTAGGAGCAGTTATTCGGTCGTGGTGACCGCTACCGATCCGTTTGGCGCCATGGACAGCATAGAGGTGACTATCAACGTTACCGATGTGGACGACCCTCCGGTGATAACGGTGATAACGGGGTAAGCCCGAAGGTGGGAGCTTCCTTAGAGACCAGCTGTGAATGGGGCGTTGAACTCTATCCAGCGGTCATACCGGCTACCCTCGTTCAACAGCTGGCTAGACTCCCCCACATCAGCCTATAGACCTTTAACCTGAACTACAGAGTGAGGTTCTAGATTTTGTTACGTTGGTGGAGCTGGGGGGACTCGAACCCCCTACCTCTTCAATGCCATTGAAGCGCTCTCCCAGATGAGCTACAGCCCCACGGTGGTGGCGGTGTGAGGGACGCCGCCACCGTCAATGGTAGCAAACGCCTGCCCTTGCCTTCAAGAGGGTTTGGATGCCGCCCTGAAACGTACTACAATGTTCCCGTGCCCCTCTAGGAGGTATCGGATGGCAAAGAAACGAGTTCTCATTACGGGTGCCGCAGGGTACGTTGCTAACAGAATGCTGACGGCGTTCCATGAGCGTTACGACCTGACGCTCCTTGATGCCAGTGTCGAGCCGAGCCCTGATAGGGCGCATTCGAACGCCGGCCCCGTGGATGGTGTGCAGGTAGCAAATCTTCTTGATCCCGACAGGAGCAAGTACGCGCATCACTTTGAAGGAATAGACGCGGTCGTACACCTCGCATACATCCGTAGGCGAGGAGATCCTATCGATCAATACGAGAGCCAACGGGAAAACGTCGACATGGCCTACAACGTGTTCCGCGCCGCATACGATGCAGGGGTTAAGCGAGTGGTGGCCGCAAGCTCAAATCACGCCGCCAACTGGTACGAGCCTGCCCTGCTGCAGCCTCGGAAGATGGAGTCGCTCGACCCCTATGATCTACCTCTATCCTACAACTTCTACGGCTGGTCGAAAGCGACCTATGAACACCTGGGTTTCCTGTTTGCCAGCGGGACATTTGGACGCAAGATGGGCATGGTGCTAGTTCGCATCGGCTCGCCCGGAGAGTTGGAAGTTGAAAGGTACTCTGACAGTGAGGCCGGTCTCAAGAGGAGCCTCGGTTCATACTTGAGCCAACGCGATCAGCTTCAGCTATTCACCAAGGCAATCGAGACGGAGAATATTGACAACGAACACGGTATTCCCTGGCACGTCGTGTACGGGATAAGCAACAATACGAGGGCATACTGGTCACTGGTCAACGCCAGACGAGTGCTGGGTTACTGTCCCGAAGACGACGCCGAATCGAGGTTCGCCGCCGATCTCCGGTCCAGGGGTGAGATGGGACCAGGAAGAACGCCCAGCTAATCTACAGAGTGGGTTCGCCCCTACATCTAAAGGACATATCACTACGGGAGAGTCTATAGAGCTTGATGAAACGCAAGATTCTGGTAACGGGCGCAACAGGATACGTATCCGGCCGGATGCTTGAAGAGCTTCGGTCGAGATACGACGTGGTTGCGCTTGACGTTAGTGACAGGAACCGCGAAGGACAGAAGGTGGATGGGGTCCGCGTTGTGGACCTCATCGATCCCGACCGGTCGAAATACGAGCGGCATTTTCAGGGGGTCGATACAGTCATCCACCTCGCTCATAAGAGTCGTGAGGGGAAGCCAATCGACCACTTCTTCATCGAGAAGCAGAATGTTGAAATGGCGTATAACGTGCTGCGGTGCGCGTACGATGCGGGAGTTCGTCGAGCCATTGTTGCAACGTCGAATCACGCCGCCGACTGGTATGAACACAACCTAGTCCATACCCGGAAGATGGATGTGGTCGATCCGTACGACTTCCCCCTGTCCGACAACTTCTACGGATGGGCGAAATCTTCGCAGGAGGTAATGGGCTTCCTCTTCGCCTGCGGGTTCCCCAGCTTCGACCATCCTTCCGGACGCGAGATCCTCGTCGAAGGCGTCAACATAGGCCGCAAGCTCGAGGTTGTAATGGTGCGAATCGGACACCCCCGTGAGCTCGATCCCGAACGCTACGGACGCGACCCCGCTACCTTCAAGCGCGTGCTTGGGTGTTACTGGAGCGTGCGGGACCAAGTGCAACTGTTTACAAAGGCGATGGAAACGCCCAACATCGAAAACGAGCACGGAGTCCCGTTCCACATCGTCTACGGGATTAGCAACAATACTCGCGCGTTCTGGTCGCTCAGCAACGCCCGAAGTGTCTTTGACTACCAACCGGAGGACGATTCAGAGGTGAGGTTCGCCAACATAATCGATGGGTGGATCACAGGCAGCGACGCACCCGGCGGAGTCGGCAGACTCGGACTGCGCTAACTGACGGGGCCTCGCGGGGATGACCTGCCCCGGTTGGCACTCTCCGAGCACCCATGCAGTGCTGGGATTCACCAGTCAGGGCGAAGAAGGCTATTGGTAGGAAAGTGGAAACCTAAGCCGGCGGACTCGGTGGTGCGAAGGCCCCGCCGGGATGTCTTGCGTCCGGTCCACATTGAACTGGCCCCGGCCCGTGAACCGTCCTCCGTTCTGAATCCCTCGCTTATCCTCATTTACGCTTTCGCGGCCCTAATCGCAATAGGAACGCTCCTCCTGAGTATGCCCTTTGCCCACCACGGAGACGGCTTTACCCCATTTATCGATGCTCTGTTCACTGCCACGTCGGCTGCGACCGTCACAGGGCTCATCATCCAAGACACGGGATCCTATTGGACCCTTGGAGGTCAGGCGGTCATTCTTCTGCTGATGTTCATAGGCGGGTTGGGGATCATGACCATTGCTAGCGCCTTGTTCATTCTTGCGGGCCAGCGAATTTCCCTGACCCAGAGGCTGTTGATACGTGAGACCGTCGGCACGGCGACTTTCACGGATATCACTGCAATTACCGTGCGCATCGTCGTATGGGCAATTGCCATCCAACTGGTTGGTTTTCTGATTCTCACGGCGCGGTTCTCATTCATGTATGAACCGTGGGAGGCCGTCTGGCACGGCGTCTTCCAGGGAGTTTCCGGGTTCAATAACGCCGGGTTCGTATCGTTTCCCAACGCCAACAGCCTCGCGGAATTTCGCTCTGAAAGATTCATCACCGGGGTTATCGCCCTGCTGATACTTGTGGGCGGTCTCAGCTATTGGGTCATCGATGATGTCGTGAAGCGCCGCGGCTTCTCCAGGCTCACATTGAATTCCAAACTCGTCCTCATCTTCACGGGCGTGCTCCTCCTAGTCGGGGCTTTGGGATACTTCCTTGCCGAGGCCGGGAATTCGCAAACCTTGGGTAAACTCGGCCTAATCGACCAAATTGTGGACTCGGTGTTCCAGTCCATCAACCGCACCTCGGGATTCTCTACGACAGGCTTCGTGGAGACGGGCGAGGAGACCAACCTTCTCTATATCGTTCTCATGTTCATCGGCGGCTCATCGGCATCCGTCGCCGGCGGGGTGAAGGTCAATACCTTCGCCATCATCATCATTGCGATGGTAGCGGCGCTCTACGGAAGGACCAGGACAGTGGTTTTCTCAAGGCGCATTCCCGCTGTTCAGATTATCTGGGCCCTCGTGATCGTCAGCCTAGGATGCCTCTTTGCGTACGCGACGGCAATAGTCCTTACCTTCCTGGACGGAGGCGAGCATGAGTTTCTCGATCTACTGTTTGAGGCCGTTTCTGCGTTGGGCACAGTCGGCTTCAGTACGGGCATCACAGCCGACCTTTCAGTGACAAGTCAATACGTCCTGGCCGCTGCCATGTTCATAGGTCGAATCGGCCCACCCATCGCAATTGTGATCGCACTGTCCCGCCCCGACCGCGAGGGCATGTACCGGTACACCAGAGAGCGCGTACTGCTCGGCTGAACCAGACAAACAATGGCCCCCGATGCATTGGCCGGTGTTTCTGTGCTCTAATGGATTCTCGCAAATTGCATTTTCGTAAGGAGGAAGACTATGCCAAAGTATCTGTTTCAGGCGTCATATACACAGGAAGGACTGAGTGGTCTCATGGGCGAAGGGGCCGCGGGACGCCGGGAGATGGCCGGGAACCTGGCCGCCTCATTGGGAGGTAGCGTCGAGGCCTTTTACTACGCCTTTGGAGACAGCGACCTCTACGCGATTGCCGATCTGCCCGACGATGCCGCTGCCGCCGCTGTGTCCCTCAGCGTAGGGGCTTCAGGCACCGCCTCAATCAAGACGACGGTCCTTGTCACCCCGGAGACCATAGACGAGGCAATCGCACGGTCGGCAGACTATCAACCGCCTGCAGACTAGAAGCACCTTCAAACGTTCTCGATTGGGACGGGCCTGGTGCCAACCGGCTACGGCTGTTTGGGCGTGATGTAGTCGACCCCGATCTCCACGCCCTCCAGACTCACCTTGCTAGAAAGGCTGGAGGGTCGAGACTTGTGCGCGACGGATATCTCGTTCACCCCATCGGCAACATCGCTCCACTCCAAGGGAAACTCGAGGGTCGAGTACGTGTACCCATACGTCGTATAGGTCGCATCGTCTTGTGACAATTCCTTCCCGTTGAGGCGCACGTTCATCACGTCATGTGACGTCGATTCTCCCAGCTTCAGCTCCAGGACGGTGTTCGCATCGGTTGAGTCTTTGACTACCGTCAGGCTTGCCGTTGCTGGGTCCGCTTCCGGCCCGATGTCGAGCTCGACGGGTAGGGGAGCCTCGTATCCGAACTTGACACACTGGTCTTGGCGCGGCGTCATGTAGTACCGCTTCGGCTTTTCGAACAGCACGTCGGGATCGCCGATCTCCGACAGGATCTGCCGTTGCTCCGGACCAATCGGCCACGGGTACCAGGGCAGGTACAGCGCATCGGCTCCCCGACTCCAGTAGGCCGCCGCCGCCGCCCTGTAGTACTCGAGACCGGCGTATTCCTCACGGTTCGGCCCCAGTACCGACCCCATGGCCGGGTAGACCACGCAATCTCCTTTGCGCGCGAGGTCGAGCACCCACTCGAACGGGAAGTCCGGGTCGATGGGCATGTGGCTGTAGACGTTCGGCACCACGAAATCGAGCAGTCCCTCTTCAAACCACGTTTCAATATCGAAACCGGTATCGTTGTTGGCCTTCAGTGTGGGTAGAATCCTCGCCCCTATGTCGATGGACTTGCCCTTCATCTCACCGGCTTTTTTCGCAACACGCCTGAGGTCCCGCAGAAAGTCCGTCAAGACGTGCAGGTTCTCCGCTACCTCTTCAACCTCAAAGTAGTAGGGGTCGAACGTAAGGTCCAGTTCGAGGCCGTCTACGTCATACCGGGTTAACGTCTCCTCGGCAATGGCGAACCTCTCGGCTCGAACCTCCGGGTAGACCCAGTTGAACGCGTTCTTGCGGTCCGGCGAGTCGTCGCCTTTGAGTACCCACTCCGGGTGGTCGATCTTGAACTGCCAGTTGTGGGCGTTGTTCACGTCTGCGGGGTTGGACGAGTGGGTAAGACGTAAGCTGCCGATGAAGTCCATGCCGACCTCGTGGGCCCGATCTATCATCACGTTCAGGGGATCATGGCCCTGCTTGATGAGCCGCATGGTGTTCTCGTACGCCCGCCAGCTTGCTACGTCAGCAATCACGTCCAGATGCGCGGCGAATACGTCGGCGTGCTTCGAGTCGTGGAACACCGTCGGCCCCACCCCGAAGCCCCAAACGAACGTATCGACCCCCGTGCCAGCGACGGCGTCGATGGTCGATGTCGCCTCCGTCATGCTCATTGGCGGCTCATGCACGTAGTAGTGGTAGTGCCGGGCGTCGTCGTAGAAGATCAGTCGTCGTCTGCTCATCGGTTGTGTTCCCTTCGCTGCACTCTCGCGGATTAGATGACCTGTCCGCCCTTGGGCTCCTTCTCAGCTCTCACTACAGGAAGTCCTGCGGCTCCGGGTATTCGACCCGTACCTCGACCCCGTCAAGTCGTGGAAGCTCCGTGCCGAGGTTCTTCGGTCTCGATCGGACGGATATCGAAACGTTGTTTCTGCCGGTCAGCAACGCACCGGACTTCAGCGGAAAGTCGAGCGCCACGTGCGTGAATCCGTATGTCGTCCTCCATGCGCTCGATATCGCCAGTTCCTTTCCGTTGAGCATCACGGCCGTGTCATCATGGATCGTGTGATCGTAGATCGTCAGTCGGAGTGTCGCCCGCGTTTCCGTATCAAACTCGTCGGCTACGAAGAAACTCACGTTGGTCGGCGCGGCTCCTAGCCCAACCTCGATCTTGGCTGGAAGCTGAGCGCCGTACAGCTGCTCAGACGAAATATCGAAGTCCTGCCGCACGACATAGCGCTTCGTACCCTGCGATAGCAGCTTGGGATCGCCGATCTTGCCCAGAAGGTCTCGCTCTTCCGGGCCGTGAGGCCACTTGAACCACGGCAGATACACCCCATCTGCCCCCTTGGCTCGATGCGAAGCCGCGCCCGCGCGATAATGGTCGAGCGTCGCGGGAACATCGCTGTCGCTTCCGACCTGATCGTGCAGCGTCGAGTAGACCTTGCATCCATTCGCATGTGCCGGATCGACGATCCACTCGAAGGGGAGGTCGGCGTCGAGTTGCCTGTCCTGGTAGACCATGGGCACGACGAAATCCAGAGACCCCTGTTCGATCCATGCAGTCACGTCCATGCCCGCCGCCATGTTACCCTCGCGGGTCGGCAGGACGCGAGCGCCCAATGCGATGGGCCTGCCCCTCTTGGCCGCTGCTGCGTCGACGGTCTTGCGTACCTCGGCCATGTACTCGGTCAGGATGTGTGCCTTCTCCTCCGCCTCTTCGTCCTCGAAGTAGTGCGGCCAGAAGGTCCAGTCAATTTCGAACCCGTCTATGTCGTACTCGTTTACCGTCTCCTCGATCAGAGCGAAACGCTCGGCTCGCACCTCAGGGTGCGTCCAGTCGAAGGCGTATTTCCCGCGGCCCTTCAGGCACCATTCGGGATGGTCGATGCGGAACTGCCAGTTGAACATCCACCCGACCTCGTCGTCCTGATCTGCCGGGTCGGCCGAATGCGACTGCCGCAGAGAACCGAAGAACTCGATTCCCTTATCGTGCGCGCGGTCGATCAAGACTTTGAGCGGATCGAGACCGCGCTCGTTCATGCTCTTGATGTTCTCGTACGCTCTCCATCCTGCCACCAACGGGAAAGATTCCAGGTGATCGCCCCAGCGTTCACCAACGTTCGTGTTGTGGAACATCGTCGGCCCCGCGCCAAACCCGTACACCAGCGTATCGACCCCCGTTCCCACAACCTCGTCGACCGGCTTCCATGCGTCCTCAAGCCGGAACGGTGGGTCATAGTAGTAGATGTACGAGTGCCGTGCATCGTTGTAGAAGAGCAGTCGTCGTTCTTTCATAACTTCCTTTCGAGAGATCCCTCTAGAACAGGTATTAGCCGATCAGCGGCCTCATCTGCGCAGTCTCCGACACTCCTTCCAGTGTACTCGCTGCATGGAGTAAGAGTCGGTCGTTCAGGTGATCCGCCGCAAGCTGCACACCAATAGGCAGGCCGTCCGACGACATTCCGAACGGAACCGAGATCGCCGGGTGCCCGGTCATCCCGAACGTCGCCGTAATGTTGGCTGCGTGTCCGCCGGCCGCCGTTCGCCCGTCCACGTCCAGCGCTGCGCTGTCGTGCGGAGGCGCCGTAACGGGCGAGGTCGGCAATAGCAGCAAATCATGGTCGCCGAAGAACGCCGTAACGTCTCGCGATACCGACTCGTGCTTGTCCATGGAAGTTAGATAATCCGCCATCGACGGTTTGGGCAAGTTGAGCAGGCCCGAAATCGAACCTGACAATTCGTCCTCATGCCCCTCCACGAACGGCTTGAAGTAGTGGTCGGCCTCGACTATCAGCATGTCCATTGTAAAGGCAATCGGGAGACGGTCGTGCCAGTTGAAATCGACCTCCTCCACTATGCAGCCCAAAGACTCAAGCGCAGATGCCGCCTTGCGGACGGTAGCTTGGACTTCTCCCATGACCGGCTCGAACGGTTCCTCTGTCATGACGCCCACACGGAGAGGAGGAAGTGCCGCCCCGAACCAAGGCATATCGTCCACGCCCTGTCCAAGTGCATAGGAATCGATGTGATCAGGTCCACTCATCACGACCAAAGACATGGCGATGTCGCGCACCGACCGCGCCATTGGCCCGACGTGCATCCGGCGCGACATGATCTCCGGCCACGCTCCCGTCTGGGGGATCAGGCCGTGAGTGGGCTTGTAACCGACGATGTTGCAGTAGTGTGACGGAAGCCTGTTCGATCCGCCGAGGTCGGTCCCGATTCCAAGCGGCGAGAGTCCTGCCGATATCGCTGCCGCCTCGCCTCCGCTGGAACCACCCGATGTCCTTTCGGGGTTCCAAGGGTTGAGTGTCCTCCCAAACAGGTCGTTCACCGTCTCCGCCGCCAGGGCAAACTCGGGACAGTTCGTCTTCCCGATGACGATTCCCCCCGCACCCTTCAGCCTCCTCACGGCCGTCGCGTCAGAGTCCGGAACTCGGTCGGCATACAGCAGCGAGCCCCTCGTGCTGCGTAACCCCTCGGCATCGAACACCTCCTTCACGGTGAACGGAACACCGTGCAAGGGCCCAAGTGATTCGCCTGCCATCACCGCCCGTTCCGCCGTGCGCGCCTGATCGAGGGCAGATTCGTTCGGAACGACTATGGCGTTGATCAGTTGATTCACGGAATCGCTCCGGTCAAGGTGCGCTTGAACGACCTCCACGGGCGACACGTCCTTTGTCCGAATCCGTTGCGCCAACTCGGTGGCGTCGGAGTAGAAAAGCTCAGATGTCACGACCCACTCCTAGTACACCGAGTATCCGCCGTCAACGGGAATCGCCGTTCCCGTCACGTAGTCCGATGCGCCGCTCGCCAGGAATGCGGCGATGCCCGCGAAGTCCGAGGGGACGCCCCAGCGACCGTCGGGTATTCTCGACGTGATCTGGGCGTGCCTGTCGGGGAACCGCTCCTGCAGCGGCGCCGTAAGGTCCGTCTCTATCCAGCCGGGCAATATGGCGTTCACCTGGATGTTGTCCTTCGCCCAGGCGATGGCAAGGCTCTTCGAAAGCTGAACGATTCCCCCCTTGCTGGCCGCGTACGGCGCGCCCCAGTCGAGCCCGAAGATCGATGTCATCGAACCGATGTTGATGATCTTCCCGCCCCCTTGCTTTGCCATGTGTGGGTACGCCTCGCGACTGCAAAGAAACGCTCCGCGAAGGTTCACGTCCTGAACGAGGTCCCAGTCAGACGCCTCATAGTCCTCCGGTCGACTCCGCACTGTAGTCCCGGCGTTGTTCACGAGGATGTCAAGACGCTCGTACCGTTCCACCGTCTCTTCAACGGCGGCCTTGATAGACCCTTCATCCGCCACGTCTAGCGAAATGCCGGACGCGTCCGATCCCAGTGCCTGTAGCTCTTCAACCGCCCCGTCGGTCTTGCTCTCGTTCCTCGCCGCCACGACCACCGCGGACTTTGCCTCAGCCAGTCCCCGAGCGATCCCTAGACCTATCCCGCCGTTCCCGCCTGTAACAAGTGCGACTCTTCCTGTGAGGTCGAATAGCTTCGTTGACATTCCCATTCCTCGACAATTGCACTCCTGAGTTGTCGTGGAATAGTACTCCATAGCTACGCGCTCCGCTAGGGCGGATTTCAAGACCTTGTGGTATCCTAAATCGCCCTTAAGACGACTTGTAACAGCGGCCCTTACTCCCCGAATTCAAGGACATCCCTGTTTCGTGAATCTATCCGTCGTTCGACATCGCTTGGAGCAGCGCGAAGAATCGCTTTCACCATTCGCCGCCCGCTCGAAGGATAGCACCCGAGCGACTCCTGAGAGTCCCTCGGAAGTTCGTACCGAGTACCAGCGCGACCGCGACCGAATCATCCATTCCAAGTCGTTTCGGCGTTTGAAACACAAGACGCAGGTCTTCATCGCGCCACCGGGCGATCACTATGTGACCCGGCTGACTCACACGCTAGAGGTGTCGCAGACCGCCCGTACGATTGCACGCGCGCTCGACCTCAACGAGGACTTGACTGAAGCCATTGCCCTTGGACATGACCTGGGCCACACTCCCTTTGGCCACGTCGGGGAGAAGGAGATCGACGAGCTTCACCCTGCCGGTTTCACCCACGCGAGCCAGAGCCTTCGCATCGTCGAAAAGCTCGAAAGAGAGGGGCGGGGGTTGAACCTGACATTCGATGTAAGGCATGGCATTGCAAACCACTCGAAGCCCAGAGGCGATGTCATGGGCGGCGCTGACCCCGGTGAGCTGACTTTGGAGGCGCAGATCGTTCGACTCTCCGACGCCGTCGCCTACCTGAACCATGATCTTGCCGATGCCTTTCGGGCAGGTATTCTCAGGTCAGACGACTTGCCGAATGAGGTGACGAATCGGCTCGGTGACCGGCACTCGACGCGAATGAACTCCATGGTCACCGACATTGTAGACGCATCTTGGGCTGCAACAGGAGATAATGGTCTTAGCTCACGCCCCACCATCCGCATGAGCGAAAAGATGCACGATACCGTCAACATCCTCCGCGAGTTCATGTTCGATCAGGTATACATACCCGAAGACCGTGGCGAGGAGGGAATCGCTGCCCGAGATATCATCCGCCTGCTGTACCGGCACTTCGATGACAGTCGCGATAGAATACCGGGCGAGTATCGTGACGAGGAGTGGGCGGTGGTCGACTACATCGCGGGGATGACGGATCAGTTCGCCATACGTGTTGCCGAACGTATCGAACCCGGCATTGGCAGCGTGTTTGCCATGAGAAGGGCCGGATGACCCCAAACGACCGAGTTCTCACCCGCCTCGTCCGCAACAAGACGAAGCTCATCCAGGAGCATCTCGAAGCAATGCAGCGCGATACTCACGGCGTGGAATACGCCCGCTGGAGACGGGAGGTCGACGACCTTTGGAAAGGTATCTTCGAGCACGTCAACGAGATGCAGCCGGAGCCGCAGATGGAGACCCTGGAGGAGATTCGCGAACTCTGGACGATGTACGTTGCACATTACGTAGGCGATTCATAGACAAGGCGGATAAATGAACGAACTTACTCCCGACCTCCCACACGCCAGACGGACCGCCCTCATGGCTCATGCCATCGTCATCCGCCTCAAGGAGATGGGCCTGCCGGAAGAGTTCGACGAGGACCTTGGCACCCTATGCACCGATCTCGGAGACATCTGGGCGGCCCACAAGACCCTGTCGGAGCGCCTCGACTACTTGGTAGACAACGCTGATAGTTGGGAATCGGCTGCCGACTGTCTCGTCGATCTCCAAGCGACAATCGATCACATCGGAACGCACGTCGAGACAGTACGCGAGCCTATCGACCGGGTGGCGCGGTACGCATATAAACAGGTAGAGTCTGAGGAAGCCGGAACAGGCGCCTGATTTGATCCGTCTCAGACGGCTAAGAATGGAGTTGGCATGTCCGTAGTCGACGACGTACGAGACAAGCTCGACATCGTTGATGTGGTGTCCAACCACGTCCCTCTGAAGAAGGCCGGCCGCAACTACAAGGCGCGTTGCCCCTTCCATACCGAAAAGACGCCCTCCTTCACGGTGAGTCCTGAGCGCCAGACTTGGCGCTGCTTCGGCGCGTGCGCGACCGGCGGTGATGTCTTCAACTTCGTCATGCGCAAGGACGGAGTTGAGTTCGGAGAGGCCCTCAGGCGGCTCGCCGAGACCGCAGGCGTGGAGGTCACCAGCCGACCCAAGGAGCAGGTAGACCTGGAGGAGTCCCTCTTCCGCGTGAACCAGGAGGCCGCCCGCTATTACAACGAGATGCTCAAGTCTCCGGAGGGTAGGGCGGCGCTCAAGTACCTCGAGGACCGGGGCATCGACGAAAAGGCAATCGAGGAGTTCCAACTCGGATACAGCCCAAGAGGCCGCGACCGGCTGAAGACGCACCTATCCACCCTTGACGCCAACCTCGGCCACGCCACCCAGGCCGGTCTCCTCCGAAGTGATGACGAAGGAAACGTCCGAGACTTCTTCTTCGGTCGTCTCATGGTCCCGATACTCAACCGTAGAGGAAGGGTCGCCGGATTCGGTGGACGTTCTCTTGACGGTTCAAACCCCAAGTACATCAACACCGTCGCCACACCGATTTTCGACAAACAGGCCACTCTCTACGCCCTCGACAAGGCTGCAACGGCCATTCGAGAACAGGAGACTGCCATCATCGTCGAAGGATACATGGACGTCATTGCCGCCCATCAGCACAACCGCAAGAACGTTGTAGCCTCCATGGGCACGGCCCTCACGGAGCGGCAGGTCTACCTCATCCGAAGTATGGCCAAGACGGTCACTCTCGCGCTCGACGCTGACACTGCCGGTCAGGAGGCGACCGTCAGGAGCCTGGAAGCGTCGTGGCGCGCCATGGAACGCCGCAGGTTCGGACAACGAGAAGAGGTAAAGCTCCTCATTGCCGAGATGCCCGAAGGCCGCGATCCGGATGACCTCATCCGCGAGTCCCCCGACCGGTGGGACGAGATCGTTCGCTCAGCCGTCCCCTACATGGACTATCTCATTCCAGCCTTGGCACGAAGGTACGACGTGAGCTCGTCGCAGGGGAAGATGCTGGCGGTCGAAGCCCTCATGCCGACCATACAGTCGACGAGCAACGCCTTCGATCAAGACCGCTATTTCGGCCAGTTAGCAGCTGCCCTCGGCGTCACGCGAGAGCAGCTGCAGGCAAGCATCGGGAAAATGCGTCCTGCCGGACGTTCCCGTACGCCCGAACGTGCCCGTGCCAACGTCCCAGCCCCAAACACCACCGAATCTCCCCTCGCGGCAGCAGAGCGAGAGCCGCTCGAAGAGTTCGTGTTGTCCGCGCTGCTGCGCTGGCCTGAGCTAAAGGAAGACGTGGGACATCATACGCCCGATGAATTCCGCCGGACGGAGAACCGTGAGCTATTTACTCAATTGCTCGTTGCAGGTACAATAGATGAGTTGCAACAGCACCTTGACGAGACCCTTCGCGTTCACTCTGAGTACCTTAGAGAGCTAGACCTGAAGCCCACGAACCGCCAAACGGCTCCTCAGGCTGTGAGACAGGCGCTAACTCGATTGGAGCAGCGCTACTTGCGAGATCGGCAGGCCGAGATTTTGGAGTCCCAAGAACCCGGCGCTCCCCTACCTAAAGACGTTCAGGACTCTATCGTAAACGTCAACTCCAAGCTGAAGGAAAGCTATCTCGTGGGCACCCGTGAAAAACCGCGTGGCTAATGCCGTCGTATAATACTTTGCCCTACTTTGAGCGAATAACTGAGTAACTGCATGAGACTGGAGGTCAATGCATGGACATAGAGCGTCCGAAGCGACGTGACGATGACAGAGACTTGCTGCGAGATTTGGCCGGTGGGGGATCCGATCAGATTTTCCCCATAGAGGGATCTCCTGAAGGTAGACGTGTGGTCGACGACGAGAACGAAGGCGGGATAATCAATCCTGCGGCCGCTCCGTCCGATGACTCGACGGAGCCTTCAGACGCAGATGTCGAGGCGGAACAGCGCGAAGAGGCTGAGGCCGAGGCACAGGCCGCGTGGCAGGAGAGCATCGAGTCGTCCGAGATGATTGACGACCCAGTCCGCATGTACCTTCGCGAGATCGGGCGTGTCAGCCTGCTGAAGGCCGCCGATGAGCGACATCTTGCAAAGCAGATGGAAGCCGCCAAGCACATCGAACGCCTCGAGGAAGAGCTCACCAGCCCCGAAGGCCGTCCGCCCCGTGCATGGCAGGTAGTCAACCAACTGTTGTCCCGAGCCGTTGAGGGCCAGGAACTGGCAACGGCCCTGAGCAAGTACGGCGGCCTGCCCGGTGATTTGACCTTCAAGGAAATCGTGACCAACCAGGAGTTTCGCGACGTCCTGGACGGCGACATCACGGAAGAGTTGATGATCTTTGCCGAAGACGCCATGAACGTCTCCCAGGACGAGGCCAAGCAGCTCATCCAGGAGCTCTCGCTGGACACTCGCCTGCTGCCGCCGGAAATCATGACGAAGTTCGATGACTCGGCCATGATGGACGACGTCAAGAAACAGATCAACGAGATCGATTTCACGCGTCATCTCGACACGCACGAGATCCTATTCAACGGTTTCTTTGCGCGAGTGAAGGCTGAAGGAACGACCGCTCAAAACCATTTGGCCGAGGCAAACCTTCGACTGGTCGTCAGCGTCGCCAAGAAGTACATCGGACGCGGCATGTCCCTGCTCGATCTCATCCAGGAAGGCAACATTGGCCTTATCCGCGCGGTCGAAAAGTTCGACTATCGCAAGGGCTACAAGTTCAGCACGTACGCAACGTGGTGGATCCGTCAGGCCATCACGAGGGCCATCGCCGATCAGGCCCGCACCATCCGCATACCCGTCCACATGGTCGAGACCATCAACAAGCTCCTGCGCGTGAGCCGCCGTCTTGTACAGGAGTACGGTCGCGAGCCGAGCAGTGAAGAGATCGGTTCGGGCATGGAGATAACCCCGGAAAAGGTGCGGGAAATCCTCAAAATATCCCAGGAGCCGGTCTCCCTTGAAACGCCCATCGGCGAAGAGGAAGACAGCCACCTTGGCGACTTCATCGAGGACCGCAGCGCCCTTGCCCCCTCGGAGGCCGCCTCGTATCAGCTCCTGAAGGAGCAGGTCGACGACGTGCTCTACACGCTGAGCGAGCGCGAGGCCCGGGTACTGCAATTGCGCTTCGGTCTCGAGGACGGACGCGGTCGCACGCTGGAAGAGGTGGGCCGGGACTTCGGCGTCACCCGCGAGCGCATTCGCCAGATCGAGGCCAAGGCCCTCCGCAAGCTGCGGCAACCCAACCGCTCGAAGAAGCTGCGCGACTTCCTGGAATAACCACGTGAGCGTTGCGGGACCGGCCAAGCCGAAAGTCGCGGTCGTCTACACATCGCCCGACACGGTAATCGACGACATCGGTCGCGCGATGCGGCTCGCCGATTACCAGTCGCACTTGCCCGGCGATCTCGCAACGCTGCTTAAGATCAACATCTCCTGGCAGCACTACTACCCGGCGTGTTCCACCAGTCCGTGGCAGCTTGACGGCGTTATCCAGACCCTGAAACGGAATGGCTATTCCGATCTTATCCCCGCGCACAACGGGACGGTCGTGGTCGATCCCGTCGAGGGCGCGCAGAAGAACAAGCACGAGGTAGTTGAGCGGAAGCACGGCCTTGAGAGCGTCTTCTTGGACTTCCCGCCAGTCAAGTGGGTGGACTTCAAGCCCAACGCCAAGATGATCGCCCTCAACGACATCTACCCGGAGGGCTTCCAGGTCCCGGAGATGTTCTTCGGCAAGAACATCGTCCACCTCCCGACGATGAAGACGCACGTCTTCACCACCATCACCGGCGCGATGAAGAACGCCTTCGGCGGGCTCCTGAACCGAAAGCGTCACTGGACGCACTCGGTCATCCACGAGACTCTTGTCGATCTCCTGAGCATCCAGAAGGAGATACACCCCGGCATCTTCGCCGTCACCGACGGCACCTTCGTGGGCGATGGACCCGGCCCTCGCGCCATGAGGTGGCATGAAAAGAACGTCATTCTCGCCGGGGCCGATCAGGTTGCCGTCGATGCCGTATCGGCCAGGATGATGGGCTTCGACCCGATGAGCATAAAGTTCATCCGGCTCGCCCACGAGATGGGCCTCGGCGCGGGTGAGATGCAGGACATCGACGTCGTCGGCGAGGACATCTCCGATGTCGACTGGAAGATGGGAGGAACGGAAAACACCTTCGCAAGCAAGGGACAGAAGCTCATCTACTGGGGCCCCCTCAAGCCGCTGGAGAATATCTTGCTCAGATCGCCAATCGCACCGTGGTCATTCGTAGCGTCCAACCTCTATCACAACACCTACTGGATGCGGTTCATCGGACGCAGACGAGTCCACGCCGCGATGAAGACCGGATGGGGCCGCCTGTTCCAGCAATATTAGTCATTAGGTTGTGTTGACATTCTCGATATTCTCTTCGTTATCCAAACTCAAATCGCCATTCTCGCGAAAGCGGGAATCTATTCCCCATAGGGAGTATATGTGTGCCCGACTCTGGATTCCCGCTTTCGCGGGAATGACGGGAAATGTCGACTAGCAATTGATCATTTTCCGGGCCGATGATTTGGCCTCCTTCATTTCAATGACGCCGCAATGGAGCATACCTTCATGAACCTGATCCATGCGAACGAAAAAATCCAGGCCGAGCACGGCGTCGTTGCCGACTACGCCGACGAGTTCTTCGGCTACTTCGGCTGGCCGACGGTCGCTCGCATGGAGGACGGCACGCTCATAGTCTCGTCATCCGGCCTCCGCAATTACCACGTCTGCCCCTTCGGCCGGACGGTCATTTGCGCCAGCGCCGACGATGGCCGTACGTGGACGAGTCCGCGCGTAATCAACGATTCGCCACTGGACGACCGTGATTCCGGCATCATCTCCCTCGGCGGACGAAGCCTGTTGGTGACCTGGTTCTCCGTCGATGCGCGTGGAGCTACACCCTCGGCGTATGAGTTGAGCCTGAGTCCACGGGACGCCGAGCGGTATGGGCACGGCCTGGGTAACATGACCGACGAGGCCACCGAACGCTACGGGGGCTCTTGGGTCAGGACGAGCGACGATGGTGGCCTCACGTGGGATGATCCCGTCCGCGTGCCGGTCTCCTCGCCGCACGGCCCGAATCGACTCGCCAATGGCGACCTCGTGTACCTCGGCAAGACCGTCGCATCGGATGAGATCGGTAAGGTCATGAACGCCGGATCGATCGGCCTAATTCGCAGCGGTGACGGGGGCCGTACTTGGACTGCCCAAGGCTCAGTGCCCCTGCCGGACGGCCTAGACGTGGAGTGCTTCCACGAGCCGCATGTTGTGGAGTTGGGCGACGGACGTCTGCTCGGACTGATTCGCTACGACCCGAATCACCACGACTATGGAAACCGCCAGCCGGGTCAGACCGACTTCCAGATGTGCCAGTCGTTTTCGTCTGATGGCGGAAAGACTTGGAGCACAGCGGAGGTGATGGACTTCCATGGCTCGCCTCCACACCTGCTTCGACATTCAAGCGGTGCCCTCGTCACCACATACGGCTACCGCGAGAAGCCGTATGGAATCCGAGCCATGATCAGCCATGACGACGGCGAGACGTGGCGTTACGACTACATCCTCCGTGACGACGGCCCCCATCCCGATCTCGGCTACCCTTCGAGCGTGGAACTGGATGACGGGAGCATCCTAACCGTCTACTATCAGCGGCCCCGCTCCGTCCAAGACAAGTGCGCCCTCCTCTGGAACAGATGGGAATTGCCTGACTGAACCGCCTATGCATCCGGCGTCGAAAATATCGTAAGCTATGGGAAACCAGCTACCATACGTGAGCAACGACATGACAAAGACGATGTACCAGAAGATATGGGAATCGCACGTGGTGCACCAGGAAGAGGGGCAGCCGGCGATCCTGTACGTAGACCTCCATCTCATCCACGAGGTGACCACGCCGCAGGCATTCGACGGCCTCCGTGAGGCGAGGAGGGGAGTACGGCGCACCGACCTCACCGTCGCCGTCGTCGACCACAACACGCCGACCGACCCGGGCCGCGTCACCCTGCCGATCAGAGACCCCATCGCGAAGCAACAGCTTGATGCCCTCAAACGCAACTGCGAGGAGTTCGGCGTCAACCTGTTCGACATGGCGAGTCCGAACCAGGGAATCGTCCACATCATCGGCCCCGAGCAGGGGTGGACTCAGCCCGGCAAAGTCATCGTCTGCGGCGACAGCCACACGTCCACGCACGGGGCCTTCGGAGCGCTGGCTTTCGGAATCGGCACCTCCGAAGTTGAGCACGTACTGGCAACCCAGACGATTCGTCAGAGCCAGTCACCCACGATGGAGATCAGGGTCAATGGCGCGCTGCCGTTCGGCGTGGCGGCCAAGGACCTCATACTCGGCATCATCGGGCAGATCGGAATCGGAGGCGGGCAGGGGCACGTGGTCGAGTACACCGGCGAGGCCGTCCGCTCGCTGTCGATGGATGGACGCATGACCGTCTGCAATATGTCCATCGAGGGCGGCGCGAGAGCGGGAATGATCGCCCCGGACGAGACGACATTCGAGTACCTGCAAGGCCGTCCCAATGCTCCGCAAGGGGACGACTTCGAGGCCGCAGTCGACGCATGGTCGAAGCTGCGGACGGACGAGGGCGCGGAGTTTGACGAGCTGGTCGAGATTGACGCGAGCTCGCTCGAACCGATGGTGTCGTGGGGCACGAACCCCGGCATGGTGCTTCCGGTCACCGCTCGCGTGCCCGATCCAAACTCGTTCGATGAAGCCGACGACCGTGCTGCAGCCGAACGCGCGTTGGAGTACATGGACCTTGAGCCTGACACGCCCGTCGAGGACATCTCGATAGACCGCGTCTTCCTCGGCTCCTGCACGAACGCCCGTCTCGACGACCTCCGCGCCGCCGCAGAGGTCATACGGGGCCGTAAGGTGAGCGAATCGGTCTACGCCATGGTCGTTCCCGGCTCGACCTCGGTGAAGCACCAGGCCGAGGCGGAGGGTCTCGATGCCGTATTCAAGGACGCCGGTTTCGACTGGCGCGAGGCAGGCTGCTCGATGTGCCTCGGCATGAACCCCGACATCCTCTCGGCGGGCGAGCGGTGCGCCTCCACATCCAACCGCAACTTCGAGGGACGCCAGGGCCCGGGCGGCAGGACACACCTCGTCTCGCCGGAAATGGCGGCGGCAGCGGCCATCACCGGGCACTTCGTCGATATTCGAGACTGGAAGTAGGCCAAGAATGACCACGACAATCTCCGACCTTCCCCCGAAGGCCGCCGAGTTCGCCCGAGTCCTGCAAGAGCACATGTCGGAGTTGGAGCGCGAGTACGGCGTGGCGTCGCTGGCCCTGTTCGGCTCCTACATCCGGGGTGAGGAACGCGAAGACAGCGACCTCGACGTGCTGGTGGACCTCAACCAAATTCCCAGTTTGCTCGACCTGGCGAGCCTGCAGAGGAACCTGAGCGACCATCTCCACACATCAATCGATCTCGTGCCAAAGTCGGGTCTGCGGGAAATTATCGGTACGCGGATTCTCCAAGAGGCGGTTCTGGTTTAGCCCGGGCCGTCGTTGATATTACTAAAGAGGTGAAAGGGTTACCCTCCTATGCAGCCATTCACACAACTGACCGGGGTCGTCGCGCCGATGGACCGGGTGGACGTCGACACCGACCAGATCATTCCGGCACAGTTTCTCAAGCGAATCGAGAAGACGGGATTCGGCCAGTTCCTCTTCTACAAGTGGCGTTTCGACGAGGACGGCTCGCTCAATCCCGATTTCGAGCTGAACCTGCCCGGGTACGAGAACGCCTCGGTCCTCGTGTCCGGGAGGAATTTTGGCTCCGGATCGTCCCGCGAGCACGCGCCCTGGGCGCTCCTCGATTACGGCATTCGCTGCATCATCGCGCCGAGCTTCGCAGACATCTTTTCCAACAACTCCCTTCAGAACGGCATCCTGCTCATCACCTTCCCCGACTCGACCGTGCGGACCATCATGCGGAAGGCGCAGTCCAACCCCGGCTACCGGCTCCACGTCGATTTGGAGAACCAGCGTGTATGGGACGACGATGAAGAGGTCAATGAGGGCTTCGACATCGACGAGTTCGCCAAGTACAAGCTGCTGAACGGCCTCGACGACATCGGCCTCACGCTCCAGCACGAGGACAAGATCGCCACGTACGAAGCGGCCAGAGGACTGTAGAAGCTAAACTCCCGTGCTTCAACCTCTCTCTTCGCCGAAGGCCCACACCCGCCCGTCCCAAGTCGCTACAACCAGTCGTCCGTCCACCACGCCGGGAGCGGCGCTGATCGGCGCGGGAAACTCGATGCGAGACACTACGGCCCCCTTTTCGGAATCCACCATGTATAGCCGCCCGTCGATCCCGCCGACGGCAAGCAGATCGCGGTATCTCACCGGGGCCGCCCACATGGACCTTGCACCACGCCGAAACGGGTTCATGTCGAGCAGATCGCTCCCTGCCTGAACGCTCCAAAACGCCTCGCGAGGCGTGAGACCGAGACTTCGCGCCCGTCCTTGGTTCGTCGACACATACATCCGGTCTCCACCAACCAGCACATGCGTCGGGTACTGCGCGTCGAGGACCTCCCCTTCCCACGCGATCTCGCCGGTTTCAGGGTCAAGTGCCGCCAGCTTGCCGAACTCCACCCCGCTGATGATCAGGCCGTCCGCCAGTACTGGACTAGAGAAGTAGTGAGTAATCCCCAGGGGAGTCTCCCACGCGATTTCGCCCGTGGTGCGATCGAGCGCGACAATCCCCCGTCCGGAGAGGTGCGTGATTAGCAGTCCTCCCACCACAAGCGGACTTGGAAACGACCCCCATCCGTCGCCGACGGGGTCTCCCGAACCTACCGGAGTCGTAAGCGTGGTATACCAGCGCTCTTCGCCGGTCGTGACATCGTAAGCGCCGTACCCTGCCTTGCCCCCCGTGTAGACGGTGTCTTCGGCAATGACCGGCGCGGTGTATATCCACCTGCCGGGGTATCTCGGCAGGTCGCGGCTCCATGCTAGCTGTCCTGAATCGGCATCGATGCCGTGTACACGTCCTGCCACCGAGGTAGCGATCGCTAGGCCGTCTACACTAAGCGCCACTGAGTTCTTGACCGACGTGTCGGTTGGAACGTGCCAGTCACGACGCCCACTCTTGGAGTCTACGGCATAGACTCCAGCTTCCCCGCGGAGGTTGTCGTCCGTGACGCTGTATAGCAGTTGGTCTCCATGAAGTACCGGCGTGGCGCGGTGAGTCGGTCCCGGAAGTGCTTGACTCCATAGCAAATCAAGCTCTTTCCCCTGACCCCCGAGGAACACCCTCGTGGGCGTCACGTTGCGGCGGGCCTCCGTCGCCTGCTGGACGAGGTCGAACTCGAACCCGTCCTCCGAGAACCTGACGAGCCGGTAACCCCGCGAGTTGCCGTCGTAGCCGCCGAAGCACAGCGGCGTAGGGCCTCCTACCGCCATGCCGTTGTACATGAACGCCTTGGAGCAGTGCGTGTGCCCGAATAGCACGAGCTTCACGTTGTATTGACCTAGCAGGTCGAGGAACTCCACCGCCGGAGGGGTGTGCATGTACAGCACCGTCTCGCGCCCATCCGGCTGGGCTGATAGGTCCTCGATCAGCCAGCGGTCCTTGTACGCGATGTCGGCCTGGGTGAAGTAGCTTTCCTCCTTCGAGAACGCCACGAAGTGCCGCGCGCCCCAGTCGAAGCTGTAATAGACCGGTCCCAACACCTGCTGGTAGTTCTGGATGCAGCTCACGCCCTCGACGTACTCATACTTGTCGCGATTCCCGCCCTGCGCCTCCAGCTCGACGTGGCCGTCGTGACCACCGTAGACGGGGCGTATCGGCGTTTGGATGGGCGCTATCGAGTCGCGGAAAAGCTCAAGCTCGGCCATGGTGCCGATGTCGGTGAGGTCGCCCGTCGCGAGCACGAGGTCGGGGGTCGATTCTCGCTCCAACTGTCGGAGATCGCTCGTCAGCCTTGGGCCGGTCTCTGATCCCAGCCAGGCCCCCTGCGGCCGGTAGTATGGCTCGGTGCGGACGTGGGTATCGGTGATCTGCGCCAGCGTGAACTCTTCGTATTGGCGCTTCGGTGCGGAACGAAGCTCGAAGTCAATCTCTGCGTCGGCCACCGGCACGGGACGATAGAACGCACCGGTTGCCCGGTGCGTATCCGGCACCGAGAGGGTAATGAACGAGTGACTGTCCGGCTCGGCTTCGATTTCGTAGCGCCCTCGGGCATTGGCGCGGACGACCGTCTCTCCGTTCGTTATGGAGACCCAGGGGACTCCGTATTCCCGCTCGTCGAGCACCGTACCCGTTACGCGAACTGTCATGATCTCTCCGTTCTCCACGTCAATCTGCCGCTGGGATTGTACATCGTCGGACGTGGTTACGTGGTATCCTTGTTGCCGCAATGGAGACACCGGAAATATCGCTCTTCGAGGCGATACATACGCAGCGGGCGATACGCCGGTTCACGGACGATCCGGTGTCGGACGAGGTCATCCAGCGTATCCTCGAGGCCACCGTACGCGCGCCCAGCGGGAGGAACACGCAGCCGTGGCGGTTCATCGTCATTCGCGACGCAGACACCAAGCAGAAGATCGGAGACTACTACCGGCTTGCGTGTGAGGCAGCCGGCATCGGCCAGGAGCCGATTCCGGGGCTGTCGAAGAAGGTCAACGACTCGGTCACTCACCTCGCCTTCCACATGGGAGACACGCCGGTCTTGATCCTTGCGTGCTACGAATACTTGAATGAGGACGCCGTCGGGACAAGCTCGATCCTGACCGGATCGTCGATGTACCCCGCCGTGCAGAACCTGTTGTTGGCGGCGCGTGCGCTCGGGCTGGGCACGGCGTTGACCACCGTACACTCGATGTTCGAGAGCGAGATCAAAGACCTGCTCGGCATCCCCGCGAACGTGCAGACGGCGGCGCTGATTCCGCTGGGCTACCCGTCGCCGGAGGAGCGCTTCGGGGGCAGCCGCCGCAGGCCGGTCGCCGAGGTCACGCACTTCGACCGCTGGTCGGATGCGGCCGGCGAAGCATGAGGGAGGATTCACCGCAGAGGGCGCGGAGATCGCAGAGAGGGTTTGGTGGATTCCCGCCTACGCGGGAATGACGATGGCTGTGTGTATCGGGCGCTCTCACAGAGTCCGAACAGTTACGAAACGGAAACCGGGCTAGGAGCATCTATGTCGGAACTACCTATCAGAGTCGGCGTTGTCGGAGCGGGCAACAGCGCCGTCAAGACGCATATCCCGCGATTCCAGAGCATCGACGGCGTCGAGGTCGTCAGTGTCTCCAACCGCTCACGGGAATCGTCGCAACGCGCGGCAGACCGGCTCGGCATCCCGAAGGTCTATGACCACTGGCCCGACCTCGTCGCATCGGACGAAATCAACGCCGTATTCATCGGGACATGGCCCTACCTCCACAAGCCTGTCACCATCGCGGCTCTGGAGACCGGCAAGCACGTCCTCTCACAGTCGCGCATGGCCATGAACGCCCAGGAGGCGCGCGAGATGCTTGACGTGTCCAGGCGTCACCCCGGCCTCGTGACGGGACTCGTGCCGACATCTCGACTAAGTACGGGCCTCGAAACGATCAGAGGGCTCATCTCCGATGGGTGGCTTGGCGACCTGCTGTCCATCGAAGTGGTGTCCGGCAGCGATTTCATGGACCCCAACGCGCCGTTCTTCTGGAGGCTCGACCGGGAGGTGAGTGGCGTCAACACGCTTGAGATCGGAATGCTCTGTGAGGCGCTGGACCGTGTCGTCGGGCCGTTCTCCACGGTGATGGCGAACGCCAAGGTAAACGTGCCGTGGCGTCGCGACTCGACCGGAGAGCCGCGCGTCGTGACGGTGCCCGATCACGTCGATATCATCGGCGAGATGGCGATCGGAGCGTCCTACCACATGCGCTTCAGCCAGGTCACCGGCATGGCCGAAGAGGGAGTGTGGTTCTACGGCAGCGAGGGTACGCTAAAGTCCGACGGCTACGCCGAGAGGCTCTTCGGCGCCCGTCGTGGAGAGAGCGAGTTCACCGAGATTGCGATTCCTGCCAGACCCCAGATCGTGCATGATATCGCCGCCGAGTTCGTTTCCGCCATTCGCGAGGAGCGTGAGATGGAGCAAGTGACCTTCGCGCAGGGAGTCCGGTACATGGAGTTTACCGAGGCGGTCGGCATCAGCGCGCGGACCGGCCGACGAGTGAATCTACCGTCCCCATCCGTCATTCCCGCGTAGGCGGGAATCCAGCACCCAAGATACATGGTCCCATCAAACGAAAATGGTATGAGACCTTCCATGCAGCCACTTTCCGGCGTTAGACTCATCGACGTTACGCAGATCATGGCGGGACCGTTCTGCACCATGCTCCTGGGGGACATGGGCGCGGACGTCATCAAGATCGAGAAGCCGGACGGCGGAGACGACGTTCGCCGGTCGGGTCCCCCTTTCGTGGCGGGGGAATCGGCGACGTTCCTCAACATAGGGCGCAACAAGCGCAGCGTGGTCATCGACATGAAGCGGCCCGAAGGAGCCGAGATCGTGCTCGGAATGGCGAAGGACGCGGAGATATTCGTGCAGAACCTTCGGCCGGGACGTCTCGAAGGATTCGGGCTGGGTTACGACGACGTCCGAGAGGTCAACCCCGCCATCGTCTATGCCACCATAACGGGGTATGGCCGCACGGGCCCTCTCAAGGATAAGCCGGGATTCGATCTCATGGCGCAGGGACACTCCGGCATCATGAGTGTGACTGGCCATCCGGGGCAGCCGCCCGTGAAGGTCAGCGTCCCGATAACCGACCTCAACGCCGGACTGTTCACGGCCTACGGGATACTGGCGGCCTACGTGAACCGGCTCAAGACCGGGAAGGGCCAACACGTGGATTCGTCGCTTATGGAGGCAGGTGTCGCGTACACCATGTGGGAGTCCGCGATTTACTTCGCCTCCGGCAGAATTCCAGGGCCGAATGGGTCGGCCCACCAGATATCCGCCCCGTACCAGGCCCTGCCCACTGCCGACGGGTACATAACTGTCGGCGGCGCGAACCAGAGGAATTGGGAGAATATATGCCGCACACTCGGGCGTGAGGAGCTTATCTCGGACCCGCGCTTCGTCAATAACGCCGGACGCATGGCGAACCGGCCCGCCCTTGAGGAGACGCTGGGCGAGACCCTCAAGACGAAGCCAACGGCACACTGGCTCTCGGTTCTCGAGAAGTCCGGCGTTCCAAGCGGCCCCATAAACGACATAGCCCAAGTGTATGCCGACCCGCAGGTCATTGCGCGGGACATGGTCGTCGAGGTCGAGCACCCGACCGCCGGCGCCATCCGCAACGTCGGGATTCCCGTCAAGTTCTCTGAAACCCCCGGCAGCATCCGTCGCCCGCCCCCTCGCTTCGCTGAGCACACCGAGGAGGTTCTCGGAGAGTTCGGGTATTCCACTGCCGACATCGACGCGCTCAGAGGTCGGGGAATCATCAAGACTCTCAAGGACGTGTGACCGGGACGGGTGAGGAGGGACTGGTGGCAACTCACCACTTCCGAGCTGAGCTGTACTCCGTCGGTGTGAACCGCTGTATCGACGTTCCATCGGAAGTCAGCGAGGTGCTCGGCGGCGATACCCACATCCGCGTCGTGGGCAGGGTAGGGGGAGAACCGTTCCGCTCCAATCTCGCGCCGCGTGGTGGAGGATTGCACCGTCTCTTCGTCCACAGCGACATCTGGCGGAAGCTCGGCGTTGACGTGGGCGACACGGTCGACATCGAGATCGAGCGCGACGAAGAGGAGTGGGAGATTACCGTCCCCGCCGACCTTGCCGAGGCCATGCCGGAGGGCAGCGAGGCACTGGAGGCCTTCCAAGCCCTCACCGTCCCCAACCGCAAGAGGTTCATCGACCGCATCGAGGAAGCCAAGACGCCTGCGACACGGAAGCGCCGTATTGAGCAGGGAATCAAGCTGCTCATCGAGCGGTTGCGGGGGGCTAATCGAGGGTAGTTGGTTAGGAGCACTCCATCAGTCCAAGACCGCCACGGCGTCGATCTCGATGTGGACGTTCTTGCCGGGGAACCGCGCCCCGACGATGGTGTTGGTAGGGTAGTCGTCGCCGAAGAACTCGTGGTAGATGTCCGCCTGCTCCCCGTCGAACGGGAACCAGTCGTCGGTATTCTTGACGAAAGTAGTCAGCTTTACGATGTCGGACGGCTTGCCGCCCTCAGCCGCCACCATCCGGGTCAGCCGGTCGAGGATGACCCGAAGCTGCTCCATCGGCTTCCCGTTCTCCGCCTCGGACCGATTTGCCGTGCAGCCGGACAGGAACAGCATGTTCCCCGCTCGAACGCCCCGGCTGTAGTGCGGCCCGGCAGCGTAGATGTCCTCGAACCCGATTCGTCGTTTTTCCATGTACGTCTCCAGAGTAATTTACAAGATCGAATGAGCCGAGGTCACCGATCAGCACTCGGTTTTTGTGTAACATTCCGTAACATTTTGTAACATTTCAAGGAGTATTCCTATGTGAGAGCCGTGAAGAACGTCTCGCAACTACGGACTCATAATAGATGATATGTTCTTATTCGTCAAGTCGGATTCTTGTTGAGTGAGTGTTCAGAGTTGATGAGTTGGATAACGAAGACCCCCTCTCTGTGTCTCTCCCCCAGCGGGCTGTCAGGGGTAGGTATTTGCCTATCGCTCCACTCTCCATTGACCAGAAAGCTCCCCGGCTCTGTCATTCTGAGCGGAGCGTAGCGGAGTCGAAGAATCTCAAGTGTCTGTTCTAACGTAAGGCTGATATAGGGAGTTCTTACGCTGTTTTCGCTCTTGGTCACGCTACAAGCACGGCACTGGCTGTCCGGTCTTGCGGTTATGGATTTTAGATTCCTCGCTACGCTCGGAATGACAGGGGGGATGCTCGGAATGACAGAAAGACGGGGCCGGATCATAGCTACAAATCCGTTTTACCTACCCCTGCTAGCCCCCAGCGGGGGAGAGATTGTAGATTCTTCGTCGCTGCGCTCCTCAGAATGACAGAAAATTTCTGCATATCTCACTGACTCTGAACAGTTGCCTTGTTGAATATGCGGGCACAAGACATGAGAAGGGACGGCACGGCTTCACTACTTGGAGACCAAGCCCCGAACGATCCCCACGGCCCGCCCGACATCGACGCCGACCGCCACCTTGACGGAACCCTTGCCGTAGCTTGCGACGGTGCGTCCTCTCTCGACCCCGTCCGTCACCACCGAAACCGTCGCCTGTTGGCAGGTTAGGATATCCGGCTCGATTGTTGCCGCAACGGCCAGCGGATCGTGCAGGTGAAACTCATCCGTCACGTCAAGCTCCTGGAATCGATTCGTGAGAATCCTATTGCCCAGTTGAGCTTGCTTGGAGGAGCCCACGAACCAGTGTGGGCCTCCGTCCCGGTGCATAAAGGTCTCGTGCGTGACATCGAGCCCCACCAGCGTGACGGGTATGCCCGACTCGAAGACGGCGTTGGCGGCCCAGGGGTCCTCATGGATATTGAACTCGGCGTGAGGCGTGATGTTCCCCGCAACTCCGACGGCCCCGCCCATGACGATGATCTCCGGTATCGCGTCCGCGATGTCCGGGCGATTGTCCAGCGCGGCCGCAACGTTGGTGAGCGGACCGATCGCAAGGATTGAGAGTTCGCCCGGAGACGCGGAAATGCGATCCCGCAGGAAATCGACCGCGTCCTCGCGAACCGGCTCCAGAGTTGAGTCGGGCAGGCTGACGCCGAGTCCATCGGACCCGTGAAAGTGGTACGCATGCGTGTACGATCCATGCAGCGGCCTGTCAGCCCCGACCGCGATGGGCATGGCGCTGCTTGACCCTTCGAGGTACTCCATCAGCCTGAGAGCGTTGTCGGTAGTCTGTGCAAGCGTCGCGTTTCCGCCGACAGTGGTGATGCCCTCGACGGATAGTTCAGGGGAATTCAGCGCCATCATGATCGCCAGGACATCGTCCGTCCCGGGATCGGTGTCGATAATGACTCTGCGCATAGTTTTGTCTCTCGATACGGTGGAGTGAATATCACATAGTACCCTACGTTCTTTGTGTCGCGCTTGTCGGGTGGATATAATGGCAGACATCCGAAGCCCGACGAGAGGGGTCTTATGGCGACCATCCAAAGCCTTCAAAAGCGGTACCAGGACCTCGACCGGCAGTTCGAGATGAAGCCCGAGGCCGTCATCGACTCCTCATGCCTGCTGGCTTTCGACTACGACTACGTGGGTGGGGACAGTGAGGTCGTCATTGACATGGACGAGTTCACCGCCGTCTGTCCTTGGACGGGTCTGCCCGACTTCGGTTCCCTCGAAATCACCTACGTCCCCGGCGAGCTTTGCATCGAGCTGAAGTCGCTCAAGTACTACCTGATGTCCTACACCGGCGTCGGCATCGTGCAGGAGCACGCGGCCAACCGCATCCTCAATGACCTCGTTGAGGTATGTAGGCCCGCTCGGATGTCCATCGTCCTCGACTACAACGTGCGAGGCGGCCTGCACACGACCGTCACGGCAAGGTATGGAGCCGCTCAAGATTGAAGCATCGCATCAGGGCGGCGGCTATCGTGGTCGAGGGCGACTCCATTCTCCTCGTGAAGGAAAAGTCCAACCACCCGAATGACGAACTCTATCTGTGGATTCCTCCGGGCGGCGGAGTCGAGGGAGCTGAGTCTTTGGAAGAGTGCGTCAAACGCGAGACCCTCGAGGAGACGGGCCTGTCGGTTGATATTGGCGACATTGTCTACGTCCGTGATTTCCTGGAACCCGGCTACCACCACTGCGAAATATTTTTTCTGGCGACCTCCTACTCAGGTAGCGTTATAACAGGCACGAACCCTGAGTTCGGGATGCTCGACACCGCGCACGAAATCAAGGATGTGCGGTTCGTGCATCGCGACGAGATGCAGGATATGCCAATCTCCCCGGACGTGCTCAAGACGACGTTTTGGGACGATCTGGCCGAGGGATTTCCGCGTACCCGTTACCTCGGTGTGAGAAAATCTCGCAATCTTCAACGGCTCGAAGGTCTAGCCGAAACGTGAGTCCTCCATCGGTGTGGTAGGATGTGCCCAGCCTCAGCGCGAGCGGAGGTCCGTATGGCAGCGACTCAAACCGATCTCGATGCCGCCTATGATCTTTGCCGGCGGATCACGAAGGCCGAAGCAAAGAACTTTTACTACGCCTTCAGGACTCTCCCTGCCTTCAAGCGACGCGCCATCTATGCCGCTTATGCCTTCTGCCGTCTCTGCGACGACATCTCCGACGAGGACATGTCACGCGAGGAACGTTTCGATGGGTTCCGTGGCGTTCGGGAGTCCCTTGCCCAAGCCCGACAAGACCGTTGCGACGAGCCTGTCTTTGCGGCGCTTGGTGATTCGGCCAAGCGCTTCGGAATCCCCTGGCAGCACTTCGACGAGATCGTGTCCGGCGTGGAGATGGATCTCGACATCTCCCGATACGAGACCTTCGACGACCTCCGCGGATATTGCCACAAGGTCGCCTCAGTCGTCGGGTTGGTGAGCATAGAGATATTCGGCCACGACGATCACCCTGAGGCCGAGAAGTACGCCGTCGACCTCGGTCTTGCCATGCAGCTGACCAACATCCTCCGCGACATCAAGGAGGACGCCGAACGCGATCGCGTGTACATCCCGCAGGACGAACTGCGCCGCTTTGGATACAGCGAGGACGACTTGACGAATGGCGTCGTGAACGAGCCGTTTCGTGAACTTATGCGTTTCCAGGTCCGGCGTGCTCGTGAATTCTTTGACTCCGGCAGGAAGCTCATCCCCCTGCTTGAGCCTGACGCGCGCGCTTGCACAGCCGTCCTCATAGGGGTGTATGCGTCGGTTCTCGACCGGATCGAGGCCTTAGACTACGACGTATTCTCACAGAGGGTGAGCTTGAGCACGGGGCAGAAGCTGATGACCATGGCAAAGCTGTGGACGATGAGCCGTGTTCCGGGTCTTCGAGGGCTGATGTAGTCTGTGCGGTCGTCCTTACCTGGATAGCCTGAGGACGAACACGTCGCTGTCGATCTCGTTGCCCTTGCCCGCGCCGCCGGGGCCTATCTCGCCCTCGGTGCCGCCGATCACGTAGACGCCGCCGGAACCCTGCGCCACGTCCCGCGCCCCGTCGATGCGCCGTGTCCCCACTGCCCTTGTCCACCGGTCGCCGCCACTGGCATCAAAGCTCTTGGCGAAACCATCCTCCTGGCCCTCGCCGCCCGCTCCCGGAATGGAGGACTCCGTGTTGCCCGCCACGAACACCGTGCCTCCACTGTCGACCGCTATGGCGTCGGCGGTGTCGTCGTCCTCGCCGCCGAACTGTCGAGTCCAGGAGTGCTGGCCGGTCGAGTCCATCTTGCGCGCAAACCCGTCGTTGCCGCCGCCGCTTTGCTCACCCTCGAAGGCCCCTGTGGTGCTTCCCGCAACATAGATGTTGCCGCTGGAGTCCAGCGCGATATCCAGCGCTTTGTCGTTCGGCTGACCGCCCGCAGCCGAGCCGCTCCCGAATTGAGTCGTCCAAACGACGTTGCCCTCCGGGTCGTACTTCCTGACGAAAGCGTCACGCCCGCCGGGGTTGAGGAATCCCCCAAAGGCCCCGTCGGTGTATCCGGCCACATATATCGAGCCTGAACCGTCGACCGCGACGCCGAGAATCTCATCGTGGCGCTCGTGACCGAACTGCTGTGTCCATATCTCTGTCCCGTCGGCCCCGTACTTCCTCAGGAATGCGTCATTCCAGTCCGTGACAGGCCCCAGCGGTGCGCCTCCCGCGTTTTCGAACCCCGGAAGACTGCCCTCCGTGTGTCCCCCAACGTACACGTTGCCCGACCCGTCCACGGCAACGGACTGCGCGATGGTGCCCAATTGCGTCCCGAACTGCGTCGTCCAACGCTCCGTCCCGTCGGCGTCGTATACCCGCACGAAGGCGTCGCTGCCGAAATACTCCGTGGTATACCCGCTGAACTCACCGATCGTGCTGCCCGCGAGGTAGACGTTCCCCGCGCCGTCGACCGCTGCGGTCACAACGTTATCGTTGTCCTCCGTGCCGAACTGCCGTGTCCAGATCTCTGCGAGCGACCCGTCCAGCTTCTGCAGAAAGGCGTCCTTCCCTCCAAGATAGTCCTGTCCCGGGAGAGCATCTTCGATGTGACCTGCAATGTAGACGTTTCCGGAAGCGTCCACCGCCACGGCGTTGCCGTAATCGTCGAACGGCGACCGGATCTGCAGGTTGTCTCCGCCACCCGCGGGAGCCGCGTCACCTGTCGTTTCCGACCCGCCGTCGCCACCACTTCCACCGTCGCCGCCATCGCCCCCGCAGGCGAATGTCCCAGTGACCACGATGACGCAGATCGTCATAGCCAGGATCGATTTGGCAGGCTGCCCTGATCTGAGAAACCTCAATGCTCTCTCCGTTGTTCGTACGCGACGATTCCGAAGGCATGGTAGCCGTGCGGATGTCGTCGGTCAAGGTTCGTAGTCGCAAGTGAGGTAGAGGGTAGTGCAGTCCCTCGATAACCCCCGGCGGGTGTGGCGTTGCGTGGTTTGCCCGACCATGTCGTAGCTGTGATCCAACACATGCTGGGAATTCGACGAGCGGACATAAAGGTGCTGTAGGTCATGATGAGGCCCCATCTTTAATTGTTGACAGAATTCGTAGCGCAACGATACCGTTTAAACGATACCTACAGTACCTAACATACGAGGATTTGCACACGCGAATGGACCAACTAGACATCAAGATAATCGACATTCTCCAGAATGACGGACGAACATCGAACGCGCGGGTTGCCAGGCAGGTTGGCGTAAGCGAAGGAACCGTCCGAAGACGGCTCAACAGGCTCATCGAAGGAGACTTCATCGAAGTCGTAGCAGTCCCTGATCCCGTGAAGATGGGGCTCGCGTCCAGGGCGTTGATCGGCGTTCAGATCGATCCCGACCAGATCGACCAAGTGGCCGATGATCTCATAGCGCTCAAGGAGATCGGTTGGGTGACGATCACAACCGGCACGTTCGACGTGTTCGCATGGGCCGCCCTTCCCACTCCCGAAGAGCTCGGTGTGTTCCTGCGCACCAAGGTCGGCACGATCCCCGGCGTTCGGCGCACGGAGACATTCGTCAATCTGAGCAATAAGAAGCGGGGTAACGGCGTCGTGGCATAGCCCACTGCACGACAACGAACAAACGGCCCCGCCCCGATGACCATCGGGGCGGGGCTTTCTTTTGTAAGCGCTGTACGAGCATACCGGCTTCAACTATAATTCTTGGCCGGTGACCGAAAGGAGCGGAACGTGTTCAAGACCATCGACTGCGGAGAGCTGCGAAGTGAGCAAGAGGGACAGGAGGTTACGCTTGCGGGATGGGTAGACCGGCGTAGAGACCACGGAAACCTGATCTTCATCGATCTGCGCGACCGTTCAGGCATCGTGCAGGCAGTCTTCAATCCCGACCTGCACCCGGAGCCGCACGACCTCGCGGGCCAAGTTCGCAGCGAGTGGGTGATTCAGGTATCGGGCCGCGTGACTCGCCGTTCCGACGAGACGATCAACCCCAACCTTCCCACGGGCGAAATCGAGGTCGCGGTCGAGAGCATGGCGGTCTTGAACGAGTCCAAGACTCCCCCCTTCTACGTCAACGAGGAGAGCGAGGTCGACGAGCTGCTTCGAATGCGCTACCGCTACCTCGACCTGAGGCGTCCGCGCATGCGCGACATGCTGGTTCTCCGCCACCGTGCCGTGAAGTTCATACGGGACTTCCTCAGCGAGCGCGGCTTCCTCGACATCGAGACTCCGATTCTCATCAAGAGCACGCCCGAAGGAGCGAGGGACTATCTCGTTCCCAGCCGCCTCTATCCCGGCAAGTTCTACGCCCTTCCGCAGTCGCCGCAGCAGCTCAAGCAGCTTCTCATGGCGGCAGGGGTGGAGAAGTACTTCCAGATAGCCAAGTGCTTCCGCGACGAGGACCCGCGCGGCGACAGGCAGCCGGAGTTCACGCAGCTCGACCTCGAAATGAGCTTCGTGGACCAGGACGACATTCTCGATCTTATCGAGGAACTCTACACTGCCATGTTCGAGACGCTCGTCCCCGATAGACAAATCCTGCAGAAGCCGTTTCCACGTATTCCCTACGCCGAGGCCATGGCCCGCTACGCCTCAGACCGCCCGGACATTCGCTACGGGCTCGAAATGTCCGACTTGGGAGAAACCGTCAAGGACACGGATTTTCGTGTTTTCCAGTCTGTTCTGGCAGGAGGCGGAATCGTCAAGGGGTTCGCGGCGCCAGGGCTGGCCGACATGCCGCGTCGACAGCTCGACGACCTTGTGGAGTTCGCCAAGCGAAGCGGGGCGCAGGGTCTCGTCTACATCGTCCTCAGCGCCGACGCGCCGTCCATCGATGACATTACCGACGAGCACATCAAGTCACCCGTCGCGAAATTCCTCTCGCTCGACGTCGTGAAGGAAATGGCACGACAGACCGGCGCAAACCCCGGAGACCTTCTCCTCATCATCGCCGGTCCCGCCAAGTCGACGAACGTCGCCCTCGATGCGCTGCGGCGGGAGATGGCCCGACGACTCGACCTCGCAGACCCGAACGTGCTGGCGTTCGCCTTCGTCGTGGACTTTCCGCTGTTCGATTGGAATGAAGACGAGGCCCGGTGGGATTCACCCCATCACCCATTCACTGCGCCGAAGGCCGGACACGAGGACTTCGATTCCGACCCCGGCGCTGCGCTCTCCCGTTCCTACGATCTCGTCTGCAATGGGATGGAGGCGGCGGGTGGCAGTATCCGAATCCACCGGAGGGACATGCAGAACAAGGTATTCAAACTTCTCGGATATAGCGAGGAGGACACGGACGCGCGGTTCAGGCAGCTGCTCGACGCCTTCGAGTACGGCACGCCCCCGCACGGCGGCATCGCGGCCGGCATCGAGCGTCTCATTATGCTCCTGCTCAACGTGGACAGCATCCGCGAAGTCATCGCCTTCCCAAAGACCCAGACCGGAGTCGACCCCCTCTTCGAGGCCCCCGACATCGTCGACGACGACCAACTACGAGACCTACGCATCATGCTGACGGAGTGATTTAGGACACCACAGGATGGCTAGTAAGTACGATCCGCTGTCGAAGCATCTTGAATCGCTTGGTGCTTCAGCGTGGCACACTACCTTCCGGGAGATCGAAAGGATCCTCAGCTTTCGTTTGCCAGCGTCCGCTCGCAACCACCGATCATGGTGGCACAATAACACTATTGGCCATCCTCAAGCACCAGCCTGGATGGACATCGGATGGAAGACCACGGATGTCGATATGAACACGGAGACGTTAGTGTTTAGGCGCGTTAGTATGTCTGTCCCGAGGACGAGTACCTCTGAGGCTAAACGTGTCCCCGAGTCGGTTTCTCAGGACAATACTCCAGTGAAATCGCTCCGGAGTTCGGGTGCGTTGACGGATCAAAGTGGGATGCCCTTCGACCTTGACCGTCTGATGTATGGCCTATCACAGTCTCGCCCGATCTTCCATTCAAGGGAGGATCTGAGGCGTACACTCGCAGCACACATTCGCAAAGTCCTGCCGGACCCCCAAGTTCAATTGAAGTTCCCGATATCGCTTCTGGAAAAGAACCACTACTTTGATATCTGGCTTGAGACTGAAAAACTTGTTATCGAACTGATATATACGACTCGTGGGCTGAACGTAGACTGGGGTAATGAACGATTTCTTCTTCGTGAGCATGGAGGACAGCCCCCACGCCGGTACGAATTCCTAAGGCGTGTACAAAGCGTTGAACAGGCGATATCTGATGGGCCAGCCAAGATGGGGTGCGCGATCCTGCTGACGAATAATCCAAACTATTGGGACCCTCCCTCAAAGCAAGGCGTTATCGACGCTGCCTTTCGTATACACGAAGGTCGCAATGTCACTGGCGAACTGGCATGGTCTGAGCACACTGGCGCAGGAACGAAGGAAAACAAGGAAGAACCAATAGACATCATCGGCTCATATGACCTGCATTGGCGAGACTACTCAAGACTTGGCGAAAACAACAACCAACAATTCCGCTATCTCGCGGTCGAGGTTCAGTAGGTTCCACGTCTAGTGAGGAAAGCTACATGACGCTTGACATCCACGGCCTCATGCAAGAATTGTCCGAGTCCCGCCCGATCTTCCATTCGGAGGCGGACTTTCAGCTTGCATTATTCAGACTGATCAACGAGAAGAGATCAGACTGCCAAATTCGTATGGAAGAGCCGTTTCAATTTGGCGAAAGAAAGAACAGACTCCTGGACATTTGGCTTCCAGAAGAAGGAGTTGCTATTGAGCTAAAATTTTTCACCACAAAGATATGCCTGAGGTGGGGCCATGAGCCTTTTTCGCTGAAGGAGCAAGCGTCGGCTGACCTCGCACGGAAGAGTTTCCTTTGGGATGTGCAGAGGATTGAACGGTTGACAAAAACCCAACAGCGGCTAGGCCACGAAGAACAGCCAGTTAAGGCAGGGTTCGCCGTTTTCTTAACGAACGCGCCAACCTTGTGGGACCCGAAGCGCAGAAGAAAGAACACTAATGATACTCACTATCGTCTCCATGAAGGTAGGGAAGTAACTGGCAAATTGGAATGGTTGAAGAGAGGCCAGCCGAATAAAAATGAGAAGCCGGTATGCCTATACGGCTACTACAAGATGGGCTGGCAAGGATACTCGAATCTTGTACCAGGAAAATACGGAGGGGAGTTTCGGTATCTGGCATTTCCGATTCAACCCAATAACCCAACGGAGGAAAAGGAATGTTCGACGTTCTCATAACGGGCGGGACCATCGTAGACGGCACGGGCAAGCCGGGATACCGTGCCGACCTCGGCATCGTGGGCGAGAAGATCGACGCTGTCAGCGACCTGTCGCAGGCACAGGCGCGGCGTTACATCGACGCTACGGGGCACGTCGTCTCTCCTGGTTTCATCGACACGCACGTTCACTCAGACGCCGTGCTCCTCATCGACGGACAGCACCCGCAGGGACTCCGGCAGGGGATCACCACCGAGATACTGGGACAGGACGGGCTGTCATACGTGCCCGCCTCGCCGGAGAACTACCGGATGTACAACCACTACCTCTCCGGCATCCTCGGACGGGCGCCCGACGATCTCGACATGAGCTCGGTCACGGCATTCAAGGCGAACTACCATCACAAGACCGCCATTAACGTCGTGACGAACATCGCGCACGGCGCCCTCCGCGTGGAGGCGTGCGGAATGCAGGACGTTCCGATGGTGGGCGACCGTCTCGAACACGCCAAGCGCCTCGTGTGGGAGGGGATGGAGCAGGGCGCTGTTGGTCTCGCGACCGGCATGTCGTACCATCCGCAGGCGTGGTGCACCACCGAGGAGCTCATCGAGCTCTGCAAGATCGTCGCCGAGTTCGACGGCGTGTACACGACCCACCTGCGCAACGTGAACCCCGACCGCGGCTTCGGCGGGGGCGGCGTGCCGGAGGCGCTGGAGATCGGACGACGCTCCGGCGTGAAGGTCCACTTCTCGCACACGCGAACGGCGGTGGGCAACGCCGGACAGACTGCTGAACTGATGGAGCAGTTCGATGAGGCGAAGGACGAGGTCGATCTGACACTGGAGCTCTACCCGTACCCGACCGGAAGCTCGTTCGTGCTGAGCAACATGCCGTCCCAGGCCCACAACGGCGGCCCGGCGGAGATCATCGAGCGACTCAAGGACGCGGACGAGCGAGCCGTTATCGCCGAACACATTGAGACGAGCGATGCCAGGGTCGTCAGGGAGTTCGTCTACTCCCACATGCCCCTCACTCCCGAACTCGAAGGACTCACCGTCCCGACGCTCGCTGAGCGACGCGGAAAGAGCTTCGGCGAGGTTACCATCGACCTGCTGCTGGAGAACGATCTCGAAGTCGGGTTCTGGGGCGTCCCCCCAGGCGACATCAACGACTGGAGACAGGTGAGCCAGGACGCCGTCGAGCTGCTTTCGCGCACCGACTACATGGTCGGCAGCGACTCCATCCACGTCGGCGGGCATCCGCATCCACGCGCCTGGGGCACGTTCCCGCGCTTCCTGGGCCGTTTGCGCCGACAGTTCCCGATCATGTCCCTCGAGTCTATGGTGCAGCGTATGACTGACAACGCCGCGCGTCGCTTCGGACTCACCGGGCGAGGACGATTGGAAGAGGGCTATTTTGCCGACGTCGTCGTGTTCGACGCCGACCGCATCATCGACACCGCCACCTACGACGACCCCCAGCAGTATCCCATCGGCATCCCATTCGTGATCGTCAACGGGCAGGTTGCGGTAGACCAGGAGCGTTGCACGGGAGTCATGGCCGGCCAGGCGATCCCGTGAGCCGACCAATAGCCCCCTCTCCCGTTCGCGGGAGAGAGTGACGCCCCCACTCACCACGAACGAGAAACTCGACCGCAGGATAGCTGAAAAGGGGTCACCCATCTTCCAGTGTCCTTCTATTGCATGAAAGAAGAGACCGGTCCCACGTGCTAGGCCCAATCGAGATCGCAGTCTCGGCGCTCGTACTGGCGGTTGCCGGGTTTGCCATCGGCGCAATCGGCTTCGGTTTCGGCCTCACGACGACGCCGGTCATGCTACTCTTTCTCGATCCGCAAACCGTCGTGGTCGTGGTCAACGCCGTCTCCGTCTTGGCGTTCGCCCTTGTCCTGATCGAGACCCGCGATCACGTTCCGTACCGCCGGCTAACTCCAACAGCGATTGCCGGCGCGATAGGCGCTCCACTTGGAGTCTTCGCCCTCAGCGCGCTCGACCCCTCCGCCCTTCGCATCGGCATAAGCGTACTCGTGCTGGCCCTGACGGCCCTCGTCGTCGTCAAGACCGAATGGCGCGTTCCGAAGCCACAGTTCACCGGGCCTGTGATCGGCTTCTGCGTTGCCGCCATGGTCACCGGCCTCGCCATCGGTGGCCCACTCCTCGTCCTATTCTTCCTCGGACGCGGCATGGAGCGGCAGGGCGTCCGAGCCTCGATGGCATTCTTCTTCCTGGTCATGTACTGCACCGCGCTTACGGGGTACTTCCTCCAGGGACTGATGACATCCGACCGCCTCCTGCTCACCGCCGCAACGGCCCCCGCGGTGGCCATCGGCTACTGGATCTCCGTGCGCCTCACCGGACGGATGAACGAAAAGGTCTTCCGTCAGGCGGTAGTCATCGTCATCGCCGTGACGAGCACGATGGTCCTGGCGCGCGAGGTATTCTCGCTGTAGGCGAGATATCGATTGGTACCGTCGCCTGGACTATGCGGGAATTGACAGAAGCTACGTGTCGTGGGAAAATAACGGTGTCCGGGTTCGCTAACATGTGGTCAGGCAGGTCTCCCGAAACAAGGAGGCCCGACCTGGCCACAGCTCTTTTCCTACCCCACGCCCGACCGGCGAGGTCCGCCCTTCGCGGTTGACACCCCCTCCACCGACTCGTAGGATGCGCACCAACTTGCGCGAGGGGTGTATGGGATGGACTTTGGGATCATATACGAGATGCAGCGGCCCACGCCCGACGGGGTCGTCGACGAGAAGGCGCTGATCGAAGAGACTATCGAGCAGTGCGTCCTAGCCGACAGGGTCGGCTTCGACTACGTCTGGTTCGTCGAGCACCATTTCCTCACCACCTTCTCAGGCTCGTCCGCGCCCGAGGTAATCATCGGCGCTCTCGCGACTGCCACGAAGCGCATCCGCCTCGGATTCGGTGTCGTCGTGCTGCCGCACGAGCACCCGATCCGCGTTGCCGAGAAGGTCGCCATGGCCGACCACGTGTCCGGCGGACGCATCGACTTCGGCACGGGTCGGAGCAACTCCTACGAGCAGCAGGGCTTCGAGGTCGATCCCCGCGACACCCGCGCCATCTGGGACGAGGCGCTCGACGTGGTCTGCGGCATCTGGCGTGAGAAGGAGGAGTTCAAGTGGGAGGGCAGCTTCTGGAACATCCCCCCGCGTCGCATCCACCCGAAGCCGCAGCAGTCTCCCCATCCCCCGATATGGGTCGCTGCCATGCAGCCGGAGACCTACACCATCGCGGCAGAGAAGGGACTGGGAGTCCTCGCCTTCTCCTCGGAGGCCCCGGCCAACTACACCGAGCACATCAAGGAGTACCGTAAGAACGTCAAGAGCGCCACGCCCGTCGGCGATGTAATCAACGACAAGTGGGGCAACTTCACCATCGGCTACTGCGGCGAGGACAACGTGGAGGCGCAGCAGCTTGGGGCGGATGCCATCAGGTCGTTCTTCGGTCCCGACCGTCCCTATGTTCAGGGGCGGCGCGACGTCTACAAGAACCTGATTGAGTCCTGGGGCGGTCTCCCCGACCACCTGCAGCGGGAGTTCGACAACTTCCTCATTGGGGCAGCGTCCGAGTCCGACGACGATGCCGCCCGCGCCATCTGGGAAAAGCTCGAACCCTCCATCCTCGCCGAGCGAGGCATCATCATCGCAGGCGACCCCGAAAGCTGCGCGACGGGTATCCGCGCCCACGAGGAGTCCGGCGCCGACCAGGTGCTCATGGTCATGCAGACCGACATGATCCCCCACGACAAGGTGATGACCTCCATCGACCTCTTCGGTCGTGAAGTCATCCCCATGTTCAAGTAATACGGCTTCGTTATGGCAGCGCGGTGATCATTGGAATGCACGGCCAGAGCAACAACCGCCCACCGTCATTCCTGCGAAGGCAGGAATCCAGAGAGTCCGGTCAGCGAGAATACGGTGGCGTCACGCCAAATTGGTGTTAGAGGGTATCCGGTGGCCTTCAAGGCGAGAAACGCTGCATCACGGCCCGCGTGTGCTCCCGAATCTCCGGGTTTTCGCTCCGCTCCCAAGTCGCCAGCAACTCGCGATACGAACAGGCCACGAACCTCACCTCGTCACCCTCGACGTCTTGCGCGAACCTGCTGATCTCCTCTCGGTGAGCAGCCTTCGCCTCATCGTCAATGGGCTTGCCGTCTCTAGGCCAAGTACCCGGCTCTGCGAAGAGGTAGAACAGGACCGGCTTCAGTCCCTCGAATTCACCCCCGGAACTGACTTGCGTCCTTAGGGCGAATGCGTGTTTGACAAGCTGCGCTCTGTCGAGGCCAACAGAGGGTCTAGCGCTCCCATTGAGTTGGTCCCTAACGCCTTGATATCCCTTCATGCAATCGCCCCAAACCGGCCTGAAGTACGCCTCAGGAAAAGGCGCCTGAGCTGTTCTGAATGGCTCGAACCGCTTGGACTCGACCCCGATAAGTGCCGACGAAGTCACGACAAGAGCATCGAGCCACGGATGCCTTCCGCCTCTCCATGGGAACCGCACTTCCTTCTCTACATACAATTCGGACGCAGGCCACTCTATCTCCTCACATCCCGGCAGCGGCGGGAGATCGCGCACTCGATTGAGGAAGAACCCGAACGTGTTTGCGGCAAGAGCGGCTGACGATTCCGGGCTGTCGAACTTCCCGCTTGCAATCTCCTTGCCCGGCGCGGCGTTGTAGATTTCCGTGATTTGCTCGCCCGGTACTCCGGGCAAGAATCTCTCGCCCATGATGGCCTCCTCTGGGTCGCTATTCCACCCTCAGCACCCGTCCCGCCGTCCCACCCATCATCAGCGCCAAGTCATTGTCACTCAGCCCGGCCCAGTCGGTGAACTGCCCCTCGATCCATTGACGTGACTGCCGGTATGTGCAGAACCGGTTCTGGAACGGCATGTCCGTGCCCCACATGAGATTGGCGGCGCCGATGCGTTCCAGCATCTCCCCTAGTGTCGGCCAGACTTCCCTGTACGGATACTCAAAAATATCGCCGAGCCGAACGGGGAAGCAGACCTCGATGCTGACGTTCGGGTTCACGAACGGCTCCCATATTTCGTCCGGCAGCACTATAGCCCTCTGCTCGTCGTCGAGGAAGGTCCGCCACGGGAAGCCGTGCGTGAGGCTGCACACGGTGTCTGGGTAGCGCTCCATCCACCGCATGAGCGTCCGGTGCTCGTCGAGGTAGCCCCGCTGCTCCTGGGCCTTCGTGCGCGTGACGCCCTTGAGATCGTCCGGCCCCGCGCCGAGTGTGAAGAAGATGGGCACGCCGAGCGCAGTCACCGCCTCCCAAAACGGGCGATACGGCCCGTCGTCCCACGCCTCGTCGCTCGTCCTGTAGCACAGCGGCGGGATGAACTTGACGGCATGGAGCCCGTGCTCCTCGATGGCCCGAACGGTCTCCGCGATCACCGCGTCGGTTTCCTCGATGATGCGCCACTCATCGACCGGAGCCATCGCGAACATCCTTCCCGGGAAGCGCTCGACGATCTCCTGCAGGTATGAGCTGTCACGAACCAGCGCCGGGTCGGTGTGCAGCAGAACGCCCTCGACACCCGCGTAGTGCATCTCGGAGTCCAGGCTGAATGGCGTGAACTCCGTGTTCCGCAGGTTCGGCGGTAGGAAGTATTTTGTGTATTCCCTGCCTTCCCAGTTCCAGACGACTCGCCCCCTCGGCTTATTGACTCGGAACCGCAGGTCGGGCAGATTGTCGATGTCGTGAGTGCCCGCCGGATCAAGCACGTCGGACGGCCCGATCTCCCCGTCGGGTATCCTCATGGCGGGCTGATGGTGCGAGGCGTTGGCCGCCTGCGCCCATCGCAGGTGGTCCTCACCGGAGTCGTACCCGCGCGGACTGTCCAACGCCTCGAAGCAGTATGCGTGAGAGTCGATAATCATCGTTCCTCCTCCTGTCCGTCCCGTGATTCGGCAAGGGCCACTGCGGTGATCTCGTTGACGAATGCGCCTTTTGCGTCGGTGTATGTCGGACGGTCGTCTCTGTACTTCAACGCCAACTCCCGCTTCAGGAGCTCGTATGCCATGGCCGTCACCGAGTCAGTTCTGAGTTGGTCCCGGAATGCCACTAACTTACCCACATCCGAATGGTCTTGGGGGTACATATGGCAATGCACCACCGTGCGACCGTCCACGATCTTGTCAAAGTAGAAGCGTCCGGGAAGTCCGTGCTCCCCACTATATCGATAGCCCAAGGTTGCCATCGGCTCGACGGCGCTCTCACCGTCCCTGGGGCTGGCAACGACCGGCATGATATCCAGGATCGGCTTGGCGGCCAGCCCCGGCACGGACGTGCTCCCGACGTGGTGGACCTCCATCACCCAAGGCCCGCACATTTCAAGGATAGTCGACCGTTCATGCGCGAATATCTCTGCCCATTCGGGGTGGTACTCGACGATCTCGACATGCCCGCCATTGGTGCCCAGAGTACTCCAGCACTTCGAACTATTCATCTCCCACTCCGAGCACCCGCGCGGCGGTGCCTCCCATTATCAGGGCGAGGTCATCGTCGCTCAGTCCGGTGGCGGGCGCGAAGTGGCGTTCGAGCCAGTCTCGTGATTGGCGGTACGTGCAGAAGCGGTTCTGGAACGGCATGTCGGTGCCGTACATGAGCTGACGCGGCCCGATCCGCTCGACCATCGCCTCCATGGTCGGCCAGACGTCGCGGTAGGGATACTCAAAAATATCGCCGATGCGGACGGGGAAGCACACCTCCAGGCTCAGGTTCGGGTTCTCGAACGGCTCCCATATCTCGTCCGGCAAGACTATGCGGTCGCCCTCGAGATAGACACGCCAGGGGAACCCGTGCGTGATGCTGCACAGCATGTCGGGGTAGCGCTCCATGAGGCGCGTGAGGGTGCGGAGCTCGCCGATGTAGTTCTCCCGTCCGTAGGAGTCGGGATGCGCCTCGCTCGCTCGTGCGGGACCGGTGCTCAGCGTGAAGAAGACGGGCGCCCCAAGCGTCGAGACGGCCTCCCAGAATTTTTCGTATGGCCCTCTGTCCCAAGGCTCGTCGCTGACCGTATACCCCGCGGAGCCGAACTTTATGGCGTGCAAGCCGAGGTCGCGGATGGCTGTTGTGACGCCCTCGATCACTGCATCGACATCGGTGTGAATCAGCCGCTCGTCGAGCAGCGCCATCGACAGGATGCGGTCGGGGTACTTGCGGACGCACTCTGCCTGGTACTCGTTGCTCCGCCCAAGCATGGCGTTCGTGTGGAGCAGGACCTTGTCGATGCCCGCGTAGTCCATCTCCCCGATCATACTGTCCGGAGTGAACTCCAGATTGCGCAGGTTGGGCGGGTAGAAGTGTTTTGTATAGGTCTCCCCCCGGTAGTCCCAGAGAACGCGACCGGCCGCCTTGTCGATCCGAAAGTTTACGTCCGGCAGATCGTCGAGATCTCCCTTGTCCGGATCGAGAATGTCGGAAGGACCCTCGACACGATCACGAAGTCGAAACGCGGGTTGGTGGTGGCCCGCCTGCGCCTTCTGCACCCAGCGGAGGTGTTCCTCGCCGGAAGCGTATCCGCGTGGGCTGTCGGCGGGCTCGAAACAGTATGCGTGAGAGTCGATAATCATGCGCTATGAGTCCTCCGGGCAGCGCACATGGTACCACTCCCATGCTCCACTCGGCGTGATACACTTCGCCGACATTCACCGCTGCGGTGACCCTACGAATAAGGAGAGTGACATGATTGCTCAGCTGCGGACCTACACGATCAACAAGGGCATGATGGACGACTGGTTGAAGGTATTTCGGGAGGACATCGTCCCGCTGTGCCGGAGCATGGGCATCGGCGTCGAGTCGGCGTGGGTGAATGACGAGGGCACGCAGTTCACCTGGATACGCACATTCGAGGACGCTGAAGACATCGAACGGAAGGAAGCCGCCATGTACGGCAGCGAGTGGTGGGACGAGAACGTCACCTTCGTCCGCAGCCACCTCGCCCACCGCGAGTTCACCGTAGTAAACCCCGTGGAGTTCGAGTAGGGGACGGGGCGACGATTATCCCGTCTCCGCTGCTTTGAGGCCGGCCTTCACGCAACCGGATGGAGCGCGTCTCGTACGGCTTCCTTCGCCCCACAGTTCCCGTTATGCAGTCGGCATAGCCCTATTTTGACCTGAGCTTAGCCGGAGGCACTCTCATCGGCAAACTCGCTCCGTCCTTTGTACATGCCGTACCCGACGACAATGAAGCAAATTCCCCCTACATAGAGAGCCAGGTTGTTTATCACGAGCAGAGATTGGATTCCTATGTCGGGCGCACTCATTGCGAACAGGAAGTTGACCAGTCCCAGGATTCCGGCTGCCGCCATAACGTATGCGGCACCTTTGTAGATGTCCATTGAGGCGAACCGGGCGGACAGCCCCAGACCGACCGCGATGGACGCTATCGGATAGAGCGCCACAAATGCCAATGTGACCGCTATCATGTCGGTATGCACGTTGAGAGCCGCGGCCTGGAACTCTGCCGGTGACGGAGACCCTTCGGCCAATTCGCTGCGCTGCATCAGGTGGATCACGAAGTGCCGCATCCCCGAGGCGATGATGAGGATGCACCACTCGATGATGGATGCAACGATGCCGAAACGCAGGAGCTTACCCCCGATTCCTCCTTGCCGGCCCGCCAGGGAGTAGAGACCCAGAAAGGCGGAGATCATCAGCAACAGGGAAATGAGTGTGGCGAAGTTCACCCAGTGCGCCAAGACCGCCGCATCGCCCAGGGCGTCCCGCGCGGCGGCGAAGTCGGTCTGATCGACCGGGTATATGAGAGCGTACCCCGGCATGAATATCGGAGCTACGAAGGCCAGTACCACGCCGACTATCAATGCAATTCCCGCGTATTTGATTGTCATTTTTTGCCCCCTCTTGTCCTAGTGTTTTAGCGCCGCCTTCAGGAACCTCTGAGACAATGTGCCAGCTTGCGTGTGGGAGCATAGCACTCAAGCGCAACATTAGACAAGTCCAAGACTTGGCACGAACCGGATGAGCGTTCCACAGTTCGCCGCGGAACGTCGAGCTCAGCTATGAGGGATATTTCCGCTCTCAGCGCTCGTGGAGGTCTCGCGCCCGGTGGGAGTGGTTGAGGTTAGTAGATCGAAAACTCTGAAATGAAGGGCAGGCTAGATTGGAGCGATATAGCTGTATTCTCGCCTTACCGAACTCTCTGGATTCCCGCCTACGCGGGAATGACGGTGTGGTCGCCGGCGTTGGTTGTAAGGGGGTTATTTTCTGACGAATCCCTCATGTCGGTTGCTACCGACACCACCAACGATGAGCAGGGGCGATTCGCGAATCGCTCCTACAGGAGTCGGGGAGACTCGGTGAAGGGTATTTGAGATATTTTCTCAAGGGGCGGTTGATGGTAGTATCTTGGAAATGTAGCAGGGTCCGCTTGAGGTGCGTCCCAAGAGGGAGTCCAATAGGTCACCGGATCCGTTCGTGGTGAGCTTGTCGAACCATGAACGGCCCTTCGACAGGCTCAGAGCTTGCCCCGTACCTGATACGGGGGTGAACGGAGTTTTCAGGCACTCTCTAAGGATCCGGCAGTATGAGTGACAGGCAAGGATAAGGGAGAGAAATGTAAGCGGCGTTTGTGCCACATCGCTTCTCGTGAGCCGTACAGTCTCACTCATGTCTTGGATTTTTCGGATTCCAAGTGAGCAATGTATAACATACTTAGCTGGCTGAGCCTAGTGATCACGGTACGCCCGTGGGTCACGCTTGTCGTGCTTCTCATCGTTACCTTCGTGCTGGGCGCAGGGGGGACGTTGCGCGCGCCGCCTCCGGAGATCGCGGCGACGCTTCCGAAGGGGAGCGCGGTCGCCGACGCCTTGATCCAGATCGATGAACTCTTCGGGGACTCCGGCGACGTGAGGGTTGCAACGCTGCTGTTCCGGGGGGAGGCCATGACGCCCGACGGACTGGGACAGATGGCTTCTCTCGTCGAAGACATCGTCAGCGAGCCGGGCGTAGGAGAGCTTCTCACGCCTGCGAACCCCGTCGTCGCGCCTTCTGCACTGGTCATGGCGCTGCTCCAAGTGGACGGGTTCGAGTCGGTCACACAGGCGGAGATCGACAATCTGCGTGGCCCGCCGGAGCTTCTAGCGGCGCTTAAGGCGATGACCGGCACCGACAAGGATGACACTAAGGTGGCGGTCGCCTCGATCCGGTTGCGCGACACGGGCGACGAGCGCGTTGAGGACGCCGAACGGCGGATCGATGAACTCGCTACGGGCGACGAAGGCCCGCTGCGCGTGAGCAGCATCTCGTACGTGGTGCTGGAAGACGAGTCCCGGGAGGCCACGGAATCGGGGATGGCAGTCCTGATAGGACTGGCGCTGCTGCTCATCGCCGGGCTGATCCTGCTCTTCATGCGCACGATCTCAGACCTGCTGCTCACGCTCGCGGGGCTGATGACCTCGCTGATCTGGATTATGGGGGCGGAGGGCTGGCTGGGGCCCAATGGGCTGGGGGTTACCGGCCCGCCGAACGCCCTGACCTCGATGGTGCCGATCATCGTGATCGGCCTCACGGTGGACTATGCGATCCAGGCGGTCTCGCACTACCGGGAGCAGCGCAACGAGGGCGAAGGGGTGGCGGCGGCCGTCCAGATAGGGCTGCGAAACGTCACTATCCCGCTGGTCCTTGCGGCGGTGACAACCATCGTCAGCCTGCTGGTGGGCCTGTTCTCCCCGCTCGAGATCGTCGGCGACTTCGGCGTCATCGCCGGGATGGGCGTAGGACTGAGCCTGATAGTGATGCTTACGCTGATTCCCGCCGGGCGGACGATCATCGACCGCCGGCGCGAGGCACGCGGCACGTTGCGGCCGCCCCGTCCGATTTCAGGGGCGTTGCCCGGCATCGAGCGGGTGGCGGAGTTCCTGGGGAGGCAGGTCACCCGGAGGCCCGCGCCCTACATCATCGTTGTGGTCACGGTGACGATCGGCCTAGGGTATGCGGCGACCGGCATCAAGTCGGAATTCAGCATTCGCGATCTGCTTCCGAGAGGCGGCAGTGTGCTGGAGGACCTGGACACCCTGGACACGGCCGTCGGGGGCTCAACGGAGATTACCAGCGTTCTGGTAAATGCCGAGGCCACGGAGACCCGCACCCTCTTGAATCTGCAGGACCTCGAGATCGCCTTCCAGGACGACCGGCGACGTCCGCCGGCGGCGGCCGGACCGATTGTGACGTCGTACGATCTACTCATTCAGGACTGGATTACCGACAGCGGCACGCCCGGCGACAAGTACGACGGGGAGCTCGCGGCGCTCTTCGCGGAAGCCTCGGCGGGAGTCCGGCTCGACCCGAAGCTGATGCAGGAGTTCATCGACAGGCTCGAAACGAAGGAACCGATCCTCTCTCACGTGCTTGTCAATGATCCGAACGGCATGGACACCATACTGGTGCAGTTCCCGGCCTTCACGGGCGACCCCGAGGCAAGCAGGGCGCTCCCGGGAGACATAGAAGAGCTCTGGTGGGGCGACGACGACGCGATCACTGCGACATCAGACACCATCATCTCGTTTGCGGTAACGGACGCAATCAGAGACCGCCAGACGGAGTCGATTGCAACGACCATCATCGTGGCCCTCCTCGTCCTCGCATTCTTCTTCTGGCTGACGGTGCGTCAGCCGGCGCTGGCCCTGGTGGCAGTGGGACCGACGGTGCTCGTCCTCATCTCGGTGCTGGGCACGATGGCGCTGCTGGACATCCCGTACACGATAATCACGTCGATAATCACGGCGCTTTCGATTGGGATCGGGGTGGACTATACGATCCACATGATTCATCGCTACCGTGAAGAGTTCACGCGTCTGCGCAACCCGGAGAAGGCGGCGGTCCAGACGCTGGCGACGACCGGTTCGGCGCTGCTGGGCTCCGCGCTGACGACGGCGCTCGGGATCGGGGTGCTGGCGGCCTCGCCGCTGGCGGCGTCCCAGCAGTTCGGCATCACGGCGGCGATCACGATCGCGTACTCGCTGATAGTCTCCGTGCTGGTGGTGCCGCCCGCGATGACGGTCTGGGGCGCGTATCAGAATATGCGGCTGCGCTCGACGATACAGCGCCAGTGGGACGAGCTCGACGTTGCGATAGACGAAATACACCGGCGACACAGCAAGGAAGAGGGTTCGGCGTGAAAGAATTGCCGAAGCCCGTATCCGGGGGGCTGGTCACGGGTGAAAGACGAATCTGAGAATGAGGGCTCTTGATTCTGTTCAAGCAGGTATCCTATTCTGTGCTGCCACTAACCGGAGAGTAGATCATGTTCGAAGGTTTCGCACACACCAACCTCACTGTCAACGGCGTCAACATTAACCTGCGGTACGCGGGCAGCGGCCCGCCGCTGCTGCTCCTGCACGGCTATCCTCAGACGCATGTGATGTGGCATAAGGTCGCTCCTGCCCTCGCTGAGACGTACACCGTTGTGGTGCCGGACATGCGGGGTTACGGCGACAGTGACAAGCCATCCGCCCAGGACGGCGACCTGAGCGTCTACTGCAAACGCACCACTGCGAACGACCAGGTCGAGGTGATGACTATCCTCGGATTCGAGTCGTTCCACGTGGTGGGACACGACCGGGGCGCGCGAGTCGGCCATAGGATGGCGCTCGACCATCCTTCTCGGGTGAGGAGCTTCACGTCCCTCGACGTTGTGCCCTCCCAAGCGGCATTCGAGAACATGGACGCCGACCTGTCCTTCGCTTGGTTTCACTGGCACCTGATGCGTCAGCCCCCGCCTCTTCCTGAGACGCTCATCGGCAGCAACGCGAAGTTCTACCTCGACTTCCTCCTGGAACGCTGGACGGCAGTGGAAGGCGCGATAACCGACGAGGCATACGCCGAGTACCTCCGCTGCTTCGACAACCCCGACACCGTGCGAGCGACCTGCCTCGACTACCGGGGAATCGCCCTCGATCTAGAGCACGACGAGGTCGACCGCGGGCGGGAGATGGATTGTCCGGTGCTGTTGCTGTGGGGCGCGGACATGAGAAAGCGTCCCGGCTGGCAGACGGGCAAGAGCCTCGATATGCTCACCGTCTGGCGAGAACGCGCCCACGACGTGCGCGGGAAGCCGCTCGACTGCGGCCACTTCATCCCGGAAGAGCGACCGGATGAGTTGGTCGCCGAGCTAACGGCGTTCCTGTCGGAGTGCGAGGGTCGGTAGGGTTCCTTTTCGCTATGCGACTTCGTGTGGCGTATAATGGAGATGGGGTCATCGTCACCTTCGCTAAAGCGGCGAGTACGGAGCGAACCTGATGTTTGAAAGCATCCATGTACGGAACTTTCGCGCGTTGCGGGATGTAGAAGTTAGCCCACTGCGCCGGATCAATTTAATTGGCGGCCTAAATAACTCTGGCAAGACCAGCCTGCTTGAAGCGATTTTCTTACTTGCCGGGGCGGGCGATCCACAACTGGCGGTGAATTCCAACCTCATGCGCGGCTTTGAACCAAGTGGAACAGATAAACCAATAGGAGAATTGCTACCTGCGATTTCCGAGGCGTGGAAAGAGTTCTTCTCGGAATTTAACCCAAGTACACCCATAGAGGTGAGGGGTACTCACTCGAAGTTCGGCAAACTCGCCCTGACGATATCGGCGGAACGGGCTGAAACCCGTGAAGTAACCCTCAATCGACCCGGGCAATCCTCAGTGACTTACGTTCCTTACGAACCTGCGCTCATCTTTCAGTACAGTGGCCCCGAAGATAGGCGGGTCGAAGGTCATATACGCATAACGGGACAAGGGATCAACTCACAACGACCCACTCAAGCGGATCCCTTCGCTCCCATCGATGCGGATGTTCCCTTTCCTATAACGATCCTAAAGTCCCAAAGTGGGAATATACAAAATGAGGCCGTGATTTTGGGCAAGTTAAGGAAGCAGAAGCGTAGCGGTCTGCTCTTAGAGGCTCTGCGAGTTATGGAGTCGAACCTCCAGAGCATTGAGGATAGCTCTGCTAGTGGCACGCCCATGATTTGGGGCGATATAGGTCTACCAGAGTTGATTCCCTTGCACGTAATGGGAGGGGGTATGACCCACATCGCCCGACTTGTTCTGTACATATCCGACACACCGAACGGCGTACTTCTGGTGGACGAGATTGAGAACGGTCTTCACCATACCGTGCTGCCCAAGGTCTGGGAGGTCGTCGATACTGCGGCCAAGCAATTCAACACGCAGGTATTCGCTACGACTCACAGCGCCGAGTGTATCAGGGCGGCCCATGCATCCCTGGATCCGGAAGATTTCCGTTACCACCGACTCAAGGTCGTCGATTCAGGGAACCGCTCAGTAACTTATGAGCCCGATGCCATCACTGCAGCAGTCGAGCATGGCTTCGAGGTACGTTAGGGTGCCGGACTTTTCGCCCATCACGAAGGAAGTTCAGCTTCTCGTCGAGGGCAACGATCAGCGAAACTTTTTCGAGGCGTTCGTCGACCATCTATCGCTTACCAACGTTCAGATACAGAACTTTGGTGGCGTGACGGAACTACGCGGGTTCCTATTGGCGCTTGCCAACGATGATGCTTTTCAAGAGATCGTCAGGAGCGTCGGTATCGTTCGTGACGCGGAAGAGTCCGCAGCAGGCGCATTTCAGAGTGTTCAAGACTCGCTTAGGAATGCAGACTTGCCCGCACCTGTAGGAATACAAGAAACGGCTAACCAAGGCGGCGGGTTGGTGACTACGGTACTTATTCTGCCTGATGGGAAGCGTGAGGGAATGCTCGAAACGCTTCTCTGCGAGACCTTCGGAGATACCCCAATCGATGACTGCATAGACGCATTTTTCGAGTGCGTTGAAGGCTCACACAAACCGATCAAACGCCCGGATAAGGCACGAGCGCGGGTATTCTTGACAACACAGCCAGAGCCGCATTTCTCTGTCGGTGTAGCGACGAAGAAAGGGTACTGGGATCTGAATCACGAGGCTCTCAAAAACGTCCGCGAATTCCTCCGCAAGATAGCAGAAGGGCAAAATCATACTGTAGCAAGGGTGACGAACCGCTAGAGATGGGGCGGCACCGAGTTCCGTAAGGCCCTACACTCGGTACACCTTACTCGGTACACCTTTGACATCTGTCCTAACCCGGCACGACGCCGGTGCCGATGAACAGCTCCTTGGCCTCTTCCAGCGTGATGTCCGGCTCGGGGATGATGGCGTCGGACTCTTCCAACTCATCGAGTTCGAGAGGAGTGCCTTTTTCCTTGACCATCGTGATCATCTTGTTCAGGAGACCGCGAAACTCTTCTTCGTTATTGTCGGCCAGTACATCGACGATGGAGTTGTCGATGTCATTGAGGTCGTCGAGCATCGCGGCCGGAAAGCGCCACTGTCCCTCCGTGAGTATTCGGATAATCATGACTGTCCCCCGGAAAGCTGTTTCGGTTTGTCGCCCGTATCCACGGACGCCTTGAGCGCCGCCAACTCGGACTCTACGCTGGCCGACGCCGAGAGCTTGCTCAGCTCGCGGTCGATGTCATCCTGGCCGCCGCCGACCGGGTCGTCCAGGACGCCCGCCGCGGCGAGTTCGTCGATCGCGCCGGCCCTGGCCTTCATCGACTCGGTCTTGTGCTCCGCCCGCTCTACGGCGAGAGAAACGTCACCCATCTCCTCGGAGAGTCCAGAGAGCGCGGACCCGATTCGTACTTGGGCCTGCGCCGCGCTGTACTGTGCCTTGATGACCTCTTTTCTATTGCGGAAGGCCTGCACCTTGGCCTGAATGCGCTGCTCGGCGGCAGTTAGCTTCTCCTGCTCGTGCTCCATGTCGACGATCTGCTGGTCCAGGCCATCAAGCTCCGCTAGGGCCGTCTGCTTGCGTTCGAGAGCGACGCGTGCCAGGTCCTCTCGCCCCATGCCAAGCGCCTTGCGCGCCTGGTCGTCGAGCTTGCCAACGTTCTCTCGCACCTTCTTGGCCTGAAGCTCGAGACGGCGCTTCGCCGTGACCATCTCCACGACGCCCCGCTTGACGTCACGCAGCATTTCGAGCTGCTTTTCGTAAGCGTAGTCGAGCGTCTCCTTCGGGTCCTCGGCGTTGTCGATAATGCGGTTCATCTTCGCCTTAACGACGGTCGACATCCTCGATAGCATCCCCATGGTTCTTCCTCCCGCTCTCTCAATTCTGAAGCCGGGGCTTCGAGTCTGCTACCCATTATACCTTGAATGAACAGACTCGACATACGCGACAGGCTGCGTTACAAACGAATTACGACAGCGGATCCGTTTCTACCACAACCTATCGAGCGCGTAGTTCCCCCTAAATTCAATCGCTCTTGAGCAGGGTCCTATTGCAATGTAGCGTATGTTCAAACTTCGTTCTCTGCTGGAAGCCTCACATCAAAATCAACTTGCAGACCATCGCCAATATAGCGTTCTAAGTTGAGCCGCGCCTCGTCTGGCAAATCCTCCAACAACGGGACCAACGAGGCGGAATTAATCGTTACCGACCCGCTGAAAGTATGGCCCCTGCGCCTGAGAACCTCCGTAATTGCTGACACAGCAGTTGCCACAACGCGTTCTTTGACGTATCCGAACATAAGTTATCCCTCTCCACTGTCATTAGGAGCCATACGCTATTTCGCTAAAGAACTCTGAGAGGGCGCCTAGTAGTCGCTGCCGGAATTCCCGGAGAACATCTTGATCAGGCCGAGCACGATGAGAATGATGCCGACGATAAGCAGGATGAGTCCGGTAAGGTCGACGAGAAAGTCGATAAGGTTCCACCGTAGAACTACGCCGAGGATGACGAGGATGACTCCTATGCCCAGCATTCCAATCCTCTCCATTGGATGACCTCCTTTTAGGTCCGCACTTGGTTTTCGGGACAGGCCTAACGATAGTATCAATCCGCGAGTGTGTCAAGCACCTCAACGGACACTTTGCATTACACTGATATAGTATTACGCAGTTCGGGCAGCGTCATCGCACGATACTGTGATTTTCGCGAGGATGTGAAACGCGGGACCGTTATCCCTTGTCTTCCGAATCTTCGTCGCCCACTACCTCGCGGAGGAACTCTTCCATGTTCTCGGGAAGGGCAACTGCATCCGGCTTGTCGTCGGCCTCCGGCGGGATCTCCTCGTCGTAGGACTGTTCCATCCGCGTGATCTGAGTGCGGACCTCGTTGTTGCCCGCCAGGGCGCGCTCGATCTGCTCGTACTGCCGTTCGCCGCGCGTCTTGTTGGCGAGGAAAGTCGGCAGTCCGTACATCGCGCACAGGGCTTCGAGAAGTCGAGCCGTTGCCATGTAGTCCTCATCGAGTTGGACGTAGTGCGGCAGGTGCACCATCAGGCTGGACGATTCGATGCCGGCGTCTTCAAGACCCTCCCCGATGAGGTTCACGATGCTCGTCGGCCCCTGGTAGGTGTTGGTCCTTGGAGACGTCAACCCGGTGAGGCGATCGAGGTGCTTGTCGGAGAGGCTGCCCGTGATCTTGAGTGGACGTGTATGAGGCACTTGGTCGTACATGCCTCCGATCCGGCAGTACTCGACGACGTTGAACCGCTTCACCAGCTCGACGACGGTGTCGCAGAAATCCTCCCCGTACATGTGCGGCTCGCGGAGATGGAGGAAGAGGAAGTCTCGCCCCGTCGCCGGGTCGCGGGCATAGTTCACGACACTGTTGGGTATGTCAAGCGACCGGATGCCGTCCACCCATTTCATGACGGGCCGTTCGCGTGTGAAGTCAAGAAACTTGCCGGGGCGGGCCAATCGGCCGAGTTCCGCAGCAGTCATCTGACGTTCGAGAATCTTGAGCGTCAGCGTACCGGCGCTGCCCACGTCGACCCACGGCTTGAGCATCGCCACTGCTATGGCGTCCTCCAACTCAGGTATCGGCTCCACTACTTCGAACTCACCGATTCTCATGGCGATATGGTGTCACAGTGCGCCGGAATCTTCAAACTTGCCGTTGTCCGAGCTAGACCGGCCCGGGGGAAGTCTGTTAATCGATTAGAGCCGCACGCAGGGCCGCGATATCGTCATCGGTCACGCCTATCGAGCGCACGTAGGCCTCGACTCCTCCATACTGCTCGCCAAGGTAGTCCAGCGTGTCGAACATGACTTCCGGCGGGCAGTTACGCGCCCGGTATGCTTCAGGCGTGTAGTCCGCCGGGTCGGCGCCCGGCTCCTCGGGATCAGGTCCGAGATACGCATTGATTCGGAACTCGGCCGTCAGGGTATAGTCGGCGGCGATGGTCTCGTCCGGCACACCGGCAAGACTCAAGAGCAGGGCGGAGATGAGGCCCGTCCGGTCCTGCCCGCCCATGCAGTGGTACATCGCCGGCAGCATCCTCGGCCTTGCGAGCAGTCGGAGTGCCTCTCCGAACTTCTGACCGCGACGGTCGAGCATGTTGCGGTAGCTCCCGTGAATCTTGACGCGCGGTTCTTCACTGTTGACTTGATCGAACTCCATGGTTCCCACGATGTCGATATTCCTATACCGAACGTGTGGCGACCTGCTGAGCACGTTGTCCGCCTGTCGGTCGATCTCATCCCGCCTTCTGAGGTCGATTACCGTTCGCACTCCGCAGGTCGATGTGAGCGTATCCTGCGAATGCTGGGGCAGCGTGCTCACGTTGTCGGCGCGTAGGAACGTGCGCCATCGCGTCGTCCGTCCATCCGCCGTTTCGTATCCGCCGATGTCGCGGACGTTGTATGCGCCTTCGATCTCGATGTGTCTTCGTGGGTCATGGTTCATTCGGTGAATACTCCCTGCGATTCGGATTAGTCTGACCTCGGCGCCTCCAATCCTATCTCCCGAGGCGGCAGCCTTGTTTAACGTACGATTATTGGTCGATTAAGGGGAAGTTAGCAGAATTGTGTGGATGCCTAAGTTAGGAAGAATAGAGAATTTCGCATTCCCGATGCGACCGTCCCTCAGTTCCAGACTTCCCCGAAGACTCTCATGAAATTCCCGCCCAGCACTTTCGCAATGTCCTCTGAGCCATAGCCTCTTCTGTCCAATTCGTCCGCGATCGAAGGGAACTTGTCCGGCGTCTCGATGCCGACGGGGTGCGTCACCGTGTCGGGGTAGTTGAGCCTGCGGGGATTCCACTTCGTACCCTGCTGGGAAAGGAGCACGTCGAACCACTCCTTCGTCTGGTCGATAGTGTAGTCGGTGCCTATGCCCACGTGGTCGATTCCGACGCGCTCGACCATGTCGTCGATGGCGTCGCCGTAGTCCTGCAGGCTCGATTCAAACTTGTTCGGGAGAAACGGCGGCCAGCAGGTACTACCGATGATGCCGCCCTTCTCTGCGATGAGTTTGAGGGCGTCGTCGGTCTTGTTGCGCGGGTGGTCGACGAACGAACGGGCGTTGGCGTGGGTAGCAGCGACGGGCTTGTCGGACACCTCCGCCGCCTCCAGGGTCGTCCGGTCGCCAACGTGCGAGAGATCGACCAGGATTCCAAGCCGGTTCATCTCCTTGACGGCATCGACGCCGAAATTGCTGAGACCGTCGTCGACTCGCTCGTAGCACCCGTTGCCGAGGAGGTTGCGTTCGTTGTACGTGATCTGTATGACCCGCACGCCGAGCCTGTGAAACGTCTCCAGGTGATCTAGGTTATTCTCAATCGGCGATGCGTTCTGCCATCCGAACACGACGCCGCTCTTGCCAATGCGCTTCGCCTCGTGGATGTCCTGGATCGAGGTGACGGGCGTCATGAGATCCGATAGCCTGTCGAGTCGCTCATACCATCCGGCGATGTTGTCCATCGCCTCGTGGAATTTCTCGAATATGGCTATCGTGGCGTTGAACGCGGTTACACGACCGGCGTAGATCCCCTCGAACGCGCGCTCCGAGTCCCAGTTGCTGGTGTTCAGTCCATCGATCACGATCGAGTCGTGGTAAACAGTGGTCATGGCGCTGCTCGCTCCGAAATTGTTAGTGCCGATCGAAGAACGAAGAGTACCAGACCACGTCCCGATTGACACCCGTCCGCCATCGAAGATACGATGCTTTCATGGAAACGAGCATTGTCGGCAATCCCGATTACGGGCAGTTGCACGTCACACTGGGTCCGGGCGAGCAGTTCATCGCCGAGGGCGGCTCGATGGCGTGGATGGACTCCGGGATTCAGTCGAAGGCCCGATTGCTCGGCGGTTTCTTGAGTGCCCTCATCCGCAAGTTTACCGGTGGCGAGTCGCTCTTCGTAGGCGAGTACTCCACCGACACGGGTGGGAAGATCGCCTTCTCTCCTGCCCAGCCCGGAACGGTCCTGCAAAGGACGTTGAACGGAGACACACTCATGCTTACCGGCGGGTCATTCATGGCCTGCACCCCCGGTATTGAGCTGAGCACCAAGTTCGGTGGAGGCAAGGCCCTCTTCTCAGGCGAGGGGCTCTTCATCATGCAGTGCAGCGGTAGAGGAGAGCTGTTCTACAACGCCTACGGCTCGATCATCGAGAGGGAGATCGACGGCTCGTTCATCGTCGATACGAGCCACGTGGTCGCATGGGAGCCGTCCCTCAGCTACTCCATTCAGGGTATGGGCGGCATCAAGAGTACCCTTCTCTCCGGGGAGGGCCTCGTGATGAAGTTCTCCGGCGCCGGGACTATTTACCTGCAAACACGAACGATGCCGGGGTTGGCCTCATGGCTGACACCCTTCTCCGTATAGCTCATCGGCACGTCTCGAGAGGAAACGCTGCAAGATGCACATAGACATCCATGACAACGGCGCGTTCGGCTCGGCCCTCGTGCATCTGGGTCCGATGGAAGAGTTCGTATCCGAGGCGGGGGCGATGTTCCGCGCGTCCGACAACGTCGATATCGACGTGACGACCCGCAGCCGGAGCTCCGGTGGCATCATGTCCGGCATCAAGCGGATGATCGCGGGGGAGAACTTCTTCTTCTCACGGTACAGCGTAGTGGACGACCGGGACGCCGAGGTCGGATTGGCCCCCAATCTGCAGGGACAGGTGAAGCTGATCGAGTGCGACGGCAATGCGCGTTGGGTCTGCGCCGGAGGAAGCTACCTCGGCTCCGGAGTAGAACTGAACATAGACACCCAGTTCCAGGGCCTGCGCGGAATGCTGTCGGGCGAGTCATTGTCGTTCCTCACCGTAGAGGGCAGGGGGCCGCTGTTGGTCAACGCCTTTGGGACGATTACCGAGTTGGAAGTGCAGGGCGGTCTCACCATCGACACAGGACACGTCGTGGCGTTCGAGGACTCATTGGACTACTCGGTAGGCAAGGCCGGAGGAAGCTGGATATCCTCGTTCCTGACCAGCGAGGGAATAGTTCTCCACTTCAGCGGCTATGGGCGCGTCTACGTTCAGAGCCACAACCCCGACGAGTTCGGCAGGACGCTCGGACCGTTGCTCCCGGACAGGAATTCGTAATGGACTACTTCATACACTCGCGGCCAAGTTACAGTCTCGCGGAGGTCACCCTCAATCCGGGTGAGCAGCTCGTCACCGAGTCGGGCGCGATGGCATGGATGACCGACAACATGCGCGCGGAGACGTCCGTGAGAGGCGGCATCATGTCCGGCCTCAGCCGCAGTGTTCTCGGCGGCGAGAGCTTCTTCCAGAATACCTACGAGGCGGAGGGCGCTCCCGGCATGATAGGCCTCACGCAGGGACAGCCCGGCGACATCCTGGCGTACGAGATGGACGGCGAGGAGCTTCTACTTGAAAAAGGAGCATACCTGGCCTCGTCGCCCGGCGTGACGACGAATTCAGACTTCCAGGGCCTGCGAGGTCTCTTCAACGAAGGGATGTTCATCCTCCGCGTATCGGGAAATGGGACGCTGTTCTTCAGCGCCTACGGCGACATCCAGGAGATCGAGTTGGATGGAGGATACGTCGTCGACAACGGCCATGCGGTGGCTTGGGACTCCACGCTCGACTACCGGCTGACCAGGGCCGCGAAAATCCGTTCGTTCCTCTTCTCCGACCAGATCATCATGGAATTCTCGGGCAGGGGCAGGCTCTGGGTGCAGTCCCGGAACCCCCGCTCCCTTGCCAACTGGGTCCACCCCTTCCGCAGCGTCAAGTCGTCTGACAACGGGTAGACGGACGAAAGACGGGCCCATCCGAATTCCGCTCCCCACTGGCGAGACAGGTTTTGCCTGTCAGCGTCTAGATTCCAAGCCCTTGCGGCACGGAAGGGTAGGTAGGCAGAATCTTCACACCTGATGTAGAGTTCACTAGATTGTGTTGACATTTCCCGTCATTCCCGCGAAAGCGGGAATCCAGAGTTGGGCACGCATATACTCCCTACAGGGAATAGATTCCCGCTTTCGCGGGAATGACGATTTGAGTTTGGGATAACGATGAGAAAATCAAGAATGTCAACACAACCTAGATAAGGAAGCAGGAGAGCTATGCAGCGAATAACCCGTGACCAGGCGATGAAGTATGAGTTCAATCGCACTGACGAACCCCTGCTGCGTGTCGCTCAGGGCGAGAGTTTCATCGTAGAGACCGAAGACGCCGGTTCCGGCCAGGTGCGGTCGGCCGATGTCGCGCCGCACATCATGGACTTCCCCACACGAAACTTCGAGCCGCCGAAGGGGAACCCCATCGGGGGCCCAGTCTTCGTCGAGGGGGCCGAGCGCGGCGACCTGCTCGAGGTCACGATTGAGCGGATCATCGTCGACGACCAGGGATTCACGAACTTTCGACCCGGACAGAGTCCCCTCGGAGACTCGTACAAGTGGGAGTCTCTGAGGGGGCCGTTCGTCCACATCATCGAGCACCTCCCGGGCCCAAGCGGGACGACCAGCGACGGCAAGGGCGTCTTCAATGACAAGATCACGTGGGACCTCGCCCCGATGATCGGCACCATCGGTACGGCTCCCGACCGCGAGGTCGAGACGAGCGCGGTCGGGCAGGGGCCCTGGGGCGGCAATCTCGATGTGCGGGACGTGAAGGAGGGCACCCGCGTGTACCTGAATGTCTACCACGAGGGCGGCCTGCTCTACGTCGGGGACGTCCATGCCAGCCAGGGCGACACGGAGTTCTACGGCACCGCGGACGAGACTCGTGGCGAGCTGACCCTCTCGTGCCGCGTCATCAAGAACAAGAAGATTCCGTTCGTACGCCTCGAAAAGGACGATTCCATCGTCGCCCTCTATTCCTTCCGGCCTTTGGAGGACGCGGTCAAGAGCGCCATCGAAAACCTCATGGAGTGGATGGTCACCGAGTACGGCGTCTCCGAGCGCGACGCGTACATGCACGCCTGCATCAACCCCGACTTCCGCGTGAACGTCTACCAGATGGTGCGCATCGGCCGCATCCAGTATACCGTCGGCGCTGAGATCCCGAGGAAGTACCTCGTGCCGAGCGGGTGAGTTCCCGACTGCAGTTAGCCGACAATTACTAGGTATGTTGGCTGTGTAGATGCCTTTCAGATCGGCAGGGTAATCCCCGTCACTGTATACTGATACCAACCACACCAATCCGTGTTCCGAAGGGCAAAGGTATTCAGGTTGGGAACGTTTCAGGTAGATATTGAAATTAGTGGCGCAGCCGCTGAGAACTGGGTCACGGTGAGCGCTCTCGTGGACACGGGCGCGACCATGACCGCTGTGCCCGCGTCAGTTCTCCAACAGCTCGGTGTGGAACCCACCACACGCAAAGCGTTTCAGTTTGCCCAGGGGGAAGTCAGGACAATGGACGTGGGATACGCGCGGGTTCGCGTTGAGGATCAGGAGATCATCACCCAGGTGCTGTTCAACGACGAAGGTACGCCTCCGCTTCTCGGCGCAATCGCCCTCGAAAACGCCTTCTTGGGAGTCGATCCCTTGGCGCAGCGCTTGATTCCCATTCATGGCCTTATGATGACACAGGCTCCCTCTCGATAACTCCGGCGAGATGACAGAAAGATGGTAGAGACGAGAACCCAACCGACCGCCGACGAGCAGTGCATCATTGATCCTATTGCCGTTGAACCGAGAAAGGGCTTCCGCATCTGGCTTCGTTACTCCGACGGCGCGGAGGGGGAGGTCGATCTGTCGGACCTGGCAGGCGGCGGAGTATTCAGTGCGTGGGATGATCGAGCCTGTTTTGAAGCCGTTCACGTGACCGAATACGGCGCTATCGCATGGAGCGAAGAGTTGGAGCTATGCCCCGATGCGCTGTACATGCGACTCACGGGTAAGTCCCTCGCCGTGGTCATGCCGAGAGCGGTGGAAGTCCTCGGTAATGCCTGAAATCTGCCGATTCTACGGAATCGTCATCCAGATGTACTTTTATGACCATGCGCCCCCTCACTTTCATGCCCGTTACGGCGGCAGCCGCGCCGTAGTTAGCATAGACCCTCCGATGCTGCTGCACGGCAGCTTACCGATCCGTGCCCGAGGCATGGTCATAGAGTGGGCGAGGATACGCCGAAACGATTTGCTGCAATCGTGGGAACTTGCGCAGAAAAGTGAATCACCGGGCAAAATCGCCCCACTGGAATGACGACGTTGATTGTAACGCTGATGGTGTGCGGCTCGTGGATCCCGTACTCCCTTTCAACCGTTGAAATCCCCGTCCCAGCACCTTACCCTATCTGGCATCACGTAATCGGCGAAGGAGAGCCGTATGGCATACACCGCAGTCAAGGATTTCCTGCAGGATGAGCTCGATTCCATTCGGGAGAGCGGCCTGTACAAGGACGAGAAGATCATCAGGACCCCGCAGGGCGCGGAGGTCGACACGTCCACGGGGCACGAGCTAATCATGTGCGCCAACAACTACCTCGGACTGGCGGACAGCGAGGAGATCGAGCAGGCTGTTGTCGAGGGCATGAAGACACACGGCTTCGGCATGGCATCCGTCCGGTTCATCTGCGGCACGCAGGACATTCATAAAGAACTCGAAGACAAGATTTCGGGCTGGTTCGGCACCGAGGCGACGATCCTGTACACCTCGTGCTTCGACGCCAACACGGGGCTTTTCGAGACGGTGCTTGGGCCGGAGGACGCCATCATCAGCGACGCCCTGAACCACGCGAGCATCATCGACGGCGTCCGGCTCTGCAAGGCGACGCGCAAGGTCTACAAGCACAATGACATGGGGGATCTTGAGGACAAGCTCAAGGAAACGCAGGACGCCCGCTTCCGCATGATCGCCACCGACGGCGTCTTCTCCATGCAGGGCGACGAGGCCGACCTCGTGGGCATTTGCGACCTCGCCGACAAATACGACGCCATGGTGATGGTGGATGACTCCCACGCGACTGGATTTCTCGGCCCGACGGGTCGGGGCAGCGTAGACAAGCAGGGCGTCATCGACCGCGTCGACGTGATTACCAGCACGATGGGCAAGGCGCTCGGCGGCGCGTCGGGCGGCTTCACGACTGGCCGCAAGGAGATCATCGACATCCTGCGACAGCGGTCCCGGCCGTACCTGTTTTCCAATACGTTGGCCCCTCCGATAGTGGTCGGTGCGCTGACAGCGCTCGACATACTCCAGACCCGGCCTGAACTGCGCGAGAGACTCCACGAGAACACGGCCTATTTCCGCAACGGGATGAACGACCTCGGCTTCGACATCGTGCCCGGCGATCATCCCATCGTGCCCATCATGATCGGGGACGAGAAGAAGAATGTTGCCCTCGCTCAGGCTGTGAACGCTCGCGGCGTCTTCGTCGTGGCGTTCAGCTTCCCCGTTGTTCCCCGAGGCGAGGCCCGCATCCGCGTTCAGATGTCGGCTGCCCACACGCGAGAGCAGCTCGACCGCGCCCTCGCCGTATTCGAGGAGGCGGGCAGGGAGCAGGGGATCATCGCGTAGTCGCGCACCTGTACGGACACGTCATGAAGGTGCCTATGGGCAACCTGGTGGGTAGGACTTAGACGAGACCAGCGTCCCGGCTTGATCATAGAGCCCAGCGGTGTCGGGGTCGGCGTTGCTCCAGATTGGTGTTCCACGCCCGAAGCTCAGCCCTCCCCAGCCCTCGTGGATTTCGTTCGTGTAGACGCGGACGCGTCCACCCGCCGGGATGACGATCTCCGGGAACGTGAACGTCGGACCGTCGTCCGATACATCCACGAGACGCCAGCCGTTTAGATCCCGGTCGGTTTCGCCGGTGTTGACGATCTCCACGTACTCGTCGGGCTCCTGTCGCGATGCTACGCCGTCGAAGAAGATGCAGGCGATTGTCACGCCTCCCTCATCAGGTACGGAGGGACTCGGTGCGGGCGTCTCAGTGGGAACCGATGTGGGTGAAGGTGTGTCGGTCGGGACGGCTGTAGGCAGTGGTGTCGTTGTCGGCGTAGGCGAGTTTGTGGGAATCGGCGTGAAGGTGGGGACAGGCGTCGGCGACGATGTGACGGTTGTCGTCGGTGTGGATGTCACCGTTGGGGCACTCGTGGCGAGTGGAAGAAGTGTCGGCGACGGTGTACTTGTAGCTGTCGGTGTGACCGTGGGCGTAGGTTCCGGGGTGTGGGTCGATGACGGGACGAGAAACGGCGTGCTCGTGGGTGCGGGTACGAGGGTCGGCACGCTTGTCACCGTCAGCGTTGGAGTCGTTTGAGAACCGTCCGGCTGTGAGCACGCGACCGCCAAAAGCACGATTAGAGTCGAGACTGAAAAGTACAGGATTGAGTGGCGTGTCAAACTATCCGTACACCCACCCTACGCCAATACCCGGACCGATCCTGAGGAACCGTCGGTGATCCGCCCGACGACCGAGGCCGCCGAAACCCCGCGACGTTCAAGCTCTGCGAGAAGCGCGTCTTTGCGATCCTGCGAGACCGCTATTAGCAGCCCGCCTGATGTCTGAGCGTCGCATAGCAGCAGCTTTTCGTATTCTTGCAGTTCCGACGCCCACTCCACTGAGGTCTCGGCGGCATTCCGGTTTCGCTGGGTTCCGCCCGGAACGAGGCCTTCCAACGCGAGACTCTCCGCTCCGTCCAGGAGTGGAACGTCCTTGAACGAGAGTTCCGCGGAGGCATTGCTCGCGCTCAGCATCCCTAGAAGGTGCCCGATCAGGCCGAACCCCGTCACATCCACGCAGGCGTTACCCCCCACCTCGACCATCGCCTCTGACGCAGCCCTGTTCAGGGTGCTCATGACTGCAATGGCGTTGTCCAGCACGTCGGCGCTCGCTTGCTCTCGTTTACCCGCCGTCGTGATGATGCCCGTGCCGATTGGCTTGGTAAGCACGAGCGCATCGCCCGGTCTCGCGCCCGCGTTGGTGATCTGCTTGCCCGGCTTCACCGTGCCTGTCACCGCCATCCCGTACTTCGGCTCGGCGTCGTCGACGGTGTGTCCCCCAATGACGAGCACTCCCGCCTCCTGTGCCTTCGCCGCGCCACCGCGCAGGACATGGCCGAGAATCTCCTTTGGCAAATCGACCGGGAATCCTACTATGTTCAGGGCAAGCAGGGGTCGTCCTCCCATTGCGTACACGTCGCTGAACGCGTTGGCGGCCGCAATTGCCCCAAACGAAAATGCGTCGTCGACGACCGGGGGAAAGAAGTCAACCGTCTGAACGAGCGCCGTCTCATCATTCAGCTTGTAGACGGCGGCATCGTCCGCTGTGTCGACGCCGACGAGCAGATTGGGGTCACGTACCGGTGGAATCTGACGCAGCACCTGCGCCAGGTCGCTGGGACTGAATTTACCCGCTCAGCCCGCGCAGTGGGCCAGGGTCGTCAGCCGCAACCCGTCATGAGTGTGCTCCACGAGCGTCTCCTTCCTCAAGTGAATCGACTATAACACAGCGTCGCTCGATAGGCCGTGAAGATGAGACCGGGTTCTCACAAGCCAAAGGCTATCAAGCCTTCGGACTCTCCGGTCAATGCACGGGTATGTCGCCATTTCGAGTGGACCATACTCTGGGTATAATACCGCTGTAGTCGGGATTTCTTGAGGCGGGCAGGCGGCTATCCACAAGGAGGGTGTCATGACGAAGCCACGCTTGATCTACTACCACGATTCTCGCCACTACCTGATGTACCGGTTCGACCCTCCCATGAGTCTGCACCAGCTTCGGAAGCCGGTCGACGATCTCATCGGGACGGGTGTAGACACTCTTGTGTACGGCACCGGCATGGGCCAGACGTTCCTGTACGACACCGAAGTCGGCTACAAGTTCGGCGATATGGCGACCGAGCACAACCACGGCCTCGTCTGGTGGCGTGCGGCTGCGAACTTGGAATCTGCGCTCGAACGTGGTCTCGATCCCTTCAAGATCGTCGTCGACCGGGCGCATGAAAAGGGCATTCGCGTGCTCGGCAGTATCCGAATCAACGACGGGGGCGCGCCCGAGGGGAGCAACTATACCATCGGGAGGCTCAAGTACGAGAATCCCGACGTGATGATCGGTGAGGAAGACCCCGACAGGCCGTACACCGCGACCGCTCTGGACTTCGCCAGGGCTGAAGTGAGGGAAGAGCGGCTCAGCGTGATCGAGGAGGTCTGCGACCGCTACGGCGCGGACGGCGTGGAGATCGATGAGTACGTCCGCGTCTTCTTCAAGCCGTCTGAGGCGCGGCAGAACATTCCCATTCTGACTGAATGGATGCGCGGCGTTCGCGCGCTGCTTGACGAAATCGGTAAACGGCAGGGCAGGGAGTTGTCCCTTGCGATTCGCGTACATCCGAGCGAGCAGGCATGTCTAGACGTCGGGATGGACGTGCGTACGTGGATACGAGAGGGAATAGTTGACTGGGTGACACCGTTCGGTGATGTGATGATAATCGACCCTGAGCCTCATTTCGGCTGGATGGTTGAGGAAGCACGAGGGACCGGTGTGGGAATCTACCCTCCCTTGGGACGCGACACGTATGACGACCGCTTCCACGATGTCACGATTGAGATGTCTAGGGCCGTGGCGGGGAACTACCACGCGGCGGGCGCCGATGGCGTGTATCTGGCCGACCTCCAGTGGCCCCACACGAACACCGAGTACGAGGTACTCCGCGAGATGGCCGACCCGGACGCGTACGCGCGCAAGACGAAGCACTATCCCATTGCGCCGCGCACTGCCAGACCCGACCCATATCTCCCGGAGCGTGTGCTGCCGGTCACACTCGATCAGGGCACGACGGCCACGGTACCGGTTCCCGTGAGCGACGACTTTGACTCAGCTATCGCGGACGACGAACTGGAGAGCGTTACGTTGGGCGTCAGGTTGGTGCAGCCTCACCCGAACGACACGATCACCTACAGGATAAACGGGCATCAGCTTTCCACAGATGAGGCGAAGACTACCCACTTCTACGGCGGACTCGTACCGTACATGCCCGTAAAGGTGGGGATGCCGCAGCGGATCAACACACACTACTGGTTCGAGTTCGACGTTCCGCTCGATGTCATCCGAAGTGGAGAAAACGTCGTCGAGGTCACAATGGAGCGACGCTGGGAGCGGTTCCTCGCCGACCGCGTCCTTCAGTCGGTGGAGATATGGGTCCGGTACAAGGACCTGCCGATTCAGGTTGTCGGCCAGATGTAAGGGATGGCAGTTCACCTCTCAGCGGCTTGGTGGACCTCATCCGCAGCGCCCGTGGAACTAGCGGAATGAAACGCAGGTGTCCTCCACGACTTGAAGCACCGACTCTTGACTGAAACGGCGCTTATACTCGTCCGAGATTTCATTGATGAGTCGTGTCTTGTCGTCACCAGGTGAAGCCAGGATAAGGAGCAGCTTTGAGCGCTCCTTCTTGATGAGTCCGTCGGCGCCGCGCCACTGGCCCCGACCATCGAGTACGGTCAGGCCGTCCGGGAATCTTGGGGTCACCGTATCCGCGAGAAAAGTTTCCCATGCCTCGTCGTCCACAATCTCCCTGTCCGGCCCGCTCCGACCCATGAATAGCTGATACTCCACGAATTGGGCCGTCCCATCGGGACATACGGGAGCTTCCGACTCCGAACAGCCCATGACAAGCAACAACAGGCTTGCCGATAGCAATGCACCGTAAATCATTCCTCTACCGGTGTTGCCTTTTATATGGCTTGTCAGTTCCAATACCTCGTCCTGAGGAGCTCCTAAGGTCCTTCGTGACCCCGCATTTATGCCATCGATTTAGGGGAACTATCTGGAGAACCGACGACCTAGCCTTTTCTTCCTCCGCCCGTTGGAGTCTTGCAGGCCATTCTACACGGAGCCGTCAGCCCTTGCGGGAGGCCATTCGGTTCGAGGGAACCGGCGGAGCATTCGTGGTGATTTCTGAACATTGTTAGGATGGCTATGTTGACTTCATGTGCTGCTGTTGCTAGTCTACCGTGCGACTCAGATCACACTTTTAATTGGGAGAATACCTGCATGGCATCAACAGAAGACCGCATTAGAACTCTTTTGGCCGAGAACCTAGAGGTAGATGGCCAGCCATTGCCTCAACCGGTGGACTTTGGCCGAAGCCTCTCAGACGCCGGAGTGTCATCCATGGACATCGTCGCCTTTGCGAAAGTGGTCGCACAGGAGTTCGATGTCAGTTTCACGCCGGAGATTTGCGCCACGCTCAATTCCATGGATGACCTGGTGAAGTGTCTCGATGGTCAGATGAACTGATCCATCGCTCTTCGAGCGCGAAACCCCATCGCTCCTTGTGAGCACTCAACGACTATGCTTGGCTCCGAAGCCGCGTGCTGGTGGCGACCGTTAAGGACCGTTGACGCGGCTACGGTTCTTCATGTTGATTTGAGTGAGAATCCCGCCCGCGAATCCACTGCCCTGGGGTGGCTTGATGAAAGCGAGCGGGAACGCTTGCGGCGGTTCCTTTTCGATGGTCCTCGCCGTCGGTTTGCCTTGTGTCGCGCCGCTCTTCGCGCTACGCTCTGCAACCGGCTCGGCTGTGACAACGAGCGGCTGAGTATTGAGACCACAGAGCACGGCAAGCCATTCGCTCTTGTGGATGGGAACCGGGCTGCCATCAGCTTCAACGCCAGTCACAGTGGCAGGCATGGACTGATCGCCCTGTCGCCGGAAGGACGGATCGGAATCGACGTTGAGGAACGCACGGAACACCGCAACATGGATTTGCTCATCGAGGGCGTTTTCAGTCCTGCTGAGCAAGCAGCGCTGGCGTTGACTAAGGGGTATGACAAGACTCTATTGTTCTTCAGATTCTGGACTATAAAGGAGTCGATAATTAAAGCCCACGGAAGTGGTTTCACTTTGGATGTATCAGCCTTCGAACTGCCTTCGAACATGCTCCGCGGCGCGACAAGGGCTACAATACTCCTGCCAATGGTTCCACAGGTCACTTGGCAGGTGGAGGATCTGGCCACCGAGCGATTTGCCGCCGCCATCGCTTACGAAGTTAGTCAGGAGTAGCTACCCAACATTGGAAGTCCAATGACGAACTCGGACACCATTTGGGATCTGCCCGAGCCGCTTTCCACTCTTGAGGTTCGAGTGGACGATGACACTGTCATCGTCGTGCGCCGTCACGGAAACCCCGATGGTCCTCGTCTCGTGCTCACCCATGGCAACGGCCTGGCAATCGATCTTTACTATCCCTTCTGGTCGCTCCTCGCCGGCGATTTCGATCTCATAGTATACGACCTCAGGAACCACGGCTGGAACACTGTCAGCGCAATTGAAAACCACAACATTCCTACGCTCGTGAGAGATCACGACCATGTCTTCGAAGCGATAGATCGACACTACGGGGTGAAGCCCAAAATAGGAGTCTTCCATTCCGTTTCCGGGCTGATTTCGCTCTTGTCCCCCACGAAGGGCAGCGGCTTTAGCGCGCGAGTACTGTTTGATCCTCCCCTGTGCAAACCGGGTCGCAGCTACTTCGAATTCGAAGAGGCGACTGCCAGGGTGGTCGCGTTGACCCGGCAACGCGCATATCGATTCAAGACGAGGGAGTCCTTTGCTGAGCTTCTCGGCTATCTGCCGCCATTTCAACAGGTGGCGCCGGGTGTCAACGATCTCTTTGCAAGTACGACGTTGCGGGAGTCCACCGGTGAAGAGGGCTATGTGCTCCGGTGTCCCCGCGAATATGAGGCCCAGATGATAGATTACGCGGGCATCTATGCCGTGCTAATCGACTTCAGTACGATGAAGTGTCCAACGAAGGTTATCGGCGCCGATCCCACCCTGCCGTACTCCTATCTCCCAACCCTCGACCTCAGCGACATCATGGCCGTCGACTACGATTTCCTGCCGGAGGCAACGCACCTGCTCCAGTTGGAAGAACCCGAGCAATGCGCCGAGGCGCTGCTCGATTTCCTCGTTGAGAGTGGATTCGTCTGACCGTTCATCTGAGCCGGGTCCACGTAAGCGGTCCCGGAGTGGGCAGAGCACACCGGTCGGTTCAAGCTAACCGTCGACCCGCACCGTCACGATGTCCATGCTCTGGTACTTCTGGTGCTTGACCGAAGATGCGTAATGTCGCAGCAGCCGGAATGATACCTCCCTGTCATCATCCACTTCGGTTTCATCGTCGAGATACGCAAGCCGGTCTTCCAGGTTATCGTCCTCAGAGGCCGTAACGAACTCCAACTCTACTGCCGCTCCGTCGGGACGTGCGGAAATGATGAGACGTGGAGTCCTGTCCGGCGAGTCCTGATTCGCTTCCTGCAGCAAGCTCGAAAGCGTCTCCTCGCCCGCCGACCGCAGTCGCTCAGTTGGACCGGCGTCCCAACCCAACTTGGCCGCGATCTCCCCGAGGAAGGCGTCGATCTGAGGGAGGTCTGCCATATCCAATGAGACTTGAAGACGGTTGCGTCGCGACCTCGTTAGTTCCAAGAACACCGTCAGCCCGATCGCCGTTGCCGCGCCCACGGTGATTCCGTTGCCAAACAGCGCTCCCCAGGGACTTCCCAGCAGGTCTTGGAGAATGTTCTGATTCTGCATCCCCAGACCAATCGAAAAGGACAGTCCGGCCACCAGCGCTTTTTGAAGGTCGAGCCCGGCCCGAGAGAGCGTGTGGATCCCTTCCACGAAGAACATTCCTATTGCCAGCAACAGGAATCCTCCCATTACCGGGCTGGGAATGATGAGCAGTGTTCCTGTCAGTTTGGGGAAGAGCGCAAGCACCAACAAGATTCCGCCCATCGCATAGCCGACGGTGCGTGCGGCCACGCCGGTGAGATTCACGAGCGATACGGTGAAGGAAGAATAGGACGACGATGGCGGTGTCCCGGCGATGCCCGACATCAAGATGCCCAGCCCATTCGCCAATACTGAGCCTTGAATCATGCGATAGTCGGTCGCTCGTGGCTTTCTCCTGGCCACGTGCTGCACGACCGAGGCGTCGCCTATCCCCTTGATGGCCTGTACTAGGGTCACGACCAAGAACATTGGCAGCAGAGCCCAGAAGCCTGCGGCGGGCGTCAAGTCCAGACCAGGGAATTGCAGTTTGGGGATTCCAATCCAGCGCGCCTCGTACAGTGGCTCGAGGTCGTATAGACCGAACGGTATGGCGACGACGCAGCCGACGCCGATCCCGATGAGCAGCGAGAGAGGCCGCATGATTCCCGGGCCCCGAAGGATGGATAACGTGGCCACGAACAACGTGACCGCCGCCACAATCGGACCCGCCGCTATTGACGTTCCCTCCGGTACTTCCTGCAGCCTGTCGAAACAAATTGGAAGAATCGTCGCAGCTATCAGCATCAGGACGGATCCCGCCACGACAGGTGTGATCACCCGCCTCAGCAGAGGGAGCCACATCGCAACCGCCAGGTAGAAGAGCGACGAAAGAACGATGAGGCTCGCCAACATGGAGGGCCCGCCCTCTTCCAACGCGATCACGGATACGGCAATAAAGTTGGGAGTAACCCCGACGACCAGCAGGTGGCCTCCTCCCAACCTTCCTATCTTGGCCGCCTGCAGCATGATGACTGCGGCGACGATCAACAGCGTCGCGAATACCGCCCATGCCAGGTACTCTTCGCCCTGGCCCGTAGCCAAAACGGTAACGGCCACGATCAATACCGTCGGAGCAAGCACCAGCGTTATGCCCTGGGCTCCTACGCCAAGCGCAACGAGAGGGGAACAATTCTCGTCCGGCTCGAAGCGGAGTGCTTTATTTGATCGTGCCGAAGCCAACATCACCTCCAAGCAGCCGACGAACGGCTGCCGAAGTGTATCACCATGCCGTTAATCGATGTGGGGGCGCCCTCGCACAACTATTCCATGATCGACCGAATGCGCGTTGGCCAGCCGACGAAGTGACGCCGCCCCGTGTCGCCCGTCTCTGTTGACGGGCACCACTGCGATTGCTACACTCCATCGGTCGTTTCAAGCACCTTTCGGCGTGTAATCAGTTCCGCCACGGGTATACGAGGAGCCAATATGGGCGAGGTAGACCTTCACTTCAAGTCTTCAGTGCCAACCTTCGACGCTTGTGTTGCTCTGGGGAGGCGCTTCGACCGCTACGTCCGCGAGGATACGGTGGAGGGCACCCTTGACGTCATGGACAAGGCCGGAGTCGACAAGGCATTGGTCTACTCCCCGCACTCGATAGACTTCGACGCCGAACAGGGAAACGCCTTGCTCATGGAGGAGATCCGCGGTCAGTCGCGGCTCGTCCCGCAGTTCGCCGTCAATCCCAGCTACGACGACATGGAAGCCTTCGGCGCGACCCTTCATGAGTTGGGCGTGCGCTCGGTGCGGATGGCGCCGGAAAAGCACCGCTTCCCCTTCCGCGATTGGGTCGTTGGTCCGTGGCTGGAGTGGCTCGCGTCGGAGAACCTGCCGCTATGGCTCGACGCGACCCAATTCGACCCCGTCGACCTCCATGACACCGTGAAGAACTTCCCCGATACCAAGATCGTGCTGAGCGAGGTCCACTACACCAACATCGGCTGGGCGGTCCCCATACTCAAGAGTCTGCCGAATCTCTCGATCGAGATCTCGCGGTTCCTGATTCCCGACGGCATCAACACCCTGATAGACGCCATCGGCGCGGACCGTGTCCTATTCGGCTCTCGATTCCCCGATTCCCCAATGGCCCCGATGCTCTACAGCCTTCACCGCAGCGGTCTCACCGACGAGGAACTGCGGGCCATCTGCGCCGGCAACCTTGAGCGTCTGCTTTCCGTCGACTGAGGCAGCGCGGAACCATCGGCCGCTTTGTCTCACCCAGCTAGTGTTTTAACATCACTGAAATGACGGGTAGCCTTACACCAACATGGCGGGTTTGAAACCCGCCCCTACCAAGTCAAAGTCCCGTTACTCATCAATATTATGATGTCGAACCGCGAAGAGGGCCTTCGACAGGCTCAGGCCGAACGGGATAGACGACCTTGCTGTGACAGTGGAATGGTCTGAGTCGCAAGAAGATACTCTTGCAAAGCCGCGCTTTGCTCCTGATACTAATGACCATCGCTTCCCGGAGTGACCGAATATGAACCGAACGACCGACGTTGCCATAATCGGCGGTGGAGTTGTCGGTTGCTCCATTGCCTACCAGCTCGGTAAACGGGGCATCAGCAGCACGGTCTTTGAAAAGGACCGCCTTGCATCGAGCGCGTCTGGCGCTACAGCCGGCATCGTGGGCCCGATCTGGTACGTCGACCACACGATAGAGCCGTACTTCGAAATGGCGATGCGCAGCCTGGATATGTTCCCCAAGCTTACCGAGGAACTCAAGGATGCGGGCGTCGATCCTGAATACCGCGAATCCGGAGTGATGAAGGTCGCCCTCACCGACGAACTGCGCGATGTACTCAAGGAGAACCTGATCTGGCAGGGCGAACTCGGCATTGGCGTTCACTGGATCGACCGCGACGAGCTTCGCGAGCGCGAGCCGCACATCACCCCCGATGCTCAGGGCGCAGTCCTCTCTCCGCAGGAAGGCTCCATTCGCGGCGAGGCATACGTCAACTCGCTCGCACACGCCGCCTCCGCTCTCGGCGCCACAATACTCGAACGCACAGAGGTCACGGGCCTCGAATTCGACGGCAGCCGGGTCATTGGCGTCCGCACCGTCCTTAACGAAACTCACTATGCCGAACATACAGTCCTCGCCGCAGGCGCCTGGACGGGTCTCGCGGATCGCTGGCTCCCGGAGACCATTCCTGTCCGTCCGGTAAAGGGCCAGCGCATCACCCTGCGGATGCCGGGCTTCCTTCCGAGTGGTCCAATCCAGAGCGTCATTCCCCGTAACGACGGCACGATGCTGGCAGCCGCCACCCGCGAGGAGGGTGTCTTTGATCACCGGATAACCGCGGCCGTCCAGGAGATGTTCAACAACGCCACCGCCGTATACCCGATGCTGCGGGATGCCGAATTCGTTGGAGCTAGAGCGGGAATCCGCCCCGGGTCTCCAGACGGGATGCCGATCCTCGGCCCCGTGCCCGGGTGGGAAGGCCTGAGTGTCGCATCGGGTCACGACCACGTCGGCATAATCCTCAGCCCGGCAACCGGCGTGGATATGGCAGACTACATCGAGACGGGGGATGCCTCAGGTCTCGACTTCTTCAGCATCGAGCGCTTCACGGATGGGCGTCCCCGGTTCAGCCCGGAGACCCTCTTCACCAACATCACCTACGACAAGTAGGGCGTTCGTGATCGGGCCATCAATAGATTGAGCTGGACGGCGTGAACCAAAACCTGGACTGTAAGAGGCTCCCCAACGACTACGACACGCTCGCGCCGGACGGCTCGGAAATACGGCTGCTGTCGTCAACGAGTCGTGGAAGCATGGTCCACTGTACTCTGAATCCAGGGGAAGTGTCCTTGCCCGTCGCCCACAGGACCGTCGAGGAGGTCTGGTACGTCATCCATGGGACGGGCCAGGTGTGGCGAAAATACGGCGACGACGAGCGGAGTGACGACGTTGCCCCGGGCGTGAGCTTGTCGATACCCGTCGGCGCTCACTTCCAGTTCAGGAACACCGGACGAGGTCCCCTGCGCATCCTGATCGTCACCATGCCGCCGTGGCCGGGGGATGAAGAGGCATATCGTGTTCCCGGACGGTGGCCCGTCAAGGACTAGGTTGCGCTTGACGTCATCTCGCCCCCGGACGGTGCATGGCCGTCACGCGCGGCGCGCTTGCGGCAGGTGGGGCACCCGCACTTCGGCTCAGTCCTCTGGACCATGTCGCCGAAGACCAGAGTGTAGAGATCGGAGTCGCTGAGGCCGAGGTCTCGTCCGTTTGCCATAAACTCGTTCATTCTCGCGGTCTTGTCGCGCTCTTCAGCGCCGCTCAGGACTCCGCCGTTGGCGACGACACGCTTGGCATAGCCTCTCAGCGCCTCGAAGTGCTCGTCCATGAGTTTCTGTGCGTCTACGGTCTTCAATGATTCGGCCATGCTGCTCTTCTCCCCAAACCCCAATAGTAGTCCTTGAACTTTTATCACTTCACCCGTCATCCGCTACAAGCACGTTCTCGGTTACGTTTTTCGGACTTTTCCAATATTTTTGAAAAACGGGCTCGGATGCGATCAATCGCTCCAAGAGAGGACCGACTTTGGGTCTGCCTGCTGGCAGCACCGGGCGGCGTAAGTGTTCAGACTTCGTGAGACTGCATAACGCACACAGCCACCGTCATACCCGCGAAAGTGGGTATCCACATGAGGTAAGGGGTGTTCGCCTCATCAACTCTGAACAATTACCGGGTGGCACCTTGCCTTTACGTTTGCTCAGGGGCTGAATACAATGCGGGAGTACTACAAACGAAACCCAGCAGGATGAGAGTTCATGTATCCAATCGACTTGAAGGGCAAGACCGGCATCGTATTCGGCATAGCGAACCACCGGAGCATCGCGTGGTCTATTGCGGAGATACTGCACCAGGCCGGGGCGGACCTTGCCGTCGCCTACCAGAACGAGCGAGTTCGCGGCAGCGTGGAGAAGCTCGTCTCAGGGTGGGGAGGCAACACGCAGACCATCGAGTGCGACGTGAGCGACGACGCCAACGTCGAGCGCGCCATCCAGCAGGTGGGCGAGAGCTTCGGCAAGATCGACATCATCGTCCACTCGATCGCCTTCGCCGACCGGGACGACCTCGGCGGGGCCTACATGAAGACGGGACGCGAGGGCTTCCGCACAGCCCTTGATGTCAGCGCCTACTCGCTCATTCCCATTGCCCGTTACGCCTCCGACTACATGACCGAGGGCGGGAGCATCGTCGCCATGACCTTCCAGGCATCCGAGCGAGTCTTCCCCGGCTACAACGTGATGGGCACGGCGAAGGCAGCGCTGGAGAACGCCGTCCAACAGCTCGCCTCCGACCTCGGCGAGCAGGACGTGCGCGTCAACGCCATCTCCGCCGGGCCGCTCGATACCCTGTCGTCCCGCGTCATCAGCAAGTACCGCGACATGAAGCGCGTCCACGCCGAGCGGTCGCCCATGAGGCGCAACATCACTTCCGAGGAGGTCGCCAAGACGGCGCTCTTCCTGTGCAGCGACCTATCGAGCGGCGTCACGGGCGAGATCGTCCACGTCGATACCGGCTACAACATCATGGGTATCTGAGGCCGACGGCCTGACTCACTGACGGACTCCCACCATGCCCACGTACGAGTACATCTACATCGAGGTCGAGGACAACGAGAACTGCGACTACATGCCCATGCAGGTCTACGAGCCGCAGGCAGAGTCGCGACCTGTCACTCGCGTCCTGCTCGAAGAGCCCGACCGTCCGCATGGCCTCTACGAGGTGACCGGCTGGAGCAGCGAGGACGACGGCACCCCGGTCGAAGCGATGTACGCACCCGTGTCCGACTCAGGACAGGCGAGGGCGCATCTCATCTACGGTGGCGACTGGGGAGTTCGCTTGAAGCCCATCGGACTCGACGAAGGGTGGGACGTTGCAAGCCCCAACCAGTTCGGCGAGCCATACCTCATCCTGCTGGATGAGGGGGCGATTCAGGCGGGCGAAGGGTAGTGGCTAGAAGCTGCTCAAGAGTCCGAACGCTGTCACGACTTCGCCCTTCGACAGACTCAGAGACTGGGCCGTACTTGATACGGGTGCGAACATGTCTATGCAGCAAGTCCGTTCATGCTGAGCCTGTCGAAGCATGAGTTAGCGGCTATCCCAACCCGTCTTCAAACTCGATCATCTCGTCGATGATCTCGTTGGCGACACGTTGGTGATAGGCGTCGAACGGGAGGATCGGCTGGCGCGCTCTTGACGTGGTGAAGAGGCCCCGGCGGTGTGAGTAGAGCTTGTAGAAGTGGATGGATATGTCGATGTGCTGGTGCGCCCACGCCAGGTAGGGAAGGGTGCGCTCGAAAAGGGCTTGGGCTTCATCGCGGTTGCCCGCATTGTAGTGCTTGAAGATTTCGACGAACGGCTTATTGATGGCGGTCGTGGTGACGAAGCTCGTGCCGCGGTCGAGCGCCTCGATGAGCTGAGGCAGCGACCAGCCGGTTCCGACCGGCATGAGGCCGTCCGTCGCTTCGATGATTTGGGTCATCTTGTAGCCCGCTGGCACGGTCTCCAGCTTGAGGCACCGGAAGGAGTCGATCTCCTCCCACAGCTCGCGGATGCTGTCGAGTCCCATGCCGAAGCCGTTCCAGTGCAGGTCCTGGATCATGAGCATCGGCAGTTCGACCTCGGCAAGCTCGTGGATGAAGGCCTTCACCTGAGCCTTGTTCTCGATGATGTCCATAGGGGCCTGGCATAGGACGCCGTCGGCCCCCGCCTCGACTGCGTGGCCCGCGAGACGCTGGGAGCGCTTCACGTTGGGGTCGCTGACGCCCGCCGTGACGTGAACCCGTCCGTCGACCATGCGGATCACCTCTTCGACGAAGCTCGTCCGCTCATCGTCGGAGAGTTTCGTAACTTCGCTGGCGACGGCGGGCATTATGCAGCCGGAAATGCCGTCGTCGATGCTCCGCTCGATGAGCCTTTCCAGGGACGGGAAGTCGATGCGGTCGTCATCCGTCCACGGCGTGTGGATGATCGGGACGACGCCGGATAGGGGGTATGGGGTCTTTTCAGCCACCTGAACGTCCTTCCCATTGAGCAGCAAGTTGCACAGCGAAGCGCATGAGCATCTCGTCCGATCCTCGCGCGGCCATCAGCGACAGGCCCACCGGAAGGCCGTCTACCTTTGCAAGGGGTAGGTTCAGCTGAGGGCAGCCCGACATGCCTCCGATGCATGTGAGACTTGCGATTCGGTAGCCCAGCTTCACCCGCTCGGGAACGGGCATATCGGGAGGTGGCGCAGGGGCAGGTGACGTTGGCATACACAAAATCGCGCCGTCTGCCAGCAGTTCGTTCATCCTGCTCCTGACCACTCGACGCACGGCGTTGCTTGCCGCCAATTGGTCGTCGGTCACTGACATGCCGTTCAGGTAGCGGATGGCAACCTCGAAGGCGACGCGTGGATTCGTCTGCTCAATCCAGTCCCGCTGAGTGTCCCACGCCTCCCGCATCTGCAGGTTTCGCTGGTGCGTCATCCATTCGTCGATTCCGTCCGGAGCAACTCGCTCTGTCGTTTGATCGCCGACCATTCCCGCGATGGCATCTACAACTGGGCGGAGGGCTTGCCGGACATCATCGCCGACGACATCGAACAGGTCGTCCGCGATGACGAGGCGGCTGGGCTGCGCAGGCTCGCCCGTCGATTGGAGGAGAACTCGTCCTACTCGCTCGAACGTCACGGCGTCGCACGCGAACCATCCGACGGTGTCGAAGCTTGCGGCCTGCGGGAGCACGCCTTCGAGGGATATGCGGCCATGGGTGGGTCGCAGGCCGTAGAGACCGCAGAAGCTGGCAGGCATCCGCACGGAGCCTCCGGTGTCGGAGCCGAGCGCGAAGTCGACGACCCCGCCCGCGACCGCGGAGGCCGACCCGCTAGACGATCCGCCCGGAACGCGACCGGGGGCTGCGGAGTTCACGGGCGTCCCGTAATGAGGGTTCGTCCCCATGATGCCGCGCGTTAGCTCGTCCGTGTGAGTCTTGCCGACGAGACTCGCCCCGGCGTCGAGGAGGGCCTGGACGATCGGTGCGGTTTGCTCAGCGGGGCCGTGCGTGCGTTCCCAGTCGGGATTGCCCCCGCCGGTCACATGGCCCGCCACGTCGAAGATGTCCTTCGCGGCAAAGGTCATGCCGGACAGCGGGCCGTCGGGAGCGCCCGGTACGTGGACGTCCAGGTCGGCGAAGGCGTTGAGGTCGTCGGTTGTCATCAGGCTTTGACTCATGCGCCTACAGGAACCTGAAGACGTTGGACGCGGTGCGGCCCATGACCCAGTTGCGGTCCTGCGGATCGCTGAGAACGGGGTCGTCCATGATGGCGCGGAGGGCGTTGCGGTAGCCCTCGCGGTTCCCGACGGGCGGATAGTCGCTGCCCCACATCGTGCGCCTGGGACCGAAGGCTTCGAGGATCATCTCGACGAACGGGGGAGTATGGTCGAAGCGGAAGTCGGCAACGAGTGTGCCGGGGCGACGGCTGATCTCGCCGAGACCTCCCAGCTTGATGTAGACATTGGGCAGCTGCGCGATTTCGAGGGCCTGGCCGAACTGTTCGTACGGCTCCTCCATGTCGACAGTTCCCCCGGCGAAATGCTCCGCCACAACCGAAATGGGCTCGGGCAGTCCCGCAACCAGGTCGGCGAACTGCCCCGAGGCGAAGGCCGCGACGTCCTGGCGGCAGCTTACGGTGAGGCCGATCTCGGAGGCGGCCTTCCAGAGGGACTCAGGGGAACTTGGCGTCAACCGAACCCCGCCTACGCCGCGTTCAGCCCAGCCCTGGAGGTCGTCCGGCGCGGAGGGTGAGGCGTCATCGACCATGCCGACGACCGAGAACCGTCCGTTGTGACGCGCGGCGCAGTCCAGAAGGTACGCGTTGTCGTACATGCCGCCGTGCTGAATGAGCACGGCCTTCTGGACGCCGTTCGCGTCCATCTGGTGGATGAGCGTCTCAACCGGCTCGAACCAGCTTGTCCCCGCGTGTGTGTGCGAATCTATGATCACGTGCAGTCACCCCTCAAAGGAATGTTGCTGCATCATACGCAAGCGGGGCACGGTTTGACAACGCGGGGGCTGCTATTCACCGCAGAGGACGCAACCCGCGCGGAGTGGGGAGAAGGGGCAACAGAAGGTGAAGAGCTTTGGAGGAGCCACTTTTGTGGGACATTTCGGGACATTGTGGGACTTTTGGGAGCGTCGTCGCTAGGCGTGAGAGATCAAGAGGTTTGGAGAAGCCGCTTCTATGGGACATTTCGGGACATAGTGGGACGTTTCGGCGCGTCATCGTTTGGCGTGAGAGGTCACGAGGTTTGGAGGAGTTGCTTCTATGGGACATTTCGGGACATTGTGGGACTCTTGGGAGCGTCATCGTTTGGCGTGAGAGATCACGAGATGATGAGGGGCTGGTTTTTGTAACATTCCGTAACATTTTGTAACTTTCCCCTGTGTCGTCGTATTGGTCGAGCGTTTGGTCTTCTCGGCATCCCGGGAACAAGAATAGATCATACATTCTTATTCGTCAAGTTGGATTCGGCGCGGGCAACTGTTCAGTCTTGGTGGGGTGAACATCCCTCCCCCTGTGGATACCCGCCCCGTATCTGGGTACGGGGTGACGTTCCTTCGCGGGTATGACGGTGTGGCGGCCTGCGTTGGTTGTGAGGAGGTTATTTTCCGAGGAACCCCTCATGTCGGCTCCACCAACGATGGAAATGGTAGGGGCGATTCGCGAATCGCCCCTACGGGAGATTTGCCGGGGTTGTTTTCGTAGGAATGAAGATTAACCCTTCACTGTCATTCTGAGCGCAGCGGAGCGGAGTCGAAGAATCTAAAGTGTCCGTCCAAAGGTTAGGCGGCGGAGAGAACCTGTACATTGCCAAAGACCATGGGGCATGCTACTAATGCGACACTGGCAATCTGGGCTTCTGATTTGGACTTTAGATTCCTCGCTACGCTCGGAATGACAGGTTGACAGGAATGGGTCATGGCTGCGAGTCCGCTCTGTCCGCTCCGATCGGCCTGCTCAGCAGGAGTTTGACGCTCCATCGAACCGACCCTATACTCGCTCCAGATGTGATTGTCAGGAGGTTGGCATGGCGAGTTTCGAGGGGAAGGTTGTGATCATCACGGGCGGTGCGCTGGGGATCGGGCAGGCGACGGCGTGGGAGTTCGCGAAGGAGGGGGCGAAGGTGGCCGTTGCGGACGTGGACCGTGAGGCGGGCGACGCGACCGTAGCCGAGGTGGTGCGGCTCGGTGGGGATGGCATGATGCTCGAAGCCGATGTGATGGACTCGGCGGACTGCAGGCGCGTGGTGGAGGCAACGGTGGAGCGGTTCGGCGGAGTGGATATCCTGTTCAACAACGTCGGCATTCAGCCGCCTGCCTCGTATACGAACGTCGAAGACACGTCCGAGGAGATGTGGGACCGCATCATCGGCGTGAACCTCAAGAGCTGCTTTCTCATGTCGAAGTACTCCATCCCTGAGATGCGCAAGCGCGGAGGCGGCGTGATCATCAACACTGCGAGCGTACAGGGCTTGCAGTCTCAGCCCCTCGTGCCTCCCTACGCGGCGAGCAAGGGCGGCATACTCTCGCTCACACGGCAGATGTCGCTCGACTACGCGAAGGACAACATTCGCGTGCTGGCCGTCTGTCCGGGCAGCATCGACACGCCGATGCTGCGGGCGGCGGCGGGAGTTGTTGGCGGAGACCCGGACGAGGTGGTCGGCCAATGGGGAGCGGCGCATCCCATCGGGCGGGTAGGCACAGGGCAGGATATCGCAAACGCGGTGCTCTTCCTTGCCAGCGACAAGGCGAGCTTCATGACCGGCGAGAACGTCAACGTGGACGGGGGCTACATGGCGCTGGGAGCGTGGGCGACGGCAGCGAGGGACTGAAGGGCAGGTGACTCTCACCACAGAGGGCGCAGAGAGCGCAGAGTGAAGAAAGTAGAAAGAATTGCGAAGAAAGAAGGGGAGAGTGAAGGCGTTTACCGGTATCCGGCACGGCCTCTAACCATGGGTGGAGTGCTCACCCTTCGACAGGCTTTCAAGTAACTGCTCAGGACAGGATGAAGATTCACCGCAGAGAACACAGAGAGCGCAGAGGGGAAAAGAGGTTGTGTTCAAGGCAGTTGCTGACACCCCTGCACGGCCCCGTTCGGCCTGAGCTTGTCGAAGGTCACACGGGGCGTAACGCTGCTCAGGGTGAACGGAATTTTCTCTTGATGTTCCGTGAGAGAGCTACTCGTCTGCGCCCAGGGACTGCTTGAGCTTGTCGAACCAGCCATCGGGCCTGTCATCGTAGGGGATTGAGCCGTCGTCGAAGGTCTCGGCAAGCTGCATGAGCAACTCCCGCTGTTCATCGGTGAGGGACTTGGGAGTTTCGACGATCACGGTTACCAGTTGATCGCCACGTGCCCGCCTATTGCTCAGGTGGGGAATGCCCTTGCCTCGGAGTCGTATGACATCGCCGGACTGCGTTCCCCGGGGGATCTCAATCTCTTCGCCACCATGTAGGGTCGGCACGTCGAGAGTCAGTCCGAGCGCTGCCTGGGCGATGTTGATGTGCTGTATGTAGACGATGTCGTACCCTTGTCGTTTGAAGAGTTTATGATTGCGGACTCTGACGACAACGTACAGGTCGCCCGGGGGCCCTCCGTACATACCGGGTTCGCCCTCGCCCGTGAGCCGAATCTGGGTGTTCGACTCGATGCCCGCAGGTACGGTGACCACGAGCTTGCGGTCGCGAATCTCCGTTCCGGCCGCGCGGCATTCCGAGCACGGCGTTGTGATGACATGGCCTTCCCCGCGACACATCGTGCACGTGGATACCTGCGTGAACTGACCGAAGATCCCCTGCTGACTTCGCCGCACCTGGCCGGTCCCGCGACACTGTGAGCACGTGTCGGGCGTGGAACCGGGTTCCGAGCGTCCGCCACGGCACCGGGAGCACACCTCGTGGCGGCGGACCTCAATCTCCTCTTCGGCTCCGAAGACCGCCTTCTCGAAGTCGACGTTGATATCGATCTGGAGGTCGGCCCCACGCCGCGCCGACGTGGGCGACCGGCGGGTGCCACCGCCGAAGAAGGCATCGAAGATATCCCCGAAGCCTCCGAAATTATCAAACCCCTCGAAACCTCCGCCGTTCGCGTTGACTCCTGCATGGCCGAACGTGTCGTAGCTGCTGCGCTTCTTGGCATCGCTGAGAACTTGGTAGGCCTCGTTGATCTCCTTGAAGCGCTCACTCGCCGCCGCATCCTTGTTGCGGTCGGGGTGGTACTCCATGGCAAGCTTGCGGAAGGCCTTCTTGATGTCCTCGTCTGAGGCGCCCCGGCTCACGCCCAGCACTTGATAGTAGTCGCGTTTGCTTGTGGTCATTTCTCTTGGAATTGGACGGATTCGCCTTCATTATAGTGGGTAGCCGTAGGGGCTACAAGATGAATCAAGCCTACTCGATGGGCATCCCATCGGGCTGCACAGATCTCATACGGCATCCGCTTCATGTACCTTTCGACGATAAGTCGCGTTGACATCGTGGAATCTCACCTTGCCGGATTGGCCCGGTCTGATGTTATGGTTTGCTCCATGGTTCGAGCAGTCCTCTTCGACGTTTACGGCACCATAGCCGGGTGGAGCCCGTCCCGCTTCCAACTTCAAAAGCGAGCTTGCACCGCCTTTGGGCTTGGAGATGCCGTTACACTCGAGGGCATTGTGAGGGGATACGCGAGCGCGGACGCCTTCATGGCTGCTGAGAACGCGGCACGCCCATTACGACTGCGCGATCAGCAGGGCAGGGGCGAATTCTTCGCCGAGTACGAACGCCTCGTCCTCAAGGGGTGCGGGATCGAGGTCTCACTCGAACTCGCATCGAGGATATTCAACCGTCTCAGCGAGATGCCCTCGAAGCTGGTGCCGTTCGACGATGTCTTGCCTACAATGATTGTCCTCAGGGAGCGAAGTCTGACTCTTGGTGTCATTTCCAACATGAACACGAGTGGGGCAAACCTATTGGACGACTTGGGGCTAACCAATCACGTCGATTTCGCCGTCACGTCACTAGAGGTACGGGTTGAAAAGCCACATCCACTCGCCTTTCATACGGCGCTCAGCAGGGCGGGCGTCGAGGCGCGTGAGGCGGTGATGGTTGGAGACCAGCCGAGGTCGGACATCGTCGGCGCCACAAACGTCGGGATATCCCCTATCCTCATTGACCGGGACGGCAACTTTCCGGATTATGACGCTTGCCCGCGCATAACCACGCTGGAAGAACTGCCGCCGCTGGTCTCGTAGAGGGAGTCTAATAGATCAATCGAAGCCCTCACGTGGTGAACCTTTCGACGGGCCCAGGATGAACGGGGTCTCATTAGACACCCTTTAGACACCCTCTTGAACCACTTCTAGCCGACGATGCGCGACACATTGAGGACTCCGACGACGCCCTCGATCTTGGAGAAGAGACGGTTCAACTGTTCGATGTTCTCGATGGTTACGGTGAGGTTGATGATGCTGAGGTCGTCCTCGGGCTTGGTGACGGAGCCGGCGATGTTCACTCCTTCGTCAGCCACAAGCGAGGTCACGTCGCTCAGCAATCCGACGCGGTCCCATGACTCCACGCGAATTTGGACGGGGTAGAGCGTCCTCGTCTTGCCCCAATCGACCTCGACCAGCCGTTCGTTCTCGCTCTCACGCATGATGTTCGGGCAGGTGCGGCGATGCACCGTGATGCCGCGCCCCCTGGTGATGTAGCCGATTATCGCGTGGCCGCCGATGGGATTGCAGCACCGCGCCATCCGGGTGAGGAGGTCTCCGACGCCCAGCACCTCGATGCCGGACTCCGGTTCCGGGAGCGAGACTGGCATCGCCGTCTCGTCTTCCGGCGGCTCGTCGACGAGCGTTGTCAGCTTGCCGACTACCTGGCGCATGGAGAGTGAGCCGTTCCCCAGTCCCACGAAGAAGTCCTCGAGGTTTGCGTAGCCCATGAGCTCGGCTATCTCTTCCTCGCTCATCGTCGTGTCGAGGCGGCGGAACTCCCGGGTGAACACTTCGCGGCCAGTCTGCACGCTCGCCCTTCGCTCCTGGCGATTGAACCACTGGCGCACCTTCGACCGGGCGTGGCTCGTCTTGAGGTATCCCTTGTTTTCGTTCAGCCAGTCGCGACTTGGGCCTCGGACCGACTTGCTGGTTACGATCTCCACCATGTCACCGATCTCCAGTTGGTGCTGGAGCGGAACGAGCTTGCCGTTCACCTTTGCGCCGATGCACCGGTGCCCGACGTCCGTATGGATGCGGTAGGCGAAGTCTACCGGTGTCGCCCCTACCGGCATTTCCTTCAAATCTCCCTTGGGCGTGTAGACATAGACCTGGTTTTTGAAGATGTCGGTCTTGAAGCTCTCGACGAAGTCCTCGGCGCCGGCCACCTCCCGCTGCCACTCCAGTATCTGACGGAGCCAGGTCATCTTCTCCTCGAACGACTGGTCGTCCGAGCTGCCCTCTTTGTAGAGCCAGTGGGCAGCCACTCCGTACTCCGCTAGCTGGTGCATCTCCCCGGTCCGTATCTGAATCTCCACCGGAGCGGCGTCCTCGCAGAGCACGGCAGTGTGAAGCGACTGGTACATGTTGTCCTTCGGACTGGCGATGTAGTCGTCGAACTCCCCCTGGAGCGGCCTCCACTTCGCATGGACGACACCAAGCGCCGCATAGCAGTCGCCGACGTTGTCCACGATTACCCGCAGGGCGAACAGGTCGTTTATGTCGTTGACCGTCCTGTTCAGCGCCGCGTACTTTTGGGTCTTCCGATGGATGCTGTAGATGTGCTTCGGGCGGCCCGTCACCTGCGCCTTTACTCCCGCGGTTTCCAGCTCGTCTTCGAGTATGCTCACCACCCGTTCGATGTAGACCTCTCTCTCGCCGCGCTTGGAGGCCAGCATTCGCGAGATCTTGCGATATTCGTCCGGGTTCATGTGCTGGAACGCAAGGTCCTCCAGCAGCCACTTGAACTCCCACATGCCGAGCCGGTGGGCGAGCGGCGCGTAGATGTCCAACGTCTCCTGCGCTATGGCTCGCTTCCGGACCTCCGGCATGGAATCCAGCGTCCGCATGTTATGGAGACGGTCCGCAAGCTTGATCATGACGACCCGAACGTCCTCGGCCATCGTCATGAGCATCTTGCGAATGCTCGCCGCGCGCGCTGCCTCGTTGGCGTTCTGCAACGGGCGTATCTCATCCTCGACGCCGATGTTCAGCATCTCGGTCTGAGTGAGTTTCGTCACGCCGTCGACGAGCTTTGCGACCTCATTCCCGAAGCGCTTGGACACCTCATCCTGCGTCACGGACGTGTCCTCGACCACGTCATGCAGGAGAGCTGCCGTTAGTGCCGTATGGTCGAGATGAAGGTCGGCCAGGTACAGGGCCGTGTTCAGAGGGTGTTCGATGAAGGGTTCGCCGGATTTGCGGAACTGGCCGTCGTGAGCTTCCGAGGCGAATCGGTAAGCCTCCTGAACGGCGGCCACTTTGTCGGGCGGAAGGTACTCGCCTGCCTTGTCGAGCAGGAGGTCGATGAGACCCGAACTCCGCACGTCTTGAACGGTCATGCAGTGAGTATACCATGAGGCGATTTGAGACCTATATTCATGTAAATGTCGCTTGGGATGGAAAACGTTGACTACCGCCCTAGTGCACTCGTACCCTGTAGCACCGACGCCATGACCTCCCTTCAGGCCCCCAGGGGCACCACCGACATCCTTCCCGATGACCAGCGCGACCGCCTCGCCGTGCAGCGCGGCTGCGCGGAGATTGCCGAGAGATTCGGCTACGCGCCTATCCTGACCCCCACCTTCGAGGACTCCGATCTCTTCCTGAGGACGACCGGCGAGTCGACCGACATCGTGCAGAAGGAGACCTACACCTTCGATGACAGGGGAGGGCACTCGCTCACCCTCCGTCCCGAGGGTACGCCCGGCGTCTGTCGTGCGTACCTCGAACGGGGCCTGCACAACACGCCCCAGCCCGCGCGGCTCTACTACATCATGCCCATGTACCGGTTCGAGCGGCCGCAGGCCGGACGCTTCCGCGAGTTCTGGCAGTTCGGCGTCGAGGCCCTGGGCGACTCCGACCACTCGGTCGATGCAGAGGTAATCGAGCTTGCCTGGCGGGTTCTTGAATCGTTCGGCATCACCGACGTGACGCTGCTCGTCAACAGCATCGGCGACGCGGAATCGAGACCGGCGTACCTGGAAGCCCTTCGCGACTACTTTGCACCTCACGCGGACGGCCTGTCTCCCGACGACCAGAGGCGGCTGCAGGAAAACACCCTGCGCGTGCTCGACTCCAAGGACGAGGAGGTGCAGCCGCTGCTGCCCGACGCCCCCAAGAGCATCGACTACCTATCGGACGAGTCGAAGGCCCACTGGGACAGTCTCCTAGGGAGCCTTGATACTCTCGGCATACCCTATGAGATCGATCCCACGCTCGTGCGAGGACTCGACTACTACACGCGCACCGTCTTTGAGTTCGTCCCGCCCGATGCCCGCCGCCAGAGCACAATCTTGGCCGGTGGACGGTATGACGGCCTCATCGAGGAACTGGGCGGCCAGCCTACTCCCGGCATCGGGTTCGCCATGGGGATCGAACGCGTGGTCGCCGAGGCCAAGAAGCGGGGGACCCTCACCCCTCCGGAGAAGCGAACGACGGTACTCGTCGCCCACATCGGCGACGCGGCAAAAGCATCCGGGCTTCAACTCGCGTCGGAACTCCGTCGGGCGGGTATCGCCGCCGTGCTTGGGCCACCCAGAGGTCTGCGGAGCCAACTACGGTACGCAACGTCGATCGACGCCACACACGCCGTCATCATCGGCGACGACGAGATCGCGAATGACACCGTCGTTCTGCGCGACCTTGCGCAGGGGGAGCAGTCCGAGGTGGAGCGGGGACGGCTGATAGAGACGCTTGGGTGATCGGCCTTGGCAGGTAGCTCTTGATATTGAGCTAGCCCACCACATGTCGAAGAAATTAAGTGACTGGATGCCTCACGGGCAATTGGTCCTGCATCGCCAGCGTTGTACATTCGGCAACAACTTGACCATACTGCTATTGATTGTGACGTATCCATCACACGAATCCTGCTATTCGTGAAATATATATGAAAGACCTGATACTATTGAAGTGTGGAACGGCCGGTCCAGATATGGCGAGTTTGCATACCGGAGGGCCACACCGCAAAGTCAGTTCCTGAGGACGTAATGGACTATCCGAAACGAATAAAGCTATATCAGCAGATAGAACAAGATCGGGACACGAAGGTGCTCTCGTTCATAACCGGCGACCGCAAGGGCATGGAAACTGTCATTGCCCAGGATTGCATTGATCCATTCGTCGACCTGCTCGAAAAAATTGGACCGACCAATCGCATATCGTTGCTGCTACATACGAACGGTGGACACACCCTGGCGGCGTGGCGATTAGTGAATCTCATTAGAATATTCTGTGATGAGCTTGAGGTGCTGATTCCCTTTAAGGCTCTTAGCGCCGGCACGCTAATCTCCATTGGCGCAGATCGCGTCGTCATGACCAAGCAGGCGGCCCTAGGCCCCATTGACCCAAGCGTAAACAATCCCCTCAATCCTTTAGCAAGTATTGGTGGGCAGTCAAAGCAAGTTCCAGTCAGCGTCGAGAGTGTGCGAGGCTACCTTGATGCGGCTCGTGAAGAGTTGAAGATCGAAGGTGAAGAGGCCCTAACGTCAGTTCTCCTGAATTTGACGAGTCACATCCATCCCTTAGTTCTTGGCGAAATATTCAGGACACAAGCACAGATAAGGTACTTGGCTCAAAAGCTGTTGCCTCGGCAAGTGGAAGACGAAGAGAAGGTCAAATCAATCATCGACTTCTTGTGTGCGGATTCAGGAAGCCACGATTACACGATTGATAGGAGAGAAGCCACAGAACTGGGACTCACGATCGAAAAGCCGTCCGACGAACTTTACAGGCTTCTGAGAGAGATTCACTTAAGCTATGCAGAGGAGCTTAAGTTGCTTGAGCCCTACACGCCCCAGCCATACCTTGCTGGCGCCCCAGTGAATACGCCTGTCCCCTTTTCCGTTACCCGCGCCCTAGTTGAAGGATCCATCGGCGGGTGCTATGGTTTTGTATCCGAGGGAGTTCTGATGCGGGTTCAAGTGCAAACAAACAACGGGCTACAAGAAGGAGTTAAGGACGAAAGAACTTTCGAAGGCTGGAGGAAACTGCAATGACGCCAATTGGCAACAATGCTGACGCCAGTTTTTATTACCATGAAGACGCGACGGGGGACGTTGCGTCAATGCAGTCATCTGCCGTGTACGGCAACCTTGCGGATGCAATGAAGGATTCCACAATGCTGTTGCCCGAGACTCAGGTTATAGACCCTGCGATAGTGACACCGCTTCTTGAAGACGTAGATTCAGACGAGGGCAACCCATAGCGTTGGAATCTACTGGGGACACATTGCATGTAGTGCAAGACTCGAAGGGTCTACATTGCATCTTCAAGGCAAAGAGTCTTTCAAACTGAGACTCTAAACGCCTTTTCCGAACTCAGTGGACGGTGCGTCTAACTAAAACACCGACTCCGGCCAGTCGGTCATCTGCACGGTCACGACCTCTCCCGCCTCTTTGATCGGATCGTCCTCGGGGCAGATGGCAAGCCCGTTTGCGCGAGACATCGAGGTGAGGACATTTGAGCTCTGCTCGCCCGTCAGCTTGGCGTAGTACGTTCCGTTCCGCTTCGTGACGATAGCCCTTGCGTAGACGCGCCGAGCGTCGTGGTTGTGGATCGGCTCTTCCAGCACGGCCTGCACAGTCGGGCGCTCGAAATCGCCCCGTCCCATCATCTTGTAGAGGGCAGGCCTACCTAGTTGCTCGAAAGCGACGAGTGAGCTTACCGGGTTTCCCGGAAGTCCGAGTAACGGCACCTGTCTCCCGCCGTCGCCCGACAGCATCCCGAAGGCCAGCGGCTTGGCCGGGCGCATCCGCACCGACCACAACTCGATCCGGCCATGCTGCGCCAGCACGTCCTTGACGAGATCGTAGTCACCCTTCGAGACGCCCGCGGTGGAGATGACCACGTCCGCCTCGGCCATGCCCTGCTGGAGAGCGGCCGAGATCGACTCGACCGTGTCGCGCGCGATGCCGAGTCGCTTGGGAATCCCGCCTGCGGCGTGTACCGCCGCCGCTACGCCATAGCTGTTGGAGTTGTATATCTTGCCGGGCTGGTACGGCTCCGACGGCTCGATGAGTTCGTTTCCGGTCGCCAGGATCACCGCGATGGGACGCCGGATGACCTTTACCGTTCCGAAGCCGAGCGACGCCAGCACCCCAATCTCTGACGCGCGCAGGACCGTGCCTGCCTCGATGACCGTTGTTCCCGCTGCTATGTCGCCGCCCGCGGGCCGAACGTTGCCGCCTGCAGGCACGGGTATCCGCACTGAAATTTCGTTGGGTGTCTGCCCGCCCATTCCGCGCTCACCCTCGTCGGTGTCCTCGAAAGGAACCACGGCGTCGGCTCCGTTGGGCAGGGGCGCTCCCGTCATGATCCGAATGGCGCCGCCGGGTAGAACGCTGGTCGTAGGCACGTCGCCCGCGGCTATCGTGCCTGTCACCTTCAGCGTCACCGGCGCGTCCGGGTGGGCCTCCGCGATGTCGGGCGCTTGGAGCGCGTACCCGTCCATCGCCGAGTTGTCCCATGGCGGCACGTCGAACTTGCCGACGATGTCCTCCGTCAGCACCTGTCCGAGCGCGTCGGATATGGCACGCTCTTCGGTGCCGAGTTGGGAAAAGAATCCGAGGATGCGCTCGCGGGCGTCCTCGACGGAGATCATGTCGGCGTGGCGATGTCCGTGCAGGTGTTCTCGATGCTTATGCACCCGTCGGTCTCCTTGCAGACACGCTAGTCACTCGCCTCGCAGCGTCGCGTCGAACTCGCGCTGGAGCTGTCTCATGATGTCGCCACGCGCCTTGTCCACCAGATCGCCCGTCAACGTCGACCTGTCGGACTGGAAGGTCACGCGGAACGCAATCGACTGCTTGCCCTGTGGCACTCCCTCGCCCGTATACAGGTCGAACGGCGCGCTCTTCTTCACGAGGCGATGCCGGTTGATGATCGTCTGAATACGCGAGGCCGGCACGTCGGCGTCCACGAGAATGGCGATGTCCTGCTCGGCCTCCGGGTAACGGCTGATCGGCGCGTACTGGACGGATACTCGACCAGCAGCCGCGTATACGGCCTCCAGGTCGATCTCAAACAGGGTGACGCCGGTGTCATCGAGGTCGAAGCGCGCGAGCACCCTGGGATGCACCTCGCCAATCGTGCCGACCGGCTTGTTCCCGCAGAAGACCATCGCGGTCTTGCCGGAAAGAAGGATGGGCTCGTCGTCCGCTTTGTACTCATCCGAGAGTCCGATCTGCGCGAAGACCGATTCTAGGACGCCCTTCGCGTCGAAGAAGTCCATGTCGCCCTCCGGCACGAGCCACGACGCGCCGGATCGCGGGCCGGAGAGCACGCCGACGAGCATCTCCCTCTCGTCGGGCAGGTCGCGCTCCTTCGCTTCCTCCTTTGGCAGGTAGACCGGCCCTATCTCGAAGAGGCGGAGGCCCTCGCCGCGCGACATTCGACGGTTGAAGGCCAGCGTCTGGAGCACCCCGGATCGCAGCGTCGTCCGCATGTGGCTCAGTTCGGCGCTCATCGGGTTGGCCAACTTCAGCGGAGCGTCCGGCTCTTCCGTCGGTACCTCGACCTTCTCCAGCGCCTCGACGCTCGTTGCCGAGTAGGAGATCGTCTCCTGCATACCCGCCGCGACAAGGGCGTCGCGGACACGCTCCCTCACCTCGCGCTCGACTCGCGGCTCGTGGTGGGGTATTTCGGTAGACATCAGCGTTGCGGGCACGTCGTCGTACCCGACGATCCGCGCGACCTCTTCGATCAGGTCCTCAGCGATGGTGATGTCCGCCCGCCAGTAGGGTGACTGCACTTCCAGCGAGTCCCCATTGCGCGTCGTCTCGAATCCCAGCGATGTCAGCACCCGGTCTATCGTGTCCGTGGGAATCTCCGCGCCGAGCACGCGCCGGAAGTGTTCCGACCCAATGGTGAGCGTCGGCGGCGTCTTGACGACGGGGAAGACATCGACGATCCCCTTCGCGGCGACTCCGCCGGCCAGCTCGAACATCAGGGCCGTCGCCCGTCGCAACGCCCGTGGCACGAGGTCCTGCCGGATGCCGCGCTCGAACCGGTAGGACGCTTCCGTCCTCATGCCCAGGCCGGTGGCAGTGTTCCGCGTGTTGTTCGCATCGAAGTTCGCCGACTCTATCAGGACGTTGGTCGTCGAGTCGCCGACCTCGGTGTTCCGGCCGCCCATGACGCCCGCAAGCGCAATCGCGTCCTGCGAGTCGGCGATGGTCAGCATGGGAGGTTCCAGTTTGCGCTCCTCCTCGTCGAGGGTCGTAAACTTTTCACCCGGCCGGGCGGCCCTGATGATGACCGTCGAGTCGCCGATGGTGTCGAAGTCGAAGGCGTGGAGGGGCTGGCCGTATTCCAGCATGACGTAGTTCGTCACGTCGACGATATTGTTGATCGGCCTCATCCCCACGGCGACGAGGGCGTCCTTGAGCCAGTCCGGCGACGGGCCGACCGTCACACCTCGAATCAGGCTCGCCCCGTATCGAGAGCACAGTTCAGGGTCGGCGATTTCAATCGTTACGTCGCGCTCAATGGGATCGCCCGTCGCCGGGTACGTCGCGTCGGGTTCGGAAACCGTCGCGCCCGTGAGAGCGGCCACCTCGTGCGCCACTCCGAGAATCGAGAGACAGTCTGGGCGGTTCGGGGTCACGTCTGCGTCCAGGACGGCGTCGCCGAGGTAGTCCACGAGGGGAGTGCCTACGGGCGCGTCGTCCGGGAGCACAAGGATGCCCTCATGGTCGTCGCCAAGACCCAACTCGACCTCGGAGCACACCATGCCCGCCGACTCTACGCCCCGTATCTTCGACTTCTTCAGGGCCTGCGTCTTGCCCGTCCTGGTGCTGTACAGCATCGCTCCCGCGAACGCGAAGGCGATCTTCTGGCCGGCCGCGAGGTTCGGTCCGCCGCACACGACCTGCACCGTCTCGCCGCCGAGGTCGACGGTCGGCACCGTCAGCCGGTCGGCGTTCGGGTGACGGTCTACGGCCATCACGTGGCCGACGAATACCTTGTCGCGCCCCCAGTCGGCCCCGACCTCCCGCACCTCGTCGATCTCCAGTCCGGCCATGGTCAGCCGGTGCGCCAACTCCTGCGCCGGCATGTTGACCGACACGTAGCGCTTCAGCCAAGATATGGGTATCAGCATAAGAGATCTCTATTCCCCGTCATTCCCGCGAAAGCGGGAATCTACTCCTCATTGTAAGCGGCATGGTGTACCCGATCTGGATTCCTGCTTTCGCGGGAATGACGGTAGGAGCCAAAATAACGACGAGGAATTCAACACAGCTTAGACCTGCTGTAGGAACCGGATGTCGTTCGAGTAGAACAGGCGGATGTCGTCGATGCCGTATTTGAGCATCGCTATGCGCTCGACTCCCATGCCGAACGCGAAGCCGGTGTAGACGGACGGGTCGTATCCGACGCCCTCCAGCACGCTGGGATGCACCATTCCCGCGCCGAGTATCTCGATCCAGTCCTCGTCTCGGTTGATGGGACGCTTGCCGGTCTTGGGGTCCTTGAAGTTCGAGATCGACATATCGACGCCCGGCTCGACGAACGGGAAGAAGTCGCAGCGGAAGCGTATCTGCCGGTCCTCGCCGAAGGTGCGTCGAGCGAACTCGTACAGCGTCCCCTTGAGGTCGGCGAAGGTGATGCCCTTGTCCACCGCGAGGCCCTCGACCTGGTGGAAGTGCCACTCGTGGGTCGCGTCCGTCGCCTCGTACCTGTAGCACTTGCCGGGCACGACGACGCGCACGGGCGGGCTGGTCTTCTCCATGATCCGTGCCTGCATCGGCGACGTGTGCGTCCGGAGGAGCATCGGGCGGTTGCCGTGCTCGTCCACTCGGTCGATCCACAGGGTGTCCCACATGTCCCGCGCCGGGTGGTCCTTCGGGATGTTGAGCAGGTCGAAGTTGTATCGGTCGAGCTCGATCTCCGGCCCCTCCTCGATCTGGAATCCCATCGAGGCGAAGACGCTCGTGATCTCCCTTAGCGTCCGCGTGGTCGGGTGCAGACGCCCCTGCGGAACGGGCCATCCCGGCAGCGTGACGTCGATGCTCTCGCGCTCGACGACATCAGCCAGATGGGCCGTCTTCAGCTCCTGCTCACGCTCCGCGAGATGCCCTTCGAGGACTTTCTTGGCCTCATTCGCCGCCGCGCCCAGCCGGGGGCGCTCCTCCTTCGGCACCGAACCGAGACTGCGGAGTATCTGCGTCAGCGATCCGTTCCGGCCCAGGGTGGACACGCGCCACTCTTCGAGACCGTCCAGATCGGAAACGGCCTTCAGCCGCTCAAGGGCTTCGTCGGTAGTACGTTCGACCACATCGGTCTGTGACTGCATGGCAGGGATGCGCGTCCGTAGGGGAGTGTGCGGTTTACAGCATTATAGGTAGTGCCGCAAAGGACGGTCAACAAAACCGGGGTGCTCCTTAACCGACCGTCATACCGGCGAAGGCCGGTATCTAGAGAGGGGCGCAACTCGACTCATCATGTCAAGCAAGCTCACATGACTTCGCCACTGCAATCCGGTCGGTCCCCTGACCTCAGGACGGCGGCCGGCAAGTCCTAGACTCCGTCTATTGCCACAGGTCGGGATCGGGTCGGTTCATCAGTCCGTAGCCCAGGTATCCATACCAGATAACCAGGAGCACGTAGAAGCTCCGGGCGAGGCTGATGAAGGTGTCGCGGCCGTCGTTGTTGAGTACGGCCATCATGAAGAAGACCATTACGGCCAGGCTGACAAGGGCGGCCAACAGGGAGATTATCCGGTTGAAGTCGTCTCTCGTAGAGAGGCCCAACGCGAAGATGAAACCCCCAAACCCAAGCGTAATCCCACCGGCGTAGAAGAGACCGGAGCCGGCGTAGTAGACGGGAACGCTTCCTGCGATCTGGTCACTCGTTTGGGCGTCGGCCAGAATGAAGTCCATGCCGCCGGCGAGAATCCAACCGGTCAGCCCGACGAAGATCATGAAGAAGCCCATCTGAGCAAGCGCTTTGCCGTTGCCCTGCAGGGTTACGTTCCGCATGAGCGCGTAGAGGCCCGAGAGGATCAGGGCCAGGCCAAGGATTATCGCGATGTTGGTTATGTTGGTCAGCGCGGCGTTGTCGCCCTTGGCCGTTATGGAGCCAACGGCGTCTGACACCTCGGCGCTGTCTATCAGCAGTCCACCCGGCTCTATGAGAAAGAAGACGAAGGCGATTATCGGGCCGAATATGAGAGACAGCCCCGCCAGCCGATTCACGGATATTGTGCCCATGATTGAACCTCCATTGTGTGATGCCATGTGAAGGATCCGTTGCATTCAATCCCTCATAGCGTGCATTCTGACGCCAAAGTTGTGGAAATGCAATAGGAAAGCGACGTGCCCCCAATAGCTGCACCGCCCACGCCTCGCTAGTCTCGTGGGTCGTCCGTGCATAAATCGGTCTGTGGCTGCATGGCAGCGGAGTGCTTCCGCAGGTGGGTCTGTGGTTCAGAGCATTACTGGTATTGCCCCGAAGCACGGTCAACCAAACCGGGGTGGTCAATAACCAGCCGTCATACCGGCGAATGCCGGTATCCAATGCGAGTCGGAGCTCAACGGAGCGCGTCTCTCACTAAGATTGAGGTCACGAGTTCGATTCTCGTTCGGCTCGCATTTTCCGGGTGGTTCTTACTGTAGGCAGAACCGAAGGTGACAATAACAGGAGTTCATCAGACTTGACAAAATCAAGAGCCTTCAGCTTGAGATTCAGGCTGACATTGTAGAATCAAGTTTGACTGGGCACTACCCGTCGCCTAGCTCTGATGAGATGTCCGCCTGGTGTTCACTCCGCTCCCATTCCCGGCCCACGTATCGCAGAACGTGATATACGGCTGCGGTAAGAGGAGCCGCCACCAGTGCCCCTAGCAACCCGAAGAACAGCGTGAAAACGGCCATGGCCAACACCAGCGCCATAGGATTCAATCCCAAAGCTCTCCCCTGGAGTCTGGGCTGCACTACGGTAGTCTGCACCACCTGGACAATGAGGAAGACGCCCAGCGCCAGCGGCAACTTTGATATGTCAGTCAGCACCAGCAGGATGCTTGTCAGTATGACGAAGATCGTGGTCCCAATGACCGGCAGCAGCTCCGAGAGCACACCGAGTAAACCCAACGCCATCGCCAGTGGTATCCCCAGCACCGAATAGGCGAGGAAGATGACGACGCCCACGATTGCGCCGAGCAGAAGCTGAATCCGGAAGTAGGCGACGATGACCTCACCGGCGATCCGGATCATTTCCGGCAAGTCCTCTTGCAGCGGCCCCGGTATCAGCCTCCGGCTGCTGTCGGAGAGAGCTGACGGCGCACGAAGCATCTGGAAAATCGTAACCGGAGCGGCTACGAGCGTTATGAATTGGGCGATGTTGCTTTGGACCGCGCTTAGGACCTTGCCCACTGCATTGGTCGCGGCTTCCAGAATCGAGTCGTACATTTTCGCCACTTGCGGATCAACTGCCTCCTGGATGGTGAGGGGCGCTCTTTCGCGGTAGAAGCGTTCGAGCTTGACCCACTCTTCACTGGCCTCCGCCACTAGGACGGGCATCGTTTCAGCAAGGGTGTACACCCCGTCCACCAGCGCCCACACGGTTATCGCGAAAACTCCTAGGACGATCATGACCGCCAGAGCGGCGACGGCGATGGCGATGATCACACTGCTGGGGCCGGGCCAGCGGCGAGCCGGCGCCGTCCGCTCTGCGGCCCGCACCAGGGGCATGAGCGAGTATGCGGTCAGTCCGCTTATCACCAGGGGCAGAAGAATCAGCAACAATTGCCAGGCGGCCAGCAGCAGCCCGATGGCGACGGCAACTGATGCCAGAAGCCTTATGCGCCGCCGAGCGAGAGGGGAGAGATTACTCAGTTGCTCGAGCATCGGTTTCCAACAGTCCCTGACTACGTCCGCCGCAGGAATCCTCTGAACAGGTTTGCCTGCGCATTCATTTGAGGTTGCGCAAGGCCCCACGATCAGCGGCGCCGGACTTACTTCTTCGGCGACTTCTGGTTCTTCCGTCTAAGCGCAGTTGCCGCCCGGTGTGTCGGAATAGGGCCCATGTCTGCTATCTGTAACCGAGCGTCTAGCGCCAGCTTCTGCCGCATGATGGTAACCCATTCGGCGTCGAGGCTCAATCACCTCCTGGTAGCTCGGCAACGGCCAGGCCATCATATACCGTTTGACGGCAAAAGTGGCGATACGACCAGCCTAGCGTAGGCCCTAAGACCAGACTACATTATTGGCGTCTCTAGGCAAGGTAAAGACCGCCTAGTTCGCCTTGGCCTCGGCCGGTTTCCGCAACTCCCGGTTCTCTTCCTCCAACTCCGCCACGCGCTTGCCCGGCGCCTCAACCGGTCTCTCCGTCTCCACACCATCGCTAGCCTGGTATCTCGCGTATCGCTCAGTGGCCGCAAGCGCATGGTACTCAGCCGTGGGGGTGTGCGGTGCCGACCGGCAGGGAGCGGGCCTCCGTGTCCGGTACGATCCATGGGGTGGAGCGTGGAACCTTTTGACGGCAAGGGGCCGATGAGTTGGATGACGTCCCCGGGGCGAGGAACCATCCCTCGGCCCGCGCCTTCGAATACATAGTGACGCATGGCGCAACTGGCACGGCAGGCGAAGGAGAAGCACGATTGCCGAGTCCTCCAGGTTGGCCTGGCCCCCCTAAATCGGAACCTCCCACCGGAAAGTTCGCAATTCAGTATGCCCCGGCTCGCATTTTCCGGGTGGTTTTTACTGTAGGCAGAACTTCCAGTAGTCAAGCATAGCGGTTCTCATCGTGCGCTTGGACTTCATCCGCCTTACATTCTGGTCAGTCGGACTATATTGATGGGGCATCCCTCTGCCCTAGGCGGATGCGTCTCCTGAAATGGGGATTGACTACTAACGAAAAAACTGTTATTGTCGGCCACCATGAATAGAGCAAGACAGATAATCGACCGGTTCGGAGGCCAGTCCTCGCTCGCAGCGCTCTTAGGAAAGCGTCAGAGCACAGTGCAACACTGGGCGAAGACTGGGCGGATACCGTCTCAATGGCACGAGCCGCTCATGACACTCGCGCATCGTCAGGGCATTGGGCTGGAGGCCAAGGACTTTGTTGAGAACGGCGCTCCACCGATCAGGCCGGCCGATGGTAGGTTAGGGGTCCTACTGGTTGGCTTGGGAGCGGTGACATCTACGTTCATCGCCGGAGTGGAGCACATCCGTCGTGGGACGGGGCGACCCGTAGGATCGGTCACCCAAATGTCGACAATTCGCCTGGGCAAGCGAACTGAGAGTCGGACGCCTTTGATTCGCGATTTCGTTCCTCTTGCTGACCTTGATCAGCTTGTCTTCGGCGCTTGGGACCCCATCCCTGACAGCGCCTACGAGGCTGCCCTGAAGTGTGGGGTATTGGACCGCATTGAACAGCTGGAACCCATCGCCGAGTTTCTGGAATCAATCAAGCCGATGGAGGCGGTGTTCGACAACAATTACGTCAGGCGAGTCGGAGGGACGAACACCAAGATTACAAGCTCAAAGCTCGCCTCCGTGGAGGCTCTACGAGGCGACATCCAACGATTTAAGAAGGAAAACAATTGCGATCGCCTCGTTATGGTCTGGTGCGGGTCTACCGAAAAATTCATTACCGAAGACGAAATCCATCAGGACATTGAGAGTTTCGTCGGGGGGCTTCACGACAATAACGAGAACATTGCTCCCTCGATGGTCTATGCCTACGCCGCCCTGCTGGAGGGTGTTCCCTTTATCAACGGAACCCCCAATCTAACTGTGGATATTCCCGCGCTTGAGAGGTTGGCCAGGGACGAGGGAGTGCCCGTGTGCGGCAAGGATTTCAAGACCGGGCAGACGCTGGTCAAGACCGTTATCGGACCTATGCTCAAGGCCAGAATGCTGGGAATGGACGGCTGGTTCTCCACCAACATACTTGGGAACCGGGACGGCGAGGTCCTGGACGAGCCCGAGAACTTCAGAACGAAGGAGGAGTCAAAGCTGGGCGTTCTGGAGTACATTCTGCAGCCGGAAATGTACCCTGATCTGTATTCCGACGCTTATCACAAGGTGAGAATAAACTACTATCCTCCCCGCGGCGACAACAAGGAGGGGTGGGACAACATCGACCTCTTCGGCTGGCTGGATCGTCGGATGCAGCTCAAAGTCAATTTCCTGTGCTCCGACTCGATTTTAGCCGCTCCGCTGGTGCTCGACCTCGTACTCTTCATGGACTTGGCGCAACGTGCCGGCATGACGGGAATCCAGGAGTGGCTTTCCTTCTACTTCAAAAGCCCGCATCATGCCCGTTCGGTCTATCCCGAACACGACCTGTTCATTCAGCAGACGAAGCTCAAGAACACCTTGAGATGGCTGATGGGAGAAGACCAAATAACCCATCTGGGCATGGAATACTACCGGAATGACTGATCCCATCAACGCGAAGGACACGCGGGTCTTGCTAACGTCGGGTTTGACCGCGTTCTGTGTTCTGCAGTACTTCGTTGGTTCAAGGAATGCCTAGTGTCCTGTTTCGGAAGTTCATTGAATAAGTGCGACAACCATCGACGTTCATCCGTCATTCCGGCGAAGGCCGGAATCCAGTTTCCCTTGCCTACAAGACTGGGCCGAATAATACGACGAACTTCAGAGTCAGGACACTAGGCAAATTTCGAATTCGGTCCTTTCTATCGCAATAAACGGCCCACCCCCACCATTTGACAAACGGTCCCGTTTCCTCCCATTGTGCTGAGACAATCGTCGAGGTGATCTGAGACATGGCGAACGAGTATCTCACACATATCGGCACATACACGTCCTTGGGGCGGAGGGTATCTTCTGCTGCCGCTTCGACACGGCGACCGGTTGTCTTGAGTACGTCGGATGACCGGAGCGCTTGATGACATTCGCTCCAGGTCCTCCAAAATCAACATGGTGGTGGTCACGGGTTTGTAGTCCCTCTGACTAAAGGAATTGCCTTCCTTTACCCTGAGGTCTGAGGCCCTACAATCTTGATACAGGTACGGGACAGGTTCGCTCACCCGTCCCGTGTGGTCAGTCCTGATGGGAGATGGGGGCGTAGCGTCCCTCAGAGACTTTCAGCGTCAAATTCCGTACAATCGGTTGGCCCGCAGCCATGCCTGTCGGCGCCTGCTCGCTGGATAAAGGCTGTCGAAGCATTCTTCTGGAGGAGGGCGAATCATGGTCGAAATGAGCGGAGGGGAAGCCCTCGCCAAGTCGCTTGTCGGAGAGGGCGTGGAGGTCGTATTCGGGATTCCCGGCATACAGATTTATGGGATTGTCGCTGCCCTGAGAGACGAACCGGGCATTCGCTTGGTCACCACCCGCCACGAACAGGCGACAACATACATGGCCGACGGCTACGCCCGCGCGTCGGGAAAGCCGGGAGTGGCGCTGGTGGTCCCTGGAGCGGGTCTTTACAATGCCGCGTCCGGTCTGACTAACGCATACTCGCGCTCTACGCCCGTACTCATTGTCGCGGGCCAGATCCCACGAGCCGCAATAGGCAAGAACCGGGGAGCGGTCCACGAGGTCGCCAACCAGGCTGACGTTGTGAGCCCGGTCACCAAGTGGCAAGGACAGGCTTCCAGACCCAGCGAAGTACCTCATGCAGTGTTCGAAGCTTTCAGGCAGTTGCGTACCGGCCGCCCCCGTCCCGTTCTTATCGAAATGCCGCCGGAGGCCGGAGTTGAGCGGGAGGAAGTCCAACTTAGAAGTCCCGCTCGAATCTCCAGGATCGTGCCAAGTGAGGAAGATCTGCGAGACGCCGCCCAGGTCATCGCCCAAGCAAGAATGCCCCTTATATACGCCGGTGGCGGCGTGGGGCGGTCAGATGCAGAAGCAGCCCTCGTCAGGTTGGCCGAGGCGACAAACATACCTGTCGTTACTTCCAGCGGAGGCAAGGGGAGCATCCCTGACAGCCACCCGCTGTCCTACGGCTCGTGTTTCAGTCCCCGTGGCGAGAAACAGGAGATGAACCAGCTATTTGAAGTGATGCAGTCCGCCGACGTGGTGATCGGGATCGGCGCGCGCTTCTCGCTGGGCAATCCCGCCGGCGAAGCGTCCACTCTGGTGAACATCAACATAGACGACACAGAGCTTTCGAGGCATCAGGTAAACACGATTCCCCTGCACGGCGACGCCAGGGCGACCATCGAGGCTTTGGTTCCCCTCCTCATTGAAGCCGGAGCGGGTGATCGGCCGTCGCCTGCCGAGGCCGTAAGCGCCGCCCGCAAGCTGATTTCCTACTACGATATCAGGCTCAAAGAGCCTCAGTACCCGGTATTGGAGGCGCTCCGGAAAGGTATCCCCGATGACGCTTTCATAATCTGGGACGTTACGCAGTTCGGCTACTACGCCCGTACCCACTGGCCGGTGAATCACGCGAAAACTTACATCGACTCCGGTTACTCCTTCAACCTCGGCTACGCCTTGCCGACTGCACTGGGGGTGAAAGTCGCAAAGCCCGAGCGGCCGGTGATTTGCATGACCGGGGACGGAGGCTTCATGTTCAATTCGTCGGAGATTTCTACGGCAATGAAGTACGGCATCAACGTCGTGACCGTCGTCTTCAGGGATGACTCCTACGGTAACGTTGCTCGAGACTTGGACAACGCGTTTGGCGGCGCTTATGGGACCGACCTGCACAACCCGGACTTCGTCAAGTTTGCCGAGTCGTTCGGCGCGGTCGGCATGAGGGCAGACGACCCGATGGACCTGGAGAGAATCATTCCCATCGCGCTGGAGCGCCAAGCCCCGGTGATTATCGACGTGCCCTTCGGAGAGATGCCGATACCTCGCGCGCCGCAGTTCGCACCCTTCTACAAACTTCCTTGGACACAGCCTCAGGAGGGTCTGATTTCTTCCTGAGGAGATGTCCACGACTTGGTGCCAGCGTGGAGTCCCATCTAACCGGACTCGAACCAGACTGGTTCCACTAGAGTTTCGAGCTATTCCTTGGGGCGAAAGATCTGTCTACCCCCACGATTTGACAAACCGTCCCGATTTCCTCACATTGTCCTCAGACAATCGTAGAGGTGAACTGCGACATGGCAAAAGAGTATCTCGCATATATCGGCACGTACACGTCCCTGGGAGCGGAGGGCATCTACTGCTACCGCTTCGACACGGCGACGGGCGGACTTGAGTACGTCGGCACGACCGGAGCGATCGATGACCCGTCGTTCCTGGATATCGCTCCGTCCGGCAAGAACCTGTACGCCGTGTGCGCCGACTTCGAGGCCATGACTACGGGTATCATCCGCGCCTACTCGATTGACGCCGCGACGGGAGAGTTGACCTTCCTGAACGAGCAGTCATCGGAGGGTACGGGACCCTGCCACGTCGAGGTCGATCAGACCAGCGGGATAGTCCTGCTGGCCAACTACGGGAGCGGCAGTGTCGCGTCCTACCCCGTCCAGCAGGACGGAAGCCTCGGAAAGGCGACAGGATTCGTCCAGCACGAGGGATCGAGCATCGACCCCGAGCGTCAGGAGGGACCGCACGGGCACTCGATCAACATCGACCCGACAAACACGTTCGCCTTCGCCGCCGACCTCGGCATCGACAAGGTGCTTGCGTACAAGATCAACCACGACGACGGGAGCATTAGCCCCGCCGATTCGCCGTACACCCGCACTCCGCCGGGAGGAGGGCCGCGCCACTTCGCATTCCATCCCAACGGCAGGCACGCCTACCTCCTCAACGAGATGGGGTCGAGCGTCACCGCCTTGCACTACGACGACTCACGTGGAACACTCAACGAGATCGAGACGCTCACGACCCTGCCGGACGACTTCGGCGGCGTCAACCACTGCGCCGATATCCATGTGTCGCCGGACGGCGAGTTCGTCTACGCCTCCAACCGAGGGCACGACAGCATCACCGTGTTCAATATCGACCAGGACACGGGCGGGCTCTCGTTCGTTGGCCGCGTGTCGAGCGGCGGCGAGACTCCTCGCAACTTCGCCATCGACCCGTCTGGGACATACATGCTCGTGTCCAATCAGGACACGGGCAACATCCTCACCTACCGCATCAACAGCGAGACCGGGATGCCTGAGCCGACGGGCCACGAGGTCAATGTCCCCGCTCCCGTGTGCATCAAGCTCCTTCCGGTCTAGGAGTCATTGCAGAGAAGGAATTTGTATAGCCACAGCCCGTGTAATTCCGAACGCAGCGCACTCACACCCTGTCATTCCGAACGCAGCGGAGCGTAGTGAGGAATCCAAAATCCTTGTCTTCAAGGGGACGTTCCGTAGTTGGAGCGGCCTAATTGACGACAGCAGGCCACTTTAGATTCCTCGCTCCACTCGGAATGACAGACAGCTATGCTTGTTGAGCAAGTGTCTCCTGAGCCGCGCAGATGATGCGAAGGCGAATATGGTATCGACCAATCAAGTCTCCCCGTGCTCGTCGATGGGATAGAATAGCTCGCGACACTTTCTGGGAGGGCCGTCATGGATGAACGCCGTATCGCAACGATGAGCAGGATAACTCTGGTCGTGCAGAACATGATGATGGTGACCGAGTTCTACCGCGACGTGTTGCAGCTCAAGCCGATCTTCGACCTTCAGGTGCAGCCGCCACAGTGGATCGAGTTCAACACCGGCCCCTGCAGACTCGCGCTCCAGGTCGCATCAAGGGTCGACGGTGTGCCCTCCACCTACAGCAAGATCGTCTTCTACGTCGACGATGTCGAAGCGGGCAGGGCGGAGCTGCTGGAACGCGGCGCTCCCATGGGCGAGATCGAGGACGACGGACGCTTCCAATACTGTGAGGGCCAGGACCCGGAGGGCAACAAGTTCCAGATATCGAACAGGCCTGCGTAGTGTTCTGTGTCAGAGGGTGTTTGCAAAGTCTGCAAACACCGTTCATGGTGAGTTTGTCGAACCATGTATTGCCCTTCGATAAGCTCAGAGTCTGCTCCGTATTTGATACAGGGACGAACGTATGGCATTGCTGGACAGCACCTTCGTAAACACCCTATAAAGACTGATGGCGCCGACTAAGCTGATACAGGCTCCACGGGTATTTGACTGGTGGACAATGCTGGCGCGTTAGCGTACAATATAGTCAGTGGGAAGTCGCACGGAGCAATGTGCGGGAAGCAGCGGAATCGAACCGCAACGCTGGGTGTACAGCGTTTCAGGGTTATCAAGCCTGATCACTCTCCAAGAGGCAATACTTCCCAACAGGCCCTACAGCCTTATCACCTGTGGGGCCGTTCCATTTTATAGGAATATGCTGATCATAGGGTGATCAGTTGTGTAAACAACTACCTGATTCCCCTATTTAGGACACTAGATAAACTCTTCCCCCAATCTTCCCGGAGCCAACCATGCCGCCACTGAAAGTAACGATGGACGAAGTCGTTGGAGACCTCGCGGCGCTCGGCGTGTCGAGGGGCGGCCTGTTGTTCGTCCACAGCTCGCTGAGCGCCATCGGCGAGGTCGAGGGCGGCGCTGACGCCGTCGTGGACGCACTGCTCGATGCCCTGGGCCCGGAAGGTACGCTGGTCGTCCCGACCTTCACCTACGCCGACCCGCACGACTACCCCGATTCCATCAACCCGAACTGGATATTCGACCCGGTAAACACCCACTCCGGCATGGGCGCCGTCACCAACGCCGTCCGAATACGCGAGGGCGCACTACGGAGTGTCCACCTCTGGCACAGCGTCGCCGCCATCGGCCCTCTTGCGGAGACCGTCGTGACCGGCAACGGCAAGACGTGGGCGTCCGCTTGGGACGAGAACAGCCCGATGGCGTGGGCGTTCAACAACGGCGCGTCCATCCTGATGCTCGGCGTGCCGTACCAGAACCTGACAGCGATCCACATTTGGGAGGTCGAGTTCGAGGTCGACTACCGCGAGACGACCTTCATCACCCGCCGCACTCCCTTGCCGGACGGGACGCTCGTGCCCCTCGCGAGCCGGGTACACGCCCGCAGGGACTGGCACCCCGGCAGCGACTTCAACCGCTTCGGTGAGCGCATGGAAAACGTCGGGCTGGTGGGGGTAGGGCACGTGGGCAACGCCGTGGCCCGCCTCTTCACCGCCGCCGACGCGCACGAGATGGCCCGCACCATGTACGAGGAGGACAAGGCGGCCTTTCTAAAGCAGGGCGAGAGCATGACGAAACTGTCCTACGCCCACACGATCTCGAACGTGAAGGGGACGCAGTGCGTCGTCGATCCCGCCAAGGCCTTCCCCACGCCCCCGGCCACCGAAGAGCACGCGGCATAATGCCGCCCCGTCATTCCCGCGAAAGCGGGAATCCAGAAGTCGGGCATACGCAATTGGCGACATCACGACAAACGTCCATGACAAAAAGACAATGACACCCCTCCGTGCAGCCCTCGTCGGCGTCGGACGAATAGCCGACATGCACTACATGGGGTACTCCGCCACCCCCATGGCGGACCTGGTGGCCATCTGCGACACAGACCCCGATCTGCTCACGCGCCGCGCGTCGGAGTGGGGCGTCGAGAAGACGTACACCGACTTCGACGAACTCCTTAATGACCCCGATGTGGACGCGGTGGACATCATCACGCCGCACTATCTGCACGCTCCCATGGCGATCACCGCGCTGGAAGCGGGGAAGCACGTCACGGTGCAGAAGCCGATGGCGCTGTCGATTGCTGATGCCGATGCCATGATCGAGGCGTCGGAACGCACAGGCAAACTGCTCCGCGTTATCGACAACTACCGCTTCCATCCGCCGTTCGTCCGCGCCAAGCAGATACTCGATTCGGGCGGCATCGGTGAGCCTATGTCCGTCCGCATCAAGACCGCAAGCGGCACCGCGCCCGACGGCTGGGAGATTCCCCAATCGTCCCACCTGTGGCGCTCCGACCCGGCGTTGTCGGGAGAGGGCTCCGTTCTGTTCGACCACGGTCACCACGTCTGGACGATAGCCCGTTACCTGCTGGGAGACATCGAGCGGGTCTTAGCCTACATCGGCAGGACCGAGGTGGTCAAGCACCACGAGATCGTGCCGGGCGGCATCCTCGACAATCCGGGAATGATCGTCTGGAAGTACGCCGACCGCGACGTGTACGGCACCTGCGAGTCCGTACACTCCGAGGAACTGATCGTCCGCTCGACCCACTACCCAATCGACGTGTCGATTGAGATCACGGGCAGTGCGGGGATCTTATACGTCCACAAGAGCCCGAACGGGCAGCTCGTGCAGCGTCCACCAATCGAGGTGCTCCGCGACGGTTCCATGACGAGCATCTCCAACATCGAGACCGACTACGACGCCGGATTCCGGCTGGCGATAGAGGACTTCGTCTGCGCCATATCCGACGGTCGGGCGTCCGATCTCACCGGCGAGGAGGGTAGGGAGGTCCTGCGCTTCTCGCTGGCGATGGTGCGTTCAGGCCGCGAGGGCAGGGAAGTCGTCGTCGCCGACGAGCGCTAAACGCACTCGCGCCCACGCCCTCGGGAAGGCTAATGTCCTGTGTCAGAGATTCACCAAATAAATCAGCGCGTGAAAATCCCCTTTCCCGTCGTGGGAGAGGGCTAGGGTGAGGGTGGCTCCCCGGAACACACCCATCCGCTTTTATACGACGAACTTCAGAAACAGGACGCTAGAACCAGGCCTTCTTGTTCACCACGTAGGTTTCGTGGAATTCTTCATCGGACTTCGTGAGGTACAGAATCCCCTCGATCAAACATATCGTTCCGATGACAAGCAGCCCAACCAGCCCGATTAGTATTATCGCGGTTACTGCACTTATGATCGAAGCCACGAGAAGAATTATGCCAGGGACGATGTACCCGAGGTAGAACTTGTGAATCCCCAGTCCACCTAACAGGATTGCAAGTATCCCTGCTGCAATCTTACTCTTCGTTGGTTGCATACTTTCCGAAGCCATTGGTCACCTCCAAGTGTCGCGGTGCTGTGCCCATACTACCTCTAATCTCGATTTGACACACCTACCTACGATATGTCATTCTTAGGAGTAAGTTGGAATATACGTTCTGTATTCCGCAGAGACGGACGAGAAGATTCGTCCAGTCACGCGCTCCCGAACGAGGCCGACACAACTTGACAATAACACGGGAAATGCAACACTTTGCAACACCATGCAACAAATTTCGATAGTTTTCGCTGTCATAGGGACGCTGTCTTGTCCCGTTGACCGCATCTGCGTCCTCATGCCCCACCTGATACAATGAACCCCGTCATCCCCATTCCCTGAGCGGCGGTTAGGTGAGCGGACTCCTCAAAGGCCTCGCGGTCACGCTGAAGACCATGAAGCGGTCTCCGGTGACCGGCCAGTACCCCGATCCCAACAAGCGGCTCCCCGTGCAGGAGCGCTTCATGGGGTTCCCCGCTCTCCTGTGGGACTACACCGCCGACGAGCCCTACTGCACCGGCTGCATGGTCTGTGTGCGCGAGTGCCCGACCCAGTGCATGAGCGCCACGATGAAGGACAATCCCCAGCACCCTGAGGGCAAGTCCAAGCGCCGAAAGATCATCGACGAGTTCGAGATCAACCTCAACCGCTGCATTCTGTGCGGTATCTGTGTCGACGTGTGCAACTTCGACGCCATCGAGATGAGCCACGAGCATGAGCAGAGCCGCTACGTGCGTGACGGCTCCCGCGTCGACCTTCCTGCCCTCCTGGAGATGGGCAAGGTCTACCAGCGCGACACCGGCTGGCAGCCCACCCAGGCCAAGAACATCGGCCGACCTGACGAGACGGCCTCACCCAAGAAGAAAGTCAGGAAGACAGCGAAAGAGGCCGGCTGATGGAACCCAACCCTATCATTGGAGCATGGCGGCTCGTCACCTACGAGGCTCACACGGGCGATGACGTGCTGTATCCCCTCGGCGAGGACGCTTCCGGCTACATCATGTACACGCCCGACGGTTATATGTCGGTCCTCATGATGGCGGCTGGCAGGAATAACTTCGAGGCCGGCGACATGCTGGCGGGCACGGACGAGGAGAAGCTGGCCGCGGCGAGCACCTTCGTCGCGTACTGCGGCCGCTACGACTACCAGGGGGACCGGGTTATCCACAAGATCGAGACGGCCTTCTACCCGAACCGAGTAGGTACTGAACAGGAGAGGTTCATTCAGCTGGACGGCGACGAGTTGATCTTGACGACCCCTCCCATGGTCCTGGCTGGGAAGTCACGAAAGGGACGAATCGTCTGGCGGCGGGCCGCAACAGGAGGAGAGCAGTGACGATCATCGGCGAAGGGGAATATACCTACGAGATATCGGGGGACGACTGGGGCGACCTTCCTGAGGGCTGGTCGTTCAAGGAGGCCACGTCCGTCGCAGTGGACGCGAACGACAACGTCTACGTCTTCAATCGCGGCGAGCACCCCGTCATCGTCTTCGACCGACATGGCTCCGTCATCAACTCCTGGGGCGAGGGCATCTTCACGAGCGCACACGGGGCCGCAGTAGGTCCCGACGACTCGCTCTACTGCATCGACGCCGCCGACCACACCGTTCGCAAGTTCACCCTTGACGGCCAGCTCCTGATGACCATCGGCGAGAAGGGACGTGGATCGGGCAGGCTCAGCGGCAAGCCGTTCAGCAACCCCACGCACGCCGCTGTCGACCCCAACACCGGCGACATCTACGTCTCCGACGGGTACAGCAACGCCGTCGTGCACAAGTACACGCCGGACGGCAAGCTGCTGTTCTCGTGGGGACGGTCGGGCACCGACCCCGGTGAGTTCAACACCGTCCACAACATCGCCACAGACGTTGACGGCAACGTCTATGTCGCCGACCGCGAGAACCAGCGAGTCCAGATCTTCGACTCGTCGGGAAACTTCCAGTCGCAGTGGAACGACCTCGCAATGGCGTCCTGCATTACCATCGACGTTAAGAACTCGCTTGCCTACGTCGGCGAAATGTACGCGGGTATCCCGCAGAACCCACTGGGATGGGGCAATTGGACGGGCAAGCGCCTCGGTCCCCGTGTCACCGTCTTCAACCTCGATGGGAACGTCATAGCGCGGGTCGGTGATGAACCGCAGGGAGAGGGGCCGGGACAGTTCATCACCCCGCACGGCATCGCCGTTGACTCCCACGGCGACATCTACGTTGCTGAGGTGTCATTCGCCGCATACGGCTCACGCCTCGACCCGCCCCGTGAGGTCCGCTCGCTGCAAAAGCTCGTTCGGCAGGGATAGCCTCTCCACCTGTTGAACGGGGAAGAGATGTAAAGCCAGAGCTAAGCCTTCGCCTCCACCTCTTCGACTATCCGTGCCACAATCTCGTCGACCGGCACCGCGCCGAGGTCCTCACCCGAACGCAGCCGCACGGCAGCAGCGCCCGCCTCGATCTCGCGATCACCGATGACCAGCATGTACGGGACCTTCTGAAGCTGGGCGTTGCGAATCTTGGCATTCATGCGGTCGTTGCCGTCGTCGACGTCGACGCGGACGTTCGCCGCTTCCAGCCGCGACTTGAGATCCTGCGCGTACTCGACGTGACGGTCCGCAATCGGGATCACCACTGCCTGCACTGGGGCCAGCCACACGGGGAACGCCCCGGCGTAGTGTTCGATGAGCACGCCCATGAACCGCTCCATAGTGCCGAGCAACGCCCGGTGCACCATGTACGGGCGGTGCTCCTTGCCGTCCTCGCCGATGTACGTGAGGCCGAAACGCTCCGGCAGGTTGAAGTCGAACTGCACTGTCGTAATCTGCCATAGCCGCCCAATGGCATCGCGGATGTGGATGTCGATCTTTGGACCGTAAAATGCTCCGCCTCCGTCGTCGATCTGGTACTCGATTCCCCGCTCGACGAGAGTCTGACGAAGCGACTCCGTGGCCAACTCCCACTGATCGTCATCGCCGACGGCCTTCTCCGGGCGCGTCGAGAGCATGATGTCGTAGTCGCTGAATCCGAAGCTGTTCATCAGGAAGAACGTCAGGTCGAGGACGCCGTTCACCTCGTCCTCGACCTGGTCGGGCCTGCAGAAGATGTGAGCATCGTCCTGCGTCATGCCGCGAACACGCAGCAGCCCCTGAACAACGCCGCCACGCTCGTAGCGGTAGACCGCACCAAGCTCTCCTATCCGCATCGGCAGCTCGCGATAGCTCCGCAGATCGTTCTGGTAGTACATGACGTGGAACGGGCAGTTCATCGGCTTGAGGTAGTAGTCCTGACCTTCCATCTCGATGGCGGCGTACATATTTTCCTTGTAGAAGTCCAGGTGCCCGCTCGTCTCCCACAGGCTGGCTCTTCCGATGTGGGGCGTGTAAATCAACTCATAGCCGTGCTTCCGGTGCTGCTCCCGCCAGAAGTCCTCGACGATGCCACGTGTCCGCGATCCCTTGGGGTGCCAGATGATCAGGCCCGGGCCCGTCTCCTCCTGGATGGAGAAGAGATCGAGCTGCCGTCCCAGGAGTCGGTGGTCACGCTTCCTAGCCTCCTCGATCCGGTGGAGGTGCTCGTCCAACGCGTCCTTCGACTCGAACGCCGTCCCGTAGATGCGCTGGAGCATCGGTCGGTTCTCGTCGCCGCGCCAATACGCTCCGGCGACGCTCAGCAGCTTGAACGCCGGAATCTTCCCTGTCGATTCGACGTGCGGCCCCGCGCACAGATCCTCGAACTTGCCGTGCCTGTACGTGGTGATCTTCTCGTCGTCGGGTATCTCCTCGATGATCTCCATCTTTAGAGGCTCAGCGGCGTTCATCCGCTCCGCCTCGTCACGCGGGTACTCGTGGTACTCGAAGGTGTGATTCTGCTGGACGACCCTGCGCATCCGCTTCTCGATGCGTGAGAGGTCCTGTTCCGAGAACGGTTCTTCGACCATGAAGTCGTAGTAGAAGCCGTCCTCCGTCGGCGGCCCGATACCCAGCTTGGCCTCGGGGAACATCGTCGTAACCACGTCGGCCATGACATGGGCGGCAGAGTGGCGGATTCGCTGTCGCAGTTCGATTAAATCCGTTTCTTGTGACATAGGTACTTATCTCCTGTGGGAAGGCGCGTCGCGACGCGCCGTTCATGGTATCAAGAATGGAGTGTGTCTAGGACATAAGAAAGCCTCCCGCGCAGTCCTAGCCGACCACGGGAGGCCTCGTAGTTGTTGAGAAGATTCGGTTGCGAGGGGCTATGGGGTTCCCAAGCGTCTCTACCTTTGGGACGGAGTGGGAGTATTGTACTCTTAACAGGCTAAAATGGGTCAATCCGTCCGTTGATAGCGACAATCCCTTTCGTGTAAACGTGTCTTATCGCTTATAGCGACCAAGACCATAACCACCGCTGAATCCTGCTGCGAGGGATACAATCCCAATTACAATATCGTACTGCTCCCGAATTGCGAAGAAGAGGCTTAGACCCACGATAGTAAGCAGGAAGAGAAGAACATATGCGAACGTGTATCGTCGTTCGGAGGTGCTGGCTTCGTAAACATTGGTCAGTATCTGAGTGATGTGTCCCGGCTCAATCTTCTCAATGATCGGATTGGGCACAGTACCGGAGATATGCGTCGTTAACTGAGATCGGACATACTTACCCAGTACCTTCTGCTCTTCTGGGCCCACATCCTTCCAGGGTTCAGGAGATGGGTCTCCCTCTTCTGGGACTCTAGTAGAAGCTTCGGGCTTGAGCGAAGTCTTATCTCCGTTCTCGTCGTCGCTATCTGCCATGGCCAAACCCCTTGCTCCAATTGGCCGTGATATCGCGGGTTATTGCAAATTCTACGTGCAAAGCCAGTAGTTCGCGGAACAGTAATTCGGCTCGATCTTCCGACAGAGCGCCTTCTTGCATCAATGTCATAATAGACCGGCACCCATCCCTGAAAGATTCATCAGGTGTCTCGAAAAAAGGTTCATCGTCGTATCCGACTTGTCCCAAGTGATCGGGTATCAAGGATGTGATCATAATGAATCCTCACTCTGGATATGGGGAAACCTAGGATAATATACCGATCTACGTGCTAATTGTAGCGATAGGGGCGAAACGGGTCAATCCAATTTGTCGATCTCGACCAGCCCCTTTGCGATACGCCTTCGCAACTCCTCGGCCTTCTCGGGTGACCACTCGTAGAATCCCTTGCCGGTTTTCAGTCCAATGTCTCCGCGCTCGACCAGGTCGTTTAGCAAGGTTGGATCGCTCTCGTTGGAGAGGTGCGGGAAAACGTCCGCCGCCACTCGCGATATCAGGTCCCACCCGGCAACCTCCAGCACCTGCAGCACGCCGGCCGTCGCCCAGCGTCGACCTAGCCCCGTGCTGATGGCCAGGTCGACGTCCTCAGCCGACGCGACCTCGTTTTCGACCAGCCAAAGCGCCTCGCGGAGCAGCGCCATCTGCAGACGGCTCGCAACGAACCCCGGCACTTCACGCTCCACGAGGATCGGCTGCTTGCCCAAGGCTGCAAGCAACTCCATCACGGTGGTGGTCGTCTCCTCGGAGGTCTCCTCAGTCGGCACCACCTCAACGAGCGGCACGAAGAACGGCGGATTGAGAAAGTGGGCGTTGATGACCTTGTCCGGTCGAGTCGTCGCCGCGGCAAGCCTGCTGGGCAGGAAGCTGGACGTGTTGCTGGCGAGGATCGTCCGGTCGGGGCAGAGGTCGTCAAGCTGGGCGAAGAGCCTGATCTTGGCGTCGATGTCCTCGTAGATCGACTCGATGACCAGATCGGCGTCTGTAACCAACTCCCCCAAGTCGGTGCTCATCCGCACCCTGTCGGGTACCGAACGTGCCTGCCGTTCCGAGACTCTTCCAAGGTCCTGGAGGCGTTCGAGGCTGTCCGGGATCATTCCTCTCGCGCGTTCGAGGCTCTCTTCAGATCGGGAATGCAGCCGCACGTCGAAGCCCGCAAGGGCAAGCTCGATCGCTATCCCATGTCCCATGAGACCAGCGCCTATTACCGCGACGGCTCGGATGGTTGACGTATTCAAGGGTTCAACTCTTTTCAATCAACGCCTTCAAGCTGGCGAAGCTCCTGCGCTGCCTACTTGTCATCTTCGGCGTCATGAAGAACATGAGGAGGTTGATGAAAAACCCATTCGCCGCGAATTTCGTGCGGTTCGTTATTCGCGTTGACGAAGGCCCCGTGCTTTCGAGCGTCATCTGGATGTTGCTGCTCATCATGTCGTGTTCGAAGTCGAACGAGAACTCCACGGGCGGTTCGATGGCGGTGACCGTCTCGATGAAGGTCATTTCCTGGCCGTTCTCTTCGAAGATCATCTTGTGCTTGCTCCCGACGGTGAGCGGCTCGCCCTCGATGAGTTCCATTCCCTTGTAGCCTTCGAGCCACTCGCCCATCCTCGACTCGTCCATGAGGACTTCCCAGGCCTCTTCGATTGGCTTGTTCACTTCGACACTAACGCTGTACTTTGGCATCTATTTCTCCCGGCTTGCGCGCTGGGTTTTGCCTCGCACGTCCAATGAATCAGCTCGCCTCCATTATGGCCTTGAGGTTCTCGAGCTGTTGGAACTGCCGCTTCTTCATCTGCGGCACCATGAAGGGCATCATGATCTTAAACAGGAGCTTGGGCGGGCGTCCTTCCGTGTAGCTGACCAGCCGCGTCCTTTCCGCGCCAAGGCTTTCAAACGTCATGCTGACCGTGCTGTTCATCAATTCGTGGTCGAGGTCGAACGTGAACTCTCGGGGTGGATCGATGACCATGATCGTCTCAATGAACACGATCTCCTTACCGCGCTCCTCGAAGACCATCCTATTCTTGCTGCCGACGGTCATCGGCTCGCCCTCTATAGTCTCTACGCTCCTGAATCCGATAGCCCACTCGCCCATCCTCGACTCGTCCATGAGGATGTCCCAGCAGTGCTGGATCTGCTTGTCCACTTCGATGCTAACGCTGAACTTTGCCATGGTTTCCTCCGTTTAGTTACTGATCGACCACTGAGCCGTCCACGTGGAGCCGTGTCTCCACCTCTCGCGGCGTCTCAGGGAAGCGCTCCAGGGCGTCGTCCGCCAGCTCAATGCCGATGCCCGGGCCGTCGGGGATGATCAGGAAACCGTCCTCGATCTGTAGTGGCGTCTTGACGATCTCGCTCTTCGGCGGCTCATGCTCGCCGAGCGGGTATTCCTGGATGGCGAAGTTGGGAATGCAAGCGGCAAGTTGAAGACAGGCGGCTGTGCTCACCGGGCCGAGCGGGTTGTGCGGAATCACCCCAACGTACTGCGCTTCCGCCAGCGCCGCGATCTTCTTGGAGTGGGTGAGCCCGCCCGCCATGCACACGTCGGGCCTGACATACTGCACGGCGTTGCGCTGGAGCAGCATCTGGAACTCGTGGATGCTGTGAATGCGCTCACCCGTGGCAATGGGTATAGAAATCTTGCTCGCGATAAAGGCCATTGCGTCGAGGTTGTCGGGCAGGGTGGGGTCCTCGTAGAACATCGGGTGGTACTGCTCGATGCCTTTGGCCAGGACTATAGCCTCCGCGGGCGTGAGCTGCCGGTGAATCTCTACGCAGATGTCCACCTTGTCGCCCGCCGCCTCGCGGTACTGCCGCACGGCGTCGATTGCGTCCTCCATCTTGTCGACGTGTGTCTTGAAGTACGGAATCGACCTGTCCTCGTCAAGGAATGGCGTCAGGTGGCCTACCGCCGTGAAGCCCTCCTCCCGCGCCGCCTTTACGCCCTCCACGAGCTTCTCGCGAGTATCGCCGAGAACATGGTAGTAGACGCGTGCCTTGTCGCGGACGGCGCCGCCCATTAGCTGGTAGGCCGGGACGTCGAAGTGCTTGCCCGCGATGTCCCAGAGGGCGATGTCTATCGCGCTGAGCGCCCCCATGATGGCAGCCCCCCGGAAGTGCGCGAACCGGTACATGTACTGCCAGTGGTGCTCGATCCGCAACGGGTCCTCGCCGACGAGGTAGCGTCCGAACTTTTCGATGGCCGCTTTCGACGCTTCGAGGAAACCCCACGTCCCCGACTCGCCAAGTCCGGTTATCCCGGCGTCGGTATGGACCTTGACGAACAGGAATCGGTCGACAGACAGCGGCTCGACTTTGGTGATCTTCATGGTTTTCCTCTCGTGCTTGAGTTCACGTCATGATACATAAGAGTGAGGAAGTAGTGGACTTCTATGAGTCATTGAACCTAACTCCGCACGCCCTGAGCAGCGTTATGTCCCGCCCGCGGGGCCGTATCGAGGTGTCAGTAACGGCCATGCAGTCAAACACAATCTCTCTCCCGGCAGGGAACTGACGGGGGTAAGTATTCACCCCCATATCGGAGTAGGGGGCAGGCACTCTCCGCTTTCGGCGGGAGTGAGAGGGTTTGAGAAATCTTTTGCTTCTCAAAAGAACGGCCTCCGCTCTTCTCAAAGTGTTTCATGGTCTTGGGCGTGGTGGGCATGGGGCGGAACTCGCGCATGTTCGCGGAATGAGACGGTTTGAGAAGTCTTTCGTTTCTGAAAAAAACGGCCTCCGTTCTTCTTAAAGTATCTCTCATGGCGCTCCGTATGTCGGGCGGTCGGCTCTTGATGCCTCGATAGTGATGAGGGCAGGGGGCGGTTCTCCGTTTTCTGCGGGAGTGAGAAGGTTTGAGAAATGAGAGGGTTTGAGAAGCCTTCCGTTCTCCCCTTTTATCGGCCTTCTCAAAGTGTCTCATGGCTTTGGGCATGGTGGGCATGGGATGGAACTCGCGCATGTTCGCGGAAAGAGACGGTTTGAGAATTTTTTCACTCCTCAAAAAACGGCGTGCCTTCTTATCAAAGTGTTTCATGGCGCTTCGCATGCCGGGCGCTCGGCGCATGAGGCGTTGTTCCGTTATGAGTAGTGTAGGACAGGAGTTCTTGTGATTCAAATGTAAGAGAGGGAAAGTAGTGAGCATTGCGTAGGGGGCGAGTCTGACGGCGGTGTGGTTGGTGAGGGGTAGGAATACACTCCGGCAGTTATACCAATTGTGTGTGATAAGGCCGTAATATCGCTTACCAGCCTCGCGGACCCTCACCCCCGTATCGAGTACGGGGCAAGCTCTAGCCCTCTCCCACGACGGGCTAACAGGGGTAGGTATTTGACCATCAATCCGGTTCCATGAATGAGAAAGAAACCCCCTCACTGTCATTCTGAGCGCAGCGTAGCCATGGCCGTCCGGTCTTGCGGTTATGGATTTTAGATTCCTCGCTCCGCTCGGAATGACAGAGTTGCGGTGGCAGGATCATAGTTGCAATTCCATTTTACCTACCCCTGTCAGCCCACGACGGGAGAGGGGATAGAATGACGGCGCGGTTCCGGTGTGTATCAAGAATTCATGGTGTAGTCAAAGCGAACTGGTATTACTTAGAAGCCTGTCGAAGGGTCGTTCATGGTTCGACAAGCTCACCACGAACGGTTTCGATTGATTCATTAAGCACCCCATTAGCCATCGGGGAAGGGATCGCCAATGCTCTTGTTGGCCTGCGCTTCGACGATGCTCAGTCCACGGCTGGACTTGCCGTCCCACCATTCCTTGATGTAGGCAATCACCGCGACTATCTCTTCGTGGCTCAGCTGGGCGCCGAAGGCCGGCATGGCGCTCTTGAAGTTGGGCAAGAGGACAGGGTCCTCCTGGAATTTTCCACCATCGCGGACGACACGATATAAGAAACCGTCGCCGTGGTGCCATGTGTGGCCGTCGCCGTTGAGAGGCGGAGCGGGCAGGGAGCCGTTTTCATTGGGGATGTGCCAGTTGGGCTGACCTTGCCCCTGCAGACCGTGACAGGCGGAGCAGATCGAGGTGAAGACCTCCTGTCCTGACCGGGCGACGGGGATAGTCGTAGCAGCAGGCTCGTTTCTCGGAACAGGGGTGTTGGGTTCAGGTGTCGATGCACACGCCAACAGGAAGAGTGATAAGAATGAGAAGAGAGCGAGTGCCGCAGAGCTAAGAATGAAGGAGTGCCCGGAGCGGATGGCTCGAATGTTCACTGGTCGTCCTCGTCTGGGTAGAGTTCACTGAATTTTCGGGTGACCTCTTCCTGCCACTCAAGATGCTCGTTGTCCCAGTTCGACTTGAGGTAGGCCAGCACGGCCTCGACGTCGCTGTCGCTCAGCTTCCCCACGAATGACGGCATGGTCTTCTTCGGGTAGTCTAACGTGCCGAGAATCATCTCCTTCAACTGCCCGTCCGGGTGGTGCCATGTGTGCCCGTCCGGGCCATGCACCGGCGCAGTCGAAAGACCGCCCTCTCCCGTCCTGGCTTCACCGTGACAGTTCAGGCAGTGCCTCTCGTAAGTTGCCTTCCCGTCCTTGATCAAGGCTTCCTCGGGCGAGGTCCCGATCCCGCACCCCGCGAGGGCGACAATCAACAAGGCAACTGCCGACAGCCCCAGGATGCCGGTAGCCCAGCCGGTCGTCTTCGCGCCATTCTTGCTCGTGGGTCACCCCCTCGGCATCTCGTAGTTCAACTGCCAGTTGATGCCGAACTTGTCTGTGCAGGAGCCGAAGTATGCGCCCCAGAACATCTCTTGGACGGGCATCGTGACCTTCCCGCCCTCCGATATCTTGGCAAACAGCTCGTCGGTCTCTTTCTTGCTCTGCGTGGGGTAGGTGAGCGAGAAATTGGTGCCCACCACCGGGGGAGGTCCGAAGCCGGAAGGCATGTCGCTGCCCATGATGACGCCGTCACCGATCGTGAGGGTCGCGTGCATGATCTTGTCCTTGTCCGAGTCGGCGATCCCCATGTCGTCAGGGCCGTCGCCGAACGTCTGGATGATCATGTACTCGCCGCCGAAGACGGACTTGTAGAAGTCGAGCGCCTCGCGGCAGTTGCCGTCGAAGTTCAGGTAGGTCAGTACGGGCATGGGGTATCCTCCAGGGTCGAAAGCAAAAGGTCTGTTAGAAATACCATACGGAGCAACGTGACACGAGGTCAAGCAGTACGCAGGGCGTTGGATGTGGGCAACCGGGATTGTTTCACTTGGTGTAGTGAACTGAAGACGAGGTGTTGTAGGTCTGGGATACTGCGCTGGTGGTTAGGCGAGGACATCGCAGACCACCGCCATGAAGTTGACTGCTCCTGAATCGGTCTTCAGTCCTCTCGTCGTCCTGTACCTTGGTTTGATCCGTCCGAACCTTCCCTCCACCCAGTTCGTGCTATTCGGGACTCCTGATCGTCGCTGGTGCACCGTCATCTGTCTCCATCGTTCCAGCAGGTGTATTGCCAGTCGTCTCAGTTCCGATGGTAACCGTCTGTCCTGTGACCATCTGAATAACCTGTCGGCGCCATCGGGTGGCAACTCGTTGACCGTCTCAGTGATCTGTCCCAACAGTTCACCGTATTGAATCCGTATGTTCTCATCGAGTCTGCCGATAGCACGGCCCAAGGTCCGTTTCATGTGCACCAAACACTGTTGGCGTATCACAGAGCCGCGCCCAGTCGGTATCGAGTAGTCGGTCGAGTCATCTGTCACCACTACCTCCACTCCCAACTCATCCGCCATCGACTCGAACCAGCTCTCATAGTCGAACTCTGGTCCGGTCAACTCTATGCTCAACACCCTTCCTCCCACGTCTATCACTACTCCCACCGGTCTCGATCTGTCCTTGATCTTCACCCACGTCTCGTCCACCCCTACAACCCGTGCCTTGCCCTCCGACAGTCGTCTTTTCACCGCCTTGCCCAGCCTCTGTATATCTCTCCAACTGCTCACGTGGTCGACACTGTGACCGAACAGTCCCAACGCAGTCTCTATGCCCCGATGACTCAGTCCCAATGCGTACAGCACGCCGAGTAGAGCCATGAACGAATGGCTGCGTCCGGCTCTTCCCACACCTTTCGGTCTGGCAGTCACCGTCTTGCCACAATGCTTGCAGCGATAACGCTGAGTGGTCACATGAGTGACGTTCACGTCCACGATCTTGCGGAGTTTGGAGCTACCCCACTTGTGCCAGGCTTGTGCTGCACATCTTGGACACTGACCCGGTGGTGTGGGATCGGCCTCGACGGGTTGCTGGGCAAGGCGTATGATGCGCATGGGAGATTCATCCTTTCGAACTGGTTTTAGACATCTCCAATTCTAAAGGTGACTCTCCCTTCTCTCAATCCTCCGTCAGTTCCTACACTCCCTGAAACAGTCCCGGGCAACCGGCATCCTTGACCCTCGAAAGACCGTGTTGCTACACTTTTAAAGTACAGGTTGGGCGGTTAGCTCAGTTGGTTAGAGCGCAGCGTTGACATCGCTGAGGTCATTGGTTCGAATCCAGTACCGCCCACCAGCTACTGCGACGTCGGTGACTTTCGCCGATTCCGCCATCGCGGTCCAGCATCCAGTTCCCGTCCGATGTGCTATTACCGGTAACTGTCGCGAAGCAGTAAGATGTGAGTTGTAGAGATACCTCTATAAGATCAGGAGAACGGATGAAAGACACAGAATCCCCGACGAACGCGCAGGGAGAGGAGACGGCGGCGCTCCCACGCCGTCCGCGCGATGAGGTAGCCCGCGTCGGCAAGGAGATATACGAGCGGGACATCCGGCGTCTTGTCGAGGCGGAACACCAGGGCGAAGTTATTGCCATAGACGTTGGCAGCGGAAGCTATGCCCTCGGCGAGAGCGCCATCGCCGCATCCGAAAGCCTGCAGCGTCAACACCCGGATGCCCAAGTCTGGCTGATGCGGATCGGGCATCGTGCACTGTATCGTTTCGGAGGCGGTTCCCTGCGGAGAGTCGAGTGATAGAGGGATTCGTGAACGCCAATCTCGAAGCCGTCGTGACCATTCCCTTGCAGGGTCCGGCGGGGCAGACGCAGGAAGTCGAGGCCGTGATTGATACCGGCTTCAACGGCTACCTGACCTTGCCGCCCACGCTGGTGGCGAATCTGGGACTGCCTGTCGTGGGTGAAGCCGAGGCGGTCCTGGCCGACGGCAGGGTGGCAGCATTCGACGTGTACGGCGTAACCGTGGTCTGGGAAGACCAACCGAGATACGTCGAAAGCGGAGCCGTTGGCGTTGACCCCTTGTTGGGCATGGGCCTGCTGGATCGCCACGACCTGAAAATCGAAGTCGAGGGCGGGGGCGACGTCGTCATACAGTCCAGGTCGTAGCCGGAGAAGATGACGCTCGGACGAGCGACTCTGAGGAGTGGATGAACGAACGACCTGCCATCCCAAGATTCTGCGAGGGATCCGAAGTGGTTGAACAGTCCGAACAGCATGGTGAGATCGAGCAGGATGTCCAACTGGAAGGCAGTCTGAACGGTGAGCCCACTCTACTGCCGTTCACGGAGTAACCAACCACATCTCTCAGATGGTAATGCCTTCGGTAAAAAGCCCCCGCCATTCCGGATTGGAATTGAGAATCTTCGTGCCTAGGTTCTGGTTGCCGGTCTGCATCCTCTTCGCCGCCACTTTGCTCGCGTGTACCGGCGGAAGCCAAGACTCTGCGAGTGAGGAGCAATCGCCCGAGAGCGATGCGCAAGTGCAGTCCCTGGAAGAGTCTCTTGAAGCCCTTGAGAGGGAGAACTCTGAACTCAAGGCTGAGATCACGAGCCTTCGCGAGCAAGTGGAAGATCGAGACGATCAGCTACAGAAGCTCGCCTCCAAGGAGGAGTGGGCACTCTCGGACAAGGAGCAATGGGACAAGGATGCAGACAAGCAGTGGTCCAAACCTGAGGGCACCGCGTTGGAAAGAACGGTGATGCTGGTGGAGACTTCCGGGGGCGAGACCAGCTACGTCGATCATCCCGGACGGGGAGACAGAACGGTCCTGGTGACGCCTCAGGAGTTTGTCGCCGGTGAGACGCCGCTTGTCGTGTCCCTCCACGGCTTTGGGGGAGACTCTGCGTACCAGGCTACGTATGTGCGCCTCCACGAGCGAGTTAATACACACGGGTTTGCCCTCATGCTGCCCAACGGGGCGCTCGATGGGTCGGGCAACCGCTTCTGGAACCCCACCGATCAGTGCTGCGAGGGAGGCAAGTCCGGCGAGGATGATGTCGCGTATCTGACCGAGTTGGTTGCCGAGGCGAGGAAGATCAAGGACTTCGGTCACATCTACTTCTTCGGCTACTCCAATGGCGGGTTTATGTCGCACCACATGGCCTGCAAAGGTCTGCCAGGGCTTCGCGCCGTGGCAAGTCTGGCGGGCACGAGCTACGTCGAGGACTCCAGTTGCGAGGGCGCGCCGCCCGTATCCGTCCTGCACATCCACGGTACCGAAGACTCCGTGATCCAGTATGAGGGCGACGAGAGCGAATCGGATGCAAAGGGAGACGGCGAGAGGGCATTTTACGCGGGGGCGTGGGACATGATCGAACGTTGGGGCGGTCGGGCCGGTTGCGATGTCCCTGATCAGCCCCAGCCCTATGCGACGTTCGATCTCGACCGGGATGTGCCGGGCTCAGAGACCGAGGCATTCCGCCTGGAATCTGGCTGCGCCGAGGGAATCAGTATCGAACACTGGGTGGGCGTGGGCAGCAGTCATTCGCCCGACTACGGCGACGCTTTCGTGGATGCCCTGATAGGCTGGCTGCTCTCGCAAGAGTGAGCGTCAATTCTCCATTCGGGCAGGGGCAACGTACGCCTATTAGGTCGTGTAAGATACCCCCGCCAAGAGACTGCTCACGTGAGTTCCTGGAATGGCCCTTCCATATTTGTCCCTGCAAGAGACTCTTGAGGGTCTGCCCCCTGAGTGGCCTGAAGACCCAGGGCCGGCGATACGCGCGGCCATCGACAGGCGGGGCGAAAAGACCGTTGTCATCGACGACGATCCCATGGGCACCCAGTCGGTCGCCAACGTCTCCCTCCTGACCGAGTGGTCGGCCGATGCCATAGCCGATGAGCTCCGGAACGACCTTCGCGGCGTCTTCCTGCTGACCAACACGCGCAGTATGCCGGTCGGAGAGGCGGTTGACGCCGTCGCTCTGGCTGGCCGCAATCTTCGCGAGGCAATGCGGCGCACCGGTGCGACCCCGATAGTCATCAGCCGCATCGACTCCACGCTTCGCGGCCACTATCCCGCGGAGGTGGAGGCTCTCGTTGAGGTGTTCGAGACACCGTCCGCCCTTCGGGTCATCGTGCCCTTCTTCCTTCAAGGTGGACGATACACCATCGACGACGTTCACTACGTCGCCGCGGGTGACCGGCTGATTCCGGTGGGACAGACGGAATTCGCCCGTGATCCCGCATTTGGGTACAACTCCTCGAACGTCCGCGAGTGGATCGTGGAGAAGACGAACGGGAAGGTTCGCCTGGATCAGGTGGCCACCATCTCGTTGGAAGACATCCGAACCGGAGGTCCGGAACGCGTCGCCGAAAAAATTCTCGACATGGGCGATGCGAAGGTCTGTGTTCCCAACGCCGCGAGTATGCGAGACATCGAGGTATTCGCGCTCGGCGCAACGATGGCCGAAGAGCGCGGAGGGCAGTTCTTCTACACGTCGTCGGCCTCGTTTCTGCAGGTGCGAGGAGGGCTTGAGTCTCGTCCCCTTCTTTTCGCCGGCGATCTGGGTACGTCGGGGGGTGAGGGAGGACTGATCGTCGTCGGTTCTCATGTTTCCGTTTCCACTAACCAGGTCGCACACCTCCTTGAACGAGAAGGAGTCGTTGGCGTCGAGGTCGCGGTCCCGAAACTGATCGACGAAGCCACGAGGTCCGACGAGATCTCGCGCGTTTCGGACGCGATGAACGATGGTCTCCGGAGCGGCCTTGACGTGGTGGTGTTCACAAGTCGCGAATCTCTCCTAACGTTTGGAGGGGACACGAGCCTGCTTGCCGGAAGCCGGATATCGAGCGGTCTCTCGGATATCATTCGATTGGTGGATACGAGGCCCAGGTATGTCGTGGCAAAAGGAGGCATTACGTCGTATGACATCGCCACACGCACCTTGGGCGTCAAACGGGCGATGTGCATCGGACAGATACTCCCTGGCGTCCCTGTCTGGGAACTGGGTGATTCGAGCAGGTTCCCAGGTATCAAGTTCGTCGCCTTCCCCGGCAACATTGGCGACCCCGACTGGCTCTCAATGGTAGTCGCAAAGCTGCGACACGCTCCCGTTCTCACGTCTGTGGAATAGGTCTTAACCGGTATGTTGCTTGTGCCCCGCTTTCTGAGACCCACGCCGAACTTCACGGAGCAGGATACCCGTAAGGGTCTGAAAAACATGACCCTTCAGGCCCTGACCGCGGCCGGTGCGGACGGCCTCGCGTCCGGTGGTTTCCTGGCGGCCTTCGCGCTGATCCTGGGAGCGAACAACGTCCACATCGGCATCATGTCCGCCATCCCGTTCATCATCCAGCCGCTCCAGATCCTCGCAGTCATCATGATCGAGCGGATCAGAATGCGGAAGATCGTAGCTGTCTCCGCCTATTTCATCGCCTATGCCACGTGGATACCCGTTGCAATCATCCCATTCATCATCGACGTGCCGAACCCCGGAGCCGTTACCCTGCTGCTGTTCTTCGTAGCAGTGCGCGGGGCCGCCGTTGCATTCGTAACGCCGAGCTGGAACGGGTGGCTACGGGATATCGTTCCCCTCGACATCATGGGCGATTTCTTTGCCAAGCGCCTCAAAGTAGCCACCATTGCCGCAGCTGTGACTGCCCTGCTTGCGGCGCTCTACATCGACTGGTGGAAAGGGTTTGCCGGGGACTCCAGCGAGATATTCGGATACTCGTACGCGATTCTCTTCGGCAGCATCATCTTGGGCTTTGGCGCCGTTCAGTTCATGGCCCGAATGCCCGAACCGCAAATGCCACGCCCGGAAGGCCCGCCTCAGCCTGTGCTCCGGACCCTGGGCGCTCCATTTCGCGATAAGAATTTCCGCGGGCTCATCAACTTCATGTTCATGTGGAACTTCGTCGCCCAGCTGGCCGTTCCGTTCTTCACCGTCTATATGCTCGTGCGGCTGGAGATGCCGCTGACCTTGGTGGTTGCGCTCGGTGTCCTGAGCCAGGTGGCGAATGTGCTCTTTCTGAACGTATGGGGAACCTACGTCGACCGGTTTGGCAGCAAGGCCGTTCTCTCACTTTCCTCATCGCTATACTTCCTGGTCATCCTGGGTTGGACCTTCACGACTCTGCCTGACAGATATACCCTCACCATGCCGCTCTTGGTGGCGCTGCACATTCTCATCGGCATCGCGAGCGCGGGAATCAACATCGCCTCGACGACTATACGAATGAAGATGGCTCCCGCAGACCAGTCGACCTCCTACCTCACCGGAGTGTCACTCGCGTCCAGCGTCGGAGCCGGCATAAGTCCACTTCTGGGAGGAGCGTTCGTGGACTACTTCAGCGTTCGCCATCTCCAGATTGCGGTCGAATGGGTCTCGCCGAATAGGACAGTCGAGTTTCCTGCGCTGAATCTCACGGGTTACGACTTCCTGTTTGCCACCGCCTTCGTCCTGGGACTGTTCACGCTGGGCATGCTCGGCAGGATCAAGGAGGAAGGTGAGGTGGAGGAGCGCGTCGTCATGGACGAGCTGATGACCCAGACACGCTCCAATCTTCGTTCTCTCAACACCGTGCCGGGTCTCAGCGTCCTGGCCCACTTTCCGGTGTCATCACTCCGATACGTGCCGGGATTCCCTGGTCTCGATGTGGCGGTCGGCGTGACCGCCTTCCAGATAGCGTCATCCACAAGAATGGCGGTCGAGGGAGTGACTCGCGGCGGCGCCGTGGCCAGGCAAATACAGTCACGGGTCAACCGGACCGTGGTGGACATGGCGCAGCAGGTTGACGACCTCGGCAAGCAAGGCGTGGAAGTCGCATTGGGTGCGACTTTTGGGACCATAAAGGCCGCACAAGACATGGGGCTCGGCGCTGAGCGACTGACGGAAGTTGCCATGGGGGGTACGCTCGATGCCCTGGACAAGGCGGGCGCGGCGCCGCTAGACGCCCTGCGAGGTGCAGTTCACGGGGTAATTCGCGGCGCCGCAGAGACGAATCTCAGAATAGGGGAAGTGGCTCGCCATGCAATTGAAGCGGCTCGAAAGACTGCTTCTACACTTGGCGTGTCCGCGCAGGAGGCCGAGCGTCATGCCGCCCAAATGGCCGTCGAGGTTGCGGAGGAGCTTGGCGGGCGTGACGAAGCTGAGATCAAGGCGGCAGTTCTCAACGAATTCATCGACTCGCCGGAGAGCCCAGACGACGCGGGAGACCGTATTTCCTAGATCATCGGACCGGCTGCTGGAGCGATCCTACTCCGCAGGTCCTATGTCAGCCTCTCGACGACGAGAGTCGCGATGCCCAGGAAGAGCAAGATCCCCATGATGTCGGTGAAAGTGGTAATGAACACCGCGGATGAGACCGCTGGATCATGCCCTGCCTTGCGCAGCAGAAGCGGCACTCCCGCCCCCGTCAGTCCGGCGATCACCATATTCCCCAGCATGGCGATTGCAAGAACGACGCCCAGCATGAAATCGCCCTTCCAGGCGAGGGCTGCGATTCCGACCAAGAGTCCAAAGATCAGTCCGTGGGCGACACCGAGGGCTAGTTCCCTCGCGACCAGCTTCATTCCCTGGGTGCTCGGCAACTCCCCGAGCGCCATGCTTCGGACCGCTAGCGTGAGAGTCTGTATTCCTCCCATGCCCCCTTGGCTCGTCACCAATGGAAGTAGGACGGCGAGAGCGACCACCTGACTGATGGTCGTCTCGAACAGTCCGATTGCCAGGGCGGCGAGAAACCCCGTGACCAGGTTCACGCAGAGCCACGGCAGTCGACTCTTGTACGCGAGGCTGAGCGGACCGAATATCGTCTCACTGCCCACGCCCGCCAGCTTGAACATGTCCTCAGTGGCTTCTTCCTTGAGTACGACCAGCACGTCATCGCTTGTAATGATGCCGCGCAGAACTCCCTCCGAGTCCACGACGGGCAGCTCGGTGATGTTGTGCCGGTGCATGATCCGTGCGCACTCTTCCTGGTCGGCGTCTACCATCACGGAGACCACGTCACCTTGAGTGAGGTCGTCAACAGTCTGCTTATGTCGGGCTAGCGCTATGTCCACGATGGCGACGTGTCCGACCAGCTTCTCTTCCTCGTCTACCACCAGGGCGTAGCTGGTAGGTACGGATGAACGGGCGCGAATGCGAATGACGTCGAGGGCCAGCACCGCAGTAAGGCTGCGGTCCACCGCGAGGAACTTTGGGTTCATCAGCCTTCCGGCGGTGTTATGTGCATACACCTTCGGTTCGGAGGAGGCAAGATTCTGATCAGCCTGACCGTCCAGGATGCCGTGCGAGATATCCGCTGTGTTGGCGGCATTCGTCCTGTTCATCACATCGACCAATAGACGGGGCGTCGAGCGCGCAGCTGTCTGCACAGCCTCATCGCGGTCAACGTAGTCGAAGACTTCCGCCGTAGCTTGGTACGTCATCCTGCCGTCAATGCCATACTGAGATTCCCATAGCGAACCAACCGGATGCCCCCGGCGTTCGACGCCAGTCAGCGCAGGTGGCCTGCTACCGCTTCTAGTATCATCAATGTACGGACTCCGGACTCGCAAGAACTATATGGTTCCGTTTCTCTGCAAAGTGGAATCGTATAAGCCTCGTACGGACTGTGACATTCCCCCGTCTGTGCCTCTCGGTGATATCATCAATCTGCAATCTTGAAGCGGAGCAGACCATGTTTGACTTTCACACTCACACTTTTCTCAGCGACGGAGTGCTCGCGCCCGTCGAACTGATCCGGCGCGCCCACGTCGCCGGCTATAGGGCAATGGCCATCACCGATCATGTCGGACATGGCAACCTCGAATTCATCCTCAAGACCCTGATCGAAGACTGCGAAGTCGCCTCGAGACGTTGGGACATCCTCGCCCTGCCGGGAGTAGAGATCACACACACGCCCAAGGACGATATCGACTATCTGGCGCGCGCGGCGCGAGAACTGGGAGCGAGAGTCGTCAACGTTCACGGAGAGACAATCAACGAACCCGTCGAGCCGGGCACAAACCACGCCGCAGTGTCCTCGGACCACGTCGATGTCCTTGCCCATCCCGGCCTCATCCACCCGGAGGACGCCAGCCTTGCCGCCAGAAACGGCATTTTCCTAGAAGTGTCGGCACGGAAGGGTCATGGCATGGCAAACGGTCACGTCGTCCGCATGGCCAAGAGCGCGGGAGCTCGCATGGTGCTTGACTCCGACGCACACGAGCCCGGCGATCTCCTCACACCTGCGTACGCGATGAAGGTGGCTAGGGGTGCAGGGCTGGATGAGGAGGAGGCAAGGGCGCTCCTGGAAAACGGCCCCAGAGCCTTACTGGATAAGCTCGGCATCGAATACGAGGGAGACTACTCCCTGCGATAGCCCGGTCTTCTCTAAGCGCCGCTGCGCTCCGGCATATCTTTGTGCCGTGTCCCTCTTTAGGAAAACCGTTCATCCTGAGCGTAACTGTTCAGAGTTGATGAGATGAACACCCCCTATCCCTGTGGATACCCGCCCCGTATCGGGGTACGGGGTGACGTTCCTTCGCGGGTATGACGGTGGCTGAATGCATTGCACGCTCTCACGAAGTCTGAACAGTTACTCCTGAGCCTGTCGAAGGGCAATTGCCTTAGCTTTTCCCGCGAATGTATAATGAAGGTCAAGTTCGTACACCACCAGACAGACGGAGGCGGACACATGGCCATCGACACGATAACTGAGACCGGTACCTGGGTAGTCAAGACTGGACACGCGCAGATGCTCAAGGGCGGTGTCATCATGGACGTCGTAACGGCAGAGGAAGCCAGGATCGCTGAGGACTCCGGCGCCTGCGCCGTGATGGCCCTGGAAAGAGTGCCGTCCGACATTCGTAAAGACGGCGGCGTCGCGCGCATGGCCGACCCCACCAAGATCATCGAGATCAAGGAGGCCGTGACGATCCCGGTCATGGCCAAATGCCGCATCGGTCACTTCGTTGAGGCGCAGATACTCGAAGCGCTGGAAATTGACTATATCGACGAATCCGAAGTGCTCACGCCCGCCGACGAAAACAACCACGTTGATAAGCACGGCTTCAAGGTGCCGTTCGTCTGCGGCGCGCGCGACTTGGGAGAGGCCCTGCGGCGCATCGGCGAGGGCGCTGCCATGATTCGCACGAAGGGTGAGGCCGGCACGGGCAACATCGTTGAGGCCGTGCGCCACGCCCGGACCGTTCTCGGCGAGATTCGCCGCATCCAGAACATGACCGAAGACGAACTGATGGCGACCGCACGCGACCTCAGGGCGCCTTATGACTTGGTCAAGTCTGTCCACGAAACGGGTCAGCTTCCGGTCGTGAACTTCGCCGCAGGCGGCATCGCGAGCCCCGCGGACGCCGCGCTGATGATGCAGCTTGGCGTAGACGGCGTGTTCGTCGGTTCCGGCATATTCAAGTCCCAGCGACCCGACCTCATGTCCGCCGCCATCGTCAAGGCGACGACGAACTACAACAATCCCGACGTACTGGCGGAGGTCTCACGCGGTCTGGGCGACTCCATGCCCGGTCTCGACGTTCGCACGATGCCTGTCGAGGAACAATTGGCGGTCAGGGGCTGGTAGGCTTGACGACTATCGGAGTCCTGGCCATTCAAGGCGATTTCCTGGAACATCGCCTCATGATTGAGGGACTCGGAGCCGATGCGCCGGAAGTGCGTCTTGGCAAGGACCTTGATGGGCTCGACGGCCTCGTGATTCCGGGTGGTGAGAGCACGACAATCGTCCAGCTTCTCGACATCTTCGACATGCGCGATACCGTCGTGGGTCTCGTCCGCGACGGAATGCCGGTCTGGGGCACCTGTGCCGGAATGATCGTCCTGGCCGACAGGCTCACCGACCACCGCCCGGAACCTCTCCACCTGATGGACATCGAGGTGAGCAGGAACGCCTTCGGCAGCCAGGTTCACAGCTTCGAGGCCGACCTTGAACTGGACGGAGTCGCCGGCGCTCCCTTCAGGGGCGTCTTCATCCGCGCCCCGGTGGTCAATACTGTCGGGAAGGGCGTTGAGGTGATCGCTCGTCTTGACGACGGTCGTCCCGTTGCCGTCCGCGAGTCCCACATGCTCGCGACGGCGTTCCATCCTGAATTGACGGGCGATTCAAGAGTTCACGAGCTATTCTTGAATATCGTGCGTGGAGCAAAGGGAACGTAGCCGCCATGATTCGTGCGTCGCGCACCGCAGACGTTATTCGCTATGGGATCTTCGGAGGTCCGGCACCGGGCAACCGGGCCTATCCCCTTGGCGCGGTCGGGACGGAGTCTTCCTCGGCGATGTCGAGGAGAGAGGTCATGGCCGTAGCCTCTTCCCTCAGGAGCAGGGGAACGCACTCGCTAACCCTTTCCCATGGCCGGTACGTGCCCGCCATTGTCGCCGCAAGGCCACGCTCTTCACCTCGCTGCTGGGAAGCAACTAATCTGCTGGCGGATTCGCCCGAAGGCGAGGCATGCGCAGACGTTCTCGGCATCATGTTTCGGGATATTGCCAAGCTTGGAGGAGAGCGCATCTTCCTCCGGCTTCGAGAAGAAGACCCCCTCGTACGACTGGCCGCCTCATGCGGCTTCACGAAATACGGTGAAGAGACACTCTTGGCTGGTCCGAAGAGTTCCTTCGCCAACGCCCCGACAGACGGAGTCCGGTCCGTGGACCAGGTCGATGAGCACGACCTGTTCCGCCTCTACAATGCCTCTACGCCCTCTCGCACACGCTTCGCACTGGGAATGACCCTTGAGCAGTGGCGCGCAGCAAGAGAACGGGGAGGCTGGAGCAGCCGAGAGTACGTCTACCGAATGCAAGATGCGACTCAAGGCTGGGTGCAGATCACTCGCCGCGGCATCTCCGGAATAGTTACCCTGATGAGCCATCCCGGGGCGGACGACTCCATGCCCGCGCTCCTATCGCACGGGATGTCACGCGCATGGGGAGTCAAGAGCTGGTACTGCCTGGTGCGTGACCACCAGGGCGGTTTTGAGAGTCTCTTGAGGCGGCGAGGCTACCAAGAGGTTGCACGCTACGTAACGTTGGCGAGGGCCATCACCAGTCCGGTCGGCATTGCCCAGACGGCCCGAGCCGTTCGGCTCTCAGGCCTCAACCCGGCGGTTGACCTGTCAGAACACTTGCAGCAGGTCCGTCGAGAATCTCCCATTAAGCTGCAGTCCCAATAGTGTCTGGTAGAGCAAATATAGAAATCTCGCAAGGAGAGATTCCATAGCGTGGCCGAATTCCTAACTACCACAGGTGTCTCGTATCGTCTTGAGGAGATTATCAAGGCCGCGGAGGAGCGCCTTGTCATCATCAGCCCGTATCTGAGGGTCAACGAGCGTATAAGGGAACTCCTCGAAGACAAGGATCGTTTGAAGATCGATGTTCGCATCGTCTACGGCAAGAACGAGTTACAACCCGAGGAAAACAACTGGTTGGAGTCGATGAACTCTGTCCGCACCAGCTTTTGCAAGAATCTTCACGCTAAGTGCTATTTGAATGAAAAGGAAGCACTGTTGACTTCAATGAATCTCTACGAGTTCTCGCAAGTTAACAACAACGAAATGGGCATGTTGATATCTCGCGAGAGTGAGCCGCGCCTATATGACGAGATTCTTCAGGAGTCGATGAGAATCATAAGGATAAGCGAAGAAATCCGGGTGAAGGTTTCAAGGGTGAAACCTTCGAAGGATGTGAGGCAGGCTCAGACAAAGAACAAGGGAGTAGCCAAGCAAACTGCCCGTCCTACCCAAAAGACTCCCACGAAAGGTTTTTGCATTCGTTGTAAGGACACCGTGAAGGCAGACCCCACTCATCCGTACTGTAGTCGATGTTATGGAAGCTGGAAGAGATACGAGAATAAAGACTATGAAGAGAAGAACTGCCATATATGTGGGAATCAGCATCCCGCTACTCTCAACAAGCCTTTGTGCTTGACTTGCTACAGAAAGTACCAACGTGTCCTGAGGTTCGAATAGTCAGCGTCGGCATTTGCCACCCCTGACGAATGACGTTGCAGAGGATCATTCGCAAGAAACATGCAGCAGTGGATTGAAACAGACCTAGAGGAAGTGATCGAAAAACTTCCTCCTCGCATTGCAGAGCGACTCGTCAACCGGGAAGACAGCGATGAGCTTCTCGAAGTGGTGCTTGACCTCGGTCGGCCGCCTGAAGCCCGTTTCCCCGACGAGAGCGTGGTACTCAGCGACCGGGAAATCGATCTCAACGACATCGAGTACGTCACACGAAACATCAGTCCGTTCGGGGCCGACAACAGGGCCGGCATCGAGCGTACTTTGCACCGCATCTCCGCCATCAGGAACCGCACCGGGAAGGTAGTAGGCCTGACCGTCCGAGTCGGACGCGCGGTCTACGGCACCATCCGCATCATCGAGGATATCGTCCGCACCGGCGAGAGCATCCTCCTCCTCGGCAAGCCCGGCGTCGGCAAGACGACCATGCTCCGCGACGTCGCCCGCGTCCTCGCCGACGACGCGGGAAAGCGTGTTGTCATCGTCGATACCTCCAACGAGATCGCGGGCGATGGCGACATCCCCCATCCTGGCATCGGGACGGCCAGACGTATGCAGGTACCGTCCCCCGACCAGCAGCACGCGGTCATGATCGAGGCCGTCGAGAACCACATGCCCGAGGTCATCATCATCGACGAGATCGGCACCGAGCTGGAGGCCAACGCCGCCCGCACCATCGCCGAGCGGGGAGTGCAGCTTGTCGCGACTGCTCATGGGAACACCCTCGAAAACCTCGTCCAAAACCCGACTCTATCCGACCTCATCGGCGGCATCCAGGCCGTCACCCTCGGCGATATCGAGGCGCGAAGGCGTCGCACGCAGAAGACCGTCCTCGAGCGCAAGGCTCCTCCCACGTTCGACGTCCTCGTCGAGATCCAGGGCCGTAACCGGGTGCTCATCGCGCCGGATGTCGGCGAGACCGTCGACAAGGTGCTTCGAGGCTTCCGTGTTTCCCTCGAGAGCAGATGGGTCGAGCCTGACGGTGAGCTTCGACGCGCGCACGTCGAGCGCAGTCCTTCCATACTCGTGCAGGGCACCATGGGCGAGCGGAACCGTTACGACCACAGGCGGGAAGAGATCCCTCAACATTCATTTACGACCGAAGCGGCATCCCGGCGCGAGACGGATGATGCCGAAGAGTCGGAGAACGGTAGGGTCACTGTGCTCCCGTACGGCGTCAATAAGGGGAAGCTCCAACAGGCGCTCCACACGGTCGACGCCCCGATCCGGCTGGTCGACGACCTGGAAGACGCCGAATTGGTCCTCACCACAAAGAGCTTCTACCGGCGCCGCACGAACGCGCTGCGTCAGGCGGAAGAGCAGGGGCGGCCCGTCTACGTCCTCCGCAAGAACACGACGCCGCAGATTCACCAGTTCTTCCGCGCCATCACCCGCAACGACGGCGCGCACCGCCAGAACCAGGCGCGCATAGCAGGAGCCATCAAAGAGGCCGAGCAAGCGGCAGAGTTCATAAAGCAGGGCGAGCGTCAGGCCGAGCTAACACCCCAAAGCTCCTACGTCCGCCACCTCCAGCACCAGATAGCCGAACGCCACGGCCTCTCATCCTCAAGCTCCGGCCGAGAACCCACCCGCCGCGTAGTCATGTTCGACGGGTGAGTGGGCTTGCCCAGGTCGAAGTGATGTACAGAGTGACGCGACGCAAGTTGATATCCGTCATTCCGGCAAAATATCCCCTCTCCGTCGTGGGCTGACAGGGGTAGGCATTGGTATTCCAGACTTGCGAGTCATAACCCCATCACTGTCATTCCGAACGCAGCGCAGCGAAGTGAGGAATCTAAAATATCTGTCACAACGTAAAGCTGACACGGAAAATTCTTGCCCCGGTTTGATTCTCGGTCACGGTACAAGCGTGGCTCTGGGCGTCCGGTCCTGCGGTGATGGATTTTAGATTCCTCCCTACGCTCGGAATGACAGGTACTCGGGGGCATGACAGCTACTCAGTTGTACTTGCAACTCGCATTTTGCCTACCCCTGTCAGCCCGTCGTGGGAGAGGGCTAGAGCCTGCCCCGTACTCCGATACGGGGGTGAGGGTTCACGAGCTTGCCCAGCAAGAACACAGCATATTCACCCCAAACTGGTATGATGATGCACGGCAAAGTATTCCAAAGGAGCGACCTATGAACGCACCCACGACTGGCAGATTAATACGTCTGACCGTGCACTTGGAGCAGCAGCCCGAGGGAGGCTACACCGTCACCGCTCCACAGTTGCCCGGACTCGTCACGGAAGGCGACACCGTCCCCGAAGCCATGTCCAACGTTGAGGACGCTCTAACGGCCCTCCTCGAACTCTACGAAGACACGGGCAAAGAGATTCCGAGCGACTTGATAGTCGACGAGGAAGACAAGCGCCTCATCAGCCACGAGGCCTTCATAGCCGTATGAACTACCGGGAGGTAGCAACACGACTTGCAGGGCTCGGCTGTGAAGAGAAATCGAGAAGAGGCGGAGGATCGCATCGCAAGTGGTTCAACCCGGTTACTGGCAAGGTTGCCGTTGTCCCCGATCACGGCAGGAAGGATTTGATGATCGGGACTGTTCGCGCCGCAGTGCGCGATCTGGGGCTGGATTGGTCGGAGTTCAACAAGCGGCGTTGAATTGCAGAACAGATGAAACGGGTACTCCGCCTTTCATAAGGCCTTACCCGTATACATAAGGAGAGCCGCAGTGGCTCCAAGTAAGCAAACAGAAGGCAACTGCGGATACTGCGGACGGGACTTTACGAAGGGGTCTATGCTCAGACACCTTCCGACCTGCAAACGGCGAGCCGAAATCGTCGAGGAGTCCGACCGCAAGCGCGGCGGAGCGACCAGGCTGGCTCACCTGCGGGTGTTCGATCGGAGCGGCGACTTCTGGCTCGACCTCGAAATGCAAGGCTCCGCCACTTTGCAGGACCTTGACCACTATCTTCGAGCCGTCTGGCTGGAATGCTGCGGCCATATGAGCCTGTTTTCTAAAGGCGGCTGGGCGGAGGAGGACGAACTCTCCATGAAGACGAGAATCGACCGCGTGCTTCAGCCCGGCGTCGATCTCCTCCATATCTACGATTTCGGCGATTCGTCCGAGACCTTCGTGAGAGGAGTCGCTGTCCGCGAGGGCAGGCCGACCACATCCCGTCCAATCGCCCTCATGGCCCGCAACAACATGCCGGACACCCCCTGCATGGAGTGCGATCAGCCCCCCACGCACTTCTGCGTCGAATGCTTATACGAGCACGACACCGACGGACTGCTCTGCAAGCAGCACAACGAGACCCACCCCCACGACGACTACGGCCCCACCATGTCGGTAGCCAACTCCCCCAGACTGGGCATGTGCGGCTACGACGGCCCCGCCGAACCGCCGTACTGACGGCGGAGCCATCGCAAGGACCGACTCCGGCAAGGAACCCTCCCACCGAGTCGTCATGTTCGACGGGTGAATGGGCTTGCCGAGGTCGAAGTGTTGTACAGAGTGACACGACGCAAGTTGATATCCGTCATTCCGGCGAGGCCGGAATCCAGTTAGTACCTACAGTAAGTGTATGGTGCTCCCCTTCAGATCGGTATCACGAAGGAGTGACCCACGAGAGCATCCCAATCGAATTTGACCGACAAGAACACATGACCTATCATAGCCCTGTGACCTTCGACCGGCCACCCGCTCGCTCCACTAAGGAAAGTTTCAAAATGTTACGGAATGTTACAGAATTCACGACCCGGCGCACGGCCCAGGCAGCCCACTAATCAACAGTCTCAACGCCCCGCTTTCCTCGCCTCTCGCCTTGCGGCCTTCCAAGCCTGACCGTAGAATACGGGCTGACTAACGAACCATCCACTTGGTGAATATCCTTGCTTTTCATCTCGCTTGAGGGGGGAGAGGGCGCGGGCAAGACCACTCAAGTCGCCATGCTGACCGAACGCATCGAGGCAGCGGGACTCCGTTGTCTGCGGGTGCGCGAACCGGGCTCGACCGACCTCGGGACCGACCTCAGGAAACTGATAAAGCGGTCGAACGCGACGGACCAGGAAATGTCCCGCGCGGCAGAGCTGTTCCTCTTTGCCGCCGCCCGCTCGGAGCTTGTCGCGAAGGTCATTGGCCCCCGAAGAGACGACCCTGATCTCGTCGTCGTCGCCGACCGCTATGCCGACTCGACCGTGGCCTATCAAGGGTACGGACGCGGTATCGACATCGAGACGGTCCGGACCATGAATGGACTCGCCACTCACGGAGTCATGCCCGACCTGACGATCCTGCTGGACTGCCCCCCGGATGTCGGCATCTCCCGCGTCCGTGGACTCCAGCTCCAGATGCCTCTGGATACCATGAAGGCGATCGAGGGCAGCGAACGAAACGCCGAGGGAATGAAGTTCGAGGAAGAACCCGCGGAGTTCCACGAGCGAATTCGCCTGGGTTTCCTCGCGCTGGCCGATCAGGAACCCGACCGCTGGCATGTTATTGACGCCGCCCGTCAGGTGGACGCCATCAGCGACGACATTTGGAACGTCGTTCGAGATAGACTACCTATGCCCGTTCCTTCAACCGTGGAGTAGCCAATGACCCCTGAGGAGATCGACGCATACTTACGAGAGCCGCACATCTGCGACCTTGCCACGGTGAGACCCGACGGCTCCCCCCACGTCGCGCCGGTCTGGCACCACTATGACGGCGAGAATCTCATAGTCCTGGCCGATGACTCCGCCGTCAAGGTGAGGAATATCCGTCACGACCCACGGGTTGCGGCGAGCATAGCAACGCACTCCAGCCCGTATAAGGCGGCCATAGTCAACGGAGTCGCCTCCCTCTCGTACGACAATATCCCCGAGTACGTCGAGGCGATGGCGATCAACTACCTCGGTGAGGAACAAGGCCGGGCCTACACTGAAGCTACCCTGCCGGAGTCGAACTTCGTCGTCATCACGATCACACCCACCAAGATCATCGCCTGGAACTACGACGAGTAGGGCTTCATAGCTCCACTCGTTTACGCCCCCTTTCACGTGCTAGTACCATGTCCCCATCTCTCTTCGGAGTCCGACTTTGACTGCCTCGATTACCGTGCGCCCGTTCGCGTGGGACCACCTCGCAAGCTGGACAAGGCTGTACAACGCAGCGTTTGGCATTGCCGACACGGAAGCGGAACTCGATGGACAGTCGATGAAACACCACCTCTCCCTTCCGGGCCTGGTACCGGAGCGGGACTGCTTCATCGCGCAGGACTCCGTCGCCGACGTTGGCCTCGCCATACTGTGGCCGGAACTCCCGATCCGCCGAGCCGTTATGGAACTGGGCGTTCTTGACGCAGATCCGGCACAAACAGCGGTAACGGCTCTCATCCAGGCGGCAATTGCCCGGGCGGGACAATTGGCAGTGTCGAAGCTCCACATTCAGGTCCGGTCCAACGACGAGTCCAAGATACGTCCGCTCCAGGACTTCGGCTTCCGACCCGTGCGCCGGTACGCGACGATGCGATGGCGAGGCGGAACATTGGGCGAGACGGAGCTGCCCGACGGCTTCGGTTTGAGGTCGTTCCGTGCAGACCGTGACATCCAGGTACTCACGGACATTCAGAATGCGGCCTTTGGTGACTCGTGGGGCTTCTCGCCCAACACCGTCGAGCAGATCGAAGCCAGGGTCGCCGCCCAGTCCACGACGCCTGAGGGAATCATCTTCGTCACGCACGATGACGACGTAGCCGCCTACAATTGGACGGTTCGCCCTGCGGGACCGGGTGGAAAGCTGGGACGCATAGCCATGACAGGCGTTCACCCGGACTATCAAGGACGAGGACTGAGCCGGCCCACGGTACTTGCCGGCATGGAGTGGCTGACATCCCAGGACGTCGAGACCATCGAACTGGAGATGGACTTGTCAAACCTGTCGGCGGCGAGGGTCTATGAGTCGTTGGGGTTTGAGAGAGTCTCGGATACCGTGTGGTACGAGCTTGCAGTGAGCGATTAGCCCGCCGCTATCGACGATGAGTGCGGCCCCAAGATGACGGAGTCGTATACGTCAAGCGTCCGGCGTCCAACCATGTCCCAGCCCAACGTCTCGGCGTGAGACCGCGCGGCGCGTCCCATGCTCTCTCGAAGCATGGGATTGTGGAGCAGGGTATCGATCTTCTGTGCGAAGGGTTCGGGACACCTTCTGTCGATGAGATAACCCGTTTCTCCCGACCGGACGAAGCTGCGAGGCCCGCTTACCCGAGAGGCAATAACCGGTACTCCGCACGCCATCGCTTCAAGAGCCACGAGCCCGAAGCTCTCATAGTAAGAGGGCATCACGTACACGTCGGCGGCGTTGTAGTAGACGCTCAGTTGCTCCTGGGAAACTGCGCCGGTGAAGATGACCCTGTCTTCAAGGCCCAGCGACTGCGCCAGGTCGCGGAGTCGCTCAAGTTCCGGGCTGTCCTCTTCGTCGCCACCGACGATTACGACCGTATTGTCGGCCCGCTCATCGAGAGTTGCCATGGCCATGAGCAGAATGTCGAACCCTTTGAGTGGCTCCACCCTGCCAACTGAGAGTACGACATTGTGGTCCGGCAGACCGAGTGAACGCCTTGCCTCCGGCTTTTCGCTCGGGCTGAACATCTCCAGGTCGACGCCCGCCGGCAGGACGCTGATCTTTGCAGTACCCGTATCGTAGAGACGGGATAAATCGGCACGTTCCTGCTCTGTCGACACGATGATTGCGTTGGCGTCTGCCATTACTGCGCGTTCGGCCTCTATCCGGCCTTGCGATTCCTGCTCGCCGATCCGCGCCAGCATCTTGGTCAACGCGGTCGTGTGGAACATCGTGACGTGAGGTACCCCCCACAAGGTCGAGAGTTCGTTGCCGGCGACACCCGAGAGCCAATAGTGTGAGTGAACCAGCTCGTACGTCAGGCGATGCTCACTGCGAAACGCCTCGACGCCATCCACGAACGACGGCACATGTCCCTGGAGTCCCTGTTTGGGTTCATCTACCGGACCCGCTTCCACGTGGATGACACGCACGAACGGAGTTATGTTCACGACCTTCTCGCCGTGCACAGCGTCGTTGCGAGTGTAGATATCGACTCTGCAGCCTGCCTTCGCCAATTCGCGCGCCAGGTATGTGACGTAGACGTTCATTCCGCCCACGTCCCGCGCCCCGAGACGCCCGGCAGGGCAACTGTGCATTGTCAGCATCGCGATGTTTCGCATTGGTCTGCCGTCCCTGCCTACCTGCGAATCCGAATCGTGTAGATCGACCGGTCCACGGCCCCAAGGTCGTACTTGTACCGTTCCGTGCCGCGCAGAAAGTCGTAAGTCCGTTTGCCGGACTCTATGGCGTCCTTGATCGTCCACGCCTTGTTTACGAATCCGACGCTTAGCTGAGAATACACCGGATCGTACCCGCTGTTATAGAGGAGATATGAGTCTTCATAGTCGAAATTGATGCAGGCCGCAACCCTCACGCCGTCCAGCTCAAGCATTGACAGCTTCAGGCTTCCACGGTCTGCCGCCTCCTCTGCGATCTCGGTAAAGAACCGTTCTCGGGCGTCGGTCATGAACTCGGACTTCTCGGGACTGCTCATGCGATGCAGCCTGAAGAAGTCGGGAAGGCATCCGGACAGCATATCCGGCGTGCAGTCATACTGAACGACGTCGCCCGCGTTGCCGAGCTTGCGAATCTTCCGCCGCAGCTCATGTCGGTACTTCTTGCCCAAGCTCATCACGTAGTCTTCCCAATCACCGGGCAGACTCCTGACCGGCGCCTTGTCCTCCACTTCTACTGAAATGTGCCACGACCTGCTGTTGGCGGCTACGACAGCGTTCTCAATCGTTGGTGAGCCCTCCGGGACGGAATCGAGGTCCAGAGTGTCCCACTCCCACGTGTCTATCTCGTCGAACACCGCAGGGTAGAAGGTGTCCTCCACTCCCTTGGACACAAGAAAGTCACGATAGTCAAAGAGGTCGGTGTCGCCCATGAATGTGACTGCACCGTCGGTAACTTCCATGGGAGCGATACCCGAGAGTTTTCCGCTGTCATCCTTCACTCGGATCAGGCGGGTCTTGGATGCGTCGCCGAAGTGCTTCAGCCAGGTCGTTTGCCACCACGGAGTTACGAAGACGGTATTGGTCCAACACGAAGGGAGCAGGTCTCCCCAATCGCCTTCGATCCCTTCTCCAGGGATGCTGTCTACGGTAACGGCCACGCTAGTCGCTCCTCGTCATCGCCCGGAATTCCTCACGGAGGCCGTGGTCGGTCTCGAACACGCCTCGATAGGCTGTAGTTATCATCTTGGTTCCGGGTTTCTTCACGCCGCGCAGGGACATGCAGAGATGTTCGGCTTCCAGGACTACTCCGACTCCCTTTGGGCGAACTACGTCCACGAGAGAGTCGGCAAGTTGGACAGTAAGCCGCTCCTGCATTTGAGGCCGTCGCGCCAGGATATCGAGGGACCGCCCAATCTTGCTCGCCCCAACAACTCGTCCGTTCGGCAGGTATCCGACCGATGCAGCCCCGATGAAGGGCAGCAGGTGATGCTCGCACATCGAGAAAAAGGGCAGGTTGGCAAACGCGACGAGCCCGGCGTCCGTCCCGTCAAAAGTCGTTTCGAGGACTTCCGAAGGATCGCGTTCGAGCCCCGAAAAGAGCTCGGAGTACAACTCTGCCACGCGTCGGGGAGTATGGACCAACCCCTCGCGCTGTGGGTCTTCGCCGACGGCGTCCAGAATGGAGACCACCGACTCGCGGATCTGTTCTTGGTCGATCAAAGGGGCAGTTCGTTCAGTGGGAGACAAAAAGGTGCGATGCCTGAGTAGGATACCACTTTTCCGAGAATGGGGGCGTGCGTTCCTCATGAAGAACTTCTGGGGCAGATTATGCAGCGATTCGGCCAAGGCGATTATTCCCTACGAAAATATTGATGTGTTATACTTGTGCGGGTGTGCCGCAGAGGCGCCGAAAGTAGGGAGAGTACATGGTCGAGCAGCTAGAAGAAGCGATTGAGCGGGATACCAGGCCCGCGGTAACGATGAAGTCATTGCTGGAGGCGGGAGTCCACTTCGGACACCAGAAGAGGCGCTGGAACCCGAAGATGCGCCAATACATCTTCGCCCACCGCAATGGAATCCACATCATTGACCTTCAGCAGACCCTTCATTTCCTGGAGAGGGCGGCCGCCTTCGTCGAAGATGTCGCCGCGCAGGGCAAGAAGATCATCTTCGTAGGGACCAAGAAGCAGGCCCAGGACACGATCGTAAGCGAGGCCCAGCGTTGCGGGGCCTACTACATCAATACCCGGTGGCTGGGCGGGACGCTGACAAATTTCACGACCATCCAAAAGCGCATTGACTATCTTGTCGAGCTTGAGCAGCGTAAGGCGAAGGGGGAATTGTTCTCCCTGCCCAAGAAAGAGGCTCTCAAGCTCAACGACCAGATCAACCGGCTGAATCGCTACCTCGGCGGCATCAAGGAAATGACCGAGATGCCCGGCGCTCTCTTCGTAGTGGACGTGGGGAAAGAGGGTATCTCCGTGAGCGAGGCCAAGAGAGTTGGCGTTCCTGTAGTCGCGCTCGTGGACACCGACTGCGATCCGGTAGAGATCGACTACCCCATTCCCGGCAACGACGACGCGATCCGCTCCATCCGGCTCGTCACGTCGCATATCGCCGATGCCTACATTGAAGGAACGAACCGCAGGCTTAACGACGACGGCCAGAATGATGAACCCCTTGAGCCGCTTGCAGTAGGGCCCGAGGCGGCGCTTGAGGGCGTCCAGGACGTTGAAGAAGTAGTGCCGGTGGCGCCGGAGGGCTGATCTCCCTCAGCCGAAATACTGGCGTTCACTCTCAGTGGATGGTGAAATAGATTTCGAGAACTGGCCCTTCGGGGCCAGCTTTTTGTGTGGCAATACTGCTCAGGTAGAGCTTTAGCATCGAGGAGGCGACGTGGCGATCACAACGGCGGACATTAAGGCCCTGCGCGATTTGACCGGCGCGGGGATCATGGACAGCAAACGGGCGCTTGAAGAGGCCGATGGCGATATGGACAAGGCACAGGACATTCTCCGTGAAAAGGGAATCGCCTCCGCTGCCAAGAAGTCCGATCGCGAGACCGACCAGGGCTTGGTCGAATCCTACATCCACAGCGGCGGGCGGATCGGCGCGATGGTTGAAGCCAACTGCGAGACCGATTTCGTCGCCCGGACCGAGGACTTCAAGGCGCTCGCCCACGACATCGCCATGCAGGTCGCCGCGATGAACCCGAAGTACATCAACGAGTCCGATATCCCAGAGGGAGAGGACGTGAATCCCCAGGAAGCCTGCCTACTCCAGCAGCCCTTCATCAAGGACCCCTCGATGACCATCGACGAAATGATACGGGAGCTAGTCGGCAAGCTCGGCGAGAATATCCGCATTCGCAGGTTCTCGCGCTACTCACTTGGAGAATAGCCGGGTGTTGGACAGTCCTCAGTACCATAGAGTGCTCCTGAAATTGAGCGGCGAGTCGTTCAAGGGCGAGCATGGCTATGGTATTGATCCGGCGGCCGTCGCCTATATAGCCGGTGAGATCAGGGCCATCCACGATCTCGGCGTCGAAATCGGCGTCGTCGTCGGCGGCGGAAACATCTGGCGGGGCGCTGAGGCCGAAAAGCAGGGCATGGACCGTCCGATGGCCGACAACGCCGGCATGCTCGCGACGCTCATAAACTCCCTCGCACTGCAGGACGCGCTCGAACGGCTCCACGGCATCGATACACGCACCCAGTCCGCCATCAATGTGCAGGAGGTGGCCGAGCCGTTCATCCGGCGACGCGCCATCCGACACCTCGAAAAGAGTCGCGTCGTCATCTTCGCCGCCGGTACCGGCAACCCCTACATGACCACCGACTCGGCCGCCGCACTCCGCGCGGTCGAGATCAATGCTTCCATCCTCCTCATGGCGAAGCACGAGGTCGATGGCGTTTACTCCGCCGATCCTCGGGTCCATCCCGACGCCACCAAATTCGACTCTCTCACCTACCAGGAAGCCATCGAGCGACGTCTTGAGGTCATGGACTGGACAGCCCTCACGCTCTGCATGGACAACGATGTTCCGATCCAAGTCTTCGATATCTTCGATGTAGGCAGCCTCCGGCGCATAGTCCAGCACGAATCGGTTGGTTCTCTCGTTCGCTCGTCCGCCTGAGCGACTCTACTGACGGCGTAACTCCCCTTTGCTACAATAGCCCCAGTCTCATTCGACCGCCGGAAGCAGCCCTCGCCGGGTCGAGACAGGAGGTAGCAGCCATGCCCGATGTCGACGAAGTTCTTTTGGAAATCGACGAGAGGATGGACAGATCGGTCGATTCCTTGGTGCGGGATCTGAACACTATCCGGACGGGTAGAGCGAATCCGGCCTTGGTCGAGACCCTCATGGTCGACTACTACGGTACGTCTACTCCCTTGAACCAGATTTCCTCGATTTCGGTACCCGAGCCGCGTCTCCTCGTCATCCAGCCGTGGGACAAGCAGTCCATTGGCGATATAGAGAGGAGTATCCTCACCTCCGACCTAGGCCTCGTCCCCAACAGTGACGGCACCGTCATCCGCATCGTCATCCCCGCGTTGACAGAGGAACGCCGCAGGGACCTGGTGCGTCTGGTTGGCAGGCGTGTGGAAGAGGGTAACGTTGCCGTCCGCAACATCCGGCGGGACGGGCTGGAGACTCTAAGGTCAATGGAAAAGAACAAGGAGATTTCGAAGGACGAAATGCACAGTTCTCAAGAGGATCTCCAGCAACTCACCAACAGCCACACAGAGAAGATGCAGGCGCTCGCCAACCAGAAGGAAGCCGAGGTAATGGAAGTCTGATGAGCTTGACTTCCAACGCGAATCGCGTGGAGATTGCCCACAATTCTCCTGCCGTGTCAGAGATCCCCACTCACGTTGCCATAATAATGGACGGCAACGGTCGATGGGCAGAAGAACGTGGCCTCACCCGCACTGATGGCCACCGCGCCGGAACTCAGAACATACGACGGATCCTTCATGCCTTCTCCTCCCACGGCGTTGAGTACCTGACGCTCTACGCCTTCTCTACCGAAAACTGGGAACGACCCGCCGAAGAGGTCAAGGCCTTGATCGAAATCCTTGAGGGCATGATTCGCAAGGAGACCGGTGAACTCCATGCCGAGGGTATTCGGCTTGTCCACATCGGTCGCCTCGACCGTCTACCGAACGAGGTGCAGAAGTCCATCGCCGACGCCATCGAGATGACGAAGGACAATACCAAGTTCACCGTTGCGCTGGCCTACGACTACGGAGGCCGCTCGGAGATGACCCATGCCATCAGGTCCATCGTCGCCGACGGAGTCCATCCTTCAGAGATCGATGAAGCGTTGGTAAGGAGCTACCTCTACACCTCCGGCATGCCAGACCCCGACCTGATCATCAGGACTGCCGGAGAGATGCGGATCAGCAATTTCCTGCTGTGGCAGGCTGCCTACGCGGAGTACTATTCGACCGACGTGTACTGGCCCGAATTCGACGAATCTGAGGTCGACAAGGCCGTGGCTGCCTATGGCCGGCGTCGCAGGAAGTACGGTCGCGTCGCCGACGGCGCAAGCCGGTAGCCCGGCGGCCGGCCTCAGCCCACCGCCTCGAAGCTCACCAACTCGAACTGCGGATAGTCCTTGGCCAACGTGTCCGACAGGCACTCGATGGACTGCACCATCCCGCTCTGCCTGACCACGGCCTCATACGTCGACGCAACCCCGTCGGCGTCCAATGACCTGACGACGACCCGTTCCTCGAGACCGTCGTCCGACGTTTCCAGGACTTCAGACTCGACGCGGCGACCAGTCCACTCCCACCCCTCTCGCATGAACGCCTCGCGTTCAGCCATCTGGGCCCCAGGACTGGCGAGAGCAGGCCATCCGCGGTAAGAGTCATGCAACTCGGCCAGATCTCCCGAGTGACCGGCCACCCGGTTCGCTAGGGACGGCGTAAGCCTCGACCAATACCTTCCGCTCGGCATGTCTATCACGTTGGGGGCCAAACGGTGACCGCCGGTATGCGAAAGCCTCCACACTCTTGTGGAGCTATTGGCGTACTTGGAATGGAGTTCCAGATACGTCGGTTGACCGATGGACGCACAGCAAATGTCCCGCGAGCCGTGCGTGCAAACCAGCAAGTCCCGTACGCCTTCATTGTGCTCTTCCCACACGGCAAGCTCTCCTCGCCTATCGCTGTCTAAGAGCGCGGGTACGGCGCTGAGTATGTGGTCTGAAGGTACAAGAAATTCTCGGCGCTCCATTTCCTGCACCGGCCCTTCGGGCCGCGAGAAGAGCATGATCCTCGTATTCCCTTCCACCGAGTATGCGTCGTCGGGCTGGATCACCTGAAGCCGTACATCGGGACGCACCTCTAGGAGGTCGGCTACTCCTGATGGAAACGCCGGAGAGTCCATGACTTCGTGCTCCCACGGAGTCGGGACTTCCATGACAAGGCAGTGGTCCCACATGGGGGCCGATCCGCACGGGTCCTCGCCTTCCGCCTCCGAGAACACAGCGCACATTCGACCGCGAACGCCGGTAGCCTCTAGTGTCGTCACGGAATCACACCTCCATTGGGTTCCACTTCGCCCGAAGTGTAGCAAAGTCGAACGACATTCGTCACTCGAAGGCCTGGATTGCACCTCCAGTTGCCCGCGACTAGAATTGTTCCCTGTGCATTCGAACGTAAGCTGGAGGATCTGGATGATTGAGCGACTGAAAGTCACCGACTTGGACTCGGTACGGGTTGCTGAGAGCGACCTGCGTGAGGTCGTGCTGGCGATATTTCTCAAGTGCGGCGTTCCCGAAGAAGACGCGAAGCGGGCGACGGACGTCCTGATCGCCGCAGACCTGCGCGGCGTGGAGAGCCACGGGGTCTCCAATGCGCTGAGGGGCTACGTTCAGGGTTTCAAAGAGGACGAAATCAACCCTGCCGCTGACTGGAAAGTCCTGAGGGAGACTCCGGCCACCGCGAGCATCGACTCCGACCGGGGCCTTGGCGTCGTCGTAGGTCCCGAGGCCATGGAAATCGCCATCAAGAAGGCCCAAAACGTCGGAGTCGGCGTCGTCACGATCCGGAACAGCCGCCATTTGGGGATGATCTCTTATCACGCGATGATGGCGTTGGAGCACGACATGATCGGCATGACCATGTCCTCCTGCCCGGCAAACGTCAATCCCACCTTCGGGGCAGAGCCTCGATTCGGCACGAACCCCATCGCACTGGCAGCTCCCGCCGATCGAGAAGCCCCGTTCGTCTTCGATGCCGCCATGAGCATCGTCCCTGCCAACAAGCTCATCCTCGCCCGCCGTCTTGGCGTGCAGCTTCTCCCCGGCTGGATCGCCGACGAAGACGGCGCCCCCATCATGCACGAGGTGGACGCCCCGCCCCAGGGACCCGACGGCATTCCCCTCGCGAGCATCCTTCCTCTGGGCAGCACCCCCGACCTGGGCTCCCACAAGGGCTACGGGCTGATGGCCATCGTGGATATCCTCGGAGGCATTCTCAGCGGCGGCGGGTACGGCGTCGTTCCGGGCCGCCCGAATTTCAACCACTATGTGGCTGCGTACGATGTCGAGGCATTCATGGACACGGCAGAGTTCAAGCAGACCATGGACGAGTGGCTCCACTTGCTTCGCACGACGAGGCCTGCGCCCGGTCACGACCGGGTGCTGTACCCCGGCCTGAAGGAGGCCGAGACGGCGGAAGACCGCCGGGCGAATGGGATACCCCTGCACATCGAGGTAATCGAGTGGTTCCGCTCGACCTGCTCCCGGATGGGCATTCCCTTCAATCTGGACTGAGGCGCACCTACACGAACGGGTCGGGCATCATGCTAACGGGCACCTCGATGAGTCCCGGCGCGTCGGCATCCAGCGCTTCTTCGAGCGCCGACTCAAGTCCCTCGGCGTCGTGGACCCTTACACCGCGGGCTCCGTAGGCATCCGCCAGTTTCATGAAGTCCGGGTTGTGCAGCTGCGAGCCGATTGCCCTTCCGTCGAACTTGTTGATCTGGTCGCGATAGACGTTCCCGAAAGCGTTGTCGTTGAAGACGATGGCGACCGCGTTGATCCCGTACTTCACCGCCGTGGCAAGCTCCTGCGAGTTGTATAGGAACCCGCCGTCACCGGAGACGGCCACGACCGGCACGTCGGGCTTCGCCACCTTTGCGCCAAGCGCGGTAGGGTAGGCGTATCCCAGATTCCCGAAGTATGACGACGTTATGTATGTCCTGGTCTTCTGGCTGGTGTACAGCTCGCGAGACGCGTACCCGATCTGCGTGACCCCTTCCACAAGGATGCCCTCGTCGGGCATCACGTTCTGGATGGCCTCTACGAAGCCTCCCTGGGGCTGCACGAACGTCGCGGGATTAGCCCTCTTCCGCTTTATGGCGGCGATCTCATCAGCCCGACTCTCGCGGCACGGAACCGACGATTTGAGCGTGTCATGGATGCGTTCGAGTGTCACCCGGGCGTCGCCATGCACACCTATCGCCTGGGGGAAGCTGCGTCCGATCTCGTCGGCGTCCACATCGATCTGGACAATGCGATGGTCGCTCGTGAGGTTCGTCCTTCCCAAGCGAGTTCCGACGGCAAGCACGAGGTCGGCTTCTCCCACGAGCGCGTCGAGTTCCGGCGGGCCGAACCGCCACCCCGGCGTTCCCAGCGAGAGCGGGTGGTCGTATGGGATAGCGCCCTTGCCTTCAGCGGAGGTCATGACCGGCGCCTGCATGTGCTCGGCGACCTGCGCCAGTGCGTCGCTTGCGTCCGACGTGGCGACTCCCCACCCCGCCCAGATGAGCGGGCGTTCGGCCTGCGAGAGCAGATCGACGACGCGCTGAACGTCTCCGTCATCCGGCGCGAGGGGTTCATAGATGGCAGGCTCGTGGAGTTCCACGTCCTCCTCGTTCGCGAGGGTGTCCCACGCGATCTCGATCTCCACGGGCCGGGGCCGACCCGTCTTGAGCATCCGAAACGCCTCATGCACCGTATCGGGCACCTCCCCGACCGACGTCATTCGCGCCGCCCATTTTGTGATCGGCCGGACAACGTCCAACTGGTCGTTGACCTCGTGCAGCGCGCCGGTGTCCTTGCCGATCTCGTGCGTATAGGACTGGCCGGAGACGAGCAGCGTCGGTGTCGACGCCGAGTATGCCGTGCCGACTCCCGCGGTCGCATTGAGGAGTCCCGGCCCCGGCACCACGAGGGCCGTCCCGATCCCGTCTCCGCCCGCCTTCGAATACCCGAATGCCATGTAGGCAGCTGCCTGCTCGTGTCGAACGGTGATGAACCGGATTCCAGGCTCATCGTATATGGCGTCCATCGCGTGGTACATCTGAACGCCCGGCATCCCGAAGATCGTTCGCACCCCCTCACGGTGCAGCGACCTGATCAAAGCCTGTCCTCCGGTCATTCTTGGCATTAGGTATTCTCTCCGTGTCCGAAAATTCGCCCGTAAAGCGTACAGGGTTTACCTTGCTCTCGCTACTCTCGCGCGTGCTCCGGCAATGCGATATGATGCGCTCCAACCAATCCTCAAGGAGGCGTTCCCCTGTCCCGCGCTCGCAAGATCCAGACCATCATCGTAGTGGCCTTGATAGTCGTGCTGGCCGGTTATTTGGGCGCGGGCTGGTACTACTCGGGCGAGATCGAGGAGACGGCCTTCGTCGTAGACCACGAGGAAGACCCGTTCGATCTTCGCGTCGCCTCCATTACCGCAGGGCGGGTAACCCTCGAGGCCACCTCGGAGACCGATCGGGACGGCCGGTGGAACAAGCCCGGACTGTGGGGGCTCGAGTCCGCCGACACCTACAACCAGGTGCGCACGATTCTCGACTCCAGCAAGGACTCGGTGGTCCGCGAGTTGGCGCCGCTCGGCGTCCTGCCCAGCGTCGGCGACCCCGTCCGCATCAGCAGCTTCACCTACCCCGGCGACCCCTTCACGACGCACGGCATCGAGTTCCAGGAGATAGGCATTCCTTCAACGTTGGGGACCTTCCCCGCCTGGCTCACGTTCGGAGAGTCCGACACGTGGGTGATTCTCGTCCATGGGAAGGGTTCCGACCGTCGAGCTTTCACCCGGATGCTCCCGATGTTCGTCGACAAGGGATATCCGACTCTCACGGTCACCTATCGAAACGACCCAGGCCTGCCGCTCAGCCCCACGGGGTACTATCAGTTCGGCGCGGACGAGTGGGAAGACGTCGATGCGGCGGCCACCTTCGCCCTCGCAGCGGGAGCGAAAGACCTTATCCTCGTCGGACAGAGCATGGGAGGCGCGATAGTCGTCAGCTTCCTGTACAACTCTGCGGTCGCGGGACGGGTGAAAGGGGCCATACTCGACGGCCCCGCCCTCAACTTCGACGCCCTCGTGGACTACGGAGCCGAGCAGCGCAAGATCCTCGGAGTTCCGTTGCCCGGCGCACTGACGGGCCTTGCAAAGTTCCTGGCCACCCTTCGCTTCGGGGTGGACTTTCAAGAGCTAAACTACCTCAAGCGCGCTGACGAACTCGCGGCGCCCATCCTTCTCTTCCAGGGAAGCGAAGACCTCAGCGTGCCCGAATCACTGAGCGCTCAGTTTGCGGAATTGCGTCCCGACATCGTCGAGTACCACCTCTTCGAGGACGCGGTACACGTGGGGGCATGGAATCTAGATTCTGAACGCTACGAGTCAGCGGTCCACGGCTTCCTAGACGGGCTGGAGTAGGGGTGTGGATTCCCGCGTTCGCGGGAATGACGAGTAAGGGATTCACCACAGAGGGCACAGAGATCACGGAGAAGGAAAGGGGCTTCGACAGACTCAGGCCGAACGTACTTTCTCGTGGTTGCTTGGCAGTTACTGACACCCCGGTATGGCCCCAAACCCGGGGCGCAACGCTGCTCAGGGCGAGCGGGATCATATAGCTCTGTAAACACCTTCTCACACACCTTCTAATACCAATTGGGTATGATGAGGCCGTATTCTCGACTGACTGGACTTTCTGGATTCCGGCTTTCGCCGGAATGACGGGTGTTGGCGTGGTATCGGGGACGGGCAACCACAAGGGTTGCCCCTACGGGAGGTTGGTCGAGGTCTGATTTTGGGGGGAATACCGGGGATATTGACGCGGGCTAGCCTCGGCCGAGGAGCTCGGCGACTCTCTTGCCAACGTCATTGCGGGCAACGGTCTCGGCATCGGCTTCTCGGCGCAGCTTGAGCTCGACGACGCCCTGGTTGATGTTCCGGCGGCTGACCACGAGTCGCACAGGCAGGCCGATGAGATCGGCGTCGTTGAACTTCACCCCAGCGGACTCGTTCCTATCGTCGAGAATCACGTCGAAGCCCGACGCGCGGAGCTCGTCGTGGAGCGCCAGCGCCTCAGTAGAGACTTCGTCGGCGTCATAGTTCAGGGCGGTAATCCACACGTCGTAGGGCGCGACGGTGGGCGGGAAGACTATCCCCTTGTCGTCGTGGTTCTGCTCGATGCAGGCGGCAAGCAGCCGACCGACGCCGATGCCATAGCATCCCATGGTGACTGGCTCCTGGGTGTCGTTCTGCGCGGGGTAGTAGGCTTCCAGGGCCTCGCTGTATTTCGTGCCGAGCTTGAACACGTGCCCGACCTCGATCCCGCGCCGCTCTCCCATCGGCGATTGGCATTTGGCGCACAGGTCGCCAGCCTTGGCCAATGCGATGTCCGTGATCGTGCTCGCCGTGAAGTCGCGTCCATAGTTCGCGTTCCGGAGGTGGTAGTCCTCCCTGTTCGCGCCCACGAGAAAATTGGAACCAAGCAGCACCGAGTCGTCGGCAACGACTCGAATTCCGTCCAGGCCGATTGGCGACGCCGAACCGGCGACGAGTCCCGCGCTTTCGACCTCTTCAGCCGTGGCCAGCCGAAGCTCGGTGGCATCCAGCGTGTTCTTGAGCTTGATTTCATTGACGTCGAGGTCCCCTCGCAATACAACGAACACGACCTCACCATCCGCCCAGTAGAACACGGCCTTCAGCGTCTTGCTCTCCGGTATGCCCTCGAATTCGGCCAGCTCCTCAATCGTCTTGATTCCGGGTGTGTGGACCTCTTCCAATGGCTGATGGCCCTCGACAGGCTGTTCCGGCTTGACGAACTCGGCCTTTTCCTCATTCGCGGCATAGGAGCACTGCTCGTTCCGGCACATGAGAATCGTGTCCTCGCCCGCCTCCGCGAGCGCCATGAACTCGTGCGAGTCCTTGCCTCCGATGGCCCCGCTGTCGGCCTCGACCATCACGGATTCCAGCCCGCAACGCTCGTATATGTTCCGGTACGCCCTCACCATCGCCTGGTAGCTGAGATCGAGACCCTCCTCGTCGGCGTCGAAGCTGTAGGCGTCCTTCATGTCGAACTCCCGCACCCTAAGGAGCCCCGCGCGCGGACGTTCCTCGTCACGGAATTTCGTCTGGATCTGGTACAGGATGCGAGGGAGATCGCGATAGCTGTGGACGTTCGCCTTGATGATGTTCGTCACGACCTCTTCGTGGGTCGGCGCGATGACGAGGTCGCGTTCCCTCCGGTCCTGAAAGCGGAACATGTTCTTGCCCATGACCTCCGACCGGCCCGACCGGTCCCACAGGTCCAGCGGCTGGAGCGCGGGCATCCGAAGCTCCTGTCCTCCGGCATTGTCCATCTCCTCGCGGATGATCTGCTCGATCTTGCGGAGCGACCTCCACGCGAGCGGCAGATAGGAGTAGACGCCCGCGGCGACCTGATTGATCAGTCCGGCGCGCAGCATGAGTCTGTGGCTGACGATCTCGGCCTCGGCGGGGTCGTCACGCAGGGTCTTTTCCAGCATTCGGGAAACGAGCAATGTTCGGAGTGCCTTTCGAGAGTTGAGTTATACCAATTGGGGGTGATTACGCCGTATTCTTGCCGGTATAGCCGGATGGATTCCCGCCTTCGCGGGAATGACGGTGGTTATGCAAGGGTCTCCCCTCGCGGGAATGACGGATTCATGGTGAAAAGGTGTTAGCGAATTTCGGCTTCGGCCTTGCCGACCTCTTCCATCAGGGCCGTCAGCATATCGTCCTCCGCGACGACGCGGGCCTTCTGGCCCTTGCGGAATATGACTGCACGTCCGACGCCCGCCGCGATGCCCACGTCGGCGTCCTTGGCCTCGCCGGGGCCGTTGACCTCGCATCCCATGACGGCGACCTTGATGGGAGTCTTGTGCTGGCGGAGCAGGTCGTCGACGGTATTCGAGAGCTGGCGAATGTCCACGTCGGCCCGACCGCAGCTCGGGCAGGCGACGAGGGTGGCCCCTTCCTTGCGAAGCTCCAACGACTTGAGGATATCCAGGCCGGTGTAGACCTCTTCAGTCGGGTCGTCGCTGAGGGAGACTCGAATGGTGTCGCCGATCCCCTCGTAGAGAAGGGTGCCCAGGCCGATTGCGCTGCGGATGCTGCCCGACCGGGCCGTGCCCGCCTCCGTGATGCCGAGGTGGAGAGGGTAGGGGACGATCTCGGACATTCGACGATATGCTTCCACCGTCGTATCGATATCGAAGGCCTTCATCGAAATCTTGATGAGGTCGAAATCGAGGTCTTCGAGGATACCGATCTCCCACAGCCCCGTGTCCACCATGTGGTCGACGACGGTGTAGTCGCCCGGCTGTGCCTCGCTAGGTTTTGGCAGCATGTTCACGCCATCGAGATGGCGGGAACTTCCTCGTCCCCCTATCTTGCCCACGGGCGGAAGGCTGCCGAAGTTCACACCGATCCTGATCGGCACCTGTCGCGCCTTCGCCTCGCGGACTATTTCTTCCACTTTGCTCCTGTCCCGGATGTTGCCGGGGTTGAGACGAAGGCAGTCGACGCCGCTCTTCAGCGCCTCCAAGGCAAGCTGGTAGTGAAAGTGAATGTCCGCGATGAGGGGCAGGGAGATTTGTCGCTTGATCTCGGCAAGGGCCTGTGCGGCCTCCATGTCCGGAACGGCACAGCGGATGATGTCGCATCCGGCCTCTTCGACCTCACGGATCTGGGCAACCGTGGCATCCACGTCGCGCGTGTCGGTCTTGGTCATCGACTGCACGGAGACTTGGGCGTCACCCCCTACCGCGACACTGCCTACGTGAATCTGCTTTGATACGCGACGAGTGGTTAACATGCTTCGTCACCTCGCTCGCTGACTTGGGCCGTCACCATTCTAACGGATAAAGCTCTCACCCGCGATTATTCTGACGACATCCCTATAGCTCATTGCCACGATCAGGCCGATGAGGAGCGCGAATCCGACCATGTGGACGAAGCCCTCCCGTTGCGGGGAAATGCGTTTGCCACGCCTCACCCACTCGATGCCGACAAACAGGAGTCTTCCTCCGTCGAGTGCGGGAATCGGCAACAGATTGACGATGCCCAGGCTGATGCTGATGAGCGCCACGAACTCGAACATCGGAGAGAATCCGATGTTTGGAATCTCCTCGGCGATCTCGCCCGTCACCTGGGCTATGCCGACAGGTCCCGTTATTCCGGGATCGGGGCCTCCGCGCGCCCATTGGGTCAGGCCGGCTTGGGTGAGCGTGAGAACGTCCCTTGCGCGGCCGAATGCCATCGGCACGGAGTCCCAGACGGGGAAGCTGCGCTTGACGATCTTCGGGTTGGCGGTGCCGATCAGGACGCCGATGGCGCCCTGCCGAATGCGGTCGCCGACCTGCGCGTCGGGATTGACGTTTTGCGCCTCTCGCAGGGACATCTCCGTCTTCGGGTCGGTGACCTCCTCGACGACGACGTGCTCCGGTGGACGCAGGCGTGGGGTGATGGTGACCTTGTCGACCGGGGCGAGTTCGGGTGAGAAGGCCAGTCCGGTGACGATGAGTCCACGACGGATGGTGAATTCGGTCGGTCTTCCCAGCCGAGACGTGACGGTCTGAATCAGGTCGAAGTGGTTCTCGACCCTTTTTCCTTCGACCTCCAGGACCTGGTCACCGGGTCTCAGTCCCGCCTCTTGGGCGGGGGAGTCCGGCGACACTCCGGATATGGTCACCGTACCGACGACGGCGTCGTGAGGAAGGGTGAACAGGATGGCGAACACGACAATGGGGAAGGCGAGGTTCATCACGGAGCCGGAGACGAGGACGATTGCACGCTTCCACCTGGCCTGCCCGGCGAAACTCCGCGGGTGCGACGGGTCCTCTTCGCCGACCATGCGAACGAATCCGCCGAGCGGTATCCAGTTGAGCGAGTAGACCGTATCGCCGTATCGAACGCCGAAGATGCGCGGAGGGAAGCCGAATCCGAACTCCGTGACCTTGATGCCGAACCACTTGGCCGTGGCGAAGTGGCCGAGCTCGTGAATGAAGATCAGGAACCCGAGGACGGGGACGATGAGCAGCCAGCCGGGAAGACCAAACATGGTCAGCTACACCGATTCCTGGTGAATGCGAGGCATTCTTGCTGTCCTGGTTGTATGGATTCCCGCCTTCGCGGGAATGACGGTGGGTTCGCGGGAATGACGGTAAAGGTGGTTGTTGTTTTGGAGATGCGATTGGAATACATGAAGCAGGAAGAAACAGGCATTACATCCTCGCGATCTGCGCGACGCGCTGCTTGGCCCACGTGGACGCCGCGATTATGTCGTCAATCGTGGGGTCTTCAACGGAAGCAAAGTCGTGGAGCGCCTTTTCGATCACGACCGGGATGTCGGTGAACTTGACGTGTCCGTCCAGGAACGCCGCAACGGCCGTCTCGTCGGCGCCGTTGAGGGCGGCAGGCCACGTGCCACCGCGCTTGGCTACATCGAGCGCCAACTGAAAGCATGGGTAGCGGCCGGGGTCCAGGGGCTTGAAGGTCAGCTCGCCGGCGGCGACGGCGTCGAATCTCTGAATGTCCGCGTTGGGGACTCGCTTCGGATAGAGCATCGAATACTGGATCGGCAGACGCATGTCGGGCGGACTGATCTGGGCTTTTACCGAACCGTCCACGAACTCGACCATCGAGTGAATCAGGCTCTGGGGGTGTATGACCACCTCGATGTCCTCCCACTCCATGTCGAACAGCCACTTGGCCTCGATGACCTCAAGTGCCTTGTTCATCAGCGTGGCCGAGTCTATGGTGATCTTCGGGCCCATGTCCCACGTCGGGTGCTTGAGCGCCTGCTCAGGCGTGACCCGGTCGAGCATATCGATGTCGAAGTCGCGGAACGCGCCTCCCGATGCGGTGATTATCAGGCTCGATATCGTCTGCCCCTCTCCGCGGATGCACTGCCAGATGGCGTTCGGCTCGCTGTCGGCAGGACGGAGCTCGACACGATGCTTGCGCGCCAGCTCCATGAGGATAGGTCCCGCCATGATGATCGCCTCCTTGTTAACGAGAACGATCTCCTTGCCCGCTTCGATAGCGGCGATTGTGGGACTCAGGGCCGCATCGCCGACCGTCGCGGAGACGACGAGCTCCACGTCCGGGAAGGCAACCATTTCTTCCATGGAGCAGATGACGCGGCCATTGGATGCGAATTCTGCTCTCTCGTCGTCCGTGCCCTCGAACGAGACGTACTTGGGTTGAAACTCCTCGATCTGGGTTTTAAGGGGCAAAAAACTCCGGCGGGCCGCGAGGCCGACGACGCGAAACTCTTCCGGGAATGCGCGTACGATGTCCAGCGTTTGCACGCCGACGGAACCCGTGGAGCCAAGGACGACCAGACCCTTCAAAGTGCACCCCCTGTTACAAAGTAGTATACCAGCGCCAGGTTGAAGACTACGGAGTCGAGCCGGTCGAGAACTCCCCCATGACCCGGCAGCAGCCTGCCGGACTCCTTGACGTCCGCGAGTCGCTTCAGCTTCGACTCGAAGAGGTCTCCCGCCTGGCCGACGACTCCCATTAGCGCCCCCAATGTCACGATGAGCGGCTGGCTTGCGTTGATATCGAGTACCAGGGTTGCCGCTACAGCGGCCGTGACCGCTCCTACAAGTCCCGCGATCGCTCCCTCCCATGTTTTGTTCGGGCTGATTGTCGGGGCGAGAGGTCTTTTTCCTATGGCCTTGCCCGCTAAGTAGGCCGCCGTGTCTGTGGAGAACGTGACGGCGAGGAGAAACACGATCCACTCAAGTCCCTGTTCGGTCCCGCGTAGGAGTGGAGCATGGGCCAGCAGCGCGCCGGGATACACGATAGCTCCGAGTGTGACGCCCACTCCGCGCACCCGGAGTCCTCCACCGGGGAAGAACATGAGAATCAGTGCCGCAAGTGTCAGGCCAATGGATATAGCTACAAGAGGCAAATACTCAGGCGTCGACCAGCGCTCAGCAAGCACATAGTGGGAGAGTACCAGCGCGGCGGCCAGAATCGCTGCAATATACCGAGAGGGCGACAGACCCCGCTTACGCCCCATCTCGCACACCTCGACCGCACCAATGGCGGCCAGGACCGCGATTACGACGGTGAACACAGGCCCGCCGACCCAGACGACCAAGGCAAGCACGGGTATGCCAACGGCGGCGGTGATGAGGCGGCCTATCATGGTATGCTTTCTCGCAGAATCGCCATGCTCGTATTCAATCACAAGTAGAGTGCCAACGCGATGGAACGCCCACGGCTGATCTACTACCAGGACGCGCACCACTTCCACGCCAAGCGCCTCGACCCACCGTTGAGTATCGATAAGCTCCGCTGGCCGGTCGATGAGCTGCTCGGCTCAGGAGTCGACGTGCTTGCCTTCGGTCTTGGATACGGGGACGTCTACTTCCACGACAGCAAGGTCGGGCGAGTCGTCGGCCAGATGCAGGACGTTTGGGACAGCTACATCGACTGGCGGATCATGCGCATGGTGCAGGGCGCGCGGGAGCTCGGCACCGATCAGGTCCGAGAGGTCGTCAACCACGGCAGGCAGATGGGCGTGAAGGTTTATCCCAGTCTCAAGCTGCAGAGCTGCGATCGCCCGGGCTCCGACAGGTGCGGAATCCTCAAGTGGCATCGCGCCGATGAGGTCTGCATGTTGGAGAAGGACGACCACCATCCTCGATACGAATGGTGTTACGACTACACGCATCCGGCGGTACGCGAGGACAAGCTCAACGTTCTCCGCGAGATCATGTCCGACTACAAGGCCGAGGGCGTGGAGCTCGACTTCATGTTCGTGCCCAAGTACTTCAAGACGGGCGAGGAAGAGAAGCACGCCCAGGATATGACCGACTTCCTTGCCGATGTCAGCCGTATGGCCGACGAGATAGGTGATGCACAGGAGAGAAAGATCACCGTCGCGGCGCGGGTGTTCCACCAGAGAGAAGCGAATCTTCGACTCGGTCTCGACGTGGAGACGTGGCTGGCGAACGGCAGTCTCGATATGGTCGTCGGGCAGATGTCCGAGCAGTTCATGGACACGGGGGCATTCGACGTTGGCTGGCTCGTAGATGCCGCTCAGTCTTCTGACACGGGGACGTATGTCCGCCCGACACGTCGGGTCTACGACGAGCGTACGCCAGTACCGCAGCTCGAAATGTACAGGGCATTCGCCCAGACGGCGCGAAGACAGGGGGCCGATGGGCTGTATCTCGGCTATCTCCGATGGCCGTTCAGCCAGGTGGAGTACGACATCCTTCGAGAGATGGCTTACCCGGACGCCTTCGCCCGTCGCGACAAGCGCTACATCCTTCAGCCTCGGGAGAGCGGCCTCGTCCTCGAGGAACTGGTCGACTACCAAGGGGGATACCCCAAGACGCCCCACAGGCCCGAGGACGAGATCACCGATCCGCCGGAACGCTACCTCCCCGCCGACCTGGTTGAGGGCGAGACGGTATCCGTTCCGGTCGTAGTCTCTGACGATCTGGAGAGCGCCCACGCAGACGGAGAGATGAGGTCGCCGGTGCTCACGCTCCGCTTCTCGTATTTCTGCGTCGAGGACGACGTGGAATTCCGGTTCAACGGACGGGTACTGGGTATTTCCGAAGTCGAGATCACGGACGAGCGAGCGCTGAGGCTGCCGCTCAGCCCTCGAGGCAGCCCGTTCGAAGGTCCGCTCGGCATGTCCGTCCACTGGTTCCGCTGGCATCTGGATATCGACCTGCTCAGGGAAGGGAGGAACGTTGTGGAGGTCGAGGTGAAGCGACTGGACAAGGCAGCAGGCTTCACTCGTTCCCTGAACGGCGTCGAGATTCGCACCCGCTACAAGGATTTCGCCCGCCCGAGGGGTCTGGAAGTCGAACGACTTGCCCCGCTCTCGGGATAGATGGCAAAGGTAGTGCCCATCAGTTCCATACAAGCAACAGCACATGTCGTTCACCCCGTATGGAGTAAGGGGCAAGCTTCGAGGATGTCGAAGGGCAGTTTACGTGGAGCTAGTCAACATAGTTTTGGTATTACAATTCACCCTCACCCTAGCCCTCTCCCGCGAACGGGAGAGGGGATAAATCGGTATCTGTCCAGTTTGTTATATTCAAGTTGACTGAGTACCAAGGGCACAGGGACTGCGAGATAAATTCAAAGGAATAGTGAATGCCCAAAACGATGAAAGCCGCTCGCAAGGTCGGGCCACAGCCCGGCCTGGTCATTGAAGACGTTCCTGTCCCTTCCATTGGACGGGACGAAGTCCTCGTCGCCGTTGAAGCTGCGAGCGTATGCGGCACGGATCTTCACATCTGGAACTGGGACGACTGGGCGGCGAACCGGGTCAACCCGCCCCTGACGGTAGGGCACGAGTTCGCCGGAACCGTGGTGGAGGTCGGGGCGGACGTTTCCCAGGTCAGGGCAGGGGACTATGTTTCCGCCGAGAGTCACATCACGTGTGGTCTGTGCTTCCAATGCCGAACGGGGCAGGCCCACATGTGTCCCCGCACGAAGATTCTCGGTGTCGACCGTGACGGCGTGTTTGCGGAGTATGTCTCCGTGCCCGAGACCGTCGTCTGGCAGAACGATAGGGACAAGCTTCCGCCGGAGATCGCGACGCTCCAGGAGCCGTTCGGCAACGCCGTCTTCGCCACGCTGGCGCATGACCTTGCAGGCCAGAGCGTGGCCGTTCTAGGCTGCGGCCCCGTCGGTCTGTTCGCCATTGGAATTGCCAAGGCGTCCGGGGCATTCAGTGTCCTCGCCGCCGACATCAACGACTACCGGCTCTCCCTCGCGAAGGCTCTCGGCGCAGATAAGGTCTACAACGCCGCGTCAGGCGGGTCTGATAACGGCGTGGCCGACTGGCTCATCGAGACCAACGAGGGCTTCGGAGTCGACATAGTGCTCGAAATGAGCGGCGCCCAATCGTCCATCGACGCGGCCTTTCGAGGCGTGCGCAACGGCGGAAGGGTGACCCTATTCGGCATACCGGCCAAGCCCGTCCGCATTGATGTCGCCGAGAGCATGATATTCAAGAATCTCACGGTGCTCGCCCTGAACGGACGGCGTATATTCGACACGTGGTACAAGACGAGATGGCTTCTTGAGAGCAAAGTTGTGGACCTGCGCCCCATCATCTCCAAGGAGGTCGGCCTCGAAGACATCGAGTCCGCAATGGAGCTTTTGGATGGAGGCGACGTTGGGAAGATCATCATCCGGCCAAACGCCTCAATCGACGTGTCGCCGGCTCCCGCTGAGGAGGCCCCGCCCGACCCGAACGTTCAGGGGCAGCTCTTCCACCCCTAGCCTTGAGCGGAACTCGCTCTAAGCAGAGGAGAAGATTCCTCCCCCGATAGCTGGGAGGAAATGCACCTCGCTATCTTCGGTCACTTTCTGAAGCATGCCGATGGGAGTCACCTCGCCATCGACTGCCACCGTAATGTTAGGCTTGAGCTTGAAGCCGTCTACGAGGCGGGCCTGCGTGCCGGGATAGGCCGCCTCGAGGTTCTTGATGACTTCGCGGACAGTCTTGCCGGGCACTTCCACAGTACCCTGGCCGTCCGTCAGTTTCTGCATGAGTGGAGGAACGAAAACGATTGCCATCTCTCGCTCCTGAAAGGAGTGTGTCCACGCATTTCGCGGGGGTCGCAGTCGCACTATACCATATCGGACGGCTCTCCAGACTGGGCAGTCGTGAACACCTGAACTTAGGTGGCTTCTCTGCACGGACCTTTGAGTCTCGCCATTCTTGATTTCATTGTCCGAGTCCTAAAGGATCGCTTAGTCACCTGATAGAATATGATGTACCGGTATCTTATGACTAGAGTCAGGGTGGGAAGGCGTGTTTCGCGATGAATGCAACAACGTGGATCCGATTTGTCCTGCTTGCCTTGCCTGTTCTGTTGTTCCCTGCATGCGGTACCGATTCGACGCCAACCTCCTCCGACGAGTCGTCGGCAGTTCAAGGTGCAAGAACCGACTCCCCGGAACCGTTCGTCATCGGCGCGCTCGATTCTCTCACAGGGGTAGGCGAGACCTACGGCGTGCCGTTGTCCCAGTCGAAGCTCCTCGCCGTTGAGGAGATCAACGCCGCCGGCGGCGTCAACGGTCGAATGCTGAAGCTGATCATCGAGGACTCCAAGTGCAACGCGCAGGACGCCATCACCGCCTACAACAAGCTGACCGACGTGGAAGGCGTCAAGATCATCCTCGGCCCTACCTGCAGCAGCGGGACATTGGGCATCGCGCCTCTTGCCGAGAAGGAAGGGGTTGTTCTTCTCTCGCCATCATCCACAAGCCCTGACATCACCAATGCCGGAGACTATATTTTCCGCACCGCAATCAATGCGCTCCTGGTCGGGACGGACATCGGCAACACTCTCTGGGTCGAAGGAGTCCGGAGGCTCGCCACCCTCACCGAGTCAACAGACTACGTCGAGGGAGTCCGTCGCACGGTCGTGACTCGATTCGAAGAGCTTGGAGGCACAGTCACTGCTGCTGAGAGCTACTCTTCCGACATCATCGATTTCCGCAGCCAGATCACAAAGCTGATCAATGAGGAACCCGATGCAATGTTGGTAGCCGTACAGGGAGAGGCGTCAGGGGGAACTATCTTGAAGCAGGTTCGCGAGCTGGGGTACAACGGCCCCATATACTCCGAGATAGTTCCCACGGGAACCGAGGCCCTCAAGATTGCCGGAGAGGCTGCCACAGGCCTCAAGGCCGTCGTCCCCAACCCTGATCTGGACACCTCAGTGGGCAGGGAGTTCCTCGTAAACTACAAAGCCCGCTATGACGGGGTCGCTCCCTGGCCGTGGTTCCAAGGCTCGGCATACGACGATGTCCACATTGCGGCCGAGTGTCTCCGGCAGACCGACGACGACCAGGACGCCGACGGTTTTCGAGACTGTCTCTACAACCTCACGTGGAGCGGCGCGATCGGAGACGACTACAGCTTCGACGAGAACGGTGACGTCGTCGGGGTGTCACACGTCCTCATAGAAGTCCTGCCCGTTGCCGAACGCACGGAAGAGAACCTGGGCTACCGAGTACTTGGACCCGCGCCCCAGCCGTAACACCCACTGTACATCGAAAGGTCCGGTCCTACGACAGGCTCTCAAGGGTCTTGAGCGCGTACTCAACGTGACTTGTGACGCCAAATTCGCTGTGAATCAATCCTCGGATGGTCCCTTCGCCGTCGATGACGTAGGTCACCCGAGTCGTGATCAGGCCAAACAGCCGCTCAGCACCGTACAGCTTGCGGACCTCTTTCCTGCTGTCGCTGCCCATCGGAAACGGCGTTTGCATCTTGTTGCCGAAGCGCTCGACCGTCTCCGGCTTGTCGGGGCTGATACCAATCACCTCGGCGTTCCACGCGGAGATATCGCCGTAGAATTCGCAGAATCCTCCGACTTCCGCCGAACAGCCGGGGGTAAACGCCATCGGATAGAAGAAGAGAACGACGTTCCGTCCCCGGTATTCCGAGAGCGTGAACGTGTCTCCGGTTCCGAGCGTGATCGTGAAGTCCGGCGCTTTTGTGCCAACCTCGAGCATAGTTACGTTAACTATTGTCTATTAGACCTCGTGTCAAGACAATCAACCTGAGGATGAGTGTTCAGAGTTGTTGAGAGGAACACCCTCACCCTAGCCCTCTCCCGCGAACGGGAGAGGGGATTAGATTCCCGTCTACGCGGGAATGACGGTGGCTGTATGTGCGTCGAGGGATCTCACGAAGTCTGAGCAGTTACCTTTTCTACGGAGAGGGACGCCAACTGTGTTGGACTTGGACAGGATGAGTGAGGGGTTTTGGAGCCTCCCTGATTCGTCTCGCCAAAGCGTGTGCGGGGTCGGGTATAATTCAGTCAAATTATGGAATCTCAGTTTCGCGGTCTTCCCAGTGTCAACGAAGTTCTCGACGACGAGCGGGTGCTCAGTCTCGTTCGGGAATTCTCGCGGGACACGGTGCTCGACCTCGTCAGGTCGGAGATCGATCAGGCGCGGGAGTCCATTGGGAACGGCAGTTCAGCGCCCGATCTCGATTCCGTGGTGGAGGCTGTTGAAGAGCGGGTCTCATCCCTGTCGCGCTCGCTCCCGACGCCGGTGATAAACGCCACAGGCGTGATTCTTCACACCAACTTGGGTCGTGCGCCCCTGAGCGACGAGGCATTGGATGCGATGCGCACCGCCTCGGAAGGGTATGGAGACCTTGAGTTCGATCTTCAAACGGGTCGCCGGGGTTCCCGACAGGGACGTGTCGCCGATCTTCTTTGCCGACTCACGGGGGCAGAGGCCGCTCTCGTGGTGAACAACAATGCGTCCGCAGTCCTCCTGGGGCTGGCCGCAGTGGCGACCGGCAAGGAGGTCATCGTTTCACGAGGTGAGGCCGTGGAGATCGGAGGTGGTTTTCGAATCCCTGATGTCCTCAGACAGAGCGGCGCGACCCTCGTGGAGGTGGGAACGACCAACAAGACCTATGTCCGAGACTACGAGGCTGCGATCACGGAGAATACGGGGGCCATCCTCTCCGTACACGCAAGCAACTTCCGTGTGGTCGGGTTCACCAACATGCCGTCGCTAAATGAACTGACTAAGCTTGGGGAGCGCTCCGGCATTCCCGTCCTCCATGATCTCGGGAGCGGATGCCTCCTGGATACCGCCCAGTTCGGCATGGCCCACGAGCCCATGCCGCAGGAGAGCATGAGGGAGGGGGCCTCTCTCGCCTTCTTTTCGGGGGACAAGCTGCTGGGAGGACCGCAGGCCGGCATCATCGTCGGGAGCGCCGATCTCGTCGGCGTGGTCGCAAGACATCCCCTTGCCCGCGCGGTGAGGATAGACAAGGGCAGCCTGGCGGCACTGTACGCAACGCTTCTCCACTACCTAAAGGACGAGGCGACGTCGAAAGTCCCCATCTGGCGCATGATTTCCCAGTCTTCCGATGCACTTGCAGGGAGGGTGGGGGCATGGAGATCCGCTATCGGCGGACCGACCTCCGTGCGTTCGGGTCACTCAACCGTTGGAGGCGGCAGCCTGCCGGGCGAGACGCTGCCGACGACCCTGCTGTCCATCGATGCGACGAGGGTGACGGGAGGCGCTAATGCTCTCGCCGCCGCATTGCGACGAGGCGAACCTCCTATAGTGGGAAGGATAGAGTCGGAGCAAGTCCTCCTCGACCCTCGCACCGTCCCTCAAGACCTTGACGACGATCTCGTCGGTGGAGTCTTTCAGGCACTTTGACTGACTCCCCACAACTCGTATTTGCGTGAGCCTTATCGGACAACTCTCGACAGCCTGTCACGTTTTGGTTCAAGTGAACCGGGACATTTCACCCACAAAACGTTGACCGGATGATGCAATGGTGCTAGTAATGTATGTCAGCTTTGCAAGGCGAGGATAGGAGACACATGGCAGAGACCAACGAGCAACAGGCGATCGAGTACTACATCGACGTAAACAGCGCCGGCGATCATGGAAGGGCCATCAAGCCAATGATCGTTTCGCGCATGGGATATGTCATGAGACAGTCTCTGACGGCAGACGTCATCGAGGACATGGAGGCGGAGGACCTCATTCAGCAGGTGGCCTATAATGCCGCCGACGACCGGGACTTCCTTCTTCCCGATACTCCCCTGAAGGAGTCGATCTTTCGTGTCCTGCTCGCGAACGAGAACAAGCCCATGACCGCCGAGCAGGTGAGCAAGATACTGGAGGACAAGTGGTCTCTCAGCCCCTATCCGCGTGATACGTCGCCGAGAGTTGTTGAGCGCCTCCTTGCCGGTGGCGGTGATACCTACAGTTTCGTCGCCGTGGCCCCGCCTCCGGAAGAAGAACCTGAAGTCGAAGCGGAGTCCGAGGCAGCGGACGAAGGTGAAGCCGGCGAGTCGGAAGAGTAGATAAAGTGTTGCCGGTCCCTTTCCTCATCGCATGATGAGGGGGGATCCGGCAGAATCCCGACCCTGTAACAAAGCGAAGGGGGCAGACTGATGTCTGCCCCCTTCGGTCTTCCAGTCGCTGTTTCCCAGCTAGAAGTCCTCTTCTCTCGACTTTCGCTTCTTCCTGATGACCTCGACTTCGGGTGTGGCTACGATACCGACCGAAGAGATACTCGTCATGCTGGGTGCCGTCTTCTTTGCCTTCCTTGACTCTCGTTTGGGGCGTCCGCCTTTACCCATTTCGTACCTCCCTCACGATAGATTTGCTTGGACCAGCCATCCAGAGTGTAGGATATCACAGGAGACCGTGTAAAGCCGAAGTCATACTCCGCAAGTGTTCAGACTCGGTGAGACGGATAGCGAAAACCCTCTCTCTGTATCTCTCCCCTGGCGGGGGCTGAAGGGGTATGTATTTGACCATCAATCCGGTTCCATGAATGAGAAAGGAGCCCCCTCACTGTCATTCTGAGCGCAGCGGAGCGGAGTCGAAGAATCTAAGATGTCTGCCATAAAGTAAAGCTGACATGGAAAATTCTTACCCGGTTCGACTATTGGTCATGATGAGAAGCGTTGCCTTGGCTGTCCGGTCTTGCGGTTATGGATTTTAGATTCCTCGCTCCGCTCGGAATGACAGGGAGGGTGCTGGGAATGACAGAGAGGCGGGGCCTGATCGTAGTTACGATTCGCATTTTGCCTACCCCTGTCAGCCTGGCGGGGGAGAGATTGTAGTTTCTTCGTCGCTGCGCTCCTCAGAATGACAGACAATTCCTGCATATCTCACCGACTCTGAACAGTCACCACGATTTTAGTGTGAGCGCTGCTTGTGTCGCTTGAGGCAGGTGGATATCATTGGGCTGCAGTTCAACCACTCCAACCGTGAGAAGCACTTGAATACGAACGAAACACTCCGACGCCTTGATATGGACGGATTCTGCATCCTTGAAGGAGTCATCCCTGAGGACGCAGTCGACTCCGTGCGGGAAGAGGTCGAAGGCGCTGTCTCGGCACACCAGCGAATCAACGAGCAAATGCAGGCGAACGTCCGCGCGCGGGGCCATCGCATCGGAGCGAGCGGCGTGGCCGCTCTTGGCGGCCTCATCAACCACGTTCCGGGATTTGGTCGCTATCTCGCCGACCGTCGGATCGTCGACCCGTGCGAGAGCATCTTCGGTCCCTACACGCGCATATCGTCAGTGGGGGCGGTCATGAACCATCCCGGCAACGCGCGAGGATACTGGCATTCCGACTGGCCCTTCAACCAGACGGTCGCGACCCACGTTCCGGCCCCGTATCCCGACGCCGTGATGCACATTACCGCTATTTTCATGCTATCGCCATTCACGGAGGAGACGGGAGGAACGCTTGTCGTTCCAGGCAGCCACCGGTCGCCCGAGAATCCCTCGGGCGAGACAGACGTGGACCGTGATTCTCCGTATCCAACCGAGATCAGCGCAATTGGCGATGCGGGCAGCGTCCTCCTGTTCGACAGCCGTCTGTGGCACAGCGTAGCGACAAACCATGGCGACCGTCCGCGCACCGCCGTCATCGCGCGGTACGCCCCCTGGTGGCTTAACCTCTCCGTGCAGCGGCCGGGAACGCCGGACCATACCCAGATAATCGTCGAGACCGGCGGCAAGCCGAGCGAAGCGCCTCTCGTCAGGCGCGACGTGTTTGAGGATCTTCCCGACGAGGCAAAGACCCTCTTCCGCCACTGGGTCGAGGAGTGACGTCAGAACGTGTCTACTGCCCTCCCTCCTTCCCGAACGGATAGAGCGGCCTGAACCGGCATGTTCAGCTTTGCCATCGACTACTATCTCATGGTCGTCATCGCGGCCATCGGCATCCTGCAATTGGCGGCGTCCTTCGGCAGGCTCAACGCTCTCCTCCTCTTCAAGTCCTCCCTGTGGTCTCGAACGCTTGGAATCACCCTCGCCATAGCCGGACCTGTCCTGTTCTTCGCAACCGCCGAACGCAACATCAACGACTACGAAGGCGGTCTCGACGGGAACTTCCAGGGCCTGTACTTCATCCTCGGCACGATAACGGCACTTGCCCTCACCTTCGCGGTGACATCACTCCTCAACAGGAACATGGACCATCCCACCCAGATCGAAAACGGGATCGAGTCCCTCAAACGAACGCAATACATCCGCGCCCTGGCGAATAACATCCGGTTCCTCAGAAAGCATGGACGGACGTGGCGGACATGGACGAAACCCTATTTCTTTGGCTGAACGGCTTTGTCGGCAAGGCGCCCGCCTTCGACGCCCTCATCGAGATCGTAGTCAGCGACTACCTCGTTCCGGTTGCGTTGGCTCTTACACTCCTGGCCCTCTGGTTCGCCGCCGATACCGGCTCCCGCCGCCGCTATCAGCTTGGCGTCATTGCCGCAGTCCTGGCCCTGGCCTTTGCCAACGGGTCGATAGAGATACTGAATAACGTCCTCTTCCGCGAACGCCCATTTGTCGATCACGAGGTGTCGCTGCTCTTCTACGAACCCACCGACTCGTCGTTTCCCGCAAACGCCGCAGCCCTGGCCTTTGCGGTATCGACTGCCGTCTGGGTCTTCAACCGCCGGGTCGGCAGCGCGCTCCTGGCGGTTTCGGCGCTCTACGCGTTGTCCCGCGTCTATGCGGGCGTTCACTATCCCCTCGACGTGATCGCCGGCGGCCTGATAGGAGTTGTCGCAGCTCTCATTGCCCACGCCTTGGTGAAGCTTCTGCGCAGGTACATCGAGATCCTCCTCTTGGCCGGTCGCATCGTCGTGCTGGCTTAGGTCTCCGTTCCCTCGCTCTGATATAATCGAGGAGAGTCGAACGGCCGTCGCAAACTCTGGCTGGTTCGAGGCGGTCATATGCACACCCTCCGTTTAGTCGCGGGCCTTTTTGCGCTGCTTGTTCTCGCTGCGGCATGTGGGGAATCATCACCGGACGTCGATCCCACACCGCTTCCCACCCTGACACCTATCCCGTCGCCCACGCCGTTACCTTCTCCCTCGCCTTCGCCAACACCTGAGCCGGAACCCACCCTAGAACCTGCCTCCGACGACACTCCGCCCACTGCCGAGGAATACTACGTCGCGGCGGTGTCATACTCCGACGCGGGAGACAACGACTTCGCCATCAACCTGTTCACGAAGGCCATTGAGCTCGATCCCACATTCAGCGACGCCTACAACGACAGGGGCGCGTCCTACCTCGCGATAGAGGAGTTCGACTCGGCGGAAGCGGACTTTACAAAGGCCATCGAGCTGGAGCCGGACGATGCAGATTATCTGAACAATCGCGGCGTCGCGCGAATGTCCCTGTTGGATGTCGCCAGCGCCCTTGAGGACTTTTCGTCGGCAATAGACCTCAACCCCGCGATGGTCGATGCCTATCTCAACCGCGCGATGGTCTACGTGAGGCTTGAGTTCTTCGAGGAGTCCCTCGTCGACCTCGAGCAGATCCTGAAGATCGAGCCGCAGTACGCCGAGGTCCACAACTACCGGGCGTCGATCTTCATGGCGCTTGGCCGCCCGAAGGACGCCCTGTGGGAGTACGACCGCCTGATTGGTCTGAGGGTTCGAGATCGTGACGCGCACGTCAATCGCGCCATCGTTCTCATCATCCTGGGTGAAGATGAGCGTGCGGAGATTGACATCGACGTCGCCATCCAGCTGGGGGCGGACCCCGACCGTCTCCAGACGACGATCGACCGCATTCGCGCCGAGCGCGGCGCCTCCGGCGAACAGTAGCATCGTTTTCCAACATCGCGGCCGCAAACACTACGGCAGCCCTTTCAATGCCCACTAAGTCAGCGTTCGTATATGGAGATGAGTTATCTCGCCACGTTCTGAGCGAGACCCATCCCATGCGCCCGATTCGACTACGTTATACCTATGAGCTTGCCGACGCCTATGGGTTGTTCCAGCCCGATCATTCAACTCTTACCGCTCCACGAGCCACAACGGCGCAGGAGGTCTCCACCTTCCACACGCCAGAGTACATCGATGCCGTGGAACGGGTAGGGCGGGGCGACACTTCCGTAAACCCAATGGAATTCAACTTTGGGGCAGGAGACAACCCCGCGTATGAGGGCATGTACGCCGCCGCCATGCTCTCCACCGGAGGTTCCATGCGCTGTGTCGAGCTCCTCCTGGATGAGGGGTACGATGCCGCATTCAACATTTCCGGCGGACTCCACCACGCCATGCCCGGGTACGCCTATGGCTTCTGCGTATTCAACGACCCCGTGCTCGCGATAAAGGAGATGCTCCGTCGCGGACTTCGCATCGCCTACGTCGACATCGACTGCCACCATGGGGACGGCGTCCAATTCGCCTTCTACGACACCGACCGCGTCCTCACTATCTCCCTGCATGAAACAGGTCAATTCCTCTTCCCCGGAACGGGGTACGTTCAGGAGACCGGCACGGGACTGGGAAGAGGCTACTCGGTAAACGTTCCTCTTTACCCATACACGAGCGACGAGACCTACTACTGGGCATTCCAGCAGGTCGTCCTCCCACTGTTGGATGCCTTCCGTCCGGACGTGCTGGTAACTCAACTCGGCATCGACTCCCACTACCTCGATCCCATCACCCATCTCGCACTCACGACGCAGGGCTTCGGCAGGGTCGTCGCCGAGTTCTCCGGCAAGGCCCCGAAGTGGCTCGCACTCGGCGGAGGCGGATATGACCTGCAGGCCGTGGCCCGATCCTGGACTCTCGCCTACGGGGTCATGTCAGAACAGGACCTGAATGATGAAATCCCGGAGTCGTACCGCCAGCAATACGGGGTCGAGTCTCTCCCGGACAGCGATACCCTCCCGGACATCATACGAGGCGCGGAGAAGGACGCGAGGACTTTCGCCGAGGCCAGTGTCGGCGCGGTGCAGGGACTGATCTTCCCGATGCACGGAATCAGGTCGGGGTAACATTTCCCGTCATTCCCGCGAAAGGAGGTCTTTGCGTAACCCTCTGCCGCTGAGAAAGCGCCTGACAATGGGCTTCCTCCAGCTTGGACCACGAACATGGATTCCCGCTTTCGCGGGAATGACGGGGTGTGTGCAAGGGTCTCCGAACGTGGGAATGACGGGGGATGTGCAAAGGGTTCCCTCGCGGGCAATGACGGTAGGTGGGTGCATCAGGGACCATTTACGTGGCTGTCATTCATGCCGGTGCCACCGGCGCCACCTACCATGAGAATGGCAGTAGGGGCGATTCGCGAATCGCCCCTACTGGAGGTGGTTGGTCGAAGGTTGTTTTAGAGGGTGTCCAAAAGAGCATTCGTTCACCCTGAGCCCGTCGAAGGGTCGAGACGCATTTCATGGTTCGACAAGCTCACCATGAACGGTTTCCTGGGGCTTATTGGGTACCCTCTTATGGCTACTTCACCTCGCGGAACTCTCCTTCGACCGTGCCCTCGTCGTCGTTGTCCGACTCCTCGGCAGTCGCATTCGCGTCTTCGGCGGAGGCCTGCGGTTCTCCCTGCTGAGCGCCATATACGGCCTGTCCGACACCCTGGAGCGCGGTGTTGAGTTCGTCCATGGACGACTTGATCCTGTCGGTGTCTTCGTCGGAGATGGCGGCGCGCACGGCGGCGATCTTGCCGTTGATGTCTTCCTTCATCTCCTCCGGGATCTTGTCCTCATTCTCCTGGACGAGCTTCTCGGCGGCGAACGCCGCGTTTTCCGCGGCGTTGCGGGTCTCCACCTTTTCGCGCTGCTGCCTGTCTTCCTCCGCGTGCTCCTCCGCATCGCTGACCATCTGGTCGACCTCATCGTCGCTCAGGCCGGAACTCGCCGTTATCGTGATCTTCTGCTCCTTGCCCGTTCCCTTGTCCTTGGCCGAAACGTTCAGGATGCCGTTGGCGTCGATGTCGAACGTTACCTCGATCTGAGGTATGCCCCGAGGAGCGGGCAGGATTCCGTCGAGCATGAATCGTCCGATGCTCTTGTTGTTGCCCGCCATATCACGCTCGCCCTGGAGCACGTGGACCTCGACGCTCGTCTGGCTGTCAGCCGCCGTGGTGAACGTCTCCGTCTTGGCCGTCGGAATTGTCGTGTTTCGCGGGATGAGCGCCGTGGACACGCCGCCCAGCGTCTCGATTCCCAGTGTCAGGGGCGTAACGTCCAACAGCAGCAGGTCCTGGACGTCGCCCTGCAGGATGCCCGCCTGAATGGCTGCGCCCACTGCAACGACTTCATCCGGGTTCACGCCCTGGTGCGCTTCCTTACCGAAGAGGTCCTGGACGGCCTTCTGCACCGAGGGCATCCGCGTCATGCCGCCAACGAGGATCACCTCGTCCACGCCGCCCGCATCGATCTCAGCGTCCTTGAGGGCCTGCCTGCAGGGACCTATCGACCTCTCCACGAGGTCTCCCACGAGCTGCTCCAGCTTCGAGCGCGAAAGGCTCATCACTAGGTGTTTCGGTCCGGACGCGTCCGCCGTTATGAACGGAAGGTTGATCTCCGTCTCCATCAGCGACGAGAGCTCAATCTTCGCCTTCTCGGCCGCCTCTCGCAGTCTCTGAAGGGCCATGCGGTCGTTTGCAAGGTCGATACCCTGATCTCGCTTGAACTCCTCGACGATCCAGTCCATGATGCGCTGGTCGAAGTCGTCTCCACCGAGGTGCGTGTCCCCGTTGGTGGACTTCACCTCGAACACGCCCTCGCCGATCTGCAGGATCGTAATGTCGAATGTGCCGCCTCCAAGGTCGTACACCGCGATGGTCTCTTCAGTCTTCTTGTCCAGACCGTAAGCGAGTGATGCAGCCGTGGGCTCGTTGATGATCCGCAGCACCTCAAGCCCGGCGATCCGGCCAGCATCCTTCGTAGCGTTTCGCTGACTGTCGTTGAAGTAGGCAGGAACGGTGATGACGGCCTGTGTGATCGTCTCGCCCAGCTTGGACTCCGCGTCCTGCTTGAGCTTCTGGAGGATCATCGCCGACATCTCAGGCGGGGCGTAGCTCTTGTCGCCCATGACGACATAAGCGTCGCCATTGGTGTGCTTGTCCACCTTGAAGGGAACGAGCTTCAAGTCCCGCTGCACGCTGTCCTCGCCGTAGCGGCGTCCCATGAACCGCTTCACCGAGAAGATGGTGTTCTCAGAGTTTGTCACGGCTTGCCGCTTGGCCGTTGTCCCGACGTAGCGCTCGCCGCTCTTAGGGTTGAGCGCCGCCACCGACGGCGTCGTTCGTCCGCCCTCTGCGTTCTCGATTACGCGGGGCTCGCCCCCCTCGATCACGGCCATGCACGAGTTGGTCGTGCCCAGATCGATGCCCAGAATCTTCGCCATTATCCAGTCTCCTTGTCGCTGTTCGTTTCGTTCGATTCGTCAGTTTCCGGCTGCTCGGGGCGTTTGGCAACAACGACCTGCGCGGCCCGCAGTACCCGGTCTCTGTACATATACCCTTCCTTATAGACCTCAACCACGGTCCCCTCTTCACCATCTTCCGTCTCTCGAAATTGCAGGGCCTCCGCGTATGCCGGGTCATACGGTTTCCCCAGTGATTCGAGCCTCGTCACGCCCTCGGAATCCAACGTGGTGACCAGATTTCGTCGCACGAGCTGGATCCCCTCACTCCATCCGGCCGACTCTGCACTTGGTATCATCGCCAGGGCACGGTCCAGGTCGTCGACCGTCGAGATGATCTTCGTGAGCAATGACGACTTCGCGCTCCGTCGAATCTCGTCCTTTTCCTCATCGGCCCGCCTGCGGTAGTTGACGAGGTCAGCTTGCGCGCGCGCCGCAATGCCCTTGAACTGCTCTCGCTCTCGCTCCGCCTCTTCAAGACGGGCCTGAAGATCGTCCGTCGCCTCACAGTCGTCCGTATTTTCTCTTTCTTCGCCCTGCGCCGAGACCTCCTCGGCGCTATCCTCATGTTCGCTCATTTACTCCACCCTTTATATATCGATGATTTGGGAAGCGGATGAAAGGTACGTTCTAGCGCTCCTGTCGCGAATACAGCAGTGCGATCATCTCATCGATGCTGTCATCGATTGCCTGCCTTATATCCCCGCCGTCCTTCCGTCGCAATTCCACCTTCATGCCGAGCAGTTTGTTGAACAGTTCCAGCACGAGCTGCACGCCTGCCAGGTTCAGGCCCAGGTCCCCGACCAGGTGTTTGATGAGTCGGAGCCGAGCGATATCGAGCTCCGAGTAGAGCCGGAGCATTCCCTCGGTCCTGGTGGGCCGGACCAGCCCCGCGCGTTCATACTTGCGGAGCGTCTGCGGGTGCATTTCGAGGATGCGCGCAGCGACGCTGATAATGTAAACCCCGTCGATTTCCGGTCGCTTACTTCCTCTCCCCTTATTCCCCGTTCGTCCGGAGCTTGTCGAAGGGTCGTGCTGGGGACGGGCGCGCGCCGACTCTCTCGCGCGGCTCGCCTCCTCGAGGATGTCCTGCAGCGCTCCCGCTAACCCCGGAGGGAAAGTGGACGTTCTATTGACAACACCTGAGCGTCTGGTGGAAGGCCTGTCAGGATCGAAAAGCATACTAACCAAATGGATCGAAGCGGCGTTATAGTGGTAACGATGCACATTGTATAACTTGATACAGAGTATGTCAAGGGAGTTGACTGTAGAGCCGGGCGGTTTCGTTGGTCTCTCCTCCGCCGGGGGAGAGATGCATAGAGGGGGTGTACAAGACAGCGGGAACTTCTCGAACGGCCGGAGCGTCTACCTACTGCGAGGAGCAACTCCCAAACGCACGAAATCTGAAAGTCTATCGAGTTTGTCGGAAACGGAAGGAGGAATCGAGATGATTATGTTCAAGGCTTGTCCAAGGTGCCAGGGCGACATGCACCAGAACCGGGATATGTACGGAGAGTACCGCGAGTGCCTGATGTGCGGCTACATGGCAGACATCCGCAAGCCGAGCCTTTTCGGCATGGAGTTGGCTCCGGCCCCGGTACAGAAGAAGGTATCCAAGCGACCGGCCAGGGCGCGGACCTCAAGCATTCGCGCGGCATAGCGCCAACCGCCAACGCCGGTGACCCGGCCCACATCAAAGGCCCTTTCGGACCTCGCCCGAAAGGGCCTTTTCACTTTCCCCCGAACCGAGCGTCCGGTCTTGCGTTTGCCTCATGGTTCAGCGATATTTGAGCGAGTATCAGGAGGAACCATGCTTTATCGAATGTCGAAGGACAAAGACAAGTTCCAAGAGATAGACCGCACATCGCTCGGCAGCGAAGGAGTCTTGGAGCGGCAAGACCTCCAGCGCATCATCCGTGACCAGCCTGAAGTCATAGAAGATGGCCTCTTCATCGTAGCCGAGGAGTTTAGCAACTGGGCCGACAGCGGAAGAAGCATTGATCTACTGGGCATTGGGAAAGACCGGGACCTTGTCGTTGTTGAATTGAAGCGAGGCGACACCGGCGAGCACATGGAGCTTCAGTCCATCCGGTATGCGGCTATGGCGGCCAACATGACGCTCGAACAGATCGTCGATGCACATCGGCAATACCTTCAGATGCGTGGTATCGACGAAGACGCCCAAGAGCGCATCCACAATTTCTTAGCCAACGAAGACGGCGTAAGCGAGTACCAAGTGGCTACAGAGCGTCCGCGAATCCTGCTCGTATCCGAAGGTTTCTCCAAAGAGCTAACGACCTCCGTGCTCTGGCTCAATGATGCAGGGCTTGATATCCGTTGCGTTCGCCTACGAGTCCATCGCTATGGCAATGAGTTGCTCATCGACGTCGACCAGGTTATCCCCCTTCCCGAGGCACAGGAGTATCTTGTTCAGGTTCGAGACCGGGTTGAGGAGTCTCAACAACAGCGTGGAGAATCGGGCCGCCTCATCCCTGGTGCCGATGACTTTGAGGCCTCCATAGCAGATGCCCCTGAGAAACATCAGCCTAGCTTGAGGAAGCTGCTTGACTGGGCACGATCCATTGAAAAGTCGGGAAATGCGCGGCTATATACGTACCACTGGAAGGGTGGAGGTGGAATTGCTCTGAGACCCTATCTACACAAGATCGACGCTGGACTTGTCACTATCGCTCAAAGTCACGGCGTACCATCCTTGCGGCTTTATAGGATAGTCTTCGAAAGATGGGCCGAGCAGTCGATTGCTCCCCTTGAGAAAGCCCTACACCCCGAACGGCTTGGTTCGGGGTATGCCATTAAGGACTTTAACGACGAAGTCCTAGACCTCGTTGCAAAAGCCTATGAAGAAGCCAACACCCCCGCAGGTAAAGAACAGTCCTAGACAACCCCTTTACCAGAAGCTGCCGAAGCGTTCTTCCTTCCAGGGGTCGGCCTCCATGTGGTAGCCGCGCTGCTCCCAGAAGCCGGGCCGGTCGCGGTCCATAAGCTCAATGCCGTTGACCCACTTCGCGCTCTTCCATGCGTACTTCTTCGGCACCACAAGACGCAGCGGGCCGCCGTGGTCACGGTCGAGAGGCGCTCCGTCGTGGTTGTACGCGAAGAGCACGTCGTCGTCGTTGAGAACGTCCAGGGCGAGGTTGGTCGTGTACCCGCCGAAGCAGTGCACCATGACGTGCGACGCCTCCGGCTTGGGGTCGACGAGGCCCATCACCTCGGAGAACGACACGCCCTCCCACGTATTTTCGAGGCGGCTCCACTGCGTGACGCAATGGAACTCAGCATCGATCGTCACCTTTGGGAGCGACATGAACTCATCCCAGTTCAGCGACTTCTCCTCACCCACCAGACCAAAGATGTCGAATCTCCAGGTTTCGAGATCAATCCTCGGCGGAGCGTCGAAAGTCATGATCGGGAACTTGTCGGTAACGTACTGGCCGGGAGGCGCGGTAACGCCCTCCTGCTTCTTGATCGACTTCGTTCCGGTGAGCCTCTTGAACAGCATATCGACACCTCGAATGGATATTGGGAATTCGATTGCGACGCGCCTCGCATCCTGACGCTGCAATCATACTATACAACGTCGTCAGACCTTCGAAGGACTGCATCCCGGAGCAACGCTGGGAGGGAGTTCACCCAAATGTTATCGTTTCGGGCCCGGACGAGGCCCATCTATTGCCTGATATACTCTGCTCAACAGGAGTAAGGCCTATGACTAGCGAAGATCGCGTGCCTCACGAGGTTGCTTTAGCCATCATTCGCGGCGATAGTCCCGTCCTCGCGTTTCGGAACCACAATGGACTTACCCTGCGGCAACTCTCCGACAAGACGGGCGTCACCGCGAGCTCCCTGTCTGAAATCGAGCACGGACACAAGGCAGGGTCAGTCTCCGTTCTGTCCCGAATCGCTCGGGCTCTTGACACCACGGTCGATACTCTATTGGTTGAATAGACCGCCTCTTCGGTTTGAACCCGCCGTAAAGTTCCGGATGCGCCTGCCCTCTCGCCTTCGCAACCTGTGCCACGCTTACCCGAATTGGCGTCTCCCCACTGCATTACTCCACGGGAACTGACGTATAATTGCGCGAAATCGGCTTGGAGGAGACTGAGAGAACATGGAGCAATTGCGGATCCTCAACATCGGGGGGCACCCAAAGGACTGCATCCTCTACGCGGGAGGGACTATCGCAAAGCACGTTCAGAGGGGCGACCACGTCACGGTACTGACCCCGTACACGGGCATGTCACATCACCTGACCGGCATCAACGCCTACCGCGACTCCGGCAAGATGCCCGACATGGACGAACTGGTCGGTGAGCGTCGCAAGGAGTTGGAAGACGCTGCCGCAGTTCTCGGAGTGACCGACGTTCGCTTCCTCGGATACGACGATTCCATCACCACCATCGAGCCGGAGATCGTCAGCGACATCGCGGACGTGATCGGCGAGATTGCTCCGCACGTCGTCATCACCCACTGGCCACACGATACCGTCGGCGCTCACGCCCTGGCCACGCAGATGCTCCTCATCGCCACCGACACCGCCGCAGGCATCCGTGAGGGCAAGAGCTACGCGCCCACCGGCGGCGACACCGGAGGCTGGACCGCCCAGATCTTCTATCACGACCAGCGCGGGCGCACCAACGTCCTCGAAAGCCTGAACCCCAGGATGCCTGACACCATCATCGACATCACGGAGGTCGTCAAGCTCAAGGCCGAGGCGATGAACAAGTTCACGTCCCAGCACTATACCGAGGGAGGCGGGCTCCAGCGTAAGCTCGGCGAGGTGCTAGACGGAGGCATCGCGGGACTTCACATGCGCGTCCCATACGCGGAGGCGTTCCTGCGGCACAATCCCGAATTGCATGAATACCTGCCGGTCAGCGAATACGGCATGAAGACCTCGCGCGAGACAACGACCGAGTTCGTCTCCCAGATGGTGCTTTAGATGAGGGCCGCGCGACTGGTCGGACCCAGAAACTTTGAGATAGTCGATGCACCCGTCCCAACCGTGTCCGACGGGAACTGTCTTGTTGAGATCGAACGCTGGTCGATCTGCGGAAGCGACATTCGACACACCTACGGCACCGTTCTCGATGAAGAGGACTACCCGATGCAGATAGGTCATCCCGCCCACGAGATCGCCGGGACGGTTATCGAGACACGTTCCGGGCGGTTCCGGGAAGGGGACCGAGTCATCGTTCTCCCGACCAGCGACACCACGCTCGTCGAGTACATCGAGGCCCTTCCGGACCGGATGATTCGCCTGCCGGACGAGGGCGGCCTCGACGAATGGCTCATGTGCCAGCCGTCGGGCACCGTCATCTACGGCTGCCAGCAGCTGGGAACCCTGCTGGGCAAGAACGTCGTCGTGTTGGGGCAGGGCGCCATCGGTCTCGCCTTCACGGCAATACTCTCCCGCTCCGGTGTTTCCAACATCATCGCCGTCGACCCGCTCGACTACCGTCTCGAATACTCCACGAAGTTCGGCGCTACTCACACCGTCAACCCCACGACGATCCCCACCGAGGAGGCCGTGCTGGAAATCCTTGGCGGCGAGAAACCCGACATAGTCGTCGAGGCAGCAGGATACCCCGACACGCTCAACAACGCCTTGAGGCTGATGAAGAGCTTTGGCACCGTGCTCATGTTCGGCATCCAGCAGAAGAGCAAGGAGAACGGGTTCGTCGTACCAATGGAATACAAGGACTTCCGCGGAAGCAACGGACAACTGAAGACCGTCGCGGCAGGCCACACGAAGGATATTCGTTCCCACATCGAGCTGATGGTTGAGCTCAAACAGCGCGGATGGTGGGACCCGGCGGAGCTCATCACCCATCGGCTCCCGTTCGACCAGGTCCAGCGTGCCTTCGACCTGTACGTTGACCACGATGACGGGATCGTCAAGGTGGTGATGGAACGCTGATTGGCTTTGCGATCTCTCCCCAGTGGGGGCTGATAGGGTGAACCCGAGCAGGGGCGATTCGCGAATCGTCCCTACCAGAGATGGCGGTGGACAACAAGGGGTTACCTGGCGATGCCCTTCGACAGGCTTTCAAGTAACTGCTCTCTCCTACGTCGGGGCATCACCCTCACCCTAGCCCTCTCCCACGACGGGCTGACAGGGGTATGTATTTGACCATCAATCCGGTTCCATGAATGAGAAAGGAGCCCACTCACTGTCATTCTGAGCGCAGCGCAGCGGAGTCGAAGAATCTAAAGTGACTGTCACAACGTAAAGCTGACACGGAAAATTCTTGCCCGGTTTGACTATTGGTCATGATGAGAAGCGTGACCCTGGCCGTCCGGTCTTGCGGTTATGGATTTTAGATTCCTCGCTCCGCTCGGAATGACAGGGTTGCGGTGGCCGGATCATAGCTACAATCCCATTTTACCTACCCCTGTCAGCCCGTCGTGGGAGAGGGGATGAGAGGGCCTTCGACAGGCTCAGGCCGAACGTACGAAGCTGCACGGCAGTTACTGATGTCCCAGCATGGCCCCGAACCCGGGGCGTAACGCTGCTCAGGGCGAACAGGGCTACCTTACAGGTTCTTTGAATTTCCTTCAGGTTGCTACGTCCGGGATGACAGGAATGGCGCCACTGACGCCAGCCAGAATGAGAATGGAGTTGATTTCTCCGTTTCTTGAGGGACTGACGGCGAGGTACTGAAGATGGATTCCCGCTTTCGCGGGAATGACGATGCGGGGAGGGGTGGCACGGAGGCTATTTTCGCAGCAATCGCTTATGTCGGTTGCCACCGGCGCCACCTATCATGGAAATGGCCGTGGGGCGATTCGCGAATCGCCCCTGCCGGAAGAGTGCCCAGCCCTGTCAGGACGTCGGGGAGAGGGACACAGTGACGAGGGATCACCCGCCCTCTACACCGCCTGCTTCTTCAGCTTGGAGACGAACTTCTTGCGGAACTTCGAGACCTTCGGCCTGACGACAACGAAGCAGTAAGGCTGGAACGGGTTCTTCTCGAAGTACCGCTGGTGGTACTCCTCCGCCTCGTAGAACGTGTCGAGCGCAGTGACCTCCGTCACGATCGGATCGTCCCACAGCCCTGCGACGGTCATCTCCTCGATCACGTCCTCCGAGATGAGCCTCTGCTCCTCGTCGTGATGGAAGATGGCCGACCGGTACTGCGTTCCCACGTCGTTGCCCTGGCGGTTCAGCGTGGTCGGATCGTGAATCGTAAAGAAGACCTCGAGCAGCTCTCGGAAGCTCACGGCCTCAGGGTCAAACGCGATCTGGACGACCTCGGCATGTCCGGTCGTCTCGGAACACACCGCCTCATAGGTCGGATTGGGGACTTCACCCCCGGCATACCCCGACACGACCGACTCGACACCGCGCAGTTCGTTATACACAGCCTCCAGGCACCAGAAGCATCCTCCCGCCAGCGTGGCGACCTGACGTCCGTCGTTTGATGTACTGCCGTTGTTTTGGTTCATTGCGATCTCCCTGGGTGTTGGGGTGACTTGATGAGAACTAAAGTCGCGAGAGGAAGTGAGAGGATTATACCAGCCCGCCGACGTGCCGTTCCCTTCTCATACTAGAACGGGAAGGGTCGCTATATGGGTAGTGTCGAGGCGAGCAGGCAGGTGGTACCATGCCCACTCGAAGTCCTTTGCCATCTTGCCGCCAACCTTCGAATCGGACGCCATGCAGCCCGGAAAACTCCCCCTCGATCTGCTCTCCCGCCTCCTCGCCGAAATCGACGTGGGCGATCCTCGCGTCTTCCTTGGCGCGAGGGCAGGGGAGGACGCAGCCCTCATCGACTTCGGCGACCGCTATCTTGTCGCCAAGACCGATCCCATCACCTTCGCGACCGACCTCATCGGCTGGTACATGGTGCAGGTCAACGCCAACGACATCGCCTCCATGGGAGGCACGCCGCGATGGCTCATGGCGACCCTGCTTCTGCCCGAAGATACATCCGAGTCGGACGTTGAGCGCATGTTCACGCAGGTCCGCGAGGCCTGCGAAGCCCTGAACATCACTCTCATCGGCGGCCACACGGAGATCACCTACGACCTGCCGCGTCCCGTCGCCGTGGGCGCCATGCTCGGAGAGGTGCCGAAGGAGTGTGCCGTCCTCACTTCCGGCGCTCGTTCTGGGGACAGCATCGTCCTCACCAAGGCCATCGCCGTCGAGGGGGCTTCGATACTGGCCCGCGAGGCCGAGGACGACCTCCTGGAACGCGGCGTCTCGCAGGACACCATTGGCTGCGCCAAAGACCTTCTCTTCACCCCAGGCATCAGCGTCGTACCGGAGGCGACCATAGCCTGCGATGTGGTGGACGTTCACGCCATGCACGATCCCACCGAGGGCGGCCTCTCCGGCGGCCTCGTCGAGATGGCGGCTGCTGCCAACGCCGGACTGGTCATCGACCTGGATGCAGTTCCGGTTCTTCCCGAATGTCGGGAGATATGCGACGCCCTCGGTCTCGATCCTCTAGGACTGATCGCTTCCGGCTCGCTCCTTGCCGCCCTCCCATCCGCCGATGTGCCGAGCCTCATAGGCGCGCTCGCCCACGCAGGCATCCCTGCCCACGAAATCGGCAAGATCACCCACCGGGCCGACGGTCTCAAGGTCCGCTCAGGCGGTACCGTACGAGATTTGCCAACCTTTCCGAGGGACGAACTGGCACGCTGGTTCGGCGGGTAACCGCCACGCTCTCTAGCCGGACCGAAATACGGGGATGCGCAGGGGGTAACGTCCGTTCCCTCCGTTCCCCAAGTCGTAGGCAAGAAACGCGGACAGCGCAATCCCTCCTACCCACACCAAAGACAGCATCCAGAACGCCATCGTCGCCAGCGCCCAAAAGGACTCGTCGTCCTCTTCTTCCCCATCCGTCTCCAATTCACCTTGTCTTGGAGTAGCATCATGGCCGGAGCGGGGAAGCTCAACAATGTAGGACTGTTCAGGCACGTAGTACAGGATTGTCGCGCCCCAAGGTTCATCGTATCTGGGCGTCGCTAACACCACGAGGAGCCCTAGTATGGTCACTGTCGTCGCCCAAAGTACCTGGAAGTTGAGGACCTCCGAGGCGTGTGTCCGAACTGCCCTTGAATCAGGATTACGCCAACGGTATATCAGCGGAAAGATCACATTCAGGGGCACGAGTGCAAACAAGCCTATCGCGGGAAACGAGAGGACAAAGACCAGCATACCGGGCAGCGCCAACACGTGGCACGTCCTTGCCCGTCGTCGCTCCGCATCGGAACGAACCATGCCTCTTCGCCGGAGAGCGCCGCACTCGGTACAGCGGTGTGCATGAACCGCCAACTCGGCCTTGCAAGCGAAACACCGCGCCAACCGGCCCTCCTTTGCTAACGGGCATTCAGAGAGAGGGTGGTCCGACCTGCCTCTCGCCGTTCGATTAGTGGCGGTGAAATATTGGGATTTTCACGGGGTATCTGCCCTTGCCATGGTTTGCGACGTCAAAGACGACAAACAAGACCAGCACTATTCCCCCGACCCAAACGAACGGCCAGAGAGTAATCCCGAAGAACGGGACGATAACCTTCGCTACCCACATTGCTATTGTCCACGGCACCAGGAAATTGAGGGCCTCCGTCGTGTGGTTCCATATAATTTCAGAGTCGGGGTTATTCCATCGGTAGAACCAGGGAGCGGCAATATGCAGACATAATAGGGAAAGATCGCCGAACGCCGTAAGGCCAACCAGGAAGATCAACATGCCGGGAATGGCCAAGAGGTGGCTCAGACACGCCTGAAAGAGGGGTTTCCCGGTCAGGACGACGGCCACTCCGCTGTCAGCGTCTTCCTCGATACCGCACGTCTGAAGGTGACGGTCGAGATACGGCGTCATGATCTTACATCTTGCGCACTGGGCCATTGTGACCCCTCACGGTCTTGCTACAGGCCGAGACGGACCTTGCTGATACTTACGTCACTTGCCGACACAAACTACATGGTACTCCATGAATTGGCGCTTTTGACTGTCCTGCAGTGAATTAACCGATTGGAATTCGGATGGGATACCTGCCTTCTCCGGCGTTGCCTGCATCGTTCGAGGCAATTGCCACAACGGCCAAACCTCCCAGGAATGCTGTGAAGTATGCGGGCCACCATAGGAATTCCGCCAGTGGAAAAGGCACGTACCATATTGCGTACATTGCTAAGGTCCACAGAAATTGGAAGTTAATCACCTGTTTCGAGTGGTTTCTTACAAACCGCGACTTCAAATACAGGAGACTAAAGACGAATGGAATGATCAGGTTCAAAGGCACAAGGACAAGAATGCCGACCATGTCGAACACAACGTCCACCAACAGTCCCAATATCAGCATCCCCGGCAGAGCCAGCAGATGGCACAGTCGCGCGTGAAGGAGCTCCCAGTTGGAGGGAGCTTCTGCGAGTATCTTGCTGCCGCTCCGGACTACCCCGGCTCCGCAGGTTCGGCATCGACGGTCATACGCCGTCAGCTCAGATTTGCACGCTGAACACTGTGCCATCAGAAGTCCTCTCTATGACCGTGACGGAATGGACTCACGCCTGCGGTATCGAATTCCCACGCGGAAGCGAAAGGCCAACCGAGCTGCCTGTTCCCTCCCTACGTGATCAGGGGAATCCGAATAGGATACTTGCCATCCCCGGCAGACGACGCATCGAGCGAGCCAATCCACACCAGGGCCATTCCTCCAAACCAGACCACGGCGTGGGCCAACATCCATGACCAGTCGCTCAAGACTCCCTGGCCGATAGGGATCATCCAAACGACGTATATCGCCGCCGTCCAAACTATCTGGAAATTGAGCACCTGCAGTCCGTGGTTACGGACAAACTGCGATTTCAGGTGCAAGAGCCAGAACACAAAGGGAAGGACGAGGTTCATGGGGAAGAAGGCCCATATGCCGATTCTGCCATAGGCCGCCTCAATGAGAATCGCCAGTATCAGCATTCCCGGCAACGCTATGAGGTGGCATAGTCGTGCCCGCGCCAGTTCCTTGTCAGTTGGAGAGCCGGCGAACAGCTTATCGGCACCCCGTCGCACTCCCGCGCCGCACATCCGGCAACGCCGATCGTAGGCAGCTATCTCGGATTTGCATGCAGGACAAAGCGCCATTGAAGTCTCCTTCCGCAACTATACGAGAATTGGCGAACTCTTGCGACATTCACTGCGATTGTCAACGCGCCCCAGTTCAATTAGTGGTATTTCTGACAAGAATGGAATCAGAGTGTCGAGCTTCCATCGTTTCCGAGAGTTTGATACACGCTTCGGCGCGGTGATACACTGAATTGTGCATTTCACCTCAGGAGATTCCCGCTTGGAAGGACTCGCCCTCGACTGGACAGTGGTCGCAATTGTCGGCGTGGTCGGCCTTTCGGCAGTCGTGGGAATGTTCGTCTTCTCCCGCATTGTCGCACCCAGGCGGCCTTCCGAAATCAAGGAGTCTCCCTATGAGTGCGGAATACCCGCCGCCCCGTACCGCTGGTCGCAGATCCAGATCCGCTACTACGTCTTCGCCATCCTCTTTCTCATCTTCGACGTCGAGGCTGTGTTCCTCTTCCCATGGGCGGTAGTATTCCTCAAGTCGATACCCGCCGTGTTCTACGAGATGCTGATCTTCATAGCCATTCTCTTCTTCGGCGTCATCTATGGCTGGAGGAAGGGAGTCCTGCAGTGGAGATAACCCTGGGACAGGGCTACGAGCCCGGAAGCGGCAACAACCCCGCCGACAACGTCCTCCGCGAGGTCATGCCCAACACCCTCGTGGGCAAGTCGGATGAGCTCTTTGCCCTCGCTCGCAAGAACTCGCTATGGACCCTGTCGTTTGGCCTCGCATGCTGCGCCATCGAGATGATGAGCACGCACATGTCACATCACGACTTCGACCGCTTTGGCGTCGTAACGTGGCCTTCCCCCCGGCAGGCCGATGTCATGATCGTGGCGGGCACCGTCGTCAAGAAGATGGCCGAGCCCATCAAGCTCCTGTACGAGCAGATGCCCGACCCCAAGTGGGTGATCGCCATGGGCAGCTGCGCGACCAACGGCGGGCCGTACTACCGCTCGTACTCCGTCGTCATGGGCGTGGACCATCTCATTCCCGTGGACGTGTACGTGCCCGGATGTCCGCCCCGTCCCGAGGCCCTCATGTACGGCCTCATGCAGCTCCAGGAAAAGATCAAACAGGACGCCCGGTCCGGTGACGCAGCAGAATAAGGGCCGTCCCAGACCTGCGCGAGCGCGCGGCGGAGCGGCTGCGGTGGCACCCGCCCGCATTGACAGCTTGGGGGAGGCGCTCACAGGCACGTTGCCATCCGTCTACGGTGATATGCCTATGGAGATCGGTGCCGCCGTCGACGAGGTCACAGTCACAGTTGACGCTCAGCGAGTGCCCGAAGTCTGCCGCATCGCAAAGGAGCACCCCGACCTCGATTTCGACTACCTGCGCTGTATTTCAGCCGTGGACTACGTCGAGCGCATCGAAGTCAGCTATCACCTGTTCTCCCTGCAGAAGCGTCACAAGATGGTTGTCAAGACGAACGTGCCGCCCGACGAGCCCAAAATTCCCACCGTCGTCGGCGTCTGGCGCGGCGCGGACTGGTTCGAGCGCGAGGCGCACGACCTTTACGGCGTCGTGTTCCAGGACCACCCGAATCTCAGTCCACTACTTCTATATGACGGATTCGAGGGGCATCCGGGATTGAAGAGTTTTCCGTATCATGAGTACGAGGAGTGGTAATTCACTAGCTTTTGTAGGTTTCAAAAGTAGTATTTGACCGTGCAGATCCACACCGAAACCACCCAATCCACCTCCCTCGACCCCGTCGACTTCATGGTCAACATGGGGCCGCAGCATCCCAGCACGCATGGCGTGTTTCGCATGGTGCTGTGGATCGACGGCGAGCGCATCGAAAGGGTAGAGCCTCATATCGGCTACCTGCATCGCGGCTCCGAGAAGCTCTGCGAGATCGAGGACTACTCCCAGATCGTCACCCTCTTCGACCGCATCGACTACATCGGCAACCTCAACAGCGAGCTTGCCTTCTGCATGGCCGTCGAGAAGATCATGGATCTGGAGATACCGGAGCGGGCCTGGTATGTCCGCACGATCCTCTGCGAGCTCAACCGCATCGCCAACCACATGCTCTTCTATGGTGTCTACGGCCTCGACGCCGGAGCGATGACGCCCGTCCTCTACGGATTCCGTGAGCGCGAGCGGATACAGGAGCTCTTCGAGTCTGTCACCGGCGCGCGCATGATGCACAACTACATCCGAGTCGGCGGCGTCCACGAAGACCTGCCGCCCGACTTTACCGACCGCATGTCGGTCCTTACCGACCAGCTCAAGCGCGGCATCGACGAGTGCGACGGGCTTCTGTCGGACAACGAGATGTTCCTGGCTCGCACGAAAGGCGTTGGCGCAATCAGCGCCGAGGAGGCCATCGACCTCAGCGTGAGCGGTCCCGCGCTTCGCGCCTGCGGCGTGCCGGAGGATGTCCGCATATCCGAGCCATACGGTATCTACGACCGGTTCGACTACGGCATCCCCGTGGGTGAGCATGGCGACTGCTGGGACAGGTACTATGTTCGCGTCGAGGAGATGCGCCAGTCCTTGAGCATCATCGAGCAGGCCATGCGGCAGATGGAGCCGGGCGACATCGCAGCAAAGACACGCCGCCTGACTCGTCCCCCGAAGGGCGAGGTCTACCAACGCACGGAGTCGCCCCGTGGAGACTTCGCGGTCTTCCTCGTCAGCGACGGCAGCCAGCATCCGTACCGGGTGAAGGTCCGCGCCCCCTCTTTCGCCAACCTCCAGGCTCTGGAACCCATGATGCGCGACGCCTATGTCGCCGACGCCGTGGTTATCCTCGGTTCACTCGACATTGTGCTGGGAGAGGTCGACCGGTAGCCGTGCATAATTCAATAGACTACTACCAATCTGTCTGTCGGCTAAGCGTCACAGTCCGGCTGGAATTCGAGCGCATGTAATGACGGGCCTTCTTGAAAACATTCCATCGCCCATAAGCTACGCCGTAGGCGCGGCCCTCATCTTCGGTTTCCTGTCCGTCATGGTGCTGGTACTCACTTGGCTGGAACGCAAAGCTCTCGCCCGGATTCAGCAGCGCATGGGGCCCATGCGCGTCGGCCCGCACGGCACCTTCCAGCCCATCGCCGACGCACTGAAGCTCATCACCAAGGAAGACATCCTCCCGTCATGGGCCGACCGGCGCGTCTACTGGCTCGCGCCTCTCGCCGTATTCATCCCGTCCCTCCTGCTATGGGTCACCATCCCCATGACCCAGGACATCGTCCTCCGGAACATGGACATGGGCCTCTTCTACATCACCGCCTTCTCAGTCCTGACCGTATTGGGCCTTGTCATGGCAGGATGGGGCTCGGCAAACAAGTACGCCATCCTGGGCGGCCTCCGCGCCGCCGGGCAACTCATCAGCTACGAGGTGCCCTTCATCATGGCCATCCTCGCAGTCGCCATGCTCAGCCAGTCCCTGAACATCGTCGAAATCGTCAACGACCAGGCCGAGGCGAAAGTCGGCAACGCAATCGTCCAGCCGCTGGGACTGTTCCTCTTCCACGTGGCGGCGCTGGCGGAGCTGGGGCGCACGCCATTCGACATCCACCACGCGGAGTCGGAAGTCGTCGGTGGGCCATTCGTCGAGTACAGCGGGGCTCACTGGGCCGTGTTCTTCCTCGCCGAGTACATGAACACCTTTACCGTTGCCGCGCTTGCGACTCTCCTCTTCCTCGGAGGTTGGCGCTGGCCCGACATGCCCTTCGACGGTCCCATCCACATCGCGCTTTCTCTCGCGTGGTTCCTCCTCAAGACCTACATCGTTATACTCGTCATCTTCTGGATTCGGGGCACCTACCCCCGCCTCCGCATCGATCAGCTCATGGCATTCGGCTGGAAGGTGCTCGTCCCTCTCTCGTTCGTCAACATCGTTATCACGGGCATCGTCCTTTTCTATGGATGGCACTGGTCGCTCATCACCCTGATGTCCGCCATATGGCTCGCTGCCGTTATAGTGGCGATCCGACGCCATGCGGGAGCCGGCCAAAGACGCACGACAGTACGGGTGCTCCCGGCGCAAGACTTGCGGACGACCAATCCTCCTGCTGAGGTAGAATCAACATAAGGTGAACTCAGGAATGAAACCGTCCGTTTACCTCGAAACGACGATTCCTAGCTACCTTACGGCGCGACGAAGCCGTGATCTGCTGATATCGGCACGCCAGATTGCTACTCAGGAGTGGTGGGCTACTCGCACTGTCTTTGAGATGTATATCTCTCAGTTGGTTATTGATGAGGCAAGTGCAGGTGATGAGTCTGCCGCTATTAGACGACTGGATGTTTTGGAGGATGTGCCGTTGTTGGACGTAACGGAGCAGGTTGATGCTCTTGCTCGACGACTAATAATTGGTGTTTCGATGCCGGGAAACGCAACGGCAGACGCATATCATATTGCGATCGCGGCGGTTGGCGGGATGGACTATCTGCTAACATGGAACATGACGCATATCGCGAATGCGGCACTCAGAAAGCGGATAGACCAAGTGTGTCGGTCGGTTTCCGTCGAGCCACCGACTATCTGTACGCCTGACGAACTCATGAAACTACTGGAGTAGGCCGATGACTCAGGACATTATAATTCAGGAAATCCGCAAGTACAGGAATGAGTACGCAAAAAAGTTCAACTACGACATCGAGGCGATGGGACATGACCTGCGTAAACGACAGGGTGAAAGCGGACGGAAAGTCGTAAAACGTTCCCCCAAGCCCCGAGATCTGCAAAATGCTTGAGAGCGACCGCGATCCGGCCGACCTACACTCCGAGCAGCCGCCTTGATATCTCCTTCGCCTCGTCCAGTGACTCGACGATGTGGTTCTCAGGTACGTTCTTCAGAACGTTGAGTGCCAGAAGAGTGGTGGCGGGTAGCCCCTCGAGACCAATCACGATGACCTCGGTATCTTCTTCCAAGGCGATATCGATGAGCTGCTCAACCACCAGCGCAGCGCTGTCGTCCACGGATATCGTGTCAGTAAAGTCGAAGATCACGATCTCGTGGTCTCTGATGTCCACGCTTATCGCATTCACCAGTTTATTCGAGGATGCCACGGAGAAGCTGCCCCGAAGCGCCACGAGGCCGACACGGGCGGAGAACTCGTCTTCATCATCGTCGTCGTCCTCAAGATCGCCTTCTTCGAACAGGCTCCCCTTCCCGTATAGGAAAGTCCGGTCCAGGAGAGGCACGGAGATCACGCTGTCCAATTCCAGGCGTTCCAGGAGCCGGGCGCTCGCCATGCCTGCAGCAATGAGACCGATGGCCACGGCCGTTACGAGGTCGAGGAACACGGTCAACAGCAGTGTGATCAGCATGACGAGTAGGTGCTCACGCTGAACGCGGTGAATGCGAGTAAGGAAGCGCCAGTCGATGATGTCCCACCCAACCTTCATCAATATGCCCGCGAGGGCTGCATGAGGAATGGACTCTACGTATTTGCCCAACCCGAGGACCAGCGCCAAAAGGATGGCGGCTCGCAGCACTCCTGAGACCTGGGTGCTTCCACCCGCCCTGATGTTCACAACCGTTCCCATCGTGGCCCCCGCACCTGGGAGGCCCCCGATGAACCCGGCTGCCATGTTGCCGATGCCCTGGCCGATCAACTCACGGTTTGGGTTGTGCCGCGTTCGAGTCATCGAGTCGGCAACCAGCGACGTGAGCAGGCTGTCGATCGATCCCAGCAGCGCAATGATCAGCGCCGGCTGCACGGCCCCCGCCAGGGCGCCGACGGACAGTTCGGGCAGCATGATGTCCGGCAATCCCGACGGCACGTCCCCGATGACCGGAGTTTCGGTGAGCCACAGAACGCTGAGCAATGTCCCCGCAAGCAGCGCCGCGAGGGTAGGGGGCAGATACTGTTTGAGCCTGGTTGGCCAAAGCACTCCAACCGCAAGCGTCAGCGCGGCAATGGCCAACGCGCTGAAGTTGACATCCGGTATCACATCAGGCCAAGCTCTGACCGCTCCCAACGGACCGCCCTCCGCAACATCAGCTCCCATGAATGGCAGTGTCTGCAGGAGGATGATGATGAGGCCGATACCCGACATGAAGCCGGAAATCACAGAGTACGGGGTGTATGCTACGAAACGTCCGATTCTCAACACGCCGAGGAGAATCTGTATCAACCCCGCCATGATGGCAATTGTGAACGCCTCGGCGAGGTTGTCCGCGTTTGCCGCGACGACAACGGCCATGGCGACGGCCATCGGGCCCGTCGGACCTGATATTTGGGACCGCGTACCCCCAAATACCGATGCGAAGAATCCTACGGCGATCGCGCCATAGAGGCCTTGAACTGCGCCAAGACCTGAAGCTACGCCGAAGGCCAATGCAACCGGCAGACCAACCACCGCTGCGGTGAGGCCGCCAAAGACGTCTCCGCGGAATGTCTGGAGGCTGTAGTTGAAGTTCATGTGCTATCGATAATGTCACGGAGTATACATCACGCGGCGCTGATTCCAACCTCTTCGTAGTCTCAATTTGAGACTAATTCTACTCTTCTCCACTGGTAGTCTCCGGCTGTATGCACTCAGCTTGACGAAATAGAACGTATGGGCTATCATCACTCTATGTCTGTTCATTGGACCGGTTCAACTCTCGACAAGGTCAAAAGTCCCACAATGTCCCGAAATGTCCCTCAAATTAAAAAGTCAGCCCTTTATAAACGGAGCGCCATTCAATAGGCACTACTGAACGATTGCTAAGAATTACCCAACTCGTCCCTGCAGTAGCTCGTCATGCGCCACATCCTTCACGCCGATCTCGACGCGTTCTACGCCTCGGTCGAGCAGCTCGACAACCCTGAGCTGCGGGACAAGCCCGTAGTCGTCGGAGGCAGTCCGACGACGAGGGGAGTCGTCGCTGCGGCATCATACGAGGCGCGGGCATTCGGCGTTCGCTCCGCCATGCCGATGCACACCGCCATGCAGCGCTGTCCCCAAGCGGTACGAGTCTCCCCTCGATTCGACCGCTACCATGAGATATCCGGCCAGGTAATGGACATATTCCGCGATATCACCGGTCTCATCGAACCCCTCTCCCTCGATGAGGCCTTCCTCGACGTGACGGACGCCGTCGGTCCTGACTTAGTGCCGGAGTCCATCGCCGCCGGTCTGAGACGAAGAGTCGCCAACGAGATCGGACTGACAATCTCCGTGGGCGTTGCGACGAGCAAGTCGGTTGCAAAGATCGCCTCCGACATGGACAAACCGGACGGTCTCACAGTTGTGCATCCTGGAACGGAACGCGACTTCCTCGCTCCACTCCCTGTACGCAAGCTCTGGGGCATCGGCCCGAAGGCGTCGGAGCGCTTGGTCGCCGAGGGAATTGAATCAATAGGGGACCTAGCCCGGAAATCGGAAGACTGGTTCTCTTCTTGGTTCGGGAAGAACGGTCCACAGATGCGAGGACTGGCACTGGGCCAGGACGACCGGCCCGTCGACGTTTCTCGTGAGACCAAGTCAGTCAGCGCCGAAACAACCCTCACTGAAGATACCGCCAGTCCCGAACTGCTCAATGAGCTTGTTGCCCGCCTCGCCCAGCGTGTAGCCCTGCAGCTTGCGTCTGCCAATCTTCGTGGCCGCACCGTCAAAATCAAGCTCCGGCTCGCGGATTTCACCACCTTCACTCGCCAGAAGACTCTTCCGCAACCTGAAGAGTCAGCCGAGGCCATCTCACGCACCGCATCGGCACTCCTCGAACGCGAGCTACTCTCCGGTAGGGAGTTTCGTCTGATCGGCGTCGGAGTCTCCGGCTTCGACCACGAGTCGGAAGAACCGGAGGACCGGCCCGTGCAAGGGCGTCTTCCCGGGTTCTAGGCGCACGTCTCCATCCGTGTCTTCCGCGAATGCAGGCCTCTCGTAACGTGTCATCGGGTCGAGGGTCAAAGGCGGGGCACCTTGCAGATGGGGACCTTTTACCCTCACCCCAACCCTCTCCCGCGAACGGGCTGATAGGGGTAGGTAAAACGAATTTGCAGCTATGACACTGCCACCGCAACCCTGTCATTCCGAGCGCAGCGAGCAACTGTCTTGAAAGTCAAGACGGATGGCCGACGGGCGCCGACGCCCTGGCGCGCTCAGCGCGCCAGGGTGAGCGATGCTTGAGCATGGAGTTGAGTATGACGAGCAACTTGCGCATGCAGGCTGTGAGAGCCAGCTTCTTGGGCTTGCCAGCCGCCAGCAGCCGCTGATAGAAGTCCCTGATCACCGGGTTGAAGCGGCTGGCTACCAACGCTCCCATGTACAGGGCGGCGCGGACCCGGGCGCGACCGCCCCAGACGGTCCGTTTGCCCCGCAGGGTGCCACTGTCCCGGTTGAAGGGAGCCACGCCCACCAGCGCGGCGATCTGTCGGCGGTCCAGCTTGCCCAGCTCCGGCAGGTAGGCTAGGAGGGTGAGAGAGACCTGCCCTCCCACGCCGGGAACGGTGCGCAACAGGTCATCCTTCTCCCGCCATACGGGACTGTTGCGAAGAGTCTGCCTCAGGCCTTCGTCAAGGTCGTCCAACTCCTGCTCCAACCAGGCGATGTGGGCCTCGATGCGGGGCTGGACGGCGCTGATGGCGGTGCCGAGGCGGTTCTTCTCTGAGACCAGCATGGTCACCACTTGGTGCCTACGAGCAACCAACGAGTTGAGTACCTGGGTCTCGGTGTCCTTCAGAGGGCGCACAGGGGGACGGATGGCGGCGGCGAAGTGGGCGAGAACCGCCGCGTCCAGAGCGTCAGTCTTTGCCAGAGTCCCGGTTGCTCTGGCGAAGTCACGAACCTGGCGGGGGTTAACGACGACTACGGGCAGCGTCGCAGTTGCCAGGGCTGCCACCAACGGCAGTTCCAGGCCGCCAGAAGCTTCCAACACTATCTTGGCCGGCCCAATGGTCTTCAGTTGAGAGACCAGTTCCGGAATTCCAGATTCGTCGTAGGATACGACCCACCTCTCGCCTGTAGGGCGGAGAGCGACATCCACCTGGGCTTTTGCCACATCAATGCCTACGTATGTCGGTTCCTGTTCCATTTCTACCTCCTGTATGAAGTGCTGGCCCGTCCTTGCACGATGCGGGCTCGATTGGCCCAGGCAACTGTTCGGGCTCTACTCCTGGGGGGTGCGGCGACCTTGGCTCGCTGACGGTCTTCGATGACCTGGGAATCAACGGTCTGCCGCACCCTATTCACCCTTACCGAAGTCATTGTCCCATGACAAAACCAAGATACAAGGAATCTAAAATCCATAACCGCAAGACTGGACGACAAGGGCCACCCTTCTCACCATCACCAATAGTTAAACCGCGTGAGAATTCTCCGTGTCAGCTTTACGTTGTGACAGACATTTTAGATTCTTCGACTCCGCTGCGCTGCGCTCAGAATGACAGTGCTGGGGCTCCTTTCTCACTCGTGGAACCGGATTGATGGTCAAATACATACCCCTGTCAGCCCGCGAACGGGAGAGGGGGAAAAACGAATGCCTTCGAGAGTAAGCCGCGCCCGCATGAGTAGGTTGCGTCTCGTCTTGTTATAGTTAGGCGCCACCATCCAAGCATATCCTTGAGGAACAAACGCCATGCATGTTACCGCATCCGGCCTCGTCCACGACGCTCGCCAAGCGCCGACACACCAACGTTCCACCGCGTTCTCGGACATCGCAATTACGGGGGACGGCACGGTTCTTGTTTCCTTTCGCGCAGGGAGCGCTCGAGATTCTCTTGACGGGCACATCCTGCTCTACACGGGGAACGGCCTCGATGGAACATGGGACCTCGTGTACGACGGCACGGATAAAGGAAACTGGGAGGACGGCACCCCCGGTGAGGTCAAGACCTTCTCAATAGTCGAGACTCGGCCCGGACTTCTCACCGCCACGGGACTCTGGGTCGACCGCTCCGATCCGTCACTCCCGTTCGTAAACTCTAGCAACCAGGGCATCCTCCCCATGCGCATCTTCCACACGACCTCTACCGACGGAGGCCGCACGTGGAGCCCGCGTCGACTGATGGACGTTCGTCCGCACCGTGGCGCGTCCCCCGTGACGGAGGCGGTCTTCACTCTCCCGGACGGGGTCCTGGCCCAGCCATACGAGACATGGAAGGACTTCGACGACGGCGGCCCGCCCGACCAGGGGGCTTATCTCCGCCTCTCGCGTGACGGAGGCAATACGTGGCCCGAATTCGCGACGATGGCCAAGCACCCGACGGGAGGAAAGTACTACTGGGACGTGCGTGTCGCCCGCCACCCTGAATCAGGTCGCCAAGTTGGGACGTACTGGACGCACGACTCCACGCTCGGCATGGACATTGACATCCACATATCCTGGGGGTCTCCCGATGGCATTTCATGGTCCGAGCCGGTGGGTACGGGCATCTCCGGGCAGCACTGCATGCCGATTCCGCTGGGCGGCGACCGCGTACTCTTCGTGTACCCCGACCGCCGGGTCATCAACGGCATCGGGGCATCGCTCAGCGACGACTTCGGCGAAACGTGGGATGCCGCGCCCCAACTCACCGTGTACCGGAGCGAAGAGGGGACTGAGTCCGGTGCTCACGGAAGGCGGTCGCAGCGAGAGATGTGGAACGACATGGGTTCCTGGCGCTTCGGTCATCCTCGCGGCGTCGTTCTCCCGAACGGCGAAGTCCTCGTCGTTTTCTACGCTGGGGACGGCGAATACCTCGACATCCGCTGGGCGCGCATCGACGTACCTTGAATGGTTCAAAGACAACCCGCCCATCCGTTCGTGCTGAGCTTGCCGAGCACAAGCCTCAATGCCCGGTCGTCATAGTCACCAACCTTGCTAATTCGATGGCTCCAACCTACAATTCCCACGCACCCAAGAGACCATTCACACATCATGGGAGAACGGCTCGATGAAACGACTCAACGGCGTCAACACCCTGCTCATGACCCCTTATACCGCATCGAACGAGATCGATATCGGGGGAATCTTCCGGCAGATCGATAGGGTCGTTCAAGCCGGAGCGACCAGCGTTGTGACGCAGGGCAAGATCGGTGAGTACGACACCTACACGATGGACGAGCGCCGGGATACGGCAAGGGCCGTCGTCGAGTACGTGAACGGCGCCGTCCCCGTCGGTGTGGGAATCATCAACGCCACCTTTGAAGATGGACTGGCTGTTGGGCGAATCGCCGCCGAGGCCGGCGCGGACTACGTCATGTCGCGTCCTCCCATAGATGGTGACACCCACTACTACTTCCTCCGACTGGCCGACATCGTGCCGGTGATGCTCTACGATCAGGGCATGCGCGGGGAGGTCTCCATCCGAGACGACATTTTTCCCCTCACGCAGCAGACCGAGAACATCATCGCGCTCAAGATCAGCGGCATCCCCGACAAGAACTACGAGGCCAAGCAGCTTCTCGATATTCCCGTCCTGTGCGGGTGGGACCTCATGAGCCTGCTCGCCTATCAGATGGGCGCGGACGGGGTCATATCCGGCAGCGCCACTCTAGTCCCGGAGCACGAGGTGAGGCTCCATGACCTCGTCAAGCAAGGGCGCTGGGACGAGGCCCGTGACCTGTATTACGGCAAGCTCGCGCCGATCCTGAACTACTGCACCTTCGATCCCCATGCCTACTCCGTTTGCAAATACATCCTCAAATACATGGGAGTCATCGAAAACTCCGACGTTCGTCCGCCGAATCCTGACGCGGGCGAGACCCGGGCAAGCGAAGTCTACGAGGTCCTGAAGCGCGTCGGCGTCCTCGAACCCGAAGGAGCCCTTCCCGGCCGGTAGTCTCCCTGTACTCTAATAGAGACGCCCTGGGCAACGTCATTTCCGAGGATGAGCGAATCCGTCTGAGTTGCCCAACCGGAGCAACTCCACACTAGATTCCACCATGTCCACAGACTCTCGCTACATATTCCAAGATGGAGAACAGGCCCTCATCATCGACCGGCGGGGACGGCGATACCTCGTCACGCTGCGGACCGCCAAGGACGACCAGAACCACCTCGGCACCTTCCATCACGACGACATCATCGGTGAGCCGGACGGCGTCCGCATCTGGACGTCCAAGGGCCACGCGCTCATCGTCGTCAAGCCCGGCATGGCCGATTTCATACGCATCATGCCGCGCGTCGCCACCGTGGTCTATCCAAAGGACATCGGCGCGATCATCACGTACGGCGACATCTTCCCCGGCGCGCGCGTGCTGGAAGCAGGCTCCGGATCGGGTGCGCTGACCATTGCCCTCGCCCGCGCGGTCGGCGAACGCGGGTCCGTCATCACCTATGACATCCGCGATGACATGACGCTCCGCGCACAGCAGAACCTCGCAGCGATCATGCCGGAGCACCCGCAGGTCGCCTTCAAGAGCGGCGACGTCTCTGAGGGCATCCCCGAGTCCGATCTCGACCGAATCGTCCTCGACCTGCCCGAGCCATGGCATGTCGTTCCGCACGCGGTCGGGGCGCTCGTACCGGGAGGGGTGATCACGTGCTTTCTCCCGACCGTCCTGCAGGTGCACGAGCTCGTGGGAGCGCTTGAGGAGGCCAACACGTTCGGAATGATCGAGACCACCGAGATATTCATGCGGACGTGGTCAGTGCGGGGTCGCAGCGTACGTCCCGACCATCGGATGATCGGTCACACGGGCTTCATCACTACGGCACGAAAGACGACGCCTTACTCGCCTCCACCGGCAAGCGACGAACTCGAAGAGGACGTAGCCTCGGTCTAGGTTGTGCTGACATTTCCCGTCATTCCCGCGAAAGCGGGAATCTATTTCTCATAGAGAGTATATGTGTACCCGACTCTGGATTCCCGCTTTCGCGGGAATGACGACTTGATCGCGGATAACAGTGAGAAAATCAAGAATGTCATCACGCCCTAGCCGCCTTGCCGCGCTGCCTCCCAGTCCTCGATGATCTTCACATTGTGCGGGAAGGCCAACTCCGGCAGTTCTTCAAGATCGAACCAACCGGCGTCTTCGGCGTCGGTGCCCGGCGTAAGCTTGCCGCTCCTCACCGCGCCCGTATAGGCGATGACGATCACCGGATTCGACGGCAGCGAATAGACGCCAATGAGGCCGGTGATTTCGACCTCAAGACCCGTCTCCTCCCTGACCTCGCGCCGAGCCGCTGAGGTGACTTCCTCGCCGCGATCGACATAGCCTCCCGGAAAGCACCACTTGCCGATCTGCGGCTCCGCGCCTCGCTTCACAAACAGCAGCTTGTCGCTGCCCGCTACCAGCACGACCACGGCGACCTTCGGATCGAGGAACACCATGAAACCGCAGGTTGGGCACGTCGGTCTCGGCGTCCCCTCGAATTCTCGTTCCTCAAGGGCATGCCCGCATCGCTCGCAGTAGTTGACGTCGTCGTAGGCGGCCATCGCCCGCCCATGCTATCGAACGCCCGCGCACCCTGTCCAACATGATTCGCCCGTCCGGTCCATGTTGAATACCCCAACGTCCTTCTCCTTGCACCTGTATCGCCATCTTGATAACCTTCTTCGCATCACAATCACAAGAATCTGGAGGACGGTTCTCAGCCATGATCGAGACACTGAAACGCCTTATCCCCGTTCGAGAGGTACACGCCCACTGCGACATTCCCTGCGGCATCTATGACCCCATCGCCGCAAAGATTGCGGCCCAGACCGTGCTGAAGATGGTCGTCCGTATCGAGGCCATGGACGACGGTGACATGAGCGCCGCGGCGGGCAACTCCTTCTCCCGCTACGTGGCCGTCAAGGAAGAGCATGCCGAGCTTTGCAAGCGCGAGTTGAATATCCTAAGCAACGACTACTTCAAGCCTGAGCACCTCGAGGCCCATCCCGACCTGCCCTCAAAGATCTGGGGAGCGGCCAAGCTCGCCTCCGCCAATAAGCAGGCGGTAGACAAGGAGTCGGCAGAGTGTCTTGTGGCCGCAGTCGACGAGATAGCCACGATCTTCTGGGCCACCAAGGGCGTGGAGTACAGCGACCCCGTGGCGTCGGTGCGCTTCGGGACCTAGTGCCGCCAGGCTGCTGAACTCGTAGGCAGGCCGAGAGTCTCCTAGTCGAAAGTCGTTTGGGGGCATCACATGGTGTTCTTTGTACCGCGCCTCATCGTCACGGCGATCGCGCTGGTCATTGGGGCGTTGTTCACCATCAACGGCATAAGGACCCTGCGTCGCAGCAAAGAGGGTGGCCGACCCTTCGGCATCATCGAGTTGTCCGTTGGCGTGGTGATACTGGGGGCCGTGGTGTTCGCGACGGTCTTCTGAAGCCACGCCTGTTGACTCCTTTGGTTCAGGCTCTCGACCGGTCAAGTGGTTCGGTACAGCCCTGAAGATTACCCGGAGACCCAACCGTGCCGGATATCTCCATCGCCAGGATGCTCAAGGACTTTGGCATCGGCGCTCCCGGGGCGCAGAAGTCTGCGCGTGAAGCTCTGGCGAACGCCGGGATCATCTCGCGCCGCCCCAATCGCACCAACATCGCCGCCGAGAAGGTTGATAGAGCCCGTGAGACCCTCGTGTCCTCCTTTCTCTGGCACTGCGGAAACGGCGACTGCCGCATGCAAGCCGAAGGAACTCCGCGCCTGCTTGTGGACCAGGCCCACTGCACGATCTGCGGCGGCTCCAAGGACCGCAGCGCCCTGGAGCGGATGGTCTCAGCGCTGGCCGATGCCAATATTGCCAGGGTGCTCGTCGTCGGTGGCACCGAGGCCAAGGGTAGGGAGATACTCCAGAAGTCGCCGCGCGGTGTGGAATGGCGGTTCGTCGATGGCACCAAGTCGAAGGACGACCGCTATTTCCGTCCCGCCCGCCGATGGGCGGACATCATCGTCATCTGGGGCAGCACCGTCCTCGACCACAAGGTGTCATCGCACTTCGAGGGTAGGGGCGACGACCGCGTTATAACCGTCACAAGGCGGAGCATCGGCGCGCTTGCTGATGAGGTTGTCGAGCACATGGAGCGGCGGTAGGGACCAATCCGTTTGCCCCGTTCATGGTTCGACAGGCTCACCACGAACGGAAGGGGCGGCTCACCGGCCTCCGACGGCCTGCCTCGTCTCGGTGATCTGCTGCGCGTGTTCGGAGAGGTGGGAGATGACCAGTGAACGGGCCGCTTCCAGGGCGGTGCCGGATGCTGAGGTGTGGCCATAGGTGACAGGGCGATCGATGTCGCCCGACGTCATTCCCCGCAGTATCTCCATGGTGCGTCCGCACGACTCGGCCAACCGGCGTGTGACCGTGCCGAGGTCGTCGCCGCTGTGCGCCTCGACGGATGCGGTGCGCCGCTCAATCTCGCTGTGGGAACGCGCGAGGTCGGGTTCTTGGTCGGCATTGGCGATCTTCTCCATCCACATGGCCTGCATCTCGATGACGTGCGCGGCCACCTCCGACGCCGTCCACTCACCGTCGCCCGGCGCGGTGTGCAGTTCATGTTCGGTCGCGCCCGACAGGGAGGCCAGTACCTGCTGCTGGGCCGACTGCAATTGGTCGGTCAATTCATAGATGCTCATTACACTCTGCCTCCGCGGTCTCTATGCTCTTTGTGGTGAGTCATTGGGCGGGATCACACGCTCTGCGTCTCGAATCCCCATTCGACCAATGGCTGCTGCAGTGCCCTCATGCGAGGGTCCTCGTGTTCGAGATTCTGCACCACGGGATGGAAGGAGTAGGTCATCTCCTCGTAGAAACCTCGCAAGAGGGCCATCTGCTCCGCTGTTTTGGGCTTCTGGAAGTAGTTGATGGCGTGCTGGTGACGACCGGCGTGACCGCCGAACGCCCCGTGGTACGTGTTCTCCTTGAAGGCCACCACGTCGCCCGGCGTTGTCTCGACGGCGTAGGACGGCACCTCGTTCAGAGGGACGCCCCAGACCCTCGCGTCCGGGTCGTCGATGCGGGCGCTGATGCGGTTGAGCCGCTCGGAGAAGTCGCCCTTGTGAGAGCCGGGGATGAAGCGGAGCGCGCCTGTTTCCCTGGTCAACGGCTCAAGGTAGAACCCGATCTTGACGTGGGGGAGAATCTCGCCGTCGTTACCGCCGCCGTGCCAAGGAGTATCGCCGACGTGGAGGTTTCCCTCCGTCACGTCGAGGAAGATGTCGGGGCCTAGCAGCCCCTCCGCGATACCGAGGATGCGCGGATCGATGATCAGGCTGTGCAGGAAGGGCCGTCTCTCGAAGAAGGGCTGGACGGCCTGCCATTTTTTGCCGTCGTATGCCGCTCCGCCTCGGACTTCCGCCATGATCTCGTCCGACTCGCGCAGCATTGTTGCCACCTCGTCGGGGGTCAAGAGCTGTCGGAACACGAGAAATCCAAACGTCTCGAAGAAGTCCTTCTGGTCACCGGTCAGTTCCATCGCAGGTCTCCGTACAGTGCTTGAAGCGGTGCGCGGGCAAGTCTATGCCAGCGTCCGATGCTCGTCAAATGAAGGTTGCACAACATGGCGCAAGGAATAGGGATGCCACGTACGCACGCTGCCGATAGGGAAAGAGGGGGATACGTCCCAGGAGTCCGACGGGGCCCGGGCTGCGAGCGGCACTCATTCTTCCAGAGAAGAAAGGCGCTCACAGGTGTTCAACCCGGGCCCTGGTGTAACCGTCGAACGGACGCCTGTTACTCGAATCGTACCACAGCGGCGCTTGGTGATGGTAGCATGGAGTGACCCACCGAAACTGCTCGACGGGGACGCAGATATGGGAAACACATTCGGGAAGATGTTCAGCATCACGACGTGGGGCGAGTCGCACGGCGACGCCGTGGGCGTGGTCGTGGACGGGTGCCCGCCGCTGATCGAGATCGACATAGCGGACATCCAGAAGGAGCTTGCGCGTCGCCGTCCAGGCCAGAGCCGGATAACGACCCAGCGGCGAGAGTCCGACGAGGCGCAGATACTGTCGGGCGTGTTCGAGGGCAGGTCGCTCGGCACCCCGATCATGATCGGGGTCTGGAACGCCGACCAGCGCTCCAAGGACTACGAGCACATGCGGACGAAGTACCGCCCGTCCCATGCCGACTTCACCTACCAGGCAAAGTACGGCATCCGCAACTGGAAGGGCGGAGGACGCGCCAGCGCGCGGGAGACCATCGGCAGGGTAGCAGCGGGAGCCATAGCCAAGAAGATCCTCGCGCAGGAATTCGGCGTCGAGATCGTCGGCTACGTCAAGCAGGTGTCAGACATGGTCGCCGACGTTGATCCCGAAACGGTGGCGATGACGGATGTCGAGTCCACCATCGTGCGCTGCCCCGACCCGGATATCGCAGAGCGCATGATCGAGCGGATCGACGAGGCGCGAAAAGCCGGTGACACGCTCGGAGGCGTTGTCGAGGCCGTGGCGCGCAACGTTCCGCCCGGACTGGGAGAGCCGGTGTTCGACAAGCTGGAGGCCGACCTCGGCAGGGGAGTCCTCTCCCTTCCCGCCTGCAAGGGCTTCGAGGTGGGGTCGGGGTTCGGTGGCATAACGATGACCGGCTCGACGCACAACGACCCGTTCTACAACGAGGCCGGAAGGATCAGGACGCGCACGAACTACTCCGGCGGCATCCAGGGCGGCATCTCCAACGGCGAGAGCATAGTGATTCGCGCGGCATTCAAGCCGGTGGCGACGATCATGACGCCGCAGGAGACGGTGGACGAGGACGGCAACCCGACGGAGCTGTCCGGCAGGGGAAGGCACGACCCGTGCGTTCTCCCGCGCGCCGTGCCGATGGTCGAGGCGATGATGGCGCTCGTGCTCGTCGATCACGCGCTCCGTCAGCGCGGCCAGGTCGGCGACGTGGGATGACGGAGCGGGAATGGGACGCGAACAGGTACGACAGCGCCCACTCGTTCGTATGGGAGCGGGGTAGGGGAGTTGTCGATCTTCTCGATCCTCAGCCGGGTGAGCGCATCCTCGATCTTGGGTGCGGCACCGGCCACCTGACGGGGCAGATCGCTGAGTCGGGCGCCGAAGTAGTCGGCATCGACGCGTCCGAAGACATGGTCAGGGTTGCCTCGGGAAACTACCCCGACATCCGCTTCGAGGTCGCCGACGCGCGGTCATTGCCCTTCAGGTGCGAGTTCGACGCCGTATTCTCCAACGCGGTGCTCCACTGGGTACGTCCACCGGAGGCCGTCGTCGATTCCGTCCGGCGCTCGCTGAAGCCGGGAGGCCGTTTCGTCGCAGAGTTCGGCGGCGAGAACAACATACGGGCGATCATGACCGCAGTCGGCGAGGCGCTGGACGCGCTTGAGCAAGACGGCACTGAAGTCTACAGGCCGAATAAGTATTTCCCGCCACTCGACGAGTACGTTTCTCTCCTGGAGTGCCGTGACTTCCGTGTCGGGTTCGCAGACCACTTCGAGAGGCCGACCCCACTCGACGGCGGCGAAGAAGGAATGAGGAGGTGGCTGCGTATGTTCGGCTGGGACTACCTGTCGCGGCTGTCAGCCGAACAGCGCGAGGAGGTGGTCGCACACGTTGAGGATGCCACCCGGCCTACCCTGTACACTGGTGGTACGTGGACGGCGGACTACTGGCGAATTCGGTTCGAGGCGTTCAGGCTGAGGTAGTATCCAACTTTTTCATCACCCAAAAGAGTCCATCAAATGAGTCGTTCGCAAAAAGCAGACACCATAACTCTCAGGACGGCCTGCCAAGACGACAAAGAGTTCGTCTACCAGGTGAAGCTTGCTGCCATGAGAGAGTACATTGAGCAGACATGGGGCTGGGACGAGCATTTCCAGCGCGAATTACACGAGAGGCGTTTTGAGTCGCAGGAGTTCCAGATCGTAAGTCTTGATGGGCATGACGTGGGCATCATGTCGGTGGCTTTAGAGCCTGACTGTGTGTTTCTCAATCAGATTTATATTCTGCCTGAGCACCAGGGGCAGGGGATTGGCGGGAAATGTATGCTGAACGTCTTTGAAAGAGCGACGAGGTCCAACCTGCCCGTAAAGCTCAAGGTGCTGAGGGTCAATCCTCGTGCGGTCGCCTTCTATGAGAGGCTTGGGTTCACGATTACGGGCGATACGGACACTCACCTTTTCATGCAGAGAGGATGACTCTTTAAGGCCTTCTCCAACAGGTTTGAGGTCACGAGGAGGGACGACTGATGGCTGACGATCGGGAACTATTTGTTGTGAACCCTCAATGCGCCGTCTTCCGCGATGATCGAATCCTCATGATCGTCAGGGGTCCCGGCGTCCAGCACTCTCCCGGGGTGCTTGCGTTCCCCGGAGGCAAGGTCGAGATCGAGGACGGCCCCGCCGACATCCTTGAGACTACCGTTCGCCGCGAGGTATTGGAAGAGACGGGGATCACCGTTTCGTCTGAGTTGGAATACGTTCGGAGCGTATCCTTCTCCATGAACGACGGCACACCGGTGGTGGACGTGCTGTTTACAGGGGAGTACGCGAAGGGCGAACCGCGCATTGAAGACCCCGGAGAAGTCGCAGAAATCCTATGGATGACGACGGATGAGATTCTCGCTACCAGCGAAATACGTCCGTGGCTAAAGGACGCGATCAAGCTTCTTGTAGCTCGCAGAGAAGAAACCGGCCATGCCCGATGACCGCGAGCTGTTTATCGTGGCCACACAGTGCGCCGTGGTCCGTGGCGAACGTTTCCTTGTGATTGTGAGGGCCGACCGCATCAAGGACGCTCCCGGTGCGCTGGTCTTTCCCGGTGGCAAGGTCGAGATCGAGGACGGCCCCGATAAGGTACTCGAGTCAGCCGTTCGTCGTAAAGTTCTGGAGGAAACGGGCATCACCGTTTCGCCCGACTTGGAGTACGTGCGGAGCCTTTTCTACGCGCTAGATGACGGGAGTCCGGTCGTCGACACGCTCTTTCTCGGACGCTACAAGGAGGGTGAACCGCGCATCACCGACACCAACGAGGTGGCCGAAGTCAGTTGGATGACGGCAGAGGAAATCCTCGCTCACGGCAAGACGCCGGAGTGGAACAGGCCTGACGTCCTCTTGGTCGAGGCCATCAGACGACGGCGGACTCGCCCCCATCCATGTTGATGGCTGTGCCCGTGATGAAGCTCGCTCTCTCCGAGGCGAGGAACGTGATGAGGTCGGCCACTTCTTCGGCAGTGCCGATACGCCCCAACGGAATGCCTGCCCCCTGCCGCGCGTAGAACTCGTCCTCGGTCAGGTCCGTCCCCTCTGTCTGCAACTCCTCCCACTCGCGCCGGAACTGTCCGCTTTTGGCGAGTCCGATGCAGACCGTGTTGACCAGTATCCCGTGTGGCGCGAACTCCCGCGACATCGCCTTGGTCAGAGCGATGCCCGCCGCGCGGGACACCGTCGTCGGCACGGTCGCCGCTTCCGGCTGCTTTCCGCCAATGCTCGTCACGTTGATGATCCGCCCGCCGCCCGCCTCGATCATGTGCGATATCGCAAGGCGCGAGCACCTCAGCGCACCGAACAGCTTGGTATCGAGATCGCCATGCCATATGGAGTCGTCCGTTTCCAGCAGCGGCCCTGCCGCCGACCCTCCGGCGTTGTTTACGAGGATGTCGAGCCGTCCAAACACTTCCAGGGTCTCATCGAAGAGCCGTTCGATCTGATCTTGGTTCCGCACGTCCGCAGGCACGGCCAGGACCTTGCCACCCGCCAGACGGCGAATGTCGTCCGCAGCGCGTTCAAGGCGTTCCGGGTCGCGCGCGCAGATGGCGATCTTGACGCCCTCGCAGCCCATGGCTATGGCGGTCGCCTTGCCGAGTCCGTCGCTGCCGCCGGTGATTATTGCGACCTTGTCATTTAGTCCCAGTTCCACCGTTCAGCCGTCCTCCCGCCGGTATGCCTCATCCAGCAGGTCGGTGACATACGCGACCTCCACCAGCGGGCCGTATCGTTGGGTGCCGTACTGCAGTTGGAGCACGCATCCCGGATTGGCAGTAGCCAGCACGTCGGCACCGGTCTTGCTGACATTCTTCATCTTTGAGTCGAGCACCCTTAGGGAAAATTCCCTTTCCGTGATCGTGTACGTTCCTCCCGCGCCGCAGCACACGTCGGACCGCTCCATCTCGATAAGCTCCACGCCCGGTATCGAGGTCAGGATCGTCCTCGGCGCGTCCGTGATTCGCTGCGCGTTGGCGAGGTGGCACGAGTCCTGGTAGGTCACGCGTCTTTCGGCCCTTCCCGTCGGCGGGATGAAGGGGAGGTCAACGAGGTACTCGTGGATATCCTTGACCGTCGCGCTGAACCTTGCAGCCCGTTCGGCGTATGCGGGATCGTTTTTGAGCAGGTGGCCGTACTCCTTCATCCTTGCGCCGCATCCGGCTGAGACGACGATGACAGCATGGACACCCCGCGCCTCGAAGGCGACGATGTTGTTTCGTGCAAGCTCTCTCGCACGGTCGAGGTCACCGACGTGACTGTGGATAGCGCCGCAGCATCCCTGGCCCTGGGTGACCTCCACCTCGCAGCCGTTGCGCGTGAGCACACGCACGGCGGCGTCCATTTCCGGCCCGTGCATAAGGGGCATGACGCACCCTGAGAGCATGGCCACTCTAGCTCGTGTCGTTCCTTGCGCCGGGTAGACCTGACCCCGTGCCCGGAACCGCTGCTTGGAAACCGACGGGGATGACATTTCCAGTTCAGCCAGACCGGGGACCAGCGTCGCAAGTATCTTGGTCTTTCGCACCGCCGACCGGAGCCCGCTGGATTGGTACAGCCGCAACAGGCTCCCCACCAGTTCGAGACGGCCCTGCCTTGGAATAATCGAGTTGAGGACGAAGTTTCCAACTACGCGGGCAAGAAACCCCTTCTTGCGTCTCCGCTCGACCTCGCTCATCGTGGCTTCGATGAGGTTGCCGTACGGAACGCCCGACGGGCACGCCACCTCGCACGCTCGACACTGGATGCAGAGGTCCCAGTGGCGGTACACGTTGGGGGTTATCCCGATCCGCCCTTCGTTCACCGCCTTCATCAGGGCGATGCGACCCCTCGGCGACTCCGTCTCCAGCCCGGTTTCAAGATAGGTCGGACAGGCCTGCAGGCAGAAACCGCAGTGGACGCACTTGTACAAGTCCTCCTCACGCGGCACGTCTGGCGAGGAGAAACCCGGATGCGCGACCGTCGGCTCTGTATATGCCATTAGATGCCACCCATGAAGCGCCCGGGATTGAGGAGGCGTTGCGGGTCGTACTGCCGCTTGAGATTTCGCATGGTGTTGATGGCCGAGGTCGGCTCCCCCCACACGTCGAGACTTTCCTTGATGGGAGCCGGAGCGTGTGTCACGACTGCCGTCCCGCCGATTCGCTGTACCGCTTGTACGGTGTTGGAAATGGCGGCTCTCACGTGCTCGGGCGATGGCTCGCCGTCGAACAGGTGCCAGTGTATGTCGACTACGCCCTGCGCCGTCTGGGTGGTTGCCCTCCACCTCAGGCCGGAGGAGTCTTCGATCTCCTGCATGTACTGAATGGTACGCGGGATGTCCGATGGAAGAACGGACGCCCTGATCCCCACGACGGGAGCAGTATTGTCGTTCCATCCGAAGTCCCCAACTCTTCTCCACATCATGGCCGAGTCATCGCCGTCGATTACGGAATTCGAGACGGCAGCGTGACTCTTGACGATAGATGCAACGTCGTCGGTCTGCCGCTGAACGCTTCTGGCGCGGCCCCCGAGGCGGACCATCAAGGACGGGTGTGAGTCATCGTCCATACCTCCTGCCCCCGCAGGTCTCTTGCCGCCATGCAGCGTCGATATGGCCAAGGGAACGAGACTGCTCCCATACACGGCAAGTGCGGCGTCGAGACAGTTCGCGTCGGAGTCGAACGTTGCCATTACGGTCGCTTGGCGGGCCGGGAGCGGAGTGAGCTTGAACGACACCTCGGCGATGATGCCGAGCGTCCCCAGCGCGCCTATGTGCATTCGCGCCATGTCGTATCCGCTCACGTTCTTGACGACCTGTCCGCCGGCCTTGGTGATCGTGCCGTCCGCCATCACCGTCCTCATGCCGATGACGATATCGCGGGGACTCCAGTTCTGCCACGTCATCGGGCCGCTCCATCCGACGGCGAGAGTACCGCCGATGGTGGCGCGGTCGGGCAGGGGCGGGTCAATTGCCAGGAACTGCCCGTGCTCGGACAGGACTTCCTGCAGCCTCGAGACGGTGATACCGGCCTCGACAGTTGCCGTAAGATCGGCGGCGTTGTGGGCCAGCACCTGGTCGACGCCGGTCATGTCGATTGCGAGGTCAAGGGAATCGGGCGGGTTGCCGAGGCCCGTGCGGGTCATCCCCCCCAGGGGTGATACGGACTGGCCGTGCTCGCTCGCGACCGCCATTACCTCCGATATCCCCTGCGGCGATACGGGGCGCGCAACGATACTCGGTGTCTTCCCCTCAACGGAAAAGGCGCTCGCCGCATTTCCGGTCAAGGTGTCGATCGACAAGGAACTGAGCGAGGACACGACCTCTTCAAGCCGAGTGAGATTCATGGACACGGGGTCGCTGCTCATACGTAGGCGTTGGCCGCCGTCTTGGCGAAACCGGACGCGGGATGGCGTGTTCCGTGTGAAGCGCCCGTGGGGAATATCTTGCCGGGGTTGAACATTTCCTCCGACCCGAAGGCGGGTTTGAGACCGGCCATGGCGTCCATGTCCTCCTGCGAGAACATGAGTGGCATGTACTCCTGCTTCTCCAGGCCGATGCCGTGTTCCCCCGACAGGACGCCGCCCGCGTCGAGGCAGACCTCCAGTATCTTGCCGCCGGCCTCCAGCGCTCTGTCGGTGTCTCCGGGCTTTCGCTCGTCGAAGAGAATGAGGGGATGCAGGTTTCCGTCCCCGGCATGGAGCAGATTGGCAATCGGCAGGCCCGACTCTTCGGCCACCTTCTCCACCTCGCCCAGCACCTCCATAAGCTTGGTGCGAGGCACCGTGCCGTCCACGAGGTAGTAGTTGGGAGCGAGCCAGCCGAGCGCCCCGATAACCCCTTTTCGAGAGGCCCACAGCTTCTCCCGCTCTTCGCTGCTCGTCGCCGTGAGGATTTCCATCGGCTCGTAGGTCCGGCATACGTTCGCGATCTCCTCCGCCTCCTCCTCGACCTCCTCGCGAAGGCCGTCAACCTCGACGAGCAGCACGGCTCCGGCCTCTTCCGGGTACCCGGCGTTCATAGACGCCTCGGCGGCTCGGATGCACATCGCGTCCATCATCTCGATGGCGGCAGGGACGATGCCCGCTCCTATGATGCCGGACACGGCGGAGCTTGCGTCCTCCACCGTCTTGAATACGGCGAGAAGGGTCTTCACCGACTCGGGTGACTTGAGCAGACGGACGACAACCTTGGTCACGATGCCGAGCGTGCCCTCAGAACCGATCATGATGCCGCGCAGGTCGTAGCCCGGGGTCTCGCGCGTCTTCCCGCCGTACCAGTGCACTGAGCCGTCGGCAAGCACGACCTCCATGCCGAGAACGTGGTTGGTCGTGACGCCGTATGCGAGGCAGTGCGGGCCTCCGGAGTTTTCCGCGACGTTGCCGCCGATGGTGCATGCCTTCTGGCTGGAAGGGTCGGGGGCGTAGTACAAGCCGTACTTGATCGCCGCGACCGAGAGGTCGATGTTGACGACGCCGGGCTCCACGACGGCCAGCCGGTTGACCTCGTCGACCTCGAGGATGGTCGTCATGCGCGTGAGCGCCACGACGATGCCGCCGTGCTCGGCGATAGCCCCGCCGCTCAGTCCCGTTCCGGCTCCACGGGCCACCACGGGAACGCCGTGAGCGGCTGCGGCTTTCACTACACCGGAGACCTCTTCCGTCGTGCGAGGCAGCACGACCACCGTCGGCAGCGCGCGGTCGACCGAGCCGTCGTACTCGAAGACGATCAGGTCCTCGGCTTTGTGCACCACGTTGGGCGCGCCGACGATGTCTGCAAGGTCACTGATGAGGTCGGAGTTGGTCATGGGTCTCAGTCCCCATGATAGTGAATTGGAGGAGCCGCTTCAATGCGGGGTGGGGTATCTTTCCAACGTCCGTTCGTGCTGAGCCTGTCGAAGTATGAACGGGCGACCCTTTGATGAGCTTTCAAGTTACTGTTCAAAACGAGGGGGATTCACCACAGAGGGCGCAGAGATCACAGAGTGAGGAGAAAGGGCGAGCTTGGAGGCAGTTATCGCCCCTGCACGGCCCCGTTCGGCCTGAGCTTGTAGAAGGGCGGCGGGGCGTACCGCTGCCCAGAGCCTGCCCCGCACCTGATGCGGGGGTAAGCGGAGTCCCTCTCTCCGCATCTCACCTAATTCTGCGAACCGTCGCTTCCCGCATTCCACATGCGTTTTCCTACGATGAAGGCCAGGACCGTGAACAGTGAGTCCACCAACGGGAAGTAGACGAGGTGCGACGTGACCGCCTCGCCCGTCTCGCTGTCGGGGTTCAGCGTCCAGAACCACCCCCAGTAGTACAGCATGGCTAGGACGACGCCTCCGTAGAATACGAAGCTGCCCCTGACGTGGTCGAGAGTGCTCGCGCCCTCTTCGCCCGCCTTGTCGAGGATGCGCTTTCGCAGGAATCCGACTACCAGGATGATGAGCACCGCGACGGCCATGAACCAGTTCAGTATCTTCCACGTGGGATAGTCAGGCGATCCGTCGTGGTAGAGCGGCGTGGCGATGAGGTTGAGAAACACCGCAAGCCCGACGATGACGAGAAATGCCGCAACGATCTTTGTGACGAGTTGCATGGTTCTAGTCCTCCTCGTAAGTCTACAAATGCGTATGGACGTCTCAAGTTGAAATGGAAGTTAACACTCATTCCATCGTCCGTCAACGAGGGGCACTTATCCGTTAGTGTTCAGAGTTGATTAGGTGAAGGCCCTCACCCCTGTAGATACCCGCTTTCGCGGGTATGACGGTGGCTGTGTGCGTTGCGCGCTCTCCCCGACACTGAACAGTTGCACTTACCCCGCCCGGTTCTCACTCCGCGCCGGACTACCTGTTCACGTGTATTTCCAGCTTCTCAATCGTAGCTCGGCCCCGCGCTTCCGGCTCCACCTCTGTCAACCTAATGCCTACCAAGTTGTCTCCGCTGGCAAGCTGTGCAGGGAGCGCTTGGAACACCAGCCATCCGTCGTCGACCGACGAGGTCTCGAGGAGAGCGTTGTTCAGGCGTAACTCCACATATTCCTCGATTCCAAGGGCGGGAGGGCTGTTTTCGAGCCTACCGTCCTCGTGACCAATGGTTGCCACGAGGACGCGCTTCAGGCGTTCGCCATCAGGCAAGTTGGCGGCGGAATCGTCCGAGAGGAGCAGCCGGACCGTGACCTCCGCATCGGGCGGTACCTGCTCGCCGACGTAGACATGGAGGAGGGTGTCCGCCCGCCCATCCGGGTCGAGCTCGGCGGGCAGAGGAGCGAACATGTTGGTATTGAAGTACATCCATCTCGGCGTCGACCAGTCCTCGGGGTTTGGAACGACGAAGGGGCCATGACCGCCGCCGCGCCTCTGCACGACGAAGACCTTGCTCCTTTGATTCATGGCGTCGACGTCGGCAAGCTCGCGGTAGAATTGACGATGCGTCGACCATCCCGTCCACGTGTCCCGCATTCCGTACTTTTCTAGGGTCTTCGACCTCGCGTAGGCGAAGTTGAAGGTCTGGAGGCCGTCGGCCCCCTGGTGGAGCCAGTTGGCCATGACTCCCCGGAAGACCTCGATTGGCGGGAACCGGTAACCGTCCGTGGAGTGGTGGTCGTCCAGGACGGGGTAGAGCTTGATCCGGGTGCCCTCCGTGATTCGCCTGAACGCCGCGATTTCCACGTCGAACGACCGGCACCCGAGCGTGAAGATATCCACCAATTCCTCTCGCGCCCACGTTTCCACGTCCAATCCGTCCATGTGGCAGCCCACGAGATTCTCCGGCACGCGGGCGGCCAGGAGGTAGGGACGTCTACGCCTCTCTCCCTTCCTGAGCAGCATCGATCTGACCGACCGCATGAAGTCGGTCAGGGCGTGTCGGTTCTCCCACTGCTGGCCGGGCGGAAGGACGGGACTCACCCGCGCGAAGTCGATCTCCATGCCGTCGTAGTCGTACTGCTCAGCGATCTCCTCGAGGATGCTCAGCTTGTAGTCGCGGACTCCCTGGATTGCGAAATTCCAGTAGCCGTTCAGACGCTGGCCGGTGGCGTCTCCAATGGTCTTGTTCCACGTGTGGATGAGCCAGTCGGGGTGCTCTTCTTTCATGGCAAGCCGTGGAACGCGCCCCGACACGTCGTTGTCCGAGCCGTTGATGCGGTAGGTGAAGAACGTCTCCAGTCCCCGACGGCGAGTCTCATCCAGCAGCGTTTGGACGGGATCGAAGCCCGTCTCTTGCCACTCGCCGTAGGGGGGAGCATCGATGAAGGGCAGAATCTTGCTGGGCCAGTAGGCCTCGTTGCCCTCGGTGAAGTTCCACCACACGCTGTCGATGCGCGTCTGCGGGTCGTCGATGAACTCGAAGAGGACGGCCTTCATGTGCTCGACGTTGATGCTGGGCAGTTGCATCATCGAGGGGAAGACGTCGAAGTTCACGACGACGCGGCGCTCACGTTCTATAGCCGCAACGTGGTCGGGAGAGAGTCTGGTGCTCATTGTGGTTTCCTCCGAAAATAACCTTCCTTAGTGGCGATTCGCGAATCGCTCTTACAATTCTCATGTTTCCTGGTGTCGGTGGCAACCGGCATGTGAGATTCCGAGCGGAGCGAGTAACCTGAAGTCTCTGTCCACATGACCGGATCGTCATCGACATGTTTGTGATGCAGCCGGTATCGCTTCAACGTGCGGACACACGCTGTTGCGCCTTGTTCCCGTGAGACGCGACCTCTTATAATCGGGCGCGAGCACGGGATGTAAGACTACGAAATTTCCAACGGGGTAACCACAGGGAGGCCCAACAATGGCGAATCAAAAAACTGTGTCGATGCCGGAGATGGTTGGCGTGCAGGCCACGGACATAGCGGCTCCGCCGTCGTGGGCGATCCTTCAACGTAAGCTCATCGCTCTCATGGAGGACGCCGCCCCCATGATGAGCCGGAAGTACGCTGAGCGAAGCGGAGCGTGGTACTGGTCGGACGACATGGATGACTACTACGAGCGGTCGTATAACTGGTGTCTTCTGTACGCTCTCGGAGGGAACGAGAACCTTGTCGACCTGGCCCTGAAGCACTGGAACGCCACCACGCGTCTCTTCGACGACCGCGACGGGAACCGCATCAACAACCTTGATTACTATCATGGCGATACTGCGAAGGAGTTGAAGTACAGCATCCACAACGAGTATTTCAGCCTTGCCCATCCGGGAGATGCGGAGTGGCACCACATGGGCGAAGGCAACATGGCGTTCTACGATTTCGGCGTGGCGGATCCCACGATCTCGGAGAACGTCAGGCGTGCCAAGCGCTTCGCCGCGATGTACATCGGCGAGGACCCCGAGGCCCCGAACTGGGACCCCGTCCACAAAATCATCCGGTCGCCGATGAACAGCAGCCTGGGGCCGTGGCATAGTGCCCCGCTCCACTCGGTCAAGGACTATCTGCACGGTGGCACGTCGCTCGATAACCCCGCGTGGAAGCCTCGCCCAATGGGTTCGCGATCCTCCCTGTACCCAATCGTCAAGGACCTGGAGTTCGGTTGGTGGGACGACCCAGAGAAGGCTGACGAGATCATCGGGCTGTTCAACCACGTCGTGTTGAACGGCGACCTCGTTGCGAACCTGTCGGCGACAGGACTCGTTACGAACGCGTACCTGTACACCGGCGAGGAGAAGTACAAGAAGTGGGTCTTGGAGTACGTGGATGTCTGGATGGAGCGCATTCGCCAAAACGGCGGCGTCATCCCCGACAACGTCGGGCCGACCGGAAAGATCGGCGAACACAGGGACGGCAACTGGTGGGGCGGCCTGTACGGCTGGAACAGCGGATACGGCTGTACGCGGCTATTCCACTCGGTCATGGTCGCGACCGAGTGCGCCGTGCTCTTGAGCGGCGACCTCGGATACGCCGACCTCATGCGCTCTCAGCTCAAGATGCTCCTCGACAACTCGTTCACCCGCGAAGACGGCCACCTTCTCGTGCCGAGAAGGGTTGGCCCGGACGGATGGGCCCGGGAGAGCTCGGGAGACGGTGTCCTGCTTGGCCCGGACTCGATGCGGGTCTACGAGCCTGTCCATGTGTACCACATGTCGATGTCGAAGGAGGACTACGACCTCATCGTCCGGCTGCGTGAGGGAGACAAGGAGCGTGACTGGAACGAGGTGACCTTCCACGGCGACCGACGGGCGGACTGGGAGACCGAGTACAGCCGGTTCCAGTACTACGACGGGAAGAACCCCAACTGGCCGGAGAAGGCGTTGACAGCCCAGTACCAGCAGGCGGTGGACGCGTATGAACTGCTGAAGGCCGACGACAGGGACGCGTTCCAGCTTATCGCCGACAACGAGGAGCCTCCGAATCCGGTGTACACGAAGATCCTGACCCAGACCATGCTGGGAAGCCCGCATTCCGTCTACCACGGCGGACTGCTCCGGGCGACCGTGCGCTATTTCGACAAGGACCTCGTGCGGCCCGGCCTGCCCCAGGATGTCGGCGCACTGGTGGACTCGCTGTCGGCCGACGGCATCGGGATTCAACTCGTGAATCTCAGTCGCACCGAGACACGGAACGTCATCGTTCAGGCGGGGGCCTTCGGGGAGCACCAGTTTACTCACATAAAGGTTGGTGAAAAGGTCCAGCCGCTGGACTCCAAGTACTTTGAGGTCCGGCTTCCTCGCTCAACGTCCATCCGGGTTGAGGCAGGGATGCGCCGGTTCGTCAACGACCCCAGCTACGCCTTCCCCTGGCACGGCAGCGCCATCCCGATGCCGTTCCAATACTGACGGAGATTACCGTGAAAATAAGTAGGGGCGATTCGCGAATCGCCCCTACCGAACTACGATCTCTCGTGGTGAACTCGTCAACACCTCGCAGCCGTCTTCCGTGACTACTGTCGTCTCGCTGAACGCCGTCCCGTATCGTCCCATCCGCCGCAGCGCGACCGGGTGGTGGAAGACCATTCCGGGCCGGAGGACAGTGTCAATGCCGGACATGATTGCGGCGGTGTCGTCCGCCCACGTCGGGGGGAAACCTGCTCCGACCGCATAACCGAAGTTGCCGTGGAAGACAAAGTCGTTCCCGGCAAGGTTCATGCCCTCCCAGCCGGCCTGCGCGACCTTGTCGGCGGTGACACCCGCGCGGATGGCGCTGAGTACATTGTCCAGTGCGGTCAGGCAGGCCCCAGCCATGCGTCTAGCCTCTGCTGGCGGCTCACCGATGAACACCGTCCGCATCGTTGGGGCCGAGTACCGGTGGATGCAGCCACCCATTTCGAGCAGGACCACGTCGCCGTTTTCGAGGCGATTGCGTTTGTGCGTCGAGTGGAGGATACCGGAACGTCTGCCTGACGTGACGACGGGCGACAGGCACATATACTCGCTGCCCGCAGCCACGATTGCCTCCGACGCTGCTGCCGCCATGTCATTGTCGGTAACGCCTTCGCGTGCCACGTCGATGGCAGCCGCCATGCCCGCTTTGGTCGTCTTGGCGGCAGCGCGGATGTGCGCGATCTCCCGCGACGACTTTACCGTCTTGACGGCCTCGACGATGCCCGACCCGTCCACGAACTGCGCCTTAGGAAGGGCGGCAACAAGGCCGTCGTACGACCCCGCCGGAAGGCCGTGACTGCGCTTCTCCACGCCCACCTTCCCGTCGCCGAGCTTCTTTTCGCGCAACGTGTCGGCTATGTACTGCGCATTACTCCTGTCAGGAGGGTAGCCGCGCCTGTCGTCGAGCCACGTATGCACCAGCGCTCCCCCCAGCTCCGGCGACGGCACGATCAGCGTCGGATCGCCCTCCAACGGCACGACCATGCACTCACCAAAGTTCGGCGAGAAGGTCTGGTACCCCGTCAAATACAAAACATTCGTCGGGTGGTGCACGATCAGCGCTTCAACATCCCGCTCGCGCATCTCTTGCCGGACTGCCGCCAGCCGCGCCTCATACTCCTCAACCGGAAACGCCGGCTCCTGTGGGAGGCCGTCGAGCATGTCAAGAGTGGCGAGTCCGCCATCGATGGTGGAGTGAACTCTCATGGGTGAATACCTTTCAAGCGGGGAATGGACTCATGGTACCATCGAGTTCATACTTTTCAACGAGCGAGCCAAGACGATCCGGGCGTCAAACCTATGCAGTATTCAGTCGTAGTTCATACAGCCGAAGAAGGCGGGTTCTGGGTTGAAGTTCCGGCGTTGCCCGGCTGCTACTCTCAGGGCGAGTCGGTGGAAGAATCCCTTCGGAACGTAAGTGAAGCTATAGAGTTGTATCTTGAAGTGCTCAGAGACGAGGGCAGGGACGTGCCAAAGGATGCCGAAGTCGTCTATCAGGTAAGCGTGCCGGTTTAGCCGAGTGAGAGTTGGGCAGTCACGCAGGAAACGCCGGCTCCTGTGGGAGGCCGTCCAGAGTGGCGCGTCCGCCGGAGATGGTGGAGTGGACTCTCATGGGTGTGGGCCTTTCAAGCTGGGATTGGACTCATGGTACCATCGAGTTCCTACATTGATGTAGGGGCGATTCGCGAATCGCCCCTACGGGTGAAGGCCAGATGTTGCAGGGAGACGAGCACCTGTTCACCCATCGTTACAACCCGGACATCCATCACCGCAAATCTATCCGGCTCAAGGACTACGATTACTCCCAGGCCGGTGCGTACTACGTTACCATCGTGACCCATGAGCGTAGGGTCTTGTTCGGTGATGTAGTCGACGGCGAGATGCGGATGAACGAGACTGGGCAGTTGGTTGTGGACGTGTGGGAGTGGTTGGCAGTGCGACATCCGTACGTGCAGTTGGATTCGTATGTCGTCATGCCCAACCATCTGCACGGTGTCATCGTCATTGACGTCCCCCGTAGGGGCGATTCGCGAATCGCCCCTACTGCCTCGCGACAACGTGCACCATTCTTCGGTGACGCGTCACGGAATCCCCTCACATCGTCAGCCGACGATACAAGAACAGCAACCGCCTCGGCAGCTGTAAAATATCGTCCAATATCTCGTACCCCATGTCCTGGCACATGGTGGCTAGGTAGTCGTGGCCGTTCTTGTCGACGGTTAGCGCGAAGGCAGTGATGTCCTTGGCCTTCGCCTCGTCGAGGGCCATCTTGGTGTCGTGGACGGCGTACTCCTTCTCCACCCCTTCGCGGCTGTAGCCCCTGTCCTGCGGCCTGCCGTCGCTGATGAGGAAGAGGAGCTTCGTCTTGGCGTCCAGCGCGTCCAGCTTGCTGGTGGCGTGACGAATGGCCGGTCCCATGCGCGTCGCGTGGAGAGGAGATATCCTGTCGATACGCCGCTTGATGCTGTCGGAGAAGTTTTCCTCGATGTCCTTGATGGTGTAGAACTCGACGTTCTCTCGCCCGTAGCCGGAGAAGGCGTAGATGCCGTACCTGTCGCCGACGGCCTCCAGCGCGTTGATGAGCAGGACGCACGCCTCCTTCTCCAGGTCGATGATGCGCTTGTACGAGCGGCGCATCCCCTCGCCGCGTCGCGTCCGCAGCCACGTCATGTACTCGACCGGATCGTCGGGCGCGTCCCAGTCGTCGCCCTTGCGTGATTCGTCCACGGCCTCCGCGGTCGACGCGCTCGTGTCCAGCAGGAACACGACCGCAACGTCGCGCTGCACCTTGTTACGCCGCCAGTACAGCTTGTCGCTCGGACTTGAGCCGGTCCTGATATCGACCATCGCCTCGATAACGTCGTCGATGTCGATCTCCTCGCCGTCCTCGAGCTTGCGCTGCTTGCGGAACATCTCCGGTACCAGCAGTTCGAACTGCCGCCGTATCTGGTTCACCAGCGTCGAGTAGCCCGCGAGGGTCTGCCCGTAGTAGGCGGGGTCGCCCTCGCTCATCTGCTTTTGACGCACGACGCACCAGCGCGGCTTGTAGTCCTCCGCGCGGAAGTCCCACTCGTCGTATACGAACGTCTGCGGCTCGTCCGGGTCGATTGGGCCGCCGTCCTCGTCCACGTGTACGAACTGGCCCTGTCCGCGGTCGGGATGCGACGGCGCGGTCATGCTGGCCTCTTTGAGCATGTTCTGCGCCATGTCCGCTGTCATGTCCTCGGCCTCGCCGAACTCCATCGCGTCGAGGTCGAGCTCGGCGCTGTTCTGGATTAGCTCTTGGAGCATCTCCTGTGTAATTTCCTGGGTATCACCATCGGCGGAGCCTTCGCTGCCCTTCTGCAGTCGAAGCTGTTCGAGGAGCTGCACCATCTCCGGCTTGAAGTCGCCGCGATAGTCCACGTCCTGGCTGGTCTCGTACTCCTGCTCGCCCGGAGACTTCTCCTGCGACTCAGCGCCGAGACCCTCCATGAGCGACTGGATGATGTCGTCCTCGGCCTCCGATTCCATCGACGACTCGTCGGCGTCATCGCCGAGATCGAGATCCTGGAACTCGTCCTCGTCGAGCGGCGTGTTGGGTATCTGCATCAGCACGGCGTAGATGCGGAGCATGGCCTCGGCGGTGTCCTCGACGGTCGTCCCGAAGGCATTGGCCCGTCGAGCGATGGAGGCGATTTTGCGCGCTTCCTCGACATACTCGACCGGCGTGGGAAGACTCTCATCCTCTCGCAGCGTCACGCGGACAAGGAACTCGACCATCGCCTCGCGGGCGGGCATCTGGGTGATCTCCGGACGCGACGCGAGCGCGTCTGTCTGCACCCGGGCGTAACTCTTCCTCATGCCGAGGTACTCGGTCAGCACACGCATGTCCAACCGCCCACCCTCGATGATGGTGAACAGGTCGAGTGAGAGTTTTCTGTCCTCCAGTAAACCGAACAGGCGTTGGATGTCGGTCACAGCATCGTTTAAGTCGCCGTTTCCCCCGACGGCCTCCATGACCTTCTTCTCAAGCGTGGGCCTAAGGTCCTTGAAGACGGTTGAAGGCGTATCGAATTCGAACCAGAAGCTGCCGAACTCCAGTCGCGCGACCTGGTGTGTCGAGACAACCTTGAACAGCGCGAAGTTCTCATCCTTCGTCTGGTAGCGGTCGGCGATGGCCGGCACGTAGACGGTCGAACCCTCCGTCGTGGGGGAGTCCGGAGTGAGCCAGCCGATGCGTTTTTCCGCCAGTTCCTCGCTCGCGGCGACCTTGATTTCCGCTCCCGCGAGGGCCTGGCAGTACATCTCCATCAGTTCCTTGATTTTCTCGAACTCGATATTCGCCGAGAGCGCTTCGAGCTCGCTCTGGGAATGGGAGGACTCCAGCCTGAAGTAGGCCAAGCCTGCGTCGCGATTTCGCTCGAGCACGCGGACACCTTCGAGGTACCACTGCCGGAGCTGGAGGATGGTCACCCTTTCCAGCGCCTTCGGGCAGCTCTTGATGAAGTCGGGTATCGCCCCCGGCGCGTGCGTCATCAGGTCCTCGGACATCTCCAGCACCGACTCGTGGTACTCATTGTCGAGCTCCCACAGTGCCTGCGAGACCTCCAGCATCGAGCCTGCAAGGTTGCCGGTACCACTCTCACGCAGCGCGTCCGCCAGCGCGATGAAGCGTCCCCGCTGGCTTGCCTGCACCCTCGGCAGTGAGCGCGCCGTCGCGTCGAATACGCTCTTGACCTGCCGCCAACCGGTCTCGGCCACCTGGTTGCCCATTGCGATGAACGCCTGGTTGTGCTCGCCCAGCGCCGGGAAGATTCTCTCCCCCAGGACGATGCAGTCCGTCGCAACGTCGTATGACCGCCGCGAGACGTACTCCAGGAACGCGACGAACCGGTCGAGGTCCTCGATTTCCAGCGACTGGACCAGCTTGGGGCTCGAATCGAAGAACTTGCAGGCGAGGGTGCCCGACTTCCACGTGCCCTTGTACAGGCGACGCCCCATCATCGCCCACTCTTCGACGTGGCGCGCGCGGAGCTTCTGCAGGGTGCCGTGACTCGCGTTGAAGTAGCAGGCTGCAAGAGTGGGGGAGTCCTGGCAGAGTCGAATTCCGCACTCCGACCACTCCTCGAAGCGGCTGAACGGCATAAGGCTCACGACCTTGGCGCTTGCTTTGTAGTACTGCGCGGCGGACTCCCATGAGCGGACGGTCTGCCCCGCAAGCCTGAGTCCGGTGTCGGCCCACGTGGCGATCTGCATGGAATTCAGCAGGTCGGACATCTTGTGCCACGACCGGTCAAACTCCTCGATCGCGAGGGGCGGGTATTGCTCGAGCGCCGTGCGCACTCGCTGGCGTACTACGTCGTGGTCTTCCACAGGTCCTCTCCGTCGTCGATGGTCTTCAGGATTCTGACGAACCCCTCCAGTATCATTCCGGTCGCTCCCCAGATCAGGTGTCCGTCGTGCGCGTATGTCGCCCGCCGCTCGATCGCGCCGTTCACGAGACGGGTGTCGTCCCGGAGATTCCGTCCGTTCAGGATGGCCTCCAAGGGCACCTCGACGACTTCGGCCACCTCGATGTTCGGCTTGAAGTCGTACCCGCCGGGTATCGTCCCCACGTAGGGTGTGACGACGAAGTCCGAGATGGTCACGATGTCGTCCAACTCGCCCAGCACGGTCACGTCCGCAGGGTCGATGGACATCTCCTCCCAAGTCTCGCGGAGGGCGGTGTCCAGGATCGTCGTGTCGTCCGACTCCCATCCGCCGCCGGGAAAGGCGATCTCGCCCCTGTGCTTGTCAACGTGCTCGCTGCGCTTATTGAACAGGACGTGGGTCGTGCCGTCCTTGGGGTACAACAGGACCAGGACCCCTGCGCGGGCCATGGAGGGATCGTCGATCTCGCGTTTGCAATGCCCCGCCAGCGCTTGTCGGATCGCGGACTCGACCGGTGTTGCGGGCATTGTTTGTGTTCGCATAGAAAGGGGAGAGAGCGGTCTACCTTGGAGGGCGCGGAAAAGTCTATCCGTTCACCCTGAGCTTGTCGAAGGGTCGATGCGCCGTTCATGGTTCGACAAGCTCACCACGAACGGTTTCTTGCGACGCATTTGCCGTTCTCTTCTGAAGGATGCAGCGAGGGCCACCGTCGCCGGGAACGTCGAACTACTCGAAAATCGAATTAATCACCTCGTCCACGCTGGCCTGCAGCGAGTGATCGTCGGTAACCGCCCAGTTCACCGCCACCTGGCATGCCCGTCGCGGCTCGATGCCTCCGGCGATCATCTTCCCGGCGTAGATCAGTAGTCGCGTGCTCGCGCCCTCGGCCAGGCCATGCTCCTTGAGGTTCCGCACCTTCTCGCCGAGCTTCGCGAGGCCCATCGACGTCTCTTCGTCGACGCCCGATTCGTGGGCGACGATCTCGGCCTCGGTCTCCTTCGGCGGGTAGTCGAACTCGATGGCTACGAATCGCTGGCGCGTGCTGTGCTTGAGGTCCTTCAACGCGCTCTGGTATCCGGGGTTGTAGGACATCACCAGCAGGAAGCCGTCCGCAGCCTCCAGGAGTTCACCCTTCTTCTCCACGGGGAGGATGCGCCGGTGGTCGGTCAGCGGGTGAATGAGTACCGTCGTGTCCTTGCGCGCCTCTACGATCTCATCGAGGTAGCAGATGCCGCCCGCCTTGACCGCGCGGGTCAGGGGTCCGTCGATCCAGATTGTCTCCTCGCCCTGCAGTAGGTATCGTCCCACGAGATCGCTCGCGGTGAGGTCCTCGTGACACGCGATGGTCACGAGCGGCAGGTTGCCGTTGGATGCGGCATCCGGCGAAGCGCCGTCGTTCTGGGAAATCCGCGTCATCGGCTGGCCGAGGCGGTACGACATGTACTCGACAAAGCGGGTCTTGCCGCAGCCGGTCGGGCCCTTGAACAGTACGGGAATCTTCGACCTGTACGCGGCCTCGAAGAGCTCGACCTCGTCCCCTATGGGAACGTAGTAAGGCTCTTCCGTGAGGTGGTACTCCTCGATGATGTAGCTGCGGTAGAGAGTCTGTGTCTTGGTCGTCATCGTGTGGTGTCACATCCTAATTGTGCGGCGCTCGCTCGCGCCAAAGGTTTGTTACCTCGCGTCGCAGTGCCTCGTGACTGTCGCGATTGTCGATGATAGCGTCGGCGTACTCGTTTCGCTCCTGCTCCGTTGCCTGGGAACTGATTCGCGCCCTGATGGCACTTTCATCCAGACCGCTCCTCGCCCGCACCCTTGCGATAACCTGCTCCGCGGGGGCGGTGACCACCCATATCTCATCGAGCATCTTCGTCCACTGGGACTGCTGCTTGATCGCCTCGATCAGCAGGGGGACCTCGACGACTGCAACCTGTGCGCCACTTCGCTCAAGTCCTGTGATGCGCTCTTCGAGGAGCCGCCGGACGATTGGGTGGATGATTGCGTTCAGTCTCTTGCGGGCCTCCTCATCGCCGAACACGATGCCGCCGAGCGCCTTCCGGTCGATCCGTCCGTCCGCGTCGAGGACGCTATCCCCGAACGCTTCGACGACCTCCTGCCATCCGGGCGTACCAGGTTCGTACGCCTCGTGGGCAACCTTGTCCGCCTCGATGACCTCGGCTCCCAGTTCCTTAAGGAGCCCGGAGACCGTCGACTTGCCGGTCCCGATCCCGCCTGTAAGTCCGATGACGAACATAGCCCAAGGCCACCAATTCCAACCTACACATCATAGCAACGGCCTTGAAGGAGGGTCAAGCAAACGAGGGGGAGGCTGATAGTAGCCCACCAATACCTCAGCGGTTGCCAGTCGTTCCGGCGAAGGCGGGAATGGAGGAATGTGCAGCGCACTACAGTTGCCTTGCCTACGGTCATTTGTGTCCAACAAGACCCTGCCGATACCCTCCACTATGCTAGAGTGAAGGGTACAAACCGTCAGCACCCAGCACCCAGAATCCTGCGCCTCTCATGCCGCCCATCGAACCCAAGAAAGGCATCCTCTTCGGCTTAGCGTCGGGGTTTGTTGCGATCACGTGCTGCGTATCGCCCGTTGTGCTCGTGCTGTTGGGCATCGCGACGGCGGCGGAGGCCGTGACGCTGGGAGACACGCTGTACTACGAGTACGGATGGTTCTTCCGCACGGCAGGGCTGATCGTCGCCGTGATCGCCGTCGTCCTCTTTCTGCGGGGGCGGAACCAGTGCAACATTCGCGGCGCGTACAACTACCGCTGGATGCTCGTCATCCTCGTCGCGTCGGGCGCGGCCACGTACGCCGGGCTCTTCTGGTTTACCAAGTACCTCGGCATCTGGTTCGGCTGACGCTGCTACCGTGTAGAACGCTGCGAAACTGTCTCCAAGGAAGCTGCAACGCTTCTGAAAAGGAAAGCGCGCTGGAAAACACGTTTGCCCTGAGCCTGTCGAAGGGCAGTTCTCCTAGCACCCACCCGTCATTCCCGCGCAGGCGGGAATCCATCCTTCCTCTCTGCGCTCTCTGTGACCTCTGCGGTAAATTCTGCTTCCCCTTGTGGTCAACCCGCCGTTCGCCCCGAGCCTGTCGAAGGGCAATTCTTCGCCAATCAAGATAGCTCAGTGAGAGCTTCTATCCCTCCCTCAGTATGTGACCAAGAGCTCCGCGTTGGTCAGCACGACGTCGCTGACGACCTGCGGGTTGCGGTGCTCCAGGACGACCTTGACCGTGTGCTTTCCCTTTGCCGCCTCATCTGGGGTGAGGTCGAGCAGGAACCACGACGCGTCGCCGACATCGTAGATCTGGGCGTCCATCGGGTTTCCGGCGGCGTCTTCGGCAAGATGGTACTCACGGCGCACGTCGGAGCGCTCTTCGCCGTCCCAGTACACTTTCACCACGTCGCCAACGACCCACTCCTGGAGGAGCACCCGCAGCCGGACGCACTCCGGCGGGTTGGCCTCCAGGTCGTCGGCCTGCTCGATGGTGATACTCGGGCCCTCTCCCGTCATCGTCGCCTTGAGCGGCACGGGTATCTGGCCCCAGAGACGGTCGTTGTCGAACGCTCCCGCCCATGACTGGCCGGTCGTGCCGAAGGCGTCCCTGTAGCGGTGCGCCGCGGCGAAGACCTTGCCGGTGCCCGCCAGTGTGTCAACAGAGCCAACCTGGTTCATGAGCTCCCTGCGGGAGTCGCGGTTTGCATGCCAGTTGAAGAGATAGATGCCGTCCGACCCGGCAGCGTGCCACTGGCTCGCGACCGCGCGGGTCCGCATCTGGTCCTTGAGCAACGGAGGCTCCGGTCCCACGAACCCGGTCCAGTCCCACCCGTCCACGCGGGCGTCGAAGCCGGGATATACCGCAACGTCCGTGCCCTCGCACATTTCGAGGTACTCCTCAACGGCGATCAGCGGGTCGGTATGCGCACCGCCAGCGGGAATGAGAATATCAACCAGCCCGTCTTTGATCCACGTCTCTACGTCGTAGCCGATGCGGTACGACATCTCCGGCGTGCCCGACACCCGCACGGCGAGGTAGTACGGCCTGCCTCGCTGCTCCGCCAGCTCGTCGGTGACCTGCCGCGCTGCCCGCTGAACATCGGTGATGACGTAGCGCATGCGGTAGCCGTAGTCGTCGGGCAGGTGGAACCCGTGACGCTGCCAGTCGAGCTCGATGCCGTCCCACTCCCAGCGCCGCGCAACCTCTTCGACGTGGTTGAAACGAGCCTCCCTCACCTCCGGGTGTTCGAGGTTCCACGACAGCGCGAACCATGGGGTCGTCTTGTCGCCGAGCACCCATTCGGGATGCTCGATCCTCATGCGCGTCAACTCCGTGTCCCGCATCGTGGATAGGTCGGACGGCTGCGCTCCGCCGAAGTGGTTGTCGTTCATCCGCATGGAGGCCCAGACCGCCATTCCAAGCTCGTGACCACGCGTGATGATCTCCGCCTGCGGGTCCTCACCCCTGTCGATCATGGCCCTGATGTTCTCGTTGAACGTGTAGGTCCTTGCACTCTCGTACACCCGCCCGTGAACGTCCCCGACGGTCTCCAGCACGTCACTCTCCCACCGTGCCGCATGCTCCCCCACGCACCAGAAGTGCGCCTTGACCTGCGTGTCCTCCATCGGTCCGTAGACCTTGTCGAGGAACTGCTCCATCGTCTGGGGGTACTCCGAGTACCCGTGCGGGTTGCCGTCCCAATTGTAAATCAGTCCATAATCAGGTGGTTTTGGCATGTTTTTCTTCCCTTCAATGTTCTTGCTTGGTAGACTATATTGAAGCGCAACGCATTGTAGTTGAGCCTCCCTCGAAATGAAACACACCGGAAACCTGACTTTCCAATGTCTATCGAATTCCGCCGGATAACCGAAGACGATCTCGCATCCGCCTCGCGTACCCAGGCATGGGCCTTCCACGAGCAGTTCGACGAGGCGAATTTGCCAAGAGCGCGCGAATGGTTCGAGCTTGGTGACTATATCGGCGCGTTCGACGGCTCTGAAGTCGTGGGAGTCACGGAGCGCTTCCCGCTCGAGATGACCGTCCCCGGCGGAGTCGTCACCACCGCCTGCATCGGCGGAGTGACCGTCCTGCCATCCCACCGCAGGCGGGGCCTCCTGACGGAAATGATGAAGCGGCAACTCACGGAGGCTCACGAAGACGGCATTCTCCTGTCTGCGCTTGAAGCGTCGGAGGCCCCAATCTACGGGCGATACGGGTATGGCATTGCCGCTGTGTATGACAACTGGGAGATCGATCGACGGCGAACGGGGTACCGGCGGGAGTATACGTGGGACGGTTCGGTCCACATGGTGATGGCCGACCACGCGCGTGAGGTCTTTCCGGAGGTCTACTGGCGATCGGCAGGGAGCCGCGCCGGGGTCGTCCGTCCGCCAAAACCCTGGTGGCTCAACCTGTTCGATGAGAAGAAGCCCAACTTCTACGTGGAGTACCGGGAAAGCGACGTTGAGGGTTGGGCCATCTACCAGATCAAGGAGCAGGTGGTCACGGTCAGCATGTCCATTGCCTGCACGGACGCGGCATACGCCGCTTTGTGGAGCTATTGCTTCAACATCGACCTCGTCAAGACCGTCAAGGCTTGGGCCAGGCCCAACGACGACCCGCTCATGTGGATGCTCCACGATGCCAGGGCACTTGAGCGAAAGCCCTACGACCGCACGTGGCTCCGACTGGTCGACGTCCCGAAGGCCCTCTCATCCAGAACGTACGCTAAGGAAGACGAGATCGTCTTCGAGGTCCGCGACGACTTCTGCCCGTGGAACGACGGCTCCTACGAACTGAACGGCACCCCCTCCGGCGCGACCTGCAAGCCAACAACCAAGTCGCCCGACATCACGCTGGCTGTCGACGACCTGGCGGTGCCATACCTCGGAGGCTTCCCCTTCACGCCGCTCGCCCACGCGGGCCGCGTCGAGGAACACACACCGGGTGCGCTGCTCCGTGCGGACGTGATGTTCGCCACGCAGTTGAAGCCGTGGTCGCCGATGATGACGTAGGGGGCAGGTGGTTCCGTCAGGGGGAATCACGTCAGCCGAACAGTGTCCCCGCCACGAGACAATGCCCTCAACCGACATCCTTACGAACGTCATCAGAACTCTTTCATAGTGGTAGAGCGTCACTGGACATGAAGCACGCGGAACGAAAGGGCCTCAAATGCCCATAGAGTACCGTCCGGTAACCGACGAAGAGCTTCCGGCGGCTATGCAGATGGAGTCGTGGGCCTTCGGAGGCCACTTCGACAAGGCGCGAATGCCGTTCGTGCGAGAGTGGTCCAGAATCGGGCAGAGCATGGCGGCCTTCGACGGCCCCGATCCTGTCGGATTCACGGAATGCTACCCGCTAGAAATGACCGTCCCCGGCGGAAGGGTCACCGTCGCCTCCATTGGCGCAGTGACCGTTCTACCTACCCATCGCAGACGCGGTCTCCTCACCGAAATGATGAAGCGTCAGCTCACCGCCGCCCACGAGCGTGGCCTGCCCATCTCTGCGCTTGGTTCATCGGAGGCCCCGATCTACGGCCGCTTCGGCTACGGCATCGCGAGCGAACACGAAGACTGGAAGATCGACCGGGGTCGCACCGACTTCCGCCAAGAAAACACTTGGACTGGATCACTCAAGATGGTCAAGTCCGAGCACGCTCGTGAAGTCTTTCCGGAGGTCTATCGAAAGGTTGCCTCAAGTCGCTCGGGTGTGATTCAGCCGCCGAAGCCCTGGTGGGACAATTTACTTGGCGACCCGTCGGAACTCAAGCCGGGCCTGCCGGGCCAGGGTTCCAAGTTCTATGTCGAATTTATGGGCAATCGAGTGGAAGGCTATGCCGTCTACCGCATCAAGGACAGGGTAGTCACAGTTTGGCAGTTGGTGGCCTGCAGCGACGCTGCCACCGCAGCTCTGTGGCGGTACTTGTTCGGCATAGACCTCATCAAGACCATCGAGGTGTGGGCGAGACCGGTGGACGACCCGCTGGTCTGGATGCTCCACGATGCGAGGGCGCTCAAACGTAAGCCTTACGACTGCACGTGGCTCCGGCTGGTCGATGTCCCGAAGGCCCTCTCGTCCAGGACCTACGCACGGGAAGACGAGATCATCTTCGAGGTCCGCGACGAGTTCTGCCCATGGAACGATGGCACCTTCGAGCTAGCCGGCGGTCCGTCCGGTGCGTCCTGCAAGCGGACCACGAAGTCGCCCGACATCACACTGGCTGTCGACGACCTGGCCGTGCCCTATCTTGGAGGGTTTCCGTTCACGCCGCTGGCGCACGCGGGTCGGGTGGTTGAACGCGCCCCTGGCGCACTCTCCCGGGCCGACGCGATGTTCGCGACGGCGTTGAAGCCTTGGTCGCCGATGCTGACGTAATGCCAACTCTTTTCAACTATGCTGTCAATGTGCCCAAGTGCTAATTCCCCATATAACGATACAAATATTAGCTCTGTCAATCACGCAAATGGGGGACACTTACTCAGGTAAACATATGCAACAGCATCATAAGGACATCGTTTAACATTCGTGCCGCATTCTCTTGTGAATCTCTTCACAAAACCAGTTCTCTCCAGCTTCCATCTTTAACTTGCCGAATTTTTCAAAGTCGATACAGTCGTTGATAAAATCAGCAGCTTTTTCTTCTAGCGATATACGTTTATGTTCGTCGGCGTATTCTCTCTCCAATCTATTTATTTTTTTCCATGTTGGCTCACCATTCAAATGTATGGCGGCTCCCCTTAAAGCCCCTCTTGCCAGCAATGGCCGTTTTTCAGGTTCAAGGTAACAGTATCTAGCGAGTATTCTGGCAGCATCAGCTACGTTCAGATACCGAATCTTATTGGCGTTTGAGTAAAACCAATGCTTGAATATCTCGTGTGCAGCTTCAACACTGCCTATCCCCTCCAAAAGGGACTCTAAGGTTCCTGCTTCGCCAACCGCATTGAAAACACAATCTGTCCATCTCTCGAATGATTTGTAATTGAGCATCTCTGGGCGTTTATGTTCTCCGGTGTTTCGCTTAGTTACTGCATCATATCCATTGTTATAGGAGAGTTGCCTGTACTTCCGCTTCACCGATTCCAATTCTGTTTCGACGGTGAATAGATGTGCCTGCTCATCATCAGTTAGCATTTGATAAAGCAATTCAAAACATTTGCACTGATCGTTAAACCATCCTCTTAGCATTACCATCGGCAATGGCAAGTTCTCGTACATGGTGACATCACAGCATTGTTCTGATTCTGTAGAACAGTGCGCTGATGTTACCATGGATTTGAATTCTTTCATAAGTCCACTTTTATTCGCACTAACCGACTTGGTGGAAGGTAGGAAGGCTTCTTTGACCAAATTCCCCGCTCCACTTAGACCCTCCCCCCCTCACCCACCCAACCCCCGCGCCGCCGACGTGATGCGCTCTGACGACAGACCCACGTACTCCATCAAGTCGTCCGCCGAGCGGCCTGACTTCGGGATACGCTTGACGTACATCTGGTTGAGCTTGAAGTTGCCACCGTGTTCCAGCAGGGCCTCTGCGACCTCGGAGCCGAAGCCCGCGCCGTAGTTGTCCTCGACCGTGACGACTTTTCCGCCGCATGCTAGGGCTGCCTGCGCGATTGCCTCGCCATCGAATGGGAGGGAGTAGAGGTCGATGAGCGTGGTCTCGATACCTTCCTCCGACAGTGACGCGCTCGCCTTGATCGCCTCGTGGACGGCGTAGCCCGACGCCGCGATGAGGACGTCGCCGCCCTCGGCGAGCTTCCCGTGTCCGCCAAGCGTGAAGTCGGCGTCGAGGTCGTAGAGGAACGGCGTGTCCGGCCTTGCTGCGCGGAGGTAGCATACACCCTCGTGTGCCGCCATCTGCACGGTCAGCGCATACGCCGATACGGCGTCCGACGGATTGAGAATGTAGAGGGCGGGACCGCCTGTGTCGGCCTGCACCTTTGCCATCGACCGGAAGAAGGCCACGTCGGCCAGCGCCATCTGACTGGGGCCGTCCGCGGCGATGTTGACCCCTACGTGGGAGCCGACCACCTTGATGTTGAGCCTGCTGATGAATCCCATCTCGAACTGGTCGTAGCCACGTGCGACGAACTTTCCGAAGCTTGACGCGAAGGGTATCTTGCCGCCTGATGCCAGCCCAGCCGCGCACGAAATGAGGTGCTGCTCCGCTATCCGGCACTCGAAGAACCGGTGGGCCAGATCGGGATCCTGAGAGAAGTATTCGGCGAAGGTCGAGTTCTTCACGTCCCCGTCGAGGGCGACGATGTCCGGATTCGTATGTCCCAACGCCCGCAAAGCAATCCCGTAGCCCTTTCTGGGTGCGAACTTGCCGTCCGCAAGGGCGGAAGCCTGGCCGTAGGTGTTCATCGCGTCGACAAAGCCCGGCGTTGCCTCGCATTCGGCAGCACGCGGGGACGGCGCGGGCACGGAGCCGACCTTGAGGTCGCCGTTGGAGACGCCGAGCACCGCTCCTGTCTCTTGAAGCTCCTTGAGAGCGGCAGCCTCATCGTCGCCGGTCAGAGGCTTGCCGTGCAGTCCATCGCCCGCGGTCTTGACGAAACCCCAGCCCTTGACGGTTTCCGCCACGATGGCGAACGGCTTGGCATCGGGGTCATCGGCATGACGGGCGTGTTGCACGAGGGCGCTTCGCACGGCCTCCGGGTCGTGGCCGTCGATCACCGCCAAGTCAAACCCGTAGCCCCTCAGCTTGGCGGCAATGACCTCAGGCGACTGTTGGGCGCTAACGGGGTCGGACTGTCCATATCCGTTGCAGTTGAAGATGGGGCATACGGCGTTCAGTCCGTAGTCGACGATGAAGTCTATCGCCTCCCAGACTTGGCCCTCGCGACTCTCGCCGTCGCCGATGATGCAGAAGATTCGCTTGTCGGAGCCGTCTAGCCGTCCTCCCGCCGCGAGGCCCGCAGCGATGGAGAGTCCCTGTCCGAGCGAGCCGGTCGCCGCCGGGAAGAACGGGAAGCCCTCTGCCGGATTCGGATGGCCGTCGATCTCGCTATCGATGGCACGAAGCGTCATGGCATCTTCAAGGTTCATCGGGCGGCGCTCGTCGGAGCCTTTCCCAATTGCCAGCCCCAGCTCCGAGCCTGCGGCGTAGACGATGGGGCAGGCGTGTCCCTCCGACAGCACGAGCCGGTCCGCCGCCGGGTTCGCCGGGTCGGCCGGGTCGAAGCGCATGTGGCCATACATAAGGGCGGCCACGATGTGGGCGAGGCTCGACGCCGATGTCGGATGCCCGGAGTCGGCCGCCGCGGTCATCTCGACCGAAAGCCGGCTTAGCTCAATCGCCTTTGCGTGCAGTGATTCAACGTATCCCACAGTGCTGGACTTCCATCCTTTTGATATGGTGCAGGGCCGTCCCTGTCGGTCGCTCGAAGTATACTACCAAAATCCCCAGTGGCATACGCATTCGAGGGGTAGCGACCAGGTCTTCGCTTGCCCAATAGTCACTCCGTTTATTTCTTCGCTTCAACGTTGACTGAACCTCGCCCTCCGCTCTATACTACCGAGCGACTTTGACCATTGAATGGAGCGTGGGAATATGCGTCTTTCGTGCCTGCAAGAGAACCTCAGCCGCGGCCTTGGAATAGTCGGCAGCGCAGTAGCCGCCCGGACAACCTACCCGGTCATGCAGAACGTGTTAATTACGACCGACAACGCGCGTCTCAAGCTGGCGGCCACCAACCAGGAGATCGCCATCAGCACGTGGATCGGCGCGCAGATCGAGGAAGAGGGTCAGGTGACCATTCCGGCGCGACTGCTGACCGAATTCGTAAACTCCCTTCCCGCAGAGCGCATCGACCTTGATTACACCGACCAGCCCGTGGGCATATCGGTCCAGTGCGCCCGCTTCTCGGCGCAGATAAATGGCACGCCCGCAAGCGATTTCCCGCCTGTCCCGACGGTAGAGTCGGGAGTCGCGGGTCAGATTGCTCCGGACGTGCTGAACGACGCGATCAAGCACGTCACCATAGCAGCCGCAACGGAGGACTCGCGGCCGGTGCTGACCGGCATCAAGGTGGAGATAACGGGCGACGACTTCACGTTCGCCGCCGCTGACGGCTTCCGGCTAGCCGTCTACAAGGGCAAGCTTCTCGAAGCCCTGCCGGAGGATGTCGATTTCATCATCCCGGCACGTGCCCTCAACGAGGTGTCGCGTCTCACGGGCGGACAGACCGATCCTGTGGAGTTCACCGTTACCGCTTCGAAGAACCAGGCGCTCTTCCGGCTCAACAACATCGAGGTCGTGGCGAACCTGCTGCAGGGGACGTTCCCGAACTACCAGCAGCTCGTTCCGGACAGCTACGACACCCGCGCCGCCGTCAACCGCGAGGAATTCATCCGGGCCACGAGGGCCGCTTCAATATTCGCGCGCGAGGGAAGCAACATCGTCCGTCTGTTGGTGGAATCCGACGGCGGAGGTGAGCCCAAGATGATGGTGCAGTCGAAGTCGGAAGAGGTGGGCGAGAACAAGGGTGAAGTCGATGCCGATATCGAGGGCGGCGAGGCCAAGATCGCCTTCAGCAGCAAGTACCTGACCGACGTGCTCAACGTCCTGGAGTCCAACAAGGTGGCTCTGGAGACGACGACACCGTCCAGTCCTGGAGTCATCAAGCCGGTCGGCGACGACAACTACGTTCACGTCGTGATGCCGATCTTCGTCCAGTGGTGACGGAAATTGCGGTTATTCCCGTAAGGGGAGACTACTACACAACCTCCGTCATTCCCGCGAAGGCGGGAATCCAGAGGCTATGACGGGTCAAGGCACCGCTCGCCCTGAGCCTGTCAAAGGGCGAAGCCTCGCGAGTACGGCCCTACCTCACTACCTCGCCGGTCTCGGTTATCCGCTTGACCCGCTCCGAGCCGGTGTAGGCCACGACCCTCACGGACGACGAAACCTTCTCTCCCGCCTGCAGCTCCATGACGGTGCCGTTTGACATGGCGTCGGCGATGCCCTGGTTCGTCCAGCTTGAGAACGGCTCAAGCCCGACGTTGTAGGTCCGGCCCCACCAGGGGTAGCCGTACCCTCCGCCGTACGACTGCCAGAACCAGAGGAACTTGTAGACATCCGTGGGCCAGTGGACGCCGAAGCCCACTCCCATTTTCCGGTTGGTGATGGCGTACCAGCCCTCCGGCATGTCCGCGATGTACGACATGTCGTAGCGACGCGCTTCCTTCGGGGCAATCCGGCTGGCGTCGATGGGGTTGCCCTGCTGGTCCTCGGTCATCGGCCATGGAGTGCGCGCGCCGAGCTTCAGCCTGGCGTTCGGATGGTGCTGGTCATCGTGATTGATGAGCGTGCCTCCTGGTAGGTCGATCACACAGTCCTCGCTGAGGAAGGGAGGGCCGAGGGCGATATGCTCGCCCCACACGCAGTGGGCAACCTCCTCGCCCTCATTGGTCAGTGTCTGTTCCAGCTCGAGCACGGGCGACCCGGCGTTGAGCGCCAATGTCTTCTCGAAGTAGTAGGGCGTCCTCGCCGTCCGCACCCAGCACTTGATGGCGACTCGCTCCGGCGTGTCCTCGACGATTGCCGCGTCCCAAGGCACCATGTTCGCCTCGGCGTGGAGGCCCATGTCGGCCCCCTGGTACTGCGACGGGAAGCCTCCACCGGGGAAGACCGTCTGCCATCCGCCCTCGTAGAAGTCCATCCACGTGCCCACGTTCTCGCCCGTGGTGGGCGTGAACGTCCTCGGATCGCGCACCCCGTGCGGGTCGCGATACATGAAGTCGATATCCGTCGGCTTGTGGACGAACTCGTAGACATCGGCGCCCTTGTCGATGAGGATGACGATGCGCAGCAGATCGTTCTCCAAGATCGCCGTCTTCAGTCCCCGAAACGTCCAGGCGTCCGATATCCGGCAGCCATAGTTGCGCTCTAGCTGGTAGTGTGTCATGTCTAATGCCCCTTTCGGATTCGCTCGGAGTCTATGAAGGGCGGCGATTTATGTCAAGGCAACCCGATGCCAGCCCTCCAATCTCTGTACCCTCAGCGCTCTCTGTGGTGAATCCTACCGTCCTGATACAATACCGCCCATCACGAGTCGAGGGAACGCAACATGCTTACCGAGCTTGAGATCACCCAGTATGAGGTGTTCGGATTCGTCGTTTTGCGCGGATTCCTCACGCAGCAGGACATAGACACCCTGAACGCCGAATTCGACGTGGCACTGGAACGGGCTGAGGCGACGATGGAGCGGGCCAGCTTCCGCAAGCAGTTGAACTGGTGGAACTTCAAGCCCGACACGTCGTACACCGCCTCGCTCTTGGAGCAGCCGCGTTTCCTAGACAAGGTCAAGCAGCTTCTCGGCGAGGACGTGGTCGCTTCCTTTTCCGCCTCCAACTCATTCTCCGGCGACCGCACCGACTGGCACCCGGACACCTCGCAGAAGAACTGGCGCGGCCTGAAATTCGGCATCTATCTTCAGTCGCTCGACGGCGCCAACGGTGCGCTGAGACTCATTCCCGGCTCACACAGGGAACCCATGCACTCCGAGTTCAAGCGCGTCCCGCTCAAAGAAGGATTCGCGCATTCCGGCACCAACCTGCAGGAAGGCGGTCTAACCGTTGACCAAGTGCCCTCGCACATTGCCGCCGTGGAGTGCGGCGACGTCCTGATCTTCGACAACTACGCGTGGCATGGGAGCTACGGTGGCGGAGAGGACCGTCGCCTCATCACCATGGGCTACTTCGCCGCACCCAAGACGTCGGAGCAGGAGGAGTCAGTCCGCGAGCAAGTAACTGCTGAGTCGAAGATCAGGGAAATCTTCCCACTGTTGCAGCGCGACCCGTTCTGGCTCAACAACCCAGACAACAACCCGGAGCGCGCGAAGTGGATCGCGACCCTCCGGAAGTATGGGTTCATCGGCGACTAGGGCTTAACGAGGATCCTGAACACGTCTTTCGTCGGCGCCAACATCCGAGGGAAGCCAACGTCGATAACCTCGTCGATACCTATCCGGTCGGTTATCAACGGAGTGGTCTTGAGCTTTCCCGACGCGATGAGGTCGACGGATGCCTGCACGTCTGAGCGGGCATAGGCAATCGTCCCGATCACCGTGTTCTCCTCCGCCACGATCGTGTTGAAGTCGAATTCCGGCGTGGACGTGTAGATCGCCACCAGCACCACGCGGCCCCCTCTCCGAACGTACCGCAGGCAGTCGGCGGGAGTATTCGGCGCTCCGGCTGCATCGATCACCACGTCCGGTCCGCGCCCATCGGTGAGGCTCGCGAGTACGTCGTTCGCGTCCTCTTCTGCCGCGTTGATTGCTACTTCGGCCCCAAGCTCGCTGGCGAGGTCGAGGCTCATCTGCTTGACGTCCACGACGAAGACCCGCGCGCCCTTAGCCTTGGCGATCTGCATCGCGAGTGTTCCGACCGTGCCGGCTCCGACGACGGCCACCGTCTCGCCGAGTTGGATCTGACCCCGCTGCACGCAGTGATGCGCCACCGAAGACGGCTCGATGAGCGCCGCCGCCTCGCTCGAAACGCTGTCGGGAAGGGGGATGAGCTCTTCCGCGGGCCACGCGAGGTACTCCGCCAGTCCTCCGTCCCGGTCGAACCCCACGACCGTGAACTGCTCGCACTGCGTCGTGTCGCCCTTGCTGCACCAGAAGCACGAACCGCAGGTCAACACCGTGTTCACCGCCACACGAGTTCCCGGACTCAGTGCGCTGCTCCCGGCAGGAGATTCAACCACAGTCGCCGTTACCTCGTGGCCCGTAATGATAGGAATCTTGCCCTTTGCGATGAACTTCGGGCCGTACACGTACTCCTCGATGTCGGTCGCACAGATCCCGCAGTAGTCGACCTTCAGCAGCGCCTCGCCCTCTGCAGGACTGGGATCAGGAACGTTCTCCAGTCGAAGGTCTCGATTCCCGTGATACACCATTGCCTTCATAATGTGTTCTCCTTCTCTTGCGGAGTGCCGTTCCTGCCTCGATGATTGCCTACTGAGACTCCTCTCCTGAGTCAACCTCACGGTTGTAGTCGTCTTCAAGCCTAATGATGTCGTCTTCTCCAAGATATTCACCCATCTGGGCCTCGATTACTTCCAGGGGTGTGGTTCCCGGGTTCTCCAGCCGGTGCTTCATGCCTTGAGGAATGGAGACCGACTCGTTCTCTCCAAGCAGAAACACTTCGCCATCCTTGGTGACTTTGGCCGTCCCGCGCACGACGATCCAATGCTCCGCTCGATGGTGATGGAATTGAAAGGACACCGCCGCTCCTGGGGAAATCGTCAGGCGCTTGACCTGGAACCCCTCGCCCGCGTCCAACACGTCGTAGGTCCCCCAGGGACGGTGTACCCTGCGGTGTATGTCCGCCTCCGACCTTCCTTGCTCCCTCAGGTGTTCGACGACCCCTTTGATGTCCTGCACCTTGTCTTTGTGCGCGATCAACACGGCATCCGGAGTCTCGATCACCACAACGTCTTCGAGACCGATGGCCGCGACGAGCCTGTGCCCACCGATTATGAGTGAATCCTTCGTCGACTCGGTGTACACATCGCCCTGAAGGACATTGCCCATGTCATCCTGCTCGCGCTGCTCCCACAGCGTCGACCATGAGCCGATATCCGACCATCCCACGTCAATCGGCACCACGGCATAGCCCGTCTCTCCCTCCGCTGCTTGCTCGGCGGCAGACCCCGCGCCCTCCATTACGGCGTAGTCTATGGAGTCGCTGGGACACTTAAGAAACGCTTCCTCGTCGGGTTTGAAGTACTCGTAGAAGTCGCTGCCGTTCTCATACGCCTCACGGACGGCACCGGTGATATCCGGCCGATGCTGTTCGAGCCGCGCAAGCCACGCCGACGCCCGCATCATGAACAGGCCGCTGTTCCACAGGTACCTGCCGGACTCGCAGAACTCCGTCGCGGTCTGCCGGTCGGGCTTCTCTACAAACGACTGAATGGCATACGCCTGATGGCCAACCGATGTGAGCGGGTCTCCCTGTTCGATGTACCCGTACCCCGTTTCCGGTCCGGTCGGAGGGACACCGAACGTCACGAGGCTGCCATTGGACGCCAGTGCCAGCCCTACTTTGAAGGCATCGAGGAATCGCCTTGGCTCCGTGATCAGGTGGTCGGAGTGTGTGACGAGGAGAATGGGATCGTCGCCGTCGTCCGCCACGTCCAGCGCCCGGAGGGCACCCAGCGTAAGGGCAGGCGCGGTATTCCTGCCCGCCGGCTCGACGATGACGCTCGTCGCTTCGACCCCGGCATCACGCAACTGGTCGGCAAGGATGAACCGGTGCAACTCGCTGCACACAACGATGGGAGGCCCCGCCTCCTCGATCATGGCAAGGCGGGCCAGCGTCTCTTGCAACATGCTGGAACCGGCACTGATCAGCGGAAGAAACTGTTTCGGGTAGTACTCTCGCGACAATGGCCAGAGCCGCGTCCCTGAGCCGCCCGCGAGAATGATGGGATAGACGGTCATATGTTGCCCCTTCTCAATGCGTCCCTCGCTTCATTGCCCACTCTCCCTGCGTTCGATTTCCTTCGCCACCTGTTCTCGCAAGCCCTCGTAATGGTGCGCCGTCTCCGGCGCCTCCGCAATATAGCTGTCCATGAGTCGCAGGGCTTCCCGCTCATCTCCCTCAACGAGGCTTTGAACAATCAGCAGCAGCCGGATCTCGATCCTCGACGGGGCAAGCTCGACGGCCGTTTCGACAAGCTCACGCGCTCTGGCGAGATTCTGTCCATCCATGTCGCCGGCCCTCTGATACGCGGCCGCCATGGCGTTCAACAGCCGCCACGCTTCGGGCTCCATGTTCCGACCCTTGGGGCCATGTTTCGACACTAGCTGAATGGCATTATCCATCTGGTTGACACTCAGCGTAACCCACTGGGTCGCGAACGCCGTGAACATGGTCGTGCGAAGATAGTTTGACTGTGAGGGGAAAGCTCCGACCGAGTCTTCGAAAGCTTCAAATCTCTGCTCCCAGGGAAGTCCTTCGCTGAGCGCGTCCACGCCCTGAGAAGATGCCGCAAGCGGTCTTCCATTCAGCAGGAATATCGCCGCGATTGTTCCTATTGCCACGACGAGGACCATCGACCCGAGAGCCGTGTCCGCCGTCAGCGACGGGTGTAAGGGCCTGCGGTCCGTCGACTCCGCCGCAATGGACACCTCCACGGCCCCCGATCCGCTTCTTGTCAGTACCATGCCTTCAAGGAAGATCACGAACCCCAGCAGCACATAGAGGTGGGGCACAGTGCTCGGAGTGTCAAACAGGAAGAGATTTTGCGTAAAGTACACGATGAGTGCCGCCCCTAGGAGAAACGCGAATGCTTGCTTGCTTGGCGGCAAGTGCCGTGCCGTCCGGAAGAAGACGACCGTCATCGACGCCCATACGGCGAGGTATCCCAGCAGCCCAAACAGTCCCTTCGTCACAAGCTCTTCGATGAGCTTGTTGTGCGCCTGATCGAATGAGGCGGCGCCCTTTGCGAAGGCCTCCGGCGGTACGTGCCTGTCATAGCCGACCGTGTAGTTCTCGGGTCCCCATCCAAGGATTGGCCGGTCAACGAACGCTTTTACTCCGACCTGAGCGGCGGCGATCCGCCCTTCGACCGACCGGTCCCGAACGCCGGTGTTCAAGAGGCGCTCTATCATTGCTCCGGGCGCATCGATTCTCTCGGTGTCGGTCCCGGCGCGAACGAGGACGATCACCACGACCACAGATGCCAGCGCAGCCATAACGGCCGTGACTACAATCGCCGCCTTGCGGAGGGGTCGTGATCCGCCCCAGACCGCGTATCCGATGCCGAACGCGAGTACCCCCGCTGTCAGGGCCAACGCGGCGCTACGGGTGCCGCTCAGGAAGACCATGACAAAGCTGAGCACGATAGCGGCAATCCAGAAAGTCCGCCAAAGTCGCTCTTCAGGAATCGCGGACAGCCCACCACTCTGCTGGGCGCGGCGTCGCCTTCGTCGGTCTACGGCCCGTCCCTTCGTTTCTGCCGCCGACCTGTCGAGGAAAGATTCCGCCAGGAAGGCGGCGGCGATGAAGAAACTCACCAGCATGTACCCGCCCACGTAGGTCGGATTACCGAGGGTGATGTCCAGCCGGTCCTTGTAATGCAGGTAGTCGAAGACCTGTATGTCGAAGAACTGCGTGAGGCCCAGAAGCCCAATGGCGACGCTCACCCCGAGGTTGAAATTGAGCAACGTCCGCCAGTGTGCCCACGTCCTGTGCGTCGAGACGAGGACGACGACAAACGTGAACCAGTGGACCAGGTCCACCCATCCCTGCATCCTTTCGAAGGTCGACCACAGGCTTCGGGTTGGACTGACGGAGAAGACCGTCGCCAACAGTGCAATCAGCACGTAGACGCCCAGCACCGCGAGGGTCCAGGACTTTGGGAAGCGGTACGACGAGTCTCGCAGCACGAGGATGATCCACAGCCCGAACGCGATCTCGATCAGTGTCCGGCTCCACAGCGCCTTGCCCACGACGTAGGGGAACAGGGCGTGGGGCAGAGGGTCGGTCATCACGATCAGCGGAGCGACCATGACCAGGACGAGGACAATGCGAATTGCGTTGGCGAGGCGTGCTTCCATGGCGATCATGCTCCGGTGAGTCCGGTTACACCTGCAAGTCGTCCGCGCACAGTCATGCCATACCGAGCGACAAACTTAATCATCGGCATTCCTCATGAATGCAACCGTCTCCTGCAGACCTTCGAGGAGCCCCACTTTCGGTTCCCAGCCCAGCAGCAGTTTGGCCCTCGATGATTCGAGGGCGATATGCCGGACGTCACCGGGACGTGGCGGCCCGTGCTCAGGGGGCGCGTCGTTTCCAGTCACCCTCTGCAAGTGTCGAAACACCTCGTTCACTGAGGTCCCCACTCCCGTCCCGATGTTTGCGACGAATGACTCGTCGTGGCTCATCGCAAGCTCGTGCGCCACGACGATGTCGCCGACGTACACATAGTCTCTCGTATGCTCGCCGTCACCATTGATGGTAACCTGCTCGCCTTTCAACATGCGACGCGCGAAGATCGCGATGACTCCCGATTCGCCGTGGGGGTCCTGCCTCGGACCATAGATGTTTGCAGGCCGGAGCACCTTGAGTGGAATGGCGTCCGGCAGCATGGTCCGGAAGTAGCATTCGGAAGTCCGCTTGCTGAGCCCGTAAGCGCTGATGGGATGGATGGGATGGCTCTCGTCGCAGGGCAGGTACTCCGGTTCGCCGTACAGCGCTCCACCTGTATTGAAGTAGACGACCTGCTCACAGTTGGTCTCCATCGCAGCGCGAAGGACGTTCAGGCCGCCGAGGATATTCACACGAGCGTCCAGCTCCGGGTTGGCCATGGACACCGGGACGGAGGCCTGAGCCGCGAGGTGGGATATCACGTCCGGCCGGAATGCCTTGGCCACTCCTACCAGTTCTTCGTCGGCAACGTCGAGGTCGACGAACTCGGCATCGGGTGACAGGTTCGAACGCGTGCCCGACGAGAGATCATCGATGACCAGCACGTCGTGCCCCCGCGCAAGCAGGCCGTCCACGACGTGAGACCCGACGAATCCCGCCCCGCCCGTTACCAGCACACGCGACAAACTTGCCTCCTTGAAGTTGGTTTTGTCATCTGCAACGGCCTGACTTCGCCGTCTTCTATGGTACAAGTTATCCAAGAAATCTCAAACGCCCCCGGCGTGACTCCAGGAATCGGCGCAATGCGGGACTGTTCCAGAACCCGACAAAATGCCGGTCTTTTCGAGTCAAGTGCCCTTGTCTTACCCTGAAAATACCCCCCGGCCAACCTCCCGTAGGGGCAACCCTTGTGGTTGTCCTTCCCCGATACCGCCCCACCACCCGTCATTCCCGCGTAGGCGGGAATCCATGCCCCGGCCAACCCATCGTAGGGGCAACCCTTGTGGTTGCCCTTCCCCGATACCGCCCCACCACCCGTTATTCTCGCGTAGGGAGGCCTTTGAATAACCGTCATACCGGCGAAGGCCGGTATCCAGAGGGGTGGGGTTGAGGTTCGGTAGCATTGGTGTTTCATGCCAAGGTCTTCCCGCACGGTGAGTTACGCGAAGGCCTCCTCTCGCGGGAATGACGAACGAAAGATTGCATTGGCTGGTATTGAGGAAACGTCAGGACAAATTGGTATAATCCCACTGCTGAGGTCCGAAACGAGGCCTTATCAGAAGGAGGTCGATCATGGCTCCAACCCACACCATCGGCTTCGTGTGGCCCGGACCTGCCGTGCCGGGTGACGCCGAGGAGGTCTCCCGCTTCATTCCCGACGGGGTAGAGTGGCATATCGCAGGCACTCCGCGAGAATACGAGGACGACGCTCCTCCGGCAATCACACGTGAGCGGCTGTTCGCCATGGCAGAGAATCCCAACATCGAATCCACGGCCGCCACGCTCCCGGCCCTCGGCGTCGAGGCTATTGGGTACGGCTGCACGTCCGCCAGCTACGTCCGCGGGGTCGGAGGAGATACCGACATCTGCGACCGCATCACCGGCATGACCGGCCTCCCTTCCACCACCACGTCGACGATGGCCGTTGAGTCCCTGAGACTCCTGGGCGTTTCGCGTGTGACAGTGCTCTCTCCCCACGTCGATGAGCTCAACGAACGTCTCCGAGAGTTCCTCGAAGACCACGGACTCGAGGTGGTACATCTACGAGGATTGAACAAGCTCCGGGGCATCGAGGACATTCCGCAAGAGGAGATCTACGAACTCGTCGTACAGTTGGTCGACCGCTCGGAAGCTGACGGAATCTTCATCAGTTGTACCGGCATGAGGACATCGAACATCCTCGCCCGCCTGGAAGAGTCAACCGGCAAGCCCGTCGTTTCCGCCATGCAGGCGACCATCTGGGGCACCCTGCGCCTCGCGGGAGCGCCCGCCGAATTGGCGGGGCTCGGCTCCCTCTTCCGTGTGCCCGCCCCCGCGTTAGCCTGAGAAACCTCCAAGTGAAAACGTCATACCGGCGAAGGCCGGTATCCAGAGGGCAGGGGATAGGGCCTCCCTCGTTTCCTTACCCCACTTCGTAAGTATTCTGGAAGACCAGAGACCGTTACCTTCCGCCCAATCGGAATCTGGTAAACTTGTTGGTTGAATTCAACGGCGTCGCGAGAGACGCCCTAATATTGTTCAAGGAGTCGTCTTTAGCGTGTCAGGACCATTGAAGCTCGGCATTCCGAAGGGAAGTCTGCAGGACGCCACCGTTGCCCTTTTTCATCGGGCGGGTTGGCAGATCGACATCAACTCGCGGAGCTACTTCCCGCAGATCGACGACGACGAGATCGAATGCTCCATCGCCCGTGCCCAGGAGATGGCGCGATACGTTGAGCACGGCCCCCTCGAGGCCGGCATTACCGGCAGGGACTGGATTGCGGAGAATGCCTCCGACGTCCACGTAGTTACCGACCTCGTCTACTCGAAGGTCAGCGCACGTCCCGCGAGGTGGGTCCTCGCAGTACCCTATGACTCCGACATCAAGCGACTGGAAGACCTCGAAGGCAAGATCATCGCCACTGAGTTGGTCATGTTCACCAAGCGCTATTTCGCCGAGCGTGACATCAACGTCGAGGTGGAATTCTCGTGGGGCGCGACGGAGGCCAAGGTCGTTTCCGGGCTCGCCGACGCCATCGTCGAGGTGACCGAGACCGGCAGCACGATCCGGGCGCACGGCCTGACGATCATCCATGATCTGATGGAGACGGTTCCGCAGCTTATCGCCAACCACACTGCGTGGAAGGACCCCGTAAAGCGGGCCAAGATCGAACAGATTGGGCTTCTCCTCAACGGCGCACTTCAGGGGGAAAAGCTCGTCGGCCTTAAGATGAACGTCTCGGAAGACCGTATCGAAGAACTCGTTAAGGTCGTCCCCAGCATGAAGGCTCCCACCGTTGCCAGACTCTACAACACCGACTGGTTTTCGGTTGAGACGGTCGTCAGCCCCGCCGTTGTCCGTGACCTCGCGCCGAAGCTCCTCAAGGCCGGTGCCGAGGACATCATTGAGTACCCTCTCAACAAGGTCATCTAGGGCAGGTGAGTCGCGGCAGGAATGCCTTGACACCCCAACGTCCCAAGCTACAATGAGCCCAACTCCGCGAGCTGAGGCCATTTCACCATGAACCCTGCCGCCCCACTCTTCCCGACCTTCGTCGTCGGAAGTCTCCCCCGACCCCAGTGGGTCCGCGACCTCATCGAAGACCGCAAGGCAGGTCTCATCAGCGAAGAGAAGGCCGGCGCTCTCCTCGACTCAGCGGTGCCGTCCGCCATCCGGATGCAGGAGCGCGCGGGCGTCGACTACATCTCCGACGGCGAGTGGCGGCGCGAGAGCTATGTCAAGGTCTTTACCGAGGCGGTCAACGGCTTCACAAACGACCTTGTTTCATCGGGCGGAACGTCGTCATTCACTCACCTTATGTACCCCGCCGTGACATCCGAGATTTCGCCTCGCCGGTCGATGGCGGGTGGCGAGGTCGAGTTCATGAGGAAGCACACCGAATCGAAGATCCTGGTCGCCATTCCCTCGCCCTACACGGTCGGACGCCGCATGTGGAGTCCTGACCACTCGACGGGAGCGTACCCGACCCGCGAGGAGTTCGTGGAAGCCTGTATTCCCATTATCAACGAGGAGCTGCTCCGCCTGGCCGCTCTCGGCGTGGACATGATCCAGATCGACGATCCGTGGCTCGGACTTCTCGTCGACCCCGACTACAGGGAGAAGGAAGGCATCACCGATATCGACCACGAGATCGAGTTGACCGTTCAGTCAATGAATCGCGCCGTCGAGGGGCTCGAATCGGTACCTCTCAGCGTTCACTTCTGCCACGCGCACTTTAACAGACAGCACGGCACCAAGGGCCCCTACGACCTCATCATCAACGCCCTTGGCGAGATGAACGTCGACCGCTTCGCCATGGAGTTCGCTACCCCCGACGCCGGCGGAATCGGCGTCCTCAAGGACTTCCCCAAGAACAAGACCATCGGCCTCGGCGTGATCGACCACACCGACCCGCACGTCGAGACCCCGGAGGAGGTCGCCTCCCGTGCGGAGGCAGCCATGGAATACGTCCCGAAGGAGCGTCTCACCCTCAACCCCGACTGCGGCTTCTCTCCGTCCAGCGTCAACCCCATGGACTTCGACGAGGCCTATCTCAAGCTCAGCGCGCTCAGCAGGGGAGCAAGTCTCCTCCGCGAAAAGTACGGGGACTGACGATCACCTTGACGACCCACCGAGGCGAGTCCCATGGTTAGCGGTTCCGTCAGGCCCGTCGCCCTCTGCGTGGTGAGACATGACGGGAAGACCCTAGTGTTCGAGGGATACGACAGTGCGAAGAAAGACCACTTCTACCGGCCATTGGGCGGCACCATCGAGTTCGGCGAAACGAGCGCCGAAGCCGCCGCAAGGGAGATGTCCGAAGAGTTGAATACGGAGGTACGGAACGTTCGGTGGCTGGGCGTTCTGGAGAACATTTTCACCGTACACAGCGAGACGGGCCACGAGATCGTCATGCTCTACGAGGCTGACTTCGCAGACGAAACCCTGTACGAACGCAACCCGATCTGGGGCCAAGAAGACGATGGCGGGGTCATAAAAGCGGTCTGGAAGCCGATCGAGGACTTCAAGAAGGGTAGGGGACGCCTCGTGCCCGAAGGTCTCTTGGCGATACTGGAGGGTAAGGCGCCCGACGATAGCCCCTTGCCCGTGAGCAGGAGGAAATAGCACATGCCGAACGCCGAAATCGTCTCCATAGGCTCAGAGCTCCTGTTGGGACAGATCGTCGACACCAACTCGGCATGGATGGCGCGACGGCTCACCGACATCGGAGTCGACCTCTTCTACAAGACCATCGTCGGCGACAACCCCGACCGCATGAGGTCGGTCATCGATCGTGCGCTTGGCCGCTCCGATATCGTTATCACGGGTGGTGGTCTCGGCCCCACTCAGGACGACCTTACCCGCCAGACCATCGCCGACGCCACCGGGCGGGAGCTCGTGCGCGATCCCGCCCTGCTGGAGGACATCGAGCAGCGCTTCCGTAGACGTGGTTTCATAATGACTCCCAACAACGAGCGCCAGGCCGACATTCCCGAAGGGGCGATTCCCGTCCACAATCCCAATGGCACCGCGCCTTCCTTCATCGTCGAAGACCCACGCGGAGTCGTCATCGCCCTGCCCGGCGTGCCTCACGAACTCAAGTGGCTCTTCGACAACGAGGTCATCCCCTACCTTCGCGGGAAGTTCCAGCTATCAGAGACCCTGACCTATCGCGTGCTCAAGGTAGGCGACCTCGGAGAGAGCAATGTCGACGACCGCATCGGCCACCTGATCGCGAACTCGCGCAACCCCACCGTCGGCGTCCTCGCCCACCCCGGGCAGGTCGACGTGCGCATTGCCGCCAAGGCGTCCAGCATCGAGGAGGCCAACAGGCTCATTGACCCGGTGGAGGCCCAGGTCCGCGAGCTTCTCGGTCACCACGTCTTCGCGGTCGACGAGGAGACCCTTGAAAACTCGGTAGGCGGATTGCTGGAAAAGGCAAATTCCACCATCGCGGTCTACGAGGACCTCACCAGTGGCATAGTCGCCACCAAGCTCCACGAGGCCAGCGCCGACCACTTCGTTGAGAGCACCATCGGCAACAATCTCGGATCGGTCCGGCGTCTGCTCTCCCACGTCGGAATATCCGATGCTGATGACTACATGACCGATCAGGCGGCCACGACCGAGAAGCTGGCCGAAGCAGTCCGCACACGCTCACGCGCGGACATCGGACTTGCCGTTCACGGAGTGCCCGAGCCTGGGGACATGTCGCTGAATCTCGCGAAGGGGACTACCTACATAACCGTCACCGATGGGCGGCGCTCCAAGTCGCGCGTCATTAACTCCGCCGGTCGCGGCGCACCCGACCGCCAGCGCACGGGGATGTACACCATCGGACTCCTCCGGTCCGCGCTCATCGAGTGGCAACCCGAAGGCTAACCTGCGTCAGACCTTCCGTCATTCTCGCGAAAGAACGTCACCCCGTACCACGATACGGGGCGGGAACCAACAACACCCATCATCCGGATGAGCCTCGTTTCCAATGCGCCCTCTATCTCATTGTGAGTGAATTTGCTCTCATACCAAGAGGCGATATCCAACCCGATTCCTGAAAAATGCGACCTTTTTTCAATTGGTAGTCTTGTGGCCGTTCTTGCTATAAAGAGTGAGACGAAGAAGTAGAGGCAGGGTAGAGGACAGCATGAGCTATCGAGTCAGCCCCATCAGCTTGGGCAAGAATACTCCCCCGAAAGCCACAATACACCGGTCACAGTGCATCTGGGTGCAGCACGAATGGCCTGGCCCCTTCATGACAAGGGCAAAGGCCATCGCTTGGGCACACACGACGGGCCGGCCCGTCGATTCCTGCCAGAGGTGCGATCCCTAGTAGCCGCCTGTCGTTTAGAGTCATTGCGGAGCGGCGGGAGCTTGCATGCTCCTCATGTGTCAATCCTGCGCCAGCCGCGACTCCCTGAACGCCACCGCCGCCTCCAAGAAGAACCTCGACGCGCGGTGCGCCGCCACGACCTCGTGTGACATCTTCTTCCCCTTGGCGTGCACCGCCTCCGTCACCTGCCGGGTGAACTCCTTGACTCGCGGGTGCTCCATCTGGCCCGGCAGCCCCATCGACTGGGCGAGGTCCTTCGGGCCGATGCCGTAGAAGTCGATGCCCTCCACCGAGAGTATGCCGTCAATGTTGTCGAGCGCATCGACGTGCTCTATCAGCGCCGTCACGAAGACCTGCGAGTTCGCGTGGGCCATGTACTCCGACCTTTGAGGACCGAACCCGAAGTGTGTCGCCCGCGAGAACGAGAGACTCCGCCGTCCTTCGGGAGCGTAGCGGCACCCCTCCGCCAGCTTCCGCGCGTCCTCCTCAGTGGTGATGTTCGGCGCGTGAATCCCCATGATGCCCCGCTCCAGGAACGAGTGAATCGTCGGCAACTCCACGTCCGGCACCATGCCGGCCGGCGTCAGGCCGCACATCTGCGCCACCCGGCTCTGCTCCTCCAGGTCGCTCAGCGTGAAGCTCCCATGCTCCCCGTCGAAGATGACGAAGTCGTACCCCGCAATCCCCAGCAACTCCACCTGCTCCGACGACGGCGAATTGAACTGGCACCCGAACGCGATCTCTCCCTTCCGCATCTTGGCAAGCACGTTGTTCGTCGGCAGGGTTACGTTGTGGGCGGTCTTGTCTTCGAGGGTCATGCGGTTGGTCTCCTTATTCAAAAAGGCTGAGGCAAGCAGTGTACCCGATTTCAAGGTGAGCGGATTGTATTGCCGGTTCTTGCCTTTCGAAAGAGTGATGTAAAGGACTCAAACAACTGTCCTTCCAGCGGACGACATTGACCGGCGGAAGGCAAGCGGCGTATCTTTGAAGAGCAGCATGAAGACTTCACTATATGTAATGGGAGGGCGAAATGTCCGACCGCGCCCATGAACTTGGAGATATAGCAGCCCGGGGAGAAGCGATTTACCGGGAACGCATCCGTCCGAAGGTCAAGTCGGTGAAAAAGGGGAGCTTCGTAGTAATCGACGTCGATTCCGGCGACTTTGAGATCGACGTCGGCGACGCAGCGGCTACTCGGCGGTTGCTGGAGCGAAGGCCGAAGGCAGTGACCTATGGCGTCCGCGTGGGCCACCGCGCCGCATACAGTCACGTTGGCGGTTTCCGTTCTCCCAGCCTCAATGATTAACGGGAGAGTTAGTGGTGACCAGCAGGCGTTGGTCGTTATCGACATCATGGACGGTGATAGCCGCTTCCGGCCCGTCGAAGTCATCCTGGATACCGGTTTCACCGGCTATCTGACCTTGCCCACCGAGTCTATCCATGATCTTGGACTGCCTTCCGTGGGACGGCGAACCTTCGAGCTAGCCAACGGAGAACTCTTCGAGTTCGAGGCATTCCTCGCAGCCGTCTCCTGGCATGGTCGTTTAGTCGACGCGCTGGTTCTCAAGTCGGAGAGTGCGCCGTTGTTGGGAATGACCTTGCTATGGGGCAGCCGAGTAACCGTGGATGCGGCGACTGACGGGCAAGTCACGGTCGAGGAGTTGGAGTTGGCAGGGTGACGTTGATCATCTCGGTGGATAGATCCTTTGCATATATTGCAAGTACCACTTTCAACTTGTGCAGTTATCTTACTTCCGTAACCTCTTTCCTTCCCTCAAATCGTTCGAGCGCTTCGCTTAGTTTAGCCGCCGGCAGGGCTTCGCCGTTGGTCCGTGACTGGCGCGTCGTTCCGCCGTATACGACGGTCTTGGCGGAGATGCTCGGTATCAGTTCGGCGACCCGGTTGAGCGACGTGAAGTAGTCGGAAGCAACGGTAGCGCCCGACTTGATCTCGATCGCGTGGATTCCGTGACCGGCCTCATAGAAAAGGTCGCACTCCAAACCCCTCGCATCTCGGAAGAAGGAGAGGTTCGACTCGCGGCCCCGGTTGAAGCGGTGCTTGAGCGCCTCCGCTACGACCATGTTCTCAAACAGCGCTCCGCGCAGGGGATGTGTGGCGACCTGCCCCGCGTTTTCGATGCCAATGAGGTAGCTGGCCAGTCCCACGTCGTAGAAGTACAGCTTGGAGGACTTGACCAGGCGCTTTCGGATATTGGCGTGATACGGTTGCAACTGGAAAATGATGTAGCTCGCCTCCAACACCGTAAGCCACTCTCGCGCGGTGGTGTGCGACACGCCAGCATCCGAACCCAGCGAACTGATGTTTACCAACTGCCCAACGCGCCCGGCGCACAGGCGCACGAAACGCCTGAAGCTCGAAAGGTTGCGTATCTCCCCCAGCCGCCGAACGTCGCGTTCCACATAGGTCTCGACGTAGTCGCCGAGCGCCTGGCGCGGGTCGAGTCTCTGATCGAGAATCCGGGGATAGAACCCCGAGTAGATGATGTCGTCTATTGCACCGCTTGCGCCGATGTGCCGCCTTTCCGTCAGAGAGAACGGCAGTAGACGCAGCAGCGCCGTCCTCCCCGCGAGGGACTGACTGATGGCGTCCGAGAGCCTGAACTGCTCGCTGCCCGTGAGTACGAACAGGCCGTTGCGCCCTCGTTCGTCGGCGAGGACCTGGAGATAGGACAGCAGCGCGGGAACGTGCTGCACCTCGTCGATGATTGCCCCCTCGTCAAGCTGTGAGAGGAAGCCCCGCGGGTCGGACTCCGCAAATTCCCGCTGGTCGGGCGCTTCCAAGTTGACGTACTCCAAATTCGGGAAGGCTGAGCGACAGAGCGTCGTCTTGCCGGACTGACGCGGCCCGGTCACGGTCACGAAGGGATACTGCGCAAACAGCTTGGTCAGCCGACCTGTGATTTCGCGAGCGATCATGGACGCTAAGATACCAACAATATGCACAATTTGCAAGTAGTACTTTCAATTTGCACACTTTTTATATATAAAGTTCCTAAATTTCACAGTCTTGTTGCAAGTACACTCGTTCGATTCTGTGAGGCCGATTCCCGCCACTTGAGAAGTCGTGGAAGGCTCTTTCCCTACAGCCGCCCGCCGCGCCGCACAACCACCTCCGACCCCTCCGCCATGAAGGCCGACACCGGCTCCTTGCTCAGTGCCTCCACGAATTCCTCGCCGTACAGCCGGGCAACGTCACATTCGTACTCCACCTCATCAGCCTGCGCCATGCGCCAACGCGGGTGCTCGACCTCGTATTCCAGCGTCGAACCGTCCCGCTGAGCAGCGTAGCCCCAGTAGTGCTCAGCGACGAATGACGCTTCCGATGACAGGTCTGGAACGCTCCAATCGCCGTCCGTCTTGACCGACAACCTGTTCCAGTTGCCCTTGAATCGCCACTCGTAGCGGAATGAGTCCGATCTGATTTCGTCCCGCATCGGCAGGGTTGCATAGTTCTCGTTGTAGACGGTACGGGCGACCCAAGTGACGGCGTGAAGCGGGACGATCTCCTTGATGAACACGACCCCTCGCCGTACCTCCCCATCGACCTCGCGCCGCACGTAGAACCGAAGGTTCACCTCCGGGAAGTCCCGGTGGAAGGGTATCGGCAGGCCGAGCAGCTTGGTCTTGAGGAAGCGCAGTCCGACCACGCTCACGTAGCAGCGGCCTTCCCACTGGTCGATCTCAGTCCCTGACGGCACGTATGGTGCGAGCACGTCCGGATCGACCTCGTAGTTCACCAGCGCGAGGTCGCGCCAGTCGGCTGTGAGAAAAACACCCTCAGGCATGGCGTTGTCGTTATGGTCGCTGGTGTCAGTCATCTAGTCGAAGGAGACCACGCCAACGCCCCACTGCGGCACCACTGCATGAAAGTACTCACCGTCTTTGGGTAGACTCTCACCCGTGAGCAAGTCTCGCACACTCGCAGCGTTCCAGCGAGGCGCAAAGAAAACACTCGCGTCTTGAGGTTCGATGTTGAATAGGAACAGAATTGGCCCACCCTTCGCCGACTCACGCACTATGGGAATCACGTTGTCGCCGTCCATCGCAACCGGTGCCTGTATCCCGCAGTCGCGCAGGATGCCGTACAGGATGTCGGGACTGCTGATGTCACTGAATCCCGCCGACAGGCTGAACCCGTACCACGTTAGTCTGCCGTCCGCCGTCCGCGTGGCGACCGTCTGCCCTTCTATCGATGCGATGGCTTCTGCCCCCGGCAGCGGTTCGAGGACGGCATACCCCGTTTCCGATTGGAAGGGCAGGTTTCCGTACAAGGTCTCCACCGCCGCCTGTTCATAGGCGATGTTGAGGTCGGTCACGCGCGAGAAGTCCGCTACCCGTACTCCAAACGTCTCGCCCAGCCCCTCCGGCGGACCGTAGCTGGAAAGGCCGTTGTCGGAGTACATGCCGAAGCTGCCCTCGGCGACAAGTCTCACCGATGAACTTTCGGCCAGCGTCCGGTCTATCCGCTCTCGCACTTCGTCCGTCATCAGCGCGACATTGGTCAGGAACACAAGGTCATAGCCCGTCCAGTCCTGCGAAGGTGTCACGATGTCCACGGGGATCCCGTTCGACCACAGCGTCCTGTACGTCCCCCGCAGGTCAGCGAGGAACCTGTCCCCCTCTCCGTTCATGTTGAACAATTCGTGTGACGCCTGATGGTTCACTATGGCAACCTTGGCTTTGGGAACGTTGAGAGGCAGATGCTCGGCGAGTTCGTCGATGCGGGAAATCGCCTCCGAGACGGCTACCAGCCTCGGTGTGGATCCGCCGTCCAGCGCCGCAAGGTTGTAGCCCGGCGACTCGAACGCGACGTGGTCTGGACGGTATTGCCAGAACATGGCTCCGGCGGCACCATGTGCGAGCGTCATCCAGAGGAGGGTCGTCAGTTCACGAGGGTCGGTTTGCTTTTTCCACGTGACCCCCCCGCGCGCCATGCCGGAATAGATCTCCTCGTTCCACCAGCGACCGTCCTTACCGATCGACCGTGACCAGTCGAACGCAAAGGCCCGCTCGGCGATTTTGTAAGGGTCCTCGCCGGTGAGCAGGTTGTTCGAGGGCATGGACATTCCCCAAGAGTCGGCGTATCGCGCGCATGTCTCGTCCCACGGACGGGGCATCCAGCCGCCATGCGTTCGAGTCTCATGCACAGAGTCGATCTTGCGCACCTCGCTGATCATCCACTGCAGATGTCCCGCCAGGTTCTCGTAGTTGAACCGCTTGAACAGCAGCATTTCGAGGACGTTGTTGTCGGAGCGCGGAGGCTCGACATCCTCCCAGTGGCGATAGCGCCGGAGCGTCCTCTCGTTGAAACCATCGAGCGTGAAATTGTCCTTCAACCAGTCCATATACCTGGTGATGGAGTGCTCGCAGTAACACGGGTACCCGTCGTCCTGGTCGACCCACGCCGATGAAAGCGCTATCCCGTCCCAGATGCCCCAGACGAACGTGGCCGGATGGTCCTTGTACCGTTCCACCACGTGCCGCAGCAGCTTGCCCCCGCGATCACGCCATACGGGATGGTCGTAGCAGTGGATCATCCCGCCCTGCGGGTATGCCGGATGGGAGTTGGAGTAGTACGTGTGCCCCCAGTGGTTCACCACCCGGAAGTCGGGGTAGTCCCGCGTCATCCACTCGGGCGCCGCGCCATGCGTCGCCAGCATCACGTCCAGCCACATCGACAGCCCATGCTTGGCCGCCAGATCGAACATCACGTCGTAGTCGTCGAGGTGGTAGTCGTCCCGCGCCGGCTCCATCCAGTTCCAGTACGAAGCACTCCGCACGATCCGAAACCCTGCCGCTCGGATATTGGCAAAATCCTCGTCCCAGCACTCCGGCTTCGGAGCACCGCCGCGGTAATACTCGACGCCGATGGGAAACGGCGTGTCGGGATGAGCGAACTGGCCTGCCATACACCTTTACCTACGTGAGGATTGCTCGGATTATACCCGCGCTCATGTACGAATGTTAGCAAGCACTCCACTCGGGCGTTTCGAAAGGCCCCGAATATAAGCGACTCCGAGTCTTCATACCGGCGAAGACCGGTATCCAGGGGTACGAGAGTCAAGGAGTGATTCAAACATGCCATTGGGTCATTGCCACCGGTCAGGGCTACGCTATAGGGTGTAGCGATCATGGACATCCCCCAATTCCAGCGCCTGATCCTCGACTGGGGACGCCAGAATCGCCGCGAAATGCCGTGGCGGGACACCCGTGATCCGTACAGGATTCTCGTCTCCGAGGTAATGCTCCAGCAGACGCAGGTCTCCCGCGTCCTCCCAAAATACGAAGAATTCCTCCACGAGTTTCCCGATCTCGACGCCCTCGCCGATGCCTCGCAACCTCGACTGCTCCGTGTGTGGCAAGGACTCGGCTACTGGAACCGCGCCATCCGACTCCGCGCCGCCGCCCGCATGATCGTCAACGAGTTCGGCGGAGTGTTCCCCCAAGATCCGGCCACCCTCCGTAACCTGCCCGGCATCGGCCCCTACACGGCAGGGGCGGTCGCCTGCTTCGCCTTCGGCAGCACCGAGCCGTTTCTCGATACAAACATCCGGCGGGTCTACCTGTTCTTCTTCTTTCCGGGCGAGGACGAGGTATCCGACAACAGCATCATGGAGATAGCCCGCCGGGCCGTGTGGACCGAAGACCCCCGCAAGTGGGGCTACGCCCTGTTCGACTACGGGGCAGTGGAGATCCGCGACCGCACGATCAACCGTCGCAGCAGACACCACTCACGCCAAAGCGCCTTCGAGGGTTCGTTCCGGTCCTATCGTACGCTGGCTCTGCGACATGTCCTCGCACAGGAGGGTACTTCTGTATCGCGAACCCATCTTGAGGGGTTTCTTGCAGAGCGCCTTTCAACGACCGATAACTCTTACACCCCGGAGGAAGTCCTCGATGCGCTCATCAGCGACGGTCTGCTCAAGACTTCGCCGGATGGGCGAATTTTCATATAGCGGAATCGTCCGCAAATTCAAACTGCACCTACAGCGTCACAAGCCCCTACCGTCATTCCGGCAAAAGAACGTCACCCCGTACCACGATACGGGGCCGGAATCCAGAGATCGTGATCAGTGAGAATGTGGTGCTGACATTTTTTCGCTCGTTCCGCCCGCCCTCTCGTGATGCGCTCTTCGCCCATGTGACGTAGACTGTGCCGGCAGGAGGCAGCCTCATGACCGACAAGGTTTATCGCGTCGCCGCTATCGGTTGCGGAAGGAAGGGGACAGAGCACGCCCGCGCCTACAACCTCAATCCCCGAAGCGTCGTCGTCGCGGCTTCGGACCATGACCCCGAAAACCTTGCCCTCTTCAGTCGGCGCTTCGGTGTGCCCGCCTATGCCGACTACAACGAGATGCTCCGCAAGGAGAACGTCGACATCGTGCTGGCCGTCCTCCCTGTGATCGCCAACCGCGAGGTCGTGTTGGACTCCGTTCGCCACAACGTGCCTGCCATCTGCACGGAAAAGCCCCTGGCAGCGCGCCTCTCCGACGCCGACGAGATGGTCGCTGCCTGCAGGGAGCGTGGCATCAAGTTCGGCTGTGGCGATCTCGAACGCAACCACCACTACTACTGGGAGGCGAAGGACAGGATCGCGGAGGGGGAGGTCGGCGACGTGCGAAGCATCGACTTCTACCAGGGGAGCGGCACCCAGCTATCCGGGGGCGGTTGCCAGATATTCGGGCTCATACGTCTATTCGCCGATGATGCCGACGTCGACTGGATAACGGGGTGGGTCGCTACCGACCCGTGGAGCGAGTACGACCAGGGCGGCGCGGGCTACATCCGGTTCACCAACGGCGTCGAGGCGTTCATCCACCGCCAAAACACTGGCCGCTACGGCTTCGAGGTTCTCTGCGACCGAGGTCGATTCACCAGCGACAACATGACCGTCCGCATGTACACGCACGACCTGGACGAATCTCGCCCCACGCTCGTAAACGCGACCGAGGTGGCGAGTCCTTTCTCCGACGACGAGGGCGTCCACGCCAACTTCGGCCAGATCGACGACGAGGGCTGGGAGGACCCCGGCAACCGCCAACGGGCCACAGTGCAGTCTATGATCGACTCTCTCGACTACGACGTAGAACCCCGGGGCAACGGCGACAACGGGCGCAAGGTCCTAGAAATGGCAATCGCCATCCGCGAGTCCCACCGAAGAGGCTACGTCCCCGTCAAGCTCCCCCTCGATGACCGCAGCCTGCGACTCATCCCTCATCCCAGCCGCATGTACAACAAGAAAGAGGTGCTGGGCCGCGAGGCCTACGCCAAGGAGATCGCGAGGTTCACGCGGGGGCAGAAGCAAGCCGATTTAGATTAGTTGGACAGAGCACACCAATCACGACGGTGTAGGTCGCGGGTTCAAATCTCGCCTGAGGCCTTCTTGACGGGATAGTGTCGCCTAGTTACGGTATAAATGTCGTGAATGGTGCGCAAGTCTGTCCATCAGGGCTAGACAGCATCACTTGAAGGGTTGTCCCCACGAATGGAGGGCAGCCCTTCTTTTTTGTGTCGGATTTCCTTGCACGCTTGGATGTCTGCGACAGTTAGGCGAGGATAAGCGTCGAGCAGGTCGTCTACGGGTGCCCCTTCTCCAAGCTTTCGTAGAATAAGCTCGACGGGAATACGGGTTCCCCTCACCACAGGCTTTCCCAACATCACGTTCGGATTGACTTCTATGCGATCTGTCACCATAACGATTCTCTCGTCGACCAACTGTCTCTATCTTGTGCCAATTGAGTGTGACGAGACCGTATTCTCGCTGACCAGGTTTTCTGGATTCCGGCCTTCGCCGGAATGACGGGGTATTTGTTAATTCACGGTGTAGTCAAGGTGAATTGGTATTAAATTATCCAACACTGTACACGCCGTACTCTACCTTGACCTCCAGATCGTCGATCGCTATACCGCCGCCCAACCCAGGCGGCCTCCCGTCCAGCGACACCTCCACCACGTTCTCGCCCTGCTTAGGACGCACCGATGACAGGTCGATCTCGATCCATTGAGCGCTGTAGTGCTCGATGCGGTGCGGTGAGACAGGGATGCGGACGTATGCCCCGGGTTCCCTACTCAATGCCTCGCTCTCCAGCGACTCCCCATTCAGCCACACCGATATCGTGTCCGCAGTCACCGTGTTGCCGACTCGAATTCGCAGTTTCACGCTCTTGATGCGGTCGGCCTTTCCTTCGATATCGTCCGCGATGAAGACCGGTATGACGTATCTACGTCCCGGATCTACTTCCGGTATCTCCAGCGGCAGCGTCGTGTCATAGCCGAGCGTCGCGGCGGGCTCGGTGCGGCGGGAAAGGCGGTATTGCTTGTCCGCCTCGACCATCAGGTCGGAGTTGGCCATCTCCGTGAGCATGTTTCGTTCCGCCGCCCCCAGCGGCCAGTCGAGGAACCACGCGTATACCCCGTCCGTACCCTTCGCGAGGTAGTTGGAAACTGCGGCGCGCATCATCTCCGGCGTGTAGTGCTCGTCGTACCCATGACCCGGATATCCGACTTCGACGAACGGCTGAAGCATCCCGTATACCGAAACATCCACCTCGTGCGCCGCCTCGATCGCCCACTCCATCGGCATCTGCGAGTCCAAGAGCAGGTTGGCGTACATCATCGGCACGACGTAGTCGACAAGCCCCTCCTTGAGCCACGTCCGCACGTCGAATCCCTGCGCCTCACACACCTTCTCGATGCAGGGGACGCGCACGCCCACCTGCATACCGGCGTCCCTTGTCATCTCGGCGATGCGTCGCACGTGCTCGGTCAGGACCGGTGTGTACTCAGCGACGTCCTCGTCCAGCAGTACGGGAGGCATGCCTCCTGGACTCGCCCCGAAGTCGAGTTCGATTCCCTCGATGTCGTATTGTGTGGCGATCTCCTCGAAGACGCGGAGTTGGTTCTCCCGCGCACCCTCATCGGCCAGACCCCTACCTCCCTCCGCCGGGTCGGCCTCCGGGCTGCCCACGCCCTCGTACGTTCCCATCCTGAAGCTGGTGAAGAACTCCATGCCCCGCTCGTGAGCGCGATCCGCCAGCGCCTGCAGGATGTCTACGCCCCGCTCCTGCAGCGACAGGATGTTGTGCCGCACCTTCCAGTAGATCGCGCTGTCGATCTCGTCGACGTCGCTGCGGAAGGACTTGCCCGCCTTCGACGGGTAGAACAGCCCGTCCGCCCGCGCGACGCCGTACACCAGCGTGTCCACGCCCGTGCCTGCCACCTCGTCCACAGGTCGCCACAAGTCTTCCATCCGCATAGGCGGCTCGAACACGAACAGGTAGAAGTGCCGCGCGTCGTTGAAATAGATAGTACGCTGCTTTCTCATGGTCAAGGCCTCCGTTGCACAGGAAGTAGGGAGTATTGCGTAGTGTGTGCGGGATTATATCAAGCCGATCAGTTCGGGCCATGTGTCATACACCATCGGGTGCTAGCGAAGCGCCCCTTGCTTGACACCCAAGGGTGTATCCCATAGGCTGAACGCCAAAATCATTGTAGCTAACAGGGGGGATTTCTTAGCTATGGGCTATAAGTTTGACCATGTGCATCTCAAGTCGTCCGATCCGGGGGTTGCTGCGGACTGGTACGTCAAGGCATTCAACTTCAAGATCGCGAGCGACGCCGTGCGTCCATGGGGCGATCGCTTCATCCGCTGCGAGACCGAGGACGGCGTGGTCGTGAATATCTCCAGCGCTCGAAACGAAGAGAAGATGGGGCCGAGCGACCCGAGCGCCCACTATGGACTGGAGCATTTCGGTATTGCGGTGGACGACGTGGCCGCCGAGGTGGAGAGGCTGCGTGGCTTGGGCGCTGAGCTCATGGAAGGCCCGGTCGACGTTCCGGGTGGTCCCATAATAGCCTTCATCAAGGCCCCCGAGGGCTCTCGCATCGAGCTGCTTAAGTGGCGATAGCCGACAACACTGTCAAAACAGACCGGCGGACTGTGTTCGCAGCGGCCTGAGATGTTGAATAAGCTAAAGACCTTCTATTGGCGTGTCGTCGGCGTAATGAGGCTCAACCCTCAGACCGTCGCCGAGATACATGCCGAGCAGGGGGCAACCTATCAGGCCGCCATAGTCGTCTTTGTTTCCTCACTCGCTGTGGCCAACCGCGCTCCGGGCGGACTGCCGACCACCTTCCTCATACCCTTTGGGTACGTCATTTGGTGGATCGTTGCGGCGTTCGTCATTTACTGGCTCGGAACGACGCTGCTCAGCACAAAAGACTCAGCCCCGGCCGCCTATGCCCCTCTAGCGCGGGGAATAGGGTTCGCCATGGCGCCCCGCATATTTCAGATATTCCTCGCGCCCGAACTGATAACGCTGCCGAGTCCCCTGTGGTGGCTCGTCCTGTTCCTGTCTACCGGATGGATGTTCGCTGCCATGACGCTTTCAACACACATTGCGTTCGGTAGGATGTCGTACAATCGAGTGACGGTAATCATCGCAATTGCGCTGCTGCCGATGATCGTGTTGGAACCTTTCATACACTTTGTCGGGCGATGATTCGGGACTGCGAGAGAGGGTGAATTATGGATGACTGCATCTTCTGCAAGATCAACGCCGGGGACATACCGGGAGACTTCGTCTACCGCGACGACGACGCCTTTGTCATCAGGGACATCGCGCCGCGCGCTCCCGTGCACCTGCTCGTCATCCCAACACGCCACGTCGAAAAGATCACGGAGCTTGGCCTCGACGACCTCTCGGTGGTTGCGTCCATGTTTAGTGCTGCGAAGGAAGTAGTCCGGAGCGAGAACATAGCAGAGAGCGGCTATCGGCTGATAGTCAACCAGGGCGTGGAGGGAGGACAGGAAGTCCCGCACCTCCACATGCACGTCCTCGGCGGCAAGCACCTCCGTACCATGGGAATGGGGTAGGGGGCTCCGTGATAACACTCCCTCCCAGAGTCGCCAAACGTACCGCCACGCTCCCGAAAGGGCTTGCCGAACATCTTCTGCGCACGCGGAAGCTGGCCCGCGAATTAGCAGATCGACACGGGGTTAACCCCGATTCCTGTGAACTCGGCGCGGCGTGCCACGATCTCGCCCGTCACATGAGACCCAAGGACCTTCTCAAAGAAGCCGCGCGCTTGGACATCCCCATCGGCACCATCGAACGACAAGTTCCCATCATGCTGCACGGGCCCATCGCGGCGAGGTGGCTTGAGCGCGATGGGGAGATCTCAAGCTCGAAGGTCATCGAATCGGTGCGATTCCACACGACCGGCAAGGCCAAGATGAGCAAGGTCTCGAAGGTCGTCTTCCTCGCGGACAAGCTGGAACCGTATAAGGTGCGGCGCAGACCCGACCTCGCCGAGGTGCTCCAACTTGCGAATATCGACATCGACATGGCGCTGCTGGAGTTCCTCAACAGGCACATCGTCCGGCGAGTGGAGCGTGGCGATCTCGTTCACCCCGCGACCCTGAAGCTCCGCAACAAGCTCAAGATGAAGCTGCCCGAGAATGAAGTGCTGTCCGGCCAGAAGATACCGGCAGAGCAGGGAGTGAGATAGCCATGGTAATGAGCCAGTCATCCGGTGATCGCCAGGTCGCCGTTCTCATCGATGACGAAAACGTCAGCGTGGGATCGGTCGAGTGGCTGTTCGACCGGATATCGAATCTGGGGCGAATACTCATACGTCGTGCTTACTCCGATTGGTCGAAGGGCGGCAATGTGCGCGACCAACTCCTGGAGTTCGGCATTGAGCCTGTGCACGTCTTCCAGGCGTCAAGTTCGGGCAAGAACGCCAGCGACATTCGGCTGGCCATAGACGCCATCGACCTGCTCTACTCGTCACCTGTCGATACTTTCGTCATCGTCTCCGGAGACGCCGACTTCCTCCCCTTGGTCAACAAGCTGCGCTCGTCAGGCATGATGGTCATCGGTGCGGGTCGTCAGAAATCCACATCCGCCACGCTCGTCAAGGCCTGCGACCGCTACTACTACCTCGACAGGAACGAGGAGGATGCCGGCGAATCCAATAAGCCTCGTTCCAAGGAGCGACCGCGAGGAAGCCTCTTGGTCAGAGCCGTCCGGGCGAGTATGGACGCCGACGGCAGTGTTACCGGCAGCCGCCTCCATGCGACCATGCAGCGTCTCGACCCCGGCTTCGACTTCCGAGACCGAAACTACAATAGTTTCACGGCCTTTCTTGAGGCTTCACCGGAGGTCAGGGTGACCCGTCCATCGGACCAGGGCCAGGGCGACGTGGTCATTGAACTTCGCCGAGGCGGTCAGGACAAAGCTGCCCAAATGAGTCCGTCGGAGGCTGAGAGGATCGATGCCGCTTGGTCGAAGCGGGCTCCTTCGAGCGGAAAGTCCATGCCCGGCGCGGTCGCAGCTCGAGACGCCGCAAAGGTTCTCGGCGCATCCAAGCTCAGCGACTCGGAGCATAAGAACCTTCAGCGTCTGCTCGACGCAATGCCTCAGCTTGCCAATAGCTGGCGGCGTGACGGCAACACCATCTCCAGGAAGTAGTTGCCTCCTTAAGCCTGCACGAACGACATTCTCACGCCCTGCGCCGACTCCGTCGGCAGGATCAGGCTGTCGCCGCAGCGTTCAACGCCCTCTACTCCGTTTTCGTTGAGCAGCGATTCGGTTGCGTCCAGGTCCTCGCTGGAGAACACGATTTCGTACGGCCCTTCGCCCCACCTCTCGACGAACCCCGCTATCCCGTCGCCCTCAGCCCCTTGGCAGAAGTCCAGCGAGCAGTTGTCGAATCCCAACCGGACACACGCAGCATGGCCGGAGCCGCCGTCCGATGTCTCCTCCATCCCGAAGACGCCCTTCCAGCGTTGCGCCGCAGCGTTCGCGTCCGCAACCGCCAGCGACAACGAGACGACCCCAATAACCCCATTCGGATGGTTGGTAGGGTCGGGCGGGTCGTTGTACCGCTCCCCGATGGTGTGGTCGTGCTGGATGAAGAAGGTCTGGCTTCCCGGCATCGCGTCCGGATCGATCTCCGCCTGCGTCCACGAATAGGCCGTCGATCCGTCTGCCGCCTGTCGGGAGCCCTTCACCGGATCGGTTATCAGCACACCCGCCGCCCGGACACTCTTCGTCCGCTCGTAGACATCCGATGTCCCCATCGCGAAGATGAACAGCCCCTCGCGTTCGTCCAGGAAGGAGGGCAGGTTCGGTCTAAACAGGTCGCCCTCCGGGTCGTGCACCGCGATGAGCTCAAGGTACTCTCCCCCGAAGACCACGAGACGATTGCTCGTCCCTCTCCCCGGATGCCGTCCCTCCGGCGTCACTTTGAATCCCAGCCTCTCGAAGGTATCCTTAGCGGCATCGAGGTCTCGAACGGCAATGAGGACGTGGTCGAGTGTCAGGTCGGTCATGCTATGCTCCCGCAGGTACGGACGAAGTATGGAGAACGGTAAGCCGTAGGCCGGTATCGTGTCAACGCTCTACATCGTAGCCACACCCATTGGCAACTTGGAGGACATCACCCTGCGCGCCCTTCGCGTGCTCGGCGAGGTCTCGCTCATCGCCGCCGAGGACACCCGCACGACACGAAAGCTCCTCTCCCACTACGACATCGAGACTCCATGCACCAGCTACCACGACCACAACCGTGTGTCGAAGCTGCCCGCTATACTGGACGCCCTTGCGGAGGGAGACGTCGCCCTCGTGTCCGACGCCGGTACTCCGGCGATCAACGATCCCGGGGCTGAGCTTGCCGCCGCCGCCGAAGAATCGGGGCACACCGTCGTCCCTCTCCCCGGCCCGTCCGCCCTGACCGCCGCCCTGAGCGTGGCCGGCTTGGAGATCGACCAGTTCCTGTACCTCGGCTTCCTTCCCCGTCGCGGAGGACAGAGACGCAAGTTGCTGCAGTCCCTGGTCGAGGAACCGCGAGCATGGATCGCCTTCGAGGCTCCGCACCGACTCATAGACACCCTCAACGATATTCACGCAGTTCTCGGCGATCGAAGAGTCGTCGTCTGCCGCGAACTCACGAAAGTGCATGAAGAGGTCTTTCGCGGCACGGTAACGAGGGCACTGGAACGATTCTCCAACCCAAGGGGCGAGTTCACCCTGACAGTTCAGCCGGCGGATGATGTCCATGAAACGGATGAGTCGGCAATCGAACGTGCCCGCAAGATTCTCACTGACGAACGAAATCGCGGAAGCAAGTCCAGGGAGGCCATCGCGACGGCATCCATAACGGGGATATCCAAGAATGACCTCTATCGACTATGGCTTGAAGTCAGGGAGGGCGGCTCTTCGACCGGTGCATGACTACTCGCCGCGAGGTGCGTGGAATGGGGGAGTGGGCAGGGTGGTTGTGGTACCATTGATGCAGTCATTCTTGCTGAGCTGTCAATGTCCGAACGCATCCTCGTCGCCGTTGCATGGCCGTATGCCAACGGCTCCATCCATATAGGCCACGCGGCAGGCGCATACGTCCCTGCCGACATCTTCGCCCGATATCACCGCCTGAAGGGCAACGACGTCCTCATGGTCTCCGGCAGCGACTCGCACGGTACACCCGTGACGCTCGAGGCCGAAAAGCGCGGCATCACACCGGAGGAAGTCTTCAGCCAGTATCACGCCGAGTTCCTCGACTGCTGGGACAGGCTCGGCATCAGCTTCGACCTATTCACGTCCACGCACACCGAGAACCACACCGAGGTCGCGCAGGACATCTTCACGCGCCTCTACGAAAACGGCATCCTCTACACCGAAACGATGCTCCAACCGTACAGCGAGGCCGATGGGCGCTTCCTCGCCGACCGCTATGTCGAGGGCACCTGCCCTCATTGCGAATTCGACGGCGCGCGCGGCGACCAGTGCGACAATTGCGGCCGCACCCTCGACGCGCAGGAGCTGATCGACATCCGCAGCCGCCTCAGCGGAGACACCCCCATATTCAAGGAGACCGAGCATTTCTTCCTCAAGCTCACCGCATTCGAGGACGAATTGCTCGACTGGATACGCCCGCAGGAGCACTGGCGTCCCAGTGTCAAGAACTTCTCCATCGGCTACCTTGAAGGAGGCCTTCAGGACCGTCCCATCACCCGAGACATCGAGTGGGGCATTCCCGTCCCCCTGGACGGCTACGAGAACAAGCGCATCTACGTGTGGTTCGAGGCGGTGATCGGCTACCTCTCCGCCTCCAAGGAATGGGCCGCCCTACGCGGCGAACCCGACCGATGGAAAGACTTCTGGCAGGCCGACGACGCCCGTTCCTACTACTTCATGGGCAAGGACAACATCCCCTTCCATACGGTCATTTGGCCCTCCATGCTCCTTGGCTACGGTGGGCTGAACCTGCCCTACGACGTTCCCGCCAACGAGTACATGAACCTCGAGGGCATGAAGCTCTCGACCAGCCGCTCGTGGGCCATCTGGCTGCCCGACTATCTCGACCGCTACGATCCCGACCCGCTGCGGTACGTCATAGCCGCCGGGATGCCGGAGACCAGCGACTCCGACTTCTCATGGGCCGAGTACGTCCGGCGAAACAACGATGAGCTGGTCGCCACATTCGGTAACCTCGTGCATCGTGTTCTCACCATGTCCTATCGCAACTTCGAAGGCGTGGTCCCAACGCCGGGGCAGCTCGACGACGACTCCCGCGCCCTCTTGGAGGAGGCTGAGCGCCGATTCGGCGAGGTGGGTGAGAACATCGCCCTGTGCAAGTTCCGGGCCGCCCTCACCGATGGCGCCATGGCGCTGGCACAGGCCGCAAATCGCTACCTCGACCGGAAGGCACCGTGGCAGACGGCCAAGACCGACAGGATCGCGACCGCAACCACGCTGTGGACTGCCATGACCGTCATCAACTGCCTGAAGAAGGCGCTCTATCCCTTCCTACCGTTCAGCTGTGAGAAGCTGCATACCATGTTGGGATTCTCCGGATCGGTGGTCGATGAGGGCTGGGACTGGTCTTCCACCGACCTCGAATCCGGCCGGCGTCTGGAGAAGCCGGCTCCCCTGTTCCAAAAGCTCGACGAGTCCATCGCGGAGCAGGAGACCGAACGTCTGGGCCAACAGAGGTGAGCGCCCTGTCTGTCCCAGTGGATCCTTCCTTCCTTCCCCGTTTCTTGGCACATCGTCTAGTTCGGGCAATGTCGGGGATTATGGTAACAACCGGGCACTTAGATCAGTCCCAAGCGTTGCGAGGAGCGGAATGCCAGGCGTGAACGGATTTGAATCGCCGAGCGACGCGCTCGCATACATCCATGCTCCCGTAGTCGACGGACTCGAACGTGTCAAGTCATCCCTGCGCGACATGGTCAACCACAAGTCACCTTTCCTCGCGCAGCTCCTCGATCATGCGCTTGAGACCAAGGGAAAGCGCATCCGACCGACCTTAACACTGCTCTCTGCCGGGTTTCACCCCAACGACGGCGAGCGAGCTGAGACGATGGCGACCGCCGTTGAGCTTCTGCACATCGCTTCCTTGATCCACGACGACACCGTCGATCAGTCTGAGGTCCGGCGCGGCCGTGCCACCGTCAGCAAGATATGGGGAGGCAATGCCGCCGTCGTGCTGGGCGACTACCTGTTCGCCACGTCGGCGACCTACGTTTGCGATACCGGAAATATCCGCGTCATTCGACGGTTTGCCGAGACCATCAAGGAGCTCTCCAGCGGCGAGATGGATGAGATGGTCGTCAGGTACGACGCCTCCCAGTCTCGCCAGCAGTATTTAACCCGCATCTACGAGAAGACCGCCTCGCTGTTCACCACGGCGACCGAGTCCGGAGCCATCCTCAGCGACGCGCCGGAATCGACGGCCAACAAGCTGCGGGACTACGGATACTCACTCGGAATGGCATTCCAGATCGTCGACGACATTCTCGATGTCGAGGGGTCGACCGACGAGATCGGCAAGCCGGTCGGCAACGACCTGCGGCACGGAGTGCTGACCCTTCCAATGATCCTTGCCCTGGAGAGGTGGCCCGACTCCACCGCCATCCGAGACTACTTTGCCGAACCTGGCGATGGGGCCCTGTTGGAGTCCGCCATCGAAGTGATCAGCGACGACAAAGTCATCGCCGACTCCTACGCCGTTGCCGAGGACTACTGCCGCTCCGCCCTCGATGCCATCAGCGATCTGCCGAAGAATCGCTCCCGCGACTCGCTTGAGGCCCTCGTCGACTACGTGGTCGTACGTCGCAGCTAGCTGTGCGTAAAAGTTACCACTGAACCCGTTAGCGGTGAGTTCAGCATAACCTTCGTTCGTGGTGAGCTTGTCGAACCATGAAGGCGCGTGTACCCTTCGACAGGCTCAGAGCTTGCCCCGTACCTGATACGGGGGTGAACGGGCGGATTCAGAGCTTACCGCAGAATGGAAGCGAGTCCTCTAGTTCACCGTGAGTACCCGCAGAAGGTTCGTCCCGCCGGAGACTCCTATCGGCAGTCCCGCCACCAGCACGACAGGCTGCCCCTTCCTGAGCCCCGCCGCCTCCTTGGCGTACTGCTCGGCCAAATCGAAGAAGCCGTCAACCTGGTCGAATGACGGCACAACGTACGGGATCGTTCCCCACGTCAAGAGGAGCCTTCTCTGCACTCGTTCGGTCGACGTCAGGGCTATGATGTGGGCCTGTGGACGGTACTTGGAGACCCTGCCTGCCGTCGAGCCCGATTCCGTAAATGCGACGATGAGCTTGGAACTGAGCTGCTGCGCGGTGTGGCAGGCGTTGTAGGCGATAGCGTCGTCCACCTTGTTCTCCGCATGACCACTGCGTTCTTCGAGCAGCCGGTCGTACGGGAGGTATGCCTCGGCGAACATCGCCGCCTCCGCCATAAAGCGTACCGCCTCAACGGGATGATCGCCGGTTGCAGTCTCGCCGGAGAGCATGATCGCGTCGGTTCCGTCGAATATGGCGTTGGCGATGTCCGTCACTTCCGCGCGGGTGGGGACCGGCGACGTGACCATCGACTCCAGCATCTGGGTCGCCGTGATTACGGGCTTCCCTCGTTCGTTGCACTCGCGAATCAACCGCTTCTGGATCATGGGTACCTCGGCGAGCGGCAGCTCCACGCCCATGTCGCCTCGTGCCACCATGATCCCATCGCTCGCGTCGAGGATATCCGAAAAGTTCCTGACCCCCCCTGCCAGTTCGATCTTGGAGACGATGAAGGGATCGTGGCCGTATTCGTTGAGCAATTCTCGCGCGGTCCGGACGGCATCTCCTGACGACACCATCGAGAGCGCAACGAAATCAGCCTTCTGCTCCGCGGCGAACTTCAGTGCCACCTTCGCCTGCTCGCCGGGAAATTCCTGTGTAGGGTCCCTGCCGGGCACGGTCACACCACGCTTCTCCGTCAGCTGCCCGCCGCGAACGACCCTGCAGTGAACGTCCATGCCGTCAATTCCGTGCACGGCCAGCTCCATCATCCCGTCATCGAGCAGCAGGGGCGCATCGAGCTTGGCGTCACGATGTATCCCAGGTGGTGAGACCGAAACGATGTGCCTGTCGCCAACGACTTCTCTGCTGGTCAGCGTGAAGTCCAGCCCCCGTTCGAGCCGCAGCGGTTCACTTTCCATCGGGCCGGTTCGATACTTAGGCCCCGGTACGTCGATCATCACTGCGGTGGGAATTCCGGTCTCCTCGGCCGCCTCGCGCACCATCCCGATTCTCTCGGCGTGCTCCTCCGGCGTGCCGTGGGACATGTTCAGGCGGGCAACGCTCATGCCCTCCTCCACGAGGCTGCGAATCCTCCTGGCCGAGGACGTGGAAGGCCCAAGGGTGCTGACGATCTTGGTCTTGGTTCTCGTGTGAATTATCACTTGCCAGCCTTCATCGCACTCATTATAGGCTGTGCCAAACGTGAATTCGACGGTGCTATTCTAACGGATTGTTAACGATTGCGGGCATTTCCAGACTTGTCACGTGGTATGTGTTCAGACTCCGTGAGAGCGCTCAACGTGCTCAGCCACCGTCATTCCCCCGTGGGCTGAATCCAATCCCCTCTCCCGTTCGCGGGAGAGGGCTAGAGCCTGCCCCGTTGCAGAACGGGGGTGAGGGTATCCAATTCACCTACTCTGAACACTCACCTGCAGTGAATCCCCCTTGACAAACAAGAACGTATGGTCTACCATGCCCCGACACCTAGAACCCAACACCCATGGACCTCTACGACCTCAAAGCCCTCCGCATCACCTCTACCTACGAGGCTGACGAACTCGAACGCGAACTCGACATTCGCTTCGACGACTTCACCCCGGAACACCGCGAAATCTGGCTCCGACAGACGCTCTGCCTCGAACGGTTCGCCCAGACTAGGACCTGCTCATCCGCCGCACGCGCAGGCGGCGTCACCGTCTACACCCTCGATACATGGGAACGCGAAAACACCCTCGGATTCGTCCGGCGCAAAGAGATTGCCGACCGCGAGTTCTGCGACGGACTCGATGAACTGCTCCTCGAACGCGCCCGACAACCCGACTCCCCACCCTCGCTCCTCAACGCAGTCCTCCGTGCCCACATGCCCGAAAAATACAAGCCCGGATACGACGACCACGACCAAGCCAACTCCGCCGGCCAGCCCGACTTCTACCACAAACTCATGGCCGACATCCTCTCCAAGATCCAAGAACGCGACCTCGCCTCGCCCGAAAACGGCGAGACCCCCAATCCCGCGCCCGTGCCCATAGACACAGACGCAGATATCAAACCTGCCCCCGGTCCCATAGACGAAGAAACCAAAACTGCCTCTGATCCCGATCCCACACCCCGGGACCCTGCCGTCCAAGATACCAGTGGCCGACGACATGACTCTCCCGATCCCACACCCCAGAACCCAGCACCGAGCACCCAGAACCCGTCCTCCTCCCTCTCCCGTCGCCAACGCCGAGGACTCCAACGCAAACAACGTAAATCACAAAACTCCCACCACGCCCGCGCACCTACCTAACCCTCCCGCAGACGTTGGGTAACTGTTAAGACTTCATGAGACCACTTAACGCACACAGCCACCGTCATACCCGCGAAAGCGGGTATCCATGGGGTGGGGAGTGTTGGCCTCATCAACTCTGAACACTCACGACGTTGCACCCCAGAACCTGGCGGTTCAACTGCGGCTCGGTAGGGGCGGGTTTCAAACCCGCCCCGTCGTTGAACGCAACCGAACCACTACTACCGTCCCGCCATTTCAATGATCTCGGCCCACTGACCCCCAGAATCCAAAACCCGGCCCCCGGCCGGCCATACCCGCACGCCCGCCTCCACTCCGCAATGCTCTTCGCGGTAACTGTTCAGACTTCTTGAGACCACTCGACACACACAGCCACCGTCATTCCCGCGAAAGGAGACTGCTGCGTAACCCCGACGTCTGTCATTCCGAATGAAGCGGAGCGAAATGAGGAATCTAAAATCCTTGACCTCCAGGGGGAATTCCGTAGTAGGAAAGGCCCCATTGAGAATGGCAGACATCCTGGTTCTCTGCTGCGCTCGGAATGACAGCCGTTACGCAAAACTCTCCGAAAGCGGGTATCCGTTAGGTGCAGGGGAAATCCACCTCACCAAGACTGAACACGTATCAGCTCAGACTTCGTGAGAGCGCTCAACGCATACAGCCACCGTCATACCGTCACCCCGTACCCTGATACGGGGCGGGTATCCAATCCCCTCTCCCGTTCGCGGGAGAGGGTTAGGGTGAGGGCTGTTCGTTTCACCAACTCTGAACAATTACCTCACGTGTGCTCCGATAGGCAATTGCCCCGGTGCGCGATATACTACAATCACGAATGCTGAAGGTTGGTTCTCATCCTTTGGCCTGTCTCCGTCGGAATGTGTGAGCCCATGTCCGAGCTTCAACAACTCTACGAACTCCAGGAACTCGACATTCAGATTGATGAGTTGAAGGAGTCGCTTGCCGCCACTGAGGCGGAACTGGCGGACGATTCAGTGGTCGCAGAGGCGCGAAGGCGAGTCTCTGCTCTGGAGACCCACGCCGAACGACTTGCCGCCAACCGCAGATCGCTCGACCGCACCATTGAGGACCTGCAGACACGGCTCGGTCGTACCCAGGAGCGGATGTATAGCGGCGCCATCACCAGCGTCAAGGAGATGGAAGCCGCCGAAGACGAGCGCGCCTCAACGGAGCAGGACATCGCCGAGAACGAAGACCGCCTGCTGGAGGTCATGGTCTCGGTGGACGAAGTGGACGGCACCCTGGAAAAGGGTCGAGAGGTCGTCCGCCGGTTGGAAGAACAGCGTGCGACGACCGTCGAGACCCTCTCGAAGAAGGCGGATGAACTGAGGTCATCGCTCGATGAACTGACGCCCCGACGCGGCGATATCAGGAATTCCATTCCTCCGTCCTCCCTCCATCGGTACGACACCTTGCGCTCGAACAGGGGCGGCACCGCCATTGCCAAGGTCGAACGGGGGCTGTGCTCGGCATGCCGCATGGCCCTCAGCACATCGGAACAACAACGCATCCGGTCGACTGACACGCCCATGCAGTGCGGTTCGTGTCACCGCATCCTCTATTTCGTCTGAGGATGGTCCATTGAGAGCCATCGCATATTTCAAGCTGCCCGACCCAACGCCCGACGCGCTGGATACCATGCAGCGTGACTTCAAGCGCTTCTGCACGTACAACATGCACCAGCCGTACCAGGTCTTTTTCACGGAGGGACCTGAGGTCGGCGTTCCGGACGAAGCATTTCAGCGATTGGTGTCATTTCTCGAGTCGTCCGACAGCGAGTTTCTCGTTACGGCGCCTGACGCCACCCACCTGGGAACCGACCTGGAATCAGTTGCCAGGTCGATCATTGAACTCAATCGACACGATGCGGAGATCAGGTGCTGGGACGACGAGTATCCCGATCCGTTTCAAAACGTCTTCAACACTCCCGGCATTTCTGGAGTCTCCGTCACGAGAGCCCGTCGTATCAAGGAGGCCATGGAGGCCCGCGCTCTAGAGGGAAATGTCCTCGGACGTGTCCTCTACGGGTACCGCGCCGGGGAGAACGGCAACCTCGAGATCGTGCCGGAAGAGGCCAGGGTGGTCGAGCTCATCTTTCGCCTCTACACGCAGGAGGAGATGGGGTTCCGCCTGATCGCGCAGGAACTGAACGAGCGCGGCATCAAGACCCGTCGCGGTGGGAGTTGGAACGTCGTCAGCATTCGCGACATCATCCGCAACCGGTCCTACATTGGCACATACCAACGCTTCGGCATCCGCAGACCGGGTATGCACGAGGCCATCATCCCAAGAGAAGTCTTCAATGAGGCTGCCGAGCGGCTCAAGTCCCGCCGTCCGACCGGCAGGATCATCCAGCCGGAGCCGTTCCTCCTCTCCGGTTTCGTCTACTGTGGCTACTGCGGCAACAAGATGATGGGCGTCACCCGCCGCCAGTCCTGGCGCCGCAAGACCGACAAGAAGAGGGTCACCGGTGTGTATCGCTACTACCAGTGCCAGTCCAAGAACAACCAGAGCACTTGCGACTACCACACATGGAAGGAAGACCAGCTCGAACGCGAGGCCCTCACGCAGGTCAAGTACACTGTGCTGGCCAAGGCTGCCGGAGTCCTGAATGACGAGGGCGGGGCCGATCGTATGCGCGACGTCGCAGCCCTCCGGCGCGAGCGCGTGCAGAATGCCGAGCGCCTCTTCAAGCGCGCCATGAGACGCGCGGCCAAGAACGAGATAGGCACAAGGGAAGTGGGAGAGTACCTCGCCGCCCTCGACCTGGCAAGGAAGAGTGAATCACGCAGCGTGGAGCCGTCCGACGTTATCAACGTGCTCGACCACTGGGGTACCCTCGACTTGGAACGCCGCAAGGACTTCCTCTGGGAGCACGTCGGACGAATCATCGTCCAGGACGACAAGATTGAAGTCGAAGTGTAGCGTGACTTCGCGAGAGTTACGATGTAAGTTCTCCTCTCAAGACACATCCTATCCGTCATTTCCGCGAAAGAACGTCACCCCGTACCCCGATACGGGGCGGGAATTCACACCCCAGTCAATCAATACGATGCAACCTCACAGCGAATCAGGGTCTGAGACGAGCGCACAATACGCACATTACGCTCAAGAGTTACACTTAAGGTGAGACGCAGGGTCGCCGGGCGACCGCCCCGATTCGTCGGGGAGGAAAGTCCGAGCACCACTGGGCAGGATGCCCGCTAACGGCGGGGCGGGGCAACCCGACGGAAAGTGCCGCAGAAAACATACCGTCCCTCATTCACTGGGGGATAAGGGTGAAAAGGCGAGGTAAGAGCTCACCGCCTCGGTGGTGACACCGAGGGCAAGGTAAACCCCATCCGGTGCAAGGCCTAATAGAGGGACTCAAGGTGCCCAGCCTGTCCCCGGGTTGGCCGCTCGACCCTCTCGGTAACGGGAGGGCTAGATAGATGGTCGCCGCCTCGCGCTTCATCGGGAGGAAGCCCCCACGGGTGTAAACCAATCGGGCGCGGGGTACAGAACTCGGCTTACAAGCGGCCTTGCGTCTTTCAGCCTCTCTACGGCAGGGTGGGTGTAGTGGCAGGTTTCAAACCTGCCACTACATGTCGGGCACTGTAGCAGTCTTATGCAGTGGGATGGTACGTCCGCGTACCCTGTCCACCTTGCCTCCAAAACCAGTACAATGACCCCCGATCTCGTACCCACCCGGAGGCCAAATGACCATCCTGCAAGAGCCGATCACCGATCCAATCGTCGTCCGGAACTACGTCGGAGGCGAGTGGCTCACGTCCGAGGGAGACTACCATGACATAATGGACCCGGCCAGGCAGCGTGTCATTGCCCACGTGCCCACGTCTACGGCGGACGAGGTCAACGACGCAATCCAGGAAGCCAAAGATATTTTCCCCGAATGGCGCTCCACACCTCCGGTGACCCGTGCCCGCTACCTCCATCGCCTCCGCGAACTCATGGAGGAGAACTTCGAGGAACTCAGCCGCGTCCAGACCCTGGAACACGGCAAGACCATTGACGAATCTCGCGGCGAGACGAGGCGCGGCATCGAACAGGTTGAGGTGGCGTCAGGCATCCCGTCCATGATGATGGGATACAACCTTGAAGACATCGCCAGCGGCATCGACGAGTACGTCATTCGCCAGCCGCTGGGAACATTCGCCGTTATCGCGCCGTTCAACTTCCCATTCATGGTGCCGCTGTGGTTCGCACCCTACGCGGTAGCGGCGGGCAACTGCGTGATCGTCAAACCGTCCCCGCGAGACCCCATCAGCCAGACAAAGATAGCGGAACTCGTCGACGAGGCCGACTTCCCACCCGGAGTCTGGCAGGTCGTCAACGGCGGCACGGAGGCCGCCAACACCCTCATCAACCACCCGGACGTCGAAGGAGTCGCCTTCGTCGGCTCGACTCCCGTCGCCAGGGAGGTCTACAAGCGGGCGGGCGCCGCGGGAAAGCGCGCCATCGCGCAGGGCGGCGCAAAGAACTACGTCGTCGTCATGCCGGACGCCAACACCCGCGCGACCATCCCCGCGCTGCTGACATCGTTCTACGGCAACGCGGGACAGCGCTGCCTTTCGGGGGCCAATCTCCTCATCGTCGGCGACGACTCGTTCCACGATTCATTCATGGATGAGCTTTCGGAGGCTTCCGCCCGCATCCGCGTCGGCTACGGCCTCGACGAGTCTGTGCAGATGGGGCCCATGCAGTCCGCCGACGGCAAGGATCGCGTCCTGGGCTACATCGAGCAGGGTGTCGACGACGGCGCACGTCTCCGACTCGACGGTCGCTCGCTCGACCTCGTTGGCGAGTACCCGGAAACGTGCTTCCTCAACCCGACGATATTCGAAGACGTCCAGCCCGACATGGCCATCGGACGCGAGGAGATTTTCGGGCCGGTCATGTCCGTGCTCCGCGCCGGAACGCTCCAGGAGGCCATCGACACTATCCACACGAATCCCTACGGCAATTCGGCTTGTATCTTCACCACCAGCGGCAGGAACGCCCGCGAGTTCCAGTACAACACCCAGGCGGGCAATATCGGCGTAAACATCGGCATAGCAGCACCCATGGCCTTCTTCCCCTTCGGCGGTATGAAGGAGTCGTTCTTCGGCACGCTTCATGGGCAGGGACCCGACGCCGTCCGCTTCTTCACCGAGGGCAAGGTCGTCGTCCAGAGGTGGCTCTAGGTGAAGCTGAACACCGCCTCCGCAGCCGTCAGATTCGCCAAGCAGCTCGAAGACGACTCCCGACAACTCTACGAGCGCGCTTTGGATCAACACCCAGAGTGGCAATCAACTCTCGCGCCACTCATCCGCGAGAACAAGCGCAACGTTGGCAGTATCGACCGCGCGTACATCGGAGTGGTCAGCGACGCACTCGACACGCAGTTCGCCTTTGAGGGCATCGACACCGACGACTACGTGATCACTACCGAACTGCCCGGGTCGCCAAGCGAGATAGTCATGGGACTCGCTTCCAACGAAGAGACCATCATGGCGTTCTACCATGCCGCCGCCGACTCCTCGCGCGACCTCTTGGCCGATGTCCCCCGCGCCTTCGACCGTATAGCATCCAAGCGGTCGCGCCGCGCAGAGGCGCTGAGAGCGCTTACCGACGGCCTCTAGGACTTATATTCTCTGCGCGTTTCGTTCAGTTCGTGGACCATTCCGGCGACGCCCGGCCTGCCTCGACTCCCTTTAGCGATGTCTATCGGCACGGGTATGACCCAACTGTGGCCCAGGCGCTTGGCCCCTCGCACCCTGCCGTCCTTGCAGAGCCGACGGACGTATCGTGAGCTCACGCCCAACTCTTTCGCCGCCATCTCCACGCTCAAATTCCTGACCTCGCCTGTCGCCCCGACACCGATCTCAAACTCGGCCTTGTCGTTCCTCGTCAGGGAGTGTACGCCCTCGATCATTAGTCCGAGGGACTCGTTGCTGTCCTCGGATACGCGCTCCAGCACACGATCGTCACTCGTTGGCGAGTAGTAGCCCACGCCATCCTTCCAACGGATGTGAAGCGTATCGTTCTCTTCGTCGTACCAAGCTGCTATCCTGCGATTCTCCATCGTCCCGCCTCACACAAGCTTGTCCGTCAGAAACGCGGTCGAGACCCATGCCTCGTCATCCAGACATGGCGTTCCTCATCTAGGTCGTCTCGCCAAGACTTCTAGCCCTCTCCTGCCGCTAGTTACGGTCGTTTCTTTACCGGTGACCTTCCACCTTTCACTCATACACAGCGCAGCCAAAATAGAAGGGACATGACCTCATCAGTATGGTTCATTGAAGTCTGGTTCATAGTCTGCATAATAGTCTTCGGAACCATAAATCTCATTTATGTCGTAGGTAAACGTTGCAATGTACGGATCTCCGAGGCCAGCGGCGCTCAGTTGAGACAGTCCGGAAATCTTAAGGTTGCATGCCACACACTCGAATCTTGATGGCAGGTATTCTTGCGTCTCGATGATTTCATCATCGGTGAATGTCTGTGACGGCGCTGCAATGGCTGACCCAGAAAGAATGGCGACACAATTACAGGCAGGACATGGGACTCTATGCCCTGATTGTCTAGTTGCCCAAGTTGACGACTGGAGAACCAGAGAGTCTTTTTCTTCGTCACTCTTGTTGTCCCAAACCGTTTTGTGTGCACTAATCTCTTTCCCAATTGACTTCGCCGACTCATCTTTGGCTGCCTCTATCATGGCTGTTGCAACACATGCCTCTGCACTGCCAAGGAACTGCTCAAGACTATCCCCTAGTGACTCGAGCAAGACCGCACAGGCTTCATAATAGTTTGGCAGCCAAGAAGTAACGCTAACATCAACAAATGGAGTCGCTCCTGAATGCAGTTCCTCGTTGCGCTTGATCATGTGCCCTTTACAAAAGGTTGCAAGATCAGGCGTAAATTCCTGAATCAGCTCTTGGAGCCTGACAAACACTTCCGAAATGTCGATGGCTCTAGGACTATATTTTCGGATTTTCGGTTGGATGCCCAAGGAATACAAGACATTGTGCCAATCAACTTTAGAATCGGCTACCAAAGTCGGGCTAACGTTAGAAAGAGCGGCTCTTGCTAGGAGTTCTAGAGATAGAGTTGACCAAAGTATGAATTTCCAATCGTCGCGTGGGCACGACAACATCTCTTCTACGTATTCCTGCGCCTTGTTGCGGAGGGCTTCGGCCGACCAAATGTGAGGTATATCTTGCGGAGTCAATATATTGCTCCCAAATAAGCTCGTTCGACCCTTCGTAGCTCATCTCCTGCCGTAATTTGTGAGCGCCCGTGAAGCATTCGCCAGTTATCAAGGATCAGGGTGTCACCTGGATTCTGGAGAAGCACCTCTATCGGTTCGATGGAAGTAAGGGCGTCTGCGACGGTTTCGCAGATACCTTGGCTTTCGTTTGTCGCAGGGACGACAAATAAGCTGTCCCACCTGAATAATTCGCTACTATCTTTACGCCGACTTAATAGCCGCAAGAGTGGCCGGTTACGTTTCAACGGGCGACGCGGACGAACCAGCGCTCTCAGTAAATTATGTCGCCCAACGACTGAAATCAAATCTCCGACATCAACGAGGTTTGTTGACACGTGTTTTGATCCAATGACACACCGAAGGGCAAAGTACCTAGGAGGGAGAAACCAATGAGCAAGATCCGTATGGAGCGGAAATGTTTGAGTGCCAAAATTCCCGCTATAGGTATTCGGAGATGCGTGATCCGTATGACGAGGGGTAAGCACCTGAACTTCGGCCACACCCGGCAATCGAATAACCTCACCAAGTCCAGAAAACGCAACAACCCCGGAATTCTCTGGCAAGTGACCATTTATCACAGCGAATCCGTTGACGGCCAAAATGGCGGTAATGTCTCTAAGCATCACCGATTTATAGTACCATTCTCGGAACTATTACGCAAGTCGACCGGTTTGCCGGTAAGTGTCCAGTGTTGTTGAGGCGAACACCCCCACCACTGTGGATACCCTAGACTCACAAACGAAGTGCAACACCTTGTTAGGGTGTTGCCATGGGAAAGCATTATAGACATGTCACCATTGAAGAGCGGTGTGAGATTGCCCGTCTACGTTCCGAGGGGCACTCGGTACGGCAGATCGCTGCAGGTCTGGATCGCTCGCCATCGACAGTTGCTCGGGAGCTGAAGCGTAATATGTCACAGAGCCGCGGGTACCAGCCAGTGTATGCGGACCAGCAGGCACGTGCGCGCCGCTGGCGAGGCTCACGGCTGGAACGTGACGATGCCCTGCGTGAAAAGGTGCTGGCCGGCCTCAAACAGGGATGGTCGCCTGAGCAGGTTGCCGGCCGCCTCAAGCTTGAGGCGGCCGGCAACCTCATTTCTCACGAGAGCATCTATCGGTTCGTATACGCCCAGTTAGCGCGTAGAAAGGACTACTCGTGGCGTCACTTCCTGCCTCGTGCCAAGTCGAAGCGTGGCTGGAGAGGGCGAAAGGGAGGTAGTCCCGCCTCCTTCATCGCTCTGCGGCGCTCCATTGATGAACGTCCCCAGAGTGCCGCAGACCGCCGCACTCCGGGCCACTGGGAGGCCGACCTGATGTTGTTCAGGACCTACGGCCATGCGGTGCTGACGATGCATGAGCGCCACTCCCGCATCATCATTGCCGTAAGGCCGCCGGGCAAGGCATCCAGACCCATCGCCAACGCCATGTCTCAGGTGCTCGAACAGTTGCCTACCCAGTGGAGAAGAACTGTCACCTTTGATAACGGCACCGAGTTCGCACACCATCATCAACTCCACGCGCTGGGGATCGAGACCTTCTTCTGTGATACCCACGCGCCATGGCAGAAGGGTGGAGTCGAGAACGCTATCGGTCGCCTCCGGAGGACTCTGCCCCGTAAGACCGACCTGGCGGCCTTGTCCGAGAACCGATTTACCCAGTTGATTCAGGCCTACAACAATACGCCGCGCAAGTGCCTGGGCTACAAAACCCCGGCAGAGATATTTCAAAACCAAGTGTTGCACTTGAAATGTGAATCCACCTACCCGCCTTCACGGTTATGACGGTGGCAGTGTGCAGTCTCACGAACTCTGAACACTTACGTTTGCCGAATGAGGAACGAAGGAAAAGGAGGCAGCGCGTTACACCCAGCCGAGCTTCTCCATGGCCGCGCGCAGCGCCGCCGTCTCCTCGTCGTTCAGTGGCTCGGTGGGTAGGCGCGGTGGCCCTGTCGGGTGTCCTACTATGTTCATCATCCCCTTCGCCATGCGGTAGCCACCGCCGTTCGCGGAGATCATCGCCCGCACGGGGCCTAGAGCCTCGTCCTCTGCGTCGACCATGGCCTCGGCCTCGTCGTACTTGCCCTCTGCCAGGAGCTCTGCCACCTTGAGGTCGTGGGCGGGGTAGGCCGGGGCGAAGGCGCTGACGATCCCCGCGCCGCCGTTCTTGAAGCAGCGCGCGTGCTGGCCGGAGTTGTCAATGACGTTGAAGGTGTCCGAGAACTCCCGCATCTTGTCGTACCCGTCGGGATCGGGATAGTTCCACTTGACGGCCGCAACGTGCTCGGCGTCCTCGAGGCGGTGCATCGTCTCAGGCTCGATTGGCGCGACGCCAAACCAGTACGTGTTGTAGATCATGATCCCGATGTCGATGGCGTCCGAAATCATCGTGAAGTGCTTCATGTACTGGTCTTGGTTCGGCGCGTGGTTGTAGGGAAGCTCGATCTGGAGGCTGTTTGCGCCCATGTCCTGGGCGATCTTGGCGTCCTCGATTGTGCGCATGGTGTCCTTTGACTTCAGGCCGCACATCACGTTCACGTCCGGCCCTCCCGCGTTGACAACCGTTCGCACGAGGTGGGGCCACTCGTCGTCGGAAATGTCGGGCCCCTGACCCCACGCCGAGCAGAGCTTTATCATGGACGTGCTCGTGCCGAGTCCCTCGCTGACCCACCACTGCGTCAGGTCGGTCGCCGCGGCCAGGTCGAGCCGGTAGTCATTGTCGAACGGCGTCGGCACCGCGACCGATACGCCTCTGATGATCTGCTTGAGTTCTTCACGATTCATGCTCGTCCTCCTCGTACGTATTGCCTCCCGGTCTTCAGGCTCCTACCCCTTAACCGGCCATCCGATCTCACGGAAAATATCTCTGAGGTCGTCCATGAGCTCGTCGGAGAGCCAGTGGGAAGGCTCGCGGGTCTCGCCGCAGTCCATGCCCACGACCTTCATGTAGGCTTTGAGATGCTGGTAGCCTCCGGAATGGTCCTTGTTCTTGACTCGCCATTCCTTGAATTTCGAGTCAACGCTGTCCATTGCCTCCTGCGCTTCATCGTACTTCTTGGCCTCCAGCAGCGACCAGAAGTTGAGGTCGAACGGAGCGTACGCGGTGGCGGTCGACGTGATGTAGCCACGCCCGCCAAGCTGGTGGCAGCGCACGGGCTTGCCGCCGTTGTTGATGACGTTGAAGTGGTCGGAGTACTCCCGCATCTCGTCGTAGTCCCGATCAGGCGGCGAACTGTACTTTAGCGCGACCACGTGCTCGGCGTCCCGAAGGCGGTTCATCGTCTCCGGCGTGACGCCGGGACAGCCCCACCAGAAAGTGTTGTAGATCATGATGCCGATGTCGATCTCGTCCGAAATGTCCGTGAAAAACCTCACGTAGTCGTCCTGGTTCGGATGGTTGAAGAACGGCAGGTCGATCTGCAACCCCACTATGCCGAGGTCCTGCGCCTTCTTGGCGTCCTCGATGGTGTGGTACGTGCTCTTCGACTTGAGGGCGCACATGATCACGGCATCCGGCCCGGCGGCGTTCACCGTCGTCCTGATGACCTGCTCCCACTCGGAGTCGGTGAGGCTGGGCCCTTCGCCACCTGCCGCGCACACCTTGAGCGGCGCCACATTCGTTCCCAGGCCCTGCTCGACCCACCACCGCGTGACATCCGTGATGCGCGCGTAATCAACCTTCATGTCCTTGTCCATCGGCGTGGGCGTCGTTACCACCGTACCCTGTATCAGCTTCCTAAGTTCGTCTCTTTCCATGATTTCCCTTCTTCGTTCCGTTTTGTTGTGCTTTAGGTATCAAGCGTCGATGGGACTGCCGAAGTTCAGCGCATATCCGTTGGGGTCGCGGATCGTAAACTCCCGCATCCCGTAGTCCATGTCCTCCAACGGATGCTCGACTTCGACCCTGTCCCTGAGTTCATCCCATAGTGCGTCAATGTCGTCGGGATAGAAGTACAGCGAGCTAACCGCCGGCGCATGCACGTGTTCGTGATCGTCACCCTCAAGCTCATCTTCATCGCCATGTTCGTGCGAGCCCAGAAACATGATCCTCGTATCGTCCCGTTTCATGAGGCACCACGTGGGCTCGTCTTCGGGCATTGCTCCTGCCAGCTCGAACCGCAACGTATCGCGATAGTAGGCGATTGCCCTCTGGATATCCTCGGAGATGAGAATGAGAACGGGGCCGCGTATTTTGACATCGGACATCTTCGTCAAACGTCCTTGCCGAAGCTCAACATATTGCCGTCACAGTCACGCATCCCAAACTCCCGCATCCCGTAGTGAGTGTCGTATAGGGGATACTCCACCTTCGGGTCGTCCTTGAACTCGGTCCAAAGCGCCTCAACCTCATCCGAATATACGTACATCGTCCACAGACCCTCCGCGCCGGAGTGCTCATGGTCGTGCCCGTCGTCCTCGTCGTGATGGTGGCCGTGGCCATCATCGTCGTCGTGGGAGTGGTCGTCCTCTTCGGGACTCGTGAACATGAGCGCCGCGTCGTCCCGCAGGAGGAAGCACCAGGTCGGATTCTCGTCCGGGATCTGTGCCGTAACCTTGAAGCCGAGGACGTCACGGTAGAAGGAAATGGTCCCTTCCATGTCGTCGGTTGTGAGAATCGGGGTCAGCCGTTTGTAAACGGCGGAGGGGCCGGCCATTAGCCAACGCTCCAGCCCAACTCTGCCACGACGTCTCTGGCCTCGGCGATCTCGTCCTCGGAGCAAGGCAGGGTAGGGGGTCGCGGTGGGCCGACGGGGTTGCCCATCGCTGCCATGATGCCCTTCATCTGGCGGTATCCGCCGGACTTCGCGCCCGTCTTCGCGCCCCAGGGGCCGATGATCGATCCGACGCGGTCCTTCTCAGCCTGCGCCTCGTCATACTTGCCAGCCTCGAGAAGGTCCCAAACTGCAAGGTCATGCGCGGGGTAAGCCGCCACCCACGGGCTGATATAGCCCCTGCCGCCGTTCTTGTGGCAGCGTACGGGCTGGCCGGAGTTGTCGATCACGTTGAAGGTGTCGGCAAACTTCGTCATGTCGTCATAGTCTATGTCCGTCCCCTCAGGAGCGCTCCACTTGAGCGCCACCACGTGCTCAGCGTCCTTCAACCGAAGCATCGTCTCGGCGCGCATGGCTTCCACCGACGGGTCGGAAGTGAACCAGTGCGTGTTGTAGATCATGATGCCGATGTCGATGCCATCCGAAATGTCCGAGTAGAAGCGTACGAGGTCGTCCTGGTTGCTATGGTGCATGAACGGCAGGTCGATCTGAAGACCTATCGCCCCAAGGTCCTGCGCGCGTTTCGCATCGTAGATTGTGTGCAGGGTATTCTTCGGTTTGAGAGCACAGATCACCTTGGTGTCAGCGTTGGCCGCCCGCACGACCGTGCGCAGCAGGTGCGGCCACTCGTCGTCACTCAGGTCCGGGCCTTCGCCCATAGCCGCCGAGGTCTTGAGCGGTGAGGTTCCCGTCCCAAGTCCTTGCTCCACCCACCACTGGGTGATTTCCGTAGTTCGCGCCAGATCGAGGTTGAAATCGTCGTCCATCGGCGTCGGCAGCGTGGCGATGCACCCGCCGATCATCGTCTTCAGTTCTTCCCGGTTCATTCAATACTCCTCAAACTATTATTCATGCAGCGAATTGCCTGGATGTGAAAGGGTCCTCAGATTTCCATGGGCATTGACCCGCGGCGTATCCGGCGGAGGTACCATATTCCCAGCACGCCGCCAACGATGACCACGACGCCTACACCCACGCCGATCAGGATTATCGGCAGGTTCGACTCCTCAGGAGTGGGCTCCCGCTCGAAGATGTTGCCGTACATGATGTAGGTGATCCCGGCGTTTGTCCTGGCGTCATCCGGGTCGCCAAAACTTGCGGCTGCCACAAGGTCGGCAACTCCGTCTCCATTGAAGTCGCCCACGCCCACGGCGGAACCGAAGTTGTCGATGGCATTCTCACCTTCAACAATCACTTTTGCGGCCGATTCCACGTCGTAGGTGCCGGCCAAAATGGGTCCCTGCAGGATCAGCACCTTGCCCGCTCCGGTTGTCCCTGACACGTCGGACTGCATCGAGCCGATGACGAGGTCATTGGCGCCGTCCCCGTTGACGTCGCCGATGGCAAGTGAGCTCTCGGCGCCCGTGTCTTTTCCGGCGTTCCCCTGCAAAGTGACGTCGGCCAGACTTTTCAGTTCGCCATCCAGGGTCTCCAATGGACCGAAGAAAATGTACGACTCTCCGGCATTTTCAAGGGCGCCAACTTCAGCGCTTCGCGAGTTTACGATCAGGTCGTCGATGCCGTCTCCGGTAACGTCGCCGATGGCGACCGACGCTCCCGCGCCGTCGCCCTTCCTGGTGCTGGAAATGTCACCGGTGGCCCCGACCAGAACCCCGTCGATGTCCGTGCTCAGGTCGATGTCTGAGCCGTCGAATGGGCCGAAGACGATCTCCACGCCGCCCTTGCGGAGTTCGTATCCCCCCGGCGATCCGATTGCGAGATCGAGCACACCGTCGTTATTCAGGTCTCCTGACGCAAGGCCCTTTCCGCTGTTGTAATTTCTGTGAGCTCCGAAAATGCGAAAGGCGGTCTGCGTCGAGAGGTCGACCGCACTAGCGCCGGTTGGTCCCACTGGACCCATCACGGCATGAATCACGCCCGACTCATTACGGGTGTCGTCCATGGCCATCTTTTCCGAACTGATTACCAGGTCGTTCGTTCCGTCCTCATCAACATCCGCTATGAGCACGGCTGAGCCGATTCCGGCAGTGAAGTCAAACCCTTTGAACCTTATCGCGGCCTGCGCCGACTCGGTTACCGTACTGTCTATGGGGCCAAAGAACGCAAGAGCCGCGCCAGCTCTGAATGGACTGTCCAGTCCCGATCCCGGCGCGCCAACCAGAAGGTCGTCCTGCCCATCGGCGTTGATGTCGCCCACAGATACGGTCGATCCCCACCGGTCTTCCTGGTTTGCTCCGGCGATGGCTACGTCGTATTCCTTAGCGATCTTTAGGATAAGCTGATCGGATTGCGCGTCGATTTCTCTAGTCATCAAGACCACTGCAATGAATCCGATGGTGACGGATACTGCGAGAACGGCCCACGGGGTCAGGCGCAATCCAGACAAGTTTGCGGTCTTTTGCATTTGAGGGAGTACTCCTCATCTAGTTTGGGGTCTATTGAGTTGAAGTCTACCCCAGCTTTATGTGAATGACAACGTGCGGGCGATGAACGTAAGAGTTCAGAGTTGATGAAGCCCACACCCCTTACCCCTGTGGATACCCGCTTTCGCGGGTATGACGGTAGCTGTGTATTCGTCGAGGGATCTCATCCACTCTGAACAATTACCGATGAACTATCCCCACGCCTCCGTCAATTCGTCGGAGAAGTCGCGATGCCGTGTCGGACGGATTACAAGCTCCGGGATGGAGCTGTTCTGCGGCAGACCGGCAATGAGGGCAATGGCCGCCGCCACGTCCTCCGCGCCGGCCATCGTAGACCGCGCTTCGGCGCTTGGCGGAACGGGCCGCTTGTCCAGCAGGGGAGTCGCGATCTCGCCCGGAATCACAACGCTCGCCCGTACGTTCGTATTCTTGAACTCCTCGTTGAGGTGCCCCGTAAAGTTGATGACCGCCGCCTTCGCCGCCGAGTAGATCATCCCGCCGAGCAGGCCCGGTGACAACCCTGCAATGGAGGAGACGTTGACTATCGTCCCGCTGTCGCGTTCCAGCATCGCCGGCATCACTGCCTGGGCACAGTAGATGCTGCCGATGAGATTCGAGTCAATCACCGAGGCTATCTCTTCCGGAGGCGTCGATAATAGTCTGCGATGCGGTGAGCTATGCCCAGCGTTGTTCACCAGCACATCCACGGCGCCGCGTTCACGCTCAATCTCGGCAACGACACCGAGCACGCCCTCGCGGTTCGCCACGTCCACGCCGTAAGCCGCAGCCTTGCCGCCCGCTTCAATAATCTCGGCGCACACCGTCTCGACCTTTGCCGGAGTTCTTCCAACAAGCCGGACGTCCGCGCCCTCGGAGGCGAATCGAAGGGCTGTGGCCCTTCCGATGCCGCTGCCGGCTCCCGTTATGAGACAGGTCTTGTCGTCAAGCGTCATGGTCGAACCAAACTGCGGGTGTCCGTCAACGTGTACCGCCCAACCCGAAAATTATGACTATGAAGAACAGTCCGACGATGGCGAGAGCGACGATAAGGAGAGCCCCGCCGCATCCCATAGCCGCGTACTTGAAGCGACCGGCAAAACTCTCGTCTTCATGATATAGGCTATCGTAGTCCCTGTGCTTCTTCAGCTGGCTCTTCATTGGTCGAGCTACGCTCCGCCGATGAAGACCACCACCCCAAACACCACCGCCGCGACGATGGCAAACAGGATAATTGCGCCACAGGCCACCAACACACCCATCATCCCCGTAAACCAGTTCTTCTCCGTCAGCGACGGGCTATCGAACCGCGCCTTCTGGCTGGCCAGTGGATCGTCGATAATCTCGGAGGTTATGGTCTCGAACCGGGCATCCCGCCCCAGTGAGCCGCTGCCCAATTTGGGTATTCGCGTTCCGGCCTGAGTCTGCGGACCGGCATCCACCTGCCTTTCGACCCGGAACGAGGCGCGCATCCTCGCTATATCTTCGTTCGTGGCCGGTATGTCGCCATATTGCGCCCGGTTGAACGCATCTGTCGCGGGGTCAACCAGTTCGTTGGGGAATACGCTTCGCAGGCCTCTGCGAAACTCGTTGGGCGTGTAGTGCTCCGGCCGGGAGACCTCGTTCTGCTCCGCCGTCGTCAGCATCTGGTAGTACAGCCGCAGGGCCTCCACCACGCCGGGAGGTCCGTCCGGCAGGCGGAACACCTTTCGCGCCGCCCCCTTGAAAAGGTCCGTGACATTCGACAGGAGATCGGAGAACAGGTCCCCGATATCCGACGCGAAGTTCATCTCATCGAGTATCGACTCGCGTTCCGGCTCGTCTTCCCTTCGGAGCTTTCGACCGATCTTTCTCATGAGCACATACAGGAAGAGGCCGACCACCACCAACGCGGCGACTACCAGACCATACCGTACGAGCTGCGTGAAGTTCTCCAGGACTTTCGGGACTTGTATATCGCTGCCGCTGCCCCCGCCTTCCCATTCCACGCCGGTCCCCGGTGTCGGCGTCGGTGTGACGGTTGCCTCCGGCAAGATGTCCGTCGGGCCTTCCCGTGAGAAGAACGCCGCCATGGCGGTGTTGATGAGCTCCAGGCCCACCACAATCGGCACACCGATGATGAGAAGCACACCCTCCACGATCCTGTCGAAGACGAATTTGATCGGTGAGGTGACCCATTCGAGGAAACTCTGCTGAAGGAAGCCGAACATCGCGCCGACTATGACCACGCCTACCACCGCCAGGCCAATCACCTTTGGCCACGTCTTCGTTTCGGCCGATGTCGCCGTCTCCGGGACCAGGTGCCCGATGTTCAGCCCCGCAAGCCCCGAGCCGAAGAATATGAGCACCATGGCAAAGACATTGAGCTCCTGCTCGACAAGAATGTCCATGACGGCCGCGAAGCCGATGAAGAACAGACCCAGCCGGAAGCTTATGGTGAGGCTCTTCTCGGGGTAGGGCACCATGGACAACCGTATCCCGCGGAACCACATGCCGACGGCCAGGATGGCGCCCGCCACTCCTTGGAACGTCTGCCCCTGCGGCTTGATCGTCGAGTCGGTGACCTTGAATATCCAGTTTAGCGTGAAGGCTTCGCTATCGAGATATGCCGCAGCAACGACCAGGTATGCCAGCACCAGTCCAAGCGCCGTTGCGCCAAAATAGAAGAGCTCGAACGCTTGGAACTGCTTTCGGCGTATGTAGCTGTACATCAAGGTCGACAGGCCGAGGAGGCCAAGTATGGCAAAGAAGCTGATGGGACTGCCGGATGCTCCCGCTGCCACGCCCAAAATGGATATGAACGCAAACAGCCACGCGGCCTCCGAGACCACGAGCGTGATGTAGGTCAGCCTCTCCCTCGTCAGGGTCATCCCTCTTCGTCCCCCGTGCCGACTACCGTTTCCTTCAGCCTGTCCCACACGGTCTCTTCTGCCTCTTCGGTCTCCTCACCGTCCTCTGCGGATTCGGCCCGTTCCTTCCGTTCGCGCTCTTCCGCATCTATGCGGTCGATGTGCTCCCGAAGTTCATAATAGAGAACGTCCGGCGGCGGGTTTTCCACCTCTTCCGAACCCGTGTACAACACGGTGAATCGGAATCCCCTCTGTTTGAGCTCGGATATCGCCAGCAGAAGACTTTCGGTAATGATGTTGGTGCAGAGCACAATGGTGGAACCGAAGGGGAACTTGCGTGACTGTTCGAGCAGGGCGCTTGACATCGCGTTGGGCGCGAACGGTCTCGTCAGGGCCAACGCAGTCAGAATCGTGTGCAGGTGCGCCGGCTCCGAGCTGGGAGGCACCGTCATCGATCGTTCGCTGAGCACCGGCATGTCATTGGAGAACAGTCCCATGCTGTATTGCCGGTTCGAAATGTACAGGGCCATCGAGGCCGCGACCGATATCACTCGCTCAAGGTCATCCGGACTCAGGGAGAGCCAGTACGGTTCCATGGTGTCCACCGCCGCGGCGATTATCACCGTGTGGCTCGAACTAGGCTCGAACGTCCTCACCATCAATCGCTGCTGTTTGGCCGTGGACTTCCAATCGATGGTCTTGAGAGGGTCGCCCCGGACGTATTCCCGGATTCCCGCCGGTCTCGACGGATCGGGGAATATCTCAAGTCCGCCGCGAATGTCGCCCAGCGGTCGCGCAGGAGGAATGCCGAGCTCTTCCAGCGGATACACCTTGGGGTAGACGACAAGCGTGTCCATGTGGGTGACGATCTTGCGGCTCCTGAAGAACCCGAAGGGGTCGCCGCTCTCCATCCTCGCGGGGCCGATGTGATACTCGCCTCTGCCCACGACGTCCACTCGGTACCGCCATCGAATCCGCTCGTACCAGGCCATAGCCGTGGCATGACTCAGGCTGTCGATGCCTGACGTCAGGTTTCGCCGGAGCGACGCGCTTGCCGGGGTGATCCCCGTCGGCAGCTCGTCGTCGACGTTCAGCCACGCCAGCGGGATCGGCTTGCGGTTCGTCAGCACCAGGTCCATGTAGATGTCATCGCCGAAGAACGCCCTCTCCTGCGGGAACCTCCGCTCGTAGGTGAGCTTCTGAAGCGCCACGCGATTCCAGAAGCGGGCGGTCCCGATTGCGACGAGACCCATCAACCCAAAGGCGATGCCCAGGGCATGACCGAAGATGATGCTTGCCACTAGCAAGACCCCGAAGAAGGCCGTCCATAGCGTCTGCCAAGTACGGTCGCTTGAGACTGTTACGATCGGGTCTTGCGGCTCGACCTGAGTCGTCGCCACGTTATTGCCTTTCGATTGGGACCGCGACCGTGTCCAGAACATCGTCGATGATCTGGTCCGGGCTGTTGCCGCGAAGCCGCGCCGCCGAGCTCAGGATGAGCCGGTGCGGCAATACCGAGCGAGCCAGCAGCTTCACGTCGTCCGGGGTGACGAAGTCTCGACCCTCCAGTGCCGCCCACGCCTGTGACGCCTTGTACAGGGCAAGGCCAGCGCGAGGACTCGCCCCCAGTGAGAGGCCCGCGTTGTCGCGTGTGCTCGTTATCAGGTCGACGATGTAGCTGCGAACGGTGTCGTCCACGCGCACCCTCGGAGGGACTCCCTGCAGCGCTTCTAGGTCTGCGGAGTTGGTCACCGCGCTCACGGGTGGGGGAACGGGGTCGTCCTCGAACCGCTTGTAGATCATCCCCTCTTCTTCCGGCGTGGGGTACCCGATGACGATGCGGACCATGAATCGGTCGAGCTGCGCCTCAGGCAAAGGGAACGTGCCCTCCATTTCCACCGGGTTTTGCGTGGCCATCACCATGAACGGCTCGGGAAGCGTCATGCTGTCGCCGTCAATCGTCGCCTGTCGCTCCTGCATCGCCTCGAGGAGCGACGACTGAGTTCGAGGAGTGGCCCGGTTGATCTCGTCCGTCAGGATGATCTGACTGAACACCGGCCCCTCGCGAAACTCGAACTCGCCTATCTTTTGGTTATAGAAATTCACTCCGAGCACGTCGGAGGGCATCAGGTCGGGCGTGCACTGGATTCGATGAAACTCACATCCGAGCGACTGGGCCAGCGCTTTCGCCATCGTCGTCTTCCCCGTCCCCGGCACGTCCTCGAGCAGGGCGTGTCCCTTGCAGAGAAGCGCCACCAACGCGAGGTTAATAGCGTCGTCCTTTCCTACAATGATCTTCTGAACGTTCTCTCGAATGCCTGTCGCGACATCCCTAACATCTTCAACCGTCTTCATGCTTGCCATTTCTCCTCCATTGAACCGGCTCCGTTGAGAAGTTTCGATTTCTTTTCGTGAAATGCCGTCCCTCTACCATTATTGGGCAAAGGGTGCAGTGTGTGCAATTGCGTGGAATGCGCCTCGCCGTTTTTCAGCTTGCCGAATGTTGCGAGACACTGATCGGTTTAAGGCGAGACGGCCATCGTCAGCCATGTGCCGACACGCGGATCGAATATCTCCACTACGTGCCCGGCACTGCCATCATTTCCCCATCCTCCCGCTACTATCACTCGCCCGTCCGACATCATCTGGGCGGAGTGGTCGGTCCTCGACAGCGTCAGACTGCCGGCCCTCGACCACATATTCATTTCAGGGTAATAGATCTCCGCTTGCGCGATGGTTGAGGCCGGCCCCGCGCCGCCTACCACCAGTACGCGACCGTCTCTCAGTACCGTTGCGGAGTGTCCGGCGCGGCTAATCTCTATCTGTCCGGCCGCAGCCCATGTGTCCGTGCCGGGATCGTAAATCTCCGCAGTTTTCCGCATAGCTGCCGGCCCTGCGCCGGTATGGCTCCCACCGATGACCAGCACCCGGCCGTCCTGAAGCACGGAAGCCGTGGGGAACGAACGCGCCTCGATCATGTCCGCCATCAGGCTCCATTCCTGGGTCGCGGGATCGTAGATCTCCGTCGATGACAGGGTCAGCAGACCGTTGTCGAATCCGCCGAGGACCATTACCCGGCCGTCATTGAGTAGGGCGGAGGCGTGGAAGACCCGTCCCCGGTGCATGACACTCGTCGATGTCCACGAGTCATCCTCGGGATCGAACAACTCCACCGTGTGCAGCACCTCACCGGACACCTTTCGGCCACCCGTAATGAGAACTCTGCCGTCCCCTAGCAGTGTCGAAGTGTGCCAGAGTCGTTTGTCTGCCAGATAGGCCGTTGATTGCCAGACGCCCTTGACGGGACTGTAAATGCGCGCGCCGTTCCAATTGCCGGGGCTGGACAGGTCTCCGACGACCAGTATCCTGCCGTCTTCGAGCGTGGTCACCGTATCGCCGCGTTGCGCCCTTGCCTTGACCGCCATATGCGGTACGTGGGCGGACAACTGGATTCGTGGCAGATCGGTGTCGTACAGCAGTGAATCAAGTTCGGAAAGTCCGATGCCCACGAGGGAGGTGTCGACCCTGTCGCCGAGGATTCCCTGGTCGCGAATCGCCGTCCAGGATGCTGCCGTCAGCAACAAAGCAGCTCCGACCACGAGTGTGCTTACACCAAGCCTGTTCCTCAGTACCGGACGAAGCGCCCTGCTTCCCTTCTGAATAGCGAAATTCGCCCCGCTCTCTATTGCGTACCGTTCCGCTCCGAACTGCGATAGTCGCCATGACAGGTCCATGGGAATTCCAAGCAACAGCCTGGCAACCACGTGCAAAGCTACCAGACGGTTTGAATTGCCCGAGGATCGTGCGAATTCGTACTGTTCCCAAGTGTCCGACTCGATCTCCGCAACGCGGGCGTCACGTTCTCGCGACGGAAGGCCAAAGGTATAGGCCCGTGTCCACCAGCGAACAAAGCGAGCGGCGAAGGGTAGCCCTGATGGCTTCATGTTAGGAGGTCACTAGTTCCTGCCGTCCCGTGGCGGCCACCTGACCGGCTTGCGAACGGACTGCAAGCAATGCGTTTTGTCCGGTCGCCGTTACCTGATACAGTCTGCGTCTTGGCCGGCCGCTCGCGGCAGCGTTCTCATGGTCTTCCCAACGACTCGTGAGGAGCCCCTGGGCTTCCATCCTAGAAAGCGCCTTATACAGCGTCCCATAAGCCGTGAGCTTCCGTGCGCCTTCCCGCTCCGTGAGCTCCTTCGCAATCAGGAATCCATAGAACTCACGCACCTGTTGAGCATGAAGCTGCAGCCCGGACTCCAGAATCGATATTTCAATTGGTAGTAGTGTGCCCTGTTTCCTTCTCATGTGCCGAATTATAGGAAGATATCAGTCACTTGTCAAACCTTAACCGCATGCAAATTCGTCCTCGAATAAGCTCATCAAAAATCCCTCCATTGACCCTGAGCAACTAGCGCGGGCAAGGGTGTCGCTAACTGCCTCCAAGTCCACCCTATCTTCCCACTCTGCTTCCTCTGTGACGAATCTCCCTTCGTCCTGAGCAGTTACTTATAAGCCAGTCGAAGGGCCGACCGACAACCCCCTCTTCCGTCGCGTGAGAAAGCTTGCTGGTACTCGATCCGGAGGCCCGAATCCGGTCCTCCGTCCATAAGCGAAGGCCTGTGGCAGGACTTACGGTTAAGCAGGGCGGAGCGTACTTGGTCTTCTAGCGGCCCCTAGTCCGTGACTTCGATGATCGCCTCAATCTCCACAGGAATCCCGAATGGCAGACTCTGCATTCCCACCGCGGACCGCGCGTGCTTCCCACGTTCGCCAAAGACCTCGACAAGCATGTCGGAGCACCCATTGATCACGGCGGGATGCTCGGTGAAGTCTTCCGTCGCGTTCACCATCCCCAGCAACTTTACCACCCGTACCACGCGATCCAGGTCTCCAAGCTCCGCTCTCATCCGCGAAATGATGTTCAGGCACACCAACCTCGCCGCCTCATACCCTTCTTCCTTCGTCAACTCCGCTCCAACCTTGCCGGTTGGCGTCGTGCCGTCAGTCCGCCTAGCCGGTCCAACGCCTGCAAGGTACAGGAGGTTACCCGTCCGCACTGCTGGGACGTAGTTCGCCGCAGGCGCCTGCGGCGAAGGCAGCTCGATGCCAAGTTCCTTGAGTCTGTCCTCAGTCGTCATGTGTTGCTCTCCACTCATTACTCGAAAGTAAGAATCCTCGCCGGATTCTCCACCATGATCTGGTTGATCTGGTCTTCCGGCATACCCCGGTCGCGCATCCGCGGCACGATGTTCTCAATCAGGTGACCGTACCCGTACCCGCCGAAGCTAAAGGTGCGCGACTTGCAGAAAACGTCCTGCGCCAGCACGAGTTGGGAAACGTACCCGTGATCGATCAGCAGCTGAACGTAGTCGAGCCGCTGGCCGTCGTGCATCATGTCAATCGTCCCAAGTGAATACTGCGACGTCTCCCAGCCAAACAGGTCGTACTCCAGCATCGAACCGCGTTTGGCAAACTCCAGCAGGGTGTCTTCTTCGAGTACCGTCCTGTCCAGGTGGCCCATGATGACGCGGCCGGTATCTGCCCCCGCGCCTTCCAATATGTCGAGGATCTCGAACGGCGCACGTGGGTTCCGTCCGGGATGTATCAGAATCCCCGCACCGGTCTCCTGCTGTGCCCGCGCCCCCGCCTTCAGCACTTTTCGCTCGTTGTCGGTAAGCGGCCACGAGCACCCCAACTCCCCGATGATCCCCGCCTTCACGCCCGTCGATCTAATCCCCACGGTCAACTCGTCGACTATCTGCTGCGTGATCGCGTCCTCCGATAAGTCGTCCATCTCGTCCGGATGCACGATGTCGACGTAATACCCGGCCCCCATCACGATGTTCACGCCTGTGGCCCTGGCAACCCGCGCCAGTCCCAGCGGGTCCCTACCGATCCCGATGGTCGTCGCATCCACGATCGTGCCGCCGCCCGCTCGCCCGAACAGCGCGATCTCGTAGATCGCCATGTCCTCGTCGAGCAGTTCGAGGTTATCGATATTGCGGAATGGGTCGTATCTCACCCACCCAAGGTTCTCCATCGTCACCTTTTCCTCGCCGAGGTGCTTGGAGGTCGCCTCGGTGGCAGGCGTGTACATGCACACGAAATCGATGAAGATATGCTCGTGCGTCGTCGTCATCCCCAGCGTCGAGGGGTCTACCGGCCCCAATACCGTCTGTGCCAGTCCGGAAATCTGCGATTTTGCCAAAGGTCACACCTCTATCCGATTCAGTTGCGTGCGATACCAAGCTATTTCAAATTCACTTCCACAGGCTTTAAGATGAAACCCGTTCGCCCTGAGCTTGTCGAAGGGCAATTCTCTGCCAACGCATGTAGTCTTGAGATAATTTCTAAGGTTCTTCAAGATCAATCAAGCACCCTAACCGCGTCCCCAAGCGTCACCGTTCCTCCCTCTTCCACCGCCGCCAGCATACCCCTACGTCCCATCAACTCCTTCTGCAGACCCGACCGAATGTCATCCATTAGTCCACACGGGACGCACTCCTTCGATATCCTCAGCACGACGTCGTCCCCAAGTCCCAGCCGCGTGTCCCGCTCAAGTCCCTGGAGGTCGATGCCCGTCGTCGTAACGTTCTCGCGCACCACGCCGTGATCGAGACCCAGCGCGTCGAGGTTCTCCTCCTGCATCAGCAACACCTGGTAACCCTGCTGGTGCGGCTTGTTCGAGAAGTGCATATCCCCCTCGATGCCGTTGCCCGCCACGAACACCATCGGCTCTACTTGCCTCATCGGCTGCCGCCGCCCCAGTTTCACCCGAAGACCAACGACCTCTCCCTGAGACTCTCCCATGCCACGCACCTCCGTCACGTAGTGCCCAATACCCTACATTGGCCCCATCCCAGATTCAACACCCGTCTTACCTCTGCGCCCCTCCCACATCCGTCTTACCGGCGGAGGAACGTCACCCCGTACCACGATACGGGGCTGGTATCCAGTCCCCCCTCTCCTGTTCGCGGGAGAGGGTTGGGGTGAGGATGAAAGTTTCCTCCGTGCTCTCTGTGGTGAACTCTCGGCTCCCCCTACACCCACCAGTTCCCACGCGCAATCGGTCCCGGATTGTCATGCCTGAACGTACTGTACGTCAGCCCCCTCACCTCCGGGTGCGACGCCACTGCCGCCTCGTACTCCTCGTCCCGCTCCTTCCACTGCCACGCAACGTATAGGCTCGCATCCGCATCCTCTGCTACCGGCCCGTAATTACACGAAAGATCCTCTTCCAGGGACAAAAGACCCCAGCCGTCCACGTAGTTCTGCCGGTACCCGTGCCCCCTGTGCATCGGCCAAAGCTGTATCCACAGAGAAGGACACTGCACCGAGCTCTGGTCGATCACAAGCTCGTCCACGATCCCCTCGGTCAGCCACTTCCGCCACTCCAGCGTCGCGTTCCCGATGGGCGGCCCGATCACGTCCCCCCTCGCGCAGCCCACCGCAAGGCTCATGTCCCTCGTCCGCAGCGCCCCGCGCAACTCCCGGAAGAACGTCGTGAGATACGTCCCCTGCAGGTCCCGCCAGTCCTGCAGGTCGAAATCCTCATACAAAATATCCCGACCGTACAGCCGCTCGAACTCCCTGCGGATCGGCTGGTTGAAGCCGTACTGGTCGGCGTAGTCCGCCGGTTTAGACTGTGTCCGAAGGCACACGAACACGCCGTCCCACTCATACCCTTCGACCACGCTCAGGTACCGCTCGATCATGTACTCCCGAACCTCCGGGTACGCGATGCACACGACGCCCCAGTGATTGTTCCCCTCGCGGTCCTGCAGGTTGTACTCGGGATGCTCCTTGATGAGCCGGCTCATGCGGGCAAAGTTCTTGCCGTGATACGGATTGTGATGACTCACCTCGCGCTCGGCCTTCGGAGCAAGCGGGCGTCCCTGGTCGAGCAGTGACACGTACGCATAAGCCCTCATCCCGCGCTCGTGCGACAGCCTTGGCACCACCTCGAAATCGTCCCACGTGATCGGCGGATACAACTGCCGCTTCTTGCCGCCGTACCCCCGCGCCGCCTTGTACACGTCGTCATGCCCGGTCCGCCCCTGCCGCCAGTGAACGGTGTCCGTCCCAAGCTCCTCCCGCCAAACGTCCATCCGCCGCTCCAGCGACTCCACCGTCCTCAGCAGCCCGTCCCCCTCCCCAAACACCACGTGGTCCCCCCAAGAGCAATTCGCGATGTTGTGCTGTCCGTTCGCCGTCATTCTTCTTGTCTCCTTATACTCCCTCTACGGTTCGTGTGAGAGGGTTGGGCTGAGGGTGAATGCCCTCCTCCTCAGTCCACCGCCGCCCCGGCTATCGGCTTCACGGACGCATCCGAGATCATCCCCGCGTACGCCTCCTCCCCGTAGACCTCCTTCTTGTTCAGCCAGCGTCCCTGCTTCGGCACGATCTTGAGGCTCCTGTCCTCGATGGGGAAGCGCACAGCCGAATACCCGTTCCGGTGTGACTCCCGGAACCCGATCGCGATCTCGAGCACCTTCCGCATGTTGTCACCGCTGCACCTCGGCTCGATGCCCTTGTCCAGCGACTCGACAATCGACTGGATGCCCGCGCGCTGCCTCCGACCGCTGGGCGTCACCCACCCATAGTCCGTCCCGCCGAACTCGTCGAAGAAGGTGGCATCCTCCACCAACTCGCCTCCCCGCGACTCTCCTCTCCACAGGTGTCCTCCGTACCAGCTCGTATGATAGATGCCCTTCTCGCACACCACCTCGATGCCGTCCCTCGGCGAAGGCTTCGTGTGAACGTACGCCTCTGTCCCGTTGGCGAACCGGATGTATCCCCCCATGTTCTGGTCGTCGTCGCTCCAAGGGTCGTCCGCGCACCAACCCGTCACCCACTCCACGTCCGCGTCGTCCGCGAACAGCCGCAAGACGCTCAACCCCTGGCACCCTCCACCGGAGATCTCATTCGTCGGCTGGTACAGGTTGATGCTCTGGACCGGCCCAAGCTCCCCGGAGTCGATTAGCGCCTTCACTTTCCAGTGCTGCGGCATGTTCCGGTAAGCGTCCCCCGACGCGAACGCGATATCCCGCGACGACGTCTCCTCCACCATCCGGTCGGCCTCGTCAAGGCTCGCCGCCATCGGCTTCTCGCAGTAGATCGCCTTTACGCCCGCCCTCGCGCAGTCGATGACCACCCCCGGATTCGGCTTGACCGGCAGAATCGGCGCCGCGATGTCGATATTCTCCACCCGCAGCATCTCGTGGTAATCGTCATACGACTCGACCGTGAACCGCTCCAAAAAAATCGCCAGATTCGCCGGGTCCGGGTCCGCCGCTGCAACAAGCTCCGTCCGAGGATTCGCCATATACCCCCGCGCGTGCCCGTTACCCTTCCGTCCCGTTCCGATCAACCCAACCCGATACGTCTTTTCCGTATTCATACACTACTCCTCGCAGCCGGATTTGACCTGCCCACGCGACCGCGCCGCATACCATACCATACCGCCTCCACACCAACCCTTCCCACGTCTACCCGACAGCAGAGCCTGTCGAATGGCAACCTCCATCACGGCGAATCCCCTCCCCCGTGCGCCATCTTCGCTCGTCTGCTATCGTATGCACCCGGAGGCAATCAAACACACATGAACAAAAGACTCTCCCTCTGCATCGTCGGATGTGGAAGTTACGCCCACGTGGTCATGGAATACATCGCCGACATGACCGACGAGCTCAAGTTCTCCTTCGCCAGCCGCGACATCGACAAGGCCAAGCAGTACTGCGACCAATACGCCGGGTCCGGCTACTACGGCTCATATGAGGACGCGGCGAGCGATCCCAGCATCGAGGCCTTGTACTTCATCACCCCCCACGACGTCCATGTCGAAAACGCCCGCCTCGCCGCGAAGCACGGCAAGCACGTCCTCATGGAAAAGCCCATCGCCCGCACGGTCGACGAGTCCCGCAAGGTCATCGAAGCGACGCAGAAGGCCGGAGTAACCCTTATGGTCGGCGAGAACTTCCGGTTCGACCCTGCCACCGAAAAGGCCAAGGAACTCATCCAGCAGGGGACCATCGGCGCCCTCAGCCTCATCGACATCCAGTCCGAGAACCTTGACGACGGCTGCGTGGGATGGCGCTTGAGCCTTGAGCGATGCGGCGGCGGACGAATGATCGACGGCGGCATCCACTACGTAGACGTCCTGCGAAACCTCGCCGGCAGCCCCGATAGCGTCTATGCCCTAGCTCCCGAACACAAGATGATTCCCGGCCTCGAAGGCGAGGACAGCATGGTCCTTACCGCCTCCTTCCCCGGAGGATTGACTGGCTTCGTGCGATACGCCGGCTGGACGCCCCACGGCTCAAGACGCGACGTGCGCCTAACCGGAACCAAGGGACGAGTCCGCTACGAGGTATTCGGCAGCGACGTGACCGTCGAGACTACGGAGGGCACTCGCTCCTATCCGGTCGAGCCCGAAATCCGAGGCATGAAGCGAATGGTTCGCGACTTCATAGGTGCAATTGCAGAGGGCCGCGAACCGATTATGAACGGTCAGGAGGCCCTCGACGACCTCGCGGTCGTGCTCGCCTCCTACGAGTCCGTCCGAACGGGAGCTCCGGTAAACGTGGCGGCCGTTCTGTGACTGAGGTCTACCGTGCCATATGGGTCGTCGCTTACCGCGAGATACTGCGCTTCATTGCCGACCGCTCCCGCATGTTCTCGTCGTTCGCCTTCCCCCTAACGTTCCTCGTGGTATTCGGCGCGGGATTCAGCCGCATAGTCGGAGACCTGGGCGGCGGCGACGTGAGCTTCGTGCAGTTCATGTACCCGGGCATCATGGCCATGACCGTTGTTATGTCCTCCCTCTTCGCCGGCATGTCCGTCGTATGGGACCGTGAGTTCGGCTTCCTCAAAGAGGTCCTCGTCGCTCCCTTGAGCAGGAGCGGAATCGTCATCGGCAAAGCCGCCGGAGGCTCCTTTACCGCCATGGTGCAGGGCGCCGTCATGCTCGTGATAGCTCCCATAGTTGGTATCACGCTCACTCCCTTGCTTATCGCCCAGCTGATTCCGCTCGTCCTCATCCTGTCGCTGTCGCTGTCCGGCCTCGGAATCCTCGTGGCGACCCGCATGCGCTCCCAGCAGGGTTTCCAGTTCGTCGTCCAGCTGATGATTTTTCCCCTCATCTTCCTGTCCGGCGTCTTCTTTCCCATCGACGGAGTACCAACGTGGCTCCAGGTAATCGCCAAGATCAATCCCCTCAGCTACGGCGTCGACGCTATCCGCCAGGTATTCCTCGGCCCCCAGATCGTTAACCCTCTCTCCGACTCCGCCGACGGCTTCGCCCTCGGCGTCACCCTCTTCGGCCACCGCATGGGCATCCTCGAAGACGCCATCCTCGTCGGCGCAATCGGCTCCATCTTCCTCCTCGCCGGAGTCTGGTCCTTCTCCCGCCAGGAGTGATTGGAGTCACTTGAGCGGAGAGAGGCAAGGGATATGGTTTGGACGCTAATGAGTAGTCCGGTCACCCTGAGCCTATCGAAGGATCGAGCTGGCGTTTAGGTTCGACAAGCTCACCACGAACTGTTTTGGCAAGCTCCTACAGCTCCTTGATCTCCGTGATCACCCGCGTCAGAGAGTCCTGAGCGTCGCCGAACAGCATCATCGTGTTCTCTTTGTAGAACAGCTCGTTGTCCAGTCCGGCGAAACCGGGGTTTAGGCTCCGCTTCAGCACCAGCACCTGCCGCGACTTGTCCACTTCCAGGATCGGCATCCCGTAGATCGGACTGCCCTGCTCGTCGCGCGCCGCCGGATTCACCACGTCGTTCGCGCCGATCACCAGCACGAAGTCCGTATCCGGGAACCGGTCGTTGATCTCGTCGAGATCGTACAGCTTGTCGTAGGGCACGTCCGCCTCGGCCAGCAGCACGTTCATGTGACCGGGCATCCTCCCCGCAACGGGGTGGATCGCGTACCGCACGTCCACGCCCCGCGCCTCCAGAAGCTCGCCGACTTCCTTGAGCTGGTGCTGCGCCCTTGCGACCGCTAGCCCGTAACCGGGCACGAGGATCGCCGACCCCGAGTACACCATCGCGACGGCGGCGTCCTCGGCGGTCGCCTCCCGGACGACCTTGTCCCCCGCGCTCTCAGCAGCGGCACCCGACGCCTCCGCCCCGAACGCCCCGAACAGCACGTTCGCCAGCGAGCGGTTCATCGCCTTTATCATGATCTGCGTGAGGATCAGCCCTGCCGCTCCCACGAGCGCCCCCGCGATGATGAGCATCACGTTGCCGAGCGCGAACCCCGCCATGGCGGCTGCGATGCCGGAGTACGAGTTCAACAGCGAAATCACCACCGGCATGTCCGCCCCGCCTATGGGTATCACGAGCAGGAGGCCCAGAATCAGGCAAAGCGCCACCAGCCCGTAGTAGGCGATGGGATCGCCGCCCGCAACGAGGTACACAATCACACTCACGATGGCAAGGAACACCACCGCGCTGACCGTCTTCTGAAGCGGGTATGTGATGGGCTTGCCGTCGATGACCTCCTGCAGCTTGCCGAATGCGACAATGCTCCCGGAGAAGGTCACGAGACCCACCAACGTTCCCAGCATGATCGTCACCGACACGTCGATGGGCATCTCGCCGCCGCCGTCCGACAGCCGCGCGAACTCCGCCGCCGCAACGACAGCCGATCCAGCCCCTCCGAAGCCATTGAACAGCGCCACAAGCTGCGGCATCGCAGTCATGCGAATGGCCCGGGCGAATACGCCGCCAATGGCTGCGCCGACGATGATCCCCGCAACGATGATTTCGAACCTGACGATCTCCCGGTCAAGAAGAGTCACGACTATGGCGATCAGCATTCCCAGCGCCGCGATTCGGTTGCCCTCGCGCGCCGTCGCCGGAGAGCCCAGCCGCTTCAGCCCCAGAAATATGAGCACCGCTGCCAGCAGGTAGAAGGCGTTGATGAGAATCGGGAAGTCGAAAGCGTCCATCAGCGGTCCTCCGTCGGCCCTCTTCTGAACATCTGCAGCATCCGGTCAGTTACCGCGAACCCTCCGACCACATTGATCGTCGCCAGTACGACCGCCAGGAACCCGAGGATTACGGCAAGCGTCGTGTCGCCACGTCCGGCCACCAGTAGCGCTCCCAGTATCGTAATGCCGGAGATCGCGTTCGCCCCCGACATCAGTGGCGTGTGCAGGGTAGGGGGCACCTTCGTTATCAGGTCGAACCCCACGAACACCGCCAGCACGAAGATGAATATCTTTATGAGCAGTTCGCTTTCGATCATGACTGGCTCCCAGAGAAATTTCTCATCGTCATGCCCATACCTTCTACGCCACCCCCATCTATGTCATGCCCGCGAAAGCGGGAATCCACTTTCCCTATTCTGTCAACCCTTAGTTTGCCTTCATCGCGGCGGCGGTCGCCTCGTGGACGATCTCCCCGTCGCGGGTAATCAAACATCCCTTCGTGATCTCGTCCTCGGTGTCGATGGTGATCTCGCCGTCCTTGGCAATGTGGTTGATGAAGTTCAGCATATTGCGCGAGTACATCTGGCTGGCGTGTGTCGGCATGGCGCTCGGCAGGTTCAACGGGCCGATGATGGACACGCCGTTCTCGACGACAGTTTCGCCGGGTCTCGTCAGTTCACAGTTCCCGCCCGTCTCCGCGGCCAGGTCTACGATGACCGCTCCGGGCCGCATGTCGCGCACCATGTCCGCGTTGATGAGGCGCGGAGCCGCCCTTCCGGGAATCGCCGCCGTCGTGATGACGAAGTCCATCTCCTGAACGGCTGAGTGTACAAGCTCCTGGCCCTTCCGCCGCGCTTCCTCAGACAGCTCGCGGGCGTAGCCCCCGGCGTCTTCCGCCTCCTCGTCTAGCTCAATCTCAAGGAAGGTCGCTCCAAGGCTCTCCACCTGCTCACGGACGATCGGTCGCACATCATACCCGGACAGCACAGCTCCAAGCCTGCGCGCAGTCGCGATGGCCTGGAGTCCCGCCACGCCCGCACCGAGCACCAGCCCCTTTGCGGGCGGCGTCGTTCCGGATGCCGCCATCATCATCGGAAAGAGTTTCCCCAGCGCATCTGCCGCGATGATAGCGGACTTGTACCCCGCCAATGAGGCCATCGACGACAGAACGTCCATGCTCTGCGCTCGCGCGATACGGGGAATGGCATCCAGGCTGAAGGTCGTCACACCCGCCTCGGCAAGCGATTTGACCGCCTCATGATCGACCAGGGGTTGAATCATCGCGGCCAGCGCCGTCCCCGAAGGTATGGAGGTCACGTCGACCGGCTTGCGCACGCCTACGATGAGGTCGGCGGATTCGAAGACCGACGGCGCCGTGGTAGCGCCCGCCTGCAGGTACTCCTGATCCGAGAAGAACGACTCTTCGCCCGCCCCCGATTCCACGACGACCTGGACGTTCCCCTTAGCAAGTCGAGAAACCGAGTTTGGGGTCACTGCGACCCTTCGTTCGCCTTCAACCCTCTCTTTCGGTACTCCGACGATCACCGCGGCGTCCTCCGTACTCTTTGAGAAATTTCTCCCGGTTTAGGCTCGTAATTCGTTCGCCCTGAGCCTGTCGTAGGGCAGTCTATAGTGCTATTTCCTCACCAGTCCTCGTGTTATGTCGCTAAGTATGCCATTGAATCAGCAACTGCCATTCAAGGACCACTATTCCTGGGGTTCCACCACAACCTGGCGCTGGTCGCCGCTACCTTCGCTCACGGTCGTGACGTTTGGGTCATTTGCGAGCGTGAGGTGTACTATTCGGCGCTCATTGGGCGGCATGGGTTCGAGAGTGATCGGCCGTCCGCCGTCGGTAACCCGCTGAGCGACCTTGCGGGCCAAATTTCGCAGCGAAGTATACCGGCGCTCTTGGTATCCCGCCACGTCCACGAACAGATTGACGCGTTCTCCCATCCGCTTCGCGCAGATGAAGCTCACAATGAACTGGAGCGATCGCAGCGTTTCGCCGCGCCGTCCGATAAGCAGACCGGAGTCCTCGCCGTCCACTTCGATGATCGGGCCGTCCACCTCTTCGTTGTAGGCCTGCTTGAGGTGTACGGAGGCCGCGACGTCCATGCGCTCGATGAGGTCTTCCAAAACCTCTGTTGCGATGCGCGCGAGGTCCGAGGGCTGCTCTATGAGAGTTACCCGGACTCTTGCGGGCTCTCCTCCAATGCCGAGGATGCCCGACTTGCCGCGATTAACGACGTCGATTTCGACCTCGCCGCGTTCTGCGTCTAGCTCCTTTAGAGCGAACTCTATCGCCTCTTCCGGCGTTTTGCCCGTCATTTCTACGGTGTTCATCGGATCCTGCCTCCTCTGAATGAGGACCGGTCTCGGAGCCGTCGTCCGAGTCCCCCCCGTCGTTCTTGTTAGTCGATGTTGCGGAATCGGCCTTCCCGTCTCCCGCCGGGGGCTTGCCCCAGAGGGCGCTGAGCGAACCGAATGAGAACGCCTCTTTCACCTGACCCCATCCGCCTATAAATCCCTGCACGATGATTCCTGCAATGTTTGAGACGGTCCAGTATATGGTAAGCCCCGTCTCGAACTGCAGGGAGAACACGCCGATCATGATGGGCATGAACCATAGGAGCATCTTGCTCGTCTGCTCCTGCTGTGGACTGGTCGCGCGGGACGTGCTCATCTTCTGCATGAGCCACGTCGAACCGGCCACGATCAGCGCGAGGAATGGCCCGTACCCGCTCGCGGACGTGAGGTCGCCCAGATTAAGCCCAAGGAAATATGGGTCGATGGGTATGGACTCACCCACGCCGGGGAGCCACGGATAGAGCTTCGTCGCAAGATCGGCCAGGCTTTCCGGCGTCGAGGCCAGGGTCGCCCGCAAGGCCCAGAACAGGCCGATGAAGATCGGCATCTGCAGAACGAGCGGGCCAAGGCATCCGACGGGATTTACGCCTGACTCCCGGTACAACTTCATCGTCTCCTGGGAGCGACGTTGTGGGTCATCCTTGAACTTCTCGCTGATCTCCTGGGCCTTGGGCGCGAGATCGCTCATGGCCCTCGTCATCTTCACCTGGCGCATGGTGAGCGGCACCATCAGCAGGCGGGTCACCAGCGTGAAGACGATGATGCTCAGGCCAAAGTTGCTGAAACAGACCCAGTAAAGGAATACCAGGCTGTTGATCATCGGCCTGTTGATGACCAGATCCCAGATGTCGCCGATCAGCTCCAAGAGTCCGCCTTCATCGTTGTTGGGTCAAGCGTTAGCGCCAGTTGGAATGCCGAAGCGCGGAAATTGTGGTTCGCTGTCATGTTTAGCAGGACCTCGTCCAGTCCCTAGACACCGGATCGTCTTGGTCCGACCGGTGTATCCAGATCTCGTCGGGGTTTCCGTTTGCGTTGACTTCAAGGGCTCGGATGCTCCGGTCATCGGCGCGGAAGAAGAGGAACTTCTCATGCGCCGTTATGGGTGCCTTGACGTCGGCGCCGATATTGCACTGCGTCTCATCGAGGCCGTCCTGCTGCCGCACCAGCCTCACCCTTCCATCGGTCGAAGCGAAGGCGACCCGGTCTCCGACGAGGGCAGGGGAGCCGACTATGGAACCGTTGGTCGAGGCCGCCCACTGAAGCTGTCCGGAAGTGGAGTCGATCGCGTAGAGGTAGCCGTCGGTGGAACCTACGAACAGGGTTCCGCCGTTCGAAACAGCCCCGCTCCAATACCAGCCGGTCGCGCCGGAGAACTTCCATATCTGCTGACCCGTCTCCGCGTCAAGTGCGTAGAAGTCGCTGCTGAATGAGCCGACGTAGACCCGCCCGTCCTGCACCAATGGTTCGGCCGTTACGGCCCCGCCGGTCGCGAATTCCCAAATCGGCCGACCGTCCAGGTCGAGCGCGTACACATTCTGGTCCATAGACCCGAAATAGACCATGCCGTTCGCCACGGCGGGCGTTGCCCAGACGCTGTTGCCGGTCTCGAATATCCATTGGAAGGAACCGTCCTCGGCGCTATAGGTGTAGAGTCCTCCGTCGCTCGATCCCACGAAGACTCGACCGCCTCCAACTGCAGGCCCGCCGACAATCGGGTCCCCGATCCCCACGGTCGCATCCCAAATGTCGTTGCCGTTGGCCACGTTAAGAGCCATGAGCGTCCCATCGTAGCTACTGATGTAGGCAACGCCGTTTAAGATTGCAGGAGTGCCGTAGACCGCGCGGTTTGCTTCGACTTCGCCACGAAGCTGCGAGCGCCACAATGTCTCGCCCGTCTCGAAGTTCAGGGCCCGAATGTCCTGGTCCTGTGTGCCTACGTAGAGTCGCTCGTCGTCAACGACGACACCCGACCACCCCTGGGGTGTCGCCGCGCGCACGCAGCCGGTGATGATGAGGGCCATTGCCGCCGAGGCGACAATCAGCCAGCGAAGGCCTGAACGGCCCGAGTGAAGTCTGTTCGTTCCGATTGTCGTTTTCAAATGCTGGGAGATTGTCCGAGAAGTCGGGACCGTATTTCACTTCCTGCCGCGCGACTTCTCATATCAAGATCATTCATGGAACGGGGTCGTATCCGCTGGAGCCGAACGGACGGCATCGGCTGAGACGCTTGATGCCAAGCCACATGCCACTCAGTACTCCATACCGCTGGATGGCCTCGTAAGCGTACTCTGAGCAGGACGGAAAATACCTGCAGACCCCTCGGAAAAACACCTGGGATAGCGTCATTCGGTACAGCGTTATTGCTCCTAGGGCGGCCCTACGCATCGTGACCCCCGTTAGTGCTTGCTAGACTGCCCATAGGCACACCGTCCTCCGCTTGCCGAAGTACGCCGGAGCGCCTGAGCAGGCTGCGAATTGAACGCTCGATTCTCGCGAATTCGACATCGGAGGCTCCGTTGCGGGCGACGATCACAATATCGAATCCTGTCTCCACCGCCGTTGCCCGCGTCACCTCGCGCAGGCGGCGCTTCACTCGATTGCGAACGACCGCATTCCCGATGCGCTTGCTTACCGAAAAGCCGAATCGAGTTACTCTTAGGCCGTTGGGACGTACCCTGACTACGAAGAGCCTATCGACCTTCGACCGGCCCTCCGACCACACTGCCGCAAAGTCCGCCGTCTTTCGCAACCGACTTTCCTGCTGCATCGTGCACAGCTACACGGTCAGTCGGGCGCGGCCTTTGAACATCCGTCGCTTGAGTACCTTTCGGCCTTGCCTGCTCCGCATACGCGAACGGAAACCATGCACACGCATCCGGCGGCGATTCTTTGGTTGATATGTTCGTTTCATAGGTTCCTACCAATCATCGATTATACTCACCGTACGAAAATACTGTCAATTTACGCTAGGTCTTTCATCACCATCTTGGCAATCATCCTGCCCATGCGGACACTGTAGTTCGTGCCCCTATCTTCAGGGTAGACCTGCGCCGTGTTGGCGAGATACACACCCCTGACCGGCGTGCGATGTGCGGGCATCTTCTCCGAGTAGCCTGTGCCGATAATGGGCTGGGCGGCGTCCACGTGCTGCCGGTGACTCTCGACAATCCACGACGGGTCGAAGTCAGGATTGATCTTCCTCAGATGAGGCAGGTACTCGTCCATCAGTCCATCGTGGCTGAGCTTGTAGAGCCTGTCATCACGGGAAAGGTAGTTGGACAGGTACACGATGTGCCGCCCGCCGTAGTGCTCGGACTCGACCATGTTGGTCTGTTCGATCACTCCGACGAAGGGAATCGAGCGGTCCGCAACGTTCAACCAGTAGACGTGCGATAGCGGCCGATCGAGCACGAGAATCAGGAGAAGCGCCGAAAGATACCGGGTGTCTTTCAACTTTCTCATGTATTCCGCCGGCAGGTCGGGCATAAGCCGCGCGAATATGTGGCACTGGGTGGTGGAAATCACCGCATCGAAGGGAACGTCGTCCGATCTATCCTGATCGAGAAACTCGACTTGAAGGATCACGTTGGTGTTCGGTTGGGCATCTATCGCCGTCACCTCGGCGTTGGTGTGCACCTTCCCGCCCATTTCACGCACTCGTTCGCCGAGCACGTCAAACACCTCGCCGAAACTTCCGATCGGATAACCCAGCATCTCACGCGACATGCTCTTGCCGCGCGACGCGAATCGCGTGTTGATCTTCCCCCAAATCCAGGGCATACCGATCTGGTCGTAGAACTCCTCGCCGAACTTGCCCCGCAGCATCGGACCCCAGAACACATCGTAGGCCTGCTCACCCGCGTACCGACGCAGCCATTCCGCGGCGGGCGTGTCCTCCAGGGGTCGCCACTCTTTCATCCGTCGCAGCAGCAGAGTCGAGATGCCAAGCCGGAACCGGTTGACGAGACTGAGCGGCCTGAACTTCAGCAGGTCGATAGGAGTGACGAAGTTGTAGATCTTCCCGTCGTATAGGGTGCCCACCTTCGATCCGTACCATCGCATCTGTTCACCCAGACCTATCTCGTCGACCAGGTCGAGGATGTCGGTGTCGCCGGTGAACAGGTGATGATAGCCGCGTTCGAGCGGAGCGCCCCCGACATCGAACGTGGAAGCCTGGCCTCCCAGGAACGACGCGCGTTCGTAGACGACCACGTCGTGACCGTCCTTGCATAACTCGTATGCTGCCGTCAGTCCCGTCGCTCCTGCCCCGATGATCCCGACCCTCATGATGGCGGTTCCTGATCGTTGCCCTGGCCGAGCTTCGTAAGGCTCCGCAGGGAAACGTGCTGCTGCCAGAGGAAGAACTGGCCGAGGACGATCATCGGTATGAGCAGACAGGCGTGTACCACTGCCACGTAACCACCTGCGACCGCCCGGTCTACAGCGGCGAGCGGCAGCAGAACTAGGGTTTCGCGCGCAATTAGCTCGAACAAGCCGATGCCGCCCGGTCCCGCCGGAATGGAAGCGCCGATGTTTGCTATCGCCGTGACGAGCACCATCGCGACTATCAATTCCGGCAGGCTGTCATATATCTCGTGGAATCCGAACGAGTATCCGACCAGGACAAACAGGCCCGCTTCAAAGAGCCAGATGGGGGCCGAAAGTATGAAGACGACAAGTATGGTGGAGGGGTTCTTGAGAGACTTCAGTCCTTCCATGAACATGTCAACTATGTGCATGAGACGGCTCTCAAGGCCCGAAGGAAGGAGGCGGAGCAACATTGCGATGAGTGCTCTGACTCTCGTCGGTGCGTATGCCACCACGACGAGAAGACCAAAGGCCACGATGAAGGGCAGGCTGATCGCTCCGGCCAGCAGCGGCCAGGGGAGGCTCCAACGCTCACCAAAGGCCTCCGCCAAGCCTATGAGCGGGACGAATATCGCGATCACGAGGATGAAGAGCAGCAGCATCAGTGCATCGAGGAGCCGCTCGATAAAGATGGTTACCAGCGCTGCTGTCTTGCTGACCTGCTCGCGGTCACCGACGTAGTAACTTCTCACCAGTTCGCCAAGCCGAAGCGGCAGCAGGTTGTTCGCCATGTACCCAACGACCACGACGGGGAATAGCCGGGTGCTCGACACTGGCCGAATGTGCAGAAGGAGCCGTCTCCAACGCACCGTGCGGAACCATACGCCGATGAGATAGAGCCCAATGCCGGGAACTACGTAGATGTAGTTCGCGCCCATAAGGGCGTCCATGAGCCGCCGGAAATCGACCGTGACGAAAAAAAGCGCCACAAAAATGGCGCTGAGCAAAAGCCCGATCCAGACCCTCTTCCCGGCGTTCAACTTCCTTATCCCAATTCCAATCGGCTCTCGGTCTACTATATCACGATGAGCTTTACGGACGATGCTTCAGCAGTAATGCCATGCGGCATTCAAGGAGTCCTCAGTCTTGCGGCTGTTCCAAAGCTCTGAAAACCATGGATACGAATTGCTTGACACGTGAACCGTGACTGTTAGCATAGATTTGCAGCTAAGCGCCGGTGCTCCCGGCATTCAACGCACAACGTCGCTTTTCCCCATGCAACAGCAAGATTCCTATCGTCGAATTGTCGTAAAGGCCGGTACGGCTTTACTGACAGACGACACGGGCAGCCCCAATCATGAGGTCATGACGGGTCTCGTCGAGCAGTTGGCGCGTCTCCACAGGGATGGCGCAAGAATTATCCTAGTCTCATCGGGAGCGGTAGCGGCCGGGCGTGGAGCCGTTGCCGGCGCCGACGACACAAGCGTGCAGTTCCGCCAGGCGCTCGCCGCGGTGGGACAGAGTCACCTGATGCACATCTACCAGGACCTCTTCAGCGCGTCCGACATCACCGTCGCCCAGGTGCTCCTGACCCTGAACGACGTCGGCGAACGACGCACGCGGGGGCAGAAGCTGCGCGACCTGAACGTTCGAAACACGCTCGCGTCGCTGCTCGATCTGGGTGTCGTGCCAATTGTGAACGAGAACGATGTCGTAGCCGTGGATGAACTTGCGGGCGCCGGATTCGGTGATAACGACAACCTCGCCGCGAGGGTAGCTAGGGCGATGGACGCCGACCTGCTCATCCTGTTGGGAATAGTCAACGGACTGTACACCTCCGACCCCACCCTCGACTCGGATGCGGAACTGATCTCGGTCATCTCACGGTTCGATAGGAAGATGCGGGCCCGCGCCGGAGCGCCTCGCGATCAGAAGGGGCGCGGCGGCATGGCTACGAAGTTCGAGGCTGCGAAGTTCGCCACCGAGGGTGGAGTGGATGTTGTCATAGCCAGTGGGGAAGAGCCGGAAGTGGTGACCCGGCTCGCTAATGGTGAACGGGTCGGAACGTTTTGCCCTGCGAGCCCTAAGGCGAAGGAGAGCCGGAAGAACTGGCTGAGAATGAACGTCTCGAAGTCCGGATGGGTGGTCGTCGATGACGGAGCGGCGGACGTGCTCCTGCAGAGGGACCGAAGCCTCCTGCCCGTCGGAGTCACGTCGGTAGTGGGAACATTCGAGCGCGGCGAGGCCGTGCAGATTCGCAACGCGCGAGGCATTCAGGTGGCTGCGGGTATTGCAAACTATAGCTCGCAGGAGCTTGACCTGATCAAGGGCGTTCGTTCGGACCGCGTGGCCGAAATCCTCGGAGACCGTTACAGCGACGAGGTCGTCCATCGACGGGACATGATAAGGTTATAGGTAGCCTACCGTTGGAAGGTGACATCGTGGACGGTAAGACCGATCTTCAACAGATGGGCAAGTGCGCGCGCGCGGCGTCACGTGCTCTGGCAAAGACCTCCTCCTCGGTGAAAAACAGGGCACTGCACGGCGTGGCCGACGCTCTGGAAGCACGGTGCGACGAGATAATCGCGGCCAACTCGGAAGACATCGACGCGGGACGTCGAGACGGTCTCAGTGAGTCGGTACTCGGTCGGCTGTCGCTCGACCGCGTTAAGCTCGAGGGAATGGCAAGCGACGTGCGAAAAGTCGCCTCGCTGTCCGATCCGACGGAGGAGTTCTACGACGCGACTACGCTTGAGAACGGCCTCCAAGTTGAGAAGCGCCGCGTGCCTCTTGGCGTGATCGGCGTTATCTATGAGAGCCGTCCGAATGTGACCATTGATATTTCGTCGCTTTGCCTCAAGTCCGGCAACGCGGTGATCCTTCGCGGCGGCAAGGAGGCCATACGCTCCAACGGCGTACTCGCGCGAATCACGCGAGACGCGGTTGCAAGCGCAGGAATCGAGCAAGACGCTGTACAGTTCGTCGAGTCAACCGACCGATCACTGGTGGGCGAGATGCTCGGCATGACCGAGTACATCGACCTCGTCGTGCCCAGGGGAAGCGCCGAGCTCGTTCATCGCGTGGGACGAGAGGCCCAGATGCCCGCGATAACCGGCGGAGTCGGCGTGTGTCATACCTTCGTCGATAAGACCGCGGACGTCGACATGGCCGTCGATATCGCCTTCAACGCCAAGACATCTTCCCCCCATGTCTGCAACGCACTGGACACGCTCATCGTGCACTCCGGCGTCGCGCCGGACTTCCTTCCCCGCGTTGCTGAACGGCTGGGAGATTCGGGCGTCGAGATGCGCTGCGACAGGCGGGCGCTGAGCATCATCGGAAACTCGAACGGCTTGAATGTTGCCTCTGCAACCGATGACGACTGGGGCACGGAGTTCCTCTCACTGACCGCAGCAATCAAGGTTGTCGACTCCATCGACGAGGCCCTCAACCATATCGAGGTGCACGGTTCCGGTCACACCGATGTAATCGTGACTCAGGACGACTCATCGTCGAAGCGATTCTTGGATGAGGTCGATTCGAGCGTCGTCCTCGTCAATGCCAGCTCTCGGTTCAACGATGGTGGGCAGCTCGGTCTCGGGGCCGAGGTCGCCATAAGCACCAACAAGATGCACGCTCGCGGTCCCGTGGGACTCAAAGAGCTGACATCCTACAAGTGGACCGTGGTGGGCTCCGGCCAGGTCCGGAATTAGCAGTTACGCACTCCCTGAACACACGAGGTGAGCCCCATGAGCAGATTCGAGTTCGAGAGGGAGTGTCGCACTCCATATTCCGAGTGCTATACCGTGCTGCGCGATGAGGACACCGTCGGCAGGGTGGACATACACTTCGCAGACGGAATGGTCCACTCCACCCTCAACGCCTCGGACGCACTGTCCAACGATGACATCCAGGACCTGATCGATACCGTGGACGCCGACCTCATTGGACCCGTTGCCAGCAGCAGGCAGGATGTCATCGTCCACGTCCACCAAGGCCGGGACCTCGGGGCGTTTCGCGCCCGCGAGTTCGAGGGCGAGGGCGGCGGCTACCACCACATGAGCTAGGGTCGGGCGAGGCGAGACGGTCCAGTTAACCTCTACTCGGCGTCGGCGGAGTTGCCCTCAAGCTCCCTGATTCGCCCCTCGATGGCTGTCAGCTTGGCATAGTCCTCGTGTACGAGGTGATAGCTGCGCTGGAGGTACACGTCGGCGAGCTCCGCTGAGCGGCTGTCGTTCGACTTCACCGCCTCGACCAGTTGGGGGATGTTGTGCGATTGCGGGAGATGATTGGCGACGAGCGCGATCTCCGTCTCGGTCTCCGATACGAGCCTGTCGTCCGAACCGTCCAACGCGAAGCGAAGTCTCCCTATGAGCTTGCTGAGCTCGCCGAGCTTGTCGCTATCGCTCATCAGCCCGTAGAGAACGTCATTAACGTGAAGTCCCTCCACCTCTTCACTCGATTCTGAGATGGCGGCGTCGCTTTCGGCGGTCGATGGGCCTACTACTCGTGCGCACTCTTCCGTGTATGTTTGCACCGCTTCGTTGACGCGATTCATCGCCCCCGTTACGTCCGAGGGATTGTGCGCCCCGATGTACAGAATGTCGTCATCCCTCATCTCCGCCATCTGCTCGATTGCTTCGTATTCCCCAACCAGCTCGGGCGCCGGGGGGAAGGCGAATGCCGATAGGCTCTTCTCGTCCATCTCTCCGATCTGATTCATCAGGAACGGAGGGACATACTTTGACAAATCGACGGTGATTGGCAGAACGACCACGTATGTCGCCCATACCTCCTCGTTGTCCAGCGAGTTCCGAAGGTATATGAAGGCATGGCCCTTCGGCCTTCCCCAATCGCCTCTGTGATATTCGACACTCATTCTCACTGTCCCGCCTTGGTTCGATTATATGCTAATGCCCCGCTTCGCGTAAGTCGTCCCGGTGCCGACTCACTCCCCGCTGATATAATTGTCTTTGCGGGCTATTCGCGGAACAGGAACAATACGTGCTCATTCTCAACACCGACGCCTACACGCATCTAGTCCGCCCCCTGTTATTCAGGTTCCCGGCGGAGCCTGTCCAGAAGCTCGTCGAGAAGTCCCTGCACAAGCCGCTGCTCTGGAAGACGCTTCGCCCAGGCTTCCAGGTCCGAGACCGCAGGCTCAACACGACGATGTGCGGATTGCCCCTCTCAAACCCGGTGGGACTTGCCGCCGGATTCGACAAGGACTGCGAAATGGTCTCGTCGCTTGCGTCTCTCGGTTTTGGGTACCTCACTGTCGGCACCGTAACGGCTCATCCCTGCCTCGGAAATCCCAAGCCCCGGCTGTTTCGCATCGAAGACGCCTCCTCCCTCATCAATGCCATGGGTTTTCCCTCGAAGGGCCTCGTGCCCGCCGCCAGGAGGCTCGAATTCTACAGGTCAGAGCGAAGCGCCGTTCCGCTCGTGGTCAGCATCTCCGGTGTAACGGTCGAAGAGATAGTCCAGTGTCACCGACGACTCGAGCCCCTGGCCGACGCTGTGGAAATCAATATCAGTTCCCCCAACACGGCCGGACTCAGGCTGTTCCACTCGCCCGATGCGCTCGAAGGACTTCTGCAGGCCGTCAACGAGGCGCGCCATCGTCCCCTGATCGTAAAGCTCCCTCCATATCCTCCGCCGAACTTCTCGCCAGACGACTTCGCAAGATCGCGAGACACTCTCATGGCGCTGGTGCGCGTCTGCAAAGACAACGGAGTGGACGGACTCACCGTCGCCAATACGAGGCCGACCAAAGACTCTCGACTCTCCGTCGGCGCCGGTGGATTGAGCGGTCGTCCCATCTTCTCCCGGACGCTTGAAATGGTGCGCGACGTTCGCTCCGAGGTCGGTGAGGGCATGACGATAAACGCCTGCGGTGGCATCTTCACCGGCGAAGATGCGATCTCGGCCATTCGAGCCGGGGCCAACACCGTTCAGCTCTATACCTCGTTCGTCTATCGCGGACCCACGGTCGCCCGCGAGATAAACAGGGAAATCCTCGCCGTGATGTCGCGGGAAGGATCCTGAAGCTGCGTGACGGGACGGAGCCTCCCAAATCACAGCTTCGTGTGATGCGCCCTAGGGTGCTAACCCGCGTATGATTAACCCCAGACGGTCACCTAGCTGACACTTCGGAGACCAATCGTGGACAGCGTCATTCATACAAGAGATCTCTCAAAATCGTTCGGCGAGATCGAAGCTGTCGTGGACGTTGACCTCGACGTTCTCCCCGGCGAGATATTCGGCTATCTCGGCCCGAACGGCGCCGGGAAGTCCACTACCATTCGAATGCTGCTCGACCACATCCGCCCCACGCGGGGAGCCGCTACGGTCCTCGGATTGGATGCGCGTCGTGACAGTCTGGAGATCAGGCGCAACATCGGCTACCTGCCCGGCGAGTTCGCGCTGTACGACCACATGACCGGCCGTGCGATGCTCAACTACTTCGCCAACCTGCGAGGCGGCGTCGACTGGCACTACGTGGAAAGCCTCACGACTCGCCTGGATGTGGAACTTGACCGCAGATTTTCTCACCTCTCCCGTGGCAACAAGCAGAAAGTCGGCCTCCTGCAGGCCCTCATGCACAAGCCGAAGCTCGTCATCCTAGACGAGCCGACGAGTGGACTTGACCCACTCATCCAGCACGAGTTCTACGAGATTCTGGATGACCTGAAGGTGGAGGGACACACCGTCTTCTTCTCCTCTCACGTGCTACCCGAAGTCCAGCGGGTGTCCGACCGCGTTGGCATCATCCGCAAGGGGAGGCTGATCGCCGTGGAGGACGTGAACACCCTCATCGACCGCGCCACCCTCCATCGATTCGAGATCGAGTTCGCCACCGATGTCTCCGAGTCGGACTTTCAGAACATTCCGGGGGCGTCGGATGTCCTGGTCAAAGGTCGAGCGCTCACGGTCTCCATTGCCGGCAGTCCCGATGCCTTGATCAAGGCTGTCGCACGACGGGAGGTCGTGAAACTCGTGACCCACGAGGCATCTTTAGACGACATCTTCCTGACGTTCTACAGCGACGACGAGGTGGAACACAATGCTCGGTAACGTCGCGTTCAAGTCGATCCACGATCTGGGTCGTCCAATCGTTTGGTGGTCGCTGGGGCTGTTCTTGTATGCCTTCGTAATTGTCCTGTTCTATCCGAGCGTCAGCGACATTCCGGAGCTCAATGAGATTCTGGGCGACGAGAACTCCATATTCCGGGTATTTGTCGGCGACATAGAGGATATCGCCTCACCTGAGGGGTTCCTGACAGCCGAGATGCTGTCATTCACCTTCCCGCTTCTCTTCATCGTCTTCAACCTTTGGCTGGGAACAAACTGCTTGGCCGGCGAGGAGCGCCGTGGCTCGCTGGAGGTCCTCCTGTCCCACCCGGTGCGTCGCTCGACAATACTGCTGCAGAAGTTCGCGGCCATGGCGGCGGGAACGGCGGCCCTTGTGGCCGTGGTTTTTGTAGGGACGCTCGCGGGAACCATTGCGGTAGACGTGGACTTGAGTCTGCTAAACGCGATCCAGGCGTTCGCCGGTCTCGGACTGCTGGGCGTGTCGTTCGGCGCCCTGGCGCTATTCGTCGGAGCACTGACAGGAAGGCCGAGCACCACCATTGCGGTCGGCGGGGCGGTCGGAATTGTCGCGTACGTCGCCAACACGTTTGGTCCCATAGTGGATGGACTGGAGTGGGCGCAGTACCTCTCCCCGATCTACTACTTCATCAGTGGAGACCCCATGACGAACGGACTGAACGCCACGCATGCGGGCGTCCTTGTAGGGGGGACTGCGGTCCTCGTGGTAGCGGCTGCCTACCTCTTCGGGCGGAGAGACCTCGCGGTCTGATCAACGACTACTGCCGCTGTTCCTTGATGGCCGCAATGTCGGCTTCGATAATCGAACGGTTGTGTCCCAGGGACACAGCCTCTTCGACATCCTGTTCCGCCTCGTCGTCTCTGCCCAGTAGCGCATTGGCCACTGCGCGCGCTGCAAAGGTTGGGCCGTACGACTCGTCGATGCGAATTGCCTCGTTCAGGTCCACCAACGCCGCCTCCGCCATTCCTGCTTGGGCGTATGTCAGGCCCCTTCCGTGGTGACCTCCCAGGAATTCGGGATCGCGTTCAATGACGACCGAGTAGTCTGCAATCGCCTGTTCCAGTTGTCCTAAACGCTGGTAGGCCCTGGCGCGGTGGTAGTACGCGGCAACGCTGTCTGGCCGCCACCTTAGCGCTTCGTTGAAGTCTTCGATGGCCCGCGCCGGCTCGCCCATCTCGATGTAGGACGCTCCTCGCCCCGTGTACGCTTCCGGCAGCTCCCGCTCGATCAGAAGCGCGGCGTCGTAGTCGGAAATGGCCTGCTCGAATCGTCCCAGTCCGAAGTACCCCTCCGCGCGACCAAAGTGCGCGTCCGGGTTCTCCGGCTCCAGGCGCAGGGCGTTGTCGAAATTCCAGATCGCCCTCTGGTAGTCGCCGTATTCCAGGTAGACCGAGCCTATCCCGTAGAACGCGTCGCGGTAGCTCGGATCGATGCCGACGGCGTCGAGATAGTCCAACAGCGCGTAGTCCAGCGCCCCCGCTCGTTCGAACGCGAGGCCCCGGTTGTAGTAGAAATAGGGCACGAACGGGTTCTGGAGAATGGCGTTCGAGAAATTTTCGACAGCCTTGTCGTAGTTTCCCAAATCCATGTAGGCGACCCCACGGTTGCTGTACGCCTCCGTGTATGTGTCGTCAACATTCAATACCTTGGTGTACTCGTCAATCGCCGCTTCGAGTTCTCCGTCGTTTTGGAGCGTCAGGGCCCGCCGGTAGTGCTCCTCCGCGCGGTCCTTGTTGAGGGTCTGAAGTCCCCAATACCCGCCGCCGACCACAATGGCCAGTACGAGCACGGCGGCCACGACGATGATCGCGAACTTGATGAGACGTGTCTTCATTGGCTCTGTTGATAGTTCATTCGGTATATGGGATGCCGAGACCTATCGAGGCTACCTGCCCGTACACTGCGGCTTCTGACGTATGGTCATGAGGCTGCGGTTGAGGTCTGCGACCTCCGCCCCCAACTCTTCGGCTATGTTTGCGTCCACAAGCGCTTCCTCTTCCATGCACAGTTCCGCCTTTGCGATGGCCCGCAGCGACCAGAGTGTGTCGTCCTTGGGATCGTTGGTCTGCTCGACGATCTGCTCGTGGATTTCGATTGCCCGATTGAGGTCGGCCAGAGTCTGCCGATGGTTGCCGACGTTGCCGTAGGCGAGTGCGCGACTCTTGTAGTATTCGACCTCCTGTTTGGCTTCCACGGCCGTCCCGCTTTCGGAGTTGAGTTCGATGGCCTTGGTGAAGTCGGATATGGCGCGGTTGAAATCGCCCACAAGGCTGAATATCTCGCCGCGTCCCCCGTAGGCTTCCGGGCTCCGCGTGTCCATGATGATAGCGTCTTCGAAGTCCACAATCGCGCGATCGTAGTACCCGGTCTGCTTCCAGAGCGTTCCCCGCCTCGCGAGAATGCGCCCGCTCGTCGGCTGGATCTCCAGCGCGGTGTTGTAGTCGTTGAGGGCCGCCTGGAAGTCCTCGAGCGCCAGCCAGGAATCGCCTCTCTCCACGAGCCACCCGGCGTTGTCCGGGATCAGCTGCAGGGCCGAGCTCAAGTCGCGGATCGCCTTCTCATGGTTCGGCATCCGCTTGTAGACCTCCGCCCTCTGCGCGTAGAGTTCCGCGTTGTCAGGGTCGCGGGCGATTGACTCGGTCAGGTTCTGCGTCGACTGGTAGAGTATCCCGATCTCGCCGTAGATCGTACCCCGGTCATGGAAGACCTTTTCGTTGTCGGGTTCGAGCTGTACGGCCTTCTCTAGGTGGATGAAGGCGTCTTCGTACAGCTCGAGGGCCACGTACGCCGCCCCTCGATTGAAGTAGGCCTCCGCGTTTTCAGGGTCGAGCCGGATTGCCTCGCCGAACTCCTGGATCGCCCGCTTGGGCTGGCCGAGAAGCGCGTATTCGGTGCCGCGATTTGTCCACGCGAGGGAACTGGCGGGTTCTATCTCGATGGCATTGTCGTAGCTCTTCAGCGCTTCGTAGTGCTTGCCCAGACGCGACAGTGTCGTCCCACGATTCAGATGAAGCCTGAAGCTGTCGTCGCCCAGTTCAACGGCTTGGTCATAGTCGCCGAGGGCAGTCTTGTACTCCGATATTCGTGAGTAGGCGACCGCGCGATCGATGTACAGCGACGCGTTTTCAGGATTGTGCTCCAGCGCCGTGTTGTAGTCTTCGATTGCCTGAGGGTACATGCCGAGGTCGGCTCGCGCTCTGCCTCGCGCAATGTATGCGTCCGTAAGGCCGGGATTCAGGAGGATCGCCTGGTCAAGCTGCGTGACCGCCGCCTGGAGATTCCCCGTGTTGCCGTACTCGATCCCTGAATCGTAGTGAGTCTGGGCCTGAATTCGCTGAGTTTCCCCGATCTCCTCTTCGCCCGTCCCAAAGAGGCCGCACGAAGTCGCGAACAATAAGAACAGTGCAAATAGCGCAATCATGTGGCGCGCACCAACCATACCTTCAACCTCCGAAGTGAGCGCTCGGCGAGCGGGATATACCTTTAACGACATTTTTCGCATTAGGTCAACAATGCCTCGGTGAGCGATGCCCTTTGGGCCCCTTTGCACATGGACTAGGCCAGCACCTGTTTCAGATGAATCTGAGAGAGATTGCCACCGCTCAAGACGAGGGCGACCTTCTTCCCTTTGAGGGAGTCCTTGATCTTGATGGCCGCGGCCAGCGGCGACGCCCCGGCGTGCTCGGCGAGATTGTGCGTCGTCTCGAGGTAGATGCCCACGGCCTCTATCATCTCCTCTTCTGAGACCAGCACGAAGTCGTCCATCAACTCGCGCATGATCCCCTGTGTTAGCTCGAATCCCACGGTCGTGGCGAGTCCCTCGGCCATCGTCTCCATCCTCGCCTCGATGATCTCGCCCTCCTTCCAAGACAGGTACGCGCCCGGCGCGCTCTCGGCCTGCACCCCTATGACTCGGACGTTGGGATTCAAAGCGTTAGCCACGATGCATGCCCCGCAGGCCCCGCTCCCGCCGCCGACGGGCACGATGATCACGTCCACGTCCGGCAGGTCCTCGAAGATTTCCAGCGAGTACGTGCCGACGCCCGGTATTAGCCTCGGCTCGTCCGCCGAGTGGATGTACACGTAGCCCTCTTCCTTCGACAATCGCTCGCAGTGCGCGCGACAGTCGTCGAAGTTGTCCCCGTGGAGAATCAGGTTGGCCCCAAGCACGCGCATCGACTCGCACTTTTCAGGGTTGGCGTTTTCCGGCACCACGACGGTGGCCTGAACCCCGAACACTCCCGCCGCGTAGGCGATGCCCTGCCCGAAGTTCCCGGTGGAGGCGCACACAACCCCGTTCGCCTTCTCCTCATCCGTCAACTGCGAGACCACATTCAACGCGCCCCGGATCTTGAACGCCCCCAGCGACTGGTGGTTCTCGTGCTTGACATACACCTCACCGCCGATGATCCGGTCGAGCCGGGGATAGTGGTGCAATGGCGTTCGGGTGATATACGGTCCGATCCTCCTCCGGGCCTCGTACACATCGAGAAGCGTGGGGAATGCCGCCAACATGAATCTCCTAAAGCTGTTTACAAATTAGCATACGACAAACCTGTACCCCTGTCATAGGACGACCAGACCATCAAATGCGGCAATCGCGTCTCGCTGACCGCCATTAGATGAACCAAGCCACATCTCCTGAGCTCAACGAAGAAACGCACCGTTCACCCTGAGCCTGTCGAAGGGTGAACCACTCAGTGTTCTCTGCGCCCTCTGCAATGTATCCCCCTCGCCTCCCCCGCAGTGGTACTCTATACACACCATGCCCATCCGTGTGCTCAGCCCTCAAGTCGCCTCCAAGATTGCCGCCGGAGAGGTCACCGAGCGGCCGATGTCCGTCGTCAAGGAGCTCGTCGAGAATTCCCTCGACGCCGGCGCCACGAGACTGACCATTGAGATACGAGGCGGAGGCATTGAGTACATCCGCGTGACCGACAACGGCATCGGCATTTCCGAGGACGAGATCGCCGTTGCATTCGAACGATTCGCCACCAGCAAGCTCGACACCGACGAGGACCTCGAATCGGTGGGCACCTTCGGCTTCCGAGGCGAGGCCCTTCCCAGCATCGCCGCAGTCTCGCGTGTCACCATGGTCTCCCGCCCCAAGGGAGAGGACTCCGGCATCCAGGTCGAACTGGACGCTGGCGCCCTTGTACGCAAGCAGCGCGTCGGCGCAGGGCCCGGCACCTCAGTGACCGTTCGGGGACTCTTCCACAACGTCCCGGCCAGACGAAAATTCCTGCGCTCCGCCGCCTCCGAAGCGACACGAGTCCAGGCCGCCGTCGGACGATTCGCACTTGCGCGACCCGATGTTGGAATCGGACTCACCGTGCAGGACAAATCGATGTTCATGACCAGCGGCTCCGGCAGCCTCCGCGAGGCCATGGCGGCCGTGTATGGCGCAGACGTGGCCGAGGCGATGCTCGACATCGAGACGCAAGGCCGGGAAGACGCCCCGATTCAGGTCAGTGGCCTGATAGGCAGGCCCTCCCTCGCCCGCTCGAACCGGAACCACGTAACGCTCTATGTCAACGGCCGCTGGATCCAGAACCGCAGCCTGACGTACGCACTTCACGAGGCGTACCGAGGCTTCCTCATGGAGCGTCGCTTCCCCATCGCCGTCGTCAGCATCGACGTTCCTTATGGCGAGGTCGACGTGAACGTGCATCCGTCCAAGACGGAGGTGCGTATCAAGGACGAGGGCCGCGTCTTCGCCGCCCTTCAACGAGCAGTACGGGAGACCCTCGTTGCCAACCTGCCCGTGCAGGAGCTTTCAACGCGACAAACGACGCCTTCCGTTGGGACGGCCCCAACGGACACCCGCTCCTACTGGCCGATACCCCTCCCGCAAGACCAACAACCAACCACCGGGGCCGGTGCTGCGGGCGCGCCTCTGCAGGCCGAACTGCCGCAGCCGTCACAACAACCGCTGATCCCCCATCGAGCGCTTCCCGCCCTTAGAGTTATCGGACAGATCAAGACGACCTACATCGCGGCGGAGGGGCCGGACGGCATGTACCTCATCGACCAGCACGCCGCCCACGAACGCGTCCTCTTCGAGACGATCAAGGAAGCGGCAAGCACGGGCACACCCTCCGTTCAGGGCCTCATGGAGCCCGCCACCGTCGACCTCACGCCCGAGCAGGTCGAGATCGTCGAGGCGCACCGTTCCAGCGTCAAAGGACTCGGCTTCGAGTTCGAGGAGTTTGGCGGCACCACGTTCATCCTCCGAGGCGTGCCCGCCCTCCTCGTGTCGGAGGACCCCGCCGAAGCCCTGCGCGACGTCCTCGACCTCATGGCCGAGGGAGGAGGATACGAGTCGTGGGAGGAACGCGCCGCCTACTCGCTCGCCTGTCACGGCGCCATCCGGGCCGGCAAAGTCCTGACGAACCGCGAGACCGAGGAACTCGTCCGCCAACTCGAGCAGTGCAGCCAGCCCCACACCTGCCCTCATGGTCGCCCCACCATGATCCACCTCAGCCAAGCCCGCCTGGAAGAAGAGTTCGGCAGGCGCGGGTAGGGCAGGCAAGTCCCACCACTTTTGTCGTTTGGGATCCGTTGGAGTCTCTACCTTTAGATGGGGCGCTTTCTTACCCCGCTCGAAATGTCCCAAATACATCCCGACCTTGTATTAGAGTCGGTCTTGTCCTGCCCGATTCTGGGCTATACAATGCCGCGACACCCCCATCGGACTCTGAGAGAGGACTATGCATCTGGGCGACGTTCTGATCTCCGAGAGAGACATTGACCGCGCGGTCGAACGACTCGCAGGCAAGGTCACCGAGAATCACAACCTCTCGAATCTCGTCTTGGTCGGCGCAATGGACGGCGCGATCTGCTTCCTGTCCGACCTGATGAGGGCATTCGCGCAGCCGGTGGATGTGACGACTGTGAGGATGCGGAGGTATGACGGGACCGAAGGGGGAGAGGTGACCGTTAGCTGGCTGCCTCTCCGAGACCGGATCCAGGGTAGGGAAGTCCTGGTTGTCGATGGTATCGTCGATACCGGTGAGACCTGCGCGGTGTTGGAGAAGAGGTTGCTGGAACTCGGTGCAGGGTCGGTCAACATCTGCGCGCTGCTTGACAAACCCTCCCGCCGGACCCACAACGTCGAGGCAACCTACGTCGGATTCGAGGTGCCGGACGTGTTCGTAGTCGGCTACGGCATGGACTACAACGGGGCGTACCGAAGCCTTCGGGATGTCTGCGTTCTGGAGGGAGGTGAGAGCGATTTGAGCTAAGAGGGTATCCAGCAATTCGCCGATCCGAAACTGTTCGTGGCGAGCTTGTCCAACGTATCCACCCCTACCTTGAGGAAAAAGGAGCAAGTATGCGATTCACCGGCACCTTCATCATCGTCGTCACAGTGTTTGTCGCCGTGCTGATTACCTCCAACATCATTGCGGTGAAGCCCATAGAGTTGATTAACCTGCCCTTCGAGTTCATCGGCAGCAGTTCGGTGGTTATACCCGCCTCGATCATCATCTTCCCCATAAGTTACATCGTCGGAGACATTCTTACCGAGGTATACGGCTTCCGAATTGCCCGCGGCGTCATCTGGCTCGGATTCGGCGCAAACCTCCTCGTCGTCATCGCCCTCTGGCTCGGCGGACTCATTCCCGCCGCCGGTTTCTGGGGAGACCAGGAAGCCTACGACACCATCCTCGGCCAGGTGCCCTGGATTCTCGTAGCATCCTTCATCGCCTACCTGATCGGTGAGTTCTCCAACTCCACCGTGCTGGCCCTGCTTAAGTACAAGATGCAGGGGCAGATGCTGTTCGTTCGCACCATCGGCTCCACCGTGGTCGGGCAGGGCTTGGACTCTTACATCTTCATCTACATCGCCTTCGGCATAGGCAGCGACTGGAGCGCGCAGGGACTCCTCCAGGCGGCTACCGCCCAGTGGATCACCAAGATCCTCTACGAGACCGTTGCAACGCCGCTCACCTACGCCGTCGTCAACTACATGAAGAAGAAGGAAGAGATGGACGTCACCGACGTTCCGCGCTCCCTCAACCCGCTCGGAATCTTCGCGTAGCCGGTTTTGGGCTGTAAATTCCCACCCACGGAGGCATATGCGTACCCCCTCTCCCGTTCGCGGGAGAGGGTTGGGGTGAGGGTGAAAGGCCCGCTTTTGCAAGGCGTTTCACTTCCGGCTTTCGCCATAATGACAGATCATGTGATGATCTCCCTCCGCGAGAATGACGATGTGTGAGGAGACTGCGCGTGTCGGCTGAGTAAACAGTCACCATTAGGAGAAAACCCATGGCATTCGATACTCTCATAGAAAACGGCGCCGTCGTGGATGGCACCGGCGAGCCCTGCTACATGGCCGACGTCGGCATCACCAACGGGCGTATCGAGGCCGTCGGCTCCCTCGCCCACGCCGAGGCGGCGCGTCGCATCGACGCCACGGGCCACGTCGTCTCCCCGGGCTTCATCGATATGCACTCCCACTCCGACATCACCCTGCTTGACGACCCGGGCGGGGAGAGCAAGGCCCACCAGGGAGTGACGACCGAGGTTACCGGAAACTGTAGCTACACGCCCTGGCCTGCCGGGAAGGGCGGTCCCGAGGCACTCCAGAAGAACCTCGGCAGGACGCTCATCGGCAACGTCAAGTGGGAGTGGTACACCCTCGACGACTGGGCCAATGCGCTGGAGTCGAACGGCATAAGCATCAACGTCGCGCCTCAGCTCGGACACTCGGGCCTACAGATCGCGTCCGGCGCCGTCGAGGACCGGCCAGCAACGCCCGACGAACTCCGCGAAATGAAACGCCTCGCTGCCGAAGCGATGGAGATGGGCGCGTTCTCGCTCTCGACTGGACTCTCCGTCGCTCCATCGGCGTATGGCACAACCGACGACATCGTCGAGCTTTGCGCGTCGATCAGGCACTACGAGGGTGCCTTCTATGCCACCCACGCGAGGGTTGGCAATGGCCTCCACATGTCCGCCATCAATGAGGCCATCGAGATAGGGCAGCGGGCCGGCATTCCCGTGCAGTTCTCCCATCTCGCCATAACCGACCGGCGCGTGTACGGTCAGGGCCCTACCCTGACGGAGCCCTTCGAGAAGGCGAGCAAGGCCGGACTGGATGTCACCTACGACATGTACCCCTACACCGCTGCGGGTGCGGGCTACAACCAGCTTGTCCCCCTCTGGGCGCAGGAAGGCGGAATCGCAGAGTTCATGGCCCGACTCAGCGACCCGACTACGAGGACGCGGATTCGAGACGAGGTTCGCGCCGGACTCGGTGGCCTGTCGCCGCAGTGGGAGACATGGTACGTGTCCTATATAGAGTCGGATGCCAACCGTCATTGCGTAGGCATGAACGTGTCGGAGATCGCCGAGGAGCGCGGAGTCGAGCCCGCCGAGGCAGTCTTGCAACTGCTCCACGAGGAGAACGGCTCAGTCCCGACCCGCGTCCACAACCGCGTGGAGGACGACGTCCGCTACTTCATGGGACATGACCTCGCCATGATTGGCTCCGACGGCAGGGCTGTCTCGCCGCACGGACCGTATAAGAACGCCCTGCCGCACCCGCGGTTCTACGGCACGTATCCCCGCATACTCGGACGCTACGTCCGCGAGCAGCCCGCCGTCCTGACTTTGGAGAACGCCATCTACAAGATGACCGGCTTCCCCGCCGAGCGCCTGCATCTCAAGGATCGCGGCCTCGTCAGGGAAGGCCTCACCGCCGACCTCGCGGTCTTCGATCCCGAAACCGTCATCGACAAGTCCACGTGGGAAGACCCCCACCAATACGCCGAAGGAATCCCATACGTCCTTGTCAAGGGCGTGCCGGTCGTCGATGAAGGAGTCCATACCGGCGCGAGGCCGGGCAAGGTGCTTAGGCGAGGACAGGCCTAGACATGCCCGTGCGCTTGGAGAGCGCCGAGTTTGCGAACGTCGAGGTGACACCGTGGACTGAATGGACGTTTGCCCGCCTCCAAACCCAGAGCGGGGCATACGCCGAAGTTGAGTTAACCGGCCCGGACAACGTGGTTCCTCTCGTTGCCGAACAGTTGGAGTTTCTCAACGGCAAGTCCATAGACTCCGAGGCCGACGTTCCCCGCCTTTTGGACATGGACGACCACCGTTTGAACGGCGACCTGTCACTGGCTACCGCCGTGAGCGCCCTCCGTACCGGAGTCTCGACAATCCAGGCCATCGAGGATGGGATAACCCTCACCGAGGTTCTAGGCGGAGAGTCGGCTGAAAACGTCCCGCTCTACGCGAACATCAACCGGGGCCTCTTCCCGACTGACCGCACACCCACCGACTTCGCAAGGGCCGCCGAACGCGCAGTGGGGGAGGGGTTCCAAGCCGTAAAGTGCGCCCCGTTCGACGAGGTAACTCCGGGCGGTGACCCCGCCGAGTCCGTCCGAAATGCCCAGACTGGCATCCAGCGAGTCGCAGCTATCAGGGATGTCGTGGGAGCCGACGTTACCCTCATGGTCGACTGTCACGGTCGCTTCGACGTCGAGTCGGCGGTGACCGTTGCCGAAGAACTGTCCGATCTCGGAGTGACCTGGTTCGAGGAGCCCGTGCGCCCGAACACGGACCCTGAAAGTTCAACTCGAATTGCCGCACGTGTGCCGATGCGGGTGGCCGGAGGCGAGATGGGCTATGGCGAGGACTTGTTCACCGACCTGATAGCGAAGGATGCGGTGAAAATCATCATGCCCGACGTGATGTTCTGCGGAGGCGCCGCCGTGGCGACACGTTCCGGCAGGGCCGCCATCGATGCCGGTGGCGGAATATCACTCCACAGCCCATCAGGCCCGGTCTCGTTGCTCATCGGCGGACACGTCACATCGTCAGTGCCCGGCGCTATGCCCTTGGAGCACGCCGTCCACGAATCCGACTGGCGAGCAGACCTACTCACACCTCCAGAGTGCGTGGTAGACGGTCGGCTGCACCTAAGTTCGTCCTCCGGCGTGGGCGCGGGGTTGGACTGGGACCTCCTGCGCCGAATCGGACGCGTGTGGAGCTAACATTCTCCCTGGCGAACCTGCCATAATGCTCCGGTTGGAGACGACAGTGAATACGTACGACATCATCATCGTAGGGGCCGGCTCCGCCGGCTCCGTTCTCGCAGCACGGCTCACGGAGGACGCCGGCCGCTCCGTTCTCCTTATCGAGGCTGGGCCGGACTACCCTGACCCTTCCACTCTGCCGGACGACGTGAAGTACGGATACGGGCCTCGCAGGCCATTCCCCATGCCGTTCATCACCGAGAACAGGCAGGTATTCGTCGCCAGGTACACGGACGACGCTCCGGCTCGCCTCGTGCCACGAGGACGGGTGACCGGCGGTTCGAGCGCCGTGAACGCGCAGATTCTCCTCCGAGGCGCGCCGGAGGACTACGACGACTGGGCCGCTTTGGGCAACGACCAGTGGAGCTTCCAAAAGCTGTTGCCCTACTTCCGGCGCTTCGAGACGGACCTCGACTTTGCCGGAGACTTCCACGGATCGGACGGCCCCATTCCTGTCAGGCGATTCTCCAAGGAGCAAATGAACAGGGACCAGGTCGCCTTCTACGACGCCTGCCTCAACTACGGATTCCCCGACTGCCCCGACCACAACGACCCCGACTCCACGGGCGTCGGCCCCACGCCGCTCAACAACGTGGACGGCGTCAGGTGGAGCACCGCGATGGGCTACCTGGACGACGCCCGCCAACGACCCAACCTGACGATCTCTCCCCTCACGCAGTCGCGTAGAGTCCTCTTCGAAGGGCGTCGGGCAGTCGGAGTGGAGGTTGAGTCCGACGAGCAGGTCGCAGAATACCACGCTTCCGAGATCATCCTCGCCGGTGGAGCCATCGGTTCGCCCCACCTTCTCCTGCTCTCCGGCGTGGGTCCCTCCGATCACCTGGCGCAGATGGGAATCGACGTTGTGCAAGACACGCCCGGAGTCGGACGCAATCTGCGCGACCATCCCCAGGTACCGGTGGACTGGCGAACGCGAAAGGACTATCGCCCCGATACTTCCAGGGCGAGCATCCAGACGACCCTCCGGTACACGGCCTCAGGGTCGCATCTGCGCAACGACATGCTGATTCACCCCTCTTCGTTCAGTGTGGTGCCTCCCGTTCCGCGCGTTTTCGACGAGCATACGGAGCTCGGGGTCAGCATGATCGTCTGCCTCGATCTCGCCGCAAGCTCCGGCAGTCTGAAGCTCCGGTGCGACGACTACCGTATCCAGCCCAGGTTGGACTACAACCTCTTGGCCGAACCGTTCGACCGCTCGCGTATGAGGGAAGGAGTCCGCATCGCCCTCGAACTCGCCAGGCACGCCCAATACAGGGAATTACTGGCGGAGCGCATCGAGCCGACCGATGCCGATCTGGAATACGACGACAGCCTCGACGCATGGATGAGAAGAAACGTCAGCACCAGTCACCACGTATCCGGCACCTGCAAGATGGGTCCTGCATCCGACGACATGGCGGTCGTCGATCAGTACGGGCACGTACACGGTCTCGAAGGTCTCCGCGTCGTAGACGCCTCCATCATGCCCGACTGCATCCGCGCCAACACCAACGCCACCACCCTCGCCATCGCCGAGCGCGTCTCGGACTTCATGCGTTCTGGGAGGTAACTCTCGGTCACTTTACTTCCCCTTTACCTTGAGCGACCCGCCGTAGTGACGGTATACTTTCCCCACGGTCGCGACCGCCCAGGGGGCTTCAGGTGAAAGTAGGCATTATTAACGTCACGGGATACTCGGGCATTGAGCTTGCGCGTATCCTGTCGCGACACCCCGAAGCCCAGATAACCTCGGTCACAGGTCGCAGCACCGTCGGACAGAGGCTCGGCGACGTATTCCCCCACCTCTCGGCGGTCGATCTCACCATCACCGAGGACGTGACCGAGAGCGTCGACGTCGTCTTCTCGGCCCTGCCGCATCAGGCCAGCGCCGAGCGACTCGCCCCCTTCATCGAAAGCGGCGTCCGTGCCATAGACATCAGCGCCGACTACCGCCTCAAGGACATGGGCGAATACGAACAGTGGTATGGCGATCATCCATACCCCTCCCACGTCGAGGACGCCGTCTACGGCCTGCCCGAACTGCACCGCGACGAGGTCACCGGAGCGCGTCTCGTGGCCAATCCGGGGTGCTTTCCAACGCCCTCGATCCTCGGCCTCGCCCCCGTCGCTGCCGCTGGTCTGATCGAGTCCGACATCATCGTAGACGCCAAGTCCGGCGTCTCCGGCGCCGGCAGGAGCGTCGACGTTGGCTTCCTGTTCTCCGAAGTGAACGAGAGCGTCAAGGCATATAAGGTCGGCGGACATCGCCACATGCCGGAAATCCGGCAGGAGTTGAGCCGCCTGGACGGGGTCGGCCCCGTCGAAGTTACCTTCCTCCCGCACCTCATCCCGATGACACGCGGCATCCTCGCAAGCTGCTACGCCAGGCTTAGGGCAGGGGAGTCCTTCTCCGGACCCGCGGGACAGGAGCGCCTCATGGACCTCTACCGTGACTACTACCACGATCATCCCTTCGTCCACATTGCCGACGAGCCGCCCGCAACCAAGCAGACCCTCGGCAACAACGACTGCCGCATCTACCCCACCGTCGACCAAACGACCGGAAGGCTCATCGCGGTAGGCTGCATCGACAACCTCGTCAAGGGAGCGGCCGGACAGGCGGTCCAGAACATGAACATTATGTTCGGGATGCCAGAGCAACTTGGACTGGAGGAACTTGCCCTCTATCCTTGATTTAATGGCTAAATCGGTGTAAACAAGTAGCACAACCCATTTGCCCCGTATAGATTACGGGGCAGGTTCTGAGCTTAGCGAGGGTTGCCCAAACGAAAACTGAACCCGAAGGACCGCGTTGAGAAAGAAAAAAATAATCCTCCGAGCGCTGATCGTGGCCATCTTGGCCGTCGGCGCGTGCTCGACGACGATGTTCACCTGGGTCGCCCTCGACACCAACGACTCAGCCGGTGTGGCCGAGCAATTCCTCCATCTGCTGCATGAGAGGAACACCGCCGAGGCCTACAGCGCCAACACCACCGCTCACTTCCGCGCCCTTCAGAGCCCCGAAGACTTCGACAAGATGATGGAGTTGGTCGGACTCCCCCTCACCTACCGCCTGGACGTCTGGAGAGACCGCACCTTAGAGCTCAGCAATCGCTCCCGAATCCGCGGCACCCTCATCGACCTCGGAGGCCAGGACGTCAAGTTCACGGTAGACGTGGTCCGCGAGGAGGGCAAGTGGAAGATCAACGCCTTCGTCGATGACGACCGCTCCAACGTCGGGCCCGGTGCATGGTTCAAGCAGATCCCATTCCGCGAAGACCTCAACCAGCTTACTGGCGAGACCATCGGGATATTCCGGGAGTCGATCGAGGCCGGCAACATGGCCTCCTTCTACAACTACATGTCTGACTCATTCACCATCGGAATCACACTCGAACGTATCCAGACCGCATACCAGCCGTATATCGATGCCGATGTCGATCTGACCGGAATTGAGTCGCTCATTCCGGTTTACCTCGATTTGCCCACTTTCGAGGACGTGGGACTTGGAGTCGACGAGGAGGACTTCACCACCATCGAGGACGTAATGGTTCTCCGAGGCTTCTACCCGGTGGAGCCCAAACCCGTCCCATTCAAGCTCAGTTACGTATACGAGCATCCCGAATGGAAGCTCTTCCAGTTCCTGGTGTGCCAGCCGACCATCAAGAACCTGCCTCCCAAGTACTGCCTCCCGTGGCTGTCCCGGCAGGAAAACAAGGACCCGTCCCAGTGCTTTGATGTCGAACAGGACGATCTGCAGCGCCAGACAACGCTCGGCGACCGCGACGCGATCCACTGCGAGAAGGACTCGCCCGCCGATCCGGAAGAGGCCTAGCGTCCCACAGCACCTCTCCGTACCCGTGCGCCTTTCGCGAATACCACCTGAACGGACGTCTCACGTATGATTTCCCTAGACCCGTCACGCGAAAAACGTGGCGGCGCCGGGATAAATTGGTACAATACTATTGTTGGTCGGCGTTGGGACTTCCACGTCTCACCGCGGTTTCAAGACCGATAATGGCCTCGAGATCATGCTCGCAGGCCAAGACGTGGCCCCATCGTCTAGAGGACTAGGACGCTGGCCTTTCAAGCCGGAAACACGGATTCGAATTCCGTTGGGGCCACCATTAACGCTCTCGAATTCTCCACAACCCCTTCAGTGTTGCCCCTTGATCCCTGTGAGTTCCTTCGTGTACATGGGCATAGTGAGGCAACGAGTGTGGTAACGTCCGACCCCAACCATTACCTATTTGTAGCTCCCTGCCCCGTTGGTGTACGTTGTACCCCCAAACACCCTCCTAAGGAGCCGGCATGATTATCGACGGTCACGCATACTGCTTTCCCCCGAGAGACGAGGCGGCAGGATACTCCTCAGTTGAGGAGAAATGGCTCGAATTCCAACGCGAGCTGAGCGGACACCACCAGCCCGTGTGGCGGGTCAGAGACCGCGCTCTCGCTGACAACTCGACCCTCATCGACCCGGAAACGAAAGAGCTGCACGATATTCAGTTCACTGTGCACCGGAACCGCATCACGTGGGACTACGAGGGCGAGACCTACACCAAGCAGTACTACCCGCCAATGTTGTACCGGGGCGACGCCCCGGCTGAACTCCTGGTCACCGAGATGGACTATGCGGGCGTCGATATGGCGCTGCTGCACACGTCGACTCAGCTCGGCAGGCTCAACGACTACCTCGCGGATGCCTATAGACAATATCCCGACCGTCTGCGCTGGCTGGTGAACATTCCCGAAGCCCACATCTTGAACGACCCAGACGCCGCTATTGCCGAGGCGACTCGATGGTTGGCGACGGACGGCGTGGCGGGATACCAGTTTCACGCCAAGTTCTACTATCTGGGCGGCCATACCGAGCCGTGGGACGGTGAACCGATGCGCCCCTTCTGGGACGCCATTGCCACCCCCGGATCGACCGTCTACTTCACCCTGCTGGGTGCCCGTGACGAGTCACGATATACGGTCGCCGAGCGGGAGACCTACATCGAAGAACAGAGGATTCTGGCGCGTTGGATGGAGCGATACCCCGATGTCAACGTGGTCATCACTCACGGTTTCCCCTGGCGAAGCTACGTCGAGGACAACCGCGTCATCCTCACGGACGACCTCTGGGACGTGTTCGACGCCCCGCAGTGCCACCTGCAGCTGCTCTTCGCCATTCAGCTGGGCAACCTCTTCGAGTACCCTTGGAGCGAGACGGAGGCCGCCCTGCAGCAGTGCATTGAGCGCATAGGCGCGGACAGGCTGATCTACGGCACCGACATGCCCATGGTCGGCCGGTTCTGCACCTACCGCCAGACCCTCGACCAGTACCGGAAGCACTGCGACTTCCTCACCGACAGCGAGCGCCGCTCGATTCTCGGAGGAACCGCCGCCCGCGTCATGGGCATCGACGCATGACCTCGCTCATCCCCGAATCGTCAGCCCACACTCCGTAGCGCCATGACCGACCTCCCCCTGAAGCGCGCCGTCATGTCCGGTTGGGACCAGATGTCCGACCGGTACCAGCGTGACGCCGTGATCTCCACAGACGATGTTCACTACGGCCCCCTCATTCCCGGCGAAAAAGAACTCCGGCTCCTCGGAGGCGTCCGTGGCAAACGCGTCCTCGAACTCGCCTGCGGTGCTGCCCAGAACTCCATCGCCCTGGCGGGGTGGGGCGCTTCCGTCACTGCCGTCGATCTCTCGTCCAAACAGCTAGCCCACGCCCGCCGCCTCGTGACTGCCAAGGGCGTCGACGTAACCCTCATCCAGGCCGATATTGAGCGCCTCGCCATGTTCGCCGACGAGTCGTTCGACATCATCCTCTCATCGAACGGCATCGAATTCGTCGCCGACATCGAGACGTGCCTGAGAGAGTGGCATCGCGTCCTCAGGCCGGGGGCCTTCGCCGTGATCTCAACCGTTCACCCGCTCGCGGCGTTCGAGTGGGACGAAGGCCGGAACGCCCTTCTCGTGGGTAACTACTTCAACATGCCAATCGAGGTGTGGCACGACGTGACTGAAACGGACGGGCAGCGAGGGCTAACCTTCTTCCGCACCGTCGAGGAAATGTTCTCCACCCTCACCGGCGTCGGCTTCTCGGTCGAACGCGTCCTGGAGCCGGTCCCATATCCCATCCACCGGATGACCGATGCCGAGAAAGACGCTATCCCGTACCGCGGAACAACCTGGGAGTCCGAATACCAGCGGATGAGCAAGGCGCCCTTCAACATCATCTACGTGGCCCGCAAGTCATGTTGAGGAAGGCTACTCGTCCTCCGCTTCGATCTCCTGGTACTTGATGTCCTCGTCCATCACCTGCCGAATCCTCTCGGCGTCGGGGTGGTCACCAAAGTACAGAATGTACAGCCCGCGTTCGTGATAGGACGCGCCCGGGTTTTCTTGATCATACCCCCAAAAGCCCGTTCCGGCCCTGATGATGTCGTCGATCGCGATGAGCGCCTCTCGGAGATCGTCGCGGTCGTTGAAACGGTAGATGAGAACGACTTGCCCGTTCACCTTTACGCTCGTATCATGCGGCGCGCCGATGAACACCAGCCGCTCGTCACTCTCAGCCCCCACGTTGAAACCGTTGCTCTTCAGGATACCGATCACCTCGCTCGTCGCCTCACCGCAGGCGGACGCGAGCAGCCCAACCATCGCCAGAGTGAGAACCGTCATGGATATCTTGAAGACCTGTAGTTTCATAGCTCCATCCCGTTGCATGTTCATAGGCATCGTAAGCATAACAGCACGCCGCCCCCAACGCCCGTCCGAGGCGTCGGCGTTCATTATATCCCAAAGCGACTGCTTGACCGAGGCTTCCCAATTACGGACCAACTCGTAACTGTTCAGAATTCGTGAGAACGCTCATTGCACACTACCGCCTTCATATCCGCGAAAGCGGGTATCCATTAGGTGAAAGGGGGTCTTCACTATCCATCTCACCCACTCTGAACAGCAACCTCCCTTCGACCAAGATTGACATATCTGTTCATATCTTCCTAAAATACGAATCGTATGTCGTCAGTCATAGTCTATGAATGTTTCGCCCACGAAGGTGCTTGAATGGTAGGTCGCGTCATCCTGTTGCTGCTTGCCGTACCACTGCTTGCCCTGGCCTCTCCAGGCTGTGACAGCGGTTCCGGCGGCGATCTCGAGGCTCGCCCGACCCCAACGCCGTCAGCGGACGACGTGACTGCAGACATCTACGACGGTGACCACCCGGACATCAACATCTATGTAGGTACCCGTATCCGGTGGCGAAACCTCGGTGACATAGCCCACTCCGTAACAGCCAAGAACGGATCGTTCGACACCGGCCCCATCGAAGAAGGACAGCGGACGGGGTATATCCTCTTTCCCAGGGTGGGCAAGTTCGAGTATTACGACAAGCTGAACCAGGGACAGGAAGGGCTGATTCAGGTATTCGAGAAAGAGTAATTGAGCGGTTTTGGCGACGTCGTGAACAGGCCGTCGAAACTTAGACAAACAGGAAATGCGACACTGGGTTGCGCATCTTGTGTGGCCCCCTTTCCGAGAGCCTGATAGCTCTCCATAGGAGGAAAATCAATGCGGCCGACTATCGTCATTCAGACCACCGGCCTTCTGCTCGCCGCCGCTATGGTGGCCATCATGGGCTTCGCCTGCGGAAGTGCTCCTGAACAGGATGGGTTCACCAAGACCACCCTAGAACGGAGCGACCTTCCACCTGCAACCATGCTCGACGACGGTACGTACGTCGCCCCCAAGATTCCCCCGGGAGGATACCCGACCTACGCATGGGACGGACCCATCCCCACGAAGTTCAACGAGTCCCCCTTCTCAGCGGAACTCGTAAAGGAAGGCAAGATTCTCCCCGTCGAGGAACGGCTCCCAATTCAGGAAGACGTTCTCGTTATCCTGCTCGACAACGAAGTCGGCATCTACGGCGGCACCATGCGGCTCACGGCCAGCATCCCCGGCAGGATCGACTCTTTGACTACGACCGGCTGCTTCCGTCGCGACGCGGACGGCATCGGTCGGGTAGTGGGCATCTGCAAGGATATGAAGCTGAGCGCCGACGGCAGGACCTACAGCTTCACCCTCCGGCGAGGCGCTCGATGGTCGGACGGGTATCCCCTTACCATGGAAGACTTCCGGTTCGCGTGGGAGGAACTCAACCTGAACCGCGAGTACATTCCCCGTCTTCCGCTTACCCTCATCAACCCCATTACCGGCAACGGGCCCAAGTTTAATGTGGTCGACGACCTCAACTGGACCCTCACCTTCGACAGCCCAACATTCACCCTGATCGAGTCCAAGAGTGGTGCGATCTACAGCGGGACAAAGTCGTGCCAGGGTGGTAATCCCTGCTTTTACTCGGCTGGTCACGTCTACAAGCGCTACCATCCGAAGTACGGCGACGAGGACGAAATCCGCCAGCTCATGCGCTTCTACTCCCGTGATACCTGGAAAGGACTCATGGAGGAGATGCAGCGAAAACGTCACTTCCTGGGCGTCCAGTCGAAACCCGTACCCACCGAATTCGATCCCGAGTACATCTACGACGGCGACCACTATGCCCCTTGGCCCGGTGGCTATGTCACGACCGAGCTCTCGGACTCTAGGAACGAGTACGACCGCAACCACTACTTCATGGGCGTCGATCCCCTCGGCAACCAGCTTCCGTACATGGACGGCGTCGTCTCCTACCAGGTCGAGAGCCGCGAGGTCGCCGTGTTCCGGTGTATGGCCGGGGAATGTGACCTGGGCAGCGGTGATCTGATCCTCCAGGAAGTGCCCCTGTATCTCGCTAACGCCCAGAAGGGCGACTACAGCCTGGAAATCTATCGGGCGGCCGCAGGCGGCGATACCACCGTTCTCGTCAACCAGGAATACAACGAGGACCCGGAACTCGGGGAGGCCATGCGCACCCACGACTTCCGCCTCGCGCTGTCCTATGGTTGGAACAGGAATACCACCAATGAGACCGTTCTGGCGGGCCTCGGCTCTCCGCAGAACTGGACTCCCCATCCGACAACACCCTACTACCCCGGCGAGGAATGGGCGAAACTGGACCTCGGCTACGATCCCGAAAAGTCCAAGCAGCTTCTCGCCGGACTTGGCTATACCGATGGCGACGGCGACGGCTACGTCGATAGGAAAGACGGTACGGGGCCGCTGACACTCTACTTTGAGGCCTACGACCAGCACTTCTCCATCATCGAACTGCTCAGGGCTGACTGGGAGAAGATCGGCGTCAAGCTCACCATTCGCGAGGGCGCGCGCGCCTACAGGGCAGCAGAACGAAATAAGCAGTACTTCGTCATGCTCTCATCCAGCTATGGCGACAACCCCTGGCAGGTCGCATGGACGAGACTCGTGCCGCTCGTAAGGGGCAATCAGCTTGCCCCCACCATCGGCGAGGCCTACCAGACCCATTTCCGAGAGGGAATGTCGATCGGCCCCAGTCCCGACTTCCTGCCGCAGGCGCCCGCTGATACCTTCCCTGCGGATGCTAGTGGGAAGCTCAGGTACATGCAGGACCTCTGGACGGAAGGACGAGGCATCGCCCAGTTCAGCGCACGTCGCGTCGAACTAGGCAAGGACATTTATCGCACGGTCGCCGAGAGCAAGTACCACATCGGCGGGCTCGCATTCACCGGCATCTTCCGCGGCATGCGCATGAGACGCAACAACGTTCGCAACACCCCGAAGAACCACTTCCCCTCCGGCTTTGGTGGCACCAGGGAGGCCTTCTACTTCGAAGACGGCATCGACAACATTAACAACGAAGGCAACCGCTCAAGGAAATACACGAGCGTCCACTTCCTCGACCCAAACTACTGGGACTAGGAAACCAAAGGCCAACGTACCAAGACGGGACTTGTGCATCATAAAGGTAGGGGCGGGTTTCTAACCCGCCCTTTCGTTGTTCAGGTCCAACCCACTGCACCCCTACAACGACCCGCTCGCCCTGAGCCGGTCGAAGGGCAGCTGACGTAACGCCCGGACAACAACCCCCATCTCTCCCCCTCTGGGCTGACAGGGGTAGGCATTTGGTATTCCATACTTGCGAGTCATAGCCACATCACTGTCATTCCGAATGTAGCGAAGCGGAGTGAGGAATCTAAAGTGTTTGTCCTTTGAACCGAGCCCTGCACTCTGAAACATCCATGACGATGGCACAGCATTTTAGATTCCTCCCTACGGTCGGAATGACAGGTACTCAGATGTACTTGAAACTCGCATTTTGCCTACCTCTGTCAGCCCAACGGGGGAGAGAGTCACAGAGAAGGGGCCTCCCTCCACCCCAACCTGTCAAACCAGTGGAGGCCGGTATCCAGAAGCGTCCCATTCACCCCCGCCCTTAACCGTGCAAGCCCGCAAGGAATGTTCGGTCATTTCCACCCCCCTAGGCGGCTAAGTCTCACGCCTCCCTAGATGCAACTGCGATGTACCTAGTATATTAACCCGCACCTGTACTTGGAGGCCGAAGAATGCCGACTCTCGATGAACTGCTTGCCCAGGTCGATGCCGCTCGTGACGACATCGTGAAGCTGGAACAGGACCTCGTGCGGATCCCGTCCGTCAACACGGGCTTCATGCCCACGGGCAACGAGACCGCCGTCTGCGACTACATCCGCGACTGGCTTGCGGAGGACGGAGTGGACAGCGAGACCCTCGAATCAGCCCCGGGCCGCGGAAACATCATCGCGAGCCTGAAGGGCCGCTCCGGCACCCCCGGCCTCATGTTCATGGCCCACCTCGACGTGGTCCCTGTCGAGGACGAGACCAAGTGGACCTATCCCCCCTTCAGCGCCACCATCGCCGACGGCAGGGTCTACGGCAGGGGATCGTCGGACTGCAAGGCCCTCCTCACGGCTCAGATGATGGCGAGCCGCATCCTCCACCGGAACTCCATCGAGTTGAAGGACGACCTCCTGCTCTCGTTCTCCGCCGATGAGGAACACGGCGGACGGTACGGCGTCGGCTGGCTTGCTGACAACCACCCTGAGAAGATCACCGCCCCGTACGCGGTCAACGAGGGCGGCGGCCAGCCCGCGGACGCCGCCGGCAACCTCGCCTACATCGTCAACCTCGGCGAAAAGGGTCGCCTCCAGATCGAGATCGAGGTCAAGGGCACGAGCGCCCACGCCTCAGTCCCTTGGATGGGAACCAACGCCCTCTACCGGGTCGCCCAGGTCCTCAACAGAATCGAAAGCTATGAGCCTGAGCGGGACACCTCCGCTGTCATCTTCCGGCACCTGTCCAAGTTCGCCATCGAGGACATCCCCTCGCCCGCGAACATCGACTCGATCATCGAAGAGTTCGAGACCCGCGATCCCCGCATGGCGACCACCCTTCGCGCGGCCTCACGTATGACGCTCACCCCAACCATCATCGGAGGCGGCATCAAGTCGAATAGCGTGCCCGAGTCGATCAACATCACCTGCGATGTCCGCACCCTCCCGCACCAGGACGATGAGTACGTCCGCGCCGAGCTTACCCGTCTCTTCGACGGCATTCCCGGAGTCAGCGTTGACATCGACTACATGGCCGTCCCGAACTCGTCGTCGCCCGACACCGAGTTCATGCAGTACATCCAGAACGTAACCGAGTACGTCCTCGGCGGTCGCTCAATCGAGTGGATACCGGGCCTGTGCGTGGGTTTCACCGACTCCCGGTTCACCCGCCCTCTGGGTGTGGTCACCTACGGATTCGACGGCACACACCCGGAGGACAACCCGCTGGAGAACAACGTCCACGGCACCGACGAGTCTGTGAGCATCCGCACCCTCGTCACCAGCACCAAGATTATGCTTGCCCTGGCCTACGAGATGCTGGCCGTCAAGTGACTACGGCGTCCAGCGAACACCGCCGACCCTTTCGAGCGTCTTCCAATTGATCGTCGCGCCCATGCCGACCCCGCCGGGGAATACGAGATGCCCGTTCTCTACGATCTCCGGCGGGTCGATCAGCTCCGCCCGCCAGTCGTTCTCCCACAGTGCGTGTTCCAGCGCATGAGGGTCGGGAGTCGCCGCGTGAACGTGGGCGCTCGCCAGGTTCGACAGGGGCCCGAACGGGCTGTGGCACGAAATCCGCGCGCCACGCCTTGCTTCCGCCTGCCCGGCTCGCGCCGCCACCCCAACACCTCCGCAGCGCATGACATCCTGCATCGTGTACCTGACTCCCGCCTCCACAAGCTCGGCAATGGAATCCTCACCGAAGTCGTCTCCGCCCGCCGCCAACGGAATTCCTACCCCATTGGCGACCACGCGCAACTCCTCCGCGCCACGCGCCCTGCGGATAGGGTCCTCGAACCACGTGACGCCCAGCCTCTCCAGTTCCGGCGCGATCGCAATGGCCGTCTCGACGTTGAACGCCCCATGGCAGTCCACCTGTAGAGAGACATCGGGCCCCGCCGCCGATCGCATCGCGGCGAGCCGATCCAGGCTAACCGCCGCCACGTCCAAGATTTCATCCACGGTGTGAGTCGGCCGCACCTCGTCAAACGGGTCGGTCTTGAGAATAGTGAACCCCTCTCGGACTGCTCCCTCCGCCGCGTCGCCGAAGTCCGCAGGCGTTCGGCTCTTCTTCACGTCCCGCAGGTACCGGTTGAGGTTTGCATACAGCAGTTGCCGTTCCTTCGGCTCTCCGCCGAGAGCCTCGCTCATACTCCGCCCGGAGTACCGGCACTGTAACTCCACGACAGCCGTTGCAAGCGCGCTGACAGCTCGCGAGTTTGTCTTGGCCTCCTCCTTCGTAAGCCCTAGCGCCCCTTCGACTTCGCTGTCACGATGGACAGGTATACCACGCAGCTTCTCAACGAACTCGGTTAGAACGCCATGGCTTCCATCCTCCGGCCTAACCCTCAAGCACTCGACCGTCACCGCTTCGCCATTGGCATCCGTTATCTCGGCAAACGACCAACTCTTCGTCCCGTTGGCCGCAACCCAAGCGAAGGCAATGCTCTCGAACATGACTGGTTGGTTCATTTGGGGCACCTCGGCAGTCCGTTATACGATGAGCGCGCATTTTACTCTCCGCGTGACAGTTGAGCCACCGCCGAGACTGGTGATATCCTCGAAGGAGAGGGTAGGGTGAGGGAATGGAAATGGACGAAATCAAGATTCACGAAATTCCGGAGCACCCGCTTCCCTATATGGTCGCCGCGTTTGGCGGTTGGGCCGACGGCGCGGAAGCGACGACGCGCGCGCTCCGCTTTCTCAACCGCACCCTCGGAACCCGAAAGGTCGCCGAGATCTCCCCCGAGGAGTTCTACGATTTCACCTCAACCCGCCCGCGCACCCTTTTGGATGACGACGGCGAGCGATACATCTCATGGCCATCGAACGATTTCTACGCCCATGTCCCGGATGACGGTTCGCCGGGCCTTCTGCTGTTCTCCGGCATCGAGCCGAATCTCAAGTGGAGGACCTATTGCGAGACCATAATCGCCGTCGCCGACCGGTGCGGTGTCGAGATGATGGTCACCCTCGGTTCGCTCTTCAATACCGTCCCTCATACCAGGCCCTTCCCCGTGACTTCGGTAGTCAGTTCAAGGGAGAAGCTCGAACACCGGGTGAAGGCTGTAGGAGCTTTCAGTTCGCCCTATCAGGGTCCGACCGCAATCCACACTGTCCTCGCGGACATGTGCAGGCAGCATGGTCTCGACCACGTGAGCCTGTGGGGACACGGCCCCCACTACCTTCCCTCAATGCCAAACCCGAAGCTTAGCCATACACTCATGGAGAAAGTTCGGCGACTCTTTGACATTCACCTGGACCTCGACGACCTACGTCGAGCCGGCGAGCGTTTTGAACAGAAAGCCACCGAGTCCATTGCGGACAATGCCGAAATAGTCGAGTATGTCCGACGCCTCGAAGAGGCCTTTGACGCCACTCAAGCGCCCAAACCCTTACCGGACGATGTGCCTAGTCCGGACGAAGTGATCAAAGACCTCGAGGAGTTCCTCAGGAGTGAACGCAGCGGATCCGACACGGACTGAGACCCCGGCCGGATCCCAGTGGGCCGTTTCTGAAGTTCGCCACGTAATTCAGAGCACCCTTCGACAAGCTCAGGGTGAACGGAATAATCAAAATACGTTCGTGGTGAGCTTGTCGAACCACCAAGAGAAGGTCAAACGAGACAGCCAGGGGTAATTGTTCAGAGTTGATGAGGCGAACACCCCCTACCCCTGTGGATACCCGCTTTCGCGGGTATGACGGTGGCTGTGTATGCGTCGAGGGATCTCACGAAGTCTGAACAGTTACAGCCAGGGGCCCTAGGCGACCTTCGTCATATTAGGGAATGAGGGCTTGTGATACCCGTTCGTGTAGGGGGGCAGGCCAACGGCGGCAGGCTCCTTTGTTGCAAGGTTGTCAAGTTCTGTGACCAGGATTTTGCCTGCCTCGGCTGTTGCGCTCTCACGGACAGGGATGCCCGTTGCGACCAAGGTCACCCGCACCCGCTTCTTCCACTTTGGGTCCTGAACGACTCCAAACACTACCTGAGTCTGCGTCTTGCTCGCTCCTTCTATCAAGTCGGCTATTTCGTGGACCTGCCCTATGGAGAAGTCCGGGCCTCCTCGCACGTTGAACAGGATGCCTTGCGCACCCTCAATGGGCGCCGTGAACATGGGATTTGATAGGGCAGCTTCGACGGCATCCGTCGCAGCGGTCCTTCCCTTGCCTTCGCCCAGCGCCATGAACGATGCGCCGCGGTTCATCATGACCGACTTGACGTCAGCAAAATCGACGTTAATTGTGCCGGGAACGGTTATGATCTCAGATATTCCTTCGACGCCTTGGCGAAGCACTTCGTCCGCCATTCTGAAACCGTGCTCCAGCGATATCTCGCCGTCCAGCGATGAGAGCAGCCTGTCGTTCTCAATGGTGATTAGGGTATCGACCTTTCGCTCCAGTTGCTTGAGCCCCTTGTCAGCAGCGACCGTTCGCGATTGGCCCTCGAAGGAAAAGGGGCGAGTGACGACGCCAACGGTGAGAGCGCCCTGCCGCCTGGCTATTTCCGCCGCGATTGGAGCCGCGCCGGTACCCGTGCCACCGCCCATACCGGCAGTGACAAATACCATATCCGATCCTGCCAGGAGTTCTCCTATGTGGTCCTCGTTTTCCCGGATGGCCTTTCGCCCCAGGTCGGGACTGCCTCCTGATCCCATTCCGTTGGTAGTGATGGGTCCGATGGCATAGGTGGGCAGGCGTCTCAGGCGTCTCAACGCCTGGATGTCGGTGTTAATGGCCAGGAACTCGACGCCTTGCAGGCCCGCGTTAGCCATCCGAGCGACCGCGTTGCCTCCTGCTCCCCCTACGCCCACGACTTTCACTCGCACGTCGCCCTTTGCGGCGGCTCGTCCCAAGTCGAACCCCCTATTCAGTCCACCGTCGATGCCTCCCGATGTTCCGTATCTCCCTGCCGTACCGTTTCCGTCACCCTTGAGTAACTGTTTCAGTGAGTTCAACACGTCGTACTCCTTTTCTAAGCGGCTTTGAGACTTGTCGAAAGAAAATAGAATGGGATGTGCCAGACACCCCATCCCTGAAGGTTGACTACAACACGTCTACCGCGTATCTCCTGCACCACGCCGGTGGCGCCAAAGCTGGGCCCACCCTTGATGTGTCCCCTATATGTCACCTCGACACCGGGACTCAAAGTGCCGCCTCTCATCGCCGATTGGAAGGGGCCGGCATCGTCCATGCCCGGCATGATCATCTGTGTAGCCGCGACTGTGCTTGCGGGATTCATATCGTCCTCCTCGTAGGTGAGCGAACGCCTTTCCGCGAAGGATAAAACAGAACGTGCGTCCTGTCAACCATTTGTTCTATTCGTGAGTGTTCACACTTCACGGGTTGAACATCCCCTACCCCTATGGATACCCGCTTTCGCGGGTATGACGGTGGCTGTGTGTGTGTCGAAGGATCTCACGAAGTCTGAACAGTTACTTCTATTTGGTGGGTGTTCAGTCTTGGTGCGGGGAACCTCGCTGGAATGACGGTGTGGGATGAAGGTGGAAGCGCCGTTCGTGGTTCGACAGGCTCACCATGAACGGTTTCGATTGATTTATTGGACAGCCTCTAAATCCGGTGACGCGGTCATGCGATTCGTTTGCCTCACCGCCGGAGTGAGTTTGGGTTGTATGTGCGGGGGACATGGGAATTCTCGGCGTGGTAGCGGCGCTCTCCTTCGGCGGTGGCCAGGAAGCGGTTGAGGTGTTCAACCACTTTACGATTCTTCTCGGCGTCGCCCAGCTTGAATCCGTAGGCCATCACGTCGCGGGAGGCGCGGGCACGCACATTGGGGTCGTCGGACTCGAGGTTTTGGGAGAGGGCGGCTGCGGCTTTGAGCATGAGCGCCCTTATCTCGGTAGTGGCCAGGGCGGCGGTCTCCTCGCGCTGACGCTCGTATGCCTTTCTGAAGGCGGGTTCGTTCAGCCAGCGGTGGAGGGTCATTCGTGAGATACCTGCATTCTCGGCTGCTTCGGTGTGTGACTTTGAGGCGGTCAAATATGGGAGGGCAAGCATCTGTCTCTCCGAGAGTTGAGTCGGTTTTTCTGTAACATTTTGTAACATTTCGTAATTTTCTCCTATGTCTTGAGTGGAGCGATGATAGGACGGTTGTTCTTATGTGTCAAATCGGATTTCAGGGAAGTGAGTGTTCAGTTTTGGTGAGTTGGCTAGTGAAGACCCCCCTCTCTGTGTCTCTCCCCCGGCGGGCTGATAGGGGTATGTATTTGACCATCAATCCGGTTCCATGAATGAGAAAGGAACCCCCTCACTGTCATTCTGAGCGGAGCGTAGCGGAGTCGAAGAATCTAAGATGTCTGCCATAATGTAAAGCTGACACTGAAAATTCTTACTCGGTTTGACTGTTGATCATGATGAGAAGCGTGGCATTGGCGGTCCGGTCTTGCGGTTATGGATTTTAGATTCCTCGCTGCGCTCGGAATGACAGGTAGACGGCGGCCGAACCGTAGCTACGATTCCATTTTACATACCCCTGTCAGCCCCCGGCGGGGGAGAGATCAGAATAAGGGATGTCTCTCCCGGTGGGCTGACAGGGGTAGGCATTTGGTATTTCATACTTGCGAGTCATAGCCCCATCACTGTCATTCCGAACGCAGCGGAGTCGAAGAATCTAAGGTGTCTGTCCCAACGTAAAGCTGACACGGAGAATTTTTTGCCCCGGTTGATTCTCGGTCACGATACAAGCGTGGCTCTGGGCGTCCGGTCTTGCGGTTATGGATTTTAGATTCCTCACTACGCTCGGAATGACAGGGGGTGCTCGAAATGACAGAGGTGCGGTGGAATGACAGAGGTGCGGTGGAATGACTGAGAGGCGGGGGAATGACTGAGAGGCGGGGCGCGGATCGGAGCTACGATTCCGTTTTGCCTACCCCTGTCAGCCCCCAGCGGGGGTGAGAAGGAATGAATTCTCTGCATCCTATGGCCTTCGACAGGCTCAGGTCGAACGGGGCGCAGGGTTGTCAGAGGGGGATTCACCGGAGAGGGCGCGGAGAGCGGAGAGGAAGAACCCCCTCTCTGTATCTCTCCCCCGGCGGGGGAGAGATCGGAAAGTAGTGGGGCGTCGTCGCCAGCGGTGGAGAGATCGGAAAGTGGTGCGTCATCCCCAGTGGGGAAGGGGCCCGGATGAGGGACATCGTCGCCATCGGTGGAGAGGTCGAAGTAGGCAAACTCATCCTGGTTCAGGGGAGGGTCATCATCCAGCCCTGCATCCTGAGAATTGGCGTGGGCTTGCTCCCTGTCGGGGTCGTCTCGGAACGGGTCCGGGTCGCCTTGGATAATCCTCTGGAGGACCGGGTAGCCGTCCTCCTTTTCCTGGTGGGCTTTCACGTGGTAGTTGTAGAGCATCGATTCCTCCTTGTCCTTGTCGGGCTTGCTGTCTTTTTGACCGTACTTCTCCGGCATGCGGGCCCGAAGGATGGCGATGAGGAGCGATACCGGGGCATTTGGCTGCGTGGCCCGCTCCAAAGCCAACTCCTCGAGCCTTTCGCAGTACTCCAGCTCGGATACCTCGAGTCTTCGATTGAAGCCGTAGGTGTCACGGGACTTCCATGCTTGAGCGGTGAAGACGGCGACACCGGCCTCGCGGGCGGATGCGGTGACGGATCCGGTCTTGGCGAAGTGATGGAGGTAGGCGCTCTGTCGCTGCCAGACCTTGATGTCTTTGGGGGTAAATTCATCGAACCGGACGTTGAGCTCCGGTTCCAGTTCGCCGGCTTCCTCGAAAGAGGGTATGCCGAGTTGGATCAATAGGCCGTGGTTTTGATTGTTCATGAATTCGATTTTAGGCGAGGTGAAGAGGGATGTCAAACATGCGTTCTGTTGTGTGGGTGATGAGGGTTGGTGAGGTGAACGTCCCCGCTCCTGTGGATACCCGCTTGCGGAGCGCTTTGCGTAACTGGCGCGACAACCTGTCATTCCGAGCGTAGCGAGGAATCTAAGATGTCCTACCATCCTCATTTATGCCGTTCCAACTACGAGACTCCGCTTGGAGGACGAGGATTTTAGATTCCTCACTCCGCTGCGCTGCGTTCGGAATGACAGAAGTTGGAGTTATGCAAAGGTCTCCTTGCGCGGGTATGACGGTGGTGGGTATCGGAGCACGGGGCAAGCTCTACGCCGGAATGACGGTGGTGGGTATCGGGGTACGGGGTGACGTTCCCGTGTCGGAGCACGGGACATGCCTCTCGCGGGAATGACGGTGTTTATGTAAAGGTCTCCAAAAGCGGGTATCAATTCAGGTGAAGGGAGCGTTCGCCTCATCAACTCTGAACACTCACCGAAGGTCCGTTTTACTCATCAAGCCCGCAACGGGTGTGCTACGATGGTATTTCCGCCATGACCAGTCCAACCATTGCCATCGTCGACTACCAGGCAGGCAACCTGCGCAGTGTTCAGAAGGCCCTCGAATGCTTTGGGGCCAGGGCCATCGTTACCAGTGAGCCGGAGACCATTCGAGCAGCCCAGGGACTGGTCTTTCCTGGCCAGGGGGCGAGCGACCCTTCCATGTGCGCCCTTCGCGACAGGGCACTGGTCGAGCCACTCAAGGACTTTATTGATTCCGGCAAGCCGTTTATGGGAGTCTGTCTCGGCCTGCAGCTGCTCTTGGACTCTTCCGACGAGGGAGTCGAGCCGGGCCTGGGCGTCATGGCGGGACGTGTAAGACGCCTCCCCGAAGGACTCAAGGTCCCGCACATGGGCTGGAATGAGGTCGAGTTCAGGACTGAACACCCGGTGCTGAATGGCGTGCCCGGCGGCAGCCACTTCTATTTCGTTCACAGCTACTACGCCGATCCAGCCGATGAGTCGCTCGTCGCGGGAACGACGACGTATGGCGTCGAGTTCTGTAGCGTGGCCGCCAAGGACAACTGGATCGCCTTTCAGTTTCACCCTGAGAAGAGCGGCGCCATCGGACTAAAGCTGTATGAGAACTTCGTCGAGATGGTAGGGCAGGGGGGGACGTGAAACTAGCGAGGGTCCAAAACGTGATGAGACCCCAATGGAAGTAATCCCCGCCGTCGACATACGGGGTGGCAAGGCCGTTCGTCTGTTCCAAGGAGACTACGGACGAGAGACCGTGTTCGACGACTCGCCCGTCGACGCGGCGCAGCGATGGATCGATATCGGCGTGACCAGGCTTCACGTCGTAGACCTCGACGGAGCGAAGACAGGAGAGCAGGTTAATCTCGACCTCGTTGGGAGAATTGCCGCCCTATCCGACGTGCCGGTCCAACTTGGCGGCGGTGTCCGTACTATCGAAGCGGCGCAGAGAGCGGTTGACAAAGGGGTTGACCGGGTCATCGTCGGCACGGCGGCCCTGGAGAACGTCGACTTTGTCACGACTCTCTGCAACAGCATAGGTCCGGAGAGCGTGGTCGTCGGAGTTGACGCCCGAGATGGCTACGTAGCCGTTCGCGGCTGGACCGAGGAGAGCACGACGCCCGCTGACGCTCTGATAGCTCGAATGGAAGAGAGCGGCGTTCTCCGGATGGTCTATACCGATATCGCCCGCGACGGGACCCGGACCGAGCCGAACTTTCAGCAAGTGGAAGAGTTGCTGTGCACCTCGAAGCTCAAGATGCTGGTCGCCGGGGGCGTATCTCACATAGAACACATACGCCGCCTTGCGGACCTGGGTGCTGAGGGAGCAATTGTCGGCACCGCAGCATATACGGGAGACGTTGATATGAGGCAGGCGGTGGAGGAGCAAGAACGCAGGGAATTACTCCAAGGTCCTGTATCGTCGCCATGAACGCCACGACCCTCGAGCCGCTCAAGGTGATGAACCACATCCCCATCATGCCCTATCATGAGGTCGCGGACATCGGAGCAGGTGTGGGACGTGTTGCCATCCCCATGGCTAAATTCCTGCACGACGGCAAGGTCCACGCCGTGGATATCGATGAGGAGAAGATCTCCACACTTCAGGACGCCGTTCAGGAAGCAAAGCTCTCAAACGTCGAGGCCGGGTTGATCGGCGAGGGCAAGAAACTCCCGATGCGGAATGAGAGCGTTGAGGGAGTCATGCTGTCGATGGTCTTGCACCATGTCGATGATCCCGCATTCGTTCTCTCGGAAGCTCGGCGGATCCTGAAGCGCAACGGCTGGCTGGCGGTCGTCGAACTCCACAAGAGGGAGGACGTTGAAGGACATCCGCTCGAAGAACGTCTCGACGAGGCCGATGCGAACGTGCTGCTCTCCGACCAAGAGTTCCGTTCTCACGGACGCCACGACCTGGATGGCCGCCACTATTTGCTGGTGGCAAGAAAGTAGAGCAGAGTCCCTGTGGAGGACACTCCGTGCTGACAAAGCGCATAATCCCATGCCTGGACATCGACAGGGGTCGCGTCGTAAAGGGTGTTTCATTCGTCAACATCCGTGACGCCGGCGATCCCGCCGAACTTGCCTCTCTCTACGACCGCGAGGGTGCGGACGAGCTCGTCTTTCTCGATATTACCGCCAGCGCCGAGGAGCGCGACATCATGGTCGATGTCGTCAAGCAGGTTTCAGAGCAGGTGTTCATTCCGCTGACCGTCGGCGGAGGAATGCGATCGGTGGGTGATGTCCGCAGGATGCTCGAGGCCGGGGCCGACAAGGTGTCGCTGAACACGGCCGCAGTGCATGATCCGGTGCTCGTTAAGGAGGCGTCCGATTTCTTCGGAAGCCAATGCATCGTGGTCGCCATCGACTACAAGGCTATCGATGGAGAAGTGCCGGACCGCGCGCCGATCAATAATGAATTGACAGTCAGCCTCGATACGGACTCACGGTGGGAAGTCTACACGCACGGAGGGCGCAGGCCGACGGGTATCGATGCGCTCAAGTGGGCGAAGCACGTCGGAGATCTGGGGGCGGGCGAACTGCTCATCACCAGCATGAACGCCGACGGCCAGCAGACCGGCTACGACCTGCAGTACACGCGAGCGTGTTCAGAACGTGTGTCGATTCCGGTCATTGCCAGCGGCGGAGTCGGATCTCTAGAGCATCTTTACCACGGCATTGTCGATGGGAAGGCCGATGCGGTCCTCGCCGCCAGCATCTTCCACTTCGGCACACACTCGATAGGCGAAGCCAAGGAGTTCCTGAAGGAAAAGGGTGTTCCGGTTCGTCCAATTGTCGGCGGGTAGTCCGACTATTAGTCTCACCGGCACGGAATCAGGAACGGAACACATCGAGGAAAATCAGAGATGATGAGAGGCCTGCCGGTTCATTCCCACCGGCAGGCCTCTTTTCTTCACTTCTCTATTACCGGGGTGAGGGTTTGGTCTCACCCGTAATGGAATCTACTACCGCAGCGGCGCGGAGTATATCTGTCCACCCTTCGGGCAGTCGCTGCAAGGCGCCGCACTCCAGAGGGCGTTCCGATCGCCGTCAGCCCTCGGCAGGTTAATGCCGCTGGGACCGAGGTTCCGGTTATAGATATCACCGTAGTTGCCTACAGACCTGATCACGGTCTGCGCAGCGGTGTTGGAGAGGCCCAGGCTCTCCTGACCCCACGAGCCTTCCAGACCAAAGAGTCGGTCGACTTTGGTGTCTCCCGTCTTGGAGGACGGCACATTGGCCTGGCCTACACCATATGCCTCGGCGTAGATGAGCATGCCCATCGTTGTCTTGACGATGTCGAACCACTGGTCGTCACCGTGGGGTACCACGGGGCCCAGCGGCTCTTCGGAGATCGTCTCCGGCAGGATCGTGTGTGCGGATGGGTCCTCGAGCGCCGTGCTCAGGGCAGCAAGCTGAGAACGGTCGTTTGTGAACGCGTCACACTGCTCCGCCTCATAAGCAGCGACCACCGCATCGGTGTCCTCGAACGTCAGAGGCTCGATGTTCAGGCTGTTCTGATTAGAGAAGTCCTGGAGGTTCAGTTCCGTAGTCGTACCCTGGGTTACGCAGACGCTGGCGTCTTTGAGTTCAAGCGCGCTACTGATGTTCAGGCTCTTCCGCACCAGGAATCCCTGGCCATCGAAGAACATCGTCTGGGCGTAGTTGCCCCACTGGGAATCACGGGAGGTCGTCCAGGTGACAGTTCGGACGAGCATATCAACCTCGCCGGACTGGATTGTCGGCCCACGCTCGGCAGCGGTAATCAGGCGGATCTCGATCTTGTTCGGATCGCCCAGAACGGCAGCCGCAAGCGCTCGACAAAGGTCGATGTCGAACCCAACGTTGTTGCCCGAGTCATCCAAATAACCATAGCCGGGCACATCGTTTCTGCTGGCGCAGATGACTTTGTCTCGACCCTTTACGGTATCTAGACGTGACTCCGTCGCTTCCATAGCGGCTCCTGCCTCGTCGCCGCCTGACGTATCCGTATCTTCATCGTCATCTCCACATGCGACCATTGCTATCAAGGCCGCCGCGAAGAATACCAATACTAAACCCCGAATGATGGTTATCATTGCTAATCCACCTCCATTTGAAATGACAACTTCCGTACCTACGCGTGTACCGACACGACTGCCGGATTTGGCGACGGATAGGGTACAACATCAGAGCTAAGAATTCAATCGGAAAAGGCAGGGACTTTTCCGAAAGAAACCATCCTCCGCGTTCGTCCTGTAGGGCCTTCAATTCTAAGGAATACGTCAGCTGTAGTCGAAATTCACAGGACTACAGAACCTGATAAATGTTCCCTGTCCGATAGCCGATAAATTCTAAGAAGTAGCTAGGATGGTGGGGATTGTTTCACTTGGTGTAGTGAACTGAAGACGAGGTGTTGCAGGTCTGGAATGCTTCGCTGGTGATTAGGCGAGGACATCGCAGACCACCGCCATAATGACTGCTCCTGATTCGATCTCCAGTCCTCTCGTCGTCCGGTATCTTGGTTTGATCCGTCCGAACCTTCCTTCCACCCAGTTCGTGCTATTTGGGACTCCTGATCGTCGTTGGTGCACCGTCATCTGTCTCCATCGTTCCAGCAGGTGTATCACCAGTCGTCTCAGTTCCGATGGTAACCGTCTGTCCTGTGACCATCTGAATAACCCGTCGGCGCCATCGGGTGGCAACTCGTTGACCGTCTCAGTGGTCTGTCCCAACAGTTCACCGTATTGAATCCGTATGTTCTCATCGAGTCTGCCGATAGCCCGGCCCAAAGTCCGTTTCATGTGCACCAGACACTGTTGGTGTATCACAGAGCCGCGCCCAGTCGGTATCGAGTAGTCGGTCGAGTCATCTGTCACCACTACCTCCACTCCCAACTCATCCGCCATCGACTCGAACCAGCTCTCATAGTCGAACTCTGGTCCGGTCAACTCTATGCTCAACACCCTTCCTCCCACGTCTATCACTACTCCCACCGGTCTCGATCTGTCCTTGATCTTCACCCATGTCTCGTCCACGCCCACAACCCGTGCCTTGTCCTCCGGCAGTCGTCTTTTCACCGCCTTGCCCAGCCTCTGTATATCTCTCCAACTGCTCACGTGGTCGACACGGTGACCGAACAGTCCCAACGCAGTCTCTATGCCACGATGGCTCAGTCCCAATGCGTACAGCACGCCGAGTAGAGCCATGAACGAATGGCTGCGTCCAGCTCTGCCCACACCTTTCGGTCTGGCTGTCATCGTCTTACCACAATTCTTGCAGCGATATCGCTGAGTGGTCACATGGGTGACGTTCACGTCCACGATCTTGCGGAGTTTGGGCCTACCCCACTTGTGCCAAGCATCTGTCCCACATCTTGGACACTGACCCGGTGGTGTGGGATCGGCCTCGGCGGGTTGCTGAGCGAGGCGTATGATGCGCTTGGGAGATTCATCCTTTCGAACTTGCTTTAGACATCTCCAATTCTAAAGGTGACTCTCCCTTCTCTCAATCCTCTGTCATTTCCTACACTCCCTGAAACAGTTCCGCTTTGCCCAAATTATTGACGATGAATCAAAATACCATCCATAATGGAATATTAGTCACCCAATTGGTTGACACTGATTCCTGCCCAAAGAAGCGTTCCAGGAAGTCCCTTATCTGCGAGTGACCGCGTCTCATGAGTTCGAGTTTACAGAGCATCACCACCTCAGCCGATCGAGCGGACCACGTTGGCGTTCGGCAGTACGTCGAACTACTCATTCGGTATGCAGTGAAGCAGAAGCGAATGTTCGCCATCGTTTCTTTCCTCCTGTTGACTAGTATCGGCCTCCAGCTTGTAAACCCTCAGATTCTCCGGTACTTCATTGACGAGGCCGCCACGGGCAGTCCCGTGAGCCGGCTGCTGATGACGGCCTCCCTATTCATTGCCATCGCACTGCTGCAGCAAATGGTCAACGTTCTTGCTACGTACGTGAGTGGCAGGGTCGCCTGGACGGCTACAAACGCCCTTCGTTCCGATCTTGCCCGTCATGCATTCCACCTCGACATGTCGTTTCACAACGAACACACTCCGGGCGAAATGATCGAGCGCATCGACGGGGACGCAAATCAGCTGGGGCGTTTTTTCTCGACGTTGGTCGTACACGTATTGGGAAGCCTGCTGCTGCTATGTGGCATCGTAGTGCTGCTGTTTCGGGAAGACTGGAGGGCAGGCCTTGCGCTTGCCATATTCAGCGGTGTCGTCCTTTTGCTTCTTTCCAGCCTGAGAAACATTGCCGTCGGTAGGTATCGGAGGACCCAGGAAGCGGCCGCTGGAACTCTCGGATTCATCGAGGAAAGGGTGGCCGGTCGGGAAGACATACGCACGAACGCCGCCCAGGCGTATGCCGTGCGGGGGTTCCATTGGCACATTCGGAATTGGTTCCGAAGATATTTGGCGACGATGGTCATGTTCACGCTCTTCTTCAATATCACGTCGTTTTCGTTTGCCATGGGACTGGCCGTCGGCCTCGGCGTCGGTGCGTACTTGTTCATGAACGGCGCCGCGACCATAGGTACCGTCTACCTGATCATGCACTACACCTATATGGTTGCCGAGCCGATCCAGCGGTTCACGTGGCAACTCAATGATCTCCAGAGGGCCGGAGGGAGCATCGTAAGGATCGCAGACCTGTTGAACACTCGATCCAAGATAGTCGACGGGTCGGGTGTCAGACTCCCTGATGGTGCACTCGACGTCCGATTCGACAGCGTCAACTTCGCCTACAAGCCGGGCGAGCCCGTCTTGCGGGACGTTACGTTTACGCTTGCGCCCGGACGGGTATTGGGAGTAATCGGACGGACCGGAAGCGGGAAGACGACGATCTCCCGACTGCTCTTTCGCCTATACGATCCCGTGAGCGGAGGGATCGCGCTTGGCGGAGAGGAGATTCGTGGAGCAAGGTTGAGAGAGGTCAGAGACAGGATCGCCCTGGTAACGCAGGACGTCCGGCTCTTCCGTGGAACGGTCCGCGACAACCTGACGTTCTATGACACGTCGGTGCCGGACGAGCGCTTGATGGAGGTGATCAGCGACCTCGGTCTCGGTGCTTGGCTGCACAGACTGCCGAAAGGTCTCGATACGGAATTGCAGACCGAGGGAGACGGGCTGTCCGCAGGAGAGGCCCAGCTTCTCGCCTTTGCCCGAGCTTTCCTGAAGGACCCGGCCGTGGTGATTCTCGACGAGGCATCGTCACGGCTGGACCGGGGTACGGAGCAACTCATCGAGCGGACCGTCGACAAGCTCATAGAGGGTCGCACGGCAATTGTCATCGCACACCATCTGCCGACTCTCGAACGCTGCGATGAGGTGTTGATGCTCAAGAATGGGCAAGTCGTAGAGCATGGCGAAAGGCTCAAACTCGCCAATGACCCCACGTCACGCTTCCACAGCCTGCTGCGGACGGGTCTCGAGGAGGAACTCGCATGAGCACCTGGCAGTACATCCTCCAGGGCTCTCTCGTCTATAAGTGGCCACTGATCGCGCATACAATTCTCAACATTTCCATCGCAGTGGTCTTCCCGACGGTGGTTGCACTAACCCAGCGCGAGGTATTCGACACTCTCACAGGCCACTCCACGGGAAGATTCGGTGTCTGGGAGCTCATCGGCATCATGGTTGCGCTCGGGGTGGCTGCGACGCTGCAGCATGCGGGGTCGGTGGTCACTTACTACTACGGGGCATTCAACGTCCGCGCCCTATTCCAGCGCAATATCTTCGCGTACATGATGAACCTGCCCGGCTACCGTCCGCTCCCGCACTCGAGCGGAGAGGCTGTGAACCGGTTTCGGGACGACGTGCAACTGGTACACGACTACCTCGAGGACATTACCAATCTCCTGGCCAACGGTCTATTGGCGATTGTCGGAGTTGTGCTAATGGCAAGGATAAGCGCTTCCCTGACGTTCACCGTCTTCGTTCCGCTTGCCCTGATAATCGTGGTCGCGTTCTATGTTCGGGGAGTCATTTCACGGGCTAGAGAGAGGAGTCGGGAGACCACGGGTGACGTGACCGGTCTCGTCGGGGAGGCCTTCAATCTCATAGAGGCGGTTCAAGTTGCCGGAGCGGAGGACCGCATGAGGCGCCGCATAGACGAACTGGGCACCGCCAGGATGCGAGCGGCGATTCAAGAAAGCGTCCTACGGGACTTCCTGAGAGGAATCTTCTTCAATATCCACGTGCTTGTGACGGGCATTGTCCTGATCGCGGCGGCAGGGGCGATGAGGACTGGGGAATTCACCGTTGGAGACCTGACGCTGTTTGTGTTCTTCTTGGCGAATGTCGGAAATGTTGGCGCCGGATTGGGCGAGGTACTGAACGGCTACCGACAGATGGATGTGTCGCTGAAGCGGGCGTTGGAACTGATGCCGGGGGCACCGCCGGGAGAGCTGGTACGACCGAGCCGGAGCTTTCTCACAGGAGACCTGCCTGAGGTGCCGCCGATAACCGTTAATGACGATGATCGACTGGCAGGCTTGGATGTGCGGGGACTTACTTTCGTCTATCCCGACTCGGACCGAGGCGTACGGGATGTCGACTTGACATTGCGTCGTGGGTCGTTCACGGTCATCACAGGCCGAATCGGCTCCGGCAAGACAACGCTCATTCGCGCGCTCATGGGGTCGTTACAGCGGCAATCGGGCGAAACGTGGTGGAACGACCGCGAAGTAGACGATCCCGAGCAGTTCTTCGTGCCGCCCAGAGTAGCATATACCTCACAGGTGCCCAGACTGTTCAGCGAGGAACTGCGTTCCAACATCCTGATGGGGCTGAAGGAAGACTCAGTCGACCTGCCCGGAGCCGTCCACTCAGCCGTGCTCGAACCTGATGTCGCTACCCTTGAAAAGGGACTGGATACCATCGTGGGGCCTCGCGGGGTGAAGCTCTCCGGAGGACAGCAGAGAAGGGCAGCCGCCGCGAGGATGTTTGTCCGAGACCCAGAATTGCTGATATTCGACGATCTGTCGAGCGGCCTCGACGTCGAGACTGAGCAGATACTCTGGGAGCGGCTCTCGGGCCGCCCGGATAGCACCGTCCTCGCCGTTTCCAACCGGAGGGAAGCCCTCCGTCGCGCCGACCACATTGTCGTCCTCAAGGACGGTCGTGTGGATGCCGAGGGGATGCTCGATGATTTGCTCGCCACCTCTGTCGAGATGCAGCGCCTGTGGGCTGGTGAGGTCGACAGACGCGATTCGACAACGGACTAACATGTGGGCGCAAAGCGATGAATGAGGTGCCGACGACACAATCAAGTCTGCAATTCCCACTAGCTTTCCAAGCTAATCCTTAGTGAAAAGGTTCCGTCTACAGTAAGAAGCGGCTCACTTTTTCCGGGCGAGTCTTACTGTAGGCAGAACTAAACTTGACAATAATGGTAGTTCACCCAACTGAACAAAATCGAAAGTTTTCGCATTTACCCTGCCTGGTGCTGGACCTGTAAGCGCAGAACTTATCCGCAGCATTCTGCCCTGGGATAGCTGCTTTGCGGATATGCAGCGGCAGTCGTATCCACACAGGAAGGTGGTGACTCACCTTGTGCTCGAAACTTGCCCTCTCCCTCGCAGACGGCTCGAGGTAAGGATGGTTCATTAGAGCTTTGCTGAACAGGTTGCTGAACTCAAACACGCCATAGTCGGGTCCCGCGGATTGGCGCCCATCGATGCGTCATCCATGCAGGCCGGTCGGCGTGAGACGCGGTTTACTGCCTACACACTCTCAGGCGATTCGCACCACCTTTACAGAACCGCATCGTATTCTTACCCGGTCTCGCGTTGGTTTCTACACAACGACCGGCGATTATCCACCAGTGGCGACCGATGCGGTCTAGTGCGCGAGTCTAAGTCGTCTTAAATTCCAGTTTGCTTCAGGGTCAGCAAGCCGGAGTCAGGTGACAGGGCGATCGGGTTCAACTGATGATCTTCACACTTGGTAGCAGGCCACGAAGTGACCTGCGGTCTTCTCGTCCAAGGGAGGGTGTGGGTTGTCTCGGCAAAAGTCTGTTGCCGCGGAACACCTGTCAAAGAAGCGACATCTGGGTGGTGGGTCAATGGGTGCTGTTACTTCACCACTGATGTCCGGACGTTCGCGATGGTGTTCAGGATCGGGGACCGGCACTGCAGAGAGGAGTGCCTTGGTGTAGGGATGAAGAGGATTGCGAAGCAGTTCCTCCGTTTCCGCCATCTCGACGATTTTGCCGAGGTACATTACTGCAATCCGGTGGCACATATAGCGGGCGACCGCGAGATCATGAGTGATGTAGAGGTAAGCAACCCCCAAGCCTTGGGCAAGCTCCAACATCAGGGACATGATGCCGGTACGGCTGGACACATCCAGCATCGAAGTGGGTTCATCGGCCACCACCAGGGACGGGCCCACAACCAGCGCGCGGGCGATGGCCACACGCTGACGCTGTCCCCCGGAAAGCTCATGTGGATATCGAAACAGGAATGTTGACGCAGGCGTTAGACCAACCAGAGTCAGTATCTCGGTAACCCGGTCCACTCGATCCAGCACGTTGCCAATCTTCTGGACGGACAGGGGTTCCGCAATGGTGTCGTAGATCGTCCTCCTGGGATTCATCGACTCGTACGGGTCTTGAAAGATCAACTGCACATGACGCCGAAAGTTCCGGACCTGGCGTTCCGTAATGGCAGCCGCATCGACACGTCCTTCAGGCTCAGTATCGGCGGAAGCGTTTGGAAAACGGAAGAAAATATTGCCTCCTGTTGGCTCCAGCAGCTTCACGAGGAGTTTACCCACGGTTGTCTTGCCGCATCCCGACTCGCCCACAAGACCCAGGCTCTCTCCCTCAGCAAGCTGGAAAGAAACTTCGTCCACGGCGTGGATGTAGCCGGATGGCTTTCGAAACAAATTACCGGCGACCGGGAACTGCTTGGTCAAGTTATTCACTTCGACCAATGGCAAGGAAGACGGCTCTACGGAATGCGCATCAGGATGCATCATGATTTCCTGAGGAGGACGAATGTCCATCCAGGGGGTGCCAGCACGCAGCCCACTGTCCTCCACGGCTTACCTGGGGCGGATTCTCCCGTCGGCACAATTCGGTGGCGTAGGCACAACGGGGATGGAATGCACACCCTGAAGGTGGGTCGAGCAAGTTCGGAGGCTCTCCAGACAGGGATCCGAGCGGCCGCTTCTCGCCGCCGACGCTCGGGAAGGAGGACATTAGCGCCGCTGTGTAGGGGTGCATCGGAGCGCGAAAAACGTCGGACGTATTGCCAAACTCTACCAAACGTCCGGCGTACATCACCCCAATGCGGTCGGTGACCTCGGCGACAACGGCCATGTCGTGGGTAATGTATATGACGCTCATCCGGAGCTTTTTTTGAATATCCTTCAATTCTCTCAAAATGCGGTCCTGCACGATCACATCCAGTGCAGTTGTTGGTTCATCAGCGATGATGACGTCCGGATCGCAGGAGAGCGCCATCGCGATGACAGCTCGCTGTCGCATACCCCCACTGAATTCGTGCGGGTACCGCTCCATTAGTTGAGGGTCCAATCCGACCAATCGAAAGAGGCGAGCCACCCGATCCTTGGCGTCGTCGATCGTGGTCTCAACGCTGTGGGTCTCAATGGCCTCGATAACCTGCTGCCCCACTTTGTAAACCGGATCGAGAGAGTTCATTGCGGCTTGAAATACCATGGCTATCCGCCGCCACCGAAATCGTCTCACTTCCTCATCGGAGAGGGACAGGAGGTCTGTTCCGTTGAGCAAGACCTGTCCCTTCACCAACCGGGCATTGTCCGGCAATAGTCTCATCAGGGAGCCGGCGACGGAAGTCTTGCCACAGCCGGACTCCCCTACCAAACCCAGCGACTGCCCCTTCGCCAACTCAAAGCTCACTTCCTCCACGGCCTTTACCTCACCATGCCGCGTGGAGTAACGTAGGGTGAGGTCGACGACCTTCAGCACGGGCTCGGCCTGAGCTACGGACACGAAACGCACCTCTTAGGATAATTCATCGCGCCGCCTCAACCGGGGGTTTACCACCTCGTCCAGGGCACGTCCCGCGAGATAGAACGCACTGCAAAGTAGGGTGATGGAAGCTCCGGCTGGGACTACCAGCCACCAATACCTCGTTCCTCCGAGCAGGTACCCTCCCACGTTCGCAGTATGGATCATAATTCCCCAACTCATTCTCAGATCGAGTAGTCCCAAGAACGAAAGCACAGCCTCGGCGAAGATTGCGCTCGTAACGGTAAACATCATGTACAGCAGGGAAAGGGGCAGCAGATTGGGGACGATGTGTACGAATATGATGTGAAAGTGACCCCCTCCGGCCACTCTTGCCGCCTCGATATAGGGCTTTACCTTGATGCTGAGTGCCTGGGATTTCAGGATGATTGCGGTTCCCCCAAAGCCACCGAGCACACCTATGATCAGGGCAAGATAGAACAGGTTCAGGTCGAAGAGGGCGCTCAGAACGATCAGAAGAGAGATGCTTGGCAACGCGATGATCAAGTCGGCCAGTCGCATGAAGAAGGCATCGATCAGCCCGCCGTAGTAAGCGGCAATCGCGCCGACCGTGGTTGCAATGGCGACGGTCACAAGGGCCGCCGTTATCCCCAGAATGAACTCCGATCCCGTACTGAAAAGCAGTTGGCTGAGAACGTCGCGGCCCAAGGGGTCGGTTCCCAGCGGATGCTTCCAGGTAGGCGGGGCAGGCTGCTCCGTGCGGTCGAAGGCGTAGCCCGTTACGGGGTCGTAGATCTCAGGGTCCCACACGGTCGCCATGAGTAAGGGGTGGGAGACCGCCATCAGGGCGAAGATGGTGATGGTCAACAGTGACAGAAGCCCAATGCGGCTCTCCAAGAATATGCTCCACCCGTTCTTGAATGAGCGTAGGGCCAGCCGAGTCCGGGCCTGCGCGAGCCGGATTCTTCCCTGACCCGGTGCGACTTCGGGCGGTTCGGGTGATGCGCCCGGCATCGCAGGACTTATCGTTGGAGGCGTCGTCATTGGTAACGAATCCTCGGATCGAGATAGACGTAGAGGATATCCACAATCAGGTGTGCGAGCAGCGAGAACAGACCGATAAACACTATTGCGCCCATGACCAGAGGCATATCCTCGGTGCGCACGGCTTCGAGAAGGGTCAGGCCGGTGCCGGGCCAGGAGAAGACACTCTCTACTATCACACTCCCGTCGATGGCGAAGATGAGGCTATATATGAGACTTGTAGTGACGGGCAGCAGAGCGTTGCGGGCAGCGTGACGGTCACGAACTTGCTTTTCCGGGAGGCCCTTGGCGCGGGCGGCCATCACGTAGTCTTCACGGATCGTTTCCAGCATGCTGTTGCGAGTGAGCAACATGGTTCCCGCGAAAGATATGAGGGTAAGCGTGACTATAGGCAGGACCATGTGTTTGAGGATGTCCAGCGCCAGGGGGCCGATGCCGGACAGGGCCCAGGCCAGAGGAACGAGTAAGGCCCCGACCAAGATGACGGGAAGCGCCAAACGTCTCATGCCGACGTTGCCCGTCCTTCTGAGAGAAAACAACACCCAGAATGCGAAAACTGCAAAGGCGAGGGCGGTGATGAGCATGAGACTAAAGACGGAGTTTGCCGTCACGTCCGAGCCCCGCCACACGAGAGGGTCCAAGAACTTACCCACCGGAAACCATCCAAGCCTGAAGGCAAAGACCCATATCATCATCAGCGCGAAAGCCGGGGTGAAGACGGTAAACAGAGTGGTGCCGGTAATGGTGGCGGCATATTCCAAGAGACCGCCACGCCGCCAAGCAATGGCCTTGCCAAGCAGGAACCCGATGTAGAATGACGCTGCGGTGGCACTAACGAACAATACCAGTGTCCGCGGCAGTCGCTCCAACAAGACTTCCAACACGGGCCGGGGGAAATGCCCGAACGACACGCCGAAGTCTCCCGTAATTGTATTCCTCATGTGTATGAGGTACTGCTGCCACAAGGGCCTGTCCAGACCGAAAGACGCTCTGATCTGATCCTTCACCTCGGCCGGAAGATCGGGATCGAGCACATAGAAGGAGGCATAGTCACCGGGCTGGGCCTGCACCAGCAGGAAAGTCACCGTGAGAATCAAGAGCAGAGTCAGGGCCATCTGCCACATGCGACGTATCAGATAGCCGATCATGGTGGCAAACTCCTGATTTCAGCGCCGGTAGACTCGCCCGCCATAGGGGTCACTTGATATTGACGATAGCTGGCAGTCCCTGGACTTCCTGAAGTCCCCCAAGGGAGTCCGTGTAGGGGAATTCGATCCTGTCACTTCGGAATGTCTCGACTATCGGCGTTGTGAACAGCACCACGTAAGGGAGTTCGTCAGCCAGGAATTCCTGCAGTCTAAAGACCTGTTGCTGAGCGCTCTTCAAGTCCGTCTCCGCGAGCAGTTCGTCCGAAAGGCGGTCAAACTCGGGATTGTTGTATCCACCGGGGTTGTATTCCTCCAGGTCGGAGTGCCGGCTGTGAAAGAAAGCTTCGAGATAGTCAGGGAAGATCGAAAGCCCCCATCCCAGAATCCACATATCAAAGTCCTGGGTGTTGAACACCTTCTCGACAATGAGATTGAATCCGGTCAGGTCGGCCCTGAGGGGGATGCCCATCTCGTTCATCCAGCGCTCGATCCAGATGGCAAAGGTGGACCGCAGAGGGTCGTATCCGGCGCTGGGAGCAATGAGACTCATCTCGGGTACCGGATCGCCGTTGGGCATCTTCAGGCCCTCGCCTCGCTGCTCAATGAACTTGCCGTCTTCACTGACCCGAGGCTCCCTGTCCCAAGTGAATCCCGCACCCTTCAAAAGGTCGACCGCCTCCCTTACTCGATCCCCTCTGGAGAGGCCCTGTCCGATCATTGGGACGTCAGCATTGTGCCATGCCTTGTTGCCTTCGGGAACCATGGTGTAGACCGGAATGGCCACACCCTGAAGCACGGTCTCAGTTATGAATTCCTTGTCAATGAGCGTGGCGACAGCCTGCCGGAAAGCCTTATTGTCCATAGGCGGCCTGCGGAAATTGAACCCGAGGTACCGGACTCCTGACGATGCGTTTTCAATTGTCGTCAGGCCTTCCTGCCCCTGCAGCTGCTCCTGCAATCCCTTGGACAACCCAAGGGGGTTGAGCATGAAATCAATGTCACCCTTCTTGAGGGCGAGCACCGCTGCATCCTGGCTGCCATAGATCGAGTAGATGGCACTCTCGGCATGGGGTCCCACGTTATATTGGAGGGATTTCTCTTCGCCAGGCTTTCCATAGGCGGAATACTCGTAGACACCCGGTTTGGACTCGGAATAGGCGCCGTTGGCATATTGGGTTACGACGCTGTCGCTGAAGTAAAAGTCGTCGTTCCTGTCCTTCTCGGCGTAGGCTCCCTGCTCCCACCTATCGAACACGAACCCGCCTGCCGATGGTTCGTTTTGGGGAACATGCGCGTACAGCTGCTTCTGCCGCTCTGTGGTATCTCCGGCTTTCATCGCTTCGGCGACTATAGGCTCCCAATACGTCTTTGAGAAGATGGGCATGAATGCTAGACCGAACTGCCAGCGCGCCAACCCGGGCTTCTTCTTAAAGTATATTTTCAGCTTGTAGGGATCGGGCGCCTCCGCGTGGTCAAAGAATTCAGGGTCTACTATTGAAGGCCAGTTACCCGTCAGCTCAAGCTCGGTCGCAGTGTGAGCTGTGAAGACGAAGTCCTCGGCGGTAACGTCTTTACCGTCGTTCCACTTCACGCCGTGCTTGAGGTCTACTACCGTACTCCAAAGGCTTTGGCCACCTATCACTTCCTCCGTGAGCGGTGAGGGAAAGTCCGAGGCCAGTGAGGGGATCCAGTCAAATCTTTGGGCTGAGTAAGAGTACAGCGTAGGTTTGGCGCCCGATAGGACGTATTGGTTCCACGTAGTCCCATCCGGTCCGAGATATGCCCAGAAGTTGGTTGTCGTGAGGTCGGCTGTAATCCCGAGCTGATAAATCCGTTCCTCTTGGGTGGGACTGGAGTCCTCCGGTTTTGAGGGTACTGTGGTCGCTTCCTGGCTCAAGGTAGTTTCCGCAGCCGTGGGTTCGGTGGCTTCCGTAGGATCAGGAGTGGGAGTAACGACAATCTCCCTAACCACGCATCCCGTCTGAGCCAATACAACCAAGATCAACAAGAGAGTAGTAAGTCGTCCGATAATGTACACGGTCGCTACCTCCACGTGGCAATGATTGGCGATGTCTGAATAAGGCGGGTTGTTCCGTTCTGCCCCGGTGAGACCTATTCTAATGATACAACATCTCTACTTCAGTCTCGAAGTCGGCGCGTTACTACCGGAGCCGTACTGACGTCCGAACCGAGGTGCTGACGACGAAGGAGTCGAAAGTTGTCACGCTGTTTGCCAGGGAAGAGTGGTATTTCGAGATTGCCCAAGCCTGAGGCGCTAGTATATCGACCGTTCGGAAGCCACATATCGCATATTGGCCAAGCTGGGAGTGGAATTGAAGCAGCGGACAGTTGTCTAAGCTGTGAAGAAAGCCCTGTTCAACGACCACGTGGAGGAAGGTGATTTACACTGGCCAGCTACCTTGCGGCTAGTCTGAAGTGAAGTCACTGAGGGTTGGCTACAAATCTACAAAGAACCTTAGCGTAAAGGTTCTCGATTTTGTCTGGTTGGGTGAACTGCCACTATTGTCAATTGTGGTTCTGCCTACAGTAAGAAGCGCCCGGAAAAAGTGAGCCGGCTGGGATTCGAACCCAGGACACTCGGATTAAAAGTCCGATGCTCTGACCAAACTGAGCTACCGGCCCATGTAGCGCGTGGTCGGCGCGAGAAAGAACTCGGCTACTGGTAACTGCCCCTCGTTCAAGGGGATGTGACAGGCCAACCGGAAAAACATGATATCACTTCATATCATATGAGGGGCATCCTACACACCTTCCGGGAACTGTTTCAGGGAGTGTTGGAACTGACAGAGGATTGAGAGAAGGGAGAGTCATCTTTAGAATTGGAGATGTCTAAGACCAGTTCGGAAGGATGAATCTCCCAGCGCATCATACGCCTCGCTCAGCAACCCGTCGAGGCCGATCCCGCACCGCCAGGTGAGTGTCCAACATGCGGAGCCGAGGCTTGGCATAAGTGGGACAGACCCAAACTCCGATACAGGACGAAGGACGACGAGAGGACTGGAGATTGAATCAGGAGCAGTCAACTTCATGGCGGTGGTCTACGATGTCCTCGCCTAATCACCAGCGCAGTATCCCAGACCTACAGCACCTCGTCTTCAGTTCACTACATCAAGTGAAACAATCCCCGTCGGTTCGACCTTGATTGGCGTACGCATGGTCGGCATACACCGCCGCGCCTTCGACCAGCCAATAGGGTTCTACTTCTGATAGTTGGTTGTTGCTCAGTGCGAGTAGTTGGTGCTGTAAAACGTGAAAATACTCATCAGCAATGGCATCCTCAAGTTTATCGAAAGGACTACTCCCGTAAATGAGTACGAAGACAGGGCTGCCGTCATCGGCAGTCGTAAAAAAGGGGCCGGCAATTGGGTAGTTGGCCCACTGTATCCCGGCGGAACGTAGCCTCCCAACAAGTCACGACCGACTACATCCCGGAATACCGGAGTGAGCGCTTCAGCGGTGGTACCGACCAGTACCGTGAAGTCCGTGGCCTCGACATCGTATTGATCAGAGCACCAAGTACGGACGGCCTCCATTTCCTTGCGCAGCGCGGTTCGCACGGCATTCGGCACCTTTCCTGCGAATACCCAGTCGGGCGTGCCCTTAGCCGTTGTCATTGGCACAGAGCCGCAGGACGGCAGGTTCAGGCTTGCCGATGTCGCTGTCCGAGACGCTAAGCAGGTTGACGGGCACACAGCCGGTGAGGGCGTTAGCTTAGAATCAGGTTGTTCAGCGACGCCGGTATCTGTCCGGTCAGGCTGTTGGAGCTCAGGTCAAGGGTCTCCAGTGCCGTCAGGTTGCTGAGGCCGACGGGAAGTACGCCGTCGAGGCCACGTTTGGGGAGCGACAACTCGGTCATCCGACCTCCCCTGTACCGTTATCCCATCATTCAAGCGAGCGTCCCGATCACCAGTTCAGACTGGCCCTGAGTGCCGACTTCATGCCGAGCAGGAATTCGCAGTCTGCCACCAGAGCGGTATTGGACGCGTCCGCCATCGCAGAACCGGAGCCCACTTGCGGGGCCGCTGTGGACTGACCCATGGCGGGCGTCGGCGTTGTGGCAGGCGTTGACGCAGCCGCCGGGGGCACCGACGAGGGCAGCAATGTCTGCCCTCGCTGCGGCAGTTGCTGATCACGGTCTCGAAATCCTCGAAACTACCGAACGGTCGATGAACCACAGCGAGTGAGTCTCGCCGATTGAACACGCTCTTCGGTGCGGCGCTATGTCGTCGGGGAAGGTGGAATGATTCACACGGTCGCCTCTCCGGCGCCTCAAAATTCTCGTTGGTATCCCGGTAGACCGTGCCAAGAGTAGCTGCGCCGAAGTCCCCTCCCTCGAAACGCTCCGTGAGTTGCTCACGCCCCATCACTCGCATCTGAGATCGTCTGCAAAACCTACCTTCACATTGTCACAACACTTATGTGTTACCCTCACAAGAGAGGCCTGTGGCTCGCACTATTGGTCTTCGACTGACACATGTTCGGGGCATGTTTCTTGTAGGAGCGAGGAGGAAGGGTTGCGCTCGGGAATTAATCCGCCATACAGGCCGGGCCCGAAGAGGCAGGCACCTGAGACCCCTGAGAGCCCATCGACGCCTGGATCGTCTTCCTGGAGCAGGTACTATCGCACACTGCGCAGACGGTCTGCCCCGGTAGCATGGATCGTCCTTGGCGTGATGTCAATTCTGCTGGTGCTGCTAGTGTGGAGAGCCTTTGGCAGCGATGAAATACGCCTCACCGCTTCGGACGTGGACGACGCGGTCGCGGAGGCAATCGACGCCGAACTGCCTGACCAGGTCAAACCTAACGAAGTCTATCGATCAATCCTGCCGTCCCTTGTTGTCGTTCAGACCGACAAAGGTGATGAAGATGAGGGCATTGGCGTCGGCAGCGGCGTGGTTGTTAATGACGATGGCGAGGTGATTACCGCTCTGCATGTTGTCGACGGTGCGACGGAGATACAGATTTCTTTCGCGGACGGGACCCGAACTACCGCTGCCGTCGCGGATTCCGACCCGTTTAGAGACGTAGCGGTTTTGGCGCCCTACACGACGCCGAACCTCATCGTGCCGGCGACCATCGGCGCTTCGTCCTCGGTTCGCGTCGGCGACGAGGTCTTCGCCGTAGGCAACCCGCTCGGTCTCGTGGGGTCGATGAGTGCAGGGGTTGTGTCGGGGGTGCAGCGCGAGTTCAAACTCCCTGGCAGGGATCAGTCGCTGAGAGGCCTTATCCAATTCGACGCCGCGGTGAACCCCGGCAACTCGGGCGGACCGCTCCTGGACCGAAGAGGCCAGGTCGTTGGGATCGTCACGGGGCTGGTCAACCCGACCGATCAGGAAGTATTTATTGGTATAGGATTCGCGGTGCCGATCGACGAGGCCGTTGTCACTGCGGGCGGTCCCGCGCAATAGTTGACCGAGAGGTGAATGGAAGGCATGACGAATAGTGCGAAAAGCCAACCGATGGAGCGGGTACTCTACGAGGTGAAGAAGGTCATCGTGGGCCAGGACCACCTGCTTGAAAGAATGGTGGTGGCCTTGCTCGCGAGAGGCCACATCCTCGTCGAAGGCGTGCCCGGGCTGGCAAAGACGATGGCGGTCAAGACGCTCGCGCAAGCCATCGGCGGCGAGTTTCAGCGCATCCAGTTCACTCCCGATCTGATGCCCGCCGACCTGGTGGGTACCCGAATCTACAATCAGAAGACCGGTGAGTTCAACACGTCCCTGGGGCCTGTCCTCACCAACCTGCTGCTGGCGGATGAGATAAACCGCGCCCCTGCTAAGGTCCAGAGCGCACTCCTTGAAGTTATGCAGGAGCGTCAGGTCACCATCGGGCGCGCGTCCTACCCCGTGCCAAACCCGTTCCTCGTAATGGCGACGCAAAACCCCATCGAGGCGGAGGGCACTTATCCCCTCCCCGAGGCGCAGGTCGACCGTTTCATGCTCAAGGTGCTCGTTGGCTACCCGAACGCCACCGAGGAGTTCGTGATCGTTGAACGGATGACGAGCGCACTGCAGGCCGTACAGTCCGTCCTGAGCATCGAGGAAACTATTGGTCTGCAGCGTCAGGCGGACAGCGTCTACGTGGACCCCGCGCTCATCGACTACTCGGTGAGGCTGGTAACCGCCACTCGCCAACCCGATTCGTGCGGACTCGGAGAACTCAGCCGCTACATACTGTTCGGAGCCAGCCCGCGGGCTTCCATCAACATGATAGTCGCGGGCCGGGCCCTGGCCTTCGTGCGCGGACGCGACTACGCCCTTCCGGAAGACGTTCGCGACGTGGCGCTCGACGTCATGAGGCACCGTCTCGTACTTTCATATGAGGCGCTGTCTGACAATGTCGACAGCGATGAAATACTGAGTAGGTTCATGGAGGCTATCCCAATGCCCGAGGTGCCCTTACGTGAGTACGCAGGCTCTCGTACAACCTAGCGAGCGGACAACCCCCGACCGGGTGCTTCACCGCCTTGAATGGCAGGTGCTGCGCCGCCTGGATGGAATACTTCAGGGCGATTACCACAGCCTATTCATGGGCGGCGGCTTGGACTTTGCCGAGTTGCGCGAGTATCAACCGCCCGACGAGATACGTCACATCGACTGGAACGTGACCGCGCGTATGGACTTTCCCTACGTTAGAAAGTTCTTGGAAGACCGGGAGATTAATGCGTGGTTCCTGCTGGACCTCAGCCCCTCGATGGCCTTTGGCGCCCTGGAGCGTCGCAAAGAGTCTGTACTTGTCGACTTTGTGGGTGTGTTGGCCCGTCTTCTAACTCGTAACGGGAATCGCGTGGGTGCGGTCCTCTATGACAACAACACCCACGTGACGATTCCTCCCAGAAGGGGGCGGCTCCAAGTGCTCCGCCTGATAAACGATATCCGGAGACAGCATTCATCTTCCGCCGGAGCAATGACAGACTTGACCCAGTTGCTGGAGTCCGCGTTCAACAGCATCAAGCGGCGGTCGCTGGTCTTCCTGGTATCCGATTTCATTTCCATGCCCGGTTGGGACAGAGCATTGGACCAGCTCAACAGAAGGCACGAGCTGCTAGCCGTCCGGCTCTGGGATCCGCGTGAGCTCGATCTCCCCGATGTCGGCGTCGTGCTGGTCGAAGATTCCGAGACGGGAGCCCAGCTGAGCGTCGACACAAGCGACAGGGGGTTCAGACAGCGTTTCCACGAGGCAGCGCGCCGGCGCGAGGCGGAGCTTGCGCGGGCCTTCAAGCATGCAGGTGTGCACGAACTCCCACTGTCCACTGAGGACGATCTTGTGCTGGCCATCATGCGGTTTGCCTCGTTGCGCCGCCGCGCCCGGATGCGACAACAGGGGGTATAGAAGGTGTCATTCGTATGGCCCTGGGCTCTCCTCTCCCTTCTCGCGATACCCGTGTGCGTAGTTGGCTACTTGCACTTGCAGCAGAAGCGGAACAGGGACGCGGCCAGCCTGGGAACCTTGGGCGTCGTACGGGAAGGAACATCACCTTCGGCGGGCAGGAGACGCCACGTCCCGCCGATAGTCCTTCTGTTTGGCATAGCCCTCCTGGTGCTGGCTTCGGCCCGGCCGATGCTTACACTCCCGGTGCCACGCATGGAGGGCACTGTGGTGCTGGCATTCGACGTTTCGGCCAGCATGGCCGCCGAAGATATCGAGCCGACCAGGATGGACGCGGCAAAGGAGGTTGCGAGAACACTTGTCGACGGCCGACCGGCAGGCGCCAAGATTGGGGCCGTGGCCTTTGGAGAGGGCGGACTCGTCGTGCAGCCGCCTACCGACGATGACGAGGAATTGTACGCCACCATCAACCGGCTGGTTCCTCAAACTGGGACGTCACTTGGAAGGGGGATACTCACGGCCCTGGACTTGGTCTCGACGGACTCCGGCACCGGCTCTGAAAATGAAGCCCCGGATCAAGAAACTGCACGCGCCTTGGCTCCGGCCGTCATCGTGCTGCTGACGGACGGCGAGAATACCGACCAACTCGATCCTCTCGAAGTCGCGCAGATGGCAATCGAGCAGGGTGTTCGCGTCCACACCGTCGGTCTGGGCACCTCGGAGGGAACGGTGATTGAAGTTGACGGCTTCAGCCTCTTCACCAGTCTGAATGAGCCCGTCCTCGAAGAAATCGCGTTACTCACCGAGGGTATCTACTTCAAGATAGAAGATACGGACAATGTGCCGTCGGTCTACAAGAAGCTGGAAACGGAGTTCATCGTCGAGCCACGAGAGGTTGAGATCACATCCACCCTGGGAGGGATGAGTGCGCTGATGCTCCTCGCCGGAAGCGCTCTATCGCTACTTTGGTTCGGGCGGATGCCGTAGCCGGAGGACACACATGGGACTGCTCTGGCCCACATATCTTCTTCTGCTGACGGCAATACCGCTGGTTGTACTGGCGTACGCGCTGGTGCTGAGGCGAAGAAGACGGTTTGCCGTCCACTATTCAAGCCTGTCGCTGATCAGGCAGGCGATGCCCTCCGGGATGAGGTGGCGACGCCACTTACCCTTCGTCCTTCTCGTGCTCGCGCTTGCTTTACTCATTCTGGCAATGTCCCGCCCGTTCGCAAATGTCACCGTCGCCTCCAGCAGGACTACGGTCATGCTGGCGCTGGATGTGTCCCTGAGCATGTGTGCAGACGACATCTATCCCAATAGACTGACGGTGGCCCAGGATGCCGCCGAGCGATTCATTGAGAGCCAGGAACCGGGCACACACGTGGGTATCGTCGCATTCGCCGGTATCGCCCAGCTGATCGTTCCCCCTACGACAGACAGGGAGGTCCTCAAGGACGCCGTGTCGAACCTGACAACGGCGCGCATGACGGCGGTTGGAAGCGCCATCACACGTTCGCTGGACGCGCTTGCCGAGATAAACCCGAACATTCCCGCCACTCGCGTGTATTCGGTCCCTCTCGAAGACCGGCAGGACTCGTTTACCGAAGACAATATGCAGCCAGACGTAATCGTGCTCCTCACCGACGGTGCGAGCAATCGCGGAGTATTCCCGTTGGTGGCCGCCCAGGCGGCCAGCGACCGCGGCGTTCGTGTCTATACGATCGGTTTCGGCACAACTACCCCTTCACTCCTGCAGTGCACGCCTGAACAGCTGGGCTCGGACGATCTGGCAAACCGCATTGGTCGAGGCGGCTTCGGGAGGTTCGGACGCATCGGGTTCCTCCAACTGGACGAGCAGACGCTCATGAGCGTCGCAGAGATGACCGGGGCCGAGTACTACTTGGCCGAAAGCGCCGACGAGCTGATCGAGGTCTTCGCCACGATACCTGTGCAGTTGAGGAAGAATACGGTACGCATGGAAGTGTCTGCGGTGTTCACTGCATTGGCCGCTCTGTTCGCCCTTGCCGCCGTAGCCCTCGGCCTTCGCTGGAACCCACTGCCTTGACGCCGCGTTCGGTCCTCCGACGAAAGGTGTGCTTGCTTCTTTAATACCAATTGGGTGTGATGAGGCCGTATTCTTGCTAGCGTGTCCGATGGATTCCCTAGACTCACAAACGAAGTGCAACACCTTGTTAGGGTGTTGCCATGGGAAAGCATTATAGACATGTCACCATTGAAGAGCGGTGTGAGATTGCCCGTCTACGTTCCGAGGGGCACTCGGTACGGCAGATCGCTGCAGGTCTGGATCGCTCGCCATCAACAGTTGCTCGGGAGCTGAAGCGTAATATGTCACTGAGCCGCGGGTACCAGCCAGTGTATGCGGACCAGCAGGCACGTGCGCGCCGCTGGCGAGGCTCACGGCTGGAACGTGACGATGCCCTGCGTGAAAAGGTGCTGGCCGGCCTCAAACAGGGATGGTCGCCTGAGCAGGTTGCCGGCCGCCTCAAGCTTGAGGCGGCCGGCAACCTCATTTCTCACGAGAGCATCTATCGGTTCGTATACGCCCAGTTAGCGCGTAGAAAGGACTACTCGTGGCGCCACTTACTGCCTCGTGCCAAGTCGAAGCGTGGCTGGAGAGGCCGAAAAGGAGGTAGTCCTGCTTCCTTCATCGCTCTGCGGCGCTCCATTGATGAGCGTCCCCAGAGCGCCGAAGACCGACGCACTCCCGGCCACTGGGAGGCTGACCTGATGTTGTTCAGGACCTACGGCCATGCGGTGCTGACGATGCATGAGCGCCACTCCCGCATCATCATTGCCGTAAGGCCGCCGGGCAAGGCATCCAGACCCATCGCCAACGCCATGTCTCAGGTGCTCGAACAGTTGCCTACCCAGTGGAGAAGAACTGTCACCTTTGATAACGGCACCGAGTTCGCACGCCATCATCAACTCCACGCGCTGGGGATCGAGACCTTCTTCTGCGATACCCACGCGCCATGGCAGAAGGGTGGCGTCGAGAACGCTATCGGTCGCCTACGGAGGACTCTGCCGCGTAAGATCGACCTGGCGGCCTTGTCCGAGAACCGGTTTACCCAGTTGATTCAGGCCTACAACAATACGCCGCGCAAGTGCCTGGGCTACAAAACCCCGGCAGAGATATTTCAAAACCAAGTGTTGCACTTGAAATGTGAATCCACCTTCCCGCCTTCGCGGGAATGACGGGCTAGTTGGCTGTTCGCGAGAATAATCTAGGCTAGGCCGAAGGTGTTCCGTCCGCTTTCGTTTCTCGGAGCCGCTCACGAGTCAGAGCAGGTTTGCAGGCCGAGGCTGGCCATGTCGTTGTCCTCGACGGCGGCAAGTCCGGCGGGCAGGCAGCCGGTGAAATCGTTCTCGTCACCGCTGAGACGCCACTGGACCAGGCTGTGACTACTCAACCCTCCAAGTTCAGCCGGAATCGCACCCGTTAGGCTGTTCTCACTCAGCCACAGATGCTCCAGCTTCTCCAGGCTGCCCAGGGAGGCGGGAATCGAACCGTCCAGCATGTTTCCGTGAAGCCACATGAATCTCAAACTGCCAAGGTCGCCAAGCTCACTGGGTATCGGCCCGGTCAGCCCATTTCGATGAAGTCTCAGATGAGTCAGATTGCTCAGGTCTCCGAGCCCAGTAGGGATGGTCCCGCTCAATTGGTTGCTGTGCAGGTTCAAGTCGCGAAGATTATCGAGATTGCCTAACTCGGACGGGATATTGCCGGTCAGATCGTTGCTGTGAAGCCACAGATACCGCAAGCTTGACATTTCTCCCAATTCGGACGGTATTGCCCCGTCCAGATTATTGCTATGGAGGTACAGGTATGTCAGGTTGGTCATATCGCCGAATGAGGACGGGATGTCGCCCGTAAGCATGTTGTCCCGGAGGTCCAGCCTTACGAGACTTGTCAAGTCGCTCAGGTCAGGGAGCTCGCCGCTTAGCCCGCCGTTACTGAGATTCAACGTCGTCACACGCTCGGGAGATCCCTGGAGAGTGATACCCTCCCAGTCCGCAATTGCCGTCCCCTCTAACCAATTGAGCGTCGTGTTTCCTGCCAGAGTATCCCTTGCCAGCAGGAGGGTTTCGCAGTCCGAGATCAGTCCGCCGTTGGTCTCATCCAATACTGCGCCGCCCGTTAGACACACGCTGCGTTCGTCCTCCGCCACGATTACACTGGGGCCGAGGGTCTCGGTGCTCCACCTCGGGTTGTAGTACGAATACACCTTGGAAGTGGCGGGCTTGGAAATGATCGGATGTCCGGCGACAGCGTCGAACTCAACCTCGAAGGTCTCGTTGGCAACCAGGTCTTCCAAATAGAGTTCTACGCGTCTCTCAGTCAAGTCATAACGCCAGACCTTCGGATTGTCATCTACAAGGGCGTCCAACGTCTCTAGGACCGCGGAGAAACCTGTGGGAAGCGCGACGTCGAGAATGACCATGCCGACATCCAATTCGACCGGCGGCTCGAAGCCCACAGTCGCCGATACCGAGATGACGTCACCAACCGTGATGCTGTCGGGACTGTAGTCAACGTCGAGTGAGAATATCTCGCTGGGTTGCAGCTGCTCCTCTGGAAGGTTGAATCTGTGGACAACCTGCACCACCGCCTCACCTGCGCCGTCCGTGACCAGTTGGATGTTTTCTCCTACAGGAACGCTCACAACCTGGACGATGTCGGCGTTTTCGGCGTCTATCTTCACTTCATGGGTCCAGTCGCCCGACGTCAGAGTTACGGTCATGCCTACGTCGTTTTGAGTCTCGACGCTGTATTGAATCAACGCCTGGAGCCCTACGACCGTATCCTGCGTGGAACGATAACCTCCGTAGGCGTTCCGTTGAGTGACCAGCCAGCGCGCCGCATCACGGGCATTTGCTAGATCACCATGTTCGAGGAGGGCGAGGACGGCGTAGCCGGTGTTCTCAACCGCAGTGCTCCTCGCCCATCTGGAATGTGCTGAGTCCACCTGAGGCCCGGTCGTATCCCAGTACAGGCCGTTCTCGTCGCGAGTGCCCTTCTCCAATAGGAGGTCATGGGCTTCGTCGGCGCCGGTGCTGTCACCCAGCTCAAGGGCGTAGGCAACCAGCGCTATGGTGTAGGGGTCTTCGATTTCGTCCAGCCGGTCTTCCAAATACCCGATCGCGAGGTCTGCGCCGCTGGTTGCCCCTGCCTCATGAAGCGCAATGGCTACGTATGCCGCCAGCGCCGTGGCTCCCTCGAGTCCACCGTAGAGATAGCTGTTGGGAACTCCGCCAACCTGTTCGAATGACCCGTCTTCATTCTGGTGATCGAGTATCCATTGGGCCGCTCCCGAAATTACTTCCTGGTCAATATAGATGAAACTCTTTGCTTGGGCCAGCGTCTTGAGCACAAAAGCGGTAAGCCAAATGCTACCGCTCGGGCTGCGGTCGCCCCACGTGGCAAAGCTCCCATCGGCCCTTCTGAACATCAGTTGTTGCTGATACCCCGTCATCATTAGGTGCTCGGCCTTTGACATCAACTCCGGCTTCAGCTGTCCCGTCTGCTCCAGATACCGCGCTACGAAGACATTTGGTGCGAAGAGCACCATGTTCTGCTCCCCACAGCCATACGACATCTGCAAAAGGTTCTCCAAGCCTTCGAGGGTCTGGCTGAGGACGCTTCCGCTGAGCGCCACGTGCGTACGGGCCGATCCCTCTATTGATCCGGACGGCAATGCGTTTGAGAATTCGGCGGACTCGCCTCCCGATAGGATTTTGTTCGTAACGATTTCTTGCGGCACGCCTTCAGGAACCACGATCAATTCCCTGATGACCGCGTCCGCCTCATCAAGACTCCGTGCCGTCACCTTAATGGGCAGGCTTCCAATTTTCGTCAGGCGGATCTTGAAATGCACCACCTTGAGGTCGTTCGGCCCGACCGTGACCGTCTTCGTCTCATCATCGAGCAGCTCAAAGTCTTCGGACTCCTCAAGTTCCACGAAGAACTGCTGAGAGGTGCCAAGGTAGTTGTGGAGGACGACTTTAGCCGAGAACTCCTCGCCCCTTATCGCGGAATACGGCAGATCCACCTGCAGGAAGAAGGGCTGGAAGACCCTCAACTGCGTTTCCGCAATCCCAAGGCCGTGCTCCTTGGACATGCCGACCGCCCGCAACATCCACGTCGTGATGGTGTCGGGAGCCTCCGCAGAAATCGAGGCGCCGCCTTCTTCGTCCGTCATCACGTCGGTCCACAGCCACGTCTCCGGGAAGAACTGACGCACGCGCCGGACATCGGCAAGATCATCCGAGCCGGCTCCAGGAGCTGAGAGAGCGGCTGAGGCGAATTCAACCCCCCCTCCGGATCCCCCAGGCCGCCTATGGTATGTTCGCCCAACGGGAACCTCGCGGTTGGACATGACGACCAGACCCGCGTCCCTCAGGGTTTCTGCCGCCCCCAGAGTCGTAATCTCACTATAGTAATAGTCGTCGTAGTAATCGTTCTCAGGCTCCAGGTTGAACCGGTCGAGTTCCTCGAACACCTGTCGGAGGTTTATGCGATTGTCGCCAAGGAGGTAGACCGAGCGGTCAACGGCGGTAACGCCCACCCTGGCCTGGCCGTCAGTCTTTAGCGTGATTTCCACCTCGTCGCCGGGGCGCGCTTCCTCCTTGTCAAAGGCCGCGTCGATGTCCAGGGGATAGCTGTCTGCCACCGTAAACGGGAGAGTGTCCGCGGCCACCTCGCCGTTCGACATCACCTGGTACACCACCAGTTTGGGCATGTTCGCCATAACCGGTGTGACCGTAAAGCTGATGTCCGAACTTGCCGATACGTCGGACATTACCACCCTTCCACGCGATACCACCTCGTAGTGGAAATTGCCCTCCGGCTCGGTCGAATGCGCCTTGAACTGCGCTTGATCTCCGGCAGAGAGGGAGCTTGAGACCTGTTCCAGGTGGATGAAGCTGTTCGACGGAGAGTGGGCGGCCTTCAGGAGTGTCGACGCGTAGCTTCCTCCGGCGTCCGCCAAGATTGCGACTGCCACCGTGCCCGCGGGCGGGGTGATTGTGAGGAGCGCTTTGCCGTCGACTGTCTTGAGGCGACTCTCTTCGGCGTAAGTAACTGACAGGCCGTCATCCAAGTAATAGGTCTCCAGTCCGACATCGTAATCCGTGAGGCTCCGGTCGGGGGACTCGGTCACGAGAAGTACGGAGAAGGGCAGGGAAGGCTTGAAGGAAGAGCCTTCCGGGATAAGCCGGAGACTGACGGGCGAGTGCACGACCGTATGAGAAGCGGTGGTCGTTTCAATATACCCCGTTTCCTTCTCTTCAACCGTAACTTCGAGCGAGACGTTGCCCGCTCCGTCAGGACCGCGACTGCCGGAGACGTAGCCGGGTTCGGGGAGTTCGAATGAGGCCGTGCCGTCGATTTCGATGGTGAACTCGGCAAATTCCACCCACTGCCATGTATACCTGGAGGCGACGATCCGCAACTCTCCCTTGACCGGCTTCCCAAAGCTGTATTCTGCCGTCACGGTTCCCTTAATCGGTTCATCTACAAGCCCCCAGTCTTGGGCAAAATCCACTTCAATTCCGTACTTTGGCAGCACGTATTGTTCGATGCTGACCTGCGTGTCGGCTTTCTGTTCCCCGTACAACGCGCTGATATTCCAGTTGCCGAGGTTCGGCTCATCCGAAAGGGGCATCGTGAGGTTCGCCATCCCAAACTCGTCAGACTGCACAACCTCTCGGTAGACCTTGTTGCCCTTCGCGTCCCGTACCTCGACCGTAATGTCCCCGGTCAGCGGTTTGAGCTCGATGTCCAGCAGCAGCACACGTATGTGCATATCCTGCCCTGGCTTGTAGAGAGGCTTGTCGGTCTCGACAAAGAGAATATCGCCGGATGCCACCGTAACCGCAACGGTCTCCGAGAATCCAGGGCCGCTGGCATCCAGATAGTAGGTGCCCGGAGAGATACGCGGCACAGAAAGGGAAATGGCGCCGGTTCCCTCGATACCACCTGAAGCCGATGCCAGGGGAGCGCTCCCATCGAATAGAGTTAGACCGACAGTTCCCCTCGCCGGTTTCTGACCCGAAAACAGGGACACGGAGATACTCTCAGTCTGCCCGGATCTCAAGACGGACGGAGCCAATACCATGTAGCCGTCGACCGGGTCTGAGGTGACCGAGGGCCGTTCCGTCTCCGTGGAAGTTTGGGCGGAAACGGGGGATGACGCGTCGCTGCCTACCATCCATAGCAGGCCCAGCGCGACAGCCGTTGCCAACACTGCGATTCGCCTATGCCTAATGCCCAAACTTCATCCTTCCCGCAACCTTCGAGAATACAGAAGCGTTCCCGGCTTACCCATCTAAGAAGTCCTCATATGCGTAGACAACGCCGAAGCCCCTCAAGTTCGGCGTGCCCACAAACACGCTATCTCCCGCAACCCCCACGGGGAACTCATGTCGGTCCAAGTAATATCCGGACCGATCGACGAAAACCTTGATAGGAGCCATGGAGGTTGATTCCCAACCTCCCTCCGGTTTGGTAAACACGTATACATCGTGCGACCGAGGATATCTGCTGTTAGTCTTGCCACCGACTACTACCGCATCGCCGTCAATCGCCACGGAGAAACCGAACCAGTCCCTGAGTTCGCTGGTTTCAGGCGTAAGCTTGGCAGCGTCCGATGTGGATTCCCAGCCGGAGGACGGTTTGGTAAACACGTATACCGCGTCGAACAGGTAATTGTTCCCGCTGCCCGGTGCGCCAACTACAATCGTGTCCCCATTTACCGCGACAGTAGCTCCAAACATGTCGCCATTATTTCCTGCTGGAGACGTGAGCTTGATAGGGACCGAGACGGACTCCCAGCCACTCGCCGGCTTGGTATAGACGTACACCGCGCCCGGATCCGTCCCACTAGGCATTCCCACGACCAACGTGTCCTCAGTTAGGGCGACGGACGAACCGAACAAAGGTAGTCCCTCTCCTCGAGGGGCATTTACTTCAATCGCGTCAGATGTCGATTGCCACGGTCCTGCCTGCGGCTTCGTGAACAGATATGCTGAGCCGGCTTCAGAATCGCGAGTCGCTCCGACGGCGGCCGTCCCTCCGCTCAGGGATACCGATATTCCGAAGTACCTGTCCGTATCACCACGAGGCGAACTGAGTTTGGCTGCGTCCGACGAGGATACCCAACCATCATCAGGCTTGGCGTATACATACACCGCCCCCAGGCCCCTCCAGTGACCTGGAGAGCCGACGGCCATCGCGTTCGTGGTTAGTGAAACGGACCAACCGAAACTCCACTCGGCGACCCCGTCCGGAGGACTGAGCTTCGCGGCATCGCTTATGGCGAACAGACTACTGAATGGACCGGTAAACACGTAAGCCGCCCCGGAGTTGCTATACACGGGGGAATTCCATGCGCCTACGGCAATTGCCTCGGTGGTTGGCGAGATTGAAGACCCAAAAGACTGTCCAATATTCCAGTCCGGCGAGATTAAGGTGGCGGTGCGCCCCATTGGTCCGGTGGAGTATTCCCACCCATCCGAAGGTACGTTGAACACATACGCCGCACCAAAGTTCTCGCCGTTGTCGTCCGATTCCAGCGCTCCCACGACTATGCTGGTTCCTCCCGCCGACACCACTCCTCCGAATCTGTCGCGTTCACCACCATGGGGATCAGCCAACCTCGCGGGAACGCCGGTAAACACGCTTCCTTCAGGTGGTATTGGGAATGCGAAGACCGTTCCTGAACTGTCCGCACCGACATAAATCGCGTCATCGCTCATCGAGACCGATGCACCGAAGTGGTAGGAGTCATCGGATACTGGGGCAGTGAGCCTGGAATAGACGTACGGATCGTCCCATCCTCCTTCAGGTCTCGTGAACACGTACGTCGCACTGCCTCCCGGCGCGCCGATGACAATCCTGCTTCCCCTGATCGCGATCGATGGCCCAAATTGGCTGCCGTACCGCCCAAACCAAGCGTCGGGCGAGACCAATTTGGCGGACTCGAATGTGGAGACCCAGCCCGCCTCCGGCCTCGTGAACACATAGGCAGAACCCGACCGGCGTCCCCATAGGTTCCTGTCTCCGGGCGCGCCCACAACGATTGTGTCACCCGAAACTGCAACCGTACGCCCGAATTCGTCCCTAGGATCACCGGCAATGGCGGAGAGCTTGGCCGCACTGGAAGTTGAGGTCCATCCTCCGTCGGGTTTCGTGTACACGAATGCGGAGCCCTTGTATTGGGGCCCCTCGTAACTTTCAGTTCCATAAGCGCCGACGACAATAGTTCCGCCGCTGACTGCCACCGAGTGTCCAAACTTGCCTTCGGTCTCGCCGTCAGGCATCGCAAGCCTGGCTGCCGTTGACGTTGAGACCCAACCGCCGTCACTCCTGGTGAACACGAGCACGTAGCTTGGCTCCGATGTCGTTTCGGTGGGTACAGGAGTGATACCGACCGCCACGGTGTCACCGTTTTCGGAGACCGACAGTCCATGCTGTGAGAAAGTACTGCCGGTGGGCAGCGTGAGCGTCGCTGGTGAGGAAGTGTCCCATTCGCCACCGTCCCTTGAATAGACGAAGGCCTTAGCCGTGGTTGCGGACGGCGCGTCCGTGGCTACGGCCTGCACCGTTCCCACGACTGCCGTATTTCCGTCCGCAGAAAGTGTTACCCCGAAAATGCGGGATGTTTCTGCGTTGGGCGGTCTGATCTTGAACGCGTCCGGAGTATCTACCCAATACAGGCCCGGCCACGTAAAGATTCGAACAGCCCCGGACCTAACCCCTCTCAGATCGTAGTACCGTTGACCCACGGACGTGGGCGACCCCACAGCTATGGCATCTCCATCTACGGATACGACATACCCGAACGAGTCTCCCGGCTCTACCTGTTTCGCCGTGAGCTTCTGGGCGTCGGATGATGAGGTCCATCCGTCCTGAGGCCTCCTGAACGCATACACCGCGCCGGCATCGTCGGACACTTGCTCTCCGGTTGTGATTTCGCTCCCATGCGCCCCCACGACTATGAACTCGTCGCTTACCGACACCGCATGTCCGAACCAATCTCCCGCAGCTCCATCGGACGCCGTCAGCTTGGCGGCCGTCGATGTATTGCTCCATCCTGCTCCGGGCTTCGTGTACACGTATGCAGCCCCTGTATCTTCCCCGTTCTCATTGCCGGGTGCTCCAACGATGACGGTGCTTCCGCTTGCTGAAACGGCGTATCCGAATCGGTCTCCCGATGCCCCGTCGGTGGCTGTCAACCTTGCAGCCGCCGAAGTATCCGACCATCCCGTGTCGGGCTTGGTAAAGACGTAGGAAACGCCCGTGCCGCTCCCGCCGGGAGCCCCAGCCACAATAGTCCCTTCGGAAATGGAGACCGCATGGCCGAATCGGGCGCTGGTCGAAGCGTTTGGCATAGTCAGCTTTGCGGGAGCAGTTGTTTCTGCCCATCCGGCGTCCGGCCTCGTGTAAACGTAGACCACGTTCTCGCCGGGCACGCCCACCACCACGAAATTGCCATCCGTGGCAACCGAATGGCCGAAGCGATCGTCGACGTCCCCGTCAGGCATGGCAAGCTTGACCGAGTATTCGAGATCGTAAACGCCTGTCCACCCGTCAGCCGGCGTCGTGTATACATACACGGCACCCGTTTCTTCTCCGTCCTCCGTGCCGGGCGCTCCAACGGCGATAGTGTCTCCACCTACCGCTACGGAACTTCCAAACCGACCGCCTGGGGTTGCGTCGGATGGCTCGAGCCTGCGACTTATATACTTCCACTCGTTGCTTTGCCTAAAGAAAACGTAGGCTGCTCCGGGTACTTGGTCATGATCGCCCGGTACGCCCACGACAAGGATATCTTCGTCCATGTCGACAGAGTGGCCGAAGCGGTCTCCTGCGGGGGTGTCAAATGCCTTGAGCGTCGCCGGTTCGGCGAGAGGCGTGTCGGATGTCCATCCCTCAGGCATCTCGAACAAGAAGGCCGACCCTGCGTTGGGCCCGTTTTCGTTGTCGTCCTCTGATGCACCGACGACAACCATGTCCCCGCTCACGAAGACCGATGCCCCGTAATGGTCGTAGAACATGCTGTCGGGCATGGGGAGTTCCCTGTACTCGCTGGCGGAACTCCAACCCTCCGTGGGTTTGGTGAACACGTAAGCCGATCCTCCGGTAATGTCTGGATATCCATCGGGTTCGCTGACGCTGCGACTTTGTGGTTCCCCAACGACAATCGCGTCACCGTCAACGGATACCGACCATCCGAATCTTGTCCAGGGGAAGCCGTCAGGCGAGGTGATTTTCACCGGACTCGGGGGATCGGCCCAATCTGCGTTCGCCACGCTGTACACGTATACCGAACCCAGATAGGGAGTCTTGTCTTCCGCCTCTCTGGCCTCACGGTAGGTCTCGTAAGGGGAGTAGTATCCGCTGAATGGGGCCCCAACAACCAACGTGTCGCCGTCCAGAGACAGTGATCGCCCGAACTCTCGGCCTTCAGCTCCGTCCGGAGCCACAAGCTTCACCGTCTCGGTAGCATCCGCCCACCCGTTGCTCGGCTTGGTGTAAACGTACGCGGCGCCGAAGTCCTCCTCGTCCGCTTTGAGATCGGCGAGAAATGCTCCAACGATGACAGTGTCGCCGTTAACGGCAACGGACTGCCCAAACATATCGTTGTCTGAACCGTCTGAGGCAGAGAGCTCGGCAGCTTCCGAGAGATCGGTCCATCCACCGCTGGGTTTGCTGAACACATAAGTAGAACCGCTCGTGTAACGGTCTCCTGTTCCAACGACAACCGTGTCACCGTTAATCGCCACCGATGTCCCGAATGAATACTCCGAAAGTGCATTCGGAGAAGTTAGCCTGGCCGCGTCGGAAGTTGAAGCCCAGCCTCCGGAGGGCTTCGTAAACACATACCCCGCCCCAAATCGCTGCCAATCATCCAATTCCAGATCGCGTTCCCACGGCGCGCCGACGACTATCGTATCGCCGCTGATTGATACGGAATAACCGAACCCGTCTCCCTCAACGGACCGTGGAGATGAAAGCACGATCCCCTCGGGCTCAGAGGTCAATTCCCCGCCGGAAGTGGAGAACAAGTACACCGCCCCTGGGATGCCCCACCGACTTGCTTGGGGAGCTCCGACTACCACAGTGTCTCCGCTAACGGAAACCGATATCCCAAACTCTCGTCGCGGGTCATCCGCGTATCCGACCAAATAGTTTTTCTCAATGAAGGGATCGATGGTGACGGGATATTTTGCGCCCGCGTCATCGACGAGGATTGACAGTCCCTTAGTCGTTGCCTGCAGCCGCGCCCCCAGTTCAGCGCCGTTGGCGTCGTATGCGTACAGTCCTCCATACCTGAGCGAACTGAGCGATTCTTGATAGCTAAGGACAGCGGATGTCCCGTACTTACTCACCTCCACGGTGACATCGCCTGAAATATTCAATCTAACCACCAGCGGTCCCTCGACCGAAGATGAGGGCTTGCTCTCAAACGTAAAGCCCTGCTGCAGTCCCAGCGGTCCATTGACGTACCACTCGGTAATTCCTCCGGGATATTGGTACTCAACTCGACTGCCTGCGGCCGTGATGCTGGGATCGGGGACGGTGTTGAATGACGTACCCCTTCCGTATTCCTCGAAGTCAATACTCCAAGCCCATTCAATTTCATCATCCGAGGAGATGCTCACGCCGCCCGGCCCGAGCTTCGCGCCCAGAGAGTGAACAGGGTTCTCAAAGCTGTATTCCTGCTCTCCTGAGAGGTCCTGCACGGCGCCGTAGACTTCAATTGCGCCCTTCAGTTGGAGGGTCTCGGTAATCTCGGGAAATAGCGAGGGAGGAACCCGTTCTCTGAGATGCTGGACATCCGTGGTTACATTGGGAGGCGGTGACTCGTCCGGAAGGTACGGTGATTCCGTCGTGGATTCGGGTTCGGGCGGGTCCGACGCGGACACCGATTCAGTACTCACCAAGAGAGCTGTGGCCAATGCTGCGAATACGGCAAGAACAGCTAAGGAGACACTGCGAGGGTTCTGGCCGTAATACCTTCGCCCTCTTAGAAAATGCATGATTGGGCCTGCGTCCTGCTGCCTGCTGGCACTTGTTAGCCGTTCTCCGTGGCGTCTGCTGGTGCGGTCAAATCTCGGCAGAACGAAGAATCGGGGTAAAGTCCGTTCCTGGGTCACGTCACTCATAAATACGCTTGGACTGCGTTGACGGTTTTCGCGACCGCGATCTTGTAGTTGCTCTAAGGTTCAGGTCAAGTCTTGGTCGGCAATCGACAGATTTGGAGACTGCGAGCCGCAGATGTTTCTTGAACCTGCGCATTTGAAACCATAGACAGGTATTGAGAGATAGTCAAACCCATTTTTTCGTAAACATGGTTAGGAAATGTGGGAATCTTAGTCACGGCGGTTCTCGACTGACAACTGGATTCGTTATTCGGTTTCTCCCAGCTGAAGCGGATAGGTTGTCCTCGCAGTCGAACTTGGCGTATCGAGACGCTGCAAGGTCACTAGACCTAGAGTCCACGACGCAAAGACCGAGACAAAACATCCTGTCGCTCATGTTGACCCGCACTACTGCCTTTGAACCGGTCCGCGAGGCGAATCCCTAGAAGTAAAGGCCTTCTTACAATGGCAAGTTTCTCGCCAAATTGGTGCAACAAGGTCAGGTAACCAACCGTCATCTCATCCGATCACCCTGCCTCGGACACGGCGTCGGCAAGGAGCGCGATTCCTTCCCGGATTTCCTCTTCCGTGTTGAAGCTGAAGCACAGGCGAGCTTTGTTGCGTCCCGGATCGTCGCCGGTCGCGAAGTTCGTGCCCAGGTCATAGGTGACGCCGCGCTCGGCTGCCGCTTCCGCAGCGTCGACAAGGTCAACGTCGTCCGGCATCGTGAGCCATGTGTAGAGCCCGCCTTCCGGCGTACCCCACGTAGCCGTAGTGCCGAAGTTCTCGGCCAGAGATGTAAACATGGCGTCACGCCTCGACCTGAGCACGCCATTCAGTCTTTCCAGGTGGTCGTCTAGCCTTGTGATGGCGAACCTGTGAACGGCGAGCGCGCCGAACTGCGTTACGCCCCGTGACCCCTTGATCGGCATGACCGACTCGAGGAACGAGCGCTGGGCTATGAGATATCCGATCCGCATACCGGGAACTACGATCTTGCTGAACGTGCCCGTGTGGATCACTACTCCGGCGTCATCGACCGACGCGACCGCCGGCACGTGGTCGCCTTCGAAGCGGAACTCTGCGATGCCGTCGTCTTCGAGTATCGGCACACCATGCCTTGTAGCGACCTCGACTATCTCCCGGCGACGCTCGACCGGCATCGTCCAAGTCTGGGGATTCTGAAATGTGGGAATCAGGTAGATCATCTTGGGCCGTTTTCCTTCCGCCACGGCCTGGTCTATCGTCTCCTCAAGGGCGTCGGGAAGCATCCCGTCGGCATCACTCACTACTCCTCTAATGTCCGCGCCGAACCTCCTCAATGACCACAAAGTCCCGCCGTAGACGAAGTCATCGACAATGACGACGTCGCCGGGATCGACGAGCGCCTCCGTAACAAAGTGGATCGCTTGCCCTGACCCCTCCGTGAGGAGGATGTCGTCGGGGTCCACCGAAAAATCGCGCCGCTCCCCAAGGCGCTGTGCGATGAACTCCCTCAAGGGCGGGTATCCCTGCGTGTCCGGATAGACGGACGTTGTCGATCCGACCTCGGCCAGTACCTCTCCCATCGCGGCGTGGGCCTCCATGATCGGCAGGTTGGCAGGGTCCGGGTAGGACATCACGAATGGATACTTTGGAAGCTGTTTCTTGGCTCCGGGAAGGGGAGTGGGTTCCGGCGCCGTCTTCGACCTGATCGGCCCAAAGTCTAGTTGTGAATCGTTCACGATAGTTCCCTCCTATGAATACCGGTCGAATAATGTACCACAGCAGGTCACGACGGTTACTGCTATGTACTGTTTCCAAGACATCTCTATTCACCGCGCCCAAATGCTCACGCTCATCCTGAGCAGTGTTACGCCCCGTGCGCCCTTCGACAAGCTCAGGCCGAACGGGGCTTGTCGGTAACTGCCTTCAAGCCCACTCTTTCTCCTCACTCTGTGATCTCTGCCGTGAATCCCCTCGTTCTGAGCAGTTACTTAGAAGCCTGTCGAAGGGCTGGCGGGAAGACTTCGGTATACTGGAATGCAAGAGCCGGACTTCTCCAAACCAGTCGGTATAGGACATTGATGTGCAGAATAAGCTTGAGCCGACCCCGCTGATACTCGTCCGTCATGGCCAGGCACAACCCGGCTCCTCCGGATTTTACGGGCATGACGCCCCGCTGAGCGAACTGGGACGCCGCCAGGCGGCCGCCGTCGCTGCCTGCCTGGTCTCGGGGCCTGCCGTTGATGCCGTCTACTCCAGCAACCTGCCTCGCGCTTTGGAGACCGCGTCATCGGTCGCCGAGCAACTGGGTTTGGAGTTGACGATTGATGAAAGGCTAGCCGAGTTCGACGTGGACATGAGCCTCGCGACACCGTCCAACCGGCGCCCCGACCTGTACTACTGGCTTCCCGACCATGCGGGAATAGATGGAGAGACCCTGGCCCAGTTCTCCTCAAGGGTGAGTGCATTCCACGAAGAGGTCGTGGACAACCATCCCGGACACCGAGTAGTCATAATCAGTCACGCGGGAACGATCGAGATGACGATCCGGTGGTCGCTTGGCGTAGACCAACGAAGTCCTTGGCAGTACGAGTTTGCAGAACTCCAAAACGCTTCGGTCACCGAAATCGAGCTATGGCCGCAGGGTCGTGTCACAGGTGGAGCGCCTCGATACTCCGTGCTCAAGAGGATCGGCGATGTCGCACACCTGGGCGACCAGGTCACAGATCGCTAACGCCGCCTACTCCCTCCACTACTCAGGAGAAGGTTTACGACCTTTTGCCCAAGACCTGCGCGGACACGAGTTGAGCATACAACCCGCCACGGTCGAGGAGATCGTGGTGCTTTCCCTGCTCGACCACCCTTCCTTCGTCCAGCACCACGATCTTGTCTGCGTCACGAATCGTCGATAGCCTGTGCGCGATTACGATGGTCGTCCTTCCTTTCATGAGTCGGGAGAGTGCGTCTCGCACCGTTGACTCACTGATGGCGTCTAGGTGCGATGTCGCCTCATCCAGGATCAGCACAGGCGCGTTCTTAAGGATCGCCCGGGCAATTGCGATCCGCTGCCTCTGTCCCCCGGAAAGCTGCATCCCCCTCTCTCCTACGCGGGTGTCGTAACCTTCCGGGAATGACTCGATGAATTCAGCGGCATTTGCCTGTCTCGCGGCATCTTCTACCTCCGAACTGGTGGCGTCCTGCCTCCCGAGCCGGATGTTCTCGCGTATGGTGTCATTGAACAGGTATGTGTCCTGCGCCACGAGCGCCATCCGCTCGCGAAGATCATCGAGCGGAAACTCGTCGAGGCTGTGGTCGTCCAGGGTAGTCCTGCCCTCTTCAGGGTCCCAGAACCGCATCATCATATAGGCGCTCGTCGTCTTGCCTGCCCCTGAGCGGCCGACGATGGCGACTGTCTGGCCGGAACCGATCTCGAACGACACGTCGACCAGGGCTTGCGGGTCTCCTTCGGAGTATGCAAATGTCACGCCATGAAACTCAACTGACGGCGTCGAATCGAGACTGTCTCCCTCAACGCCGGGACCGTCCAGCACCGGCACCCCTTCGTCGTGAATTGCCAAAATGCGACGCGATGAGGCGAGAGTCTCCATCATCTGCTTCATCGTGCGGGCCAATTCCATAACCGGGCTGAATGCCGCCAGCGCCAGCACGCTCACCAGCGGCAGATGCTCCCGGGCGATCTGTCCGTCAAACACGAGCCACGCCCCGACGGTGAGCACTGCCAGCCCACCTAACCCCATCATGGCCTCCATGAACCCCATCTGAAACGCCTGCGACTTCTGGAACCTCACAAGGTGGCCGGCATAAGCCCAACCCTTCCGTGTCAACTCTTCGTTCCGGTCGGGACCCCTCCCGAACGCGGAAATCTCCCGCATTCCCTGGATGCTGTCCACCATGAAGGCGTGAATGTCCCCCATGCGTCCTCGAATCTCGTCGCCCAGCCGCTCGATGCGCGTGTTGGCGAAGAACGGACTCACGGCCACCGCCACCAGGAACGGGGCTAGGACAACTGCCACCGGCCACGCAACGAATGCCAGTGCCACAAGCAGCCCGCCCGGTATCAGCACAGCAACGATCATCGGTGAGATCGCGTGGCCAAAGAAGTACTCGACCGTCTCCACATCACCACCGACGACACTCACGATGTCGCCCGAACGACGGCGCACCATGTATGCGGGCGCAAGCGGTTCCAGCTTGTTGTACAGATCGATCCGCATCTTTGCCAGGAGCCGGAACGCCATGTCGTGCGCCTGCCACGACTCTGCGTAGAACAGCAGCGCCGAAAGCGGCGCGAATACGCACACGAGCACCAAGAGCGTCGTTATCGGTTCGTCACGGAATACCGCGCCCACAAGGAGCGCGCTGAAAGCACCCAGGACGATGACTGAGCCGTGATGGAGCATTCCCAACGCCAGTGTTAGCAGGAACTGGAACTTTACGGGCCGTACCATCCCGAATAACCGCATCCACACCATTAGTGACCGAACGCTCACGTCACCCGTCTTATCCTCACGGTCGGACGCTGCCGGAGGATGGTGTCCGTGTCCGGATGAAAGATGAGAAATATCGGGAACATGGTCCGCCGCTACACGAGTTCGCGCCATTTCCAAAGTCGCGGGATCGGTATCCTCAATCTCGGTCTGGGCCTGTTGACGCATCAAGCTTGCATACGTGCCGTCGGCGGCAATGAGCTCTGAATGCGTTCCGACCTCCATGACCCGTCCCTCGTCCAGGACCAGGATACGGTCCGCATCTATCACGCTCGAAAGTCGGTGAGCGATTACCAGCGTCGTCCTGTTCACCATCAGCCGGTCGAGCGCGGCCTGGATGCCTGACTCGTTCTCGGCGTCCACACTGGAGAGAGCCTCATCCAGCAGAAGGATCGGGGCGTCCTTCAAGAGCGCCCTGGCTATTGCCAGTCTTTGCCGCTGGCCTCCCGACAGTCGGACGGCGCGCTCGCCGACCACGGTCTCGTAGCCCTGCGGCAGATGTGAAATGAACTCGTGGGCATTCGCCGCGTGGGCCGCCTCCTCCAGTTCGATCTGCGTCGCCTCCGGCTTTCCGAATCGAAGATTGTCGGCAACCGTCCCGTGGAACAGGTACGTATCCTGCGTGACGACCGATATATTCTCCCTGACCGTGCTCAGAGGAAGCTCTCGAAGGTCGTTTCCGTCCAGTCTGATCGATCCAGCCTGCGGATCGTAGAACCGGTACATGAGCCAGACCAAGGTCGACTTCCCTGCTCCGCTCGCTCCCACCACGCCGAGAGTCTCACCTTCGCGAAGCTCGAACGACACGTCTTCCAGTGCCTGCCTCTGCCCACCGTCATACCCGAACGTGACTCCGTCGAAAGCCACCCTCGGCCTGATTTCGAAAACCTGAGAATGCTCGGCGGATTCTGGATCGACAACCGGGACCTGCTCGTCCATGATTTCGAAGACGCTCTGCGCTGAAGACAGTACGGCCATCCCTTGGTGGTAGAGATTGGTAAGCTCGCGCATCGGCCTGAACACCTCGACCCCAAGCATGAGCACGATCAACAGGGGACGTAGCTCCATTTCGCCGCTGCTCACTCTGGCAGCTCCCACAGCCAGCGCCACCGCCGCTCCCGTTGCCATGAAGAAGATGGACGCGCCGCTCGTCGCGCTGTTGGCGGCGACCACGCCCATCGTGCTTCTATAGAGGCGGTCTGCCCTCTCCGACAGGGTCCGGCCACGGCTCCTGCTCTGCCCAAATGCCTTGAGGGTCGCCAGCCCCTGAACGCTGTCCAGGAAGTCCGCCCCCAGTTCCCCATACGCCTTGCGACGCCCGAAGCTGCTGTCTCGATTCCACTGGTAGAACATGGCCGGGACGGCGAGCGTGAGGAACGCGAACACCAGGAAGATCAGCGCGATGTACGGATCAAGCGTCACCATGAACGCAAATATCGCCAGGGGAGCTATAGCCGACACAAGGATCTGCGAAAGGTACTGCCCGAAGAACGTCTCCAGGCGCTCGATGCCTTCGACCAACGTGAGCACCACGTCGCCCGTCCTGTTCCTGTCGAAGTACCCCGGCCCCAGGTTGAGGGCGTGTGCGTATACGTCCCGCCGCAGGCCTATCTTGACGATGTTCGCGGTGTGGTGGCTGACCGCGTTCTGCCAGTACTGAAACAGGCTCCGCGCTCCGATCAGCGCCGAGATTGCCAGCAGTGACAATACAAGCTCCGAAAAGCTCGCTTCTCCCGCCAGGACCCGGTAGATGACCACGCCGGAAATGGCCAGCCGCGTGACCCCTGCGCCCACTGCGATTAGGCCCAGCACTGCCGCGAAGATTATCCGCAGCCTTACGCCGCGTGTTAGTCCAAACAACCTCAGGTCAAAGTACATCCGCTAACTCCGGAGACTCACGAAGGTTCACTCTAGCACGATGTCGCACTTTCCATAAGACCGCACGCGAGACCCGAATTGCAGAATGGGCATCTTCCGTCGCTAACAACTCACAATGCCGGCATGGATGCCCGTCTCGTCTGCCACGACAGGTATGCGATTCGAGACTGAAGTCCGTCCTTCGTCATCCGTAACGGTGCTCAAAAGAGACCACTCTTCTTCAAGACACACGAGCTGGCTCGTGTACCATGGGGAGGGTGGGGCGGTGGCCAAGATTTCGCCCGTCCCGTGGAGTCGAAACGGCCCCAGCGGCGAATCACCTACCATTGAGTAGTCCGTGTCCCGAAACGTGTGGACGGGCCCCTTTTCACCATCACCTTCCGCGAGACGTACTCCCTTACTCGCCCATCCGCGTGTGAACGCAACAGTCATTTCCACGGTCGCATGGTACACTGCGCCCAAACTGCCTGATGAATACTTGGAAGGAGGTCACAGACCATGATCAAGCTCGGATGCCTCGTCGATCCCGCGATTCGACAACGAGACCGCAGCCATACCGACCTGGTTTCCGTCGACGAGTTTGTCGAGTTCGCCAACGGACTTCGACTGGACACCATCGACTTCCACCTCTTCGACATGCCCATGGACCTCGAACATCTCTCCCACGTCAAACGGCTGTCCCATAGGAACGGGATGCCCATCGGCTACATCGGGCGTGGAGGCGGCCTCTTCGGTCACGAAATCCAAAAGGGTCGTATGACCGTCGAGATGGCCAAGCGCGAGGTCGACGCAGCCCTCACCGTTGGCGCTCCCATGGTTCGCCTCCGCATAGGCGGCCCGCCGGACGCGAGAACGCCAGACGGCACACTCATCGAGGAGTACTGGCCGGGATTGATCGAGCGTCTCCGCCAAATTTCCGACTACGCGGCCTCCAAGGGCGTCATCGTTGGAGTACAGAACCACGACAGCGGCGCCGCCATCGCCACGGCCGACGACGTCATCAGGATGATGAGCGAGGTCGCCCGTCCCAACTTTACCTACATCATGGACTGCGGGCAGTGGATGGGCTCTCCGGGAGGCAATCCCATCGGAGAAATAGATCCCGATGTCGATATCTACGCTTACATGGAAGAGGTGGCTCCATACGCCTCCTGTGTCCGCGCCAAGATATACCGCATCGACAACGGGTACGAAGAATGGATCGACTACGACCGCATCGTCGGAATCCTCAAGAACGTCGGCTATAACGGCGCCATCTCGATGGTCTTCGAGCTGCGCCCGGACACCATGGCCTCCACCCCCGACGCCGTTCGCATGGCCGCCAACCACCTTCGAGAACTCCTCGCCAAGCACGGCGTTTAGAGGCGGGCAGGGGAGTCATCCGATTTTCACCTGGGGGAATGAAAAGTCTCCAAAATGGAATCAACCTCTCGCTGCCCGGTGCATATTGCTCGTCAGTTGAGTATGGGATATAATCTAGCCAGTTCATCTAGCCGGAATTAGATATGACTGAGTGGCCACTACAGGACGCGAAAAACAAATTCAGTGCGCTGGTCAATGCCGCGCTTGCCGGCGAACCTCAGCGAGTCACTCGACGAGGTCAGCCTGCCGTGGTTGTCCTTGCCGCGGAGGAGTATGCGCGACTCCGTAAAATGGAAAAGTCCGACGCTCCTACTCTGGGTAAGCTTCTTTTGGAAATCCCGCAGGACGATCAGGGCTTTGAGCGCCTTTCCCTCCCGGATCGCCGACAGGACCTGTGATGTACCTGCTCGACACGGACGTGATTTCAGCCCTGCGGAGGCGCGATCGAAATCCCCGGGCCGTCCATTGGGTCGAGACCCAGCGCACGGCGGATCTATACTTGAGTGTTGTTACCATTGGGGAGATAGAACGAGGCATTACTCGACAACTGGGACGCGATCAATCGTTCGCCAACGAGTTGGCCGTATGGCTGGATCGCGTGCTGGACTGGTACCTCGACCGCATACTGCCGGTAGATACCTCTGCGGCACGGCGTTGGGGCCAATTGTCCGCGACTCTTGGGTATGACAGCGCCGATCTCCTCATCGCCGCTACAGCGTTGGAACATGGGCTGACCGTAGTCACACGCAATGTTCGCCACTTCGAACCTACGGGTGTCCCCACCCTCAACCCCTTTAGTTGATTGGACTGCCCCAGCGACTCGTCACACTGAGCTCCAAAGCATGGAGAGAAATCGCGGAAAAAACCCCATGGGGCATGAAGTGGAAATCTTCAAACTGCCTTCTCGGACTATTGCGAATACGACAATAGAATCACGTGTTCCGAACCCAATCGGGACTATCGCACTCCATGAAGACGAGGATTCAAGGAATGCGCCGTCCTCAATTGACTATCCAATTGTCCCCCCAAGCACGCGCAGCACATTGCCGCCGAGAATCTTCGCCGCGTCCTCATGAGAGTACCCGCCTTCCACTAGCGCCTCCGTAAACTCCTTCCACTGCGGCACACTCTGCGCGTGGGACGAGAGCCCGACATGGTCGATGCCGGCAACATCCACCGCGTGGTTGATGGAGTCGAGATCCAGCTTCGTCCCCCACACCTGGGCATCGGCAAGCTTCGCCGCCGCCAGTTCGAACGAATCGACGTATCTCTCCGCGAGGTTCTTGTCCCGCTTGAGTCGCGCTGCATGACGTTCCTCGGCTGTCCGCGGCGTCGGAGCAAGGATGCAAACGACCCCGCCTGTGTCGGCGACGCCCCGAAGCACCTGGTTGCTCATGTCTCGCAGACTCCCGGTGGTGGCCCTGACTTTCGTGTGCGTGGATATCACCGGCCTGTTGGCGACTTCCAGCGCGTCGCGGCACGTATAGTCGGAACAGTGAGCAAGATCGACCAGAACCCCGATCTCGTTGCACGTGCGGATCACGTCACGTCCGAAATCGTTCAGGCCAGGAGGGTCGTTCAACTCCGCGCTCGAGTCCGCCCAGGAAGTTGCCGCCAGATGACTCGGACACATCACACGGATGCCAAGATCGTGGTACTCCTTCAACACATCGAGGCTGTCCGCAATGTAACCGCTCACCAGCATCAGCAGCATCGCGATCCTGCCGTCGGAGACAATTCTCCGCACGTCCGTCTCCGTTAGGGCTGCCTCGATATGCTCTTCGTGCGCCTTCGCAAAGCGCATGTGCTCGTCGATGCCGATCTTGATCCGCTCGACCAGTTCGTCCCCCTCGAAAACCGGCTGCCACGACCGCACCCCGCGCGGCGGCTCTTCAGCCGGGTCCTGCAGTTCCTCCTGGACGAACAGCTCCTCCGGTCCAAGCGCCTGAATGACTACGTCGATACCGCCACGCTGCAGCTCTTCGATGTCGACCAGCGCCGAGTAGGCATCGACGACCGTCATCTCACGGTGCAAACGGTCGTACGGCCCGCGATCGTACCGGTCATCCGTCACGTAGTTGGTCGTCCCGTCCAGATGCCCGACTCGATATCCAGGACGCAGCCCCAGCTTCTCCAACTCTCTGCTGCTGGCAAATCCCTTCGACAGACAGGGCTGTTTCTTTGTACTCATAACCTCAAGTCTCTACTCAATTCCAGCCACGAAGACTTCGGAGGAGCCAACAAATCCGCGTCCAAATTGCAAGACTCACCGGCTCAGGAACTCCATCAGCGCATTGGCGATAACCATGTGACCGGTATGGTTCGGATGCACGGGCTCAGGACAGAACACGCTCGCCGGCCGGTACCTCAGGTGCCCCTGGAACACGTCGTGCAAGTTGAGCAGCATCGCGCCATGTTTCACGCTCATCTCTTCAACGATTCCGATGTACTCGGGGATCATGCGGAGTATCGTTCCTTCCACCTCGTCTTCGGTGTTCGTCGAGATGTAGAACGGCGTTATGAGAAGTATGGGAATTGCGCCCAGTGTCTTACGGGTGGAACTCAAGATCTCCTCGTAGTTCCGCCGGTAATCCTCAGGCGGCACGCCGTCGCGGTCTCCTCTCCGAAAGCTGTTCAGGTCGTTGATCCCGATCTTGATCGAGAGACGGTCCGGCCTCTGATCGAGCACATCAGCCTGCCAGCGTTCCTTCAGGTGCGAGGTCCTATTGCCCCCGATGCCCATGTTGACCCATTCGATGTCTCTCTCCGGATACCTCGCCGTGGCAAGTTCCGTGAACATGCTCACGTACCCGTCGCCTAGCGGAGCGGCACGATCCCACCTGCCGCAGTCCGTAATACTGTCCCCAATGAACAGCATTCTCTCGCCGTCCTGAATCCAGAAGTCTCCCATAATGTTCCTCTGTCATTTGATGTGCGATGAGCCTGTCTGAGCGTCGGCCGCTCATGACCTCGCTCTCTCAAGATACGCGTCCCACGCTTCCCTGGAGGAATATCGTGGACGGAATCCCATGTCGCGTTCGATCTTCTCAGTGCTCGCGAACCACGGATACCTGATCATGTGCAGTCCAACAGCCGGCGAGTCCGACTGTAGCCTCAGCGTCCACGTGATCTGTGTGGCCGCTGAGAGTACCCACGACGGCAGAGAAACGACACGCCGGCCGCGCGCTGCCGCCATCTCATTCCACCTTATCGAACTGGCACTTCCGACGTTATACAGCCCCTCGGCACATCCGAATACTGCCAACTCCATGCAGCGTATCGCATCGTCTTCGTGTATGAGCTGCATCGGCGGATTAGCTCCCGAAATCGCCACGAGGAAAGGCTTGTCAAAGGCACCGGCAATGAAGTTGTCGGCATTCCGACCCATGACTGGACAGCAGCGCAATACGCAAACGCTTACTCTGTCCGACTCCGATGCAAACTCGTTCAGCAGGATCTCCGACGCGAGCTTGTCCTCGCTATACTGGAAACCCAAAACCGGACGGGCGGGCATGTCCTCCGTCAATACATTAGGATTGTCGGCGTGAGCTCCGTACACGCTCGTACTGCTGAGGTAGATGATCCGCCTGACCCGACCCTCGCGACACGCTTCGATGGTGTTCCGTGTACCTCCCACGTTTACTTGCCGGGTCGCCTCTCGGTCCCTCCCCTGTCGCAACTGGTACGCCAGGTGTACGACCGTGTCCACCTCGTGCTCGGCAAACAGGCGGGGAAACGGCTCCGACACGTCCTGCCGAACCAACGACACCTTCGTTCCGAGGTCCTGGCGCGGCTCCCTCACGTCGATAGCAAGAACGCCCGATACGTCGTCGCGTTCCGCCAGCCGGCGGATCAGCACCGTCCCAATGTATCCCGATGCCCCCGTCACGGCTATGCGGCGAGGTTTCTCACCCATCCGCCAATTCGTCTGTAAAGTCGAATTTCATCGAGCCCAGCCCCGGGACGTCGAACCCCATCTCCACAGTGTGCGCACCCGCTTCCAGAGAAATTCCGTCGGTCCACACTGTGATCGTCTTATTGATCTCCAGGCTGAAGGTGTTCTCCGCAGACACGTCAGTGAACGGAGTTTCCTTCCCTTCGACATTGAAGTAGCTCCTATCGGCCGAAAGTTCTTCACCATCCACCTTCAACGGCCAGACCTTGGTGGAATAGCCCGATCCAAGTATGTTTCTGAGCTCGAACTCAAATCCTGTCGCGGCATTCTTGAGGCTGCCTTTCACATATAGGCGTCGCAGGATAAATCCGGGAACAGATACCATGGGTTGGTCCTCATTGAACTGATTTGGCCCCTATGAGTCTAGCGCAATCCGGTTGCTGCGGGCAGTCCTTCGCATTTCGAAAATCGCTGCTTCGGACGCCACCACCTCGTCGGGTAGAGTTGAGGGGCGAGCGAGAATCGATGACAGCACGAATATCTTGGCGACCCGCTCAGTCAGGACCGACGCTTCCAGTGCAGCTCGAACGTCCACACCCACACCGACGGCCCCGTGATTGCGGATGAGTGCCGCGTCCCTGTTCCCGAGAGCCTCGCAGACAAGTTCCGCCACGTCCTCCGACGCAGGAGGCGCATAATCCGACACCCTCACCTCTCCGCCGAGGTTCACGACCATCTCATCGACGATCGGCGGTATGTTCATGCCAGCTGTCGCCACCGCGCTCGAGTAGACCGCGTGAGTGTGCACGATGCCCCCAATGTCCGGTCGCGCCGCGTAGATCGCCGCGTGAAGCAGCGACTCCGATGACGGCATCAGGTCCCCGTCGACCGGATACAAGTCCCCGTCCACAACGACGACGTCTCCCGCCGACATTCCCTCATAGCTCTTGCCCATCGGCGTTATAGCCATGAGTCCGCCAGCCACTCGTCCGCTGGCATTCCCGCTCGTCCCCGAGACGAGTCCGAGCTCGGTCATCTTCCTCGCGACCTCGGCGACCTGCTGCTTGGCGGTGTCCATGCTCATTACACAGTCCTACATCCCCGCCGTTTCCAGATACTCGCCCATTTCCACCCAACGCTGATAATAGTCATCGTACTCCGCCGAATCGACGGGACTCGGCTCCAATGTCCTCGTCGTCACGCTCTCCTCCGCCAAATCGACAAGCGAATCATGACCGTCCAGCGCAGCCGCTGCCGAAACGAAAGCTCCCCCCGCCGTCACGTTTGCCGAAGTCGCCACCTCCACTGGACGTCCCAACACGTTCGGCAACATTTCCACCCACGTGGATGTGCCTATCATACCCCCTCCCACGGCAACTTTGGACACTTGGAACTTGCCTAAACATTCCAACTGTTCAAGGTTCGCTCGCACCGCGTACGCTATGGACTCAAGCGCCGCCCTCGTCAAGTGCCCACGTCCGATTCCGCTGTACGTCAGAGGTGTCGGAAAGCTGAACCCGCCGGTCCGTATTCCTATCCTGCTCATATCCATCCGGGACGCCCCCAAATACGCCAGGACTCCATCCGATCCGGCGGAGATGTTGCCCGCTGCCTCATTCATTCCGTCGAATGGATCGGCCTTTCCTTCCCACAAAGTATTCGCCAGCCACCGGTACGAGTTGCCTGCATCTCCGCACGTGCTTTCCAGACTCCACAGCCCTTGATCCACATGACAACCTGTCCAGATCCTTCGTTCGCTGTCGAAAATTGGCTCCTCCATGACCGTTAGTAAGGGTATGCTCCACCCCGCTACGATTCCCACCTGCCCCACACGACCGGTCCCTAGTCCCAAGAGCCCGCATTGCGTATCCGCCGGACACACGACCACCGGGACGCCGGCCGGAACGCCGATGTCGTCAGCGACCTCTTGCCGGACGCTTCCGACCACCGTACCGGGCTTCTCTATTGGAACTCCAAAGATGTCTTTGACCCCAAGCTCATCGAACAGCCCCGCGCACCAGTCACGCTTCCGTATGTCCAGCAGTCCGGCCTCTGCCGCCAACGTCGTCTCGCTCACCAGCTCACCTGATAGGCTCCACCTCAACCAGTCCGCCAGGGTGACCACCCGGTCGATTCTCTCGTAGACTTCCGGCTTGTGCTGCTTGAACCATCGCAGCTTGGCAGCCGTGAACAAAAGCGAGGGCAGCCGACCAGTCACATCGAAGACCTGCTCACCCTTCGTCTCGTCAATTGCCGCGCCTTCGAAAATTGCCCTTATGTCAGTATTCGGCCCTGCGTACAAAACGCCGTCTTCCCTGTCGAGAAAGACGACTCCCTGTCGTTGGCTCGTGGCGGCAATGGCCGCGATTCGCCGCGCCTCAACCTTGCTGGCTCCGACGCATTCAGCGATGAGTCTCGCTATCGAGTCCCAAACTCTCTCCGAGTCCAGTTCCCAGATATACGGCGACGGCAATTCGGGCTCAACATACCTCCAGGAGGCCGACCGCTCCACCACCACTCTGCCGTGCGAGTCAAACACGTAGCATCGAATCCGCGTCGACCCCGCGTCTACAACTACTATGTATCGCTCGCTCACTGCGTCTTCCAAAAGTCGGTGTTGACGAGATTCAACGGCCTCTCGCCATCGAGAAACCGCACGATGTCGTCCGCCATCATCTTGGAATATCGCTCGATGGTCTCCTCCGTCGCTCCCCCCAAGTGAGGCGTCAGGATTACGTTGTCGAGCCTCAGAAGCGGATGATTGGGAGTGATGGGATGAGTCTCAAATACGTCCAGCGCGGCCCCCGCAATACTCCTGCTTTCGAGAGCATTCACAAGCCCGTCTCGGTCTACGATTCTGGCATCCGAGAGATTCAACAGATACGCCGTCGGCTTCATGACCACCAACCTTCTCGAATCGATAATGCCTTCTGTCTCGTTGTTCAACAGTGCATGAACAGATACAAAGTCTGAACAAGCCAGCACCTCGTCCAGACCCTTCAAATGCACGCCGGGCGGTGAAGAACCAATATGCGGATCATACGCGAGGCACTTCATTCCAATCGCTCCCGCCATCTCTGCCAGCCGCCGTCCTATGGCTCCGAGTCCCACGATGCCCAGCGTCCTGCCAGCTAGCTCCACGCCCCTCAATTCGATGTATGGCCCAACGGGGTTCAGCCATCGACCGCCCGTGACGTAGCTGTGCCCCTCCGGGATTCGCCTCGCCAGCGCCAACATCAGCCCCAACGCGTGCTCCGCCACCGCCTGCGCGTTCCTGCCGGGAGTGTTGACCACCGCAACCCCGTTCGCCGTCGCCGCCTCGATATCGACGTGACTCGTCGTTGCCCTGCAGATCCCTACGAACTTGAGTTCCGGGACAGCCTCGAACACCTCCTCGAATACGAAGTCCAGTTCAACCACCAGCACCGACGCCCCCAGACCGTTCAGCTTCACGGCCAACTCCTCCGGGTCATGCAGCCGCCCCGACTCCATCCAGCTCTCGTACTCGACATCGAGCCTCCGCGCCAATCGCTGCAACGCCCCCTCCGCAAATGGCGCGAGTATCAGGCCGCGAGGACGTTGAACTCCTTCAGTTGCATACTTCAAGACACTTGTGTCTCCACATCTTCGTCGAAAACTCAAAATGGGTTGATATTCACTGGGAGCTGCGCCGGAAGCGGACCCGTTGGTCGGTTGGGGATTCTATGAGTCTACGTTCACAGTTGGAACCCATTCTGTCCGTTTCACCTCTCGGAATAATCGGTTGCAGTCCCTGCATTCTTACAACATTGCGCCCCGACGCTCAAAGTTCTCTAACCCCCACCAACTCAATCCGATCACCGAAACGCCGAAAGTCTGCCGTGTTGAAGGTCAACAACCTCCGCTCTCCGTACGCCAGCATAGTCGCCACGATATTCGCATCGTGAATCTGCCGTCCTCCTACTGCAACCTCCCGACACAGTTCCACCAACCGCTCAGTCACGATGGGGCCGTCCTCCAGTACTTCAAAGTTGCCGATCAGTCTATTCACGTCGGCCAGCGCCTCCTCGCGGCTGATGGCGACCGGCCACGTCTGCGGGCGGGTCACGACTGCAAGGTACTCACGTACAACCTGCCGGTTGATTTTCAAGGGTTCCTCGTCTTGTAGGGCGCGTTCCAGCATAGCCCTCGCCGTCTCGTGCTGCGGGGCCTCAAGCACGCGGGAGTATACGAGGACGTTGGTGTCAATGAACATCTGGAGAGCTAAACCCTCTCCTCATAGATGTCCTCTCGCCTGAGACTCAGGGCTTCCGGCCATCTCCCCGCGGCGTGGACCGGCCACGTATCGTCAAGGCTGCGCTTGCGATCGCCCTGCGGGCGTTTACGCCGCCTGAGCACCAGCGTCTCAGCCTCCATATCGACTTCCGCCGTCTCCCACCCGGCAAGGCTCCACGCAAGCGATTGACTGTGCCCGTTCCCACGGGTCTGATTCGCCCACCATGGCCGATGAAGACGCGCCGACGCCGGCAACTCGAAACCGATAATCGACTCTATCTTGCTAAATGAGGTTTTCCACTCGCGGGCTTGAAGCGCGCACAGGTGCGTATACAGTCGCTGATACTTCCCGCGCACCGCCATATCCTGGTACATCCGCTCTCGGTCTATCACCATGCTCCCCCCGTATTTCTGTGAACTGTTGAAAGGGACTCCGTTAGGTACTAATATAGTTAGTTAGTAAAGACATGGCAAGTATAGCCTCACCGTGAATCGCTATCGCCGATGCAGAGTGATTCGAGTTCGAAGCGAAGAGGGAAGCTCACACCGTCCCCGTCACAGGGGATTGCGCCAACGCAGCCCCGGGAAACGACTAAAGTCCATGTCGTTGGAGTGGACCTCCGCCTGATATTCCATAGCGACGGCCGCTAGGTGACTGTCCGTTGTCAGATTGGCGCCCACCCCGGCTGCGAGCAGATTCCGCCGAAAGTGGACTAAGTGATCAGGACCCGGATTGATCGATATTACGTGCGGGAATTGAAACCACTCTCTAACGTAGTCAACCGCTTGAACAGGCGTCGCCGGACTGACGAGTACCCTAGGGTGAGTCATCAGCCGCACAAATCCCACCGATACCACCCACGGTATCCCTACCCTCTCTTCGCCCTTAATTAGTCCTTCCCACCAGTGCCTAGCGGGATCATGGTAGGGGGACCCATCATTGTGGGCGTAGACTAGCAGATTGACGTCAGGGATTATCAAATTGCGCTCGGTGCGCCAAAAGTCTCGGCTTCGAGTTGGTCATTGATCTGATTCAGTTTGGTCGGATCTATCCCAGGTACAAGTGCGCTGCGATTGGGCACGATCCTATATTGGGGCTTCGGAATCTCTCTCGCGTCGGGTGATAACCCACGTCGTAAGGTGTCATTGACTACCTGCTTGAATGTCCTCTCATGAAGCCGCGCCTGCTCTCGCAGTCTCTCAGCTATGTCATCGTCTATTGTCAACGTAGTTCTCATGTAGGCATCATAGTGCGCTATTCTTTTGATGTCAAGATGATTACTCAAAGCTGGACTTTATACAAAGTACAGCTAAGGGTAGCCGCACATACCTTTCGAGAAACCCTCGGTGAGTCTAGTACCAATTGGTTTTGACTACACCGTGAATTGGCCGTGCACAGCCGAGTTTCACCCGCAATACCGGCGAAGGCCGGAATCCGGAAAGTCCCGATGAGTTGAGAATACGGCAAAAGTCACACCCAATTGGTATAACACCGTCATCCCGGCTAAGGAACGTCACCCCGTACCCCGATGCGGGGCCGGTACCCGGTGAGACGCGCCTTAGAACTGAACGACGTTGTTTCAAGCCATCAGTCTCGTTCAATTGGGGAGGCATTCGAAAGCGGAACCCCAGGGAAGTAACCAGAGCTTCGAGATTCCCTTTCAATTCCATTGTCTCAATTGGAGAGCGTCTGCTCATAAGTATCCGAAGTCGGCTATCCATAAATTTGGTAAGTTCGTATCATCAGTCCTAAAGATATGTGCGCAACACCCCATTTGCACCAGTCCCACCATGTGCGTAATATGACTACAATCTGCAATTAAGTATCAAGAACAGGGAGAATCCGGCGATGCTGTTGCGAAGCCGCTTCACGATCCTCCTCTCCCTGTTGGCCGTCACAATCGTGAGCCTATCGGCGGCTTTCCTCTTCGAGCTACGGCCCCTCGCAGCGCAAACTGACACTGCCTCCACCTGCTCCTCCGGCACCGCCGTCCTCAATCCCACAGACAACCCAGGCCTCGTCTCAGATTGCGAAGCCCTCCTCGCGGGCCGGGACATCCTGCGCGGCACGATGCCGCTGCATTGGAGCGAGCAGTTGTCCATCCAAGATTGGCGCGGCCTGTCGATTGAAGGAGGCCGCGTCGTGGGCATTGATCTAGGTGGGGGCTCGCCTTCAAATCTCCTAACCGGCAGGATCCCGTCTGAACTCGGAGAACTCTCAGAACTGCAAGTGCTTAATCTAAGCTATAACCACTTGACCGGCCCGATTCCACCACAACTGGGGAGTCTTGCCAATCTTGAGGTTCTGTTACTCAACGACAATCGACTGACTGGTCCAATCCCTGCCGAACTGGGTGATCTCACAGACCTTAAATCAATCAACCTGTTTGGCAATAACCTGTCAGGTCCAATACCGGACGAGCTGAGCAGTCTTACTAAACTGGAATCCCTGCGGATGGGAGGAGGCCCGCTGGACGGCCCGCTACCAGCTTGGCTGGGCGAACTCACCAACCTGGTCTATCTACAACTTGGCGGGAGTCAGTTTAGCGGGCCGATTCCGGTTGAACTCAGCAATCTTGCCAACCTGGAGGATCTTGCGATCGGTTGGAACCGGTTGAGCGGTCCCATACCGCTCGAACTGAGCCGCCTCACGAAGCTGAAAAATCTCCACCTCGACAACAACCGGCTGACTGGACAGATACCTCCTGGACTGAGCAGCCTGTCAAACCTGGAATTGCTGCACCTCAACGCGAACCGGTTGTCCGGTGAAATGCCACCGGAATTGGGCACCCTCACCTACCTAGAAGTGCTGAATCTCTATGGGAATGAATTCACTGGGGGAATACCTCCGGAATTTGGAAGTCTCGCCAACTTAAAGCAACTTCGGCTTTCCAACAATCGGTTGACCGGTTCCATTCCGACCAGACTGCTCGGTCTCTCCAAATTGACCCTCCTTCGCCTTTCTGGCAACCAACTGACCGGTTGCGTCCCAGACGGATTGAGAGTCGTACAGGACACGGACTTCGCGAGCCTCAATCTCCCGTTCTGCAGCGATCACTCCTGTGTGACCGAAGGCGCTGTGAATGACGTGAACAACCCCGCCCTTATCTCCGACTGCGAGGCGCTTATCAGTGCCGCCGACGTCCTTTTGGGGACCGGTTCCAACAGGTCGCTGAATTGGACAGCGGCGACTCCCATATCGGAATGGCAAGGAATTACCCTCCGAGGCACCCCTGAACGCGTCGGTTGGCTAGACCTCCAAAACAGACGGTTGGGCGGTTCGATCTCTAATGATCTGGCGCTGCTCACCCAGTTGACCTACCTGAATCTGCGCGGCAACAACCTGGAGGGACGAATCCCGGCCGAATTGGGCAACCTCACCAATCTCGTTGTCCTGAATCTCCACACGAACAGGCTATCCGGCCCTATTCCCGATCTCAGAAGCATGACCAGCCTTGAACAGCTCTATCTCGCGAACAACGACCTGGTCGGCGCAGTCCCGGCCTGGCTTAACGAGATGACTAGGATCAGAGAGTTGTGGCTGTGGGGCAACAGCCTGTCGGGCGCCATTCCCGACCTGTCCGGCATGGTTGGCCTCGACCGCCTGAAGCTCCAGAGCAACCTCCTCACGGGCGGTGTTCCATCCTGGTTCGGAGACATGCCTAACCTGAGGTACCTCTACCTTCACCACAACCTGTTGGGAGGCACGATCCCTCTCGAGTTGGGGAACATGACCAACCTTCGCTACCTCTGGCTCCACACAACCCGCTTGACCGGCAGTATCCCACCCGAGTTAGGCAACCTCGACAACCTCTGGGATCTGAATCTTCGCAACAATCGGTTGAGCGGCTCGATCCCTGTAGAACTCGGCGACTTCGACAGCCTTCGATGGATGCGACTCCACGAAAACCAACTGACAGGACCAATCCCGCAGGAGTTGGGCGAACTGGACAGCTTGGAAAGTCTATGGCTGCACGGCAACGGTCTGACAGAGTCTATTCCTGCATCCCTGGGGAAACTCGGAAATCTGGGTCAACTCTGGCTAAAGGACAACAATCTGTCGGGGGAAATACCCGCCGGGCTGGATGAACTGGATAACCTCGTTCAGTGGCGGCTTGCCGACAATCGGCTCACCGGCTGTGTGCCGGCAGGAATCGCGAACGTTGAGGACAATGACATCGGAGAACTGGGCTTGCAGGTCTGTGAGTAGGTGACTTCGCCCAGTCCTGCCCTTTACTCATACGTCCACACATCGAAGTTCAAGTTCACCCCGATGTCTCCATCGGCGTGCATCAGCCTATCCTCCAGGTTTGGGAAGGAGAACCCCGCTATCTGACTCTCTCCGGCGACGAGCGTGGGCCTGCCCTCCGCGTCCGCGTCGAATGTCAGCGTATCCGTCCCGCCGCCACCGAGCAGAGGAAGACCCCAACCACCCGTCTTCGGTTCCAGCACATACAGCTCGACCGTGCCCTGCACCTGAACAGGCTCGTCGAACTTCACCTCCACGTCGCCATCATCGTTCCTTGTGAGTCCCACGACCGTCACCACTGCCGGAGGGCCCGCTTGCATCAACTCATCGGGAAGAGCCGTATACTCTGCCGGCGGCTCTATCTCAAACTCTTCGTTATAGCCGCTGTAGCTAATGCTCACAAAGTCCAGCGGCTCATCGCCCAAGCCTTCTATTGAAACCTTGACTTCCCTCGTTAGGAAATCGTCGACGCCCACTATCCAAGTCAGAATTCCGCTCGGAAGTCCAAGACTGGTAATGCCGCCGCCCGGAGCCGTCTGATCTGAGACAATCGCGTATCCCTTAGTCCCGTCTTCGAGTTCCACGGTCTCCCCGAGTTCCGCATTGGGATCGTTCGGTATCTGGAACATTCCGACCATCTGTATAGACCCCAGGAAATCCGCGTCTTGGGGAACTCCCTTGAACCATTCGCCCGACTCAGGGTCTTGGACGTAAGCATCCTGTCCTAGCATCAACGCGTTTATCTCGATCTTCTCCCCATCCGCCTCCATCGAGATGGCGAATCGGAGCTTGTCGGGCGCGACGATCACGCCGTTCAACTGCATAGCTCCTTCCCCGGATTCTCCTCCGTTGACCGGAAAAAGCGCCAGCAGATCAACTTCCCCTTGAAAGGAGAAGCTTTCGACCTGTTGAATAGCCTCCCTCCCGCATAGGAGGATCGCCGCCGCATTGTCGAGCACGCCGCCCGGCAAACAGTCCTCTGAGAGCTTCATATCGCCTCCCACTGCGGACGCAGGCTCCGGCACGGCGGTTGGCACCACGGTGGGTTCCGGCGTCGGAATGGGCGTTGCAGTAGGCTCCGGCATCACCGTAGGTTCCGGCGTCGGCTCGGTTGTCGCGGTAGGCTCGGGCACAGCCGTTGGCGCGATTGTCGGCACGGCTGTCGGCTCCACGGTCGGTTCGGACGCCGGAGCCGTCTCAACGGATTTCGGCTGCGTCGTCGTGGAGGAGTCGTCGCCACAACCAAGGACTCCGACAATTGCCAGCCCTATCACAAGAGTCGTTAGGAATCCCTTTTTCATGGCAAATGCTCCTGCCCAAAGTGGGCCCGATGTCCCGACCTTCAATCCTGTTCATCCATTAAACCCATTAACGCCAGAGATCACGATAGCGTTGCTGGGGTCTCAATACAGGGAAATGAAAATAGCCCGGCAAGATCGCCGGACCACAGCTCCTGACTTCCTGACCTTAGATATAGGCCGAAGTCGCCCGCTTAGCTGGAACGACGCGCAGGCCCCTTGTCGCGGCCCGCCGGATGATTCGCCATCCGGTTCTCTGCCGCCATCGCGACGGTCTTTGAAATCCTGGTGGCCCTAGTCTCCGGCCTCCGCGCCGACTTTATCCACCACAGAATGTTCTTCTTCGACGAATCCGGGAAATTCCCAAAGTAGTCCCCGGCAGTTCCATCCTCCGCCAACGCTGATGCCAGGTCAGGAGGTATCGCGAGGTCCTCGACCTCATCGTAGAGATTCCAAGACCCGTCCGCCTTCGCCGCCTCCACCAGCCTCATGCCCGCTTCAGTCATCCGTCCCTCATCCACCAGACGCGCGACCTTCCCCTTGTTGATACGCGACCACGGACTCTTCGGGTTCCTCGGCGTGAACAGCCGCATTGCCCGCTCCTCGTCCAGCCTGTTTATCTTCGAGTCCACCCACCCGAAGCACAACGCCTCATCCACCGCGTCCATGAACGGCACAAACGGCTTCTCCGTAGCCTTCTTCCAAGAAACCAGCCACACGCCGCCCGACTCCCCGTGGTTCCCTTCAAGCCACCCACGCCACTCGTCCTGAGTCTCCACGAGCAACATCGGCTTCCCGTCCTTCGGATGCGTCCCTATCTCGTCAATCACTCGCTGCTTCCTCTCCTCGCGCTCCGTCAATCCCAGTACCGATCACATACGTTTATGCGAGTCGAATTGAGATGCGCGAGTCACTTTCCACAGTGAACCGCGCTCACTTGACCGAGTGAATGAGGGGTGGCCGTACGGGGAGGTGCAAGATCTCGCCTGTGCGAGAATTCTGGGAAATTTGTTGCATAGTGTTGCATAGTGTTGCATAGTGTTGCATAGTGTTGCATAGTGTTGCATTCGTCTTGTTATCGTAAAGTAAAGTGCCCTTTCAGTTGATTGAAAAGAGGGCCGGACCGGGAAAGGCCGAGCGCCTGCATATCAGAGGCTTTTGTGAAACTGCGCCATTTCCTCGTTATCGGAAGATTAGATGGTGGGAGCCGCTTCTGTGCAGTATAGGACATACGTTCTCGCACGTCAAGCCGGGTCCGGGAGATGGAGGAAAGTGCGAAACTAATTTGAGGGGGTTTGCCCCTCTACCATCTTCGTTTTGCTGACGACCTCGACGAACCTGAATCCGAACCTATACGCATCATTCGGGTGATCGTCGTCGGCACGTTGGAAGTGCTCGATCACAATGACGTAATGGTAGCCCGGCTCGTAATCGTGCCATCCTTCGACATGGAAGTAGGTGGCCTCGTTGACGATAACGGTACACCGTTCGGGCGTACAGCCCTCTAGGTCTGGTCCGACGCTGACCTCGTACTTGTTATCCGGCGTCGGGGCTACCTCCGCCGAGTCGTCTTCCTGCCCGCAGCCCAATAGGGTGAGTAACGCCATCCCCACAACCAGCATTCCGATCTGAGTCGATTGTTTCATCGGCCTTTCCTTTCTCTAGCTAGTGGTTAGGTGGTCATTCGGTATCTGCAGGATTTAGATCAACATCGAGATGCTTTGCGATGGCAGCGAAGGCCAGACGGTTTTCGTCTTTGAACTTTTGGAAATCGTCTGCAAGGTTCTGCTCAAAGTTATCCATCCGCCTAAGGAGATGCGACACTAAGGGTGTGGGGCAGACTCGTAATGGCTCCATATGATTATGACAGCCCACCTCAAGCACCCTCATCCTACGCGCCTCCAACACCTCACCCACCGCCCCCGAAATCCCCGTCTGCCAGTCGACGAGAGTTCCATAACAGTCGAAGCTGAGCTGGTCAAGCCGACTGAAATCGAGCATTGCTTTTCCCTCGTCAAGCATTCCGGCAGACCAGCGGCACGGTACCAGGCTTTGGAATATCATCGAACGACCATCTTGGTACCCCAGGTCCCCAGTCTTGTCTTCTACCTAGCGTTCCTAACCCCATAAGGTCTCGTGATACACTACGCTCAGAGGAATCGGAGAGGTAGAACGATGCCAAACTGGGAGCATTGCTCAGCAGTTGAGCGACACCCCGAAAAGCTAAGCGGTGCCTGGGTGTTCAAAGGAACGCGCGTCCCGGTATCCGCTCTCTTCGACAATCTCAATGATGGCGCGTCCGTCGAGCAGTTCCTAGAGTGGTTCCCCGGTGTCGGCCGGGCGAAGGTGGAAGCTGTTCTAGACCACACTGGAGTGAGTTCGTCGGAGGTTCCGGCGCGCTCTTGAGGATTCTGTTCGATCAGGGCACTCCCGTTCCTCTTCGGCAACACTTGACCGAGCACTCGGTCGACACCGCCTTTGAGTTGGGCTGGGCGACTCTCGATAACGGCGACCTTTTGGATCAAGCTGAACGGGAAGGCTATGAGCTCCTCATAACAACTGATCAACAACTTCGTAACCAACAGAATTTATCGGATCGACAGCTTGCCGTACTGGTCTTACTTTCAACATCATGGCCGCGCATTCAGTTGCGGCTCAGCGATGTTCAACAGGCCGTTGAGGAAATGAGGCTTGGCGAGTATCGCGAAGTTCACGTATGAAAGTTTCATCTTCTAACTGACAGACCTCCGTAGATGTAATGACGGTCATTTGCACTTAGCTTCATTCGACTACCAAACCCATGCACAAATACGAAATAACCATCTACTGGAGCAACGAAGATGACGCCTACGTCGCCGAAGCCCCCGAGCTTCCCGGATGCGTAGCCCACGGGGACACACAGGAGGCGGCACTAGAGCACATCGGTCAGGCCATCGACCTGTGGCTTGAAACCGCGCGAGAGTTCGGCGACCCTATCCCCGAACCGAAGGGCGAGCGCCTGATGTTGGCGTGACGATCCCCCTACTCCCCAGCACCCCGCGCCGTCTCCACCACCCGCTGCACCGTCGTCACCACCGTCAGCGCCGCGATCAGCCCCAGCACGATCAGCACCGCAGGCTCCCACCACTGGCCCACGATGATGCCGATTCCCAGCGACGCCACGCGCTCCGGCCTCTGCATCAGCCCACCCTTGCACTCTATCCCCAGCCCCTCGGCGCGCGCCCGCGCATAGCTCACCATCGTCGACCCCACGATCGCGACGTACACCAGCACGGCCCCAAGCTGCTCGCCGTCCTCGAGGTAGAACCACAGTAGGCCCAGCAGCACAATCGATTCGGACACGCGGTCCATCACCGAGTCGAAGAATGCCCCGAACTTCGTCGCGCGGTCAGTCATTCGCGCGACTGCCCCGTCGAACATGTCGAACACCCCGGCGATCAGCATCACGACCCCGCCTGCGGCGAGCATACCCTGCGAGATCAGCGCCGCCGCGACACAGGCGATCAGCACGCCGATGACCGTCAGGCCGCTCGGCGAAAAGCCGAGCTTCACCAACAAGCGTGCAATGCCGTCAACGATGGGAGAGAGAAGATTTCGGAGTCGGTGCATGAGAAATAGGGTAGGGGGCTAGGGCGTGCTCGGGACCGGGACTTCCGGCGACCGCCCGACACTGGTCATGCACAAAACATAGTAGTCCAGCACCCGCCGTGCCACGCGCTCCCAGCGGAATTCGTCCGCTCTCCGCAGCGCGTTCCCCGCGAGCCTCCGCTTGAGGTCTGCGTCCTCAAGCACCTTGCCAAGCGCATCCACAAGTGCTCCAACGTCCTTTGGAGGGAATGTCATCGCCTCGACGCCGCTCCGCACCACCGTCATGTACCCCGGAATCTCGCTCGCCACGATCGGCAGCCCCGCCGCCATCGCCTCAACGAGCACAATCCCGAAACTCTCTCCCCCCGTTGCAGGCGAGCAGTAGATGTCCGCCGTCTTGAGATAACGGAACTTCTCCTCGTCCGACACTGCCCCCACGAACTCTATGTCCTGCAAACTGCGCTCCGCGATGATCCTCTGGCACTCGTCGTTCGGATTCCCCGGCCCCAGCACGATCAGCCTCAGGTTCGGCCAGTCCCACTTCAGCTTGCTATATGCCAGGAGCAGGTACTTCAGCCCCTTTCGCTTGTCTGCTCGACCGAGAAACAGCAGGTTGATCATCCCGTCCTGCAGGTGCGGAAACGGCTCCACTCCCTGCTGATACTGGTCAATCCTCACCCCGTTCGGGATCAGCTTATAATCAGCATCGAAGTGGCTGCTGATGTACTCCTTCGCCGGCTGCGACACTGCTATACGGCCATGAAGCATCTTGAAGTAGGGCTGCGCGATCCGCGCACCTCCCAGGTCGTACACCCGTGACCCCGGAAAGGCGTGGAACGTCGCGATATTTACGGCGTTCGACTGGCTCAGCATCCCCACGCAGACATAGCTCGAAAACGGCTCGTGCATGTGGATGACATCGAACTGCTGCTCGTCCAGCATCTGCTTGATCTTCGGACGCAGCCACACAGAAACCGATATCCGACCGACCGAACCCCTGCTCGGAAGGGGGAACGGCCTTCCCATCGGAATGAACCCCTGGTCTGCCACCTTGCTTGGGTCGGCGCACGGCGCAATGATCCGAATGTCGTGACCCCACGCCCTCAACTGCTGGGCAAGCTCGCGAATGTGGGTCTGTACACCCCCACGGGAGGCGAAGTCGTAGGCTGAGGCCAGGCCGATCTTGAGTGGGCGGTCGGAATCCCCGGGAGCAATGCTCTCGGCTACCTGCCCATTCCCTTCAGCAGCCAACCGGTCCATATTCCCCCTCGTACCACGGTTCACCTTTCCGGCCGTATCCCGATCGTCAAACTGGAATCGTCATTTCGGCAGCGGCCGGTATCCGGAAGGGCGGGGACGTGGTGCGAATTGCACGATCCTAGTACCTAGTCAACATAGTCTTGATACTATGAAGCACCCTCACCCTAGCCCTCTCCCACGACGGGAGAGGGGATAAATCGGCACCTGGTTGATTCGATATATTTAAGTTGACTGAGTACTAGCAATCCCCGTCCAACAATCCATGTCGGGGCAATCCTAGACCAGAAAGACGCCCATAGGCAAGCGGAGTAAATCTACGTTCGCCCTGAGCCTGCCGAAGGGCAAACCAGCAAACACACGCCGACGAGTCCGTAGCGGAGAAGCCAATGCGGAGACCCAGAACCCAGTCTCTCTTCTTACCCTGACCCGTCACGCCCCGCTATGAAGTCTTCCACCATCTCCCGCGCCACGTCGTCATGGTACTGCACGGGGGGAGACTTCATGAAGTAGGCCGACGGCGCCAGGATCGGACCGCCGATGCCGCGGTCCCTCGCGATCTTCGCGCAGCGGATGGCGTCGATCACCACACCGGCCGAGTTGGGGCTGTCCCAGACCTCCAGCTTGAGCTCGACGTTCAGTGGAACGTCGCCGAAGCTCGTGCCCTCCAGCCGGATGTATGCCCACTTGCGGTCGGTCAGCCACGGCACATGGTCGCTGGGCCCGATGTGGATATTCTCGGCCTGAATCTCGTTGTCTATCTGCGACCGCACCGACTGCGTCTTCGAGACCTTCTTGCTCGTCAGACGGTCACGCTCCAGCATGTTCAGGAAGTCCGTGTTCCCGCCGAAGTTGAGCTGATAAGTGTTGTCTAGCTGGACGCCCCGGTCCATGAACAGCCGCGCCAGCGCGCGATGCACGATCGTCGCGCCCACCTGCGACTTGATGTCGTCGCCGATGATGGGCGCTCCCGCGTCGCGGAACCGCTTTTGCCAGTAGTCGTTCTCGCCGCTGGCGATGAACACCGGGATGCAGTTGATGAACCCGACCTTCGCGGCCAGCACCTGCTCGGCGTACCACCGCGTCGCCTCCTCCGAGCCGACCGGCAGGTAGTTGATCACCACGTCCACCTCGCGCTCCTGTAGCGTCCCCGAGATGTCCGCGGTGCCTCCCGGCGCCTTCTTCACCATGTCTGACACGTACTGTCCGATGCCGTCGTGCGTCATTCCGCGCTGCACAGTCACGCCCGTGTGCGGGACCTCGGCGAACGTAACCGTGTTGTTCGGCTCTGCCAAAATCGCTTCCGACAAATCGAGGCCAACCTTGGTCTCGTTGATGTCGAACGCCGCCACGACCTCTATGTCGCCGACCCCGTACTCACCCATCACGGGGTGCATGATTCCGGGAACGTCGTCCTCTTCCCCGACGTGCTTATACTTCTCGATGCCCTGCACCAGGGAAGACGCGCAGTTTCCCACGCCGATAATCGCTACTTTAATGCTGTTTGCCACCGAGTCCCTCCACCCCGTTTCTTTCGTCTATACTGCGGCTCAGCCGTCAAAACCATCCCGGATTGTAGCACAGCGCCAACTAACGGCGATAGTATGATCCCATACCGGGAACTGTTTGCATCAGTCTTCCATAACGCCCCTTGTGGTAGTATTCTTTGCCAGTCCAAAAGGCAGAAACGAAAGTCGCTCCCCGTGAGCGACATCCTACAGAATAGGGAAGGCGTGGGATGCTCCGTCCACACCTCATCTACTACAATGACGGCCACCACTTCCACGGCAAGCGGGTGGAGCCCCCCGTCAGCATCGACAAGCTTCGCCAGCCGGTCAACGAGGTTCTCGGCACCGGAGTCGATCTCCTCGTGCTCGGACTTGGATACGGCGACGTCTACTTCCACGACAGCAAGGTAGGTCGCGTCGTCGGGGAGGCGAAGGAGGTCTGGGAGAGCTACATCGACTGGCGCATCATGCGAATGGTGCAGGTCGCCAGGGAGAAGGGCACCGATCAGGTACGTGAGGTCATCGAACACGGGCGACGTACCGGCCTGAAAGTCTTCCCCAGTCTCCGGTTGCAGGACGCCCAAGCTCCCGGCTCGGACAGATGCGGATGGCTGCGATGGCAGCACGAAAAAGCCGTGTGCCACGGCGTGAACGACCCTCGTTGGCCAAAGCACCAGACCCGCTGGGCCTACGACTTCACGAACGACCTCGTCTGGGAAGACAAGAAAGCAATGATTCGCGAGATGCTCGTCGACTACGAGGCCGACGGCATTGAGCTCGATTTCATGTTCTTCCCGCTCTACTTTCGCATGGAGGAGACTGAGGCCGGCATCTCGACCATGAACCGCTTCATGGAAGAAGTCCGCGACCTCGTGGACTCCATCGGCGCCCAACAGGACCGCAAGATTCCAATCATGGCCCGCGTCTTTGCCGACGAGCAGGCAAACCTCGATATCGGTCTCGACGTGGCCACGTGGATACAGGAAGGAGACGTCGATATCGTTGTCGGAAGTGAAAGGGCGAACCTCATCGACACCTGCATGTCGAACAACTGGCTCCCCGACATCGCCAACCGAGTCGGCGTTCCGGCCTACTATCGTCCCCCACGCCGCATCTACGACCACCGCGTCGGTAAGCCGGATGCCGAGATGTTCCGCGCCTTGAGCCAGACCCTGAGCTGCAACGGCTGGGCGGGCGTCTTCGATGGCTACTATCCCTGGCCCTTCGGCGAACGCGAGTATCAAGTCCTCCGCGAGCTTGGCCGTTCCGAAATCTACGAACGTCGCAACAAGCGCTACCTGCTCGCCCCCCGCGAGGGTGGTGAGGGTGAAGAGACAACCACACCCGACCGGCATCTCCCCGTAGCCCTCGTGGAAGGGGAGACCGTCACCCTGAATGTTCCCATCGCCGACGAATTGGAATCGGCGAAGACTGAGGGTGAGTTGCGAAGGCCTGTCCTGAGCATCCGCTTCTCCTACTTCTGCGTCGAGGACGAAATCGAGTTCCGCTTCAACGAGCGCGTCCTCCCCTTGGAAGAGGCCGAGATCACCGACGAGCGCGCCCTCCGCATGGCCACAGTCATGGCGGGAGGCATGGACGTTCAGGCACCGTTTGCCATGTCCGCCCACTTCTTCGAGTTCACCCTCGAGCTGGACGACTTGGTGCAGGGAAACAACGTGCTGGAGATAGAGACCAAGCGCCAGGAAAAGACCGCCGGTTTCACACGCAGCGTGAACGGCGTAGAAATCCACGTCCGCTACAAGGAATTCGAGCGGCCCCTAGGTCTTACCGTAGACCGCGTTGCCCCACTATGAGGCCCTCACAAAGGGTGTCCAAAGTCGGCTCCCGTTCGCTCTAAGCCCGTCAAAAGGCGTACTCCCTACCGCACCCCTAACTCCTCCAACACAACATGCGCCGCGTTATGCCCCGGCGCACCCGTCACCTCGCCTCCGGGATGCGTGCCTGCCCCGCATAGGTACAGCCCTTCTACGGGCGTCCTGTAGTCCGACCAACCTGGCATAGGTCTTCGCGACATCATCTGCTGGGGAATCATGTCGATGTGCCGGATGTTCCCGTCCGTCAGGCCAATGCGCTCCTCGATATCCTCCGGCGTCAGCAGCGTCCAATCAATGATCGCGTCCCTGAAATTCGGAGCGTACTTCGTAACCTCGTCGATGAGCCGTTCGCCAAACTCTTGACGCTTCTCCGCCCATGACCCGTCACGCACGTGGGTTGGAAGGAAGAGCACCCAAAGTGATAGGACGTGCCGCCCGTCGGGAGCGACCGTCTTGTCGTACACGGATGGGATCTGCACTTGGATTATCGGCGTATCAGGTATCCTGCCGTTTTTCGCTTCGCTCCACGTTATCTCCGACTGCTCCACAGATGGACACAGCGAGATCATCGCCAGGTGCTCCGGGTTATACTCCGAGCCGAGATATCCCGAAAAGTCAGGCAGTTCTCGCAACGAGCACAGGAACTTCGCCGACCCCGACATAGTCTTCAGCGCGCTCACTTCATCGATGAATTCCGTGTCGAGGTCATCTTCCTCAAGCAGCTTGAGGAACGTCCTCTTCGGGTCCGCGTTCGACAGTACGATATCCGCCTCTAGCACCTCGCCATCGACCAACTGCACTCCCACCGCTCGTCCGCTCTGTGTCACGATACGTTCAACCTCCGCCCCCGTCCGTATTGACACCCCCGCTGCCTCCGCTGACCGCGCCATCGACTGCGTGATTCCTCCCATCCCGCCTCGAACAATCCCATAGTTCTCCGTGTCGTCCCTAAACGCGCTGAACCTGTACAGCCCAATGAGGTACGAGCTCCCCGGAGCACTGATGTCCCCCACGTCCGTCGCGCCGTTGCTCACGGCGGCCTTAATCTCGTCCGACACGAAATAGCGGTCGATCAGATCCCGGTAGGGTACCGTGAGCAGCGTCTCCAGCAGTTCCTCTTCTCCTTCCTCGTGGAACCTCTCGGCAAGCTCCGTCAACGACGGCGGCGGGCCCAGATAGTAGCTGCTCAGAATTCGCACCGCCCTGTGCCACAGGTTCGCCCAGTCCATCCACGCGTCCGCGTCCTCCGGTGAAATTTTGCGTACCTCATCTACCGTCTTCTCATCGTCATGCCAAAAGGTAATGACCTTTCCGTTGGGGAAAGGATGCACACGCATCGGGTCGATGGGATACACGTGGAACCCGTATTTCCGCAGCTCAAGCTCGTCGATCACCTTCTTCTGCAATATGTGACACACGTACGAGCACGTGGAGATCCTGTACCCCGGGAACCACTCCTCCGTGACCGCCGCTCCCCCGACAACGTCCCGCCGCTCCAGCACCTGAACGTCAAGTCCCGCCCTAGCCAGGTATCCCGCGGCCACCAGTCCGTTATGCCCCGCTCCAACGATTACCGCCTTCGTCTTATCGGTCATGTTCAACTCCTCTCGGCTCCCGTCTTGCAGTGTCGGCAGACTAGGCGTTGGGCAACCTCGTGTCAATCTCTCCCGAACTTGCCGTCCTCAGCGGAGCGATATCACCGCAACCCCGAGCACAATTAGAGTCGTGGCTACCGCCTTCACCGTCACCGCTTGACCTCCCACCTGCTCTCCGAGCATCCCTCGGAATCGCAGACTCAGGAGAATGCTGTACACCAGCAGGAACAGCGACGTGCTCGCCGACAGTGCTGTCACCAGCGATACCGGCCCCAGCGACGTTGCCCACAGGTTCAGGAGCATTCCCGTATTGGCGATCAGGTACTCGTTGACCCCAAAGATCGCCAGGGCCGGACTCCTTTCAGCAACCATCCTGCGGAGGTCCGCCAGAGACTCGCTCCGGACGGAAAATGCAAGCAGCATCGGCGTGAGCGCCAGCGACCGGATGCCATGCACCAAGAAAACAGGCAGCGTTTCCAACGCCTGCTTGGCCGCAAGGTTCATGCCCGCCATCAGCATACTCGCCAGCAGCAGTTCGTAGAAGGATCGGTCGATGACGAACCCTTTACCCTCCGTACCCTGCCGTATCGAGATCATTACAGCGCCCGCCACCGTCACCAGGATGGCGAACCAGTCGAATACCCTGAGACTCTCGCCAAGGAACAGTACGGCCATGGGCGCGACGAAGATCGGAAACGTTTGGGTCACAGGGACCGCACGCGACACCTCCCGCCTCGCCACCACACGGAAGAAGATCACACCCCCCAACCCGCCGAACAGGCCTGCCGCCAGCCCCCAACCCGCCGATGTAACGGTCAGACCGTCCAGGGGCGAAACAACTATGAAGAAGACCCCGATAGGGATGTGACCTATGCCTATCAGGAGGGGAAGCGTCAGGTGCGAACGGGCGTAGTGGTACAGAAAAGCCTTGTCGAGAATGCCGATCATCCCCAGGACGGCGGAACTGAGAAGGGTAACGACTATCCAGGACACTGCTGTTTTGTCATGGTCGGATGCTGAGGATACTTGGGCGGGCCCATGAACTCGCAAACGGCTTTGGTAAGGTGTATCCTGTTGGCCGCTCGCCGTGGTGGTCGCGGCGTTCCATTATAGACCAACTCCGGCACGGACGAACAATGATAAAGATCGGCTGTAACTACCTCAGCTACAAGAGCGTCGGCATAGAGGTCGAGGACTTCATTCGCACCTGCTACGATCTTCGTCTCGACTGCCTCGATTTTCATCTGCGCGCCTTCCCATCCACCGATGTCTCATACCTGCTCGGCATCAAGCGGAAATGCCTTGATCTTGGACTCCCCATAGGGTACCTCGGCGTAGCGGGCGGCTTCGCGGGAGACGAAGACACCCAGCGCGCCAGGATCGAAGATGCGAAGGCCGCAATTGACGTCGCTCTCGTCCTCGGCTCGCCTCTCATCCGGGTATTCGGTTGGCAGACTCAGGAGACCGAAAATCGCGATCCTCTATTCGCCGCACTCGCTCGCTGCCTCAGGGAGGTCTCCGAGTACGGAGCGGAGCGGGGCGTCGTCGTTGCCCTCCAGAACCACGACAACCGCAACCTCGCGGCAACCGGCCCCGACGTCCTGCGCATCATGAACGACGTCGACCACCCGAACTTCTCGCTGATCATGGATACCGGACAGTGGCAGGGCTCCCCCGGCGCGGCAGGCGAGCCCGACCCGAACGCCGACATCTACGGCTACATGGAGCAGACCCTCCCTTACGCGAGCTACGTGCGCTGCAAGTTCTATAAGATCGCCGGCGGTAGGGAAGAGGTTCTCGACTATGAACGCATCGCCGGCATCATCAAGGCCGCCAACTACAACGGGAGCATTTCCATCGTCTACGAGGGGCAGGAACCCGACGACCGTACAGAACTTATCGGAAAAGCCGCCCGACATCTGCGTGATCTCTTGGCCGAATAGGGCAGGGTGATTCCCATTCAATCTGAGGAGAATACCGTGATTGTCGATACTCATCTGCACGTGTGGAGCAGCGACTATGACACCTATCCCATGGCCGACGGCAGGACCTCCAATGAGGACGGCAGCGTCGAGTTCCTCAACACCAAGATGGACGAGGCCGGTGTCGACAAGGCCGTCATCGTCCAGCCCATCCACTACGTGTTCGACAACACCTACGTGAGCGATGTCCTGAAGCGCTTCCCAGGCAGGTTTGCCGCCATAGGACTCGTCAACCAGTTCGAGCCGGGCGCAGCCGATCGTCTCGAGACACTCGTCACGGAGCACGGCTTCAGCGGTCTCCGCATCCACCTTACCCGCCCCGACCATCCCTCCATGTGGGCGGATCCCGACCAGGATGCCATCTGGGAACGGGCCGCCAAGCTCGGCGCAAGCTTCATCTCGCACGGCCCATCCATCCACTACCCGGACATCGAGCCCATCATCGCTCGACACCCCGGAGTGCCCATCGCCCTCGACCACAACGGCGGCGCCCCCCGAATCGAGGATCCCCCGTATCCCGGCATGAAGCCCGTCCTCGATCTCGCAAAGTACCCAAACGTCTACGTCAAGCTCACTCCCCACAAGGAAAATGAGCCTTTCCCCTACAGGGACTCCCACGACGCCTTCAAGCGCATCTACGACGCATTCGGTCCTCAGCGCCTCATGTGGGGAACGAACTTCCCCGGTGTCGAACGCGAGACAAAGTACGGCCCCGCCCTCGAAATGTTCCAAAAACACATCGACTGGCTCACCGAAGAAGACAAGCAATGGGTTCTCGGCAAGACCGCCCTGGGCCTCTACAACTTCAATGACGCCTGACCACCACCAGCTCCATCCACCAACCTCTCCCCTTCTACGGGAGAGACCCCCTCTCTGTATCTCTCCCCCGCCGGGGGCTGACAGGGGTATGTATTTTTCTATCGTTCCACTCTCCAGTGACCAGAAAGCAACCCGGCTCTGTCATTCTGAGCGGAGCGCAGCGGAGTCGAAGAATCTCAAGTGTCTGTCCTAACGTAAAGCTGACACACGGAGTTCTTACGCTGTTTTCGCTCTTGGTCGGGATAGAAGCGCGGCACTGGCCGTCCGGTCTTGCTGTTATGGATTTTAGATTCCTCGCTGCGCTCGGAATGACAGAGTTGCGGTGGCCGAAGCGTAGCTGAAATCTCATTTTACATACCCCTGTCAGCCCACCGGGGGAGAGACACGGAGAGGGGACACGTCACAGCACCCTCAAATCACCCCGTTCGCCCTGAGCCTGTCGAAGGGCAATTCCTTGCCGAACGCGACTCACCACCGTAGTATCACCTTCGAGCAGTAATCCCCCGGTGTCCAAATCGCACACCGAAACGATCCACCTCCCACCCCATGCCCAACCAAATTCACCTTCCCAACTGGATCGACGGCTACCCCGACCCCAAACGCCTCCGCCACGAAGTCTCGTGCATGACCGATGCCATCGTGGAAACGCTTCTCGACAACATCCCCAATGGCGAGATTCGAGCGATCTACCTGAAGGGCTCCGCCAAGAAGCGGTGGGACACTCCCATCGACTACGTCCCCGAGGCGAGCGACATTGATCTTCACGTCTGGTTCCACGACGACGAATGGGAGGAGTCCCTATTCAAGGACCTCGATCAGGCCATCGCCGTACAGCAGGAGATCGAACGACGATATCGGGGGAAGTGTCCCCAATCTATTCATACCCCTCGCCCTCAGATCATGATCCTGAACAGCCTGCTGCGCAAACCCGGCTACATGCACTCTCCACCGGACTCGGTAAAGGTACTGTGGGGCGAGGAGTATCCGGACGCTGACTACTCCGAAACTGACGAGTTGAAACGTCTCAAGTGTCAAGACCTGCTCGCCTTCACGGACATTGTCAATCGATTTCCCTATCGAGTCTTCGACCGTCCGGACAAGCACCTCGCCGAGCTCCTTCGAGATCTCTCGTTTCGCGTGTCTCCTGTCGGCCCCATCGTCCTGCAACTTGCCGGCGGCGATCTCATGACAGTTTGGAGCATGAACAGAACGCGGGTCACACGCATGTTGGAGGATATTGGAGAGCACGACTTGGCCGCGTTCTACGTTGGCTACTTCCTTGCCCGCTGGAGCTGGTTCCTCTCCAACGGCAGCAATCCTGAAGCTCTGCGTGACTCCGTTCGGACCGCTCTGCAGGTCCTTGAACACGCCGAATCCGTCGCCAAGACCCACCTCTCGCGGCTTGAGACCTGATACCCTAAACTCAATCCGAGACGGAGGGCCAACATGGACCTGTACATACTCCGGCACGGCAAGGCCGAACCCTACGGGCACAGATTCCCATCCGACGGTATCCGTCCCCTCTCGAAAAAGGGACTAAAGCGTACCCAGCTCTCAGCTAAGGGAATGAAGGCCGCGAACGTCAAAGTTGACCTGATCGTATCCAGTCCCCTCCTGAGAGCGCGTCAGACGGCCGAAATCGTCCATGAAGGACTCGGCATGGATGAGCCGATACAGTTTTCAGAAACCCTGGCATCCGGAGACGTCCGCCTGATCCTGAGCACCATCGAAGCTCACTCTTCCCTCAGTGGACTCATGCTCGTCGGCCACGAGCCGACCCTGAGCGAGCTCATATCCACAGTGGCCTCCGGCTCGTACCACACCGCCTTCAACCTCAAGCCGGGCGGAATGTGCAAGCTCAACCTGTCCGCAGTCAGCCTCAGCCGGTCCGCCACCATCGAGTGGTTCGTGACACCCAAACAACTCGTGGCAATGGGCTAATCGTCATCAGCGCGTTACTCAGTTTCCCGGAAGGGAAGACGCCACATGGGCAGGGGAAACCGCCACGCGTCCGTCATACCGGAGCAGGCCGGTATCCAGAGAGGGATGGGGAGCCGTAACTCCGTCCCAACGAGTAGAACGAATTTCCCATGCCCCTAATAGCCCTCTGACTTAATCCCTAAGAGGGTGTTTCCGAAGTCCGTGAAACCCCGTTCGCCCTGAGCCTGTCGAAGAGCATCTATCCCGCGACGGGACAATTGCAGCCCTCACCGTAAATGTGAAGGACCGAAATCAATGTCCGAAAATATCGGAAAATGTAAGGTCAAATCGCCCCATCTCCCCTTCACAACACACCCCTTGGCGACTCCTGCACTCCAAGACATTTGCCTCGTAGTGAGATACTATGCGCGTCACGGAGCTAAGAATCATCTATGCAGCGTTTTCGAGGTAAAGTTGCGGTCGTCGCCGGCGCCGGATATGGAGTTGGCCATGCCGCGAGTATCCTGCTCACCAGCGAAGGCGCATCCGTCGTCGTAAATGACACGGACATCGAAGCAGCCGAGAGAGTTGTCCGGGATATAGGTCTCGCGGGTGGCACCGCAATCTCCGATTTCGGGGACGTCTCGACTCTCGAAGGCTCCGAAGGAGTCGTCGCCCGTGCCGTCGAGTCTTTCGGCGGCCTGGACATCCTCATAAACGCCAGCATGTCGACATGCGAGCTCCCTCTGCTGGAGACGACCGTAGAAGGTTTCGATCAGGTCATCCGCCACACCTTGAAGGGAGCGTTCATGCCCACACGCGCCGCCAGCGTGCAGTTCCGGCAGCAGAGGAGGGGCGGGCGAGTGATAACCATCACCTCGGACGCTGGGCTGGGCCACTCAAATGGAGTGAGCGTTGCCGCTGCTTCCGAGGGTATTATCGGCATGACCCGAACCGTCGCCCGTGACCTCGGCAGGTACGGCGTCACGTGCAACGCTATAGCAATGTCAGCGACCTCCGATGACGATTCCGAAAGCGCCGCGGCCCTGGCGGGAACCCTCTGCCTTGATCTTTCGGCGCACGTCAACGGCAACGTCTTCGGCGTCGACGGTGGAGACCTGTGGACATACTCCAACCCCTCTATCGTTCGCAGCTTTCACAAGTGGGGACCGTCTACGTTGGACGAGATGGACCTCCTCTTTCCGACCCTCTTCAAGTAACGAATGGACCAACACACGCCAACAAATCGACATGCGGTCGCCGCCACGCTCGTCCTGCTGGCAGCGGTGCTATTCGGCTGCTCATCCGCGAGGGACGATCCACTCCTGTCGGCGGAGGAGCTGTACACCCCGACTCCTGTCCCGGTCGACACGCCCGCAGCATTCGAGACCCCTGCGGAGACCGAAACAGAGACTGTCAACCAAGCGGAGCCGGAGGCTACACCCGAACCCGCAGACCTCTTCGGCTTCGATTACAACGGGAAGGTCGCCTTCGCGCAGTGGGATGACCCCTCCGTTCAAATGGAGAACTTCATCGTCGGGTACATCATCGTGCACGGGATGGTGTATGAAATGGAACTGGTCGAAGTAACGGAGAGTGACTACCCGTCCGCCCTTCAGTCCGGCGACGTTGACGTGGTGCTCGAGGCGGCACGTACCGAGTCTTCCTCCCAGTTCGAGCGGCTCTTGGAGTCGGGCGAAGTCGTCGACGCAGGCTCTCTGTTCGGCGAGTCCTCCGATGTTAGGATTGGCGTGCGGGCCCAGTTGAAGGAGACCGCCCCTCCGGTGTTCGACCTGTTGAACAAAGTCGAGGCCGACGAGGAAGTCCTGGCCGACCTCGCCGCCCGGATCCGAGGTGGTCGAGTCGGTGTGTCGGCGAGCGTCGCCGGCATGATGTTTCTGAAACAGCACGAAGACGTCTGGACGAGCTGGATATCCCCGGAGACGGCGGCCACCGTCAAAGCCGCGATAGAAGACGGCAAGTCCGGCCTCAAGTACAAATGCCTCACTGTTCGGGGAGAAACGGTAAGGCACTGCAAATAATGGGCAATCGACTGACGGGAAGAGTGGCAATCGTGACCGGCGCGGGACGCGGGATAGGACGCGGCGTGGCAAAGCTCCTAGCAGATGAAGGGGCCGCTGTCGTGGTCAACGACCTCGGCGGCAGCGTGGACGGTTCGGAGTCCTCCGCCACTCCGGCAGACCTCGTCGTTGGGGAGATCAAGGAAGAGGGTGGCCATGCCGTCGCAAGCTACGATTCCGTATCGGAGTTCGGTTCGGCCCGCCAAATTGTTCAGACCGCGATCGATGAGTTCGGAAGACTCGACATCCTCATAAACGCTGCGGGAATCCTCCGCGACCGCATGATCTTCAACATGAGCGAAGAGGAATGGGACTCCGTCGTCAACGTCCACCTGCACGGCTCGTTCAACATGGTGCGGCACAGCGTCCCGCACATGATCGAACAGCGCCAGGGCCGCATCGTCCTCTTCTCGTCCATCTCCGCCCTCGGCTCACCCGGCCAGACCAACTACTCCGCCGCCAAGGAGGGTATCGTCGGCCTCGCCCGCTCGGCCGCGAACGAACTTCGACAGTACGGCATCACGGTAAACGCCGTCTATCCCGGCGGACGCACCCGAATGGTCGAGTCGATACCCGAAAGCGCCGTCGACTGGCTCCGAGAGCAGGCGGCCACGCGCCCAGGCAGCTATCCCGTCGCCGACCTCGTCGCCTCACCAGAGCCGGACGAGGCGCTCATCCCCGAGAGCAACGCCCCCAAGATCGTCTACCTCTGCACCGCCGCCGCCGCCGACATCACCGGCCAGGTCATTGGCACCCACGGATGGGGCACATCCCTCTTCTCCCCACGACGGCCGGTCAAGTCCATCCACAAAGACGGCTCGTGGATGCTCGACGAACTTGAACGACTTGTTCCCATATCCCTAACCATGGGCCTGGCAAACCCCTCGCCACCCGACGACGATTAGCAAGCAATTGCGGATGCCCAGCCGGGCATGCGTTGCAATCTAGGATTAGCACGATCTACCCGCTCGCCCTGAGCCCGTCGAAGGACAAAGACACCACACCAACGAAACTCACCCAGAAATGTCCAAAGCCTACCCGGCCCTATACTCCGGCAGAGGTTTCACACTGTAACCGCCCTGTCCCGACGTAAGACTCTCCACCGCCGCCCGCGCCGTATCGAGCGAAGTAAAGCAGGGAATACGTACCTCAGCAGCCGCACGTCGTATCTCGAATCCGTCTTCAAGAGTCGTCTTATCCCCCGTCACCGTATTCACGGCTGCCTGCACCGTCCCGTCGGCCACGATATCGACGGTGTTCGGGTGCCCTGCCTCGTGGGCCTTGGCAACGGTCGTTACATCAATGCCCAAGGCCCGGATCATGGTGGCCGTCCCGTTGGTCGCGTAGATCGAATAGCCCTGCTCGGCCAGGTCCTTGACCAGCGTCACCGCGTCCGCCTTGTGTCGGTCCGCGATGCTGAGGAGGATAGCCCCCTTCGGCGGAAGCATCATTCCCGCAGCCATCAGCGCCTTCGCCAGCGCGGGTCGGAACTCGGTGTCGATACCCATCACCTCGCCGGTAGACTTCATCTCCGGTCCTAGATAGGAATCGACTCCCACGAGCTTCGACATCGAGAACACCGGCGCCTTGATTGCCACGAGCTTCTGCCGCTTCCACAGTCCCCCTTCGTACCCCTGCTCCTTGAGAGACTTGCCGGTCATGGCGTTCACCGCAAGCCTTACCATGGGCACGCCTGTCACCTTCGAGATAAAGGGAATCGTCCGGCTGGAGCGAGGATTGACCTCGATCACATACACTTGCGTACCTGGTCCATCGCTAGTTCCGTTCTCAGAGGAAGGCCGGTTTGGTGTCCGGTACGCATCTCCACCCACCACGACGTATTGGATGTTCATCAGCCCACGTACGTCCAGCGCCAGCCCGATGCGTCGTGTGTAGTCGACGATCGTGTCGACCTCTTCCTCGGAAAGCGTGAGGCCCGGATAGATCGCCGTCGAGTCGCCACTGTGCACTCCCGCCCGCTCGACGTGCTCCATGATGCCGGGCACCAGCACCGTCTCACCATCACATACCGCATCGACCTCAACCTCTCTGCCTTCAAAATACTTGTCGATGAGGACGCGCCTGCCCTCCGCCGCAGTGACTGCCTCCGACCAGAACTTCAGCAGTTCCGTGGCGTTCTGGACGATCTCCATCGCACGTCCTCCAAGAACGTACGATGGTCTGACGAGAACGGGATACCCTATCTCCTGCGCCACGCTCAACGCCTGCTCCACCGTGGAGACGGCGGCGCCCGGCGGATTCGGAATGCCGATCCGTGCGAGAAACTCCTCGAACAGGTGCCTGTCCGATGCCGTGTCGATGGACCCCGCCGTCGAGCCGAGAATAGGCAGCTTTGCCTGGTCGAGCACCTGCGAAAGGTTGATCGCCGTCTGTCCTCCAAACTGGACTACCGTCGGTGGGATTGAGTGGTCTGCCCCCACGAAATCTTCCCCCTCTCCCGTCGTGGGAGAGGGCTGGGGTGAGGGTGAAAAGACCTCGTTCTCGATGATGTCGCGGACGCTCTCTTCGTCGAGCGGCTCGAAGTACAGCCGGTCGCTCGTGTCGAAGTCGGTCGATACCGTCTCCGGATTGGAGTTGACGAGGATGCTCTTGATGCCCTCCCGCTGGAGCGCCCAGGCCGCATGAACGGAGCAATAGTCGAACTCGATTCCCTGCCCGATGCGTATAGGGCCACTCCCCACCACGACGGCCTTCGACGCCGGAATCGGCTCCGCCTCGTTCTCCTGTTCATAGGTGCTGTAGAAGTACGGCGTCTGCGCCTCGAACTCCGCCGCGCACGTATCCACCATCTTGTAGACGGGCCGTATGTCCCACTGCCGACGCAGGGAGCGCACCTGTTCATGAGTCCTATCCGTCAGCAGCCCGATCCTGTCGTCGCCGAAGCCGAACCGCTTGGCCTGCCAGAGGAGGTCGTGCGTCAGTGTCTCGCCGAGGAGACGCGCCTCCATATGAATGATGTTCTCGAACGCGCGGGTAAACCACGGGTCGATGCCGGTGACACGCGAAAGCGCTTCCGGCGTGACGCCGCGACGCAGCGCGAATAGCAGGGCCCAGAGTCGCTCGTCGTTCGGATGGAGCGGTAAGCTCGTCTCCCAGTTATCGAGGTCCTGGGGCCAAGCCGACGCCTCCCACAAGATGGATCGTCCCGTGATCTCCAGGGATCTGACGGCTTTCTGGAACGCCGCCTCGAACGACCGGTCGATGGCCATGACCTCGCCCGTGGCCTTCATCTGCGTCGTGACCGTGCGGTCGCCGCTAGGGAACTTGTCGAACGGCCATCGCGGTATCTTGACCACGCAGTAGTCGAGAGCAGGTTCAAAGGCCGCAACGGTCTTCTGCGTGACCGCGTTGGGTATCTCGTCCAGCCTCTTGCCCGTGGCGATCTTTGCCGCAACGCGGGCAATGGGATATCCCGTAGCCTTGCTGGCGAGCGCCGAACTGCGGCTGACTCTCGGATTGACCTCAATGACGTAGTACGGACTTTCCTGCCTTCCGCCGTCGGGCAGGGTAGCCCCGACCACGTCCCCCGGTTCAAGGGCGAACTGGATGTTGCACCCACCCTCGATGCCAAGTGCCCGGATGATCTTCAGCCCCGCCGACCGGAGCATCTGGTACTCCTTATCGGAAAGCGTCTGGCTTGGCGCGACGACTATGCTGTCTCCCGTGTGCGCCCCCATCGGGTCGATGTTCTCCATGTTGCACACGGTGATGCAGTTGTCCGCCGAGTCGCGCATCACCTCGTACTCGAGCTCCTTCCACCCGACCAGCGACTTCTCCAACAGCACCTGGTCGATGGGACTTGCAGCCAATCCTGAACCGACGATCCGCTCGAACTCTTCCAGCGTGTTGGCGATGCCGCCCCCCGTGCCTCCGAGCGTGTAGGCCGGACGCACGACCAACGGAAGTCCTAGATCCTCCAGCGCCGTCCTGGCCTCTTCCATGGACCCAACCGTCTCACTCGCTGGTACGGGCTCGCCGATGTCCAGCAACAACTGGCGGAACAGGTCACGGTCCTCCGCCTTGCGGATGGAATCAAGGGGTGTGCCGAGAAGCCTAACGTCGTACTTGTCAAGAATCCCGGCGTCGGCGAGATCGACCGCAAGATTCAGGCCGGTCTGACCTCCGAGTGTCGGGAGCAGCCCGTCCGGCATTTCCCGTGCAATGATCCGCTCGACCACCTCGACGGTCAACGGCTCGATATACACGATGTCGGCGATGTCCTCGTCGGTCATGATCGTCGCCGGGTTCGAGTTGACGAGGACGGTCGTCACGCCCTCCTCGCGAAGGGCCTTACACGCCTGCGTCCCGGCATAGTCGAACTCGGCCGCCTGCCCGATCACAATGGGCCCGGAGCCGATCACGAGAACTTTCTTTGGCTTGGTAGATGACATTGCTATCGGATTCCTTGCGAGTTGTTCATCAAAGTAGTCATGTTCGAGTGGTGATGGATAAGAGCGCGTCCGTCAGTTCGCGCAGCGAAGTCACTTCGAGATCAGGCTTCACATCCGCTGAGGGACTCTCTCCGTTGCGATTGAGCCAGACGCTCCTGACGCCGGCATCGTTGGCTCCACGCACGTCATACTCGATATGGTCTCCGACGTGAAGGAGCTCGTGCGGTTCACAGCGGGCCTCTCTCACGGCAATCTCGAAGATGCGCGGGTCGGGCTTCTCTATGCCGCCGTGCTCGACTGACATCACGATGAAGTTAAAGTACTTCTCCAGCCCCAGCCGTTCCGGGCGCATGCTCCCGTTGGTCAGGGTACCGAGCGTGTACATTCCGTGCAGAGCCTCTAGGCCGGGCACGACATCGTCGAAGGGAACATTGTTGCGGTTCCGCTCCTCGACGTAGGCGTCGGTGGCTCGACCAGCCAGGTGGCTATCCGGTGTATCGATATCGGCGAATGCCCGACGCATCGCGTCGTGCCGCAGCTTGATGAGGTCGGTGATCTTTCCCCACTGCCTGTCGCGTTCCACCACCCACGCCTGGTCGAGATGGTCGACCGTGAGGCCCTCAGTACGCTCGGGGTCGATCCGCTGCACTTCTCGCAGGGCCGCGTCCAGACCCCGCCACAAGGCGTCCTCGAAATCCCACAGGGTCCCATCCACGTCGAACGATATCGCCTTGATTTCCGAGAGCGCGGTCACTGGTTGGTCACTTCCTCAATCTCGATTGTGACCTTGATGCCCTTCAGGTAGTAGCCGTCAGACCGCGCGTGTTTCGCTTCGACCAGTTCATATACCAAGTCGTTAAACTCTCGCTCCGGGTTGCCGGGATCGAATTCGTTTCCGTTCCAGAGGACTATTCCTCTGTATATCGGTCTCACGTACCCGTTTTCGAATTCGTACGATGCTTTGAGCATGGTCAATAGTTAACTCGTTGGCGGTTGATATAGCTTCAATTCCGACACTCGCTTGAACCCTCCATCCAAAGTGTACAAAGGCACATCATGCCTGATGGCGGTTGCCGCGATGACGACATCGAGGTCGGACATCGTCTCACCACTGCGTATGTACCGCCTACTCAAGCTGCCTGCCAACACCCATGTCTGTTCGTCCACTTCCAAGTAGTCTATGGAGACTACTCGCGCGGCTAGGAAGTCAAACTCATCCTGAGTCCGCGATCCACGTAGGTACTCCATGATGACCGGGCCCGTTAGAACGGCTTCCCCTGACATGATCAGAGAAGCCAGATGTTTAGCGATTTCCGAACTTGGCAGCCTCTGAGCGTGCATGAGAACGGAAGATTCCACCAAAATCATTAGGGGGAATCCTTCCCCAGCGAATCGAGGAAGGCTCGTCTTTCCTTATCTCGTCTCAATGCCTCATTACTGTAATCGTCAACGACTATCGTGCCCCACGAGTCTATGAGTTCCTGAACCTGCTTCCGCCGGATATACTCCTTCAGCGCGGCGTTCACGGCTCGGCTCTTCGTCTTTTCTCCGGTGGCGTCGACCACCGAGTCAAGTAGCTCACCTTCAATGTCGATTGTCGTTCGCATCGCGAACCTCCTGCGCGTTGATCCAAACGGACGTGTCAGCTATTACCATCCTCTTTCCTCAGGCTGTCCAGAAAACGTTCTCGCCGTCGGGCGGCCTCTTTCGCCTCGTCTCGACCGTCCTCGACCTGAATCCCCAACCAGTAGTCCTTAAGGTCCCTTAACTTCTGCTGACGCACATATTCCTCCGCAGCCTTGTTTAGCGCCGCGCTCTTGGATTTCTCACCGGTCGTCTCCACCAGTTCATCCAGTAATGTCTGGTCGATGGTTATGGTAGTTCGCATCAAACAACCTCATCATACTTGTACACCACTATTATACATCACTATCTCGCACCATCTCAATGAACCGATCGAAGATGTACTCGTTGTCCAGTGGGCCGGGCGACGCCTCCGAGTGGTACTGGATCGTCATGATCGGCATCGATGTGTGCCGCAGCCCTTCTACCGTGCCGTCGTTGAGATTGACGTGACTGACCTCAAGCTCGGAGGGCAGGGAGTCGGGATCGACCGCATATCCGTGGTTTTGCGCCGTGATGTATACACGACCCGTTTCGAGGTCCTTGACAGGGTGGTTCGCCCCGCGATGCCCGAACTTGAGCTTGAACGTCTTGCCTCCGAATGCCCGCCCGATCATCTGGTTGCCGAGGCAGATGCCGAGGATGGGCACCCTGCCGGCGATACCTCTTGCAGCCTCTACCGCGTAGTCGAGTAGTTCAGGATCACCAGGCCCCGGCGACATGACCACGCCGTCCGGATTGAGGGTCAAGATGTCCTCGGCGGTCGTCTTGGCGGGCAAAGCCTTGACCTCGCAGCCACGCGCCCGGAGCATCCGCAGGATGTTGTACTTCAGCCCGCAGTCGTCAACGAGGATGCGGTAAGGCCTGTCCTGACCTTCTGAGCCGTCCTTCGTGGTGAAGTCGTCCCAGTCGTACGGCTCCTCCGTAGAAACGCGTTGCACGAAGTCCGTGTCCCCGTAGTCCGGGAGGTCGCTGAGGCGGGCGAGCGCCTGCTCTGGCGTCTCATCGACTGCTATCACACCCTTCATGACACCGCGTGTGCGCAGCCTCCGTGTTATGGCCCGCGTGTCGACGCCGCTGATGCCCGTGATGCCCTGCGATTTGAGAAACTCATCGAGCGTAGACGTGCTCAGCGCGTGGCTGGGACGAGCCGAGTGCTCCCGTACGACGAACCCCGCAACCTGAACCCTCGCCGACTCGAAGTCGCGCTCGCTGATCCCATAGTTTCCGATCAACGGGTACGTCGGCACGACGATCTGCCCCGCAAATGAAGGATCGGTAAGCATCTCCTGGTACCCCGTCATCGAGGTGCTGAACACGACCTCGCCGTGGGCCGGGCGAGCGGCGCCAAAGGCTTCCCCGCGGTACGCGGAGCCGTCTTCGAGAACGAGGTGTGCAGTTTCACGTTCCATACTACCCATATGCCTCTCTTCGGTGCCGGACACGTTCAACGGTTACAATTCGTTCAGCGTCATCGATTTCATACAGAATCCGATACACCCCTGTACGTAGACTGTAATCGGTTCTTCCTCGGAGCCTCTTGGAACCGCGAGGACGAGGATTCTCTGATAGGTCGTTGATATGCTGACTTACTAGGCGAGTATATTGCGGCGCAAGCCTGGAGATGTCTCGCATGGCGATACGGCTGATGCGGACACTATACATCTATCCCATCCGCTCGCAGCTCCACCTTTGCCTGCTCCCATGAGACATACTCTCCGTTTGCCTCTCGACTACGGTCAAGGGCTTCCATGTCTTCTAAATCTTCGAGCAACTCTTCCCAGAAGGCGTAGTCAAGCAATATCGCCTTTTTCTTTCCCGTAGAGTCCACGAGGATTTGGGCTTTCTCAATCAGTTCGTTGACCTGCATACCTACCTCCGTATACGGCCTAGCTACACCGAGTCCACGCCGTCATCGGCGACTTTGTTTTCCCATGCCACGTAGATGGACTGCACGAGCGCGGTCAAGCTCGCTTTGTGGTTCTCCCATACTTCAAGGGTCAGCAGGAATTGAATCTCGGCGTTTGGGTCTTCCAATGGCTTTTGATTCTTCGGCCATGTTTCAACTGGGATCTCGTTTTTTACGAGTTGACTGAATTCATCCCAGCACAACTCAATGGCTCGTGGATAGAATACTGCCCATACTCCCTCGTTCCTTGGATCAATACGTGCATAGGCTGTGGGTCCAGTCGGGTTTCGGAGCCTTAAGCTGAGTCCGTATGATCCTGGCTCTTCACGAAGCTGAGGCCAGTTCTCCATGAACATACCCTTCACTTCCGTATATAACCCCGACACGCCGGATTCTTCTATGGTTCGTTCCAATCTCGCTTTCCGCTCCGCCACGCTCACGTATCCACTTTTCGAGCGATGATCAGGTTCGTCCGCCGCTTCCACTTCCACCTGCTTGGCCAGAATGGTCTTCCCGCCGTAGTCGAAGCCGTGAAAGGTCAGCAGCGAGATGTCCATGCCGCTGTTCTGGGCGAGGAATCTCACCATGCGTTCTGTCCGATCGTCCGCTCCCAATCCGATCAGAAACAAACGCAAAGGATTAAGCGACTTCAACTCACCAAAACCCCGGCTTTCGTACCACTCTTGAAATTTCTTGATCTCTTCAATGCCGTCCACGCCTGATTTTTCTGATATGTGATCGGCAAGGGCACCCAAGTCCACGGTATCGAGGTACGAGGCGTAGTCAATGATCTGTGCGACGGCATCCCTTGACAATGTGCCTCGCTTCAACTCGAATACGACTAGACGGCCATCTCCATCGACTCCCAGCAGGTCGAGCGGTCCGCCCTCGGTGGGAGTTTGCCGACCTACCAGTGTCAGGTCTTCCATCAGGAGCTTCGGATTCTTGACGAGGGTTTCTTCAAGTAGGTGCTCGGACTCCAGCTTGTTGTTTGAACTCAAGGGTTCAGCCTGAGAACCGTCGAGTTCCCATAGTTTGATGTCTTCCACGTCAGTCCCTCTCCAAATGTTCTAGCGAAGCAAACTGCATTCGGGCGAGCGCTTTGTCCAACTCCGACGATTCTTGGCAATACACCATGTCAAGCGCCTCACGCACATTGTCCTGTTGATACTTATGCGATTCTATGTACTTCTCTACTGCCAGACAGATAAGTTCGTTCCTCGACATCCCAAGTCGCTCAGTTAGGCTATCAACTGCTTTGAGAGTCGAATCCGGTATTGAGATGGTCGTTTTCATAGGCTGAGTATCACTTCGGTCATGCTGGACGTGCAAGGCCATCCGATTGATACACCACCCGCCCCCCAAACACCGTCCCCACCACACGTCCCCTCAACGTCGCTCCAGCCAGCGGTGTGTTCTTGCCCTTGGAGGCGAATTCGGATGGTTCGACCACCCATTCCGCATCGGGGTCGATGATCGTAACTTCTGCGGATGAGCCTGCTCTGAGCGTCCCAAGGTCGCCTCGTCCAAGAAATCCTGCGGACGAGGCGGTCAGCTTTTCGATGAGGACGGGTAGGGGAACGGCGGCGGCGTGTACCAGAGACATGACCGAGCCAAGCGCCGTTTCGAGATTGCTGATGCCGTTGGCGGCGTCCTCAAATGTCGTTTGCTTGTCTACGGTGCCGTGCGGCGCGTGGTCCGTGGCGATGAAGTCGATCACGCCCTCTTTCAGAGCTTGAGCCATCGCTCCCACGTCGTCGTGCGAGCGCAGGGGAGGAGCGACTTTTGCGTTTGAATCATAGGCGGCCTGCGTGAGGATATCGAACGGACCCTTTGCGCTGAGGTGGCCCATGACCGTCTCATCGGGGAGCGTCAAATGGTGAGGAGTGACTTCGCAGGTGACGTCCACACCGTGCTCCTTGGCCCTTCGGACAAGCTCGACCGTGCCAGCCGTACTGGCGTGGGCGATGTGGACGCGCCCCCCCGTGAGGCGGGCAAGCTCGATGTCCCGCGCGACCATGATCTCCTCTGCAGAGTCAGGGATACCCTTGAGTCCGAGCCGGGTCGCAATCCAGCCCTCGTTCATGACGCCACCGCTTGAGAGCGAAGTGACCTCCGCGTGGTTGATGATCGGCAGACCCAGCGAAGAGGCGTAGCCGAGCGCCTGTCGCATGACGTTGTCGTCCGACACGGGATGCCCGTCGTCGCTGAAGCCGATTGCGCCCGCCTCCGCAAGCTCGCCCATCTCGGCAAGCTCCTTGCCTTTGCTTCCCTTTGTTACCGCGCCAATGGGAAGGACGCGTACGACTCCCTCTTCCGCCGCCTTTCTGAGCACGAAGTCCACGATGGAGCGCGAGTCCATTACCGGGCTGGTGTTCGGCATGGCGCATACGGTTGTGAAACCACCTCGCGCCGCTGCCGCCGTGCCCGTTGCGATGGTCTCCTTGTACTCGAACCCCGGCTCTCGAAGGTGCGTGTGAAGGTCGATGAAGCCGGGACATACGATCATCCCCGTTGCGTCGATGACCTCGGAGTGCTCCAGATCAATGTCGCTGTCGATTCCGAGTATCTTGCCGTCCGCTATTGCCACGTCCACGACCCTATCGATGGTCTGTGAGGGGTCGATCACGCGACCACTCTTGATAACAATCGGAGGAGAGGAAGTCATATCTTTAGAGCCTCTCAAGTATGGATTCAACGTGTGAGTAAACCGGAATGTTCTCCGTCCGGTCCCACCAAAGGTATTCACTTATTTCCGGTCCAGCTTCTACTTCGCCATCGGCCTCGACCAAGAACACGTGGTGCCTGTGTATGGCGGTTTCCAAGACGAACTGAAATTCATTGTGCGTAGCTTTCAGACTCGTTTCCTCGAAGAGTTCACGTTCCGCGGCATCGGCCGGTGACTCCCCTGGTTCTATGCCTCCTCCCGGCATGGCGAAGGGTGGGTTGAAGCCATGGACAAGCAGTACTTTCCCGTCGCGTATCACGACCGCCGTAGCCCGGTCACGGAGTTGCGGTTCGGTCTGGGTAGTCACTCACCGCTCCCGTTCCAAGTTGATAAATTCTTATCCGACAGGAACATCGGTGTCCCCTTGCTGATACTCCCTGATGCGGCCCGTACGGACAACCCACAGTTTGCCCTCAATGGTGGCATCGGCAAGCCCAGTCGCCAAAGTCCGAATCGCATCCAGGAGGTCGGCGTCCCACGATGCTGTCGATAACCTCAACACTGCGATACCGTAGTATCGGGACGGCTCGAACCGGAGGGGATTGCTGAAGTCCAAGTCGAGGGTCACCAGACATTTTCGCTCGGAACGACAGACTTCTATGAGACCGGTGTCGCTGGCTGCGGAAAGCCCTTCCTCTACGACAGTACTGACGCTGTGCCCCGCCGCGCGTAGAATGTCTGCGCCGCGATCGCCCAGATTTTCGTCAAACTTGATCCTCAAGCTGATTCCTCGATGGGTATGTCGACATAGCGATCGCGGGACATCTCTGCCCCGTATGCAATACAGGCCAAGACATCTGCCTCTTCGATACCTGGATATCGTTTGAGCAACTCTTCAACCGTGCAGCCACTGGCTAGAAGGTCGAGCACCAAAGACACCCAGATACGGTGTCCACGGATACACGGCTTCCCAAAACAAATTTCGGGGTCTATCGATATTCGCGAGAGTAGTGCTTGCTTGTCCATAGTGGTCCCCCGTTCGAGACTCGGGAATCGCGCTATCAATTATCTTCAATTTCCATTCCGGTCCGACGACACTAAGCTGTACAGCAGGGACATCCGCACGGCAACGCCGTTCGTAACCTGCTCCTCGATGACGGATGCCGCCCCGTGCGCGACATCCGCGTCGATCTCGACCCCCTCGTTCATGGGGCCCGGATGCATTACTAGGGCATTTGACTTGGCCAGCTTCATGCGCTTGGCATTGACGCCGTACATCCGCGAGTACTCCCGAAGGCTCGGCAGATGTCCGGCCCGCTGTCGTTCTATCTGGAGCCGCAAGGCCATTACAACGTCGGCCTCGTCTACGGCGGCATCGACGTTGTTCTCAATGGTGACTCCGGCGAAAGGGTGTTCCTCCGGGAAACCCTTTAAGAAATCGAGCGGCATCAGCGTCGGTGGCCCGCACAAGGTCACATGCGCGCCCATTGTGACAAGGCCCCACAGATTCGAGCGCACCACCCGGCTGTAGAGAATATCTCCAACGATGGCCACCTTCAGGCCTTCGATTCGTCCCAGGTGCGACTGCATCGTGTACAGGTCGAGGAGGGCTTGCGTCGGGTGGGCATGCGCCCCGTCACCCGCGTTTACGATAGGGGAGTCGAGGTTGCGCGCAAGGAAGTACGGCGCGCCCGGATGTGAGTGCCGCATGATAATCATGTCGGCGTTCATGGCCTGGAGCGTAAGGGCGGTGTCGTAGAGCGACTCGCCCTTCTCTACACTCGACCCCCCGGCGGACACATTGATCACGTCCGCACTCATCACCTTGCCCGCCTGCTCGAACGAGGCCCGTGTCCGCGTGCTCGCCTCGTAGAAGAGCGTATATATGGTCTTGCCCCTCAGGGTCGGCACCTTGCGAATGTCCCGGCTCAGGACCTCCTTCATCACGTCCGTGTTCTGAAGGACCTCATCAATCTCCTCACGGGAAAAATCGTCGAGGTCGAGCACGTGTCGGCGGTTCGCCAGATGGGACCGTGACGCCGAAGTGGTCATCGCTAGACCGGAACCCCTAGTGGTCATGCTCTCCTCCTCAGAATGACAACTTCGTCATCGTCCATAGTCTCTTGGAGATGTACTCTGACCTCCTCGTCAAGCGACGTGGGGATGTTTCTGCCTACGTAGTCGGCTCGGATCGGAAGCTCCCGGTGCCCTCGGTCTATGAGCACCGCCAGTTGTACGCGGCTGGGCCTTCCGAAATCATTGAGCGCGTCCATCGCTGCGCGCACTGTGCGTCCGGTGTACAGCACGTCGTCAATCAATACGACCGGCCTTCCCTCGATGGGAACGGGGATGCTCGTCGGCCGCATGACAGGCCGTCCCCTCCGGCTCAGATCGTCGCGATACAGCCCAATGTCCAGTTGGCCTACGGGCGGTCTCGTCCCCTCAAACTCCTCTATGAAGTCTGCTGTCCGCTCGGCCAGGGGGACTCCTCCGGAATGAATGCCCACAACGATAATCTCGGGATCACGAACGTTGCCTTCGAGAATTTCATGTGCGATGCGGATGAGGGCACGGCGTATCTGCTCGCGATCGAGAACCTGTCGTCCACCAATCGCCGATGCTTCTCGCGCGGGGTCTGAAGAACGTTCTTCCAAGAAAAAACCCTCTAGCCGGAGATGGCAGAGGGCCGTATCATCCCGCCTATCTCACGGATAGGGCGGTACTCTACACGCCTTGCCAGCCTCGCGGGACTGCCTTAAAGGTCGCTGATTTATTTGCGGATATTCTAGAGCCATGAACGCCGGAGCGCAAGCCTTTCTCCGGTTGAGCCGTGAGGCAATTGCCCACCAATGCGCTACAATGGCGTTCGCAGAAAGTCCAGCATGGGAGCGTAATCATGACGAAGAAAGTACTGGTGACCGACTACGTTTGGCCCACGACAGATCCGGAGCGAGAGGTAATAGAAGCCGCCGGCGCGGAGCTGATCGTTGCCCCTTCGGGTGATGAGGAGACCTTGATCGAGCTCGCGCGTGACGTGGACGGCATCATGACGTGCTTCGCAAAGGTAACCGAGAACGTGGTGCGAGCGGCAGAGCGATGCGTCGTCATCAGTCGCTACGGAGTCGGTGTAGACAACATCGCCGTGGACACGGCCACCGAGCTCGGCATCGTTGTCACATACGTTCCCGACTACTGCGTCGATGAGGTGTCCGACCACGTCATTGGCCTCATGCTCGGATGGAACCGACGCATCGTCATGCACAATGACGACACCAAGCGCAACGGATGGGGCAACGCCGGTCTCGGTTTTCGCATTATGCGCCTGCGTGGAAAGACTTTCGGCGTGGTGGGCTTTGGACGAATCGGACGTTCCGCCGCCGAGAAGGCCAAAGCCTTCGGCATGGAGGCCATCGCGTCTGACCCGTTCGTCAGCGAGGAGGACATGGCTGCCGTCGGTGTGCGCAAGGTAGAGTTGGATGACCTCCTGAGGGAGTCTCACTTCGTAACGCTCCACTCTCCGCTGATCCCTCCGACCGCGAACATGATGAGCACGGAGCAATTCGACCTGATGCGCGACGATGCCTTCCTCATCAACTGCGCGCGTGGCGGTCTGATAGACGAAGACGCACTGCACGACGCCCTCGCGACGGGCAGGATTGCTGGCGCGGGACTGGATGTCCTGGTCGATATCGATCCTCCGCTCGACCATCGCATCATCCAACTCGACAACGTGATCATCACGCCCCACACCGCCTTCTTCTCACAGGAAGCGACCCTTGAACTGGAACAGCGAGCCGCCGCCGAAGTTGTCCGAGTATTCAACGGCCGGATGCCGGACAATCTCGTCAACCCGCCAGTGCTGGACCACGCCAGGCAGCCTGTTTCATAAGGGGTCGCTCCGACCTTGCGAGTCTTCTCCTGCTGGCTGTTTTCTCCGCTTTGGACAGGGGACTCCGCGTAGTCGGTGAGGATCGAACCTGCTATACTTTTCGTAGTCCGCTGCTGGGTGGCGGAACATATTCGAACTAGGGATTTCCCGGATGAGTGCGGTAATACAGCTAATCCATCGTGGCGGAGTGGCGTCGGCTCAGGGATTCACGGCGGGCGGCGTATACGCCGGAATCAAGACTTCCGGCGATGATGTTCTCGATCTCGGAATGGTTGTATCCGATGCACCCGCTGCCGCCGCGGGCGTATTTAGCCGGAACAAGGTTCTCTCGCCCTCCGTTACGCTCAGTAAACGCAGGGTAGCTAACGGAAGCGCCCGCACCATCGTTGCAAATAGTGGCTGCGCCAACTGCTCGGTTGGGGCGCAGGGACTTGCCGACGCTGAGGAGATGACCGCGCTTGCTGCCGCCCATGCAGATGTCGATCCGGATGAGGTCCTCATCGGCAGCACCGGCCTCATCGGTGTCGAGCTCCCCATGGCGCTAGTAAGGCAGAACCTCGGAAATATCGTCCTAAGCGATGACGGAGGCAACCGTTTCGCCCGCTCCATCATGACCACTGACACGCACCCCAAAGAAGTCGCCGTCTCAACCCAGCTTGATGGCCGTGAGATCATCATCGGTGGATGTGCAAAGGGTTCGGGCATGATCCACCCAAACATGGCTACAATGCTCTCCTTCATCACTACCGACGCTGCCGTCGAGCATTCCTTCCTGCAACAGTCCCTCAAGAACGCGGCCGACTCGTCGTTCAACATGATCGATGTGGACGGCGACCAGAGCACCAACGACACCCTTGTCGTCCTGGCAAACGGTAGGGCGGGAGGCCCCGAAATTTCAGGTGGTACGTCCGCCGCCGCCGACTTTCAGGAGGCCTTGACCTACGTCTGCGTCGAGTTGGCAAAGGAAATGGCCCGCGACGGCGAAGGCGCTACCCACCTCCTTGAAGTGACCGTCGAAGGGGCAGGTACTTTGCAGGAAGCTCGCCTCGCCGCTCGGAAAATCGTGTCCTCTATGCTCGTTAAGGCCATGATTTATGGCCGCGACCCGAATTGGGGCCGCGTCATGATGGCTCTTGGAAACAGCGGCGCCGAGTTCCAGGAGTCGGATGTAGACATATTCGTCAATGATATTCACATCGTCCATGAAGGGATGAGCATCGCCTATCTGAAGGACTCCGTCGTTAGTTCCATGAGCGACGAAGAGGTGAGGATCAGGGTCCGCATCGGCTCAGGTCCTGGCATTGCCTCGGCTTGGGGCTCCGATCTTACTGAGGGTTACGTCATCGAGAACTCCGCATACAGTACGTAGCGAAAATTCCGATCGAGCGATCGGGCGCTGGGATAGAGGAATGTGCCCGGAAATGTATATCGTTTTGGCAGATCGTCGAGGGGCGTCGGCTGTCCCCTTAGAGGTATGAACTAGCGGAGGGATGACTGTGACTCTGTTCCTGCGAGACGTCGGAAACTACATCATCCATTTCATATTCATGTTCGTGGTGTTCGCAACTCTATTGGGCATCATCCTGATGCTTGTTGGACTGGGAGTTGGACTCGTACTGCACTTCGTTCTGGGCAACGACGAGCTATCCAACTCCACGTCCGCCATGGGCGGCCTCGCAGTCGGGGTATCCCTCGGCATATTCGCGGCATTCTTCATTGCCCTCTGGGGCACCATCAAGGTTGCCCCAACCGAGGCCAGCAGGGAGGAGTTCTTTGCCAGGACGGCCAAAACCCTTGGCAAGCCCGACCTCGCCAGCGAGTTGGGCTATGGCGATGAAGACGACGATGACGACGATGAAGGGGACTGGTACACTCGCGCTCGTGACCGGGCTCGAGGTGAGGACGAAGACCTCATAATGCGTCGTTAGAAGCTCTAAACTCTAGACGACACCACCCTCGTCCGTATGGTATCTTCAATACGGACGTTTCCCCTCACGGGAACGCCGAATCGGCAATCGTACCGAAGTGACATGCTTTCGCGGCCAGAATTCGTCGAGAACGGACCACAGCACTCACACTTACCTTCCAGCCAATTGGAGAATTCCCACAATGGGGCGATCGTAGTAAAAATAGGCGGCAGCACTCTTGGAAGTGACGACACCACGATCGAAGACCTCATTGCCGTTCAAAGCGAGGGTGTCCAGCCCATCGTTGTACACGGCGGCGGCAAGGCCGTTACGGACTGGATGGAGAAACAGGGCGTCCGAACGCGCTTCGTAAAAGGCCTGCGCTTCACCGACGAACCGAGCCTCGACATCGTAGTTGCCGTCCTCACGGGACTGATCAACAAGCAGCTCGTCTCCAAAGTGCTCTCTCTCGGCGGAAAGGCAATTGGCCTCTCCGGCGTGGACGGCGGGATTCTGCAGGGCGAAATACTCGACCCCGAACTTGGATTCGTTGGCAGAGTCACCCGGGTAAACACGGACGCCATCCATGCCGCGATCGATGCGGGCTTCATGCCCGTCATAGCGCCTGTCGCGATTCGGTTGAATGACGACGGGCCAACTCTATTGAACGTGAACGCCGATACCGCTGCCGGTGAAATCGCTGCGGCCCTCGGTGTTCCGAATCTGGTATTCATGACCGACGTTGAGGGTGTCTTGGACTCGTCGCGTCGATTGATTCCCAGGCTCACGGAGCGGCAGGCCAAGGCGCTCATGAACTCCAACGTGATCGCCGGAGGCATGATTCCCAAGATCGGTGCGTGCCTGATGAACGTGGGCGAAGGACGTACCGCTCGGATCATTGATGGTCGGAAACCGCACGCTCTGCGCACCTTCCTGGATGGTGAACCGGTTGGAACGCGGGTAGGGTGATTCTTACGCAGCACAACCGAATCGGTTGAACACGGAGTCGCCCTCTGATACGTTTTCTCCGCAGGCTGGCGCAGAGAAAGTTCGCCTCAAGCAGAAAAGGAAGCCATGGCCTACGAATTCCCTTCGGAGTCAAACCTACCATTCGACCTGAGCAACTTCATAACGCCGGAGTTGCGTAACCGAATCAAGTGGGGCTCAATCATTGTCGCCCTCGTCGCCATTTACGCGACGCTGAACTTTGGCCGCACGATCTATACTGACCTCTTGTGGTTCGACGCCGTCGGCTACCTTGGAGTCTTTCGCACCGTATTGTTCACTCGACTCGCCCTCTTTCTGGGCGGGGGAGCCGTAATTGGGGTATTTGGCGGCTTGAGCGTCTATCTTGCCCACCGCTTCGCTCAGGGACCGGCGGAGATGCCGCTCCCTCCTCAAACACACCGGTTCCTGAGGTCCCTCTTCAAATGGGGCAGTATCATAGCCGTCCTCGCGGTCGCCATCATCTTCGGTGCGATCGCCGCATCGAAGTGGGATCTCTTCCTCAAATTTGAAAACTCGGTGCCGTTCGGGGTTACGGATCCGGTCTTTGGTCGGGACGTGGGTTTCTACATCTTTACCCTGCCTCTGCTTGACACGGTTCGCAGTTGGGTCTTCACCTCCGCGGTTACAATCGGCGTGTTGACACTGCTCATCTATTTCATAAACTTCAACCTGAGAGGTGTTGGTTTCCTCTTTACCGGCGCCTTCAAAGTCCATATATCCGTGATTCTGGCGATTATCATGTTCACGATGGCCGCCGGCCACTGGATCGACCGCTGGGAGTTGGTCCTGTCCGAGAGCGGCGCTGTATACGGCGCGGCATACGCCGACATCCACGCGAGACTGCCCGGGCTCCTCATCATGACGATTGTCGCCGCGGTCGCCGGTGTGCTGATGATAGTCAACGCCTACCAGCGCGGCATCAGGGTGATGGTGGGCGCCGTCGCACTATGGATTCTGATGTCCCTGATTCTCACCGTCGCCTGGCCGAACGCCCTGCAGAGGTTCGCCGTCAACCCGAACGAGTTCACTCGCGAGTCCGAGTACATCGAACGCAACATCGACCTTACCCGCAAGGCATTTGGACTCGATGCCATCAGCACCCAGTCCTATCCCGCGGTTCCTGACCTCGACTCGGAAGTCCTAGACGCCAACCAAGTCACAATTGATAACATTCGTCTGTGGGACAACGGCCCCGTTTCGGACGTCTACAAGCAGATCCAGAAGATCCGCCTCTATTACGACTTCAACGTCGCCGACGTGGACCGCTATACCGTCAACGGTCACTACCGTCAGGTGATGGTCGCAGCTCGCGAAGTCAGTCCCGACGACTTGGAACCCGAGGCCCAGACATGGGTGAACCGTCGCCTCCGCTACACGCACGGGTTTGGCATTGCCATGAGTCCCGTTACTGAATTCACCTCCGAGGGCAGACCTGAATTCTTCGCCAAGGACATCCCCGCCGACGGCATCATCGCCGTCCAGGCCGAGGACCAGGTCAATCCTCCGGAGACTGTGATCGATAATCCTCGAATCTACTACGGTGAGATGACGAGTGAATACGTCGTCGTAAACACCAACACCGAGGAGCTCGACTATCAGGCCGAGGGCAAGGAGATACGCAACAATCGCTACGATGGAATGGGCGGGGTAAGTGTGGGATCAATACTGAACCGCGCCGCATTTGCCTGGCAGTTCGGCGACCTCAACCTGTTCATCAGTGGTGAGATCAACAACGAGAGCCGCATCCAGTACCGTCGCCAGGTAGCTGATCGTGTCTCAACTATTGCACCGTTCCTCCGGCTCGATAACGATCCGTACATCGTGGCCGCCGAGGGCAGGCTGTTCTGGATCCAGGATGCCTACACGGTCTCCGATCACTACCCCTACTCCGACCCCGTTCAAGAGGCCCTTGACCCTTCGGCGGGATTCAACTACATGCGGAACAGCGTCAAAGTGACCATCGACGCCTACGACGGAACGCCTACCTTCTACATTGTTGATTCCAGCGATCCACTCGTTCAGGCCTACAGTTCCATGTTCCCCAAGCTCTTTGTGCCCTTCGAAGACATGCCGGAGTCGTTGAAGAGCCACATTCGGTACCCGCTCGACATCTTCGCGGTGCAGGCCGAAAAGTACCTGCGTTACCACATGCTCGACCCGCGCGACTTCTACAACCTCGAAGACATTTGGAACATTGCTACTGAGAAGTTCGGGCAGGGAGCAACGCAGCTTCAGCCTGTCGAGCCTTACCGTGCCATCATGAAACTTCCTGGGGAAGATAGTGCCGAGTTCGTGCTCCTGACTCCCTACACACGCAACGATCCCCCGATTTTGGCCGGTTGGATCGCCGCACGAAACGATGCCCCCAACTACGGACAACTCGTCGCCTTCGACTTTCCGAAGGACCGCCAGCTTGACAGTCCGGAGCAAATCGAGGCCAAGATCGACAATGACCCGACGATTTCCGAGTGGTTCACGCTCCGCTGTCAGGAAGGCTCGGAATGTATCCGCGGCAACCTCTTGGTCCTGCCGATGGCCTTGGGTGACAATTTCAGCCTGCTCTACGCCGAGCCCATCTACCTTCGAGCCGAGGGGATCGAGTTCCCTGAGCTCAAGCAGGTGATTCTGGCAACCGGTACTACCGTGGTCATGAGAGGATCCGTTGAAGAGGCGGTTGAGGCCCTGATAGGCGAAATGCGACAGGCGATTGCTGCAGAAGACGAAGACGCTGCCCCAACGGCCCCAACACGCGTACCCGGGTCGACGGTTGAGGAGATCGACGAAGCCATACAACAGTTGAAGGACAGCATCAGCATTCTGGAAGACGCATTGGAAAGACTCAAACAGGGAGATCAGTAAGATGACCGATTGGAAGGCAATCGAAAGCAAGTACTACCTGCATGTAGTTAACCGCCAGCCCATTGTCCTCGTGCGAGGAGAAGGTACGAAGGTGTGGGATGACGAGGGCAGGGAGTATCTCGACTTCACGTCAGGCTGGGCAGTCACGAACATTGGCCACGCTAACCCCGTCTTGGCCAATGCCATTGCAGAGCAGGCCGGAACCCTTATCCAGACCTCCAACCAGTTCTACACCGTCCCCCAGCTCAAGCTCGCCGAACTCTTGGTCGAAAGTAGCTGCCTCGACAAGGTGTTCTTCGCCAACAGCGGCGCGGAGGCCAACGAGGGCGCAATCAAGAACGCCCGCAAGTGGGGACTCCAGAATAGGAACGGGGCCTCTGAGATAATCACCGTCTCCCACGCCTTTCACGGCAGAACGCTCAACACCATGGCCGCCGGCGATAAACCCATAGACGACTTCGCACCGGTCCCACAGGGCTTCGTCAACGTTGAGTTTGGCCACATTGAAGCCATCATGGCCGCCACCTCCGATAGCACAGCCGCCGTCATGATGGAACCTGTGCAGGGCGAGGGCGGCGTCAATATCCCCACTCCCGATTACCTGCGTGGCGTCCGGCAGTGGTGCGACGACAACGGACTCCTTCTAATTTTCGACGAGGTACAGACCGGATTCGGTCGCCTGGGCACCCTGTTCGGATATGAGGCATTCGGTGTGGAGCCGGACGTGATGACCCTGGCAAAGGGGCTCGGCGGAGGCGTGCCGATCGGTGCGTTCATGCTCAAGGACCACGCCATCGCACTCGTACCGGGAGACCACGGTTCCACCTACGGCGGAAACGTCCTGACGACCGCCGCCGCCTACGCCTCCACGAAGTACATCATCGACAACGACATCCCCGCGCACGCGGCTGCGATGGGCGATTACATGCGGTCTGCCCTCGGAGAAATGATGACCCGGCACGACTTCATCACCGACGTGCGCGGCATGGGTCTCCTGAACGCCGTTGAGTTCGACAGGGAAATGGCGGCCGCCACGCTGACGGCGTGCAACGCTCGCGGCCTCCTGCTGAACTTCACGCGCCCTCAGCTTATCCGCATCATGCCGCCCCTAACCGTCTCCAAATCCGAGATCGACATCGCCCTGGAGCGACTTGAGGCAGGTCTGGTCGAGGCATCGACGTAGATTCACCCAGCCATGTGACCCCTTCGGAAGCCCGTTCAGATGACGGGAACTCCGGCGTTGATGCCGGTCCGGTAAGGCTTCCGAGCTCCCGGTTCCACGAACTGGACGCCCTGCGCGCGTTCGCCATGCTGCTGGGAATAGTCCTCCACACCGCCTTGTTCTTCATGCCCGATGCATGGTCTGAGGCCAACGCTTCCGAAGGATATCCCGCCGAAGTCTCAGGGATCTATTCCCTGCTGTTCTTCGCGATCCATGGCTTTCGGATGCCGGTCTTCTTCCTGCTCAGCGGCTTTTTCACCGCCCTGCTGTGGCAAAGGCGAGGATTGCGTCATCTCGCGATTCAGCGTCTCAAGCGCATCGGCCTGCCTCTCGCCATCGGCGCATTCACCGTCATTCCCATCACCACCTTCACCTTCCTCTGGGCCTTTGAAGTCGAGGAGGCCTCTATCTTCTGGTGGCCCTTCATCTGGCTATCCACCCTCAGTCACCTTTGGTTCCTGTGGCTTCTCCTCTGGCTGTGCGCCGGCTTCATAATCGCAGTGACGCTACGTCTGAATTTCAGTAATCCGATAATCTGGTGGCTCGCGATTCCGTTCACATTCCTACTTCAGTTGCAGATGACGGAGCCCGTCTTCGGCCCCGACACTTCCGAAGGGCTCATATTCGATCCGGTCGTACTCGGATACTACGCACTCTTCTTCGTCTTCGGAGCACACCTGTATCAACGAAAAATCCAGATCAGCCGATGGTGGACACTTGCCTTGGTTCCCGCCTTGACCGTGGCATTTTTCGCCGGACTGGCCCTGCTTTTCGAGTCTAAGGAGGACTGGGCTAAGCCGGCCTCCGACTTGCTCCAGGTAGCCTTTGCCTGGTTGATGTGCTTCGGACTGATAGGCCTATTCCGTTGGATCGCAGACCGGGAACGGTTCTGGGTGCGCTACCTGTCCGATGCCTCATACTGGCTCTACCTCTGGCACCTTCCATTGATAGTCGTAGTCTTCGAGTTGCTTGTTGGCTGGCAGCTCGGGTCCCACTTCAAGTTCGTTCTGATAAACGTGTCCGTGACCGCCATACTGCTGGTGGTCTATCAGTTCGGCGTCCGCTATACTCCGATAGGTACGTTGCTGAACGGCAAACGCATCCGCAGCGCTGCGGATGGCAATAACGGTTAAAGCCGTGCGCTTCCTCAATTCGGCGAACCGGCGTAGCCTCTGAATCCTCCAACCTGTAGGTGTCCTCAAATGCCTGATATGAACCAAGACCTCAACCTGAACAGGATAGGCCAAATCGCAATTAGCGTGTCAGATATCGACCGCGCGACCGAGTTCTACCGTGATGTGCTTGGGTTGAGGTTCCTCTTCAGCGCACCCCCAAGCATGTCGTTCTTCGACTGCGACGGCGTCCGCCTCATGCTGACCGTACCCGAACATGACGAAGAACCGGATGGCGGCAGCGTCGACGTCGACTTTCCCGTAGCGGACATTCATGCGAAGGACGTTCACCCACGCCGGATAGCGCACGGCAACGCCGTCTACTTCACCGTGTCGGACGTTCCCAGGGCGACCGAAGTCCTGAAATCTCGCGGCGTCCGTTTCGTCGGCGAGCCGCACGTCATTCACCGCACCGACACTTACGATCTCTGGATGTCTTTCTTCACCGATCCCGACGCAAACACCCTCGCCCTCATGGCCGAGGTCGCCAAATAGCGGTCGTGCTACAATTTCGAGTATGAGCACCCAAGAGAAACACATCATCGACCTGCTGCAGGCCAAGCGCCGCAAAGACCCGGACGGCTTTCGCAAGTACCTGCCTGACGTAGCAAGGCTTCTTCCTGACCCTCCCACCGTGCGGGCTAAGCCGAGACCTCCGGCGTTCGCGCTCACGGAGCAGGAGCGTTCTTACCACAAGGCAGGATTGTTGGATGTGCTGAGCAAGCTGCAGGAGGGCATTATCACCCCCGAGGACGCTGCGAAGGGCCTTCAGCACTGTGCAAACGTGATCCGGGACGACGTATTCGGCTTTCCAGGAGAGGACCGTTACGAATCGGTGAAGGCTCTCATAAAGGCGGCCATCGGGAAGTCTCCCGGATCGTACAAGTCGAAGATGACTGTGGCTCTCAACGGAAATGGAAAAGGGCCGGTCGTCGAGCAAGTTTCAGTAATCATGGGTGTGTACCTCGACCTCAACAGAAACAGGCAGTTGGTGTCCATAAGCATCGATCCCAAAGAAGTAAGAAAGCGGCGTGAGGTGATGAAGTTCGTCGGAGCAAGCACGGACGAGCCGGATGTCGCCCTCAGGCACGACGATTACCTCGCAATGCAGGACCCGCATGGCAGATTCTGATCGCGTCCTGATAGATACGTCCGCCCTCTACGCTCTTCACTCGAACGCTGACCTGTTCCACGACAGAGCCAACGTCGCCTTCCAGGATCTAAAGGATACCAAGCAGGAGCTTTGGACAACATCCTATACGCTCGTCGAGACAATCGCCCTGCTGCACCGTCGGCTTGGATTCCTGACCGTCTCCGAGTTCTCGGAATGGCATCGCCGGTCCGATATCCACGTCTATTGGATCGATAGTCGAGTCCATGACCAAGCATGGAATCGATACACCGCGGAACAGGGTCGAGGACTGAGCTTAGTAGACTGGACGACCGTAGTCCTGTCCCATGAGATGCGTGTCCCCGTCTTCACCTTCGACGGAGGCTTCGCCAATCAGGGACTCGCGGTAGTTCCGCGTTAGCTTGTTTGACTGCCAAATCCCACGGTAGCGCCTATGCTATAATTGCAGCGTAGACGTCCCGGAGAGATGGCAGAGCGGACGAATGCGCCGGTCTCGAAAACCGGTATGGGGGCAACCTCATCGTGGGTTCGAATCCCACTCTCTCCGCCACCCTTCTACGACACCGCAGAGAACCGGGTCGCAGGGAATTTCTCCCTCCAGTCGGTACGCCGCGGAGAGTTGCCAGAGTGGACGATTGGGCACGACTGGAAATCGTGTGTGCCCGCAAGGGTACCGTGGGTTCGAATCCCACACTCTCCGCCAATTGCCCTTCCCTCGTCAGCCCCATTCGTCCCAGAACACCCTCTTTTTGTAGCTAGTTGAGCATTTATCGGTGTTCACTCCATGCATCATGTTCCTTCCGTATCCCGTCCAAAGTGTGGTAAAATACGTGGTAACACTTCAGCATGGAGGCGACACTTGGTACTAACGGCGACGCGGGTTAGGGCACTCAAGGAACCGGGACGACATTCGGATGGCGGCGGACTGCACCTGTTCATCAGCAAGGCTGGGCGAAAGTCTTGGGTCCATCGCATTACCATCGACGGACGTCGGCGAGACATCGGTCTGGGAGGATTTCCGTCGGTAAGCCTGGCTCAAGCGCGAGAGAAGGCGGCCGCCAACCGAACCGCCGTCGCGGGCGGTCACGATCCTTTGGAAAAGAAGCGCACGCCCGCGACGCCGACGTTCAGGGTAGCCGCCCATACCGTCCACGATGCGAACAGACCCCGTTGGCGCAATAGCAAGCACGCCGCAGGCTGGATGGGGAGTCTTGAGCGTCACGCGATGCCGATACTGGGCAACATGCCCATCGACCGGATAGGCCGTGCCGACGTGCTTCGAGTCCTTACGCCTATATGGACGACGCGCCCGGAGACCGCTCGAAGGGTGCGTCAGCGGATGCGGACCGTCTTCCGGTGGGCAATGGCCCACGGCTTCACGGAGAGCAACCCGGCGGGTGAAGCCATCGACGGCGCGTTGCCCCGTATGCCGAAGGTGCGAGCGCATTTCAGGTCGCTACCCTATCAGGAAGTCGGGTCGGCCCTGGAAACCGTCGAGGCGTCGCAGGCTTCGGTAGCAGCCAGGCTGTGTTTCCGCTTTCTGGTCCTGACGGCTGCGCGCTCCGGTGAAGCCAGAGGCGCAACGTGGGACGAAGTCGATAAGCATGGGCAAGTATGGCGGATACCGTCCGAGCGAATGAAGGCAGGCGTTGAGCAACGGGTGCCTCTGAGCAGTCAGGCCCTTGAGGTGCTAGCCGAGGCGAGCGCCCTGCGCGATGAGTCCAGCTTGGTGTTCCCGTCACCGCTGAAGCCGGGCGAGCCGATGTCTGACATGACGCTAACGAAGTTACTCCGTTCAACCGGCTTGGCTGAACGTGCGACCGTTCACGGTTTCCGCAGCAGCTTCAAGAACTGGACGCTGGAGCAAACGGAGACGCCTTGGGCTGTCTCCGAGGCGGCGCTTGCGCATACCCTGGGCAATTCGACCGAGCAGGCTTATGCAAGGTCCGACCTGTTCGAGCGTCGCCGCGCGTTGATGCAGTTGTGGGCGGACTACATAGCGGGCTGTAGTGGAAAGGGAGGCGACGACGCTTCAACTTAAGCCAGATGGCGAGAACTTTCCCCAGTCCCCAGTGGTGACGGACGCCCTGTTTAGGCCGAATTCGCCGGACTGAGGAACCCGCCAAGCTGCGTGGGAGTTCAGGGGTATTTTGACTTGCACCCGAATGACCTGCGGGTCCGGTCATCCCGGCAAAGTCCAGGCGGGGGTCGTCGACTCGAACTCCCCCGTGGCCTGTGGCCTGGACTCCATCCAGACCGTGATCTCACTCGCCTTCCACCTGACGGCGGAGGGGCCGACCTTGACGGCCAGCGGGAATTCTCCGTTCCTCATCAAGCGGTAGATTGAAGAGCGGCTCAACCCGGTTATTTCCTCGACCTGCCGGCGTCTCAGTAATCTGTCATTCACGTTCATTCTCAACTCCTCTACTCATTTCCTAAATGCGTTACGGGTGGATCTTGCGTCTCCTGCGCCTTGAGCGTTGGGCGCACGAGGCACTTACGCTCACCCCATCGGTCGTTTTTTCGGGGGACCTCCGCGCATTCATGCTCCTCGGCAGCCGATAATTCGTCGAGATCCCCTGTTGTGCCGTCTTTCGGTGTGAGCGCTGCGTACTCTTTCTGTTCATTATTCCGGGGACTGCCTATGCCCCCGTGCCGTCTTTACGTTCCGCTGTCGCCGACAGTCCCTGTTGTCAGAAGGCGCACGAGGCCGAGTTCGTCGGCCAGGTCATGCAGCTTCCTGAGATGTCGGAGGTGCGGCTTGACTCCGTTCCGCCAGCGCCAGAGCGTGACGGCAGAGGTCCGGAGCTGGCGGGCTAGTTCCTGCCACGACAGGCCGGAGACTTCCTTGAAGCGTTCGAGGCGCTCGGGGAAGTCCTCCGGCGAGACGTGGGAGACTCTCGGGTAGTGGTTTCGCTGTTGGGCCATGCCGATTAGTCCTCCCAGAAGCTCATCTGGGCGCTCCGCCCGATGAGGATGGCGAGACCGCCCTCGATCATCAACGCGAGCTGGATGAGGGAGAGCATGGCTCCTCCGCAGGGCTCTGCCCCCTTCCGCCACCTGAGAACCTGCCTGCGGTCGGCTCCGACGGCCTCCGCGAACCCGGTCCAGGTGAGACCGGACGCCTCCCTGAGCGTTTCGACGCGCCGTCCGAAGTCGTCGGGCAGCACCCCGCTGCGGTAGGGAACGGGTCTGCCGTGTATGGTGAGTCCGTCTTCGTAGCCGTCGTGCGTGGGAGAAGAGCTATTCGTCTTCATGGTGTTCCTCCAAGGTGAACAGCTCGTGAAAATCCTCGACGCCGAGCGCCCTCTGCATCCTCCTTCGGATTCGTCCGGAGGGAGCGCGGCCCTCGCCGACGAGTTCGGAGAGGTATCCCGGGCTGACGCCGATCATTCGCGCGAGCCATCTCTGGGAGCGGTTCAGCGTGTCCAGCCTGTCCCAGAGAGCCCGCGAGTCTAGTCGGACGACCACCCTCCGCCGAGACCTTCGCGAGTTTTTTGTCCTGTCGATTCCGCATGTTTCGTGTTTTTCGTGACGAGACATGGATCAAGAAAACCTCTCTACGGGAGCGCCGGCACGGCGAGGGTCGGTTGATACTCGTCCGGCATGAGCCATGCGGGGCCCAACGGACCGGCTCTCTCCAGGAGTCCCCGGTGGGAGACCCACAGGGAGAGCGCGACGCCCGCCCGGTTCGTCTCGTCCCGCGCCACGCGCAGAAAGCGCGTCGCAGCGAGGTCGTCGTGGAAGACGATGAGGACGGCGGGCCTCTGGCCGTGATCGCCGGCCGGCCGGTGTGTGGAGTAGTAGCGCAGATAGGGGGCGATGCGCGACGCCATGGTTGCGGGACGCACGGCTCGGCGCTCCCACTCCAGGAAGAACGGCCAGAGGGTGCGGCCCTTTCGGAGGACTGCGAAGGCGTCGGGCTGGACGGAGCGTAAACTGCCTTCATGTCGAAAATACCTTGAAGCGCGGGTGGGCGGATCGAGCTGCGCGATCTCCCATCCCAGCGCGCGGGACTGCGTTGCAAGCGCCCCGACGAAGGAGTGGACCGCGCCGGTGTGCTCGACGTTCCTGAGCAGCTGCCCACTCCTCGAACCTGAGACGTTGCTCCAGTCGAGAGGGGCGTCCGGGTCGCGCGGCTCGGCGCTCCAGCGCTTCTTGGCGATTGCGAGGGACGCTCGGTCCCTGTGCGCCAGGACGGCGAGTCCCCTGTCGGAGAGGGCCAAGTGAGTGCCGCTCCGAGAATCGAGTCGGGCCACTACACGAAAATCATCGAGTCCGCTCACCACCTGAGAGACCCTCGACTCCGATATTGCCAGGATGTTGGCCAGATTTTTCAAGGTGATCCAGGGCCAGTCCGAGAGCAAGTCGAGCGTATTCTTCTCCGCCGACTTTAGGATGACGGGCAGAGCGTGGTCGGGCAGGTCGCGCCCAGGACCGCCCGTGGGCATGTCCCAGGGGAGCGAGACCCGCGTGAGCGGCGACTCCAGCGGGAGGTCGGAGCTCGGACGTATCTTCTGTAAAGCCGTCCGAAGATCGACGACCTCGCCGGATGCGAGGAGACTCCATATCGAGTCGTCCGGGCCTGCGGCCGCCGCGTCACTCTCCAGGGAGAGGAAGACGGGAAGGGGAGCGCCGGAGAGCAGCCTTCGGGCGTGCCTGAGTCGCACTTCGTCGGGCGCGATCATGAGGACTCCACCCGGAAACGGTCCGTCCAGGAGTCTTCGCATCCGTTTCGAGAAGGCCGTCCTGTACTGGGTGCGTCCCCATCTCACGACGGCGAACGTCCTCCGGTCGGAGAGTTCCATTGCGGCATCCATGGGCAGGGCCCGGTACCACTGGAAGCGCGTGAGGCGGGCGACGCCGGCGACCGCTGACGCCAGACGGTACACGAGGGCCACGGCATCGAGGCGCTTGAGCATGACTGTCCGCCACTGGAGCGATACCGGGCGTTCGCGCAGTAGGTCGTCGAGGGACACTGCATCCTCTCTCGCGAGGCGGCGCACTCCCTCCGCCGTGAGGTGGTACCGCGCGGTGAGCGGGGTCAGGCTGGTCGCGTGGGGGACCGGGGCCGCAAGACCTTCTTCCTCAAGACTGCGGACGGCCTCGTAGACGGCCGACGTCGACCACCCGGACACGGCGGTCATCTCCAACCGGTCGAGGAACGGCATCGACACCAGGAGTCGAAGTATTTCGTGCAGGCATCCTTCGGGCTTCATTCGGCGCTCTCCTCGTTCTCTGTGTCTCGGTCGACGTTCTCAACCGCTTTATCCCACTTCGAGCGACGCTTGTTGTTCCCTGATGCCGAAGGTTGTCCGGCGGCCTCCTGATTCTCGGCTGCGGCCTCGCCGTCCTTCAGTGCCTTCATGCCATCCTTGAACCTCTGGACTCGCCTTCTGCGCTCCTCGTCGTCCTCTGAAGCGGGGGTGTACTCGGCGGCCATACTGCGGATGATTTCCGCCGTATAGGAATCGCCGGGGTCGGGTCTTCTGACGGCCATGGAGAAGGCGGGCATACGCTCCGTTCCCACCGTCGCTCGGACGTAGCACTGGTGCACGGGAAGGGAGGTCACGTCGTCCTCGGTCACGCGCTCCTTGCCGAGCTCCCAGACGAGGTGCCGGGCATCCGACGCGGCCACCTGGAACACCGCGAGGCACCCGACGTTGGCGAGAATCGTGTCCCGCATCGTAGGGGAGAGATCGTCGAGCTTTGCGAGGCTCTGCGTGGCTAGTACGAAGGATGCGCCGAACTTGCCGAGCTCGCTGAGCATCGACTCGTAATCCACGCCCGGCATCGACTGCATCTCGTCGACGACGACCAGAGCGCCTCTGCGTTTCTCAGGCGGCAGAGTTCCCTGCTCGCGGATCACGGCGTCCACCAAGTTCAGCAGCGACGCTCCGACGAGGGCCGCCACGTCCCTGCCGACGCTGCCCTGCGCGGTGGAGACGAAGAGTATCCCGCCGCTCAGGATGGTCTCGCGGAGGTCGATGGTCGAGCGCGACTGTCCGAGGATGGCCCTGGCCCTCTTCGACGAGGCGTAGTAGGACAGCCTCGTCTGCACCGGCGCGAGGGCCTCGGCCTTGTAGCGGCGGTGCCATGAGGAAAAATCCCTTTCCCACCACTCGATGAGATACGAATCGTTCAGCTTCGCCAGCAGCCTGTTGCGGAACGGGTCGTTCGATAGGAGCTTCAACCCGTCGAGGATGGTGTACTGCTCGTGTTCGTCCATCGACTCGTTGGCCTCATGGAGGGTCTTTACGGTCTGCTCGAGGATCGACTGCATCCTCGGCCCCCACTGATCCCAGAGTCCTCGCGCCACGCGCACCACCGAGTCTGCGGTGCGGTCGCGGTCTTCGAAGACGCGGGTGTCGAGCAGGTTGATGCCGGGAGCGCCGTAGTCGTCTGCAAGGTCGATGAGACGGACGCCTTCTGCGAGGGACCGGGGGACCTGTTCCAGCAGGCCGGACACGAGGTCGGCGTGGGGATCGACGACGACGACGGCGTCGCCGTCCCTGCCCGCCGCCTTCTCCCGCAGCTTGTGCGCGACGACATGACGCATGAGGGTGGACTTGCCCATGCGGGTGCGCGCCACGTAGAGGTGGTGCCTCCTGAGCAGGTCGTCGGGGAAGTGAATTTCGCGCAGCGTTCCCGCAGAGGCATTGCCGACGAGCGCCCCTCCCTTCACGCCTCGCGCAGAGGGCAAGAGCGTCCTGGACCCGGAGCGCTCCACGAGTGGCGTCTCGTCCCGCGCTCCCGGCGGGTGCCACAGGGAGGCGACCTCGCGCACTCCGAGGATGCTTCGACCACCGAAGAGTCCGGGACTGGACGGGTGCAGGAACACTGCGGACGATGCGGGCGTCACGTTGCCGGCGTCGAAGCGCGCTCCGGCGGGGTTGTCGTAGTGGCGGTAAGCCGAGGCGACCTGTTCGAGGAGGGAGGTCGCTCGGTCAAGCCGTTCCCCCGCGGGCAGGACCACGACGATCTCGACCTCCGCGTCGAACGCGATGCGCGAGGCTTTTTCGTGAATTTGAATGGGGTCATAGACGCGGGAGCGGTTTCTCTTCCAGCGATGCCATGCCCAGCCCCCAAGTCCAAGGGCGAGGAAGACTCCAGCGCCCATGAGAACGGCCTTCCAGGCTTCGCCGTCCCGCACCCACAGGTAGCCCTGAAGCGCGACCAGCGCCGCCGCTCCGAGGACGGCCATCGTCATGCCGTCGGTGCGGTGCGCGCGGGCCTGTCCGGTGTACGTCGACTCGCGGGGTTCCGCCACGGCGCGCCTGTGGCCCTTGTCCTGGTGGGCCTCGGCCCAGTCGGGACCGAGAGAGCGGAGCAGCAGTCGCGCCACGACGCGCTCGCCCTTATTCAGGTCAGACAGGGCTCCCACGAGGGCTATGAGCGGGTCGGAGCCGGGGTCGAGCAGGTCGTCGTCGCGGAAGACCCTGAGCGGCGCGTAGTCCGGGCCGCTCGACCGCAATGTCATGCTCCACGCCCGCTCGCCCTCATCGAGACGGAGGGGGTCGTCCCCCGGAAGCATGCCGGTGATGCGTGCCTGGGGATAGTGAGCGGACAGCTGGGTTCTGACTGCCTGCTCGTCGAGGCATCGGGCCATGAGCGTCACGCCGTCCGCGTCCCCCGCGAGCTCGAGCGAGAACGGCTCCGGCACGGCGATGGACGCGAGCATGTTCTCGACGCCGAGGAGCGTTCGCTCCCCCGTGCGCGGCGGCGTAACCGCCAGTAGGACCGGTACTTTTTTCTCGCTGTCGCCGAAGAGTCGTTTGGTCAGGTTATTTTTCATGGTCTGGGTCCTTCCCTATAGGTCTATCTGCGATGGCCGGGCCGCCACTCGATTACCGCCGTCTCCTCCGGGGTTGCCTCGATTCGGACCGGGAACCTGTTGCCCTTCGCGAGCAGGAGGCCGTCTCCCCTGGGGCAGGACAGGAGCCATCGCTGGAGCTCCTCCGGCAGGTCGAAGGCGTCGCCCACGGTGCTGATGGCCGCCGCGTCCTGCTGGAGCAGGAGCTTGAAGGCGGCGTTCTGGAGGAGGGCGCGGCCACTGTGTCCCGTGATGGTTCTCGAAGAGTCCTCACTCAAGAGATCCTGGACGTCCTGGGTAATGAACTGGAGGCCGAGCCTGTGCTTTCGGGCGCGCTTGGCAATCGACACGAGGAAGGCCGCGCCCTCGGGGTGCTGCATGATCGACCACACCTCGTCGACGACCAGAAGCCTCGGCTTCGGGTCCTGCGCGGCTGCCGCCCACACGGTCTCGGTGCAGACCATCGCGGCTGCGGGCCGCAACTCCGGTTCGAGCAGCCGCAGGTCGAAGACGGTGACGAGGGCCTCGTTGCGCAGGAGATCGTCTCCCTCGTCGGAGAGCAGGTGGCGGAGGCTCCCGGTGGCGAAGGGACGCAGAAGACGTGCCAGGCCGGGGTCTCCCGCCTCGTCCTCCTGAAGGAATGTGTAAAAATCGCGGAATCCGGTCCTGTCGCGGGGACGGGCGTAGTAGCCTGCGAGGGCGTGGTCGAGGGAAGCTCGCCGCTCGGCGGAAAGGCGCTCGCCCACCATCACCTCGATGAGCCTTCTGAGGCTCCCGATGCGCTGGAGAAGCTCCTCGGAGTCGCCCTTGTCGATGACGAAGGGGTTCATGCCCTCGCCGGGAATGCCCGGAGACAGGACGCGCCCGCCCGCCGCGCGGGCCATGTCCGCGTATTCGCCCTCCGGGTCGATCACGTAGGCGGTGACGCCGCGCATGAGGCCTCTGAGCACGCCGAGCTTGGTCGAGAACGATTTGCCCGAACCGGAGCGGGCCAGGACTGCCGTGTTCGCGTTGAGGTGCGTACCGTCCCACGGGTCGTAGACGACGGGGGAGCAGGCGCGCATGTCGATGCCATAGAGTGCGCCGCTCCTTGTGTCGAGGTCGGGGGGCGAGAAGGGGAAGAGCCTCGCGAGGCTCGACGTGTCCAGCGTCCTCCACACGGCCACGGCATTGAGGGCAATTGGCAACCCGGACAAAAATCCGTCGCGCTGGCGGAAGGCGAGGTTGTCGAGCTTGCCCAGAGTTGCGGCGAAGTGGCCCTTCGCCCGCTGGGTCAGTTCTTTCAGGGAGTCCTCGTCCTGCGCGTGAAGCGTGACCGACAGGGAGGCGTGGAAGAGGCGTTCCCGTCCGCGCTGCACCTCGTCGCGCAGGCGCGTCACGTCCTCGAGGGCGATCTCCGCCTCCGGGGACATGGTGCGGCCCCGCTTGAGCGACAGCGACTGCGCCGACTCGAACCTGACCTTCTGCCACTCGAGGGTGCGGGCCGCCTGCTCGGGAGGTATCGGCCCCAGGTGGATCGATAGGTCCATCGGCGCTCCCGACGCCATCAGCCCCTGGAGGTAGCCGGGGGCCAGCGACCTCGGCCACTTGCCGAGGTGCAGGGAGCGGACGAGGGTATCGCCGATGCTCATATCGCGCCGGTTGATATCGACCTCGATTTCTTCGCTCTCGTCGAACTCGACGGGCGAGCCGCCCAGGGCCGCCGACACAAAGAACATTCGGAGCTGGCGGCCTCTCAGGAAGTGGACGGACAGGCCGGCTCGCGCGAGCAGGCCGCGAAGCTCGTCCATGCGGGCGAACTCGCACACGGCGTAGAAGCGCCGGTCGAGGATGCCGTCCCTGGCCTCCAGTTCAGTGAGCAGTCCATGAAGGGACTCTGCCGCCGCCCTCGTCTGCGGGGGCATGTCATCCGGCCGGGTCTCCCTGAGCCTGTCCCTCAGCGCGCCGAGGCGTGGCGGGTGCTGCCTCACCATGATCTGGGCATGGAAGTCCAGGGCGTTGAGCGCCCCCGCGAATGCACCCAGCTGCGGGTCGTCGATCTCGAGTCCCATCACCTCGCACGCTGCGACCTTCACGCCGTCGAGGCGGACGATGCCGTCGTCTTCCAGGTGCGACATCATGAAGAACAGGGGGATATCCGGAGGCGGCTTCGCCTCGGCGACCGGCTGTGAGGCGACCGCCTCCTTCTCTCTGAACCGGCCAATTCCCAGCCTGAACGCGAGACCTCGCAGTCTGTCGAGACCGGACGCAAGCCGTTTATTGAGTGTTGTCGTCAGTTTCAAGTCCTTGTACTCCTCGGCTCTATGGGATGGGAACGACGCCCCCGCGCAGCGCCAGGACGATGACCTTGGCCGACAGTACGAGCACCAGTCCCCCGACCGCTCCGACCACGGCGTGCTTCGCTCCGGCCGCTCGTCGCTCGTCGCCTCCGGCGGCGATCAGCATGAACCCCGCCCACACGACGGCGAAGAGCGACAGGCCGGACGCGGCGTACGCCATCCCCGTCAGCGCCTCGTCGAATGCGTGAAGCATTTCCTGTTCGGCGGGCGAAGCCCCCAGTGAGACAAGCGCCGCGAGGACGAGGGTTGTCCACTTCACAAAAGTCCTCATCACGGCCTGCCCTCAGCTTGACCGGGGGGCCACTCCCATCCCCAGATATCGAACAAGATGCTCGCCTCCTCGTCGGTGAGGGGCCTCTGCTCGGCCCTCTCCGGCTCGGGTTCGGACGGCGGCGGCGCGAAGACCGCATAGGGGTCGTCCGACCCTATGTTCACGTGAAGCGACAGCCTCTTCTGCCTGACCGGGGTCAACGGCTCGCGCTCGACGACCTCGGCCTCGACGCGCTCGGGGTGGACGACGGTCAGTGTCACGTCCCGGGAGACCGTTCTGCTCGGAATGGAGAGTGTGGCCGACACGACGTGCTGCGTCCGCGTCCCGTCGTCGTGCGTGACGGTCACCGTCTCGCTGACCGTCTCGGTCGTCCCCGGTCTCAGAAGACTCACCGTCTCGGTGCGGTATTCGTTCCGCTGTGGGTGGTGGTTGAGCGTCACGAGTGGGGGAATCGGGATTCGGAGTGCGGCCTCGAGGTCGAGGTCGATGGCCACGGAGTGAATGGCCTCGCCGGTCGAGACGGGGATGGAAAAAAGAGTCTCTTCATCCGGGACGAAAGGGACGCTTGCGTTCGACGCGCCGGACGTGGCGGATACCGTCCCGGTGACGGCCGTCACCCCGGCCTCCATCACCGACCTCTCGGTCACTTCCGCATGTCCCGCCACAGTCTGGAGATCGACAACTTCCTCGACCAAGATCGCACACTCGGACTCGACCGTTCCCTCGACGGTTCCCGGCGTCCATCCAAGGGAAGTGACCCTCAGATCGCATATCTCCCCGTCGACTTCCGGCAAGGGAAAGGGAAGCTGTGCATCCTCGATTGCGAAGGCTCCGGCCTGTCCGATGCCGTCCTCCCACGAGAAAGTGAGTGAAGGGCTCTCGCCGGACAGCGGCAACGAGTATGAGATGGCCTCGCCCTCGGCGAGGTTGGCGATGCCGAAGAAGCGCAGTTCATTGCCGCTCGGTCCGCCGTAGGCGCGAACACGAAGCTTCAGGCCGGTGGCCGCACGGAGGGATACCTCGGCGCGGTCGTCCGACACCCGCAGGCCTTCGAAGTAGAGCCTTCGACCGGGCACGGGATCAGCGGGCTCGTAGTCGATGTCGTCGAGCCAGTGGTCGTCGGCGTGCGCCGCCTGGGGCGTCGCGAGTGTGGCAAACGAGAGTATTGCGAGGGCGACGAAGACCGGCACGAGGTTTCGTCCAGGTCCCCGCCCCCTCGATCTACGGCCCCCGCGGCGTCTCTTGCGGCGGCCCGGTCTCTTGTGCGGCGTGGAAGGTGCGGGTACGCCGGGTTCGTCGGATCGGACGCGTTGCGACTTGGGTGCGCTCTCGTTGCGCTGCTCGTCCCGTTGCTCCGCAGGTCGGTCGGGCATCTCTTGCGTGCGCCTGAAGTCGGGGGCGGTCAGGCCGCCGGCGACCGCAAGGACGGCGGACCGCATCCCACGAGAGACGTGAGCGCGGGTCTTCCCCCACCCGGCCCTGAGGGCTCCTGTTCTTCCTTTCGCCTGTACGGGCCTTCGGACCTTGCCGAACCACATGTGAGGTCGGAAGGGTCGCCGTCCACGGTCGCGGCGCATCCTCGCCAGCCCGCGCCTCGCCATGACTCGCATCCTGCGAGAGCCGCGCCCGGCGCTTCGGGCCATCATCGCCAGGGGGTTGGGAGCGCTCTCGGGAACCGGCGGCGGTTCGCTGCGCGTCAACCCGGAAACGGGTCCGGCATATTGCCTCCCTCCCAGCCGGTACCTCAGAAGGTCTGCAGCCACAAGCGGGAGGCTCCTGCCTCCTATCTTCCCCACAATCGCGGCGATTCCGATGACGCAGAGGACGACGGCCAGCGCGATTCTCGCGCCTACCGGTCCCACGGGGGCGTAGCTGTACGCGCCGTACGACAAGGCGCATACTGCCGTCACCGCGACGATCTGTGGGAACGTAAACCACAACAGGACCCTGTCCTCAGCCTGCACGTGTGTCGGCACCTCGTGCTCTCTCATGGTTTCTTCTCCTTCCTCGTGTCCGCCTAGCCCGACGTGGCCGTAGGCGTGGCAGGCTGCGGCAGCTCGACGTCAACCGCCGGATCGACCACGGCGTTCATCACCAGCTCGATCACGCCGTAGGCCAGCATCGCCAGCACGACGCCCGCGATCGCCGTCATCATGGCGCTCTTGCCCCGCTCCATCTGATGCGGAGCTCCGCTCGCCGTCAGATACAGGTAGGCCCCGTACACGAAGTACCCCACGCCCACTGCCCCTACCGCCCCCAGGAACATGCCCACGATGTTCGAAATCGTCTGTGTGATCTGTTCCATTCCGTTTTCCTTCTCCTCTCGCTTTCCGAGATTTGCTATGATTCGCGGTTTCCCTTATCCGCTACGCCACCCACGTCTCTGCTTGTTCGTCGCTCCCACGCTACTCGCCGCCGCTCCTCGGGGCTGCTCCTCCGCCTCCTCCGGCTGACGGGGTTGCCATCGAGGCCGCCGAGTTGACCGTGCCCGCAACAGCCGACACGCCCGTGCTCGCAGCCACCGCCCCAACCGCCATCCCACCCGGTCCCCCCGCCGCTCCTCCGGCGATCATTCCGACCGATCTCATCGACCGCATCATCGATCCAGGCAGCGACATCCCGAAATACAGGGTGCTCAGCCACGCGTCGAAGGTGCCCGCCTGTCCGAGCATCGAAGGCACCCGCGTCGCCATGTAGACGAACGCCAGGGACATCAGCAACTTCCAGATCAGGTCTTGCACCGGCTCGAATGCCGCAATCTCGGCGAACTGCTGCAGGAATCCGAACCCCAGCGCGAGGGCGATGAGCTGCACGGCCTGTTGAAATACCGTCGTCATGAACATCCGCAGCCAGTGCCGACCCCAGCCCGCCGTGTGGGGCAGGATCCATAGCCCCAGCGCAATCGGCGCGAGAGCCAGAAGCACGTCGATCAGCGCGAGCCGAACGATCATCTGCACGAGGACGTAGAGCACGAAGAACCCGTAGACCAGGTAGAGCAGGGCCATGAGCAGCGCCATGCCCACACTCCCCGACTCGACGGCCGTGAGCAGCGTCCTCAGCGGAGCCCTGAGGAGGTTGCCCGGGTTGACGCCGAGCGACTCCGCAACGAACCCTGACACTGCCGCCGCGACCTCGATGACCAGAGAGCACCACCACAGCGATGTTGCGGCGGCCACCAGCCCCAACACGAGCCGGGGAAACATCTCACGCCATCCGGCGCTGCGGCCTCCCACGTGCTCGCTCATGATGAGACTCAGCCCCATCCAGCCGACGATCACGACCAGCGCTCCGGACGTGACGGTCCACACGACCGTCCACGCCTGACGCACCAGTTCGTTGGCGTAGGTCAGCTCTGCGGGAGTCCCTGTGAGGATGTCGCTCATGGGCTAACCTCCCCGGCACTCGTCGGCGTTCGCGCCGCTCGCCCGCTCGACCACGCCGCACAGCGTCCCGTGCACCCCCTCGATCACCCAGCGGGCGAATGCCCGCGCCCAGCGCGACGGGTCGAAGGCTCCGATCACCCGGTCCCACAGGCCGGTCGGCTCGTGGGCGGGGATCACGACGTGGAAGCGGTCAGGCTCGCCGGGCGTCGTCTCGGTGGCCATCATGAACAGCACGTAGACGCGCTCGGGGTCGAGCTCGGGCTGGTCGTCGTGGCCGGGATAGTCCCACGACCGTTCCCATCCGTGGCTCAGCCTCATCTCGCCTCCGTGCACCTGCGTGACGCCGGTGAGCCAGTCGCCGGTGTCGGGGTCTCGCACGGCGTAGGCGAGGAAGGCCAGGGGCCGGTCGAACACCGGACGGGCGATGAATCCCCCGTCCTTGTTCCGCTCGACGAACCTCGCGCTCTCGTTGACCAGAGAGATGCCGGTCCCTTGTGCCATGACCGTTCCAACCCACACGACGGCAAGGAGCGTCGACAGAAGCAGCGACGCGAGGAGAGGTGCAAGCCGCCTCTGTTCACCGGTCCTGATTGTCGATTGCAGCGCCATGTAGCGGCCTCCCTGTGTTTCGCGCCGTCTCCATCCGTCGACGCTCCGGCAAACGAGTGTGAACCATCGAAATGCCGCTCGTAATGCCTTGAAAGGCGCTTCATGTGAAACGCCTTTCGAGGCATTACCCGGTGGGGGCCTTCTGTGATGTCATTACCGTGTACAGAGAATCGGGCTATTTTGTGAGAAGGCGTGATGGGACGGGAACGCGGAGGCGCAGGCGCGGAAGGGCTCTCCCTACAGGAAAAAGTGAACATCTGGACTTTAGTCCCCGTTCTGGTCGGGGGGTACATCGGCCGTAGTTGAAAGGTTCATTTCGTACCCCTGACGAAAGAGAGGAGGGGCACATTGGGCGTAGCTGGAAAGGACACTTTGCACCCCTGAGGGAACGGGCCCTGGGCGCGAGAGCCGTAGCTGGAGGCTTCTCCTCAGAGGGACGAATGAGACGGAAAATCGGAGGAAAATCGTGCGAAAGAGCAGGTACGTGGCAGACGTTCACCATCTTCGGCTCATGTCGCTACTCAGTGAGCTGGTGAGGGACAAAGGAAACAAGGGCGCGGCAAGAGTGTTGGGGATAGACCGAAGGACCGTGGCCGCAAGCGTGAGGTCGGGAGTCCTGTCGGGCAGGACGCGCGAGGCGCTGGAGCGAGTCCTGGTGGAGGGGGACGGCACGTCGGAGTCGTGGCTGCGGCGGGAGCAAGAGGAGTTGCGTCGGCGGATGAAGGCGTTCGAGGAGGAGATGAGAGGTGCCGTCGAGACGCTGAGCAGGGAGCACGCTCGGACGAGGCGTCTGGTCGAGCGTCTAGTCGGGCACGTGGGAGTAGCCAGAGGCGGCGAGAGTGATGCGTTAGCCCCTGGTGGACCCGGGCGACGTGATGCGATGGTCGAGTCAAGGCGAGAGTATCCCGAACTGGTGACCCGTGAGCCTGCGGACGACGACGTGGAGGTCTACGCCGAAGCTTGGCCCTTGGTGTACGAGTGGCGGAGGTTGGAACTGCGGCGCGAGATGGGCACCAAGCTGGACAGAGCTTTCACGAGAGAGCGGATCATGGCTCTGGAGATCTGGATGATCAAAGACCACGGCCTGACGCTCCCGCCCGCCACTTCACCGATGGACCCTTCCGAGCGGGAGGGTCACCTCGACTGGCGACGGAGGGCATTCGAAGACCTGCGGTGGGAGCGTGTGAAGCTGGAAGTCTTTGGCCGCGTGCGCCGCGTTCTGACCTTCGGACTGGGGAAGGAGTAGCCGCCGGGCGGTGACGTCCGGCGGCGAAACGTAATGAAAAGCGAACATTTCGGGCGATGGGACGCCGAAGACGTTCCCTTCGTGTTGGAGGTCCGGCAATACTTGATGCACTGTCAGGCTTTTCCAGTGTTTCCCGCCGTAGAAACCTGGGGACTCCGTCTCTGAGTCCGGGATGTTTCGCCTAGGGTTGAGCTTTGCTCCCCGAACGAACTCCCAAGTCGGACGGACCGAGGGGTTGAGCCTTGCTCCCCCGAAGGAAGTCCTCAAGAGACAAAACGCTTCCCGCTGCGTGATGCGGGGAATGGATTGAGCCTTGCTCTCCTGACCCCGCTTCGAATGTTGGGAATCCTCGTATCGAGTACGGGGCAGGCTCTCGGTCGGAGTGGATTGCCGCTCCGCCCGGTTCCTAATGCCTGCGGCACGGTCGAGCAATGACCGTGTCGTTGGGCTTTCATCTCACACGCGCCGGTTCGTGATGACGACGTCGCAGTCCGGTCGCTCGCCCCTAGACGCAGCTCCCCAGCCCGAATTTCCCGCCGCTGGCAAGACTCGTCACCTTCCCCAAACACTTTCGGCCTGCGTTCGGCACTCGGTCGATTCGCACTTCCCCCGTCGCAGATCCCTGGCGTTTCCCCATGACTCCCAGGCCGATCTGCGTCCTTTTTCCCCTCAAGCCGTCCCGCGTCTCCCCCGTTGCGGTCGACGCATTTTCCACGCGCCCGCGTTCGATGGCATCCGTCGAGCGGGGCTGCGCACACGTCCAGTCAACACAAGGTTCCTTGCGCTTCGGATGCCGCGCGGGGACAGCAATCAAGGAGGTGAAGACGTGCAAGTTCGGAAACGAGTCACACGGATCGTCGGGTCCGCAGTTCGGCGCAATCGAATGACGGTGGCGGTCGTGGCGGTGGCGCTGCTGCTGCTCTGGCCGTTGGCGTTCACCTGGAGCGGAGAGGTCTTGCTGTTGAACACGCTCGGCATCGGCATCGCGACATTGATAGTTCGGAGGATCGCAAGGTTCGGAAGGAGGCGACGGCATGGAAATCGTTAGTCGGGTCGAATGGAGACAGCAAATCGGTCGGCGGTTGACAAGCGCCCGTTCGAGAGGCGTAAGCGCGGTGGTTCGGCCCGTTCGCTGGCTGGGCGCGCACAGATCAGAGTTCATGGCGGTTGCGGCGCTCACGCTCATGCTCGCGCCGCTTCTGCTGTGAATCACGGAAGCAAGGAACATCGAAAGGAGAAAGAACGATGACGACGGCAAGATTGGTGAGCAATCGGACGATGGAGACGGTGGTTCAATCCCGGCGCAGCCTCGAAGATCTGGTCGATCAGCTCATGGGGGCGCTGAACTTCGGGGACGACGACGGGTCGGTGGATCTGAGCACGGCGCGGACGATCCACGAGGCGCGACGGCTCAGGCAGGCGGGGGATGTCGAGGGCGGCCTGGCGACTCTCGCAGACATAGACATAGTAAAGGCGGAAACGCGGGAGGCTCGGTGGGCCTTCACGGAGTGGAAGCAACTCGTGAAACGGCGGTTCGGCGACAGAGGCGTCATGGTCTACAGCCAGGGCACCGGACGCGCGGCCGCGCTGGTGCCCGACGGCGCCGGGACGCTGAAGGTCGTAGCTGTCCTGGCGCTACGCTGGCGGCCCGGCAAGGTAGTCTCAGGGCGAAGCCTCCGGGGGCTGCGGCCCCTCGTATCGAGTACGAGGCAGGCTCTGAACGGGGGTGCGTGATGATCGCGGCCAACGTGGACATCCCCGCTTTGAAGGCGCGACATCCGCTGGCCGACATGGTGGAGGCGTTCGGGGTGCGACTGAAGGGAAGAGGCAGGGTGCGCCAGGGCGTCTGTCCCTTCCACGATGAGGCAGAGGGTAGCTTCACGGTGTACGGCGACACCGAGAGGTTCTGGTGCTTCGGATGTGGGACCGGAGGGGACGTGCTGGACTTCCTCCAGCGGGTCGAAGGCCTGAGCCTGCCTGATGCGATCCGGCGGCTGGAGGGCCACAGGCCCGTTTCCGAGGTCGCCCCTCGTCCGGCACCGACGCGGCGTTCCACACCCGCGGCGCTGCCTCCACGAGACCTCGCCCTGCTGACGATGGCGGCGCGCTTCTACGCCAGACGGCTCTGGCGTCACTCAGAAGCGCGGGAGTACGTGGCCTCGCGGGGCGTCGGCCCCGTCGCCGCAGCCCGCCTCGGCCTCGGCTACTCGCCGGGCAACGGGCTGCGGGAGGTCCTTGAGTCCAGCGGCTTCACGACTGATAGGATCAGGGATTCGGGCCTGTTCATGGAGCGGGGCTCGGAGCGGTTCGCCGGGATGGTGGTAGTCCCCGAAGTTTCCGGCGGCCTCGTCCGCTGGCTGAAGGGCCGGGCGGTTAGTGAGAACGTGAAGCCTCGCTTCCAGGCCCTTCCCGGCCCCAAGCCCGTGCTCGGACTCGGCAGGCTCGGCCATGCGCCTTCCTGGGCGGTCGTCACGGAGGGGGTCTTCGACTGGATCGCCCTCACAGGCTGGGGCCTTCCCGTCTGCGCCGCCTTGGGCACCCAGGGCGTTGAGCGGATCGCCGCGGCGCTCCGAGGCTGCCCCCGCATATTCGTCGCCTTCGATGCCGATGCCGCGGGCCGCGAGGCGACGGACGGGCTTCTGACCCTGCTCGGACGCAGGGCCGCGGCCGTCACCCTTCCGCAGGGAGTCGGAGACGTGGCCGAGCTCGCCACGCACCCGCAGGGACGCGCGGCCTTTCTCCGCCTGCTCGCGCGGGCGGCCCGCTCGGCCCGCTAGCGGCCTTCCACCTCCAACTCTCCCCGCCTTTCCCTTCTAACGGAGCCTGACGGCTCCGCTTCCCCACGGGCTTCGCGGCCCCCCAACTTCCCCAACACTCACTTTCATCACGACGAGCCTGCCCTGCACTCGATGCGGGTCTCGCCCGCCCACTGCTTCCCCAGCGGAAGCCGCATCACTCATTCGCTACAGGAACGACACCAAGAAGGAGAAATCGAAATGTCCAACGGCAACAACAACGGACACCAACGCAACGGGACCCGGAACGGCCTCGTACACAGCCCACCCCGTACCGAAAACGAGGTCAACGGCAACGGGCACAAGCCCGACGCCGCAAGCATCGACGGGCACGAGCTGTTCTGGGACGGGCTCTCGCCCGCCGTCACGGAGAAACTCGGACAGCCCCTCGACCCGGCGCTGGTTTCGACGCGCGACGGCCGGGGCGGCAAGGACTTCCACTACCTCAAAGGCCACGTGGTTTTCGAGCAGGCCAACCGGATATTCGGCCGCGGCGGCTGGGGCTACGACACCGTCGGAGACGTGACTCTGCGTGACATTGAGAACGTCGATACGGTGACAGGCGAGGTGAAGCGCGGCCAAGCCTACGCCGCGAAGGTCATGGTCATCGTCCCCGGCGCACCCTCGCGCACCGACGTTGGCTTCCACGCCGTGGTCGAGAAGACCATAGAGGGCCATGAAACGGCGTATAAGGGAGCGGTGACAGACGGAGTGAAGCGCGCCTTGCGCAGCTTCGGCGACCAGTTCGGCAACTGCCTCTACGGAGACCAGTCCCCGGCAGCCGCGCCTGCCAGGGCGGAGCGCGTGCCCGTCCAGGCCGACCGGAAGGCACTCCCCGCCACGGCAGGCCGGAGCGCCGACGACAACGACGAGTACCTGCGTAAACGGGTGGTCGAGTTGGGCTTGGAACAGGGCTTCGACGAGGACGAGGTGCGGACCGCGGTACTGGACAAGACGGGCAAGAGCCTCGACGACCTGTCCGCCTCGGAGTTGAGTCCCCTCGTTCAGGCTGCCGCAAAGAAGGTCCGGCAGATGCGGGCGGGGTAAATCGCATGTACGGCATCGTGCAGGGCCGTCTCCTTACGGCAACGGCCCTGCGCATCGATTCGAGAAAGGAGGACAAGACTGATGACTACCGCAACATACACACCCTGGGGTTGGACGAGGGACTTTGTGGAATTGGCCGATGGCGTCCTGAGAGTCACGACGGCCAACCACGGCGGACTGAAGCTCAGCCGCGAGCGGTGGAGCGACCTGCCCACTGTCGTTCAGGACGCGATGCTCACTCCCACCTACGCGGAAGAGGACTGCGAGGAGCCCATCGTCAGAACGCTTTTGGGCGTTGGCGACGACGGGGACAGGGAGATAGCGCTGATGGTGGCGGGGTACTTCGACCGGTACGCTCCGGCGCTCCCGCTGCTGCGCCGCCACTCGCCCGGCCTCCACTACCACGCCATCGCCTACCGGGGCGGGCTGGAGATGGCCCCCTTCGAGCGGTTCGACACCCGCGTCGAGGCCGAGTCGTTCGCCAACGACCCGGAGATGGTGAGGAGATACGGGCGGATGGAGGCCATCGACTGCACGGGCACCCGCCAGTTCCCGTATCGAAGTACGGGACATGCCTGCCTGCCGGAAGGGGGCAGGCCATGACCGCGAAGACACGAGACAGGCCGCGCAGCCTGCCCAGCACGACGACGAAGCTGCAAACGGAGATGGGGAGTCTCTTCGTCACCGTATCGACCGATGAGGACGGCGAGCCGTTCGAGGTCTTCGGTTTCCTGGGAAAGGGGGGCAGCTTCCAGCACGGCGTTACCGAGCTGGCCTGCCGGTTGATCTCCCTGCACCTGCGGCGTGGAACCCCTCTGGAGGAGGTGATCGACCAGATTCAAGGAATACAGGAGATGGCGCCCTTCTGGAACACGTTGGGCGATGGCCGGAGCGTCCCCGTCCTGGGGCTGGGCGACGGCATCGCCCACATCCTCAAGGCGTACTTGGGAGCCAGGGAACGGAGGGAGGACTTGGAAGTGGAGGTAAAGGCGGCCGCATGAATGGCGCACAGGCATCAAGGCGGGGATCGGTTCCTTCGGGAGTCGGCCCCTTCTTTCATCTACAGGACATCAGGAGGCAAAGACGATGGCAACGACTACTGAAGACAGAGCCTGCCCCGTACTGGATACGGGGGCGGACGTATACTCCCGTCCTGCCGCCCGGTTCGACGAGGACGGCAACCTCGAGGTCCGGGCCTCGGCGGCCGGCAACTGCCGCCGGGCCCTGTGGTACACGGCCACAGGCTACGCACCGACCAATCCCCCCGGCGACGACTCGGTGACGGCGATGGAGGCGGGCAACGCCCTGGAGCCCGTGCTGCTCCGGGCGATCGAACGAGCCGGTTGGATGCTCGATCCCGCCGATCCCCTGGACCCGCAACCGGTATCGGTGCGCGTCGGTCCCAACCTGATCGTGACCGGCCACTCCGACGCAAAGGCACGAATGCCCGTGCCCGCAGACGGACCGGTCGCCGAGGACTCAGGCGCGGTTTCGATGTTCCTCTTCGACGACGAGACCCCGGCTCCCACCTACGGCGACGAGATGCTGGTCGAGGTCAAGACGCGGGGGCCGGAGGCCTTCAAGCGCTGGCAGACGCTCGGAGCGGAGCGGAGCCACCCGGAGTCGGTGGCCCAGGCCGCCTTCTATACCCTCGGCGAGTACGACGAGATGCGCGACGCGGTGATCGCCACGATGGACACGGGCAGCCGCACGTGGGACTACGAGGTCATTCCCGCCGTCCGCCTTGAGCGGGCGCTGCGGGATGCCTGCGAGCGTCTCGGTGAACTGGCCGCCCACCACGGCCTCAATGGGACGAACCCCGACGCGCTGCCGGAACGGGACTTTCCCGCGAGCAGCTGGCAGTGCGGACGCTGCCCGTTCCTGGACATCTGCTTGCCGGGCGTAGGGGAAGCGGTCGAAGAGACCGAGACGGAACGCGACGACGTGAGCGACGAGGACGCGCGGGACGCCGTGGCCGCCTACGCCGAAGCTCAGGCAGCCATGAAGGACCCTGAAGGGGCCAAGCGCGCCGCGCTGGACACCCTGAAGGCGTGGATGCGCAGACGGCGCGACACGAAGGCGGTCGTAAATGGCCGCAAGGTCAGCCTGGTCACCTCGAAACGCTACAACGTCAACTACCGCAGGCTGAACTCTTTGCTCGACCCGGAAGTCCGGGCCGAGATCGTGACGGAGAGCGAGTCGGAGTACGTGCGGGTCAGCTAGACGCTCCCCTGACGGGAGCGCAGGACGGGGCAGTCTTCCCATCTACCGGGGACGGCCCCGCTCACATTAAACGGGCGCGGAGAGACCGCGCCACACCATTCAGGAGGAATCGAAATGTCGAGAACCGTCAACAAGGTCGAACTGTTGGGACGGGTGGGAACCGAGCCGGAGATGCAGTACACGCAGGGAGGAACGGCCTTCACGAAGCTGCGGCTGGCAACCGACCGCTATCGGAAGGACGCGGACGACGAGACCGATTGGCACAACGTCGTCTGCTGGAATGGGACGGCGGAGGCCGTGAACCAGTACGTCGGCAAGGGTGACCGCATCTACGTCGCGGGCCGCCTCGTACAGAATTCGTGGGAGGGGGACGACGGCCAGCGCCGTCACCGCACCGAGGTACACACCTCCGAGGTCGTCTTCCTCGACGGCAACGGCAACGGAGACCGTGCGGAGACCGAGAACGGCCGCGCCAACCCCGGGCGTGAGACCGCCGCCTCGCCCTTCTAGGGGGTCGGCGCGCAGCCGCATGGCGACGCCCGCACCTGCCGGGCGCAAATCAAATGGGCCGCTTCCAATCTACAGGAGACGGCCCCGCCCTGGTTTCCAAGCTAGAGAGAAGGAGGCTGACATGATCTTGGACATACTTGAGTGGCTCGCCATAGGGGAGCGCGGCCTTTCATCCGACGCCATAGCACGCACGGCCCTTAGCGGACGGCCTGGTGGATTCAGTGAGGTATGGCCTCACGACCCCTCCGATCTGCGCCGGTGCCTGTTGCTCCTGGAGCAAGCGCCGGAAGCGTTCGAGAAAGGACTTCTGGTCCTGGCGAAGCGGTTTCCGGAGTGGGCCGCCCTGGCGAACGTGTGGGATGACCTGTCGGGGACGCTGCGCTCGGAGATCGGCGATACGCTCCCGCCGGGAGGCCGGGCGCCCAAGACCTACGCCTTGATGAAGGAGGCGCTGGACTCGGCCGATAGCGGCTGAGGGCATCTTCCCGAACCCCTGGGAGAACCCTGCAAGCGCATGGCGACGCCCGCAGCGGCCGGGCGCAAGATCAACGGGGCTGCTTCCACTACCGGAGGCGGCCCCGCTCACATTGGACCCCAATCACCCCAAAGGAGGTGGAGATGACCGAGATACAGGATACCGAGAAGGACTTGCTGGACACCCTGCGGCTCAACGCGAACGTCCTCAACGAGGTCGCCCTTCGCTACGGGATCGGGCCGGGCGCGGACCACTCGAAGGGCGAGCGCCCAAGGATCAACTGCCCCTCCGACGTGCGAAGGCTGCTCGGACCGGAGATGGCCTCTCTCGCACAGGAGCAACTGCGCGTGCTCTTGCTGGACAGCCAGAGCAGGCTCGTAGGACAGAGAGTCGTCTACCAGGGCACCGTCACCGCGTGCGCCGTCCGGGCCGCCGAGGTGTTCAGGCCCGCCGTGATCGAGGCCGTCCCCAGCGTCATCGTCGTTCACAACCACCCGTCGGGCGACCCCACGCCGAGCGGCCCGGACGCGATGGTCACGAGGCGGCTTGTCGAGGCCGGCGAGCTGCTCGACATCGAGTTGCTCGACCATGTCGTCATCGGGCGGGACGGCGCGAAGAGCCTCAAGGACCTCGGCCTGATGACGCGCTAGAGGCTGCCCGATGCGGAAGCCCGACGGCCGGGCCTCAGGGCTCGGAGAAGACAGGAGAGAGGACGCCATGACAGAGCAAAGAACGGAAGGAGACATTCGGGACGCGCCCGTCAGGTGGAAGGTTCCGACTGCGGGAATGGTGTGGCAGGGCAGCTTCGTCGTCCTGGCGGTTCGGGACCCGCACCCGTTTCCCTGCACCGCCTACGGCTACGGCTATCCGGGAGAGGAAATGGAGGCCCACCTGAGCGCCTGCCGCGAGACCTGGGCTGAGGTATGGGCCCTGGAGGGCGACACGCTCGAGGAGGCGAAACAGGCCCTGGCGGAGTCCCGCTTCCGGGGGATCGCCTATCACATCAACGACTGCGAGCTCCTCGACGACCGTCCCCCTGAGGACGCGCCCTAACGCAGGCAGGAATGGATAGACCCCTATCGGGCCATCACGCGGGAACGCTTCCCGCGCACCGAATCAATCCACACGCAAGGAGGTCGCAATGCTCGCGACTCACACCCCAGACATCGAAGACCCCGCATCGAGCGCGGGGCAGGCCCCCGAAACCGGTACGGGGCAAGTTCTCTACACCATCAGCGCGGGAGGCTACTCGGCCGCCGTGGACGCCTTCGCCCGCGACGAGGCGACCGACGGTCTCTGGTTCGTCTCGATGGTCGGATCGCAGACGGCGCTCAAGGCAATCTGGGCGTCCATGCTCAAGCAGCAGGCTGATGCGGCCCACCTGATAAGGGGCACCGACGGCATGACGCTGACAGGCGGCTATCAGCGCTGCATCATTCCTTACGAGACGATCGGCAGTTGGACGACCAAGATAAAGCGGCTTCCCGTTTCGGGCGGATGGCATGCGCTCGTGTATACGAAGCAGGCGGAGTTCATGTTCGAGAAGGACTCGTTCCTCCTGCTGGCACAGAACGAGGAGGAAGCGCCCGAACTGCACCACCGGTTCCTCGACAAGCGCAGCCCGCTTCCCCTGCACGGCTCATGGGCCGGGTGGCTCTGGGAGCGGGGCATCGCCGAGGGGGATATAGTCCCGCTGCAATCGGTGGGCATCTCCGCCTACCGGTGCTCCCCCGGTGCCGAGAAGCTCAGGGAAGACCTGTCCGCCGCAGTTGCGTCGGGCAGGCTGACGCTGCCCAGGGAGGCGTTCGATGGATAGGACGCTGAAGCGGGCCAAGCGCAACAACAAGCGGCGCGGCCGGCGCAACAACGCGGCTTGGAAGCGCTTCTGCCCCGACGGCGTCCACTGCCGCTACTGCCCGCACGACGGCTCGAAGCACCTGATGAGATCGGCACAGCCGCACTTCTTCCGGCCCGCGACGGAGCGGGAGCGGCGCGACCCCTGGGTCACGCTCTACCGGCACAGGCTGCCGGAGGGAGGCTCGCTAATGGTGCGGCGGATGACCGTCGCCAATCCCGCCGAGCTGATCACCGCCTACTGCACCGCGTGCGCCGAGAGCATGAAGACGGACCAGGTCCTCTGCTACCAGCGAAACACGGCAGTAGGCGAGGTGGTCGGCATCGAGAACGTTCACAGAGACATCGGAATCGCCGCCTGAGGGCGATGGGAAAGGAGAGACGACATGAGACTGGAAGCCCAGGCGAAAGGGGGGTATTACCCGACTCCCGACCGGGTGGTGGACCTGATCGCCGACCTGATTCGCACCCCCAACGGCCACTACTACGGGACCCGGGAAATTCTACGCATCCTCGACCCCTGCGCGGGGGCCGGGGACGCCGTGGCTCGGCTGGCCGAGAGGCTGAACGGGCCCAACGCGGTTCCCGTCGAGACCTACGGCGTCGAGCTGCACCGGGAACGGGCGGTGGAGGCTGAGCGCCGCCTCGACGGCACACTGGCCTCGGACCTGTTCGCAACGTCCATAGCGAACGGGGCCTTCGGCCTGCTGTACCTGAACCCGCCCTATGACTTCGATTCGGGCGGGGACAAGCGTACCGAGCACGCGTTCCTCATGCATTGCACGCGCTACCTCGCCGCGGAAGGCCTGCTGGTCTTCATCGTGCCGCGGCGGCGTCTCACGGTCTCGGCCCGCTACCTGTCCACCCACTACGGGCGGATGCAGTGCTGGGCCTTCCCTGACCCGGAGCGGGAGGTCTTCGACCAGGTGGTCCTGCTCGGCTACCGAAAGAAGGACCCCGTACCCGACGCTCCCGCAGAGAAGAGGGTGCTGGAGTGGGCGTTCGGAGATCCGTCGCCCCTGGGCCATCGCTCCTACCCGAAGTTCACCCCGGCAACGACGCCCGGCGGGGACGTCCTGTTCGCCACGCGGACGGTCGATCCCGTCGCGGCGGCGGAGGAGGCGCGGCGGTCGGGGCTTTGGGCCAACACGGAGATCACGGACACGCTGTGGCCGGCGAAGGACACCCGCACCAGCCCGCTGATGCCCCTCCGAAAGGGGCACCTCGCGATGCTGGTTGCGGCGGGATTCCTCGACAACCTCGTCCTCGAATCGGAGGAACGGCGCATCCTGGTCAAGGGGCGCACCGGCAAGGAGATGGAGCTGGTGGAGGACACCCCGCAGAAGGAGGTCCACCGCGAGAAGCTCGTGACGACCGTGGTGGCCCTCGACCTCGACAGCGGCGAGATCGAGGACATCGCGGCGTAGACGGCTCGCATTCCAAGGCCGCATACCCACGAGGTCCCTGCATCCCTCCACAGGGACGGAGGGGCCTCGCCCCAGTTGGCCGCAAGGCTACACCCGACATTATAAGGAAAGGAAGGTGAACGAGATGCAGACGACCATGACGCTGGAGACCTGCTGCCGGTGCGGACAGCCCATAGGGCCCGACGAGCCCTACATGCAGAGCGCATCGGTGGACATCGACGAGTATAGCCGGCGGGTCATCTCCACCCCTGTCAAGTCGTACCACCTGACGGGACCCTGCCACGACGAAGCCCGGCGCAAAGAGCGCGCCGAGCGTGAGGCTCGCATGGCCTCCCTGAACGCCGCATAGACGACGTGACCAAGCGTCTCGACCTTGAAGGGCTTACCGGCAAGTCGTCTTGCCTGGTCTCGCGTACCGGTGTGGAGGGCAACGTCAAGCGAGAGGAGAAGAGTCAGTGACTACGCAACGAAGAATCTACGGTGAACGCATCCATAAGGGAGAGATAATCGGGTATCTTCCGTCCGCTCGGAGAGCGGAGTTCAAGACAGACGGTGGCGAAGTGATACTCTGCGATGTCGATCTGACGTCCGGGAACTGCGACCTCAACGCATACAGAGGTAGATCGCACAGCGCCTGCGTTACCCGGTATGGCCTGAACCGCCCCGTCATGGTGGAGTTCTACCCTGCGGAAGTGGCATGAACGATACTGAGACGAGACCCGGGCCGGCCATCAAGAACGGTACTCGGCCCCGCCTGTCCTGTAAGGACGGCGGGGAACCGGACCGCCTAGCCGCATAGTCGGCTCGCACCGAGCCGCCACTCACGAGATCCGCCAACTGCGCGGGCCTTGCACATCCAAACACCCGCCTGGGGACGCTCCGGGAACCCGAAGCTCAGATGCGTCCCTGGTGGGGACGCGCCACGCGCCTCGGTCTCGTCGTCGTCCTCCGGCCCACATCGCGTAGGAGGACACACCCAATGAACCTCGGAGGATTCATCGACACATTCAAGGACGCCATCGCCCGGCGGGTGGTGGAGTCCTACCCGCCGCTCTACCGGCCCTCGGAGAACGGCGGGACGCTCCCATACCTGCTCCGAAAGCCCCTCGGAGCGCAGGCCGACGCCATCCGGGGCGCGGCCCTCTCGCTGAAGGCCCACCGGGGCACGACGGTGGTGGGGGAGATGGGAACGGGCAAAACGTTTATCGGGGCAGCCGCCGCGTACACGGCGGGCTTCCGGCGCATCCTCGTCATCTGCCCGCCGCACCTTACCAAGAAGTGGAAGCGGGAGGTCGAGCAGACGGTGCCCGGCGCTCGCGCCGCCATAGTCACCTCCATCACCGACCTGGAGAAGCTCAGGCTCTCCGCCGGCTCGGGGCCGCTGTTCGCGGTGATGAGCCGTGAGCGGGCCAAGCTCTCGTACCGCTGGAAGGCCGCCGTCACGTACAGGTGGGCGAAGTCGAACGGGAGGCTCATCAGGGTGGAGGAGACGGGGGAGCCGTTCAAAGTCCCCTGCTGCCCCGACTGCACCGCGCAGATCGTCGACAAGGACGGCGTGCCGCTCACGGACAAGGACCTGAACCGCAGGAAGCGCACCTGCGCCGAGTGCGGATCGCCGCTCTGGCAGGCCGACAGGTCCGGCCCGGCGCGCTATCAGCTCTGCGACTACGTGAAGCACCGGATGAAGGGCTTCTTCGACCTGCTTGTAGGTGACGAGGTCCACGAGTTCAAGGGGAGAGGCTCGGCCCAGGGCATCGCGGCGGGCATCCTCGCCGACGCCTGCGGCAAGTCCCTCAGCCTGACGGGAACCCTGCTCGGAGGCTACGCCTCGACCATCTTCCACCTGCTCTACCGCTTCAGCCCGGAGATCAGGACGGAGTTCGGGCGCTCCGACGAGGGCCGCTGGATCAAGCGGTACGGGTTCGAGGAGCACAGCATCGGCAAGGACGATGACGGACCTACGGAGGACGGTCGCAACAGCCGAAGGAAGAAGTTCCGCAAGGTGGTGCGGGAGAGGCCGGGGCTCGTGCCCTCGGCGCTGTTCCACATCATCCACAACACCGTCTTCCTGCGGCTCTCCGACGTGGCCTCGGGGCTGCCCGACTACGAGGAGCGGATACTCCTGTCCTCGATGGAAGGGGAGGAAGATGCCACCGGTTACTCCCAGCGCAGCGCCTACAACAGGGTGTTCGAGGACCTGAAGAAAGAGCTGGCGGCTGCGCTCAAGAAGGGTTCCAAGCGGCTGCTCGCGACGTACCTTCAAACCCTCCTCGCCTACCCGGACGGCTGCACGAAGGGGGAGACGGTGCTCGATCCCCGGAGCGGCGACATCCTCGTGCAGATGCCGCCGCTGTCCGAGGAGAAGATGTACCCGAAGGAGAAGGCCCTCGTCGACCTGGTAGCCGCCGAGCGGCTGGAGGGGCGCAGGGTGCTGGTCTACGTCACCCACACGGGGACGCGGGACATCACCGGGCGGATGGACGACATCCTCACCCGGCACGGCTTCCGGGTGGCGGTGATGAAGGCCGACGCCGTTGCGCCCGACAGGCGCGAGGCGTGGGTGGCCGATAAGGTCAAGCAGGGCATCGACGTGCTGGTCTGCCACCCGCGCCTGGTGCAGACGGGCCTCGACCTGATCGACTTCCCGACGATCTGCTGGTACGAGACCGACTACTCGGTGTACGTGATGCGGCAGGCGTCGCGCCGGTCGTGGCGCATCGGGCAGACCCTCCCGGTGAAAGTCATCTACATGAGCTACCGCAACACGCTCCAGGCCGACGCGCTGAAGCTGGTGGCGAAGAAGCTGCAAAGCTCCCTCGCCGTCGAGGGCGAGCTGCCGGATGATGGCCTCGCAGCCTACGGCGACGACGGCGACGACCTGATGATGGCCCTGGCCCGCAAGATCGTCAACGGGGACGAGGAAGACGAAGCCGAGACGGTGGAGCAGGTCTTCGCTCAGGCGCGGAACGCCGAGAACGAGGCCGAAGAGCTTCTCGTGGACGACGGCTGGAAGCCGGTGGAACCGGAACCTGAGACTGTCCCGGTCAATGGCAACGGGCACAGCGCCAACGGCCACGACGACCCGTTGGGAGTCGGGCCGACGGTCGAGCTGGTCCCGGCCAACAGCCTGCCCCGTACTGGATACGGGGGACACGCAACCAACGGTAACGGGGCCAACGGCCACCACGAGGAAGCCTCGGAGCCGCAGCAGACGCTCTTCTCATGGACGGAGTTCATGGTCGAGCCGGCCAGGCCGAAGCGCAGGAACGGGAAGCCCCAGCCCGCCTCCATGTCCATGTTCGAGTGGGCGATGGAGCAGGAGAGGGAGAAGGAGACGGTCGGCGCGGGACGCTAGACCGCAGTTCACGGGGAGAGTAGGTCGCCGACTGAGCGGCGGACTCTCCCCGCACACGGCAACGGACCGAAAAACGTCACACACAAAAGGAGAAGAACGATGGCACGCATCTTCGTATACGACGACCGCGAGTTCCCCGACCCCGACGCAGGGATGACCGTCGAAGAGGTGAAGGCGACTCTCTCAGACTTCTACGGCGAGATCGCCAACGCCTCGGTGAAGAAGACGAAGCGCGGTGAGGACACCGTCTACGAGTTCCAGCGCAGGGTGGGCACCAAGGGGGCCCTCACCCGGTAAGGAGGCATCCGATGGACACCCGCACCTTTGCAGGCCTGCTGGCGGCATCGCCGCCGCTTGACCTGAGCATCATCGAGCTCACGGCGGAGCTCACACGGCCCGACGGCTCCCTCGATCTGGAAGCCGCGGCCGCACGGCAGAAGGACGTCGAACTGGCCTGCGCCCAGGCCCAGGACTACGCCTCGTCCACGGGGCGATTGAAGGAGGCGCTGCGGTGGCAACTGCGGCCCCGGCGCTCCTGAGCGGTCTTGCGGAAGTGCTCCTGCGGCGTCCGCCGTCGCTGCGGGAGCTGGTCACGATAGTCGGCTACGCAGACGATTACGCTTGGTTCACCGGACTGGTGCACCGCCTCTTCCCTGATGAGGCTGAGGCGGCGCTCTCGGTTCCCGACATGCGCACGAGGGTGGAGAGCTTCGCCAACCTCTTCGGTGAGAAGCACTTCCCTTTGTACACCCCGATCATCGAGTTCTGGTCTGAGACCGACGACGAGCCGCCCTGGTCGTGGCTCAGGCGGGGCATCCCCTTCGACCTGATGGGATTCGGCTACGACGGCCTCCACGATCTGTGGAACGGGTACAGGGACGGCATCTCGGCCCTGCTCCTGCTGGTCAAACCCCCGGACTCCTTCTACGGGGAGTCCGACGAGATACGCACGGCCTGGCTGGAGTCGGCCGCCAAGCATATCCCGCAGTCGACCCTGGAGAGGATTCCCCGGGGCGGCATACCGGTCGAGGCCCTCATGGAGGCGGTGAGGGACACCCGGTTCGAGGGGGCGGCCAGGGCCGCCTCATGGGTCTTCGCCGAGACCGGCAACTTCTTCCTCGACCATTCGTATGAGGACGGGACCTACGACGGGTTCGCCGACCCCTGGGACGACGACATCATCGCCGAGGGCACGAAGGAGTGGCGCAAGGCCAGAGCCCTTATGGGCTCGGTTTGCAAGCTGGCCGACTGGCTGGAGGACGACCTCCCCGGCCGGTTCGCCGAGATGCTGGACACCGTCCTGCCACGAGTGCCCGAACAAGAACAAGGAAAGGAGGATGACGACCATGACGACCGACGCCCAAAAGACCGAGTGGTCCCTGACGGGACCGGCGGACATGCCCACGGATGAGCTGAACCTCCAGCTGGAGGTCTACGAGGAGACGCTCCTGCTGCGGGGCTTCGACGGCGACGCCAACTGGGTGAGGACCGTCTCGGCGGACGAGATCGCCAACGTGTTCACCCAGCACCTGGGCTTCTCCTCGGGGCTTCTGCCACGAGACGCCCTCTGGTGGGGCCAGGGCGAGACCGGGCAGGTGGTGGCCCTCTGGCGGCCGCCGCAGGTGTGGCCGGTGGCCCTGCAACGGGAGGCGTTCAAGCCTCCCGCCCGGCTCCGGCTCCCGATGCCGGGGCTGGTCTTCGTCTGCTCGCCCGCACGAGCGCCCTGGGTCTACGCGGCCCCCGAAAGGCCGACCGACCCCGAGGAGCGGCTCTACAAGATGCCCGCATTCAACGTCTTCCGGGACGGGCGGGTCTGCCCCGGAAGCCACAAGTTCCCCGAGGAGGTGGGACAGATACCGGAGTCTTTCTTCCGGTCCTACTTCTCGGGCACCGGGGACTCGCGGGAGCGGTCGAAGAAGCACCCCGACAACCTGCACGCGCTATGGGAGGATCTCGATGGAGAGACTGAGTACCCGGTTGAGGACCTTGTTCCCCAGTGCACGGTGGCCCAGGCAATCGCGGTCTCCCAGGGGAGACGAGGCTATGGCTACCGCTAGTAAGACGCCGTCGCCGGTCGGGTACCTCGTCAACCACAAGGACGGGCTGGCCGGAGCTCACGGCATCGGCTACGTCTACGTTCTCGGATCGGACGGCCTCTACGTCCAGTCCGAGAGCGCCAACCTGACGGCGCGGGCGCTCGTCGCTCCCTGCACGGTGCGGGGGCTGGCGTCCGTCGCGGAGAAGCTGGAGCTTGCCCACGGCCCCATACCGGCCTGGCTCTTCGAGGTCGGGCTGTGCTGGTTCCGGGTCGCACCGGACACCGAGCGGTTCTTCGCCGTCAGGTGGGACGGGCAAGCCTACCGGCTGGTGGTCCCCGAACAGGAGGGGACGGCCACGTCCCTCGAATACACGCCGCCCGCCGGGGTGGTCGCGGAGTTCCACTCGCACGGAAGCTCACGGGCCTTCTTCTCGGCCACGGACGACCGGGACGAGCAGGGGTTCCGTGTCTACGGCGTCGTGGGACGCCTCGACGACGATGTACCGGAACTGAGACTCCGAGTCGGCGTCTACGGCCACTTCGCCCCGCTGGACTGGCCGCAGGTCTTCGACGGCCCGATGCCGGGCCTCCGGCTAACGGGCGAAGGGCCGGCACCGGACACCAGTACATAAGGAAAGGAGGCTATACAAAAGATGCCATACCACCTGGACAACGCATTCCTGCTCGACAACCCCTGGATAACCGTGGTCGGCTGCGGCGGCACGGGCGGCTTCGTCGCCGAGGGCCTCTGCCGCCTCTTCCAGGGGCGGGAGGCCAACATCGTCCTGGTCGACCACGACCGGGTGGAGCCACACAACCTGCTCCGCCAGAATTTTCTGCAAGGGGACGTGGGCCGTTTCAAGAGCGAGGCCTTGGCCGACAGACTGGCAAGAGCCTACCGGAGACCCATCGGCTACTCGGTCTACCCGTTCCGGGAATACGACGACGACTCCCGCCCCAACAGGCACGGCTACCCCGGCCTCATCGACTACGGCGAGAGCCTCATCATCGGCTGCGCCGACAACGCCGCCGCGCGGAGGGCGATGGCGGAGTGCCTGCCGGGGCACCCGGCCCGCTGGCTCATCGACGCGGGCAACGACACCAACTGGGGCCAGGTGCTTGTCGGAAACGTCGCTGGCCGGGTGGACTGGGACGAACCGGCCTTCGAGGGCGAGACCTGCTACCTGGCCCCGGCGCCCACGCTCCAGCGTCCCGACCTGCTGACCGCCGTGTCGACCCGCCCGCCGGACGTGGACTGCGCCGCGGCATTGGACCTGGTCGACCAGGACCCCACCATCAACCAGATGATGGCGTCGCTGGTCTTGCAGGTCGTTCGCCGCATGGTGGCGGGCACCTGCCCGTGGATGGGCCTCTACCTAGACATGGACATGGGCACCGTCAACCCCACCTACGTCACGCCGGAGGCGGTGGAGCGGCTCGTGGGGGCAAACGTCGAGTGATCGGCGCACGTGAACGCAATCAGAGAACGAACAAGAGAGGAGAAGAGATGTTCAAGGCAAACGGGACCACGACAATCTGGCAGGACGCTCACAGCGGCCCTCGCGGGCACAAGCTGATGACGGTGGAGCTTGGGAAGAACATCCCGGCGCTCCGCGCCAACGAGAACGCCGCCGACCCCAACGCCGTGCTCGCACCGGCCAAGCTGTTCTCTCCCTACAACGGCTGGCGCTGGTACATCACCGAGTGGGATGCCGAGACCGGGTTGTGCTTCGGCCTCGTCGAGGGGTTCGAGACCGAACTGGGCTACTTCGATCTCATGGAGTTGGCGGAGACGACCGTGTTCGGCGGAATCCCCGCCATCGAGCGCGACCTCTACTGGACGCCAAAGACCCTCGGCGAGATCAGGAGGCGGGCGTCGAGGATAGCCGCCTAGCGTCCGGCGCACCGGAACACGGACAGAGCACATATAAGGAAAGGAGAAGACCATGCCAGACGAGATCGGAACGGAAGCAGCACGCTCGGACGCCCCGAGCGCGCACGAGACTCCCATCGGCGATGCGGTGGATGGCAAGACTGCCGCTGCCGTCGATGAGCAGGACTCCGACGCGGAGAACGCGCCGGAGCAACAGGCCGCCGATGACACTGGGGAGAATGTGGAGGCCGAAAAGGCCCCGCAGGGTTCCGATGATGCCGAGGAGGGAGCCGCCTCGACGGACGACCTGAAGGTCGTCGTCTCCATCAAGGGAGGCAGGGCCACCATCGGTATACAAAAACCCTCGTCGGATCCGCACATCGAGACCTTCGAGGACGGAGACCTTGGGTCGCTGGCGCAGGAGGTCCCGGCGGTGACCGACAGGGCGAGGGCCAGGTGGGAGGAGACTCCCAAACACCCGGCTTACACGAGGCCCGCTCCCCCGGCCAGACGCGGGAATCGACGCCGGCAGGGGGCGGCGCAGGCTTCGACCGCCGAGGGAGCCGCCGAGCCGGAGCGGGCCCTGACGCCGAGGCTGTTCTAAGGGCCTCAGTGCGAGGCTTAGCCGTTCGGCGCAGGACGCCAGGCGGCAAGACAACGGGGGAGGACACCGAATCTCGGTGTCCTCCCCCGCACGCTCATATGTGGGACTTTTCACATTTAAGGAAGGAGAACGAAACGATGTCCACGAAGACTCGGATGAATATGCCAATCATCGACAGCCATGAGGAGGAGACCATGCACCTATTTAACGCGGAAGCCCGGGAGGAAGAAGCCCTCTGCGGGGCGGAGACCTCCGTCGACGACCGGATCAGCCTGCAATACTATCTGGAGCGGCGCCTCGACGACCTTGCCGTTGGGACCGTCTGCGAGCGGTGCAAGCCTCGGACGGTCGTGTTCGCCATGCGTCTTTGCCGGGAGTTCCTGGCCGAAGGACGGATGGACGAGGCCCAAGAGTACCGACGACTGGCCGACAGACTGACGAAAGAGACTTCCCTGAACCGCTAGCGGCGCAGGGGAGACCGGCCCGTTCGTCCATATTTGGGCGCTTTTTTGCGTTTCCGGGATGCCTGGCCCGCTTGCCGTCTCTCGCCGCGCGAAATCGCCGAACGCTCCCATTTGCTTGGCATAAGCACAAATGTACTGTATCATGGACTTTGGCGGTCAACGCTGGATTCCCCGGTTCCCGAGGGAGAGGGATGCCATACGCCAAACCGAAAGAGCACGCTGTGAACGGGGTCGCCGCCTCGCACGCGCCGAGTGAACGGCAGTCGCGGATATTGGCGTTCATTTGGCAACACACCGTTGCCAACTCGTACCCTCCCTCCCTGAGAGAGATCCTCAAAGGCTGTGACATCAGCAGCACGTCGGTGGTCGACTACCACATCCGGCGCTTGGAGAAGACCGGATACCTGACCCGTATCCCTATGGCCTGCCGCACCATCGTCCTGACCGAAAGAGGCAGGGCCGAAGTCGCCGGTTGAGCCGCCCCTCGGCTGTCGGTTGCATATCCGGAGCCCTCTGCATTTCACGGGGATGAGGTTGACACACAGAACTGGTGTTCTGTACCATTCCCTGCCCCAATGCCACTACCCGTGAATTGAGGATGATCCATGAGGGTCGCCTGCGTGCTCGTCACTCACCTGAGGGCAAAAGTGGAGATGCAAAGGCATCCCCACCTACAGGACACCATCGTCCTGATCGTCGACCGCGATCCGTCGCGGAAGAGGCCGATGGTTGTCGACGGCTTCCCGCCACCCATCAAATCCGTGACGGGGCTGACCTTGGAACAGGCCCTGGCTCTCCACGCGAACGCGGTTGTGCTGGACGCCGACGAGCCGCACTATCGCCGGGTCTTCGGGGAGGTGCTTGCGTCCCTGCAAAGGGTTAGCGACCGTGTGGAGGGGACGGAACTTGGCACGGCCTATGTGCGGTTGGACAGCCTCGAAGGGATGTACCACGGTGAGGCCGGAGTTGTCTCGGCCCTGTTGGATGCAGTCCCTTCGTACCTGAACCCCCGGATCGGCGTAGCGGACACCAAGTTCCCCGCCTTCGTCGCCGCGCGGACGTGCCAGACACACGGAGCGTCCAGGGTCCCCAGCGACGTGAGGGCGTTCCTCGCCCCGCACTCCGTCGACCTGCTTCCCGTCTCAGCCGACGTGAAGGCCGAGATGCGCCGGTTCGGACTGTGCACGATGGGAAACCTCTCCACCATGGGAGAATACGCACTCGTCGACCGCTTCGGACGCGAGGGCGGTCGGGCATGGAGACTCTGCAACGGCATGGACGACAGTCCCGTCGTTCCCCTGCCGTTCGACGAGTCGATCGTCGAGCGCGCCTCCCTGCCGTTCTCTTCTTCTTCCCTACAAGCCCTCTTCGTCGCGGTCGACACGCTTCTCAGGAGAGCGTACGCCCGGCGGGAGATGCGGGGCCGATACGTGGGCACGGCGACACTCCTGTGCTCGGCGTCGGGCTGGCCTCCCTGGGAGAAGACCGTCGCGTTCAGGGAACCGGCCGGGAATTGGGAGCGGGCGTCGTCCGCCGTCAGGAGCCGGGTGGAGGCCGACCCTCCGCAGTTGCCCGTCGAAGACGTGACGCTCACGCTGTCCGGTTTCACCGGAGAGTCGGGCACACAGATGGGGCTGCTCAAGGACGCTCAGGACGACACACGCAGGCGTATCGAGGACGTGGACCGTCGGCTGCAGGCGCGGCTGGGCGGCCACACCCTCCACAGAATCGTCGAGGTCGCGCCGTGGCACCCCGTGCCGGAGATGCGGGCGCTGCAGGTGCCCATCGACCCGTCCGGCGGGGACGCCATCAGGCCCCTGCACCAACCCAGCCCCGTGGAGGTACGCGAGGGCGCGAAACATGAGCCGGTGTCGGTACGCGTGAAGAAGCGCTGGCATCAGGTGGCCCGCATACAGGACAGTTGGACATTCGATCTGTGGTGGCTCCCTGAGCCGGTGAGCCGCACCTACTACCGGATCGACCCCGGCGACGGCAGGCTGGTCACCCTGTTCCGGGACCGAGGGCAAGACCGCTGGTACCGTCAGAGCGCCTGATGGCAGCCAGGTACGTCGAGCTTCACGCCAAGAGTTTTTTCTCCTTTGGAGTCGGGGCTTCTCATGCGCACGAGCTTCTGGCCCAAGCGAAGGACTATCGGTATGAGGCCCTTGCCCTCACCGACACGAACCTCTGTGGTGCGCTGGAGTTCGCAGGTCTCGCCAACAGCCTCGGCATCAGGCCCATCACCGGCGGTGAGCTGACCCTGACCGATGACTCCCGGATCACGCTGCTGGCAAAGACGCGAGCGGGGTACTCCAACATCTCGCGGCTCTTCACGCTCGCCAATGCCGCCGACCGCAGGGAGCCGAGACTCGATCCCGCGCACCTTCCCGATCACTCCGAGGGTGTCTTCATGCTGGCAGGCGGACGGCGCGGTCAACTCTCAAACCTCGTTACAGACAGTCGCCGGGGTGAGGTGCGAGAGATGCTGAAGCGCTATGTGGACTGGTACGGTCGGGACTCGGTTTATGTCGAGCTAAACCGCAACTTTCTGCAGGGCGACGCCAAACGCAATCGCGAACTCGCCGGACTCGCCCGCGGGATCGGAGTCCCGGTAGTCGCCTCCAACGACGTTCACTACCACACTCCCCAGCGCTCCCGTGTCCACGACGCGCTGGTCGCGGCGAGGCTCAACACCACAATAGACCAGGCCCTACCGCATCTCCTCCCCAACCACAACTTCGCCCTGAAGTCACAAGACGAGATGGAGCGTTTATTTGCAGAACTGCCGGAGGCCGTGTCGAACACGCTCCGTGTTGCCGAACAGTGCTCCTTCGACCTCAGCGCCGACCTCGGCTACGCCCTTCCCGATCCCGACGTACCGGATGGGTACACACCTGTGAGCTATCTCGAAAGGCTCTGCTACGAAGCGGCCATGCGGCGGTACGGTGGTGTCTCAGAGCGGGTGGAGGCCCGACTGCGCGAGGAGTTCCACTTGATAGAGACTCATGGGCTGGCGGGCTTCCTCTTGCTCTATCGGGAGATCGCGCTCATCGCCCGCCGCATAATGGAAGAACGCGGCTTGGTACGCCCCGAAACGCCCGTCGAGGAGAGGCCCCCCGGAAGGGGACGAGGCTCGTCCGTGGCGCTGCTCGCGGGCTACCTCATCGGCATCAGCCACGTCGACCCGTTGGAGTGGGACCTCACGCTCGAACGCTTCATCTCCGAGGACGCCACCGTGCTCCCCGACATCGACCTCGACTTCCCCAGGGGTCTCAGAGACGAACTCATCGAGCGCGTCCACCACCACTTCGGGCCGGAGTACGCCGTCCTCACCGGGGCCGTCTCCACCTACAAGCTCAAGGGCATCATCCAGGACCTCGGCAAGGCCCTGGGACTCCCGCAGGAGGAGTTGAGGCTCCTGTCGAAGCAGATCGAGTCCCACGACCCCACGGATCTCCGACAGGAGATGCTGGAACTTCCCGGCTTCCGGAACAAGGTGGAGGCTCGGGGGTGGAGGGAGTTGATCGAGCTGACTCCCCAGCTTGCGGACGCTCCCAAGATGCTGAGCCAGCACGTCGGCGGCATGATTCTCAGCAGTTCACCCATACCGGAGATGGTCCCCACGCGGGCGGGGGCGATGGACGGACGGTTCATCATGGACTGGAACAAGGACAGCGTGGCGGACGCGGGCTTCGCCAAGATCGACATTCTGTCGCTGCCCGTGCTCGACCAGATCGAGGAGGCCCTCGACCTCATCGAGCGGCGCGAGGGGACACGGCTCGATCTCAGCCGGTTAAACCATGAGGACCCGCGCGTGTACGACATGATAAACGAGGGCAGGTCGATAGGCGTTTTCCTGCTCCAGTCTCCAGCGCAACTCAAGATGGGGCAGCGTATGAATTCGCGCAGCCTCCTCGACCTCGCCTATCAGGTCGCCCTCATTCGTCCCGGTGTCGGTGTACAGGGCAGCGCGGTGTCGCAGTTCGTCGACCGCTACCGGCACGGGGCGGAGTGGGAGTACGACCACCCCCTGGAGGCCCGCGCCCTGGAACGCGGCTGCGGCATCATCGTCTGGCAGGAGCAGGTCGTCCAACTCATCAAGGACGTGGCGGGCATGACGGCTGCGGAAGCCGACGAGATACGAAGGGCCTTCGCCCGCCCCAACGCCGACCACCTGATAGCCATGCACCGGCGGCGGTTCCTCGAAGGCGCGAGAAAGAACGGCGTGCCGGATGAAACCGCCATCAAGATATTCGACAAGATCAACGGGCACTACATGTTTCCGGAGTCACACTCTCACGCCTTCGCCATCACTGCGTACCAAGCCGCTTGGCTCAAGGCTTACCATCCCCTGGAGTTCTTCGTATCGCTGATGAACAACCAGCCAATGGGGTTCTACCCCATCGAGACCGTCAAGCAGGACGCGCGGCGCTTCGGCGTGTCGTTCCTGAATCCCTGCGTGAACCGGAGCGACACGCGGTGCGTTCCCGATAGCGGGGCGGTGCGGCTGGGACTTGAGATCATCAAAGATGTCGGAGCGAAGTCCGCGAGACTCATCGTGGACGAGCGGGAGCGACACGGCTCCTACGAGAGCGCGGGAGACCTCGTGAACCGGACGGGCCTGAAGCCTCAGTCAGTCCTGTCGCTCGTAATGGCGGGAGCATTCGACGGCATCGCGGCGAACCGCAGGGAAGCTATGTGGGAAGCGGGGCTTCATCCTCGGCCTTCACGGAATGGGCAAATGGTGCTGTCCACGTCGATGGAGCACGCCGTTCCCAGACTGACCGACTTCACGGAGCGGGAGAGGATGATGGGGGAGTACCGGGTGATGGGCATTTACCCCCAGGGACATCTTATGGAGTTCGTCAGGCCGGGCCTGGGCCCCGACGTGCTCCCTGCGGGAGAGGTAGAGAAACTCGGCGACGACGAGCGGGTCAAGGTGGCGGGCTGGCCTGTGGCGAGGCAGCACCCGCGCGGGAGGGACGGCACGGTCTTCGTTACCATCGAGGACGAGACCGGCGACGTGCAGGTCGTTGTCTGGCACGACCTGTTCATCAGGCGTCGCAGGGAGCTCGCCAGCCATGTCGTGGAGATCATGGGGCGCGTGTCGAGATGGGACGGGACCACGAACGTCATGGCGACGGACATTCGCGCAATCCGGTCGGGAGTAATCATGCCCTCTTCCCACGACTATCGCTGAGAGAGGTCGAGGAGGATGGGGATTGCGCAGACGGTCTCGACGAGTTCATCATTAAGGGGATATGTGCGGTAGATACAGCCTGACGGCGGACCTGGGAGAGCTTGCAGGGCGGTTCGAGTTCGACGGCGACTGGGAAGCCTTCGAGCGAAGATACAATATCGCTCCCACCCAGGAGGTACTGACCATCGTAGGCGGTCAGACCCGCCGCGCAGGTTACATGCGATGGGGACTAATTCCCCACTGGGCCAAGGACCCGAAGATCGGTAGCCGCATGATTAACGCTAGAGCAGAGACGGTCGCCGAGAAACCCTCCTTCCGCAATGCCCTGCGACGGAGACGATGCCTGGTACTGGCTGATGGGTTCTACGAGTGGCGGAGGGACGGAAAGACGAAGACGCCTATGAGGATCGTCATGCGGTCGGGAGAACCATTCGCATTCGCGGGACTCTGGGAAACGTGGAAAGACCCCGAAGGAAACGTAATTCCGTCCTGCACCATCATCACGACTACACCCAACGACCTGCTCAAACCCATACATAACCGGATGCCCGTCATCCTGCTTAGAGACATCGAGGACTTCTGGCTCGACGAAAGCGTCGACGACCCAGGTGCGCTCACCAGCGTCTTGACTCCTTACCCTGACGACTTGATGGAGTCCTATGAGGTGTCGTCGCTCGTAAACTCTGTAGCCAACGATGGTCCCGAGATAGTCGCCGCAGGGCCCTGACCTACGCCGCTCATCCGGTGAACAGGCGGTCGAGTCCAACCATGCTTGCGGCAAGCTCCATCAATGCCTTGCGGTGCTGACGGCTGGGCAGCGTCCTGCCTTCCTTCCAGCGCCATACGGTGTGACGGTAGACACCGAGGCGGCGGGCAAGCTCCGACCACGACAGGCCCGACTCCTCCTGGAACCGCCTCAGCCGCTCCGGGAAGTCATCGGGCAGTTCGTAGATTTCTCTGCTGTGGTTGACGTGTTGTCTCGGCATCAAGCCGACCTTCAAGTCTGTTCATCGGTAATCTCCCAGAGGAGGCGCGTCGGACATCGGCGACGGGCATCCGAGAAGGCTTAGCACTCGCCCTCATCCATACTTGCGGGACCCACCTCTGTCTCAGTCCTCGCGGAATGTAATGACTGGAGGGTCGTCCTCATCGGTTACGTTGATGGTTACCACTATGCTGGCCGCGGCGCCAAACGGGTCGGTGGCCGTTACTACCACCGTGTATGAGTTCCTCTCCTCGAAATTCAGCTCAGCCTTCGTCTTCAGTTGGCCGTCGTTCCTCGATATGCGGAAGTGCCCAGCGTCCTCACCACCTAGGGTGTAGATCAGAAGGTCGTCGTCTGCATCATCGGCTCTGACCGGATCTCCGATGGGCTGTGAGGCCTTCGTGTTCTCGGCCACTTCCCGGGTCGTCCTGTCCGACTGGACCCCCGGGGTGAAGAAGTCCTGGTCTGGGAACACCGGCGCGGCATTGACGAAACCGCCGTCCGGTTCAGGCTCGCTGTTATCTTCCGTATCGGGCCTGGGGCCCCTTGCGGGGACCTCCAGAACCCCGGTCGCCCGCTGATCAGCGTCGTCAAGGTCGTCCGTGTAGACGACGGACACCCGCAGGCACCTCCCCACGTCGGCCGGCTTCGGGGCGTAGACCGACGACATCGCCCCGTATATCGGTGCCCAGCCGCCGGTGTATTCCCGGCACGTAACCGAGGGGGTGCCGTCCCCATTGACAGCGATCTCGTCGGAGCGTTCCCATACCCACCTGGTTATGGCGACGACGCCGTCCGGGTCTTTGAGCGTGGCCTCTATCTTGAAACCCACCTGCGGTTGCCTCTGGGACAGGGACAACTCCCCGGGGTCCTCCGCATTCGCCACCCAGATGGTCACGTCCAGACTGGCGCTCAGCCTTCGTTCGCCCGTGCCGGAGCGGGCAACGACGGTTATCGAGTAGGAGCTCTTGTCCTCAAAGTCGGGCTGGTGACCGGTCCTGAATGCCAGGTTGCCGTCATCGTCGATCGCAAATGCCCCTCTATCGACGCCCGACAACGTGTACGAGATGGGTGTATCGCCGCTGTCCTGGTCGGTGGCGGCGAAGGCTCTGTCATGTACCGGCCTCGCGCCGTCCTCAAGACTGAGGATCGGCAGGACCGGGTTGCCCGCGTCGTCCTTCTGGTTCTCCCTTACCCTTAGCAGGGTGGGTGCGTTCTCATCGACGAAGGCAGGGGGCTCGTTCACCTCTGTGACCTTGACGATAACGTTCACCGTGGCCGAGGCGGTCGACGGGTCGGAGACGCGCACCCGCAGGACATATTCGCTGTTGGCTGCAGCGGCGGCTTCCCCGTCTCCTGGCAATGTGGGTGTCCCAGTGAGGGTCGATGCATCCTCATCCTCACGCTCCCCGTCGTCCGCTCCCAGAACCTTCCCAACTCTCATCTGGCCGGTGAGGCGGTCGATGGCGAACCGGGCATGGCCGTCCTCATCCGCGAGGTCGGGGGTGTCCAGCAGTTCGTAGAACAGGATGTCCTCGTCAGGGTCAGTCGCCGTTACCGGGTCGCCTATGGCCGTGCCCATGGCTGTGTTCTCTGGCACCGAACGGGCCACGTCAATGTGGGTGGTGGACTCGTCGCCATCCTGGTCGGCGAAGGACGGGGCGGCATTGGCTAAAGTCCTGGCCTCCACCGGGTAGGCGCTCACAGCCCAGACGGTATGGCCGAGGCCGAACTCGTCGGAGTAGGTGACCGTCGCCCGCAGGAACAGGCCGACGTCATCCGCCACCGGGCTTCGCCTGGGCGACGTCGCTCCCCTGATGGCCGTCCAAGCCATCCCGTCCCCGGACCTCGCCCACTCCCACTTCTTCTCGGTCACCCCCTCGTCCTGTTCCCACAGCCTAGCTGTGAGGGGCCGGTCGACCTGCGGCTGCGGCCTGTCCAGGCTCACCGTTCCGGCCTCGTCTACATCCATTACCCTGACGGTCACGTCGTGGGTGCCGCCGGAAGCTGCGACGGTCACCCTGTACACGTTCCGCTCCGCCAGCGCCGCGCCCTCCAGCGCAGAGTGAGGCTCTTCGTAGTTCGGGGACTCCCTGAACCTCAACGTACCCCGGCTGATGGTGAACCGGCCAGCATCGCGTCCACCCAGTGACCACCTGATCGAGCGCCCCTCAGGGTCACGGGCGGAGAAAGACGCGACCGGGGCCGTTGAGTTCTCAGGGAAGTCGACCGATCTGCTTCCGGTTATCACCGCGGGCTCGTCCACGTCGTTGACGTTGATGGTCACCGGCATGGTGGCGACGGCTCCCGACGGGTCGGTGGCGGTCACAACGGCCTTGTAGCTCCTCCTGGTCTCGTAGTCAAGCTCGGCCTTCGTCCTCAGCTGGCCGTTGTTCCTCGATATCCCAAAAGATGAGGCGTCGGGCCCGCCCAGGGTGTATATGAGCAGTTCCTCGTCGTCGTCGTGGGCGCTGACCGGGGCCCCGATGTCGCGCCCGACCCCGGTGTTCTCGGTCACCCTGCGGCTGGTGCTCCCCGACTCGACTAGGAAGTGCGGGGCCTCGTTGGCCGGACTCGTGTCCTGCACGGGAGCTTCCGTCACACCCGTCACTCGCTCGTCGGAGACGCCCGCCGGGTTCACTATGCCATCGGTGTAGGTCGCCGTGGCCCTCAGGCACCTGCCTACGTCGGCGTGCCTCGCGGTGTAGACCGTCGATGTAGCCCCATCTATCCGAGACCAGCCCCCAACCGCGACGATGGCGGTGCCGGGGTCTTCCCTGCACTCGGCCGACGGGACGCCGCCGTCCACGGTGATCACATCAGACCGTTCCCATATCCACCCCCCGGTTCTCACGCCGCCGTCGGGGTCGGTGACGGTGGCGTATACCTCCCTGCCCACCTGGGGCTCCCTCTGGGACAGGGACACTTCTCCAGGGTCCTCCTCGTCCACCACTTCCAGGGTCACTTCCAGGGTGACTGTCAGACCGCGGAGACCGTTGCCCGACCTGACCACGACGGTCAGCGAGTAGGAGCTTTGTTCTTCGTAGTCGAGCCGACGGCCCACCGCGAAGCCCTGCGGGTCCTGTATGAAGTCAAGCTTGTCGAGGTCGTCGCCCGTCAGCGAGTAGGCAACGGGGTCCACACAGTCCTGGTCGGTGGCGGCGAAGGTGGCGGGGCCCACGGTATGGCCGTTGTCTCCGAACGTGACGACTCCCGGGTCCGCGTTCTCTCTGACTCTCAGCACTGTCGGCGCGTTCTCATTGAAGCGAGGCGGCTCGTTGACATCGGTGACGGTAACGATCACGTTCACCGTGGCAGTGGCTGTCGACGGGTCGCTCACCCTCACCTGCAGCAAGTACCTGCCGTCTCCGGCTACGCCGGCATCACCCGAGAGGACGGTAGAGTCCTCGTCCTCATGCTCGCCGGTGCCGTCCTGACCATCGCAGGAGTCCGCCCCCAGCACCTTGCCGACCCTTATCTGGCCGGACAGGCTGTCGATGGTGAACCGCGCAAGGCCATCGTCATCCTCCAGGTCCGGCGTGTCCAGTAGCTCGTAGAACAGGATGTCCTCGTCCGCATCCGTCGCCGATACGGTCCCCACGACGGTGCCAACGGCCGAGTTCTCGGCCACGGAGCGGGATACGTCCACGTAGGTGGTTTCTTCGTCCTCGTCCTGGTAGGCGAAGGAGGGGGCAGCATTGGCCAACGTCCTGGGCTCCACGCGATATGCGCTCACCGCCCGGGCCGTCTTGCCGGAACCGAACTTGTCGGAGTAGGTTGCCGTCGCGCGCAGATACATGTCCACGTCGTCCGGCGTAGGGCTCCGCCTCGGCGATACGGCCCCCACTATGTCCATCCAAGTCGTCCCATCGCTGGACCTGGCCCACTGCCACCTCTGGCCGGTCACCCCGTCATCCTGTTCGGACAACCTGGCCGTGAGGGGCCGGTCGACCTGCGGCTGCGGCCTGCTGATGTTCACCGTTCCGGCCTCGTCCGCATCCGTCACCGTCACGGCCACATCGTGCGTGCTGTGCCCAACCACGATGGTAGCCCTGTAGACATTACCGCCCGCCCGGGACCGGGGGGCCTCGTAGTCGGGGGGCTCTCGGAAGGCCAGTACGCCGCCGTCGATGGTGAACAGATCGCCATCGTGCCCGCTCAGGGACCACTCAATGGGGTCTCCGTCCTGGTCATGTGCGATGAAGACGGCGACCTGTTCCGTACCGTTCTCGGCGAAATCCAGCCAGGAGTCGACCGCTTGGGCATCCGCCGGACGGCCAGTGAGACCTTCCGGGAGCATGAACGCCAGAACTAAGCCAGCAATGAGGAAGAGCAACGTGGCGGCCCGGTATGTCCCGCGTGGGGGCGCTCTCAGGCTCATATGACAGGCAAAGCAAGATGGTGGCCTCATCACCCTGAGAACAGGTCAACGGATGTCTTCTGTGGATCAGATTCCGCGACTTGCTGCCCCTCCTTCGGCAACGATGTATGCGGCCTTTCTTGCGTTTCCGACCCCGAAGATGGCAACCGTCACCGGTGCGCGCCGCTCAGTGGGTGAATAGTCGGTCGAGTCCACCCATGCCTTCAGCCAACTCCATCAACGCCCTGCGGTGCAGACGGCTGGGCAGCGCCAAGCCTTCCTTCCAACGCCATACGGTGTGGCGGTAGACCCCGAGGCGGCGGGCCAACTCCGACCACGATAGGCCGGACTCCTCCTTGAACCGCCTGAGCCTCTGGGGGAAGTCATCCGACAAATCGTAGGTTTCTCTGGTGTGGTGAATGCGTTGCCTCGGCATCAAGTGTCTCTTCCCACAGGGCGCATATTGACTCTCTTATGGGAGAGAGTCCGTGCCGGGTTGGGTACCAGACCCCGCCCGGACTTACATGTGTGCGGCTCTCTCTGGTTACCCGGAAGTTGGAGGGCTCCCGCTACGCTCAACCTCCAGCTTCATCGCGGTGCCAGCCCGAACCGAATATGAACCCACCAGACTCCGCTATCCACATACGGACTGTATCGGTGGTTACCCAATTGCCTTCCTCGGTTGCCTCGATTGAACTGGTGCTAAACAACTCTAGGAGGTCGCCACCGATCATCTTTGGGTCGGAGTGGGCCACAATCTTGCCGCTGTCGTCAGCTATGAACGCCGACCATTTGCCGTCGACTGTTTCGGCCTGGTTGTAGTAGGAGATTGCCGCTTCCAAACCTGCCAGAGCACTCTCCGGCCTGGCGAAGTACGCTACAGTGGCTTCAAGACCTCCGGAATGGAACCTGTCGAGCGCGACGGACACCAACTGCCTTGTGAACTCGTCGGCATCTATGTACCAGCCGGAAGCAAAGAGCAGGTCATCGTGCCGGACCACCCACACATTTTTCAGTTCAAGTTCGCTGAAGGCCCCGGGGGCAATGCCGTCGCGCTCCGGGTTCCGGTACACGTAGGACACCCACTTGCCCTCCTCTGAGGCCGACAGCATGTCGGGCCCGAATTTGTAGCCGTTGGCGTCCGTTCCCACCCAGCCCTTGAGGTCCAGTCCCAGACGATGGGCGTCGGGATGCCCGATCACCAGGTCGTTCTGGTCAATGATGAACACGTACCATTGGCCGTCTACGCTATCCTCCCGGTTGTAGTAGGCGAGTGTGGCTTCAAGTCCTTGGGTCTCGTAACGGCTGATGGCGTTTTGCACGAAGAACTTGGTGTATTCGGCAGTAGAGGACTTGGGCGGGATGGAGGCAACCACGCCGCGAGCTATCCGTTCGGCTTCGGCAGAGGTAAGGCTGGACTGCGACTGGGGGATATCTGCGAGGGCGGATTTGACTATCTCCTCTACCTCGCTCTTGGAAAGTCCCGATTCAGGCTGGGGCAAGTCTGCCAATGCCGCCCGGATGGACTCCTCCACGTCTGCCGACTTGAGTCCTGGTTCAGCTGTGGGCGGCGGCGGAGATTCAGCAAGTTCGGCCCGCACTATCTCCTCGATCTCGGCGCGGGACAGCCCAGCGTCATCACTGCCACAGGCGACAAGGAGCAGCACCGCCGGAACGATCAATGCCCGAATAGCAAGCGGGATCAGGCTTCGGTGATTCATGTGCCTACCTGACTGTTGCATCGGGGTTCCCTACACTCCGCCTATTGCTACAGCCGCCGTTCCCGAGCTGGTCAGCGACTCTTCATAGCCCGCGTCGTCGGTGAAGCTGACTCGTACCTTGACGATCTTGCCGTTGTCGGACGCCTGGAGCGTGTAGGTAGAGTTCGTGGCTCCGTCGATTGCGGTGTCGTCGGCCAGCCACTGGTAGCTGTAGCTGACGTTGGTAAGCCCGTTAGTATCGGCAATACCGGACGTGTCGGCCGTCAGAGTCTGGCCCACCCGCACCGTGCCGCTGATCGTCGGCGCGCCTGTGGCCGGACTGTTGGCCGCTGTGACCACTGCTGTCGGTTCGCTATCGCGCAAGAAATCGGAGCCGGAGCTTAAGAGCACGCGCACCTTGATTCTGTTTCCTTGGTCATCAGCGGTCAGCGTGTAGGTGGAATCGTCAGCTCCATCAATGAACGTATCCGTGGTCCCATCGGTTCTAATCCATCCGTAGAATGGTCCTACTTCTGTCGCTTCGATCGAAATGCGGGACAAGTCTGCCGTCAGGGTCTCTCCGACCTGGGGTATTCCGGTTATTACTGGCACTTCGTCGCTATCGTGCCATTCATTGGTGACCGCCACGACAACTTCGAGGGATCGGGAGTTGCTACCGTCAGAGACCTCTATGGTCACTTTGTAGTCGTTGTCCCTGTCGGCGTCCATGGGGTCTTCATAGTTGGGCGGGGAGGTGAACCACAGAATTCTCCAGTGAACCTCCTCGCCCGTAAGAGAGCCCGTTAGAGAGAAGAGGCCTCCGTCAGCACCGGCTAGGGACCAGGTACGGTCACCGTCAGCTCCGAACGCATCATACTGCCCTACACGCTTACCATCCGGATCGAAATAGGAGACGCTGTTCTCCCGGTATTCGATCGTTGTGGGCCCGCTTAATCTCAGTGACGAGGAGGAACCGGAGACCTTGTGGCCCGAGTCGTCGGCTACGGCGTCGTGGCTTACGACGGCGTCCAATGGCAGTTCCGATAAGCTCAAGGTTGCTGATATGGGATTGTTCCCGGCAGCGTCATGAATGAGACCTCCATCTAGATGCAGCTTGTTGGCTCCAATCGATACCCCGTCTTCGTCGGAATCGCCAGCCTGCACCGTGTAATTGAAGACTACGTCCTTGCCGCCTTGACTCTGATAAACGGCCGACCTCGCCTCACCGCCAACATCCAGCTCAAGGTAGGGTCTGCGCTCACCATCTGAGCGCCCGACAACAGGGACCGATACGTTCTCGCTGAAGGTGACAGTGACCTCGATCTTGTCGCCGGTGCCGTAGGTATCGTCTTCTCCGGGGTCTGAGGTGATGGCGATGGACGAAACGGTGGGGATAACCGCATCTACTATGACCGAAGAGTTTGCGGGCACCGCCGGGTGGGTCAGGATGGCATCGTTACCCGCTTCGTCCTTAATGAACCCGCCATTCAGGCTTATCGAGTCGGCGCCAATAGCCACCCCGTCGGTGTCCAGGTCCCCCGCCTGTACCTCGTACTGGAAAAACTCGCCCAAGTTGTTGCTAACCCACTCAGCCGTTTTTTTCTCTCCGTCGAAATCCAGCATCAGCTGAGGAGGACCGCCGGTGACACCGGCAAGGGCGGGATCGCTGTCTGAGGCTGAGGCACTCATTTCGACCCAAATCAGCTCACCAGCCGTGAAGAACCCATCGTACGGCCGTCCGGCATATGTTCCCCAGGAAGTATTCATGATTCTGAGCGAAATTTTCGGGCGAATGCCGTCCACCTCGTGGTTTGCCTGAGCGGCCAAGGCGTCGTGAGACAGGTCGGCGGCATTTCCTGCGTCGTCCTCGATGCTGCCGCCGTTCAGCTTGAGCTTGTTGGCGTCTATGGCAACACCGTCGGTGTCCGAGTCCCCCTCCGCCACCGTATAGCTGAAGACTACTGTGCTTTCCTCGGTTTTCAGGAATCCAGCGGCCTTGGCGGATCCTCCTATATCCAGGTCCAACTCGGGGGCGCCGGTAACGGTAACGTCCTCGCTGAAGGTCACCGTTACCTCAATGTCGTCTCCAATGCCGTAGATGCCGGACGGCCGAACAAGGGACTGCCCCCCTCTCGGCCCCCAATAAGGGACATCCTCCCGGATGTCGTGGTCAGGGTCGCTTGTAATGGCGACGGTCATTATGGTCGGGGCCGTCGTGTCGACCTGGGCGGCGACAGAGGAAGAACTCCCAAACCACTGCAGCGCTGCCACAATCAAAAGAGCCCCAACCAATAAGGCGGGTGCGGATTGCAGCACAGGCTTCTTGATCTTTCCGTTGATTCCGTTGTCGTCCATGAGAGCCTCCTTGTAGTAAATGTGCTGTCTAGGAATGCGGACGCTCCGCTGCGTACAGGCCCGCAACAGAGAGAGAGGAGCGTTGAGATCGCAAAATGCCTGTGTCAGGGTTGGTGCAACATCGGGACGTGCGACGGGTAATTCGCGGCAGCGGCGTGACCGATGTCGTCCATATATAGAGTGTATAAATATAGTTATACACCCTGTCGCCAGACGGAAATGAAAGCGGCGAGGAGACTAATGGCACAGGGTACGGAGAACTTCACAGACTGCATTTCCGCCAGTCTGCGGCTACTGGAGAATCGACAGGTCTACGGAACCGGGAACGAAGAGGAACGAACCCGCGACCCCCTGTCAGGACCGCAGACCAAGATCAGCACGCTCTGGGACTTCGATGAGGTCGAAACCCCTGATGGCGCACGCAGTGCCAACGCTCGGATAGGCCTCGACGCAGCAGCAGCCTCCCATGGACAGGCCGACGATCTTACGGAAGCCGACATAGACAATCTGAATGCGGTGCTGGGCCACGAGATCGCGGAGAACACGATTAAGAACTACCGCGTACAGTGGCGGAACTTCACAGTGTGGGCTCTCGGAAAGGGCATAAGGGAGCTCCCAGCCGACCCTGCACAGGTGGCTGCCTACCTGGCTGAACGTATTGAGGAACGCGGGCACAAACCCGCTACCTTGCGGGCCGCGGCTTCAGCCATAGCGTTCGTCCACAGGGCGGCGGGACACGATGATCCCTGCTCCAATCTGGAGGTGAAGAGGACCCTCAGGAGCGCGACGCGCAAGGCAGGAAGGCGTCAGAAGCAGGCCAAGGCCCTCACAGCCGAAGCAATGTCCGCCATACAGTCAACCGCTTGCAGGCCCAGGCGAGGACGAGGTGGAAGGGTCGAGAGTCGGGAGACCGCCAGGTGCAGAGGCAACCTGGACATAGCGTTGATCAGCCTGATGCGTGATGCGATGCTCAGGGTATCGGAGGCAGCCGTCTTGACCTGGAGGGACATCGTGGCCGAGGCCGATGGGACGGGACGCCTCCTGATCCGGCGTTCCAAGACGGACGCAGAGGGTGAAGGATCTGTTGCGTTCCTGTCTGTCCCTACCATGTCCGCGTTGGGCTCGTTATGTGGTTCAAGGGTTGATTCGGATAGCGTGTTCGGGCTGCGTCCCAATCAAATCGCCAGGCGAATCAAGCAGGCGGCTGATGCCGCTGGTCTCGGGGACGGGTTTAGTGGCCACTCGCCGAGGGTAGGCATGGCGCGAGATCTGGCAAGGGCCGGGATTGAGTTGCCCAGCCTGATGAACGCTGGGCGATGGCGTTCTCCCACGATGCCCGCCCACTACACCCGCAACGAGACCGCTGGCAGGGGTGCCGTGGCGCAGTTCCATGGCTACTGGCGCCGTGTGGCGTGAACGGCACGCAATTCAGGAAAAGGAACCCTGTTGACGGTACTTGACCTCAGATGGCCAAGAGTGATATTTTTTGACCCGTGCAGCGGTCAACCGCCATCGCCACCAAGAACAGAGGAGATCACATAAAGCGTGTATAGCTATATTTATACACGCTTTTGCTTTTGCGGCTGAGACTGCTGCTGGCACAACCGGGGCCTTCTCTCCTATCCGCTCCTTCCCGGGCCGATATGTAACCCCATTTGCAGAATCCCTTTCTCGCTACTGACCGCTCATTGTTAGACTGTATCTCTACTATAATTGTACGATTTTCGGAGTCTGGACGGATGCTGAAGGCCTACTTGGGCACCGCTCGTAGACCCCTCTGAGAGCCCCGCTTTTCCTGAAGTGATTACGATTGTCGTCTCCTATATATAGTTTAACGTCTCGGGGAGCCTGACGGGTGGTAAGAGGCTGTGTCCGCCCTGGAACGAGGTGACATCAGGTAGCTGGAGCGGGGAGCTCTCGTCGGCCTGACTGAGCGGGGAATGCACACTCCGTGTGCGGAAGACGGACGCCTTGGCGGGGTAGCGCCGCTTACCGGGTGCGCTCGGCTACGAAGCCTCCGAGCAGGTGTACGCCGACGGTCTCCATGTCTCGGATCATCCCTAGCCGGGGACTGTCTCCCGAATAACCCTCGCCAAGACCAGCCTGTCTCGCAGCCGCATCAATTCGTCTTCCTATCTGGTTCGGCCTCATCCCGAGCACGGGCTCGTCATCCCCCTCGCCCCTGCGGACCGGCAGTAGCAGCATCATCGTGTCGGCGCTCACCTCACGGTAGCCGGTCTCCCCGGCTCCCACGACGCGCACGCGTCCTGTGCCGCCGCGCTGTCGCTCGATGTCGCCCCAGGTCAGCTCTGCCGCCTCGCTGACACGGAGCCTGGCGTCCCGCATCACGCCTATCATGGCGACGTCCACCGCGCCCCGCCTGCGGGCGCTCGCGGTGCGCTCCATCCTGCCGCCCCTTCCCCAACGCGGTTCGTGGGCCGTCTTCCTTATGGCGAGATAGCAGTCCAGGTCCAGGGGCAGAGCCCTGGTGGGACCGGGAGCTTCGTCCCGCGTCAACTCGTCCAGCACCGTCCGGGCCACGCCTCGTTGGACGGGAACGTCGAAACCAGCGTCCCTGTGGTTGCGGGCGATGGCGAACGCCGCCACCCGCAGGGTCGAGGGCCTCGCGCCCGACCCCGACCTGTCTTCCAGGTAGGCGGCCACGTCTTCGGGTGAAGCGGGCAGAGAACGCCTCCCAGACTCCTTTGACCAGGCGACGAAGCGGTCCCACTGGTTAGCGTAGCTGCTCCCCCGCCGCGCTCGTCGTGATGTTGCCGTTCCTGCCTCAGCCATCGGCCATACACCCCTCCGAATGTTGGAAACTATCCTAGCGGCTGCGCCACGTTGATGGTAGCGCTGGGGCAATTGCCGGAGTATCGGCATGGGGTTGTCCTACCGATTTGTCATGGTTGCTCCGTTGCACTTGTCCCGGTGCACCGCCGCTTGTACACCCATTGCGCAGGCAGGCGAATGGTTGATAAATGAACATTTGCTCTCTAGCCCAGACCTCATCAGGGAAGAGGGATAACTTGGAGGGCTCTCAACAGCCTGAGTTTGGCGGGGAACGTGTGTGAACGACAAAGCTCTGCGTGTTCCTGAGGAATTACTGGTCTGGCATTGGCTCTCGTCTCTACTCGCTCTTGCCCTCCAATTGGCAGCTCGCCTTGATTCTCTTCTTCAGCGGCCCGTGGAACCTATTCCCGATGTTCCTCGAGATGTGCTCTCAAGTTCGTCGGTGATTACGAGTTCAGATTTGGCGGTCATCAACAGGATTAGCTGTGCGATTCGATCGCCCGCCGTGACCTTGTAATCAGCGGAACTCAGGTTCTTGAGTTCGACCATCACCTCGCCTCTGAAGTCACTGTCTATCCACCCAGCGCCGACCTCTACATTGAATTTGACCGACAAGCCGGACCGGGCTGCTATGCGGCCAACAGTGCCAATTGGCAATTCGATCGCGAACCCAAGTGGGACAAGACATCTGCCGACGTCTACTGCTCCAGTTGCTGAGGTCGTAGCTGCGGGAACTACGGCGTCTACAGCTGCGTACAAATCGTAACCAGCGCTACCATCGGTCATCCGCGTAGGGATGTGTGCTCTGTCACTGAGCAGAGTTATTCTGATATCTGCCATTCCGGTCACTCCCTTTCTGGGCACAGTGGTCTTTCGACGTAGCAATCAAGGGAAAATAGCCAAGGCGCAGCAAGAGGTCACTGAGTCTCTGATTCGTGATGTATCGTGCACCAGATCCAACATACTCTTGCTCCAGCAAGCTCCAATTGGCCTGCAAGTCCTTCCACAAGAGTTCAGCGCTTTCGGGACTATGGCACATTAGAGCGATCACGCAATCTGAGAGCATAAAAACATCGCTGTCAAGGTATTGCGCAACCTTACTTTGTTTCGGTTGACCTACCCGGGGTAACAAGACCATTGGGCCGATTGCACAACGCCCAAGGCGACCGCGGACCTTATAATGAGCGGAGACAGTGAAGTTATGGAGGTGGGTTGAGTGGATAAAAGCAATCGAATTTCTATATCCTTCGCTTCGCTGAATCTCGTTCATTTGGGTTGTGCCCCTAACTATGTGAACTGGCGATTGCAGGTCCTGGCAAGAGGCTTTAGGGATATTCTGAACCAGCGAAGGCTCGGCTTTTGCCCGGCTGTGTCGCTTCTGGAATCGAACTATTGCTGTCCGGATTGCGGCATGAGGGAAAGTTCGAAGTCCATTGGTCCTCAGGACTTCAGTGTCACCCATCCTGCGTAACAGGTTCCAAGCCGAAGCGTCCTTTTCCGAAGTCAGCGAACCTTCTGGTAGTACAGCGATTAGCTCGCCATCTTCGGCTAGGTAGTCAATAGAGTTGACCACAAAGGCAAGTCCCAGGCTACATTTCGATGTGACACCACCGATTTTGGCAGAAACCCGTGTTCCCCCCCGACATGAAAACGGAGGGTTCAGCAATACCAGATTCGTGTGTCCGATCAGACTTCGCAGTATCGGAGAGCTTTGCCGTGATCGCGGGTTCAAAAAGTCGCACACTCCAATCCGCCAGCTGTCAGAAATCTCACGCAAGTGGCGGACTGAACGAGAGTCAATATCGGTAGCCACCATAGTAGCCATGGGCCACAGTGATAACGCTGCAAGAAGCAACTCTCCGGATCCTGCAGCAAAGTCGGCGACAACGAACTCCTCGCTCTGGTTTGGCTGCGCACGGGAAGCTTTGGCCATCAAAGCGGCAAGATAAGATGGTGTATAGATTCTGTCCATGCGCCTCAGGTCGATGAGCTCGACTGTAAATGGTCAATCTCGTACACAAGGATGTTCGCACTGCCAATGGTTCGATTTGGTTTCCGGATCGGGTGATCATAGACGATCTCCACTGATCGTTCTGTCGAGAGCGTAAATAGTACAACGCCTAGGGCATGGGGCTTCGTACCGATAGGCGCTATTTTCATTGTGTGTTGAGGATACTCCGTAGCAATCTCCTGCAGCAGGTAAAAGGCATCAAAGGCCGAATTCGCCATAACGTGCCGTATCTGCGTATGCAAATTGCTGCGGGCAAGGATGTTCCTGTTTCCGAGATACGTGTGAAACGGGAATTCGGGCATGAACCCAGGGACGCCTATGATAGGGACTATGTTCCTTCCTGGCGGCTGCACTTGCTCCAAGACGTAAGCGAGCCTATGTCCCTCGAACCCGAGGAAGGGCACGAAAAGTACCAATTCTTCATCCTCCGGTTCACTGAGGACGCCAAAACCGGGCAAAGGACGAATCCCATGGATCGCCTCGCTCAGATCGAAGATCTCAGCTTCAGTAGGGGTTCGACTGAACGTGTAGCTACGAGGCTCTACATAGACAACGGAAACCTGCTTAGGAGTAGTGACAGCAGCTTTCAGCAGCGGAGCCCAGACGTGGTGTGCCAGGCCAGTGATGTCAAGGTAGACAGTCTTCGATTTGATTTTCAAAAAGAAAGCGCGTAACTGGTCGCTGCCGCGTAGGTGGAGCTTCCTCGCAACACCATCCATTTCAGCGGTGCAGCGAGAAAAATCTCGCCCCGATGTGTTTTCGAAGGACGAGAAGCGAACGAAGTGCACATCCTTGGCGGCCTGTTCCCATGTTGTGGGATGGATACTGCGTTCCTCCACCGAAGTTCCGTGGACGAACGTGCTTCCCGGTTCCAATTCAAACGAGTCCCAATCCTCATATAGCCTCGTCAGGAGAGGCTTGTCAATTGGACTGGGCATAGAACGTCTCGAAGAGCCGCAGTTGCTCCGGCAAGGGTTCGTCGGGCGTGCGATTGCTGGCCGCCAGGATCCGGCGAATTGCTTGACTGGGGGAATCGACTAGCGCCAATATCTGGTCTGGTGTCAGGGTCATTTTCCTCTTGCGACGATAGCTGAAGTTGAAGAACGGGGCGAATATTGGATAGATCATGTAATCCCAGTCACGTGTCTCGCCCTCGCCTGCCAGCTTACTTCCGCTACGCCTTTCTAGTGCCAGATGCATAACTGCTGCCTTCAGAAGTGCACTGCTTTCAACTTGTTGGGGCGGCGTCCCGGACGTACCTACAACCTCAAATTGGTTAACTTCGGGAGCATGCCCCTCGGGAGAGGCTGCCATTATTCCAAAGACCCGCCCCAATCCCAAGAGAAACTTCGTAAGCTGGGCTCCGCGCACAGACATTCCTTCGAGTTCAGTGAGATTCGCTCGGCCAATCGCCTGGGCCGCGATGGTCTGCAATTCGGGTGACAGTGGTTGGTGGAGCCCACGGCCTTCGCGAAGATTTCGAGCGAGGCTCGCTTCAACGAGTTGCAACAGGAACCTAATGTTGCCTCCCGAAAGCTGGATAAAAGTGTCCCACCCCGCGTAATATTTTTGGATCCCCCGTTTGCCACGGCGTATCGTGAAAAGGAGCGAGTGGCTGTAGTTACTCAGCCTTGTCCGCCAAGCCTCAGTATTTTGTTGGAAGTCTTCGAATACTTCGTCGAGAGACTGGTTGTGGCTCTTACGCCAAGACTCAAGCAGGTAAATCTCCATCGGACTAAGACTCTCGACGATCTCCGTTGGTGCGAACCTCCTCAGTGCCTGTAATACCTCCCGATTGTTCTCTTCGATACCTAGTAGTCTGGCTTCTGCTTCTTCAGAGATGGACGGAAGTAAGTCCTGGATTTCGGCAACATCATTGTTATTTTCCTCGACCAGAGCGGCCAAGCGATCTTGACAAACCTTATGGGAGAACTCCTCGAATTGAGCACCTTGCATTACCTCAGTGATGTCGATCCTGATGTAGTCTGCTGGGCTAATAAGGTACTCGTTCTCGGCTATCGTGTTGCGGACGCGCCAGCCAAGTTCCCGGACGCAGACCTTAAAGGAATATAGCTCCCCAGAGTGTTTGATCAGGGTATTCAACAGTCGCTGTTGGTAGTCTTCGAGGTTCTCATATTCGTCTATAAGGAAGAAAAAGAGCTTGTTGGCGAAGATGGCCTGCCGCCTGACAGACTCGATCAAAAGGCCGATTGGTGCACCCCGCATCGACAACATTGGGCCTGTACTATCTGCAACGTTATTGATATGCGCCTCAAACGAAATCAACGACCGTTGCAGGAGCTGGAGAAGATGCTTGTTGCTACTTGGGGGCGGCAGGTTGAATGCGGAAGCGACTCCCTCGAGTTCATCCTCGGGCAGGTCCGTTGGAATCTGTGTGGTCGTTTGATACCAGGAGAGGAAGCGGAGAACCTGCACACACATGAGAAGATTAATGTAGTGTCCGAAATACCGGAGCCATTGGGATTCTGAGAGTTCTGGCCCTTTGAAGGCTCCCACCTTATTTGTGTCCACCCTAGAGTAGAGGCCGTAGTAGGGCCAGGACGGCACGCTCTGAGGATTACGCTTCTCTAGCTCGAATTGACCCAGATAGGACAGACCTCGAAGCACTGTCGTCTTGCCGGTTCCCCGTCCACCGACCAAAATGCAAGGACGCGAGGTCGTCATCTGAGGAAAGTAGCTTGGCGCCGAAAAGAGCTCGAAAAGGCGTGGCCCTAGCCATTCGGCTTTGTGGGCGCCGAATAGCTCGCTCAAGCGAGCCAAGATTTCCGCGTTCGCCTGGCCCGAACCTGAGATCATGCTGTCCTACGCATGAGAGGGCGCCAATTGTTCTGCCCCCAATGGATAATAGGCAGGGTCGCGTCGGGTACCGAATTCTCGAAGGCGATGGTCAAGCCAAGCGACGCGAACCCACGCCAGTCGTCCGGCTTAGCCCCACCGGTATCAGGAATCCCTGCTCTCTCACTAGCTGAGCGAATGAACTCCTCGGCGGTGCTCCTGAGTCGGGAGGGCCAGACGATAGAGTCGGGAGCCAACGCTCCGTAGTTGTCTGGTATGAAAATGCCAGGGCTCACAGTGACCTCCGGACACTCGGTTTCGATCTGCTGGAGGCCGAATTGCGTACAGAATGCTGGGCAATAGTAGAATTTCGCACGCGAAGTCGGCGCTAGCGCCACAAAAGATTCGTACGAGGTCCTGTATGAGCGGTGCCAAGTCGCTATGAACTGGTTTCCAGAGCCGACAAAGTCATCAACGAAAACCACCGCTCCGTTGAAGCCGCGCTGTATCTGATCGCAAGCCTCTTTGGGGCTGATGATACGGTCCTCCGGGATTCCGAGATACCTTGCCCTCCGGGCATAGACATGGCTGCTGTCCGTGACGTGCGGCTCCTCTCCGGTAACCAGAGTGACAAGTACGCTGCTTAGAAATTCCCCCCATTGATCCCTAGTCATCAGTCGACCAATAGTTCTAATTGAGACGCTGAAGATCTGATCGACCAAGGTCGGAGCGAAGTATATAAACGCATTGAGAAGATAAAGGGCATGCTCAATCTCATCCGCCGAGAAATTGTCTAACCAAGGTTCAGGGTCAAGGGCCTCCTTGTTTGGCCAGATTCCTATGGCCGAAAAGTACTCGCATTTGCCGATCAGATAATCTCGCGTGAGGTCCGTCGGCAACGCCAGATCGGGGTTGGGGAGCGACTCAGGTCCTAACGTAGGGGAATCTCGTTCTTGGGTCATTTGTACCAATTTGCAGTGCCACCAGAGCTCGCCCTAAATCGCCCTATCCAAAGCCAAAGTCCTCTTGGCACGTTGCTATTCTAGTGGTGCGGTGACTAGCACGCAAGTAGATTCCTTCGCGGCGTCACTGACCCGTTGATCTGGGCATTTGGCTAGCACTCCTCTCAACGAGAGGGGAAATGAACCCTACCCCCAAATGCATCCACCTACTTCCTTGCAGAGGAACGAGGCTTCCGAAGGCTGTAAAACTTAGAGGTGCCCCTCCTCCGGAATACGGCAGCGAATGCCACTTCAATATGGACGTCCTCTCAACGGTGAAGGGCACGGACGGTCTCATCAGGGTGGCGACAAGTCCGAGCCTGTACCTGTTTTACGTACCCATCCTGGCGATGGTCGGGGCATCCACGCTGATAGCCCTAGCCGAAAGGACCGATTCCCCGGGTCATAGCCCGTCCATCCCTTGAGAGTCGAACGATTCGTTAGGGGTGTGGCACCGATGGGGGAATTGAGGGGTCCTCCTCAAGGACGATAGCTCCCCGCACGAATGGTGTCGTCCGACTACGTGCCGGCTTCAAGTCCACCTCCCGTCGGAATCCCGACGAAGATGCACTCTGCTACCGGGTGGGTCAATTCAAAGTTGGCGATTCTGGGTCAGGTTAATGTCAGCGCTAACATTTGAGAACTGTGAATGTTCGTGCTGAGCTTCAGGCTGGAGCTTGATCGGAGGGTTATCCAGCCCGCGTTCTCAGCTTCAGTTCAGCACCGGAACTAAGGAGCGGTTACACAAAAATAGCACCGTGTCTTTGTCCGTCGTCAGTGAGTTTCTCGTCGATCGCTGCTAGCGATCGGGGAAGACGTGCTTCTTCCCCGGACACCGAACCAGAGTAGGAGATGTGCCTGTGCGGGCGGACAGTTGGAACCCGGGATTGAGTACCGCGAGAGCCCAAATCAAGCCCCTCCCTCGAGAGGTGAAAGAAGACAAGCCTCGCATGGTATAGAATGGACGAGCCCATCCGGCACCCTTAACGCGCAGAGGCTGAAGAGCGATGGCTTCATACCAGTACGAACAGCTCAACGATGAGAGCTTCCAACAGCTGAGCCAAAGTCTGCTCGTTAAGGAATTCCCTGGGCTCCAGTGCTTTCCAGTGGGTCAGCCCGACGGTGGTCGCGATGCCATTGTCCGCTACGAGGCTGCACGAAGAGCAACTGGGTTCATCCTCTTCCAGGTCAAGTTCGCGAGACATGAGCTTGGTCCCTCCGAGGCCCGAGCTTGGCTACTGCGAACACTAAGGGACGAGCTGCCTAAAGTGCGGAAGCAGATGGAGAAGGGCGCCGAGCATTTTGTGCTCGTCACGAATGTTCCCGGAACCGGCCATGACGAGGTTGGATCAATCGATAAGCTTCAAGCCCTGCTCGAGGAGCTCATCCCGATTCCGGCTCATGCATGGTGGCGAGGCGATCTCGATCGTCGCTTGGACGATGCGTGGGACCTGAAGTTCACCTATCCCGCACTGTTCTCAGGGACGGATCTCCTGAGACTTGTGATTGAGGCAAGTCCGAGTGAGGGACGCGAACGTCGTAGAAATGCGATAACAGCGTTCCTCTCCCATCAGTTCGAGTCTGAACGTGAAGTGAAGTTCAAGCAAGCTGAACTGGAAAGCGACATCTTCGACCTTTTCACCGATGTTCCACTGGTACCACGGGACCCAGCTGGGAGAAGACAGAGAGCAGCAGGGCTACTCGCTACCGCATTCGGCCGTGCGGCAACCTCCGCATCGGGAGAGGCCGACCCATTCTGGGCCCACCACTTACTAGAAGTCGCTTTGGGGGGTGAGCGCAGCTTTGGCGTCTCCTACTCGCGTGAAGAGACCTGGATGGGCGCCGCATCCCTACTGCTTGACAGTGACTTTCAGCAAGCTGAGCCACTGGTGATCCTCGAGGGGGCGCCCGGGCAGGGTAAGTCGACCATCGCGCAGTACATCTGCCAAGTCCATCGCATCCGTATTCTTGCCCATCAGCAGGGCAATTCCGTGGCCTCTGCCCATCTCGACTCATCGCTCCGACTTCCGTTCAAAGTGGAGCTTCGCGACTTCGCGACCTGGTTGTCCGGCGGCAACCCCTTTGGCAGTGTCAGTGGGGGTGACTCAACGGACTCATCGCCCAGATCGCTCGAGGCGTTCCTGTCGGCTCTTGTCCGATACGCATCCGGAGGGTCTGATTTCGACGTCTCGGACCTGCATGCCACACTCAGTGCGTCATCCGCACTTATCGTTCTTGACGGACTGGACGAGGTGGCCGAGGTCAAGCAGAGGCAACGTGTGGTCGATGAGATCACCTCCGCAGTCCCGAGGCTGAACTCAGTAGCCGCGTCACTTCAAGTCGTCGTTACCAGCCGACCAACGCCGTTCACAAACTCACCAGTCTTGCCCAGACGCACGTTCGCCACCTATTCACTCGAATCCCTAACAAGACCGTTGATCACTGAATACGCTGAGCGGTGGCTGCATTCACGGGCGGTTGACGACGCCGACGCTAATGAAGCTCGCCAGATACTCAACGACAAGCTGGATGAACCGCATCTCCGTGACTTGGCACGGAACCCGATGCAGTTGGCAATCCTCCTCAGCTTGATTCATCGTCGGGGTGTGTCGCTGCCCGACAAGCGAACTGCTCTCTACGATAGTTACGTCGAAATGTTCTTCGATAGGGAGTCCGAGAAAGCGACTGTAGTGAAAGAGAACCGGGATCTCCTCATCCGAATACACCGGTACTTGGCTTGGGTACTCCAGTCAGGGGCCGAGATCGCCGCCGAGTCGACATCTAGAGTACGACCATCTGGCATATCGCCATCAGGGACTATCGCCGAAGACGATCTGAAAGCGTTGGTCCGAGACTTCCTCGAGAGAGACGGAAGCAACCCCACTCTTGTCGAAGAGCTCTTTAGTGGCATGGTGGAGCGAGTTGTTGCGATCGTCTCGCGTGTACAGGGTCTGTACGAATTTGATGTGCAGACCCTGCGAGAGTATTTTGCGGCTAGGCACCTTTACCAGACAGCACCATACTCACCCGCAGGCTCTGAGCGCCGCGGGACCATCTCGGACCGATGGCGCGCTCTCTCTCGTAACTATTACTGGCTAAACGTGGCGAGGTTCTATGCAGGCTGTTATAGCGAAGGGGAGCTCCCGTCCCTCGTCGAAGATCTGCGTGATCTGACTAAGGACGAGGTCTTTGCTCGCACGAGCCATCCGCAGCTGCTTGCTGCGACGCTGCTTAGTGATTGGGTGTTCTCCCAGAGGCCCCGGGCGATTCAAGATGCCGTCGATCTACTTCTCGAACCGCGCGGGCTACGAATGCTTGTGGCTGGGGTAGGGTCGGGTCTAAGTCAGGTCGAGGACGTGATTGTAGGAGATCCCTCAGGCAGGGACCGGCTTATCGTCGCTTGCAAGGAACTGGTAGGACCGGACCAACCTACTGCACAAGTGATGGACATCGTACGGAGCGTGCTTCGTCCGAACTCTAGAGCCGAGGAGTTGCTCGACTGGTGGATCGAGGAGCTCCGCTCAGCTGACGAGACGCAAACTAAGCACTGGTGTGTGCTCGGCGAGTTCTTACAATGCTGGTCAGTTGTTGATCTCGACACAGTGTCCGACTTGCTCAGCAGAAAGGAAGTTCCGTCATCTAGCGTGATCACTGGCCTGCTCCATGCTGATCGAATGGACGTCTTCGAAAGTGTCGAAGAACTGTTCGAGGCCGCCGTCGACGCCGTGCTAGCCGGAGAAAGGGTTCGATATCGAGGTAGTTCGATTCTTCAAAGATTGGCGTGGTTGATCGACCGAACCTCCTTAGGTAGGCACGACCCACGAGCCGCCTCCGCGACGCAAATCTCGCTTCGTGAGTATCTCAGCAGATTCCGCGGCTATAAGGGTTATGAGGAGGATATCGCTTCGCCGAGCTACCCCACAGCCCAACGTTGCGCGCGACTTGTGGAGGCCTTCACGAGCGCAGCCGAACTCCCTCTTGCGGAGTGGAACACTTCCACTGCGCCGTGGGATCGTATTGTCCAACAAGGCATCAGCGATTTCGGTGTGCGCCCCAAGTTCGTGGAGCTTGCGAACCTTGCAGCTGGCATCCGGTCGACAGAGGAAAAGTGCCAGGACAGCCCCGACTTGTTCGATGCCGGCCGCCCGATGGTGCGACGCGCTCGGTATGCGCGTCTGCGAGCCGGCTCACGAAAGTGGTGGTCAGAGCAGCTACGGGCGGCAAACAACGCCGACGAAGTCCAGATGGCTCTCTTGCTCTTCGCGACCTGGGCCGGTGCTAGGACATTCGAGCAACTGGCCCAGGCGTTCGACAAACTCGTTGCAGGCCTAAGTACCTCCCAGTGGCATAGCCTTTACGCATCGCTGCGTAGGGCCGTCAGGGTCAGCCCTGTTCGTTCTTGGAGCAAGCCGCTTGGTATTCGCGTGAGCGCCCTGCCACCCTCGTTGAGCGCTAGGACGGTCGCCCTGCTTGCCGAGAGGTGTACCCATGCGACCGTGGACGAGCTATACGAGACGTATCTGACCAACTACAGAGGAGATGACTCCATCATAGTCTCGCTGAGGGCCGATGTCCAAGTCCGGCATGCCCTTGGTGACGATACGAAGTGGTCTCAGGCCATTAGGAGTTTGAGAGCGAGTTACAGTCTAGGTGTGCCCACTAGCAGAAGTTTTCCCCCACACATGAGGCGCACGTTTACCCTACCGAACGCGGTTGCCAGGCAAGTAGTTGATGAACCGCTTGAGTTCCCGGCCGCCCTCGTGGGGGTCGCCGAGGCCCGCTGTCGCCAACTCGATGCGGCCAGCATCTTGCCGGTAGGTCAAGTGGCAGATGACGATGGATGGTTTACAGAGTAGCGCCTGTTCACATTAGGTGGGATGTCGTAGATTGGGGCGAGGAAGACACTGTCTACCTCGTCGCAGTGGGGGACGATGCACCGGAACCTCTTTAGCCGAAGAAGCCCTCCCGCTCTAGTGTGGCTGGTGATGAAGCACCGTGTCAAAGAAGACGAGATCTTAGGACAGGTGGCGAAGCAGAAGCGTAGCTTGTCGGGGAGCTAATGGAGCACCGGGAGGGGCGGTGCAGATCGTGGTCATTTCCGGCAAGGTCGTAGTCCGCTACACCATCCCTCTGGCCGACGACAGCCGAAGGCCCGGACAGGACGTCGAGGATGTGGCCCTAGGGGTTTAAGTTGTGCTCTGCTGTCCATATCGTCCAGCAGCAACGACCCCCATGCCGGCATACCCCTTCTTACACCGGTAGAAGTGTCTGATCCGCAACCCAATCCTCCGACAGGCCTCCACCACGGGGTGCCATTCACAGCCTGCCGCAAGGTAACGTCTATCTGGCTCTGGCGTGTACTAGGGACTCCTCCAACCTCGCTATGGACCCCTGCTAGAGGACAGCCACTTCTCAATCGAGAACTGTGCTCGACCAAGGAGATTCCACCGACCATCCAGTCTTGTCCACTTTGGTCCATGTTGGGAGCCTCTAACTGCCTCCTGGGTCATGGTGCTTGGGAGGGAGGCAAGTGATCCTGCTCAACTACCATCGGAGCCCGCACAAAGGGTGTCGTCCGGGTTCGTAGCGGCTTCAAGTCCACCGCCCACGAGTACCTGAGTATTTCGTGTCCTTTGAGAACTGCGAATGTTTGGGTGGGAGGTCCTACTGTAGAGAGTCGGACATTCGACCCCAGATAGGCTCCCTAGCAGCCTCAAGCCCACCGAGTGGGAACTCCTCCACTCCATTCAGGGGTGTGGAACGGCCCAGGGTGCCAGCCAGCAGAGGTAGGTAGATTCCACTCCACATTATAATCGGTACCGTGCCTCCGCCGAACACAAGACCAACGTTGAGGGTGAGACAAGACACAATTGGGTATGTGCTCCCGATCTCCAGCCGACAGGATGGCGTCCACTAACCTGCCTAGGTTAGATTCACTTGACAGTGACATCGGCCCGAAAGGGCCTCGATATCTATACTGACGCGATTACGGGCCTCCAGATAGTCAAGTGACCAATACTCGTCGTCAGTTTCTATGACCCGGACCGGGGTAATCCAGGCTGACTTCAGGGGCGCGTCAACGTCGATGCGGGCAGCGACACCGTGTGGCACGACAAGTTCAACATTGGCGGCTCCCGCTGCGATGTCGACGTATGTCTGGCCCGAGTCGTCAGGCAACTGGACTCTTAGGACGTGGGGCAAGAGCTATTGGTCCAGGCGATTCACGCTGTGGCTATTGGAGACGCCCTAATTACCCCCAGAGTAACCGCCCACCTCCTGTCTACATTCGCACAGGGCCCAACCAATGGGAGCCCGCTCGACCTCTGACACCTTTAACGGATCGGGAAGAAGAAGTGCTAGCGCATGTCGCGCACGGTCTGACCAACGCTGAGATAGCTCGCGAACTGCACCTTAGCCTCAGTAACGTAAAGGCGCATCTCGCCAGCCTTATGACGAAGTTCGATGCCCGAAACCGGGTTAGGTTCGCCACATTTGGGCCCACGAGTCAGGCCGGGCGTGAGCGACAGAGCGAAACCAAGTTAGGAGTTGAAGGGCCGATAAGCAGCCAGTCCTAATTTTGCCCCGACAACATCTGTGCGAGGGCCTCAGGCACTTGCGAATCTCTACATAATTCGAACGACTCAATGTCACCGTATTCCTCTCTAAAGCAGGATCTCGGGTCATGGCCTCCTTCGAGAGCTTCTCTCGCATATGATAATGCGGATTGATAGTCCTCCACTTCCATCAATGCGACGATGAGATTCGAGGTTGCTTCTTCTGACAAGGTATCAACATAATCACTAGGTTCTAGTGTCATAGAATAAAAGGTTAAGGCGGATTTGAAATCATCCACCGCTTCAGTAGTCATACCGAGACTTCGACGAGCAACCCCACGCCCGTTGCAAGCAGCTCCGCTGAGAATAGGGTTCCCTTCGGCGAGGGCTGGCCACTGAACCTTGTCGAAGTCGGCTATCGCTTTATCCAACTCTATGACCTCCAAATAGGCACATCCACGCTCAAAGTACACCGGAGGGCGAGGTAGAAGAAATAACGATTCGGTATAGAGATCAATTGCGGACAGATAGTTCCCATTGTGTCTATACTCTAAGCCAGACATGAAGGCCTTTGAAGCCTGTTCGTTTATGGACCAGTGGCGGATGAATCCGTGGAGGTCATTGTAAATCGTCTCAGGGGTGATGCCGTGATAGGTTCGCAGGTACTGCAAAAGCCTCTGCTTTAGGTTTGCCGGTATATGCACCTGAGCATCCGGCTCCACTATCCCGGTGGCAGGCCGTACGAAGATGCTCTTTTGCGCAATTGCACGGTTACTTGGGCCAGTCGCCCTAAAAGTATTCGCATTTTCTCTTCTTAACAGAACAACCCTAGCGTCTGATCCTGGCGCGCCGTCACAGGCGAAGAATAGGGCTATAAGGTAATCCGTCGTAAAATCGATGAGGTTGGTTAGACCGGACTCGAAGTGCTGGAGTTGTGAGAGGATTTCGTTTTCATCCTTTTCTGAGGTGAATCGTTGAGCTTCCTCCAGGATCTTCGCTTGAAAGAGTTCAATTGTAGACGAGTCGGTCCTGTTTGGATGATATTGGCGGAACAGGCCAGACGAGACATGATCAAACATTTGGTTCTCACCGCGGAAAATATAGTTGTCACCTAAGGCAGCCTTTACGATTTCTTCTATTGTTGCCAAGACCTCATTCAATTCCTCTTCAACAAGCTCGTCTGTTTCAGGTTGGTTGCTCACAATTCACTCCAATTTCGTGCTAGTTTGATCCTCTGGCGGTATTCTATTTAGGTCTTGATTTGACTTGCCATGCCCACACCATCATAGCTTGGGCGGTACTGGAAGGCAAAGCTCACCAAGGAAGGGAAGCAATGGTGAATCTTGGCTGCACTAAGTGACACTTGCCACTGTCGGGTTGCTGTTGGCCATGGATCCAAGCGGGGCCGTAGCGGAAAGCAGCTTCCCTGACATCCGAGGGATGGACTGGAAGCGGCTAACTGCTTGGGGCTTTCGGTTGGTGGGTGCCGGTATCGGCTTTGCTGCTCGTGCTGCTGCAGTGGCTCAGGTACCGGCGTTCCTCACAGGGGATGTCGAGGTTACTCGGCTCACGGTACTTCGCGACCCCACAGCCCGGTTCAATACAAGCGGCGGCGGTGTCGATGCTGGACCTCCTAGGGGGTCCGTTTGCTTCGGCAAGCAAACGGACCCGTCCACTGTGGTACCGGAGACTTCCAGTCTTGCGGCGAGCTGCTTCCCTGAGTCCAGTAACAGAGAGTCGAGCCCTGAGAATTCGTCCGATGCCATCATCCAGAGCCCAGAGAGGATTCCCATCTAGACCGACATGAAGACCGGTGCTACAGTTGAGGCCACAGAGCCGTAGTGCAAGGTCAACCGTGGTCAGGCCGACAAAGTACCGCCCAGCGGCAACAGTGCCCGAATCCCAGGAGCTTTCGCATTTGATGTTGGGCATGAATTCGTCCCAGCGGTCAGCAGCGGCTCCAATGAATCCGCGTACACTCGGGCGTACGGCACCCGCACGAACAGGTGAGTTCGAGGTTTGGGACGATGCCCATAGCCTGGAGGGTCTGGCCTAGGACGAAGCAGATGCCGCTACGGCTCGCCGACGGATTCCACCCAGGAGGGACAGCGATAGCCGGACCCACTTCTTGCGCGTTCCGCAGGACGAGATTGGGCTAGTGAGGTGAGAGTTCCTCTTCACGTCCCTCTTCCAGAGCCTGCTTGAGAGGATAGGCCGCTGGGATAGGCAAGGAGAGCCACCGATTGGCTCGGGCCCGGCCTACGGGTCCCTCAACTAGCCTCGGGCCCGAATGGCAACCGCCCACTCGGAACCCCGCACGTTCTACGCCAGCGGCGATTCGAACCCCTCACGCGGGGACAGATGTAGCCCATACTATTGTGTTAGACTGCGTGGTGGCGAACTGGAGACCAATAGAGTGGAACTGAGTGGGACCTGCCAGCGCCCTGTGAGAACGATACTTGATGGACATCATTAATGCGTCGGCCGTGGCCCATCCTCCGGTTGCATACGCGACTGAGCATGGAAAGATGCTCCGGGGGACGATCGAGGCTTGCTTAGAATCCGATGCCTTGGTGCACGTCCGCGGCGAGGTCCAACTGCTTCTCACCTCACCCCCATTCCCGCTCAACAGAAAGAAGAAGTATGGCAACCTGACCGGCGACGCTTACGTCGCTTGGCTTGCTGGACTGGCTCCCAGCTTTTCGGATCTGCTAGCACCCAGCGGCTCGATCGTCATGGAAGTCGGCAATGCCTGGGAGCAAGGTCGCCCGACTATGTCGACCCTCTCGCTGAGAGCCTTGCTCGCATTTCTCGAGGCGGGCGGGTTACACTTGTGCCAACAGTTTATCTCGCACAATCCAGCGAGAATACCAAGCCCTGCTCAATGGGTGACAATCGAGAGGATTCGTGTCAAGGACTCGTTCACAAATGTTTGGTGGATGTCAAAAACCGATCGTCCTAAAGCCGATAACAGACGGGTGCTACAACCATATAGTGAATCGATGAAGAAGCTCCTGGAGAGTCAGTCGTACAATGCGGGCGAGCGGCCTTCTGGTCACAGGGTGAACCCTGAGTCCTTCAATAAGGACAATGGTGGTGCGATACCTCCCAATGTCTTGTCGTTCTCAAACACACGGGCCTATGACTCCTACCAGGACTATTGTCGCGTGCATGACATCACCCCCCACCCAGCTCGGATGCCAGCCGGCCTAGCGGAGTTTTTTGTCGAGTTCCTGACGGATCCAGACGACATAGTCCTTGATCCGTTTGCAGGAAGCAACCTTACGGGTGGGGTGGCCGAGCGCCTCAGACGCCGCTGGGTAGCGGTGGAACCGATCGAAGAGTACATCAAGGGATCTCAAGGGAGATTCGAGCCCTTGCCCGCATGACTGACTCGACAGCGTCATGGCGTCTCCTTCACGAACCGCGAGACTGGCAACGATCTGCGTTCGATGCCTGGCTTGCGAATGACCATCATGGAATCGTAGAAGTAGTCACCGGTGCGGGCAAAACCATCTTAGCCGAGCTCTGCATCCTCCACTTCATTCGTTCAAACCCTCACGGCAAGGCAGTCATCGTCGTGCCCACGACTACATTGTTGGATCAATGGTACGTGAGCTTGCGCGAAGATCTGGGGGTTCAAGATGGCCAGATTGCAACGTACTCGGGTGAAGGGCGACCGCAGTGCTCTGCACAAGTCAACATCATGGTGCTCAACACCGCGCGGGAGTCAGCACCTCTCATTAGCCAAGCGGCACCTGTGCTCCTCGTCGTAGACGAGTGTCATCGAGCGGGAAGCCCAGAGAATGCGAAGGCGCTTCGGGGCGATCATGCTGCTACATTGGGAATGTCCGCCACGCCCCGTCGCGACTATGACGAAGGACTCGATGATTTCTTGATTCCTGCACTAGGCCCTTTGATCTTCGAGTATGGCTACAACGAGGCCGCGCGTGACGGAGTGATTGTGCCATTCGATCTGGTCAACGTCAGGATAGAACTTCTGCCGGACGAAGAGGAGGAGTACCAGTCACTGACACGCCGACTCCACAGGACGATGCGAGCGTCAGGCGATAGCATGGCCAAAGATGCTAGAGTGAACCGGATACTGCAGAGGCGAGCCCGGGTAGTTGCACTAGCGAGCATGCGCATACCCGCCGCCGTGCGGATCTCTAGTGACCACCAGACCGAGAAGGTCCTCGTCTTCCACGAGGACATAGAGGCGGCGAAGCGAATCCACGAGCTACTCGCGCAGCGGTCTTTCGGTACGACCATCTATCACTCGCGAATTGCTCCCGCAATCCGGCGTGACAACCTTCGCCTATTCCGCAGGGGAGCATTTGATGTGCTGGTGAGTTGCAGGGCTCTAGACGAGGGGACCAATGTCCCGGAGACATCAGTGGCAATTCTCTCAAGCTCGACCGCGAGCACGCGCCAGCGCATTCAACGCATGGGACGCGTTCTCAGGCCAGCGCCGGGCAAGACTCACGCCACTATATATACGGTCTATGCGACGGATCCGGAGGAAAACCGCCTAGCCCGGGAGGCACGGGAACTCGTCGAGGCGAATTCGGTGTCTTGGCAGCGGATCGAACGCCGTGGCTAGATTCCTCCTCGGCGACGAGTGGTTCGACCAGCTCTCGAGCACCGCACTCTACGAGAGCGAATACGAGCGTCTGCTACTGTCCAATGCGCGGGCGTTGTTTCCTGACTATCACGTTGTGGAGTTCAAGCCCATCGTCCAGTCCGAGTACGGCACCGCAAAGCCCGACCTCGCCCTCGTTGACCGCGAACTCAGGCTATGGTGGGTCGTCGAGGTAGAGCTCGCTCACCACTCCCTCAATGGGCATGTTCTCCCCCAAGTGGAGATTCTTACTGCTGGGCATTATGGGTCAAGTGAGGCAGAGCTACTGACCCAGTCCATTCCTGAGTTGGACTCTGAGGCCGCGTCGGATCTTGTGAAGGGCGCTCAGCCGCCAGTGCTCGTAATCGTCAACCACGCGCGGTCAGGGTGGCACGAGGCCATCGCTCAGCTCGGTGCGTCGCTCATGATTGCTGAGATCTTCCGCTCTGGTAGAAACGCGCATGCGATTCGGGTTAACGGAACCTATCCGACCATCGCAGGTGACTTTGTCTCTGACTGCATTCTGGACCGTTCGCTGCCGGGGCTCTTGGTCGTTCAGTCTCCGGCAAGGCTCGACGCATCGCAGGGGGCTCGCCTTGAGATCGAAATCTCCGGCACCATCACCCAATGGACCCGGCTCGATGTGCAGGATAGAGTCTGGCTAAAACCGCACGGCGGGGATCCGCTGGAAGGCCGCAGGGGGCCATTTCGACTGTCACACAACGAAGATCGACTACTCCTAGAGTAGCACGTAGAGGAAAGGAGACAACATGCCTCAGCTTGTCTTAGGGCTCGATGTTATCCGATCGTATAAGCGGCTCTCCTATACCATCTGGCATGCGGTAGCTGAGTTCATCGATAACTCAACGCAGTCGTACTTCAACAACCGAGATGAACTTGATGCCGCCTTTGAGGCCAGTGGGACCGGGCTCGAGGTCTCGGTTGTGTACGATCGCGAAGAGGACCTCTTGCGAGTATCAGACAACGCAATGGGAATGTCTTATGAAGAGCTCGACTACGGGCTTCGGGTCGGTGCGCGTCCAGCCATAAGCTCTGGCAGGTCGCAGTTTGGCATGGGCATGAAGACTGCCGCTTGTTGGATCGGGAATCACTGGACTGTGCGGACGAAGCGTCTCGGCGATACGGTCGAACATACAGTAGAGGTTGATGTCGAGAATGTCGCAGATGGAGTGAACGACCTACCACACACTCAGATTGACGGCAAGAGCCCGGACGATCACTACACGTTGATTGAAATCCGACAGCACAACCGAGAATACCGCGGAAGGACCATTGGGAAGATACGGAATTTCTTGAGCTCGATGTATCGGGAAGATCTCCGCGCTGGCATATTGACACTGCTCTGGAACGGAGAGCAACTGGAGTGGGATGATTCCGTTCACCAATTCCTGAAGACACCAAATGGTAATGCCTATCAGAGGGAGTTCTGCTTCGAGGTCGCCGGAAAGGATGTCACTGGCTGGGTAGGCATTCTCGACCGAGGTAGCCGTGCACGCGCAGGGTTTTCGATTCTGCACGCTGGGCGCGTCGTCAAGGGTTGGCCTGACTCGTGGCGACCTGAAGAAATCTACGGTCAGTTCCAAGGCTCTAATGACCTAATCAACCAAAGGCTCATCGGAGAGCTCAGACTCGATGACTTCGAAGTCAGCCACACGAAGGACGACATACTATGGCTTGGGAACGAGGAAGAGCAGCTTCAAAAGGAACTAAAGGATGTTTGCGCTGATTACATCGTCGTGGCACGCACACGACGGAAGACAAGAGACGACGAGCGGGGTCCCTCGGAACTTGAGGTCCAGACCGCCATCGATGAGATGCGACAAGAAGTCACTTCTGCAGAGTTCGTAGATAAGCTGAATCTCGAAACGGTGCCTCCCCCGCAGGTTGTCACTGCAACCTTCGAAGCACTTAGGAGGGCAACTGAGTCCGAAACTCCGGTTATCTCGGAGACAATCGCAGAGATCAATGTGTCAGTTTACCTTGAAAACCTTTCGGTGAACGACCCCTATGTTGCTGTGGACGCCGCACAGGAGAAAGAAGTCGCAGTAATCGTGAACATGGCCCACCCGCACGTCAGTCAGATCGAGGGCAGTATGGGTCTCTTGAACTACCTCCGCCATTGCATGTATGACGGCTTAGCCGAGTGGCAGGCTCGCCGTAAGCAGGCGAATCTCGATCCCGACACAATCAAGTTTCTAAAGGACAATCTACTGCGACTGAGCGGGGAGATTGAGGCACATGCGGTGATGTCGAACCAACCCTGATGTGGCGACGCTGGCTATCAATGAACGCAAGGAAGCTGAAGGTAATCGAAGAATAGCTTGAGGACGTAAAGAGGCGGCTGGCGAGGAATTGGCAAGCCATCGAGAGCACCGACATCGAGATGGCCGACGCCGCCGACCGCATAAGAGAGCACCGGGAGCGCAAGGAGAAGCTGGAGGTCTCAGCCGAGGAGGCGCGGGCTATTCTGTCGAAACGCAGGGTGACGCTGGACAAGATGGAGAGGATCACGGACTTCGCAATGGAAATGAGTGAGTATCTAAAGACGAGCGCGTTTACCGAGTCGAGGGCGTTTATCCGGTCATTTGTCAAAGAGGTCACGGTCAGGCCAGGTATGGCCACGATCCTCTACACGCTTCCCACGCCGGAGGACAGTCCCATAGGCGGAGGAGACGTCGCAGAGGTCGTCCTGAACGGCGGAGTTATGAGTACAGGACACGTTGGTGGACCTATTCGGGAGTGGTAACCGTCGTCGGCGCAGAGACTTCCCCTTCCCCGTGGTCGCCCAGGGCCCGCACCCGGTAGGAATACTTGGTGCGAGCTGTTACTGAAGAATCGGTGTAGGTGGTGCCGGTGTTACCGGTGTCTTGCACCAGCACCTGGGGGCTGTCTTCACTACCCAAGTTCCGGCGCAGGATTTGATACCCGCTGACCGTCCCTCCGTCGCTGGGGGCACTCCACGTCAGCGACACCGTGCCGTCTTCGGTGGCAGTAGCCGTTAATCCCGTCACCCGGCCCGGCACTGGGGCTGCGGGCGTGGTCACGTTCGCGAAGTTCGAGACTTCCCCTTGCCCGTGTTCGCCCAGGGCCCGCACCCGGTAGGAGTACTTGGTGCGAGCCGTTACTGAAGATTCGGTGTAGGTGGTGCCGGTGTTGCCGGTATTCTGCACCAGCACCTGCGGGCTGTCTTCACTGCCCAACTTCCGCCGCTCTGGTACATTTTCGCTCCGCCCTTGACAGGGGCACTCGGGCGGGGCCCAGAATGGGGACGGAGCAATGGCCGGGGCGAGACTTCAGGATGAAACGGCTATTGCGGTTGGCGTCACGCCCTCGCCTTGCGTCGGAGCAACCGGCGGATCCAGCGAGGCCAGACAGCTAGGTGGTCGACCACCTCTTCCAGATACGCGCATTCGTAGGGTGCCAAGGTGGACATGTCGAGCTTGGGCATGTTCATTTCAGAGTCTTCGGCGGCGGAGGGTTGCAACCAGGCCTCGTGCATCGCTGTTCCTGCCACTCTCCGCGTCTGCTCAAGCAATTCCACGAAGCTGAGGTGGACATGTCGAGACTCAGTCATCAGCCAGGCAGAATAGAATGCTAGGTCGGCCTGAATCCTTCGCACCTCAGAGGAGATGCGAATTCGTTCCTCCTCCGGCGTATCCTTCCTGCGTCGCGCAATCACGTAGGGAAACTCCTTGTACTCTTGGACTGCCGCATACGCCTTCGAAAAGACATCACGACTGCGGGTCAGCCTCTCACGTTCCCCGTTCCACCAGTTGGTGAGAACGAATACGGTGAACGACGCTGCTGCGATAATGACCGCACCGACGACAGGCCCGGGTAGTGTGAGTTGCTGCGCCTCGTTCACGCTCCTGTTTGCTCCTTCGATTGCGCTCCGTGCGGGACTTCCTCACCAAGCCACTCCCTCGTCTCCCGCCACCAGGCTTCCTTGAAAAGGTGAGCCATGACCAGGCCCATCAGAGCGAGTAGACCATCCTCGAAGACCCACCGGTGCTCGACGGGGTCGTCCGGATACCACATGCAGAGGCTGTCGTTAGGGTAGCGGTGTGGTGAGTCTTGGGGACCGTCAATGTACACGGATGGGACCTTCGCCATGCCGTTGAACCGGATGCGGGTCTTTCGGGGCTCGTAGTAGGGCACCGGCAAAGTGACCCTATATTCGTAACCGCCCTTGACCCTTCCACCGTTCAAGTTGGGAAACTGGCTTTTGACGCCTCGCTCAAAGTTGAGTCGCACCACTGTCAGCCCATACCACGGTCCCTTGTTTCTGTTGGGTGGTCCGGTGAACCTCCTACGCGCGATCACTTCCCCACGATCTGGTTGACTTGAAGCTGGAGCCACCGCTACCGGCAAGACTCAGTCCGCCTCCTGCGACCGCCAGCTCGGGGCTTCCACCTCGGAGTGCGGAGGCAATCCCCTCCTTGGATGCACTTCCATGTGGCGGACTGACGTATTTCCAATACAGACCCGCCATCGCCTCTTGGACCTTTATCTTGTCGTCGTCATTGTCCAGTGCGTCCTTCATCCGCTTGGCCGCTCTCTTCAATCGGCCAACGACGACATCGCGGTCCATGAGCAGCTTTATGGGCTTGGAGACCCCTGCCGGGTCGGGAGTGAATCGCTTCTTGAGATCGCTGGCGGCAAAGCGGAAGAGCTCTGCCAGACCGTCGGGCACGCTGTGCTCTTCAGTAATGCAACTCAGGGCCAGTGCTTCGATGTTGAAGCTACAGAGGCCGGGTTCTGCGAATTGCGTGTTCCATCCCTTGGCAAGTCTTATGACCTTCGCCCTGACCCGCCTGAGATCGGCAGGGTCATCGGTCAAGATCTTCGTGTGATACTCCGGATCGGATGCGTCCCAATCCTTGGTCTCGACGTTGGGTATCCAGAGTCCCTGATCATTCTTCCGGGTCAGGGCAACGATCAGGTCTACGGATGGGTCTGTCCCATCATCAAGCGGCTCGTTGAACGACACATTAATGGCTCGCTTGGTGACCCGGAACCTTATTTCGGGGTGGTCCTCCTTCAGACGCTCGCGCAGGAACTCTCTGACTTCCTCGACGATCTCGTTCGGCGCTTCTCCGTCGCCATCTGGGCCCAGACTCGGATACGACCGCCGGTCGAGGACGACACCGCAGTCTGCATCGGTGTCATGATTGGCCGTTCTATGGGCGATTGAACCGGACTTGTAAGTTCGGAGAGCACCAGGATAGCTGCTGGCCTGCGCGAGAACCTCGTCTCGCCGGCTTCGGGCGGCGGACAGTGTATCGTCGGACGGGGCGAGCTCCGCGTGAACGTCGTTCAGGTGTGAGGCGGTATTCTGCAATAGCGGACTCCTCCTTATTGTGGTCCCTCCATTTTACACCGGCATCCGCCGTTAAAACTACGCAGTGGCAGGGTTAACGCTGTTTCACAGGCCGCCCGGTTTCTTTGCCGGAAGAACCCGCGAAGAGGTAGGATGTCAGTCTGTAGGGCTGTGCCTTCGGGAGGGGCGTGCGTGCCCCCGCTAGAAGACACCCACCGGCTCGTGCAGGCCCCCGCGAGGAGGACTGATTCAGTGGGGCCAAGTAATCGCAGTTGCATCCCAACTAAGAGGCTGAGGTTCGTGGAGCTAGCACAGCATTTCGAGCGCTTTCTCGAGAACATCAGTCTGGATGAGCCCAAGCTCAACCGAATTAGGGCGGAGCATGAGAACCTGCGTGGGGCGCTGGAGGCGGACGAATTCGTTGCCCCAGCCCTATACGAGACTTTCCTCCAAGGATCGTACGTTCATGGCACGGCTATTCGTCCGTTGGGGAGGGGTGCAGACTTCGACGTCGATATCTGCTGCTCCCTTGACCTCAATGCAGTTCCAGCTGGAACCGCGGAACCAAAGCTGTTGGTTCGCTGGCTTGCCAGGCGTCTCAAAAAAGTCGGAGCGTATCGTGGGAACGTCAGTACGAGGCCAAGGTGCGTTCGAATTGACTTCCCTGGCGAGTTTCACATGGACGTGGTCCCGCTGGCTGGTGACTCGAGACAGGTGAACAACGTCCTGCATATCCCCAACCGGACAGTCAACGGTTGGGAAGCTACCAATCCGAAGGGGTTGGAGGAATGGTATCGCCGGCAGAATGCTCGCACAAACGGCAGGTTCGTGAGGGTCGCCAAGATGTTGAAGCACTGGCGTAACCAGGCGCTGTCCAAGAATGCCCGGCCGCCCTCGATCGCGCTGGAAGTGATGATTGCTCATGTCTGGCCGATCTTGCAATCGAGCTCAGACGGGGATGCGGTGTCCGGTGTTTTGCGCCAACTCTCGAACAACCTCATGCTCTCATACTCAACTCCGCGGCTAATGAATCCGTCGCTGCAGAACGAGAACCTGTTGAGGGACTTCGATGACGACCACCTCCAGGCATTCAGGGCAGGGCTCAATGAAGCGACTGGAACCGCGGAGGCGGCGCGGCGAGAACGGGACGACGACCGGTCGATTGGATTGTGGCAAAGCCTGTTCAGGACAAGATTCCCACAGCGGATTGATTGAGTCCGGGCTGTAGCTTCAGATGTCCAGGACACCGCCTACAGGTACTGTGAAGGCATCGAGACAGTCGAAGTAGCCCGGCGCCTTGCCACCGACACCGGCTGGGGAGGTTTAGGTGCATCAGGAGGTCCAAGCACCGTGAACAGGCAGAGTAACGGCGACTCCCTGCGAATCGAACAGACCAGGGAGGGATGGCGCGTCAGCGGTGCCGGCCAAGTCGGCGTCGTGATAGCGGGACTCGTGGGAGGACCCCCGCTTATCCTGATAGTAGTCTCCCTTTTCTTTGGGCTGGCCGATCACCCTTGGGCACTGGTAGCTCTGTCAGCCCCAGTCATCATAGGACAGATCGCGGCACTGACCTTTGTCCTAGTGCGCATGCTAGACCAGCGACATGAACGGGAGATGGCAATGCGGGACCAGTACAGCGCACGGCGGGGCGGTCGAAGTGCGCCGAAAACCAGGCCTGCCGCAGAGGCTCGCCGTGGGCAAGCACGCGACCAGCGTTGACCGAAGAACTCGTAGGGCATCCGGTACTCGGCTTCTGTCAGCTGCCCACCTATCGGGACTCGAACTAGAAAATGGGATTTTGGAGGATTCCCAAAGTTGGTCCAACCTGTAGAATCCAAATCGACAGGCCATAGGTGCATGAGTCTTCAGTTGCAATTGCCCAAGTGATTTGAATGTTTGAGAGAAATTCCCATATGACTCTATGCTGTGGTAACGATTGTGGGAACTGATACCCATTTACGGTTCTTTTGTATGTAAATCCGAATCCCACACTCTCCGCCACACACCTCTCTTCATACCCCACATTCCCACCGCATTTTCCAAACTTGACGCATTCGACAGCGTCTCACTACACTGCGACTGCCTCACTCACTCTGCTTCATGGACGCGGCGCAAGGCGTTGGAAACTGAGACTCAAGTTCAACTGAACAGACCACGTTTGTGGGCCACGATCGTGGTGCTCCTGCTGATGGGAGTGCCGGGGGCCGTGGTCCGATTCTCCGGGATATCGGTCGACCCCATCGTAGCCGCAGCCGTCTACGGCCTGGGAATCGTGGCGGGGGCGTTCCTGCTCTCGTGGGCCGCGGAGGTGGCGGAGTTGGACGTGTCCGCCTCGCTGGCAATCGCCGTGCTCGCCCTCATCGCCGTGCTCCCGGAGTACGCCATTGAGGCGGTCCTGGCATGGGACGCCGGTTCCTCGTTCGACACGGCTGTCGGAGCAGTCACGACCGAGACGTCGCGTGTCGCCGCGAACGTCACGGGATCAAACCGCCTGCTGATCGGACTGGGTTGGTCCGCTGTCATCTTGATTTTCTGGTTGAAACGCCGCCGATCGCTCGACATGCGTGGCAAAATGAGCCTTGAGATAGGCATGTTGGCAATCGTAACCGTGGTCACCCTTTTGGTCTTCTTCATGCAGCAGGTCCACATTCTCGTGGCGCTCGGCCTGATCGGCCTTTTTGTCGCCTATCTCTGGTTCAGCTCGACCAGCGACGTTGATGAACCGGAGCTAATCGGCGCAGCGGCGCTGATAGGATCGCTCCCAGTGATGTGGCGACGAACGATGGTGGTTTTTCTCTTCATCTTTGCCGCAGGAGTTATCGTTATAGCGGCGGAGCCGTTCGTCGGGAGCCTGGTCGAGACGGGCGAAAGTTTCGGAATCGACGAGTTCATTCTTATCCAGTGGATTGCGCCGCTTGCTTCGGAGTCCCCGGAGATCATCGTGGCGGTGCTGTTCAGCCTGAGAGCAAATCCAGTTGCCGGTCTGACGGCGTTGATCTCGTCTTCCGTCAATCAGCTGACCTTGCTGGTAGGGAGCATGGCGGTGATCTTCAGCATATCGGCGGGCGAGGTGCTCAGCTTCCCACTCGACGACAGGCAGACCGTGGAATTCCTGCTGACGACGGCGGTCTCTTTGGCCGCACTGATGCTGATCGCCAAGCGGATAATCAGTTGGAACGCAGGCGCGATCCTGTTGCTGCTCTTCGCGGCGCACCTGTTCTTCCCGGAATCGGACGACAGGCTGCGGTTCGCGTTCCTCTACTTCGGTCTGGCCCTCGGTCTGGTCGCAGTGGACTGGCAGAGGGTTAAATCCCTATTCCGAGAGGAACCGCAGGCCCTCGAATAGCGCAATTTAGAGGGTGTCACGTTAGCCGGTCCAAGCCGTTCGCGGTGAGTATGTCGAACCAAGAACGGAGTTGGCACCCTTCGACAGGCTCAGGGTGAATGAGATTCTCTCTAGAGCCGGTATTGGGATTTGGCTTTTTCGACGGGATAAGCCGGATCAGTCGAACACCAGCACCGTCCGCGCCACTGTCCCGCCAATCATGTCGTCGAACGCCTCGTTGATCTCGTCGAGAGGCCGAGACCGCGAGATGAGTTCGTCGAGCTTCAGCCTGCCCTGGTTGTAGAGGTCGAGTAACCACAGGAAGTCGACACGTGCACGGGCCGACCCGTGGAATGCCCCAATAAGCGCGCGGTCCTGCAGCAGGTGCCACCCTTCAACGGAGATCTCCTGACCGCTCGGCTGCACTCCGACGACCACAGCAGTCCCCGTCGTCCTGACCGAATCCATCGCCTGACGCACGAGAGCAGGGTACCCTACCACCTCGAAGGCGTAGTCCGCCCCTCCACCCGTGATCTCCTTGATCCGCTCCACGGGGTCTTCCCTATCTGCGTTTACGAAGTGAGTCGCCCCCATCTGCTCCGCGAGTTCCAACTTGTAGGGCACCTTGTCAACAGCAATAATCTTCCCGGCCGACGCTAGAACTCCTCCCTGCACAACGTTCAGCCCGACGCCGCCGCATCCAAAGACTGCCATGCTCGCGCCTGGCTCGACCCTAGCGCGATTCACCACGGCCCCGACACCTGTGATGACACCGCAGCTTATGAGGCAACCCACCACGAGGTTCGTGTCGTCCGGCACCTTCACGCACGCGTCGGCGAGGGCGATCGTCTGCTCGGCAAAGGTGGGCCTAATGTGATAGGTCGGCTTCCCGTCCAGCGTCATGCGAGTGACGGGTACCCTCGAGTACGTCTCGCAGAGTGCCGGACTGCCCAGCGAGCAGGTGCGGCAGTATCCGCACATCGCATCGAGCGATAGGATGATCTTGTCGCCGGGTGCCACACTCGAAACTCCGGGGCCGACCTCCCTGACAACGCCCGCTCCCTCATGGCCAAGTATCCACGGCAGCGCCCAAGGTGTCATGTGGCCGTCGATGAAGTGGTAGTCGCTGTGGCAAACGCCCGCGCCTACCATATCCAGTAGGACCTCGCCTTGGCCCGGCTCTTGGATCTCAAGCTCTCTCACTGGTACTCGCGTCTTCGGCTGTTCGAGAACTGCGGCTCTCATGATTGGCTCCTTCGACTATCCTGCATTGGCGTCGGTAACGAGAATACGGATGGACGGCCCGTCTCCCGTAGCCACGATGCTGTAGTGAGTCCCTGGCTCGGCAACGACGACGTCCCCTTCAATAGTGTCGAGGTCTCCCTCGGAAGTGCGCACGACGGCGCTACCGGCCAACATGACCCACCACTCGTCCCGTGTAGCCGTCCGCTCGTCCGACTTCGTCCCTGGAAGCTGACTGATGATCGTGGCCGTGTTCCGATTGTCCTGCACCACGGTCTCCGTCCATGCGGAATCGCGACCGTTCGTGGCCAGCAGGTCCGCGAACCGGGTGTGCAGAAGATTGGGCATGGGCAGGTCGTAGTCTATGGGCACGAACCTCGTCGGAGAGACGCCCCGAATATCATGGTTGCTATTGGGTGTAGATACGTGCAAACGCCGGGCAATTTCCGTCCCTTTCGACCGGATGTCGTGACAGTAGCCCGCTGGTGCGATGACGATGTCGCCCCACTCGGCCAACAGTGGCTCGTATTGGCCGATCTGCCACTGAGTCGTTCCGCCAAGATTGATCCACCATTCGTTGTAGTCGGGGTGAATGTGAGGGTCGGGTGGGGTCCCTGGTAACGCGCAAATGAGGCCGACGCGATTCCGCCCGTCCATCACCACAACTTCGTACCATGACCCGCCCGCGTCACGCTCGGCCGCAAGGTCCTTCGTGCGCGTGAATTGCACTCCTGCCGGAACGTCCGTCATGAAGATGCTCCCATCGAAATTGCGAGTGAGCATAGCACAATCGCCGTTTGACGGTGAATGACGGGAGCCGCCTCGTCGTCTATACTTGCCGGACTTGAAATTCCGGAGGTGGAAATGAAGATTGAGAAAGTCAATCCCGACACGCTGGCCAAGCCCTTGGCGGCCTACTCCCAAGTGGTTCGGGCAGGTTCACTGGTCACAACGGCAGGCCTGATAGCCCTCGATTCCGACGGCAAAGTTGTCGGAGAAGGCGATGTTGCGGCTCAGGTCCGCAAGACACTGGAGAACATGGTCGCCGCTCTTGATGCCGTCGGTGCCACTCTCGACGACGTTGTCAAGACGACCCTGTATCTAGCCGACATGGGCGACTACGCCGCCATGAACGCCGTCTACAATGAGTTCTTCGAGACCTCGAGGCCCGCAAGGGCAACGGTGCAAGCGCCTCTCGTACTCCCATCGCTCCTGTTCGAGATGGACGCGATTGCGGTCGTGGAGGACTAGGCGCGAACGAGTGATTCGCATCTGATGGCACTTCAGGCGGGGTACAGACCCCGCCCAGTGCTTTCATTAAGCCAGCGTCGCCTCAACACTCAGTTCGACGTTGCCGGCAATAGCCTTCGATATGGGACACCCGTCCTTGGCATTCTCTGCGGCTTCCTGAAAACTCTCCGCGGTCGCCCCGGGAACGGAGCCGGTAACGGTAAGGGCGCTGCTGGCGACTTTCCAGCCGACTTCCTGCTGCGCGAACGTGACCGTTGCGCTCACTTCGAGCTTGGTCGGCGGGGTCTCCGCTTGGGTGAGCATGTTGGACAGTGCCATGCAGTAGCACGCCGCATGAGATGATGCCAGGAGCTCTTCAGGGCTGGTCGTCGTGATACCCCGGTCCGTCCTCGCCGCCCAAGAGACCGCCTGATCGCTGAACGCCCCGCTGGACGCGCTTACCTCTCCGGAACCCTCCATGAGCGAACCTTCCCATACCGCGTTCGCCGTGCTCTTCGCCGTTGCCAGTGCCATGTACTTTCACCTTCCTTCGCACTTGATTTCCTGTCTTGGCGTCAAAATTGCGGAACATATCATACTCCGTGAAGTGGGCTGTGTGCAGGGGAGGGTGCGGTGACAGTACTGCATAGAAAGCAATCCGTAGGGAACGAAGGGCGAAGTTACCTCACCTAAATTCGATTCCCCGTATGGCGTTGCCGTGCTACCATCAATAGCATGGACTCGCGGTACGTACGCAATTTCTGCATCATCGCGCACATCGATCACGGCAAGTCGACGCTTGCCGACCGGCTGCTCGAAGTCACAGGCGCGCTCGACAAGCGAGAGATGGTCGAGCAGGTCCTCGACTCTATGGAGCTCGAGCGCGAACGCGGCATTACGATCAAGGCTCAGGCCGTGCGACTGTCGTACAAGGACAGGGACGGAAAGCCCTATCAGCTGAACCTGATCGACACACCCGGACATGTCGACTTTTCCTACGAGGTATCCCGAAGCTTGGCCGCCTGCGAGGGCGCCCTGCTCGTCGTGGATGCCACCCAGGGGATTCAGGCCCAAACACTCGCAAACGTCTATCTGGCTCTCGAAAATGACCTTGAGATCATTCCGGTCATCAACAAGGTTGACCTCGACGCCGCGGAACCGGAACGCATCGCTCAGGAAGTGATGCAGGCATTTGGCTTCAGTCGAGATGAAATTCTCTTCGTCTCAGGCAAGACGGGCGAAGGGGTCTCCGAACTGCTGGACGCGGTGATCGAGCGTGTTCCGCCTCCGACCGGCGAACCTGAAGAGCCCTTCCGTGCGCTGATCTTCGACTCCAAGTACGACAGCTACAAGGGTGTAGTAGCCTACGTCCGTGTCCGAGATGGCGCCATCCACCCAAATAGCCGCGTCCGTATTATGTCGAACGGCAAGGAGAGTCAGGCCCTTGAGCTTGGCTACTTCAGTCCCGACGCCGTTGAAGCCGGAGCCCTCGAGGCCGGTCAGGTTGGCTACATCGCAACGGGTCTCAAGTCCGTTGGGGATGCCCCCGTGGGAGACACGATAACCCTCGCCGATAAGCCCGCTGGAGAGACGCTTGCCGCGTACCGACCCCTGAAGCCCATGGTCTTCGCGGGACTCTATCCTGCCGACGGGGAGGAGTATCTCGGACTCCGCGACGCCCTCGAGAAGCTCCAACTAAACGACGCTGCGCTGACATACGAACCCGAAAGCTCCGCGGCTCTGGGCACCGGATTCCGGTGCGGCTTCCTGGGGCTGCTTCACATGGACGTGGTGCAGGAGCGGCTCGAACGCGAATATGACATCAACCTCATCGCGACCTCTCCAAGCGTTGCCTTCCGCGTGCTCACCACCGACGGCCATCTCACGGAGATCGACAACCCCTCGCAGCTACCCGCTGTCAGCTACATCGAGGAGATCCAGGAACCGTGGGTCGACCTGACGATCATCGTACCAGCGAACTACATCGGCGCCATGATGGACCTCGTCACGGAACGCCGTGGCGACTTCAAGCGGATGGAGTACATCCAGTATGGTCCGTCGGAAAACGGGGCAGGGGGGAACGGAGCAAATGCCGACATTGGTGCGCAGTCGGTCTCCCAGACACGGGTGATGATGGAATTCTCGATGCCGCTCGCCGAGATGCTCGTCGACTTCTATGATCGCCTCAAGTCTACAACGCAGGGCTACGCCTCGATGGACTACTCGCTTGGCGACTATCGCACCGAGAGACTCGTCAAGCTCGAAATCCTAGTCAATGGCCAGCCTGTTGACGCGCTCTCGGTCATCGTCCACCGAGACGGGGCCTACGAGCGGGGCAGGGACCTTGTAAAGAAGCTCCAGACCCTGATTCCCCGCCAGATGTTCGAGGTCCCCATTCAGGCCGCCATTGGTGGGAAGATTCTCGCGCGCGAGACCGTCAAGGCGCTGCGAAAAAACGTCCTCGCCAAGTGTTACGGCGGAGACGTAACCCGAAAACGAAAACTGCTCGAACAGCAGGCCGAGGGCAAGAAGCGCATGAAGAAGGTCGGCAGCGTCGAAATCCCCCAGGAAGCCTTCATGAGCATCCTGAAGGTGGAGCGGTAGGGGCGGACGGCGCCGCGTCCATGTTGGATTCCCAATCGTCGTTAAGGACTCGGAAAAGGTGAGCACCTGTCATTCCGAGTGCAGCGAAGCGGAATGAGGAATCTAAAGTCCTTGCAGTCCGGCACCACCGTCTAGCTGTACCGAACCCGTGGCCGGCGGCGAAACACCTTAGATTCCTCCCTTCGGTCGGAATGACAGGATGGGTCCGGTGTTGGTTGGCCGGATTTGTTTTCTGAGCAACGACAGACTTCGCGTTGGCGGCCATACGAAAACCTCCATTGCGGAGTCACCCCCTAATTCACTACAATTGGCAGTCGCATCTATCCAACACCCGGAGAGGAGATCGGAATGGCGACCTACGATACAGACCACTTGCGCAACGTTGTGCTTCTATCCCACAGCGGTGCAGGCAAGACCATTCTCTCCGAAGCCGCCCTTCTCACGACCAACGCGACGACCCGGCTGGGCCGCGTCGAGGACGGAACAACCACGTCCGACTATGAGCCGGAAGAGCACAAGCGACAGAATAGCGTCCAGACATCGGTCCTTCCGGTCATCCATAAGGACCACAAGATCAATCTACTAGACAGTCCCGGCTACGCCGACTACCGAGGCGAGGTCGCCTCGGCCCTCCGTGCCGCGGACTCCGCACTGATCCTTGTCTCTGCGCCCGCCGGCGTCGAGGTCGGCACTATCCAGATGTGGCAGATGGCGGATGACCTGCCCAAGATCGTCGTCGTAAGCAAGCTCGATAGGGAAAACTCTGACTTCGATCGCGTCATGGAGGCGTTGGTCGATGCGTTCGGGCGCGAGTGCGTGCCCGTCCAGATACCGATAGGCTCAGAGGCCGAACTTAGCGGAGTCGTCAATCTTCTTGACCCTAAAGCCAACGTACCTGACGACCTCGCAGACCAAGCTGAAGAAGCCCGTGAGCGCATCATCGAGGCTGCCGCCGAATCTGACGAGGAATTGGGGGACAAGTACCTTGAGGGAGAGGAGCTTACTCAGGAGGAGATTCTTGCCGGATTGAAGGTTGGAATCTCGGAAGGCACCTTTATCCCCGTCGTCGCAACTTCTGCTCTCAACGGCATCGGTGTCGACGAATTGCTGGATGCTATCGTCGGTATGCTGCCGTCGCCCGCGGACCGCCCTGCCCACACGGCGTCGAAGGGGGATGAAGACATCGAGTTGTCCCCGGATAGCTCAGGCCCTCTCGCGGCACAGGTGTTCAAGACCTCTGCCGACCCGTTCGTGGGCAAGCTCTCCTATTTCAAGGTCTTCAGTGGCACCCTCAAGAGTGATTCCCAAGTGTGGAATGCCAACCGCAACGAGGGAGAGCGAACCGGCACGGCATACACCATTCGAGGCAAGGAACAGGAGGCGGTCGAAGAGTTTGCCGCAGGCGACATTGGGGCGCTGGCCAAGCTCAACTCTGCCCTCACCGGCGATACCCTCTGCGAAAGACCCAATCCCATCACCCTTCCTGCCCTCGAATTCCCTCCACCAGTGTACTCGATGGCAGCCTTCCCAAAGTCGAAGGCCGATGTGGACAAGCTCACAAATGCTATCGCCCGCATGGCGGAAGAAGATCCTAGCCTCAGTGTCAGCCGCGAGCCCGACACTGCCGAACTGTTGCTCGGTGGACTTGGCGACGTACACGTAGACGTAGCCGTTGAGAAGATGAAGCGCAAGTTCGGTGTGGAAATTCTCCTGATGACACCCAAAGTCCCCTACAAGGAGACCATCAGCCGGCAGTCGAACTCCCACTACCGCCACAAGAAGCAGAGCGGCGGACACGGTCAGTTCGCCGAGGTCTACCTTGAGGTGCAGCCCCTCCCGCGAGGTGGCGGCTTTGAGTTCGATGAGAGAGTGGTGGGAGGAGCCGTGCCGAGGGAGTACATCCCCTCCGTCCAAAAAGGTTGTGTCAGAGCCCTCACAGAGGGCGTAATCGGTGGATTCCCCGTCGTCGACGTAAAGGCGACCCTCTACGACGGTAGTTTCCACCCGGTCGACTCGTCCGGCGTGTCGTTCGAAATCGCAGGCAGCAACGCCCTCTCCGACGGCATCAATCAGGCGAATCCCCAGTTGTTGGAGCCGATCATGTACGCCCAAATCCTTGTGCCGGACGGCGATACGGGAGACGTCATGGGCGATCTCAACAGCAAGCGAGCCCGCATCCTCGGCATGAACCCCGAAGGCAACGGATTCACGACGATTGAGGTCGAGGCGCCGCAGGCCGAAATGATGAGGTACGCCACCGACCTTCGCTCGCAGACCCAGGGCAGGGGTACCTTCACCATGCGGTTCGACCGCTACCAGGAAGTCCCGACTCACCTCGTCGAAAGGGCCGTTGAACAGCAGAAGGAGCTCGAAGAGGCCAAGGCTTAGTGCTGTTCCCATTTGAATACGACAGCCGTATTCAGTGCACATATCCCCTCTCCCGTCGTGGGAGAGGGCTAGGGTGAGGGTGTTGGCCATGAGGACATTCATCAACTTCCACAACCGGTATTCAGAGCCGGGACGCTAGGGGAAAGCCATGCACTACAAGTACATAATCGTCGGCGGAGGCATGACCGGCGACGCCGCCATCGGCGGCATCCGAGAGGTCGACACCGACGGCGCCATTGCCCTGTTCGGTGATGAAAGCGAAGTCCCGTACAACCGCCCGCACCTCTCCAAGGGCCTGTGGCACGGAAAGTCCCTCGACGACATCCAGCGCGACACGAACCGCGACGGCGTCGATCTTCACCTCGGTCGCCGAATCGTAGGTCTTGACGTTGAATCCAAGACCGTTACTGACGATCAAGGCGCCGGCCACTCATTCGAAAAACTCCTCCTGGCCACCGGAGGATCGCCTCGTCGTCTGTCCTTCGGGGGGGACAGCGTCATCTACTTCCGCACGGTGGACGACTACCGTCGTCTGCGCGCGCTGTCCGATACCGGAGAACACTTCCTGGTTATCGGCGGCGGCTTCATAGGCTCCGAGATCGCCGCTTCTCTTGCGCACAACGACAAGCGCGTGACAATGGTCTTCCCCGAAGCATCGATAGGCAACAGCATCTACCCCGCCGATCTCAGCGCCTTCCTCAACGACTACTACCGCGAGCATGGTGTCGAGGTCTTGTCCGGACACATGGTCTCCAATGTCGAGGCGCAAGGAGACCGTGTCGCAGTCACAGTGAGTCCCAACGACTCGTCGGACACTCGAGAGATCGTCGTAGATGGAGTCGTTGCCGGACTGGGCATCGAGCCCAACGTCGATCTCGCCCGGCAAGCTGGTCTGAAAATTGAGGATGGCATCCTGGTCGATTCCGGCCTCAACGTTTCTCATCCCGATGTATACGCCGCAGGCGATGTTGCAAACTACTGCAACGACGTTCTGGAGCGAAGAATCCGCGTCGAGCACGAAGACAACGCCAACACCATGGGGGCAGCCGCAGGAAAGGCGATGGCAGGCGCCGGAGAACCCTTCAGCAACATCCCGTACTTCTGGTCCGACATGTTTGACCTCGGATACGAGGTGATGGGCCACGTCGACTCCGGCATGGAGACCGTATCCGACTGGAAGGACGAGTTCAAGGAAGGCGTCGTCTACTACCTGGAGGGGACCCGCGTGCGTGGCGTGCTTCTCTGGAACATGTGGGACAGGTGGGGTCCGGCGGGCGATCTTGTTGCCGATGCCGGTCCGCACCGTGCCGCTGACCTCATGGGCCGCATTCAGTAATGGACGCCTTGCCTTCGGACTGCGGAGATCTCGGTCCTTGCCGGAGGCATTGATTGATGCCTTTCGGTGTGCGCGATGATTAATCCCCTGCGGTTCTGGACGAAAGGCCCGCAGGCCCGCCGTACCCTCATTTTCGCCTCGGCAACTCATGTGTGGAGCGATCTGTTCTTCGCCCTCTACGCGCCTCTGCTCCCACTCATCAAAGATGACCTCGACCTGACCTTCACCGAAGTCGCCATGCTCAAGTCGCTCTATGCCGCGGCGATGGCCGTCCTCCAGGTGCCTGTGGGCTTCATGGCCGACAGGGTCGGCGAGTTCTGGCTGCTCGTTGGTGGTAATATCTGGGTCGCGGCGGGGCTGATCGCCATGTCCCTCGCGCCAAGCTTCATTCTGCTCCTGGCGTTCACGCTTCTCGGCGGGTTGGGCGGCGGCACACAGCATCCGCTGGCGTCCGGCATCGTCTCCCGCGCCTACGACAGCAGGGCCCGAGCGACGGCGGTCGGGACCGTCAACTTCGCTGGCGACCTCGGCAAGATGGCCGCGCCCGCAATTGCATTGGTCGTCGCCGTGTCCTACGGCTGGCGAGGCACGATGCTCATCATCGGAATCGGCGCGGTCGCATTCTTCCTCGTGTCGTTGTTCATCAAGCGCAGCGTCGAAATCGGCAGAGCGGAACCGGTCGAGTCGAAGCCATCGGACGCCTACGACGGAACGAACAGGCCGACGACAGGGTTCAAGATCCTCAGCGTCGTGGGATTTGTCGATTCTGCTATTCGCGCAGCCGCCCTGACCTTCGTGCCGTTTATTCTCGAGGATCGCGGGATGGAGACGACTGAGATATTCATCATGCTCATCCTCCTATTGGCTGGAGGAGCGTTCGGCAAGTATATTTGCGGCTGGTTCAGCGAGCGGCACGGCCTCATCAGCATCGTGTGGGTTACGAAGGCGGCGGCGGCGGCGTTCCTGGTCGCGACGGTCTACGCTCCGATGATGACCATGGCCCCGCTCATGGTCCTGCTCGGAATCGGGTTAAACGGCACGTCGTCGTCCTTATATGCCACAGTGGCGATCTTCGCCCCGCAGGCCCGCCGGAGCCGTATGTACGGGTTCTTCTACACCACCAACGAGATCGGGGCCTTCGCCGCGCCCCTCGCCTTTGGCCGACTCGCGGACATATTCAACATCCGCGCCAGCATGGGTCTCATGGGGCTGTTCACCGCTACTATCCTGCCTGTGAGTCTGCTCTTGCGCGGTTACCTGCGTCCGTCGCCGTCATGGGAGGAAGTGTAGGGGAATTAGGTGCTGGGCCGTTAGTTAGGTGGAGACCCTAACTTGGCCCCCACGAAGTCCGGGTAGCCCTGCACAAAGTCTCGCGCATCCAACGGTCGCCTTCCCTCCAACTGGAGCTTCCCGATCGACAACAGGCCCTCACCCGTGCCGATGCCTACGCGATCATTGCCCAACTCAACCACGTGCCCAACCGGGACGCTTCCAGCCGATGAGGAAGCTTCCAGTATCTTGAGCAGCTTCCCGCCCCAATGAGTAAACGTCCCCGGCCACGCCTGGTAGGCCTTCACCATCCTCGCGATGTGAGCCGCGCTGCAACTCCAATCGATCTCACCGTCCTCTTTCTTGACGAGTGAGGTGATGGTAGCTTGGCTCTCATCCTGAGGTTTCGCCCGTATTCTGCCGGACGCCCAGCCGGGCAGGGCCTCTACAAGCGCGTCTGCCCCCAACCCGAACAGCCGGCGAGTCAGTTCAGGGGCCGTTTCCATATCTGCTATCGGGACTCCCTTCTGCACAACGACAGGCCCGCTGTCCATCCCCTCATCCAGCTTCATGATGGTCACGCCCGTCTCCTCATCGCCATTGAGGATAGACGAGACGACAGGTGAGGGACCGCGGTACTTCGGGAGCAGGGAAGGGTGGATGTTCAGGCACCCTAGAGGCGGAATCTCAAGCGCCTCAGGTGGGAGAAAAATCCCGTACGCTGCCACCACGACTACGTCCGGACCCAACGCCGCCAGCGCCGCGCACTCGTCCTCCGAACGCAGCGATTTGGGCTGCCTCACCTCAATCCCTCGCTCCCCTGCAATCCGCTTCGCAGGTGTCGCAACGAGCTTGCGTCCCCGGCCAGATGGCCTGTCCGGCTGCGAGTAGACGGCGACAACATCGTGCCCTGCTTCCACCAGCCGGATCAGCACAGGAACCGCGAAATCCGGCGTACCCATTAATACGATTCTCATGGAGGGTAGGGTAACATGGCGGCAGGCTAAGGGTGCCTGGCAGATATTCCGTTATCACCAGTGCGCCATCCAGAAGTGGTGTATGTGGTGTGCTAGAATGGCGCTCTTGGACACAATGCAAGCAGTTTGGAATCGTAGAAGGAGCACATCCTCATGATGACGGGGGAAACTGAACACCACTTTGCCAGAGGAAGTGTCTATCTTGATATGGGCGAGTGCGAATTGGCGATATGCCACTTCGACGAGGCCATTAGGTTAAATCCACAGGATTTCAGATGCTACATCTTCAGAGGTAACGCCTATCGGGAGCTTGGCCACCATGACCGGGCGGTGCTGGACTACGATATGGCAGTTCGGCTAGAACCGCAAGATGCCTACCCCTACGCCACCAGGGCGTCCGCTTATCGCAAGTTGGGCCAACACGAGCAGGCGATAATAGACTATGACGAGGCCATCAGGTTAGATCCGCATGACGCTTTTTACTACTCATCAAGGGGCCACGTCTACCGTGAACTCGGGCAGTATGAGCGTGCGATACAGGACTATGGCGAGGCTATCAAGTTAGAACCACTCGAAGCCCCTTATTATTCATCACGGGGCTATACTTATCACGAACTAAGTGAGTACGAGCGGGCAATACTGGACTTCAATGAGGCCATCGGGCTAGAGCCAAATGATGCTTTTTACTACTCCTCACGCGGTGACGCTTATCTCCAATTGGGCCAGCATGAGGGTGCCCTACTGGACTATGACGAGGCTATCAGACTAGAACCACGTGACCCTTACTACTATTCATCAAGAGCCATCATTCACGAAGAGTTAGGTCATAATGAAAGGGCACATAAAGACTTACAAATGGCGAGAACTTTAGAGACTACTCAGGGCATACAGGACAACGACGATAGCAGCGGATTGGATACATTTGCCGAGGTATACGTTGCGACTGCACAAGAAGATCAGGCACGAAATGATCTTTTAAACATTGTTGAAGACATTGTTAAATCTATCCAGACCTTTTCCTTCGCTGTAGAAGATAAACAGAAGAGAGGCCTCTTCTCGCTAATTGTTGGAAGCGGCTTGGGTGGTCCAGCTGCTGAATTATCAAGGCGACTGCAAAACACCCACGACCAAGTCATGGATCTGGGAATGCGAGCTAATGATCCGATCGTCAAGGATCAGTGTTCATCTCTCATAGAAGTGCTAAGTAGTCTAATCTCTAGTTGCGAATATATCCGTGCATACAACGATATTCCCGCATTTCAGCCAGGCGTTACGGACGCGATAGTCGGAATTGTGGACGTTGGAAAGCAACTGGCAATCCAGTTATCGTAGCTTGGTGGCACTAATACTGATATCCGGTGCACCAGGCACCGGCAAGACGTCGCTGGCACGCCGTCTTTCTGAATCATTGCCAGTCGTTGTGCTTGAAAAGGACGCGATCAAGGAGACCCTATTCGATTCCCTCGGTGAAGTTAACCGCGAGTGGTCGAGTAAGCTGGGCGGGGCCACCTTCTCGCTGCTGCGGATGCTCGTTGAATCACATCTGAACGCGGAACAGTCCATCATCGTCGAGTCTACCTTTCAGCCCGAGTTTGACGCCCCATGGCTCGGCCGTGTAAAGCAGCAGTACGAAATCAACGTCCTTGAATTGCACTGTCACACCGATGTGAATACTGCGCTCAATCGGTACGCTCAACGTATCGACTCGGACTACCGACACACGGGACACCTCGCGGGGATGAGTAGGAACACCCACGTCGAGGAGCTGCGAGAGCGCTTTGAGAGCTATGGGCCACTAACGGCGGGCGACGAACTTATCCGCATCGATACGACCGATTTCTCATCGGTGGACTACGCCTCTATCGTGGACAAGGTCAGAGGCGCGCTTGATAAGCGCTGTTGTTCCTAGCCCGGACACATCGGACCCCTTTGGCGGAGACCCTAATGCGCGGTCGCGCTCTAGCTTCCCTGCGCTTGGCCGACGATGTCGATGCCGACGGCCTCGCTCCATGCAGCCAGTAGACGCTGCGACATCGGCCCCGGCTTGCCGTCGGCGATTGGCCGCCTGTCGACCTGCGTCATTGGCATGACACACATGCTCGTCGTCGTCCAAAAAGCCTCGTCGGCGGTGTAGAGGTCGTAGGGCTGAAGGTCTTCCTCGACGAGCGGGATGTCGAGCTGTCGTGTCAGGTCGATGGCCATCCCGCGTGAGACGCCCTGCAGGGCGGCGTAGTCCGTCGGCGTGCGGATGACGCCGTCGGTCACGAGGAAAATGTTCTGTCCGTTGCCCTCGGCAAGGAAGCCACGGTCGTCCAATAGGATCGGCCACGCGCCCGGCTCAACGTCGTGCGCCTCCTGGTGCGCGAGGACGAAGTTCATGCGACTGTAGTGCTTGATCTTGGGGTCAAGCGCCTGCGGCGAGTACGCCCGCGTCTTCGATATAACCCCGTGCATTCCCATGTTATACAGGTCGGCGTACCAAAAACCCTGCTCTCCGACCTGCACAAGGACGGTAGGGTCGGGCGGGTCGAACAGGTCGACCGTGCCCCGCGTGACGATCTGCCGCATCCAGAAGTCGGTCACTTCAGGGTGATCGGCCTTCGCCCGCTCCACCGCCTCTTGGGTGATGGCCGTCATCTCCTCCGCGCTCAGTCCCGAGTCCATGCGAACGTAGGTCAGCGAGCGGTACAGCCGCTCGATGTGCTCCTTCAGCCGGAATGGCTTGCCGTTGAAGGTCCGCTCGACCTCGAACACCAGATCGCCCACGGTAAACCCGCGATCGGTCGGCGAGATCGTGACCTCGCCCTCCGACATCCACTCCCCATTGAAATACGCCTGGTAGCCGGCCATGTCGTTCTCCTATTGTTCGTTTAGAGTCAATTGAGAGGATCACTCACACGCCCGTGGATTCCCGCCTTCGCGAGAATGACGGTGGCTTGCTATCGCCCGTAGATCGCGTCTATGAGTGCCTTCGTGTAGCCCATCGCATGGGCGCGGGCGCGGTACTTGTCCGGGTCGTCGCCTATCATAGTGGGGACGTGGTCTTCGATGACCGGCCCATCGAAGCCGACCTCCCTGTAGACCCTGACGGCCTCGGCCATGTCCACGTATCCCTCGTCGATGAACGACTCGGAGAACTTGGGGAAGCGCCCGGTGACGTTGCGGAAGTGGACGTACACGATCCTGTTGCGTCCTCCGAAATACCGGATGGCCTCGTGAAGATCGCCTTGCTGGACGGCCATTGACCCCTGGCAGAAGTCGAGCGCGTTGTACTCACTGTCGACGATATGCGTCAGGCGATTGAGGCCCTCGAAGCTGTTGAGGATGCGCGCCACCCCGCCGATCGACTGCGCCGGAGGGTCGTCCGGATGCACAGCCATGCGGACTCCCGCCTCCTCCGCGACGGGCACCACGGCCTTCAGGAAGTACTCCAGGTTGTCCCACATCTGATCCGCCGACACCTCGCCATAGTCACCGAATGGATGGTCCTTGATGAGGTCGTAGTTGAAGGCCGTCTGCTTCGCGCCGCCTCGTCCGGGCGCGCTCTGAGAGGTGCGAACGCCGTAGCCCGTCACCGTCGGCGGACGAAAGTTGTAGCCAATCGCGGGTATGCCCGCCGCCCCCATGTTGCGGAGGCTCTTACAAAAATTGTCGATCTGCTCGTCGCGACCCGGCAGCCCCAGCTTGATCTTGTCCGTCCAGTCCCAGGGCATGTTCTCGATGGCGTACAGCCGGAGTCCCGCGCTCTCGACGCGCTGCCTGAACACCACGAGCTCAAGGAACTCGAAGTACCCGTTGTTGGACGGCATGCAGGCGTCCCCGCCGATGGCGTCGGTCGCCCCAAGCTGCGCGCCGAACGCCAACTGCTCGTCGTCGACACCGCCTCGAATATCTAGGCCCAGTCGCATGCCTTGCAGTTCACTCCTTGATGGCAGCTATCGATTCGAGGGCAGAGTATATCAGAGCATGGAGACGTACTCGCGGTACAGGTCTCCCCACTCCTCGATGCTCAATGTCTGGGCTCGACGGGTGGGCGATATCCCTGCATTACTTAGCATCATCAACACGGCATCAGATTCCATATCAAGACCGTTCCTCAGGCTGTTGTGGAGCTGCTTGCGTCGGGCGCTGAACCCCGCCCTCACGAGCGTGAAGAAGCTCGCAGCGTTTTCGGACGCTACGGCAGGCTCGGAATACGTGTCGATTCGCACGACTGCCGACGTGACGTTCGGGGAAGGACGGAACGCCTTTGGAGGGACGGACGTTACGATCTGGGCCCTCCCGTACACCTGCGTGGCGACGGAGAGAACGCCCATCTTCCCGGGAGATGCGGTCATTTCCTGACCGACCTCGCGCTGCACCATTACCACTAGCGTCGACGGCCTGCGCTCGTTCTCTAAGAAGCGGCGAACTATGGGCGTCGCGGCATAGTAGGGGAGATTGGCGACGACCTTGTATTCCTCTGCCTCTCCCAACAGAGAGTCGATGTCAATGGTACGAGCGTCGCCATGTACGATCTCGACTTGGCAGGAGTTGGCGAACGTCTCTCGAAGCCGTGGAATGAGACCATCGTCCAACTCAACGGCGACAACGCGTCCTGCTCGTTCAGCCAGCGCTTTCGTGAGGAACCCTCGACCCGGGCCAATCTCCACGATCGTGTCGTCCGACGATATGTCTGCCGCGTCCACGATCTTCGCGCGGACGCGGCCGTCTACAAGGAAGTTCTGACCGAGTGACTTCTTCGCCCGCGGGGGGCGCTCAGAGGTTGCGGCGGCGTCCGAAGACATATCCGTCATGCTCGACGTCGCCGCGCTCGTTTTGTGGGGTTGGTCGCGCACCTTCCTTCGATCTCCACTCGGGACATGACACCTGGAGCAGGCTCAAGCTAGGCACTCCCACGGCGCCCGGATAATCGCTGCTTACCGCTGCTTCCTTCCGGACCTGACGGGGTTCACAGGCATCCGCCGCGTGGGACCCGGCTCTCAACACCCCCTGCCAGGGACAGAGGCCACGAGCTTCGACCTCGGGGAGGACTTCAGCCCCGCTATGGCGGATTGCGGGTTCAAGGCTCCGCCAGTGCCCCACCTAGCACGACCTACATTCATGGTATCCCATGTTCGCGTCGCCGCGCTAGCGCCTGTTCTTCACCAAGATGTTGAGACTATCCACTCGGTGGAATAGCATTGTCGGCTATGGGACCGTTCGCCATCGGGATAGAACCTGGAAGAAACCATGGCCTTTGGGTTTGGGTTGACTGTACTCGCTGACCCTCCTTATGATGCCGCCATCTCTTTGAGACTATCCTTTGAGCTTTCGAAGAGTCTGAAGGCTAATTCGACCGAGATTGAAATATCACTAGCTCCCCTGTAAGGTGTTGCCATGACTAATCTGACCACAGCGGAAGCGCTCTCTTCGTCCGTCGTCCCAACGCACGGCATCCCTCCGGAAATTCTGCGCAAGGTTGACGCCGCGCTTGCCGGTGAGATCATCAGCGATACCTACCCCTATCCGACCAAGCTGTCAACGAGGAAGTACGAGGCTGACAAGGCCAAGCTGCAGATCGAGCTGCTCAAGATGCAGAAGTGGGTCAAGGATTCCGGGCAGCGTATGGTCATGCTATTCGAGGGTCGAGACGCCGCTGGAAAGGGTGGGACGATCCAGCGTTTCATGGAGCACATGAATCCTCGAGGCGCCTCCATTGTGGCACTTCCGGCCCCTTCCGACAGGGAGAGAGGACAGTGGTACTTTCAGCGTTACGTCGAGCACCTTCCCTCCAAAGGGGAGATGGTGTTCTTCGATCGCTCCTGGTACAACAGGGCCGTGGTCGAGCCGGTGATGGGCTTTTGTACCCCTGCGGAGACTCTGCGTTTTCTCAGGGACACCGTCATGTTCGAGGAAATGCTAATCAACGAAGGCCTGCAGATATTCAAGTTCTGGTTTTCCGTGAGCCGGGAAGAGCAGCTCAGGCGTGTTATGTCCAGAGCGAAGGATGAGCTAAAGCAGTGGAAGGTGAGCAACGTCGATGTTCAGTCCCTACCCAGGTGGGACGAATACACTGAGGCAAAGAAAGCGATGTTTGCGGCAACCGATACGAAGGCATCGCCTTGGGTCGTCGTGAAGTCGGACGATAAGAAGCGTGCTCGCCTGGCCTGCATGCAATACGTTCTACGCAACGTGGCGTACGATGATGAAGCTCACCGGAGAATACCCAGGCCCGACCCGAAGCTGATTGGACCGGCCGAGAGTCTCTACGCCAAGGGCGAGATCTGGTAATTCGCGGCGCGCGGGGTGCCCATCGGATCTAGTACGGAGGTCCAGCCACCGCCATCTTGGAGGGTGAAGTATGCCTTATAGCTCGGCAGACGTGGTCGTCATAGGCGGCGGCGTCAACGGCACGAGCATCGCCATGCACTTGGCCCGCATGGGAGCCGGGAAGGTCCATCTGCTCGAAAGGGGTCACCTGGCCAGTGGTGCCACCGGACGTTCCGGCGCAATGGTGCGCGAGCACTACCTGCACCCCACGTTGGTTAAAATGGCGTCGGAGGCCGCACAGGTCTTTCGCAATTTCGCAGACACAATTGGCGGGGATGCGAGATTCACGGAGACGGGAAGACTGTTGCTCTTCGGTGAGCGGGACGAACCCGCCGCGAGGGCAAACGTGGAGATGAACCGCGAACTCGGTGTGAACATCCACACACTCACGCCCTCTGAAATCTCGGAGATAGTGCCACAAGTCCTTCTCGAGGGAATTGTCCTCGGAGTGTACGAGCCAAACGCCGGACACGCAGACCCCATGGCCACTACATACGCGTTCGCAGCGCAGGCGGAGAAGCAAGGCGCTTCGATCCGAACAGAGTGTTCGGTTGAAAGCATCGAGGTCGCCGGAGGGCGCGTTGTCGGAGTGCAGACCGAGGATGGGCTGATTGAGACGAACACGGTGGTGGCCGTGACGGGACCTTGGAGCAACAAGTTGGCCGTACCAATCGGCGAACCGCTTCCGATTACGCCGATCAGGGTGCAGATGGTACATCTTCGCCGTCCGCCGTCGCTGGAGTCGTTCACCACCATCGTTATCGATTACACGACCGGCATGTACGTTCGGATGAACGCCGGGCACAAGAGCCTGATCGGCGGGGAATCGAAGAAGGATCTGGGCGAGGTCGTGAACCCGGACGGTTACGGCTTGAATGCCGATCACGACACGATCGAGAGGTACTGGGACCGCGCTAAGTCGCGTATCCCGGAATTCACGGCGGCAACCCCCATGGGCGGGTACGGTTCCATCTACGACATGGCTCCGGACGGCAACCCGATTCTGGACAGGTCGCAGGTAGTCGATGGGCTCTACTGGGCTGTAGGGTTCAGCGGACACGGGTTCAAGCTGTCCCCTGTGGTGGGCCGGATGATGGCGGAGTTGGTCCTGCACGGGGAAAGCAAAGACCACCCGATCCGTGATTTCCGCGCAAGCCGCTTCGTCGAAAGCGACCCCCTGGAAGCCGAGCACCCCTACGAAGGCATGGGCCACCAGTGATCGTTCGGGAAAATCGCATTTCGATTTGACCCGAACTGACAGCACGCATCGAATCCATTAAGGCAGCTTAGACTTTGGTTGATCCCGTCTATTGGAAACCTGCCGCCCAGATAGTCCAGTACGAGATGTGGGGTCTGGGAATTGGGTCCGCACGACCTGTTACCGTCGTTGATGACGGGGCGAGCCATATCGCGCTTTACTCTCCTCCACGAACCACGTTCATCTCGCGTGGTGTTGAGAGCTACAAGTCCCTTGACCTGTCAGACCGCATTGAGCTGGATATGCGGTTGCTTGACCTCGATGAAGGAGAGTTTTGGGAAAAGATATCTCCAGACTTTCATGTTCTGACCCTCACTCCTCCCCAATCATGGCACTCCGTTATGCTGTTCTGGTCTTCGGAATGGCAGTTCAAGAACTGGTACGTCAATCTGCAATCTCCACTCAGACGTGTGCATCAAGGAATTCAGCTTCACGACTACGTACTCGACATAGTTGTCCGCCCAGACATGTCATGGTCATGGAAGGACGTGGACGAGTTCGAGGGGCTGATCGCTCGCGGATTCTTCACCTCCGAGCAAGTGTCTTCGATACGAGCGGAGGCTGACCACATGGTTAGGACGATCGAGAGTCGAAGCCCTCCCTTTTGCGATGGTTGGGAGGATTGGAGGCCCAACCCGTGTTGGTCCATTCCGCACCTTCCTTCCGACCGGCTCGTCGAAGACCAGCGTAGATGTCATCGCCCTTGACAACTGAGGCCCCGATACGTTGAGATTGTGACTGCTTGTCTTCAACCTCCGCTGTCCACGGCTACCATCAGTTCTTCATATCGAGAGGGAGGCAAGCTACTACGTTCATAGGAGCAGAGCCAAATAGATGACGAAGAAAATCATGTTCATGGGTGCGGGAGCGATCGGCGGAACGCTCGCGGGCTATCTTTCCAGGGCAGGGCGTGACGTAACTGTCGTAGACGCTTGGCCCGCTCATATTGACAAGATCAAGTCGGACGGTCTGACGGTCACCACAATGGAGGGTACCTTCACCGCCCGCCCCGAGGCGATGCACATCGGCGAACTGTCGGCGACGACGAACCGGTACGACGTGATCTTCGTCTCGGTCAAGTCCTACGACACGGCTTGGGTGACGACGCTTGTGGAGCCGCACCTTGCGCCGGGTGGGGTGATCGTATCGGCGCAGAACGGCATCAACGAGGACATCATCGCCGGAATCGTGGGGTGGGACCGCGTCATCGGGTGCATAGTCACCATCGGCGCGACCACCGTTGGGCCGGGCCACGTCGAGCGCACGAGCAAGGAGAGGGGCAGGCGCTCCTTCGCGCTGGGCGACCCCACGAACGTCAACTCGCCGCGTCTCGACGTGCTGAGCGAGATTTTGGAAGACTGCGGCGAGGTTTCAACCACCACGAACCTGCTGGGCGAACGCTGGGCGAAGATCGTCACGAACAGCATGGCAAACTCCGTCTGCGGCATAACAGGACAGTCATCGGCAGGGATGAGGTTGAATCCTGTGACGCTCGATCTCTCCATGCTGCTCGCTTCCGAAGTCGTGGCCGTCGGAACGGCCCACGGGGTGGCAATCGAGAAGATCGGCTCCGTACCCGCCCAGGACTTCGTCGCGGCGCGCACCGACCCGGCAGTACGAGCGGAGGTCGCCTGCAAGCTGATGGAGGACGCTCACAAGATCGGCACCGGACGCCCCTCACTGGCGCAAGACATCGCCAAGGGGCGGCGGACGGAAATCGACTACCTCAACGGATACGTCATTCGAAAGGGCAAAGAGGCAGGCGTCAGAACGACCTTTAATGAGGCCATTGTCGAACTAACCGGTAAGGTCGAGTCGGGCGTGCTTGAACCCATGGTCGATAATATCTGGCTGGTGATGGACTACCCGCCGGAATAGAGAGCCTTGTTCGAGTCGAGGGGGACGTGAGCGTATACAAAGATGCCAGAGACGCGGGTTGCAGGTACCTGCTCCGTCAGCTCCATGAGAACGGAAGCTTCGGTGACGGTACTGTTGGCGACTACTACAAGGTGCCCGCCGCGTTCCAGGTCTGCGGCGAGACGAATGCTGCGAATCGCCTATGTAACTGGATACGCAAGAACGGCATGGGTCCCGACGGCGACTTCGGGCCGCGATCCGACTTCACGTCCGGCTATTTCTATGCCTACTTCAACATCTGGGTGATCCTCGGCGCGCAGCGACTGGGGCAGTTCGACCTTGCTCAGCGGGGTATGGACTTCCTCATGGACTTCTACGACGAGGAAAGTGGCGGTTTCTTTTCGAGCCGTACCGAGCGGAGTCCGACGACCAAGCAGGACCTCTGGGTGGTGAGCGGCTGTGGGCAGGCAGCCTTGTATGCGAGTCGGCTCGACGTTGCGAGGGGCGTGGGTAGGTGGATGCAGCGGATGATGGACGAACAGCCGAACTATCCGGAGGTCATGTACACCGTCACGACGCCGGATGGTGGACTGGTCACCGATGTTGACCCGTCGGACCCGATCCGGTACATCCTAGTGAACGCCGAGGAGGGCGACCAGTACTTCTTCCATCCCGGCATCGCGGGCGGCTTTCTGGCACGGCTCTACCAGTCCACCGGCGAGGAGCAATGGCTGGAGCTCGCCAAGCGGTACATGCTCTTTGCCGAGACCGCGACCGACAACCTCCTGAGGCTGCTCCGTGCGGGGAAGGTCGCCTGGGCGTCGTCGGTGCTCTACACGCTCAGTGGCGAGCAGAAGTACCGGGATATGGCCATCAACATCGCGAATAACATCGTCGAGCAGCAATCATCCGAAGGTTGGTGGGCATCCGTCGGAACGGAAGGCCCCAGCAACGACGCTACTGCGGAGATGGTCGTCTGGCTCGACGAGGTCTATCAGTCGTTGGGCTAGAAGCCCGTCAGATCCGTACTTGGGGATCCTTTCGACAGGCTTTCAAATAAATGCGGAACCCTCTCTCTGTGTCTCTCCCCCGGCGGGCTGACAGGGGTAGGCATTTGACAGTTGCCGACTCTCCCATTGGTGAGGGAGCAACCCCACTTCTGTGCGCAGCGGAGCCGAAGAATCTAAGGTGTCCGTGTGATGCTAAAGTCGACTGAGAGCGTCTTTACGATGCTGACTGCATCACATAGACCTGAATGTGATTATCCGGTCTTGTAAATAGGAACTTTGGATTCCTTGTGTTTTGATTTTTTCGTGGGACAGTGACTTCGGTAAAGGTGGACGGCGTGCGGCAGACCGTTGATTCCCAGGTCATCCGAAGACCGTGCGCCGCATCCCCCAGGAGTAGGGTCCGAACAGTTGTCTGGGCCAACTGAGCCCGCATCGTGCAAGGACGGGCCAGCACCTCATACAGCAGGTAGAAATGAAACAGGAACCGACATACGCAGGCATTGATGTGCAAAAGCCCAAGTGGATGTCGCTCTCCGCCCTACAGGCGAGAGGTGGGACGTCTCCTACGACGAATCTGGAATCCCGGAACTGGTCTCTCAACTGAAGACCATTGGGCAGGCCAAGATAGTGTTGGAAGCTTCTGGCGGCCTGGAACTGCCGTTGGTGGCGGCCCTGGCAGGCCGCGTGTGTTGCCCGCAAGGCTCTGTGGGCGGGTCTGTTCGTCTGCGTCCTGAAAGGTTTTGGCAGCCAGTTGGCGTGTGGCGTCTTATCTCTGAACGCGGACTCTGGTTCTTTCCCCGACACGTAGAACGTGAATCCACACCCCAAACATACCTGACGAGGCTGTCCTACCCGCTCCGTCCGAACTGGTGCTCACCCGCACCCCAGATACGCAAATCGCAAATCTCACAGACGCACCCATGCGTCTCAAAAGTGAATTAATTGGAGCAGATGCTCTTGTGGTTGCCCGTCTCCACCCGCGCACACTTTCATTCCAAGTGGTGAAGGTGGCAACCTTCAAGAGATATTCCGAGCGGAGCAAAATCCTGGTTGCTGGAGAAGTGACATCGCTCACTCTGAGCCTGTCGAAGGGTAGTCCAACCAGAGCTCGCCCTGAGAAACGCACTCCTGCGTCACAGAATCTCTACTCTTCACTCTGCGATCTCTATGGCAAAATCCTGACTTACGGCCCCTTCGTTCCTGTCGACCCTAAGCCCAGTACTCCGTCGAGAGCATCCCCATCACCACCGAATCGAACCGTGCCCCTTCATGAGGACGGCTCTTCCTCAGCGTACCCTCATGCGTGAACCCAAGCCGGTCGAACATCCTCCTGGCCCACGTGTTGTATTCCGGCACGTCCACCCAGACGCGATACAGTTCTAACTCGCCAAAGCACAGGTCGAGCCCCGCTCGCATCGTCGCCGTTCCGTATCCCTTGTGCCACAGGTCCTTCCGGCCGATCAGAATCGAGATTTGCCCGTCGCCCGACAACTCCTCGATCGCCACGTGAAACTCGCCGATGTGCTCTCCGTCCTCCGTGTAGACCGACAGAATGTGATGAGTGGGATCATCGAAGATGGCCGCCCACGCTTCCTCGCCAAGGTCCTCGATCTCGTTCGGGTTGTAGCCCAGGTGAGTCGGATTGCCGTACGAGTAACGCCCGAACCAGCTCTCCGCCACCTCGTCGTCTTCCAGCCAGCCCTTCAGCCGCTCAACGTCCTCCCTCGATACGTGCCTTAGAGAAATGGTCTGATCTGGCATGATCTCACCTCCGGGCCAGATATTATGCCACGCCACAAGCCCCGCGTGCTGAACGCAATCAATCAATCCCTCGAAACCTGACAACCCAACCCCATGCAACCCTGTTCGGCCTGAGCCTGTCGAAGGGCGAACATACTATCCCGACCACCACTCGTCATTCCGGCGGAAGTCGGAATCCAGAAACCTCACTGCCACAAATCCTCCCCCCTCCCTCGTCATTCCCCCAAAAGAACGTCACCCACGCACCACGACACGGGCCGGGAATCTACAACGCCCTCCGCAATCTCAGCGCCCTCCGCGGCAAAACCCCTTCCCCGCCTCATCACCCCACACCCTTACCGTCCCATACACCCCGTCATACCCCGGCTCTATGCAAATGTCACCACTCCGCACCCGGTCGATTCCCTCCGCCGTCCTCTCATTCGAAACACGCCCAATCTCCTCAACCGAAGCCTCCATCAGCACCGAAAGCTCTGACCCAAACCGTTCGACCAGCCCGTTATACACTCCTGCAACGCGCTTCGTCTTTACCCCGAATCCGAGGCTCTCTGCAAGTATCTCTCGCAGCGGCACCATTGACTTGAACGGCGGACGCCCCGTGTCCCCATGCAACAGTCCATCCTCGCCGATCCACGTCTTCACCTGCCTTCCGCCCAGTTCCTCAACACGGTACGACACCCCCACGGTCACCAGGCGTCCGCACTCCCGGCACGTCGCTCCGTCCTCGCGGATCTCTTCTGGACTCATCCTCACGCCACATGCCCGATGCCCCGAACTGTGATACTTCCCCTCTTCCGGATAGAACTCCACCGAGCAGGCGATATCCTGCCTGTGCATGGCCTCAACCAGCCCGTCGTATGTCATCTCTCCGTTCATCACCGTCAGTTCACGCCCCAGGTTCGGAGCGGAATGCGCGTCCGAAAACGACATGATCGCCACGTCGTCCAGCGAGGGCACCTTCCAGTTCATGGCCGGATCGCTCGACAGCCCCGTCTCGATCGCCGGGATCTCGCCGGCGTCCTCTCCGAAGCACTCCTCCAGCGAGTCGAACCCCGACTTCGAGCCGTACAGCCCAAACCACGGCGTCCACAGGTGCGCCGGAATCAAGAAGCATCTCTCGTCGATCTCCTTGACCAACCCCAGCAGCTCACGCGGCAGCATCCCCAGAGAAGGTCGACCGTCCGCGTCCAGCCTGCCATATCGGCCCAGTGCTCCATTGATGCGCTCGACGCAGTCAAAGCTCGGAGCGAACATGAGCACGTGAACACGTCGACTTCGCCCGCCCTGCCATCCGTGGCACTCGACTTCGGTGCCCAATATGAACGATGTCCCACCGTACTCGAACAGCCCCGTGCCGGTCTCCCGGAGCACGTTCCGCGACTCCTCGAACCATTCGGGATGCGTGAAATCGGCGCTCGCCAGCAGGTCTATGCCCTTAATCTTCGCTTGCCGGGAAAGGGTATCGAAACCAAGATTCCTGCTAGTGGCGTAGGCGTACCGCGAGTGGACGTGCAGGTCGGCAACGTAGCTCATGGCAGGATTCTATCGTTTCGCTCCCACTCCCGTCACGGGAGAGGGCTGGGATGAGGGTAAGCCCCAACAGTCCCGTTCACCCTGAGCCTGTCGAATGACGAACACGGATCTGACAATCCCCCAATCGTCATTCTCGCGAAAGGAGACCTTTGCGAAACCTCACTGCCGCTAAGTGATTGTTCGAGAGAGGGCATCTCCCAGCTTTGCCATCGTCTCTGGATTCCCGCCTTCGCGGGAATGACGGAGGTTATGCAAAGGACTCCGAAAGCGGGAATCCACATACCCTCCTCCGCGATCTCCTCGCCGTCTGCGGTGATTCCCCTTCGCCTACCGCTCGGAAATCGTTATCGTCCGAATCCGATCACCCGGCTCTCGCGCCGACCCCGGATCGCGGGGAGAAATCGCGAAGACATGGTCCATCCCTTCGACGACTCGCCCAAAGACCGGGTGACATGACTCGCGCGAGCAGTTCTTGGCAGAGCCGTCAGGGTTCAGACCGTCCAGAAAGGGCGTCGCCACGAAGGTGATGAAGAACTGGCTGCCGTTCGTCCCGCGACCTCCCTGCATCCCTGCATTCGCCATGGAAAGCACGCCGGGCCCGTCGTGCCGCGCCTCCGGGTGAAACTCGTTGTCGATCCGATAGCCCGGCCCGCCACGCCCCGAGCCGGTTGGGTCTCCCGTCTGCGCCATGAACCCCTCGATGACTCGGTGGAACGTCACGCCGTCGTAGTAACCCTGCCGGGAAAGGAACACAAAATTATTCACGATTGTCGGGGCCTTATCGGCGAACAGTTCCACCTCGACCCTGCCGTCATCCTTCTCCAGCTCAATGATCGCGGTGTACTGCTTCCCGGAATCAATCTCCATAGTCGGCGCCGAGTCCCATTGCATATCAGGTTTTTCCTCACAAGCTGCCAAAGCTATGACCAAACACAACCCTGCTACTGCCACTGGCAAGAGCCATCTGAGTCCGTCAATCGGAGAGGTAGGGAACACAGGTCAAACTTCGGCGAAGATTTCTCGGATTAAAACAGATGCCACGGGTAGCGTCCAGCGGTAGGGGCACACCATTATCGCCAATGACACCTTTCTTTTCCGTTCATGGATTTGCCGATGACGCCTGCAGGCGGTCCCGTCAAGACCGCTCCATCCTCTTGAGTTCCTTCTCAATTAACTTCTCGACACGCCTATCGTTGTCATCGCCCTTGAACATGCCGATCAGGCCGATCCCCGCCATGATGACTCCGCACACCACCATGATCATTCCGCCAAACCGGATGATCCACTGCAGGATCCACAGGTCGAGCAGGAAACTCATGAACACGCCCATGAGGGCTGCGACGATGCCGAGGGCGAGCAAAGCCAGCCCCCACACCTTCTCCAGCGCGCCGCCGTACACCGCCGACTATCGCGACGATTATCCCGGCGGCTATGAACAGAGTTGCCGCAACGTCGAAGAATAGCGCAAGAGACAGGCCCGCCACTGCCAGTACGATGCCGAATACCATCATCCCGCCCATTCTCTACTCTTTATCGTCTGCGAGTACGTGTGTCCACTGTATCACAGTCATTCATCGCAGCCCGTTTGGGACCGGCGTCTCACTCGTGATCGGTCTGGTTCGACTGCGACAACCGTGTCCGTTTCTGCGCCCAACCCAGAGCCGCGATAGTCGCCACCGCCAGTACGGCGGCCATGGTATTGAAGACGATGTCCACTGGATCAAACACCCGGTTGGGAATGAAGTGCTGTATGAATTCGTCGACGGCTCCGATCAACGCCGTAACCGCAACGGCTAGAACAGAGCGGAGGGGAACAGCTCTACCCTGGTTCGCTCTCTCCTCGAGAGCTGCATGGATGAAGGCGGCGACGACTCCATACTCGATGAGATGGCTGCGCTCCTCTGTGCTCGTGAATCTCACGAACACCAGGACGTAGGTCGCCACAACGCCTAGTACGATGCCCAGGTTCAGCCCTGTCAACCGTATCTTCAGGCCCCGGACGATGATGGTCGCTCCTACCAGCATCATGCCAAGTAAGAATAGCGCCGCATTCAGGTTCCTGAACAGCGGCGACGCAGCCACCATCGGTGTCACGCCAAGGGTGGAGTAGAGGATGCCCACGACGATAAGCGTCCATATCCAGAGGCGACGTTCCCTTCTCGATGAGAAAAAAGCCATGCGTACATCTTAGCGGGTGGAGCGCGGGCACGGCACCGAGAGACTGCTTCTTCTACTCAGTTGAGGCACGGGACCGAAAATGAGCATTGGGGTGCAAAGGGACCTACCGGAATTCCGAGACAAAAAGAAAACGCTCCCGACAAAGGCGGGAGCGTAGTGCTGTTCTGGTTGCGGGGGCAGGACTCGAACCTGCGACCTTTGGGTTATGAGCCCAACGAGCTGCCGCTGCTCCACCCCGCGACGTTGTAATACCGAATCCTGAGTAAACGAGTCGAAATGTGGGTCAAGTCCTCGGGCTATTAGTACCGCTCAGCTGCATCCGTTACCGGACTTCCACTTGCGGCCTATCCACCAGGTAGTCTACCTGGGCCCTTACTCCTGACCTAAGTCAATTTGGGAGATCTTATCTTGGAGTTGGCTTCGTGCTTAGATGCTTTCAGCGCTTATCACATCCGGACATAGCTACCCGGCGGTGCTTCTGGCGAAACAACCGGTACACTAGAGGTCCGTCCTTCCCGGTCCTCTCGTACTAGGGAAAGCTCTCCTCAAATCTCCTGCGCCCACGACGGATAGAGACCGAACTGTCTCACGACGTTCTGAACCCAGCTCGCGTGCCGCTTTCACGGGCGAACAGACCGACCCTTGGGACCTTCTCCAGCCCCAGGATGCGACGAGCCGACATCGAGGTGCCAAACCACGCCGTCGATATGAACTCTTGGGCGTGATTAGCCTGTTATCCCCGGGGTAGCTTTTATCCGATAAGCTACGGCCTTTCCACACAGAGCCGTAGGATCACTTTGCCCGACTTTCGTCTCTGCTCGACTTGTAGGTCTCACAGTCAAGCTCCCTTATGCCAATGCACTCTGCAGGTGATTTCCATCCACCTTGAGGGAACCTTTGGGCGCCTCCGTTACCGTTTAGGAGGCGACCGCCCCAGTCAAACTGCCCATCAGGCAATGTCCCTCGGTTTCTCCGAGGTTAGAGCCAAAATGATGAAAGAGCGGTATTTCAAGGTTGACTCCACGCCGGCTGGCGCCGACGCTTCACAGTCTCCCGCCTATCCTACACATCCATAATCTCGACCCATTGCCAAACTACAGTAAAGCTCCACGGGGTCTTCTTGTCCTGTCGCGGGTAACCAGCATCTTTACTGGTCTTGCAATTTCACCGAGCCCCTCGTTGAGACAACGCTCAGGTCGTGACGCCATTCGTGCGGGTCGGAACTTACCCGACAAGGGATTTCGCTACCTTAGGACCGTTATAGTTACGGCCGCCGTTCACCGGGGCTTCGGATCAAGGCTTTGTCCGAAGACGAACCTCTCCCCTTAACCTTCCGGCACTGGGCAGGCGTCAGCCCCTATACATCACCTTTCGGTTTAGCAGAGACCTGTGTTTTTGGTAAACAGTCGCCTGAGCCTGTTCACTGCGACCCGAAAGGGCTCACGTCCGGCTTGCGGACGGTACCCTCCGGGCACCCTTTCTCCCGAAGTTACAGGGCTAAGTTGTCGAATTCCTTAACGAGGGTTCTCTCGTTCACCTCGGGGCTTTTACCCCTGCCTACCTGTGTCGGTTTGCGGTACGGGCACCAAAATCCCTATCGACGAGGTTTTTCTCGACGGCATAGGATCAGCGAAATTCCCCAGGGCTTTAGCCCTAGAGTTTTCTCCCCTCTCAGCTCCCAGGGCGGATTTTCCTACCCCGGTCGTCGCCTACAAGGGAAAACGCACCATGTCCGATGGGCGCGCTCCGCCTACCTTTCCGTGTCCCCCCTTCGCTTAACAGGATTTCGGTGGTGCAGGAATTTTGACCTGCTGTCCATCGCCTTCGCTTCTACGCTACGGCTTAGGACCGACTTACCCTACGCTGATCAGCATTGCGTAGGAAACCTTAGGCTTCCGGTGTCCTGGATTCTCACCAGGATTGTCGCTACTCATGCCGGCATTCTCACTTGTCAGCGCTCCACTCTGGCTCACGCCGAGAGCTTCAGCGCCCTGACAACGCTCCCCTACCTCCCTCCGGATAAATCCGGTAGGGACCGCGGCTTCGGTGATGTGCTTAGCCCCGTTACATTTTCAGCGCAGGATTCCTCGACTAGTGAGCAGTTACGCACTCTTTAAAGGATGGCTGCTACTAAGCCAACCTCCTAGCTGTTTTAGCAATCCCACTTCTTTTCACACTTAGCACACACTTTGGGACCTTAGCCTGCGGTCTGGGCTGTTTCCCTTTCGACAATGGAGCTTATCCCCCACTGTCTCACTCCCAATGATCATCTCTATGGCATTTGTGGTTTGGTTGAGTTTGGTAGGCTCTCGCCCCCTTACCCATCCAGAGCCCTACCTCCATGAGACTTCAATTGAGGCTGCACCTAAATACATTTCGGGGAGAACCAGCTATCTCCAGGTTCGGTTGGCATTTCACCCCTACCCACAGCTCATCCCAGCCTTTTGCACTAGACACGGGTTCGGTCCTCCACTCGGAGACTATCCGAGCTTCAACCTGGCCATGGGTAGCTCACCTGGTTTCGGGTCTAATCCATGCAACTATGCGCGCCCTGTTCAGACTCGCTTTCGCTGCGGCTCCGGAACTGATATCCCTTAACCAGCTACATAGATTAACTCGCCGGCTCATTCTTCAATAGGCACGCGGTCAGCCATTACGACGAATCGCAACAGCCTCCCACGGCTTGTAAGTCTACGGTTTCAGGAACTATTTCACTCCCCTTCCGGGGTTCTTTTCACCTTTCCCTCACGGTACTGGTTCACTATCGGTGGCCAAGGGTATTTAGCCTTGGAGGGTGGTCCCCCCAGCTTCCGACAGGATTTCACGTGTCCCGCCGTACTCAACATCTCGCCAGGAGCCTCTAACCTTTTACCTACGGGACTATCACCCTCTATGGTCGTCCTTTCCAGATTCATTCGGTTAGATCAGAGGTTTCTTACTCCTTCTCCCTTGCTGAGGTTGGGAGAGGCGAGTGTTACAACACCCGAGCGGCATAGGACCTCAGTCCACTAAGCCCCACGGGTTTGGGCTCTTCCCCGTTCGTTCACCACTACTAGGGGAATCTCTGTTGATTTCTTTTCCTCAAGGTACTGAGATGTTTCAGTTCCCTCACTTACCATCCTAGATGGATTTCCTAGTATGACCTAGGAAGGGTTTCCCCATTCGGGCATCCCCGGCTAAGCTTGCTAGGCAGCAAACCGAGGCTTTTCGTAGCCTTGCCACGCCCTTCTTCGGCCCTTGGCCCCAAGGCATCCACCGTAGACCCTTAACAACTTGACCCACATTTTGACTCGTTTATTCAAAAAGCAAGTGTCACATCTCTCAAGCACACCCCTTAGGGTGCGGCATGAAGACAGACATACTCGCAGGATTCGGTTGTTAAGGTGCTCTGCGGCGCCGGCTTCCCGCCGACGCGCCGACTCTCAAAGAACAGCGTTCTCCGTCCAGAGTCGAAAAACTATTCTACCGAACCTCCCACCCGGAGTCAATCCTTTAACTGATTTCTCAGCAAAGTCCTAGATCACCCTTCCCCGGTCCCCAAACCAGTTGCCTCCGTTACCCCCATATCACGTACGGGGCAAGCTCTGAGCCCGTCGAAGGGTTATTACGCAGTTAGTCGCTCCGGAAGCAGCTTTGCCTGACTCATTGGGAACACCGTTAGTCTGCTTGCCTTCCGAATCCACCCACCCGCTCGTCTTCAGTTCCCCTTTATGAGGTCCGCCGCCCGCTCCGCCATCGCGAGCACCGTCAGGTTGAGGTTCGCGCGGACGGTGTCAGGCATTATCGAAGCATCGATGACCCGCAGTCCGTCGACACCGCGGACCCTGCCGTATTGGTCCACCACCGCCAGCGGATCGCCGGAAGGCCCCATCTTGCAGGTGCTCGACACGTGGTGCGCCGTGATCACCTCCCGCATCATCCAGGAATCCAGGGCATCGTCCTCGTCCATTACTTCGTCCGACGGCGCGATCCGTTCTTCCACTATCCCACCGAAGGCTTCATGTCTGAACAGCTCTGCACACGTTCTGAGGGCTTCACGGAGCCTCGACCTGTCAAAGGGGTCGTCCAGGAGATTGAAGTCGAGGTATGGCGGATCCCCGGGGTCGGCGGATCGGAGACGCAATTCTCCGTGACTCAATGCCAGGTAGAGACCGAGGCTTACCCCAATCCCGGCGGGATTCCTATGATCCAACCCCCGCATTGGTCTGCTCGCTGCGTAATTGCCCATGAAGATGATCAGGTCATTCTCGAAGGGAGAGCCCGATGCGGTGAAGCGCAAGGTTACGTTGCCCGTCGCAACTTGATCGATATTCAGCGGGAATCCCTCTCGTGTACGCCATGCCATTGGCACATCAGGGTGATCGCGTAAATTGCGCCCAACTCCTGGGATGTCCTGTACCACGGATATGTTCAACCGTCGAAGATGGTCCCCGGGCCCAATTCCCGATAGAGCAAGGATATGTGGCGATCCTATAGCCCCGGCGCAGAGAATCACCTCGTCGCCGAACACGGAAAATTCCTCGGGACCGCTCGTCCCGCGTACTCCAACTGCTCGATTGCCCTCGAAGATGATCCCGTGAACGAGACTGTGAGGCCTGACGGTCAGACCCGTCCTGCTGCGCGCCGGGTCGAGGTACCCTACCGCTGAGCTCACCCGGGCGCGATCGGCGATGTTGAAGGCTAGCGGCCCTACCCCCGTGGAGTCTGGCCGATTGTGGTCGGGACAGTCGGGGAAACCGGCGTCCAGACATGCGCGGTAGAACGCGTGCTGCTGTGGACCCCATTCGTCAGGCCGGTACCTGCGACAGACGATGGGCCCGTCATTGCCATGGAATTCGTCCTCGAAGTCCCTGTCCGCCTCCAGCTTCCGCATATACGGCAGGAGCTTTTCGTAGCTCCACTCCCTGTTCCCCCACCACGCCCACCGATCGAAGTCCTCCGGCATTCCACGGAGAAACTGGGCATCGTTGACGGCGCTCGAACCGCCGGTGACCTTCCCGCGAGGGATATCTATTTCGGCCGCGTCCGTGGCCCTCGCGCGAAAACTCCACACGTGTTCGCTATCCCAGAGGTCCGTCCCCGTGCCGTACGCGTACCTTATCGGTTCGGGCATCCTTTCCAGTGCAGGGTAGTCCCCTCCGGCCTCCAGAAGCAGGACCGACCGGTTACCGTCCTCCGTCAATCGGGCTGCCAGAACAGCACCTGCCGAACCCGCCCCTACGACAATGTGATCGTATCCCACGGTCATCCTGCTCGCCTTGTCGTCCATGTAAATTACGGTCTAATCCTATTATTTCATGATGTAGCAGATCAGCCCCACCGTCATTCCGGCGGAGGCCGGAATCCAGAATCCTCCCTTCGATCTCTGTGTCCTCTGTGGTGAAATCCCCCTCTCCCGTCGTGGGAACGGGCCTGCCCTGTCCGCAGTCCATGAGAGCGCCGTCTCAAGACCACATTTACTCTCCCAGCCGCCATAGACTCCCAATCAGACCCGCAGGTATAATATCCCCAATGCGCCTCACTCCCTCCGTTCCCAACCTCCCGCTTCCAGCGTGCCCTCCTCTTGTGAACGCACTTACCGGCCTTCCAGGGTCATAGGTCGTGGTCAAGAGTCATAGACTATACAAAACACTCCTCTTCGCAGCCGCTATCGCGGTGCTCCTTGCATCGTTCCCCGCAATCGTTCAGGCCAACGGCCGCGTCACCAGCTTCCAGAAGAAGGCGGCCGGACCCTACGAGATTGGACTCGGCACTATTCCCCCAAGCCCCTCCGTTGGCAACCTCCACCTAGCCCTCACCGTCACCGACACTGCAACGAGTTCGCCCGTTCTCGATGCCAATCTCGAACTCCAGGGCGCCGGCCCCGACTCCGTGGATATCGAGATCGGTCCCTTCATCGCCGCCAACAGCGCCCAGGAACCCACCTACTACGAGGTCAACACCGAGGTTGATCGCGAGGGCATCTGGCTCTTCACGACCACTATCAACGACGCTAACGGCACCCACTCAGCCGAGTTTCAGGTCGAGGTCAAGAACGCCAGTCCCATCACGGGCATACTCACGCTCGTCGTCCTTCTCGCATTCCTCGTCATCTTCGGACTCTCCCTCCGCGCGTCCCTCGGCGGAAGACGCAAACGACGCAAGAAGCAGGCCGCCTGAATAGGGGACTCAATGCCATTCTCCGCTACTGCCAAGGGTTCCCGAGTCTGGAATGCCAGCGCACTCGCCCTCGTCCTAATCGTCCTCTTCTTGTCCCGGCCCGACCCCGCATCCGCCCACGCCAACCTTGCCGACGCCGACCCCGCGCCGAACTCGGTGCTCGACACCTCCCCTTCCCGGATCACCATTTGGTTCACCGAACCCCTCGAACCTTCCCTCAGCTCTATCGAAGTGCTCGACTCGCAGGGAGGCCGCGTCGACAACGACGACAGCACTGTCAATCCCAGCGATCCCACAATCATGTACGTCACCCTGCAGGACGACCTGCCGAACGGCGCCTACACGGTCGCATGGCGTAGCCTCTCCACGGTCGATAGTCACACCATCCGCGGTACGTTCTTCTACTCGGTCGGCCAGCCGCTCTCCGTAGGATCATCAGACCTCACCAGTGAGACGGCTCTCTTGTCTCCTGCAGAGCCGTTCATGCGATGGATTGTCCTCCTCGGCGGACTCTCGGTACTTGGCGTCCTCATGCTCTGGCTCGTCGTCCTTCGCCCACCACTGGTGGCGATGAGTGACACCGAAGACCTCTTAGCGAGAGTGCGGGATCGAACGGACAAGATCGTACTCGCCGGCATCGTCGTGGCACTGCTAGGATCGTTGGGGCATCTACTGGTGCAAGCATCATCCGTGCACGAGGTGTCGCTCCTCGATGCGCTCGGAGAACCGGTCCGCTTCGTCATCACGGACACCGAATGGGGCAGGGGATGGCTCCAGCGAACATCTCTTCTCATCGGAGCGCTCGGCCCCACTTGGGCCTTACTGCGACTCCGCAGGGTCCCATCACACCGCCGTGATATCGCCCTTTGGCTGTCGACATTCCTCGTCACCGCCCTGGCCATGGCAACCCTGAGCACCACCAGCCACGGAGCCGCCACCCCGGGCATCGAGCTTGCGGCCACCGTAAACGACTACATCCATCTCCTCGCTGCGGCCTTCTGGGTTGGCGGTCTGTTCGGACTCGCGCTTATTCTCCCGGTCGTCTTCTCCCACTCGCCCGAGGGCAAAATCCCCCAGATAATCCTCGCCTTCCTCCCACGATTTTCCCTCGTGGCCGGGCTGAGCGTCATTGCGCTCACTGTCACCGGCCTCTACAGCGCATGGGCTCAAGTTACCGTCCTGCCCGCGCTCACTGTCCCTTACGGACAGACCCTCATTGCGAAGACAGCCCTGGTGGGTGTCCTCTTGATCTTCGGGGCCACGAACTTGCTGTGGCTCACTCCCGCCATCCGCGCAAACCGCAGGGCCGCATCACTATTGCGCCGAACGGTCACCGCCGAAGCCATCGTTGGAGTCCTCGTCATTCTCGCCACCGCCTACCTGACGAGCCTCGAACCCGCGCGCCAGGTCGCATCTCGCGAGGGCATCGGTCTTCCCAAGAGTCTGACCTTCCAGGACACGGCGGAGGGGGCCACCATCGATGTTGACATCGAGCCTGGGCGATTAGGTCCGAACACGGTGACCGTTATGCTTGCCGACCGCCGCGGAGATCCGATTGCGAATGCCTCCGGAGTGGATATACGCCTGTCCTACCTCGACGCCGACCTTGGAGAGGGCGTCCTGCCGACCGGGCGAGCAGGGGAAGGAGAGTTTCTCGCCAGCGACATCCCGATCAACATTGCAGGCGCGTACCAGCTTGAGGTCACCGTCCGCCGTCCCGACACCTTCGATGCCCGTACCGCATTCCGCTTCGAGGTCGCCTCGGGCGGAGGTGTCAGTAGTTCCACCATCTTCCCGTCCGAGGACACTGGCCGTCTGCTCTTCGGTGTGGAACTCGCCGTCTTGGGTTTTATTTTCCTGGCCGTCGGCATTCCTCTTGGAGGCTGGTACTCGCGCAGGGGACTGGCCGTCATGTCCCCCGGCCTCGTCGTGTTCATCATCGGGGCGGGGGTTGTCTTCACCGCGCAGTTCGGGGATTCGACCACATCCGGCGACCGCAACCCATTCCCCCCCAACCCGGAGTCGCTCGCCATAGGCGACCGGGTCTACACCGAGGCCTGCGCCTCTTGCCACGGCGTTCAGGGACTTGGTGACGGCGCAGCAGGCGTCGGTCTCGACCCTCCTCCCGCCAATCTCATAGTCCACGTGCCGCTCCATCCCGACAGGGTGCTCTTCGACTTCATCAGCGAAGGAATCGCTGGCACCGCGATGGTCGGACTGGCCGGACGCTACACCGACGAGGAGATCTGGCATGTCATCAACTACATCAAGACGCTAGAATAGAAGGGTACTTCCCGTATGGACATCCCATGCCACTGAGAAGAATCGCAGTCATAGCCGCCCTCGTCGTTGCGGCGTCGGCATTGGCGATGTCCCCGGCCTACGCCCACGCTTTCGGCGAAAGATACGACCTCCCCCTTCCACTGAACCTCTTCATGATCGCGGCGGCCGCGACCGTGGCCGCCTCATTCGTCATCATCGGTCTCTTCGTCAACAAGCAGCCCGGCGAGTTCCGGTATCCCACGCTCAATCTCCTTGGTGTCCCCGTGCTTGGGGCAGTCCTGTCAAATAAGGTATTCACCTACACCTTCAAGCTCCTCGGCGTGGCCGTCTTCCTGCTCCTCATCGCCACGAGCCTCTTCGGAGTCAACAAGCCCGTCGAGAACCTCTCTCCCACCTTCGTCTGGATCATCTGGTGGGTCGGCATGGGCTACATATCCGCCCTGCTCGGCAACTTCTGGATACTCGTCAACCCGTGGAAGACCATGTTTGAGTGGATTGAGGGATTCCTAACCGGCGATGACGACGGAGACGAGGGCTTGGTGGACTACCCCGAAAGCTGGGGTGTCTGGCCCGCCGTCATCCTGTTCTTCATCTTCGCTTGGCTCGAGAATGTCTACAACGGCGCGCAGGCCCCCTTCAAGCTGGGACTCTTCATACTCGTCTACTCGGCCATCACGTGGGCTGGAATGCTCCTCTTCGGCAAGCATGTATGGCTCAGACGAGGCGAGGCATTCACCGTACTCTTCAGCCTCTTCGCCCGCTTCTCTCCAACCGAGGTCACGACTTCCCACGACGACCTGTGCGCCGCCTGCGAAAGCTGCGCCGAGCAGCACGCCCCTTGCGTGGATTGCTACGAGTGCTTCGAGATCGCCGAACCCCATGAACGCCGGTTCAACCTTCGCCCGTACTCGGTCGGCCTCGCAACGCGCGGGCTTGTATCGGCATCCGTGGCTGTCTTCGTCATCCTCGCGCTTTCGACAGTCACCTTCGACGGCCTCACGGAGACCAACGCCTGGCTCGAGGTGCAGGATGCCCTGTATCCAGTATTCTCCTCCCTGCCTGTGGACACCTTCGGTACCATCGACACGCTCGGCCTGCTCGTACTGCCGGTCTTGTTCCTTGCGGTATATCTCGCCTTCTCGTGGGTGCTCCGCCAATTTGAAGGCACCACCGACTCTCCCGTCTTTGAAGTCGCCAAGGTCTTCGTCCTCTCGCTCGTCCCCATCGCCCTCGCTTACAACATGGCCCACTTCATCTCGCTCCTCACAATACAAGGGCAGGGGATCATCCCCCTTCTGTCCGACCCGTTCGGCTTCGACTGGAACATCTTCGGCACCTCCGGCTACCTCATAAACATCAACCTCGTCTCCGTCCAATTCGTCTGGTGGGTATCGATCATCGCAATCGTCCTGGGACACATCCTCTCCGTCTACGTCGCCCACATCATCTCCCTCCGCCGGATGCCCACGTCCGCCCAGGCCGTCAAGAGCCAGTATCCGATGCTCGCCCTCATGATCGTCTATACCGCCACCAGCCTCTGGATAATCGCCCAGCCCATCGCCAACTGAGATCCTCGCTCGTCTCCCAACGGCATACCCGCGAAGAGCCCCTTACGTAGCAGTGGTGCCCGTCATACTTCCGAGAACATTCCTCGGCCAAGGTTACCGTAGGGGCTATTCGCGAATTGCCCATACCGGCTGGTGCCAAGCCTAGGAACGTCAGCAATATTGAGAGGGAGCGGCTATAGTAAACTCTCCAAACCCAACACCCCGGAGGCCCCTATGCAAAAAATGCTCGCCGCGCTCTATAACGGCGTCGACACCGTCGAGATCAAGCGAATCAAACGCCTCGAACCCGGCCCCGGGGATGCTCTCGTCAGGGTCCGCGCAGAGGGCATCTGCGGCTCCGATCTCAACCAGTACCGCAAGCTGACCGAGCCTGAGACCCTTCCCGCCGGACACGAGACCGCTGGGGAGATTGTCGAGGTAGGCGAAGGGGTCGATCAGGCAAGGATCGGGCAGCGAGTCGCCGTCGAGGTCGTCGGACACGGCAAGGCCTGCCTGACCTGCTGGTACTGCCGTCAGGGCCACTACCGGAACTGCGATGACAAGGGCGACTATGCCGGCGGCGGCTTCGCAGAGTACGTCACCCGCAATGCCGTCGCCTGCTACCCCCTCGGCAAGACCATGACGTGGGAGGAGGGCGCCCTCGTCGAGCCACTCGCCGTCTCAATTCGAGGGATGCGTCGCGGAAGCCTTATCGCTGGCGACACGGTCGTCGTGCTTGGCGCCGGTAATATCGGCCTGACCGCGATCGCTGCCGCGAGAGCCCTGGGAGCAGGCACGATCATCGCTACCGCAAGACACGCCCAGCAGGCCGACTTGGCCAAGCAGTTAGGGGCTGACGTGGTGCTTGATCCCAACGATGCTGACGCGACAGCTGCCGTCGAAGACCTCACCGGTGGTCTGGGTGCCGACATCACCGTCGAGACCGTCGGAGGCTTCGGCAGCAACGCAACCCTCGTACAGGCCGTGGAGATGACCCGCGTCATGGGCCGGATCGTCGTCCTCGGCGTCTTCCACGACCCCGTCCTGACCGACTGGATGGAGCCGCTCCTCAAAGAGCAGTCGTTCATCTTCTCCGTCTGCTACGGCATCATGGACGGCAGGCACGACTTCGAAATGGCCATCGACCTCATGTCATCCGGCAAGATCGACCTAAAGCCCATGGTCACCCACACCTACCCTCTCGCCGAAATGCCCCAAGCCCTGGCCACCGCCTATGACAAGTCCACCGGCTCCGTCAAAGTCCAGCTCCGAATGTGACTGATAGTACCACCGTCATACCCGCGTACACGGGTATCCAGAGGAGAGGGGTAAGGGGCGGTGAGTGTCACCCCCTTGTGTCTATCCACCACCTCTTACCTCACGTTCCGAATCCCCTCGGCCAACCACTTGTCCCGAACCGTCGCCACCTCGATCGCAACGTCCTCCACCGTCCCCGGATGGTTCGTCGCCAGCACCTCCATCGTCCACGCGCCGTCGAACCCAATGTCGTCGAGCGCCTGTCCGAACGAGTCGAAGTCGATAACCCCGTGACCCGGCGGCAGGTGATCATCCTGATCCGAGGAGCCATCCTGGATGTGCAGCGCATACAGACGCTCCGACGCGATCCGGGTCTCCTCTGCCACATCCAGCTCCCGCAGCCGCGTGTGCCCGATGTCATGGCATATCCCGACGTGCTCCGCCGGTAGGTCTGACATGAACGACCGCAACTCCTGCATTGTCTCTAATGGACGGGCGGGGAACCCCATCTTCCCCACGAGGTTTTCGAGCGCCATACGAACTCCCGTCTCCTCGCTGACCCTCACCAGTTCAGAGATTGAGCGGTGCGCCTGCTCCGTGGCCGCTCCAACATTCTCCCTCGTGTACAACGGCACGTCCGGCGATGTCGGACTCCCCGACGGATGCACGATGATAGTCCGGCCCCCCACCTCGGCATGAAACCTCATCGCTGCCGCGACCTGCGCGACGCTGGCCTCCCGCTCGCCACCATCGAAGCTGGCGAGGTTAATGCTCTTGAACGGCGCGTGAATCGTATGGGGAAGCAGCCCCGAACTCTCTAGCGCTTCCCTGTATGGAGCAGGGTCGGGCGGCCCTTCCTCCCACTCGACTCCCTCCGCGATAAGCTCCACCTCGGAGTAACCGCTCGCTGCGACAGATCTCACCGCCTCGATCGGATCCCCGACGAAGTCTCCCGTCTCGTCGGTCATGTACAGTGCGCTCGCAATACTATACTTCGGCATCGTCTCTCCTATCTTTGGTTATCCGGCATTATCGCCGGAACTTATGTGGGCATATCGTGGCACGCTGCGGTCATCGAGTGCAATCGCTCTCATTCTTCAAGCTCCGCAAACTCTGCGCAAATCTGCAGGTACGCGGCTTCGTCATCTTCACTGCCTTCCGCATCGATAGTCGCGCGCAACATCTCGCAGAACTCACTCTTCGGCGTACACCATGTATCACCCTCGAGGTTGTAGCTGGTAGCGTCTTCGGGAGGACAGGAAGATGTGCTGCGGGCGACATTCCATCCGACGATCAGTGCGCCCAGCAGAACTATCAGACCTATAACGACCACCGCCACAGTCCTCTTCGTCTTCAGGCGGTCTTCCATTGGCTCCGCGACTCCCTTCCCTTGGATGAGTGCCGCTCAACGCAGGTTACATGCGCACCCGCCTGCCCCTCGGATCGTAGGGAGCCGTCAGCCGCACCTTGGCCGGAAACCGTTCCGTCGCAACCTCCAGCTCATACGCCCCGCCTCGGACCCACTTGTTCGTGACCACGTCAGGGTCCTCCACGTATCCCATGCCCACCGACACGCCCAGAGTGTGCCCAAACGCCCCCGAGGTCGTCCTGCCCACCAGCCGCCCGTCGCGCCAGATCGGCTCGTTGCCCAATAGCAATGGCTCCGGGTCTTCGAGCGTGAACATTGCCAGCCGTCGCGTCACGCCCTCATCGCGCTGACGGAGCACCGCGTCGCGTCCGATGAAGTCGACTCCCTTGTCTAAAGCGACGGCGAAGGTCAGACCCGCCTCCACGACCGTGTCCACGTCACAGATATCGTGCCCCCACGACCGGTACGCCTTCTCCAGTCGCAAGGTCTCCATCGCGTGGAACCCTGCTGGAAGCAGACCATGCTTCGGCGCGACCTCCATGATCCGGTCGAAAACGTGCCCGGCAAACTCCGTCGGGATATACAGTTCCCATCCAAGCTCCCCGACATACGTCACCCTCGACGCCCGCACCGGCGCATACCCGATGGCGATCTCTTTGGAGGCCATGAACGGAAACGCCTCATTCGAAACGTCCGCGTCGGTAACTTCCGAGAGAAGGGCCCGCGAGTTCGGCCCCATCAGCCCGAGCACCGCATACGACGAGGAAACATCGGTCAGGAATGCGTGGGAATCGCTTGGGATGTTGTCCCGTATCCACCCGAAGTCGCGCCTTGCGGTTGAGCCTGCCGTCACGATCAGGTACTCCTCGTCCCCCGTCCGCGTCACCGTCAGGTCGGACTCGAATCCGCCCCGCGCATTCAGCATCGCCGTGTACACGATCCTGCCGGGATCGACCGCCATGTCCCCCGCGAAGATCGTCTGAGCTACTCGCTCTGCCTCCCTGCCTTGCAGGAGGAACTTCGCGAATGAGGTCTGGTCGAACAGCCCCACGCTCTCACGTACCGCTCGGTGCTCCTCGGCAGAGTAGGGGAACCAGTTCTGCCGTCCGAAGGAGTACCCGTACACCGGCTCAACGCCCTCAGGCGCGTACCAGTTGGGACGCTCCCAACCTCCCACCTCGCCGAAACAGGCACCCATCGAAGCCAGCTTGTCGTGGAACGGCGACTGCCGCGCTCCCCGTGCCGTCTCCATCTGCTTGTGCGGCCAGTGCATCCCGTACAGGGTGCCGACCGATTCGATCGTCCGATCATGCAAGTACGTCTTGACGTTCTGGAACTGATGGAACCGGCGAATGTCCACTTCCCACAGGTCCATAGTGGGCTCGCCCGCCGCGATCCACTCCGCCACGGCCTTGCCCACGCCCGGCGCCGCCGCAATGCCCGTCGAGTTCAGCCCCGTAGCCAGGTAGAAATTCCTCAGGTCGGGCGACTCGCCCATCAGGTACCTGTCGTCCGGCGTGAAACTCTCGGCGCTCACGCAGAACCGGTTGATACCCGCCTCCGCCATCGCCGGAACACGATGCACTGCGTTCTCCCAGAACACCTTGAAGTGCTCCCAATCAGGTTCGAGCAACCCGAAGTGATAGTCCTCCGGTATCGCGTCGTCGCCCCACGGCTTGGCCGTCGTCTCGAACCCGCCCATCAGGATCGCTCCCTGCTCTTCCGCGTCTCTCCGGAAGTATATTTGCTCGTCCGGGTCCCGCAGCCCCGCAATGTCCTCGGGAATCCCCATCTTGTTGGTCACCAGCCACATGTGCTCCGCCGCGTGCAGCGGAATGTCGACCCCCGCCCTCAGCCCAAGCTGCCTCGACCACATCCCCGCCGCGCAAACGACCACCTCGCACTCGATGTCCCCTCGGTCCGTCGAAACGCCGGTCACCGCTCCAGCTTCCTGCGTCACGCCGGTCACCTGTACGTTCTCGATGATCCGCGTTCCACCCATCTCCGCCCCTCGTGCCACCGAAAGCGCCGCGCTTGCCGGGAGCGCCTGGCCGTCCTTGGGGATGTAGATGCCCCCCTTCAGGTCCTCCGTCCTCATGAGCGGCCACATCGTGCCGGCGTCCTCCGCCGTGATCTCATGGATATCTATTCCGTAGCACCTGCCCAGCGACAGGATGCGCTTGAGTTCGTCCATCCGGTCATCCGTCGTGGTCACAGTCACGCTGCCCGACGCACGAAATCCCGTCGGAATTCCCGTCTCCTCGTGCAGCGTCGAATACAGCTGGACTCCCACGCGGTTGATGTCGATCATCGTTCTCGTCGCCCTGAGCTGCGTCACCATCCCCGCCGCGTGCCACGTCGACCCGCCCGCAACGGTCTTGCGCTCCAGCACCACAACGTCATTCCACCCCAGCTTCGTCAGGTAATACGCAACGCTGCATCCCACGATGCCCCCGCCGATGATGACCACTCTCGCCCTATCCGGAATGTTTTCCACGGCTCTTATCTCCATTTCTTCATGTCCCAGACTCCCGCGTCGAGATGTTCTCACTACGAGACCTGCAATTCAATGCTGACCTGCGCTTAATCCTTGCCTTCAATCAGATGCCGCCCCAAAAGGATCCCGTTCACCCTGAGCCTGTGGAAGGGTGAATAGGCCGTAGGTACAATCATCATACTGACGAAGAGCCTACTCCGCATTACGATACGGGGCAGGTATCTAGGGGTCGGTATCCAACGGGTAGGCTGCCATGGTTTCGCACCACCCACATCCCCCGACATCCAGCCTATACAAAAATCTCCTCTGCGATAAACTCTCCCTACACACCAAAGATCTCGGAGGCAACAACCATGGCACATCAGCGTTTTCGTAAAGGCAGCACACGAGGTGGCCCGATGCTCCCTGAAGTCGAATTCCAGGCATGTCAAGCAGTCAGGGCCGGCAATCAGGTGTTCCTCGTGGGCCTGACGGGGTTCGACCGCGATACAAGTGAATTCATCGGCAGGAGAGACCCAGCCGCGCAGGCGGAAAAGGCCATGGAGAACTGCAAGGTGCTCCTCGAAGAGGCAGGCGCGCGGATGGAGGACATCTGCAAGATCACAACCTACGTCACCCAGCGCGAGTATCGCTACGACGTCTACCCTGTTCTCGGCAAGCACCTAAAGGATGTCTACCCCGTCTCAACCGGCCTCGTCGTCGACGGTCTAGCCGAGACCTACATCGACTTCGAGATTGACATCTTCGCCGTCATCCCCGACGACAGGATGTAGGCACACCACACTAATTTCTCCCACACAGGGGGAGAGACACAGAGAGAGGGCTCCCTCACTTACGAATCACGAACCGGAACCTATTTTGCCTCATCCACCTGGCGAGAGGCTCTGTCTCGTCTCCGCGCCCGCCTCGATCTTGTTCCAGCTATAGAGCATCGGGATGAAGCCGACATCCGCCCAGGTAGACGACTGGTCGGCGAAATGTGAACTCGCCGGATGCCCTGAGGCGCCAAACGGCACGATCCAACGCGAGTTGTCCCAGTCGCTCAGGTCGTAGATGTACCGCGCGACGGACGACCCGGCGATGCCGAATGGCTCGGCGTGCGAGTAGCTTGCGGCCAGGGGCGTGTCGCCGTCTCCGCCGAGCGGCATCACGGGGCCTTCTAGTTCCTTCGCCCAAGAGTAGGCGTTGGACAGCCAGTGGGGCCGGTTCGTCCGGTGAATGGCTCCCCACGTCCACTTGCTCATGTCGTCGCCAAGCCGTTCCGACAGGTACTCGACCGCGCTCCCAAGCGCCTCTGCCATGAGCGAACTCCATGTCGCACCGTCTGGCAGGAACGACGAGTCGCCGGCATCCGCCATGCGAACGAACTGGGCCTTGAGCAGCGAGACGTGATGGGGCGCGCCGCGTCCGCCCGCGCCAAGCGCGTAGTCCGCCAGCGGTCCGAGAAGTCCTCTCAATATCGTGTCGTCGAGATGGTGCCGGAATGTGCTGTAGAGGGTCGGGCCGACCGCGTCCACGTCCATGCTCCCATCCCACGCCGTGAGAATCTCCTTCGCCGCAGCACAACGCTCGTCGGCGGGCTCCACGTTTGCCAAGAGCTTACTGTAGGCAAGACCCGGGATAGACACCCTCTCGGCGTGAACGTCACCCATGTCCTCGACCGTCGCGCTCTGTATCTCGACTAGCCGGTCATAGATCCGTCGAGCGCGGTGCTCCGTCGCGTACTGGACACTGATGTAGTGGGGAAAATCGTCCCCTACCTGCTTGTTGTTCGCCGTGACGATGAACCCGTTCTCAGGATTCCGAATGCGCGGCATCTCCTCGAACGGGATGAACCCGTCCCACTCGTGCTCACCCGTCCAGCCCGGCACAGGCAGCCAGGCGTTGGCCATATTCCGTACCGGCACCTTCCCCCTAGTGAGGTACGCGATGTCCCCGTCGACGTCCCCGAAGACGTAGTTGTTGCACGGGTCTACCCATCCCCTCATCGCCTCATCCATCTCACCCACCGAGCTTGACCGTAATTGCAGCAGCAGCGCCTCGTGTGCGGTGTTCGCACCATCCGTGGCCGTGTACTTGAAGGCGATCGCCTTCCCGTTGCTCGGCTCCCCAACCACAATGGGTCCGTGATGAGTGGTCGTGACCTCGATCTCCACCGGCTCCGCGCCTCTCACCTGGATTGTTTCTGGGTGAGTCTCAGCATGTCTCCAGCTTCCCTTGTACTCGTAGTGGAGCGTTCCCCCTCCCCTGAACGATTCGATGTACATGTCCTGGTAGTCCGCCGCCGCATGGGTTACGCACCATGCCACGCGGGCGTTGTGACCGAAATGAGGAAACGCCGGACACCCCGGAAACGACAGTCCCATCGCATCGAACTCGTCGCAGGCGATGTGGTTCTGGTAGTAGACGCTCGGAGTCTCGATGGGACGGTGGGGGTCTCCTGCTATCAGGGGCTTGCCGGACTCCGTTCTGCTCCCGTGTACGGCCCAGTTGTTGCTGCCTGAGTCGGCATCCGCCATCCCGTCCACGTACTCCGCGCCGGACACGTACTCGCTCAGCACGTCGTAGTTGTCGCCGAGGTACTCGGCACCCGGCGGAACGATCAGCAGTCCCCCTTCTTCATACTGGGGCATGAGCTCCGCCGCCCGCTCCGGACCGAGCGCGGCCACCATCTTTGCCCGCCACAGCTTGGCCTCCATGTGACCCATCAACACGTGCCGCGCCTTGAAGACCGCCAGACAGTCATGCGCCGTCCACGTCTCAGGTGACTCGCCGAGCATCTTGTACTCGACGGGAAGCGACTCTGTCGTATTGAGAAAGCCGTTCACGCCTTCCGCGTATGCCTCGAACATCGCCCGCGTCTCGTCGTTGATGGCCGCATAGTCCCGATCAACCGACCGGCGAAGTTGAAACTTCCGCATGAGCACGTCCTGCTCGACCGCGCCCTCGCCCGCAAACTCGGCCCAACGCCCGTACGCCCATCGGCGGTCGTGGTCCATCTGGAAGAAACGGTCCTGCGCCGTGGCAAACCCCTGGCCGAAGAACGCGTCGTGCGCCGTCGTCGCCTTAACGTGCGGAATGCCGTAGGCGTCGCGGTATATGGTCACCGGGCCGTCCAGCTCACTGAACGACAGGCTGACATTGACATTAGGAACTGCGGCGTCAAGTGCGTTTTGGGATATGGTTCGGGTTTCGGACAAGGGACTATTCCTCACATAAGACTGCTGTGGAAGTGCAGTGTAGGAGCATAGCCCTTCCGCGTCAACGCAATATACGTCCCTCCGGCCCAAAAGAAAGAGGTGGGCCCAATAGACCCACCTCTTGAAACTTCACCGGTCGGGAATCGTTACTGCACGTACACTGCCAACATCCTGCAATCGTCCGGGTCGGCGCTCGCGGCCGTTTCCAATCTTACACAGGCATTGATGTTCAACTTAGTGCCGCTCGCTGCATTGGCGATCGCCCGCACTTCGATCTCTCCTGCCGCGCCAATTGTGCGGCCGCCCACGACACAGGTGATCGTTCCCCCTGGAGTTTCGGTAAATTCACCCTTGCCGTCCTTTTCAAAACCCTCCAGCACGTTCGGATGAGTGCAGTTGGGATGGCTGGGATAGAGTCTCTCGTCGATAAACCGCAGAAGGGTAGTGGCCGTGAGCTCATCTGGCAAGAAGATGTCGATTGCCACGTCTTGAACTGACTCGTCGGTTCCCCCAACAGTTTCGTGGTCAACGACGAATTGGAATGTTCCTCCGGGAGCAACCGTTTCTTCCTGAGTCTCAATGGCCAGACTGCGCGACACGAACGCCAGCGATGAGCAGTTCAGGGGTTCGCTTGTAATCGCACCGCCTGATCCTGTAACTGCCGAAAGCCTGGTGCAGTTGTTGGACCAGACGCCTTCATCTTTGGCGACGTTGTCGGTCCGGTATGTCGTGAGCCAGACATCGAGGTTGAGGGTTGTGCCGTCGGCCACGTCGCCGACTTCAGTCTCAAGAGTGATGGTCCCCTGGGCATTCGTCGCGCGCGTCCCGAGGAGGCAGATCATTGTGCCTCCGGGATCGCCCGTTATTGCTCCCGCTTCTTGACTCGCAAACCGCTCGAGCTTGCTCGCCTGGCTGCATGCGGGAGTCCCCGGCTCCACTCTCGTTGCGGTCAGTGCGTCAGGCAACTCGATATCGACCGTCACCGCACCCGCTTCCGAACTTCCCTGGTTAACGTGGATGATCTTGAAGACTACGGTGTCGCCCTTGGAAATCGAAGTCTTGTCTGCCGTTATCGTCGCCGTCATGTCGGGCGGGTCGCGGAAGTCGAGGTGTCCAACGTCGCGGGCAATCCACCAGACCAACCCGGCCAGGGTTGCGATTGAAAGGAAGGCCAAGATTGAAGTCCACCAGAATACGCCGCCGCGCTTCCTCCACCACACGAGGATACCGATCAGCCCACTGGGCTCCTCCTCGCTGAGCCGTAGCGGCTTTATCGGTTCTCTGGATCCTGGACCTACTTCCGGTGTATAACGTTCCGCCAACGATCTCCTCCTCGTCCTTCAATCGCAATCTCGCGAAGACGACATGAGACTAATGTAGTCTCGCCCCGCCTTCGATGCAAGCTTTATTGAACCGTGACAACCGCCGTTGCAGTGTTATTCTCTTTCACCGTCTCTGACTTCTTTTCATCGCGCGTAGTGGCGGTCTCTATAGTTGCCTGGGCCTGCAGTTCCGTGCCCTTTGCCGCCGAGGAATCTATCGTAGCCGTGACGGTCACGGTGCCGCTTCTCTGCGGTTGCTGTGTGCCCAGCCTGCAAGTGACCGTTGTGCCGGAGGACGTGCACGCCGCCGAAGGTACGATCTCTCCGATCGTCGACCCTCCCGGCAATGCGATGGTCATCGAGACCGACCCGGCGGGGTTCTCACCCTTGTTCTCATACCCGATCGTATAGGTCACTTCTCCGCCCGCGGCTACTTGGCTGGAGGAGGGCGTCATCGTGGCCGCCATGTCCGGGGGGCCGCCCAACTCAACCGCTCCCTGATTTACGGCTATGTAGAAACCGCCTCCAATGATGAGGCCGGCCGTGAGAAGTCCTATGATCAGTACGAACCAGAATGCGGCGCCTTGGCGTAGCATGAAACACCTTCTCTCTCGACGCCCCTTGAAGTCTGAGGTTCCTGCGCGGGCGTCAATTCATTTCCCGGTGTGCCGAGCGAGTCCGAGTATATTGGCAGCGCTTACTACAGTCAAGCAGAAAGGCCTATGAGTCCGACACCTCGCAATCGAAGGCCGACGGGCCTGCCGCACGGTAGTGACGGGCTAGAAACCTGCCATGTCGATGGAGAAATCGAGCCCCCCATTGCCCCGTTATTTCAACGACCTCGGCCCAGGAGGGAAGGGGACTACGCCGCAAATGACTCGCGAATGTTCATGAGGTCACGTCGGAGACGTGTGTCCGCCTCGAGCTGGCGCTCGATCCTCCGGCAGGCATGAATCACCGTCGAGTGGTCTCTCCCGCCCATGACCCGTCCGATGGTAGCCAGGGGCAGTTGCACTTCCTCTCGCAGCAGGTACATCGACACATGCCGCGCCTGCGCCGTCGTCCTGTCGCGTTTCTTCCCCTTCAGCGTGGACTTGTCGATGGAGAAGTACCGTGCGACCGCGCTCAGGACGTCCTCCTCGGATACTCTCCTGGCACTCTCTTTGAGCGAGTCTTCCAACGCCTGCTCCACCAGGTCCAAGTCAACGTCCGAATCGGAGGCTCCATTCAGAGACTTGTGGCCCAGCCCTGCATACGCCGCCACGATGTTCAAGCATCCTTCCAACTCCCGCACATTTCGTTGGACTCGCCCCGCAATGAACTCCAGCACGTTGTTGGGGAACTCCCTGTCGATCTGCTCAGCCTTCGACCTTAGTATCGCCAGGCGCGTCTCCAGGTCGGGTATCTGGATGTCAACGACCAGGCCTCCCGCGAGCCTGGAAGACACGCGGTCCTGCAGCAGCGAAAGCTCGCTTACCGGCCTGTCGCACGTTATGACGATCTGCTTGCCCGCCATGTGGAGCGCATTGAACGTGTGGAAGAACCCTTCCTGTGTCTGCTCCTTGCCGATGATGAACTGGATGTCATCTAGGAGCAACACGTCGGCGCTCCGGTACCTGTCCCGAAACTCCTCCGTCGTACCCTCCCGGATAGCCCTGATGTACTCGTTCGTGAACTCCTCTGTCGTCGTGTAAAGGACATCGAGCCCAGCATCCTTAACCCTGTGGCCGATTGCGTGCATCAAATGTGTCTTGCCGAGACCAACCCCCGAGTAGATCACCAGCGGGTTATACACGAATCCGGGATTCTCGGATACCGCCACCGACGCCGCATGCGCCAGGTTGTTGGAGGTGCCGACGATGAAGTTCTCGAATCGATACCTTGCATTCAACCCCATCCGTCGGTAGGACGGTCGAGATGCGGCGCCGTCTTGATCCAGAGACATTCGAGGAGTTCCTGCATCGCCGGCGCCGTTGGTTCGGGGCATCGATCCTGCGTTCGACCGCACCTCTCCACCGACTTCAAACCGGATCTCCAGGTGCTCTCCGGTGATCCCCTCGAGGCACCGGGAAATGAGGGCGTACATCCGCGTGTCGAGCATCTCGGAGACGAAGGCGTTTGGTGTCCTCACCTCGAGCGCGCCATCCTCCACAGAAACGCCGGTCGTCCCCTTCAGCCAGGTCTCGTAGCTCGGCTTGGGTATCTGCAGTTGAAGCTCGCCGAGGACTGCGTCCCACATCTCGCGTGGGCTGATTTTGGCAGGTTTGTCGGTCACGTGTTGGGGTTCTGGGAAAGTGGTCATGGGAGTGCGGATTCTAACACGCCGTAAACCCTCTGGAGTGGAAGTCTGAGCGAGTTTCCCCACACTTTATCCACACCCCGACTTCCGCCCTCCCTCTTCAAACGTGAACAGGCCGTGAGCCGCTAGTTATAGGCGCTGCCCGTCTACAGGCCATTCGTTCTATTCGGCGGTATTCCGGAATATTCCTATATTCTGTTGAAAAATTGGCACCCCATTTCATTGACGTTCCGACCCCATGGATGCCATGGTTGACTGGCTGGTCCCATCTGAGAACTTCCCCTACACTCACATGGATTGGTTGTCATCTAATCTTTGGGAGAGAAAAAGACGAAAGTCTGAACATGTGGAATCCGTACTTTTCTCACGACAATGACCATCGTTAGCGGCCCTGCACAGGTGTTCGGTATGCCTTGGTAGGTCGCATTCAACCACCATTCATCGAACTTTGGTGGATAACCTACCCGAACCGTACGCTACCTACGCCAGCCCGACGAATTCCAAGAACCTCCGCTCCCTAGGAAGGCCACACTTGACCCAAATAGACCGTCAAGCTATTCCAAACGCGGTCCCGTCCACTACGCCGCCGTGAGCTGTCCAGCTACTCCTCTCGTTTCGGGGAAGCGAGCCTGTCGAAGGGTGGTAAAGACCCTATCCTGCAGTCTCGTCCTGCATACGCACCGAAAACCGGAAGCGCCAATAGAGCGACTACCAGGCGGCAGACCGGTCCCGCCACTGGAGATATCCCATCCAGATAAGCGCGGATCCTAAGGCCAAAACGGAGAGAAATCGCAACCCGAAAGCAATGCCGCTCAACCCAAATGTCAGTCCACCGAACCACAGCAAATGTCCCGCCCATCGGTGGAATACGCTGGCCGACGCGGTCGATCGCCCAAACAGAAAGAGCCCTATTCCCAGGAGCACGTAGGACGGCCAGTAGAGCACATCAAATCGAAGTTCACCCAATAGCAGGAAGTCGAAATCGACGAGTTCGGGTGCTTCGGCAGCCAGTCTGGGCCACATGAGTGTCTGCTCGCTCTGCACCCACGCAAACATCACCGCTCCAAGTAGCGAAAGATAAAACCCCACCTGTCCGGCTTTGGATATCGTCCCTTTCTGGGCTAGGTAGAAGCTCACAAGCACTCCCGGGAGCAGGATGGCCGCAATCATCCCGGCCACGTTGAGAGGCATCCACAACCCGTGTTCCACAACGTCCAGGATCTCCACCGTCGGGTCAAGGCGGGGCAGCAGGGTAGCGACCGGTATCCACCAGACCAGCAGCAGCACACCCGTCACCATGGCAATCATGCCGTCCCATCGGGTCAATTGTGTTCCCATACTTCCCCCGTAGACCGTCCGGCCTTCGTCTGCTTACCCGTTCCCCAATATCTCCCGGTACCCGTCGACAATCGCCTTCGCGCCCCTCGATATCAGGTCCAGTTCGCTCGTTTCCTCGAAGAAGAGCGCCCCCTTGCCGATCCACCGCGCTGCCGACTCGTGTCCCTTGACGCTCGTCCCAAACGGCACGCCGTTCTGAAGACACAGTTCGAGCACGTGCTCCATCGGTCCCAGGACGTCGGGATGGTCCCAGTCGCCCGGATGATCGAACTCCAGCGACGTATCTCCCGGGCCGCAGTACACCATGTCCACGCCCGGCGTGCTCACGATTTCCTCGGCGTTGGCGTATCCTGTCCGCGTTTCGATGTGGACGACCAGCGTCGTCTCCGCATCCTGACCCGCTATCCACCCCTGACGGTCCGTGGGCTTTATGTAGTCGCTGCTCCCGTATCCCGTCGCGCTCGCCCTGCTCCCCTTGGGATACAGCTTGATCAGGTCCACCAGCGTCTCGATCTCCTCCCTCGTCTCCGTGCGCGGAAGCTGTATACCCACGATGCCGCATTCCAGGAGTTTCGCAACCTCCTGGCGCTCCAACTGAGGCGTCTTCGCGACGACCGGCATCCCGTTGTCTCGCGCGGACACCACCATGTCCGCCAAATCGGTCATGCCGAAATAGGCGTGCTCGTATTCGATGTACACGAAATCGTACCCCGCCTGCTGGTATAGCTTCATCAGGGACGGCCGCGTGTACTCGCACACCATCCCACCGACCATCACCTCGCCGGCCGCGAGTCTCCCCTTGAGCTGGCGTCCCGGCCCGCCCTCAGGATAGAGGGCCTTGACCCGTGCCTCAGCCGAGGCCGCTATCTCCGACTTGGGCATCGATCATCCTCCGAATGGATATCATCGCGGAGAGTCGCTTTCTCCGCCGCCGCGCAGTGTATCGGATTGAAGGGTGGGGCGCTACCGAGCGCAGGCCGCCTCCCACAGTCCCTCATGCACCGTAATGATCCGTTCCACCGCCGCATCGAGACTCTCCCCAAACACCACCGTTCCCGTATGGGCCTTGTCCCACTCCGGCCAGTGGTCCTTCAGAACCACGTACTGCCCAAGCTCCTCGATGACCTCCTCGACCGAGTACGGCAGGTCGACCGTCCCCGCGTCGCCGTAACGGGTCGTCTCGACTACGCCGAGCCGCTCCCACGCCCCGCGTGACCTGTCCGAGTACAGCAGCTCGGTATTCTCGTGAACATGCACAATCGCCTTGATCTGCGGATACTTCCGGTAGAAGTGCCAGTGAAGAATGCTCTCCGACGACGGGAGCTTCTCCCCTGAGTAGTAGGCCCTCGACAGCATCTCGTTCGTCTCGTCGAAGGTGTACCGCTCCAGGCGCACATAGTCGTTCACCTTGAGCCCTCGCTTAGATGCAAGCTGAGTAGCCGTGACGATCATCGCCCCCTCGTCGCTCGCCCGCACGCTCACATTCCCATTGCTGCCAACGGGATTCCCTTCAGTGTACGACGCCAGCAAGTCGAGTGCGTCCAGCGCGTCGCACGCCTCGCTGAGCGGCCTCGTCTCCGATTCCGTGGGCGGGCAGGGGGATATCCGCTCCCAACTGAATTTCACCAGTTCCGAACTAAGACCGGGAGTGTAGGGCATCTACGTGTAGAAGTCTCTCAAAGTAATTGACTTGGACGGCGAGAAAGTATATCCGCTCATCTTGGGCCTGTCGAAGGCTCGTCGCGCCACCCGTTCACCCCCGTATCAAGTACGGGGCAAGCTCTGAGCCTGCCGAATGGCGTCCCCTCGGTGAAACCCCTCACACCCACCGGCTACATCTTTACAATGTCGTCGTCCACGTGCGTAGCCATCTGCCGCATGTACGCCTCACGGCCAACCTGCAGCTTCTTATAGTTCATGCGCGAGGCATGGGGAATCATCCGCAGGCTCCTGTTCTCAAGTGGGAACCGAACGGGCGCGTGTCCCTGTCGGTGCGACTCCCGCAGACCGATGGCAATTTCGAGGACCTTCCTGCCGTTGTCGCCGCTCCCCGGCGGGTCCATGTCCTGCTCAAGATAGTCCACGAACAGCGAAACGCTCGCCAGGTTCCTGTCTCCCGGCCACAGCCACCCGTCCGGCTCGCGGTGACTGCTTGTCTTTCCCACGACATTCGTCTCCGGGAACAGTCCCTCGATCTCCTCCAACGTCTCCCACGAAGACCTGCCGCCGGGCGACCTGTACATATGCAGGACATCCGAGTTGCTGACGAACACGCCCTCGGTGCAGTTCACCTGGAATCCGGAGCCCCTCGCGTCCGGCTCGCGGCTGATGAACGCCTCGACCCCATTGACGAACCTCACGTATCCCGATCCCCCTTGGTCGTAGTCTTTCCACGGATCGTCGTCCACCCATCCAAGGCACCACGCCACGTCGGCGAACCCTGCAAACATCCTCATCAGGCTGAACTGCTGGATGCCGCCACCCGAAAGCTCCGTTCCCCCTCCACCATAGAAGTGAATACTCTTGACCTCGCCAATCTCCCCGTCGGCGATCATCTTCGCTGCCGTCTGGTAGGCCGGAAGGTTGATGTTCAGGTCGCCTGCGCCGATCCTGACGCCGTTCGACCTGCAAGCTGCCACCATCGCGTCAGCTTCCTGAAGCGACGGCGCGAAAGGCTTCTCGCACAGGATTCCCTTCACCCCCGCCTCAGCGCAGCCGATCACGATACCGGGATTCGGCCCGACCGGCAGGATCGGCGCGGCGATGTCCACGCTCTCTTCCCGGAGCATTTCCTTATAGTCGGTATACCCTCGTGCCCCGAACCGCTTGCAGAACACCTCGAGGTTCTCCTCGTCGGTATCCGCCGCCGCCACGATCTCCGTCCGGGGATCGAGCCTGTACGCCCTCGCGTGCTGAGCACCCTTGCGACCAATCCCGATCATCCCCACTCGGTACATCGCGTTGCCTTCCTCCGTCATGCGTTCCTCCTCGCCGGCTCTTTCATTAGCCCGCGCAGTAGAATTCGCCCCAATTCTATACCCCACCCCTATGAATGTGAACGACAGCCCCCATCGCACCTACCCCCTCTTCTTCCGCCGTGAGAGATACTTGGGGTGAGGGTGCGGCCCCGTACCAACCCACACGTCATTCCCGCGGCGGCGAGAATCCAGCCCCCGAACCAACATCCCTTTCACCTCCGTATCAAGTACGGGGCCGCCCCTGAGCCCGTCGAAGGATTGCCCCCAGAGGTGAATCCCCGTCACCCGTCCGACTCGACTTCCCCGCAGAACTCCATTTCACCGAAAGAGAGTGTGCTGCCCAGCTTCTTTAGGCTATCGGGAACACACCCCGTCAACTCGTTGCCCGAAAGGTCAAGCTCTATGCCTACCCGAAGGTTCCCGAACTCCGACGGAATCTCGCCGCTGAGCTTGTTGTTCTCCAAATACAGTGAGGTGAGATTCGACAGTTTGCCCAACTCAGGCGGTATCGCCCCGGATAGCATGTTGTTCGATAGGTCGATATGCTTTGTGTCAGAGAGATTTCCCAGTTCAGGCGGAATCTCACCACTCAGTGAGTTCTCCCATAGGTTCAGTTCTTCGAGGCTGGAGAGCCTCCCCAACTCGGTGGGAATCTCACCGGTCAGCTTATTATGGTTGAGGATCAGCTCTTTCAGATTAAAGAGGCCCCCCAGTTCCGGCGGAATTTCTCCGCTCAACGAGTTCTCGTGAACGTACAGATCGACCAGGTTGGAAAGCATTCCCAACTCCGCCGGAATTTCCCCCTTCAAGCCGTTTTCCGAAAGATACAATCCCGTCAGCCTCGATAGGTTCCCCAGTGCAGCCGGAATCTCGCCGCTCAAGGTGTTTCCCCAAAGATGTAGATCTGACAGATTGATGAGTTCACCCAGTTCCGGCGGAATCTCCCCGCTCAATTGGTTCTCTGAAAGGGACAGATCCTTCAAGTTGGAAAGGCTTCCAAGTTCCCCCGGAATCTCTCCACTCAGATCGTTCTCCCACAGATACAGGGTCTCCAGTTTGGCAAGTCTGCCCAACTCAGGGGGTATTGCGCCCGTCAAACCGTTCTGCGATATGGCCAGGAACGTTAGATTCGCCAGTCTTCCCAGTTCCGGTGGAATTTCGCCGCCAAGCTCGTTGATTGACAGGTCCAGCCCGGTCAGATTTGATAGCTTGCCCAGCTCCGGCGGTACCCCTCCGCTTAGCCGGTTCTGCCAGAGGTACAGCTCCTTCAAGTTGGTGAGTTCCACCAACTCCAACGGAATCTTCCCTTCCAGCCAGTTCTCATTAAGGTGCAGGTACTGAAGTTTGGTGAGGTTGCCCAGCTCTGGCGGGATCTCTCCACCCAGGAGGTTATCGTCCAAAAACAACTCGGTGAGGTTGGAGAGCTCTCCCAGTTCCGCCGGAATCTCGCCCGTCAGCCGGTTGTTCCATAGGCCCAGTATCGTCAATTCAGAGAGGTTGCCCAACTCTGCCGGTATCTGTCCCCTCAGCAAGTTTCCCTGCAGGTCCAACTCTGTCAACGTGGTTAGCATCCCCAGGTTCTCCGGGATCGAACCCTTCAGGCGGTTCTCGCCCAGGGACAGCTTTATGATGTTTCCGCTCTCGTCCGTCACGACGCCGTACCATTCGCTGACCGGAGCGTCGCTCAACCAGTGGTCGTTGTTCTCCCAATTCGGACCGTCCGTCGCGTTGTAGAGTGTGACGAGCGCTTCCTTTGAATCGTCCGCGACCTGATTGGGCGCGCTCTGCGCATCGCCGGTGTCACAGGCAGGAATGCCTGGATTGCCGATGTCCGCAAGTCTGGCCGGTGCGCACCCGGTCAAATTGTTTCCCCAGAATTCCGCCTCCGACAGGTGTTCCAAGTTGCCCAGCCCTGCCGGAATCTCTCCACTCAAGCTGTTGTCCTCAAGGTGCAGTCCGGTTAGGTATGTGAGCCTGGCCAGTTCCAATGGGATCTCTCCCGTCAGGTCATTGCGGGACAAGTCCAGCCACTCTAAGAGCGAAATCTTGCCCAGCTCCGGCGGGATATCGCCGGACAATTGGTTGCCCCAGGCACTCAACCAACTTAGCCGGGAGAGATTGCCCAATTCAGGTGGAAGCGGTCCGCTCAATCGGTTTTGGCTAAGGTATAGCCATTGGAGGAAGAAAAGACTCCCCAGTTCAACGGGTATTTCGCCGCTTAAGTCATTGGTGTGGAGGGCCAGTCCTACCAGCCTGGAAAGCTCGCCCAGTTCAGGCGGTATCCGCCCACTCAGGCTGTTCTCTGAAAGGTCGAGCCTCCTCAGATTGCGGAGATAACCAAGTTCGGCAGGGATTTCTCCCCTCAACCCATTGTCGGCAAGCGTTAGCCATTCGACCTCTCCCTGGGAGTCAACCGTTATCCCATACCATTCGCCAAGGGGCGCATCACTCAACCAGTTGTCGTTGTTCTTCCAGTTCGGGCCGTCCGTGGACTCGTACAGCGCTGCCAGGGCATCCATCGGATCGCAGGTTCCCTGGACGAGGATATCCAAGTCGGCAGCGCTCTCCGGTATGCACCCCGTCAAATTGTTCTCCGAAAGGTCCAGAATTACCAGATTGGAAAGATCCACCAACTCCATCGGTACGCTTCCGGTGAACCCGTTCCCCGAAAGGTCGAACAACTCCAGGCTGGTGAGATCACCCAATTCGGGAGGTATCTCTTCCAGCAGCCAGTTCTTCGATAGATCCAACTCCGTCAGGGATCTGAGTTTGCCAAGTTCCGGCGGAATTTCCCCGGTCAACTGGTTCTCTGAAAGATCGAGTTTCGTCAATTCGGCGAGACGACCCAACTCCCGTGGTATCTCACCAATCAGCCTGTTCTCAGATAGGTCGAGCACGGCCAGACTGGAAAGGGTGCCAAGCTCGGAAGGTATCAGCCCCAGTAGCCAATTCCCCCGAAGCTCCAGCACCCTCAACCTCGATAGCTGACCCAATTCCGGCACGATATTCCCGGTCATCTCGTTCTCGGTGAGCACCAGTTCAGCCACCCTGCCACTCTCGTCGGTCGTAACCCCGTGCCACTCACCGATTGGCCTATCGCTCAGCCAGTTGTCGCTCCTGGTCCAGTCCTCCCCACCAGCGGACTCGTACAGCAAAACGAGAGCATCCCTGTCGGGACTCGTCGCAAACGTAGTGGGGACGGCCGTCGGCTCAGGGGTAGACGTGGGCACTACCGGGGTACTCGGTACAGACGTCGCCGTTCCTCCCGCCGCTACTGCCTTCTCCCCCGAACGAACAACTGTGGGCTCGGGACCAGGATCCCCACACGCGACCAGCACCACCGCAAACAACATCGCCAACATCAACACAATGCTTCTCGCTGTCGTCCCCATTGCAGTGAACCCCAAGACATCCTTCATACAGACAGCACTCATCCTTTAGGCACCCTAACTCATGGGAGGCAGTATACCAAGCAAAACGACCTAACCACTCGATCATCCCGGAACCCCACCCCACACGTCATTCCCCCAGCGGCGAGAATCCAGTCCCCAAACCAAGGACCCGTTCACCCCCGTATCAAGTACGGGGCCGGCTCTGAGCCTGTCGAAGGGTCTTCACCAGAGGTGAATCCCCACACCATAATTTCCGTGAAGGAAGGAGTCCCCCATCACCCGTCCGACGCGTCCTTCCCGCAGAACTCCATTTCACCGAAATTAACCCCGCTGCCCAAATTCCGCAGACTATCGGGAACGCACCCTGAAAACTCGTTGCCTGCCGCCTCAAACGTTATCCCCCAGGTCAAGTTGCCAAGCTCCGGCGGTATCTCACCACTTAGCATGTTGTCCCACAGATAGAGGACATTCAGGTTCGACAGATTGCCCAACTCAGGCGGAATCTCCCCCGTCAGCTTATTCCGCGAAAGGCTCAATTCCTCCAAGTTGGTGAGGTTGCCCAGTTCTGCCGGAATCTCACCGCTCAACAAGGTCTTCCACAGGTACAGGAACTTGAGATTGGTCAGCCTCCCCAACTCAGGTGGTATCTCCCCGGTCAATTCGTTCTCTGAGATCGAAAGACGTGTCAGGTTTGAGAGGGTGCTCAGTTCAACTGGAATCTCACCGCTCAGATTGTTATCTGAGAGTTCCAATATTGTCAGATTGGACAGTTGGGCCAGTTCCGGCGGGACCTCTCCACTCACCATGTTGCCCCACAAGTAGAGTTCCTTCAGGTTGGCAAGGTTCCCCAACTTAGGAGAAATCTCACCGCTCAGTTGGTTTTCGCTCAGGTACAGATATGCCAGCTCGGTTAGATCGGCCAGTTCCGTCGGTATTGCCCCGGTGAGCTGGTTGTCCCAGAGAGACAGCACAGCTAAGTTTGAGAGGCGCGACAGCTCCGGCGGTATCTCCCCGCTCAGGTCATTTTCATTAAGGTAGAGGTATTCGAGGTTGGAGAGGAGTCCCAATTGCGGCGGTATGGCCCCGAATAGATTATTCCCCGACAGTGTCAGTTCCGTCAGATTAGTGAGCTTGGCAAGCTCTACCGGAATCTCGCCGTCCAGCTGGTTCTTCCTCAGGCCAAGTTCCGTCAGGTTGGACAGTCGCGCCAGCTCCGGTGGTATCTCACCACCCAGCCAGTTGTTGTTAAAGTACAGGGACTCCAGCTTTCCCAGGTTGCTTAGTTCCGGGGGGATTTCACCGACCAACCCGTTGTCAAAGAGATTCAGGATTTTCAGGTTGGCAAGGTTGCCCAGTTCCGGCGGTATCTCCCCGCTCAACAGGTTCTCGTTCAGGTACAGGTCGGTCAGATTGGAGAGCTTTCCCAGTGCCGCCGGAATCTCGCCCGAGAATTGGTTGTTCCATAGGCCCAGTATTGTCAATTCAGAGAGGTTTCCCAACTCCGCCGGAATCGGCCCCCTCAACCAGTTTCCCTGCAGGTCCAACTCTGTCAGTGTGGTCAACAGCCCCAGTTCCGCGGGGATCGACCCCCTCAGGCGGTTCTCGCCGAGAGACAGCTTGATGACGTTTCCATCCGCGTCAGTCACGACCCCGAGCCACCAATCGAGCGGCCTGTCGCTCAACCAGTTGTCGTTGTTTTCCCATTTCTCACCCTCCGTGGCATGGTAGAGCGCCGTTAGCGCATCCAGGGCGGCGCACGACGGCCCGACAAGGTCGATGAGATGCTCGAGACCCTCCGAAGAGCATCCGCTAAGCTGCAGGCCCTCAAGTCCCAGATCCGTCAGTTGGGAGAGTTGCCCCAGTTCCCGGGGTATCTCTCCCCTCAGGTTGGTCTTCGAGAGGTCCAGCTTCCTTAACTTGGAAAGGCTGCCCAACTCCGGTGGAATCGTCCCCTGCAGACCGTTCTCCGAAAGATCAAGCTCCTCCAGGCTGCCGAGACGGCCCAACTCAGGCGGTATCTCACTGATCAACCTGTTGTCGTGGAGGTCCAGCAATTCCAGCTTGGCGAGGTTGCCCAACTCCGGCCGTATCTCGCCAATCAGGAGGTTATCCGAAAGGTCGAGCACAACAAGGTTCGAAAGCTCGCCTAGCTCCTTCGGGATCAGCCCTACCAGCCAGCCCCCACGAAACTCTAACTTTGTCAGTTTGGACAGTTGGCCTAGCTCCTCTGGGATATTCCCCGCCACCTTGTTGTCGACGATGACCAATTCAATAACCCGGCCATCGTCGTCGGTCGTAACCCCGTACCACTCACCGATCGGCCTGTCGCTCAACCAGTTGTCGCTATTCTTCCAATTCTCCCCACCCGCCGACTCGTAAAGCGCCACCAGCGCGTCCCTGTCCAGAAGCGTCGAATCTACAGCGGGCGTCGCCGTCGGCTCCGGCGTAGACGTGGGCACTACCGTGGGACTCGAAACAGACGTCGCCGTCGGCTCCGGCGCAACTGTCTCCGCCGTGGGAACAGCGGTAGCCTCCGGACGAGGATCGCCACACGCGACAAGCGTCGCCGTCACGCACCCCATTGCCAACGTCAACGCGATGCCTCTCGCCTTCGCCCCCATAGTAGTGGACCCCAAGATAATCCTCGTGCCGTAATCACTCATGGTGTAAGTGACTTACTAGCGGCAGGCAGTATACCACGAAAACCGGCTCATGCATCTTCATGGAAGGGCGGCAAGAGATAGCCGGCTCAAGGCCCCGGAAACGAAAAAGGGCCCCGCGAAGGGGCTCTTCTCAATTCCGCATGTCTATCTTATCAGATTGCATCCAAAACTGTCAAGTAAATATTACTAATAACGTCGAATAATACTTCATAACAGTCGTTATAGTGTGCAGTAATACAAATAAAGTATATCATATACCACAATAAAGAACAATATTGTACGAATAACGTCTCCATGTTATGGTGGTTGTCTATCCCCGCGCCCGAAAGGAGACATATTGACAGCCACCTCTACCACAAATAGCTACACCCAAACCCTCGTCATCCGCGAAGTTCGCAAACAGTGGCGCACGCTCGCGTTCGTCGTCGTCCTCATGTTCCTCGGGACAGCCTCCGCGCTTGTCACGCCGTTGCTCCTCAGAGAGTTGATCGACCACGCCATTCCCAGTGGCGACACCGCCATGATCCTCGCGCTCGTCGTGGCGATGACCCTGCTCCCGGTTGTCGACGTGGGGCTGGGGCTCGTGCGTAACTACGCCCGCGCTACCGTGGGCGAGGCTGTCACTCGCCGTCTTCGCACAGACCTGTTCAACCACCTCATCCAAGCCCGCCTCGACGACATCGAACGCACAAGACTGGGGCACATCGTCACGGTCATCACGAGCAGTTGCGGCCGTGTGGGGGAGATGTTCGTCGCCCAGACCGTCGTGCAATCGATATATCACTCGATGCTGGTTTTCGTGACCGCCGGGATCATGTTCTCCCTCAACTGGAAGCTGGCGCTCATCACACTGCTGGCCTTCCCTCCCTCGTACCTCCTCGCCCGCGTTGCCGGAAGCCGAGAACGACGCCTGCACGCCGAGCAAATGGACATCCTCTCCTCCGGCCAGTCGTACATCACGGAAGTCTTCGACAACATCAAGACCGTCAAGTCGTTCACCGGCGAGAGCCGCGAGACGGCCTGGTGGGAGGGGTGGACGCGCCGCAACTGGCGAAACAAGGCCCGCATGACGGCGCACCACGATCTCTTCCGCTTCGGCTTCTGGGTCGCCATTCAGAACGTCGTGCGCGGCCTCATCTTCGGCTACGGCGCGTTCGAGGTCGTCAACGGTCGCGCGACGGTCGGCGATCTCGTGGCGTTTCTCGCCTACTTGCCCGGCCTTTACGAGTCCGTCAGAAGAGTCCTCGACTTCATCACCGTGGGCGAGTCTACCAAGGCCTCCTCTGATCGGATCGACGAACTCATGGCCCTTCCCACTGAGGGTACGTCCGGCGTCCGAGAGCCGGTCACGAAGAATGGCGGACCTTCTGTGGAATTCTCCAACGTCAGCTTCCGCTATGCGCGTGAAGGATTCGGAATCGAAAACTTCAGCTTTCGTGCGAACGCTGGCGAGTTCGTCGGCATCGTCGGCCCGACGGGAGGTGGCAAGAGCACCGTTCTCGACCTCGTGAAGGGCTTCTACGAACCGTTGAATGGCCGTATCCTCATCAATGGCCAAGACCTACTCGACCTCCCCATCGGCGCGGTGCGACGGCACATATCCGCCGTCCCGCAGGATGCCTGGCTATGGAACGACACCGTTCTCGCCAACATCATCTACCCCGAAAAGCAACCTGATATGGCCCTCGTCGAGCAGGTTGTCCATGACGCCCAGCTTGCAGAGTTCATCGAGTCACTCCCGAGCGGACTCGACGAAAGACTCGGACCGAAGGGCCTCGACCTCTCCGGCGGCGAGCGCCAGCGTATCGCCATCGCTCGCGCCCTCTACAGGAAGGCCGGACTCGTCCTCCTCGACGAGCCGACCTCCGCCCTCGACGCCCGCACCGAGTTCCATCTCACCTCCGCGCTCGACACCCTCCGCGAACGCAGCACCCTCATCGTCGTCGCCCACCGCCTCAAGACCGTCATCACCGCCGACAAAATCCTCGTCATCGACGGCGGCCGCATCGTCGAGTCCGGCTCGCCCGAAGAGCTCAAGCGCGGTTCGGGCCTGTTCGCTATGATGTATGAGATGCAGTCGCTTGAAGTAAAGCGGTAGTCTCAGTCTCTGCCACGAACGACCCCGACCCCCACTGTAGTGCCAAGCCTGACAACCCCTCATTTGGCAGTTCTCCCTGCATTCTGACCTAGCACTCTCATGGTATGATGTAGACTGTGGTCTACAGAACTTGCATGATTAGAGTACTTCAAACAGGAGTATTCAGACGATGGTTGCATGGGCTCAGGGATGATCGGGCGGTGGTCAGGATCACTGCCCGCTTGCGACGGGTAGGACAAGGAAGTCTCGGAGACGTGCGGTCAGTCGGAAACGGTGTACTTGAGATGAGGATTCAGTATGGGCCAGGGTATCGGCTCTACTTCATCCGACGTGGTTCTGAAGTGATCGTGTTGCTGTGTGGCGGTGATAAGGGGAGTCAGCGACGGGATATTGAGAAGGCCAAGAGGTTGGCCGAAAATCTGGAGGAGTGATGCCGGAGAAACTGACACAATTCGACGCAGCGGAATTTATCGACACCGAGACGCGAGCACGACTGTACCTCGAAGCGGCTGCGGACGAGGACCCCGGAGACGGTAGCCTCATTCGTGCCGCGCTAAGCGATATCGCCCGTGCCCGGAACATGAGCCGCCTCGCACGCGATGCCAAGCTGGATCGGGCCGGTCTCTACAAAGCGCTGTCCGAAGAGGGCAACCCGTCTTTCACTACGGTGATGAAGATTACCCGTGCGCTGGGACTGAGACTACGCCTCGAACCCGAAGACTCGCTTGGGGAAAGTGCCACAAGCTCCACTGAGGACGAATCCCTTGTTTCGGCGTCACGAACGTGACGAAAACCAACCCAAGCTCGATTTCTTCAACCGCATCGTTTGAACCGAGCATTCTCCTTCGTAATCCCTACGTCGAGTAACCCCACTTATGAAAACAACCAAAATCCTCTACATGCTCTGGGTCGACGACATGGACCGCGCGGTGGCTTTCTACCATGACGTCTTCGGTCTGGACGTCCATACGCAGTCGCCCAACTGGTCGGAGCTTACGCTCGGCGACTCCACGGTCGCTCTCCATCAGGGGACCAACGACAGCTTTCGCATGACCGGCCTGAGCTTCGAGGTCGACCACATCGACGAGGCTTGCCACGAAATAGAAACGGTGGGCGGGAGCATCGTCCATCCTCCGCGAGATGGGAAAGTCCCCGGTCTGCGCCTCGCCGACGTCACCGACCCCGACGGCAACCGTATCCAACTCTTCAGTTACGGGAACTAGTGATGGCGCTCGGAATTCCCCGGACCAGCGCCATCGTCGTACCTTACGACCCGAACTGGCGCTTGCTGTTCGAGGCGGAGCGTCGCCGCATTCTGGGCGCCATCGGACACATCGTGGCGGGCGTCCATCATGTCGGCAGCACGGCGATTCCGGGTATGCCCGCCAAGCCCATCCTCGATATCGCCGTGCTGCTGCACGAGTTCGAGGACGGGGAGCGGTGCGTTGAGCCGTTGGAGAACATCGGCTACTTTCACAAGGGTGCGGATGAAGTCGACATCCCCGGCGATCGTTTCTTCCTCAGGGGCCATCCTCCGCAAGAGGGCTGCTCCGATGGAGAAGAGATAAGGACTCACGTCCTCCACATGTATGCTGTTGACAGTCCAGTCCGGCAGAACCACTTCCTTTTCCGCGATTACCTGATTGCCCACCCTAGAGCCGCCGCCGAGTATGCGCGGCTCAAGCTCGCCCTTGCGGAAAGGCACCCGGACGACCGCACTGCTTACAGTGCTGGCAAGAGATCGTTCATAACCGAAGTGCTCGCAAGGGCCGCCGAGGAGTCCGAGTAGTGCCGCATCGAGGAATCACCGTCACCGACGCCGACGACATGGCCGACCTCCTCCGCCGGGACTCGTCATTCGTCGAGTGCATCTTCGACGGAGGATCATTCACTGACCTGATTGCCGATGCCCTCGAACTGACCGGCTGCTCGCTCCAGGACTCCGACTTCTCGCACCTGACCTGTGCCGAGCTCCGGATCTCACGTTCCGACCTTCAGCGCGCCAACTTCTACCGCGCGGACATCAAGGAGTCCCGCATCATCGACTCCAACTGCGCCACAGCAAGATTCCAAAATGCCAAGCTGAACCTGTCCCGGCTGACCGACAGCGACTTCTCTCTCAGCAGCTTCGATGGAGCAAGCCTATTCGGCGCCGACCTCACCGGCTCCCGCTTCCGTGCAGTCATCTTCGGATCGACCAACCTCGATGGCGTCACCATCGACCGAGCGGGCTTTGTTATGGCGACCCTCGCACACAAGAGCTTCCGCAAACAGCGGCTCGTCGGGATCGACTTTACCGAGGCCGACCTTTCCGGCTGCGACTTCTCCGACGCGGTCTTCGAGGACTGCCGCATCGAGAACGCCATCGTCAGCCCCGAAACAACCTTCGCCGGGGCGGACCTCCGAGGCGCCCGCCTCTCCAACCTCCGCCTCGACGTGGCACGCGCCACCGGGGCTGTCATCTCACAATCGCAGGCGGCGGGATTCTTGCAGGATGCCTACGGGGTCCTTGTAGTAGAGGCGTAGGCGACTAGAGCGTGTCCAGCACATCAACCGAGTCCCGTCGTAGCGGGGTCGTCGGACTATCAACGACGCTTCGGCCCTTCGACAGGCTCAGGGCGAACGGGGTCTTGGCGGACGCTCGCTTAGACTGTGTCCCTCATCGCCCCACCGCCCGCACAATCCCCTCGGCGACCACCGTATATCCCCGTCCGGCACATGAACAACCTTCCCGACCAACTCAACCGGAACAGTCGCCCCAACCCAGTACGGATGACCCACCGCAAGTAACATGGGCACGTCTCCCCTCGTGTCACCCACAGCAGCCACGTCCCTCATCTCAACGCCCAACTCACGCGCCAGCCCTGCGACCCATGTCGCCTTGTCCTCAGGCCAGAAGTGAGTAATCCCCCCATCTTGCGTAAGCCCGGTGCCAACGTAGTAGTCTCCACCGAACCTCTCCGCGCACCACTCCACGGCAAACTCCCACGTGAGCGACACGATGGCAATCCTGAAGCCGTGTTCTCGAAGCAACGCGAATCCTTCATCAACTCCGGGAGCAACGCGCATTGACACGACGTGCTCGCGCAGCTCATCTATCGTGAAGGAGCGAAACCACCCCGTGAACTCCTCCCCTGCTGCGACTATGGCCTCCGTCTGGGTGGCGTTCAATTGCTCAAACTCGCGCACCCGGTCCTCTCGCCCGATGCCCCGCGCGATGGCTTCCCATACAGACTCACCCCAAAGCAGCGTCCCATCGAGGTCAAATGCGACGAGCTTCAAGACGGCACGTTCAAACTGTTAGCTGAGAAAGAAGAAAGAAGGGACCGTGTACTCACGGCACAGGCGGTGGGGTTTCTTCATGATGTCTGTGGGTGTTTGTTGGGGAGCAATACTAGAAGTAGAAGCAAATGGAGAGATTTGCAGAAGGTTTAACGCCATTCCCTTTTGTCGAGCCATTTGTCTAGGGTACGAGCCATCTGGTTGATGCCCTGCCCGCCAATGTCGATGGTGTCCACCCGTTTGTTTTTGAACCACCCTGTTTTCATAAGGTCGTAGATATGCCATTTCTGACCATCGGTCAGCACACAGACTTTTGGTTTCACAGCTTTAGCGTACTCTGACAACGTTCGTACATGTGAGCTAGACAGTCGATTCAGGCGCTTGGCTTCAATCAAGATCACTGGGTTGCCCTTTCGAGAAAGAAGGGCATAATCGACTCGGCTTGGGTTTCTTTTTCTTCGTTTCTTGCATGGATATTCCACCACGCACTCATCTGGGTTGTAAGTTTCCCAACCCAGTGCACGGATGATGGGATCGATAATGGCATATCGTGTGCTGTACTCAGGCAGGTCAACCAGTTCAGGGTGCGCTCTTACTATCTTGCGACCGTGCCGAATGGCACCTTCGACATCTCTGAGTGCCATCGTGACCTCCCTCTCAAGACAAGCTATTCACCGGTACTTCGTCGCGATGCCTACGGATATCATCCGATGTCAAGAGGTATGCGAGTCGAACTGTCTTTAGCCCCGACTCTCACCGAGCGATGATCGGCGACTGCAGGAACTGGAAGATTTCCGAGTCCGCCGGTAGCACAACGGTTGTGTTCTCACCAAGGAACTCGGCGTAGGCATCCAACGACCGAAGGAAGGTATAGAATTCGGGGTCTTGCTCCAATGCCTCGGCGTAGATCGCGATGGATTCAGCCTCGGCCTCACCCTTTATAATGTCGGCTTCCTTCTGCGCCGTCGACCGGATCTCAACGGCCTCGCGATCGACCTCCGCCCGCTTTTGCAGGTCGGCCTCCGCGCCCTCAGCGCGCTCACGGTCTGCGATGCGCTTCCGTTCCGCCTTCATGCGCTCGTAGACGCTGCCGGCGATCGACTGCGGGAAGTCCGCTCGCTTGATTCTCACGTCCACTATGTCGATCCCAAGCTCGCTGATGAGCGGCCGGACGGCGTCGCGCACATCGTTTTCGATCTGCTCGCGCTTGGTCTTGATGATTTCGAGCTGCAGATCGCTGGCAATCTCGCGGCGCAATTCCGACGCAACGATGTCAATAACCCGCGACCGCGCCTGCGTGACGTTGCGCACAGTCTGGAAGAACAGCAGCGGATCGGTCACCCTGCCCCTCGCGTACACGTCGATGATCAACCGCTTCTTGTCCGAGGTCAATAGCGACTCGGCTGGCGCGTCGAAGATGAGAAGCCGCTTCTCAAACTTCGTAACGCTGTCAACCAGCGGCGCCTTGACGTACAACCCCGCGGACCTGATCGATCGCTGCGGGTCGCCCAATCGCGTGATGATTGCGAGCTCCGTCTCGTCGACCACGACCAGCACTTGCGGCAACACGATTGCCGATAGTACCAACAGCGTTATGAGTAGTGTCGCGATGAATCTCATTGCGATGTCGACTCCGTCTGCTGGATCGTAGGTATGGGGCCTACAGGCTGCGTCGGCGCCTGTGGCGCGGCGAACGGAGCCTGGTCCGTCTCATTCAGGTTGAGTAGCTGCAGCAGACCTCCGCCCACTTCGCCGTCCACGATGAATATCTCTACGGCGGGCAGGATGTCTTCCATACTTTCGAGGAACAGTCTCTGGGCCGTCACGTCAGGAGCCTCGCGATACGCGTTCAGGATGGACGTGAAACGTTCCGCTAGACCCGTCGCCTCGTTGACCCGCTGCGCCTTGAAGGCCTGTGCTTCCTGCAGGAGCCGCTCCGCGTCACCCCTGGCCCTCGGAAGAATGTCCTCTCCGTAGGCGTCCGCCAGGTTGATGATTCGTTCCTTGTCCTCTCTTGCCCGCACCACATCGTCGAAGGCGTCCTGTACCTCCGCCGGCGGGTTCACGTTCAGAAGCTTGACTTCAGCCACACGGATGCCCGCCTCATACGTGTCCAGAAGCTGCTGCAGCAGGTCTTTCGTCTCGGCCTGCACAGCCTCCTTCTCCGTCGTGAGCACGTCATCGATGTTGCGGCTGCCGACGACCTGCCTCAATGCTGATTCGGAGGCGTCCTTGATCGTCTTGCCTGCGGGATCCACCGCGCGGAAAAGGAATTTCTCAATGTCCTTGATCTCGAACTGAACGAGAAGCTGTACGTCGACGATGTTCTCGTCGCCCGTGATCATGAGGGACTCTTCGAGGAAGGGAGTGTCGCCCCGGATGCCGATCTCAAGTCGACGGCGCTGGCGAACGTCGACGATGGCGCGGTTGCCTATCGGGTTCGGCCACCACCAGTGAAGGCCCGGTCCGGCCGTATCTTCGAAGATGCCGAACCGGCGGAGCGCCGCAACCTCGGCGGGCTCTACCGTGTAGAACCCCGTGCCGAGCCATCCAATGGCCCCAAGCACGATGACTCCGAGTATGCCATAAACGAGACCGCCGCCACCGCCACCTAGGCCGAACCGGCCAAATACGCCCTTGATCCGAGACGTTATCTGCTCGAAGTTTACTTCCGGCTCGTCTTGCCTGTACATCCGGTCCCGATTGCGTCCGATACAAGTGTTGAATTCATAGTACCACACTCACGCTCCCAATCTTCCAGCCCTTCCATCAAAAGCTACCCAAACGCCACCGTCCGACACCACGAAGAACCTATCCCCTCTCCAGTCGGGGGAAAGACAAATGGACCCCTCCGCTCGCCCTGAGCCTGTTGAAGGGCAGGTTCCACAAACCAAGACGCCAACTGCCGAACATCCACCCACCTCTCAGCACTCTGATCCCACCGTCATTCTGGTGGAAGGAGGCTTTTGAGCAACCGTTATACCGGCGTAGGCCGGTATCAAGATGGGTGGAGTTGAAGTTGAGTAGCATTGGTTTTTCATGCCAAGGTCTTCCCGCACGGTGAATTATACGAAGGTCTCAGGAGACGGGAATCCACATTTTCCCCCTTCGCCCTACGCGCCTCTGCCATGAATCCCTGTACTCTAGTTCCCCCTCCAACTCCGCCAACCGCTCCAGGAACTGCGCGTAACTCGATATCCCTCCCATCTCCGAAACGAACGTCCTCAGGTCTGGCATAAGCTCTCGAAACCTGTGCAGTTGCCCCGCGATCGGGCTCGACGATGCGGCATTCTCAGCATACGTCCCATGAAACGCGAAGTACGCCTGGTTTAGCCTGCGAATCGGGTACCCGTTCTCAACGAACTTCAGCCGCCTCTCTTCCATGTACGCCTCTGCCTCCTCCACCTTCCCTTCAGCCAACAGCTCGTCCACCCTCAAGCGGGTCTCACGCATCTCCTCGCGATATCCGAAATGCTCGTCCCTGCCGTGAAGACCACTCTCAGGAGCGGGCAGGGGAGACTCCTGAGTGGATGGATTCTCCTCCTCAGTGAATACCAACTCCCTCGCCGCGTCGCCGATCTCTCGCCCGACGATGTCCGCAAGTGTCTCGTTCAGCGTCACCATCTCGCCGGACGTGAACATCTTCTGCCCCAGCGGCCGAAACGCCATGTAGTGGTGCATCCACTCGTGGGCCCCCGCCCGAAACGTGTACTCCGGCGAAAGTGTGTCAAGCACCGACGCCGGATACGCCGCGAGCCCTCCCACCTGGATGCTGATCGCCGCCACATCCTCCTCTTCCATTAACCTGTCCTCAAGACTCTCTCGCACCACGAGGCTGATGTCCGGCTCCATGAGCACCTCGTGCTGCCGCTCGATGCGGTCCCGTGGGGAGGTCAACAGCACTATCGGGGGCCCCGCCAACCGGATGTCGACCGGAGGAAATACGAAACTCTCCCATCCGCTCAGGCCCGCCTCCCGTATCGCCGTGCTCAACGCGCTCTCTATCGTCTCCTCCACGCTGTCACGCAACGCCGATCGCTCACCGGCAAGCCGCTCGACCTCCTCCTGGAGCGCCTGCACTTCCCCGCTACTCGGACCGGACATCGCGCGGTCCAGCGCATAGTCCGCCCCTAAGAGGTCTTGCCCCAGTTCAAAGTACCGCTCCAGTTCAGCCAGTCGTTCCGCCTCGGACTTCTCCCGCCCGAACAGCCTCGTCCGCAGCAGATGCACCCACTTATCAGGGAAATTCCGCACCTCCCACTCGCTGATGCTGTATCGGTACGGCAATGCCACCCGCTGCACCGGATTCAAGCTCAACGTATCCCTCGCCACCCCGAACACCAGCACCACCGGAAGTAGAAAGAAAAATACCCACCTGAGTACCCGCCGCACCCTGCGAATAGGAACGTACCTCCAAAACACTGCTACTCTCAATCATATCTCCCCCTCCCTCTCCCACGCACATCAAGTTCCGGATCCGCTACCGTCGCTCTCACCCCCTCTCCCGTTCACGGGAGATAACCTGCCCCGTGATTCCCGTGGAGACGGAATCCCTCTATCCCTTCAACATTCTCCACGGTGAGTCCTCTCACGCCCGACCGGCGAGGTCCGCCCGACTGGCGAAGTCCTTGACCCTTCGACCTCATCACCGTACCCTTCCGTCCTGACAATCCCCGCTGGAGGAACTCCCATGAAAGCAGCCGTGCTCTACGAAGCTCAGACCCCCCTCGTCATCGAGGAGCTAGACATCGAGGAGCCCGGACCCGGCCAGGTCATGGTGAAGATGATGTCGAGCGGTGTCTGCCACTCCGACTGGCACGTCGTTAAGGGTGAGTGGACCCACCTGCCTCTGCCCATCATCCTTGGCCACGAGGGCGCGGGCGTCGTCGAGGCCACCGGCCCCGGCGTCAACAACGTGCAGCCTGGAGACCACGTCATACTGGCATGGCGTTCACAGTGCGGACTCTGTGAGATGTGCCAGCTCGGATGGCCGGCCCTGTGCTACCACAACAAGTACCCTGAGCAGAAGCCCACCATTCGGCAGACGCGAAAGGAGATCAACCAGATGGTCGGGGTAGGGAGCTTCGGAAGCTACCAACTCGTCAGCGAGGTCGCAGCCATCCCCATCGACAAGGACATCCCCTTTCCACAGGCGTCCCTCATCGGCTGCGGCGTGACCACAGGCGTCGGCGCCGCCATCAATACGGCCAATGTTCAGCCCGGTACGACCGCCGCCGTCTTCGGTGCGGGAGGCGTCGGACTGAACGTCATACAGGGTTGCCGCATCGCCGGCGCCACTACGATCATTGCCGTCGACCTCCTCGACAACAAGCTCGACATGGCAAGGGAGTTCGGCGCGACTCACACCGTCAACGCCGGTGACGAAGACGCAGTCGAGGCCATCAAGGCCCTCACCGGCGGACTCGGCGTCCACTACGCCTTCGAAGCCATTGGCCTCGTGGAAAAGCCCTTCATCCAGAGCATCCACTGCACCCGCAATCGAGGTATGTCGATCTGGGTAGGCCACGCACCCCACGGCACCCCCGTCACCATCGACGCGCGCGACCTCATGATGGAAAAGATCATTATGGGATCGCTCTACGGCAGCGGCCAGCCCCTGATCACCTTCCCCCGACTCCTCAACCTCTACAAGTCGGGGGAACTGATGCTCGATGAACTCGTCTCCCGGACCTATCCCCTCGAGCAGATCAACGACGCCTTCGAAGCCCTGGGCAAAGGCGAGGTCGCCCGAAGCACTCTATCCTTCGACTAAGGGGATCGACTTCATAGTATTGAAGGGGCATGAGGCTATGACTTGGTAGGGGCGGGTTTGAAACCCGCCCAGTCTCGCTTATCCCCTCTCCCATACGCGGGCGAGGGCTGGGGTGAGGGTGAATGACCTAACAATAACCCCGTTCGCCCCAGTACCAAGTACAGGGGAAGCTCTGAGCCTGTCAAAGGGCAGGGTTCTCCAAGAACACGTAGCTCCGGAGAACCCTCGAACCCCCTGCTAGTCCACAGTCTGGCTCTTCGAGCGAATCGACGACTCGAAGGCCGACATCTTGTTCAGCGGCAGGCGAGGCCACGTTCGCTTCCACGGGTCGGTGACGTTCACCGTCAGCAGACCGAAGTCGCCGATCTCCTCGGTAATCACGTCGCCGTGCTGGATGGGACCCAGCCCCACGTGGTTCGTGCCCGTCGCGATCACGTCACCGGCCTTCATCGTCGTGATCCACGTGATGAACTCTACGGTCTCCTCAACCGTTCGACCCATGTCGCTCGTGTTGTGGTCCTGCCGTGGCTCGCCGTTGACCCACAGCTTGATATCGAGATTCTGCGGATCGTCCACCTCGTCGGCCGTGACGATCACCGGCCCGAGCGGGCAGAAAGTGTCCCAGGATTTGCCCCAGAAGAAGCTGCTGCCGCCATTGGGGTTCACGCCCCGCGCCGACACGTCCATGAAGTTCAGGTAGCCGAAGATATGACCACCCGCCTTCTCCGCCGGAACGTCGGTCGACGTCTTTCCGATAACCAGCCCAAGCTCCGCCTCGTGGTGGAAGTGGGGCACCGGCGCGTCCGGAAGCTCGACCGTGTCGCCGTCTCCGATCACCGCGCTCGGTGACTTCAGGAAGGCCTCCCGGTCGGTCGGAAACGGCAGCTTGCCGTTCTCGAGGTAGTTGCCCGCCATGCAGGCGATACGCGTCGGTTCCGGCAGCGGCGCTCGCAACCGCACGTCGGCGATCGGCACCCCCTCTAAGTTGGCCGCCGCGTCTTCCAGCTTGCTCCTGTAGTCGTCGAAACGGTCGATCAGCCCACGCATCCACGTCTGCGCGTCGATATGCGGGATATCATCAATCACCCCCGACACGTCCACCACGTTGTCACCCCTCAGCACGCCCGGAGTGAAGTCGTTGAATAGTACCAGCCTCATGTACCAATCTCCTTTTCGCTAGGTCTTTCAGCCGCGCGATTGTAGCACAGCCCCTTCGACACCGTCCAAGCGGCAGGAGCCTTCGTTGACATGCCGCCTCCACCACAATACCGTACTTTCAGGCTCAAGAGTCCACGCACAACCGACAATCCAGCTATAACCCACTCTGCCACATGATCCCCGACTGGCTCCCATACTTCCTTAACGGCCTCCTCCTCCTCGCCATTGCCTCCATCATCTACTACGGCGTCAGGCTCGGCATAACCCCCATGCCGAGCTCCCGCAAAGCCGTAGCAACGTTCATCGACCTCATCCCTGATTCCACCGACGGCAGGATAGTCGACCTCGGTTCCGGCTGGGGTACGCTCGCCTATCCCATCGCCAGGCGCTTCCCCGACGCCTCAGTCATCGGCTGCGAGCTCTCGCCCATCCCTTGGATCTACTCGCGTCTCAAGGGCATTTTCGTCCGACGCCCCAACCTCACACTCCACAGGCGGAGCGTCTTCGACGTCGATCTTACCGGTGTCGACGTGGTCGTCGTCTACCTGCACCCCGCTGCGATGAAGAAACTCGCCCCCAAATTCGAGCGAGAGCTGCGTCCCGGAACCCTCGTCCTCTCCAACACATTCCCTGTTCCCACATGGGAAGCCACGGAGACCCACCACCTCGGCAAGTCCTGGTTTTCCACATCAAACGACATCTACGTCTACCGTGTTTGACGATTGTGATGTAGCATAGCTACCCTAGTATCCAGGAAGCACAGGAGCGCTCTTCAGATGTACGAGACCATATCGACCGACGTACTTATCATTGGCGGTGGAGGCGCGGGACTTCGAGCCGCCGTAGAGGCGCGTGACCACGGTGCGAGCGTGACCATGGTCGTCAAGGGCAAGTACGGAAACAGCGGCTGCACCCTGAACGTCGGCACCAGTGCCGTAGTGGGCCTCAACGGGCAGAACGGCGACTCCAACATGTCCTCCATGTGCGACCTGGTCTCCTTCGGCGGATTCCTCGCCGACCAGAAGCTCGCAAAGATTCTCGTTGATGAGACCATGGAGCGTGTCCAGGAGCTCGTCGAGTGGGGCGTCGATTTCCAGCGCGAGGACGACGGAAGCGTCGCCCTCTATCGTTCCGCCGCGCACACCCACGTAAGGAACTTCACCCTGAAGCCGGGCGACAACGCGCGCCAGCACACCTATGGCGCTCCTCCGGGCTGGGCCATGATGGACGCCCTCATGGACCAGGCCGAAAATCGCGGCGTAACGGTCATGGACGACGCCGTGCTCATTGACCTCCTGACGGCCGACGGACGCGTCGTCGGGGCTACGGTGCTCGACTGCCGCCGCAACGAGACACTCGTCGTCCAGGCCAAGACGACCATCCTCGCGACAGGAACCTACAGCCACATATTCGCTCCCACCACCGTCTCGCCCTTCGAGACCGGCGATGGACAGTGCGCAGCCTATCGCGTCGGCGCCGACCTCACCGGTATGGAGGCATCCCAGTTTGTCGCAACGTCCGTCGGCTTCCCGCCCGGCACGAGATTCCTCAACTCCGAGAACGAGGACTTCCTTCCGAAGTACGGCATTGACGACCCGCGCAACTTCGCCAAGGAACCGCTCACCTACGCCGTCTGGAAGGAGATCAAGGAGGGCAGGGGATTCAAGGGCGATAAGGTCATGCTCGACATGAGCGCTGCCTTCGAAAGAGAGAATATGCCGTGGTGGTTCATGGACTTGGTGAAGGAGCAGACCGAGAAGCGTGGCATTGACCTGCGTCACGAGCCCGTTGCCTCCGAGCCGCGCGCGCATACGACGATCGGCGGCATCTCCATAAACGAGAAGTGCGAGACAACTGTTCCCGGCCTCTACGCGTCCGGCGCGGTTGCCGGCGGGGTCTACGGTCATGCCAGGCCCGAGGGATACACATCCATGATAACCGTCGTCTTCGGACAGCGGGCAGGGCGCTACGCCGCCGAGGAGGCTAATGCCATTGGCCACGTCTCCGTGGATTCCGAGCAAGTGGGGGCAAGCCTCATGGCCGCGTCGAACACAATCGACAACGCCGCCTCTGTGAAGCCCAGCGACATCAAGCGCAAGATCAAAGCCACGACGCGGCGCTACGCCTGGGTCATCAAGGACGAAGAAGGACTCACCAACGGCCTCTCCCGCATCCGGCAGATTCGCTCCGAGACCGGAAAGTTGAGAGCCCGAAGCGGGTACGATTGGGCTCGCGCATTGGAAGTCCGCAACCTGCTCCTGTCGGCCGAACTGCACTTCATCGGTTCATTGGAGCGCAAGGAGAGCAGGGGAGCTTTCTTCCGCGACGACTACTCTGAGACCGACAACGTCAACTGGCTGAAGAACATCCTGTACAGGCAGGTCGGCGGCGAACTGGTGCTCGATTACGAGGCGCCCGACCTTCTGTACTGCGATCCCGCCACGCATAATGGGCGGCTCCAGTATCAGCCGATCTCCAACTACGGAACGCGGGCGGCAACCGTCTAACCGACTGGTCCGGTCCTACTGGTCTGTAGGTCGGCGGAAGCGGTTGATGTAGTCTTCATCGCCGGTTTCCGTTTGGTCCGCGACTTCGCTCGCGTCATCCGACGATTCAGCGGCGCTTGCCGGTGCGTCATCCGAGGCGCTTGCGCCTGTCCCATCCGAGCCGTCCTCCGACGAAGGCCTGTCACGGTAGCGGCTGGCCTGGATGTCCTCCAGCCGGCTCTGAAGGTCTTCCCCTTCGAGATGCCCGACAATGCTGCCGTCGCGCATCTCGTTCACCTGGTCGGCCATCGCCAGCAGCGTCGAGTCGTGCGTAGCGGCGACTACGGTGATGCCGTGTGTCTCCACCATCTCGCGGAACAGCCCGAAGATCGACTGAGCATTCGTAGAGTCCAACTCACCCGTCGGCTCGTCCGCCAGGATCAGGGGCGGCCTCGTGACGATCGCGCGAGCGATGGCGACCCTCTGCTGCTCACCGCCCGATAGCTCGTACGGACGGTGGTTCGCGCGCGGGACGAGGCCAACGATTCCCAGCGCCTCCCTCGTGCGTTCCTCCCGCTCTCGGACCCCGTATCCCGAAATCCTCAGCGGCAATTCGACGTTCTCGAACGCTGACAGCAGCGGAAGCAGGCCGAACGCCTGGAATACGAAACCCACCTTATGACGGCGAATTTCCGTGAGCTCCTTTTCGCCCATCGCCGTCAGATCCTCTCCTTCGAAGAGGATCTTGCCGGATGTCGGTTTGTCGAGCCCGGCCATGAGGTTCAAGAGCGTCGTCTTGCCCGAGCCCGATCTGCCGACGAGCGCAATGAACTGGCCCGGCGGTACCTGCAGGGTCACGTCGTTGACCGCCGTGACCTGCTCCGCCCCCACGTCGTACACGCGGGAGAGGTTCTCAATGTCGATGATGACCTGTGAACTGCTCATCTTATTCCTCTCCGGAAACGATGGTGACCTTGCCGTCCTCGACCTTCACCCTTGCTCGATCGCGGATCCTTACCTCGTCTAGGTACTCGCGTGGAAGCTGCACTCGCCCGGCTCCATCGACCAGCGTGTACTCTTCGAGCGGTGTCTCAATGTCCACTTCCCCAGTAATCTGCCGCTCGTAGGAATGCGCGCGCCTGACCTCCGTCGAGGTCTTCCCGTCTCGAATCATGACAACCCGTCCGACTTTGTAGGCGATGTCGCGGTCGTGCGTTACGATCACGATGGTCGTCCCCAGCTCGCTGTTCACCGACCCGAACAGGTCCAGGATCTCGCTTGCCGTCGCGTCATCCAACTCACCCGTCGGCTCGTCCGCAAGAAGTAGGGGAGGGTGGTTTGCCAGAGCGACCGCAATCGCGACCCTCTGCTGCTCGCCCCCGGACAAGCGCTCCGGCGTGTGGTCAAGCCTGTGCCCCAGGCCCACAAGGTTCAGCAGGTCTTCCGATCGTTCCTGTCGTTCCTTCGGGGAGAGGCTCGTGAGCATCATGGGCAGCGCCACGTTCTCGACGGCGCTCAAGTACGGGAACAGATTGCGGCTCGTCTGCTGCCACACGAACCCGACCTCATGACGACGATAGTCCTCTACCTCCCGACCTCCCATGCGAAGGAGATCACGGTCTCCGACTCGGACCTTCCCGGCTGAGGGAGTATCATATCCCGCGAGGATATTCAGCAGCGTAGTTTTCCCGCTGCCGCTCGCACCCACGACGGCGATGACCTCGCCTCGCGATACGACGAGATCCAGACCCCTCAGCGCTACAACTTCCAGGTCGGCGATCTTGTATATCTTGAACAGGTCTTCGCAGACGATGTAGTCTTCCGTTCTCACGTTTGGCCCTCCACGATTCATTCTAACCAATTTCACCCAACCGCAAGACCCGCTGCAGCGAGATGCGATTGACCAGCCATATCATTCCCAAGATTATCACGGCGAACACGAGGAACATAATCGCGTAAGTCAGGATAAGCACGTTCCAATTGATCTGCATCGCGAACGGCGGCATCACCTGCGAACCGAAGTCGTCGTGTCCGAGGAATGGCATAATCACCGCGCCCAGTCTTCCGCCCATCCACGTTCCCAGCGCCAGTCCTACGAGAATCACCAGCATCTGCTCCAGCCATACCATCGTGACGAGCTGCCGCATGGAGAATCCCACCGTTCGCAGCAGGGCGAACTGGAGCTGTCTGTTTCTAAACGATATGTAGGCGTGCACGAGGAACCCCAAGCAGCTCAGTACCAGCACCGACGAGAAGGCGATGAACAGAAGCGATCTCCATCCCGCCTTCACGAGCGGGTCCACCTTCGACTCGGCCAGCAGGGCGTCCCTGTCTTGGAATGAGTCGATCAGAAATCCGCCGTTGGTGTTCAACTCCTCGATGAGCGCTGCTCGTTCTGCCCCCGTGGACGTCGATGAAATCCAGAGTTCGTTGGGCAGGACCTCGCTGTTCAATGTTCCCATGCTTGCATACTTCACGAGAGAACTCATGTCAGAAACGAGGAAGCTCTTCTCCCGCAAATTCATCGTGGGGAAGAACTCCATCTCATCGATGATTCGCACGGGTACGCGATGTCCCGAGACCGAAACGTCGAATTCCTCGCCGACCTTATGGCCGGTATTCTTGTTGAATCCCTTGCTTGCGAGCACCGGTAGAGGAGTGAACTGACCGGGGAAAATGCCACGCACCGAGGCCGCCGCGCCCTCGGCCCATGAGAAGAGGGCCGACCCCGACTCGTCTTCGAATCCAACGTCGGACGCCCGGAGCACGTCTGCGATCGCGGTCTCGGTAGTCCGCAGAAGACTCCAGCCTTCCACGTCATTGAATGACTCGATAACGGTCGTCCTACCTGTCTCCGTCTTCGCCTTGATCTCATCTATCAGGACGGATCCGGGTTGGAGTTGCCTGTCGCCTCGGCGCTCCCGGATGGTCACCGAGGCGAGGGAAATCGGCTCCGATGGAGCGGTTGACGGCTGCCCCCTTCCTCCGACCGCCGTCAGATCGACGCTAAGTTCCGCCCAGTCGGCGAAGTTCAGCTCACCGAGAACATAGGTGTAGTATCTGCCGCGAGAGTCTAATATCCGCGCTGTCATGCGGACGGATGGATGTGGCCGGTCCGGCTTGATTCTCAGAGTGAGATGCTTCGATCCGTTCGGAATGGGCAGCCCCTCCGGTCCGCCTTCGAGGGCCAGTGAGGAAATTAGTTCGTCCACGGGTTGCCCGGCGAAGTCTTCTCGGAACCAGGCAACATCCAGAAAGTCCTCCGGGTTGACCGCCACCATGTCGTAGGTGCCGCCGAATAGCTTGGAAAGGTCGTGCCCCGAACTCCTGCGAACGAGACTGACCTTCTCAACTCCGAGGAGGTTCTCATATCGGTCCTTCAGCACACTCGTGGACATGAACTGGTCGTCTGGAGATAGACCCCGCCGGAACCCTGAGGTGGGAACGTTTCCGTTGAGCCGTACGTCGCTTCCGGTGAAGAAGAGCACCCGCTCGACGAAGCTGCGGTCGAGCGTCGCGCTGAAGCTCGCCGCGAAGATTCCCAGCCCTGCCGTCAGAATCAGCAACAAGGACAGTCGGGCGTAGTGCGCCGGGTTTCGCGCCATCTGCCAGACTCCCATAACCATACCCGCCGGCAGCCACGCGGAAAGTAGGCGGCTTGCAAGGTTCATCACAACGGGGAACAGCCGCAAGAGCACCATCGCCGACGCCACCAGTATTATCCCCGGCACCGCCAGCAGCATCTGGTTCACCGCGATTTCTCCGAACAGGTTCCTGGCCACTACCGAACCCTGTTCGGTCAACTGTCGGAACAGCAGGATTCCCACGATGAGCAGCAATACGTCGAGATAGTACCTCTGGACAAACGGCAAGTCGGTCGGTCTGGCCGACCTTTGACGTTCTTGGGTCACGCTCATTTGAGACGCTCTGAACGCCGGGAATATCAGGGCAACGAAGCTCAAGACACCGCCCAGCGCAGCCATCATGTAGGCACCGCTTGAAAGGCTGACCGACAGGAGACCGTCGGCGCCCAGATCGGAAAACGCCGGCGTCACGCCCAGCACGCTGATGGCCAACGCCGCCAGAATGGGACCGAATATCACGGACAACGCAGCGATCGTCAGTCCTTCCATGACGAATACCATGAGAATCTGCGTCGAGTTGGCCCCCCGGCTTCTCAGCAGGGCAACCTCGTTCCGTCGGTCTTCCACAACCAGCGATGACAACGTGGCGACGTAATACAGGATCACGATCGCGATTAGCACCAACACAACGAACATCGGCAATTTGCTGAAGAACAAACGCCTGTCGTACTCGTCGAGTGCGTTGTCCAGGGTCGTCGTCTGTCGGAAGCTAGATAGCGTGGAACTCAGCAGCGCATTCGTTCCCCTGATGTCCAACAGCGTGGAGGTGCTGTTTCTGGCATTGACTCGGTCGGCATCGGTCATCAGGAGCCATGCGTAGGTGGCTTCCATCCTCCGGAGTCGAGGTCCCAAGGTCTCAAGGAACGCCTCTTCGGATATATGGAAGGGCATCGTCCTGAAGCTGGTGCCGGTCGCTGCTTCAAGGACTTCTCTCTCAAGCTGCCAGACCTCTGCCTCAGGGTCCTCGCGTTGGAAGATGGCGCTGATCACCACTTCTACGTGGGCGAGGTCATCCGACCACGGCAGCACCGCGGACACCCGGTCTCCTATGCGTGTACCGAATGTCTCCGCTGCCTCGACCGGAATCATCGCCTCTATGGTGAATGGTTCTCCGGGCGCGTTTACCGGGCTGACGCCCGGGGCGACACCTCCCCGGATAACGATGTGTTGCTCGATGTTGGGAACATAGGCGAAGTACGTCCTGGCGTTGTCGTCGCCCGCAACGGCCTCGTCGCCGGTTGCCGTAAGGAACATCGTGGGAGTCTTTGCCGCGCTTAGCCTGCCCTCGACGAGCCAGTTTAGTCTGTCCCAAACGACTTGATTCACGACCCCCGAGACTCGATCGGCCTCTTCACGATTCACCGGGCCCCTCTGCCCCTGCATGATGATGTGCAGTTCGGCTTCGGAGTGCTGGTCCAGCGCGCTGCGCAGCGCTATCTCCCTGAGCGCGTCGAAATAGATCACCGTTCCCGACATGATTGACGACGCCAACAGCACGCCAAGGACGACCGAAGACAACAGTCGCCAGTGGGCCAGGCTGCGCTTCAGTACAAACTGCCAAGCGGAAATGAACCGCTGTACGGCTGAGACCATTCCATCTCCCTTATACTGTGGGTCCCGCTAAGTCCTATCCCCACCGCTCGGATTGTAGCTGAATCGCCCCGGCGAGAAAAGTTTACTGCCTATTAGTACGCCCGTGACTCTCTAAAGTTACTATCCGTTCGATTCATGCCGGCGGTCTATGCCTCGCCGCTGCGTGCCAGTTCAAACAATTTCGTCTTGCCGATTGATCGATAGAGAATAAACATTACCGTTACGAATATCGCCAGGATCATTCCGTATGTCGGAAGCATCAACGTCCAGTCGGTAACGAGAATGAACGGCGGCACTATCGACTGCCCAATGTCCGACACCGCCAGTGGCGCGACCATGAGTCGGCTCATCTGGAAGCCTGCCCAAGTCCCAACCCCAAGGCCAAGCGCCACAACGGTCAAGTGTTCAAAGCTGAGTAGTCCAAGAAGCTGAATCTTCGACAGGCCAAGCGACTGGAGGAATCCCATCTCGTGCTTGTTGCTCTCGCCCACCAGGAGCATGTACGCCACATAACCGAAAATCGCTGCCAGCAGCACTACTCCCAACGCCATGAACACAAGGGCCCTCCAACCGGCGTTCTGCAGCGGGTCTCTGCGAATCTCCTCCCTCTGCTCCGTGGTGTCGTTCACCTTGAGGAGGATCCTCTCCATCTCCTGAGAGATCTCCTCGACGATCTCCGGCGCTTCTCCTGTCTTCCTGAGATACAGTTCATTCGGGACGACGGATGAAAGCTGGCTCATCATGTTCATGTACTCCAGCAGGGCATCGATGTCGGCCAGCATGAATCCTGAGTTCGCCGTATTGAGCGTTGGGAAGAGGTCGATCACTCCTTTGATCTCGATGGGGACCAGCCAGCCCGAGACGCTCACAATTTGAGATACTCCAGGCCGCAAGCCCGTCGCCTCGGAGACGTCACGGCTGATGACTGCGGGAATTACGCCTCTGCCCGCGGCCTCGTATATCCCTCGTACAGATCGGTTTCTGTCTGTTCCGAAGGTGAAGACGCCGGCCCGTCTTCCCTCGTAAGGGTCGTCGGCCGCAGTGTAGAGAACGTCCGAATTAAAGAAGTTCGTGGGTATCGGCGACCAGACATTGGTTCCCTCGAACCCCTCCAATACCACCTCCGAGCCGTCCGAAAGGACCACGTAAACATTGTCGAACAGCACCGTTCCGGGCGTTCCCCCGCCCGAGGTCTGTGTTGTGGTTCCGGGCTCGTACAGCGATACCGCCATGAGGTTGAGAGGCCTGACTAGGTCATCGGGCAGGACGGTGCTCGCACTATGCCAATCGAGACTGCCCACATCTCCAAGGGATATGGTATTGACCTTGCCTTCTGCGTCTCGAATCACCACCCAAACGGACATCAGAGGCTGCGGTTCAAGCGGCTTGATCCACAGACCGATGCTCTCCGAGTCCGCCGGGAGTGTGATTCCCCCCTGTTTGCCAGGCACTGCGATCAAGTCCATGATCTCTTCCAGTTCCAGGTCCGCGAAATCGTTGCGGAACCATGCGATCTCGGCGAACGCCTTAGGTTCCAGTGCCAAGAGCTGCATACTTACGCTGCCAAGTGACGCGCTTGACCGGTATCCGAGCGCTCCGCTGTCTATCGCCGGCGTCTCCACGAATTCCTCCAGCATGCCCGGAAGCCCCTTCTTCAGAAACAGCGGTGTGCCCTGGATTCGCATGTCGGTTGGAGTGCCGAACTGGATCTGTTCGTCCTGGCTGCGAGTCAGCGTGCCCCCCACCGTGGTCGCAAAGATACCGAGGCCCGTTACCAGCACAAGGAGGAGCACCAGCCACGTGTACTGCAGCGGATTTCGGGCCATGTGCCACAGGCTGATGGAAAGCCACGCAGGGGCCGATCGGATAACAAGCGAGAGCAGTTGGTACAGAACTTGGCCCGGCACAATTGCCAGGAGTCCGATCTCCGCGACGAAGAGTGGGTTGGACGGTTGAATATCCCCAGTGAGTACGTACCCCGCGATCGGAGCCGTCTGGACGGCCATGCCTGCCCATATCCACTTTCCATTGAGGTACCGCGAAGTTACGTAGTAGGCTCCGCCGACTGCCAATGCGAGGGCCGCTGGCACGTATGCCTCGGAGACCATCCCGTCCTGGTAGCTCAGGAAGAGTGAGCCACCCGCCAGTGCCACAACGGAGAATCCCGCGATCAGATGAATGAGCCCGCGCGACTCACCGCCAATGTAGCGGACGAACAGGGGAAACAGCCGCATGAAGAATAAGGCAACCACGATGAGAAAGAGGATCGGGCCAAACAGCAGCGTCTCGTTGACCTGGAGTTGGGTGAACAGGCCGCTCGAAACGATCTGCTCCCTGCTCTGAAGCTCCCAAAATACCAGCCCTCCGACGGCCACGAGCCCTACGTCGAGATAGTACCTGTGAAAGAACGACATGGTCGCCGGTCTTGCCGCCTTGACCCTTTGTACGAGCAGACCACTCCTTGCGCCGGCTGCCCCGAAGGCCACGTACAGGAAAAGACACAGCATAGCCACTCCCGCGCCGATAGCGAAGGAGAGTGGATCAGCCCTGACTAGGAGAAGCTCGCCCCCGGTAGTAGCTCGAAACGGAGGCATGAGCCCGATCAGGGCAATCGTCGCAAAGGAGATCAGGGGTCCCAAGATGAATGCCAGCAGGCACATCACGACGCCCTCGATCGAGTAGAGTCGCAGAAGTTCGGAGATTCCAACCCCCCGCGTCCGCATTAGCGCCGAGTCCCGCTCTCTGCTCTTCGCTAGGTAGGAGACCATCATCGTCATGTAGAACAGCACCGTGACGACCATGATCGTAAGCAGGAAGAGCAGGGGAATCCTCGAGAAGAACACCCGCCTCCCAACGTTTGCGATCAGCCCGCGAACCGTTCCTGAGCTAACGGTCGCGCCGACAATCGAATTGTAAATGTCGTCTTCAAGCAGATCCAAGCGGTGGATGAATCCGGCTGCTGTCCAACTGCTCAGCTTTTCCTTATCGATCTTTCCAAAGACGATGGGATTGACCAGCGTCCTCTCGTATGCGGGCCCAATGGCGTCCGTCAAGACCTCGATACGAACGAAGAGGCCGATTGCCAGGTTCTGGTTTTCGTCCCACAACACACCGTCGGGCGGCGGGAATCCCGATTCCTCGCCACCCTGCGCCGGTCTGGATTGGGAGGTGAGCACGAGCGCAGCCATCGACCAGAACTCGTCCGAGAGATCGTCGGCTTGAAAGACCCCCACGATATTTACCGTGATCCTCGTTTCCACGAACGCGTCCACGGCCACGACGACCGAGTCTCCGACGCCAAGTTCCGAATCATCGGCCACCTGTTCCGATATCACCGCTTCAACCGTTATCCCGTCGGAAGTCTCCGCAACCTCCGTGCTTGGCGCCCGACCATCTACGAAGACCGATCGATTTTGGAAGTTGGTCAGGGTGTGAAAGAACCCGTCCAAGACCACAGGAAGGGACTCTTGGTCGCCTACGGCCGGCAGAGGCAATTCATCCGTCCCTACGATGGACGCGGTGCCCCTGAGGTACATCTCCTGTCCCGCGTACAGGTCCTCGATATGCTCCGTAGCTATCGAATGGACGAGTTGGTCCAGTTCGTCCACGGCCTCTGTTGTAAGGGGAATGCGCTTGGCGAAGACGCTCAGGTTGAGCTGGGGCGCGGGAATCTGGTTGAGTGACACCCGAAAAGCCAGCTGTTCAAGGGCGGTGAGGTATACCGTCGACCCCACACTGATCGTCACGGCGACAAGTATGCCGATGAACACGCTCGAAAGGAGCTTCCACTCGTCCAACAGTCGATTGGACACGAGTCGTGCGTTCGTTAGTTTGCGCATCTCTTACAGCGGGACAACAGCGTTCCGAATGCTCCGGAAAACGCCTGCCAAGCGAGCACACGGATGCCCCATGTGGATCTAGTCACTGATGTGCTCGGCGGAGGGATTCTGGGCGATACTGTCTTCTCAGAAGCATCATTTATTTGGGCACCTACACATATAGTACAAACGAGACGGTCAAGAGGTTGAGGTGCATTATACTCCATGCGTAATTCGTCTGGGTTCTCGGAAGGGCGATGCCCTCAGGCATGTCAGCCACCTCGGCTCTCCTCGGCAAGGAGCCGCGCCACCTCCTGTCTCATGAATTCCTGCACGGCTTCCACTAACTCATCCGACGTGTTGCCGATGACTCTCGACTCCAGGCCATGATCGCCGAACCCGAATTGCAGCTCGTGCCGAACGTGACGCTCCGGCCCGTCGTAGTAGTATGGCCGGTTCCCTCGCAGGTTCTCATGGATGTCGGGGTCGTCCGCATCCGTGCGGTAGATTATCGGATTCGCCATCACCACCTGTGGCACGTCCGACCCATACTCGACCGGCCGAGTCTTCACACGGAAGTCTCCAAGCATCGTCTCGTCGGTAATCTCCGGTGCCCACATCGTCATTGAATACGTTTCGCCCCGTTCTACCCATGGGCGTATCTTCCTCTGCACCTCCACGAAGGCATACCACCTCTTGATCTCCGGGAAGTGGTTGGAAGCGTGGGGCATCTTGTCCTCGTATTTCGACACGTCGCCTCCCGCCCGAAGGTCGTTGAACGCGATGAACCAGTTCGCGTAGTCTCTCGCCCCCCGCGACATTCGCATCACCAACCTGTCCTTGCCCTGTCCCACGTTCCGCGCGTCGACGACGATCACATGCGGCATCTCGCTGCTGAGGTACCGAATCGTTCCACGGTCCGGACCTGCGCGGACTCCCGATCTCAGGATCATGTTCGGCACCGTCAGGCGAGTCGACCTGTGGGAAGGCACGCGGGGATACACGATCGTGAAATCGTCCTTGAGATGCTCCTCCAGCGGCTCGACTCCCCACTGCCTTCCATACCGGTCGTTGCCAATGATGACTATCGGTCGTGTTGTCTCCTCGCGGAATTTCAAGAGGAATCTCAGTAGCGTATACGCCTCGTATGCCACCCTCCTCGCCTCTACGAGGTTCTGCCCGTCGAGAACGAACTCTTCGTACGTCTGCGGACCGAGCAAGGGCAGCTTTATGAACTCATCGTAGGGAGCACTGGTATATGGGTCGAAGTCGGGCTTGATCTCCTCGTGATAAGCCCAGTTGAACCTGTGGTATTCGAGGTCGCGCTCCACCTCATTGCTGGGATCGAAGCGACCCACTCTCGTGTTCTTTCGAAGCCGGTCGATCTCCGCCAGCTTGTCGTCGAGAGCCCCCGGCTGAACGAGATAGTCCTTCAGAACCGGCGTCAGGGTCACGCCGTCGTGATTCTGCCGGTTGACCCAACCGTGCCACTCCGCCAATCGCTCCAGGTCGTCGGTCGCCTCGTCAACAGAACGATCACTGAGGAAAGATTCTATCCACGCTTCATCAAATTCAAATCCGTACCGGCGAATACTGCCATTGCTCTCTTCGTTCAAACGATCGACAACGGATTGGATCTCGGCTATTTTGCTCATCTCGTCTCCACGCTCGAGGTGTTGGCGACAATACCCTATGCCATTGCGCTGCAGCTTTCTACCCTAACGGAACCGAATACGGCCCCGAACGTGTATGATTCACACCGAACCGAGCTCGACATGGAGGACGCTCGTGACACTCTACTGGATATTCGTAGGACTCTTCGTATTCTCAATTGCCATTTTCACCTTTGCCGTCTTCACGGCGAACGTCTCCCTGGGCGCCCTCGGTGTAATCATAGTCTTCCTCCTCTACCTGTTCCGACGCTGGTTTCTGCCGGAATCTCCGGATGACACCAAATAGTGAGAGTCGGTAGGGCACAACAGGTCCGATGACCTGGCTGCAACTGCCGAACCGGCTGCCCGAATTTTCATTGACGAAGCAACCTTGTGCGTGCTAGCCTTATACTTGCGTAACATTCGAATACTTGAAGTATGCGTCGAAGGGGAGTAGTAACGGGAAGCGCACGATAGAGAACGGGGTATTTTGGTGGAAGCCCCGGCGTGACAGCGACCGCGAACTCGCCCCCGAGCATCCTGCTTGATACCGGACATCGCATCAGGTGTGATTCCGACATAGGGCAGGGCGGTCAGGCCCCGTTACGGCCCGGCTCCACGGAGCCATGAGTGTCCTCCAAGCACCCACACAGGGTCTCTCCCCCAAAGTGAGAGATATGGACATGGGTCGGAGGGAACGAGGGTGGTACCGCGGGAATTGTCTAATCAGCAGTCCCGTCCCTTTGGTGGGACGGGACTTTTTGCTTAGTACGACAGAACGGTGGAAGAAAATACTCCGAGCAAGGGAGGTGCGAAGATCATGGGAATCCGACTGAATGGATCACAGTTACTGTGCGAAAGCCTAGTACGTGAGGGCGTCGTAGAGATCTTCGGTCTTCCCGGCGGAGCAATCCTGCCTCTCTACCAGACCCTGCCGGAGTACCTGCAGCTCCGACACATCCTGACTCGTCATGAGCAGGGAGCCGCCCACGCCGCCGACGGTTACGCCCGCGTAACCGGCAGAGTAGGCGTATGCTGGGCCACGTCCGGCCCCGGAGCCACCAACCTCATAACCGGCATCGCGACCGCCCAGATGGATTCCGTCCCTGTCGTCGCCGTCGTCGGACAGGTGGCGCGCGCCTCCATCGGGACCGACGCCTTCCAGGAAACCGACACCACAGGCATCACTCTCCCCATCACCAAGCACAATACGCTGGTGATGGATCCCATAGAGATACCGCAGGTGGTCAAGGAGGCTTTTCACATCGCCAACACCGGCAGGCCCGGCCCTGTCGTCATCGACGTGCCCAAGGATGTGCAGACCGAGGAGGTTGAGCTTCCCTACGAGACGTTCGATGAGTACTACGAAGCCCTGGAGATCGACCTGCCCGGCTACAAGCCGAACCTGAAGGGCCACAACAGCCAGATCAAAAAGGCCGTCAATCTGATAGAAGAGGCCGAACGGCCTGTCATCCTAGCCGGTCACGGTATCGTCTTCTCCGGGGCGTATGAAGAGTTGCGCGAACTGGCTGAGAAGGCGCAAATTCCGGTCATAACGACCCTGCTCGGCATAAGCTCGTTCCCCGACGATCACATCCTTTGTGTCGGTATGCCGGGAATGCACGGCATGGCCTACGCCAGCATCGCCATCGAGGAGGCCGACCTGCTCATAGCCCTCGGCATGCGCTTCGACGACCGAATCACCGGCAAGCCGAGCGCCTTCGCTCGGAGGTCCAAGAAGATTCACATCGACATCGACCCCTCCGAAATCGGCAAGAACGTCGAGGTCGACGTACCTATCGTGGGAGACCTCAAACGTGTGCTGACGAAGCTCAACCCGCAGGTCAGCGAAAACACCCACACCGAATGGCTCCAGCGCATCGAGGAACTCAAGGCGGAGCATCCTTCTCACAACATTCGCGACGCGAACCAACTCCTGCCGCAGCTCATCGTCAAGGAGCTGTCCGAGGTTACGGAAGGCGACGCCATCGTCGTGACCGGCGTCGGCCAGCACCAGATGTGGGCCGCCCAGCACTTCACCTACAAGTACCCCTGCTCCTTCATCACGTCGGGCGGCTCCGGCGCGATGGGCTACGAGGTGCCCGGCGCGATGGGCGTACAGGTCGGCGCGCCCGGCAAGGCCGTATGGTCGGTTGCGGGAGATGGTGGATTCCAGATGACCATGTGCGAATTAGCCACCATCGTCGAGAACCGTCTGCCCGTGAAGTTCGCCATCATCAACAACAACGTGCTCGGTATGGTCCACCAGTGGCAGGAATTCTTCTACGACAAGAGCTACGTTGCCACGGCCTACACCGCGAACCCTGACTTCGTGAAGCTCGCCGAGGCCTTCGGAATCAAGGCCATGCGCGTCACCGACAAGGTGCAGGTGCGAGGAGCCATCGAAGAGGCTATGGCGCACGACGGACCCGTAGTCATCGACTTCATCGTCGAGGAAGAGGAGCGCGTCTATCCCATGATCAAGGCGGGAGGCACCATCGAGGACCTCGTCGAGGAACCCGACTTCGCCCCGTGGGAGGTGGCACGATGACCACGAACGGCACCACCGTCCAGAACCATACCATCACCGCCCTCGTGAGAGACAAGCCAGGTGTCCTGAACCGCGTTTCCAGCATGTTCCGCAGGCGCGGGTTCAACATCGTCAGCCTTGCCGTCGGCCACAGCGAAGAGCCGGACCTCTCGCGTATGACCTTTGTCGTCGAGGGCGACAAGCGCACCATCGAGCAGGTCAACAAGCACCTGCACAAGCTCATCGACGTCATCCGCGTCTCCGAGGTGTCCAGCGACAATGTCGTATCGCGTGAGCTCGCCCTCATCAAGATCAGGGCCACCAGTGAGACCCGCTCAGAGATCATCCAGATCGTCGAGATATTCAACGCAAAGATAGCAGGAGTCTCCCCGGACCACCTGATCGTCGAAGTCACCGGCGACCAGGACAAGATCGAGTCCCTCCTGGGTCTCGTGAAACGCTTCGGCATAATGGAAGTTATGCGCACCGGCACCATCGTCATGGAACGATGGATAGGCCACATGCACGAACAACAGACGGGAGCCAGGGGTCGCAACTGGGGCGAAGCCGCATCTGTGTAATCTCAAACCCAACAAAACGGAGTCTAAACAAAAAAATGCCAGCAGAGATGTTCTACGACAACGACGCCGACCTGTCCCTCTTGGAGGACAAGACCATCGGCATCATCGGATACGGAAGCCAGGGTCACGCCCACGCCCTCAACTGCCATGACAACGGCCTCAACGTGATGGTCGGACTGTACGAGGGCAGCAGAAGCCGTGAAAAGGCCGAGAGCGACGGCCTGCGCGTCGGAACCGTCGACGAGACGGCCGCGGAGTCCGACATCGTCATGGTGCTCATCCCCGACCACCTCCAGGCCGATGTCTACAATCAGGAGATCGCCCCGCACATGGGCGCGGGCAAGACGCTCATGTTCGCCCATGGCTTCAATATCCACTATGAGACCATCACCCCATCGGAGAACATCGATGTCTCCATGGTCGCGCCCAAGGCCCCCGGTCACCGGATGCGCGAGGTCTTTACGCGCGGCTCCGGCGTGCCCGGACTGCTGGCAATCCATCAGGACGCCTCCGGTTCCGCCCGCGACATCGGCCTGGCTTACGCCAGGGGAGTGGGCTGCACACGAGCCGGAGTCCTAACGACCACCTTCAAGGAGGAGACCGAGACCGACCTTTTCGGCGAGCAGACCATCCTCTGCGGCGGCGTAACCGCCCTCATCAAGGCGGGTTACGAGGTCCTCGTCGAGGCGGGGTACCAGCCGGAGTCGGCCTACTTCGAGTGCATGCACGAGCTCAAGCTCATCGTCGATCTGCTCTACCAGGGCGGCATGGAGTACATGCGCTATTCCGTCAGCGATACCGCCGAGTACGGCGATCTGACCCGGGGCCCGGTCGTCGTCGACGAGCGCGTCAAGGAGAACATGAAGAAGGTACTCGAGGCCGTTCAGGACGGCACCTTCGCCCGCGAGTGGATAGCGGAGAACGACGAGGGCCGCCACCGCTTCACCCAACTCCGCAAAGAAGCCGCCGAGCACTCCATCGAAAAGGTCGGCGCGGAACTCCGTGGCATGATGAGTTTCCTAAAGGATGCCGACTAACTACCCATAGGAGGCAAACTAATCATGGGAGAAGGCATTCGAAATCCGGAGGTTCGTTGAAACCGACACGGAGAGCGTCGTCGCTCTGTGGACCAACGTCTTCGGCTACGACGGACTGCATAACGACCCTCTGCTATCGATCAAGCAAAAGACCTCCCGCGACCCCGACCTCTTCCTGGTCGCAATCACCGAAGGCCGGGTGATAGGCACCGTAATGGGCGGCTACGACGGACACCGAGGCTGGGTCTACTCACTGGCAGTCTACAACCGCGAGCGACACAGAGGCATCGGAACGGCATTGGTAGAGAATATCGAGCAGTCCCTGAAAGCCCTCGGATGCCTGAAAGTGAATCTGCAGGTTGTTGGCTCGAATTCAAACGTTGTCGACTTTTACAAAAAACTAGGGTTCTCGGTCGAAGACCGCATAAGCATGGGCAAAAGACTGTATTGAGAAGGTCACGTATGACGACCGTGAGACACCAGGCAAATCGCGGAGGAAGTGCTGTTCCGATAAGCATGGGCGGTCTCTTGGGCATCGAGCCTGAGTTCTCTCCGAATGCCATCCCTGTGCTGTCGGAGAGTGTAGTCAATGTCGCGTCCGTGCCGCAGAGGAGCCCCCTGCGCTATCCCGGTGGCAAGACTTGGCTTGTTCCTCAGATACGTAATTGGCTAGCCGGTTTGGATACTCGTCCGGAAGTGTTTGTAGAACCTTTCGCTGGTGGCGCTATTGCGTCTCTAACGGCCGTGATGGACGGACTGGCGGATCGTGCGGTGCTGTGTGAAATCGATCCCGACATCGCTCTCCTGTGGCGATGCATCATCGACCATTCTGAGCGGCTGGCGCAACTGGTAGAGGTGTTCGAAGCGACCAATGAAAACGTGCAGGCGATCTTGGGCGAGACTGATGGTGATGAAGTCAACACCGCATTCAAAACGTTGCTGCGAAACAGGATTAGTCGTGGCGGCATTCTTGCCAAGGGCGCCTCGATAATGAAGCAAGGTGAAAATGGAAGCGGCGTCGCGTCCCGCTGGTATCCCAGAACTCTAGCTACTCGCATCCGCGCCATCGGAAGCTATGCTGACCGGATCGAGTTCATTCATGGCGATGGCATGAGCCTCATCGACCAGGGTAAGGATAGCCCAACGACCGCGTTCTTCATCGACCCCCCGTACACCGCCGCAGGAAAGCGAGCCGGAAGACGCCTCTACAACCATAATGATATCGACCATGAAGACCTGTTCGAGCGCATGGCCACCGTAAAAGGTCCCTTCATGATGACATACGACGAGAGTGATGAAATCATCCGAATGGCGCGGGGCCATAGGTTCTGCATGTCTAAGGTGCCTATGAAGAATACGCACCACGACCTTTTGTATGAGTTGCTCATCACGTCGAGTGAGCTGTCGGCGTGAGCAAAACACGCCGTTTTGGAATAGGAGAGTGGTACGGACATTCTTATGTAGGGCTGACTTCCGACGAGAGGCGAACATATTCCAGTTCCCCGGAAACTCAGCCATGTCCATTTAGGATCAAAGGAGGTTCATGCACCAAGAAAGGTGGAGTCTGTTCCTTCCGTCTCTATAGGAACGACGATGGGCTAGCCGTTCCGACACTGGATGACGAAGACGGATTGCGGGTACTTTGCCCTCGACGATTTGAAGAGGATATGACGATATTTCAGTGGGTCGGTGAGACCGTTCTTGGTACGCCGACACCCGAAATAGTAACTGAAGTCGGTTTTCTCAAAGCGGAAGAACGCAATGCTCACGTAGGGCGGATAGATATGGTTCTGGCTAATCGAGGGAATCACTTGTCGAGCCTGGAATGGTGCGCTCTGGAGATACAGGCGGTCTATTTCTCAGGCAGGAGCATGACCGCTGAGTTCCATAGCATCGGAGCGTTTGGAGGTGAAGGGCCGCCATTTCCGGGACACACACGGAGACCGGACTATCGAAGTAGCGGGCCTAAGCGATTGATGCCCCAGTTGCAAACCAAGGTGCCTACGCTCCGACGGTGGGGAAAGAAGATGGCGGTTGTAGTCGATAAACACTTCTTCGCGTCATTGGGACATATGGAAGAGGTTGATGACCTCTCGAGCGGAGACATTGCTTGGTTCACAGTGGATTTTGAAGAAACCGACGATGGCAGAAGTTTCCAATTGGTTCGAGACAAAGTTCATGTCACGACGTTGGAGAGGGCTACGGAGGGCCTTACCGGAGGCTATCCTGTGACATTGACTGAATTTGAAAGAGGCATACTGTCCAAGCTGAGTAGTACGAGGTAAGACGAATGCACACAACGGAGGAATCCCACGTAGTTCGCCGGCAATGGCGGGTCCTGGCAGGGCTCGGCATGGCGGACTGCGTTGCCCTTAGGTAACGGCCCCTCACTAACCGACCGAAGGGTTAGAGACACGTACAAGCCTGCCGTACAAGGGAGAAATACCATGACAACCAAAGATAACGTACTGATCTTCGACACCACGCTGCGCGACGGCGAGCAGTCCGCCGGAATCGGCCTGACGCTCGACGAGAAGATGGAGATCGCAAAGCAGCTCGAACGCCTCGGCGTTGACATCATCGAGGCGGGATTCGCCGCAAGCTCACCGGGCGACTTCGAGGCGGTCTCCGCCATAGCCAAGGAGGTCCGCGTGCCTACCATCGCATCGCTCGCACGCTGCGTCCCCGGCGACATCGACGCCGCGTGGGAGGCTATCAAGGACGCCGCCAGTCCTCGCATCCACACGTTCATATCGAGTTCCGACAGCCACCTGATGGACCTCCTGCGAAAGAACCCGGAGGAGGTGCTCGATCAGGCTGTCTCATCCGTCGAGCGCGCCCGAAACCTCTGCGACAACGTCGAGTTCTCGCCGATGGACGCCACGCGCACGGACATCGAGTACCTGTACCGGATGCTCGAGGCCTGCATCAACGCCGGCGCTACCACCGTGAACATTCCCGATACCGTCGGGTATGCGCTCCCGACCGAGTTCGCTGAGCGCATCCGCCTCATCAAGGAGAACGTCCCGAACATCGACAAGGCCATAATCAGCGTCCACTGCCACAACGACCTCGGCAACGCCGCGCCGAACAGCATCGCGGCCGTCATAGAAGGCGCTCGACAGGTCGAGGGATGCATCAACGGCCTCGGCGAGCGCGCGGGCAATGCCTCCCTTGAAGAGGTCATCATGACCATCGAGACCCGTGGTGATGCCCTCGGCGTGACGACCAATATCGACACCCGGCAGATCTACCGCACGAGCCGACTCGTCAGCGACATCACCGGGTTCCCCGTTCAGCCCAATAAGGCCATTGTCGGGGCGAACGCCTTTCGCCATGCCTCCGGCATCCACCAGGACGGCGTCATCAAGTCCCGCACCACCTTCGAGATCATGGACCCGCACACCGTCGGCTGGCCGAGCAGCAGCCTCGTGCTGGGCAAGCTGAGCGGACGCGCCGGTCTCCGGTCTCGGCTGGAAGAGTTGGGCTTCACGCTCGACCAGTCGCAGCTCGACCTGGCATTCCAGGCATTCAAGGAACTGGCCGACCGCAAGCGCGAGGTGACCGACGCCGACCTCATGTCGCTCATGTCCATGCAGCGCCGCCGTCAGGACGTCGTGCAGGTCTACAAGATGGAGCGAGTACAGGTCACTTGCGGCAACGGTGAGATTCCCACCGCCACCGTGCAACTCGTCAACCCGGACGGCGAGACAGTTACCGACGCCGCCACCGGAGCCGGACCGGTCGACGCCGTCTATCAGGCCATCAACCGCATCGTCGGTGTGCCGAACACCCTGACCGAGTTCCGCGTGGACGCCGTCACCGAGGGCGTCGACGCGCTGGGCGACGTGACCATCCGCATCCGGCAGAACGGCAACACCTTTGTCGGGCGCGGCTCCGACACCGACATCATCGTCGCCAGCGCGAGGGCTTACATGAACGCCCTCAACCGCGCCCTCGCCGAGATGGAGGACCAGAAGCTCCCGATGGAGCCAGTTCCGACGAGCTAGCGGCCATCGGCGTGTACTTCACGGCGATCGCTTAACCCGGTAGGGGCAGGTTTCAAACCTGCCCCTGCTTCGTTTACCCGCCGGGCCAGCCCCTTCTCCCATTCGGAGCCTTGTAATGCCTCAGTTTGAAATGTCAAATCTTACGAAGTGGGTTCCCAAAGCTCGATCGCGTTTCCTTCGGGGTCGTGGATGCGGGCGAAGCGGCCTATGCCCTCCATCTCGCTTTCGAGGCTGACCTCGATATCCGCAGACTTCAGTTGTGCGACCATCGCGTCCAAATCGGCCACGCGGAAATTCAGCATGAAAGTCTTGTCCGCTGCGAAATAGTCCGTGTCAGCATCGAAGGGCGAGAAAACCGTTACCCCGGACTCGGTCACCCATGGCTCCATCTCCATGTTCGTCGGAGCAGGATTGATACCAAGGTGGTCCTGATACCATTTCGCAAGTGCTTCCGGGTTCTTTGCCCGAAAGAAGAACCCGCCGAATCCCTGGACCTTCTGCATGTTTCACCTTTCTTTGCGTGGAAGTCTCTAGACGTGAGGGTGCTCTCCCTACCTCTTCCCTGCAATCACGTTCATCGTATCCGCCCGCGTCTCCGTGCCCTTGCGAAGCGTGTACGGCGACAGTTCGATGTGAGGAACCGTCGGCGCGCTCTCCTGCACGAACCCCTCGGCGTACGGCACTCCCGCCGACATGCCTTGATGCCCCACACCTATCTCTACTCGGCGCGCGCCGTACTCCTCGTCGTGACCCTGCGACTTGTACATTGCCTCGGCCTTCTTGCGCGCGTCGATCTGGTCCGTCACGTCGACGGCGAAGTCCCAGTACTCGCGGGCGAAGTAGACGCCGGGGAAGAACGTGGCCGGCACCGTATGCGGCGGCGTCCGCTGGCCGTAGCGCGGTAGCTGTGCAAGCAGTTTCGCCTCCATCGTGGCCATGCCCGTCTCCGTATGGTCGTTCTTCGTGGCAGACGCCATACCGTGATGCCTGTCTACGAACGGGCTCTGCGCCAGTATCACGTGCGGACGGATCTCTAGGATCAGTTCACGCATCGCCTCGATGGAGTCCGGCTGCCGCTCCACGACGAACGGCTTGTCTGTGAACTGAAGGACTCGCACGTCCGTCACGCCGAACAGCGCCCCGACCTGTTTCAACTCCGCAGCCTTCTCCGCCGCGTAGCTTTCCGCCGACTGGTTGACGATGGCCGGGTCCTGCTCGCTTTCGGGCTTCCTGAGCTCGTCCGCAAGACGCTCGTTGTGCGTCATCCTGCCCGACGTCATCGACACCCATATCACCTCGTCGCCCAATCCCGAGTGGACCCCGCAGGTACCCGCCACGTGGGTAAAGTCATGAGGGTGCGCCATCACCACAAGAAACCGAAGCTGTTCTCGCGCCATTGTTTACTCCTTTAGCCTATTGATCACTGTCCTTCCCTCGCCTGGGAAAAACTTCTCCCAAGCTCCCTATCCTTCCCCTGCTGGGGGAAGGACTTAAGGAAGGGGGTTCTCCCTTCCAAACTCCGCTGCCATAATACCCCATCCACCATCCTCTGTGTCCCTGAGATTTCTGTGACGATCCCTTTAGCCCACCTCATACTCCCTGCTATCCGACCCTGCACCTACCACAAGACCAAGCAGAAGCACGACCGGCCCTGCCAGAAGCAGCCACATGGCCGTGTCGAGACCCCAATTATCTGACACCACGCCAAGCCCGAATGGAATCACCGAAGCCACAATCCCGAAGACATTACCGAGCGCCACGATAGTACCGCTCCGTCCGGGCATCGAGGAGTAGGCCCGCCCTTGGAGCACCGAGTACCATCCCGCGCACGCAAATCCCAGCAGCGCGACGATGACCAGCTTCAACTCTACCGAAGACGCGAGCAGGAACGCCGGATACAACCCCAGCACGGCGACAACGCTGAATCGCAGGTAGGTTAGCCCCTTTATCCGTTCCAGCAGGGGAATCAAGATGAGGTTGCCAACCAGGCCCGCTCCCACCCACACCGAAAGCGTCAGCGCCGCTCTCGATTCGGATGCTCCGGCGATGTCCACCATGTACAGCGCAAGGAAGCCGAGGAATATGTCGAGCATCAGGTCCGACGCTTGCAGAAGTGCGAGCCACTTCACCACCCTGAATCTCCTGAGCGCCCCCACTGCGGTGCGTATCCCTTCCCCAAACGAAGGCGTGCTTGGATCGGACTCGCTCCTCAGCGGGCCGAGAGATATTCGGGACACCGCGATAATCGCCGGGATCGTGAGAACGGCCATCGTCAGGAACGCCATCCGCCAACCCAGACCAACCGCGATGGCAGCCGTCAGCGCCAGCGGACCGAGCGCGACCGCTACCCACCCGGCCAACTCCCAGCGCACCATGTTCTGCTCGCGGCGCGCGGGATCGAGGTCCATCAATGACGCCTGCGACAGGCTGACGAACCCACCCGACGCGGGATAGAAAATCACCCATGCTGCGAGCAGCACGACAAATCCCTGGCTTACCGAAATGAGTCCGACCGCCGCCGCGAACACCACGCCGCCCCCAAGCACGAGCAGTCTGCGATATCCCACGTCGCCCAATATGCCGATGAACGGTTCGACGAAACTGGAAACAATGCCCGGCACGCTCAGCAGCAGCCCGATCTGCACGTACGTTAGATCGAGATCGTCACGCACTAGGGGCCATGCGGCATTCGCCACGCCTCCCACCAGTTCATCCAGGAACACAATGGCAAGAAAGACCAGTAACGTCGTAGACGGCAGCCGCAAATGACGCATCGTATGCTAAGCAACCATCCCTAGTGACATCTCGTTCAGTTCTGCACGAAGAGCATTAGGAGAGACGTTCGCCCTGAGCAGCGTTATGCCCCGGGAGCGGGGCCGTGCAGGGGTGTCGGTAACTGTCCCCAAGCCTACTCTTTTTCCCCACTCTGTGATCTCTGTGTCCTCTGTGGTGAATCCCCGTCGTCCTGATCAGTTACTTGAAAGCCTGTCGAAGGGCAGTTCTCCGCGCACCAAAGTGGTTCCTAAGACCGGACTACCTGGGCGGACCCTTCCGAATGCGCTCCCTGCAACCCTTTATGGTCCCGTGCCATGACCCGAAGCTATAGATCGCCCACGTCAAACCCGCTTCCTCCAGCGCCGCAACACGCTCCGCGATCTCGGCCGGATCGTCCATCGGGTTCCCGGCTCCGGCGACCATGTCGAACGACCCGTCGCTCGTTCGATGTGCCCTGGTGAAATCGCCGATCTCGAGGAGGACGTCCGGCGTGATGGTCGTCTGACCATTGTTCACGATCGGGAACACCCCGTCCCACCGTGCGGCCCTCCGGAATGGCGCCCGATTCGGCCACTGACCACCCACCCAGATGGGAATGCGAGGCTCCTGCACCGGCTTTGGAAGAAAGGTCACATTGTCGATGCGATACTCTTCGCCCTCATACGAGAACGGCTCGCCGCTCCAAAGGCCCGCTAGAACGTCGAGTCCCTCGTCCAGCTTCCGGGCCCGTACCTTGTTGTCGGTCTCCTCACCAAACGCGCCGAACTCGGTGTCTGCGGGACTGCCGAGACCCACCCCGAAGATCAGCCTCCCGTTGGAGAGATGGTCGAGCGATACCGTCGCCCGCGCCACCTGCCAGGGCCTCCGTCGTGCCAGCGGCGTTACCATCGCCCCGATGCGGACACGCTCCGTTCGCGCCGCGACAACAGACAGCGCCACCCACGGGTCGGTGAACGGCTCCTTCATGCCCAGCCAGACGTGGTCCCACGTGAACACGCCGTCCCATCCGGCCTGCTTGGCCTCATACGCGACCTCCGCCATGAACCGTGGGTCCGCAAACTCTTCAAACGGGGGAATGTCTATGCCGTGCTTCACGAGTTGCTCCTCATTTGGTCTTCTGCATAGTCGAGAGAAGTGTACCTACTTTCAGCCCAACGTTTCCCCACACACGCCTTTTGTGCATGAAGTAGTCGGGATCATTCCCTCGCATTTCGTAACAATCCCTCATGTCGGTTGCCATCGACACCATCCATCATGAAAACTACTGTAGGGGCGATTCGCGAATCGCCCCTACGAGAGGTCATTTTCAGGGTAATGACGACAGGCAGACTGCCCGCCACACTACGGTAGACGACATGGGTTGCGTGCGGAAGAGAGACAGTCTTAGCGCGATCGAGAACAGGAAGAGAGGGGAAAAAGTCGGCGGGGCCGTCTCAGTTACGAGACGTCCAGATCGTATGGTAGTTGTCGCCGAGGATGGCGGCGGTCATCTCGGTCTTCTCACATTGCCTGAGCTCCCTGAGGACGGAGGCGCAGGTGTCCTGCGATTCGCGCTGGTTCGAGCCCGACCGGGAGAATCTCTCAACGAGCTTCGCCCAAATGCCGTTCTGCACGAGGGTATCGACGTAGCCGTGCCAGGGAATGACCGTCAGGCCGGTCGCACGTGGGAAGCCGGGGCGCAGACGTCGGACGCTTCTGATTCGCTCGCGGGGAGAAGAGACCATCGACATGATACGGAGCATCGGCCCATCGGACTCATTGCTCCTCATGTCGAAGACGGCGGACCTATCGAATGTTGGGAAGGATATTGAAACAACTTCGGCGTTATCGATATCGTTGAAAAGCTCCTCAAGGTCGACAGCGAAATCGTCGCGATCCATGAATGGACATCCCTCCCGGAAGCTAATGAATCGGCGCCAAAAGCCGGAACCGACTCTCGGCGACACGACACATCAATTTATAGCACGTTATTGGCATGAAATTCAAGAGTCCACAAGGTCTCTAACGGTTTCCATGAACGATGGTATTACAGCCTGCCAGTCGCCTACCACCCCATAAGAGGCGTCCTTGAAGATATTTGCCTCGCGGTCCTTGTTGATTGCGACGATGTGCTTCGCCCCGGAGCATCCCGCCATGTGCTGGCTAGCACCCGATATGCCGACGGTGATGTAAACGTTCGGCGCTATCGTCCTGCCGGTCAGACCGACTTGGTACGAGTGATCGATCCATCCGGCGTCGCAGGCCGCACGCGAGGCTCCCATGGCCCCTCCGAGCATGTCGGCCAGCTGTTCGATGACCTCGAACGGTTTCGGGCCTCCCAGTCCGCGACCACCCGCCACGACGATGTCCGCATCCTCGAGCCGCACACCCTCGCTCGCCTGGGCTACCGTGCGAATGTTCCTCACGCGGTTTGGAGAGGTCGAGAGGTCGACTGGAATCGTCACGATGTCGCCGCTTCGGGAGACATCCGGTTCGGGAGCTTCGTACGCCCTGCCGCGCATGACGACAACCTGCACACCTTCTCCGGGGAAGGTGACGGCTGCCATGGCGCTTCCGCCGTACACGGGCCTTGTGGCGACGACACGTCCGGTGCCGTCATCGACTCCGACGCGAATGCAGTCCTGCGCCAGCCCGGCCCCGAGACGGAACGCCGCCCGCGGCCCGATCTCGCGACCGTCCTGCGTCCTGCCAACGAGTACGACCTCGGGCCCGGTCTGACGGCATACCTCGGTGAGCGCCGTGACCTTGGGGTCGATTCCCGGCCCGCTGAGTGCGGGATCTTCGACGGTATACACTGTCGACCCGCCGAGGGAGACTACCTGTTCGGCAGGTCCTTCCACGCCCGTGCCCAACAGGGCGACGCCGACATCGTCCGAGATTTGTCGCGCAGCCGCGATCAACTCGCCCGTCACAGCGTCGAGGGAATTGTCTTGATTCAGTTCACCGAGTACGAGGATTTTGGTCATTGGAGATTGATAGTGATAGGTATTCCGTAGTCGGTATTCGATTCAGATGAGCTTGTCTTCGCGGAGCTTGAGAGCCAGCCTGCGCCCCGCGTCGGCGTCGTCTTCGCCCTCGATTATCTCCACCGAGCGGTCGGTCTCAGGGACGTAGAGGTCGGTGATCGTGACCTTCGGCGCTAGGGCCGTCGGATCGATGCCGAGGTCTGCCGCGTTCCACACTGTGGGAGTCTTTCGTCCCGCCGCCATGATGCCTCGCAGCGTCGCGTATCGCGGCTCTCCGAGCTCGTTCGTCACGGTAACGAGGGCGGGCAGGTCTGCCTCCAGTTCCCGATAGCCGTCGGGCACAACCTGCTGGACGGATACGGTCCCGTCGGCCATATCGACCTTCTGCGCAACGGTGAGACAGGGAAGGTCGAGCATCTCTGCGATTCCGAGCGGCGTTTGGGCGTTGTCCCAGTCGGAGGCCTGTCGTCCGGCGAGGATGAGGTCGAAATCGCCGATCTTCCTGATGGCCGCGGACAGGACGGCGGCCGTGGCGAATGAGTCGAGATCGTGGAAGGCCTCGTCCTCCAGGAGCACGAGGTCATCGGCTCCCATCGAAAGAGGCTTTTTCACCACGTCCATGACGAATGATCTGCCCATGGAGAGAGCGGTCACGTGCGCGCCGACGGCGTCCTTGATACGAAGGGCGGCCTCGACTGCGTTCTCGTCGAAGCCGTTGAGGACGGGCGGCGTCCCCTGCGATTCGACCACTCGCTTGGTCTCGGGATCAACCTTGAACGCCGATGCAGGCATCTCCGGGTCGAGCACCTGCTTCACACACACGATGATGTTCACGGGTGGGGGAACGGTCTCCGATAAGCGTTTGTTTCAGCCACTACATGGTACGCCATGCGTCCACCCTCAGCATAGGGAAATAAGGGTCACTTTGACGGCATCGAGCGCTGCACCGTCAGGACGCCTTCTCGCACCTGTCGAGGAACGACTTGGCGGACGGACCGACCCACTGTGTCCACTGGGTGCTGAGGAAGCGGATGTTCCGTTCAAGATAGAAATCGAGATTGTCGTCGCTCACGAGTGCGCCCGCGTGCTTGCCCGCCCCCAGTATGGCCTCGTATCCCCGGTCGGCGGCGGCGAGAACGTCCGGGTGCCGGTGCTGGCCGATGAGGCCCATGCTCTGTGAGAGGTCGCCGTTGGCAATGAAGAACACGTCGATGCCGTCGACCTTGACGATTTCCTCGATATTCTCGATGGCGATGATGTCCTCGATGAGGACGATCATCAACGTCTCATCGTTGGCCTTCTCGTAGTAATTGTCGACCCCGATGCCCTGGCGGCTCGTGGCCATGCCGCGCTTGCCGATGGGATGGAACTTTCCGCCGTCCGCGACGTTCTGCGCCTCCTCTGCCGTGTTGACGTGCGGGACCACGACGGCCTGCGCGCCCAGATCGAGAGTCCGGTAGATCGTTCCCTGCATGTTTAGGTGAATCCTGACCACTGAGGTCATCCCCCACAGGTCGCAGGCCCGCGTCAGGTTGGGAATGTCCTGGAAGTCGAACGGGCCGTGCTCAGCTTCGATCCACATGCCGTCGAAGCCCAGCGGCCCGAGGAATTCGATTATGTCGCCGCTCATGTTGCCCATGGCAATGGTGGCGACGCCGCCCGCCTCCAGGGTATGTTTCGCTTTGTTCTTGCGCAGTTCCGTCATTGGTGGGTATGTCTCCTTTGGTTCCTGCTTGAGGGCGTGGCGATTATATGTGCCCCCTAAGAAGTGAGTCAAACGCCAATGAGGTCGCCCATGACCTTCCCATGTTCCATGTCGCGACCTGACGCCGCAACAGACCCGGATTGAGCGATTAACTATTCAAGCATCGTGCCATCCCTCGACACTTACACAGCCACCGTCATACCCGCGAAAGCGGGTATCCACAGGGGCAGGGGCGTTCATCTCATCAACTCTGAACAATTACCATTCACTCCCTTCATTGACGTGAACGAAAGCATGGTGATACGTTCCCGTCGCCGAACTTCGATGGAGGGCCGCTATGCCGACAGTCGAGACCGCGCGGGGGCCTATCGACACCGCTGAACTCGGTTTCACCTTGAGTCATGAGCACGTGTCCATTGGATTCAGCGGTTCACATGCAATCCCCGAGTTCCTCGACCGCGACGCCACGCTTGAGCGTGCAGTGCGGGACCTCACGGACGCCAAGGGCGGGGGAGTGGACACCATCGTCGATGTCGCGCCGTACGACCAGGCCCGCGACGTGCGGCTCCAGGCGGAAGTCTCGGCGCGTTCGGGCGTGAACATCATCGTCTCGACCGGCACCTGGCTCGACGTGCCGCACCTGCTCGAGATGGTGCCCATCGACAGGATCGCCGACTTCTACGCCCGGGAAATCACCGAGGGCATAGAAGGCACGGGCATCAAGGCGGGCATCATCAAGTGCGCCAGCGACAGGGGCGGAGTCACGCCGGGACAGGAGCGCGTCCTTCGAGCGGCTGCCCGCGCCTCCATGAGGACCGATACGCCGATAATGACCCACACCTGGGCGCCTGAGCACATCGGAGAGCAGCAGGCCGCCGTGTTCGAAGACGAGGGAGTCGATCCCAACCGCGTCTGCATCGGACACAGCAACGACACCACCGATCTCGGCTACCTGACCGGACTGCTGCGACGCGGCTACTGGCTCGGAATGGACAGACACAAGAAGAGCGGCCTCATGGGGTCGTCGTGGCAAGAGCGTACCGCCGTGCTCAAGCACCTGATCGACGCCGGATGGGGCCACCGCATGCTGATCGCGCACGACTGGGACTCGACCATTGGCCTGTCCTCACGGGAAGACAGAGCGTCAAGGGACACTCAGAACCCCGACCGCTGGCTGTTCATCACCCGCAAAGTGCTGCCGCTGCTGAGGTCACTCGGCGTGAGCGACGACGACGTAACGAAGCTGACCGTTGACAATCCGAGACGCTATTTCGAGGGCACAACCTAATCCGTTCGCCCTGAGCTTGTCGAAGGGTGAACCGACGAGCCACTTCGTAGTCAAGAGGAGATAACTTGGAGCACCACATAATCTACAAGCGCGACGGCGTCTATGCCGCCTTCCCGCAGCTCGACCACCTCAAGGACGGTCGACTCGCCGTGGGCTTTTCGATTTCGTACAAGCGCGACCACCACGTGATCGGCGATTGGGCTGTGCTCGCCTCGGGGGATGGCGGGAGGACTTGGGCGCCGTCGGACGACATCGCGATTCCGCACAACTGGCCTGCGCCGACGACACGCGAATACTCCGACAGGATCAACGTCACTCTGGATGACGGGGCATATCTCTGCGCCGGTTCCACGGGCTGGGCGGTCTGGGACGATGACCGACGCGGTGAGGCTGAGGCGGCGGGTATGCGGGTGTCTCCCCACCCGTGGCTGGAGGGGAAGATAGCCGTCCGAGAGATGAAGCTGTTCGTCCAGTTCTCCGAAGACGAGGGGCGGACATGGGACCGCAAAGAGTGGAATCTGCCCGGCTTTCAACAGTCCGTGGCATTCTCACGTGGAACGATGCTGGAAGACGGCACTGTCCTCGTGCCGGTCTACGGCGTGGACACAGACGGCAACGGGCGGAGCATGGTCTGGCGCTCCGGGCCTGACGGCAAGAGGGGCTGGCGGCTTCTTCCGCTGGGCAATCATGCCAAGGACATGAACATCAACGAGTCGGCATTCGTGGAAGTCGAGCCGGGGCGCGTCCTTGCGCTGTCCCGCAATGCTAACGGCTATTTCACCCAGATGTGGTCGGACGACGGAGGACGGAACTGGTCGGAGCCCCTTCTGACGGATATTTGGGGGCCGCACTCTCCACCCCACCTCCTGAAGCTCAGAGACGGACGCATCCTGTGCACCTACGGCTACCGCCGCGCGCCGATGGGCGTCCGCGCTGTCCTGAGCAGCGACGGCGGCGAGACGTGGGACACGCCAAACACCGTCATCCTGCGCGAGGACGGCGGCACTCCGACGCAGTCCATGGCCATCACCGACCCTCCTGATCTCGAATCGCTCCGTCTCTCCGGAGCGGAGTTCCGGAAACGAGTGGCCGCCGCCGTGATCCGAGGACGCTATCCATCGGAAAATGCCCGCCCCGATCTGGGCTACGCGATTTCAACGCAACTCGACGACGGAACGATCCTATCGGTCTACTACATCACCCTCAACGACGGCATCACCCACTGCGCCTGCACCCGCTGGCAGGCTTGAGGCGAGTAGGGGAGCCCGGAAAATACAAGATGAAGAAACAAGATAGGCTCAAGAAACTTAAGGACAAGGCTCGCGATGTCTCGGATGAGCTGCGTGAGACGACGGGCCGTAAGGCAGGTCGCGTGACAGATACATCGAAGAAGGTCGGCGATGCTGCTGCCTCGAAAGTCGCAGAGGGGTCAAGGACGTACACGACGAAGATCGCCGACGCGGCCGCCTCCGTCAGGGGACCCGTACAGGACGCCTCAAAGAAGGCGTCCAACGCAGGGGCGGCAGCAGCCGAACGGCTGAAGGGCGGCTCCAGGAAGGGTGCCGATACAACGACCTCTGCGGTCAACCTGCTGCTCTCTACCACCCAGGCGATGCTGGCTAACAGCCTGAACACTGAAATAAACGGCATCGTGCAGAATATGGTAAGTGGCAGCGCGACCATCTATGACAGGGCGATGGACGCCGAGTTCATAGCCACGCACATCGGTGGGAGCCAGCACCGCCTGTTCGATGGCGGGCACACCATCATCGGAGCGTTCAGGGCAGGGCATTCGGCATCGCCCGATGATAACCTCATCCAGGAAGCCTTGGGGACAATGCAGGGGCTGCTCCGTGACGTGAGCACCCCGAGGGGGCTCCCCCTCGCGAACTGGGACTACGAGACCTACCAAAGGGTTGCCGAGTCCCTCGAGTCTAACTTCCACATTCCCAAGAGCTGGTTCTACGACCTCAACACATACGACGCTGCCGACCTGCTCGGCGCCGCAATAGGCGCGGTCTCCCTGGTATTCAATTGGAATCGCGCGGACACGGAGACCTTCGCCAAGCTTGCCGGCGGCATGGGCCTATCTGCCCTATTCTCAGCGAACCCTCTGCTCCTGATCCTGACCGTGGTGGCAATGGCGAGGGCATTCCACCTGGCACGACAATCCGGCGAATACACGGAATTCATTGATGGCCAATTCAAAGGCGTAGTCGGGGCAGGAGCGACAATCGGGGCCGTGTCAGTCATCGGAATTGCCGGAGGCCCATGGGGTTTGGCCCTCATCCTCGGTCTCGTCACGGGCATCCTTGTCAATGGGGCGATGAAGGATGTGAGCATAGTCCAAGTAAGCAAGGTCGTCGCCAATCAGGCGGCCGAAACCGCATCCGAAGCGAAGAGAATGATGAATGACCGCTACGTGCATGACCCCACATTCGGCAGCGTAACTGTAACGTTCGAGTAACTGGTGCTTTGCCCAATCCGTCAAGAGTCCTCGCGTAGTGTTGTAGGATACACAGTGGAACGATCGGAAATCCTTCGAGGGTGCATTGAAGTAATCCGTTCGCCCCGAGCTTGTCGAAGGGCCGTTCATAGTTCGACAAGCTCACCACGAACGGATCTGGAGACATATTCGACGCCCTCTAAGTAAGGCAAAGGAGGCCCCACCATGTTGCGCATGAGTCCACCAATTGGAGACCTGCTCCGGCTTGGAGACGATGGAGCCGACGGAAGGGCGCTGCTCCTCAAGCGGGCGGCGGTAATGGATGTCGATACGGTCTCGGTGAAGGCCTTTCCTGATTGGAGCGACGACGAAGCTCGCGAGGCCAAGTCATGGCTGGACGACAACGGGATTCGAATAGGAGAGGTCATTCCGTTCTATCAAGGACGGCATCTCGGCTTTCACGATCCCGCCCTGCACAGGCTGGCCCTTGAAAGCTACTCCTATCAGATCCACGTCTCGGCAATACTCGGCGCGCAGTGCGTAGGTTTCGGCTGGGGCAAGGAGATCGGCTGGGCCTCACCGGACATCTGGTCGGAGGAGACGTGGAAGCAGCGCATCGCCGGAGTTGTAGAATTGGCTGAGGTAGCCGAGCGCGAGGGCATGGACGTCGCGGCCCACCCCCTCTACTTCACGCCGCTCAAGTCGGTCGAGCGATGCAAGGACCTTCTCGACTCCGTCGGGTCGCCCCGCCTGAAGATTCTCCTCGACCTCGTCAACATGTGCGAGCCGTACATGTACTACCGCACGACCGACCTCGTGGACCACGCCTTCGACGTGCTGGGAGAGCACATAGCGTCCGTCCACGCCAAGGACGTGAAGATCGCGGGTGGCGGTATCGGGGGAGGAGCACAGGCCGAAAAGGGCAACCCCATCGTCCACATCGACGAGGCCGTGCCCGGCACGGGTGTCATGGACTACGAGACGATCATGAAACGCCTGGGCAAGCTGCCGCAGGACATAACGATGCACGTCGAGCACTTCGAGTACGAGGACACCATCGTCGGACAGCAGTACATCCGCTCCGTCGCAAAGCGGGTCGGTGTCGAGGTCAACTAGCTCGCCGCATGCTTCCTCTCTGTATCTCTCCCCCGGCGGGGATAGAGAATTTAGGCAATTCGTGGAGTGGAGGAACACAGGACCGTTGTAGGGTGTTCACCCTTCCAAGGCCCCTTGGAGGTAGCGGCGAAAGTCCTCCGGCTCGTACATGATGTGCTGGAACTCCATCGACGGTAGACGGTACGGGTCCGTCTCCTTGGTGGCGTACCGCGCCGCCATGGGCGGGCCGCCGTCGGCTTCGTCGTCGCCGGGAACGCCTACTAGGTCTGCATACCGGATGGTTCGTCCGTCGGCCTTGTACTCCGATCCAATGATCCAGAGCCTACCGAACCGAAAGCGTTTCTTGACCTCGGCCTCGGCCATGCTGCTCCAGCTGGTGCCGGTAAAGGCGAAGTCCTTCGGCCGGAAGCCAAGATTCCGCTCAATGAACTCGATGCACCGGTCCAGCTCTGTTCTGATGCGGTCGCCGTCTGGGTCCTCCAGGCTCAGGTCGGACAGGTTCGGGTGACTGACCGTGTGCGCCCCGATGGACCAGCCCAGCTCACGAAGCTCGCCGACCTCGTCCCAGGTCATGTGCTCGTCCGGCTCGTAGGGCCACGGCAGGTCGCGATCGTAGTCGGGGTCGTAGGGCTTGGTGTACATGAAGAGGTTCCCGACGAAGTCGTACTTGGCAAGCGTGTCGTGCGTCTCGTACCGCATGTTCCTGATCGGGTGGTCGAAGTCGATCAGTATCGGCCTCTCAGGGAGCGTTCCGTTGCCGTAGCGCCAGTCCGCGTACTGGTCGTAGATGATGGATGAAAAGCCCATCTCGCTCGCCACGCGCATCAGCGCGTCGAGACGCTCGACCGGCAGAGGCTTCTCCCCGTCGTCCCGGATGCCGTGACACATGGTGATGGGAATTCTCATTCGCTGCCTCCTCGACGATGACCGTGAGTTGTCGGGGCAAGCATATCACGGCGAGGGAGTGATTAGACGAAACAAACCGCGCCAGTTCGAAGCGGCCCGTTTCACTCCTGCTGGATTGAAGGCGGCGCAACTGTTCAGATTTCATGAGATCTCTCGACGCATACACAGCCACCGTCATACCCGCGAAAGCGGATATCCACAGGGGTAAAGAGAGTTCGCCTCATCAACTCTGAACAATTACAAGGCGGCGACGACACTACACAAAACCACTCCATTATGGTATATTGAGTCATCCGTCGATGGATGCGCCGTGTGATCTTCTCCGGAAGCAATTCACTCGCACGGTCAGACGAAAGGAGGCGCAGATGACAATTGAATATCGAGGGGTGACCCTCACCTAGGTATGGCTGAGGTCTGAGCGTATCAACTCAACTGGGTTGTTGCGCCGGATCAATGCCTTGAAAGGCAGTCGGATGTTCCGAGAATCCCGGGATCGGCCAACCGGGACAGGGATGTCCGGCTGTCTTTTTGTTCATATATGAGCACAATTCCCTGCATAGGGGATCGCCGGTGTGATCATGAGCGTAATTGCGTCACTGGGAATGAGCATTGATATTTCTCTCATCCCCGGCACCTTTCTGTCATTCCGAACGCAGCGGAGCGAAGTGAGGAATCTAAAATTCTCATTCGCCAGAGAATTCCCCATAGCTACGAGAAGATGTTGCCTTCTCCACACGTCATTCCGGTGCAGGCTGCAATCCATGTGCCCCATCACAAAGAGACTTTGTCGTCAACAGCAGCCCTCACGTTCTTCGCTCCGCTGTTAATAACGGGAAGCCATATCATAGTCTAAATCTGCTGCTTGCTCAGACCGGACACACCGGGTGACAACCTTCCACCGTTGCTTTACCATCGAGGCTCTCAGATCCTAACTTGACGGGGGTGGCGGCATGGAAGGCCCGCAGGCGTGTACGCAGGAGGACTTCGAGGAGACGATGGTGCTCCTCAACACCATCTTCAGGCCGGGCTCCAACCAGAAGCTGCAGACCGACTATCCTCTCATCTTCACGCCGTCGAGATTCCGGAACATGCGGATCGTCAAGGAGGACGGCAAGGTCGTTGCGCACGTTCCTGTTGCGCCGCGCGAGGTGATCGTCAACGACGATCGCATGACCGTGGGAATCATCAGCCCCACCGGCACGCACCCCGACTACCGTCACCGCGGACACGGCACCCGGTGCCTCCGCGACTGCCTGCGCATCATGAATGAGAACGACTGGCCTGTGTCTGTCCTCTGGACGCGAGAGGCGACGTTCCCGTTCTACCAGCATTCCGGTTTCGAGGCCGTCAGGCCGCAGGCGCGGGGATATCTGCTGAGTCCGAGCGACATCGATCTGTTCCGGCGGGGAACGTACGACATCTCGCTCTACAACCCGAACAATTCCACCCACCTTGACGCAGTCATTAGGATCCACGACGCCGAGCCGCTCAGGATCGGCAGGACGCGGGACGAGTACGCGCACCTCATAAACCTGCACAAGATGAGCACGCTGCTGGCCAAGGACGACGGGCGTATCGTCGCCTACCTCGCACTGACGCGAGCGTCGAACAAGCCGGGCTTCGTGGAAGGTGGCGGCGAATCTGCCGCCCTCGAGGCGCTATTCCACCAGGCCCTTGCGCTGAGGGCAAATGACGATTCCGCCCACGCGGTTGTGCCCCTGCAGCCGACCACGTTCGGGGACGTACTGGAGTCCTGCAAGCCGGGCGCGTCCGTGCTCGATACCGAGTCGGATATCGGATTCCAGATGATGCGCGTGAACTCTTTGCCCAGCCTGATAAGTAAGATCACCGGCCACCTGCGGGAACGGAGTGCGGCGGGCGTGGAGGGCACGGTGTGTTTGGTGTGTACCGACGATGACGAGGCCGTGACGATCCGGCTCAGCGGGGGCGACGCCCAGGTATCTGCCGATAGGACCGATGGAGCGATCGAATTGTCGCGAAGGCAACTCACGAAGCTCATCTTCGGTCCGCATCCTGCTGCCGACCCGATCACGGCAGACGGGGAAGCGGGCGAGGTGCTGGACGTGATATTCCCGTTCTACTTCCCGGTCTGGGAGCTGGACCACTCATAGATGAAAGCCACGGGCTTCTCCGCCTCATAGTAGTGAGGCCCTTGTCCACCTAGCCGAACTGGTATTCCCGCGTTCCTGAAATCAGCGCAAGGACTCTGCCGGTGACACGTGAAGCGTTGGCGAAGTCTTCCGGCGACTGCCAGGAAACTTCCCCTCCTTCGCCTTCGACGTACTCCACGAGCTCTCGACGGGTCTTGTCCTTGACGTCGATGGGGCCCATCAGGTCTAGGCAGTGATCGACAAGATCCTCGGCGTTCATGGCGACGCCGTTGGACGCCGCGACGCGCCGGATGATGTCCTGGACGCCCGGCAGGGACGTGTCGCTGAACTTGTCCGACATGAAATTCACGCGCCGGACGAGGGCGCCGCTGTTGATCCACTCGTGGCCCGTGTGCCAGCCCTCTACGCTGGGAGGATCGTGGAGGCTCTGGCCCATGAACGTCGGCTCGAGCGCCACCTCTTCCCAGTCGGGATGCGGCTCCGACAGAGCGCCCGTTATCCGGAGTGTGCCGGCAACCACCTCGGCGGGATTGAGGACCCGCTTGTACATAGACTCCTTGAAGAAGTCCGACATGAAGATAGTCCTCAGCACGGGCTTGATCTCGTAGTCGTTCTTGACGAACGCCTCGCAGATCGTCCTGATCGCTTCGGGATTGCGCGGCGGGTCGATCGGCCAGGCGGGTACCTGCGGCTCGTCCTCCACGAAGAAGTTATACAGGTGCCGCGCGATGAAGACGTGGCACGCGGGCTGCCGGACGATGATGTCTATGACGTCGAATCCGTCGAACTTCCCGGTGTGTCCGAGATAGTCCTTCTCGGTGCCGTCGTGGTCCTCGGGATGGAACTCGTAGTTCCACAGGTGCGGCCCCCACAGGAGCCAGTGGATCTTCGTGTCGAATGCCCAGCCCGTGAATGCGCGGGAGGCCTCGAACACGTCCTTCTCGGTGTAGTTGCCGATGCCCATCGAGAAGAGCTCCATGAGCTCGCGTCCCCAATTCTCATTGGGCGCCCGCTTGTGGTTTTCCTGGTTGTCGAGCCAGTAGAGCATCGTAGGATTCTGGGCGAGACGGACGAGGAGGTCCCGGTAGTTGCCGAGGCCGTGCTCGCGGAACATGCCGATCTGCTCCTTGATCTCATACGCGCTCTCCACCTTGTTGTCTCCGGTGGCGAAGACCTGGTGCCAGAACAGTCCGATCTTCTCCTCGAGGGGCCGCTCCGAGTTGACCATGCGGTACAACCAGTTGACCGAGGCGTGATTGACCTTCGGAGGACGCTCGGAGTCCGGGTGGTAGCGGTAGAGGAGGAACTCGTCGACCTCCGGCTGCTCATCGGGATTGAGGAGCCACTCGACGGTCTCGTCGTAGCCCACGTCTGCCCGGCGTTCGATCTCCTCGCGACTGGCGCCGAATCCCGCACGGCGCAGCAGGTGTGCCATTTGGGCGATCTCTTGCTTTGTTGCCATCGAATCCCAACCTTCCCCTGAGGTTGGATTTAGTGTAGTAGCGCACCTATGGCGTGTCAACTACGGCTACGATAACAGTACGCCAAAGCCGCCGAGTCCACCCCACGGTTGAGAAGCACCAACTCAATCGTCCGCAGGCCTCAAATGTCCCGAATCCGTCATTCCGGCGAAGACCGGAATCCAGGAGCCCCTTCCATCACCATCACCCGGCAACCCTATCTCAGCGTCAGCACCGCGGCCGGATTCCCAACGTAGATAGCCTCGATCTCCTCCTCCGTAACGCCCCGGTCCCGCAGGCGCGGAACGATGTGCTCGATGATGTGGCCGTATCCCCATCCCCCGTACTTGACCAGGTGGTGCTTGCCGCAGATGTCCTGGCCGATCACTATCTTGTCGGTGTACCCCTCGGCGATGAGTCGCTGGATATGGTCCATCCGCTGGGCGTCGTTCGGGAAGTCCATAACGCCGTACGAAAAATACGATGACTCCCACCCGAACTGGTCGTACTCCAGGTAGCATCCCGTCTTGGCAAGATCCAGCACGCGCTCGATGTTCTTGTACGTTCTCCCGATGTGCCCCATGACGACGCGCTCGACGTCAGCCCCGGCCCCCGCGAGAATCTCCAGCACCTCGAACGGCGCCTCCTCGTCTCGTCCCGGATGGATGAGAATCGAGGCCCCCGTCTCCTGCTGGGCGACCGCCGCCGCGAGCAGCACCTTCCGCTCATTCTCGTGGAGCGGCCAGCCGCATCCCAGCTCGCCGATCAGTCCCGCCTTGATTCCCGTGTTCCCGACGCCGGTCTTGATGTCCGCCACCATCTCCGTCGTCAGGTCGTCGACCGTCACGTCGTCCATGCCGTCCGGGTGCGATGGCGCGATGTAGTATCCCGCGCCCATGACGATATTCGCCCCGGTCGCCCGCGAGACGTTCGCCAGTCCCTCCGGGTCGCGCCCGATCCCAATCGTCGTAACGTCGACGATCGTGCCTCCGCCCACCCGCGAGAAATGGGCTACCTCCTCGATGGCCTCATCTTCATCGAGCAGCAGCAGGTTCGTGAAGCTGCCGAACGGGTTGTACCGAACACGCCCCAGGTTGCTCAGCGTTACCGGCTCATACGCCCTGGCCTTCGCCGTCGCCTCCACCGGCGGCTGGAAGACCACCGTGAAGTCGATGAAGAGATGCTCGTGAATCGAGGTCATCCCAATCTTAGAAGGATCAATATCCCCCAGTACCGTCCTTACCTTGCCCTTCATGCGTTAGGTGCTCCTCATAGTGATGCCGGACTTGCCGCGCGAGTGTATTTTGTGACATAGGCCAAGTCAAGCTGACACCGCGCTGCACTCGACGATCAATCACGCCGAACGCCTAACCCTCTACCCCGCGATCCTCGCCAATGCCCTCGTCCTTCCCACCAATGCCCTCGTCCTTCCCACCAATGCCCTTGACCTTCCCGCCAACCCCCGTCATTCCCACGGAAGTGGGAATCCATAAGCCCCCTCTCCCGTTCGCGGGAGAGGGCTGGGGTGAGGGTAACATGGACCCTGGGCGAATAGCGGTATACTACTCCCCATGATCACCATGCGCGCGCACGCCAAGATCAACCTAACTCTGGAAATCCTCGGCAAGCGGGACGACGGCTACCACGACATCGCCTCGATACTTCAGACCGTCAGCCTGCACGACACCCTTACGTTCGAGGAGTCGGATGCCATCACCCTCGACTGCGACCGTCCCGAACTTGCCACACCCGACAACCTCGTGCTCAATGCCGCCCACCTCCTGTGGGACTACGCCGGTGTATCAAGAGGCGTAGCTATCCACCTGAAAAAAGGAATCCCTGTCGCGGCAGGACTTGGGGGTGGAAGCTCCGACGCTGCGTCGACCCTCTTGGCCCTCAACAGGCTCTGGGATCTCGAATTGACGAACGCCGATCTCTTGCCCATAGCCGCCCAAATCGGTTCCGATGTCCCGTTCTTCCTCTACGGCGGGACGGGTAGGGTGTTCGGAAGAGGCGAGCGTGTGGAGCCCCTCCCTCCCGCCGATCTCCGGTGGGCCGTTATCCTCACCCCGCGAATCGACATATCCAACAAGACCGCAACCATGTTCTCCAATATCGGCCCGATGAGCTACACCAACGGCGGCCTCACCCGGAAGCTTGCCGCGCGCCTGAGCAGCAAGGGCGACACCCCGCCACAGTTCCTCTTTAACGCCTTCGACGACGTTGCAAGGGATTGTCTCCCGGGACTGGACTCGTACTGGGATACATTCCATGCCGTCGGCGCGAGGGAAATACACGTGTGCGGAGCAGGGCCGTCCCTGTTCGCTCCCGTCTCCACCAAGCACCACGCCACCGCAATCCAGCTGCTCCTCCAGCACCGTCACGGCTGGGAGTCCCACCTCGTCTCCATGGTCGACAGGGATTCTTTAGCCCTACATTGACGGGGAGCAATTGCTCCCGTTCGGAGACCCCCGCTCAAAAGCGAGACCTGCCATTCCTCTGAAAATGGACGCTCCACTCCCTCACCTTCATTCCCGCGAAAGGAGAGCTCTGCGTAACTCTCGGAACCGAGCGATATCGAGAATTGGGACTGGGACTACCCAACCTGAGACCCACCCCTCTTCGCCGGTATGACGGTTATTCAGGGGGTTCGCTGCGAGAGAATGACGAGTGGCCGTGCGAATCCGGCATTCTCACGGAGGTTGAACAATTACCTGTGCACAGGCCTCCGGAGGTCGAATTGCGAGAGATTTTGGGACATTAAGGTTGCCCCGCGAACTAATGTGGGGCCGGTCGATAGGTTGTCGCGTGAGTTCACCAATCGAGAGAATCGTCTTTTCTGTAACATTTCGTAACTTCTTGTAACACTTCGAATCTTTGCGGCTGGACGAGTCGGGTCTTAGTCGCACGTATAGAATAGAGCATGTGTTCTTGTCCGTCAAATCCAATGGAAGTAATACCAATTGGGTGTGATGAGGCCGTGCTCTCGGCTGACCGGGCTTTCTGGATTCCGGCCCCGTATCGTGGTACGGGGTGACGTTCCTACGCCGGAATGACGGGGTATTTGTTAATTCACGGTGTAGTCAAGGTGAATTGCTATAACGTAACTGTTCAGCCTCGGTGAGTTGGATGGCGAAGACCCCCTCTCTGTGTCTCTCCCCCGGCGGGGGAGAGATTGGAGATTCTTCGTCGCTGCGCCCCTCAGGATGACAGGCAATTCCTGCATATCTCATCGACTCTGAACAGTTACGAAGTCACATAGCTGTTCAGAATTGATGAGGTGAACATCCTCTCCCTCCCGCGCAGAGGCCACAGGACAATGCAAGCCCTAGAACAAATAATCGCCGCAGGAGATAGAGACAGAGCGATAGCTCCCCTACGACAGGTAAATTGCAATCCCGGCATGGGGAAAAAACACCTCAAGGTGTCCCTGCCGCTCGCGCTGCATCGTCATCCGGTAGTCCACGTAGCTCGGGTCGTCGTCGTCAAGCTCATGCGGACACGTCTCCCTCCGCTCCTCCTGCGGACACAGGTGCATCTTCGCCCTGTAGTCCCAGAATCCGACCAGTGCCATGGGATAGTACAGCGTCTCCGCCGCCGTTCGCAGATCGGCAATGATCTCACTCGCCCGCGTCCCGCCTTGAGCCTCGATGGTAACCGTTACCCGTTCCATGCAGTCCCGTTCACCGTGTCCCTTCGCCACGCCCGCCGGAGAAGTGGTCCCATCCACCTTCGTCAATATCAATCGCGGTGCCAGTGGAGTCCAAGACCGTCACTCCGTCCGAGAATTCGGCGATCTCCCCAATCACCGTCACGGGAATATCAATAGCCTCACTCGCTTGCCTGACAGTCTCTGCGCCGCCGGTGAACAGGAGCTCATAGTCCTCCCCGCCGGTGAGGGCGAGGGAAGACCACTTGTCCCGGAACTGGCGTCGCAATTCGTCGCTTACAGGGATGTCGCCTCCACGCACCAATGCTCCTACGCCGCTGGCCTTACACAGCTTCTTCAGATCGCCGACGAGCCCGTCGCTGACATCCATGGCCGCCCGGACACCGGCTCTCGCGAGCGCCTGCCCTGCGCTAATACGTGGCTCCGGTCGAAAGTGGGCGTCATGGAGCCTCTTGGTCGTTTCATCAAACTCTTCCCCAGCGAGCGCCATCCGAAGCCCGCCCGCCGAGTCTCCGAGACTGCCCGTCACCGCGATCGTGTCGCCAACCTTCGCGAACCCTCGTGTGAGAATAGCGTCCTCACCGTCCGGACCGCTTACGCTGGCCTCTCCCTCCATCGCCACGCTCACGAAGAAGACGGGCGAGCGGACAACGTCTCCTCCCACAACCCTGCCCCCGTATGCCCGGCATGCCTCAGCCATCCCCCTGTACACCTCGACCAGCCCATCCACGGGAAGATCGTCCCTCAGTCCCAGCGTAACGACCGAACAGGTTGGCGCGCATCCCATGGCGGCCACGTCGCTCAGGTTGACGGCCAACGCCTTCCATCCGAGGTCGCGCCATGAGGTCAGGCCAAGGTCGAAGTGGACACCCTCCACCATCGCATCCGCGGTCAATACCCGGATGCCCGCTTCTCCCTCCCATGTCGCCGCGTCGTCTCCGATGCCGAGAATGCGTCCGCCAGCATCGGGGACGGATAACGCCGGCCCGTCCACTCCCTCCGTGGCGAGCGTCTCCGCGAGCAGTCCAATAAGGCGAAATTCACCGGAGTCGCGTACCAGCATGGAGGAGTCCTATCGCATGGGCGTCGGCGACGTTCTAGAACCCCACGCCGCTCACGCCGAGATGCTCCGATTCGAGGTTGCCCTGACGCTTGAATCTCTCCGCCTTCTCGATGTAGTGATCAGCCGTCGTCGCCATGAGCTGCCTGTGACGCTCCTGTACCTCCCCGCGCACTCTCCCCGGGACGCCGAGCGCCATCTTGCCGGCGGGCACCTTCATGTTCTCTATCAGCATGGCCCCTGAGCCCACCAGGCTCCCCTCGCCGATCTCGGCCCCGTCGTTGACAATCGAGCCGTTCCCGATCAGCGCGCCGTCGCCGACCGTCTTCGCGTGGCACAACACCCTGTGACCGATGACCACGCGGTCGCCGATCTTCACGTCATCATCTCCGTGCACAACCGAGTTGTCCTGTATGCACGTGAACCTGCCTATTTCGATCTTTCCCGCGTCCGCACGAATGACCGCGCCGGGCCAGATGCTGGAACCCTCACCAATCTCGACATCTCCGACGATATACGCCGTCTCGCTGATGAATGCGGTCGGATGGATCTTCGGCGACTTCCCGTCCAGTCCTCGTATCATCACTCCTCCGGGAACAGCTTGTGATTCAGGCTCGATTCGGGTAACTGAACCTTCGGCCTTGCGTTATATCAGCTAAGGCCCAGCCAAGGTTGCGCCTGCGGCCCTAGCGTACACCAATCGCCGGTGCCAAAGTCAATATATGGTATCCTCTAGTCCGTCTCACGGAGAGCCGAACATGCAGCACGCCCGGATATTCATCATACTCCTTGGAGCCCTCATCGGGGTGGCCGCATGGACGGCTTGCGGCGGAGACGATCCCGATCCGACGCCCGAGTCCTCCCTCTCCACGCCGACGGTCGAGGCCGCAGCCGACGCATCGCCGACGGCGGGACCCGCCATGTCTGATGCCGACATCGAAGATGCCGTCCGGGAAGCCCTCGACCAAGAGGGCACGGACATCACCTTCGACGATGTCGAGCTCCGCTCCGGCGTCGATCCCGACTCCGTCCGTGACCGCGTGGAGGACGAGATCGCCAGGGCCCTGGAGGAAATCGAAACGGACGCCGAAGCTAGCGCGAGTGACGCCACCGACGACGAGGAGGAGTCCGACCCGGACGTTCTCTTCAGGTATATGAACGCCGTGAACACGCTCTACGCCGGCCAGAACGAGGAGTCGCTGACCGCATTCGACCTCATCATCCGCGTGCACCCGGAAATGCCCCGGGCCTACTACTACCGCGGCGTGGCCAATTACCGATCAGAGTTGAACGATCAGGCCATGGACGATTTCAACAAGTCCATCGAGCTCGACCCCGAGTCGGGTGACACCTACCTCCAGCGCGGCCTGCTCCACTATGACTTGGGAGACGAACAAGCAGCTTTAAAGGACTTCAACACCGCCATAGACCTCTTTCCATGGCTCGCCGACGCCTACCGCAACAGGGGAGCGCTCCTCATAAACAACTCGCAGGTTGCACCCGGCAGGGCCGACCTCGAACGCGCGCTGGACATCTACCGATTCGAGCGGAGCCAGGAACGCGTGGAAGAGGTAACTGAGATTCTCAATGGCCCGCTCACAGGTCCCATCGAGATATTCAAGGCCATCGACATCCTGCCACGACTGCCCTGAGAGACCTCCCTGCGACCTATGCGGGTGTTCTCGCGACGTGACCAGCCGTCGTCGGACCGGCCGTAATCTGTTCCAGCCACGCGGTTCCCCGCATGTGCTTGTAGAGGTGAATCAGCCCCTGCTGCCGTCGCGCTCCTCGCGTATCGACCTCGGAAGGAAGCAGCCGCTTCATCTCCCGCGTGATCTCGTTCTCGGCAAGACCGGGCATTCGCCGGAATGTCTCCAGGCCCGCGCTCCGCAATTCGCGGTCTCGCGTAAGACCTCCCCACGCGTACAGGAACGGCAGCACGATGTTGACCGCAATGTCCCGCGCTCGTCCCTCTCCTATATACGGCGCCGCCGTCAGCCTGTCGATCACCTGTCGGTGCGTTCCGCGCCGCGCCGCACCGGCAAGCGCCGGCATGAGCCCCTCGTCCAGGGCGCGTTCAACAAGGACCGCCGCACCCTCGATCCGCCTCACGGGATGGTTGACGGGCCTCACTCGAGAGGTCTTCCATGGCTCGTCAATCCGATTGACCTTGGGGAGCGAGGCAAGGACGCCCCGAAACCTCTCAGCGTCCTCGGGTCCGACGGAGCCCATCAGTCCCGCCGCCGATAGCAGCATCGCGCGTATGGCCAACAGCCGTGTACCGGGAGGTTCGTCTCGCAGCGCGCGCAGCCCCGCCATCGGCACTCTCGCTGCCAGTGCGGCAAAGGGCCGTCGGTTCGCGGAATACCCCAGGGCCTCCATAATTCCCGCGTACAGGACCTCCTCCGCGTCCACGGCCTCAATTTCCATCGCGTACCCGTCCGCCTTTGAGCGGAACCTGTCATCGCCCGCTCTGTCCAGTTTCTTGTGAATCGTAGACGGCGAGACGTTGCCGTCGGATTGGGAAATGCGCTCTGCTTCGGATCCTTCCTGCCGGGAGGGGACGCCTATGGCAGCCACCGGCGCCTCCGCTCGCGATTCCAGCGTAGTCGTCGTCCCGCTCGAGCTCGGGGCGAGAACGACGTGGAGCACGACGCCGTTGTAGTTGCTGTCCACATGATGCCCGTGCGCGCTCCATCCTCTCTCGGTAACGTGTACCTCGACGTCGCCCACGACGATGTCGCCGGACTCTGTGCTGAGCACACAGTCCCGGAAGTCCGGCCCCGCCGATCCGTTCCTTCGACCCGGATATAGGACCTTGAGCCTTCTCCCATCCTGCGTCACGAGACCGGAGGCGAGCCGGTCCGCGTTTTGCCAGAGCTCGGCCACTGCCTCCTCCGGCCCTCGTCTAGGCTCCTCGATCCGCCCGTCACGGATTCCCGGCCACTCCAGGTATGCAGGACTGAGAACTGCCACGCTCGATGCCCTCCCTGTGGGGATTGTAGCACGATTTTCCCACCCGCCCTCGAACCGTATTGTTCGATTATAGCCAAAGCGACGCTCCACCGGGCAACGCGAGAACCGATCGCAAATTTGCGTCGTATCTATTAATAACCCCCTTTTCCAGAGGCGGTGTCCGGTGAATGTGATGGGAGTGGAGGATAACCGGACACCGCCCTTTTTCTTCAAGGGGGATCCGATTCTGTGTAACCCTGCATCCGACGCTGGCGGCTTGTCCGGCGTCAAGGCATCCCAGGCAAGGGTTTCAGGGCAGTTCTGCGTGAAGGATCCGCATACACGGGATACACGGGTGCGCCGTTCTCTGAAAGACTCACTCATACCACCAAGAGATAAAGGGTGTGGGTACCAGGAAAACCCTCTCTCAAGATACGCCTAGTGAATAACAACGATCACACGACCCGGATAGAACACACAGTCCCCTCTGTGGTCTCTGTGACCTCTGTGGGTGGCGGAAACTCTCGCGATTGGGCGATCGTTTCGGAAGTCGCAGCCTACCTGCCACTCATCCGGAAACGGCGGTTGAACCGCTCCACGCGGCCCTCCGTGTCCACGATGCGCTGCTCGCCCGTGAAGAACGGATGGCACTCCTTGCAGATCTCCACGTAGAGTTCCGGCTTGGTGGACCCGGTCGTGTACGACTTGCCGCAGGAGCAGGTGACGATTGCGTTCGGATAGTAGGTTGGATGAATATCGGCCTTCATGGATCGGTCCTCTAGCTCATGGGGTAGACGCTGGCCCGCTTCTTGTCGCGTCGCGCCTGCTCGAACTTGACGGTGCCGTCGATCAGCGCGTAGAGCGTGTGGTCTCGTCCGACTCCCACGTTGCTTCCGGCCTCGATCCTCGTGCCGCGCTGCCGGACGATGATGCTCCCGGCGCTCACGTACTCGGTGTCGTACCGCTTAACGCCCAGCCGCTGGCCTTGGCTGTCTCGGCCGTTCCGCGTGCTGCCGCCACCCTTCTTATGCGCCATCTTTGGCCTCCTTCGCTTCGTCCGTGTCGGTCGGCTCCACTACTGCCTCGGGTTCCGACGTGTCGGTCGGCTCCTCTGCCGTTTCCGGTTCCACCGAATCGTTCGACTCTTCCGGCTCTTCGTCGCTCGCCTCGTCTACCGGTTCGGACTCGTCTGCCGGTTCATCTTCGCCTGCCCCGTCCTGCGGGTCATCTGTTTCATCTTCCGGGGCGTCGCCTTCGTCGGCCGCTTCGGCAACGCTGTGCAAGGTCTCCTCGACATCGTCCATTTCCTCGGGGGACTGTTCTTGCTCTTCAACCGCTGCGAGGGACTCGCCGCCAACCGAGATATCGATGATTCTCAGATCGGTGTACGACTGCCGGTGGCCCTTCTTTCGCCGGTATCGGACCTTTGATTTGTACTTGAAGACCGTGATCTTCTTTCCGCGTCCCCTTGAGGTGACCTGGGCACGGACGCGCGCCCCGGATACCATCGGGGTGCCCACCGCTACGTCGCCCTCTCGCGACACCATCAGCACGTCGTCGATGTTGACGATTTCGCCGGTATAGACGGGCAGGGACTCGACCCGAATCCTGTCGCCCGCATGGACGCGGTACTGTTTACTGCCCGTCTGGACAATTGCATACGTATTCAACAGCTCACGTACTCCACTTACAAAGACAGGGGCCGCCAAGTAAATCGCGGCCCGACGACTCAGTATATCACAAGCGGATCAGCCTCACCGCAACGAGACAATTTCTCAGAGACGAACACCACTTGAGTAGGGCATCTCAAGAAGTTGTAAAAGCGGACGCGCCTCCACGACTTCATTGAAGCCGGATGGGAGAATTCCGAACTTGACCCCACGATCACGAAAGGGCGCGACATGTTGACGCTCGGTCTGCGCCGTGGCAGTTCACCGCTGCCGTTTAAGCCGCCAAGAGGACCGAGAACTATGATGGAGCCACAAGTAGGGGCCCGCATCAAGGTCTCGAATTAGTGCGGTTGGCCCTTCGGCCTAGCCCTCTTCCTCGATTCCCTTCGCGCGCAGCTTGTCGGCCTCGGCGGCACTCAAAATGCGAAAGACGGAAGTATCGGGGTCCTCGTCGGCTACGCCGCGCACGGCGGGACGCCCATTTTTCAGCATCACCAGCTTCGGGTCGCGTATCACGACGTTCTTTCGAAGCTTGAACGAGTAAGCGGTGAGATCGGCCATATCAGTCTCCATAACGTAAAATGTATTAGGCTTTAATTCCCGAATTCGTGCGGGAATAGGTGAAGGACGTTTCCCAGCAATCTATCATGAGTGTGCGGGTTGCCGTGCCTCATGCACGATAGCTAAGCTCCCGTAAGCCTCAATGTGGTAAGTTGCTACTGATTCCCCCCTCAATGCCTAGCTAAAACATACCTACAACAACAACCGTTGTCAAGAGACACGATTCCTACGAAGCAAATTCGGCACGCGGATTTCCTCCCGCCACACCCAACTCGACGACATGGCGCTCTCTTCGCACTGGACGTTGCCCTCGGTACATGAGAAGGTAGGCGAACGCCAAGTCGGCGGTCGCAGAGGGACAATAACGCGATTCGCCCAATGGAGGGAGTGACAATATGCCGGAGCCAAAACACAGAGTGGCGATGATCGGCGTTGGACGCATGGGTACGAATCACGCCAGGGGATACGAACTCCACCCGAGATGCGAGTTGGTAGCCGCCGCGGACCCCGACCGGCGAAACCTCGATCTCTTCCGGGAACGGTTCGGCATCACGACCGTCTACGATAACTACAGGGACATGCTCGCCAACGAGGAGATTGACATCGCCGCGCCGGTGCTTCCGGTGAGCGCGAACCCCGAAGTCGTCATCGCCTGCGCTGAGGCAGGCGTGCGCGCCATCTTCAGCGAAAAGCCGATTGCAGCGAGCCTTCAGGAGGCCGACAGCATGGTCGAGGCATGCCGCTCTCGCGGAATCCCCTTCGCCTCAGGCGACGCGTGGAGAAACCTGCCGCAGTTTTGGCAGTTCCGCTCCATGATCGACAGAGGCGAGGTCGGCGAGGTGCGCAGCATCAACATCTACCACCCGCACGACGAGATTTCCGGCGGTGGATGCCAGAGTCTCGGTGTCACCAGACTCATGGCGGGCGACGCCGATGTCGACTGGGTCGTCGGCTGGGTCAAGGACGACCCGTTCGATGACGGCGACCAGGGAATGGGCGGAGTCGTCCGCTTCACCAACGGCGTCGAGGCATTCATCCACATGAACGCCGTCGGCAAGTTCGGCATCGAGGTCAACACCAGCCGGGCGATATTCTTCAGCGACTGGAAGACCTTCCGTCTGTGGCCGCTGTCCGAAGATGAGCCACCGTATTCTTCCGACTGGCCCGATAACGAGACGTCCGGCGTCTTCGAGGACGCCGCCAACCCCGTCCAACCCTACGGCGAGGATGGTCGAAGGCTTCCGAACTATCGGCAGAGTGCCAGCATCAACGCAATCGTTCGAGCCCTCGAGGAGGGCAGGGAACCGTGGACCAGCGGCGACAATATGCGAAAGGCGCTCGAAATCGGCATTGCCCTTCGGGAGTCGCACCGTCGCGGCCACGCTCCCGTGAAGCTCCCTCTGGAGGACCGCACCCTCCGCATCCTCCCACGTCCTGGGCGCTGGCTCAACAAGCGAGAGGTCTACGGCGACGAATGGTACGAGGAAGCCATGTCCATGCACCGGCGCGCATGATTCCCTTGGAACCGTAGCTGTTAAGACTTCGTGACATCCCACACCGCATACACAGCCACTGACATACCGTCACCCCGTACCCCGATACGGGGCGGGTATCCACAGAGGTAAGGGGTGTTGGCCTCATCAACTCTGAACAATTGCTTGAAACCTCACGAAGGCAACAGATGCCCTATGGGATAGCGATTATCGCCCGCTTGTGCACAGCCTTGCCGATGAACGTTGCGCCCTCGTGCGCCTCGATCTCGTAGGTGAGCTTGCTCCCGTCCACCTCGGTGAGCACTGCGGTGACCTGAACCTCTCCTCCAATGGGCGTTGGCGCAATGTGCCGCATCTGGTCGACCCCGTACCCCACGGTCGTCTTGCCCTCCGGCAGCAGGTGGTCGGTGCTGTGAATGCTCGACCATTCCATCAGCGCCAGCAGCGAAGGAGTCGAGAGCACCTCCGCGCCCGGTTTGCCCATCCGGTTGATCGTCTGGTCCTCGCTCACGGTGTCTTTCAACTCGTAACGAAGACCCGGCCTTATTGCGTCCGTTCCCATCTTCACATTTCTCCCTTTGTGAATATTCCTAGTACCGTTCCCATCTAAATGTGTCAGTTGAAATGAGATCCACGTGTACCCTCTCCCGTCGTTGGGAGAGGGCTAGAGCCTGCCCCGTACTCCGATACGGGGGTGAGGGTGCCTTGAGTAACCTATTGGGACCACACACGATTTCGGCTGACGTTCTCGACCCCCTTCAAACCTCTACGTTCGCACCTATCTCGGCGGAACAAGATTCCCCTCCGAGCTGTGCCCGACAACCGTAGCGACGGCATAGTTTTTCGAATGGGACAGCGACAGCGCAATGTCGGTCAGCCCGATACGCTCGGCTCGAGCAAGGGCCGTTCCGTGCAGCACCACGCGGGGCGCCATGCCCGGCGGCCTCACAACCTCGATGTCGCGCCACCGAACGCCACGCACTCCCGTGCCCAGCAGTTTCATCACGGCTTCCTTCGCCGCGAACCTGCTGGCTAGCTGAGGTGCGCGACCGCGCGCGTACAGGATCTCACCCTCGCTGTAGATTCGATTGAGAAACCGATCGCCATATCGCTCGAACACCCCCGCCACGCGATCGATCTCTATGATGTCCACGCCGGTGACCAGCATATGACAATTCCCCAAAGGAGGATCCGTTGCGGGCAATCAGTTCACCCTGAAAGTAGTTACGTCCTGCCCCCTTCGGCAACCTGAGAGCGTGCCCCGTACTCGATACGGGGCCAAACGGAGCCGTGTAAGGGCGTCGGTAACTGCCTTCAAGTCTACACTTCGTCCCACTCTGCGCTCTCTGTGCTCTCTGTGGTGAATCCCCCTTGTAGTACTCAGTTGCCGGAACTTCGGGCCTACGTGTCCCGCCCGAGTCCCGCCGCTTCGAGTATTGCCGGTATGCGTGACTCCCACCCGATCGCCATGATGTGGGTCCCGTCGCACATCCCCCGCACCTCGTCGATCAGCCGTGCCGTTATCCGCACCCCGGCTGTCGCCTTGTCTTCCGCGTTGTCCATCTCATCGATGATGCCCTGCGGCACGCTCACTCCGGGCAGCTTGTCATCGAGAAACCGCGCCATGCGCCCCGATTTCAGCACGATCATGCCCGCGAGCACCGGCACGCCGAACCCTCGTGCTCCCTCCATGAATTTCTCGAACGACGCGGCGTCGTAGACGGCCTGCGTCTGGAAGAACGACGCCCCCCTGCGTACCTTCTCCTCCATGCGCGCAAGCTCGTTGTCCACGTCGTCCGAGCCCGGATTGGCTACCGCGCCCGCGAACAGGGCAGGGGTCCCTTTGAGTTCGTTCCCGTACATGTCCGTGCCTGCATTCATCGCCGTCACGGCCTCAAGAAGCGTCTCGGCCTTGAGGTCGAAAACTCCCTTGGCGTCGGGATGGTCGCCCCTGCCGGGCGGGTCGCCGCTCATACACAGAACGTTCCTGATCCCGAGCGCCGCCGCCGCGAGGATCTCTCCCTCCAGGGCAATGCGGTTCCGGTCCCGTCCCGTCACCTGCAGGATCGGCTCGATGCCCCGGTCGATCATCAGGTGCGCGGCCGCAATGGGCGCCATCGACATGTTCGCCCCGGCCGAGTCCGTCACGTTGAACGCCTTGGCCATTTCGCTCAGAGCCTCCGCCTGCCGCATCAGCGGCTCCAAGTCCGTGCCCTTAGGCGGATTCAATTCGGTCGTAACGACGAACTCACCGGAACCCAGCGCGTCGGAAAATGTCTCCAATGGGGCCTCCTTAAGCCAGGCGACATGCGGCTGATCCTTACCATGCCTTATTTCGCGCGCATTATAGTCTCGCAGGATGGCAATTGAAAGCGTCCCCCATCCCCAGATGGCCCGCTACGCATCTCCTCAATTGGCCCATCTGCGTTACCCCCTCTCCCGTCGTGGACTGACAGCGGCAAATAAACCCGAACTGTAGCTATAATCTCAACCCCAGTCGACCTGTCATTACCCTGAAAAAAACCTCGGCCAACCTCTGGTAGGGGCGATTCGCGAATCGCCCCTGGTGCCATCCCCACCCCCCCCACCGTCGTACCCGCCAAAGCTGGTATCCATTAGGTGAAGTGGTTGTTCCCCTCACCAAGACTGACCAATTACATCTCCCGCCCCCGGCTTGACAGAAAAGAACGAATGTCCTACACTGCGTAGAAACGGCCTCCCAACGTCCAATCTTTCGACAACGAGGAAATGGCACAGTTTCACCAAAGTCTCTCAATATGCAGGTGCTCGGCCTTCTTGGTCTGGCTCCTTGTCAATCAACTGAAAAGGCCACCTTACTTTACGATAACGAGACAAATGCAACAGAATGCAACACTATGCAACAAATTTCCCCAATATTCTCGGACAGACGAGTTCTTGCGCCTCCCCATCTGAACACCCCTCGATCACTCAGTTAACCAAGTTGAGCAACAGTCGCCACCCCGAAAGTGATCGTGGCAGACCCCATGATACAATCGCACCGAAAGACACCATTGCTATGAAATGCGGGAGGACACGTGAGCGCGAACATCATCGACGGAGCAAGGATTGCGGCTGACGTTCGGGCCGAGGTGGCTGAGGACGTATCGTCCTTCACGGGACAGCACGGCTTTGCCCCGCACTTAGCCGTCGTGCTTGTCGGGGAAGACCCCGCCTCAAAGGTCTACGTGCGAAACAAGCACCGGGCCGCCGCCGAGGCCGGCATGACCTCCAGCGACATCACTATGTCCGCCTCCACGACCCAGGAAGACCTCATCGCCGAGGTGCGAAAGCTCGGTGACGATCCGAATGTCCACGGTATTCTCGTTCAGCTGCCCTTGCCCGACCACCTCGATCAGTACCCCGTAATCGAGGCGATCAGTCCTCTCAAGGACGTGGACGCGCTCCACCCCTTCAACGTCGGACTCCTTTCACAAGGCCGAGAGCGTTTTGCCCCCGCCACTCCGGCCGGCATCCGCGAGATGCTCATCCGCGACGGTCACGACCCCGCCGGAAAGCACGTCGTCGTCGTCGGACGTAGCGAGATCGTCGGCAAGCCCGTCGCCTCCATTCTCGTGCAGAAGCAGTCCGGCGCTAACGCCACAGTCACCGTCTGCCACTCGCGCACCGCCGACATGCCGTCCATAACGCGACAGGCGGACATTCTCGTCGCCGCCATCGGCCAGCCTCTCTACATCACGGGCGATATGGTCCGCGAGGGTGCCGTCGTCATCGACGTCGGCATCAATCGCATTGACGCGCCCGAACGAAAGCGAGGCTACCGCCTCGTGGGCGACGTGGACTTCGATTCCGTGTCGGAAAAGGTCGCGGCCATCACTCCCGTCCCCGGCGGTGTCGGCCCCATGACCATCGCCATGCTCCTCCGAAACACACTGAAGGCGGCCACCCTGGCCATCGAGGGCGAATAGCCCCTTCCGGAATCCATTAGCAATTCTACGTTCCGCCGAGAAAAACGCTCAGCAAATCCGTCATATCGGCGCAGGCGGGTATCCAGTTAAAACACGACATCGCTTCTTCACGGATCTTGCCTTCCCTGACCTTCCCCGGTCTTGCGGCGTCACCCTTCTGCTCCACGTCAACGGCTGTGCCTCCCTCAGGTTTGACGCTTCATATACACCGTTGCTACCATGCGCGCGGAGTTCAAAATGAACGATAACGTCCTCACAGCAGACTTGGATGAGATAGACCGCCTTATCTCCACGTGTACCCTCTGTACGCTCGGTTCCAAGAGGACCACGGCAGTGCCGGGCAACGGCTCACGCACTGCAGACGTAATGTTCATCGGCGAGGGGCCCGGTTATTACGAAGACCAGCAGGGCCTGCCGTTCGTCGGACGCGCCGGGCAACTGCTCAATGAAATGCTGGCGACGATCGGCATGAGAAGAGAGGACGTATTTGTCACCAACATGATCAAGTGCCGCGCGCCGAACAACCGTGACCCTCTTCCTATCGAAATCAGGTCGTGCAGCCCCTATCTCGACAGACAGATCGAGCTCATCGCCCCTAAGATAATCGTCACGCTCGGTAGATACTCCACGGCGAAGTTCTTTCCCGACGAGCCCATCGGCAAGCTGCGCGGCAGTCCCGCGAGGTGGCGCGGCATCACCGTCTATCCGATGTACCATCCCGCCGCCGCCCTCAGGAACTCCAACATCCGCGCTTCACTGGAACGAGACTTCCTCAAGCTCCCCGGCTTGCTGGAGGTGGAGCCGCCACAAGTAACCGCGCCTCCAGTACCCACCGAGACGCCGACTGCCCAGCTTGGACTCCTCGACTCACCACCTGTTCCGGCTCCCGAAACACCCGTGGAAGAACACGTCGACCCACAGACGGAAGAGCCGCGTCTCGACCCAAAACAGCTTGGCCTCTTCTAGCCCCCTCACGGGGGAAAACCTCCGTTCCCCATATCGTATAAACCCTTACCCCTGCACGGTCGTTCTAGTAGAATGGACGTTGTGCCCCCCATTTCCACCGGAAGAGACATCCCCTAAATGAACGACACCCCTTTGCGAGTGATCCCGCTGGGCGGCCTCGGCGAGATCGGCAAGAATATGATGGTAATCGAGTACGGGGATGAGGCCGTTGTCATCGACTCGGGCGTCCTGTTCCCCGAGGAAAACATGCCGGGAGTCGATTTCGTAATTCCCGATGTTTCGTACCTCGTGGAGAACAGCGATAAGCTCAAGGCCATCCTGATTACCCATGGTCACGAAGACCACATAGGCGCACTGCCCTATGTTCTCGAACACCTCGACGTACCCGTCTATTCGTCGAGGCTGACGCACGGACTCATCACCGTCAAGCTCAAGGAGCACGGACGCCTCGCCGACGCGCGACTCAACGTCGTCCAGCCCGACGAGCCATTCACCATAGGCAAGCTCGGCATCGAATTCTTCCGGGTCTGCCATTCCATACCCGACGCCATGGGCATCGCCATCAGGACTCCCCTGGGACTCGTGATCCACACCGGGGATTTCAAGGTCGATCACACGCCCACCGACGGCAAGCCGACCGACTTCTCTGTGCTCGCCAGAATGGCGGACGAAGGAGTCCTTCTCCTTTGCTCCGACTCAACCTACGCCGAGGTGGAAGGTTACACCCCGTCTGAGAGGCTGGTCGGCGAGTCGCTCGACCGCGAGATCTCGCAAGCTCCCGGCCGGGTAATGGTCGCCACATTCGCGTCCCTCATCTCGCGCGTCCAGCAGGTGGTCGACGCCGCCGTCAGGTACGACCGCAAGGTAACCGTCGTCGGACGCAGCATGGTCAACAACGTGAAGATGGCCAGGAACCTTGGCTACCTCCTGGTACCGGAAGGCACCATTATCTCCATGAACGAGGCCCGCAAGCTTCCCCATGACGAGGTCGTGATCATCGCCACCGGAGCCCAGGGAGAGCCCACTTCCGCCTTGGTGCGCATCGCCAACGGCGAGCACCAGGACGTCGAAATTGAGGAAGGTGACACCGTCATCGTCTCCGCGTCTCCCATACCCGGCAACGAGACCCTCGTCGCTCGCACCCTCGACAACCTCCTGCGCCAGGGCGCAAGGGTCCTCTACAGCCGAATCGCCACGGTCCACGTTCATGGACACGCCAGCCGCGAAGAGTTGAAGATGATGCTCAGCCTCGTAAAGCCGAAGTTTTTCGTTCCCGTGCATGGTGAGTATCGCCACCTCGTCGCGCACGCCGATCTCGCGGTCTCGCTTGGTGTCCCCTCCGAAAACACATTCGTGCTCGAAGACGGCGAGGTTCTCGCCCTCTGGGACGACTACGGCGAGGTCGTGGACGACGTTCCGGCCGGCCACGTGTATATCGATGGCCGCACGACTTGGGACGATACCAGCAAGGTCCTTGATGAGCGCCGCCGGCTTGCCAGCGATGGCGTCGTCGCCTTCACCCTCATGATCGACAGGGAGACCGGCGACTTCCTCAATCACCCACTCGTAAAATCTTCCGGCTTCCTGGAAAAGAACGGGGCCGACGGTTTACTCGAGCAGGCCTCTGAAGTTGCCCTCGACGCCCTTGAAGAGCTTGAAGGAAACGAGCGCCGCAACGGCAAGATCGAGACGAAGATCAAGCGGGCCGTCTCAAAATACCTCTACGATGAGACTCGGATGCGTCCGACCATACTCGTCCAAACGGAGCTAGTCTGATAATGCGCGTGATTCACCGAGTACACAACGCCGCCCGCCGCATCCGCAGCCGGATCGAAGAGTCCAACGATGGATTCACGCTCATCGAACTGATCGTCGTGATTGCCATCCTCGGCATTCTCATTGCTATAGCTGTACCCACGATTCGAGGCTTCCTCGAAAACTCCAAGGAGCAGGCATACGACGCCGACCAAAGAGTGATTCAGCTTGCCGTCGACGCCTACTACTTCAGCCCAAGCAATGTACGTTTTAACAATGACCGCCAGTATCCGATAATGGGCAAGCGTTATCAGGCTCCTGTGCCGGATGAAAGGGGATTCATCGAGACCTTCGCCCGTCGACAATTGGAGAAGTGCGTAGGTACCGGTGACGACCCCCGGATCACGTTCGAATATGAAGATCGGTACATACAGGATCCTCCGCCACCACATCCCGTACTTGGGACCAGTGGGGGAATGCCGATTTGGAAAGAAGGCAGGGGTTCCAACTTCGATAGGGTACGAAACGACCCAACGGGCGACTGGAGGTACCTGTACTGTCCATCCGACAGCGATTCGGATAGGGACACTTCTGGTGAACTAGCCGACCACTGGGTGGCAGCGGTGGTCACGCCGAATGGTGAAGAGTGTAACCCCACAACTACCGGTGGCTGCATAGTATTCAACAGCCGCGACTACATCATCGACTTCTGCGAATTGGTCTGGGGCGGCTTCATAGAGGACATTCCGAAATCGGCTTCCGCCGACCACGATCATCAATGCGATGGCGTAGGAAGCACGGATTCGGCCGAAACCCCTTCCCCTGATGCAGAACGAGGCAGTTATACGTGGTATGTAGATGACGCAGGCAAGGTCCAGAGCCTGTACTTCTTCCTTCCCACGGAGGATCGCAGAGGCTACTGGGACGTGTATCCATAGAGACCCCGTTCACCCTGAGCTTGTCGAAGGGTGAAGGCGCGCAGCCCTAGATTCCAATCCCTCTCCCACATACCTGTCATTCCGAGCGAAGCGAGGAATCTAGAATCCCTATTCTCAAGACCGGATAGTCTATTATGCCGCCAGCGTCGTAAGGACTCTCTCAGTCGGCCCGACCTTAGTACGGACACCTTGAATCCGTCGACCCCGCTGCGCTCAGAATGACACGGGGTCCCCTACCTCTCGCTCTCCCGCTCTCTCCCAAGAAGAGCCAAACACGCCCAATCGCTTTCTAAACACTCGCCAAAACACTAGAAAAATTCTAGAAATAGTCTAAAATTAAGTCGGATAGCCAACTCGAACCTTAAACGCAGTCGGCATCGGTCGCTGCGAATTCTTCCCCGGTGGTGAGGCGATGGCAAGAGAAGCTAGCAACGCGAACATGACCTCTATCCTGTTCCGCGCGATCATGTCGTCGTGGTACGCAAAGATCACCCTTCTTGTCCTGTTCGCGGCAGGGGCGGGCGCTGCCTACTGGTACCGCGACTCCCTTTCGCTGACGGTTGGTTCCATCGAAGAAAGCATCATATCGCGACTCGGCCTTGGCGTCGTTGCGGTAGCTCTCTGGATCGCCGTATTTATGCTGGCACTCTTCGTACATACGTCGCTGTTCCGCCACTACCGCCTGTGGCTCGCCTCTCCGATCTTCCTGGCTTCCCTCCTCGGCTTCCTCTCGTTCTTCGCCCCATTTCAGGGTCCTCTCGCCCGCTTCACCCTCGAAGGAGACGTTACCCTCGGTGGCGCAGTCGGCTACGCCATAGCCGGAGAGGTTGTCTGGTTGGGCGTTCTAAGAGTCGCCGCGGTCTTCGCGGTAGCCATCGCCATCGTATCGCCCCGTGTCGCCTTGGGCGCACTTTCCATCGCGGGCACGGGCCTGGTCGGCATATACCTCGCGGTTATGAGCATCGGTCGCGCCATCGGTTCGAAATCCAAAAGCGCCAAGTCCTCGGATGAGCAGGCCGCTCAGCCCGGCGCCGATTCCCAGGCGTCAGGTCGCTGGAGCGAAAGCCTTCGCCGGACGATGGAGAAGGAGGAGTTCAGGGAACGGACTTCTTCAAGCTTTTCCTGGGAACCTCGCCCGGAACGGCCGGAACCACAGGAAATTGTGACCGAAGACCCGGAGGTCCGCTCACTGGGGTCGGTGCTCAACGGGCTGTCGGAACGGCTCAGCGGCTCCCGCATTCGCGACCGCTCGAAGGACTCTGCACAAGAGCATGCAAACGCCAACGTTGACCCCACTCAAGAAGTGGTCGAGGAGCCCGAGCCCACCATCTCTTACGCCGGTACGGCTGATTGGCACGATCCCGCATCCGATGAGATGTCCGGCGGCAAATTCAACAAGCTGTGGGACAGCCGGGCGCCCGTCCCCGGAAACGGCGCTGCACCGGCGCCTGCGGTCGGCGAAGAAACGAACGGCGGCCCCGGACGGATGAAGTCCATGGTTCAGGCCGTCATGGGCGCGTCCTCATGGGCCAAGCCGGCCCTCTCCATGTTCGTCGACGCCAACGAAGGCGGAATCACGAAGGAAGAGATGGAGGACACCGCTCGTACCATCCGCGAGACACTCGGACACTACGGCGTCGAGGTTGAGGTTGAGGACGCCCAGCCGGGCCCGACTGTTACCATGTACGGCCTCGTTCCCGGCTGGATCCGAAGGCAGAAGCAGGTCAACGTCACCGACTCCGACGGCAGGCCCAAGCTGGACGAAAAGGGCAGGCAGATGAAAACCCGCGTGGAGACCAAGACGAGAGTCAAGGTCGATGCCATTACTGCTCGTGAAAAGGACCTCTCCCTCGCCCTGCGGACTCCCAGCATCCGCATCGAAACGCCGGTCATGGGCAAGTCCCTCGTCGGTGTCGAGGTGCCGAATCCCAATCCTGCCCTTGTGACTCTTCGCAACGTCATGCAGGACAAGGAGTTCGATCAGCTTCGCAAGAAGGCCAAGCTGCCCGTCGCGATCGGCAAGGGCGGCAGCGGCGAGACAGTCACCATCGAGCTCGCCAAGATGCCTCACCTCCTAGTGGCCGGTTCCACCGGCAGCGGCAAGAGCGTGTTCATCAACACCATCATCTCCTGCCTCCTCATCGAGAAGGACCCGTCCGAACTCCGCCTCCTTCTCATAGACCCGAAGCGCGTAGAGCTCACCCCGTACAACGGTATCCCGCACCTCCTTACCCCGGTCGTCGTCGAGACTGACCAGGTCGTCAGCCTCCTGCGTGGCCTCATCCGAGAGATGATGGACCGCTACCGCCGCATGGAGGGGATCGGCGTCCGCAACATCGACAGCTTCAACAAGAAATCGTCTGAGAAGATGCCGTACCTTGTCGTCGCCGTCGATGAGCTCGCCGACCTCATGATGACAGCCTCCGTTGATGTTGAGCAGGCCCTATGTCGTCTGGCCCAGCTTGGGCGCGCGACGGGAATCCACCTCATCGTGGCGACCCAGCGACCTTCCGTCGACGTGCTCACCGGCCTGATCAAGGCTAACTTCCCGAGCCGCGTGAGCTTCGCCCTCACATCGCAGATCGACTCGCGCACCATCCTCGACACCGCCGGCGCGGAGAAGCTCCTCGGCAAGGGCGACATGCTCTACCAGAGCGTCGACATGTCCAGGCCGGAGCGCGTGCAGGGCGTGTTCATCTCCGACCAGGAGATAGAAGACCTCGTCAACTTCTGGCAGACCACGCCCCGAGGCCCCATGGCGGATCTCAGCCTCGAGCCCGTAGGTGGAGCCGAGTCCGAGAGCATGGATGATGACGATGACGACGATATCGAGGGCAGGGACGACATGATGGACAAGGCCATCGAGCTTGCCACCCGGCAGAAGAAACTCTCCACCTCGCTCCTTCAGAGGCGCCTTCGCATCGGGTACCCACGTGCGGCCCGCCTCATGGACCAGCTTGAGGAAGAGGGCGTAGTCGGCCCCAGCGACGGCTCGAAGTCGCGCGATGTTATAATAGGACACGTATAGCCGGGTCTCTTCGTCGTACCCCTGCGCACGTCGCGCAGGCGAATCGGTGCCGATTCCCGGAACTCTATGAGCCGGGTGACTCGGTCCGAAAGGCCACAGATGGTACGAAACATCGCCGATATGCTCAGTTCCGCCATGAGTCGGACCGACCCCGACGTGGAGACCGCCGCGCGTGAAACATGCCTCGTCTGCGACGAGTCCCTCGTCGATTCCGAACTGTACCGGAGGCACAACGTCTGCCCGAGGTGCCGGTTCCACTACAGCTTCACCGCCAGGGAGCGCATCGACACCCTTGCTGACCCCGGGTCCTTTAAGGAAATCAACCGTACCGTCACATCTCTCGATCCACTCTCGTTCTCGTCCAGAACATCGTACAGGCAGAGCGTCTTTCACGACCAGAGGAGGACCGGCCTGACCGAGGCCGCCGTCACGGGCACATGCTCCATCGGCGGCACGAAGGCGGTCCTCGTCGTCCTCGACTTCGGATTCATGGGCGGCACCATGGGATGCGTAGTCGGCGAAAAGGTCGCCCTCGCCTTCGAATACGCAACCCGCCGCAAGCAGCCCGTCGTAGCCGTCGTCACGAGCGGTGGCGTACGCATACAGGAGGGTGTGCTGTCCCTCATGCAAATGGCCAAGACCGCCATGGCGGCCAACCGCCTTGCCGACGCGGGCCTCCCTTTCATCTCCATCCTGGCGAACCCCTCCACGGGACACGCATACGCCAGTTTCGCAAACCTCGCCGACATCATCGTGGCCGAGCCGGGCGCGATCGTGGGTCTCGCATCCATGAGGGCCATCAAGAACTCTGCCGATGAGACCGGCTCCGAAGACTCTCACACCGCCGAGTCGCGGCTTCGTCACGGCATGATCGATGCTGTAGTCGATCGCACGCAGTCGAAGGACACGATCTCGGCGCTCCTCGACATGCTCATGTCCAAGTACCACCTCACGCGCCGCGACGGCCAGGAAGGATACGTACAACCTCCACGGTCCGAGTCGCTCACCGCGTGGGAGGCCGTGAACCTTGCCCGCCACGCCGAACGCCCGACGAGCCTCGACTACATGAGCCACATGGTCACCAACTTCGTCGAGCTACATGGCGACAGGGTATTCGGCGATGACGAATCGCTCATATGGGGACTCGGACAAATCGGAGGCCAGACGATCGTCGTCATCGGACAGGAGCGAGGCCAATCGGATGCCACGGCACAGGGCGGCCGGATTACTCCTGAGGGCTTCCGCGAGACCCGGAGAGCAGTAGGGCTCGCCGCTAAATTCGATCTCCCCATAATCACCCTGATTGACACCCCCGGCCCACACATCAGTGCCGACGCCGAGCAGCGAGGTCTGGGCGGCGCGATCGCAACCGCCATGGCCGAGGTCGCCCGCGTCGAGGTGCCCTCCATCGCCGTGGTCATCGGCGAGGGTGGAAGCGAGGGCGCCCTTCCTCTCGCGGTTGTCGACCGCGTCCTCATGCTTGAAAATGCAATCTACTCCGTCATCTCGCCGGAAGATGCCGCCGCGCTCATCTACCAGGACGCCGCGCGCGCCGATGAGGCAGCTGAGTCCCTCAGGCTCACTGCACACGACTGCTTCGAGCTCGGCATCGTCGACCTCATCGTGCAGGAACCGTCGGGAGGCGCTCACACGAACCACATGGAGTCGGCCAGACACCTTCGACGCGTCCTGCTCCAGGAACTGTCGGTCCTCCAGTCCGGATCCAGAAAACGGCTTCTCCGTTCTCGGTACAAGAAGTTCCGGAATATGGGCGAGTACAGCTCCCATTTCCGCACTGCCATTACGCGCGAGGTCAACTCGCTTCGGGGCATCGTCTCAACCCGCGTCCGGCGTATGCGCCGAAGTCCGCAACCTGAGCCGGAGCACGAAGAGCCCATCGCCGACGGCTTCTCGAATGCAAATGGCAACAACGGCAAGGCCTGACGTGCAGACCACCGTCATTGTCCTGCCTGGCGAAAGTCCCGTTTGCCCCTCGGCCGATCGTCAATCGGCGTCGAGTTATTCTGAAGACCGGCTTTCCTGGGCGGAATCAGAGCCTGACGGACTCCGCGTCTAGGCCGAAGTGAGGAAGCACACCAATTGATGAATGAACGCAGATGGCAAAAGGCCGTCGAACAGACCTTCGTGGTCAGGTTCCCGAAGCAGCACCTGGCCACCTTCGGGGCGACCAACATCAAGTACTACGTCGTAACCGAGCCCGCGTTCCAGGAAGAGGTGCCAGAGACATACGAGGGCGTCGTCCGGACCGGAAAGGTCGTGGCCGAGCGACCCGCCATCGTCACTCCCTCCTACATGTCGAACCTGGAGGGATTCAGCTCTGAGGCATACGAGTTCTTTCACGAGGTCATGAGAAGCGCCGGTCCCAACAGCCCCGGCATCATGTACACCTACAGGAACAAGCCCGAGAACTCAGAGGTTGTCGGCGGAGTGCCGACCGATATCGCGCATCGCATCAGCAAGGACCTGAACGACCGGAAGGAAGAGTTGTCGGTCGTCATGGTCGGAGTCGATGAGCTATGGGACGTGGCACTTCTGAAGTTCATCTACGAGTTCACGGCGTCATCGGTTGCGGGCAACGTGCAGGAGTTCAATTCCCGTGGCCTTCTGAATCCGGAGGAGAACTTTGGCGGTGCCCCAACCGCCGCCATCCAGCAGATCGACCGCCTTTTCCGCGACGTGGAACGCGGCAACCGCGGCGGCATCGACCTCCTGAAGCAGGAAATCGACCGCTGGGGTCTCTTCGAGTTCTACCAAGACAGGTTCCTCAACCTGTTTCGGAAGTGAAACCTACTCCGGTGTCGTCATTCCCGCGAAAGCGGGAATCCATGCAACCTGTAGCGACAACCCAACCCGCCGAATCGGACCTATTCAAGTTCCAGCTTGACCTCAGGCGCCACAAACGCGTGGTCCTTCGCGTAGACCTGGAGCCGCCCGCAGGCGTCCGCCACGATAATGCGGTCCTGCTCATCAACCTCGATGCCCGTGGGACGCTGGAACCGTCCCATCTGCGTGTAGTCCTTGACCTGCCGGTATGCTTTGATCGTGCCGGGGTCGCGACGAATGATGTACTCGCCCGCCTTCGACAGCGTCGTCGCGTCGCCGTAGAACGCCGTCAGGATGTCGCCGTTCGGTTCGTACACCTGCACCCGTCGGTTCCCGAAGTCCGTCACGTACACGTCGCCCTCGCTGTCCACCGCCACGTTCGCCGGATGGTTCAACTCTCCGCCAAACTCCGTACCGAAGGACATGACGTACTCGCCATCCGATGAGAACTTCTGCACCCGGCTGTTGCCCCAGTCAACGACGTAGATGTAGCCGTCCTTGTCGATGGTGATGCCCCAGGGCCGGTCGAACTCGCCGTCTCCGGTTCCCTGTGCCCCGAAGCCCGATAGGTACTGCCCGTCTTTCGTGAACTTTTGCACGCGATGGTTGCGGCTCTCGACGACATACAAATCGTCATCGGAGTCGAACGCAACGCACGTCGGTCCGGCCAACTGGCCCGGCCTGCTTCCGGCCTCGCCCCAGCTTGCTGTCCATTCACCACTCGGGTCGCTGCCAGGATACGGCCGGACTCCATCCGGGTCATACCTGCGGACTACGTTTAGGTACTCGTCCGTCACGTAGACCAGTCCTTCACAGTCTAAGGCGATGCCGCCCGGCCAGACGAAGTCCTGCCGAGCGAAGTCCCCAAGGTGGTGCTCGCCCAGCGTCGTCTTGCCGATCCTCCCATTGTCCCGGTGGTCCATCTGCTCCGTGATCTGATAGCCCTTGTTCAGGACGAAGAGTATCTCGCCCGGCGCAATGGCGAGGTCGGTAGGGTAGCGGAATCCTCCTACCTTGCCGTTGTGTTCATTCGTCGGGCGTCCCAGCGAACGGTCGAAGTGCCACGTTCTCCCCGCGGCCGTTGTCGTAATCATCCTATTCCAACTCCAGTTTCACTTCCGGCGCTACAAACTCATGGTCCTTGGCGTATACCTGCAGTCTGCCGCAGAGATCGGCCACGAGCACGCGGTCCTCGCTGTCGATCTCTATACCCGTCGGTCTTTGGAATCTGCCCATCGACGTGTAGTCCTTGACCTGCCGGTAGGCCTTGATCGTACCTGGATCACGTCGGATTATGTACTCTCCCGCCTTCGACAGCGTCGTCGCGTCCCCGTGGAACGTCGTTAGGATATCGCTGTTGGGCTCGTACACTCGCACTCTTCGATTCCCAAAGTCCGTGACGTATACGTCGCCCTCGCTGTCCACGGCAACGTTCGCCGGACGCTTGAGTTCGCCGCCATACTCCTCGCCGAAGCTCAAGAGATGCTCACCATCGGAAGTGAACTTCTGCACGCGGTCGTTTCCCCAGTCGGCGACGTAGATGTCCCCGTTCCGGTCGACGGTGATCCCCCAGGGCCGGTTAAACTCGCCGTCTCCGGCGCCCGGTCCTCCAAATGCCAGCAGAAGCTCCCCGTCCTTCGTGAACTTCTGTACCCGGTTGTTCCCACTCTCGACCACCCAGAGATTGTCGTCCGTATCGAACTGGATTCCCGTCGGCCCGCCCAACTGCCCGGATTCCGCGCCGTGCGTCCCGAACGTGGCTATTGCCTCGCCGTCGGGGTCGAACGTCGGAAACGGTTGAGTGGCATCGGGATCGAACGTCTTGATGACGTTCTCGTACTCATCGGAAACGTAGACCCATCCTTCCGAGTCCACCGCGATGCCGACGGGCCACGTGAACTCCCGGCGGGCGAAGTCTCCGAGATGGTGCTCGTCGAGCGTCGTCTTGCCGACGCGTCCATTGTCGCGGTAGGCGATCTGCCCCTGGCCGAACTGGTTGCCGCGACTCAGCACGAAGATGTTGCCATCGGGCCCGATGGCGAGATCCACCGGATACCGGTAGCCGCCGACCTTCCCGTTGTGCTCGTTTGTAGGCCGCCCCAGCGACCGGTCGAAATGCCACGTTCGCCCCGCGGCCGTCGTAGTAATCATGGAAACATTCTCAACCCTTCAACAGATGGGAGACCCGCCTACCCCTTCACAAATCTTGCTAGACGACCACACAACGAACGCCAGGAATGTTCCTGTCTGCCAACTCTTGGAAGATGTCCTTGAGGTTCTTCTGAAGTTCCTCGCGCGAATCACCCTGCGTCCAGTAGTCCGGGTACTCTTGGAGATACCCCAACCACACACCATCTTCCTGCAAGCAGGCGTACTCTTGGGTCGTCATCCGCCTCGTCCCTTTAGATCAATTCTGAATGAGCGCCGGCTTCTCGAACGTCCCGTTCACGATGGGCTTGGCGTCAAGCGCGAACCAGTCTTCGAGTATCGACGTGTACACCCCACGGAAGTCCTGGTCCGGCGCGAGATCGCCCTCTCTCAGATCTTCGATCTTCATGGACGGGAAGTCGTTGTGCTGTCCGCCGACCGCCTTCGGCCCGATGATGAACGAGACTCCGCCGGCGCCGTGGTCGGTCCCGGTGCCGTTCTCCTTGACCCTCCGGCCAAACTCCGTGAAAACGAACATGATGACGTTGTCCGCCGCATCCTGCTCTTTCAGGTCGTCCCAGAAGTCCGTCACCGCCGAGGCAACGTCGCCGAGCAGCTTCGGGTGATTGTTCGCCTGGCTGGCATGGGTGTCGTAGCCGCCATGCTCCGTATAGAAGATTCGCGTCCCAAGATCGGCCGCGTGGACCATCGCCACGTCTCGCAGTTTCTTGGCAAGGGGCGTGTTGGCGTACTCCACGTTGGACTGATAGCCTGCCGGCGCGGTCTTGAGCATGTCCGCGCCCTTCAGCGCGTCCAGGCCCGTCTGCGCCAGGTAGTCCATGACTGGACCGGAGCCGACGGCGGGCGAATAGATGTTGGCAAAGCGGTCGAGCATTTTTGCTCGTTCCTGCTGCTCCTCGATGCCCGTCAGCAGACCGTACGTCGAAAGGTCGGCCACCGACGCCACCGAAGCGCCCGGAGCTACCAGGGCCCTCGGAAGTCCCTGCCCGATGTTCACCGCCGTAACCGGGTTCTCGCCTTCCGGATCGAGGTCGCGTATCGCTCGTCCAAGCCAACCCTCGGTGCCAACCTTGTGTGGTTCCGAGGTATGCCAGATGTCCATCGCCCTGAAGTGCGAGCGGGTCGACTCCGGGAAGCCGACGCCGTGAATGACCGCCATCTCACCGCGGTCGTAGATTTCCTTTAGCGGGGCCAAAGCCGGGTTGAAGCCCACCTTGTCGTCGATTTTCACAACCTCGTCCTCGGGTATCCCCAGGGTCGTTCGATTGTCGTAGTACAAGGGATCACTGTACGGGACGACTGTGTTCATGTAGTCGTTCCCGCCCGTGAGTTGAAGAACTACTAAAACGGGCTGCTTGCCGTTGCCGTTTGTGCCCATGCCTTCCTCCTTCTAATCAGCAACGTATCTTATCAAACGAACCTCCGGCCCGCTAGGCAATTCCGGGGTCCCTTTCGACGCCGCATCCTTACCGTCATTCCGGCGAAGAGCCCGGTCACCCCCTAATGAATCAACTGTCCCTTCGGCTCGTCTTCCGGGTCTGCCCCATGCGCGATGAGAAGCTCACTTATCTCCGGGGCACGGGTACGCCGTCTGCTTGGCCAGTTCGTCCGCAGCGGCGACGCTCCCCACGAGTTAGTAAGACGGACGTCAGCGCCTCTGGCCAGCGCCAGCTCGACCATCTCGACCGAACCGCTATAGACAGCTCCATGCAGCACGGTGCTCGCCCCATTGCCCCCGCCCGGAAGACAGGCCTGGCTATTGATGTCCGCTCCCCGGTCGAGCAACAGATTGAAGACGCCCATTTCGTCCATATTCGCGGCGATCTTGAGCGGAGTCTGCTCGTCCATTGGCCGGTCAATGTACAGCGCCTCCAGCAACCCCGGATCCGCGTCCAGCATTGCCCGAACAACCTCCGCTCGCCCCAACGCCGACGCCGCGTGGATCGAGAGTGTAGCGCCTCGCTCGACCAAGACATCGACCACTTCGGCCATCCCATTAAACGCCGCGTCGTGGAGGAGCGACACACGAAAGACGTTGAACTCCATCAACGACGGCTCGTCATCCAATACACTCGCCACCTCATCTGGGGTTCCATCGATATACGTATCTATCAGCCTGCGCCTCTTGGCCAACACGTTGCTCGCCACGTCGTCCGGGAGCTTGCGTATCTCGGCGTGTTCCTCCAAAAGCTCGATGGTCGAAGTGTGTCGCTCCTTCCGCGCAAGCTGCATCGCCGTCATCCTGTCCCTGCCCACGTATTCCGGGTCCGCGCCATGGCAGATCAGCAACTCGACCGCCAACGTCTGACCGTTGCCCGCCGCGATGCCCAGGTCCTCCCGGCCCAGTCCGCCGGGCGGACAGTCGCTTCCGACGACCCGCCCATGATCGAGCAGCGCCTTGATCTTGGCAATGTTTCCACCCCACGCGCCGAAGAAGTTGTCGGCCAGGTTCGGGTCGGCCCCCGCCTCCAGCAGCATCTTCAATCCGCCTAGAGTTCCGTTCCGCAGGGCGATGCGGATCGCCGTGGAGCCATTCTCGTCTCCCTTGAATTCCGGATCGGCCCCATGGTCCAGCATTAGCCGGATCACGTCGTCATCTAGGTAGGAGATCACCATGTCCAGCGCGGTCTTGCCAAAGTGGTCCACGTCCCGTCGGACGTTCGGTTCCGCGCCCGCTTCGAGCAACATCCTGATGATCTCGCGGTCGCCGTACCGTCCCGCCCAGATCAAGGGTGCTGGCCCTTCTCCCACGGGATTGGCCGCCATTGGGTCGTCTCGCAGTATCTCCCGTACGAGGTTGGCGTCTTTGTCCATGATCGCCCCGAAGATGTCCTGCGAAACGCCACGCTCCAAGAGGGCCTGGATGCCCGCGTCATTACCCATGGAACGCGCTGCCATCAGTGGCGTATAGCCCCACGGATCCCGTGCATTGACATCCGCCCCCCGCTCCAGCAGCAGGTTGAAGATGTCCCGTTCGCCCGCCGCGAGGACGAGTGGAACCTCACCCTCCGGCCAGCGTGGATCGGTCTTCTTCGTCCTGTTCAACAAACCCGGATCAGCGTCCAGCAGCTCTTGCGTCTCTTCCAGCATCCCCATTCGAATCGTATGCTGGATGCCGTACGTAGCCCCCGCCTCGATCAGCAGCTTGAATATCTCCTTGCGCCCGTGACTCACCGCTGTGCTGACCGGGTTGTAGTCGACCCCTTCATGTCCGCCCTTTTCGGGATCGGCCCCATTCTGGAGCAAAAGCCTGACCATGCCTACACGTCCCGCCCACGCGGCCGCGTCGAGAGCCGTTGATCCTACGGTGTTCTCGTGCCCGCCCACCGCGTCGATGTCGGCCCCGTGGTCGATCAACAGCTGCGCCACCTGCAGGTGGGGATCGTCGGGATTCGTTCCGTCGTCGACTTGGTGAGGAGCGGAACGGTGAAGCAGGGTATCGCCCTCCTCGAAGTCGCTCCGAACGCGAACGTGGACGAGTGAAGGGTCGTCGTCGAGCAGCGCCCGCACTTGGTCGACATCGGCATCCTCGACTGCCTTGAGAATTGCCGCGACCTGCTCCGGCAGATCACCCTCGGGGTAGACCGGCCCCTGCTTGCCGGATGAGACTGCCTCAACGTGCCGTCTGAGGGACTCCCAATCGGCAAAGCCATACTCGGCCGCGAGCGCGCGTTGGGCGTCCTTCAGACCGAGCCTCGCGCCGAAGACCTCTCGGTCAGGCACGTCGGTCAGTTGAGGTATGGACTCGCGGAATCGCCTGGCCGCATCGGGTTCCCGCGACTTGAAGGCCCTCCACAGGTCCTTCGCCTGATTCCGAAGCTGCCTGAGGTTAGGGCTGGACGGCAGCGATAGGTGAGGGGACATGAGACACTCCTTCCTATCGCCTGTGGTCCGCGTGCATCAGGCAGAAAGAGCGTCGAGTGATCGACAGCTAAACCGGCTAAACGGTGAGGTGGCCTCAGGCCTTTCCGCGGACTCGGCGGCTCCCTCCAGAGCATCGCCCCGACAATAGCAGACCAAGCGAGTCCTCGTCAAACGAGGCTCTGCCTCCGTCGTGGATTTTGTTCTCACCACCGGAAGCGGTAAACTGGTATGGCCGCTCCGAAACATCCGGAGCCAGTAACAAACGCCCGACTTCAACATGGCTACCATAGTACAGAAATATGGAGGCACCTCCGTCGCCGACGCTGCGAAGATCAAGAACGTCGCGCAACGAATCGCCGACGCACGCCATCGCGGCGACCGTGTCGTTGCCGTGGTGTCCGCGATGGGAGACACGACCGACAGACTCATCGAGCTCGCCGGCCGGGTGGCCGACCGTCCTGAGTCCCGGGAACTCGACGCGCTACTTTCAACGGGTGAGCAGATGAGTTGCACTCTCGTCGCGATGGCTCTGAAATCCTTGGGACTAGACGCCGTCAGCCTGAGCGGGGCACAGGCCGGCATTCACACCGACTCGCGCTACGGCAAGGCCCGCATCGCCGCCGTCGAGGCCGGACGCATCCAGGGCGAGTTGGACCAGGGTCGCGTAGTGGTCGTCGCGGGCTTCCAGGGCATCACGGAGGACATGGACGTAACCACCCTCGGCAGGGGAGCGTCCGATCTGTCAGCGGTCGCCATCGCCGCCGCTATCGAGGCCGACGCCTGCGAGGTCTATACCGATGTCGAGGGCATCTATACCGCCGACCCACGGCACGTGCCGAACGCTCGCAAGCTGAACGAAGTCGGCTACGAGGAGATGCTCGAAATGGCCAGCTTGGGCGCGAAGATGCAGCCGCGCTCCATCGAGCTGGCCATGCAGCATCGCGTGCCGGTCGTGGTCGCGTCCAGTTTCGTCGATGCGTCGGGAACACTCATTCACAAGGGGGCAGATATGGGACCGAGAGTAGGGGAGATTCGCAACAGGGCGCGCGCCGTCACCACCGACCGCAACGTCGCCAAGCTTACGGTCACCGGAATCGTCGACCGTCCAGGCATCTCTGCAAGCCTCCTCGAACCACTCGCCGACGCCGACATCAGCGTGGACATCATCGTGCAGAACGCCTCCGTGCGCGATACCACCGACCTCGCCTTTACCGTCAGCGGCGACGACGCCGACCGGGCACTGGAAATCGTGCAGGGCGTCGCCTACACCATCGGTGCGAACGACGTCATCAGGACGGACAACCTCGCCAAGGTCAGCGTCGTCGGCGCCGCCATGCAGAACACGCCCGGTTACGCCAGCCGCATGTTCCGTGCCCTCGCCGACGAGCGCATAAACATCGAGATGATAACCACCTCGGAGATCCGCATCACCTGCGTCGTCGATTCCGACCGCGTTGGCGATGCGGCCCGTGCCCTCCACACCGCCTTCGGACTCGAAGAACCGGAGTAGCCGGATTCTTCCCCAAGTCCCGCGCTGTCCTTCCCAGCATCCTGTGGTAAGGTAGCCTCTCAAGAATCACCGTGAAGGGAAGCCGAATGGACCTCCAAGAGACCAAGGCTGCCGTACTGGCCGAGATCGACCGCCGCGCCGGTGAGGCAATCGACGTTGCCAAGCATTTGCTCAACAGCCCCGAACCCGGATTCCGTGAACAGAATACCTCACGCTTCGTGGCGCAGAAGCTCACAGAGATGGGCATTCCATTCGATGATGGACTGGCCCTGACAGGAATCAAGGGCATCCTCTCCGGCGGCAAGTCCGGCCCGACCGTCGGCGTGTTCGGAGAGCTCGACTCCCTTATCGTTCCCGGCCATCCCTTCGCCGACTCCAATACCCACGCCGCCCACGCCTGCGGACACCACACGCAGATAGGCTCATTGCTCACCGTCGCCATGGGGCTGCAGGCCGCGGGGGTACTGGAATCTCTGGCAGGTCGTGTGGCTCTGCTGGTAGTCCCTGCAGAGGAGTTCATCGAGATCGAGTACCGCGACGGACTCCGAAGCCAGGGCAAGCTGGAGTTCCTCGGCGGCAAGTCGGAGTTCGTAACGCTCGGCGTCATGGACGACGTGGACATCGCCATGATGACCCATACCGAGAACCAGGACTGGATCTACACTCCCGGCACGCAGATCGGCGTGGGGGCGAACAATAATGGCATGATCGCCAAGCGCATTCAATTCAACGGCGTCGCGTCCCACGCCGGCGGCTCGCCCCACCTCGGCGTGAACGCCCTCAACGCCGCCAACATCGCCCTAACGGCCATCCACGCCCAGCGCGAGACATTCCGCGATGACGAGAGCATTCGCATCCATCCGATAATCACCAAGGGCGGCACCGTTGTGAGCTCTGTCCCCGCCGACGTTCGCATGGAGACATTCGTCCGGGGCTCGACCATCGAGTCCTATATGGCGGCTGGGAAGAAGGTCGACCGTGCCCTCCGGGCGGGCGCCATGGCGGTCGGCGCAAGCGTCGACATAGCAACCATTCCCGGCTACACGCCCCTCGCGCAGGACGACACCCTCACGGAGCTCTACGTCGGGAACGCGTCGGACCTCGTCGGCGCCGACAAGATCGCGCGAATGGGACACCGCTCCGGCTCCACCGACATGGGCGACATCTCGCAGATCATGCCCGCCATCCATCCCTACGTCGCCGCTGCAACCGGCAAGGCGCACGGCAATGACTACGTCGTGCAGGACTACGAGCTCGCCGTGACGACTGCGGGCAAGGCCATGGCCATGACAATCGTCGACCTGCTCTTCGACGACGCACACAGGGCCAACGCCATTGTTCGCGACTTCCAGGGCGGCATGTCCCGTAGTGGCTACCTCTCCTGGCTGCGCGACATCTACTCGGAAGAGACCTACACCGAGTGACCGGCCTTGACTCCCTCAAGGCCGCTGCCCAAGCTGCCATAGACCGTCGGCGCGACTGGATTGTCGATATCGCGGAGAAGGCACTCCGCACTCCCGAACTGGGCTTCCGCGAGTTCGAGACATCCCGCCTTGTGAGTGATAAGTTCACCGAACTCGGCATCGAGCACACTAAGGGTGTCGCAATTACCGGCCTGACCTCCCACCTGCACGGAGGCAACAACGGCCCTACGGTCGCCGTTCTCGGCGAGTTGGACGCCCTCCCATTGCCCGGTCACATATTCTCCGACGCCATGACCGGAGCCGCCCACGCCTGTGGCCACAACTCCCAGCTTGCCATCATGATCGGCGCTGCAGTCGCACTGGCACTTCCCGAGGTACAACGAGCGCTATGTGGCGACGTCGCGCTCATGGCCGTCCCCGCCGAGGAGTTCGTCGACGTGGAGTACCGCCTGAAACTTCGTGAAGAAGGCAGGATAGAGTTCCTCTCAGGTAAACAGGAATTCATCAGGCGGGGAGTGTTCGACGATGTGGACATGGCCATGATGGTCCATACCTCGGTAAGCGCCGAGGACGCCAAGTTCTCGCTCGGAGGCACGACGAACGCCCACGTGGGCAAGTACGTCCGTTTCCTGGGCAGGTCCGCACACGCGGGGACCTCGCCTCACCTCGGCGTCAACGCACTTCAGGCTGCGCTTGTCGCTCTCCACGCCGTGAACACCCAGCGGGAAACGTTCCAGGACCCTGATGTCGTCCGCCTCCACGGGATCATCGCCCACGGTGGCGAGGCGGCGAACGCGACACCTGCGGAGGTGCGGTACGAGGGACGTGTTCGCGGTCGCACGATCGACGTCGTAACCGACGCCGCTGCGAAGATGGACCGCTGTCTGCGGGCAGGAGCGCTCGCCCTGGGAGCGGAAGTGGAGATATCCACCATTCCCGGCTACTTTCCGCTGTTGAACGACCCCGACCTCTCCGACATCTTCCGCGACAACGCCCAGCGACTCGTCGGAGCGTCCTCATTCGCAAGCCGGTCAAATGACCACCCCCGTGGTGGTTCAACCGACATGGGTGACCTCAGCAGGATCATGCCGGTCATCCACCCTTACACCGGAGGCTGCGCCGGCACCGGACACGGAGACGACTACCGCGTCGTCGACTACGATCAGGCCGTCATCAGACCCGCAAAGGCAATCGCCATGACTGTCATTGACCTCCTCACCAACGACGCCTCAAAAGCCAAACACGTCATCAGCAGCGCCAATCCCCCAATGTCCAAGGAGACCTACCTCGACCTCCAAACCTCCAGAGTGTCCGTGGAGACGTACAACGGAACGTAGAGGTAGCCATCCCCGCAAAGGCATAACCCATACCCAGTCGTCAAACCGTCGAAGGCCGGTATCCAGAAGGGGTGAGGGCGTTCCCCTCAAGAACTCCGAACACCTTCCTTCCTCGTCCCAATTTGACCAATAAGAACGCATGAACATATGCGGCCTTCCGACGAAAGCTTCACAGCATATTTCAATGAGAGGCCGGGCAAAACAAGAAGGAATCAGCGTTCACTCTCGTCTGTTCAAACACAGAATGCATTGAGACTGGGCTGCCATCTATGCTTGTATGGACTATTCAATACAACTGGATGCAGATGATATTCGTGAAGTCCAAGCTACCCGAGCCGAAGCACACTTTGCTGAGCTTCTTCGCCAATGGGAGCGCGGCGAGACATTGCCATCACCCTGTACGGCAAGGCGATTGCCCTCTTGAGTCCCGCCCATGCACAGGACCACGCGAGTCGACAAGCGGCAGTCAAGGAATTCTACCTCTGTAGAGCAGGGTGGGGGAAAGTCGACATAACTTTGGAAGAAATACTCGCATCCCGCCACAAAGACCACCACTCATGATATTCCGCTGTAAATAACCCTCGCCACCCTCCCCAGCTAGGCGGCGAAGGTGGCAACCTTCATGAGATATTCCGAGCGTAGGGTAGCGGAATGAGGAATCTAAGGTTTCTGTCCACCAATTGACGAAATTGACAAAATCGTGATCTGGTTAGGCATACTGGACTTCGCGAACGATAATACGACTTATCCCTTCAGCCACTTCGCCAGCGAACCGCGGTTCCTCTCCAGCCAGGCGACATTCAGGCGGATGGCTTCCAAGGCTTGCCTGATCGTCCGGTCCGCCGCCGGTACCGGCGTGTCGGTGAAGAACTTTTCCACGTCCTCCAGTTTCTCCTGCGTCGTGAACCTCCCCGCGATGCTGACGAGGGTCATCAGGCCGAACCCGCCCTCGCCGTAACGCCGGTCGAACTCGTCCCAGTTGGCCTTCAGGAAGTCCCACGCGAGATCCTTGCCCTTCGGATTGCCCGACATCCTCGCCATGATCCCGATGGTGTTGTGCGTGCGTACGAAGTCGGTATCCAGCGAGCGTTCGAGCGTGGTCGCCAGCAGGTCGGGGTCCTCGAACTCCGTCAGCGCGCCCAAGAGCCTGACCTTCTCCTCTTCCAGGGTGGCTTCCTGCTCCAACGACCACATGGCGTGGTAGATGTCACTGTCTCCTCCCTTGGCCGTGAGGCTGAGGATGACCTTGCGGACATCGGGATTCACGCTGCTCTGGTCCTTGGCGTACCCTTCGAACCTCCGTCCGGCCTCAGCGAGGGTGTCGGGGTCTCCGTACCCTCCGAGTCCGCCCAGAACCGTGCTGCGGAGCAGCGCGTCGAGGTGGCCTTCACCCGGCTTTGGGTCCCATCCGGCTCGTCCGCCCGCAGGCCCGAACAGCTCCCGCCCAAAGCGTTGGTAGGCCTCGAAGAACGGCTCGTCCGTCAGGAGATTGTCGTAGGCGCCAAGGTTTGACCCAAGGTCTCCCCACACGTAGGCATGGTCCTCGTTCACGTATGCCTGGGCGATTTCCAGGAAGTCCGTCGCAGGTTGAATGCCGGCCTTCGCCAGGGCGTACGTGTCGCTCTGGATGCCCAGCCGGTCGACGGCGGACAGATCGAGGCTCTCGATGGCCGGTCGTAGCAGCGCGAGGTCCTCGCTCCGGTACTTCACCCGGAAGAAGCCCGTCTGCTCTGGGTTGATCTTCACCCAGTCATTCGTCCCACCGCCAACGTTCAGGCTCGCGTCACGTCGCCGCTGAAGCGCGGACGCTGCCTCGTCGCTTCCAGCCGACCTCACGCGAAGGGGAACGTGCCAGAGGGTGTCGTCCTCCTCGGAGTCGTCGATGATGGAGTCGTAGGCAAAGCGCTGCTGTGCGACGGAGACGGTAATTCCGGTCTCCCCCCTCTCGATCTCCGCGTCGAGATAGGGGTACCCCGTCTGATGCAGCCACGTCTCCATCATCTCCGAGACCGGCTGCCCGGACGCCTCGCCGAGGGCATCCCACAGGTCTCCCGTATCTGCGTTGGCGTAGCTGTGCTTGACTAGGTAGTTGTGGAGCCCTTTACGAAAATTCTCGGAGCCCAGGAAGTTTTCGAGCATCCGCAGCACCGAGCCGCCCTTGCTGTAGCTGATGGCGTCGAAGAGCTGCCCGATCTCCGCCGGGTTCTTGACCTCCTGGTGAATCGGATGGGAGTTCTTGAGTCCGTCGAGGCTGAGGGCGCGGGTCGTGTCCTGTGACACGAAGCTCGTCCACGTATCCCACTCCGGGAACAGGTTGTCGACCGCCATGTCGCCCATCCACGAAGCGAAGCTCTCATTCAGCCAGAGAGCGTCCCACCACGCCATGGTCACGAGGTTGCCGAACCACTGGTGCGCCATCTCGTGAGAGACGATGCTGGCGACGATCTGCTTCGTGCCCGCGGACGTGTTCTCCGGGTCGACGAGTATGGCGATCTCGCGATAGGTGATGGCCCCCCAGTTCTCCATCGCCCCAGCCGCGAAGTCGGGAATGGCGATGTGGTCCATCTTTTCCAGCGGGTAGGGTATGCCGAAGTAGTCGTTGAAGTAGGCCAGCAAGTCTACCGATACGTCCAGCGCGAACCGCCCCTGTTCCTCCTTGCCGCGCGTCGTGTAGACCCGGACGATGGTGCCGTCCTCAGCCGTCCTCTCCACGCAGCCGAGTTCGCCGATGATGAAGGCCAGCAGGTAGGTCGACATGATGGGAGTCTCGCCGAACTCCAGCCTCTTCAGTCCCGGCTCGACCTCGCTCTCGCGCACGATACTCATGTTCGACACCGCGACGAGATCTGAGGGAACGATGAGCGTGACCTTGAACGTCGCCTTGATGGCCGGCTCGTCCCAGCACGGGAAGGCGCGTCGCGCGTCCGTAGCCTCCAGCTGCGTCGTGGCGAGGTACTTCTCCGTACCGTCGGAGTCGACGTACCTGCTCCGATAGAACCCGCGAAGCTTGTCGTTGAGTTCTCCCGTGAACTCTAGGCGCAGCCTTGCCTGTCCGGGCGAAAGCTCCTCATCGAACCCCAGCGTAACCGTCTCCTGCTCCTTGTCGAAGTCGACGCAGCACGGTTCGAGGCTCCGTCCGTCGGCCAGGGTCAGCCGTGACTTCTGGATCTCGATCTCGTCGGCGTTCATCACGATCTCGCTCGTCGGCTCGTGAATCGTGAGGTCGATGTCCTCCTCGCCCCGGAAGGTGAACTTCTCGAGGTCCGGTTGGAGCGTCAGATCGTACGCGGACGGTCGCACGGCTGTCGGCAGCATCGTGGGGGTAGTCATTATTTGCTTCCTCCTAAGTCACTCGTCATTCCGGCGAAGGCCGGAATCCAGAAAGTCCAGTCAGTCATGAAGGCCGCCTCATTACGCCCTCGGTCCTACTTGCCCTTCCAGACGGGCTTGCGCTTAGCCGCGAATGCTCTTGGGCCTTCCACGAAGTCCTCGGAATCGCGGGCCCTGCGGAACTCGCTGTACTCCCGGTTGATCGCGACGTCCAGCGTCGATTCCAGCCCCCGCAGCGCCACCTGCTTGGTCGCGCGCACCGACAGCGGAGCGGCCTCCATGATGTCGTTGGCCCAGCGCTCGGCGGTCGGAATGAGGTCGCCTTTCGTCGGGGCTATTTCATTTACGAGTCCCCAGCGGTGGCCCTCCTCCGCGGTGATCGGCTTGCCTCCCAGCAGGATGCCCATCGCGATGTTCAGCGGCATCTGCCGGACTATTCGGTGCGGACCGCCGCCGCTTGCCACCACGCCGACTCTCGCCTCGGGAAGACCGAAACGCGCGTCATCCGTAGCGATGATGAGGTCGCACGACAGCGCCAGTTCGAAGCCGCCTCCAAGCGCGTATCCGTGTACCGCCGCGATGATCGGCTTCCAGCACTCGAAGTCGGCGGTTATGCCACCAAACGGGTAGAGATGCGCGTCGGGGTAGGGTTCCCCCGGCTTGCCGTGCTCGGCCATGTATTTGAGATCGTTCCCGGCGCAGAATGCCCTCTCGCCGGCGCCGCTCAGAATGGCTACCAGAACGTCGTCGTCCTCCCGAAAGTCGGTGAAGGCCTCTCTAACCTCCCGGTTCCCGTCGGGGTGCAGGGCATTGAGTTGGGACGGACGGTTCAGCGTGACGTACGCGATCCGGTCGCGCTTCTCATACAGGATGTGTTCGAACTGCATTCCCTCCTCCTTCAGATGACGATCGGCTCGCGTCCCGGTCGCCCACGCTCACGCCGCATGATGGCGTTGATCTCCTCCACGGCTTCATCAATTTGGCCGGTTCGATTGATAACCACATGATCGTACTTCTCGGCCTCTTCCATCTCCGCCGCCGCCGTTTCCATCCTCACCTTCAACGTTTCCGGCGACTCGGACCTCCTCCGCGTCAAGCGGCGTTCCAGCTCTTCCATATCCGGCGGAGCGAGGAAGATGTACAGCGCGCCCGGCACAAGCCTTCGGATATTGTCGCCGCCCTGCACGTCGATCTTGAGGATCACGTCCTGTCCTCGTGCCAGGGCATCGCGCACGGGCGACTTCGGCACACCGTAGGGATTCCCGTAGACCTCTGCCCACTCAAGCAGTTCGTCGTTCCGAATCAGGTCCTGGAATTCGTCCCGGCTGACGAAGAGGTAATCGACGCCATCGATCTCGTTGTCCCGCTTTGGACGGGCGGTTGCCGTAACGGCGAAGTGGTAGGGGACGACCGACGACTTCATTCGTTCGAGGACTGCGTCTTTGCCAACGCCGGACGGTCCGGAAATCACGACCAGGAGGGGGACGCCTTCGCCCGGTGATGTGCCCACCGCGCTCACTCAGAAGGGCCGGACACGGAATCGAGAGTGCCCCAGAACGTTGGGTACGACACGTCCGCCGCATCCGCTCCATCGATGGTTGTCTCACCGTCCGCGATGGTGCCCGCAATCCCCATCGTCATGGCGATACGGTGGTCGCCAAAGCTGTTGACGTTCGCCCCGTGCAGCTTGCCGCCGCCTCGAATCACCATGCCGTCGTCGGTCTCGTCCACGTCGACGCCCAGCCGTGCGAGTCCCGTAACGGTCGCGGTTATGCGGTCGGACTCCTTGACCCGCAGTTCTTCGGCGTCCCGGATGATTGTTTCGCCCTTGGCTCGCGCCGCCGCCAGTGCAAGCACGGGAATCTCGTCGATGACCTGCGGGATGATGTCTCCGGCAATCTCCACGCCGTGGAGTTCGGACGACTCCACGATGATGTCCGCCGCGGGCTCCGACTCGTCCTCAACGACGTTCTCCATGCGGAGCGTCGCCCCCATTGAACGAAGGACTTCGATGACGCCTGTACGGGAGGGATTAATGCCGACATTGTTGAGACGAATGCTCGCGTTGGGGTGAGCCGCCCCGGCAACCATCCAGAATGCCGCGGAACTGATGTCGCCGGGTACCCTGACGTTTGTGGCACTGAGTTTGGAAGCCTGCACGGAGACTGTGAGGCCATTGATATCCACATCAGCCCCCATGTGGCGCATCATGCGTTCGGTGTGGTCACGCGATTGGCCCGGCGAACGCACGACGGTGTGACCCTCGGCGTACAGCCCCGCGATCAGGATTGCTGACTTCACCTGCGCGCTCGCGACCTTAAGATCGTACTCGACGGCCTTCAGATTCCCGCCGCGCACCGACAGGGGCAGGAGAGAGTCTCTGTTGCGGCCCATGAATTCAGCCCCCATCTCGCGGAGCGGTTCCACGATACGCGCCATCGGTCGAGATCGAAGCGAGTCGTCACCGGTCAGGACCGACAGGAACGACTGTCCTGCCAGTAGTCCGGCCACGAGTCGAGTCGTCGTGCCGCTGTTGCCCGCATGGAGCACGTCGCACGGTTCTTGAAGCCCGTCGAGGCCAACACCGGTAACTTCAAAGCACTCCTCGCCCGGCCAGACATCGCAGTCGTTGTGCTCGGTGATCCGAACGCCTAGACCTCGCAAACATCCGAGCATCGACGTGCGGTCGTCCCCTACGCAGAAGTTGGAAACGTGTGCCGTCCCGTCCGCGATGGAGTTGAGCAGCGCCGCACGGTGGGATATCGACTTGTCGCCGGCAGTCGATACGGTCCCTTCGAGCCGGCCCTGTGTCTGGATTGTTCGGTTCACTTGTCCTTCCGGTTCCTTTTTCCGGTGTAACGCCAGGGGGAGTCCTTCTTGGCCTCCTTGATGTCTCTTGCTCTGCCGGCAAGCCTGCTTCCAACGAACATGCTGGCAACCGTCTCCCCGGTGGAGGGCATTCGTGGTCCGTCGTATTCGTGAACTTGGCCCAACTCCAGTTTGAGTCGCTCCTCCCAAGACCTGACAAGAGCTTCCTCGACTTTGTCTCGTGGGCTTTGAGCAAGGGTTCTGTACGACTGGAGTGCCTCGATCATGCGGTCGATCCAAACGGCAACGGAGTCGGAATTGACTCCGACTTCGTCGGCCAGTTCGATCGGGTCGACTGAGGCAAGCGTGGCAGCTTGATGAAACTCGCTGCCGACCAGCTTCGACATCTCCCGCCACGACGGGCTGTCCGAAGCCATGCTCACCAATGCCGACGATAGCAGCGACGGCATGAGCGTTACCGCCGCCGTGTAGGAGTCGTGTTCGTGTGGATCGAGGAATAGCGGGTTCGCGCCGAGCGACTCGACGAGGCCGACGACGGTCCTCATCCCTTCAGGCCGGGCTTTCACCGAGGGAGCGAGGCAATAGTCGATGCCTTGAAACGCTTCACCGTCCGAGGCGTCGAGATCGCCTGAGGGAATCTTTAGAAGCGGACGGCCGGCAACGAAGGTCGTATCATCGCGGAAGTTGGCGTCCGCCCATTCCAGGGCCTGTACCATCGAGAGGGCCGTGTTGGTGACACGGCAGTCCTGCTCCAGCACAGGGCCGATGGCTTCCATGATGTCCTTCGTTTCGGAAGCCGGCGTGTCGAGAACCACAAGCCTCGCGCCGTCGAGTGCGCTTCCCAGGTTCCCGCCAACTGAGTCGAAGGCGCCGGTCTCGGTGGCCTTTTCGCGCCACTCGCGGTCTCCGGACGTACCGACGACTTCGGTCTCTTTCAGGTCGAGGGCCTTGATGCCAAGTCCCATCGACAGTGCGATGCTGCCGGATCCTATGATCGTGATTCTATCCATTGCGGGCGGTCATACCTCTATTCGTGTGAATGATTGAACCAGATTAGCCCCAAATCTGTCCACCAATGATGATGAACGCAAGGGCGTTCACCAGCGGCCTCATGATGGGAACGAGCAGGCTTCCCGTAGGCAGGATGAAACCGGAAATGATGAGGACGAGCAATATCAACGGCCCCCACCGTTCGAGCTTGATCCACTCCGACGCCAGGTTGCGTGGGAGAAGTCCGAGCACAACCTTGAATCCGTCCAGTGGCGCGACGGGGATGAGATTGAATGCTGCCAGCAGAATGTTGATGAAGATGAGCGATCCCAGCAGATAGGCCCACAACTCTCCGGTATCCCCACGGAACAGGGAGAATCCGACGACGCCGGGACTGAGCAGGCCCATCTTGACCGGAAGGGCGGCGAGCGAGGCGACGATCACGTTCGATATCGGTCCGGCGAACGAGACTGCCGCCATTCCCGGTCGCATCCGTGTGCCGAAGCGTGCAGGATTCACCGGCGTCGGTCTTCCCCAACCAAAACCGACGACCACGATCATGACGGTGCCCGCCGGGTCGAGATGGGCGAGCGGGTTGAGGGTGAGCCTTCCCTGCGACTTCGCGGTGTCGTCTCCCAGCAGGTTCGCCGTCAGGGCGTGACTGAACTCGTGCACCGTGATGGCCACTATGACGACGAGGACGAACGCCATGAGAGTAATCACCGCGTAGGTCGGCTCGGAACCGAGATATTCAAAGACGGCGAAGAGCAACGATCATTGCCTCAAAACAAAGGCGGGACGACGATCGTCGTCCCGCCCGATATGTCTCTACCTAACTGCTTGGATGCTTAAGTGTCTAGTGTCCGCCACCGCCGCAAGCGCAGCCGCCACCGCCCCCTCCACAACCACCGCCACCGCCACCGCAGCCACATCCACCACCACCGCATCCGCCTCCTGCGAACTCCACGTTCGGGTTGCTGATGACGAAGCCGCTGCGCATCAGGCCCTCCATGTAGTCGATTTGCGCGCCGTCCACGAGGGGGGCGCTCTCGGAGTCGACCAGGATCGTAAGACCTTCGACGTCCATGGCGAAGTCGTCGTCCTTAGCCTCTTCCTCAATGCTCATCGCATACTGGAATCCACCGTGAGGACCCGGCATGGGCATTACCCTCAGGAGTGCGCCTGACTGCCCCTGCTCATCGAGGGCTTCCTTGAGCTTCTGCGCCGCAAGGGGAGTGATATCGACGATCTGGGATGTCGTAGCCAAGGAATCGACCTCCGTTGCCGAGCGCGCCTGTGCGTCGGCTGACTGTTTAGTATGGCCCGATACTATCACGGAGCTTCACATAGGGTCAATGTAGAAAGGCGCTGCGTACCGGTCATCTGCGGCTGTGCGGGATAGTTAGGGTGCGATTGAGTTCACGGTTAGGCAGCGCGATTTGGATGTTTTAGGTTGTGTTGACATTCTTGAATTTCTCACTGGTATCCGCGATCAATTCGTCATTCCCGCGAAAGCGGGAATCTATTCCTCATAGAGAGTATATGTGCGCCCGACTCTGGATTCCCGCTTTCGCGGGAATGACGGGAAATGTCAACACAACCTGGAGTGGTAACCTTGTCTATGCGAGGTTCGTTTTATTGAGCAAGGCATATGGTAGCAGGGCAAGGTAGTTTGCTATTGGGCAAATGGACAGAATCAGCGCTTGCGCGTTTTCGAATTCCAATCGTGTGGTTGGGGGCATCTGTTCTTCTTGCTGCGCTTTCGACCGCCTGCTGGCTATCGAGTGGCGAGCCTGAAGAGCCCCCCGACTCAGGCTCGACACCATTGGCACAAGCCGTACCAGAAGAGGATAGGACACAGCCCTTCCCGTCTCCAGCGGCAACCTCTGTCCCTGTAACGGCGATGCCCCTAGACACGTTGTCTCCTTCGCCTACCAATATGCCGATTCCGACGCCGACTCTCACCCCCGTACCGACGAACACTCCGACGGCAACACCCACGCCTGTTCCAACGAGCACACCGACGCCCACCGCTACGCATACGCCGACACCGACGAACACGCCGGTGCCAACCGCCACTGCGACGCCTACTCCCAGCCCTGCGAACACCCCGTCACCGACTCCTACGCCGGAGCCAACGCCCGTACCCGTGCCAACGCAGGCTTCCGTCCAGACTGCCGGTCGCGGGGCCAACCTTGTCCCGGCCAGACCTCAGGGATGGGATGGTTCGCTCATCGTCACGGACGCGGCGGGTAAGACGTCCGGCACAACACAGCGGTTGGATCGAGAGACGTTCGTTAGCTGGGGACTGGGCAACACGGGCGATGTGACTGTCGTCGACACGTACTTCGTGGACCTCTATTTCGACGACGTGGTGGTGAATCGCTGGACGGGCATTTCTCTGGCGGCCGAGGAGATAGTTGCTCTGGTCGATTGGCCGGACTTGGGCGCGACCATCGTTCCGACTCCCGGAGTCCACGTCATTAAGCTCGTGGTCGATCCCACCAATCTCATTCCTGAGACGAATGAGGAGGACAACGTCTACGAGGTCGAGGTCGTATGGGAGGCCGGCGAACCCGTTGCCGCGCCTGAGAGACCGGTCACACGACTTCCCGATTTGGCCGTTTCCCAGCCTCGCGGGATGTCGGATGCCATTGTAGCCAGCCCGTACTCCACCGACACCGATGACTGGCAGCTGTCGGTTGACCTTCCTTCCTACGTATTCTCAGGCGTTGAGAACCGAGGGCTGTCGAGCATTGACCGGCCCGTTCGGGTGGATCTATACCTGGATGAGGTCCTCGTAGCCTGGCGGACTGAGAACGGGATGATCGCCGGCGGATCACCGAGCCGGGTTACCTGGTCGGGAATCGGCAGGTTCGTGCCCCTCACTCCCGGCGAACACACGCTGAAGGTGGTCGTCGATCCGACGAACATAATCGAGGAGTCCGACGAGACCAACAACGAGCTTGAGAAGGTCTTCACGTGGGGTGCCGGAGAGGTTCAAGCAAGGCCCGCGCCGACCGTTCTTCCCTCGACAACCTTGCCTGAACCCCTGACGCTGTCAAACCTTCAACCGGGCTGGGCATTCGACTCGGACGGCCCGATCTCCATCTTTCACCGGGGCGACGACGCCCATAACCCACCTCTAGTCGTCGGGCAGGACGTTCTGCTCCGGGTGGCAGTGAAGAACGGGAGCAGTGTGGGGACTCGCATCCCGTTCGCCGTGGATATCCACTTCGACGACAAGCTTGTCAATAGCATGGTGCTCCGGGGCGCGCCGGAAAATGCGATCGTGATCTCCGATTGGGATGGGCTCGTCGGCGAAGTCGACATCACTCCCGGAGACCACACGGTAAGGATTGTCATCGACTCGCGAAACTCCGTTCGAGAGGCGGACGAGGAGGACAACGTCTTCGAGCACACGTTCACGTGGCTGGAGGAGCCTCCCCCGGAACCCGTCGCCTTGTCATACTCGGAGCAGCAGATTGGCGATATGCTGTCCGGGCTCCGCGAGTTGGTGGACTCGCGAGAGATTGCGGTATCAGCCGATGGGAAGGATCATTCCGAGCGGATCATAGAAGTGGTCGACGCCGGATACCACCTCATGACCGGAGAGACTCTGCAGGATGACCGCGTGGACATCCACATCCTGAACAGGACGGACTACCGGAACTGGCTCGACGAGGCATTCGCCAACCAGTTCGCCTCCGCCAATGCCAGGCAGATGCCGGGCATTCACGTGAGATATGAAAGGCTGAAGGAGTACTCGGTCGGAGTCACGTCGCGGGAGAGGGGAAGGGTTGTGGTTGTCATTAATGGCGAGCGCCCCATTCCGCTTGTCATTGACACGCTCGCGCACGAGGTTGGACACCTCCGGCAGGACCTCATCAATCCTGACCAGCATAATGCGGCGACGTTCGATCCATCGGTGCTCGCGCTGTTGGAAGCGCAGGCCCAGCAGTTCCAGCGGGCCTTCTGGCTGACTATCGAGGACTTCACCGGCGAGAGGCTGACGAACTATCCGGACATGGAGGCATTCGAGCGGATCATTGCGCAGCAGGCGTTCAGCATGTTCAGGACGGCGGAGCAGGACGAGCACGCCCTGGGTTATCTGTTGCAGTGGGCGTTCATCCTAACTGTGCCGGAGTTGGAGCCCCTCGCCGATGAGCTCGAGCGAGACGGAAGCCTCAGTGCCGAAAGCTCACTGAAGCTGTACAACTACCTCGTGGAACTCTCGCCTCAAGAAGCGGCTGCTCTGGTCCGAGGGACGTACGGACAGATTAGCGCAGACGATCTGGCACAGCTCTATAACAGGATGGTATCGGTCGCATCGGACCGTCTCGTGTCCGAACTACATCCCGACGACGAAGGGGTACCCACTCTGCGGACGGTGGGACTGCTGACGCCCTGACCCTCAGCCGCCGCCGACCGCGCGAACGACCTCGAGGGAGTCTCCGTCCGACACGGTGACATCGGCCCATTCGTCTCGACGCAGTACCTCGCCGTTGTGGGCAATGGCGATCATCTTCGGTTCCACTCCCAACGTCGCAACGTACTCCGAAACGAGAATCCGTTCTGGGAGCTCGTGGTCCTTGCCATTGATGGTCACCTTGATCATGTTGCAAAGGCTCCCTGCATCGCATCGCACAGCTCTTTGGCCGCGAGACCGGGGTCATTCGCCTCGGATATGGCTGTGATCGCGGCTGCGCCGGATACTCCGGTAGACATGACATCGCCAACGTTCTGTGCCGTCACGCCTCCGATGGCGAGAACGGGCAAGCTGACGTGCCTGCGTAATGTGCGGAGGAAAGCCACACCCTGGGCGGGTTGGTTCGGGTGGCTGGCAGTGGAGAATATCGTTCCTGCGATCAGGTAGTCCGCGCCGTCCGACTGCGCCTGGGCGGCCCCCGCAGCCGAGTGTACGGACCGGCCTATGAGTTTGTTCGCTCCGATCATTCGGCGTGCTTCCCCCACGGGAATTCCGTTTTCGGGAAGGTGAATGCCGTCCGCATTGAGCGCGACGGCTACTTCCACGTTGCCGTTGACGATGAGTGCGGCGCGACCTCGTATGGCCTCCTTCATGCGTTTACCAAGGTCGTGCAGGTCGCTGGAGGAGAGGTCTTTCTCGCGGAGTTGCACCATTCCGGCGCCGTGCTCGACGGCCAAATCTACCACTTGCTCCAGGTCCCGTCCTCCACACCGCTTTCGGTCTGTGACGAAGCACAGAAGGGGAGCTTCAATGGGTCGCAACGATCACCCGCTCCGTGCGCCTGCCGCCTGGACAACTCCTGTCGTGGGGCTGCTGGCCTTCGCTTCCGCTTTGCGCTCGATTCGTCCTGCCAGGTAGGCCTTGCGACCCGCTTGAACTCCCAGCTTGAATGCCTCTCCCATGGCTGCGGGGTCACTCGCCTGTGCGATCGCGGTGTTGACGAGGACGGCTTGCGCGCCGATCTCCATCGCCTGCGAGGCTTCCGACGGAACTCCCAGTCCGGCGTCCACGACCACGGGGACAGAGGCCTGCTCGACGATGATCTTGACCTCTTCGAGCGTCAGTATACCTTGCCCTGAGCCAATCGCCGAACCGAGCGGCATGACGGTTGCACACCCGATCTCCTCCAGTCGCATCGCCAAGACGGGGTCGGCATGAATGTAAGGCAGGACTACGAAACCGTCGTCGACAAGTATCTTCGCCGCCTCGTAGGTGCCGACCGGGTCGGGCAGGAGCCACTTGGCATCGGGAATGACCTCCAGCTTGACCCAGTTCGAGCCGGTGAGCTCGCGTGCGAGCTTGGCGACGAACACGGCCTCTTCGGCGGTGCGGCATGCTGCGGTATTGGGGAGGATCGTGTACTTGTCCCAGTCGAAGTAGTCGAGGATGCTCTTCTCATTGGGGTTGTCGAGATTGAGACGCCTGATCGCGACGGTGATGATCTCCGCTCCCGAAGCCTCTATGGATTCGACCATCTCATCCATCGTGCGATGGCGTCCGGTCCCAACCATGAGTCGTGTACTAAACTCCTTACCTGCTATGACAAGCGGGTCATCCATGGCAACTCCTCCAGAAAACAAAAAGGCCGCGCGACTTCGTGTCGGCGGCCGAGGCTTGGATTCATTCCTTCTATCCAAGTCCCTTCGCTGGCATTACCCAGATCAGGTATTGGCGGTCGGTGACACGTCCTGTCACCCTCTCAGCCCGGTTTGCCCCGGCTCCCGACACGGCCAGAATAGAACATGTGCGAATGGAAGTCAACGAATGGAACTATCCGAAATCCCCGACCTCCCTCATTCCGGCGGAGAGCTTGCCCCGTACTCCGATACGGGGCCGGAATCCATCTCCGGCGACGTGCTTCGTCATAACATCGGAGACAGTCCGTCATGCCGCCCGTCCGAATTAGGCGGGGGACTCAGGTCTATGGGAGAGGGTACTTGGACGTTCAGAGAACGGACGCCGACGCATCAAATGTCGCTTCCATACACGAAAGAGAGCGTCTGGCCAATAGTTCGGCAGGACGCTCTCAGGGCAATCGCATCTAAATGAAGTCTTAGACAAGTTATAGAATTGGGGTCAATCTCATGTGGAGAGTGCCCCATGGCGAGTAGAGACACAGCGTCCCTGACCGAACACTTTGGCAGCTTGGTCGATCCGCGTATTGACCGCACCAAACGCCACCCTCTAATGGACATCCTCACCATTGCGCTCTGCGGTGTCATAGCAGGTGCGGACAGTTGGGTGGACGTGGAGGCGTTCGGCAGGCGCAAGGCGGACTGGCTGCGCAGGATGCTGGACCTGCCTAACGGTATTCCATCCCACGACACCTTTGGCAGGGTCTTTGCCAGGCTGGATGCTCAGCAGTTCGAGCGCTGCTTCACCGAGTGGGTGTTGGCTGTGCGAGAGGTTCTGCAAGGTGACGTCTTAGCCATAGACGGCAAGAGAGTGCGTCGTTCACACGACCGGTATATAGGGAAGGATGCGATCCACATGGTCAGCGCTTGGGCCTCTGCGAGCGGCGTAGCACTCGGACAGACCAGAGTGGACGGGCGCTCCAATGAGATCACGGCAATACCCCGACTGCTCGAAATGCTCCAGGTCGAAGGGTGCATCGTGACTATCGACGCCATGGGCTGCCAGAAGGAGGTCGCATCGAAGATCCTGCAGGAGAAAGCCGACTACGTGCTGGCGGTCAAGAAGAACCAGGGGCGCCTGCACGAGGATGTGCATGACATCTTCGATCTTGCCCGCAAGTCCGGCTTCGACAGTCTCGACCACGACTACTACGAGACGACAAATGCGGGTCACGGACGAGTCGAGACTCGTCGATGCTGGGCCGTGTCCGACCTCGACCACATCAGATACGTAGATGATGGCGGGCAGTGGCCGGGGTTGACTACGTTGGTGATGGTGGAAGGCGAGCGACTCGTCGGTGGCAAGACGAGGGTGGAGTCGCGCTACTACATATCGAGCTTGCCAAACGATGCGAGCGTCTTGCTCAACGCGGTGCGCAGCCACTGGAGCATAGAGAACCAATTGCACTGGTCACTGGACGTGACGTTCAATGAGGATGGATGCCGGGTGCGTAACGGGAATGGGGCAGAGAACTTCTCTGTGCTACGTCGCATGGCCCTGAATCTGCTCAAGGCCGAAAAGTCCACCAAGCGCAGCATCGCCGGCAAACGAAAAGACGCCGCCTGGGACAATGACTATCTACTCAAGGTCCTTGCCCAATAAGATGCGATTGCCCTGAGGACGCTCTCAATACCAGCTTGGACTCAGGTCCTATGTACTACTATTCGTACCAGCCGGACCCGAATATGTAGCCGTCGTGGAGGACAGCCCACGTGTGCTTCTGGCGGTCGTCTCCGGTCTCGGGGTTGATGAGGACATAGTCGACCCATTTGCCCGTCTCGGTGGCGCTGAGGAGGTCGTCGCCGTAGAAGTAGCCGGTGGCGTCGATGCGGAGGCTGGGGTCACGACCCACGAATATGGGGTTGTGGTGAGCTATGGTGTAGCCATCGCTATCGACGATGAATACGTACCACTGGCCGTCCACGCTCTCCTTGGATCCGTAGAAGTCTATGGCGGCGTCCAGGCCGAGGGCATCGTAGAGGTTCATGGACTGCTGGACGAAGGACTTGGTGTAGGCGGGGGCGTCCGATCTGCTCGGTCCTCGTTCATACCAGCCTGATCCGAACACGTGCCCGTCGTGGCGGACGATCCAGGAGTGCTTCGTCTCGACGCCTCCCGTGCCGGGGTTGGGGAAGGTATAGGAGAACCATTCCCCGTCCTCGTCGGCGGACGCGACGACTGCCGAGCCCGTGGGAAAGTTGTTGGGGCCGAGAACTTCCGAAGCGGGCAAATTCACAAGGCTGGGATTCGCGGCGTGAGCGACGAGTACGTCGTTCGGGTCGAATATGAACACGTACCACTGGCCGTCCACACTCTCATCGGTGTTGTAGTAGGCGAGGGCATCCTCCAGTCCCACGGCGTCGTAGAGGTTCATGGCCTGCTGGACGAAGGACGTCGTATATTCGGGAGCGTCGGACTTGCGGGGGCCGGGCTCGTACCAGCCGGAGCCGAAGAGGAGCCCGTCGTGACGGACCATCCAGGAGTGCTTGGTCTCGATGGCCCCGGAAGCAGGATTGGGGTAGGTGTAGGAGTACCATTCGCCGTCTTCGTCGGCGGATGCGGCGACGGCGTCTCCTGCGGGGTAGCCGTTCGGGCCAATGGCGTTGGAGGCAGGGCCGTTGACCAGACTGGGATCCGGGGCATGAGCGATTATGTTGTCGTCAGGATCAAAGATGAATACGTACCACGGGCCGTCCATGCTCGCCTTGGTGTTGTAGTGGGCGACGGTAGCGTCGAGTCCTTCAGACTCGTACATGTCGATGGCCTTGTTTACAAAGTACCTTGTGAATTGATCGGGCGTGGACTTGCGAGGTGCTGACATTGGCGTTCCGACGATCTGATCAACCAGTTCGCGAGACTGGGTCTGATCTACGGGAGCGGGGTTGTTGGCCAGTTCTGAGCGCACGATGTCCGATATTTCCGCGCGGGATATGCCCGAACCGTCATCGGAGCAGGCGAGGATCAGTACGGGTAGGAATATCGCGAGAACCGCCAATGCGGCTTTATAGGTCATCTGGAGTCTCCCATCGCTACTTGGAATCGAAGATCTGAAGCGCAATTGTGACTGCGTATCAGTTCTACATTAATGGTAGCGCCATGAGAGTTAGCGGGGCAAGCAAACGCGAACCGACGAGGCTATTGTCCTCGATCGGATTCTTCCATGCGCTGTTCGAGACGACTCAGAGCGTCCTGTGTCGCCTTGATCTCGCGGAGAAGTTCCTCTCTTGAGACCGGTCGCTCAAGGTCCCGGAGGCGTTCCAGCTTCGCTTCATCGAGGTTGTTTATGATGATGGCGATGAATAGGTTGATCACGACGAATGTGCCGATTACCACGAAGCTGACGAAGTAGACCCACGAGAAGGAGTGGAGCTCCATGGCGTTGGACATGACCTCGATCCACCCCTCCAGCGTGATGATATTGAAGAGGGTGAGGAGAGAGATTCCGAGGCTGCGCCAGTTTTCGGGATCGTGCTCGCTGAAGAGGTGGTAGCCGATGATGGCGTAGATGTACATGATGATGATCATCAACATGATGACGTGTCCGACGCTGGGTATCGAGCGGACGAGGGCGGCGACTATCAGGCGCAGGTCTTTGATCGCCGAGATGAGACGAAGAACGCGGAGCAGGCGCGCGAGTCTGGCGATCATGGCCAGGTTCCCTGTCGCGGGGATCAGGGCGAATACGATGATCAGGAAGTCGAATATGTTCCAGCCGTCGCGGAAGTACCCGGCGACAAGGGGTTTCGACGCCGCCATCTTGAGCAGGGCCTCGATGATGAAGATAGCGAGCGCTACCTGGTAGGCGATGCGAATCCAGGCGCCGAAGTCTCGGTCCACCGTTGGAAAGGTATCGAGTCCAAGGAGCAGGGCGTTGATGATGATGATGGCGATAATGACGACTTCAAAGGCCGGGGCCTCGGTGTAGCGACGCGCCAATGAGGTGAACTTGTCCATGCGTAATCGTCCTGAAGCGTTGGTGCGTAGTCTCAAGATAGTACCACGATGAGGGAAGGGGGGCCTGCGACGTAGGAAGATTGGCGAATTGGACAAATGTCAACCAATCTCCGTTCTCGAGTATCCTGATACCTGCCCCTGCATCAATGTACAGGCTACATTTTTAGACCGTGCCTAAAAGGGACCCCGTTCATCCTGAGCCAGTCGATGGGTCGCGCATCTCGTATCTGACGCCGTTGAACGGGGTGATGAACGTGTGGGTCGTGCCTGTCGACGAAATCTATGAAGCCACGCTGGCCACCGTTGATGTGGGCAGAGGCATCAGTACCTCTTCTTGAAGTGAATTGTCTTGAGACAGGCCTGGGACGAACGTGGTTCTATTCCCTGCTCTAGTCGGTGCTTGGAGACTCACCGACCTGTTGCCGCAGCATATCAGCATATACGGTGTCTCTCCTGCCGGGGATGCCCAGGTTCTGTATGCGCGCATCATCAAGTGGGGGAGTCTCTGCAATGTTGATGGCGCTTTTGGCGTAGAAGTGCGCCAAGTACTCAGCCAGTGCGTCCTGCTCCGTGCCTGCCCGTGCAAAGGTTGCGAGACCGGGGTCTGTGAGCACCGGCGCGTCGATGGCGCCGTTGCCGTTGGAATCGGGAAAGTCCGGCGTTGGCGCGTTGATCTGTCCGGCCTCGCCGATAAGATCAATGCGGCCATGGGCGGGCAGGGGAAAAGGATAGCCGTCGCCTCCATTGGCGGTGAAGTTCAGCGTAGCCATCTTAATCACCCGTTCGGTGTCGCCAACCAAAACGCCATTTTCGACTACTCTGTCGGTCACCTTCCCATCGTCGTCCACCACGGCGAGCGAGCGGACTCGGTGGCCAATTGGCAGGGATGGGTCGAAACTGAATCTCATGCCTCCGATCTGTGGGAAGCGGCCTGCGGTTGCCTCGCCGACGCCGTCAAAACCAACGGCGTATTCCATGATTTCCACGAGCTGCCTGACGGTGAGCGGGACGATGACGAGGCCATTGTTGAATCGCAGGACGCCTTCAACGTCGAATTGGGATATGTCCCCCTCCCGCTTGCCTATATCGGGATTGGCCTGAGTTGGCAGGAACTTGACGTCGTTTGTGTCCGTAGCGCCGGGAGGCTGAAGCACAACACCGATGTGGTCGCGGATCCCTCCGCTGTTTTTGAGGGACACAGAGACTTCCCGGTCGACTTGGCGAGCAAGCCAAAGAAATGAGTCCGCAACCAGATTGCCTAAGTTTGTCTCCTGGGTGCGTATGTCGTGTCGTCGCCCCGCCAGGTACACGCCTGTCTTACCCAGTATGTTGCCGTCACGCGCCTGCAGGACGTTCCTCAGGGACTCGACGATCCGGGTAACTTCTGGAATGGGCTGTCTCTCAGGGCTGTCCGTGGCGTAGGCGCCGCTGACGGCTGGGTCAACACTCTCAGGGAGAAGTACACCTTGACTGTCAAAGTCAACGACGAGTCGGCCTAGATACCTGTAATCGGCATCGGAGTTGACGAGGAGTACAGGCTCCCCTGTGGCGGAAGCGAATTTGAGCGGATAGGTGCCTTCGGCCACGTCTCCCTGTCGCAGTCGGTCGGTCTCGTCGGCCAGGATCGTGTTGGAGCCGCCGGCAACGATGACGTCAACGCCCTTGAGGCGAGTGGCGAGAGCCTTCTCAACGGCGATTTGCTGCATGTGGGCGAGGAGAACGATCTTGTTGACGCCCAGATCGATCAGGTCATCGACCGACCTCTGGATGATCTCGGAGAGTTTATCGATGTCCGAGCTCTCCTCCGGTTGCACTTCGATGTCGCCGACACCGGTGATTCTCCCCAAGAAGGGCGTGGTGGCGCCTACGATTCCAATGGCCTCCCCACTGACGGTGATCGTGGTGCTCTTTGCCAGTCCGCCGGCCATCAAATCAACCTGCTGAGCGTCAACTGCCACAAGTGGTCGCAGATATTTGTCGTTCGTGAAGTCGAGGTTGCTCGAAAGATAGGGAAAAGCGGCGCCGTGGTATGTTGAACCGTCTTGGCTCTCGGCGGTGATGATGGAAGCGAATACGCCCGTGCCATGGTCGAGTTCGTGGTTCCCGAGGGCGGAGGCCTGAAACCCCATAGCGTTTAGAAAAGCGATGTCGCCGCGTCCATTCCCCGCTATGCCCACAATCGGGACATTCGACCTGTCGGCGGCGGCGTAGAATCGGGGGCCGGGTACGTAGTTGTCACCCGAACTCAGGACGAGCGTATTCTCTGGAAACTCGGCGCGGAAGCCGTCGAGCAGGCCTGAGAACGTCTCTACGTTTTCCAGTGCTCCGACTCCGCCATCCATATCGGCAGCGTGGAGGAGTTGTAGGGTGAATGCCTCCCCGCCGGGTTGTTTGACCTCACCGGATTCGGGGAAATCATCCCCGCTGCAGGCGAGAGCGAAGACTGATGATACGGCGAGCGCGGCGAAAAATCCTTTGATGAGTTTGCGTTGCGCCACTCGAAGTCTATCCGCGAGATGAAGATTCGTGGTGTTCTGTGTCGCCACAGGTCGTCCAGAACCCGCAGTGTTCTGCACGGATGCCCTGCCGATCGGGCCGACAACTTCCTTGTCTCATTATAGCAAACCAAGATCACGGCTAAGCTGTCGGAAATGATCGCAGGCAGAGTAACTGTTCAGACTCGGTGAGAAACCCTCGCTGAATCAAGTACCGTCATACCGTCACCCCGTACCACGATACGGGGCGGGTATCCACAGGGGTAAGGGGTGTTCGCCTCACCAACTCTGAATGCTTACGCGCCCCGTAGTTCGTTGACCCTCATAGGCGGGCGGTGCTATTCTGTACGTTGGATGGTGAGCGTGGCCAAGTTGGTTAAGGCGCCAGGTTGTGGCCCTGGAGATCGAGGGTTCGAATCCCTTCGCTCACCCCACCAACTACTTCAACCCGTCTCGGACAAGCGCCTGTAGCTCAGTGGATAGAGCACCGGTCTTCGGAACCGGGTGTCGGGGGTTCGAATCCCTCCAGGCGTACCACAATTACCTGGGTCAATGGTTATTGTCCACGTTAGTCTTTCCTCTAGGGGCAACGAGGCTGCCCCTACGGGGTCGTCAGCCATACCTTGCAATCACGGTTTAGGGTACAGATCGTGACGAAGTATCCGCCATCTCGAGCATAATTAAATCCTTGCAAGCGTAGGAATTTCCGTCGGCGCTTTTTCGGTTCAGAGCCTGACTGCAACAGCCTATTTGACCTGATCAGCTATTCCACCGTCACCGTCTTGGCTAGGTTTCGCGGCTGGTCGATATCACACCCGCGGCGCAGACCGATGTGATACGCGAGCAACTGCATTGGCACAGCCATCAGCATCGGCGTGATTTCTAGTGCGGCGCCTGGAATGTAGATCACGTGGTCGACCGTGTCCCGTATGGCATCGTCACCCTCGGTGGCTATCGCCACTATCCTGCCGCCTCTTGCCCTGGCCTCGCTGATGTTGTTGAGCATCTTTTCGTGAAGAGGCCCGTGGGGATTCAGCGCCACGATCGGAAGGTTCTTGTCGATTAGGGATATAGGCCCGTGCTTCATCTCGCCCGCGGGGTAACCCTCGGCGTGTATGTAGCTGATCTCCTTGAGCTTCAATGCACCCTCCATTGCGAGAGGGAACGCCAGCCCTCGCCCGAGGAAAAGAAAGTCGGAGAGGTTGAAGAACTCGTTTGCCAAGTATTCATACAGCGATTCGTCGTCCACCAAATCGCCCAGCATCAGGGGCAGGTGGCCCAGTTCGCTAATGAGCTTGGAAGCACGCTTTTTGGAAAGCGTTCCTCTTGAGAGTCCCATTCGCATGGCAAACATCAGCAGGCACGTCAGTGAATTTACGAACGTCTTTGTGGATGCCACGCAAATCTCAGGTCCGGCACGGAGGAGGATTGTACCGTCGGCAACCCGCGTGGCCTGAGAGCCGGGGTTGTTGACGAGGGTGACTTGCTTCGCTCCGTGCCTGGCCGCGATGTCCATCGCCGCCAGGGTGTCGGCAGTTTCGCCCGACTGGCTTATCGAGACTACCAACGTACGTTCGTCGATGACAGGATCGCGGTAACGGAACTCCGAGGAGTTGTCCACCTCGCTTGGTATGCGGGCCAACGACTCCATCCACAACCGTCCGACCATCGCTGAGTGAAGGCTTGTACCCATGCCGATGAAAACGACTCGGTCGATCCCGGCGATCTGGTCGTCCGTGAGTGGGAACTCATCCGGGTTGATCGTCTCCCTGTTGAACGAGACACGGCCTCGGATGGTATCTAGCGCGGCCTCCGGCTGCTCGTGGATTTCCTTGTGCATGAAGTGCTTGTAATCGCCCTTGGCGACCGACACTGCATCGTAGGGGACAGCTATGGGCTGCTTTTCCATTTTCGTACCGTCCATTTGCCGATACTTCGCCCCATCCGGGGTGATGGAGACCAGTTCACCGCTGGCGAGATAGACCACGTTGCGCGTATGGTCGAGCAGGGCGGGCAGGTCGCTTGCCAGCAGCATCTCATCTTCGCCGTAGCCGACTACAATCCCCCCTGCGTTTCCGGTTCGGAACGCTACGAGTTTCGACGGCTCAAAGTTTGACGCAATCACCACGGCGTTCGTCCCACGCAAACGGCTCGCCGTCTTTGCCGCGGCCTCCTCTAGGGAGTATCCGTCCCGGAGGAAGAGCGAGATCAGAAAGGGGATGCACTCACTGTCGGTCTGGGAGGTGAATTCATAATCTGCGGCTTCGAGTTCTTGGCGGAGTTCCAGGAAGTTCTCGACGATGCCGTTGTGAACAACTGCGACTTTACCATCAGGGTCTGTGAAGGGGTGCGCATTCTCATCTGATGGTCTTCCGTGAGTCGCCCATCGGGTATGGCCAATACCTACAACTCCCTTGGGACTCCGTCCGTCCAGCGATTCCCGAAGACCTGATAGTTTCCCTTCTTTCTTACGGACGGATATCGCCCGTCCATCGGACACGATGGCTATTCCGGTGCTGTCATAGCCGCGATATTCGAGCTTGGCAAGTCCGTCCAGCAGTATAGGAGTCGCCTGTCTGGCGCCGGTATAGCCGAAAATCCCGCACATGTGGTTCTCTCAGTTGCCTATCTTCTGAAGGGTTACGTTTATGGTCTATCGGACGTGACGGCCACGGTCTGCACCGGGTCGTTCTGCGGATATTCACCCTCGGCGCCTGTTCGATACACCCCTTGGTATTCAGGTGGCAGTTGCATGGCCACGCGCTCCATGATCATATCAGTCAACGAATTGAGGACAGCGTCATTCGGCCGCCCCTCGATCTGAGGCAGGGTGAAGGCCTGTCCGATATTGATGCGAAGCCGGCCAGTTGGACGGAACACATGAAGCGGGCTGTTCATCCCACTCGTGCCGGTGATGCCCACGGGCACAATGGCAGCCTGCGACTTCATGGCGAGGCGAACCACGCCGGGCTGGGCGTTCTTCATGGCGCCCGTTCGACTCCGCGTGCCCTCCGGGAAGATCATCAGGCACTGGTCGTTCGCCAGCTTTTCAAGCGCCCATCGGTAGGCCATCGGGTCGGTTGCCGATCTATTGACCGGGTGCGCGCCGTAGGCAGTGAAGAACCACTTGCCCGGCCCCTTGAACAGTTCCTTCTTGGCGAGGAACCATATTCGGCGCGGGAAGCTCGCGGACACCAACGGTGGGTCGAAGTTGCTCACGTGGTTGGCGACCACAATGACCGGACCCATCGGCGGGACGTTCTCCTGACCGTGAACCCTCCAATCGGAAAAGAGGCGCAGGGTGCCACGCTGTGCAATGCTGCAGGTCTTATTGAGGAGATCGCTCATGTGCCCTCGATCAGCTCGATAATCCTGTTGGCGGTCTCGCAGGCGTCGAGGCTGTCGGTGTCGATAATCACTGCGTCATCGGCAGGCTTGAGGGGAGAGTCGCTACGTTCGGAGTCCATTCTATCACGGGCTATGAGGCTATCGAGCACTTCATCGTATGAAGGCGAACCGGGCCGATTCTTCCGTTCCTCAAAGCGCCGCAACGCCCGCTTCTCCGTGGATGCGTCGAGATAGATCTTGAGCGGCGCGTAGGGAAGGACGACGGTTCCTATGTCGCGACCGGTCATCACAATCGGCCCGTCCTTGGCAATGGCGCGCTGCTGGTGGACGAGCGCTTTTCTTACACCGGATATGGCGGCCACCGTGGAAGCGCCCTGATCAACCGAGGGTTCAAAGAGCAGGTCGGTGACATCGCGTCCGTCGATGAGCAGGCGCTCCCCGGATTCCGTCTGCAAGAGTCGCATTGTCAGCCTCCGGGCGAGACGGCTCATCTCCGTTTGGTCGTGCAGATCGAGCTGAGCACTGAGCCCGGCGTGAGCTACGGCACGATACATCCAGCCGGTATCGAGGAACCTGAAGCCGAGCTTCCGGGCGACGATTCTGCCCACCGTCGTCTTTCCTGACGCGACGGGGCCATCGATGGCGATTGTGATGTGGGGGGTCAAGGCATCCCTCGGTCGAGGGTAGGGGAATGGGCCGATTATATCCACGCTCTCAATGCGGCGGCAACGGGCGTAGGGCCTTTCTATTGTCGCAATAGTGTCATCCATCCCGTTCGGCCTGAGCCTGTCGAAGGCCAATTTCGTGGTTCGACAGGCTTACCACGAACGGACTTAGGAAGGGCTCTGCAATGCATGAGTCGGGCTTGTGACACGCTATGTCTCGCGCCTACAATGCGATTTCAATGGAGGTGCGGAGATGATCACCAAGTTTGGGAGCCTGTACGCGGGACACGTCGATCTGGACGACATCGGCTTCGACGGCACTCCAGTCAACGACCGGTGGCTTTCGGACGAGAGGTTGGCGAGCGTATTCGATAAGGCGGAGGCAATCGCCAAGACCCTGGACGATGGCGGCTTCGACGCCATGTGGCTGGCTGAGCACCACTTCCAGCGCGAAGGTCACGAGTGCATACCGAACATCCTCATGCTCGCCGTACATTTAAGTCACTTGACGAAACGTATCAAGTTCGGGTGCGGCTTCAACGTGACGCCGATGTGGCATCCTCTCCGGCTGGCGGAGGACTACGCCATGGCCGACCAACTCACGGACGGGAGAGTGATCTTCGGGATCGGTCGCGGCTATCACACACGCGAGGTCGAGGTGTTCGGCGCTCCTCTGCTGGACAACGACGCCAACCGAGCGTTGTTCGACGAGCAGGTGGAGATCATCTTCAAGGCGCTCCATGAGCCTTCCTTCTCGCACCGGGGGGAGCACTACACCATTCCTCCCGCCGTTCCGTATCGAGGCTACGAGCTGAAGGACATAACCCTCGTCCCGCCTCCGCGCAGTCGCCCCGTCGAGTGCTACCAGCCCATCGTCAGCGCCAACCCCAACTCCCTCGACAAGATGGCCCGCTACGGAATCAAGGGAATGATCGGAGGCGGCGCTGCTGCCGGGGGTGCGCACGATGTGACCATGATGGCGTGGCGTGACGCTCTAGCCCGCGCCGGACGCGAGACAGAGCTTGGCGAGGACCTCATCATTGGCCTGGTGTTTCACATTGCTGAGAGTAGGGAACAGGCCATCGCGGAGGCGCGACCCTTCTACGAGGAGAACATGAAGATGTTCGCGCCCCTGGGGTTCGTACGGGGGCTTACGGACGATCAGATCGCCGCGACGGGAGACCCTTTACGTATCCGTGACGCCGGGCTACCAACGCTCGAGGAGGCCGCATCATCAGGGTCGTGGATGGTCGGCCCACCTGAAGCGATCATTGAGTCGCTGATGGAACTGCAAGAGCGGTATCCGGGCCTGCGTGAGGTCAATGTCGGGTCGGTCGTTGGGACGCCACAGAGCGTTGTGGTGGAGCAGCTTCAGAGGTTTTCTGAGGAGGTGATGCCCGCGTTCAAGGGAACACCGTGAGAACCGTGTAGCGGTCGGATATGCTGGAATTCCGGTCTGTGCGAAATAGGGATTTCGAATCGGCGCCAACCAATTCATCAGCCCCCTGGATACCGGCCTTCGCCGGTATGACGGGCTGCGGAGCTTTCTGAATCGGCTACCTTTCTCTCAGCCAAAAGGGTAGGGTTACTCCATGTAGTCCTCTGCGGAGTCTTGGGGGACGTAGCCGAGGACTCGGTGGGCGTGTTCGATGTCGCGGTAGTTCCACCTGTTGTTGGAGACGGCGAAGAAGATGTCGTACAGGAGGTCGTCGGGCGCGTCGATGCACCGGTGCAGGACGTCTGCAACGTCGCGATGGCTGACCCACGCGGCTTTCTCCCGGACGGTTGTCGGGCGGTTCGCCGCAGGACACGCTCCTATGCGGACGCAGAGGACGGACAGGCCGTAGTCGGCGGAGTAGACCCGGCCAAGGACCTCTCCCCACACTTTTGATGCGCCGTAGATGGTTCCCGGCCTCACGAGGTCTTTCGTAACTTTCGGCCACTCCCAGCGTGACACCGCCTCGTAGTCGCCGGCGATGATCTGGCTGTAGGGCGGGTCGTGATCGACCCCGCGTATGGTGTCCCCCGAACTAGCGAAGACGACCCGCTTTACTCCGGCCTCACGAGCCGCCTCGTAGACGTTCCACGTGCCCGCGAGGTTTCCGCGTACAACGTCCTCCATCGGCTCGCTGGCAACGTGTGCAGCAAGATGGACCACAACGTCCTGTCCCTCGAACGCCGGACGGATAGACGCGAGATCGCCGATGTCGGCTTGGATAGTCCGTACGCCGTCAACGGGCCTGCGGTTTAGGGCTGTCAGCTCGTAGCCGCCGAGTGTTTCAAGGTGTGAGCGGAGGATTCCACCGATAAGTCCCGACATTCCGGTGATGAGGATTTTCTTCATTTGCTGCCTTTCGTGCTGTTTATCAATCCTTTGCCAATAGTCGACTACACGGTTGTATTCCTTCTTCCAAAACTCGCGCTTGTTGGTGAATCGGAAACCGTGCTTCGCGGCAAATTTGAAGAATCCCTGTCCCGGCATCCTCTCCCACTTACGGACCACCACGGCTGTAAGAATGCCTCTTCCCGAGTGAAATTCTGCAGTTGCTATCTGATTCAGCAACTCACCAAGGGGATCGCTTTGGCGTGAAAGTCTTATCGTGCGTATTTCATCGGCGAGTTCTGTGTAGGTTTTTGTTCGGTCTTCTTTGGCACACTGAATGAGAATCAGACGAGCCTCTTCCTTAGCCTTTTCCCACAGTATCAAAGGGTGACCATAAGTTTCTGTCATGCGAAGTCTCCAAGCATCAGAGAATGGGAGATTTTGGTCTACCCCCGACCCACGTAGAGCTGTTCGACCGGCAGGACGGTCGTATCGAGCATGTTTGCGTATGGCGGCAATAGAGCCATTGCGAGGGCCGCGATTGCTATGTCGTCCGGGGACATCATCGGTTCCATGTCCGATGCCCTAGTGCTGACGGCTCGCCACTCGACCTCGACATTGCCCGGATGCAGCGCTCCCACGGAGATGCCGTATTCCCTGCCTTCCAGGGCGGTGGACTTCGTAAGGCCGATTATCCCGTGCTTGGAAGTGGTGTAGGGGGCCGAGTTCATTCGCGGCATCCGGGACGAGATGCTCCCTATGTTGATGATGCGTCCGCTCCGCTGCTTCTTCATGATCTTCATGGCTTCTCGCGTGCAGAGGAAGACTCCCGTGAGGTTCACGTTGATCACCTTCATCCAAGTGTCCAGCGAAATTTCGTCAACCGGGCCGCCGTCAAACGCACCTGAGTTGTTTACGAGGATGTCCAACCGCCCAAACCGGGTCATCGTCGTCTCGAACAGCTTCATGACTTGGTCTTCACTGGTCACGTCAGTCTGAACCGCCAGGGCCTCAACTCCATAGCTTCTCATCTCTTCGGCGCTTTCATTGAGCCTGTCAACCTGCCGTGCGGCAAGTACGAGAGACGCTCCCTCCTTCGCGAAGGCGCGAGCGGTCCCGCGTCCGATGCCGGTGCCTCCGCCTGTGATGATGCTGACCTTTCCTTCGAGTTTGCCCATGTTTTGCTCCCTTTGCGCGGTTGTACGACGTGGTTCAGTTAAACAACCACCCGCCTTGATGTCAAGGCGCGACGATAACTCCGGACCGGAGAGCCGAAGAGGGAAAGTGACTGCGAGACACGTGAGAATTGCTCATTTTCGGTGTCTCAATATTGCTTGAAAGCCTTTGTACGCGTGATTATAATTGGCCGCGAGTGAGGAGTGGACTCGTACCTTCCGCCCCATCGATCAGGAGGTCTGTTGATGACGTACGTAATTGCCGAGCCGTGTATCGGAGTCAAAGACGCGGCTTGCGTTGATGTCTGCCCCGTCGACTGCATCTACGAGGCGGAGGAGCACAACATGCTGCTCATCAGCCCGGAGGAGTGCATCGACTGCGCCGCGTGTGAACCCGTCTGTCCCGTCGTGGCGATCTTCGCCGAGGAAGACACACCGCCGGAGTGGGACAGCTACATCGATCTGAATTACGAGTATTTCGGCGAGACCCGATAAGCCGAACCGCTTGGACATGACTAGTTGACCCGGGGGCGACCCGCCTCCGGGTCTTCTTTGTGCCTAGCCTAATTTTTTGCGACAATGACGACGGAGAGAATCTCGCCTAAACATACCTTAAGATCGAACGAAGGAGAGGGACACATGCAAGTCGACTCCACCCCCCTCATGGTAGCCAACACCTATGCGACCATGCGAAAGAACCTCAAGGTCATTCGGCAAAGAGTTGGGCGACCACTTACTTTAGCCGACAAGATTCTACTCGGTCACGCAGTCGACCCGGATAATCAGGAGATTGAGCCGGGGGTGAGCCAGTTGGCTCTCAACCCGGACCGTGTGGCCTTACAGGACGTGCTCGGTCAGACGGTCATGCTGAACTTCATGCAGACGATGCGAGAGCGAGTCGCCGTACCGACCACCGTTCACTGCGACCACCTCATCCAGGCCAGGGTCGAGGGAGGCATCGACCTCGTCCAGTCCATGGAGGAAAACAAGGAGGTCTACGAGTTCCTGAAAAACGCGGCCGCGAAGTACGGCGCGGGGTTCTGGGGCCCTGGAGCGGGCATCATTCACCAGGTGGTGCTGGAGAACTACTCGTACCCCGGCGCGCTCATCATCGGTACCGACTCTCACACGACCAACGCCGGCGGACTCGGCGCTTGTGCCGTGGGTGTGGGGGGTGCTGACGCCGTCGAAGTCATGGCCGGACTTCCCTGGGAAGTCCTCTATCCCCGGCACGTAGGCGTGTATCTCACCGGCGAGAAGAGTGGCTGGACGGCTCCGAAAGACGTCATCCTCCGGGTGGCAGGGGAACTGACCGTATCCGGCGGCACCAACGCGATACTAGAGTATTTCGGTCCGGGCGCAAGCTCCATCAGCTGCACCGGCAAGGCGACAATAACCAACATGGGCGCCGAGATTGGCGCCACTACCTCCATCTTCGCCCACGACAGCCGCATGACGAAGTATCTCAACGCGACCCGCAGGTCGGCAATCGGTCGTCTCGCGGAAGAGAACCGTGATCTATTGACTCCCGACGCGGAAGTCGAGGCCGACCCGGAGAGCTTCTATGACAGGGTGGTCGAAATTGACCTCTCCAAGTTGGAGCCGCACGTCGTCGGTCCGCACTCACCTGACCGGGCCCGCCCGATTTCCGCCCTGGCGGCTGAGGTGAACGACGAAGGAAACGAGTTCATCGACGAGATTCAGACGGCCCTCATTGGAAGCTGCACCAACTCATCGTACGAGGACATGAGTCGTTCGGCTGATGTCGCGGGGCAGGCGAGCGCGCACGGCCTCAAGTCCAAGGCGGAGTTCATGGTGACTCCCGGCTCCGAGCAGGTCCGGGCGACCATCGAGCGCGATGGACAAATGGGAGCGCTCAAGGAGATTGAAGGCACCGTCCTCGCTAATGCCTGCGGTCCTTGCATCGGCCAGTGGAAGCGCGAAAAGGTACTCGATGGAGTCCCAAACACTATCGTCACTTCATACAACCGCAACTTCCCTCGCCGCAACGACGGTCGCTCAGAGACCATGAATTTCATCGCTAGCCCCGAGATAGTCACCGCATTCGCGATAGCTGGAAAGCTGTCTTTCAACCCACTCACCGATGAACTCACCGGTGACGATGGGGAGCCGTTCAAGCTGGAGCCGCCGAAAGAGGCGCCCGAAGTTCCATCCAAAGGCTTCGACGCAGGAAATCCTGCGTTCTTCGCCCCGCCCGAAAATGGAAGCAACATCGATATATCCGTCGATCCCGATAGCGAGCGAATCGAGCTCCTCAATCCCTGGGAACCATGGGATGGAGAGGACTACGTCGATCTGCCCGTTCTGATGAAGACATCAGGAAAGACGACCACCGATCACATCTCTCCTGCAGGCCCGTGGCTGCGCTTCCGCGGTCACCTGAGCAAGTTCTCTGAGAACATGTTCATGGGGGCGATCAACGCCTTCACGAGCGAGACGGGGAAAGGCAAGAACGTCGTTACCGGCGACACCGGCCTAGCAATCTCGCGCATAGCCACATCCTATCGCGATTCGGGACTTCGCTGGATAGTCGTCGGAGACTCGAATTACGGAGAAGGAAGCAGTCGTGAGCATGCTGCTTTGTCTCCCAGGCTTCTGGGCGGCGCGGCCGTAATTGCCAGGAGCTTTGCTCGCATCCACGAAACGAATCTCAAGAAGCAGGGCCTGCTCCCTCTAACGTTCCAGGATCCAGATGACTACCACCTCATCCAGGAGGATGACCGCATCAGCCTGATCGACCTCGACAAGCTGACGGAGAACAAACCGGTTACGTGCATTATCAAGCACGCGGACGGCAGTGAAGACAGGTTGGAACTCGACCACACCTTCGCCGAGTCACAAGTTGCATGGTTCAAGGCCGGCTCGGCGTTGAACCTGCTTCACGAGGGTGGATAGCGAGACGATGGTGAACATTCTCTAATGGGAACGTTCATTAGAATAAGTGCAGTTAGACCAGGGCTGAACAGTTATTCGCTAGGGTGCTGGCCGTTCTTGCTGGCCTTCTTGGCGCCGGCTCCAACCCAGCCGATCTGGGAGATATCGATCATCACGCCGTCGGGGCCGGAGTAATTCAAGGCGACGTTGCGCCCGCCATGACCCTCTCCCATCTCCGACTTGCGGACGGAATTGATGTCCGAACTAGGCTGCACCTCGGCCGCCTGCAAACGCGCATCGGCCTCGGAGAGATCATCCACCTGAAATCCAATGTGGTGGAGACCGCTGTACTCTACACCGAAATCCTCACCTGCCAACGTCTCATTCTTGAATCTCAGGACTGCTATGCTTATTTCCCCGTCGCTGAGGTAGACACCTTCGGCGTTCTCACCGTCTACATTCCCCACCTGCTTGAGCCCGAACACCTTGCGGTAGAATTCCGCAGTCTTCTTCGGCTCCTGACTTGCGATAGCAATGTGCTTCAGTTTTGCCATAGTACTCCCTGTAAGGGATGTCACTGCGGCACCATGCCGCAAAACGATTTTAGACTATTGGTCCGCCCATCTTTACACCGCATGAAGTATAGGAAAGGCATTCTCGCGATGTCAAATAATCGCCTCTGCTCACATTCCGTTGACATGCCCGAAGGGCCGTTGCTACGATTTCCGGGTCAAACGACTTACTGGTCATGCGCAACGGCAGTTGGGGAGGTCTCTGAGTGACGAACGTCACGTCCGACGCAACGAGTTCGCCTCCCCCACCGCTCCCCTCCGTCTTTGGGCGGTACCAAGAATTTATCGACTCAGCCCTGCGGGACCGTTTGTTCGTTTCAGACCCCTTCGTCTACTCGATGCTCCGCTATGCGATGGGGTGGTCGGATACCTCAGGTTCGCCAGTGTCTGCCCCTCAGGGTAAAGCTCTAAGACCGACTCTATGCCTGCTCACTTGTGAAGCCGTATGTGGGGACTCCTTGCGCGCGATCCCTCCCGCGGCCTGCCTTGAATTGATCCACAATTTTTCCCTAGTCCACGACGACATTCAGGACCGTGATGAATATCGACGGCACCGTCCGACTCTCTGGAAGGTCTGGGGCGAACCGAAAGCTCTGACGGCCGGCAACGTCATGCGAATCGTGGCAGATGCTACGATCCAGGGCCTTCGAGCCGACTCCATGCCCGATTCGGAAATCAACACCGTAAACCGTGTCCTTACCGAGGCATCCTTGGAGATGATCGAGGGACAGTATCTCGATGTCGCGTTTGAAGGTCGGTCGGACATTGGCATGCAGAGCTACCTCGACATGATTTCGCGGAAGACCGGCGCGCTTATCCGAACGCCAATGCATGTCGGCGCGATAATGGGCACGCGCGACCTCAAAGTCATCGATTCGTTCCGGGAGTGCGGGCGTTCCCTGGGTTACGTGTTCCAGATACGGGACGATGTGCTCGGAATCTTCAGCGAAGAAGAGACTACCGGCAAGCCGGTTGGGGCAGACATACGCCGCAAGAAAAATTCTCTACCCATAGTTCACGCGATGTCGCAAGCAGACCGCGCGCAAAGGCGGATGCTCGAAGACACATACGATCACGAGACCGTTACGGATACCGATGTCGAAGCGGTCCTCGATATTATGGATGACCTTGGCACCGAAGAGTTTGCCAATTCCCTGGCCGCGGAACACTGCGAACGTGCCCTTGAAGCGCTGGCGGATGTCGAAATTCCCTTGAACAGCCGTGCAGACATCGAGGAGCTTGCGACGTTTCTGCTCATCCGCCAGCACTGAAGGATATCTCGAAGGTCCAAGAGGGTGTCCAATAAATCAATCCGATCTGTTCATGGTGAGCTTGTCCAACCATGAATTACGATTGCACCCTTCGATGGGCTCCGGGCGAACGGATCGCTTTTTAGGAGAACGAATGGCATTCATTCCCGTCTAAGCTCCCACAGGCGCCAGCCCGTCGATCAAGCCCTCGTGCTTTAGCTCCGTCCAAAGGTCGGACGGAATGGGGTGTTGGGCCATCTCGAAATTCTCCTCCACCTCATCGACCGATCGGGGTCCCGGTATGGTCGCCGCCACGACCGGATTGAGAAGGCCGAATTGAAGCGCCGCGGCTTTGAGCGGCACATCGTGACGGTCGCAGACGAGCTTGATCTTTCGCGCCTTCTCTATGATCGCAGCCGGCGCTGCCTCGTAGTCATATTTCGCACCGGGGCTCAAGTCCGACGCCAAGATTCCTGAGTTGTACGGGCCACCTAGGACGAGCCTTATGTTCTTCTCCATGCACAGAGGTACGAGTTCAGGCAGGCTCGACTGGTCGAGCAGGGTGTAGCGGCCCGCGAGGAGGAAACAGTCGAAGTCCCCTTCACGGGCGAAGCGGGCCTCCATTTCCCACTGGTTCATCCCGGCCCCGATGGCTCTAACGACGCCTTGCGAACGCAGATCCTCCAGAGTCGGATACGCCTCGCCGATGGCCTGTTCCCAGTGGTCGTCAGCATCGTGTATGTACGCGATATCGACCCGCTCAAGGTTCAGACGTTGGAGGCTCTCATCGAGTGATCGCAATATGCCTTCGCGACTGTAGTCGAAGACCGGCTCCATCATCGGAAGTGATTCATAGTATGGATCTACCGGCTCTTTATCAACCGGGTTGAGGACACGGCCTACCTTAGTGGATATAACGAAACTGTCGCGTGGTATGTCCTTGAGGACGCGTCCCAGTCGTATCTCGCTGATGCCGTGACCGTACAGGGGCGCGGTGTCGACGTAGTTGAGTCCTAGCTCAAGCCCACGCTTTACGGTGGCAACCGCTTCATCATCACTGACGTCGCGAAACAGGCTGCCGATAGGCGCGCCGCCGATGCCAAGGCGTGTGACCCGCAGGCCAGTGCCGCCAATCTCCTTTGTATCGAGTGGATGAACCATAGCGATAGCTATCTCGCGGTTACCGCAACCCTTGGGTGCATGGTTGCGAGCTTAAGGGCGTCCAAGCCCGACTTGTCCTATTGGAACAGCCCTGGATTCAATAGCGCGCGCGCCTGCATTCGCAGACGGTCGCGGTCTGAAATCAGCGGTTCGATCTTCTCGACGAATTCGGCCATCGTCTCTTCGACCGAAGCCGTGGTCGTGTCGAGCTCGAAGCGGTAGCGCAGTAGGGAATGGCTGTAGTGGTACTGGAACCTCTCGAGAATGTGCTCGATATCCTCTTCCTTGATCGTGTTGCGCTCGTGTGGAGACTCTGTCATTCGCTTGCGAATCTCGTCCGCAGTTGCCTTAACGTGTATGAGCACAGTGTCCGGCCCCTGCTCGATGACTTCCTTCTCGATGCTGCGTGCCATGCTCTCGCGGTCGCCGTACTCGCCGGCTTTGCCGTACCCGTAGTACAGCGGAGCGTATACGGCCTCTTCGATGTGGAAACCGAGAAGGATGTGGTCGCTGTCCCGGTAGAGCTGCGGCGAGAGGTGGTACGCGAACTGGTAGCGCGTGAACATCTCTTTGAGCGTGGGGCCGAGGTTCATGTACTTTTCCAGGTCCTCGTCCGGGATTTCGTCCCAGTGACCGAACCACGGAGGAGTGAAGTGATCGTGATAGGTGACGATTCCGAGCGGAGTCGGCGGGCCCATGACTCTGTCACGCCACTTGACGATCTCCTCCGCTAGCGTCGTCGTTCCTGAGTATTCGCAACCGACAAGAATGAGCCTCATGTGAATTCTCCTCGCGATGGGGTGAAAGTGCGCGCCATTATACCGTCAAGGAGCCCTCCACGTGCGTCATATCCACAGTGACTTCGAACCGAATTCGCTATTCGGCAAGCTCCTATAGTACTCGCGTTCACGAATCTGAAACAAATTAGAACGATTGGGGTTGATAGAAGTTATTTTTGTCTATATGATTACGGCGCTCTAAGGCTGGATAAAGACTACTAGGGAGGTGCATTCGATGCTCAAGACAGGTCGAGCGATACTGATCGCGTTCGTGCTGGTGGCCTTGGCCTTGGCCGCCTGTGAGCGTGACGAAGATGAGGACGGAGATGCCGCCTCATCGGGCCCATCAGCCGATTCGGTACTGCGCGTCGGCAATGGAGGTGAGGTCCAGTTCCTGGACGCGGCGAAGAGCCAGTCCGGTACGGACATCATCTTCTCGGAGATGATCTACAACCGTCTCCTCCAGTACGACGCCACGATGATGGACCCCAAACCTGACATTGCCGAAAGCTGGGTAGTGTCTGACGACGGGCTCACGTATACCTTCACAATTCGTGAAGACGTCAAATTCCATAACGGCAAGGAGTTGACGGCTGCGGACATCGAATACAGCTGGAACCGCTGCCGAAACGAGATTGCCGATAAGGGTCGCTGCAAGGGCGAACTCAACGACGTTGTCTCGTTCAGCGCCACGGGCGACTACGAATTCCAGGTCGTCCTGGACAAGGCGAGCCCCGTATTCCTCCCTTCGATGGCCCACTGGTCCCTCGCTATCGTGGACGAGGGCAGCATTGGCCAGATCGATACCAACCCCATCGGCACGGGGCCCTACAAGTTCGTGAGCCAGGTCGTGGACGACAAGATCGAACTTGAGAAATTTGACGACTACTTCGACGGGGACATCCTCAACGAGAGGCCCGAAAAGGTCTTCATCATCCCGATCAAGGACCCGCAGACGCGAATGGCCGCCATTCGCAGCGGCGAGATCGACTTTGCAGTGGATGTGCCATTGGAGCAGGTCGCCAGGCTCGCGACGACTCCGGGCGTGCAGCTGCTACAGCAGCGGGACGGAATCACCGCTTCCTACATGACGGTCATCTTCAATACCAAAGAAGGTCCGATGACGGACGTAAGGGTGCGGAAGGCCGTCCAGCTAGCAGTCGACGCCGAGGCGATCAACAGCGCGATCTACTTCGGGCTGGGCGACGTAAGCTGCAACCCGATCCTCGAATCGCACTGGGCGTACCTGCCGTTCGAGTGTCCTCAGAGGGACGTGGAAAAGGCCAAGGCGCTCCTGGCCGAGGCCGGTTATGGTCCCGACAACCCGCTTGAGTTGAAGTACATGCCGGAGAACATCCCTGTCACGCAGAAGATGGCGGAAGTCATCCAGCAGAACCTGGCTGAGGCCGGCATCGAGATGGAGATCGTCATCGTCGACAGCCCGACGTGGCTCGACAAGGTGTGGTTCGGCGTCGACTGCGACTCAGGGGACTGGCCTGAGTCCCGGTGCTGGGCCGGCAAGCATAAGGAATTCGACCTTGGCGACGCCTGGTATACCCGTGAGCCCGACCCCGACGGTCTGATGCAGAGCGTGTTCCGTGCCGACTCCGACAGAGAAGGCTTCAAGGGCAACAACGGGATGCGGTACTACAACCCTGAGATCGAGCGACTGTTCGACGAGGCGAAGAGCACGACCGATCGCAACGTTAGGGCAGAAGCCTATCGTAATATCGTCGACATCGTAGTCAACCATGATGTGCCGCTGATCAAGCTCCAGAGCATGCCGCGCTTCTTCGCGGCGGGCGAAGTCGTGCAGGGTGGCTATGTAAGCCCGAAGGGCTACTGGAATGCCAAGGACTGGTCCTGGCAGGAGCCCTCCAACGAGTAGTGCATTGAGTATAGAGGGCCGCCCATCGACCAGCCGGTGTTGATCGGTCGGCGGCCCCGGGCTCAAACTTGGGCCCAAATTCTCACCATGTAAGGAATGGCCGGTTTCGGGAGCTTTTCCTGAAACCGGCCCTTGCTTCATGCCCCGGAGGTCCCAGCCATCCAGGCTTATATTGCCCGTCGTGTGCTTCAAACGCTATACGTCGTCGTCGTTCTCTCATTCATCATATTCGCCGCGGTCCGCTTCGCGCCTGGAGACCCGGCCGTCACACGGCTCGGAATGGAGGCCACCAGGGAAGCGCTCGAACAGGAGCGTATCGAACTCGGCCTGACCAAGCCGATATATGAGCAGTACGCCATCTGGGTGGGGAAGGTATTCAGAGGGGACATGGGCGTCTCCCTCGCCTATGCTTCCGACCATCCCGTCGCTCCTCTCGTTTGGGAGAAGTTCAAGAGGACCATTCCTCTTACGCTTGCGGCCATGGCCATTGGACTGGTCGTATCCATACCGCTAGGGATTCTAGCCGGTCTGCGTCCATACAGTCTTCTCGACAATATCATCTCAGCCTCATCGTTGTTCGGGGTGGCCGCTCCGAGCTTCTGGATCGGATTGATGTTGATCCTGTTGTTCGCTGTGCGACTGGACTGGCTGCCGCCATTCGGGTACGGGCCCATAGGCCAGGGGTTCCACTGGAAGTACTTCATCCTGCCGTCCTTAGCACTCGGATTCCAGCTCATGGGGGCGCTTACCAGGTATATGCGATCAGGGATGCTCGACGTTATGAGCTCCGACTATGTCCGTACGGCCCAAGCCAAGGGACTGCCGTACCGCACGGTGGTAGCAAGGCACGCCGTGAAGAATGCGATGCTGTCGGTTGTTACGGTGATTGCCCTCGACCTCGGGGCTCTGCTGGCCGGAGCGCTCGTCACGGAGACCGTCTTCCAGTGGCCCGGGGTTGGACTGCTGCTGGTGAACTCCATCCAGGCCCGGGACTATGCAATCGTTCAAATGATCGTCCTTGTTACCTCCGTCTGGTACATATCGGTGAACCTTCTTGCCGACATTCTGTACGGCTATCTTGACCCACGGATACGATACGAATGAGCATGTCCGCCCAAGAGAGAGCAATCGAGCTGCAATCGAGCGAAGACCTCGCCGACCGGCGTCGCGCACGCATGTTGCGACTGTTCATTGCAAGCTTCGCAAGAAATCGAACGGCCGTCTTCGGGGCCGTCACGATCATTTTGTTCACCGTTGCCGCTCTAATCGCTCCGCTACTGCCGACCGATCCCCTGGAGCAGGACTATGACGCCCTCATGCTCCCTCCCTCCATTGAGCATCCCATAGGGACGGACTCTTTGGGACGCGACAACCTTATCCGTCTCATCCATGGCGGGAGGGTTTCACTGCAAGTGGGATTATTCGCCGTGCTGATTGCCACGACCATAGGCGTAACCATCGGCCTCGTCGCGGGGTACTTCGGCAAGTGGGTCGACAGCATACTCATGCGGCTCGTGGACGTGATTCTTGCCTTCCCCGGCCTTCTATTGGCGATTTTGATGGTGGCGATTCTCGGCCCTTCACTTCGGAACGCCATGCTCGCCATCGCCGTGGCGTTCATCCCCGGGTTTGCGCGGATTACCCGCGCCAACACTCTTTCGCTGCGCGAGAAGGAGTTTGTCGAGAGCGCACGGGCCATAGGCGGAGGGCCGATCCGTATCATGTTCAGAACGATTCTGCCCAATACGGTATCTCCGATCATCGTCCAGGCATCGCTGGGAATGAGCTATGCCATACTCTTCGAGGCAAGCCTGAGCTTCCTGGGCTTGGGAATCCAGCCGCCGACTCCGTCCTGGGGCTACATGCTCTCGGCAAGCAGGGAGTTTATCACCATAGCTTGGTGGCTCAGTACCTTCCCGGGACTCGCCATCTTCCTCGTGGTGATCGCGTGGAACTTCATCGGCGACGGCATACGCGAGGCCCTCGACCCACGGCAGCGCCGCCGGTAGCGTCCGTCTCAAAGTGATGTTGGAAACGTCACGCGCTGCGTAGCACGGCACGTTCAGAACGCGATACCCTATAACCATGTCCATCATCAAGGCTCTCGCCTACACGGCGTTCGTCATTGCCATTCCGCTGTTCCTCATCATCGTGAACCTCCGCGTGGTGGTGAACACGCCCTTGCTCTACAGCTACGGCTTCGATCAGTACGAGATCGAGACGGTGACGGGCATCGAGCGAGGCGATCTCATTTCGGCAGGGAGACAGATCCGCGACTACTTCAACAACGAGGAGCGCTGGCTGAACGTCCAAGTCCCCATTCACGGAGGAGAGCCGGAACCTCTCTACAACACGACGGAACTCCTGCATATGTGGGATGTGAAGGTGCTCATACGCACGTTGTACAACGTGCAGCTCATCGTGGTGCTGTACATTGTGTTGTTCATTCCCACTGGGCTTGCTCTGGCGCCTCGCGCGTTCCCTCGAACACTCGTGAGGCTCATCGCATGGGGAGCAGGACTTACGCTCGCGATAGTCTTTGTGACGGGCCTGCTTTCGCTGACCGGGTTCAGCCAGACCTTTTACGCCTTTCACGTGATCGCATTCACCAATGACCTGTGGAAGCTCGATCCCGCACGTGACTTTCTGATCGCTATGTTCCCGGAGGGATTTTTCTTCGATGCGACGATGGTGCTGGCGGGACTGACGGTCATTCAAGGACTGTGGCTGTTGTTCCTGTCGAATGTGATTCTCAAGGCGTTCCCGGCATCCGTATTCCACAGGGTCACGATCATACAGACGCTTGCGGTGATTGTGGCTGCGATATTCATCCTGCGGGTGTATCCCGATGGTTTCTTCTTCGAGGCAGTGATGATCGTCGTCGTTGCGTCAGCACTCCAGTCGCTCCTGGCTCTCGTCACCTGGCGACGTGCCCCGAAGGATGCGATCTCCGCAACAACCACGGACGATGACAAGGAGCCAAAGCCTCGCGTCGCCGCTTCAAAGTCCGCTTACGCACGGGAAACCGAGCATCAAAACACGTCTCTGGTCAGATCCGAGCGCGCTGAGAGCTGGGCGGACAGCGCCGTAGTCGGCTACAACGTGATCGAGGCCTTACTGTTTCTCCTGACGCCCTTCGTCAGACAGTGGCGTGACTCCCGTAACGATGAGGCACCGTCGGATCCTGCCGTCACTTGAGTCATCTATGACCTCCATTGTCAGTCCGACCGAGCCGACTGTATTCCGTCCTGATGACATCCACGCTCGGCTAGGATCCGGGCCGTGGCGGTTGGACCTGTTCCACGATGGGCGGAACGGTGTGGCCCTTGTATGTGACGCTCCACTTGCGAAGGACGAAGCAGTGCCTCTTCAGATCGAATCCGGCGAATTCTGGTTCGTCCTGAACGGTGAGTACGAGTGCAGCATTGGGAGCCGGCCTCCATTTCGCGCTGAGAAGAGTGACATCGTCATGTGTCCTGCCGGCCTGATGGGAGAGTGTCGCGTTACCGGAGACGAAGACGCGCTGCGAGTTTCAGTCTCCACGATTGGCGGGGACACGGCATCAGAGAAACAAACTGTACCCGACGGACCTGGAATGCACTTCGGGCCGCCGAACATGCTGCTTACTCGCACGAGCGGCCTGCTGGCAAGCTCCGACCAGAGGCGATTCACGATCATCGAGGACGCTGTGAACACCGTCTACCTGATCCGCGTACCCCCCGGAGACGTGAGCAAGGCGCACTGGCATTTCGACTTTGATGAGTGGTGGGTGATAGGCGGAGGTGAACTGGTATTCGAGGTCGGAGGGGGGAGACCGAATTTGCACGCGAGGGAAGGAGACATCGTCTTCACGCCGCGTGGGTTTCGACACCGGATTGCCACAGTCGGGCAGGTGGAGTCCCTACGATTGCCCGTCACGAATCCGGGGAACGTCCACATCTGGACCGACGAGGACGCCTCCGCGCCTCCGCCTAGGGCTTAGTGATCTAGAGCCTCCGCAGCAGGTAGACGCTTGGCGCGATGTACCCGCGATGGAACGGTACTCGAAGCGGCACCTCGGCGGTGCGTCTCCACGATTTGGTGTGTCGCGCAATTGTATCTTCAAACAGTTTGCGGCGGGCGGTGATGACGGTAAAGGATCCACCTTCAACGACCAGCCGCGCTGATTCACGCAGGGCAGCTTCGTAAAGCACATCGAGATCGACATCGGTGTTGGCCAGCATTCCAAAGGGCAGGTCGGCGACCGCAGCGTCGAATGATCTGTCCGGCAGTGGTGGCGAGTGGATATCTCCCCGTAGGACTTCCACCTTTTGAAGAGCGCCGGCGGCGGAGAGATTCTGCTGCGTGCATGCGATAGCCTCGTGATCGATATCGAGACCGACAGCGCGGGCGAATGGCCCGGCGGTCGCACGCTCGACGAGCAGGGTACCTGAGCCGCAACCGAGATTGAGGAACCTGTCGGCTTTGGAGTGGCCGGGGAGCTTGACCATCGCGTGAGCAATGGTTGCGTTGAGCGCGTCCGGGCGGTTGCACACACGCCAAGTCCGCGCCGATAGGGGCATCGGGGTCAGGCGCACGAGCACCTCCCAGCCATCTCCCGACGAGGAGCGACGAATCGCAAGGTTCAGGTGAGCCTCATCGGCCTGTTCGTCCAAACGAGTGGCAGCAGCAATCTCGCCCCGAAGACGTCGCATGGTGGCCGACTCCGTGCCTGCGGCACTGACACGGAAGGTGGTAAAAGTCCCCGCCGGATGGAGAGTTAGCACGTCCCTGATCATCTCAACGAGTCGGGTGAAGTGTTGGTGTCCCAGCAGGGCCTTGGGACGTGGCACGTCGAAGTGCAGGACTAGATGAACGGCGACGGGGATTTGCAGGTCCATCAAGCGTTCGACCCTCCCTGTATACCTGATGGACATGCGCTCTTCCTTCGGGTAGCCGGTCAAACGGTATGCGCGCCGCGTGAGGACTGCTGCAAGCTCGTCGTCCACGAAGCGTTCGAGTCCTGGAATCAGCTCGACTTCGTACCTTCGATCTTCCATGGCAGCGGTCTTCGGCGTGTTACGTCTGCGGGGCATAGCGGAGTTATCGTATCGCATGGGGTGCATGAAGAGGAAAAGGCCTTGCCCAAGAGAGGGTGGTGAAGGTAGCGGATGCTGCAAATGGGAGGTCGCAGAATCTTCCTTCGTAGGAATTAAGGCAGGCGCATGACCGATGGTCGGGCTCGCGTAAGGTTCTCGGAACTTCTTTGGTGTGGCGCGCGTCTATATATGTAGGAATGATTGGCGCTAGTGTCGACATCACTGTTATAGGAGGTCTCTGTGTTATGATTTCGACTATGAAGTACCTGCTTATTTTCCTGTTTGTGTTCTTGCCACTTGGTGTGTTGGGTTGCGGCATGTCCGGCGATGACAGCGAGGAGAGCTTTACATCTTCACGCGACTTTGCAGGAGTGGCTGCCGCACCAGGACTGCCTGGCGCACCCGCGCCTGCCCGCGCCGAGTTGGCATTTGATACGTCCCAAGAAGCTACGGATGTCAGTGACGACTCGGGCGCAATGGTGAGATCGGCAGCCCAGCCGGCTTCAGTGTCGGGGCCCGCCGGGGCGGCCGGTAAGATTGCTGCGGATCCGGCCGTCGCGGAAGACGGGAGCAACGAGACGCTTCCGGGTCGCGACACGGCTACGCTCGTCCAGCAGAGGCGGATCATCGTACGTACGGTGGACATGGGCGTCCTCGTGGACGACGTTGGGGAGTCGATCGACGCGATCGGTGGCGTGGCGGAGGAAATGGGAGGCTGGCTCGTGTCGTCCTCCCGAGCGGAGGAGCACCGGGGATTCGTGTCCATCCGCGTGCCCGCCGAAAGACTCGAGGAGGCGATCCTCCGGTTAAGGTCGATGGCACAGGACGTCAAGAGCGAAATCACGTCCAGCAGGGATGTTACTGACGAGTACTATGACATCCAGGCGCGCCTCACGAACCTGGAGGCCACCGAGGGGGCCCTCATCAAGCTGCTCGACCGGGCTGAAAAGGTCGAGGACGCGCTCTCCATCCAGGAGTCGTTGAGCCAGGTCCAGGAGGATATCGAGCGTCTGCAGGGACGCATCAAGCTCCTGGAGCAAACGGCGGCGTATTCGCTCATTAACGTTAGCCTCGAGTTGGTCAAGGGCAAGATGAGCATCGACGCGGGCGAGGACAAGTCCACCGCGGTCGATGAACCGGTAAGGTTCCGCGCCACCTTCACTCCGCCGCCGGATATTGAAGAGTTCACCTTCACGTGGGACTTCGGGGACGGGTCGCATCCGGTCAACAGCAATCGGACTGCCCCGACGCAGAATCCCTCGGAGAGGGTGACCGCAACGATCACGCACGTATTCGCAGATGAGCGGGCCTCTCCGTATATCGCGCAGATCAAGATGTCCGGTTACGGAGAGGCCGGTGAGTTCGAGGGAGAGGACACTGTCATCGTAACGGTGTCACGCGCGCCCGCCATCGAGGTCTTTGCCGGTGAGCACTACTCAATAGAGGCGGGGGAGACCGTGCAGTTCAGCGGGTCGTTCACCCGTCCGAGCGAACTCAGAGACGTCAAGTACGTGTGGGACTTCGGTGACGGGTCCGATCCCTTAAGGGGTTCGGTGCTTGATGGGGCTACGACGGTCGTCGTTTCTCATACCTATGAGAATCATCGCCCGTACTCGTACGACGTGCGGCTCACGATCATGGCGCAGAGCGACGCGGGACTTGTGGAGAAGTCGTCTACGGCAACCGTGTTTGTTGCTGAACCCCTGGGCTGGACCATCGGGGGTTGGGAAGTAGAAGACCAGTTGAAGGGGGCCGTGCGGTCGCTTTCCGCGGTTGTTTTGGGTCTTGTAACCCTGGGAATCTGGTTGGCCATATTCTCGCCGGTGTGGGGCGCGGTCGTGATCGTGGCGTTCTTCGTGGTGCGCAGGAGGCGGGCAAACGCCCAGAATCGGACTGACAGGGACTCCGAACTCGAACAGGACGCCGATGGAGACTCCGGCGAGTCCGAGGAATAGGCGGCTAACCGGAGCGCATGACACTCGTACGACACTTCACCGCGACGGCGTTCGTCGTTCATGAGGACAGCGTTGCGCTCCACTGGCACCCGAAGGTGAAGGCATGGCTCCCTCCCGGGGGGCACATCGAAGAGAATGAGGACCCCGTGCAGGCCGCTCTCCGTGAAGTACACGAGGAGACCGGCCTGCACGCGGAGATCGTTCCGACGAGCGAGATCATCGAGTTCAGCTACCCGATGCAGGTGCTCCCTCCGTTCACCATCATGGTCGAGGACATCGACGACCCGGTTCAGGGGTTTCACAACCACATTGACATGATCTACTTCTGCCGTCTTTCCGGCCCGTCTGAGCCACTCAACGAAGGCTGGCAATGGGTGTCGAGGCAGGATATTGCCGACTCGGCGCCGCTGACGCTCCCAGACGGCAGACGAGAGGTCCCGCCGGAAGACGTGCGGACGCTGGCGCATCATGCGTTTAGAATAGTGGCGGATGGCTAACGCAAGCTGACATAAGTAATCGCCGGATTTGTGCCATCCAATCGTGGCGGCATATAATGGCGTAGCTTCCTCTAAGATACTGGCCCGCTTCGGACTGCGAGGTCGAGAGGCCCAGGTGGCGGAATGGTAGACGCGGCAGACTTAAAATCTGCTGTCCGAGAGGGCGTACAGGTTCAAGTCCTGTCCTGGGCACCAAACAGACAATCAACGATGGACCGCAACAGGTAGAGGCTACTCGTGCAGCAACTCTTCGGAATACCCACATTCTGGCTGGCGGTCGTTCTGCTTTGCATTTTGATCGTATTTGCGGTCATCATCGGATATTTCGCGAGGTCGCGACCTATCCTGGTCAAGCTCGGCATCAGAAACGTGCCGAGACGCTTGGCGCAGAGCATCCTCATAACGATGGGGTTGATGCTGAGCACGACGATCATCGCCACGTCGCTGGGCATCGGAGACACGGTGACCAACTCGATCCGTGTGGACGCCCTGACGGCTCTGGGGCACACGGACGAGATCATCTCCTCTCCACAGGCACAGCTCTTTGGGGGTGTGCACCTGCCGGACGGGGCTATCGAGGAAATCCGGCAGGTGGCGGCAGCGGACGATCGCATCGACGGCGTTATGCCGGTATTCCATGCGAGCCTGCCGACGATAGACCCTAGGACGACGAGGACCGAAGCCCAGATGCGTGTCACGGGTTACGATCCGAACGCTCAGGAGGGATTCGGGGACCTGGTGACGGCGAAGCCGGAGTGGGACGGCGGTTCACAGGCAGGGAAGGTTGTGAAGCTGTCCGACCTGCGGGCCACGAACACGGAAGAAAACGCACGAAACGACGTGTTCCTCAACGAAGATGCTGCACGCGAATTGAGTGCGAAGAAGGGCGACCGCGTCATCATCGTCACACCGACGGATAGCTGGCAGATGAACGTGCTGGCAATCGTGCGGAATGGTGGGCTGGCGGGTGGCGGAGGGAGCAATCCCATCGCCATCGTTCGGCTGGACCTTGCCCAGGCTATGATGGGGCAGCCCGGCAAGTATACCGAGGTGCTGATCTCGAACCGTGGAGGACTCGAGGGTGGACTCGATCTTTCGGACGAGGTTACCGGAGACCTTCGATTGCGGTTCTCCGACCGGGACACTGCTCAGCAAATCTACGAAATTCTCGGCGACCGGAGGGCGCTGGCACTGTATGACTTCGCCATCGAGGGCGAGAACGCCTCCCGCGACCTGCAGGATGACATCGCGACACTCCGGTCGGAGCTTGGCCGGGGGACGATGTCGAACGACTTCATATCGCTGGTGGCCGACCAGCAGTTTTCCTCGACCCTGGTGACTATTCTGATTCGTGGTGGACTGACGGCGGAAGCGGAACGTCTGAACGCCCTGAACCTCCAGTTCTTCCGTCTATCTGTCGATGATGTTAAGGCCGACCGCCTCGAACTCGCGGAGCAGACGGGGAGCCAATTCATATCCCTGTTCTCGGTCTTCGGCTCGATCTCCATCATTGTCGGACTGCTCCTGATATTCCTTGTCTTCGTCCTGCTCGCAGCGGCGCGTTCGTCGGAGATCGGCATGTCGCGAGCGGTGGGCATGAGGCAGGGCCACGTAGTCCAGATATTCACCTTTGAGGGAGTTTCCTACACGGTAGCCGCCGCACTGCTGGGTACACTGGGCGGAGTGATTGCAAGCATCATCCTTGCGGGGTTCCTCCAGAACGTTGTGTCGGCGGAGCAGTTCACAATCCATAACAGCTTCACGATCCGGTCGGGCGTAATCGCCTTCTGTGCGGGGATCATTCTCACGCTCGTGACGGTCTTCGTGTCCGCTTCATGGGTGAGCCGCCTGAACATCATCGCCGCCATACGAGGTCTGCGCGAGGAGACGGTCAAGCAGCGTGGGATTGCCGAACGTATCCTCCGGCAGGGTTGGCCCATCATCATCCTGGGGGGGATCATCATCGCCGCCGGACTGGCAATTGATGAGATTGTCTCCACGCTCGGTGTGGGTCTAAGCCTCTTCTACATAGGCGTCAGTGTCGTCGTCATCGGTGTGGGACAGCTGTTGCGAACCGTCTTGGGGCGCTCCGCGACGGCGGGCAGGGTTGTAGGCACCCTTGAAGGGCTATGCCTCCTGGTGTTCTGGTCGCTTCCGCTGGACACGTACGACGCGGTGGTCGGCGAGTTGAAGGCGGGGCCCGAGATTTTCGTGCTGAGCGGCGTCGCGATGGTCGGGTCGGCGGTATGGCTCATCATGAACAATACGCCGGTGATTGTAGCCATAGTGTATGGAGTATTGGGCAGAATCAAATCACTCAAGGCCATCATGAGGACTGCCGTCGCCTACCCGATGGCCGCTCGATTCCTGACGGGTCTGACGGTGGCGATGTTCGCAATGATCATCTTCAACCTGATGATCTTCGCCATCTTGAATAACCTCGGTAATCTCGCCCGTGAAGAGCCGACTCGCGTGACGGGAGGCTATGACATCACCGCCATTGTCAGTCCCGAAATCCCCATTGGAGACTTTAAGCAGACCCTCGCCGACGAGTCGATCGGGAGCCGGACGGACATCCAGGTTTACGCGGCCCAGGAAGTGAACAAGCGTGTCCATGACGCGGGAGGGTCGGTGCTGGTGCCGGTGGAGGCGAGACAGGTTGGAAGCGCCGACCTCGAGTTCAAGGCGCTGCAACTCATGGCCGTGGACGACACCTTCCTCGAGGCGAACGAATGGCGTGTGAGCCACTACGATCCGTCGAGGCTGCTCGGCTCCAACAACGCGAATCGGGACATGTGGCTGGCATTGCGGAGTGATCCTTCCCTTGCGATCCTGAATCACACCGCTCTACCAAAGGACGACTCGTTCTCGCCAAACGACCCGTTTGATCCCAATTTCGGAGGTTTCACGGCCGAGGGGATCACGGCCAGCGGCCCGAAGCGGATCAGGCCGTTCGAGGTCGAGATTCGGCCCGTCGGGGGCGGGGAGCCAACGAAGCGAACGGTGATCGCGGTGCTCGAATCGCTGGCGGATCAGCTTGCCATCGAGCAGCGCACAAGGGCCGACGCCTTGACGCAGGCACGGCCTGCGACTCTGTTCACCAGCGACGCTGTTCTCACCGAGATCTCCGACGTACCAGTGCCCTTCACTACCTTCCATGTTCGAAGAAGCGGAAGGGGAGAAAAGAACGTAACCGCAGAGGACGTCGCGGCCCGGATGGAGACGGCATTCATGGACCGAAGCATGGTCGCCGTCTCGACAGAGCGCGAGTTGCAGCTCAGCCTTTCGCAGGACGACGCCTTCAACCAACTCTTCCAGGGGTTCATGGGCATAGGGCTCATAGTTGGCGTGGCGGCCATCGGCGTGCTTTCGTTCAGGGCTGTGGAAGAGCGGCGTCAGTCGATAGGGATGCTCCGCGCGCTGGGCTTCAGGGCGAAAATGGTGCTTATCCAGTTCCTGCTGGAGGCAACGTTTGTGACCCTGATCGGGACGGTACTCGGTCTCGCGCTGGGTACGATGACCTCTTGGAATATCTTCAACGAGCTTGCACAGCAGACGGACGGCCTGCGCTTCGATATCCCATGGATTAATGTCGCAATCATCGTGGGCGTGGCATGGGTCTTTTCGCTGGCTATGACCACGCTTCCCGCGCTGCAGGCCGGTCGCATCTACCCGGCCGAGGCCCTCCGCTACGAGTAACCGCGCGATGGCGACCGACGAGCAGGTGCAGAGGGTGTTGGAAGTCTACTATGACGGGCTGTCGTGCCCGGAATGCGGTGCCTCCGTACGCATCGGCGAGTACGAGTGCGCCCACTGCGCGATGGACTTCGAGGTGCTCCTGCGCGAATGGGCGGGGCGGGTGGTTGATGGGCTGTGCGAGGGTAGTGACGAGTCGTAAGTCAATTGGCTCATAGCTTCAATACAGATCTCCATAACCGCCGATCGATAAGGCTTAAGGCGTATGACTACTCGAAGGCGGGGGCGTACTTCGTGACTATTGTCACCCAAGGCAGGCTATGTCTGTTTGGAGACGTGATTGAAGATGAAATGCATGTCAACCGAGCGGGTGCTATGGTCAGCAAGGTTTGGGATGAGTTGCCCAAACGGTTCCCAACAATTGGGCTCGACGCCTTTGTAGTCATGCCAAATCATGTTCACGGCATCATAGTTGTTCGCCAACGTGTAGGGGTACCCCTTGTGGGTACCCAGGGGGGCGGGGACAGGGCAACCACAAGGGTTGCCCCTACGTTGGGTGATATCGTGGGAGCATTTAAGTCCATAGCGACGGTGCGTTACGCTCAGGGTGTGAAGGCGGGTTTGTGGGATCCTTTTCGTGAGCGATTGTGGCAGCGCAACTACTATGAGCATGTCATTCGGAATGAGTCGGAGTTGAACCGAGCGAGAGAGTATATAGCAGGAAATCCGGTTCTGTGGGAAAGAGATAGGGAGAATCCCACGGTTTTCCGTGACCATGGCTAAATCTGGAGGGTAGGGTTTTGCACGATTATCAACCATTTAGTGATTTCCAGATGGACCGAAGACTGCTATGAAGTGTAGGGATGCCCCTTGTGGGGGAAGGTGATCAGCATAGGGCAACCACAAGGGTGGCCCCTAAGTTGGGCGAAAAAGATAGTAAATACAAAATGACCGAAGACCGCTTAAATCTGCAAGGCCGACTTCTCTGGGAGCCGACGCCTGAGACCATCGCGAACGCGAACGTTACGCGCTTCATGGGCTGCCTGAGAGAGACGCGGGGGCACGACTTCACAACCTACGACGAGTTGTGGTGGTGGTCGGTCAGCGACCTTGAAGGCTTTTGGGAGGCCGTGTGGGACTATTTCGAGATATGTGCCCATAAGCCCTACGAGGCTGTGCTGCCTGTCAAGGAGATGCCGGGCGCGGCCTGGTTTCCAGGCGCCGAACTCAACTATGCCGAGCGAGCGCTATCCCGCCGCGACGAACATGTCGCCATAGTCTCCGAATCGGAGCTTCGTCCCCGAGAAGAAATAACCTACACGGAGCTTCACCAGCAGGTCGCAAACTTCGCGGCAGGACTCCGCGTCATGGGGGTACAGAGGGGCGACCGTGTTATCGCCCTCATGCCCAATATCCCGGAGACCGTGGTGGCTGTGCTCGCCACGGCTTCAATCGGGGCCATCTGGTCGGCATGTTCACCGGAATTCGGTATTCCAAGCGTCATCGAGCGATTCCGACAGATCGAACCCAAGGTGCTGATTGCCGTAGACGGCTATCGATATCGAGGGAGGGACTTCAACAAGACGGACGCAGTACTTGAACTGCAGCGAAACTTGCCGACCCTCGAGGCGACCGTAGTGCTCCCATACCTATCGCCTCAACCCGACCTGTCCGGCCTTTCGCAGCATACGCTGTGGGAGGACGCGCTTGTCGCTGCGGACGAAATTGCGTTTGAGGCCGTGCCGTTCGATCACCCGCTGTGGGTTCTGTACACCTCCGGTACGACCGGCCTCCCCAAGCCGATCGTTCATGGGCACGGAGGCATCCTCCTCGAACATCTCAAGACCCTCGCATTTCACATGGACCTCGGCAGGGAAGACAGGTTCTTCTGGTACACGACGAGCGGCTGGATGATGTGGAACTTCCTCATCAGCGGACTTCTGATCGACGCCGCGATCGTGCTGTACGACGGCGATCCTTCCCATCCCCACATGGACCGCCTGTGGGAGTTTGCCCGCGACAGCGAAGCGACGTACTTCGGGACGAGCGCGCCCTTCATCCAGGCATGCATGAAGGAGGGCATACGACCAAATGAGGCGTTCGACCTCTCTTGCATACGAGGGGTGGGTTCCACGGGCGCGCCGCTCTCGCCGGAAGGGTTCAAGTGGGTATACGAGAGCGTGAATTCCGAGCTTCTACTCGGCTCCTTCAGTGGTGGCACCGACGTTTGCACCGGCTTCGTTGGACCATCGCCGCTTCTGCCGGTGCATGCGGGGGAGATCCAATGCCGATGCCTTGGTGCCAAAGTGGAGGCATTCGATGAGGCCGGCAACTCCGTGACCAATGAAGTGGGCGAACTGGTCCTCACGGAGCCGCTGGTCTCGATGCCGCTGTTCTTCTGGAACGACGAAGACGGCAGTCGACTCCGTGAAAGCTACTTCGAGATGTACGAGGGCGTATGGAGGCACGGAGACTGGGTTGAGTTCACCGACAGGGGCTCATGCATCATCACGGGACGCTCCGACTCCACGCTCAAGCGGCAGGGCATACGCATGGGGACGAGCGACTTCTATCGAGTCATCGAAGAGATGGACGAGGTAGCTGATAGTCTGGTCGTGGACACTTCGGGGATTGGAGATGCTGGAAACCTCTTACTGTTCCTCGTCATGAAGGAAGGTGCCGTCCTCGACGACAACTTGAGGAAAGCAGTAGCCCTGAAGTGCAGGACGGAGCTTTCTCCCCGCTGGGCCCCGGATGAGATTCACGCGATAGACGAGGTGCCTCGCACGCTGAACGGCAAGAAGGTCGAGGTGCCGGTCAAGCGAATACTCTCTGGGCGGGACGCAAATCAAGCCGTCAGTATGGACGCCATGGCCAACCCGGAGAGCGTGCGATTTTTCGTTGAGATGGCGGAGAGACGTTCACAGGGGTAGTGTGCGACACCTCCATGACTGGTCAGGAACCCTGCTATAACTGCTCGCCGATGGGGACTGGAGGCTGTTTGTAGTCCAGGAGCAGTTCTGCGTGGAGAAGGACGCGGTCTTCCACCCGCTCGTCGAGGATGTAATCTGCCGTCACTTCCACGGTGTTCTCTCCCCTTCGCACCGCTTCAACAGGAATGTCGAACTCGAACCAGTAGTGGGTGTTGATGCGCTCAGGGAACCCGGCCCTGGCGATGCCATATGATACGAGTCCGCCATAGAAGTGGCTGATGTTGCGCGGTTCGACGGCAAGCGTCGCACCGTTGAACTTGAAGGTCAGCTTGTCGTCCATGCCGGTCTGCACGATGCGGACGCGCAACGTCACCCGTTCGAGCTCGTTGTCGGCGCGGGCGGAATCAACGTCGTCGCTGACGGTTATGGGCACCGTTGCCGTCACGCCCTCCTCCAGCACTATGGGCACGTTGCGTTCGAAGGCATAGGGGGTGGACTCCTGTTGCGCCTTCATATAGTGCTTGTTCTTGCGCGCGTAGATGTCAGGGTCGGAGAGCTCGCGCATGATGAGGTACTCACGCTCGGTGTGCGGCCAGTCGAGGGACGAGAGGTAGATGCCGTCCGATCCGGCTGCAACGTGGTTGCTCGCAGCGGCGCGGTACATCTTGATGGTCGGATCGTGATGCCGGTCGTCGTAGGGCGTCCGTCCCAGGTGTGAGAAGACGAGCGCGCCACTATTATGGGCTTCCTCAGCGATCCAGTCGTGGTCGGTGTCCTGGTCGAACTGGAATCCGCCGTAATCCGCGACCACGAGATCGACGAACCCCTCACGAATCCAGCTTCGAACGTCCATGCCGACCGATAGATTGGCGTCCTCGCGGGGATGGACGCGGGCGGCCAGCATGAGTCGCTCTCCGCGCCGTTCGCCGATGCGGTCGAGAAGGGCGCGGACATCTCCCATGAACTCCGTGAGCAGGGGAGTGTTCTTCTCGATTTCCGACTTGCGGAAGAACGTCCGCACGTAGTCGTCGATCTCGATGCCGTCGGCCCCGTAGCGGGCGCAGACCTCCTCGATGATCGCGAGGCGTTCCTGCCTGACCTCGGGAATCGCGAAATTCAAGCAGGTGGACCTTCCGGGATCGGCGGAGTCTTCGCCAATCATGTATTCCGGGTGCTCTTCCTTAAGCTTGGAGAACATGTAGCGGTTCATGTTCAGACCGCTGCCCGTCCCACCCTCGTTGATGCGGAGGCTGCAGACGATCCGGATGTCCTTCTCATGGGCACGGTCGATGACGACGTGCAGGGGATCAAGGCCGTCGGCGAGGGCGCGTTCGAGGTTCTTGGCGGCACGCCACCACATGATGCCGTGGTTGTGGTCGGTCACGCCCTCGCCCCAGCGCTTGCCGGCGCGGGTGTCGTGGAGAAACGTCGCGCCCGACGCCAGCCCGAAGAACAGCGTGTCAACACCGGTGCCGAGAATCTCATCGACCGGCTGCTGGAGAACGTGCCTGCTCAAAGGAGGGTCGTAGCGGTACATGAGGTAGTGCCGCGCGTCGTTGTAGTAGATCAGCTTGGGTTTTCGCATGTCGGGCGCTCCTAGAGCATTCTCGCGCTTATGCGCAGATCAATATCCTCGTGAGCCTCTTTTGAAGAGGGCGATCTCTTCGTCTAGGTCGTCCATATCCTCTATGGACTCTCCGCGAGCGGCCTTAAGGTGAAGTTGTAGGGAGTACTCGCAGGAGCTTGCCACGTAGCTGATGAACTCGGTGAGGTCCTCAGTCCTGTCCGCCTGTTCGAGGTGGTTGAGATAGTCGTCCCGGTTTTCCTGGCGAATCAGAGACACCGTGTAGCCGTGCTTGATGAGGATCATGTTCATCAGCAGGCGCGCCATGCGCCCGTTGCCGTCGTCGAAGGGGTGGATGCGTACGAAGCGATAGTGGAAAGTAGCAGCGATGATGATGGGGTGTTCGCCCTCGCGCTCTCCGGTCCTGTACCAGTCGATGAGGTCGCCCATGGCCGACTTGACTTGCTCTGGCGGGGTGAAGTAGTAGGTCTCGCCCGTCGATGTCCGCACGTTGTTCGGCGCGGTCCTGTAGTCGCCGATTAAGATATCTCGTGTAACTCGCTGACCGTCGGGAGTCTCCGCCTCCTTCCCGTAGGGTTCCTTTAGGAGTATGCGATGGAGATTGCGAATGAAAACCTCATTCAGGTCATGGTCGTTCGAGATCGCTGCTTCAATTGCTTTGACGGCCTCGTCATGTCCCTCGATGTCGAGATGGTCGCGCATCGGCTTGCCCTGCGCGGTCAGCCCGTGCAGGATGAGGCTGCGGGTCTCCCCGTAGGTAAGCGTGTTGCCCTCGATGGCGTTGGAGTTGTAGTTGGCCTCAAGCCTGAGCTTCTGCTCGATTTGGGCGAGAACGTCCGGCCTGAGAGGACGCAGGGCATCAAGCTCCTCTTTGAGCCGGGTGATGGTCTCTAGGGGGTTCGACATTTCTTTCCTTAGCCCCGGTGAAACAGGCTATATATACCCCTCATCCCGCAGGGCGACGAGGGAGCGTTCGAATGCCTCCACGGTGCGGTCGACCTGGGCGTCGGTGTGGGCGGCGGAGGTCATGAAGCCGATGCCGCCGAACATGTCGATGCCCTCATTGAGCATGGCGAGCTTGAGCATCTCGATCTTCCTGCCGGACGTGGCTGCCATCAGCTGGTCGTGCGGGACCTGTGAGATGTCCTGCTCATTGGTCTCGCCCTCGACGCCGAGGGCGACATGAACGATGGACGAGACGCCATGGACGTGGCCTGTGACTTCCTGCTTGGTCAGGGCATTGCGCAGGCCGCGTTTGAGCCTGTCGGCGGCTGCGTCGGCCAACTCGGTGACCGGCTCGGACTCGATGATCTCCAGGGCCGCAATGCCTGCGACGGCGGAGATGGGGTTGGCGTTGAAGGTGCCGGGATGGACGAATCGCTTGGCAGGATCGGGATCGCCCATCGGCTCGAAAATGTCAGCGCGTCCGCCGACGGCCCCGCCGGGGAGTCCGCCCGCGACGATCTTGGCCATGGAGCAGAGGTCGGGCATGATGCCGTACTTGCCCTGCGCTCCGCCGCGTGAGACCCGGAAGCCCATGATGACCTCGTCCATGATCATGAGGACGCCGTGTCGCTGGGTTATCTCTCGCACCGATTCGAGGAAAGTGGGGTTCTGAACGGGGAACTGTCCCCAGTGGGCCCCCGTCGGCTCCATGATGACGGCGGCTACGTCTGTGTCTTTGGTGAGGTACGCGTCGAGAGCGTCGGGATCCGGTTCGACAACGGCGACCGTCGATCGGGTCTCGCTGGGGACGCCGTATGGTGCCGTTATCCCTGCCTCGATGGCGACGTAGTCATGCCAGCCGTCGTAGTGCTCCCGGAACTTTATGAGTCTCGTCTTGCCGGTGAAGCCTCGTGCCAGTCGGATGGCAAGCAAAGTCGCCTCGGTGCCGCTGGCCGTGAAGCGCACGCGCTCTGCCGACGGCATGAGGCCGGTGATGAGGTCGGCCCAGCGGATCTCGTGGGGGATTGTGGTCCCCATGTGAGTCCCGTTTCTCACCTGTCGCTCGACGGCCTCTGTGATCTCAGGGCGGTTGTTGCCGAGAATCAGGGAACCGAATCCGATGACGTAGTCTATGAGCTCGTTGCCGTCCACGTCCCACTTCACGGCGCCGTCTCCGCGCTTGACGTAGAAGGGGTGCGGATACATGACGCGCGACTGCGCGGCGCCGCCCGCGACGACCTCCTTGCCTGCGGCGTACAGCTCCGCTGACTTCTTGTGGGTCTCGTAGAACCGTTCGAGGATGGTTGGCATGTCGTTGGCCTCACACGTGATCGTTCGTCGCGGATTGTACAACAAATCGGGTGTTGGGACGGGGTTCCTATCAGAGCATCCGAACGCCGAATTGGTACACTGTGGTCTCATTCGGCAGCCGGAATCGGAAGAGCAAGGAAGTCGAGGTGTCCAATGGCGGAATCTATCGACCTCAGTGGGCAGGTGGCGCTTGTTACAGGTGGCGGCAGGGGAATAGGGCGGGCGGTTGCCGTCGCATTGGCGGAAGCGGGAGCTTCCGTGGCTGTGAACGCGCGAACCGAAGAGCAGGTTGAAGAAACGGTGCGCCTCGTACGAACGGCTGGAGGAACTGCGGCTCCGTTTCCGGCGGATGTATCGGACCCTGCATCGGTTGAACGGCTGGTGAGCGACGTTACAGATTGTCTTGGCCCGATCGACTTGCTCGTCAACAACGCGGGCTTGTCGGGCCCGCCCGGACGTGACTGGGAGCACGACCCCGAGCGCTGGTGGTACGTAATCTCGGTAAACGTTCGGGGGCCGTACCTGCTGTCGCGCGCGGTGATTCCGGGAATGATCGAACGAGGACGTGGGAGGATCATAAACGTTCTTGGAAGCTCTTCCTACCTCGCCTCACCCTACAACTCCGCATACACCACGTCGAAGGCGGCGCTGTACAGCTTGACGCGCTCCCTCGCGGCTGCAACTGAGGAGTATGGGATCTCCGTCTTCAACTACGGCCCTGGGCTGGTGCGGACGGAGTTGACCGAGTACATGGCCGGGCCGGACATGCCGCGTCCCGCCGCCGAGGTTATGGCCGCCGCGCTGCAGACCGACCTTCGCATCGAGCCGGAAGTCTCAGCCGAAGGAGTGGTGTATATCGCGTCGGGGAAGGCTGATGCCGCGAGCGGACGCTATCTCGACGTGCGTTGGGGCATCGAAGAAATGGTTGCGCGGGTCGTCGATTCGGGGGACGATGAACTCTACACATTGCAATTGAAGAAGTGAGGCGGACGACGTCTGGAGGACTCATGGCGCGAAAGGTTGGGATGGTCCATACGGTGGAGAAGCTGATTCCCATGTGGGATGAACTGGCGGGAGAGATGATGCCGGGAACGGAGATAATTCATCTCGTGGACGAGGGGTTGCTCAAGGAGATCGTCGCCGGTGGCGAGCTTAATGATGAGCGAGTCTCACGCCTCACTTCACTGGCTTCTGCGGCGGAAGCGTCCGGCGCGGAAGCCGTTATGCTGACGTGCTCAACCATTGGCCCCGCAGTGGACACGGCGAAAGACGGCATCAAGGTTCCGTTTCTCAAGGTCGACGAGGCTATGGCCGACCGAGCGGTTCAGTTTGGGCCGCGGATTGGGATTATCGCGACTCTCCATACAACTCTTATCCCCACCTCCGACCTCGTGAGGACGCGCGCCGCGGCGCAGGGTAGAGAGGTGCAGGTCGAAACTGTTTTGTGTCAGGGCGCGTTCGAAGCTCTTGGCGCGGGAGATACGGACACGCACGACCGCATCGTGATCGAGAACCTCAAAGACCTCATGGGCCGCGTCGATGTCGTGGTGCTCGCGCAGGCGTCGATGGCGCGTGTAGCTGATCTTATCTCCGATGAGGACAGGGCCGTCCCGATTCTGTCGAGTCCGAGGATGGGTGTGGAGAGGTTGAGGAGCATTCTGGCGGGGGAGTGAGGCCCAGCGGCCTCTCCTGTGGCGCTACTTCCCTTTCGCCAGCTTCGGCTTGAGGTAGAGGCAGGCCATTCGTGCTACTTCAAGGGCGTTCTTGCCCCGCTTATTGCGTATGGTCGTGTCCGCGCCGAGGGCCATGAGCTGTTCGGCGGTGTCCTTGTAGCCCCCGTAGGTGGCGAGGTGAAGGGGCGTGCGTCCCTTGTCGTCCTGGGCATTGATGTTCGCGCCGTGCTCCACCAAGACCGCTATGACCTTGTCGATTGGCGGGTACGTCCACTCGATGGGTACCGCGTCGAGGGGCGCGGCTGCTTTGTGGAGCGGAGTCTTCTTGCCGGAGTTGAGGGCGTTGGGGTCGGCGCCGTTGGCGAGGAGCGTCTTAGCGCAGGTGGGAGCGCCCGCCGCCGCGGCCCAGTGCAGGGGCGTCGTTCGGTCGGAGTGCCGGGCATGGACGGCTGAAATATCTTCCACGAGAAGTGTGCTGACGCGCTCATCGTCGTCGAGGGCGCAGGCGGAGAAAATGTCGTAGTACGCGCCGTGTTCGAGCAGTATCCTTGCGACCTCGCGCCGCCTGTCCCACTGGTGGCCGGCCTGTGCCGCCCGATGGAGCGCGGTGTCGGCGTTGGCGTTGAGCCGTGCTTCCATGACCTTGCCCGCGCCGTGTTGAAGGAGCAGCTCAGTGAGGGCAGGATGGCCGAAGGTCGCAGTAATGTGCAGGAGTGAGCGATGACTTGATGTCATGGCGTGGACCGGCTCAATGCCGATCTGAGCGGCATCGGCCATGCCCAATTCGAAGATCAGGCGGAATTTTTCGATGCCAAACTGTCCGTGTGAGGCCTTCCACGCGGCGTTGTGGACGGGACTGAATACTCCCTCCGGATACTCAAACCGAGCGCCCTTTTCGACGAGGAAGCGGACCACGTCATCAGAATCTCTTTGAGCGAAGGCGGCGGAGAGGGCAGCCGCGCCCGCCGTCTCGATCACCGACGGGTGATTGGAGAGCAGGGACTTAAGTCGTTCGAGATCAGGGGAGTAATTGCCCTGTTCGTCCATCACTGCCGCCTCGACGAATTCCTGCTCGACGGGCGTCATGTCGGCACGCTTCTTCCGTGACCAGTCCAGGTCTTCGATGGGCTTCCAGACCCATTCGACACGCTGTTCTCGGGTGGGTTCTTGTCTTTTCGGGGACATGGGAGTGCTCCAGAGAGTACCGTTTGGGAGAATTCACCCGGATGCTAAGTCAGCAAGCCGTGGCAGATGGCATCAATACATGCCAATCGCGCGGTTTCCAACTATCCGCGTGTAGTCATCGTTCGTGATAAAGGGTTTGACCTGCCTTACGAACTCCGACAGGGACTCCTCGACCGTTGCGTCGGTCGTGTCGATCTCGATCTTGCGCGGAATGAGCGACTTCTCGAACTCCTCGTCGTAACGGGCAAGAACGGTCTCGGCGTCTTCTCCCTTGAAGTACGTGGCGGCGTGACGCCCCGGAAACGGTGTTTCGTGCTTGTTGGCCATGCGTTGTCGAATGGCGTCCGGGGAAGCCTTGACGAGCACGAGAACCATGTCCGGATAGAACTCGTTGACCTCGGCGTCGATGCTGCGCGCCATATTTCGCCGGTCGGCGTACATCCCCGGCTTCCCGTAGCCGTAGTACAGGGGAGCGTAGACCGCGTCGCCGTAGTACCAATCCATGAGGAACAGATCGGGCATCATTGTGTAGCCCTTTGTGAGCTTGTTGAAGAACTGGTAGCGCTGGTAGTGCTCCAGCAGGTGAGGGTTGAGGGTGAGCATCTGGCTCTCGGACAGCTCCTTGTGGTGCTCGTGGCCCTCGGCGTGGACGACGTGAGGCAGTACGAAGTGGTCGTGGAAAGAGAAGCTCGGCGGAGGACGGAACTCCTGCCCTGTCATTCCGCACCACCACCTGTCGATTTCCACCCCCAGCGTATGCTTGCCCGCGTATTCGCAGCCGATTATGAGAAGTCGCATGGTTGTAGGTACCTTTCAGGGTTGGTTGGTTTTGGATGGTTTGGATCAACCACAGAGAACACGAAGACCACAGAGTGAATGTTCTTTGTTTAGGCGAAGTTGTGAGGTCTGGTCAGCTGCGGAACCCGCGTTGGAGAACATGGATTTTAGATTCCTCACTTCGCTTCGCTGCATTCGGAATGACAGGTGTTGGCGGAGATAGAGTTCTGGTTACGAGGCGGTACGAACGCCGCCGGTGAGGCCGCCGTCGACCACCAAGCTCGCGCCCGTGACGTACTTGGCGTCGTCGGAGGCGAGGAAGAGCGCGGCGTGGGCAACGTCCCACGATTCGCCCTGCTTACCGATGGGGATCATGGCGTCCCGGAGTTGCATCATCTCCTCGACATCGCCGCCCCATGCCTGTGTAAGAGAAGCCTCGACGAACGGGGTACGCATCATACCGGGCAGGATCGCGTTGCACCTGATTCCCTGACCTGCGAACTCGATGGCAATCTCGCGGGAGAGAGCGACCATGCCGAGCTTGGAAGCGCCGTAGGGCCCGGACAGGGCGGGCAGGGTGCGGATGCCGTTGATGGAGGAGATGTTGACGATGGAGCCGCCTCCCTGCTCGATCATCTGCGGGACGACCGCGCGGCACATGAGGAAGATGCTCTTGAGGTTCACGTCGAGAGTGCGGTCCCAGTCGTCCTCGGTGATTTCGAGGATGCCGCCTGGTATCTCGATGCCGACATTGTTGTGGAGTACGTCGATGCGACCGTACTCGCTGACGCATTCCCGGGCGATACGGTTGCAGTCTTCTGCGCTGCTCACGTCGGCCTGGGAGGTGAAGCACGTGCCGCCCTCGGCATCGATAAGGCGCTTAGTCTCCTCTGCCGCTTCGAGGTTGTAGTCGACGAGCATGACACTCGCGCCCTCGCGAGCGAAGAGCATGGCGGTAGCCTTGCCGTTGCCGATGCCGGGACCGACAGATCCCGCGCCTGTGACTATGGCAATCTTGTCCCGTAAACGATCTCCCATATCGTGAGCCTCTTTTCCTGATGAGTGATGTGGTGGCGGACATGATACCACCGCAGGGCGAAGGCAACGAGGGAGAGCGGCACTCGCATGGTTGAAACGCCGGTACAGTTCGGTCCTATTGTTGAAAGCGCAGAGAGTACAGATCGGCGTCCTTCATCACGAACCGCAGTCGCACGGGCTTGCCCGCCAGATCGCTCACCGAGGAGCCGCCCTCCCACGCAACGGAGCGTGCGATCTCGTCGCCGACCAGCTCGCGGCACTCATGCATCCCATAGCCGGGCACGGGTCTGCCCTCAGCATCCTGGAGCTCGACCCTGATGCTCCCGGCAGCGCTGGTGGAGTAGTTGATCTCCAACTGCTTGCCTGAGAACGTGAACGGACGGGTGGTCAACTCACCGCCGTCGTAGGGTGCGTTGAGCGATGTAAAGCCGTCCAGGCGCAGAGTCATCCGCTCGAGGTAGGCCGTCTTCTGGCCGTAGTTGCGGTTCACGTACAGCGACATCTCGGTGGGACCCGTCTGCACCACGCCGCACGCCGGATAGTTGTTCCGCGTCGTCCAGTTGTTGAGGCCGATGCCCGGCCTGACGAAGCTCTCCCTGAACGTGAAGTCGTACGTCGTCGTGCCGGCCCGGGATGTGAGGAATACCCCGTCCGACACATCACCCAAGCCACCGGCCCTTTCATCGACCTCTGCATCATAGAACCGCTGCACCTCTTCAGTGATCACGCGACTGCGGGCAAAGGCGATGTCGTCTTCCCGGGAAATGTGTCGCAAGTCCGCGAAGAATATGCGGCCCGGCAGTGAGATGTAGATGTGTGGGGCGCGAAAATAGGGTTGGGTCTGGTTCGTGTAGAGGTGTTCGGACGGAGTTGTCGTGCCCGTATCGCTGTACTCCATCAAGGTGGGCCCCGTCCAGTTGACGAAGTCCTCGGAGGTCGCCCTTGCCGTTGCGCGTCTGCCGCCCTCCATGTGACGGGCGTAGAGCAGGTAGAGCTCTTCCACCTCGGACCAGAACATCACGCTGTTCGCGTCGAAATGGTTCACCAGCTCCCTGGGCACTAAGGCTTCGATGCGTATCTTTCTCCAATGAATGCCGTCAGATGAAACGTAGCCGACCAGTCCGCCCTCCTCGAAAGAGTTTGCCTTGTACCGCTCGGACTCGGGTACTCCGGCGCGACCGTCGACAAACGGGTAGAGGGGCCGACCCCTGACGATGGCGTTGTTCTCGGTAGACCCATTCACATCCACGAGTCCCAGGCTGGGCTTCGTCCAGTTGATACCGTCGGCGCTCTCCGCATAGCACCAGTAGGCCATGTCGCCCCTGTAGTACATGCGGTAGATGTCGCCGTCCTTGATGACGTGGGTGTAGATGGAACGAGACCCAGCTGGCTCACGTTCCCATGGCCGGTCGTACTCGATGGCGACCCCTCCCGGCTTCGGCTCCTGCAGCTTGAGCCTCGCTCCGTTGAGGCTTTCGACCAGGAAGTAGTCCACGAACAACTCCCGCCTCGAACCGATATCAGTTATTGCAGTTATCACTTCCTGTTAACTCCTTCAACCGTCGTTAGTGTGCTGTGATGCCCTGTGAGGGCGAGGACCGGCCCGCGTTGGGAGACGTATTGACCGGACACATTTGATACCAAGGGCGTTCCGCTATGTTCAAAAATTGCCCATCAGAAGAGTTTGAATCCCCATAAGTCTCAGATACAAATGGGTGAGCCAACGTGACCTTGAACTAAGGGATTTCTGTCTTATCAGGACTGTATTCTAACAGTCTGAACCAACAATCCAACTGCACGCCAGGCGAGACGCCTATGGGGTCCTGAACTAAGGGAAAGCTACTCGGCGGAGGGGTCGTGCTCGACGACGATTTCCACCGGCGCGTTGCGAGCCACGATCAACTCCATCGGCTCCGTCAGGCTGTCGTTGACGGGCTGATGTACCGAATTCGGCGGCACGTAGATGAAGTCGCCCGTTGCAATCGCCAAGCTGTTATCCAGTTTCTTTCCGGTGAGAAACCGCCCCTTCCCCTTCAGCACGTAAATAGCGGACTCGCAGTTTACGTGGTAGTGAGGCGAGGAAGCGCAACCGGGCGGGATGGTTGCAAAGGCAAGATGAATGCCCTCGGCCCCCACCAGCGCCTGCGACACGCCTGCCAGCCGCGTCATAGCGCCCGACGCGACCTCCACCTCAAGCTCGTCCGACCTAACGACCTTGCACTCTACGTCGAGTTCAGTATCCATACGGCAGGATTGTACTACCGGCCGTCTCAGACCGCCAACCCGCAGCCATAGTGCGGCGGTGCTAACCGTTCGTCCACCTGCCCGTACAGCCATTCAGACGAGTTACCACCCATTGTGAACGCGCGCCTCTTCTTGGGGGACTACCGACTGTGACGCTTGTAGGGGATAATCAACCCAGATTTGTAGGGCAAGGAGATTCCCAATGACGACCCTCACCTATCCCACATGGCAAGAACAGATAACGGCGTGGAACGAGTTTACCAAAGGCAGCTTCGGGGGCGAATGGAAGGCGCCGATGATCGCGCCGGAGACTCCAACGTTCATGGGATTGCCTCACGCCGAGCGGCGTGAGCAGCTCGAAGGCATGGACGCCGTGATTATAGGAGCGCCCTACGTGGCGTCGAAGACTCCGAAGTATGCTGGCGTCGACCGGCAGGAATGGCTCGCGGCTCCACAACGCGTTCGTCAGCAGTCGATCCGGTACCAGTCGGGGTACATCCAGGACTTTGATCTCGACGTTTTCGAGCACATCAAGGCGGTTGACTACGGGGACGCCGACATACCCCAGGAGATACTCGACGACCAGTCACCTGAGGCGATACTGCGGGCACAGGCGGCGGTGGTCGAGAAGGTCGGCCACGCGCTTGACGCTGGCGCCGTGCCGGTGGTGATCGGGCAGAACTCGCCGTGCGGGTCGTATGCAATTGCCAAGCCGATAGCGGAACGCGCAAACGGCCTCGTGGGGTGCATCAGCCTCGACACGCACTGGGACGCTCAGCCGCTCGACCATCTGACCCGCGATCCGCGCATTGCGGGTTCGGCGAGCTGGAAGGAGAAGATGTACGAGTTCCACGACAACATGCTTCCGGAGCACCTCGTGGAGATCGGCGAGCGCGGGATGCTCGAGAAAAAGGAGATCGTCCGCAAGTACCTGCAGGCGGGTGCGCGGTTCATCTCGACGTGGGAGGTGCGCACGAGCCTGGGAATCGAGGGGTTAGTTGCCGAACTCGACCGGGCGTACCAGGGGACCGAAACGGTATATGCTCATTTCGACATGGACGTGATGGGCGGCGCAGGTCCGGCCCCTGGGGATATTCTCGGCGAGGCGGTGGAGCCCATCGCCTTGACGGACTACGAGATAATCCGCATCGCACACGAGATCGGCAAGCGAGGGCTTTCCGGGCTGTCGTTCATCTGCATTCCGCCGGGATCGGCGGTGACGTACCGGGTGGTGGTGTACGTGATCATGTACATGCTGGCCGGACTGGCGATGCGGAAGATGGGGTGAAGCGAGAGGATTTCATAGGCTGAGTTGGACAAGGCATCGCGTTAAAGTTGCGGCCTGCCACACATCCGCCTTACCATGAATTAGGTAGGTATTTATCCACTCTTGTCTCCAACTACGCCGTCACACGCTATACGTCCCATCCGCGATAAAGCAATGGGCCTCCTCCACCCGTCGAAGCTGTGGGGCACGCTGTCTGTCTTTGTCTTGGCAATAGTTCTCTCGTCAGGACTCGCGGAGGCTCAGGGGCGTGAGGCTCCGGTTCTGATACTTGACGCTTCCCAGGAAAATTATCGCGTCGTCGTTCACGTCCTACCGAGAGTGCCTGCGGTCGGGCCGATCAACTTCACCATTTCTCCCACAGCCGCGAAAGATGGATCACCTGTGCAGGACGCGGACATCACGTTGGTCGCGCACGATGTCGAGGGTGTGCCCGTCTATCAGGTGAAAGCGCTGAACACGCCTACCAACCAGGACGAATACGTCGGAAACCTCGTGATCAAATCCGATGGAGCATGGAGCATCCACGTCGAGATTGACTCTGAAGAGCTTGGCTCGGAGGTGTTTATTGCCCGAATATCGGTGGCTCCCGCTGCTGTTGAGGCCACGCCGGAGGCGGGGTGGCTGATGGTCCTGGTGATGGTCGCCTTCGTGCTTGGAGGCGGTTTCATCTGGCTGAGTTCAAGGAGAGCGTTGGCCAGACGTGCTGCCGGGTCTGCGCCTAAGGCTTGATGCCCTTCTTCCATCGTGAACGGAAGGGTGAGGACGAGACCGCGGGAAAACTTCGGTGTCGCGTCCAACCCGATAGAGGCGGAGGCAATCTTCTGATACGCCCGTTCCTGGCCAGCGGCAGCTGACCGATTCGACCAATCAAGTTGGCAAATCGCACCATCGTAGGGCCGCTCACCGACGCTTGCCAGCCCTTCATCATCATCTTTTCGAACCGAGATGGCTTCCTGCGAGTTGCGTCGGTGTTACCTTCGGTAACCTCGCTGCGGAGGTAGAGGAGCATCCGGGGCAGGTCGATGCGAACGGGACAGGCCTCCTTGCATGCGCCGCACAGACTCGATGCGTAGGGGAGGTCCTTTGCGTCCGGGACGTTGGTGAGCACGGGGGAGACGACGGCGCCGATGGGGCCCGAATAGACCCAGCCGTAGGAGTGGCCTCCGACCTTGCGATAGACCGGGCACGCGTTGAGACACGCGCCGCAGCGGATGCAGTACAGCGCCTCGCGAAGGTGGGGATCGGCCAGCAATTTCGAGCGTCCGTTGTCGACGATGACGAGGTGAAACTCGTCCGGGCCGTCCTCCTCCACCGCGTTCCTTGGGCCAGTGACCATAGTGACGTAGCTCGAAATGCGCTGTCCGGTGGCCGACCGGATCAAAAGACGCAGAAATGTTCCCATGTCCTCCATGGACGGGATGATCTTTTCCATGCCCATGATGGCGACGTGTGTCTTGGGCATCGACGTGGACATGCGGCCATTGCCCTCGTTGGTAACCAGGACGAGCGTTCCCGTCTCGGCCACGACGAAGTTTGCGCCAGTAATTCCCATGTCTGCCTGGATGAACTTTTCGCGTAGTTCGTTTCGGGCGGCGCTTGCCAGTTCTTCCACACCGGCGTTGGGGTCGGTGCCGAGGTTCTCGTGGAAGAGCTCGTTCACGTCCGACTTGGACATGTGAATGGCAGGAACAATAATGTGGTAGGGCGTCTGCCCTGCAAGCTGAACGAGATACTCGCCCAGATCGGTCTCGACGGCCTCGATCTCCTGCTTCGCCAGGTTGGAATTGAGGTCCATCTCCTCCGAGAGCATGGACTTGCCCTTAATGACGGACCGGACGTCTTTTTTCTTGGCGAGGTCCAGCACGTACTTCGTAGCGGCAGCGGAGTCCTTGGCGAAGAATATTTTGCCGCCGGACTTTTCGACATTCTGCGCGGCCATTTCCAGGTAGTGGTCGAGGTTCTCGATGGTATGTGCTTTGATGCGTCGGGCGCGATCGCGCAGGTCCTCCCAGTTGTGGGTGGCCGCGGCCTGCTGCAGGCGACCCTGGTTGAAACCGCTGTAGAGGGTTTTGAGGTGTTTCTGAATCGCATCGTCGCCAAGCGTGTCGGCGGCGAGGGACTTGAACTCTTTGGTGCGATTTTCGGCCATGTCGGGTTAGCTCATTCCTTTGTCGAGCAACTCTGCAAGGTGTAGAGGACGGACGGATATACTCTGCTTTTCGAGTCCCCCTCCGATGTGCATCAGGCAGGTGACGTCGCAGGCCACGACGGCGTCCGCACCGGAGTTGCGAATGTGCGTAAGCTTCTCGTCGAGCATCGCGCCGGAGATGTCGGGATACTTGACCGAGAACGTCCCTCCGAAACCGCAGCACACCTCCGACTGCTCCATCTCATTAAGCTCCACTCCCGGGGTGGAGCTGATGAGTTCGCGGGCTTGGGTCGTCGCGCCTAGCTCTCTCCTCAGGTGACACGCCTCGTGGTAGGTGACGCGGGTTGAGGCTTCTGGCTGATCCGACTTCGGCTTATTGCTAAAGCCGAGAATATCCACGAGGAATTCCGATAGTTCATAGACGTGACTGCCGACTTCTGATGCACGTTGGAGCAGGGCAGGGTCGTCGTGGAACAACTCCTGGTAGAAGACCCTGACCATGCTCGCGCACGAACCCGACGGCATGACTACGAACTCCACCCCCTCGTACATGTCGAGGAATCGCTCGGCCAGAGGGCGCGCCTCCTTCCAGTAGCCGGAATTGAAGGCCGGCTGACCGCAACAGGTCTGGGATGTGTCGAAATCTACGTCTACGCCGTTACGACGCAGGACACGAACCGTGCTCTCCCCCACTTCGGGGTAGAACTGGTCGACGACACAGGTAACGAACAGGGAGGCGTTCTTGGGAGGGGAGTGACTCAAGGGGATGCTTGCCTCACAGGACAGCGTGCCCCATTAGACGAGGTCTTTCAGGATGAAACCGAACATCCAGGCCACCATCAACACCGGGCCTGCGGCAATCAGGTTGCCTTCCTCGCCTTCGTACGCGGGGCCGTGAAGGGCCAGGTAGACGAGATAGCCGATGAGACCGGCGACCAGAAGCCAAACGGAAATCGTCGTGACGCCGAGGGCAAAGCCAATGGCTAGGCCCCCAATGGCCCAGGGCAACGGTGAGTCGATGATGCGGAGAATCAAGGTCGATGTCCTTTCAATCAAAGGATACCCCGCTTGTGCCGATCCTGCAATCCTCCGGCGAGACCTGCTCGTCACTTGAGGCGCGTTGACGCTCTACTTCATACAATAGGATGGAGGCAGCGGACGCAACGTTGAGGGATGATACCGAGCCGCGCATGGGGATTCTCACCATGGCGTCGCAGACCTTGACGTAGTTCATGCTGAGGCCGTGGGTCTCATTGCCTATGACGAGTGCCACAGGCCTCTCGAACTTCTGCCGATGGATGTCCTGGGCCGCATGGGCGGAGCTGCCCACCAACCGGAACGAGGGATGATTCTTGCGAATGGAGTTGGCCCAATTTCGGACCTCGCGGTGAGAGGGCAGACGGACGACCGGGAGCGAGAAGAGAGAACTCATGCTCGCACGTACCGTTTGGGGATCGTAGAGATCGACAGCGTGCCCCGTGAGGATGAGACCTGCCGCGCCGAATGCCTCGCACGTCCGGATGATCGTGCCGAGGTTCCCGTGATCGGCGGGCCTGTCGAATACGACAACGACAGAGTCTTCCTCCACAGGTATCCTCGCAACATCCTCCGGTGGCATCTCTATGAGCGCGATGAGCTCTGAGCCCTTCTCATTCTTGCTCGACCACCGAAGGGACTCGAACAGGCGAGTTGGCAGCTCGAAGTAGCGGCGCGCACGCGAGCGATCAAGGAGTTTCCGTGCAAAACTGGAGAGTTCCACGTCGCCTGGATAGTATAGTGCGTCGATCTTCCATCCGTGCGTTATGGCATGACGAATGGTAGGTATGCCCTCGACGAAGAACCTGCGGTGCTCCTGGCGTCTCGCGCGGCTACGGCTGAGGGCTTCCGCGTGCTCAAACGCGTTGTTGTTCTCGGACCGGAGCTTGATGATTTGAGGAGACATATCCGTGTAAGTATAGTACCGGATACCCCCTGCGGTCTCGGTACGTGACAGCGTGATACTATGAATCGAAAGACGATATGAGGTCGTTACGGTATTGTCACATTTTGGTTAGCCTACGGTAAGAATGGGCCGCTATCGTAAGTAGAGACGAGTGCAGGGCGGACGTGGTAATGAGGGCGATACACCGAGGAGGTCACTGAAGCATGAGCACTGAAGTTTCGACCGAGCATACGAACGTTTTGAAGACGTACCTGCTGCCCGCGCTTGCGGCGATAGTCCCACTCGTGGTGGCGTTCGTCGGTGCGTTCATCACAGGTACCGGCACGACGGCCGTGGTCGACAGCGCCCTTCGACTATCGGGTGGAGCGAGCCAGGAGCTCGAAGAACTGAGTAGCCTCCTTCCGCTGGGATTCGCATTTGGCGCCGGTCTCGTGGCAAGCGTCAATCCATGCGGGTTCGCCATGCTTCCGGCCTATCTCGCGCTGTACATGGGCTCCACAGCAGACGCCGACCAGCAGACCAATGTCTTTGCTCGGTTGGGTAAGGCCGTCCTCGTAGGAGCAGTGGTTACGCTCGGTTTCATCGTGTTGTTCGGCATAGCCGGCCTGATTATCGGAGGGGGAGCGCGGCAGGTCATCGACATTATCCCCTGGGTCGGACTCACCATCGGAATAGTGCTTGCACTGGTCGGAGGCTGGCTCCTCAGCGGCGGCAAGATCTATACGGCCATCGCCCAGCAGGCATCGACGAAGTTCGGTGATCCCAGCAACGTGGGAGTCAAGGGATACTTCCTCTTCGGCCTCAGTTACGGGACGGCCTCCCTGAGCTGCACCCTGCCCATATTCATTGCAGTACTCGGCATTGGGGTAGCCACGAACACGTTGATCGACTCTCTCGTCTCATTCGTGCTCTTCGCTCTCGGCATGGGGACCGTGATATTGGTGTTGACCATCGCCATGGCCCTCTTCAAGGGTGCCTTGGTGGGAGCCCTCCGCAAGATCCTCCCGTACACTCAGCCGGTCAGCGCGGCATTCATGATCCTCGCAGGCTCCTATATCGTCTTCTACTGGCTCACGGAGGGTGAACTGCTCGACAAGATCATGTAGAGTCCCGTCGGGGTAGTAGATAGCAAAGAATCGGCGCGTCCTGTGCAGGCAGGCAATGGACGCGCCGAAACTGTTTTCCAGCTACGGGACTGTTTCACTTGATGTAGCGAACTGAAGACGAGGCGTTGTTGGTCTGGGATACTGCTCTGGTGGTTAGGCGAGGACATCGCAAACTACCGCCATGAAGTTGACTGCTCCTGATTCGGTCTTCAGCCCTCTCGTCGTCCTGTATCTTGGTTTGATCCGTCCGAACCTTCCCTCCACCCAGTTCGTGCTATTCGGGACTCCTGATCGTCGCTGGTGCACCGTCATCTGTCTCCATCGTTCCAGCAGGTGTATTGCCAGTCGTCTCAGTTCCGATGGTAACCGTCTGTCCTGTGACCATCTGAATAACCTGTCGGCGCCATCGGGTGGCAACTCCCGAACGGTCTCGGTGATCTGGTCGAGCAGGTTCCCATACTGATTCCGTATGTTCTCATCGAGTCTGCCGATAGCACGGCCCAAGGTCCGTTTCATGTGCACCAAACACTGTTGGCGTATCACTGAGCCGCACCCAGTCGGTATCGAGTAGTCGGTCGAGTCATCTGTCACCACTACCTCCACTCCCAACTCATCCGCCATCGACTCGAACCAGCTCTCATAGTCGAACTCTGGTCCGGTCAACTCTATGCTCAACACCCTTCCTCCCACGTCTATCACCACTCCCACCGGCCTCGATCTGTCCTTGATCTTCACCCATGTCTCGTCCACGCCCACAACCCGTGCCTTGTCCTCCGGCAGTCGTCTTTTCACCGCCTTGCCCAGCCTCTGTATATCTCTCCAACTGCTCACGTGGTCGACACTGTGACCGAACAGTCCCAACGCAGTCTCTATGCCCCGATGACTCAGTCCCAATGCGTACAGCACGCCGAGTAGAGCCATGAACGAATGGCTGCGTCCGGCTCTTCCCACACCTTTCGGTCTGGCAGTCACCGTCTTACCACAATGCTTGCAGCGATAACGCTGAGTGGTCACATGGGTGACGTTCACGTCCACGATCTTGCGGAGTTTGGGCCTACCCCACTTGTGCCAAGCATCTGTCCCACATCTTGGACACTGACCCGGTGGTGTGGGATCGGCCTCGACGGGTTGCTGAGCGAGGCGTATGATGCGCATGGGAGATTCATCCTTGCGAACTGGTTTTAGACATCTCCAATTCTAAAGGTGACTCTCCCTTCCCTCAATCCTCTGTCAGTTCCTACACTCCCTGAAACAGTTCCCAGCTACGGATTCCTTTACACTCCTTCGGCACGGTAGCTATAATCGTTTGCTGTGCCTTTCCCTCCGGGTGTGAAGCGTTGGGACGGCAATGCTTGGACTCGAGGAACTGGTCGTGGCGGTCGTCCCGATTTTGGAATATCCACACAACATCCTGCGTCAGAGGGCGAAGAGCGTGACGAAGATCGATAGAAACGTCTTTCGCCTTGCCGACGATCTCATGGACACGCTTGTTGACTCCGGCGGAGTCGGCTTGGCGGCGAACCAGATCGGCTCTCTGAAGCGGGTGATAGCCCTCAAGATGCCGGAGGAAGAGGAGCCCAGTACGTATATCAACCCCCGAATCGTCCACCGCGAAGGCGAAAGGGAGGTCTCGGAAGGCTGCCTGAGCTTTCCAGACCACTACGGCATAGTCAAGCGGTCTATGACCGTCCAGGTCACCGGTCTCGACCGCAAGACGAACGTATTCCGCATATGCGCGGACGGCCTTCTCGCCCAGGCATTCGAGCACGAGACGGACCATCTGAACGGTATCCTCTTCATCGACCACCTCATTAGCCACGAGCACCTTTTCGAGTATCCCACCGAAGAGGAACTCGCTGCACGGGCTAGGGAGCACGAGGAATGCCCAACGGACGAAGAGCTATGACCGATAGCACGGTGAATGAAATCCCGACGCACGTGAACGGCGCTCTGCTCTCACCGGTCGTATTCGACGTGCGCGACTTCTTAAGTGCCAGGGATCTCCCTGCGTACCTTGTCGGCGGCATAGTACGCGACGCTCTGCTGGGCAGGAAGACGGAAGACATAGACCTCGCCGTCGAGACGAGCCCTGCCATCCTGCTGGACGTCGCCGCATTGCTCGCCGATGAGGTCGAGGGCAGGTTTGTCCTCCTCAATCGAGAGAGGGGAGCGGCCCGCATTGTCTTGAGTGCCCATTCGACCATCGACCTCATAGCGGCCCCTGAAGGGCTGGTGCGTGATCTCGCCCGTAGGGACTTCACCATCAATGCGATGGCGGCGCCGTTGGACGAAACGCTGTCCGCCGACGGACGCATGGAGGTCATCGACCTTCACGGTGGTCGTGGTGACCTTGCCTCAAAGGTGCTCCGTGTCGTATCGAAGGGCACCTTCGACGACGATCCTGTGCGCCTGATCCGGGCCCCCAGATTCGTTGCACAGCTGGGCCTGACCATAACCGAAGAGACCCGGGAGTCTGTCCGGCTGAATGCCAGTATGCTGGGGCTGTCATCGCCCGAACGGGTGCGCGACGAGCTGCTCAAGATCTTCGCTCTTCCGAATGTCATGGCGTCGGTAAGGGCCCTAGACGAACTGGGTCTGCTCAGCGTCGTGCTCCCGGAGCTTGATGAGGCACGCGATGTCTCGCAGCCGAAGGAACACTATTGGGATGTGTTCAATCACTGCGTAGAAACTGTCGGTATGGTCGAGACGATCCTGGGCCGTTCGGAGACTGTGGAAGACTGGATTTTGGACTGCGTCCCCTGCTTCCCGGAAATGGACTCGTACTTTCAAGAGCGCATAAGCGACGGACATAGCCGTTCGACTCTGGTAAGATTGAGTGGGCTGCTTCACGACATCGCGAAGCCGTCGACCAAAACAAGAGAAGAAAACGGGAGGATTCGGTTCCTAGGTCACCACAAGGTGGGCGCGGAGGTCGTGGACGAAATACTCGACAGGCTGCGGTTCGGAACACGCGGCAGACAGTTTGTAAGGAGTCTCGTTCGTCACCATCTTCGGCCCAAGCAGTTGGCTGAACGTGGGGCGATGCCCACGCGAAGGGCCCTCTTCCGGTATTACAGGGAACTGGGCGACGCCGCGATATCGACACTCTACCTCAACATGGCCGACTACCTTGCCGCACGCGGGCCCCTGCTGGAGCGTGGCGAGTGGCAAGAACACTGCGATCTGATGGGATTCATCTTGAACGCCGAATTGGAGAAGCCGGCGACTCCACGGCTCATTACCGGCGTCGACGTGATGGACGGTTTCGCCGTTGGACCCGGCCCCCGGATCGGCAGGGTCCTCAATGCAGTGAATGAGGCGCAGGCCACAGGTGAAGTGGCGACCAGGGATGACGCGATGCGGCTCGTGGGCAGATTATTGGAAGCGGAGACGGCAAACGGTAACGGCACACATGGTGCATAAGAGAAACGTCGGACGGAGAGAACGTTGCGCAGATACGCCAGGATACTGATCTTCATAGTGGTCCTAGTCGTGTTGTCCGGCCTTGCGGTCGGATTCAAGACGATCACGATCGGGAACTTCCAGCGCGGTGGCGAAGACACGCTGCTGGGACTCACGCTTGGCCTCGACCTCCAGGGCGGGAGCCATCTCGTGTATCAGGCCAACGTGTTGAGCGACACCGGTGATGAAGGTCAGATGACCGGCGAGAGGATTCCTCCAACCGCGGACCAGATGGACGCATTGAAGCGTACCATCGAGCGACGTCTTAACTCGTCGGGTCTGGGTGAGCCGATACTCCAAGTTTTGGGCGAAGACCGTTTGCTCATACAGATTCCGGGCGTTAGTGATCCCGACAGCGCAAAGGCGCTGATTGGCGAGACAGCCCAGTTGGAGTTCCTGCATCGGACGAGAAATGTCCCTCAGCCGTTGGAGTTCGAGGAAGGTGACATCGTCGGCTATAGGGTCGTAGAGATGACGCCCGAGCTGTTCTCTCCGCCCGAGGCTGCGGAGGAGACCGACGCTGAGGATTCGGAACAGGCTGCCCAAGAGTCAGAGGACTCAAGCAGTGACGGAGGGGAATCCTCCGAAGAGGCGGATGACACCGCATCCAACGAGGAAGAGGAGTCTGACGTAGTCCCCACCGAGCCGGGTCCGCCCGGACTGGAGGTGGAATTCAGTGACAGCGGACTGGCCAAGTTCGCGCCGCATGTTGCTGAACTACGAGACAGCTTGGTTCCCGTGAAGGGTTCTGAGGCCACCTACCCGGACAGGCTGGCATTTTCGCTGTCTGGGAGTGACGCGCAGGAGGTCGAAGTCACCTACCAGCCAGTCCTGTTCCTGGATGACGGGACACTGTTCCCCGTCGGAGGAGACCCGAGCGTCAGGGAGATCATCGACACTAACAAGTACGTCATCAGCCTGATCGAGTCATTGATCGATAGCGAAGACCCGTTGGCGGATGCTGAGAAGCAGTTCCCACCCGGTGGCGAACTGGCCTTCAAGCTGATCAAGGGTAGAGTGGACGAGGACATCAACCTGACGGGTGACGACTTGGCCCGTGCTTATCCCGGCCAACACCAAGGGTCGGGCGCTCCCATCGTGAACATCGAGTTCAACGGCGAAGGCACGAGGAAGTTCGCTGAAATTACGACCGAGATAGCAGGTACGGCAGACCAGATCGCCATCTTCCTCGACGATGAGGAGTTGATTGCGCCGGTCGCAGAGCAGGCGATTACCGGCGGTACCGCGTTCATTTCGGGACGGGACTTTACAATCGAACGTGTGAGAGACATCGCCCTGCTGCTGGAGTCGGGACGACTGCCGATTCCCATCGAGTTGATTCTTGAGAAGGACGTTGACGCGATTCTCGGCTCTGACTCGTTGCAAAAGAGCGTGAGGGCAGGCGTGGTCGGCCTCGTGCTCGTGTTCCTGTTCATGCTTCTGTACTACCGAATGCCGGGCCTTATCGCCGCGCTGGCGCTGCTCATCTACGCTCTGATGCTCATCGCGATATTCAAGATGCTGCCCGTAACGCTCACGCTGTCGGGCGTGGCGGCCGCCATCCTATCGGTGGGTATGGCCGTGGACGCGAACATCCTGATATTCGAGAGAATGAAGGAGGAGATGCGGGCGGGACGCACACTCCTCTCCTCGATCAACATTGGGTTCAACAGGGCTTGGTCTGCCATTCGGGACAGCAACGTCTCGACGCTGATAACGTCGGGCATCCTGTACTGGTTCGCCGATACCCTGGGCGCTACAGTGGTGCAGGGCTTTGCGGCGACGCTCGCGATAGGGGTGCTGCTCAGCATGTTCTCCGCGATCTTCGTGAGCAGGACGCTGCTGCGCATAGTCGCGCTGACGGGGATTGGCAGGCATCTGCGCTGGTTCGTTCCGACCGAGGGCAAGAATCTTCCTCAGCTTCAGCTTGAGCCGAGGGGCTAGGGCGAACGTTTCAACTTCAATGAGAAATATCCGGGAGTAAATTCGTGGACTTCGTAGGAAAGCGCATCTGGTTCTTCTTGCTGTCGGCATTGATCCTCTTGCCGGGAGTAGTGTTCCTCATCATCGCTCCGGGTCTGAAGCCTGGGATCGACTTCACCGGTGGTTCGACAGTCATGTTCGAGGTGACCGACTCGGTCACGCAAGACTCTCTGCGCGGCATCATGACCGGCTTGGGACATCCGGACGCCGTGATCCAGAAGATGGACGACAAGACCTTCTTCATTCGCACCAAGGAATTGAGGGATGAGGAAAAGGACAACGTCATCGCGGAGATCCAGCGTCAGGAGTCACCCGGTGGCGTGGAACTGCTGGCCTTCGATCTCGTCTCGCCCGTAGTTGCGGCGGAGACGGTGCTAAACGCCTTCTACGCCGTGGTCGCCGCTGCCATTGGCATTTTCCTGTACCTGTGGTGGGCTTTCCGCAACGTGCCTAGTCCGTTTCGCTACGGGCTTGCGGCCATCGTGGCTCTCGTCCACGACTCGATGATCGTCATTGGTATCTTCGCCATCCTGGGTGAGGTCGCGGACATCGAGGTCAATACGATGTTCCTTGTCGCGATCCTGACAGTCATCGGCTACAGCGTCAACGACACCATCGTGGTGTTCGACCGTCTGCGCGAAAATATCATCCTGTACCCGAACCGCACGCTCACTCATAACGCCAACATCAGCATCATGGAGAGCATGGGCAGGTCGCTCAACACGAGCCTGACGCTGCTGTTCACCCTGCTGGCCCTCCTGCTCGTCGGCGGTGAGACGATCCGCATCTTCCTGTGGGTGCTCATTATCGGAGTCATCGCAGGGACCTACAGCAGCATCGGCATCGCCACGCCGCTGCTGGTCGTCTGGGAGTCCGGCGCCGTCGGCCGCTTCTTCCTGCGGCTATTGGGGAGAACGCAGCCCGCAGGGGCGGCATCCGAGGCGGCTTGAGAGAATCCACTGAAAACACACCGCCCGGTCAGCAAACCCCGGGCGGTGTTTTGTTTTAAGCACTGTGGGGCATCGAGAACGATCCTGAGCCTGTCGAAATGTCGTTCATGATTCGACAAGCTCACCACGAACGGTTTGGAGGGGCTCGCCACCAACCGTCTGAGTGGGTGACTCCCCGCGGAGCCTGCTTGGATTAGAGACTCGCCAAGAGTGGTTGGCGTGAGGCTGTAGGATACCCCTTACGAATTGACCCGGTTTCTCAACTCATTCACCAGCCGCTCGGTCCCCGCCATCCCGTCGGCCATGAATGCTGCGTCGGACCCGACGGTCGCGATCTTTCCCCCACGTGTGAGCCACTGCTCAGCCCTCTCGTAGGTGGACGTGAACATTCCCCACGGAACGTTGTGCTCGATGCACTTGTCGAGCACGTGCTGGAACATCTTGTCAACCTCTTCCTTACCCTCGTGCGGCATGAATCCCATCGACCAGCCGAGATCGGCCGGGCCGATCATGATCCCGTCCACCCCGTCTATCGTCAGGATATCCTCGAGGTTCTCCACGGCCTCCAATGTCTCGATCTGGGGCCAGACGATGACCTCGTCGTTGGCGATCCCGGCGTACTTCTCAGGCCCGCCGTAGTTGACCGCTCCCTTCGGACCCCAGCTTCGGACGCCCCTCGGCGGGAACTTGGCGGCCTGCACGGCCTTCTCGACGGCCTCCGGCGTGTTGGTCAACGGCACGATGACCCCATCCGCCCCCGCGTCGATGGCCGCGTTGATGAGGTACGTCTCGTTGAAGGGCACCCGGACGATGACCTCTTTGTCCCTGCCGAGATCGACCATCATTTCATAGAGTGTGGTGATGCTGATTGGGCTGTGTTGGGTGTCGATGAGAAAGAAGTCGAAGTCCGACGCCCCCAAGGCCTTGAGAGTCGTGGGATGATCGATGGTCGGGATGGTCCCGATGATGGCCTGGCCGTCCTGAAGCTTCTTCTTGATGCGGTTCTGCACTCGTCTTCTCCTTGGGGTTGTCCGATTCTCGACAAGAGGCTAAACCAGAGAGGCGGCAAAGTAAAGGTGCGATATTCAGGCTGCGTTCCGGACTTGCTCTTCGATCGCCGCCTAAAATCGCCAAAAGACCTTGATAGAAGAGCACGTTTGTTGTAGATTTAGCGCAAACGTCATACAAGCTGTGACGGCGGGCCATAATGCCTATGCGCCGGAAGGGAGATGAGACATGACAACGACAACGGATACGAACAAGCTCGTAGTCGTCCAATTGAGCGGAGGAAACGACTATTTGAACACAGTAGTTCCCTACGGAAACGGGCTGTACTACGACTTTCGCGGGTCGATCCACATAAAGCAGGAGGACGTCCTGCCGATCGACGACCAGACCGGCTTCCGCCCAGGTATGGAGGCGATAAAACGTCTCTGGGACGAGGGCAAGGTGGCGATCATTCATGGGATAGGCTACCCGAACCCCAATCGCTCACACTTCCGCTCAATGGACATCTGGCACACGGCGTTGCCGGATGACATCGGCCACGAGGGCTGGCTCGGTCGAGCCACTGAAGAGATCGACCCGGACGGCGAGAACGTCCTGACAGCGGTCAACTTCGGACGCGGTCTGCCGAGGGCGCTCGGCAAGCGTGGAGTGCCCGTGGCGTCGGTCGGTAATCTCGGGACCTACGGACTCTTCACCGATGTCGACGACGAGAGCCGGCGCAAAACGGTACTCAACACCTTCGCCAAGATGTACGGCTCGGCCAACGGCGGCGACGCCGTCATGGAGTTCCTCGGCCAGACCGGTACCGACGCCCTGAAAGGCGCGGACATCCTGCGGACGGCCGTGGACAAGTACCAGTCCAATGTGGAATACGCCTCCACCTCAATTGGTCAGAGCATGAGAGACGCCGCCCAGGTGATGTTCGCCGACCTCGGCACACGCATCTACTATACCCAGCAGGGGAGCTACGACACCCACGCCGGTGAGCTTGCAACGCACCATAGTCTGTGGTCGGAGCTTTCCGCGGCGATAGGCGACTTCATGGACGACATGGACGAGCACAACGCCGGAGACGACACGTCCATCCTGCTCTTCTCCGAGTTCGGCAGGCGTATCAAGGACAACGGCTCCGGCACGGACCACGGTTCGGGCGGAGTGGCCTTCCTGATAGGCAACAACGTCAAGGGCGGAGTCTACAGTTCATACCCGTCCCTGAAGGAGCGGGACCACCTGGAAGGTGACCTGCACTTCAACAACGACTTCCGCATCACGTACACGTCCATCTTGGAGGACTGGCTCGGTCTTGACCCGGTGCCGATCGTGAACGGCACATTCGAGAAATTCGACTTCTTCCGGAACGGAAACGGTACGAACGGAAACGGCGCCCATTAGGACGCGCCGTCCAAGAAGGTGACAAGGAGGTGCCGGAAGGATCTAAAGCCAGGGTCTGGGAGTTTCAGGGCCGTCGCAGCGGCGAACTATGGTGTACCGATCTGCGGGCTAACTGGGAGATTGTTCTAGACCCCATCAGCGAAGACTTCAGCGCTGAGACGATGAGCGCGTCCGATCTCATGAAACTCTGGGTCGGGCGCATTCGTTCAAGGGGGTTTAGCGGAGGACTCGTTCCCATCTACTGGTACGTTGAGAGCGAAGATGCAAGAGTGCTGGAGTCGATGCCGTTCCAGTACGAGCACTACACCGGCCACGCTCGCGAGGATTTCCTCACATTCTTCACCTGGCCCGTAGACGCGGAGACCAAGCAAAAGCTCAACTGGCTGAAACTGCCGGTACTGGACAAGGAGTGGAACACCGAACGGAGTCACAAGGGGGGCTTCATACAAGAGGCTACCGGCTGGAAGCCCGCCATCCTTCAGCCATACGTCTATTTGAACTCATTGACCGAGTCGTTCAACCGGGACTAAACAACCCACGCGAGGACAGCAATGAAAAATCACGAAATCGAACTCATAGCACACCTAATGCGGCGCGCCGGCTTCGGCTCAACCCGTGAAGAGATCGAACATTACGCCGCCCAGGGCTACGACGCCACCGTCGACATGCTCCTGGACACTGATCGCTCCGACGGTATACAGATCGACCTCATCCGGCGCTACCATCCCGACCACTCGGGCGGACTGGGCATGGCCGGCTTCGGGGCCTATTGGCTCCACCGTATGATCAACAGCCAAACGCCGCTCGTGGAGAAGGTCTCGCTCTTCTGGCACGGGGTCTTTGCAACGGGCTACGCAAAGCTGGCGCAGGGCAAGGTCCTGATGGACCAGATCGAGATGTTTCGAAGGCACGGCTTCGGCGACCTTCGGGCCCTCCTCGTCGAGCTGTCGAGAGACCCTTCGATGATTATCTGGCTCGACAACAACGAAAACCACAACGGCGCCATCAACGAGAACTACGGACGCGAGCTCCTGGAGCTCTTCTCCATGGGCGTCGGCAACTACACTGAAGACGACGTGAAAGAAGCCTCCCGCGCATTTACGGGATGGACCGTCGGCAACACCGAGTACATGAAGCTCAAGGCAGACAACGACTCCCTTTGGCCCTACGGTCGCCTGAACCTGCACTTCGAGTTCCGCGACTACGACCACGACGAGGGCGAGATTTCCTTCCTTGGACACAAGGGGAACTTCAACGGCCAGGACATCGTCGACATCATCTGCGAACAGCAGGCGACTCCCAGGTTCCTCGCACGGCACATGTACAGCTTCTTTGTCGCCGACGAGCCTCCCGTGCCGTCGTGGCCCTACACACCTCCTCGCGACCCTGAAGCAATCGACATCCTGTCCGAGGCCTACTTCAAGGGCGGCTGCACGATCAGGCCCATGCTCGAGACCATGTTCCGGTCGGATTTCTTCAAGTCGGAATCGGTCTGGTACGAGAAGGTCAAGAGTCCTGCGGAACTCGTCGCAGGAGTGCTTCGCCTTACCGGAGAGCACCGTTCATACACGCCGGCCATCCAGGAAGACGCCAACGCTATGGGATTGATGGGCCAGGTACTGGTAAATCCGCCCAGCGTTGAAGGCTGGCACTGGGGCGACGAGTGGATTGACACCGGCAACCTCGTGGAGCGCATCAACTTCGCCTCGGAGCACTTTTCAAAAGACTTCACGGAGGGTATCGCAGACACGGTCGATGCTCAGATCGCCGCCGGCGGGGGGACTGCACAGCCACAAGAGCTCGTGGATACCTGCCTCGACCACATGGGAGCCATTCGCATCACGGACACATCGCGAAAATCCCTAATCGAACACGCGGCTGCTGAGGGTGAAGTCAAGATCAACGGCGACGGCAGCGGCCGAAGGCGTATCGCAGAGATGGTGCAGCTGATCGGCGCGACCCCGGAATTCCAGAAAGGCTAATCGGCCGGCATATTGCCAACCAATCAATCCTGATGACAACTACAACCCAAACGGAGTTTCTCACCTACGACCGCACCCTCGGAGTTGCGGCCATGGACGCGCGCGGCTTCTACTACGCTGTCGCATTGACGTTCCGCTTCGACGGGCGGCTCTTCGTGCAGGGTCGATCTCATGACGGAGATACGCGCGGCGCGAGAATTACGGTGATGGACTACGAATCCGGGTACTATGGAGACTTCGGGTCGTACGGCAGCGGCGATGGCCAGTTCACGTGGCCTACTGATATCGCACTCGACTCTAAAGGCAACGTCTACGTGACCGACGAGCACCTGAACCGAGTGTCCGTTTTCGATAGCGACGTGAAGTTCGTCAAGAAGTGGGGCGCACGCGGCTCCGGGGAAGGTATGATCGATGGGCCGTCCGGCATCGAATGCGACGCTGACGATAATCTGCTCATAGTCGATCATAATAACAATCGAATCCAGAAATTTACGAAAGACGGCATCTTCCTCAGTTCGTTCGGCTCTGAAGGATCCGCCGAAGGTGAATTCAACCTGCCGTGGGGACTTCGTGTAGCGCCGGACGGCCACATCTACGTCGCCGACTGGCGGAACGACCGCATCCAGCGCTTCACGCCGGACGGTGATTTCGTTGCTTCCTATGGTGACTCGGGGAACGGCGAAGCCCAGCTTCATCGTCCCGCCTCGGTCGAGGTAGACCAAGACGGATACATGTACGTCGCCGACTGGGGGAGCGAGCGCGTCAAGGTGTTCGACCCGGGTGGAGAACTCGTGCAGGTGCTCAAGGGCCAGGCGACTACGTCGGTCTGGGCGCAGGAATTTCTCGATGCTAACCCTGACGAGAACCGACTCCGGGCCGAGTCCGACCTTGAACAGTACCATCTGCTGAGGACGGATGACCGGCATGAAGTCGCCTCCCAGATCGAGACGATCTTCTGGAGTCCCATAAGCGTCCGCCTCGATCCCCAAGGACGACTGTTCGTACTGGAACGAAATCGACATCGCATACAGGTGTATACCAAGTCAAAGGCCTAGAGCCTTCCGAATATCAGCGAATGTTGGGGATCAAGGACCAACATCGAACTTGGAGGTAGCAATGACCACGACGGCAAAGCAAGACATCGCACTCATGGCGCATCTGATGCGACGAGCGGCGTTCGGCGCTCCGCTTGCCGAACTCAAGGAGAGGGCCGCGAAGGGCTACGAGGAGACAGTCGAAGAACTCTTGAGTAACGAAGATCCCAGTGACCTTCCCCAGGACGTAATTCGGCGCTATCACGTCGATCAGTCCGAGCTTCGACAGCCGTACTCGGCGGCGGGCAACTGGCTCTACAGGATGGTCACCACGAAGAATCCCCTCGAGGAACGCGTGGCCCTGTTCTTCCATAGTCTGTTCGCCACGGGCTATACGAAGCTCAACCAGGCCCGGTCGCTCTTGAACCAGATCGACATGTTCCGAAAGCACGGGCTCGGCCGCTTCGACACGATGCTCATCGAGCTGTCCAAGGACCCTGCCATGCTGCTGTGGCTCGACAACAACGAGAACCACAACGGACACATCAACGAGAACTACGGCAGAGAGCTGCTGGAGCTGTTCTCCATGGGTATCGGCAACTACACTGAGGACGACATCAAGGAAGCCTCGCGCGCCTTCACGGGATGGACGCTCGGCAACGTCGAGTACATGGCGATGCGCGCGATGAAGGACTCGATCTGGCCGTACAGCAGGATCGCATGGCACTTCCAGTTCCGCGCCGACGACCACGACGAGGGCGAAAAGACCTTCCTCGGCGAGACCGGAAATTTCAACGGCGAGGACATCGTCGAGATCATCTGCAGACAGCGGGCGACGGCGGAGTTCATCTGCACGCGCCTATTCCAGTTCTTTGCCGCCGATAAGGTCGACGAAGACGGTCAGGCGTGCATCGAAGAGATGATCTCGTCCTATTTCGCATCCGACTATGAGATCAAGTCGGTGCTCAGGACGTTGTTCAACTCCGACTACTTCAGGTCGGACGCCGCCCGATACGCGAGAGTCAAGGGGCCGGTGGAGTACGTCGTAGGTGCGATCAAGACGGCGGGCAGCTACCGGCGGCCGACCCTCGGCATCGACCAGGTGGCGGAGCAGGCCTTCTTTATGGGACAGGGCCTCCTGAACCCTCCCACCGTCGAAGGGTGGCACGAGGCGGAGGAGTGGATCGACAGCGGAGCGCTCGTGGAGCGTGTCAACTTCGTGGCAAACGAGCTGTCGGACACGTCCAAGCCGGGAATACGCGCCATCATCGGCCAGTTGGGAGAGGCCAACGGCGGCGCCCTGACTCCCGACGAGGTCGTGGACAACTGCCTGGGCCTGATGGGCGCGATCGACGTAGCCGACGCCACGAGGACGGCGCTCATTGACCACGTGGCCGACCGCGGCGATGTCGCCCTTGAGGACAACGCCGCAGACGAGCGTGTGGGAGAGTTGCTCGGCCTCATCGCGGCCACCAGAGAGTACCAGATGGCATGACGGCGCCCGCCGGTTTCCCAGAATACGGAGTTCACAGGCAAAGATGACGACTGCAACCGCTGCAACGACACTCGATTACATCAAGACGATCGGCATCACGAACAATGGCGACAATGGGCGAGGCTTCGCCAATCCGTACAGTATCGCCGTCAGCGCCGACGGCTGCATCTACGTGCTCAGCCGCTGCGACCCCGTTCGCGCCAGGGCAATTCGGGTAGGCGTTCAGGACATTGACGAGAACTTCCTGTTCGAGTTCAGCGAGGGTTATGGAAGCGGCCCGGGGCAGTTCGTCCTTCCGGTCGCGATGGCCTTCGACAGCCAGGAACGCCTGTACATCACGGACGAGTACAACCATCGTGTCGTGATCTATAGTTCCGAGGGCAAGTTCCTCGACCAGTGGGGCGAGCACGGCTCCGATCCCGGAAAGCTGAACGGGCCCGCCGGCATCGCCATCGATTCGAATGACAACGTCTACATTGCCGACCAGCACAGCCACGCCATCAGCAAGTTCACCGCCGACGGACAGTTCATCAACAGGTTCGGACGCGAGGAGGACGTGACCCCATGGCACAGCCTCTACCAGCCGTGGGGGCTCTGCATCGACGCGGACGACAACGTCCTCGTGGCCGACTGGCGTCACAACGCCGTGAAGCGGTTCTCCCCCGATGGCAGGCATCTCCAGACGTTCGGAGGAATGCAAAACACCCCCGGCGGACTGAACAACACGCTGTTCAACCGGCCCTCAGGTGTCGCCGTTGACTCGGAGGGATTCATCTATGTGACCGACTGGGGCAACGAGCGATTGCAGGTCCTCGCGCCGAACGGCGCCCTCTATGCCACCGAACGCGGACAAGCCACCCTCTCCCAGTGGGCGAAGGACTTCTTCGCCTCGAACCCCGACGAGGTAGAGGTGCGGAAGATATCCAACCTCATGCCTGAGCTTCCACCTCATTTAGCCGACGATCCGTACCAAGTCTCCTCGCAGACGGAACCCTACTTCTGGGGACCTGTCGCCGTCACCGTGGACGCGGAAGACCGGGTGTACGTGGTGGAGAGCAACCGCCACCGCTTCCAGATTTTCAAGCGAGCCTAGATGCTAACCAACGATCTCTCCCCCAGCAGGTGAGAGACGCAGAGAGGGGGCAGTACCACACGCCCCCAATGACACAACCGTCACCAAAAGGAGTACCAATGGCCTGGATCGACGCCCATATTCATCTCTGGACTTCCGACACGGGGAGCTATCCCCTTGCGGGGGATCAGACCGCCGCTGACCTCGACCCACCGGACTTTACCCCGGAGATGTACCTGCGGCACGCTCGTCCTTCAGGGATCGAGAAGGTCGTCATCGTTCAGACTGGCTATCACCAGTTCGACAACAGCTACGCGACCGACGCCATCAAGCGGTTCCCGGACGTGTTCAGCGTCATAGGCATCGTCGACGAGACGAAGGAGAACGTGCAGGAGGACATGGAGGCTCTGAAGGCGCAGGGAGTGCGCGGTTTCCGCATAGGAGTCGACTACGACGGGCCGCAGTGGGACCGGCTCTTCGAGGCCGCCGCGAGGACCGGACAGGCCATGTGCCCCATCACCCATCCCGTCGGAGCGCCTGCGATCAAGGAGATGGCCGCCAGGCACCCGGATACAACGGTCGTCGTCGATCACATGACGCGGGTAGGCGAGATGGAGCCCATCAACGACGCGCACATCGCTCAGCTGACCGATATTGCCACCCTGCCGAATACCCACGTGAAAATCTCAAGACTCCACGCCTTGGGAGACGGCCCGCCGCATGATGACCTGATTCCCATGATCGGACGCGTCATCGACGCATTCGGTCCGGACCGCTGCATGTGGGGGAGCGATTCACCTTATCAAGTCGTCAAGGAGACAATGGAGGACTCGATCTCCGTCGTTCGCGACAAACTCGGCCTCTCCGAGTCCGACCGCGATCAGATCCTGCGCGGCACCGCAGAGCGACTGTTCTTCAGTTAGTCCGAACGGACACTTCCCTTCCCACGCAAAGGGGCTGTGATATAGTCCTCTCACCATCATGGCAGAGTGCGTGCTTGAGGGTCAATCCATCTCATTCCCCTCTCCTGTCGTGGGAGAGGGCTAGGGTGAGGGTAATGCTCCCGCAAGACGGGAGACAAATCCTCCAGTTCTCCCCTCTGCGCCGGTGTCATACAGCCACCTCGTGTGTGAAGCCGGCAACGCGCTTTTGACCATTCCACAATTCAGACGTAGAATTTGGTCACGGACGAAAAGACATCCCACCTTAGAAAGAAAGAATGGAGGAGGTAGGCAACAAACTGGCCAGACCTCTTCAAGCTAACAGCATTAGACAATTACATTTTTGGAATGTCCGAAAATCTCTGGAAATGTCCAGCTAATTCCTACCCCCAATTCGGCCTAACGCATCCAGTCTCTGGACAGCCCCGGGTATGCTGACGTCATCTCCGCCAGTCTTTCTTCCGGCAAGAAGAAGAACCTGCCCGTTGCCCTCGCCGCTGCCGATCCGTCAGGGAGCAGCAGTTCCGCCTTGGCTGTAACCATGCGAAGGTTCGTTTCGACGTGCTCTGCAATGGCCGTGACCTCCTGTCCGATGAACACCGGCTTTCGGAAGTGAACGTCGATTCCGGCAGTTATGGTCCAGCGATTGTGGGTAACTATCGAGACCCGGCTCATGACCTCATCCAACAAGGCGGTGATGACGCCTCCGTGCAGGAATCCCGGATACCCCTGGTATTCCTCCAGCGTAGTGAATTTCGCAACGACTCGGTCGCCTTCACGTTGCATGTGAAGCTTGAGACCGTAGGGGTTGCGAGGGCCGCAGGCGAAGCAGAGCCCGTAGTCCGTTACGTCGTTGAGGGATAGATGCTCGTCTTGGTCTGTCATCGTTACTCCGAGGTCATTACTCTGATTCGAGGATCTTCTTGAGATTGGCGGCGTTGTCCACGGTCTCCTGGCGAACTATCTGTTCGATGAAGGGACCTGCCAGCATGAGCAGTCCGCTCCCTTCGCCCGAGACGGTGAATAGCACCGAGGTTCCCCGGTCGTGAGGAGTGACCGCGACCGATCCGTTCAGGGTGATGGGCCCCGACTCGGAAGCAAAGGAAAATCGCTCCTTCGGCTTGAACTCCGTGGTCTCCAGCGTCAGGGCCACAGTCTGCCCCATGAATCTCCTGCGAACGCGCACCTTGGTATCCGGACCTATCGGTTGGTCTCCCACGGTTGTGGCTTCAAGCACGTCTGCCTGCCATTCCGGCATCTTCCACGGGGCAGTGAGGTAGTCGAATACCTCGTCGAGCGGTCGGTCTATGACGATGGCGTGTTCGATGCTAATCAAAGGGAGTGTTTCCACAGTCGTGCTTGTACGTGGTACAACCGTAGCAGATGAGGGCTAGCCGGACAAATGAACAGAAATACTGAGTGTTTGATATTTCGTAAACGCTGGGCATCGAGGGGCGAAATAGCGGTTTTGGATCCCCAATGGAGTCAAGAAAAGACACAGGCTCCACGCCCTGTAACTTGTCCAGACTTTCGTGAGAACGCACAACGCGCACAGCCATCGTCATACCTGCGAAAGCGGGTATCCATTAGGTGCAGGTGGTGTTCGCCTCATCAACTTTGAACAATTACGGCACCCTCCCTTGTCTTGACGATAGACGGTCCGTCTTTTGATAATGACCATGGAGGGGGTGTGGGTCGATGTCGAATGACGGCGCCAACGCCGAGTTGCCGGGCAAGCTCATCACGGTCGAGGGCCTGGACGGGTCAGGAAAGTCCACGCAGATCGGACTCGTGAAGCGATGGCTGGAACTCGAGGGCTACAAGGTCTTCTTCACGGAGTGGAACTCCTCGCCGCTCGTTGAAAGTGCCACGAAGGCAGCGAAGAAGCGGCACATGCTCAGTCCCACCACCTTCGCCTTGATTCACGGCACCGACTTTGCTGACAGATACGAGCGGCAGATAGTCCCGCTCCTTCATGCAGGATACCTCGTCCTCTCCGATCGGTACGTATATACGGCCTATGCGAGGGACACCGTGCGGGGATGCGACCCCGTTTGGATCCGGCACATGTACCGCTTTGCGCGTCAGCCCGACCTGACACTTTGGTTCAAAGTGCCAGTGGACGTCTCGCTCGCCCGGGCCGTAGGGCGGAGTCGCAACCTGAACTACTACGAGGCGGGCATGGATATTGGGTTCTCTTCGGACCGCATTGAGAGCTATCGAATCTTTCAGACGAAGATTCACGAGACTTATGAGCGAATGTCGCATGAGTTTCCCTTCCACATCATCGACGCGACCAAGCCGGCGGGAGAGCAGCAGCAGCAGTTTCGGGAACTCATACGGGAGAAACTGGACCTGTCTCAATATGTTCGCCCGAAGTCTCCAAGCGAGGTTGCGTAAATGGCGGCTACGGCGGACACCACGCAGCGCGCTTACTTCGGGGCGGGTATCCCCGATATCGACCTCTCCTCTCTAAGGGGCAAGTTGATCGTCGTCGAGGGTCCCGACAGCGCCGGGCGTTCCACACAGATCAGGCTCCTGCGCGACTGGCTTGAGCGGAAGGGGTATGCCTCGGCGCAGACAGGCCTGAAGAGGTCCAGGCTCGTAGGGAAGAAGCTCCAGGATGTGATGCAGGGATATTCACTCGGGCCGCTGACCTTTTCGCTCTACTACGCAACGGACCTCGCCGACCAGATTGAGAATGTGATTGTCCCGGCGCTCGAGTCCGATTTCATTGTTCTAGCTGACAGGTACGTCTACACGCCGATTGCCAGAGACGTCGTCCGTGGCGTTGATGTGAGGTGGATTGAAGGGGTCTTTGGCTTCGCGATCGTGCCGGATGCCGTACTCTACCTGGATGTGAAGCCGGAGGTATTGGCGGAACGGGTGCTGGGGAACCTGCACTACCTCGACTACTGGGAATCCGGCATGGACATACACCGCGACGGCGACATGTACGCCAGTTTCATCAGCTACCAGAACCTAGTTCGTGAGCAGTTCCTCGCAATGGCGCCCAGCAAAGGATTCCACATCATCGACGGAGACCGCGATGCTGAAGAGGTGGCCGAGGACCTCAAGGACAGGGTAGAGGCAACGCTCATCCTGCCGTAGGGCGCTGAGTTCCTATTCAGCAGTACCCCTGAACTGCAACGAGTAGAAGTCGGCATAGTTTAGGGTTGTGACCCTCACCCTGACGGGGCGATTGACCAACGAACTCACATCTGCGCTTCCGCGCCAACACACAACCCGCTCGATTTCGTCCCCGAAGATATCGTCGCATTCAGAGATCGCGTGTCCCTTAATTGGCGTTCCATCCGCGTCCTGGAGCTCGACTCGGATGCTCCCTGCAGCGGAGGTGGCGTAATTGAGCACCAATTCGCTACCGTCAAATTGCAGAGGATGCGTGACGAACTCGCCGCCGGCATAGGTGGAGTAGAGCGACACAATTCCGTCGGTGCGGAAAACGCCTCGACGCATCCGAACAGTGGGCAGGCGGTTGTGCTCCTTGTAGTAGATGGACATCTCGTCGGGACCGGTCGGTAAGAGGCCGACTCCGGGCGTCATGCTCCTGTCGGTCCAGTCGTCTATGTCCCTGCCGGTAGGGATCAGGGGTTCCATGAACCGGCGGTCCCAATGGAGACCATCCCGACTGCTCATGAAGACCGCGTCGGAGAGGCCGTCTTCGGCCCAGTCGTCGCGGACCTTTCGTCCGACCACGAAACGGCGTGGAAACATCAGGTAGATGTGTGGCGCTCGGAAGTAGGGCGTGGCGGCGTTCGTGTACAGATGCTCGGGCTCCGAGTCGCCCATGTTGATAAATTCGGGTGGAGACCACGTACGAAAGTCCGAAGACAAGCTGCGTCGGATGGAACGGACTCCGCCACGGTGAGTGGAGGCGACACGTCCTTCACTTGGGAACCAGCCCCGCATGTACGCTACGTACTGTTCCTGCACCTCGTCCCAGAAGGCGACGTTTGTCGAATCGAACATCGGCCAGCCATCGTCAGGCGCGACGAGAATCGGGTCTACTTCGATAACCTTCCACCGAAACCCATCGGGAGAGGTCAGGCCGCGAATGGTCGCACGCCCGTCTATCTTGGGCCCCTTGGCGATAGCCTTGTAGCGTTCGTCCTCGTTTGCTGCAGGGTTGTCGTCACGGAATACGGCTAGGTTTGTTATGCCGTCGTCCTGCAGGAGGATGTTGTTATCGGTCGAGCCGTCGTACTCGACCATGCCGAGGCTGGGCCGCTCCCAGTGGATGCCGTCAACGCTCTCAGCGTAGGCGGCGGCCTGTTCGGCGTCCGCCCCGGCACGGTACCAGTTTCTGTAGACATCCCCATCCTTCATTACCCTGATGAAGATGCTGGATGTACCCTCCCAAGGCTGATCGAATCGAAACGCAACCTCTTTAGGGACGGGCTGGTGCAGACGGAGTGTTAAGCCCTTCATCCGGTCGATCAGCCAATCGTCGATGAAGGGCTCGAGCCTGGACCCGATTTCTCGTACTGTCGGCATGGAGCTATTTGGCCTTGGCTGTGGCGACTCCGTTCTCGCTTCCCGGAGCGGCTTCAGTAGTATGCTCGATGTCTGTCTTGCCTCGTATCAGGCCCTCGATCTTTGCGGCAATTCCGTCATTTTCCTTCAGGAACTGCTTGGCGTTTTCGCGTCCCTGTCCGAGCCGGGTGTCCTCGAAGAAGTAGTACGCGCCGCTCTTCTGCACGTGCCCCATGTCGACGCCGATTGCCAGCAGGTCGGCCTCCTGGCTGATGCCTTCGCCGAACATGATGTCATACTCCGCAGTCCTGAAGGGCGGAGCTACCTTGTTCTTCACGACTCGGGCCTTGATGTGCGCGCCGATAATCTCGGTCCCGTTCTTGACCGATTCCCCCCTGCGAAGGTCGATACGGACGGAGCTGTAGAACTTCAGAGCCCGACCTCCGGGTGTGGTCTCCGGATTCCCCCACAGAACGCCGACCTTCTCCCGTAGCTGGTTGATGAAGATGACGGCTGTGTCATGCCTGCTGATGGCTGCCGTGAGCTTTCTGAGGCCCTGAGACATGATGCGGGCCTGGAGGCCGACGTGCGTGTCGCCCATGTCGCCTTCCAACTCCGCCTTGGGTACGAGTGCGGCGACGCTGTCAATGACGACTACAGCCACTGAGCCGCTTCGGACGAGGTACTCGCAGATCTCCAGCGCCTGTTCGGCGTAGTCCGGCTGGGATACCAGCAGGTTGTCGGTATCGACTCCGCAGGTGCGCGCGAACTCCGGGTCGAGTGCGTGCTCGGCGTCGATGTACGCGGCTACCCCGCCGCTCTTCTGGGCCTCGGCCATGACGTGATAGGCGATAGTCGTCTTTCCGGTCGATTCCGCACCGAATACCTCCGTGACCCTGCCACGCGGTACGCCACCGATGCCCAGCGCCAGGTCCAGGGCCAGCGACCCGGTCGGAATCGGGTCCGCGGGAGTATAGGTGTCGCCATCTCCCAGGCGCATAATCGTCCCGCGCCCAAATCGCTTGTCGATATCGGTCATCGTCGATTCGATAGAAGCATCCAGCCCAGTTGTCATAGTACGGCCTCCTGATTTCCTGTCTACCCTGTAGGGCAGTTTGTATTTGCATTTTGGTCTGACGCGAGGAGTGTAGCATAAACGTTCTATTAATGCAATAGGCAATTTCGGAGAATTTGAAAATCGTTCTTCGGAACAGTAGGACGGGCATTTGACGCATTCGATTTTGAACATTCACACTAAGGAAGTCCATGGCAATTCTTCACGCGCAGACATGGAGGCATCTTGAATCTGTCCCTTTCAGCAAGCGAAGCGCGAAGTCTGCGACTTGGCTCGCAGCACCTGGCTGAGCGAAATGCGACCGATGTAGGCGAGCTTGTTCGCGGAATTTCGGCAGTTCAGGCTCAGGACGCGGTTGGGGAGGTACTTGCCGTACGTGTACGGACGACCGGACTGACCGCCGTGGATGTGGAGCAAGCGCGAGTGGAGGAGCGCTCAGTCGTTCGTACGTGGGCTATGCGTGGAACGATGCATCTGCTGGCTGCGAAAGATGTGAGATGGGTGTTGCGGCTCGTTGGTCCCTACATGGTCCGCAAGGCCAAGCGGCGTCAACGGGAACTCGGACTCACCGATGACGTTTACCGGCGTGCCGTCAAAGTATTGCGTCGGGCGCTTGAAGAAAATGGCCCGCTCACTCGTCGTCAGATTGCCGAGCGCTGGGCGGCGCAGGGACTGCCCTCGGAGGGGCAGGCGGTACCATATCTCTTGAACTGGGCCTCGCTGGAGGGGGTCATTTGCTTCGGGCCGACCGTTGACGGAAAGGCGACTCACGTACTGCTGGACTCATGGCTTGATGACGATGGTCTCGACACACCTGATCCAGCAGCTGAGCTTGCGAGACGATACGTGTCGGCCTACGCTCCGACCACTCCTGAGGACTTCGGCATGTGGTCTGGACTCCCGGCAGGGGAGGCACGCCGCGCATTTGAGTCGGTCGAAGGTGAACTGGTCTGCGTCATCGTGGATGGCACACGAATGTGGATGCCTGAAGCGCGAGTCGGACTACCGAACATGATAAGGGAGGACGAGACGGCGTCGGTAAGGATGTTAGGGGCATTCGACCCCTATCTTCTGGGATATCGCGTCCGCGATCTAGGCGTCACCCCCGAATTGCTCAAACAAGTACATCCCGGAGGAGGGATCATTCGTCCGACGATTCTGGTAGATGGGAGGGCCATCGCCACGTGGACGCGCAAGCGCTCCGGCCGGAAGCTGAAGATTACCGTGAGTCCTTTCGAGTCGTTGTCAAAACAGGTGCGTTCGGAGATTCATGGAGAAGTTGAGGACATCGGACGCTTCCTGAATTTGGAAGTAATGTGGGATGAAGGCTAATGATTGCGTTGGTGATGCCAAGAACTATCAAATCAGGACAGTTCGTAGGGCGATAAGGGAGTCGATGAGATGAATGACAGTGCCAGATACGTGAAGCTTGTCGAATGGTCCGAAGAGGATAAGAGCTTCGTTGGAAGTGCCCCAGGGTTAATCTACGGTGGTTGTCATGGGACGGACGAGAAGGAAGTGTTCGATGAATTGTGTACCATCGTAGATGAGGCGATTGCTCTGTACAAGAAGGATGGAAAGGCCCTGCCGGCTCCAACGTCAGGAAGAGACTACGCCAACAAGCTGCAAACCGTGCAGTGACCCTTTAGGCGCAGAACGACCGTAGGTAGAGGTTGCGAAAGAAAATCGTTGACGCACACTGATGCCTCGTGTAGCTTGGTTAGACCGCCTCGAACGCTCGTTACACCTGTTTCGACCGCCTCGTAGGAACGAAGAAGAAACACCATGCCTTATCCAATGAGCAAACTAGATACTCAAACATGGCCCGCGACAGCGCGTGTCTTTGGAGGACTTGTAGGAAACGCCGAGGGCTGATTGCTCGGACATATTGTCTGTGATGAGAAGCCCCGGCGAAAGTCCGGGGCTTTTACGTTTCCGGCCTATCCTGAGGTCGGGTGGATATTTCAAGGGAGGAAGAAATGTACAGGATAAACAGGACAACCGTATCGTGGATTCCGCCGGAGCAGATCGAGCCGGCGGCCATGCAGCAGATAGTGAAGCTGTCATCGATGTCCTTCATCTTCAAGCACGTGGCCGTCATGCCCGACTGCCACGTCGGGATGGGGGCCACGGTAGGGTCGTGCATACCCACCGATGGGGCGATCATTCCGGCCGCGGTCGGCGTGGACATCGGGTGCGGCATGATTGCTGTGCGGACACCGCTCTCTCGCGAAGACCTTCCTGAGAATCTCAGCGGCATCCGCGAGGGCATCGAGCGACGCATCCCTCTCAGCGCCGGCAAGTACAACCGGAACGTGTCCCCGACGGCGAAGCCCCGTGTCGTTGAGTTGGGGAAAAAGGCCCGTGACAGGCTGGGTCTCTACAGGAAGCTCTCTGGAAGGGCGCACTGGAGGCTTCAGCTTGGGTCGCTCGGTTCGGGCAACCACTTCATCGAGATTACTCTGGACGAATCTGGGACGGTATGGGCCTTCCTGCACTCCGGCTCGCGCGGCATCGGCAACAAGATCGCCATGCACCACATCAGGACCGCTCAGAGGCTCATGAAGGAGCAGTCGATAAGGCTCCCGGATCGCGACCTCGCGTACCTGAGCGAGGGAACCACGGAGTTCGATGAGTACATCCATGACCTTCGTTGGGCTCAGGACTTCGCGCTTCTCAACCGCGAGGAGATGATGGACCGTGTGATGGCCGAGTTGAGCTACACGGTCTACGGTGAGGGTGGTCACGAGAATGAGCTCGAACTGGAGCGTATCCAGTGCCATCACAACTTCACGCAGAAGGAGCGCCACTACGGGAAGGACGTTTGGGTCTCGCGCAAGGGTGCCATTCAGGCCGGCGAAGGACAGATGGGCCTCATTCCCGGCTCCATGGGTACGGCCAGCTACGTTGTTCGCGGACTGGGCAGTCGGGAGGCATTCGAAACGGCTCCTCACGGCGCAGGGCGGCGATTCTCAAGATCGCAGGCCAGGAAGCGATTCAACATGGATGACTTTGACCGTGACATGAAGGGCATCGAGGTCCGCCGCTCGAAGGAGTTCATCGACGAGCTTCCCGGCGCCTACAAGGATATCGACACCGTGATGGAGCAGTCGAAGGACTTGGTCGAGATCCTGCACACCTTCCGGCAGATCATCAACGTGAAGGGCGACTGACTCGCAACTGGCAGTCTATGCCTCACTCAGGACAGGGTGTTGAGGTGTGTTTGTGGCAATCGACCGGAGGACGGCGAGCGCGGCACCGAGTGACCGCCCGCCGTCCAGGGCATCGACGAGAGGCGGTTGCGTTCCCCGCACCACATCGCAGAAGTGGGCGAGCTGCACGGTCAGGGAATCGGCGCGGTTCACGGCAACGACGGTCTTCTCCATCGGGTGCTGCCATCCGCTGGGGTTCGCGTCAGGGTATTTCCAGAGTTCCATCTGCGGAAAGGCCAGTGCGCCGCCTGTTCCCGTGAAGTAGTAGCAGTTCTCCGGAACGTTGTAGTACAGCGGGTTCTCTCCCGTCGTGGCCTCGTATGACCATGGGGCTGATACCGCATCACTGCCCAAGATCGTGGCGACGGCCCCGTTGCGAAAGGCAATCGAAATGCTGACTGAGTCCTCGACCTCATAACCGCGCGACTTTGAACTGCCCTGGGCGTAGACCTGCTCGATCTCTCCGCAAACATAGCGAAGTATGTCGAGCTCGTGAACGAGATTGATGAGGACCGGTCCGCCGTCCGGCCTGACGCTCCGCCACCCAATGTTGAAATAACCGTCCGGTTTCATCAGCGTCCACATCATGGATACTGCCAGGAGGTCGCCGATCCCGCCGCCCGCGACGACATCATGTGCGGCCCTGACCAGGGGGTTGTGTCGCCGGTGGTGTCCAACGAGGACTCTAGTATTCGTTCGATCGGCGAGTTCCGCAATCTGCAGTGCGGCCTCCATCGTATCGGCCACGGGTTTTTCAATGAGCGCGTGGACTCCACGCTCCGCACACGCCTCGAATGTCTCCACGTGAGCGGCGCTTTGAGTGGACAAGATGGCCCCGTCGGGCTTGGCGCGATCGAGCATCTCGCCAAGATCCCGGAAGAATGGCACGCCGTGTCGCTCGGCGACGTCACGCAGACTCGGTTCGAGGTCGCAGGCACCCACGAGTTCGCAACCGTCAAGCGACCGGGCAACCTCTACGTGTCGGCTTCCCATTAGTCCCAGTCCAACGACTGCCAGCTTAACGCGGGACATGCTTGCTCGAGACTCCGGCGGTTCAGTGTAGGTACTAATGATACGGCTGTCTTGTGTGACAGTCGATACGTGCCCTATAATCCGGGCCGCCGCCGCACTTGTATCTTACCCAGGCGCGCGCTAACCAGTCAGAGGAGAAACATGCCGTGACCGTTCCCTACGAAGGTTCCCCGATTGCCTATGACGTGACGTGCGAGAAGAACGTCATGACGCCGATGCGAGACGGTGTCCGGTTGGCGTCGGACATCTATTTCCCGTCCAGGAATGGCAGCCCTGCCGAAGGGAGATTCCCGGTGATCGTGGAGCGCACTCCCTATGACAAGACGGCGCCCCGGCAAGTCGCGAACGCACGCTACTTTGCTCGCCGGGGATATGTCACGGTAATCCAGGACGTTCGGGGGCGTTTCGAGTCGGAGGGCGAGTGGTACGCATTCGCCAAGGAAGCTCCGGACGGGTACGACACGGTGCAGTGGCTCGGCGTCCAAGAGTGGAGCAACGGCAAGGTCGGGACGATGGGAGGATCGTACTCCGGCAGCGACCAGAGCGCCCTGGCGACTATGGCGCCGTCTCACCTTTCGACCATGATCGTCGCGGTCGGCGCTGCCAACTACTATCACGGTTCGATGCGTCAGAACGGGGCATTGGAGCAGCGTTTCCACGTCTACGTGTACCGCATGGCGATGACGAGCAAGGAGGCCATGGCAGATCCCGGCCTTCAGGCGGAGATCATGAAGGCATTCCTGGAAGACATGCCGGACATCGTCCGCCAGTTTCCACTCAAGAAAGGGGCGACCGTGCTCCGGAGGCTGCCCTCGTATGAGCAGTGGGCAATCGACATCCTGACTCACGGGGAATTCGACGACTACTGGAAGCAGCGCGGCTATGCCATGGATGAGTACTATGACGAGCACGCCGACGTTCCCACGCTGTACCTCGGCGGGTGGTACGACTCATACGCCCGTAACACACCGATGAGCTACATGAAGCTGTCCGCCATCAAGCAGTCTCAGCAGGTGCTGCTCATGGGGCCGTGGACCCACGGCATGTACGAGCTAACGTACTCCGGCGACGTAGATTTCGGTCAACATTCGAGTATTGAGACCAACGACCTGCGACTTGCGTGGTTCGACCACTACATGAAGGGGATGGACACCGAGTTCGCGGAGTGGTCTCCGGTCCGCATCTTCACGATGGGAACGGGCAGCCAACGGATGAACAAGCATGACTACGACCGCCGACTCGACCACGGCGGCTATTGGCGGAGCGAACCGGACTGGCCTGTACCGGGCACTAAGGACACGCCGTTCTACGCACATGCGGACGGGTCACTTTCGACGGATGAGCCAACCCAAGATGAAGCGGCATCCACCGGCTACACATTCGATCCTATGGACCCCGTACCGACGATGGGCGGAGGCATCTCGGCGGCGGACTCGATCATTCGGGCGGGCGCCTTCGACCAGAAGGGCAGGGAGGACTTCATCGGGTGCGTGAACGAGCTGCCGCTGAACACTCGCCACGACATTCTCACGTTCCAGACGCCCGAACTGGAAGAGGACACCGAGGTAACAGGCCATATCATCATGCACCTCTGGGCGTCATCGTCGGCACTGGACACCGACTTCACGGCCAAACTGATCGACGTATATCCACCGTCGGATGACTATCCGGACGGCTACGCGATGAACATCACGGACTCGATAATCAGGGCACGGTATCGCAACAGCTGGACCGACCCGGAGCTCATGGAACCGGGCACGCCCTACGAGTTCGCTTACCACCTGTACCCGACGTCGAACGTGTTCCGGAAGGGGCATCGCATTCGGCTGGATATCAGCAGCAGCAACTGGCCGCGCTTCGACGTAAATCCCAATACGGGTGGGCCTCTAGGGCTAGAACGGCGCTACGAGATCGCACATCAGACGATCTACCACAGTACCGAACATCCAACACACATCATTCTGCCGTTGCAGGAAGCGTGAAGCTCTCCGAAAAATGGCATGCTCAAACGGCTAAGCCCACCGAACAGAGAGGCATGAGGAAGGGTTAAGGCGTTAGGGAGTAGCTACTTACCAGCTTGCCTTGCGAACGCCGGGGAGCATTCCCTTGAGGGCCATCTCGCGGAAGGTAATGCGGGAGAGGCCGAAGTGGCGGAGGTATCCACGGGGGCGGCCGGTAATCTCGCAGCGGTTGCGGACGCGGTTCGGATTCGCGTTGACGGGTAGCTTGGCCAACTCGTGCCGAGCCTCAAGCTGCTCCTCGTAAGACGCCTTTGGGTCTTTGGCGATCTCCAGGAGTCGCTTGCGCTTCTCAGCGTACTTCTCGACGATTTTCTTGCGCTTTGCGTTCTTCGCGAATACCGATTGCTTGGCCAACGATGCTTCTCCCGAATAGTGTCGTTTGGATTTCAGAAGAACAGTATACCAGATATCCGGAGCTGATCGCTCAACTCCGTACTGAGCTATTCCGGCTTGCGTGCGTGGATGAAGTACATCGGGGTGAAGATACCTAGCCGGCCGGACTCGGCCATGGCGACCGCGCACAGGTTCAAGGTCTCTGCTACTCGGACGGTGCCTTGCGGGGCCATGTGGAGCGCTTCGAGTACTTTCAGCGTATTTGATGTGACCCAGCGACCGACGCGTGTGCTGCGAAAGGCAGCCAGGGAAAGACCTGATCCAACCAGTGGTTGATACCAAGGAATTGAAGGGCCGTCCTGTACGGCAAGGTCATGGGTTTCCAGGACTTCGAAACCCACCGTTCGAAGGGCGTCATCGATGGTCTGCTGGTCGTCGATGATGAGCAGGCCGCCTCCAAGCTGGATGTCGGCCTTGATCTTCTGGTGAGAAGGGTTCTGGGCGTCGAAGCGATCAGTCACCATATATTCGTAGGCGCCGAAGTGTCCTCCCGGTTTCAGTAACCGATATGCTTCACCATAGATGCTGACCTTGTCAGGAGCACAGCAGGTTGCCTCTATGGAGTAGACCGCGTCGAAGGATTCATCAGGAGCGTCGACGTTCAGGAAATCACAGTGCAGGAAATCGGCCAGATGTGAGATTCCCGCCTCCTCAGTGAGTTTTCGAGCGCGTTCAATCTGATAGGCATTGCTGTTCACTCCGACGATCTTTGCGCCGGAGTAACGAGCAATCTCAATTAGCGATCCGCCTATGCCGCTACCGAGGTCCGCAACGACCATCCCAGGTTCAAGGTCCAGCTTTTGCACCAAATTGCGCTCGTGGCGAACAAGTGATTGCTTGAAGCTCTCGCCGGGCGCTCGGGGGGCAAAATGAAAGGACTTGCCCCATCCGTACTCGTAGAAATCCGTAACCAGGTCATAGTAGAGATTATTGAACTTCTCGTGATGACCTTCTTGGGTCTCCGCCTTGCCGTCGGCGGCACTCTCAAAGCGCTCTTCGTATTCGCGGATGGCCGGATCGACACCGGACTCACCTAGGGTGTCCTTCAGAGTCTTGGAGAGGTTAACTGACATGGAAACATTCGCGAAGGGTTGTGTAGTGTGTACGGTCGTCGTCACCGTAGCGTCGGATCAGCCCAATGTCAACAATCCTCCCGGTGTCGAACAGCCAGTAGTAGCTTTACGTCTTCTTTCATCCTTCCAACTAGGGACTCCGGGTAGGAGTGGCAGGAGGATTAGCGCTAAGTGAAAGAGTCGTCTCCGAAGCGTGAGTAGTCCCCCACCGGAACCCAACATTTGAGAATTCCGGCGGGGGAATGTGGGATGCTACCCGTCACCCATTCGCGCTGTCATGCCAACGAGACGAGCGAACTCGGTCACTTCGGAATCCTTGTGGAGGATGCCGCCCACGCGGTCGGCGTGGTAGCGCACCTCATCGAAGGTTGTGTGCTGTGCCCAGTAACTCCGTCGCAGTACCTCGGCGTATTGGGCCACGGTCGCCGCTAGCTGGAAGCGGGGCGATGCGCTTTCAAAGTACTCATGGAGGTCGCTGATGTTGAGGATCCTACCGATCTCGTGGATCTGACGAGTATCGGCATCTTCGTAGCGCACGTGTACCTTCGCGATGGGGCCATCCGCACGCTCGTTGAGACGAAGCTCATAGAGGGCCGTCACGCTGTGTCCGGCCCCTACCTCTCCGGCGTCCACGCTGTCGTTTCTGAAGTCACGATCCGCAACGTCGCGGTTCTCGTACCCGATCAGACGGTAGCTGTGGACAACATCAGGATTGAAGGACACCTGGATCTTTGCGTCTCTGGCTATCACCTGAAGCGTTGAGGTGAGGTTGTCGACAAACGGCTTCCAAGCCTCCGTGAGGTTGTCGACGTAGACGTAGTTTCCGTCACCGTCGTTGGCGAGCTGCTCCATGAGCACGTCGTTGTAGTTGCCCATGCCGACACCTACGGTGGAGAGCGTCACGCCCTCGTTCACGTACTGACGCACCTGGCTCAGAATGCCCTCTGGTCCCGTGCGCCCGACGTTCGCTACGCCATCGGAGAGGAGGATGAGCCGCGTTATCCGTTCCGAGTCCAGCCAACGGCCCGCCATCTCGTAGCCCAGCCGCAGCCCTTCCTCGGCGTTTGTAGAGCCGCCGGGATAGAGTTGATCGATGACCCCCAGAATGTAGTCGTCATGCCTGGCCTCAGTAGGGTTGAGGACTGCGTGACCGCGGTCTCCATAGGTGACGATGCCGATTCGGTCGGTGGGCCGAAGCTCGCGGACGAGGAGACGCAGCGCGCGCTTAACAAGCTGTAGGCGGTCTTCCCTGGACATCGACCCTGATGTGTCGATGACGAAGACCAGCGTTGCGTCCTTGCGGCGATGATCAGGCACGTCACGTCCCTGGATGCCTACCCGGGCGGTCCACGTGTCCTCAGTAAAGGGAGACCGTGCGCCGTCCATGTGTATGGCGAACGCGCCTTCATTCGGCTGAGGGTACTCCTGGTCGAAGTAGTTCACGAACTCTTCGACACGCACGGAGTCGGGATCCGGCCGGTTCCCGTCCAGCACGAAGCGTCGCGCCACGGAGTACGAAGCCGTGTCAACGTCCATGGCAAATGTCGAGAGGTGGTCTGCACGTGCGTCGATGAAGGGATTGACGCCGTAGTTCTGGAAAAACGTCGTGTCGTAGGCAGGAGGCGGAGAGGGGACGTAGCCCCCATCGCCATAGTCGGTCGTCGGTGGTGAGACGGGACGTGGAGGCAGAGCGCCGCCGGTGGGAGGAAGGGGTGCTCCGGCTGGGGCGGCGCCTGCCACGGGTTGAGGTGCCGACTGTGCGGCTTGGGATTGCGTATCTGAACGCGCTACAGAGGTCATAAGCGCAACGTCGCTTGTCTCTGATGCGTCTTCGATTGCCTTGGTAGTGGACTGAATCGAGGAATCCACGATCTTCTGAACGTCGGCAGTCTGAGAGACTTCCGTAGAGGCCGTTTCGCCCTCGGAGTCCTCTCTGGAGGAGCGGGCTTCCATAGCCATAGTGTCGATATCGACGAGTCTCTGTACGCCAACTACGGCAGCCGGAGCGTCTGCTGGCGCAGGCGCTTGGGGAGCCTTTGCCGGCGCTGCCGGTGCAGGCTGCTGCCGGACCATGGATGGCGCTTCTACAGGCGGAGAATTGCTGGGTAACGAAGCCGGCTGACCTGCGGGAGCAGCGGGTCGGGCCGGGGCGGGCGGCATCGGTTCCTCAACAGCCTCAGAGCCGCAGGCCGCGAACACAGCGCTCAGGAATATTATTCCCAGAAATGCGAGTGTTATCTTGAGTTTCGATGTCATTGCTCTAGTTCTCCTGGAAGGTGACATTGGCGTTCGACGGATCCGGGCAAATATCACCACCCGGATCCGTCGATATAGCTGGCGTTACCGGTACGAAATTCCCGACGCCATGCTGACGAGCTTGGCAAACTCGGTTACCTCAGGATCGTGGCGGAGCATGTTGCCGACGCGGTCGGCGTGGTAGCGGACATCCTGGAACGTCGTGTGCTGTGCCCAGTAGCTCTCACGTAGTACCTCGGCGTACTGCGCGACTGTGGCGGCCAGTTGGAAGCGCGGGGTAGCGTCCTCGAAGCGGTCCCGAAGGTCGCGTCGGTTGAAGTTCTGGCTTATCTCGTCGACTCGATGGGTGTCGGGGTCCTGGTACCGGACATGGACCTTGGCTATAGGACCGTCGGTCCACTCATTCAGCCTGAGCTCGTAGAGCGCGGTCACGCTGTGTCCGGCGCCGACCTCGCCTGCGTCTACACGGTCGTTTCGGAAATCGCGGTCCGCAACGTCACGGTTCTCGTACCCAATGAGCCGGTAGCTGTGGACGACCTCAGGATTAAAGGACACCTGGACCTTCGCGTCCTTGGCGATCACCTGCAGCGTTGAGGTGAGGTTGTCGACGAAGGACTTCCACGCCTCGCTGAGGTTGTCGATGTAGAGGTAGTTGCCGTTGCCGTCGTTGGCCAACTGCTCCAAGAGCACGTCGTTGTAGTTGCCCATCCCGACGCCGACGGCCGAAAGGGTCACGCCTTGGTTGACGTAGTGGCGGACCTGCCGGAGGATCGCGTCCGGGCCGGTCTGGCCGACGTTCGCCACGCCGTCCGAGAGCAGTATGACTCTCGTTATGCGTCTGGGGTCGTTCCAGCGGTCGGCCATGTCGTAGCCAATGCGGAGTCCCTCTGCGGCGTTTGTAGACCCTCCCGGTCGGAGACTGTCGATAATGCCGATGATGTAGTCGTCATGACGTGCCTCGGTGGGATTGAGCAGGGCGTGTCCGCGGTCTCCGTAGGTGACAATGCCGATCTGGTCCGTCGGCTGGAGCTCACGAACGAGGAGACGCAGCGCGCGCTGTACCAGCCCGAGACGGTTCTCCCGGTCCATGGAACCTGACGTGTCGATAACGAATACGAGGGTGGCGTCCTTGCGGAGGTGGTCTGCGACATCACGTCCCTGTAAGCCCACGCGTGCGATCCACGTGTCAGCTGTGAACGGCGAGCGCGCGCCGTCGACGTTTATGGAGAAGGCGCCACTTCGCGGCTGCAGGTATTCCTGGTCGAAGTAGTTGACGAATTCCTCGACGCGCACGGAGTCGGGATCAGGCCGGTTCCCGTCCAGCACGAATCGTCGCGCCACAGAGTAGGAAGCCGTATCAACGTCCATGGCGAACGTGGAGAGGTGGTCGGCCCGTGCGTCTATGAAGGGATTGACTCCGTAGTTCTGGAAGAACGTCGTGTCGTAAGCCTGCGGGGAAGGTGGAGCGTATCCCGTGTCACCCCAGTCAGGATTGGGCTGAGGAACAGGCGCTGGAGGAACGCCACCCTGCCTGTTGGGCGGCGGCGGCGCGCTCGCATCGGTCATTGCCATTGCTTCCGATGCTTGAGGCTGAGTCTGGACTTGGGCGGGTGCAGGCGCTGGGGCGGCGGCAGGAGCAGGCAAGGGAGCTCGAGCCTGAGCGGCCGCGGGTGCTGGAGCAGGATAGTTCGCGGGGGCAGGTGCGGGCCCCGGTGGGGGACCGGGAGGTGCAGGCGCGGGCGCAGGAGCGGGGGCGCTTGTCGTGCCATAATCCCCGTCCTCATCGCTAGAGCTACACGCGAACAAGACTATGCTCAACAGTGCGATGCCGATGATCAATGTTGCCGTCTTATAGATGGACTTCATTTCCGTTTTCTCCTTCTTGATTCATGCTTCTCGATGTCCGACGTTCCGATGCGAATCGCGTGTTCGACTCAAGTCCAGAATCTCACGCATGTGGTACGCTTCAAGAACCGAATGTGTCACATTCACGTATAAACGAGTGTCAAAGGTGTCACATTGAGGACGTTCGCCGAGCTATTGACGGAGTACATCGAGCGCGCCGGAATCAGCGATTCTGAGCTGGCCCGGAGCATAGGAGTGCGCCGTCAAACGCTGTTCCGGTGGAAGGACGGCCAGATCCAGAGGCCCCGCTATCGGGACGACGTTGTCCGATGCGCCAAACGGCTGCGGCTGACCCCGGAGGAACGGGACCTGCTGCTCGTCGCCGCAGGATTCTCCCCGGAAACGCCGCCAATTGCGCCTGCCGAGCCAAAGCCCCAGGAGACGCCTGAGCCACCAGCGGCGGACGCTCCAACGAGCGAGGCTATTGAAGCGCAGCCTGTGGCTGCCTCTTCACGACGACCCTGGATCATCGGATTCGTGGGCGGAGCAGTTATCATCGTCGGCATCGTCCTAGCCACGGCGATGCTGTCCGGCGGCGACGAGCCACCTGCTGTCGCCGAAGTCCCACCGACCGAAACGCCGACCCCGCAACCGACGGTTGCCCCGGAGACGCCGACAGCCGTTCCGACCACACCTGCGCTGAAGGCTTCAGCGCTCAAACAGGAACCTGAGCCAACGCCGGAACCCGAGTCCAAGAAAGACATCGTGGTGATTGCGAAGTTCGTGAACTACATAGGTGGAGAGACGGGCTACAACGTTGCCGGCCGCATCAGGGCGGCGCTCGAAGATGAACTTGAGGAGGGTTTCCTCCCTGACGTGGAGATCGAGGTGCTCACGGAGGACATCCGGGACGAGGCGGAGGCGCAGCAAGTCGCACAGAGGACCGGCGCATCCGTCGTGATCTGGGGTGAGTACGACAGTGGACGCGCACATGCGAGGTTCACCGTTCCGGCGCTCTTGGGCTCCATGGAAGAAAGCCACATTGAGCGGCCTGTCGCGAGTTCCAAGGACTTGACCGCGACGATCAACACCAAACTCCCCCACGACGTGAGATTGTTGGCGTTGCTGGCCTTCGCACAACTCTACAAGGGTGGGGAGGACTCCGAAGAGGCACGTGAAGCAATCGCCGGAGCGTTAACCACACTTCCGGAAGAGTCGGATACCGTCGCAGCTCTCTACTTCCGCCTCGCCTACCTGCATCAGGTGAGAGAACCGCCCAACCTCGCCGCAGCCGAAAAATACTACACGTTCGCCATTCTCTACTGGCCGAGTTCTCCGACACCGTACTACAACCGCGGTATTGTCTTCGCAGCGAGGGGTGATTTCGACGACGCGATTGCTGACTATACTGATGCGCTCTTCCGCAATCCTCGCAACCCAAGTGTGCGTCGCAGCAGGGGAGCGGCGTATCTCGACCGCGACAGGCCCGGCGACTTGATCCGCGCTATAGATGATTTCACAAGGGCAATCGACATCGATGACACCATTCTGGACTATTTCTTCCTACGCGGGCTCGCGTATTTCAAGCTCGGTGGCGGCCATGACGATCTGTCATTGGAGGACTTGAATCGTGCTTTATCCATCGATTCTGAGCATAAGGGGGCTCTCAACAATGTCTGCTGGTTCATGACCATAGGAGGTCGCGCAGCCGAGGGGTTGCCATACTGTGAACGCGCACTCAGCATCGACCCTGACTATCACTTTGTGCTTGACAGCCGGGGGTTGGCTCACGCAATGCTGGGAGACCATGAGCAGGCTATCGATGACTTTACCAAGTTCCTTGAATGGCTGGGCACTCAGTCTAGCGACATCTACGACAGGTACGGACCTAGACGCGAGCGTTGGATCGAGAGCCTTAGCAAGGGGGAGAACCCCTTCGACGAGGCGGAACTTCTGGCGTTAAGGCAGGAATAGGTTCTTGCTTTCGGACATCCTCGCTTAGTTCGCAAGAGTTTGTCATTCCGAGCGCAGCGAGCAACTGTCTTGAAAGTCAAGACGGATGGCCGACGGGCGCCGACGCCCTGGCGCGCTCAGCGCGCCAGGGTGAGCGATGCTTGAGCATGGAGTTGAGTATGACGAGCAACTTGCGCATGCAGGCTGTGAGAGCCAGCTTCTTGGGCTTGCCAGCCGCCAGCAGCCGCTGATAGAAGTCCCTGATCACCGGGTTGAAGCGGCTGGCTACCAACGCTCCCATGTACAGGGCGGCGCGGACCCGGGCGCGACCGCCCCAGACGGTCCGTTTGCCCCGCAGGGTGCCACTGTCCCGGTTGAAGGGAGCCACGCCCACCAGCGCGGCGATCTGTCGGCGGTCCAGCTTGCCCAGCTCCGGCAGGTAGGCTAGGAGGGTGAGAGAGACCTGCCCTCCCACGCCGGGAACGGTGCGCAACAGGTCATCCTTCTCCCGCCATACGGGACTGTTGCGAAGAGTCTGCCTCAGGCCTTCGTCAAGGTCGTCCAACTCCTGCTCCAACCAGGCGATGTGGGCCTCGATGCGGGGCTGGACGGCGCTGATGGCGGTGCCGAGGCGGTTCTTCTCTGAGACCAGCATGGTCACCACTTGGTGCCTACGAGCAACCAACGAGTTGAGTACCTGGGTCTCGGTGTCCTTCAGAGGGCGCACAGGGGGACGGATGGCGGCGGCGAAGTGGGCGAGAACCGCCGCGTCCAGAGCGTCAGTCTTTGCCAGAGTCCCGGTTGCTCTGGCGAAGTCACGAACCTGGCGGGGGTTAACGACGACTACGGGCAGCGTCGCAGTTGCCAGGGCTGCCACCAACGGCAGTTCCAGGCCGCCAGAAGCTTCCAACACTATCTTGGCCGGCCCAATGGTCTTCAGTTGAGAGACCAGTTCCGGAATTCCAGATTCGTCGTAGGATACGACCCACCTCTCGCCTGTAGGGCGGAGAGCGACATCCACCTGGGCTTTTGCCACATCAATGCCTACGTATGTCGGTTCCTGTTCCATTTCTACCTCCTGTATGAAGTGCTGGCCCGTCCTTGCACGATGCGGGCTCGATTGGCCCAGGCAACTGTTCGGGCTCTACTCCTGGGGGGTGCGGCGACCTTGGCTCGCTGACGGTCTTCGATGACCTGGGAATCAACGGTCTGCCGCACCCTATTCACCCTTACCGAAGTCATTGTCCCATGACAAAACCAAGATACAAGGAATCTAGAATGCCATGTCGTCGCGACACGGCATCTGTTCAATTACCAGGTCTCTCCTCGATAGCGAGGATTCTAGATTCCTCACTTCGCTTCGCTGCATTCGGAATGACAGTGTTCGGGACCTTGTAGAGGTCTCCCGTCCCTGGAATGATAGATTGGCGCACGAAAATAGTCGTCCGCTACCCCAAGTCCACGTCTTCAAGCGTGAACTCGTTCAGCGGATCGGTCAGGTACGCATCAAGGTACGGCGAGTAGGTCTTGACCGACACCATGCCGCTGGCCGGATCGCACTTGACGAGTCGCAGATATCCGCCCCCGCCCTCGTCCATGTGCTGGTAGTTGGAGAGCATCTGGTGCACAACGTTCCCCTCATTGCCCTTACCCACATTGTTGGCGGAGCCAAGGAAGTGGCCGTTGAAGACGAATCGCACCTTCTCGTGCCGTCTCAGCGCCTTCCTCCACGTGTCCTGGCCGTCATTTGCTCCCTCAGGGTCGGACACGATGCCGATCGATTCGGACTTGGAGTTATGTTCGGGCCGGCTGCCGTGCAACGTGGCATCGTTGCAGAGGTGGCTGTGCGTTAGCATCAGCACCTGGCGGTCTGGATGTGAAGCGATGACATCGTTGGCCCACTGGAGAACACGGTCGCGCGGCAGGTACTCCAAGGCAACGATGATCCATCCCGTGCCGGCGGCTTCGAATTGGTGATAGGTGTTCTCCAGTTTGCCAGCTTCAAACGTCCCGCCGAATGTGGGCAGCGACTCGTAGCGACTGACCGGGAAGTAAGCGTTAAATAGGGGAGAGTCGCGGACCTCGCAGGTCCCTCCCGGCCCCATGTCGTGGTTCCCCATGACGACGGCGTAGGGCACCTTCCCGTCGAGCACGCTCATGCTCTCCGCCGCGTTCCGCCACTGGGGCTCGGTGTTGCCGTTGGTGATGTCCCCTTCGTGCAGGGCGAAGACGATATTGTGCTCGTCCCGGTTTTGAGCGATCCACTGCGTTTGGGCTGTGAAAATGTGGGGAAACGACTCGGCGTATATCTGGGTGTCGGGCAGTATGGCGAGCGTGAACGGGGATGGCATGGGTGGGTCTTCTCCGAGTGGATGAGTGCGCCCATGCTATCAGGACATGGGGGTTGCGTGGCAAGGCGGAGGCCGAGAAGAACAGAAAGTAGAGAGTATTGCGTAGGGGGTAGGGTTCACCATAGAGGACACATAGAGCACAGAGGGACGCGGAGAAGAGTTGTAGCAGAATCTCCCGGCGATGCAGTTGTTGAATTATAAGAGACACTTTGGTAAATATAATTAATATGTATATTGACTTTATTGACTATCTACGGTATTGTGACTCGTGATTCTCACGACCTTCGATTCTCCGGGAGGGGGTTATGGCTAGTCCCTGGCAGGATCTCACCGATCTGACTGGTGAAGGCGAGTTCACCGTCGAGCGGGTGCGTTTGACTGGCAAGGATATCGCCATCGGGGGGAGCTTCGATCTGCCGCCGCTTGCGCGGCTTTCGGCGGAGGACCAGGTCTTCGTCATGGCCTTCGTGCAGTGCCACGGCTCAATCAAGCAGATGGAGCGCATCTTTGGGATCAGCTATCCGACGGTCAAGAAGCGGCTGGACAGCATCGCGAGCCGGTTTGAGTTCGTAATAAGCGAACCTGAGCCGATCGACGACGCGGAACGCTCCGAGGTCATCGACCAACTGGAACGCGGGGAGATAACCGTCGATGAGGCGGTGGAGAGGCTGTCGGGGCCATGATGTTTCCACCGTCGATACTGCGAGTCCGCGTTCTGGACAGGGACAGTCGCGTCAGCCTGTGGATACCGCTCATCCTTATCTGGCCGCTCGTCCTTGCGCTCTACGTGCTTTTTGTCCCATGCATCGCAGTCGTCGCGGCCTTTACATGGCGCAGCGGTTGGGGAAGGCAGATTTTCTTCCTCGGTCCTGCGCTGTTTCATTTGTACTGCGATTTGCGCGGTCTCAAGATCGACGTCACGGAGCCGAAAGAGTCGGTATTGATCTATTTCAAGTGAATGGAGGAGGACACTGATGAGCAACGAGACTCAACGCATACTTGAAATGCTGTCCGAGGGCAAGGTCACGGTGGAGGAAGCTGAGCGGCTGTTGGAGGCGCTCAGTGCGAACGAACCGACACCGACTCAAGCGTCCGCGCCGATTACCGAAACGGAGACTTCTGAGGACGGCGATCAAGAGGCGGGTGACGAGGGCGACCATAGAGAGACTATAGGCCCCGGACCCGGCGTAAAGATGGGGGCGGGCGCAGTCGTGAGTCCGGGCGTGAAGTTTCCGCCGGGCAGTGTGATCGGCATGGGCGCAGCGATCCACGAGGGGGTCGTGGTCGAGAGCGCTATCAAGATCGGAATGGGAGCGGTCATCGGCGCAGGTGCCAAGATTGGCGCGGACGCCAAGATAGATATGGGCGCAGTAGTTGGCGAAAGGACCAGGATTGGCGCGGGGGCCACAATCGGGATGGGAGCGATCATCGGCGATGATGCGGAAGTGACTCCCGGCAGTCATGTGCCCGATGGTGGGAACGTGCCAGCGGGTGCGATCTGGTAGGGCGGAAGTCAGGGAACAGAGTGGAATGAACGCTGTCAAGGAGAGAATCGGATGAACAACGATACTCAACGCATACTCGAAATGCTGTCCGAGGGCAAGGTCACGGTGGAGGAGGCTGAGCGGCTGCTGGAGGCGCTTGGCGGACACGGACCCACATATCCACAAACACCTGAATCGACCGTTACGACGGAGACTTCTGAACTTGAGGAGGAGAATCAAACCGTCCGCGAGGAGGGTGATCGAGAGGAGCCCATGGGTCCTCAGTCCGGTGTACGAATGGGCATGGGCGCGTATGTAAGTCCCGACGTAGAGCTCCCACCGGGTACCGTGGTCCCGACCGGCGCATACGTGAGCGAGGGTGTTGTGGTGGAGGGTTCTATCAAGTTAGAAGTGGGCGCATACATAGGTGAAAGAGCGCACCTCATGGAGAATTGCAGTATCGGCAAAGACGCAAACATCGGTGAGGGAACGAAGATTGGCGCGGACGTCGAGATACACATGGGGGCGTCTATCGGTGAAAGAGCGAAGATTGGCGCGGGCGCGACAATAGGGAAGGGCGCAAACATCGGCGAGGGGGCGGAAGTGTCTCCCGGCAGTCGCGTGCCCCTGGGCAGTCACGTACCGGCAGGGGCGGTCTGGTAGGTCTTCTTTTCCGTGAACGGCGTTGGAACGACCGTTGGTCAGGAGGTATTTGATGGACGACAATGGGAAGCGAATACTCGAGATGCTCTCCGAGGGAAAGATAAGCGTAGAGGAGGCAGAACGGCTCCTGTCGCTCGTGGAGACTCCGGCGGCCCCGGAGCCTTTGGAGTTGGGGTCGCGACTGCGACGGGGGCCAGGCAAGTACCTGCGGATCGTCGGTGTTGACGGGGACCAGCGATTCGACATTCGCATTCCGCTGAGTCTTGTCCGCGGCGGGGTGAAGCTGGGCGGCCTCTTTGCCAGCGGTCCCGGAGGGAAGGTGGGCGAGCGACTGAAGGAGCGAGGCATCGATCTCTCTCAACTGGATGGAGACTCCGGTCTGGACGATCTCATCGAGGGGCTGGCCGAGTTTGAGATGGACGTTGAGGAGGGCGGCGAGCGGGTGGTTATCTATACGGAGTAGTGGTACATAAAACTAAGCTGTACGCACCTCAACCTCCCCGGCCCAGAGACGGCGCATCTCATCTGAGGACTCCAGAAGCTCTGTCAGAGTGCCCTCGGAGTCCACGCGGCCGTCCTTGAGTACGATGACGTGATCGGCCCGACGCAGGGCCGCGCGCCGATGCGACACCACCAACGCGGTTGCGTCAGGACGCTCGAACAGGCGGTCCCAAAGCTGCTGCTCGGTGTCGACGTCGAGGCCGGACGAGAGGTCGTCGAATACCATCAGTTCGGCGTCGCGGACGAACATCCTCGCGGCGGCGGACCGCCGGATCTGGCCGCCCGACAGCTTTACGCCTCGCGCTCCCACGACGGTATCAAGCCCTTCGCTCAGTTCCTCTATGTCACGCTCCATGACCGCGGCGTTCAGTGCTGCTTTCAGGTCGATCCTCTCCTCAGGCAGGCCCATGAGAATGTTGTTCCTGATCGGTTCGCTGAACAGGCGCGGCACCTGCGAAGTATAGGCCGAACGCGGGGGCACGAAGAACGTCGCGAGGTCGTCGACCGGCTCGCCGTTCCACCTTACGACGCCGGAGTCCTTGGGCAGCAGGCCGAGCAATGCACGCAGCAATGTGGTCTTGCCGGAACCGATCCGCCCCGTAACGACGGTGAGCGAGCCGCGCGGAACGCGGAGGGAAATGTCCTCGATGCCCCGTCCGTTGTCACCGTACCGATAGCTCAGTCCTTCGGCTTCAACAAGATCGAGACGATGGTCGTCCGTCTTGGCGGTAAACGGCACGTCGGGGTAATCTCCCGCGAGGTAGGCACGCTGATGCTGGACTAGGCGACCGGCAGGGGCGCTCGGTATCAGGCCCCGTAGACGGTCGAACGAGACTCCCGTTTGTCGGTACTCGGCGAGGACGCCGCCTATTTCCGAGTTCAGCCAGCCGACCATGTACAGGTAGCTGACGAACAGTGCAAAGTCGCCGATGGTGAACGAGCCGTCGCGCATGGCCGCCGCCGCGATGAGGAGGATGAGCCCGGTGCCGATCGTTACCGTGTTCTGGAATACGGAGTTGAGGGACTGTGTCAACAGCGTGTCGCGAATCGTGTAGGTCTTGCGACGGCTGTTGAGGCGCTTGAACTCGGTTATCATCCTGCTCTCTGCGTTCGCGACCTTTATCGCCTCGACCGACCCGAACATCTCGCCGAGAAGGCTTGTGACATCGCCCGTCGCCTCCCTGTTGTCGAGGCGGAACCGACGCAGCCAACGTGATGCCGCGCTCACGGTGACCATGATTATGGCCAGCGGCAGAAACACGTAGAACGTGATGACCGTGTCGATGCCGATCATGATGTAGAGGGCTATCACGCCGAACACGAGGAGCGGGAAGGCGAACCCAATCCGCTGGAGATACTTGTTGACGTAGTCGACATCTTCGCGGAACCGTGTGACGGCCTCGCCGGTCGACTCGGGCAGGGCGTTGTTACCCGGCTGATCGAGGATGTGATCGAAGACGTTCTTCCTTAGAAGCGTCGCGAATGTGAACTCGACCCGGACCGAGAGGATGATGTTCCCAAAAATCATCAGTGAACGGACAATAGCGAAGGAAAGCAGGATGGCAGCCAGTGTCCAGAACCCAATCGTTGCGGCCTGCTCGCTGGTGATATTGTCAAAGATCGCACGGCTCGTCAGCGCGATGCCCTGGGGAATCAGCCCGATGCTGATGGCCCGTGCTCCGAGCATGACAAAGTATCTCGGCTGGTATCGCGTTAGACGGATTAGGTATCGAAGTGTGCTCACGTCAGTACCTCTTCAAGTCCCGTCTGAAGCAGCCGGTGGAACTCTGACGTCGGGTTCCTTGCCAATATCTCCCGGTCGCCGTGTTCGAGGATCCTGCCCTGTTCCATGATGGCTATCTCGTCGCATCGACGAATCGTGACGAGGTGGTGTGCAATCACGATGACCGTGCGGTCCTTCACCAGGCGATCGACTGCCCGCTCAATCATCTGCTCCGTGCTGCGGTCGAGCCGCGACGAGGCCTCGTCGAGTATCAGTACGCCCGATCCCGCGAGAAATACGCGCCCGAATGCCAGGAGTTGCGCCTCACCGGCGGAAAGACCGGCGCCGTCGGCCAGGAGACGCGTATCGAGACCGTCGGGCAGGGACTCGATCCACGGGCCCATTCCCAGTTCGCCGATGACGTCGACGAGTTGCCCGTCGCTGATGGTCTCGTCGAAGAAGGTGAGGTTTTCGCGCACGGAACCATGGAAGAGTCGCACGTCCTGTGTGACCATCGAGATATGCTGGCGGAGTCGATCCGTGGACATCCGGCGAATGTCCTCTCCTCCCACTCGCACCACCCCTGCTGTCGGGTCGTACAGACGAAAGAGGAGCCGTGTCATCGTCGTCTTGCCGCTGCCCGTGCGTCCCAGGAGGCCCAGGACGCGCCCGGGCTTGAGATCCAGCGAGACATTTCGCAGGACAGGATCGTCGTCGTAGGCAAACGTTACGTGGTCGAACTCAACGGACAGCGGGACGCCGTCGGCCACGGCGACTTGGTCTTGAGCCGGGGGATCGAGGATGGTCCTCTCGACGCTGTCGAGTTCCACTATGCGAGCGATGGCGGCGGTGGCCCGCTGGAAGTTGTCGAGCTGCTGGGTGAATCGCTGGATGGGCATGACCAGCATCTGGGTGTAGTGGAAGATCAGGTATACGGTGCCGAGTGTGATCCAATCGCCGAAGTAGAGATACGCCCCCAGCGAAAGCGACACGGCGCTTCCCACGCCGAACATGAACATCGTCGTGCTGAACATGATGCTGCTCATGAGACCGGCCTTAAGGGCCTTCTGGTACCAGTTCCTCATCAGTTCATGGAAACGGAGCATCACATAGGGCTTGGCGTCGTTCGAGCGGATGTCCTCGGTGCCCGCGAGACGCTCCTCCAGGAAGCCGAACGTGTCGGCGCTGGCCTCGCGATTGGCCTTCCAGTAGGGCACGGCGATGGTGCGGATGCTGGTCAGAATGAACATCCCTCCCGCAACGAAGATGCCAAGCGTGAGGCCGGCTCGCCAGTCCTCGCGGAGCATCAGCCCCAGGATGCCCACGAGCAGGATCAAGCTGCCTAGCATCTCGAAGATGAACAGTGAGAAGAAGGTTCCCAACTCATTGGGGTCCCCGTCTATGCGCTCGATCATCTCTCCGGGTGTGTGATCGTTGTGGTACGCCATATCGAGCGAGAGCGCGTGCTCGGCGAGGTCCTCGCGAATGTTGTTGGTCGCCGTCCATCCGACCCGCTCGGAGAAGTAGGTCGCGAATACTTGCACCAGTTGTTGGACTATGGTGATGACGATGAAGAGGACGGCCGCAGCGGTGAGACGTTCAAGAGGACTGCCCTTCTGCGCTTCATCGATGAAGTAACGAATGATCTGGGGCAGGACGAGCTGAAGTCCCAGCCCGGCAAATAGCAGGATTCCGAGCGTAATGACAAACGGAAGCTGCGGGAGCATGTACCGCCTGAGCAAGCTGCCGTACTTCCGTGCCTTGACGGTTACGGCTGGTTCTCGAAATGTGGCGGGAAGGTTCATGGTAGAGGTGATTGTGAAGTGAGAATCACAATCTGTCTACAGATTATCTCAGGACAACCCGAATAGGCGAAGGATTACACGCCCACACGGCTCCTGAACGCTCTGTGTGCCTGTGGTGAACCGAAACCCGTTACAGCAGCCTTCTAGGGGGCCCTATCCTCCCAGCGTCTCTCGCAGTCGTCCAGCCACAAATGCGGTCTCTTCGTCGGTCATGCAGTTGGTGACGACGGTGTTCGAGCCGTCCACGACCCCTACCCAGATGCGAGGACTGCCGGCGTCGAGCTCGGCCCGCACCTCGTCCGCCGTCTTGCCGACCACCGACTCGTCAAGGTCGATGTACATCACCTGGGGAATATAGTATGGAATGTCGACCAGCCGCGTGCTCACGCCGTCCACGTCTTGGAGCGCGTCGGAGATGACCGCGAACCGCGAATCGTACTCCAGGAAGCGTTCCTCGTGGTCCATGGCGAACCAGTCCTCCATAGCCGTGACCACGCCTATGATCTCATGCCGGTCGATCTTCATCGCGCGGCCGATCGCCTTACCACCGTCATAGTGGTAGGTCACAAAGCTCTGTGCCGACACCGCTTCAATGAGGTCGCGCTTCCCGCACACGAACCCGGCCGAGTGCGGCGCTCCTATGTACTTCGCGCCGAACGTCACGAGGTCCGCCGACTGAGCGCACTTCCGAAAATAGTCGAGCGGATAGATCTGTGAGCAGGCGTCGGCAAGCGCCGTCACTCCCCTCGACCGCGCGATGGCGATCGTGTCCTCCAGCGAAACGATGGCGTCGTCGAAGGGCGGCTGGATGTAGTAGGCCACCGCAGCAGTGTTCGGGCCGATTGCCGCGTTCAGGTCATCCTCGCTCGCCCCATCGTCGTTCCCGGCGTCCACGAGCCTGGCTCCCGTGAGCGTGTAGCACCTGTCGAACATGTACCTGTTTCGCTTCTGGATGACTACCTCGTTCTTCATCCCCGTCGTGTCAGGGAGTTGAGCGATGCGGTCCGGGTCGGTGCCTGCCATGCACGCCGCCACGCTCAGCGCCTGCGCGGCCGCCGCTCCCGACGTGACGAATGCCGCCTCTACGCCCAACAGGTCTGCGATGAAGTCCCCTGACTTCTGCAGGAGCTCCCGCATCTCCACGGTGCCATGATTCGCTTCCTCCATCGCCCGAGTCACTCGTTCGGTCTGACTCCATCCCCCAAGCTCAGTCGACACCCCCCAAGCGTTGACGACGCGCCGCACACCGAGTCTTTCGTATACCCTGATGCTCTCCATATATCCTCTTTCTATCACGTCCAATTAGTGGACTCGGAGTGTAGTTCCGGCAAACGACACTGTCAACGCGAGGGTCCCCAACGGCATTGCCAGGTAGTGGGATTCCAATCCGTCTTTTGATCCAGACGCAGTAGTGCGGCTCCTACGTTGCCCCTAAAATGACGATTCGTCATAATGCCCGTACTATTATCCCACCCAACTGGAATGAGAGGCGCACAATGGGCGAACTTGAAGGCAAAGTAGCAATCATCACCGGGGCCGGACGCAGACGCAGCATAGGCAGATCCACCGCGCTCGCCCTCGCCGAACTTGGGGCCGATATCGTTCTGACCGGCACTGGCCGCGACCCGTCCACCTTCCCGCCGGACGAGCAGGAGATCGGTTGGCGCGACATCGAGAGCGTGGCCGATGAGGTGGGTGCACTCGGCGTACGAGCCCTGACCATAGTGGGAGACGTAACAAGAGAAGCCGACGTAGACGCTATGATCGAATGCGCGCTCGACGAGTTCGGGCGGATCGACATCCTCGTCAACAACGCCGCGTACCGTTACGGCCCCGACCGCGTTCCCCTAATCGAGGTTGACCCCGACATATTCCAGAAGGTGATCGACGTTAAGGTCCGAGGCGCGTACCTGTGCAGCAAGGCCGTCGCGAAGGTCCTCATAGACCAGGGGGAGGGCGGCAAGATCGTCACCATCGCGTCCGCGGCCGGAAAGCGCGCGTCTGCGGCCACCCTCGCCTACAACGCCGCCAACTTCGCGCAGATCGGCATGACCCAGTCTATGGCGCTCGAACTCGGCCCACACGGCATAAACGTCAACGCAGTCTGCCCCGGTCTCGTCGACACGTCACGTCTGGACCCCCTCGGAAGGGGAGATGTCTGGCAGGAGCGCGCCAAACTGGCTCCCATAGGCCGCGCAGGCAGTCCCGAGGAGGTCGCAGGTCTCATAGCCTTCCTCTGCAGCGAGGCCGCCTCATGGATTCACGGCCAGTCCATCAACATCGGCGGCGGCACCGTCATGGACTAGCCGCCACTTTCCATGAGTACGGATTCTTCCCATTCAGCCATGTTGATGGGGTCCAAACGGGTAATCCCCGTCAGTCGGTCGAAGTCCGTATCCGAAGACACAATGCGCTCGATTCCTAGACGACGCATCACTGCCGTGTGAACTAGGTCCCTCGCACCTACACTTTGATTCTGGTCGGCAAGTCTTGCCGCATCAATAATGTCTTCGGCATAGACAGGCTCGATACGATCGTGCATCAACTCGGCGAAACTCTTGACGACTTCTCTTCCCAAGGGCCACCGTCGCAAGGCAAGGTATCGATGGATCAACTCCTGTAGCACTTCAGAGTCGGTTATGAACCGCCGGGAGTGCTCCGCTGCCATCATTAACACCCGGGCGGACGGCTCTTTATATGGATGCTCTCTGCCGGATGCGTAAATCGGCACGTTGGCGTCAACGAAGACCGCCGGGCTCATGGGCCGCCTCCAACTCGCGCGAGAGTGTGATGGCGTCCGGCGGATCCTCCAACTCCAGACCTATCAATCTGGCTGCCGCCCGCCGTCGGCGCTCCTGCATGACGCCGTCATAGGCCTCGTCGATCAGCCCGCGCACAACTTCTGAAATGGCAACGCCGCGTTGTTCGCCGAGTTCTTCCAGTCGCCTCCGCCGTTCTTCATCTAGTCGTACTTCCAATCGCGGCATGATATTTCCTCTGTACGGACATGAGTGTACGGAACCAAGCGTACTGCATGTCGACGTCCCAGTCAACTGCAATACGCAATGCTGTAGTCTGCCTCCGCCGCCCTACAACCTCGTCGATACGGTTGGCTGGTCCTTGCAGACCCTCATGACGTAGGGGCCGACCGTCCTCACCTCGAATTCGCGGCAGAAGCCGATCTTGCCCTCTTCCATCGCGGCGCGGACGGTCTCGGCCGCCTCCGGCTCCACCCACTGCGTCCACATCTCCTCCTGGCGTTTGAAGACGTTGTGTCCCACAACCGAAGCCGTTATCGCGATCCTGCCGCTCTTAATCTTCTCCGCCTCCGTGTTCAGCAGTTCACCGTCCCACTCGTACCGTTCGAGAAACGCTCCGACTTCCGGCGCGCGCTTCCAGAGCGAGGCGTTCACCGCAACGACAGTATCGGGACTGGCCGACGACAGCGGCTTGAGCAATACGATGATCCCGGCGTCCGCATACGGCTTCGCCCACTCGGGGTCGGCCTCCAGCACGATGTCGACGTCGTTATGCACCAGCGCGTCCTTATACTCTTCAGGCTCCAATTCGATGGCGCGGGTGGGAAAGTTCAACCCATGCGCAATTATGTACCCTGCAATGAAGTTACTGAGTTTGAGGCGATTCTCGTCCCACTGCGCCAGCTTCACGAGCTCGTGCTTCGGTGGACCCTCTGTGCTCCGGTTATAGTCGACGGGGACCGGCTCCGGAGTGCGCGTCGGCTCTATAGCGGTCTCAGCAGCCGCCTGACCGCTCGTCGTCGAAGAAATAGAGACCGAGGTAGGAACGGGTACCCACGTGGGAGTGGGGGTTGCAGCCTCTGCGGCGGCAACCTGCTCCGCCTCAGTTGGTGTGGGTGTCGGAGTTGCCCTGTCGCCAACCGCAAACGGATCGTCCGTGGGGGCGCAGGCAACTCCCGCCAGACCCATAACGAGGAAGGCCAACACCCAAGGTAGGAACGTTCGATAAGACGGACGGGCTGCCATTGAGGACTCTCCGTATTGAACTGCTCGCCAAGGCTGCGTGTCCGATACTCGCCATAGTAGTCCGTCGCCTCAACTCCTGCAAGTCGTCAACAGCCTCAACATATCTCTTGAGCGGGCAATATCCCCTATGAAAGAATGAATACGCCCTAGCGACACATGAGAAGGGCTGAGGAAGTGGCATGATACAACTCGACGAGAAGGGACTAGTATCCGCCATCGTGCAGGACGATGCCACCGGCAAAGTGCTCATGCTCGGATACATGAACCCGGAGTCCCTCAGACGAACCCTAGAGGGTGAAAACGTGTGGTTCTACAGCCGTAGCCGTTCCGAGCTTTGGCTGAAGGGTGATACCTCCGGCAACTATCTCAAGGTCAAGTCGCTCCGTCTCGACTGCGATGGCGACGCGATCCTAGTCAAAGCCGATCCTATTGGCCCCACTTGTCACACTGGCGAGGAGTCCTGTTTTTTCACCCCGCTCACCGAGATCGGGGAGGTTGCCGCGCGCGACCGGGGCCCAGGAATCACTGACGAACTGTTCGCCGTCATTCAGTCCCGCAAAGACGAGATGCCGGAGGGCAGCTACACCGTCTCTCTCTTCGAGCAGGGAACTCCGCGAATCGCGCAGAAGGTCATCGAGGAGGCGGGGGAGACGGCCATCGCAGGCGTCATGGGCGACCGCGACGCCCTGGCGTCCGAGGTGGCAGACATGATCTATAACACCCTGGTGCTATTGGCCGCAGAGGGGGTAACTCCCGAAGACGTGTGGGCGAAACTGCGCGAGCGCAGAAAGTAGACGGGCCCTCTTCCACCTATGGCAACTCCGATTTCGGCCAAAGACATCTCCCTAAGCGTCGTCGATCAGTCACCGATGCGGAAGGGAAGTACCGCGGCGGAGTCCCTGCGCGATACCGTAGCGCTGGCCGTCGAGGCGGAGAAGCACGGTTACAAGCGCTATTGGGTCGCTGAGCACCACAACTCCACCTCGTTCACGGGCAATTCGCCGGAGATCCTCATCGGCCAGATCGCTGCCAACACTTTGACTATCCGCGTCGGCAGCGGTGGAGTCATGCTTCCGCACTACTCCGCACTTAAGGTCGCAGAGCAGTTCCGCACGCTCAACTCCTTCTACCCCGGCCGCATCGACCTCGGCATAGGACGAGCCCCCGGCAGCGACCAGAGGACTGCCCTCGCCTTAACGTATCCGCGCCCCCCGGCGGACGTGAACCGATTCCCCCAGATGGTGTCGGACCTGCTCGCCTTCCTCGAAGATGAGCTGAGCGAAGACCATCCATTCTCTGGCATCGTCGCGCAGGCCGGCCCCACGCCGTTCGAGGTCCCCGATGTGTGGCTGCTCGGATCGAGCGACTTCTCGGCGCGGCTTGCAGGGCTGCTCGGCCTCCCGTTCGCGTTTGCCGACTTCTTCGGAACGACCGGCGAGTACGGCCCTGCCGTAGCCGGACTGTATCGGGAACAGTTCAAGCCGTCCAAGTATCTGAATGAGCCAAGGGTCAATGTTACCGTGCAGGCCCTCTGCGCGCCGACAGACGAAGAGGCCCAGTTCATTGCGTCCAGCAGAAACCTGAGCAAGGCTGGGCAGCACCTGAATCTGCAGGGAGGACTCCTGCCGCCGGAGGAGGCCTCCAACTACCCCATCACTGAGGTCGCCAGACAGTACATCGAAAGCCTGAAGCCCAACTACGTGGACGGGTCTCCCAACCGCGTCCGCGACCGCATAGTGCGGATCGCCTCCGACTACGGCACCACCGACGTCGGAATCGTCACCAACTGCTTCCACTTCGAGCACCGCGTCCGCTCATACCGCCTGATCGCTGAAGCTTTCGAAATTGGTGGCTAACCCGAGCCGCCCCAAAATGGACACGCCTATCGTGTCGGCAGTGCCAGGTCGGAAGGCGCGGCAAACTGATAGATGACCGCGACGGCCACTACGACTATGACAAACACTGCAATCACCCACAGCCACCGTCGCGATCTGCCGCCAACGGCCCGCGCGTGCCTGGCAGCTTCTTCTGCTCGCTCCAGGTCTTCCAACCGGTAACTGTACTTCTGAGCGCCTTCTTCAGTACGTTGTCTTGCATCGGGTACGGATGCCACCATGAGTGCACGCTCCTTCCAGTCTCTTACTGGATAGCTTCTGTCCTTTCGTCTCCTAACATCCTCCTAATGCCTAGCATAAGGCACCCATCCGGCTTCAGTAATCACACGATCGTGTGATTTTCCAAGAACTGCTCACACTACAACTCGGGGACTGACAACGAAGATCGGAGCGTCTAGTGGCCGATGGGAAATCTCAGACGATCCCAAACGGGCACACGTAATGGGGTAGGAGGCGATGCGGCGGACAAGACGCCTGAACAACCTACTTCACGGCATAATGGGTGTTCCACCGTTGGATGTTAGGTGCTCCACCAGGATGAATATAACCACGAGGATCAAGATGAGCAGCAAGACGGCCGAAAGCAGCCTAACTGACCTATTCCCGAATCTGGGGGTCTTTCGCGGACGGTCTTGGCGTTGATTCATATCACTCATCTATATTCATCACCCGGATGACACGGCTACCCAAACGGCGAATCCCACCATGGCCAGAAGCCCCACAATGGCAATCACCGGGGCCGCGATCCTCGCAATCGAGTACAACCGGTCCCCTGCCTGCGATGGCGGCTTAGATGGAGACTGGTAATGCTGACCGGCACGCGTGGCCGCTTCGGCCATGTTGGCATGGCGCTGGGCTTCGCTGGCGGTTAGGTGATCATCTGATACTTGATTGAAGCCATCTACCATGCCGATGCCTCCTAACGTTCTCGTCGTCCACTACGATCCGACTAAACGCACTTGCGATCGCGCATCTAGGACGTAATGAAAATCACAATTCAGAGTAGCGCCAGCAGCAGGAATAAGCCCGCGAGTGCTGCCGGCAGTAGGGTGGTGATTTTGTCGAATCTGTTCCACGACTGCGATTGGACCTCGCGGGACGAACGGTAAGCACTTTCGTTGCGTTTCGCGGCCCGTATCTGATCGACTATCCAGGGAGGCGGAATATCAATCCTACATTTCCCAGCTCAAAGCCTCGACAATTCAGGCTATGCTTGATTCCATTCGATGCGTCCCCGGAATGCCCTATGGCGAGTTGGCGTCCGCGCTCCTCACGCGGCCTGCCTCCAGCGCGTGGACGGCTTCGATCACGATGGTCGTTGCATAGTCGATCCCTAGGGCGCTCGTGTTCAGGATGAAGTGGTAGAGCTTCGGGTCGTCGGGATCGTCTATGTTGAAGTATCGCTTATAGTAGTACGCGCGCGCTTGGTCACGAGCGATGATGGTCTGTTCCGCTTCGGTTCGCCCCAGCCGGTCGACCTCCATGACTCTGGCAACGCGATCTTCCCAATCTGCGACGGTGCCGACGCGAAGCGCCGTGGAAATATCGCCGAGTATCACGGGACTGCCTCTCCCCACGATGACCACGTTTCCGGTATCGGCGAGGTCGTGGATCACCTGCGACAGAGCGTCATGGTACTTTTCGTCCTCGATCTCGTGGCCCCTGGTAATGGTTGGCTGGGGGAGTTCTTCAAACTCCTCGGTCAACAGAGAGACTGCGCTCGGACCGAAGTAGGGATCGCCGGCCGCGCCGCTAACGGCTGCACGTTCCAAGATGCGCTGGACCATCCCGGTGAATCGCTCGCCTCGGGTAGGGGGCCGTTCTTCACGTTCATGGAGGGCGGCGACCGTTGCGCCGACGTGACGCGCGGCGTCGGTGAGGATGAGGCGGTCGACGTAATCAGCCCCCAAGCGCTGCGCAATGACCGGGCCCAGCCTGCGCGCGCCTCCCCCAGTGAGTCCGCTGAGAGTCACTATAGACATATACTACCGCCTTGCATTGGGCGCACATATTACCAGAAACAAGTCGGAGTCGTCATGGCGCTCTCTCAAGGGCGCGAGGCCGACTACGTCCGAGAAGCGGGCAATTCAACGTCGAACGAAACTCGTCGAATCTTGCCGCTTCGCCTGCCTAACGGCCGAGGGGCCAAAATCGTCGTCGGACTCCAAGGAAAGCCAGACCCGCAACAACGGCCACACCAGTCAGATCAAGGGCACTTGCCGATTGCAGGGGAGCGAAGCACCCAGCCCCGGCTGCAGGTGTGGGTTCCTCTTCATCCTTCGCCTCGTCCGATGCAGGCATCGGCGTTGGCGACGGCTCGTCTTCGACTGGCTTCGGCGTCGGTTCAAGTTCAGGTTCTGGGGTTGCGTCCTCTTCGGCCTGCTGGCTCCCTATGTTCTGGGTTCCCGCCTGCGGGGTCAGACTGAACAGTCCCAGGGTCCTTTGGGGAACGGGAGTGGGCTTCACCCTGTCGCTCGAAGGCGGCTCATAAGGCATTGCGCCGATTTCCTCGCGCCACATGTTGGATATCGCCACGCGGTCCCCGCCATAGGCATTCGTGAATGCGCGGTCGAGATTCTGCCCACGCCTGATGTACGAAAGGAACTCGTTCAGCTTCTCGGGGCCGAATTCACGGTAGAGCCAGCGGATGACGCTGCGAGCCTGTCCGTAGAAGATGATGATGTCCTCACCCTTGCTCGGCTGGCTGCGCATGAACATCATCGGCAGCACGCGGTCGGTCTGGACCGCAAACTCCAGTGCGAGATCATAACCGATGGTCGCGTGAATGTTGCCGAACTCCGCGAGACCTTCATTGAGCCAAGACGGCATGTTCTGCGCCCTGGGATTGAAGGTCGCCCGGTGAATGATGATGTGGGTTATCTCGTGGGCCGTCGTGCCGAGGGCGTCGCGTCCGCCCGCCTCGACCATCACTAGACCCTCTTGGGTATGGGCCTGGCCGTCGACGATCACTCCGTGCCCGATTGCCCCGTAGCGAGGCGGATAGGCGTCGACCAACTCTGCCGCGTTGTTGTACATGCTGATGCGGATCGGGTCCCTGTGGACCGCGCCGAATATCGGGCTGATGAGTTCAATGACCCTTGTGGCCGTATCGAGCACGTCACGCGCCCGCTTCTCTACGGGCCCATGATATGCGACAGTCACGAGTCCTTCCGTTACTTCCTTCCACTCGTAACGAACATCCGTGTAGACGAACTGCTCCGGCTCGGTTTCGAACTTGTTGCCTTCCACGTCTTCAATGTCGAAGTTGTAGGTGAGGATGGTGCCCGGCGGTATGTATGTCGCCGTTGCGTTGGTGCGCCTGAACAGCTCAGCCCTTACGGACTTGCCCGGGGTCAATTCTTCCGTCCTGCCCCTGCCGCCTGCCACTTCGCCGCCCTCGTCGCCCATGTACTCATATACTTCACGGGTGCGCTGGCCGATTCTCACGCGCACTGCTATCTGCTTGATGTCGTTCTCCGCTTCGACGGCGACCTTGACGCGGTAGCCCTCGGGGAACTCGCTCGTGACACTCGACTCCGTCACCTTGAACGAAGGAGGCGCGCTCTGGGCCGATGCCGTCCGGTCGGAAAGTGCAAAGACCGTCCCCACGAGCAGGACCAGCGCTGCGAAAGGAATGAAGCTCTTTGTAAGTCCGGACGTCATAGTAGTTTGGTTGCCCATATCCCTCTAAACGTTCTTTTCTCAATATGGTTACCGAATTTGGAGGTTTTGCTTCACCTGATTGTCGCGCCCGCGCCTCGCGCTCCCAGATTGAGCATAGTCACTTCGTTCGAGTGATTCATAATCTGCTCGGCGCCGGCTTCTGCCTCTCCGGTAGCACGGAGCACCTGCTTGAGGAGCACGTTTTCGCTCATCGCTCCCGTGAACGAGACTCGCCCGTTTATCACTGTCACAGGGACTCCACGGATATTGTGCATGTCGATGAGGGTCGGGAACGTTCCAATGTCCACCACGTCCGTTGTGACTTTCGGGGACTCAGCCGCCATTGCAAGGGCGGCCATTGCCGTGTCTGCGCAATGGTCGCTGTCCGGCGTGACAAAGACCTGGATGTGTGCGTCGTCACGTAAACGGCGTATCCGCCTCCTCGTCTCCAGCTTGAGGGGCGACGACTTCTCTGCCGCGCGGACCATGGCGGACACAAGCACGGGCATCTGCCGTTGGACCGGTATCCCGAAGTACCGCATCCGTCCTTCACCATTGCGACCTACCGTGAAACCGGGAATCCGGCCAATGCCTGAATTCCGCACCTCCGTCTGACTGCTATAGTAGTCGACCGTCTTGAGGGTCAGCTTCGTTGACAGCCCCGTCACCTCTTCGAGTAATTCCTGGACGGGCCCGCAAGCCGCGCACTCGCGACCTGGGATGATTATGCCTGCGCTCGACGTGGTGAAGAGTGTCACAGTCACGTCGCGCCGGATGTAGGTCTCCAGATGCTGTCGAACTATGCTGAGTTCATCAAGACTTAGGACTGGCATTGCGATACTGCTGAGTTCCTAGTGTCCCCATGTTATCAGAGCTAGTGCGTCGTTGGGTCATGGTGCCGCGCCGAAACACTATCAATGACGGGTTATACCAATTCACTTTGATGAGACCGTATTCTCTACTGACCAGGATTTCTGGATTCCGGCCTGCGCCGGAATGGCAGGTGAGTTGGCTGTGTCACGCCAATTCACGATGTATTCATCGCCACCGTGGCCAAGAATCAGAAGCGGAATGAGGCTTGAGAGAAGGACGAGAATGGATTTCTGCGTTCGCGGGCATGGCGTATGGCGGCAAGCATACGTCTGGACAGGAGGCCGCGTCGCTGGAATAATGCGTTGCAATGGTCGCTACCATCTTTGGTGTTCTGAGACCGCTCCTTTCGACACGCGATCGGCGAGACGTGCTTATCGCCTTGTCCTCGGCGTATATGCTCGTTCAGCTTTCCAGCCTGCCGGTGGCGCTCTCGATTCCCACTCTCGCGGAGCACTTCAACGCCTCCATCGGCGACGTCGCCTGGATGGTCGTCGTGTACCTGGCGATGTTGGGCGGGCTGGTGATGCTCATGGCCCGGCTCGGCGACCGCTACGGCCATGTCAAGGTCTTCTTCATCGGCATCGTCATCGCCACGGTCGGATCAATAGCCCTCACCTTCTCCCAGGAACTATGGCACCTGATCGCCCTGCGCGGTCTGACGGGGATCGGCTCTGCTATGATTATGGGCAACGCCAACGCGATCCTCGCTGTAGCCTTTCCTCCGGAAGAGCGGGGACGCGCTTTTGCCGTCCCGATAATCGGGGCGCGGTTCGGGACGCTGGTCGGCCTTGCGATCTTCGGTGCGTTCCTCCACTTCCTAAGCTGGAAGCTGATATTTGCGACGTTCATCCCCCTGGGTGTCATTGCGATCTGGCTGTCCATTCCCCTCGCACGACAGGCGGCCGAACAGGTACAGCCGAAAGTCGAGGGCGCGGAGGGGCCGCTGGACTGGTTCGGGGCAGCGATGCTGTTCGTGGCGGGGATGGTCTTCATACTCGGTGGAAGCCACCTTCACCCTGGGCAGGAGTCGTACACATCACCCGACGCGCTCAGCTACCACATACCGATGCACGTGTTGTTCATAGCGCTGGCGGTGGGATTCGTGCTGGTGGAACGAAGGGTGACCAATCCCGTCGTGGACATGGGGCTGTTTCGTAAGCGTGAGTTTTCTCTTTCGCTCGGCTCGAACGTCATCTACCACGCCTCGATGCTGGGCACCATGACGTTGGTGCCGATACTCGTGGAGGAGGGATTCGGTCGTTCTCCTCTGTTCGTTACCGTCGTCTTGCTTCCGGGACAGACGCTCGGTCTCTTCATGCCGATGGTCGCCGGGTGGATATATGATGCGTACCGCCCACAGTACCTGCGTCTCTGGGCGATGCTGATTATCGCAGTAGGGTTCATCGGCCTGAGCCAGTTTGCCCCCAGCCTGAGTTTCTGGGTCTTGCCTCTCTTCATGCTTCCCGTGTCGATAGGAACGAACATCTTCAACCCGATTAACAACGCGCACATTATGAACTCCCTTCCTCTGGAGCACCGTGGATTTGCTTCAGGGATGCTGGAGACATCACGCGAGTTCGGGCACGCCTTCGGAGCTATGGCGGCGGCGGCGGCGCTCGGCATCGCAGTTCCGGCCGGAGTGGAACTTCTGCCATTCGAGTCGTCGCGGGTCTTCTTCATCGAGGGCTTCGAACTGTCCACGCTCGTTGTCGTGGGGATACTCCTGTTTGGCGCGCTCCTTGTCTACTTCCAGAGACCCTCTCGGTCGACGCCGGGGGTTGAGCCTGCCTCAGGTGGTGACGGGTAGGGCGTTCCAGCTCCGCACTACCATCGTTTCCTGACGCCGTAGGTTCATTCTGGGCGTCACCCTTGACATCCTAGTGATACGGCGGCAAGCTCTAGCCATCCTGAGAGAGTACGTGGAGGGGCATGATGTATACGACTGATATGTACGAGGGGATGATCGCCGAGACGATTACGATTCAGGGTCACGGCGGAGACGTGATAAATGCGTATTTCGCCCGACCCCTGGGGCCCGGCCCCTATCCCGCCATGGTGCTGGCGCATCACATGCCGGGATGGGACGAATGGTACCGCGAGGCGACGCGGAAATTCGCGCATCACGGTTACGTGACGATCTGCCCGGACCTGTACCACCGCACTGGACACGGCACGCCTGACGACGTCGCGGCCCGCATTCGCTCCGAGGGCGGTGTTGCCGACGATCAGGCCGTGGGTGATCTGGCTGCGGCGATGGACTATGTCCGATCGCTTCCGAACTCCAGTGGAAAGGTCGGAGGATTCGGGACCTGTTCCGGCGGACGCCACGTCCTGCTGGCGGCATCCCAAGTGGACGGATTCGACGCGATAGTGGACTGCTGGGGTGGGCGAGTGGTGATGCCTGAGTCTACGCTTACGCCGCAGACCCCTGTTGCCCCCATCGACTACACCGAGGGGCTTTCGTGCCCTGTGCTGGGCCTGTTCGGCGAGGAGGACTCCAGCCCGTCACCGGAGCAGGTGGCTATACACGAGGAGGCTCTGAAGCGAGACGGCAAGGAGTACGAATTCCACATGTACCCCGAGGCGGGGCATGGATTCTTCTACTACGACCGTTCGGTGTACTGCCAGGAACAGGCGGTCGACGGTTGGGAAAAGATATTTACGTTCCTGGGCAAGCATCTCTCGTAAGGGACCCTCCTGAGGCAGTTCCGAGAGAAGTCCCACAGAAACAAGGAGACCGACTATGTGCACCATGATCGCCGAGAAGGCGGCCATTACCGGCAGCGGCAAGGGAACTCCGGGCTGGATCAAGGTCAACAAAGTGAACGTGTCGTACGACCATCCGACTCACATGACCATCGAGCATTCGTTGAACATCGATTTTGTGAACGAGGCAGAGGGGCTTGGCGCTCGCGTGGCCGTGGAGCTAACACGGGAGTCGGCCCGGCAATTGGTCGATCTGATCGGTGTGGCGCTTGAACGTGGAGCAGAGGTTGAAGGCCCGGAGGCGGTGACCGCCGAAACATGATCGTGCTTAGGTGAACGGAGCAAGCTCCTCCAGCGACCGGACTCTGAAATGAGCCACAGTGAGTTCGGGACGGTCATCGATCTCGGAGTGAACGGCTACGCATGTCATGCCCGCGGCGAGGGCCGAAGCCACCCCCGATCCTGAGTCTTCGACGGCAAGCACGGCCTTGGGTGCGACGCCGAGACATTCAGCCGCCTTGAGGTACGGTTCCGGTGAGGGTTTGAGGCGCGAGACCATGTCGGAGTCTATGAGGCACTCGAACGCTCCTGGCACGTCAAGGGCCGCCACCCCATTACGGCAATGCACAGGATCTGCGGAAGTCACAAGGGCCATGCGAATCCCGCCATCTTTGAGTCGCTTCAACAGCGCCCGCGCTCCGGCCATCGGACTGAGTTCCGTCGCCGAGAGCCGTTCCCACGTCGGCTTGAACACTTCCAATGCAGTAGGGTAGTCCAGACCGTAGACCTCGCACACTCGTGTTAGCCCTGGCTCCATCCCCATGCCGAATGTCCTCGGATGGTCGGGCGCGAACTCATGAATGCCCAGGAACTTGAGCGTCTGCCGCTGCGCCTCGATGAGAATCGCTTCGGTATCGATGAGCGTGCCGTCGAGGTCGAAGGCAACGGCGGCGGGACGGGGAAGGCTGAGCAACTTAGCCAAGACTCTCGTCGAGGATTTCGAGGAGGTCCTTGGCTTCTGTACCGCTTGGGGCGGCGTCGACGGACTGAATGCCCTCCTCGAACATTTGGAGACAGAACGGACAGGACACTCCAACGGTGTCTCCGCCGGTTTCGAGGAACTGCTCGGTGCGGATGTGATTGACCCGCCGTCCGCGACTCTCCTCCATCCACATGTGTCCGCCCCCCGCTCCGCAGCAGAAGCCCTTGTCACGGCACCTGCTCATCTCGCGGAGTTCCAGGCCGGGGATGGCCTCCGCAATCCTGCGTGGTGCCTCGTACACGCCGTTGTGGCGTCCGAGGTAGCAGGAGTCGTGGTAGGTCAGCTTCGTGTCGATGGTGACCAGGGGTTTGAGCTTCCCGTCGGCGATGAGGTCCGCCACGAACTCGCTGTAGTGAAGTACCTGGTAGTCTCCCCCCAAATGCGGGTACTCGTTCCTGATGGTATTGAAGCAGTGCGGGCAGATGGTGACGATCTTCTTGACATCGTACTGTGTGAAAGTCTCAATGTTCTGCTGGGCCATGATCTGATAGAGGTACTCGTTGCCCATTCGTCTTGCGGGGTCTCCGGTGCATCCCTCCTCGTCGCCCAGGATCGCGAAGTCGACGCCGGCGCGCTTGAGGACGGAGGCCATAGCGCGGGCGACGCTCTGGCTCCGCTTTTCAAGCGCTGCCGTGCAGCCTACCCAGAAAAGGACCTCCGCGGTCGGGTGCTGAGCAAGGGTCGGCACGTCTAGCCCTTCGGCCCAATCTGTCCTCGTATATGTCGTGCCTCGCCATGGGTGCCCCCGCTGCTCCATGCTCATCAGGGCGTTCATGCCGGTCTCCGGAATTTCCGCCTGCTCCATCGTGAGGTTCCGACGCATATCGACGATCAGGTCAACGTGTTCTACCCCGACCGGACACTCCTGCACGCATGCCCCGCAGGTGAGGCAGTCCCAAAGTGCCTCCTGGCCGATCCACGGGCCAATCAGGGGCGACGAGGCGTCGCCGTTCTCGCCGTCTGCTATCCCGGGTCCCGCTTCAAGCAGGTGCTCCTTGAGGTTTTCGGCAATGTGCATGGGCGAAAGGGTCTTGCCGCTAATGTTGGCCGGACAGGCCTCGGTACATCGCCCGCAGACCGCACAGGCGTAGCCATCGAGAAGTTGCTTCTGGGTGAAGTCACGCACGTTCGCCGCGCCAAACACCTCGGCTGTCTCGAGGTCGAGTGGCGTGGCGAGAGTTCCCGGCGATTCAAGGGAGCGGAAGACGAACGAGAGCGGCGCTCCGACCAGGTGGATGTGTTTCGACATCGGAATGTAGACGGCGAAGCCGAGGATTATGGCAACGTGCGCCCACCAGGCAAGGCCGTGGAGCGCATTGGCAAGGTTGCTGCTGAGGCCGATTTCCGACAGCGAGTTTCCCAGCGCCGAGCCGACGATAGCCGAGGCCGTAGGACCGTCTCCGCCGCCGGCGACATACATGGCCTCGGCAGCTATCGACAGCACCATGAGCGCCGCTATCAGCAAGAGGATGATTGCCGACTCCCACTTCTGAGTCAGGTCGAAGCTGAGGCGTCGGGGAGTGACAATCCACCTGCGTACGACTGCCCATGCAAGGACGATGAGGAAGACCGTGGCAAGCAGGTCGAGGTAGATCGCAGCCGCCCGGATACCGGTGTCCGTAAGGAGCGTTTCGGAAAACTCAGGCCAAGCGGCGTCTCCGAATATGAAAACGACGTAGCTCGCGGTAAACGATAGGAATCCCCAGAAGATGAGGAAATGGGCCAGACCAGCCAAGTCGCGCCAAAGCGACACCCGCTGTAGCACCTTGCGCTGGCCGAAAATGAGAGGCATCGCGCCGATGATGCGTTCGACCGGCCGGTCAAAGCGGTTGGCGGGGCGGCCGAGGAGTATCAGACGGAAGACCCTTCGATAGAGGAGGTATCCAGCCGATCCGAAGGCCACGAGCGCAAGCGTGTAGAGCGCGGCCCATGTCGGAATCACTTCGAATACGCTGTCAGGCGGTACCACGCTTCATTCGCCTTCCGTTCGCCGGGATTGAGAACACGTGCATAAGGTACCAAACGGGACAACGTCGTGGAAGGGAACCATTACCGGAAGGCGATGAGCACGCCCCCTGCCGTCGCAAGCCAGAGGACGATTGCGACTATCAGTGGTACGTCGGTGAGGACGATGTCTTCGGGCGTCTCTCCGAGGCCCCTGCGCTGGACGAGGTACATGTAGCGAAAGAGTCCGTAGACCACGAACGGCACGGTGAGGAGCATCGAGTTATTCCCGGGCAGGTTTTCCGAAGCGACGGTGTAGATGGTGTAGGAGACGAGAGCGGCTGACGCCGAAACGGTAATGAGCTGGTCGAGAACGGGGAGGGTGTAGGCGGCAAGGATACCCCGCTGTTCCGGGGCCTGGTCCCCGGCAGCGGCGAGTTCGCTGCGTCGCTTGGACAGAACGATGAACACCGAGGCGAGCCCGGTGCAAATGTAGAGCCAGGGGGATATGGGAGTGCCGATGACCACGGCCCCGGCGACCGCGCGAAGAATGAACCCCGTGCTGATGGTGAATACGTCGACGATTACGATTCTCTTGAGTCCGAAGGAGTAGAGGAGCATGGCCGCGAGATAGATGGCGGTGATGAGTCCAAACAGCGGTTCGACGAGATAGGAAGCCACGAGCGAGGGGACGCCTATCACCGCGGCTCCAATAATCGCGACCGGGACAGGCAGTTCGCCGGAGGCAATGGGGCGGAGCCGCTTCCTTGGGTGCCGCCGGTCCTCCTCCATATCCAAGAGATCGTTCACGAGGTAGACGACACCGCTGAGGGCAGAAAAGAGTAGAAACGCCAAAGCCGACTTGGCAAGCAGTTCGAGGGCGGCCTCGATCTCGTCCGGCTGCCACGCCTGCTCGACCGTGAAGAAGAGCGCCATGAAGACGAGCAGGTTCTTTGACCACTGCTTCGGTCGCATTGAGAGAATGAAGGCGGCCAGGAGACCCGTCTTCGCAGGTGTACTCATGTGTTGATGGTATTTGGCGGAGCTTGGACGCGTCAATGCGATGTGCGGCGCAAAATTGATGGGACGTGACGGGTCACCTTCGCGATGCGGCCTCGACGTACTCCAGCTTGATCTTGGCGGCGACCGTGCCGATGAAGTGGTAGCCGACCGATACTTCACCAACCATGGTGCATAGGCTGAGGCCGTCCCACCTCGGAACTCCGAACTCCTCTTCCATCCACAGGATGAGGTCGGAGTATGCCTGGGCAACCGAACGCTCCATGGGACGTCCCGTGGCAACGGCCATAATCTCGTCCCCGGAGCGGATGCGCGGTCGTTGGATCGTTTGGCCTTTCAGCAGGTCGACCTTCATAGTCACTGTCGCGGGCATCTCAAGGGCCGTCCCACAGAGCTCTCCATCGCCCTGTGCGGCATGCGCGTCTCCCAGGTGAAGCAGCGCTCCCTCGACATAGACGGGCAGGTAGACGGTGCTGCCATCGGTCACCTCCTTGATATCCATGTTGCCGCCGTAGTCACCGGCAGGACTCGTCGTCGGACTGCCGAAATCGGGCGCGCATCCGATGGTGCCGATCATGGGTCGGTAGGGCAGCGCTACGCCCGGACTCCACCACACCTTGCCGTCTCGGACGGGAGCGATGCGGGTGTTGACGGGAATGTCGTGCCCGAGAAACTCCGCGAGACCACGACGCGCCCACGTCATGTCGTTGGCGGCCTGGCCTATACGGGCATCTATTGTCTCGATATGGACGGCCAGGGTGTCGCCCTTCTCGGCTCCCTCGACCCAAATCGGCCCTGACTGAGGATTGCCCTGCGGTTTCTTTGCGAGATCGCGGTGGTCCCCCTCCTTGCGGACGAGGCCGTTGAAGGTATCCTCAGTCTCGACACGCACCGTCTCTCCGGGGCGAATCGAAAGAGCGGGAGGGTTGTGTCTGCTTATTTCGTAGTAGAGCTTGCCAAGCGGCAGTTCTTTCATGGCGGATCCTCGGATGTGAGAAATTTGAAGGAACATATCACATCGGGGATCGTATGGACGCGGCTCAAGTCCGGAGCCCATCCTTAGTAGCCTATCCAATAGACTCCAGCCTGCATTTGAGTGGCGAATGCAAAGCACTTGCGCTTTACGCGGCATGTGGGTTTGGGTACTATCGGTCGAGTCATTTTGACCGATAAGGACAGGACGACCCAATGCGTGAAATGCTCTACAGGGCCATCAAGGCCGCGCAATTCAATCGAGCGACGTACCGTGAAGTGCTGCGCGATCAGCAGGCTATCCTGAACGCCCTCGGCATAGTCATTCTTGCGGGTATCGCCTACGCGGTGGGGCAATCAAGCTCGCTGGGAGAGTCTGTCGAGCAGGGACTCGAAGCGGGCGCGGTTGGGGACAGGCTCCTCGGAGTGTGGTTCGCGACCATTACCTTCATGGTCGGTTGGCTGGTCTGGGCTGGAATCGCCTATGGAGTCGGACGGATTTTCCAGAGAGACCAGGTAACGTTTCGCGAGATCATTCGTGTGCTCGGCATCTGCTTCGGACCGGGGATGCTCCTCTTCTTCACGGCTTTCACGCAGTTGGAAGGACTCTTCTTTAATATCGCGACGATATGGATGCTCGTGGCCGGGATCATCGCCCTCCAGGAGATCCGTCAGTCGGACTGGTTAGGGGCGATTATGGACGGCTCACTCGGGTGGGTGGTCGGAATGCAACTCTTGCCAGGTCTCTTGCTGACCGGATATTTCGATACAGTCGTTGCCATGCCGGAGGGATAGGTACGGACGAGACAGCTATCCGAGGACGGTGGAACGCACCCTGGCTGCACGCTCACCGAGCATCCTGAAGAAATTCTCCGTTGTTGTTTGCCGAATGTGATCGACCTCGGTTCCGCGCAGTTCTGCCAGCTTTTCGGAGATGTCCTGCAGATGCCGTGGCTCCGTCCATCTGTCGCGTTTCGACTTGAACGGCTGAGGCGCTGAATCGGTCTCCAGCACGATGTCTTCCAAGGGCAACTCGGCCGCGACGGCTTGTAGATGCGGCAGGCGGAGCAATGGCTTGGCCAGCGAGATGCAGAAGCCGAGATCAATCGCCGCGCGCGCCGTGTCCAGGTCTCCCTGAAAGTAGTGCATCGCCCCGCCGACCTCGTAGGCCCGCTCCTCGCGGAGGACGCGAAGCACCTCATCATGTGCTTCCCTGCTGTGAAACACGATGGGCAATCGAAGCTCGCGAGCTAACCTGATCTGCTCGCGAAACGCCTGGTACTGCATCGCCCGGTCGGGCATAGTCTCCATGAAGTCGAGACCGATTTCGCTGATCACAAGGACCTTTTCGGTGGAAATGGCAAGTCCTCGGAGCTGCTCATACACCCGCTCATCGACGGGGACAGTCAAGTCCATCGGGTGTATACCAACGCCCGCGTACAGTTCCGAAAACTCTCCGGCTAGTTGGACACAGCGATTTGAGGACTCGACTGTGGTGCCTGCGTTGATGACCAGTCTGACGCCCACCGCCCTTGCGCGTGCCAGGACTTCCCCGACCTCAACGTCCGTGTCGTAGGCGTCCAGGTGGCAGTGCGTGTCGATGAGCAGAGGCAAGGTGTCCCGTGTTATCATCGTCGTTACCGGCGTGAATGTCTGGCGCGTCAGCCTGTTTGGGCCCGCATTATACAGATCGCCAATACTCTGGCCATATGTCGGTTCGCTCTAGCAATCGTACTTGAAACGTACAGCGCTCACATACGGAAGACTCGCGCTAGGCATTGGAATCGGTGTAGGGCTGGGCTGGTTTGCGGTACGGGGTCTCGATTGGGGTCTCGTAGTGGACCATCTTGCGAGAGTATCTCCGCTGATGCTCTCGCTCTCGCTTGCGGTGTTCATGGGATCGGGTGTGCTTCGAGCCGCGCGCTGGAGAATGTTGTTCCCTCAGCCGAAGCCTTCCGTCCAGAGGCTTTTCATTGTCCAGCATGAAGGATTGGGCCTCAGCAATGTCATGCCCCTGCGAGTGGCGAGTGAGGTCACACAGATTGCCGTCCTAACGATCAAGGACGGGCTCAAGGCATCCACCGTGCTTGCGGCAATTGGCATGGAGCGGGCCGTGGACTTTCTCTCAAGCATGCTGATCTTCGGCGTTGCGTTCATGCTCGTCCCGGAGATGCGACCCCTGGCGCCGTACGTCTGGGGGACAATTGCGCTCGGGCTCACCTTAATAGGCATCCTCCAGATGTTGGCGTGGCGGGGAGAGTCCCTGTGGCTCATCAGACGATTCACGTTTGTCGTCGCTTTCTCCAATGCGGTTCGGGACCTAGCCGAGGACTGGAAACACCTGCTTAAGGTATACGCCGTCAGCCTCGCGTACTGGATAATGGTTGGGGTCTCAGCATGGATTGCATCTGATGCCATCGGCCTGCCGATCTCCCCTCTAACTGCCACGCTCGTCATCATTGGGACGATCTTCTTTTCGACGGCGGTGCCGGCTCCCAGCGGCATCGGGACGTTTCACTTCGCGGTCGTATCCGTCCTGGGATACATAGACGTGGCCAAGGACGATGCCTTTCCATTTGCCGTTATAGTCCACCTTCTGTTCTTCGTTCCGCCCACGATCGTTGCGGCAATCTTCCTTCCACGAGAGGGAATATCCTGGAAACGCTCAAGTTCTGAGCAAGTGTCGGAGCCGAGCAAAGACAGCGTCTGAGCCAACGAGCGAAGTCTCGCGAGTCCCTGCCTAGCGCGCCGCATTCCAATTCCTACTCGGCAAGATGAGTCACGGCCAATTGGTAGGGAACTAGGAGCCGTGCCCATGTCCCTCACCCAGAGTTCGAGGGAATTCGAATCGGCTGTCTTCAGCTAGGCTACCTTGACGGCGGTCCCATACGCGACGATCTCCGCCGCACCCTGGGCAACACCCGCCGTAATGAACCTTACGCCGACAATGGCGTTGCCACCCATTTCCTCAGCGCTTTCAATCATGCGCTGAAGCGACTGTTCACGGGCCTCCGCCAGGAGCTTGGTGTACTCGTCGACCTCGCCGCCGACGATGTTGCGGAATCCCGCCATGATGTCACGCCCAATGTGCCGGGCACGCACGGTGCTCCCACGCACCAGCCCCAGCGTCTCGACGATTGTCGCTCCAGGTAAATTGTCCGTTGTTGCCACGATCAATTGTCTACCTCCAGAAAATTCTCTTCTTTCTTGTGAATGATTCGGTCTCGAAGGGCGGCGATCAGCAGGACCGCCGAGCCGATCAATCCGGCTGCAAAGGCCACGAGCAGGAGGACCGACATGTCCTCGGTTGCTGTGATCGCGTACACCCAAAGACCGCCCACGATCAGCGCTCCCGCAGCGAGCAGGACTCCTCCGATCCACAGGAGAGGGCTGCTGGTACTTTCAGTTCTTGCCATCTATTTCCTCCGTGATGTGGTTGTATCGGTTCGTCAGTACCAATTCTCACATACCCAGCAAGGGCTGTCATCACATGATTCTGCTATTACACCTCTTGAGTGGCGTATACTTCCGTCTGAATGCCAGATCAAGGAGGACGGCTGTTGGTCGATTTCATCGCCGGGGCAGCGGCGGGGCTTGTGCTGATGCTGGTGGTCGTTGCTGTCGCGCCGGTGATGGTCTTCTCACTCGCACGAGATACCGAGAGCCGGGCAGGGGACTTCGTGCGTCGTGTGAAGCCTACTACCCTAATGCTGGGCCTCGTCGTCATCTCGTACCCCACGTTTACGTTGCTGGGCGGCATGTTCGGGCTGCTCTACCGACTCAGCGTTCAGCAGGTTCCGGGAGCGGGACTTGGGACCGGCAGCTTCGTATACACTTTTATGCTTACCCTCGGAACGCTCCTTATAGCCGTTCCGGCTGCATTGCTCCTGCGACGCGTCGTCTTGGGAGTGTCCCTCATCGCAGCGGCGTTTCTTGGAATCTACGGCTGGCTGCTGCCGCTCCTCGTGGATGCCGCGCAGCGCTGATGAAGGGGAGCCGGGCCAGACGTCCGCGCGACACCGGACAGGCGGTTGGGCATTGCTCTTTCTCGGTACAAAGGTTATAACTTGTTCAATAGATGGTAAAGGGAGAGACGGATGGACGTTAACGATCTGCTCGAATCACCGGAAATATCAATGGTCGCTACAGGGTGCAAGTTCACGGAGGGTCCCCTGTGGCATCCGGACGGATACCTGCTGTTCACCGATGTCGGAGGTCCCTGGCGGATTTACAAGGTCGTCCCGGGCCAGGAAAAGACGATCTATCGGGACGATACCGGCCGTGCCACGGGCCTGACGTTCGACCTCCATGGCAACGTAATCGCCTGCGAGCAGATGGCACGGGCCGTCACGAGCATGGACGCCGCTGGCAGTGTGACAGCCATCGCCACGCACTGCGGCGACAAGAGGCTGAACCGGCCGAATGACGTAGTCGGACGTTCAGACGGCAACCTCTATTTCAGCAATAGGGGAGTTGGGGGACTTGAAGAGGGCGAGGCGGATTTCGAGCATAACGGCGTCTACCGTGTCGACCCGGACGGCGAGGTGCATGAGGAGGTCTATCCCTTCGAAGACCCGAACGGCTTGGCCATCTCGCCGGACGAGAAGACCTACTATCAGATCAATACTCGGCCTTCCGCCCACATCGACGCCTTTGACATTGCCGAAAACGGCTCCCTATCCAACCAGAGGCGGTTCTTCACGTTCCCCGAATCGGAAAAGCCCGGGTTTCCCGACGGGATGAAGGTCGACTCGACGGGCAGAGTGTACGTCTCTGGGCCCGGAGGTCTATGGGTCTTGACTCCGGAAGCGGACGTTATCGGAGTGATCGAGTTCCCGGAGCAGGTAATCAACATGGCTTGGGGAGACGATGACAATCGAACCATGTACGTCACGGCTATGACTTCCGTCTACAGCGTTCGGTTCAATACACCGGGGTTAGCTATTCCCAGGATCGCAACGTGATGCTCGTACCCTTGGCGTCCGGGAATTGCACATACCCATAGTAGGGGAGGTGGAAATGCAGAGACCGCCACGCGGGGCTTGGCGCGGTTTTGATCAGATGACGCCCGCGTCCGAATACGATATTCGATACGGCAACCACCTCGTCCGATCCACCAGTTCTCAATGGCCGAGGTACGTCGCCGTAACGTCACCTACCGCCTACCGGATGACGGAGCCGCACCTGACGCGGTCCGCGGAGACTGTGGCGTTTCCCGAAGCGATGGACTTCGGCTACCTGAAACGGTTCACTGACCAATTGCCCGACGATCTTGATCTCGTCGTGGGTATCGGCGGTGGGCTTGTGCTGGACGCAAGCAAGTACGTCGCCCTCAGCAAGCAGCTGCCCATCGTGCTGATACCGACTATCGTTTCGACCGGAGCGATCATTCACAGCGTTTTCGCCGAGTGGGAGGGGCGGAACCTCGGTGACACCAAGAACTGGCCGTGGATCGACCCCGAATACGTGCTCGTTGACTACGACATCGTGCTGAGCGCGCCTGACCACCTGAACATCGCGGGCGTCGGAGACGTGCTGTGTGGATACTCATGCATCTGCGAGTGGAAACACAGGGAGAACCGGGGTATCGGCAAACCATACGATGAGTCCGTAACTGCGGACATGAACGCGCTCCACGCCCGGATTGTAGAGAATTTTCCGAAAACGCTGGCGACGGATGGATCCCTGACCGCCGCCAGCGTCAAGCTCATTATGAACGCGATCAAAGACCGCGATAGCAACTCGGTCTCGCATCCTGATGCCCCAGCGGGGGACCACGCCTTCATCGTTGCGGCCGAGTTGGCGAACGACAAGAGCTGGGTACACGGGGAACTTGCTGCCCTGGGGACGGTCATCATCGCATGGCACACGGGCCAGAGCCCGGAGACCATTATCGGCCGCCTGAAAACGTGCGGCGTCCGCTGGCGACCTACCGATATAGACATGAGTAAGGACGAGCTTGCAAAGGCGCTTGCGGAGTGTCCGCCGTACATGGGAGACGCATCGAGGGGTCGGGACCTTCCCTCGGTCTTGCGGTTGGAGCCGGTGGTGGGGGAGAGGTTCGAGAGGCTGTGGGATTTCTTGTCAAATGACGAGTAGCTGCAGGAAACGGGCTTCTGCAATTCGCATCCCATGACACTTTCGCACACATCGCCGCTCGACGAAGTTTGGGTTGCCCTCGACACGGAGACGACCGGTCTGGAGCCTGAGAGCGACCGGATCATCGAGGTCGGAGCGGTCAAGTTTCGGGGCGATGAGGTGCTTGGCGTCTTCCAGTCGTTCGTGAATCCGGGCGAGCGGCTCAGCAGGTTCATCCGGGACTATACGGGCATCACGCAACGCGACGTCGATCGAGCCCCGTATTTTCCAGACGTTGCGACTGAACTGCTGCCGTTCATAGATGGCGCTCCTGTGGTCGGGCATAACGTTGGGTTCGATTTGGGGTTCCTGCGCAGTCACGGACTGCCAATTGACGGGCCGGTATCGGATACCTACGACCTCGGCAGGGTGTTCGTGCCGTGGGCGTCGTACCACTCGCTGACGGGTCTCGCGAAGGAACTGGACGTGCCGGTCGAGCGGGCGCACCGGGCCGCGGACGACGCTGAGACTACGCGCCGGGTGTTCCTCGCGCTTTTGCGGATAGCGAGCGAGACCAATCCCGAAACACTTCGAGAGATACAGAGCATCGCGTCGAAGTCCTCGACCTCGGCGCTGCGGTATCTCCTTAGACAACTGGTTGGTGATGGGACGGTAAGCCGCGCACAGATGAGCTTAGATGAGCCCGTTGTGGACCTCCGAGAGCTTGCCGCGATGCGTCGCGCAGCGGAGTCTGAACGATCGGACGGACGTGACGGCGGCTTCGACAACGAAGAGTTGCGAAAGCGTCTTGGACACTATCAAGCACTCCCCTCCGGCGAGGGTGATAAGCCGGTCGACGTGGACGAGGTCGCCGAGCTAATCGGAGAGGACGGGCCGTTTGCGAGTGTCCTGCCGGGATTCGAGCACCGGACCGAGCAGGTCGAGATGGCACGCTCGGTTGCTGAGGCAATCAACGAAGGACAGCGCTTGATCGTCGAGGCTGGAACCGGTGTCGGCAAGTCGCTGGCCTACCTGCTTCCGGCTGCGCTTTACGCGCTTGAGAACGGTAGGCGTGTGGTCGTTTCCACCAACACGATAAACCTCCAGGAGCAGCTCATTGCGAAGGACATTCCCACGCTTGTCGATGCCCTCTCAATCTCCTATCCGGGCGGCGCTCACGAGCTCAAGTACTCGCTCCTGAAGGGCAGGGCGAACTACCTGTGCATGAGGCGGTGGACGCACGCCAAGAACGGGGACAGCTTGTCCGAAGAGGACGCGCGGCTATTGTCCGGCATCCTCGTATGGCTCGACCGCACGTCGACAGGCGACCGAAATGAGTTGAACATTGGTCGACGGAGTCTCTCAAACTGGAATCGCGTGTCTGCGCAGGGCGCGCTCGACTGTAGAGGCCAGGATAGAATTTGCTTCCTACGTTCGTCACGGGCGAGGGCGGAGGCCGCGCATCTCGTGGTGGTCAATCATGCGTTGCTGCTTACCGATATCGTCGCAGGCGGCACCATCATCCCGGAGTACGACGTCCTCATCATCGACGAGGCGCACCATCTCGAAGCGGTGGCTACCAATCATCTGGGATTCGAGGTCAGCCGGACGGCGGTTGGTGAGCTTCTTCAGGAACTGCTGGGCGAACGAGGGCTGATTAGCCGCTCGATGACGGCGCTGCAGCGTTTGTCGGACATAGAGCGGGTAGACCGGGTGTTGAAGGACGTAGGGCAAATAGCCCCGGGCCTGCTACCGGCCTTGCGAGAAGGAACGGCTGCGCTGTTCGGGCTTCTGGAAGATCGGGTAGGGGGAGACTCGCGGGCGGACCGTCAGATGCGGGTTACGGAGGGAACGCGACGGCAGCCCTTCTGGTCGGATGTTGAGACGGTCTGGGAGAACGTCAACCTCAGTCTAGTCAGTCTGGCGAATTCCCTGGATGCCCTGATCTCCACGTTTCAGGACCTGGAATCAGACGACGCCAACGATCATGAGGGGCTGATTATCGAACTGAGCAGTAGCGCACAGAACAACGCCGACATCCGGCAGAACCTTGAAGAATTCGCCGTTCGCCCAAAGGAGGACATAGTCTATTGGACTGAGAAGTCGGCGCGAGGCGACGACGTGACGCTTTTTGGCGCTCCACTTCACATCGGAGAGCTTCTTGAGGAGCACCTGTACTCACGAAAGAGTGCGGTCGTGATGACCAGCGCCACTCTCGCCGCTGGCGGTACGTTCGACCACATCCGGGAGCGGACAGGCTTTGTCAACTCGGAGCATCGGCTGCTCGGTTCTCCGTTCGATTATCCAAGCTCGGCGCTGGTGTGCGTTCCGAACGACATGCCGGAGCCTTCTGCCCCCACGTACATGGACGCGGCGGCGCAGGCCATAGGGGACGCTGCCATTGCGGCGGACGGACGGACGATGGCGCTGTTCACGTCCTACGCCTCACTCAGGTCGGCGGCGGATATGATGCGGGCAAGCATGAAGTCACAGGGAATCGAGTTGCTTGTGCAGGGGAGCGACGGCAGTCCGGACCAGATCATCCGGCGCTTTCGAGAGAACCCGGAGTCGATCATCCTGGGGACGGCGAGCTTCTGGGAGGGAATCGACCTAGCAGGCGATTCGCTGCAGGCGCTCGTGGTTATGCGGCTGCCGTTCAACGTGCCCACCGAGCCGGTGTTCGAGGCGCGGTCGGAGCTTTACGACAACGCGTTCATGGAGTACGCCGTGCCGCAAGCAGTCCTGCGCCTTCGGCAGGGATTCGGGCGACTGATCCGCACGAAAACGGATCGGGGCGTGGCTATAATCCTCGATCGTCGGGTCATTTCCCGGAGGTACGGCTCGCTGTTTCTCCGGTCGCTGCCCCCGGCATCGCGGAAGACTTGCAGGCTCGACGAACTGGGTGACGAGGTGCGAATGTGGCTGGGGCGGTAACGACTCAAGGGCAACGCGTAGACTACCTCTCACTCGACGGTCAGCCTCTCGATCTTGAAAGCACGCTATTTAGCGGGCAGGTGTTCCGGTGGAGGAAGACAGGGGAGTGGTATGAGGGTATCGTCTTCGGGCGCATCGTGCGGCTGCGTGAGGTCGAGGGCGGCATAGCCTTCGCAACGGCGGACGACGATGTAGATGTGACCGCGTCACGGCTGCGAAACTATTTTTCGCTGGACATTGACCTGCACGAGGTCTATTCCGCGCTTTCGCACGATGAAGGTCTACGCGAAGCATTCAACCGCTATCGAGGGATGCGGATACTGAGGCAAGACCCGTGGGAAACGACTCTCTCCTTCCTGTGCGCCCAGAACTCGAACGTGCTACGCATCACGCGGAACGTCGAGGACATGTGCCGGTCTTTCGGCAGGCCGATATCCTTCGGCGACCTTACCCGTCATTCCTATCCGACTCCGGACGCGCTAGTGACGGCGGGGGAGCAGGCGTTACGCGATCTTGGCCTCGGCTATCGAGCGCGGTACATCGTTTCTGCCGCCGAGAGGGTCGCAGGGGGAGAGATAGACCTCTTGGCCCTTCGCAATGCCACATACGATGACGCGCTCGATACGCTGACGACCCTCGACGGGGTGGGGGACAAGGTGGCGAACTGCATCATGCTATTCTGCATGGACAAGCCACAGGCCTTCCCTGTCGATACGCACATCCGACAGATTCTACGCGAGCGATATCCGAGAGCGCGTCGCGTGAAGTCGAGCGACATACGCCGCGTTCGGGCATGGGCGCAGGAGCATTTTGCGCCGTACGCCGGGTATGCTAACCACTACCTGTTTCATTCGAGACGGCTTGAGGGAAGGTCGCAGGGGAGTTGAATATCCTGGCCGCAAGATTGATTGTTCGCACCCTAGGCGAGACGTATGATTGACTCATGCGAATTCATGATTTCTCCTCCCTCGCGTCGACAAGCTCGTCAGGCTACGTTAGGTGAGCATGGCATCGGACTCTGAAACGCCCGCCAAGCAGGGAACCAGCGAAGCGGTTCACGCCTACGAGACGGACTTCAGGCCGATGCCGAGACGTCAGATCGTCCTGACGATGGGCGGTCTCATGCTCGCTCTCTTCCTGGCGGCCCTCGACCAGACTGTTGTCAGCACTGCCATGCCTCGAATCATCGCCGACCTCGGTGGATTCGATCGATTCACCTGGGTCACCACCTCATACCTGGTCGCCTCGACAACTGTTGTCCCAATCGTTGGTAGGCTGTCCGACCTCTACGGGCGCAAGACCTTTTTCCTGGGTGGCATCATCATCTTTCTCGTTGGGTCGGTACTCGCCGGTGCCAGCCAGACGATGAACCAGCTCATATTCTTCCGGGCGATACAGGGCATAGGTGGCGGCAGCATCATGGCGCTCTCCTTTGCATCCGTCGGTGACCTCTTCCCGCCCGCGGAGCGTGGTAAGTACCAGGGCATCGTCGCAGGCGTGTTCGGCCTCTCTTCGGTCATCGGCCCGACGCTGGGGGGATTCATAACCGACAACCTCTCGTGGAACTGGGTCTTCTACATCAATGTGCCCCTGACCCTCATAGTGATCGCCCTCTTCGTCCGGTTCTTCCCCAACATGAGGCCCGACCGTCTGGCCCAGCGGCTCGATTTCGCGGGTATGGGCCTTCTCGTGCTTGTCGTCGTGCCGCTCATGGTTGGCCTGTCGCTCGGAGGCGTCCACATTGACTGGGTATCGCTGGAGACGGGCGGAATACTCGCCTTCGCCGCGATCATGATTGGGCTGTTTATCTTTGTCGAACAGAGGGCTGACGAGCCGATAATGCCATTGAGTATCTACTCGAATCGAGTCGTGACTATCTCGCTCATCGCCGTGTTCATCACGGGATTTGGCATGTTCGGAGCAATCATCTTCGTGCCCCTGTTCTTCCAAGGAGTACTCGGTGCGTCTGCCACCAGCAGCGGTTCTTTCCTTACGCCAATGATGATGAGCATGGTGGTGGCCGCGACGCTGGCAGGGCAGACGCTCTCGCGTTTCGGAGGGCACTACCGAATCCAAGGTCTAATCGGCATCGCGATCATGGCCGCAGGAATGGCGCTCATGTCCCGAATGACTGCGGAAACCTCGTTCGCGCAGGCGGTCGCCAGCATCGTCGTAATGGGTCTGGGACTTGGCATCACGTTCCCCAGCTTCACGATCTCCGTGCAGAACGCAGTTCCTCACAACCTGCTGGGAGTGGTGACGTCCGCCACCCAGTTCTACCGCTCAGTCGGCGGTGCGCTGGGTCTTGCTGTGCTGGGGTCCTTCATGGCCGGCCGGTTCGCGGCCGGACTGAACGACTCGTTACCCCCCAATGTGAAGGATGCCATCCCTGAGGAACAACTCACAGAGATGAGCAACAATCCACAGGCACTCGTTAATCCGGACGCACTGTCTAGTCTGAAGGCAGAGCTTGCAGGCAGGGGAGAGGAAGGTGCGGAAATCCTCTCAGGTCTTCTGGCTGCCCTGCGAGAAACCCTGGCGTCTGCCATCAGCGACGTGTTCGTATTCGCGGCAATAACACTCGCAGTTGGATTCGTAGCCACGCTCTTCCTGAAGGAAATGCCGTTGAGAACGCGGTCGGGTCCGCCCAATAGCGAACGTTCGGAGCAATAGCTCAATCCACGGTAAGGACGAGCTTGCCGAAGAACGACTGCTCCTCCATAACCTTGTGGGCTACCGCTGCGTCCTGCAATGGGTAAGTGTCGTGGACGATGCCTCGTATCCTCCCCTTCGCTACCATCTCGATGATCTGACGAAGGTCCTCCTGTCGTCCCATGAACACGCCGAAAACGGTCTGGTTCCTTACGAAGAGGACTCCCATCTGAAGCTGTCCTCGGTACCCGGTCGTCACGCCGCAGATTCCGTATCTCCCTCCGGGTGCCAGAGACCTCGACGCGGCGGGCCAGAACTCCTCGCCAACGTGGTCGACCACAACGTCGACGCCGCGACGGTCGGTGAGCTCCCGCACACGTTCGGCGATGTCCTCGCGGGAGTAGTTGATTACCTCGTCGGCCCCGAGGGCCTTCGCCATTTCGGCCTTCTTTTCGGAGCTCGTCGTGGCAATCACGCGGGAGCCGATGATGTTCTTCGCCACCTGGATCGCTGCCGACCCGACCCCGCTGGATGCGGACAGCACGAGCGCCGTCTCCCACGCCTGCAAGTTGGCCCGCCGGATGAGCATCGTCCAAGAGGGCATGAATACCGTAGGGAGCGATGACGCCTCGACGTATGAAAGGGAATCGGGAATGACAACCGCGTTGACGCCCGGCACCTTCACAAACTCAGCATAACCACCGTTCGTATTCGAGCCGATCCTGCCCGGACGGGTGCATAGCTCCGACTCACCCGCAATGCAGTACTGGCACTGCCCGCAGGTAAGGCGAGGGTTGACGACGACGCGATCTCCCGTCTTGACGTTATGTACCTCGCTGCCGGTCTCGGCCACCTCGCCGGCCACGTCCCCGCCGAGGATGTGCGGTCCGTCGAAGACCATGCGCGTGCCCTTGATCCCCTGGCGCGTGAAGATGTCCAGCCTGTTCAGCGAACAGGCCCTGACCCGCACCCTGATATCATTCGGCCCGATAACGGGCTCCGGCATATCGCCATATTGCAGCGCTTCGAGGCCGCCGTGTTCAGTGAGGTAGACCGCCTTCATCTTGGTCACTCCATCGGTCGTTTTGAAATAAGCGGGCGATGAGGTAACGTGACACCGCCTCCCTATCCACCACACTAATGGCGCAATGGCCCGACTGTCAACGGGCCGAGCGGTGCGTTATGTCCCGGCGCGGCACTCGGTGAGTGCGCGCGAAACAAAGAAGAACTCACAGAGAATCGGCGTCACCCTCAAGCCTGTCAAGCTTGCTCTGAGATGACCTGATGGATGCTTCGTGAGCAATCACCGCGGCCTCTTTCCTATAGCGTCGAGGTACCTTGAGGCTGACTTTGCCCTGCTTGGCGCGGGCACTTCTTCCACCACCTGCATACTGTCCACCCTGATGTTGAGGCTCGTTCGGATGAAGTTCGACCTGAAATCGACCTCATCGATTCTCTCGAAGGGGATCGCAGCAGTCTGCACATCAGATTTCATTATGCCTATGAGGTTGTCCTTGACCTGATACTCCAACGTCAGGGCATCGGACGAAATGCGGAGGACGCCTTCCGCTTCGGCGAAGCCCTCATAGATTTCAGGGAACTTTATCGGTATCGAGTCCATGGCTAGCGATGGCTCCCGGGCATCAATCGATTGGTTGGGAGGAGTGCAGCGAAAAAGGGCGCACCGGCCCGCAAGATCATCATAGCTTGTTCGTTCCTTCGCGCCAAGCTGGAAGGCATATGTCGGCCGATACGGTGAATGCTGGATAATTCATGTGACTCGTACATAGAATGATGCGTAAGGCGTTCCTGAACGAGTGATTTTGATGAATTCATTTGGAATAACCACTTACGGAGATCCCTGCAGGGAATGCGGATTCGAGTGGTCGACATCTCTGGACGCTTCGGCAGGTATTATCGCCGGTGCTCCTCGAAGGTACACTGAGTTGCTGGATGGTCATGATGGTACGGCGCAGCACCACGACCTGACGTGGACTGTGAATGCGTACGTTTTCCACGTCGCTGACAACATCCGCATCTGGGCTGAGCGCCTCTGGAGCCGGGCCACAGCAGGACAGGAGCTTATACATTCCTACGATCAGGATGCCCTTGCGGCGGTTCGTGGGTACGAGCATATGCCCCTTCAGACTGCCTTGTGGTCTCTCTCCCAAAGCGTCGCCGCCTGGACCGAAGCGCTGGAAGCCACGTCTGACAGCCCTGCAATCTTCAACTATCCAGGAAGGGGCATACAGACGTTGACCGAAGTCGTGCAAACAATAGCGCACGATACTGTCCATCATGAGTGGGACATAGCTCGCTCGCTGGCGTGCCAGTAGGGGGCAGCACTTCACCCCCAAAAGTACGCTTGGATGTCCGGGTGGTCTTCTACTGCGGCGCTACGTCAAGAGCGGTTTCGCTCTCGCTACTATGGTATGGTTCGCCGCAACCTTGAATCGGGGCTATTCCCATGAACGTGATCTGGATCGTCGCCGACACCTTCCGACAGGACCACGTCGGCGCTTACGGCAAGATGGACTCCATTCGGACGCCCTCCCTTGACGCCTTGGCGGGCAGGGGAACGCGATTCAATCGCCATTACGCGGGCGGGTTTCCCACGATGCCGACGCGCGCCGACCACGCGACGGGCAGATGGACGGCGTCGTTCATGACGTGGGAGCCTCTGCCGGACGGCGTGTCGACCCTGGCGGAAGTCCTTGCCGCCGAGGGCGTCCACACTGCCGCGATGGTCGATACGCCCTTCTACCTGCGCGAGGGGATGAACTACGACCGGGGCTTCCAGACCTTCAACATGTACTCGGGACAGGTCGGCGGCGGGATATTGAAGACGGAGACGGCGCATCACGAGTCGGAAGAGGCCCGGTACGCATGGCGGTACGAGTCCGACCGGAACGTTGCCCGTACGATCACCAACGCAATGGAGTGGCTGCAGCTTCACCATGAGGAGGACTTCTTCCTCTACATCGATACGTGGGACCCGCATGAGCCGTGGGACGCGCCCGACTACTACACGAAACTGTACATGCCCGACTATGATGGCGAGCTCATCCATCCCATCTACGGACGGTGGCACGAGATGCCGGGCTACTCGATGGAACTCATCGACAAGGCACACGCGACCTACTGCGGCGAGGTCACGATGGTTGACACGTGGGTCGGCTACCTGCTTCGGATGGCGGAGAACATGGGGCTCACCGACAACACGGCGATCATCTTCACGTCCGACCACGGATTCTATTTCGGAGAACACGGCGGCTGGTTCGGCAAACTCCAGTTCGCCAAGAAGCCGGACGGTTCGCTCTACCAGTTCGGGGAAGAGAACGCCATCTGGGGCTTCTCGCCACTGTATGAAGAGGTCGCCTCGATTCCCCTCCTGATATCCGCTCCGGGCGTCGACTCGGGTACATACGACGGACTGACCTCTGTAGTCGACGTCATGCCTACTGTCCTCGATGTCATGGGGCTCGATGTCCCCATGTGGGTAGAAGGGCACTCCCTTCTCCCGCAAATGCGTAATCCCACCCTGCCTGGAAGGGACTTCACGATCACGACGGTACCGTTCGCCAACCCCGGCGACGCCGTCAATGCGGTCGACGACCGACAAAGACGAATGTCGCATGCCAACGTCACGACGATCACAACCGACGACTGGACCTTGCTGTACAGTCCCGGCGACACACGCTCGGAACTCTACAACCTCAAGGCCGATCCGAAACAGGAGAGCAACGTAATCACTCAGCATCCCGAGCGCGCAGAGGCGATCCATGAGCAGCTTGTCGGCTTCATGCATGAGACGGGCCTGGCCCCGCAAATGCAGGAGTATCGGAAGCGGCTGCTGATCTAGTGCGACTTCCCGTCGTCCCCGCGAGGAGGGTCCGTTGCACGACTCCAAACACTGTCATCCCGAACGCAGCGGGGCTAAGTTAGGAATCTAAAATCCCTGCTTTCGGGATAGCTCTCGTAGCTGAAACCCCGCAGCGACTTGGCATCAAAGCACCTTAGATTTTTCGCTTCACTCGGAATGACAGACGCTCATGGGGTGTGCTACCTATCTACCCAGTGGTAGTAGAGCGGCTTGACATTATCCGGGAACGCATCGAACGCCTCAACGGGTATCTTCGGCATAGCCGGTGATGCGGTGGCGCGTCCGGCCCCAGCCACTGCCGCCATGCGCTGACCATCGGCAGAGTCCGGGTCGAGCACGTCGAGATTCAGCCACCACGGGGCAAAGCACACCCTGACTGCCACTCGTCTCGCGTCGGCATCGTTGTTCGGCTTGGCGTGCCACATTCGGCTGTCAAAGATCATCACGCTTCCGGGTTCGCCCGTCACGTGGATCTCGTCGGGATGTCTCGCTTCGGCGGCGGGGCCGCTGCCGCCCAACGGATCGATCCGCCACGTGTGGCTGCGTGGGATGATAAGCGTACCGCCCGTTTCAGCGGAAAATGGCGTCAGCATCCAGATGCTCGTCAGGTATGCCACCACATCTGGATAAGGCTCCGGAATGAAGGCCGCGCCTCCCGCCCCGAACGGCCAGTCTGAGTGCCAACTCCCGCGCTTGTCGCGCTCTTGCCGGATGATCGGCCCGGTGAATGCGATCCGGGCGAACCTGCCAAGCATCGCGTCGACTACACCCAGTACCCGCTCGCTGCCGACGTAGCGTGGAAAGTCACGGTTGTTGCCGATGAAGTCCCGGCTCTCCTGGTATTCCTCAGAGTCCGCAGTCGCAACCACACTGTCCCTGAGCGCCTCGATCTCGCCCGAGGGAATGACGTTTTCGAGAATGCAGTAACCCTCACTGCGAAGGTGTTCGATGCTTCGAGTCAGTTCGACGGTGTTCGCCATCGTTTTCTCTCAAGTGAGGTAATTTCGCCGTCTTCTTAGCGATCACGCACATCATACACGCTCTCGATCAAGTCGTGAGACAACGGCCCGTCGTGGGCGACGACGGATACTCTCAACTCTAGTGCCTTGCCACGTGGTATTGACCGCTCTTCGTGCAGGAAGGGATTGAGGGCCACCGATCCCCACTCGTACGTATACCAAGCGGCGGGCTTCGGACGTGGATGAGACACTACGGCCACTCCCACTTCCTGGCCGTGCGGCCCAACCGCCGACATATCCACCCATGTGGCCGTGTTGTCATTGATGCCCTCGACGGTGCCGAGACCGTCTGCGTCCACGATCCTACCTCCGTCCACGACCCGCAGTCCGTCCGCCATTCGCACCGTGAAGTAGGCGTGTCTGGTTGGGCCAATCACGATGTCCCATTCGGTGGGTTCCAGCCGGGAGCGGATATCAAGGACGTTTGCCCTGTCCGTAGTGCTGACCTCCATCGTCCGGGTCTCCGTCGCAAGCACTCGACGTTCCGGCGCGCCCCACTCGACAGGCCCTTGCCATTCGAGGCGCTGGACAATTCGGAGGGTGGCATCGTCGGTCTCCTCGGAGTCAACCGACACGGCTGAGATTCGACCAGTGGCGCGTCCCTGGAACGTCTCGTTTACATAGAAGTTGTAGGTGCCGCGTTCCATACGATGACCGTCGTAGACGAAAAGGCAGTCGAAGTGGTCGGCCCCGACGGTCACAGAGTTATGGTGCGGATGGTCAATGGGCGACTCCGCCGTGACCGAGACCCCGCTCGGCGTGAACAGCGGATAGACGTACGATCGGTACGCGTTCTGGCTGAGAGCCGCGATGGCCCGCCCATCTCGCTTGATCCACGTCCTGCGAGCGCCCGCAGTTGCGCCCGATGGAAGGTCGACGCGGTCGGGCTCGACCGAGAAGCGCGTCACTCTTCGTTGTCGCCGAACTGCGTGATGCTGAGCGGGAGCTTCCCGTTGGGCAAAAAGAACTCGTCGGCCATGTTCACCGGCACCGCACGCCGAGTCCTCATCGACTCCAGGGCCTTCTCGAAGATAACGGTCGGCACGTTGGCCTCCCACGGGTCCATGGGATTCGGCCCGCCTTCGAGACACAGCTTCGCGAACATGCCGAGCTCCTCGTCGAAGCCCACGTGATACTCGTTGTGTTCGATGCCGGGCTCCTCGGTTCCCTCGAATACGAGGTTGCCGAAGCGTAGAGTTGCCGCGCTGACGTTGCCCGCTCCAACCTCGACATAGTGCTTCGGGATGATTCCGCCTCCGCCCATGAGGCTGGTGATGGAGTCGGCCAAGCCACCGTTTTCGAACTGGATGAGGATGGAACTCGTATTGTTCTCCCCCCCGTCGAGGCCCATCGCGGTGACCTCTACGGGCTGCGAGCGCATCACGTGCCAGATGAAATGGAGGTTGTACCCTGCGAGGTCGAGGATGCCGTTGGCGGCGTAGGGATCCGGGGACTGAGGGAGGCCGGTCCTGAAGTTGTTCAGGGGAATCCGGCAGGTGAAGAGAATGAAGCGCGGCTCCTCTATCACCTCCCGAAGCCGCTTGGTGATCGGCGAGTGCTTGAACCACCAGCCGCTCATGACGTGCAGACCCGTCTCATGCGAGGCCTTCTGAACGCTCTTGGCCTCTTTGATGGTCATGGAGGGCGGCTTTTCCACGTACACGTGCTTGCCCGCCGAGAGTGCCTGAAGCGTCAGCTCGGTGTGGGTGCTGTGCGTGGAGCAGATCAGAACTGCGTCTATCTCGTCGTCCGACAGCACCCGGTCGTAGTCGGTCGTCCAGTATTGGGCGTTTCCTTGCTCTGCCCGTTCCCTCGCTGCTTCCTCGACCAGGTCCATCGTGGCGACGAGGCGAAGGGTGGGCGTGTTGAGGAGGTTGGGGAGATGGCCGCGACTGATGCCACCACACCCGATGATCGCGACGTTCAACTGATTGGTCATTGTGGCCCTCGCGCCGTTGGTAGGTCAGTCGTCCAGCGTGTCCAGCAATGCCCTGACGTTCCTGACCTGTGTCCGCATCGCTTCCACGCGGTCGCCGCTTTCCGGCGTCCAGTGGGTCGATATCGAAACGTAGGGGTCCAGGCCGCTGTCATGTACGTTCCTGAAAACGGTGGGGTAATCGACCTCACCCTCGCCGAAGGGCAGGTAATCGAAATCGAGGTTAAGGCCGTCGTTGACTCGCAGGTCCTTCACGTGCATCCCGAATACGTAGGGCTTGATGTTGACGAAGCCCCGTGTGGCAACATCGTTTTCGCCGCAGTTGAAATTGTCGGCCGCTCCCCACATCGCCCTGATGCGGTCGGAGCCCACACGCTCGGCCACGAGCCTGAAGTTCTCGGTCGTGTTCGTGTAGTTCCACGGCATCATGGACAGGACGAGATCGACGTCGTGCTTTTCCGCCTGCTCGGCCATCAGAGTGTATGCCTTGACGAGCTTGTCCATCTCAACGTCGGAGATGACCCCGCCTCGCGTCATCCAGCGCATCGGCCACGTCGGCTTGTCCGCCGTATACTCGCCGGGCCACGCGAAGCTGTAGACCGACACCGCCCCAACTCCGAAGCGGTTCGCAAGTTCCATCGAGCGCACCATCGCCCGGAAGTCGGCCTCGAACTCCTCGTGGTCTTCGAGCGCTTCTACTGTCACCTCCGTGAGATCGAGGAACTTGAACGGAGACCCCGCGCTCACCTTCATGTGCTCCAGGCCCGCGGCCTCAATCCTTCGCTGGATGTCATCGGCCTCGGAATCGGTCAGGTCGGCGATGGGTGGCTTGCCAGGGAGTTGGGTGAACCAGACGAACTCGACGCCAAGACGGTTTGCCTCCTCCAGCCCCTCATCGAGAGGAAGCTGCAACTCGTTCAGGAATATCCCGAGCTTGAATGAGTGGGAGGGCATCGGTATGGCTCCGTATTGTTGGTGATCGATTTGGCGGTAGTCTACCATAGCAGAGTTGCACCGATAACGGAGAGTTGGACAAGATATTGGACATGAAATCGATCGTGATAATCGGCATTAGCGCAGTCACGGGTGGCGGAAAGACCACTGTCACCCAGCGCCTCACGAGAGCCCTGCAGGATGCCGTCGCGCTCCACTTCGACGATTACGACGATACCAACGTCCACCCCGACGACCTTCAGCGCTGGTTCGCTGCGGGAGCGGACTACGATGCCTACAAGACTCCGGTCTTCACCAGTCACTTGGAGGCGTTGAAGGCCGATGAGAGCATCCGCTATCCGGCTGGAAATGCGCTGCTGGACTCCAAGAGATATATCGTGGCCGACGCGCCGCTCGGTCGAGCGCACACGGAATCCGGACGGTTCATTGACCTGATGGTGTTCATCGACGCGCCGCTGGACGTTGCAATGGCGAGGCGAGTGCTGCGAGAGATCGATGGGCAGAGGGACCGCACGACAGAGGAAGTCCTTGAGTATGCGAAGGGTGAATTGTCAGGATATCTGGCTGAAGCGAGGCCGATTTATGAGGAATTTCGAGAGCGAATGCGCGCAAGCTCTGACATGATCGTAGATGGGACCCTGAGCATCGACGCAATTGTAGAGACGATACGCAGCGAGATTGTGGCGCGGTTCCCGTAAAGAGTTGTGGGAGGGCACAGATTGACAAGGTCACACCATCTTAAGGGTTGCCTAAAAAGGGACCCGACCCATTCACCCTGAGCCTGTCAAAGGGTCGTTCATGGTTCTACAAGCTCACCACGAACGGTTGCGATCTGTTTCCCCTTACAGAACCGACACGTCCTCGTCGCGCAGATCGGTGATGAACATGTGGCCGGGAGAGTGCGTAATCATCAGCGGCGGCTTGGATTCCATGGCCACGGCCTGAGGTGTCACGCCGCAGGCCCAGAATACCGGAAGCTCGCCTTCCTTGAATGCGAGTGGGTCGCCCAGGTGCGGCTTGGTGGGGTCTTCTACTCCGATAGCTTCGGGTTCGCCGATATGCACGGGCGCGCCGTGCGTGTTGGGGAACCGCGACGTAACCTGAACGGCCTTCACGACCTTCGAGTGGTGTACGGGGCGCATGGACACGACCATCGGCCCTGCAAACATGCCGGCTGGTACGCAGTCGATGTTGGTAATAAACATCGACACGTTCGAGCCCTGTTCGTGGTGGCGGAGCGGAATGCCCGCGTCGAGCATCGCGTTCTCGAACGAGTAACTGCAGCCGATCAGGAAGGACACGAGATCGTCGCTCCAGTAGTCGGAGATGTCCTCGATCTCGGCCTCCAACTCGCCGTAGCGGTAGACGCGGTACCTGGGCAGGTCAGTGCGGATGTCAGCGCCCGGAGCGGTCTGCGAAGGTTCCACCTTGCCCGCCTCGATGACCTCGATGATGGGACACGGCTTCGGGTTGCGCTGGCAGAAGAGCAGGAAGTCGAATGCAAGGTCCTTCGGCAATATGGCGAGGTTCGCCTGAACGTACCCTGGCGACACACCGGCGGTGATGCCGGTGAAATCGCGCCGTCGGATCAGTTCACGGACGTCTCGCGGGTGTGTCGCCAGCGCAACTGCTTGGGTCATCTTGCTCTCCGTGACTTGCGCTCGCTATGAACGAGAACAAGGGGATATCAAGGGTAGGGTAGTACGCCCTTCGTTTCATCGTCAAGGTCTAACGGAACGGCACGGGAATAGCGTCTCCATGCCATGGGAAGGCGTATGTCGGCATGTTTACGTACCGTTGAAGCCCCAGACCAAGGTGGATTCGCGAGGCGGGAGGGAGTGTTACCTGAATGTGCTTGCCGTTCACCTCAACTGTATCGCCGCCTTCGGATTCGCAGGACGTAAACGTGTGCTGTGCGAACATGCCGGCTTGAATGATCAGGTTCTTCGACCTATCCCTGTCGAGGTTGACGAGCTGCACTCCCACACGGTCGGCGCCTAGCTCGTCCACCAACGCGGCAACGTCATTGGGAAGTCCCGGTCGCCCGGGCTCCGACCTCAGTGGGGTCGGACTCCGATCGTCGGACGTGACATCGAAGTACCGCACCACGCCTTGGTTCAGGCCGCCGTTGTAGACCGACTGCGGCCCGCCCAGGGCGACCTGCGTCAGTGCCTTCGTAACGACCGACAGAGGAGGATGCACGTTGTCAACGATGAACTGTTCAGGATCGCGGGTCTCAGCGCGCATCCTCGCGATGGCGTCGACGCATGCCTGATAGTCCCAACCGAGGACCGTTTCAGCCCATTCGGGGTTTTGTCCCTCGTAGTACAGGAACCGGCCACCCTCAAACGTCCCGTCGTTTTTCTCCGAGTGTGGCTTGAAGTTGGTCCAATCGCGCTCCACTTCACCCTCAAAGGCGCGGACCAGCAGCTGCCGGTCCTCTTCACTCATCGATAGATGGTACAGGTGGGCAAGCTCCTTGAGCCGAATGGGGCCGTAGTTCGACCAGCCGTCGGGACCGTGTTTCAGGGGCACGACAAGCTGGCCGTCTTCACGTGTCTTGGCCCTGTCGAGGAGTACGTTGATCTGCGATCTCAGCAGGTCGAGGTACCCGTAGTCGCCGGAGAGGAGGAGGGCGCACTGAACGCCGATCGTGATCGAGTGGGCAAGGTTGTTGAAGCCTCTCGTGCTCCAGCCGTACAGGCCCCCCCACCACTGACCGCCGCGCTGCTCCCCCGGCTTGCCGTTGGGGCCCACGTTGTCGGGGATGATTCCCCCGTTTGCCTTCGTACGATCAATCCATGCTTCGACGTAGTCGAGGACCCACTTCCGGTACTTCTCTTCGCCGGTGTAGAGGAAGGCGTTGGTAACCAGTCCGGTTGCGGCGAGGTTGTTGGCGATGTCGCCGTTTAGCACCATGTCGTTGAACAGCCGCACGACTTGATCTGCCCGCTCCGGGTCTTCGTACCAGTCCAGTTCGAGGTCTTCGATCGCCGGGTGGAGCGTCGTGCGCAGACCGTAGTTTCGGGCGAACGGAATCTCGCTTCCCTGCAGCCACCAAGCTACCTCGTGGGCATCAGCTTCGAAGTACGGCCCGACGCTGCTGTGAATGGGCGACCGGATAATCCTGTGCAAAGGATCGTAGTTCGGCGCGTCGGGGTCCTCTCCTATCAGGAATCCGGCGAACCGCTGGGCGCGTCGGAAGTTCTCGGAGATGGTGGGATCGGCGAGCCCCATCTCGTAGAAGGTCATGTTGGCCTCGCCCATGTGGTGCCACTCGGCGCCGTGAGGCAGCGTCAGGTTGAAATACTCCTTCGTGATCTGCTGGCGGAAGGGCTCACGGTGCGTCCCGCGATTCCACATGCCGTGCTTCTTGCGGCTCACGATGTCCGAGTCGGCCCAGCGCGTGACGGCATTCCACTTGTCCAGCGCCATTTCCAGCACACGCTCGCTCCCGCCGATGGCGTAGAACAGTCCCCACCCGAAGAATATCTCGTACAAGTCGTCCAAGTCGTCGGCGTAATAGGGCGTTCCGCCCCGCTCCGTGTACTTGTCGACTACCAACGGCGCGGCATCGTTCATCGTCTCGATCAGCCATCGCTGCAAGACGGCCCAGCCGGGTGGAGCTCCAACCTTGCCGGCTGTTATCGCTGGGATGCTGTGTTGGGTCGTCATATCCTCTTCCTGGTTGATCTATTCAAGTTGCAGTAAGCCGGGTATTCCGTCTTCAACGTTATATCGGGAATGTGCGGGGAAAGAGAAGAGCGCCAGCGTGATGCACCTGCATTCGGTCGGCGCTTCTTGTTCATCTCGCTTGGACATCCCTGAACTATACGGGTCGGCAGAGACCACTCCGAACGATGTTGAGATAACGATCCAGTCATCCTGAGCCTGTCGAAGGGTCGTCGAGCCGTCCATCGTTCGACAAGCTCACCACGAACGTTGTTCAGTCACCCGGCAGACACCTCCCTAGAGATGCTCTTTGCCGAAGAAGTATCTTTCTATGCCCCACCTACGACTGCCGAAGACCCCGATAATGCCCGCGGCAATAAACCACAGAATGGTCACTTCGCCGCCGTGCTGCACGAACGCATTGCCCCCGTCCGGCGGATTGGGGTACAGGTGCGGCCATGGCCATGCCGTGCTGAGGGCGGCGTGCACTCCGAAGTAGGCGACGACCATGGTCACCACCAGAGCGCCCGCGCCCAACCGGGTGAAGATGCCGAGTCCGATGAGGATCGCTGCAGCAAGCTCGACCCAGCCGGCGATGTCGACGAGAGCACCCAGTCCGTTCGGATTCGCTCCCGCGGGGAAGTCCCAGAGCAGAAACGCCTTCTGCGCGCCGTGAAGACCGACCAGCGTCGCGAATACTAGCCTGAAAAGCAGGTAGAATTCGTCAGTGTATGGCTGTAGAAATCGTCCGAAGAATCCCGCTTGCTGTACATTCTCTCCTGCCATAGCCGCAGCCTCCTGAGTGTATTGACTACTGCATTCGGACTCTCGCATGTTCAGACGCTGGGCGAATGGTATGACCGCCTATAGCCATAGTCAAGCTATACGTGTCTCGATTTTCAACTCGAAAGTAAGGAGGAATAACCTGACGTCGGCGGACGGGTATCGGGGTTCAGTTACGACGCCGGAGGAACGGTCGCAACGTCAAGAGACTCGGCGCGGTCGAACTCGCGGTACCTTACGTATACCTCGACGCCGGTCAAGGTGCGGGCGAAACCGGCCGTTGGTTCCTTCTTAGTGATCGCGATTTCAAGGACGTTTTCGCCCTTCCTGATCGTGCTCGCGTCCAGTAGCCAGCGGAGCCAGTACTGTCCTCGGCTCGGCTCGTAGATGTTGGAGCGGTCGATGGTCAAGTCTGTCCCGTTGATGCTCAGGGCTACCAAGTCCTCTACGCAGAACTGCTGGAACGCCAGTGTCAGTTCGGCCTCGCGAGTCTCGCCGTCGGTGGTGGCTGACTCCAAATCGTCGGCTACTAAGATGGGGATGCGCTCCATCACACCCTCTTCAAGAGCGATGGGGAGCACCCGCGTGTCAGGACGGACGTAGGTCTGCAACTCCTCGCGCGGCGGGAGGTAGTATCGCTTGTTGAGACGTGCGGTCATCTCAGGATAGGCCATCTCACGCAGGAGCCGGTGTTCGGATTCGGCGAAGGGCCAGGGGAGGTAGCCCAAATACATACCCGCGAATCCCTGGTCGCGGATCGTGTGAGCAAAGGCACGGAACATCTCGATGTTGGCGATGTTGGCTCGCAGGTCACTGAGACGGTACCCGGGACGGAGGTACGCAGAAGCCCCGGCCGCATTGGCCGCGTCGGCGAGCCACTTGCCGTCTGAAACGCCCATGTCGAGCAAGGTATGGGGTATCTGTCCGACAACGTAATCCACGCTCCCGTCGGCGATCCACGATTCCACGTCGAGGCCGATGTCGAGGTTGTCGTCACGGCGGGACCAGACGCGCGCCATGACAGGAATCTCGCGGTCCTGCGCATATCCGACCTCCTTGGCCAGCGCACGTATGTCGGCAACGAACTTGGTCATCACCTGTGTGCCGGTCTCCGTCTGGCTCTCGCGGAAATACAGCGGAAAGAACATGAAGTCCAATTCTATGCCCTCGGCGCCGTAATCTTCGAGCATCTCGCGTATGAGGGCTTTCTTGTTCTCACGAACCACCACGTTGGTGTAGTCGAGGCACCACTCGGTCGCGTGGGCCGGGAACCGTTCGTTCCCCTCGCCGAGGGTGACCTCCATGCCGTGCCGCCACTTGAGCCAGCCGCAGCGTTCCTGGTACTGCGGGGTAGGGTCCTGGAGCTTGAGGCTCGGAAAGACGGGAATGCCCATCTCACGGCCCCTCTCGATCACCTCCCGGACCTGGTCGGTGCCCATGTCGTGCGCGTCTTTGACCATGCGCATGATCCGCCAATCGATGAAGTGCTCCCACACCTCCTTTTCCTGACCCACCACACGCCCGATCTTCGTCTGGTGGAAGAAGACGTCGCCGTAGCCAAGGCCGAAGGCCAGCATGTCCACGCCGGTGCCCACCAATTCGTCGATAGGCCAACGCAACTTATGACTGTTCACCGGCGGATCGAGCCGCTTGGCGTGGTAGTGGTGAGCGTCGCTGTAGTAGATGAGGCGGGGAGAAGTACTCATGGGCGTTCCATCGCTTGCAGTCACGTGCGTCGAACGTAGGGGAGTGTAGTTGGGTATAACGATAGTGTCAACGTCGCGGGGTCACTCGATCGTCGTCGTCATCGGGTCGAACATGCAGCCCTCGACGAAGACCTCGAAGAAATCGGGCGTTGTTTCTAATTCGATGTGCTCGACGTTGCGGGTCATGTTCTCGGCGACCTCTCGCATGTCCGTGTTCAGGAGCATGACCGTGGCCCCCTCCAGCGAAGCGTTTCCTGCCTTGACGATCTTGTCTTGTGGAAAGTTTGCGACGAAGCCGATGTTGACCGCGTTCTGAGCGTCGATGTAGTTGGCGAAACCGCCGGCTAGATAGAGCTTGGATATCTTGTCAATCGGAACTCCGAAGTTCCGCAGGACGATATATTGTCCACAGAAGTTTGCGGACTTGGCCTGCGCGAGCGCGCTGATGTCGGCCCTCGAAAGTGTCATGTCCTTTTCGGGCAGGAAGGTGAAGACCTGTGAACCGTCGGCGAAGGCGCCGAGGTGGTTCATTTTTCCGGTGCGGCGGAGTTCGGCCAGCAGATCGATGAGGCCCGAACCGCAGATGCCCTGCGCGTCGGCCCCGCCGATGGTGCTGCACTCGCAGGAATCGTCGGTGAGCTTCACAGACTCGACCGCACCAACGTACCCCGGCATCCCGTACATCACTTCCCCGCCTTCAAATGCCGGCCCTGCTGGACATGATGCTGCCATGATGCGGTCCTTGTTGCCAACCACGACCTCGGTGTTCGTGCCAACGTCGAGCACCATGACCACGTCGTCCTGCTCGTCCATCCCGATGGCGAGGAGGTCGGCGGCAACGTCCGCGCCTACGTGGCTGGCGATGATCGGCCCCCCGTAGACGTGGGCCTTTGGAAAGACCCGTAGGCCAAGCTCTGTCGCTGTCGTGTGGATCGCCGTCGTCTCCCGTTCACCTTGGAGCAACTCGTGCTCGACCATTGACTTGTAGGGCTTTTCCCCGATCGACTGGACATCGATCCCGAACAAAATATCCCGCATTGTGGAGTTTCCGACGATCACCACCTCGTAGATGTTTCGACGGTGGAAGCCCAGTTCCCGCGCCATCCAACCGATCTCAAAGTTCAGCGACGACAGCATGACCTGCTGCAATTCCCCTTGGAACTCGCCGCCGTCGTACGAGATTCGGTGCATAATGTCGCTGCCGCCGAACCGCTGTGGATTCTCAAACGACGCCGTATGCAGGACTTCGCCCGATTCGAGGTCGGCGAGATTCATCACGACCGTCGTGGTGCCTACGTCTATCGCGAGGCCGTAGATTCTGCCCTTGTATGAGTCGATGCGGTCGCCGTGGAAGTAGACGCCGTCGTCGCGTTTGCTGACGGAGGGCACGAGCGGTACGGATCGCTTGATGGTCTGCGTCAGGATTCGAGGCTGACGCCGGAGGATGACGAACTCGACGTCGGCATCCGGGTCAGTCACATACGCTTGACAGGCCAGCCGGTAGTTGTCGCGTAGGAACGCTTCCTCGTGGGTAGGGGAGTTGAGGGCGTCCTCGCCCTGCCTGATCTCAACAATGCACTCGTGGCACTCGCCACTACGGTTGCAGGAGGTGGGAACTCGTACGCGAAGGGTGTCCGCGTACTCGAAGATGGTCTTTCCGACGACAGAGTCGAGTCTGCGGTTGTCGTGTCGGACTGGAGACATGCGGATAGTTTAGCGTAGTCAGCCGGGAATTCATCCTATTCTCTCAAATTCAGTTGAGAATCAGGACCATCCGTTCCTCGTCCAGGTACTTGCCGTCTACGTACAGCGCCCGTGGGTCTATGCCGCAAGATGAGAAGCCGAGAGACCCGTACAGATTCCGGGCCTGCTTGTTGCGAGTGACGACACACAGCTCGATCTGTCCAAGTCCGGGGAGAGACTCGGCCCGCTCTATCGCGTCGGCTAACAGGGCCTTTCCGATGCCCTTTCCCTGCTCATCAGACCGGACGTACATGCCCCAGATGTGACCCCGGTGCTGTTCTTTCTCGCCGGTCTTCCTGTAGAAACCGACCAGTCCCAGCAACTCCTCCTCACGGAAAGCGCCTAGGGTGAAGTTGTTCGTCGATTCCGCGGTTCGGCGGAGGCGTTCGGTTACAAAGTCCATGGGGTACGCGATTTCCCGCTCGTAGGTCGAAGCAAAAGCCTCGGGATGTTCCTGCAATCCCTTGAGACGCAGCTCTTGGAAGGCGCGGGCGTCATTCTCATTCAGCGAGCGAACTGTGATGTTGTTCATACTATTGGATCACCGTTCAGTCAAACACGTTGAATCATAAAGGTTTGGGTAAATTTCCGGCCGCCGAGTCCTGAAAAGCCGCTATAAACGGCGGTCGCCGCGTTCCTAGACTTCCCACGCGCTCCGGTAATCCAGCTTGTCGCTGCCGGTGCATACGGGCAGTTCGCTAGGAATGTTCGTGAAATACTGGTTGCGGCACGAGAACTTAGCCGTGCATCGAGACTCGACGTTCTTGTACGGACAGCGCCACTGTGATACCTCATCAGCCGTGTCCGACATGCCCTTGAAGATGTCGTACAGGCGGTCGAGGCTGGCCTTGTAACGTCTCTCGTCGATGCGCTGCTCTGCCATGCCTTTCACCTTGACCTCGCGGTAGGGGCGAGAAAAAGCCTAGCCCGCGCCCACGAAGTCCTTTGCCAGATCGACGGCGGCGATGGCATTCTCGCCGTAGCCGTCCGCCCCCATGTCCTCGGCGAACTCCTGCGTCACGGGAGCGCCCCCGACCATGATGTTGACCTCTTCGCGCATCCCCTCGTCCTCGAACGCCTCGATGACGCGACCCATGTTGGGCATAGTTGTGGTGAGGAGGGCGGACATGCCAAGCACCTTGGCCTCGTGCTCGACCACCGCGTCGATGAACTCTTCGTTCTTGGTGTCGACGCCAAGATCATGCACTACAAAACCCGCGCCGCGCAGCATCATGATGCAGAGGTTCTTGCCGATATCGTGCAGATCGCCCTTGACCGTACCCATGATCACGGTGCCGACGGGTTCGACGCCGGACGCGGAGAGGATTGGCTCGATGTGGGCCATGCCGGCCTTCATCGCACGAGCGGAAATGAGCACTTCCGGCACGAAGATTATGTTGTCGCGAAACTTCACACCTACAACAGCCATGCCGGCGATCAGACCGTCATCGAGGAGGTCATTGGCCTGCCAGCCGTCCGCCAGTCCCTTTTCGACCAGCCTGCCCACCTCGCCGTCATTTCCCGTTATCAAGGCGTAGGCGATTTCGTGCATCAGAGGGTCTTTGCCTTCGTACAGGCTCTTGATGTGCTTGGCTTCAAACGGGTCGGTCACATACAGGAATTCCCGCTCCAGCCCTTCATGCTCCGTCGTTGGCATACATCACTCCACTCAAGATCTTTGTCACAAGATATGTATTATTCGGCCAGATACAGAGCTTTGTCAATTGGAATCAAGTATTCCCAACGGGGCAGAGGCAGTTTATTGCCTGCCCCTTTTACGCCTTCAGCCTCCCATCGCGGTAGGCCATGATGTAGTTCATGCAGAAGTCGTCCCGGCCTTCGAGAGTGTCCAGAGCAAGCTTCACCGGCTCCGACTCGGTGTCCAGGGCGAATACCCTGTCGAGCTTTGTCGCAATGGGATCGAGGATTCCCGCGTCGATTCCAGCCTCGATGGATAGGTATATGAACGTGTCGTTGAGCAGCCTTCGTTCGGGCATTCCGAACGAGACGTTGCTCAGGCCCATGCCGATGTGGATCTCGTTGCCGTATTTTTCACGTATGGAGCGAACAGCGTCGAAATAGTGATTCCCGTACTGTGGATCGACGGAGATCGGGAAGATGATGCCGTCGACATAAATATCGTCCAAAGGGATGCCCTTCGACTGCACGTGCTCCATGATGAAGTTTAGGTTGTCGAGTCGTTCCTGGTCGTCCTGGGGCATCCCCTCGGGTCCGGTACACATGAGGACCATGCGGGCGTTGTGCTCGACGACCATGTCGAGCGCCTCTAGGCGCTCTGCGGCGACCGAGTTAATCATCGGCCTTCCCGCGGACCCGTCGTACGCCGACAGCCCTGCCTCGATTATCTCCGAGTTTGATGAGTCGATTGAAGGGGGTATCGGAGAAACCTCCTGAACGGCCTCGACGGCGAACCTCATGCAGGCCTTCTGCGTCTCGAGGTCGTAATGGACCTCATCAGGGTTGATGTCCAAGTACTTTGCGCCCGCTCGCACCTGCCTTCGTACCTCGAATTGGATGTACGCCTTGCCCTCTTCTCGCTCGTCGGCATCGTCCTCGATGCCCTTCCTCATGGCGATGAGAAAGTGCTTGATCTGGTTCTGCTGATACGGCTGAGTGGACTTGTACCACTCTGGGACGGTGAGCACGCGCCGCTCGCCCTCCGGCCCTCGAAACGGCACGACCTCCGTGCCGTCTTCCAAGGTCTTCGCGCGTCTACCGTTGCGCAAGAGGACGCGAGTGGCGTGGATGTTCTCCCCGACAATGGTGAACTCTTCAGGTGAATCGATGACTCGTGGCATTGTTTCCTAGTGGTGTCCTTCGGTTGATGGTCTCAATATAAAGAGGTTGGAAGGCGTAAGGCAATACCATGCGCGCCCTGTGGGATGTTTAATGCACAAGACGGAGCGGCTCTTCCAACACATCGAGAATGGCCCCGGCGCAATACACGCGATTGCGTCGAGCCTCCCCGACTTGGGTGACGGCGCCCAACTTTTCCAGCCGATCAATGGCGCGTTGGGCCGTCGTGAACGCCACGTCCAGTCTGCCGGCTACGCCCCTCACTGTCCAGAAGGGATTTTCTGCGTAGAGGTCCAGTGCCTTCTCAGCGAATTGGGACCGGCTGCCGGACACATCTCGTTTCCACTGGGAGAGTAGATCGTCTATACGTTGAATCCTGGCTGCCGCGTCTTCAGATTGAAGAGCGACGCCTCGCAAGAAGTAGACCAGCCACTCCTCCCATTCTCCTCGCTCCGTCATGCCGAGGAGTCGAGCGTAGTATTCCTCCCGCGTGGCCTCGAAGTAGGCGCTCAGATAGAGCAATGGCGAGGGGATGATGTCTCGCTTGACCAGCAGCAGGGTGATAATCAGGCGTCCAACCCGGCCGTTGCCGTCGAGAAACGGATGGATCGCCTCGAATTGGGAGTGGACCAGAGCTGCGTGCACCAGCGGTGGCAGTCTCTCGTCATAGAGGAACCGCTCCCATGCGTCCAGACAAGCTATGAGTTCCGAGGGTGGTGGCGGAACATAAGTGGCCTCGTTCAACGTGCATCCGGGAGGTCCGATCCAGTTTTGGCTGCGCCGGAACTCACCGGGCGTGGCCAAGTCGCCCCTGACGCCGCGCATGAGACGTTCATGCACCTCACGCACCAAACGCAGAGACACGGGCAGCGCCTCCATGCGTTCGAGGCCGTATTCCAGGGCGCCCACGTAGTTGCCAACCTCGCGTAGATCGTCAGGGCTTCGCTCCACGACCCCGCCCGCCTCGGCGGCGAGCAACTCTCCGAGGGTCGCTTGGGTTCCCTCGATGCGGCTGGACAGGACGGCCTCCTTCCGGACGAAGGGTCGTATCAAGAGGTGGGGATTGGGCAAGCGCCGTCCTTCGCCCGCAAGCCTGCCGATAGCCCGGTCGGCGGACGAGAGACTGAGAGTGAGCCCGTCATCCCACATCAGAGGCGGGGGAAGCGGGGACGGCACAAAGGCCTGATAGTCCCCAGGACAGTTCACCGTACGGCCATGAGGCTGACGCTTTCGTTCAGTGGCTGTTGTCACACCGTTCCTTATTAGCGGAAGCGAAAAGAGTCACGGCGCTTATTATCGCTTACACGTCTTTGTGAAAACAACTCTTTCTAACCGTACGACCGTGAGGCTGCCGGTTTCGTCAGAGGCCGGTGCCACGCCGATCCTTATTAGCGGAAGTGAAAAGAGCCGTAGTCTTTATTATCGTTTACGTGTTATTTCGAAAACAAGGCCTTTTGCAGGACGTAACTATTCAGACTTCATGAGACCGCTCTACACACACAGTCCACCGTCATACCCGCGAAGGCGGGTATCCAGAGGGGTTGGGGTGTTCGCCTCATCAACTCTGAACAATTACCGCAGGACGCCCATGAGGCCGGCGTTTTCGTCAGAGGCTGTTGCCCCGCTGGTCCTTATTAGCGGTAGCGAAAAGAGCCACAAATCTTATTATCGTTTACGTGGCCTTGCGAAAACAAGAGTGTTCGTTTTTCCGGCCCAACTCGGCTATTCGTGGGCTACGACGACACCCCGTTGCCGTTCTCACCGTCGTGCTCCTCGTGCCAGTCCTTGACGGCTTGCGGTATCTCGAGGAGGTTTTCGAGCTTGGTGGCAAGGGGAATGGCACACTCCGGCGCGATTAGTTCTACCCCTGCGTCGAGAGCCCTGTAGACCTCGGCGCGGACCTCTTCCGGCCCCTTTGAGTACAGCGTCACCGGGTTGTTGATGTTGCCGACGAGCCGGATGCCCCCGTCGACAATGTCCATCGACTCCTGTGGGTCGTTCTTGGAGTCGAAATGGAAGGCGGCCATGTTGCTCTTGGCGATGGCAGCCATTCGGTCGACGGTCTTGCCGCAGATGTGGAGGATCAGCGGAACCTGCAGCCGCTCAGCCATCTCCTGGTGAATCTCCAGAAGGAAGCGGTCGTAATACGCGCCGCTCACAAGGTCGCCGGTCGCGTGGTCGGGGAACGTCAGGGCATCCGCCCCCGCGTCGATCTGCGCCTGCCCGAACAGTACCGATATCTCCTTGAGCTTGTGGAGCGTTTCCAGGGTCATGGCAGGGTCGTCGATCGACATCAGCAGGAACTTCTCGACACCGAAGACGTGATAGGCCAGCGTCCAAGGCCCCATCGTCTTGCCGATTATGGCAACCTCGTCACCAAACTCCTGTTTCAGGATGGAGAGGGAACGCGTGATGGCGACGTTGTCCTTGTGTTCCAGGAAACCGCTCGGTATGTGTACGTCGTCAGGGCCGTCCCAGATCGGATTTGCCATCCGCACCGTCGGCCAATTGTCCTTCTCCTCCCACTGCATCTCACAGCCGAGCGCCGACGACTCCTGGATGATGGTGAAGTAGGGCATGATCGAGTCGAATCCAAGCTCCGTATATCCCGTCGCGGCGAGACGCGCGTTCATCTCCGGGTCGCGATTGGCGTCCGGGAACGGTGCATCGACCATGTCCATCAGCTCAACCGTCGCCACGTTCGTGGGATTCGACACAGGCGTCCTGTCAACCGGCTTGCCGACGAGGGCGTTGAGCACACGTTCTCTCGGAGTCATCGTCTCTTGGAGTGGCATGTTGGTGTGTCTCCTTTCATCAACTTGCAAGGAATGCCTCTACGATTTCGGGGTCGATCCAATAACCTGAGTCAAGCAAATCTTGTATCAACGAGGCCGTATCCTGGATGATTCCTTCTCTGTGTGCTTCAGCAAGAACAGCGAGGCTCCCTATCACAACAACCCCCATCTTCCGCCGTCCGTCTGCCTCGCCTTTCATCAATAAGCAACGGTATGCCAATCTCGCGAGCAAGAACAATCGCCTCGCGCTCTCCTCTGTGAAGGCTTGCCGAAAACTCTTTCATGTTCTCTGGAGTTTTCGCTTCACGACGCTGAATCCATGAACTACGCCTGACCTCAGCGGCACTAGGTTTTCCTTCCCCTTTGGTTACAAGCTCCTCATATACGCCACTTGGAACAACGATCCGACCGAATAGACTTTTCAAGATGTCCAAGCGTCCAATTCTGCTGAAGGCAATAATTGGACCGCTGTCCGATACGATCATATTGGGTTCGCGTCTTTGATGTTCCTAGCGAGTTCATCTCTCAATTCGTCCGGGCCGATCCGAATAGCTGGTACTTGGTACCGTCCCATCACAGTCAGCAGGTCCCACCGGTCGAGTTCAAGCGATTCAGCAGCTTCTGCTTCGGATATACGGTCGAGCCGAAGCAACTCCATCACCAGCGCTTCCCTGATGCGATAGGGGGCTTCCGACTCCTGCCAGCCAAATCCCGGGAGAATGTAGTCGGGTAGGGTAACTGAGAATGTTTTTTCAACCATGTGTCAAACCTCGTTTTTGGCAACGACCTCAGCCAGTATCGGCCCGAACACTCGCTTGAAAGCCAAGAGCCGTTCAATCATCCACTTGCGGGTTTCTTCCAACGTTTCTTCTTCGTCGTTAATCGAACCATGTCGTCCGGTCAATATGCGACACGCCCTGTGGCTGTCCAAACGCCTCCAGTCGAGCGGCTCAATGAGATCTGCTTCGATAGCCTCTCTACGCTCCATCAAATGGTCGAATAGCTGTTTATTCCAATCTCTATTGCCGTTGTCGATGTAGAGATACGTTCTTGCCGGTCCCTTTTGAGTAATTGAAACGCTGTAGCGAACACCGGTAAACCCGGATGAGAATTCATAGAAGGTGTCAGTTGGCGCTTTCTTGGCGTTTGTGAACTGGTAGTCCTCTCTCAGAGTATCCATAAGTGGTTGGAAGAATTCACGGTATTTCTCGCCTAGTTCCGATGGAGCAAAGTCCCTTCGAGCCTGCTTTCGCCAGTCGTTCGGAGTCACCACAAGATCGAAATTGACGGCGGGGCGGGAATCATCGATCTTCCACACTTCGACAGCCACACCGAAAAAATCGGTGTCTTCGCCCGTACGCCCGTTGAGGAATTCTAGAGCGGCCCTATGTTCGTCACGGAATTCTTTGGTAATCCAGACGATCACGCTTGCATCAAACCCGGCCGCGTACGTGAGTAGCTGGCCGAGGTGAGAATGATCCGTAGCCTCTAGTTGGTTCTCGATAATTACGGGACGGCCATTGCCGTCGTGGGCCAGCAGATCGAGAGAGAACATTCCGACGGATGCCTCACGTTCTTGGACTTCAAGGTCCATCTCCAGAGCCTTGCCGAGCTGGTCCATGTTCTTTTCAAGCCACGGCGTGAATTTTCTGGCCTCGTCTGGCCAGACTTTGCGGAGATCAACCTTGTCGATTTTCGCCAGTTCCACCAAGTTTCATCCCTCCCCGTGTTCGAGACGTTCCGCCAAGACGCGCAGAGCTATAGCTTGGGCATTTGCGAGGGCCTAGTCTCGGGTTGGGCCGTGGGCCATTGCGCCCGGTATCTCGACGACGTCGGCGATCCAGCGACCGTCGACTCCTTCCTCTGTTTCAATAGTAAAGACCTTATTCACAACCACCCCTCCCTACGTCTGCGCGAACCCCAGCGTGCCCGTCGTCATCTGGCCGCGGAGGGCCTCGGCCTCCAGCATGTCTGCGGTGCCGGTGACGTTGCGGGCGTAGGGAAGGACGAGGCGGATCAGTCCGTCTCTGCGGCCTCCATGAGTGAAGGCTACGGCGTCGACGTCGACCTTCTCCATCTCTCCGTATCGGACGAATCCCTGGGTGACGGCCCTAACGCGCACAGTCGGGTTTTTGTACTCGCCCTCGGTAGAGACACGATATATCCAGCGTCCGGCGATCTCTTCCGGGGTCACGATCACCTGCAGGGGAGAGCGGAGGTCCTTTATCTCGATGCGACCGTCGGGATGTCGAGTGCCGTAAGGCTTTTCCACCGCCTGCCGAAGCAGAAACCGCAACGGACGGTCGTACATCTCACCGTCTGGGAACCTGGCCTGATTATGAGTGCCCTCTACGGGGACCATCCCTCCCATTTCCACCAACTGCCCGCGAATCTCCTCGACGCGTTTCTCAACTCCGGGCCTTTGGCTGAACGTCCACACGGTGCCGACCCCGTCCTTGACGTATAGCCCGACGGTTATTTCGTGGAAGTTCGGGTCCATGGGAATCAGTTCCGTGCACTTGCCATACGTGGCAATGACCTCGCGAACTCTGCCCCTCGGAGCGTTCTTGAGACTGGTCATTCCAAATTCTCCTCGATTCGAATATCGTGTCTACGAAGTGGCTACGGCATAGCCGACTGTGGAGCGATCATGCACTGCGTCGGCAAACCTTTCAATGTGCTTCGGTGTCGTGCCACAGCAGCCGCCAACGATATTGACGCCGTCTTCGACCAACTTCAGAATGCGTTCGGTCATGTACTCCGGCGTCTCCGGATAGACGATCTGCCCCTGACGGATTTCGGGTATGCCCGCATTCGAGTGAATGAGCATGTGGCCGTCGTACGCCTCTCTGATAATCTTGGCCAGTTCTATCATCCTGTCGCTGCCGTTCCCGCAGTTTGCGCCAATCACGTCGGCGCCTGCAGCCTGCAGCCTCTTCGAAGCGGCTGCGGGCGAGTCGCCCATCATCGTGAACCAGCCCCGCGGTCCCTTGTCATACATCATCGTGGCCATCACTGCCAAATTCGTGCGCTCCTTGGCAGCCTCGATCGCGAGGATAGCTTCCTCAACCGAAATCATCGTCTCGATGACGACGGCATCCGCCCCTCCATCTTCGAGACCCGACACTTGGTCGACAAAGGCTTCGTAAATCTCGTCATCAGAGGTGGTGCCGCCGTTACTTTGCAGAATCTCTCCCGTAGGACCCACGGATCCGACCACGAAATGCCAAGGTGAAGCCACCGACTTGGCGAGCGTCGCGGCCTGACGGTTCAGCTCCCGGACTCTGCCATCATATTCATACTTATAGAGCATGAAGCGCGATCCGCCGAATGTGGCGGTCAGCACCATGTCCGAGCCGGCGTTGAAGTAGTCCGCAGCCATGCGGCGTATAACCTCAGGCTGCTCTACGTTGAATGCCTCGGGACAGCCGCCCGGCTCCAGCCCGCGGGCCTGGAGATAGGTCCCTGTCGCTCCGTCGGAGACCAAAATGTCTCCCTTACCAAGCCGTTCCAATATCGTAGGGTGTTCCATCTGTCTTCTTCAGCCCTCGTTCATCCAGTCGTCTATCGCCCCGGGCGTGGCATCACGCGTACCTGCATTGTGAAGGTCTCGCACCCGAGCGACGAAATCTCCCGGAAAACCGGAGTTGTACCGTTCGGCCGTCCTCGACGCCGCGTCATCCGCGGAACCCTCCACCTCGAATGACTCGCCCCAATTCCAGGCCATCAGGTAATCGTCCGTCCCAGCGCTCCCGTCGAACATCGATATCGCGTCCGCCGCCTGCTGGAAGCGCTCGTCCAAGGGCTTAGACACCTGGTCTTGGCCGTCCACCGCCTGCACCTGTACGGGAATTTCCTTCCAGTACATCAGCCGCACCTTCGCCATTCGTCTCCACTCCCCAAAGAAATGGGCTACAGGTTGCAAACCATTATAGCCGGTAATGGCCTCTACGTGTGTCGGCCCTTCATGATGGAGGGCTGTGAAAAATATCAATGCCCATGGTCCCACATGCGGTCGTCCGCAGAAGTTGAGAGAAATTACACACCATTAACCTATGGCGCGTGTAGAGTGCCGGTTATATAATCATGGTGAGAACTTCGCGGGGAGTGAATCCGTCTTGGGTGACTTTCTTGGAGGCCTGCCGACTATCCTGATAGCCACCGCTGGCGGCTACCTCCTGGGCTCCATCCCTCTGGCATACCTCATCAGCAAGCGCCACAGCGGCGTGGACATCTTCGAGGTCGGCACTGGCCTGCCCGGGGCTTCGAACGTCATGCGTAACGTGGGCAAGCTTCCTGCCGTCATGGTATTCCTCGGCGACATGGTCAAGGGCGCTCTGGCGGTCCTTCTCGCAAACGTCATGGGAGTTGAGAGCCCCTGGCTTTTGCTTCCCGCCGGAGCAGCGGTACTCGGACATTGGAAATCGATGTTCACCGGCTTTCGTGGAGGAGACGGACTCGTCACCCTCGGAGGCGCAATCTTCGCTCTATTCCCACTCCATGGCTTTATCAGCGTGGCGGTGGCATCAATTGTGGCGCTCGGCGGACAGAAGTTGCCGTACTCTTCACTGTTGAACGTCGTCTTCGGCTATGCGGTCTTGGCTGGGCTTACGGTCTACTACAATCCCCACGACACCGCTCTGGTCTTCGGCATGGGTGGTCTCTGTGGACTCGTGCTCGCCCATGCTCTCCTTGGACACAGGCGTCGAAGACGGGCAGGGGACGATTGGCAGACCGATGACGAATGGGACGAAGTAGCCGACTCCTCCGGCGCCACCGAGCAGTCCTAGCCCCCTTCACAATTACATCCTCTGTCCCAAAGTACTGGGGTAGAAGAGGCTAGGGGAGTCTACGGTCCCTGCAGCGCCACGCATGTCGTCGTTCGAATTACTCCCTGGAGTGTATGGACCTTCTCGCCTACGAGGTCACTCACGTCCCGAATCGTGGGGGCGGTCACGACGGCGATCACGTCGACGGGTCCGGTGACTCGTACGACATCAACTATTCCGCTCTGGCCGGAAAGGCTGTCCACGACGGCTGTTGAATAGCCGGCTGCGATCTCTATCAAGATGAATGCTCGAACCAAGGGCGTCCTCCTCCACCACAAGTTGGGGACTCAAGGATACTCCCAGCCGAGGTAATCCGACAACCGTTGAAGACGAGAGATACCCCTCCCCGCCGTGGGACTTGATGGCATTCGGACTATGTCAGTCCGGAATCTCCGCTACAAACCCCGCTTCAACGAGCATCCCCGACTGAAGATCGACGCCGTAACAGCGGCGATTCGCTGGGTGAGTCCCGAAATACTCCTTCCAGACAACGTTGATCTCACCTACGTCGCGATTCACGTGCTGAAGGTAGATGCGAGCCGAGCAGATGCTGGTCTTGTCAACTCCCGCCTGCGCCAGTATCTCGTCAAGTTGCCGAAAAATCTCGCGCAGTTCCATAGCTGCTCCGCCCTCAACCGGGGTAGTCGTGCCCGGTTTCATTCCCGTCAGGACCGTCTCCAACACCCTGCCGCTGTGGATCACAGCAGAGCTGAACGGCCTGTCTAGATTCGAACCAATGAATTCCATGTACGTCTCCTTGTAGTTCCTTTATTTCCTTAATGCTGCGAAAATAGCCCCGACCAACCTCCCGTAGGGGCGATTCGCGAATCGCCCCTGCCATTTTCATGAAAGGTGGTGTCGGTGGCAACCGACATGCGATTTTCCGTAGAGCGTGTCCAAAATGGGTCCCACTCAACCTGAGATTGTCGAAGGGTCCCTTCCTCTTCAACCGCCCACAAGCTCACTGCCAACCGCTTCGACTCCCTATCAAAACAGGATGACTGAGTTTCCTAGCTGCCTCTCTTCTTGCCTGTCTTCTGTTCGTACAACTCCCACGTGCGGTCATTGAAAGGATAGTACTTCCCGGGAGATACGCCTTCTATTGCCAACTGCCCCTTGACGACCTCCTCCACGGCATGCCTCTCTTCGGCGATCCTGATGACCTCGTCCACCATCGCTCGCGGCACAACTACTGCCCCGTCGTCGTCTCCGACCACACCGTCTCCCGGCCTGACCAGGACGCCTCCGCAATGTATGGCATCGTTGACCTGCCACGGCCAAAAGTCTGACGGCCCCTGTTTAGCCGTCGTGGAGTAGGAATACACGGGGAACCCGTACTCCTTGAGCGCAACACTGTCCCGCACCGATCCGTCAGTGACGAGTCCGCCCACCTTTCTCTGGAAGAGCCGGAAGAACTTGATATCCCCGCCGACGGAACTGTATTTCCAGCCCAACGCGTCGATGACCAACACCTCGTTCGGCCCGCAAAGCTCGAACGCCACGTACTCGGCGGAGTCCTCACCCTTCGGCTTGTCCTCGGCCAAGTCGGGACGGTGAGGCACATAACGAAGAGTGACCGCGCGTCCCGCCATGCTTTGGCCGGTCCTAAGAGGGCGAGCGCCCTCGATCATCGTCGGTGGGTACCCCTTCGACCACAGGGCGTCGATTATCGTTTGAGTGGGGATGCCCCTCAACACTTCCAGTTGTTCATTCGTAATGCATGCGTCCTGAGTCACCAACCACCTCCCAATTTGTCCTTGCGGGGCGCTATTGTATTCAAACATCTTGACTGAAACAATTGGCGACGAAACGGAATTGGAGGCGCTGAACCTGTGTCGACACGTGAATCAAGGCAATACATTCCTGAGGCTTGGCGCCCATACACTCTCAAGCATGGCAACGAAGAAATTCTCTGCAACCTGAACTCCGCACCCGGTTCAGGCGGGGCTGCCACCTTGTGCTTGATTCCCACCCAAGCCAGGCACGTTGTGGCCGATCCGGCCTCGTTGAAGGAAAAACCCAACGTGATGTCCCAGTGGCTGGACAGGCTCACAGCCGCAGGCGCCGGTATCCTTCTCATGCACGGAGGACACTACGACGACCTAAAGCTTCTGGCCGAGGGCGCCAGGGATGGGGAAGACGGCTTCGCTCTCATGGAGGCCAGAATAAGAGGCGTAGTCGATGATGCCCTGGAAAAGGAATACACCGGGATAGGTAGGGTAGTGGTCATGGGCAGTTCGAGGCACGGATTCGCAATCCTGCACTCGATGGCGAAGAATCCAAATGTATCGGCCGCGGTTGCCCACCAACCCGTTGTCCACTGGCCCCGAATGTCGGAATTCAACGGAATGGACGATAACGAGGTCGTCAGGCGGAACAGCCTCTTTCTTGATGTAGAGCAGTTCCCTCCACGCCCGCTCTTCATTCAGACCGGATATTCAGACGAACGGGTAGGCCAGGAGTGGATTACCTCATTTTCCGAGGCCTTGAATGAGGCCTATGCTCACCCGGGCGTCTCTGGCAGGTTTACCCACGACATGATGGACATCCCCGGCCACGACGGAACGAGGATTCCGGACTCCGCCCTCGATGCCGTCGTGCCGTGGCTCCAAGCGCAGTCCTTGCTGTGATTGGGGTACCGGCCAGCCACTTCCATCGAGAATAAGCTTCCTACGTGTCCCTAGGGCGCTCTCGTCACTACGGTTGAAATGGCCATAGAATGCCGATGTAGTGTTGACATTTCTCGAAAAGGAAGATATAGTTCGTCCGGTTTGGTGAAAGTGCCTCAAGAGATAGGAAATAGGTATCGATTGGAAAAAAGAAGGGAGAAATAGATGAAGTTTAGTATTTGGAAGTATGGCTTGGCAGGCGTGTTTGCCGCGCTGGTCTTGGCCGTTGTAGGCGTCGCATGCGCCGCTGAGGAACCGGAAGACCCTCAGCAGCCTGCCGCTGCGAGATCTGCTGCCCCGGCTGCCGAGGCGTCGTTCCCGTCCGGACAGGCAGCTGTCGAGGCTCCGTCTCAGGAACAGCAACAGCCTGCCCCGGCTGCGCCCGCGAGAGCGCCTGAGCAGCCACAGGCCGCTATGGCCCCACAGGCGGTTGGCGGAACGACTGCCTCCGTCACGGCTCGTGAGGGCGATGACTCCGAAGGCGGAATGATGGACAGCGCCATGTACATGCCTGAGAGGATCGATCCGGGTTCCTTTGGCAGGGCGTTCCACATCATCTCGGGTACGTCCAACGAGAACTTCCCGCAAGTACCGTACAAAGAGTCGCCGATGTCGGCTGCCGCTGTGAAGGCAGGCACGATCCTGCCGGTTGATGAGCGTCTTCCCAACTGGGAAAACGTTTTCATCCTCCCGCCGGGTGATGAGATCGGCGTATATGGTGGTACCCTGAGGACGACGCGTGCTGGCAACATCACCCAGACCGACATGGGCATGGGCTACGGCCTTGAGATGTCCCCCGACGGCTTGTTGCTGGTACCTAGCGTGTTCCGTGTGTTCGAGTCGAACGATACCGGAGACGAGTTCACGTTCAAGATGAGGAACGGCGCGCGCTGGTCGGACGGACACCCGCACACGATGGAAGACATTCGCTTCGCCCTCGAAGACCTGATGCTCAACAAGGAGCTTATGCCTGGTCTTCCTGCGGTGCTGAGGTCTCCCATTACCGGTAACGACATGAGAGTACAGTTCATCGACGAGTCGACCTTCAAGGTCTTCTTCGACGACCCGAACTTCAGCTTCATGGAGTCGACGGCGATGAACATCTTCTCCGGCATCAAGGGATGCCCCCGGTGCTTCATTTCCCCTTCGCATGTCCAGAAGCGCTACCACATCAAGTACAACAACTCCGAAATACCGGCTATTCTCGAAGCGAACAACCAGCCTAACTGGGTGAAGAACTTCTCGTATATCAGGAACGTTCGTGGATTTGAGGGGCCGCCCTCTGAGCCGATCCCGACCGTGTACGACATCAACTACATCTACAGGGGCGACAACCACTACAACCCTGTACTTGGTGGATTCTGGGCGCGAAGCCAGAAGTCTGGCGCCGAGTCGACTGAATTCGAGCGAAACCACTACCACCCGTCCATCGACCCCGAGGGCAACCAGCTCCCGTACATGGACGAGTGGATTGGTATTCGCACCGAGAGCCGTGAAGTCGGTATCTTCCGCACGATGAACGGTGAGAGCGACTGGTCTCGCTGGGACCTCAACACTGCCGAGATGCCGCTCTATCTCGCCAACTCCGAGAAGGGCGACTACAGCGTGCTCAAGCATGACTCGCCTGATGGATCTGACGCCACCTTCATCAACAACCAGGAATACGTTGAGGACCCAGAGCTCGGGCAACTGCTCCGAACCAGGGACTTCCGAATCGCCCTGTCCGTTGCTTGGGACAGGAACGGTACCAACCAGTCCTTGGCCGCCGGTCTCGGTACTCCGCAGAACATGATGCCGCATCCCTCGACCCCGTACTTCCCGGGCGAAGAGTATCGGACGCTGGACACCGACTACGACCTAGACCGGGCCAAGAGCCTCATGTCCGACCTCGGATACTCTGACAGCGACGGCGACGGTTACCTCGACAAGAAGGACGGCTCCGGTCCTCTGACCATGTTCTTCCAGTCGAGTTCCCACTACCCGTTCGTGGAGTGGCTCGAGAGCGACTTCAGGAACCTGGGCATCAAGCTGCAGATCGCAGAGAGTTCCTCTCGCGGCGGTAACACAACCATCCCGCCGACCGAGTACTTCGAGTTCTTCTCCTCTACCGAGGGTGGAACGAACCCGTGGTCCAACGCATGGAACCGCGTAGCGCCGACGACCAAGGACCCGCAGGGTCCCGCCATCGGTCAGTACTACGCAACCCGCGGTGAAGAGGGAATGCCCCCGACGGGTCCGGACACGAAGTACACCGACGTGTACGGCAACATGGCCCCTGACGGAACGTATCCCGCCGACATCAGCGGCAACATGCTCAGGCTTCAGGAGCTGATCACCGATGGGTGGACGGTCTCCCTGCTCTCGCCGAAGCGCATCGAAGCCGGACAGGAACTGTTCCGCATCAACTCCGAAGAGAAGTACAAGATTGGCGGTCTCGCCTACGCAGGCCTGTTCCGTGCACTCAAGATCAAGCGCAACAACATGCGCAACGTGCCCAAGAACTGGTCGCCCGCAGGCGGTCACCCGGTCGAGTGGTTCTACTTCGAGGACGGAATCGACAACATCAACAACCCGGGCAACCGGTCGAAGCGCTACAGCAGCGTCAACTTCCTCGACCCCAACTACTGGGACTAATGTTGTTGAGAAAGAAATAGCTCCGGATAGTCTGACTGTCTAGACTAAGAACGCGGGGCCGGTCGAATCTCGACCGGCCCCGTTGTTTTTCCAAAATCCCCTCTCCCGTCGTAGGAAGAGGCTAGAGCTTGCCTCGTACTTGATACGGGGGTGAGGGTTACGGCGAGCAGTGGTTCCTAGGACTTTCCCGCTCCATCACTGAATCATTGCGGCACGGACGCCCGAAACCTACCGAAAATGCACCCGCTCCGGCCTGAGGCTGATGATGATCCTGTCCTCCCCCCGAAGCTGCTCCATGCGCGCCTGAACCCTCTCCGGCCTGACGTACCGCCGCACAATTGCCTCCGTGATGGGCCAGATCGTATCGTCGTCAGTGATCTCCGCCATCCCGCGCACAGATACGTACTCCTCCGCCAGAGGTTCTGTCAAAACGCACACTGCCAGGCGCGAGTCTCGAACGAGGTTCTGATACTTCACCCGCTGCTTGGTCGTCGATATCGCGATCCTGTCGTCGTGGTACACGTACCAGTTCGGAGTGAGCTGCGGCATTCCGTCTCTTCCGACGGTCGCCACCACGGCGATCTTCGTCGGCTTGAGAAATGCGGCTAGTCGAGAGAGGTCTTCCTTGGTGATAGTCGTGGACAAGTTTCTCCTCCTTATGCTTCGAAAGCGCCTACCGGACAGAGATCGGTCGTTGACGCTGATAGGCCCGGAGCATACCATAGCCTCGTCCGTCGCCGAATCGCCATGAGCACTCTGGACAACCTCAGCGACATCCCAGCCGACCTCCTGAAGGGAGTGTCGCGGTCGTTCTATCTCACAATCCGCGTCCTCCCTGGGCCGCTTCGGGTACCCATTCAGCTTGCCTACCTGCTCGCCCGCGCGGCGGATACCATTGCCGACACACCCGCACTCCCACCCGAGACCCGCCTCGAACACCTCAAACGCCTGCGCACTCGGATGGATTGCGAATCGAACAAGACCACACCCGTCGACAGTGACCTGGCCTTTGAACTACCCGCCGGAGACAGCCCCGAGGATCGTCTCCTGCAAAACGTGCCCCACCTATTCGCCCTGCTTGAAGGCATGACCGAGACCGATCGCAGAAACATCAAGAATACTGTAGACACCCTGATTCGAGGCATGGAGTTCGACCTGACAACCTTCCCAACCCCCGAATCAGGACGTATCGGCGCTCTCGACCCCATGGACGATCTCGAAAACTACACCTATCTCGTCGCGGGATGCGTCGGCGAGTTCTGGACCGACGTAGTGATCGCCCACGATCCTGCGGCACGAGAATGGGACCGGGAGCGCATGGCAACCCTCGGCGTTCGATTCGGGAAGGCCCTCCAGATGACCAACATCATCCGAGACGTTCCCAAAGACTTGAGGATAGGGCGTTGTTACGTCCCTCGTGAGATGCTGGAGCTGGCCCACCTGTCACCGGAAGAGTTACTTAGTCCCTCCGTATCACAACAAGCAAGGCTGGTGCTCGCCGCCTTGGTGAGTCGCGCACTCGACTTCTACGTCTCCGCCGGGGAGTACATTCTGGCCACGCCCCGACGAAGCGCGCGGCTCCGGCTCGCCATGATCTGGCCGGTACTCATCGGCCTCGCCACCCTGGAACTGCTCATGCGCAGCCCCAACTGGCTAGACCCGGAGAACCGAATTCGAGTGTCGCGCCCCTGGGTCTACGGAATGATGATTCGTTCCATCCCATGCGCCTGGTCGAATGCCCTCTTCACGTCATGGACCAAACGCCTGCGCTCACGCGTCCAAGCCTCGCTGCAGCAAGACCCGCCACAATAGGGTAACTGGCACAGGCAAAGATAAGACAAATGACCAATGCGGGCGGATTTCCCCCTCCCGTTCGCGGGAGAGGGCCGGGGTGAGGGTTGATTCACGTGGGCGCACACCTCATACCCCTGTCAGCCACGCCGAGCGACAGAAACAGGGACAAGAGCGCTGCGAACCCCCAATCCTAATCCTACGCCGTCGCCTCTGCTTCGGCTTTGTACTGCTTCGCCTGCGCGACGATGTCAAGGCCGACCATCCCGCTGAAGGCGTCGGTCAGCCGCTGCACCGTGGGTCCGATCTCGCCGTCCCCGACCGGAAGCGTGTTGAATTTCGTCACGGGCAGGATGAACATGGACGTGCTGGACACGAATGCCTCATCAGCCCCATGAACGTCATAGGCCTCGAGGTTCGTTTCCTGGAGCGGTATGCCCAGTTCGGCGGCCAGGTCAATCACCGTCCCCCTCGTGACGCCTCGGAGTATGTTCCGTCCCTCCGGCGTGTAGATGACGCCATCCTTGACGACGAAGAAGTTGTTCCCTGTTCCTTCAGTGATGAATCCGTCCTCGTCACTCAGCAGCGCGTACGCCTTCGGGTCGATCTTGTGCGCTTGGAGGTTCGCCACCTGGTAGAAGACCCGGCTCCGGTTCTTGATCTTCGGGTCGATGTACCGCGCGGGCACCGACTGCTGTTGCGTCAAAATGGAATGGACGCCATTGTCGTAGTAGTCGGCGATCCCTGCGAGATGCCATGTGAGCGGCCAGACGTTTATCGAAATCGTCGGCTTGATCCCGTCGGGAAATACGGATGCGTACAGCCCCAGCGGCCCGTTGGAGACGTTGTGCATGATCTGAAAGTCGACGCCTTCCGGCATACGGTCCTTGTTGACCTCGATGGTTTCCATGGTGGCGGCCTCCATCTCGTCAATGTCCAGACCGCAATCGATTTCGAGGATCTTGATCCCCGCATAGAGCCGTTCGAGGTGGTGTCGGAGCCTGAACGGTTCCATGTTGTAGCTCCGTGTCATCTCGAACACCATGTCGCCGAACATCAGCGCCGTGTCGAATATCGACACCCGCGCCTCAGACTCTGGCACGAAATCGCCGCTCATGTAGACCAATCGTCCTTCCGACATATTCCCTTACTCCTCTTTCTGTATTGCTTCTCTGTGTCACCTACGGCCGCTGGTATTCGCCTGCGTGCCGCCATTTCGTCATTCCCGCATCATACCCCCTCTCCCGTTCTCGGGAGAGGGTTGGGGTGAGGGTTCAAGACCCATAACACTGACGGCGTCGCTCCCAGTCTTTAGCTTGGTGAAAGGTCATGCAGTCTGCACGTTTCGCCGAAATTACAGGAAGTATCAACCCCGTCCTAGCTCGATGCCTCCCAATGCTCCTCAATCGTAAACAGAACGGCCTGCTTGCCGGTTTCCGGCAGCACCGAGTCATTCACGTACGAAATCACCTCTGCGTGGATATCGCTCGCTGCCCAGGCCGCGCGCTGCTCTTCGCTCTCCCAGAAGGAGACTGCCTCAACGGTGAACTGCTGTTCAGGCAGACCCAGTGAGGACGCCCTCTCTCCTTCATAAGGCTTAAGCATCACGCCGCGGATGAACCCGGACTGTCGCGCCATCGCCGGCATCCACTTGTCGCGAATGGCCGAGACCAACTCATCCTCCCGACCCGGATTGGCCGTCAGCCGCATGTTCAAGGTGATCACGGAGTATTCGTTCCTTTCCCACCCATCAAGGTCTCCAGACCCCGAGGACTCGTGCCGCAAAGGTAGCGAGCGGAACCGATGGTATCCCACGCCTTATAGGGTGTCAACGACACTGCGACACGTAGCTTTGTGGGCCTTCAGGTTCCCCAAAATCACCTCGCGTTACATGTATCGGAATATACGAAAAACTTTTCCGTAGTCGATATGCTTGAATTGCATTATGTGTATTCTTGGACGAAACCTTACGAAATCGGGCATCTGAGACGGAAAGTTGACACGACATCAGAGCATCATGTAGCGTGTACCCAGTTGGGTGGATTGGACTTTGAGTGAAGTGGATATTTGATAATTGTTATCTACAGAGAAAGGAGGACGACATGCTGCCGGAAGTAATGCTAAAGAGCGTATCGAGAGATGATGTTGACAGGATAGCGTGGTGGTTGCAGGACGATGATCTGTCGAGCCGGTGGTTCGGTCACTATGGCGCTGACGACCCGGTGCATCCCGGATATGACCCCCACAATATGCTGGAGGCGAGTGACTGGGAGTGGCGCAGGACATTCGGCGACCCTCGCCGGGCGATTTTTTCTATCTACAATCAGGCCGATGAGCATGTAGGCGAGTGCCAGGTGCAGCTCGATGGGGAGGGTGGTGCCGAGCTGACCGTCATCATCGGACGCAAGGACCTGTGGCACCACGGATACGGCACCGCGACGATGCTGGAATTGCTCGACAAGGTGTTCAACACCATGGGACTTGAGTCCGCGTGGGTGACGGTTCCCATCGAAAATCGGCCCGCGATTGGCCTTTTCGAAAAGCTTGGCTTCGTGATAGACAGCGGGTCCCAGGTTAAGCACGGCGACATTGACGTCGCCCACATGGCCGTATCTTCGGCTCGCTATTCCGCGAAGGACTCGCGCGCCCACAAGGAGCGGGAGCTCACGCCGGTTGTCGCCATCACGGGACTGCCCGGAAGCGAAAGTGAGGCCTTGGGCCGTGAGGTCGCTCGTCTCCTCGACAGCGAGTTCATCGGCGATGAGGTCAAGGACACGCTCAGTGAGCGGCTCCAGTGCACCAGGGCGGAGCTCGAGTCTTTCGAGACCAGCCACAAGTCGTTCTGGATGCGCCTGCTCGCTTCCGTTGTGGTTCCCACAGAGGTCACTACGGCCTATGAAAGTGGGTACCATGCGTATGTCCCCAGCAGGCCCTACGAGTATGACGAACTGCTTCATGAGCCGCTCTCCAAGCGACAGTACGTAAAGAAGCTGCGCCGCATCGTTCGACGCCGCGCGGCCGAGGGCGACGCCGTCATGCACGGTAACGGCGCCCACCTCTTCCTTCCTGAGCAGGTGGATGGGCTAACCGTCTTCGTATCGGCGTCCGATGAGTCCCGAGCCATGCGGATCGCTCAGTACGGCGACACCCCCGAAGGCTCCCAGAAGCGCTTGGAACGGGCCGACAGAGAGCGACGAGAGATATTCGGGCGACTCTTCGACTGCGAAATCGATGATCCCAGCAAGTTCGACATCACCGTCAATCTTGACCGAATGACGATCGCCGACGCAGCCGAGATCATCGTTGATGTCCTGCGACGCCGCGGCGCCGAAAGGGAACCTGCACCCGCGACCCTGAAGAGCGTCATGGTCGGCAACTAACCGACAACCTGACAACCACCCCCTCTCCCGTCGTGGGAGAGGGCTGTAAAGGCCTAAATCGAACAACGTATGTCCCCGGATCGTTCCCCCGGTTCGGGGACTTCGCTTTTCCAATCCGGCGTTCGAGCAGGCGTGAAGGGTTCAACAATCTCTCCCTCGGTCGAAAGAGAAAAGATTCAGCGAGGATGCACTTCAACCCCTTCCCACTCCTCACGCAGAATCCCATAGTACGCCACGTCCTGCCGAGCTTCGATGTCGTTACCGGAGGGGGCCTCGCCCCTCAGCACGCCCTCTCTGGTCATCCCGATGCGTTCCATCACCCGCCACGATCGCCTGTTGTCGACATTCGCAAAAGCAAAGACCTTCGCTAGGCACAACGTCTCGAATGCCCAGTTGACTACGGCGAGAGCCGCCTCGGTCCCGTAGCCATTTCCCCAGTGCCTTCGCACAATGGCATATCCCATCTCAGCCCTCTGGTTCCTCTTGTCGATGCCAAGATTGATCCCGCCTATCACTGTACCGTCCAGGACGATGGCGAAGGTTGGCTTGGACTTCCACTCCTTGAGGAACGACTCTGCTACGAACTGCTCAGCGTGAACAAGCTCGTACGGATACGGTAATGGCAAGAGATATCGCTGCCACTCCTCGTCATTCGCATACGCGTGGACGTCGTTGGCGTCACTCAATTGAAACCTTCGAAGGATAAGGCGCTCGGTCTGCAATACAGGCTGTTCTTCAGGCATGACTTTTGAACTCCGTAGCCCCCTAATGAGCAGGTCATTCCGAATGAGGGTTCCAATCAGTCTACTCTCAACCGAACGGTGCAGCTATGTTTTCCCGCAGGCCGCGACTCGGCATCTCTTTTGTCACTCCCAATCGCCATGCGGTACTATGAACGTGTGCGACATATATCGGGCCTTGTTCTGGGAATTTTTCTCTTCGCCCTGACCGCAACGAGCCTAACGGCCAACGGCGGAATGCTCATTCAACGTGAGCAGCAAGGCGGTTACGACATCGCCGTGACCGTTTGGCCCCCCGAACCCAAGACCGGCCTCCTGGTCTTCACAGTCCTCATCCAGGCTGTCGCGTCAACCAACGGTAGCGGTGAGGACCACCTCGCCCCCATCTCAACCGACCTGACCCTCCGAGGCCAAGGGCCTTCGAACACCACGGTCGGCCCCTTCCAGCCCCAGACCGTCCTGCCGGGGTTCAGTCACTTTGATGTCAGAATCCCCGTCGGCCGGGAAGGGCAGTGGAGCTTCACCCTCGATGTCTCAGGCCCGCTCGGCAACGTCACGACAAACGTCCCCCTCGAAGTCCTGCCCGGCGAAGACAGCGGCTTCCAACTCTGGCTCCTGATAGGAGCATGGGGGCTCGGAATCGTCATCTCAGGTGGCCTTCTGGCCTTGCTTATCCGAAAGCTCCGTCGCTCATCCACCCCAAGCGACGAATAGCCTGCATTCCTTACAGACCAGCCGCGCAATGGAACGCAACCACCCCGTCATTCAGGCGCAGGAACGTCACCCCGTACCCTGATACGGGGCCGGAATCCAGAGGTGAGGGGCAGCAACCAACCGCCGGACCGAGCACCCCGTTCACCCTCAGCAGCGTTACGCCCTGGGTTTTGGGCCATGCCGGGGTGTCAGTAACTTGCCGTGTGGCTACGAGAAAGCACGTTCGGCCTGAGCCTGTCGAAGGGTGGTCCGAGATGCCATTTAAAGTAACGGCAGCCCCACCAGATTCCAAGCAACCGAAGCCGCCTATAAGCTGAAACAGCTACGAACGTCTGCGGCATTATGGACACGTGAACACCGCTTGGCTATAATACGAATACACCAACCTCGGCTGAAGACATACGGCTGAGGACCCAGCCGAGGTGGCGGAACTGGTAGACGCGCAGCGTTGAGGGCGCTGTGGCCGCAAGGCTGTGAGGGTTCGAGTCCCTCCCTCGGCACCATGTCTACTCGATGAGGCGGCGTAGCCAAGTGGTCTAAGGCGGAGGTCTGCAAAACCTCTATTCGGCGGTTCGAATCCGCCCGTCGCCTCCACTCTTTCAAGGGCTCCCAAAGTCAGGCCGCCCACCCTCCTGAGCCTGTCGAAGGGTGGTTCTTCGCCCTACAACCGCACCACGAACAGCCTCGACCACTTCGCCGGACACTGCCTAAGGCGCCAGCAGCACCTTCCCCATCGTCCTGCGATTCTCAAGATCGTCCTGCGCGCGGCCCGCGTCGACAAGCGGATAAGTACCGTGGATGTGAAGCGACAACGCCCCCGACTCCACACGCCCCAGCACGTCGCCCGCGCGCCATAGGAGTTCCTCGCGCGTTGCCACGTGGTCGTTCAGCCCAGGCCTCGTGAAGAATAGCGACTTCGCATTGATTACCGATACCGGCACCGACTGCACGGCCCCGCTAGCGGCTCCATACAGCGCCATCATCCCCCGTGGCCTCAGGCTGGCCATGCTCGCGTCTGCCGTTGCCTGCCCCACGGAATCGTACACGACGTCGACGCCCCCTCCGTCCGTGATCCTCATGACTTCTTGCTGGAAGTCCTGCTCGGTGTACAGCACAACGTGATTGGCGCCGACCGACCGGGCCATCTCTGCCTTCTCTTCGGTCGAGACCGTCGTAATGACGGTTGCTCCCAGTTGCTTCGCCATCTGGATCAGCAGGCGGCCGACCCCGCCCGCGCCGGCGTGAATCAGCGCGGTATCGTCGGGGCCAAGCGAATACGTCGAATAGCAGAGGTAGTGCGCCGTCATTCCCTGTTCGAGCACCGCCGCAGCGTCCTCCAGAGTCACGCCGTCGGGAACGCGTACGATCTGCCACTCAGGAAGAACGATCTTCTCGGCGTACGACCCCATCGACAGGCCCGCCATCGCGACTCGATCTCCTTCTGCGAACTCGACCACGTCCGGCCCGACGCCCGATACGATTCCGGCCACTTCATACCCCGGGATTAGCGGCAGCGGTCGAGGATACGCCCCTCGCCGGACGTACGTGTCGATGAAGTTGATGCCTATGTGCTCAACGTCAATCAGCACCTCGCCCGACCCCGGAACAGGATCGGGGACATCCATGTATTCCAGCACCTCCGGTCCCCCGGTTTGCGTCATCCGTATTGCTTTCATTGAATCTCGAAACCTCCGGTGGAGTTTTTTCTCAGTGGATCTTACGTAGTACCCCCTTGCCCGTCATGGGAATGAGCCTGTCGCGTACTCGATACGGAGGCTGCGGTGAGGGTGATAGAGAAAGATAGCTGGATTGAGGGTACGTACCGCCCCGCGTTTGACTTTCGCCCAAACGAAAGGGGAAGCCGTGCGCGAGCACACTCAATTCATCGCGAATCCGCCGTCCACGTTCACGGACTGCCCCGTTATCCCGCTTGCGGCATCAGACGCGAGGAATGCCACCGTGTTCGCGATCTCCTCGGGGGTCTGCTCCCTGCCAAGGGGCGTATTGGACTCAACGAACTTATCGAATGACTCCCTCGTGGACATCTGGTCGTCGATATTCAGTCCGATCCTGCGACTCGCAATGCGCTCCCACATCTTTGTCCACACAAGTCCCGGGCAGACGCAGTTGACGTTCACGCTGTGCGGCGCGTAGTCCAACGCATAGCAGCGCGTCAGGTTTATCACCGCCGCCTTCGAAGCGCCATACGCGAAGTTCGTGCGCGTGCCTGTACGTCCCGCCACCGATGCGATATTGACGATCTTGCCGTACCGCCGCGATTTCATGTGCTCTCCCACAGCCTCCGTCACCCTTGCAATGCCGTGAACGTTCACGTTATGTATGTGGTCCCAATCGTCATCGTTCGGGCGATCGCGTGTCTCCCAGCCGGATGATCCGATGGTCCCCGCATTGTTGACCGTGATGTCGATGCGTCCAAACGTGTCGAGCACCTGCGTGGCTAGCCCGTCGACTGAACACTGGTCTGTCACGTCTACCGCGACCGCCAGTGAGCGGCTTCCAAGGGCTTCAAGCTCTTGGCTCACGGCTTGCGCATCGCCCTCATTGATGTCTGCCACGACCACGCTGGCGCCATTTCGTGCCAGAACGTGAGAGATTGCGCGCCCTATCCCCCTGCCTCCGCCGGTCACAATTGCGATTCTGTCCGAAACGTCCATTCCTACCCTCCGATTAGTCGTTCGATCCGATCATTGTAGTGGTCTCGGCAATCGCAAACACGGCAGACGTCCCCTGCCTCCCGATGGCGCGAATCCATTCGTCTCGCACGTACACAACGCCGCCTACGGACTTGCCGTTTAGAGTTATCGTGGCTTCATTGGCGAAGAACAGGAGGGAATGGGTCACCGCCGCCGCATCGTGCATCGGCCCCGGACCTTCGAGGATTGTTGGCGGGTGAATACTGCCCCAGACCACTTCCACCTCTCCATTCTCGCCCGCAATGGTCCATGACGGCATCGTTCGCACGTCACCGCCACGGGTGATCTCCGCCTCCACGATCGGTATGTCGTGCTTATAGTAGTTGTTGTTGCTCGTTCCTCTCGCCAAGGTCTTCGACATGAAGTCCGCAAGCTTCAAATTGTCCGTGAATATCCCCGTGAAGGACTCTTCAGGTATGTCGATGAAGGCGACGTTGCCCTCCCCGGCAGCGCTGTAGGAGACTCGATAGAGACTCACGCGCCCGACATCCGCCTGATTGTCATGGTTCTTGAGGTAGGCGATCCAGTGTTCGCCCGACCACACCAGGGTCTTGTCCTCTGCAACTCGTTCTGCTCCCAATTCGATTACCTCTATTAGCCTAGTTGAACTTGAAAGAGTACAAGTCAGCGTCCTTGAGGACGAACCGCAGCCGCGCCGGCCTGCCCGCGAACGCGCTCACGTCGGGGCCGCCCGTCCACGTGACACGCTCCGAAATCTTGTCACCGTACTTCTCCGGACTGTCCGACAGCGCAAACCCCTGCTGTGCCCGTCCCTGTTCGTCCTGGATCTCCACCTGCACCGATCCCACCGCCGATGTCGAGTAGTTGATTTCCAGCTCGCTGCCCCCCAACACCACCGGCTTGGTCGTGAACTCTCCTCCACGATAGCCCGCGTTTACGGAAACGAATCCATCCGTACGCAGTGTGTAACGTGATATCCGTGTGCTGGGGTATCGCCAGTGGTCGGAGCAGTACATGCTCAAAGTGTCTTCCGAGGTCTGGAAGATCCCTCGCTCGAAGTATATCCCCCGTTCGTGCCAGTTCTCCATGTCCAGTCCAGGACGTATGAACGCTTCCATGAACGATCGGTCCCACGTGATCCCGTCTCGACTGCTCATCAAGGCAATGTCGTTGACCCCCGGACCGTTGGGCCAGTCCGGGTCCGGCGTGTGTTCGAGTACGAGGCGGGAAGGGAACATCAGGTACGTCCCCGGCGACCGCTCGTAGGGAACGCAGGCATTGGTGTACAGGTGCTCGGACGGTATCTCGCCTGTATCGATCAATTCCAAGCTGCTCCAGTTCAGGAAGTCGTCCGATGTGGCCCGCCTGATCCAGCGGACACCGCCCTTGAACGGACCTCCCGACCCACCGACGCCTCTCGTATAGATCACGTACTGGTTCGTCCACTCGTCCCAGAAGGCCACGTTGTACGAATCGAATGGGTCATCGGTCAGAATCGGCCCATCCTGCATCAGGCTCCACCTGACCCCATCCGGTGACGAAAGGGCAAGCACGCAGGGGCCTGGTGCTCCCAGGGCCTCTGCCTCAGCACGCCCCGTCCGTACGACGGCCTTATACCGGCGTTCGGGTGGTTCGGAGGGGTTGCCGTCGATGAAGACGCACAAGTTCGCTCCGGGGCCCATCCAGATCAGGTTATTGTCTTTCGAGCCGTCGAATTCAATGAGCCCAAGGTTCGGCTTCTCCCAATGGATGCCGTCATTGCTTTCTGTATAGGCAGTGTGACGAGGGTTCGGCTCCTTGTCGGAGCCGACATGGTCGCATCTGTAGAAGCCGCGGTACGTGTCTCCGTCGTGTATGATCGACATGAAGGCCACGCTCGCCTCGTCCCACGGCTTGTCTCCCACCAGCACGACCTCTCGGCGAATGGGGGAGTGCATCACCCGCTTTGCACCGCTGATCTTGTCGATCAGGAGGTCATCGAGAAAGAGTTGGCGATTGGTGCCAATGTCGATGGGATTCTTCATGTGTTGGTTCCTACCGCGATTGTCAGTGAGTATCTGCCGTTTGCTGGGTCATGCGCACGGCGAAGCACCCTCATCCGAACTTGAAGGCATACAGGTCCGCGTCCTTCAGAACGAACCTCAGCCGTACAGGTTTGCCTGCGAGTTCGCCTAAGTCCGCTCCGTTGTTCCACGACGCCTTTCCATCGATCTCGTCGCCGAATTTCTCGGGAAAATCCTCCAGACCGAAACCCGGAAGAGGGCGTCCGCCCACGTCCTGAATTTCGACCCGCACCGAACCTACCGCCGATGTCGAGTAGTTCAATTCAAGCCCACGCCCACTGAAAACGAGAGGATTGGTGGTGAACTCTCCTCCTCCATAACCGGCGTTGACCGATACGAATCCGTCCGTTCGTAGAGTGTACCGTGATATGCGAGTAGTAGGGTAGCGCCAGTGATCGGAGCAATACATACTCAGCGTGTCGGGAGATGTCTGGAATATTCCCCGCTCGAAGTAGATCCCCCGCTCGTGCCAGTTCTCCATGTCAAGGCCCGGACGAATGAACGCTTCCATGAACGAGCGGTCCCACGTGATCCCGTCACGACTGCTCATCAATGCGATGTCGTTCACCCCTGGGCCGTTCGGCCAGTCCGGGTCGGGCGTGTGCTCCAGAACGAGCCGGGAAGGGAACATGAGGTACGTGCCGGGCGACCGCTCATAGGGGACGCAGGCGTTGGTGTACAGGTGCTCCGTCGGTTCCTCCCCGGTGTCGATCAGCTCCAGGTCGCTCCAGTTGAGAAAATCGTCCGAAGTGGCGCGCCTGATCCAGCGGACGCCGCCCTTGAACGGCCCGTCCGACCCGCCGACGCCCCTCGTGAAGATCACGTATTGACCAATCCGCTCATCCCAAAACGCAATGTTGAATGAGTCGAACGGTCCCTCCGTCAGGATTGCTGCGTCCTGCATCATGCTCCATCTGATGCCGTCCGGTGACGACAGCGCGATCACACAGGGCCCCTGCGCGCCCAGCACCGCTCCGTCCGCACGTCCCGTCCGCACGACGGCCTTGTACCGGCGTTCGGGCGGCTCTGCTGGGTTATCGTCGATGAATGCGCAGAAGTTCGTTCCCGGCCCCTTCCACACCAGGTTGTTGTCCTTCGATCCGTCGAACTCCAACAGTCCAAGACTGGGCTTCTCCCAGTGGATACCGTCCCTGCTTTCCGCATAGGCGATGTGACGCGGGACATTCTCCTGGTTTTCCCCTCGCCGATAGCACCGGTAGTAGCCGCGATACAGGTCCTCGTCACGTATTATCGACATATACGCCACGCTCGCCTCATCCCACGGTTTGTCGCCCACCATCACGGTCTCTCGGCGAGTCGGTGAATGCATGACCCGCGTCGCCGCGCTCATGGTGTCGATGATGAGGTCGTCGAGGAAGAGCTGTCTATTGGTGCCAATGTCGATCGGGTTCTGCATAGATCAGGCCCTATGGTCAATTGCGATTAGCTATCAAGACTCGTAGTTCATCCGGGATGCTGAGAACTCAAAACCCTTGAGATCCAAATCCGTCTACGTGAGGATCAAACACCACGCCATGAGCATTCGCCTGTCGAGGAGCCAGCCAAACTATAGCCTATCGACCTGCGACCCATTAGTCTACAGCATCGGCACAGACCTTGGTGATTCAACATCCTGGATGTGGGTAATGAGGGAAGGTCCGGGTTTCAAACCCGCCCTGTCGTTGGAGAACTCTCTTTAGCTCCTACGGCGTCACAATCTCGCACATGGGGCCGCTGGCATGGCTGAGTTTCCGATCAAGTGTTGCCAGCGGACAATCGAACGTCTCGGCCATGGCAACGTACCAAGCGTCGTAACTGGTGAGGTTCTTCCGTAATTCCCATATCCGCTCGGCGAACGGAGCGAAGGGGAACAGTTCAAGTTCGAGACGCAACAGACTATTGTGGGCTAGGGCGGCTTCGACTTCGGATATTTCACGAGATCGTTCCAAGCGACGGAGAACATTGCTGGCCTCGACGAGGACCAGTTCGGGAGCGATCAATGATCCCTCGGCTACTGTCTGTTCCGACCACGCCCCTTCCGGGCCCAAATCTACAAGGGCCGCCACCAAGACGGACGCATCGACGGCCTTGGTCAAGTCCTGTCAGCGTCGCGGGCGGCCAGAATGGCGGAGGTTGGGACGTGAGTCCCATAAGCTGCCTTGCGTTCGCGTACTTCTCTCACCCATTCGTCAACCGACGGGCGCGACGCTATGCGCTCCAACTCTCCGCGCAGAAACTCTTGCATGGATTGGCGTTGGAGCGCGGCGCGTGACGCCAGCTCGTCACGGACGGACTCAGGGACGCCCCTAATTGTGATCTGTACTGCCATGTCATTTCTCCTGTGAAAGCATTATGACAGCATTGCAAGTATTATGCAAGCACACTTGCAGTCAGGTGTGTTTCCAGAACAAGTGACAGAACCACCGATCCCTAGCCCCACTCCTGTCACCACCCGTCATTCCCGCGCAAGAACCTCACCCCGTGCCCCGATACGGGGCGGGAATGCACAACCCCCTCTACGCTCTCCGCGCTCTCTGCGGTGAAATATTCTCCCGCCCACACAATCATCCAAACTTGAACGCGTACACGTCCGCGTCCTTTAGCATGAACCTTAGCCGCACAGCCTTCCCGGCAAGACTGCTTACGTCACCGCCCTCGTTCCACGAGACCTTGCCCTCAATCTCGTCGCCGAACTTCTCCGGGAAGTCGTCGAGGCTGAAACCGGGGATCGCATGGCCCTCGGCGTCCTGGATCTCCACCTTGAGCGAGCCAACCGCTGAGGTCGCGTAGTTCAATTCGAGCGAGGCTCCACTGAAGATGAGTGGTCTCGTCGTAAACTCGCCCCCTTTGAACCCCCCGTTGACCGACACGAAACCGTCCGTGCGCAGCGTATACCGTCGAATGCGCTGCGTCGGCAGGTGAGCGTTCTCCATGCCGTACATCGTCATCTCGGTGTCCGACGTGTGCAGGATGCCGACCTCGAAGTAGATGCCCCTGTCGTGCCAGTTGTTGAAGTCCGGCCCCGGCCGGATGAACGCCTCCAGGAAGCTCCGGTCGAAATTGAACCCGTCACGACTGGACATGAAAACGATATCGCTGACACCAGTGTCATACGTCCATTCAGGGTTAGGCACTCGATCGTGGACGAACCGCGACGGGAACATCAGGTACGTCCCCGGCGCTCGTTCATACTGGATGCACGAGTTCGTGTAGAAGTGTTCCCACGGCGTGTCGCCGCAGTCGATATTCTCCAGCGGCCCCCAATTCAGAAAGTCCTTCGAGGTTGCGCGCCGTATCCAGCGCACCCCCGTGAAGAAGTCACTCGAGCCCTGTCCCGCCACCCCGCGGCAGTACCCCACGTACTCCTTGCGCCACGTATCCCAGAATGCAAGGTTCAGTGTGTCGAATGGATAGTCCGTGAGGGTCGGCTCCTCGCGCATCATCTTCCACTGTAGGCCGTCGGGCGATGAGAGTGCGTGCATCACCCGCCGAACGCGGATAAAGGCCTTGTACTGCTCTTCTGGCTTTGCGTCGGGGTTGGCGTCCTTGAACGGCGCGAGGTTGATGCCCGGCTCCGTCCACACGATATTGTTGTCCTTCGATCCGTTGAACTCGATCAGACCGACGTTCGGCTTCGTCCAGTTGATCCCATCATCGCTCTCTGCGTAGCAGGTAATGGAGTTGTAGTCCGAGTCCTGCAGCAGCGGGTCGGCGCGGTACCACCCACGGTACTTGCCCTGGTCGGGAAAGGCGATCAGGTAAGACAGGCCGCCAACTTCCCACGGATGTTCCGGTTCCAACGCGACACTCTGGCGAGTAGGCGAGTGAAGGACGCGCTCCACCCCCGCCGAGTCTGCTATCCAGTAGTCGTCGACAAAGAGTTGCCGGTCCTCGCCTATTTCAACTGGATTCTCAGTATTGACCATGTCTTCCTCCAATCACTTTACGCCGAATAGACGTGCCCGGTATGGGTCGAACCAGGTCCGGAGACCGCTTGCCAGCAAATTGAAGCCAAGTATAGCAAAGAGGAATGCGAGGGCGGGTCCCAGTGACAGCCACGGCCATTGAAAGATCGCGAGCCGCGCCCCCGACAGCATCGCCGCCCATTCCGGCGTCGCCGGCATCCTGACGGATGCCCTCTCCATCTGTATCGAGATTTCAATGTATCGCTCACCGAGGAGCACCCCTAGGAACCCCAGCTCTCCCAGCATGAGGATTACGGCGCTGATCTCGAGCGCTATCGCCGGCAGAAGCTGCGGCATGATAGCCGGCAGCAGGTGTCTCCGGAATAGCTGGGGAGTCGAAGACCCTAGCGCCATCGCCCCCTCGATATACGGCTGTGTCCGTGCGGCCCTCACCGCTCCGTTGACCACGTTCGTGAGCTCCGCCCAACCCGTCAGTCCCAGCCCGAGGAGAAACACGCCGAAACCGATCTGCGGACCGATGGCGAGTATGAAGATGAATGCGAACAGCAGACTCGGAATCGACGACGACACTGCCGCAAATGAAAGGATCTGCTGGCCCGTCGCCCCGCCTCTCCACCCTGCAATCAGTCCAAGCGTAGCCCCGATTCCGAGCCGCATCAGGGCGACGGATAGGATGAGCGTCATCGTCGACTTCGTGCCGTGCATGATCCGGCTCAGCATGTCCCGCCCGTCGAGATCTGTCCCGAGCGGGTAGGGCGTGCTGGGTGGAAACGGCGCCGCTCTCACTTCTCCGTTGATGTATTGGAGACGGCGGCCTCGCTCATCCGGTTCGTAGGGTGACAGCGCTCCCGGCCAGAAGGTAGCGACGAATAGCACTGCCACTGCTATGGTTCCCACGACCAGTGACGTATTGGAAAGGTAGCGCAGCGAATTCCTCGCGAACCCGTCCCACGCGCGGCGTCTCGGGGAAAGTTGCTGCTCCGCGTCGACAGGCTGCAGGGACACGCCGAGAGCTCGCACGCCCCAGCGGCGCACTGTCATGCTCGCCAACAGCAGCAGCGCGAGTCCGCCTGCCATGATCCAGCCGTAGCGCAGCCACCAGATCGCAGTGCCCGTTTCTACGACGTCAGGAGGCATGACGAAGCCCTATCTCGAAGTCCGAATTGTTCAAAACGAACCTAACCTCAACAAAACACCTCACGAGACCGTTGCTTCAACGCGTTCCAACCGACGGTCGAATCGCTGAATGACTATCTTGATGAACGTATTGATGAGCAGGAGCGTGACGCCGATGGCCATCAGCAGGTAGCTGGCAAGGGCCGCGTCCTTGCTGCCGACCGCTTCGAGCAGTCGAAAACCTATTCCACCCCAGGAGAAGTACCACTCCACGACCAGGATGCTGCTGAGCGAGAAGAAGAACGATGAATTCACCGCCGTCAGCACGGGCGTCGAGATGTTCCGCATGATGTGGCGAAACAGCACAGTCCATGGGAGCAGTCCCTTGGCGTGCGCCGTGCGGACATAGTCCGTGCGAATCACGTCTTGCAGCGATGAAATCGTCACCTGAGCAACGAACGCCATCGGGCGGACTGATAGCACCAGTGCGGGAGGTATCAGCCGCCTCGGGTCAAACACGTCCACGAGCGGACTGACGAGGACGAACTTGATCCCGAATGCCGGATTGATGTACCTCACAAACAGCAGCAGCACCAAAAGCGCCAGGAGAAAGCTCGGCGTTAGCACTCCTATGAAGCTGAGCGCCGATGCGATCCCGCTGATCCTCGACCCCGGCCAAAGACCCGCCACCATGCCGAGCGCAAGACCGACGCACGATCCTAACACCACGGCGCTCAGCAGTAGCAGCAGCGTCTGCCAGTAGGCGCTGGCGACTAATGCGAACTCCTCGCCGTCTTCCCAAAAGCTCGTGAGGAAGTCAAAGTAGCTGGAAAGAGTGGTCTGAAGTCGGGTAAGGAAACTATAGAACACACCGAGAACCGACTGGTCGAGGGCCGCATAGCTGAATAACGATACGAGGGCTACGACCAGGAGGATGCGATACCCGAGAAGGGCGAATGTACGCAGGATGCACCTCCACCTTGACGTTCACGCCATTGTGTCATACCAGCCGAGCTACAGTCTCTTTCCACAGAAACTCTGGGCTGACCGTCATGCCAACGAAGGAATGTCACCCCGTACCACGATACGGGACCGGTATCCAGAAGGGTGGGAAATGGGTTGGGTGATACTGGTTCTAACGATCTATGTTAAGTAAGTTGCGCAAATCTCTCCCCGCCGGGGGGAGAGATAAAGAGAGGGGGCTCCATCCTAGCCCGCTTCCACCAAGTGACAGGCGACCCAGCGATTGCCGCGCTTCTCCTCCAACGGAGGCTCGTCCTGTGCGCACATATCCACTGCTATGGGACATCGCGTGCGGAAGCGACACCCGCTTGGCGGGTTGATCGGGCTGGGCACGTCGCCCACAAGGATGATCCGCTCCCGCTTTCGCGCCAGTTCCGGGTCGGGAGCCGGCACGCCCGACAGCAACGCTCTCGTATAGGGATGGAGTGGGTCGCTGTATAGATCGCCCGTCGAAGCGCGCTCAACTACCTTCCCCAAATACATGACCGCCACGCGGTCGCTGATGTGGCGCACCACTCGTAGGTCGTGCGAGATGAACAGATAGGTCAGCTGGAACTGGTCCTGCAGTTCCTCCAGCAGGTTGATGATCTGTGCCTGGATGGATACGTCCAATGCCGATATCGGCTCGTCGGCCACGATGAACGTGGGATTGACCGAAAGTGCCCTCGCGATGACGATGCGCTGCTGCTGCCCCCCGCTGAACTCGTGCGGGTACCGATTCTTGAAGTAGGGGTTCAGTCCCACCGTCTTCAGGAGCTCCTCCACGCGTCCCTCTACTTCGTTGTCCTCCACGATCCGGTGAATCCTTATCGGCTCGGCTATCGCCTCTCCAATGGTCTGCCGAGGGTCGAGCGCCGCCGCGGGGTCCTGGAAGACGATCTGCATCTTCTTGCGGAACGGGCGCATCTCGTTCTTCTTCAGCTTCGCAAGGTCCGTGCCCTCGAACAACACCTCTCCTTCCGTCGGCTTCTCAAGCTGCAGGATCGTGTAGCCGAGAGTCGACTTCCCGCACCCGCTCTCTCCCACGAGACCAAGCGTTTCGCCCTCGCGTATGGTGAGGTCGACACCGTCGACCGCGCGCACGATGTTTCGGTTTGCCCCCAGCCCGAAGACGATCCCCTTCGACCCGACCTCGAAGTACGTCTTGAGCCCCCTGATGTCCAAGAGCAACTTGCCGTCTATGTTGGAGTCCTGCGTCATCTAAATTCCCGTCATTCCCGTGAAAGCGGGAATCCACTGCCTGTGCCAATCACGTCCAAAAATCCCCCTCTTAACTCCCATGTTCAACCGGGTCCTCCACGGGATTCCAGCACGCCGCCGAGTGTTCCGTCCCCATCGGCAGGAGGGTAGGGCGTTCCGTCGTGCACTGGTCGATAGGCGAGTTGCACCTGACAGCGAACGGGCAGCCCGACCGAAGGTTGGCGAGGTTGGGCGGCAGGCCCTTGATTGAGGTGAGCCGTCCCGACGCCCTCCCATCAACCGAGGGCATCGAATTCAGCAGCATCGAGGTATACCGGTGCTTGGGCCGCGCGAACATGTCGTCCACCGATGCCTTCTCCACGATCGACCCTGCGTACATTACCGCGACCTGATCGCACAGTTCCGCCACAACGCCCAGGTCGTGCGTGATCCACATCACCGACATGCCGCGTTCCTCTTTGATCTCCCGAACGAAGTCCAGCAGCTGCGCCTGAATCGTTACGTCGAGCGCCGTCGTCGGCTCGTCCGCGATCAGAAGCAGAGGGTCGCATGATAGCGCAATGGCAATCATCACCCGCTGTCTCATCCCGCCACTGAACTGGAACGGGTAGTTGCCGTACCTGCTCTCCGGCGACGGTATCCCCACACGGTCGAGCAACTCTATGGCCCTGCTCCTCGCCGTAGTGTCGTTGAGTCCCAGGTGAGTCTTCATCGTCTCTGCTATCTGCGGGCCCACCTTCATAGTCGGGTTGAGCGAGGTCGCCGGGTCCTGGAAGATCATCCCCATCTTCGTGCTGCGCCTGCGACGGATCTCCGCATCGGACATCCTTGCCAGGTCTTCCCCGTCCAGCAGCACGCTTCCGCCCACCACCCCGCCGAGGTTCTTCGGAATCAGCCCCATGATCGAGAGGGCCGTCATCGTCTTGCCGGAGCCACTCTCGCCCACGATCCCTAGGGTCTCCCCCTCACGGATATCGAAGCTCACTTTGTTCACCGGCCTGATCGTACCCTCACGTGAGTAAAGGTGGGTTTCAAGGGCTCTTACGCTGAGTACCGGTTCTGGCATCTGATTGCTTCCTAGCGACGCCGCTTCTATCGTCGGATCTGCCGTGGGTTGAGGGCGTCGTTCAGCCCATCGCCCAGAAAGTTGAACCCGATGACCGCAAGGGCAAGGGTCAGACCCGGCATGAGCACCAGGTGCGGATACGTGCGCCACTCGAAGAGATTCTCAGTAACCATGCTTCCCCAGCTTGCGCCTGGAGGCTGGATTCCGAATCCCAGGAAACTGAGTGAAGACTCCAACAATATGATCCCGCCGATGCCGATCGACATCGACACAATGACCGGGGCGATGGAGTTCGGCACCAGGTGGCGGAACATAATCGTCCGGTCGGGTACCCCTAAGGCGACCTGCGCGCGGATGAAGTCCTGCTCCCGCAGAGACAATATCTGCCCCCGTATCAGCCTCGCATACCCCGGCCACGATACGAGTGCCAGTGCTCCGAAGACAATAAGATAGTCGAGGAATAGCGTATTACGCAGGAACTCCCACTGCGTCTGCTGGTACACGGAGCCCAGCCAGCTCACGAACGGCTGTCGGATCGTCAGGCTGATGAACGCCACGAGCAGCAGGTCGGGGAAGGCGAGGATGATGTCGGTGAGACGCATGATCCCGTCGTCGACCCACTTGCCGAGATACGCTGCCGCCGCCCCCAGGATGATGCCCAGTATCGTACTGATCGTGACGACAACGACGACGACGAATATCGCCGTCCGAACCGAGTGCAAGATACGGCTGAAGATATCGCGTCCGATCAGATCGGTCCCGAACCAGTTCGTGGCATTCGGAGTCGCGGCAATGTTCGAGATATTTGTCTTGATATAGTCGTGGGGTGCGACGTACGGGCCAATCAGCGCAATTATCACCAGCACCGCCGATATGAACAGGCCGATCATGGCCGCCCTGTTTCGGATGAGACGCTCCATGGCGTCCACCCACAGGCTGCGCTGTTTGCCGCCTTGGAAGTCGTCTTCCAGTCCCGCTATTCCCGTTGATTCGGCCATCTAATCCGCCCCTAGCGGCCTTGCGCCCCGTTCGGCCTAAGCCTGTCGAAGGCCGAGTCGAGTAGCGTAGGGCGGCAGCAACTGCCCCCCAGACACCCTCTCCAAACTCTGCGCTCTCCGTGCTCTCTGCGGTGAATCCTTATCGGTTGTTCAAAGGAAGTGTGTCTCATTCGTACCGGATCCTCGGATCCAGTAGACCGTACCCGAGGTCTACCAGCAGATTCGAGATTATGATGATAGCCGCGCCGATGATCGTGACACCCAGAATGACCGGATAGTCCCGAGCCTGGAACGCCTCGATGCCAAGTCCGGCGAATCCCGGAATCCCAAAGATGAGCTCGACGAAGAACGCACCAGTGACCAGGCCGCTCATGATGAGGCCCATGGTCGTAAACACCGGCGTTAGCGCATTCTTGAGAACGTGCCTCCAGACCACGAAACGCTCTCGCATTCCCTTGGCACGCGCCGTGCGTATGTAGTTCTCGCTCAATACTTCGATCACGCCAGCTCGGGTCTGCCTCACCACCACGAGGAGAGGGCCCGCCGCCATGAGCAGGACCGGCAGGACCGCGTTTGTGCTGAAGAGGCCCTTCCAGCCTATGGGCACATTCATGATGCTCAGCCACAGGACGAGCACGATCAACAGCATCGGCCCCAGCACGAAGACGGGGATCGACCGCACTACTATTGACGCGAACACTACGAGATAGTCCACCCACGTGTTCTGCTTGACTGCCGCCAGGGCTCCCAGGGGAATGCCTACCACCACAAGAACGACAGCAGACGCTAAACCAAGTTGGGCGGAAATCGGCATCGAGGCCGCGAAGGCCGGCCAGACGTCTCGTCCGCTCTTAATTGACTTTCCCCAGTCCCCCTGCATCAACCCTGCGAAATAGTCCAGGAACTGCTCCCAAAACGGGCGGTCGAGGCCGTGCAGCTCGCGTAGACGCTCGGTTATCTCCGGGTCGGAGACCAGTTCCTCGTTGTAGAAGATCTCCAGTGGATCGCCGGGACCGTAGAACCCTAGCGTGAACGTGATGAACAGAACAGCGAAGAGTACCGGTATGGCGAGAATGAGACGTCTTAGCGTATAGACAAACATTTAGCCACTCGTACGAAGCGAGGCAACCTTCCCTGAGATCCACCCTAACTGCGTGCCCAAGGGAATCCCCTCTCCGTTGTAGGTTAATCCCCCTCTCCCGTCGTGGGAGAGGGCTGAGGTGAGGGTTTTGGCCCGCTCCGTACTCGATACGGGGTGAAGGCAATACACCCGCCCACTCTCTACAACAAACAACTAAAGATAAGAAACCAGCGGGGACTCCTAAGTGTTATCACCTGAAGTCCCCGCTGTCTAATCGGTTACTACTTTGGCCCGCAGCCTAGCGCCTGCGCTCAGCGATGGCCATCCATGGCAGGTTGTTCCAGTCGTCGCCGAACGTCGTCACGAAGTTCTTGACCCAGGGCTGCACCAGGTACGCCCTGTCGGTCGAGAAGATGATCGGCAGAATCCAGTAGTTGTCGATGATAACCTGCTCAGCTTCTTGGTACTTGGCTATCTTGTCAGGGTCGCCGATTGGCAGCTGTGAGGCCTCTTCCACCAGGGCGTCAAGCGCCGGATCGGAGTGCTGGGACCCGCGAGCGACGACTGACGACTCGGAGTGGCCGAGGTCGGTCAAAACGCCGCCGGCGTCCGCAACGCGCCCTCCTATGCTTTGGCGGAGAAGGTTCACGTCCTCGGGCCTCTCCTGTCCCCTCTCGAGCTTGGTGATGGTCACGTTTGCGCCCAGATTTTCCTTCCACTGCTCCTGCAGAATCTCCGCGAGTCGGATGTACTGCGGGCGCTGGACCGCGACGTGCATCGTCGGCCAGCCTGCGGGGTCTGCTCCGTACTTGGACTGCGCTGCGTACTCCTTCGCCTTGGCTACGTCGAAACCATATCCGTCTCTCGGAGTGTGTGATGCGAGAGCGGGATGAATGATGCCGGTACCCCAGGTGGCCGTAGGAGCGAACACAGCGTGAACTGCCGCCTCCATCTGTACGGAGTGCGAAAGCGCCTTGCGTACGTTGATGTCGTCGAACGGCGGCTTCGTCGTGTCGAACGCGAAATACCAGATTCCCGAACCCTTGACCCGTTGGAGGTCGCCGTTGAACTTGTGGGCGCTGTCATGCACCGCCGGCTGGCGAACAAGGTCGCCGAAGATTACGTCGGCCTCGCCGTTCTCGTACATGATCATCTGAGTCTGCAGGTCTCCGACGAACGGCATGGTGATCTTTTGGATCACGGGAGGATCGCCCCACCAGTTTGCCGCAGGAGTAACCTCAATGAGACCGCTCTCAGGATCCCACGTAAGTTCATACGGCCCAACACCTATCGGGTTCTCTTGCCATTTCTTTTCGGGGTTTGCCTTGGCATGTTCGGCATCGAAAATGCCCAGCAGCCATAGGCCCATCTCCAGCGGCCACGTCGGGGACGGGTCATTGAGGGTTATCTCTAGCGTCTTGTCGTCCACGGCGACCAGACCGGGGGCCTCCGTGGCCTCACCCTCTGACACCGCGTCAATCCCTACCACCTTATTCAGGTGAAGTAGCGAACCGCCCCAACTGACCTGGTTCTCCGGGAATGCGCCGAACTCCCAGGCCGCCTTGACGTCGGCTGCAGTTACCGACGAGCCGTCATGGAAGATCGCCTCGTCCTTCAGGTAGACCGTGTATGTCAGGCCGTCATCGCTGACCTTGTAACTGTCTGCAACGCCTTGTCTGAGGTTGCCTTCGGAGTCGAACTGGAACAGGGGCATGAATACCCACTTGTCCACGGTCCGAACAATGTAGCTCCCTTCCACGTTGGGGGCGATGGCGCTGCGCTTGCTCTGAATCGGGAAGACAAGCGTCTGATCTGATACCTTCGCGCCTGTGAATGCTGCCGGAGGCACTGCGGCCGCGACCTCCACGATCCCAGTCTCCGGCTCCGGCTCAGGAATGTTGGGAACGGCTGTGGGTATGGCCGTAGCAGCGGGCGCCGGCGGTGGAGCCGGAGTTGGAGCCGGTGCGGGCGCTGGTGCCGCCGCAGGCTCATCCGCTTCTTCTTCATCCGCGCCGCAGGCAATCGCTAGGGTCATGGCCAATGCCGCGAGCACTACCAATATAAACGCGAACCTATAGTGTTTCATTGTGTCCTCCTTCTCTTTCAACCTAGATAGACACTCCGCCGAAACCACACTGGTTCCGACATTCAGGGCTAACCTTATTTTGCGGATAAGACGCATGTCAAGGCTTGGCGGCTCAAATTGGGCGTACTTGGCACCCTGGTCTCCTTTATTCGAACCACAGCGCATACAGCCGCGCGCGCTTCATCCGGAACCGCAGCCGTACCGGCCTCCCTGCCAGCGCCGACAGGTCGGACTCGCCTTTCCAAGTCACCGTATGACTGAGTAACTCATGGCCTGTTATCAGGTCGCAATCGTCAAAGGAACGGCCCGCAGCGACGTCACCGGCGAACGTATTGGTCTGGTTCGTCGCGTCCAAGACCTCGACCTGAATTTCGCCACGGAACCGCGTCCAAGCGTTGATCTTCAGCCTGCCCCCCGTAAACGTAAACGGCGCAGTCGTGAACCCGCCCTCCGTCATGGCCTCCAGCGACGTGAACCCGTCCTTCCGCCACGTCGCACGGCATATATACCCGACGTACCCACCCGTGACGCTGGGGTACGCTTGCTGGTACAAATTCTCCGGCTCGTTGTTCTTGTTGTTGTGAGTCCGGCTGGACGGCGTGACCGGAATCGAGAACTCGTCGGGCTTCAGCGACGTCACCCCCGGCCCCGCGTACGCTCCCGACTGCCAGTCCCTTGCCATCGCTCCCGACGTGCCCGGATCGCCGACGGGCACGACCGGCTCCCGCGTCGGAATGACCCAGTCCGTCCCGTTGCGACTCGCCAGCATCCTTATCTCCGTGATGTCCTTCTGCCGCTCGAAGAACGCGGGGAACATCAGGTGCGCGTTCGCGTCCGGCCACGGAGAGTACGCGTTGGTGTAGATGTCCGCGCCAGGGTTGTCGTGCATGTCCGGCGAGAAGATGTGGCGCGGCTTCGGCCACCGCTTGAAGTCCTCCGTCTCCGCGTATGCGATGAACCGCCGACCGTGAACTTTCCCACGAATGTGGGCCGTCCACCCCCGGAAGTACCCGACGTACTTGCCCTTCTCCTCGCTGTACCGCGCGACGATCTGCGTGTCCGAGAAGTAGTTCGGAATCACCGGCTCCACAATCGGCGTCCAGTGAAGTCCGTCCGGCGACGTCGCGCCGTAGACACAGTAGTCCCCGTCTGTCTGGCGGCCGCGGTGGATCATCTTGTACCGCTCTTCCGGCGTCCCGTTCGGGTCCTTGAAGACCGTCGCCGTCGGAACCGGCCGGTTCAGCGAGACGTTCAGTGCGTAAACGAGGTTATTGTCCTTTGACCCTTCCAGATCGACCGTGCCGATCCTCGGCTTCGTCCACGTCTCGCCGTCCGTCGACTCGGCGTACAGCAGCATGTAGGTCGTCGGCTCCTCGTACGACACCTCCTTTTGGCCCCCGTACACCGTGTAGTACAGCCTGAAGACGCCCTCGTCCTCGAAGAGGGTGGTGTGCAGCGTAAAGGCGGTCTCCCATGGCTTCTCGAGACCCACCATCGGCTCATGGTCGATGCGGGGTTTGTGCGCCTTGATCGCTACCCCGTGCGGCATCTCCCAGCTCGCCTGGATCCCGTCACCCCATGACACACCGTACCCCGGCTCGATCAGCGAATAATCGATGAACACTTGCTTCGTCGTTCCAATATGCGGAAACTCGTTATCAGTCATTTCCATCTCCTTCTGGTAAGAACCCTTGCTGTCGCAGAAACGTCACAACCGTCCGGTTCACGTGCATCGGCGGCCCCCCGGAATGTCCCGGTATTTCCATCGGCGTTAGCTCAAGCATGTCCGGCACGCCTTTAGTCTCATACGCCTCTGACAACATCGCTGCCAGACGCTCGTTGTGGTGCTGGCCGACGCGTTCGTCATCATACCCCTGCTGCACCTGCACCGGGCGCGGTGGGAGTAGATTGATCTGGTCGTAGAGATCGTGCTTTTTGATAAGAGGGTGGTCGTCCAACCCCTCGAATTCCCTGAGCCAGGGCCACTGGATCACCGGCCCAATCACAACCGCCGCGTCTATCTTCGGGTTCTTCGCGGTGCCGTACAGCACCCCCCAACCATGGCGGGAACTCCCCATGAACACAGTCTTTCCGGGGGAAGTCCAACCGTGTTCGATGACGGCATCGATCACTAGATCCACCCGCCGTCTCCAGAACTCGAACCCGTCGATTCCCGCATCCAGTCCTCCGGCCAGTTCGCTGAAGCTGTCGAAATGCCGTCCATGCATCAGCAGAATCTTCGCCCCCGCCGCCGTCAACAGATCGAGCCAGTGCGTCATCACGTTCGGCTTCTCGATAACGTTCACCGGATCATCGACGACCTCCCTCGACTGCGTCGGGATGATGCACAGCGGCGCGTCCTCCCCCACCTCTTCGTCGATGCCAAGATTGCAGGATACGAACTGCCCATTGGACTCAATCGTAATCGGCGTCCAGAATGATGGGTCATACTGTTTCGATTCCATACGAGGCATAGTATGGACACGGCGAATGGAACGCAAGGCCAACCCCATTCTTCCGGCGTCCACAATCTCTCCACCATTGGGGGCTGACAGGGGCAGGTAAAACGGATTTGTAGCTATGATCCCGCCACCGCAACTCTGTCATTCCGAGTACCCCCTGTTACTCCGAGCACCCCCCTGTCATTCCGAGCGGAGCGAGGAATCTAAAATCCATAACCGCAAGACCGGACAGCCGGTGCCGTGCTTCTATCGTGACCAAGAGCGAAAAAAGCGTAGGAACTCCCTATGTCAGCTTTACGTTAGGACGGACACCTTAGATTCTACGACTCCGCTCAGAATGACAGTGACGGCGTTGCTATCTCATCAATGGAGAGCAGGGCGCTAAACACTCTACTTACCCCTGTCAGCCTTCCTGGAAGTAAGTGCGATACTCAACTTAGCTCATATGCCCGGACTAGCACAGACCTCAAACATTTCAAATCGGACACTACTTGTGAGGTAGGTACCTTGACATTCCTGATGAGCGCTCGTAACATTTATCTCCGTGAGCACTGCTATGCATATGGTTTGTCTGTGTTGTCGCCGGAGGCTGGAGAGCCTTCTGCTTCGACACGTGTGCCGGTGACCGCCTAGCGCCGACAGCTCAGAAGTGAAGACCTCTGGCCCCTCCGTTTGCGGAGGGGTTCTTTTTTGCCCAAAAATCCCGAGAAGGAGCATCTATGCCGGTACCGGAGTCAAGAAGATTGGGTGTGCGAGAGCTAGCCGATCTCAACGAACGCTTCGAGTACACCCCCCCAAGCGATGTGCTTGTGTGGGTCAATGAGCGTTTCGGTTCGGGCGCGGCCCAGATGTCCAGCTTCGGCCTTGAGGATGTCGCACTGTTCGATATGTTCTGGAGAGTCAACCGGAAGGCGCGCCTTGTGACACTCGACACGTGGCGCCTGCCGACGGAAACGTACACGGTTATCGACCAGACCCGGCTCCGCTACAACACGCGCATAGAGGTGTACCAACCTGACCCCGGAGCTGTGACAAGCATGGTTGGTGAGCACGGGTTCAACCTATTCTACCGAGGCAGGGAGAAGCGCTTGGCCTGTTGCCACGTACGGAAGGTCGAGCCTATGGAGCGCGCCTTGGCCGGCATCGACGCATGGATTACAGGCCTGCGCCGGGACCAAGGTATGGAGCGCGGCAACATTGACATCATCGAGTGGGAAGAGCCCCGTGCCAACTACAAGATCAACCCGCTCGCTAACTGGACGTTCGAGGAGGTGCGAAACTACGTGAGAGAGTACGCTGTCCCATACAACGAGTTGCACGACAAGAACTACCCATCGATTGGGTGCGCGCCATGTACACGGGCCGTCGAACCGGGAGAGGACCCTCGCGCGGGACGCTGGTGGTGGGAGTCCGACCCCAACGCCAAGGAATGCGGGCTTCACCTCGTCGCGGTCGAGGCAGGCTCATGATCGCAGCTGGCGAATTGGCACTGACAGCCCAAGCTCTTCTCCATGACTCGCGCTCCGAGTCCAGGCATCTCCGCGCCCTTGAGTCGGACGCAATCCACATCATTCGCGAAGTGGTCGCGGAATTCGACCGGCCGGGCCTGCTCTTCTCCGGTGGCAAGGACTCCGCCGTGCTTCTGCACCTCGCCGTCAAGGCGCTCCGGCCTTCCCATCTGCCGTTCCCTGTGCTCCACATCGACACCGGGCACAACTTTCCCGAGGTCATCGCTTTCCGCGACCGCGTCGTCAATCGACTTGGCGTGGATCTAGTGGTGGGCTCGGTTGACGACGCAATTGCCTCTGGGCGTATTCCTACTCCACCGCACCCTGAGTTCCCTCGCAACCGCATGCAGACTCCGGTGCTCCTGGAGACCCTTCGCAATGGAAAGTTCACCGCGGTTTTGGGCGGCGCGAGGCGCGATGAGGAGCGGTCCCGCGCCAAGGAGCGCGTCTACTCCGTGCGCGACGAATTCGGCCAGTGGGACCCGCGCAATCAGCGCCCAGAGGTCTGGGACCTCTACAACGGCAGCATTGGCTTGGGCCAGCATATGCGGGTCTTCCCGCTCTCCAACTGGACGGAGCTCGACATCTGGCGCTACATAGCCGAGGAGAACATCGACCTGCCGGGAATCTATTATAGTCATCCGCGTGAGGTTTTTGAGCGTGACGAAATGCTCATGCCGCTATCGCCGGTGATGCAGCCCCTGCCCGACGAGCCGGTGGCCGTCCGCCACGTACGTTTCCGCACCGTCGGCGACATGACCTCCACGGCAGCCGTACCGTCGGAAGCTTCTACCCCCGAGGCAGTCATCGCCGAAACGCTGACAACCCGCATCTCTGAGCGCGGCGCGACCCGGGCTGATGACCGGACCGCCGAGGCGGCGATGGAAGACCGCAAACGCGAGGGGTATTTCTAGTATGGACCTCCTCCGCATCGCCACCGCCGGATCCGTGGACGACGGCAAGAGCACGCTCATCGGCCGTCTGCTGTATGACTCGAAGGCCCTGGACGATGACGTGCTCGCCGCTGTCCAGGAAGCCAGCTGGCGCCACCAGAGCGACTATATGAACCTCGCTCTTGTCACCGACGGCCTGCGCGCCGAGCGGGAGCAGGGCATCACCATCGACGTTGCCTACCGCTACTTCTCCACTCCAACCCGCAAGTTCATCCTCGCAGACACGCCGGGGCATGTGCAGTACACACGCAACATGGTCACCGGGGCGTCCACCGCCGAGGCGGTGCTCATAATGATTGACGCGCGCAACGGCGTGGTGGAGCAGTCACGCCGCCACGCCGTCACCGCCTCGTTGTTGGGCATCGATCACATCATCGTTTGCGTCAACAAGATGGACCTCGTCGGCTATGAGCAGCGGGCATACGAGGCAATCCGTTCCGAGTTCACTCCATTTGTGGAGCGGCTCGATGTGGACGATGCGACATTCATCCCCATGTCGGCGCTTAACGGCGACAACGTGGTCGAGCCGTCGGCGAACATGCCCTGGTATCAGGGTGGCACGCTGCAAGCCCACCTTGAAAACCTGCCGGTGCATGGAGGACTGGATGCCATGCCGTTGAGAATGCCCGTTCAATACGTCGTTCGCCCCCACCGCGAGGAGTACCACGACTACCGTGGCTATGCGGGGAGCGTAGCGTCGGGTGTCCTGCGAGTGGGCCAGCGAGTGCGCTTCGTGCCCTCCGGCATGGAGAGCGTCATCACAAACATCGAAGCGCCTTGGGGCGCCGTGGAGGAGGCGTATCCTCCCGATGCCGTCACCGTCCAGATTGCCGACGACCTCGACGTTACTCGCGGGGAGATGATATGCGATACGGACGCCGGTCCGGTGATGACCCAGGAGTTCGACGCCGTCGTTTGCTGGATGGACGAGCGCACCGCCCTTCGCCCCGGTAATGTGTACCGTATCAAGCACACCACGCGAACGGCGAAGGCAATGGTCACCGACCTCCTGTCGCTGTTCAGCATCACGTCCCTCACCGGCGAATCGGATGCGGATTCGCTGCGGCTAAACGAGATCGGCCGCGTCCATGTCAAGGTCAGCACGCCATTGGCGGTCGACGACTACACCGGCAACCGCGTCACAGGCAGTTTCATCCTCATCGACGAAGGGACCAACGCTACCGTCGCTGCGGGAATGATTGGCGAGCCTCGATTCTCGTTCTCCGCTCCCACGATACAGCCCGGGGCTGACGCAAATGGACACATAGGCCAAAATGGGGCCTCATCATCGGCGGGCGCGTAAACTTGCATACTCATGCTCGGTGAACAACATCAAGGATGATGTGCTCGGAATAACGCCCCGTTGTCGTGCTGGGTCAAAGCACCCGGAATCCGTTCACCCTGAGCCTGTCGAAGGGTGAATTCCCCTCTCCCGTCGTGAGAGAGGGCTAAGGATTTCCCTCTTCACTTGCCAGGGAAAACTACAAGAACCCGCTTAGCCTTTGATACAGTGTGAAGAGCACAACCCCGCACCGACCCACGCGTCATTCCCGCGAAAGCGGGAATCTACACCCTCTCCGCGCCCCTACCCAAGAAGCCCCAACTCCCTCACCTTCCCACGAATCAGCTCAACTCGCCCCTTGTACGACTCCAGCCGCGACCCGTCAGCCGTCGCACGCAAGTAGCACGCCGACTCATACAGATCGAACCCGGCGAATCGGACGTCCCTCAAGGCCGCTTCCATGTCGGCAAGGTACTCCTCGTCACCTACCGCCCGCTCGATGTAGCGGTTCATGTACGCTGGTATGTCGAGTTCCGACGCAAGCTCGAGTACCTCGACCGCCACGGGGTCCTTGAGCGCATTGGCTAGTCTGCTCCTCACAGGAGGCTCGCCCGGTATGTCCTCCAACGCCTCGAACCAGCTCGTGCGGAAGGTGATCCCGTCCAGCAGACCGTCCCGCATCCAGTCCTGCCACGCGAAGTGCGTGTTCGGCGGAAACCCCATGATCTGACCGTGAACGATGTCCGGCCGGAACGCCTCCGTGTGAATGTGCGCCTGCATCTTCCGCCTCATGCTGCGCGCGCGCCTGCTCGTCCGTCGCATGAACGACGTGAAGTGCTCGCCCCTCAGCCTCGCGAACTGTTCGAGGTCATCGTCGCTGCTCCACGGTTCCGTCCTATACTTCATGCGATACGCCTCTGCCACAGGCTCATCGAAACCGTACTCCCACGGCTCATCCACGAGACTCCCATGCGACGACACCCGGATGTCGATGCCGTCAACGCCCGTATCCAGAATCCTGTCCACCCATCCGTCCCACAGACGGTGAACTTCCGGGTACACCTCCGACACCGTTCCCGGCAGATACTCGTTCGTCCCCTGCGCGAAGCCGACGAGCCCCCCGACGGCGAGGCGGTTCCAAAACACTCCTTCTCCCTCTGATGCTACGTTCACGTCGAGCGGAATCTCGAAGTGCCCCATCCCGCAGTCGAAGTCGGGACCATCGCCATTGAGGTCGCGTGGGCCGTTCCACACCGCGCCGCGCGACGCCACGACGACGGGCAGGGGAGTGGCCGAGCCATCCCCGTAGGCCTCTACCATTCCATAAGCAGTGTTGATGAAGTCGCCCGCATTGTCCGTGAAGTCGGTGGTCACAACTACGAACCGCTCACCGATGTTCAGCCCGTCGATCGTCAGCGTCCTCACCGGTGTACCCTTCGCCACGACAAGCTCGCCATGGTAGTTCCTCACCTCGCGCGGTGCCGGCTCCACCTGCTCTTTCACCGATAGTGCGAGGTCGAGGCGCTCATACCGCCCATTATCGTCACTCGCCCACAGTTGCAGGTTCTCAGGACGCACGCGGGTAGGGGAGTCGTCCCGTTTCAACAGCCGTATCCTGGTGACCGGAACGCCATATCCTGCGTCGGTATCCGGCCTTCTTCGCAGCCGCGTACGAGGATACCGCTCAAGAAACGGGATCACCTGAGGCACCGCCCCGCCGATCCGCTCGATACCGCTCAATCTTCTCCCGCTGCGTGGCCCGTTCGTCCCCGACATCCCCGTGTTGTAAGGCTTGAGCACTCCGTAGATTTCCAGCCCGTGCTCGTGCGCAACCGGCACAGCCGCCTTCAACGGCTCGCCGATGGTCTCAAGCGTCAGCGTCCCATAGGGAATCTGCGGGTTCTCGTAGAGGCTGCCGGCCCAAAGGGAGTCCCGCTCCACGTCTCCGTAGTAGAGCCAGTACACCCGCTGGACGCCCATGCCCTTCAGGGTGCCCAGCAGTTCGTCGAGCAGCCGCGCATCGTACGGACCCGGAATAACGTCATCCGGAAAGTCTACGGTCGCCGAAAGAATGAATGGATGCTTGCCCATAGAGGACCTTCAGAAAGAAAATCTCGTGGATTGTAGCAGAGAGGAGACCGTCCCCTCACCCGCCGTAAGAGAGAGCTGCGGGTGAGGATGATTCGTCAACCCCCTCACCCGTCGTGGGAGAGGGCTTAGGGTGAGGGTATATAGCACACCCTCACACCAACCCCCACCCGTCATTCCCGCCTGCGCGGGAATCCACAACCCCCTTGCCGAAACCCCGATTTGACACATAAGAACAAACGTCCTATCATCGAATCCAAGCAACATTCCGTCGCCACATTCAAGCCATAGGAGAAAGTCCCACAATGTCCCACAATGTCCCGCCCATGCCCAACGAGATAGGGCTGTACGCCGTCCCATTCTTGACCGCCGCCAGGATCTTTGCCGACGCCGCTGAGGACGTTGGAATCCCTCACGAGACCGTCTCCCGCTGGTTGGCCGATCCGGCCTTTAGAGAAGTCTACGAAAAACAATGGGACGAGTCCCCCGAAATCTCCACTGCCAAGGTTCGGGTCCGGATGCTGAGGACCATCATCACCCTCGCCGAACTGCTCGATTCCCTCGTCCCTGATGCCACCGCAACCCGACCCGTCGCCAGCCTTGACTTCAGCAGGGCCCGTGAGGAATGTGAACGCGAGGCCAACAAACGCTTCCTGAACCTCATCGCCAACGCCAAGAACGATCACAGCAAATCGTGCCGTACAAAACACTGTGACGTCCCACGTCCAGGAAATCAGGCTGATGACGGGTCCCCTTATCCGACCCTCCGCAGTCTGCTCCCTATACACCGATTCGATACATAGGTAGGTGCGTCCTGTTTCCCCATATCGTCCTCGCGCCAACCACTCACTACATAGGAGAATGTTACAAAATGTTACAGAATGTTACAGAAGAATCGACTCAACTCTCGGAGAGACAGATGCTTGCGCTCCCTTACCTCACAAGCTCGAAGTCACTCAGCGAAGCAGCCGAGAATGCGGGTATCTCACGAATGACCATCCACCGCTGGCTGACCGAACCCGCCTTCAGAAAGGCATACGAGAGTCAGCGCGAGGAGACCGCCGCCCTGGCCACTGCCGAGATCAGGGCGCTCATGCTCAAAGCCGCAGTCGCCCTCTCCCAAAACCTCGAGTCCGACGACCCCAATGTGCGTGCCCGCGCCTCCCGCGACGTGATGGCCTACGGGTTCAAGCTGGGTGACGCCGAGAAGAATCGCAAAGTGGTGGAACGCCTCAACCGCTTCCTGGCCACCGCCGAAGGAGAGCGCAGCTACTACGCCGAGAATTCCCATGCCAGCCGCGCATACAACCCAAACTCAATACGTAGATGAAGCAAAACCATCTTGTGAATCGCCTCCTAACTCCCTGTCAGCCCGTCGTGGGAGAGGGCTGGGCTGAGGGTGAACAAACCCCTACGCCGCCCAGTACACCATCTCCATCGACAGACCCTTGCAGTCCTTCGGCGGACAGTCAGGTATCGCCTTCAGCCGACCATACCCACGCCGAGCCGTCACCGCAGCCACGAGCGCATCAAGAATGTCGTCTCTAGCAACGCCGCCTCCAACAAACCTGTGACAAGCCTCGCCATAAATCGCACGAGCTCGAGGCTCGAACGCTTCGAGCGTACAAATACGCTCTCTCTCACCTTTACCATCTTTCTTGTTGAACTTCATGGCGCGCCTCTTGTTCAAAACCCAAAAACAAACTTCAGGATGCACCTCTCGCACGCACGGTGTCGCATTCGGGCTGCGGCCCCTAAGTGCCTTATCCACTTGGGCGATCTTCGGGGCGATCGCGAATGCCTGCCTACTTATCCGCTTTCCCTCAGGAGAACACTCACTCCTGGTTGCAAATCGCTCCACGTTCTTAGCACAATCGTATGCTCCCGGAGACTTTGCCGCCTGCCCAACCGTCTGCCGCGTAGGGGCAGTGAACACGCTAGATCTACGGTCTCCGAGTACATCGCGGGCTTCGTCGTCACACACACGCCCTCCCGGCCCCTCCATCAACCCAATCGGAATATCGACCAGCACAAGCTTGGCTTCCGCGTAGTAATCAAGAAGCTCGCTGAACGCCGGAAACACCTTCAGTTCATAGGACCCCCGAGAGTCGAATCCCACGCTGAACCACCCCGACCGACAACCGTCCACACCCACGAACTCACTCCTACCCATATGCGCACCTTCCGCTATTGAAGTACCCATGGGACCAAGACAAACCGTTCGTGGTGAGCCTGTCGAACCATGAACGGTTCGCACCGGAATTCAGTCACAACTTCTTCCAGCCGGTCTGCCACCTACGGCTCGACGAACGTGATAACCCGGTCAGCCTCGACATCCGTGCGCTGCTCCGTCTTCCCGCTTGGCCAGTACACCGTCACGGAATCCACCGTCTCCGCACCCCCAAGCCCGAAGTGGGCGTCGAGCATGTTCTGCCCCATGAAACTCCCCCCGCCGACAACCTTGCGCACCTGCGTCTTCCCACCCGCAGTTACCTCCACCTTGGCTCCGAGACCGTCGGTCCCGCTCGCCCCGCCTTGAAGGTGTACCCTGAGCCAGTGCTTCCCCTCCGAACACTCATTCCTGAACAGCCGTGCCGCCTGCCCGAAGTTTCCAACCACCACGTCCAGGCATCCGTCCCCGTCATAATCCAGGTACGCGCTGCCACGTCCTATGCCCGGATCATCCGCTCCCGACCCGTCGGATACGTCCTCGAACGTGCCGGCGCCATCGTTCCGTAAGAGCACGTTAGGCTGTTCAAGCGGATTGGCCGGTATCACGTCGGGATCGCCGCCCAGATACCCGCTCACGACATACAGGTCCTCGTCAGAGTCGTTGTCGTAGTCGAAGAACATCGTCCCCCAGGCCACACGGAGGAGATTCTCGATCATCCCGACCGTCGCCTTGGATTCCTTCGCGATGTCGTCGAACGTAGGAGTGGTCGCCTCCCGCGAAAAGAGCACGTTGTTCTTGATGTTCGTGACGAACAGGTCCACAAGCCCGTCACCGTTCGGGTCCCCTACCGCCAGGCCCATTCCATACATCGGCACGTCGATGCCCGTGTCCAACGATACGTCGGTAAAGTTCCAGCCGCCCCCGCCGTCCGCCCCGTCGTTGCGCCACAGCACGTTCGGCTGAATGTCCTGCCCAAAGTCGTTGATCACAAGCAGATCGACGTCCCCGTCATCGTCATAGTCCAGCCACGAGGGTTGGAATCCTGCACCCCAGACGTTGCCGAAATGCAGGTCCTGACCGTATGCAGGCCCCGACGTGTCGCCGAGGAGCGCGGTCGTCTCCTCGAATCGGTCACCTTCCACGTTGTGGAAGAGCGACATTCCACCCACCGACGTATGGAACTCCTTCTTCATCAGCAGGTCGGGGTTGAACTCGTTCAGGTGCCGGGTTACGACGAGATCAGCGAAACCATCCCCGTCATAGTCGCCCCAAGCGCATCCCGTCGAACGCAGCACCAGCTCGCCGTCGTCCAGTCCTGAACTCTCTGTGACGTCCTCAAACGTGCCATCCCCCAGGTTGTCGAACAGCCGGCTCGGCCCGAAGTTCGTCACGTACAGGTCGATGTCGCCGTCATTGTCATAGTCGGCCGCACACCCGCCGTTGCCCTCGCCACCGGCATCGTCGACTCCCGCCGCCGCCCCCACTTCCTCGAAAGACCCATTCCCAAGGTTGTCGTACAGATGGTTCGCGCCGTTCGTATTGGAGAAATAGATGTCGTCTCTACCATCGCCATTGAAGTCGAACACCACCACGCCCGCTCCGATGGGCATCATCCTCCCTGGCAGCTCACGATGCACGAAACTGATCCCGGCGGAATCCGTCACGTCTGCAAATGCCCCGGCAAGGGGAGTGGAGGTCGCCGTCGCCGCCGGGACCTCAGTTGCCGGAACAGGCGTCGCTCCCAATGGGGTAGGGGAACTCACTTCCGTTCCTGCGGGCTCTACGGTCGGAGTAACCGTGTCGCCGCCGCCACAAGCAAGTAGTCCCAGCAACGGCACCACCAGTGCAGCCATACGCCAGCGCTGAAATAGCATCGTCGTCCGCCTCTTACGAATTGGTGCGGGGAATTCTACCAGAGTACAACCCACAACATACTAACTTATCCGGCACACTCAAGCCCCAGCCCTGCGAGCCCCATTCAATGGCGGTAAATCTCCTTGACGCTCCGAAGCTGCCGTCGCTACAATAGATAGCGCGGCAGGTACAGCTACTGCCGCGTACTTGTGTGGCCCGCTAGCTCAATCAGGCAGAGCAACTGACTCTTAATCAGTAGGTTCTCGGTTCGATTCCGAGGCGGGTCACTTTTTCCGATCGTGTCTTACTGAAGACAGAACCGCACTTGACAATAATGTCAGTTCCCTTTTTCCCCAGCTATGTCATCTGGCTGTGACACTTACGATGTTATCGTCTGGGTCCAGATATCGAGCAGTGGGGCCCCAAGGCTCGTGACGAGGAGGATGCAGCACCGTTACTCCGACACTTTCTGCGTGACGGTGGAGGTCTTCTAGGACTTCGACTTAGAAACCAATCTGTGCGCCTCTGGTAGTGGGTCGATCAGGCAGCCTGTCTTGGAAAAGAGCAAAATGGAGGTAAGCACCCTCGCGCCATGACAGTTCTGCGTGTGGTCCGGCTATCCAGGGATCGTCGCCCGGCCGATTATCGACCTCCAGCGGAACACCAAACACATCCCTATAGAAGGCCGTGGACTCCTGAAGGTCTGAAGTGTTTAGCGCCACAAACACAAGACGATTGGAAATGCCCATGTGTTAAGTCTCCTCCGTGATAGAGTTCGAATTGACAGTTCTAGTGCCGTTCCCATCTGAATATGACAAATCAAATAAAGAGGCGGGTATCCCCTCTCCCGTCGTGGGAGAGGGCTAGAGCCTGCCCTCGCGAAGGCGGGGGTTGGCGAACCCCAGCAGCAATGCCAGCCGCTGCGTGTTCTTGGCCAGACCTCGGTAACGGACCTTCGCGTAGCCAAAGCGCCTCTTGACGTACAGGAATGGATGCTCCACCTTCGCCCTTACCGACGCCTTGCCCTTCTCCCGCGCCGCCTCATCGCTCCCAGGCTCGAGCTTCCGACGCTGACCAGGCCTCACCGCCACCTGCCACTCCACCCCCAAAGTCTCGATTCTCAGGCCTCTTATCCACCCCCTGATACCCCGCATCACCCCACACTTGAGTCTCCCCACCATGCAGCAACCGAGGCGTTTGTGTCACGTCATGCACGTTCGCCGGCGTCGTGGACACGCTATGCACCACTCCTGTCTCAGAGTCCACTCCGATATGCAGCTTCATACCGAAGTGCCACTCGTTTCCCTTCTTGGTCTGGCGCATCTCAGGGTCGCGCTCCTTACTCCGATTCTTCGTAGACGACGGCGCTGCGATGATGCTCGCGTCCACTATCGTACCCTCCTGAAGACGAAGACCCTGAGACTCCAGATGACGGTTGATCTCCTCCAAGAGCCCCGTGCCCAACTCGTGCTTGTCCAGCAGGTGGCGAAAGTTCAGGATCGTCGTCTCGTCCGGCAACGGCCCAGACAGCCTCAGACCTACGAATCGTCTCACAGACTCGACCTCGTAGAGCATGTCCTCCATCCCCGGGTCGCTCAGATTGTAGAACAACTGCACGCAATGTATCCGAAGCATCGTCGACAGATCATAGGGCCGCCGACCACGACCGGCCTTGGGGTAGAACGGTCGGACGCGCTCTTCCAACTCTTCCCATGGAATCAGACCGTCCATACGTTCAAGAAACTTCTCCCTGCGAGTCTTTCGCTTCTTGCCCTCGTATTCCAAGTCGGCAAATGTTGGCTGCTCCATCGAAACTCTCCTCGGCTATCGTGCTGACACCCATGGTACTATGCATCAGAACATAGACTTGTTCAGAGGGTCCTTGGAACAAATTCCTCGTCCTGGGTCAGGGAGTCACCGGACTGTCGATGCTGCTCGATGTTCTCGTCGATGATCGCCATCGAGATCGCCTTGCGCTCATCCCCTCCTATTGTCAGGCCGTAGCCGAAGGTGAGGTCGTTAGTATCGTCGACTAGGGACGTCTTGCCGGGGAAGACGACGGGGGCCTCGGTCACCGGAATCCAGCCGATCCGCGCGGGACGCCCGGTGAGAGGATGAGTTACCGTGAGCGGCATATCGCCGGAGCGAACCTCTCCCACGTAGGCGTGAGACTCGCCGTACCCCCGCATGGCCGCGTATCCCAGTGAGAGCATGGCGCCTGCTTCACCACGCGACATGACCTGAAGTCGGGTGGAGCGGTGCGCGGGGAATCGGAGCGGCTCGCGAGTAACGTCGAACGGCTCAGCAGCATGGGGAGCTTCAGATGCGGGACCAACGTGTCCGTCTTTGCGAAGATAGCTGAGCACCGACGGAAACTTCGGCTTGTTCTGGGCCCCCGACGCGCCGTTGCGATTGACGCCGCCCTTGGGCTTTACACCCATGAGAGAAAAGTCGATGAGTCGAAGCGAGTAGTCCCTCGTCCGACCGAGCACCTGTCCGCCCGGCACGTCTTGGAACGTTGCGGAGATGCGGCGTAGTATTTCAAGGTCTTCACTCGTGAAGGGTGTGGAGTAGCCGAGGCGCGGGAGGGTCGACCGGTATGCGCGCAATAGGAATGCCGCCTCTACAGGCTCGCCCTGTGCCTGCTTGACCGCCAGGCTCCGCCGGTCCGCTGGATGATGCCGATGGCGGGAGGGAACAGTTGACGGGGAAGCTGCTGAGAAGGTAGAAGAATGGCTCGATTCTTCTCTTGTGGGCTGGCTTCCTATGTAAGTACGCTCAGAGGGTCGCGGGCGGCTCCTCACCCGGCGTCCCGCCCTTCGGCATCCGGAAGCCGACGCGCGGCTCGGTGAATATGTAGGTGGGCTTGGCCGCGTCGTCACCCAGCTTGCGGCGGAGCTTGCTGACCATGGTGCGCATGGGCCGAACGTTACCCTCACCCCTCTCCCGCCAGACCCATTTCAACAGGTGTTCGTGGGTCAACACCCGTCCGGCGTGGCCCGATAACTCCGCCAGCATCCCGTACTCCGTTGGGGTCAACTCCACTCGGCGGCCGGCAAGAGTCACCCTCCGCTGGACGTAGTCGATGGTGAGGTCGCCCAGCACGTAGGGCTCCGACGGTTCGGCGCTCACCCGCCTGCGGAGGGCCGCCCTGATCCTCGCGGAGAGCTCCGTGGGAGAGAAAGGCTTGACCACGTAATCGACGGCCCCCATCTCGAAAGCCCTGGCGACGACCTCATCCCGCCCATACGCGGACAGGAAGATTACCGGCACGTCCTCGATCTCAAGGATGTCCTTCATCAGCTCAATCCCGTCAGTTCCCGGAAGCATCAGGTCCAACAGCACAAGCTCGGGCTTCTCCTCACCCATGAGGCGAACGACCTCCTCCGGGTCTCCGGTCACCACCGGTGCGTAGCCCGACTCGGCGAGGGTGTCGCGAACGTACCGGAGATCGTTGGGATCGTCGTCCACCGCGAGTATCCGCACCCGTTCCCCCGAGTCCTTCTGCCCACGCCCTTGGGAGTGGGTCGAGACGGGACGGAGTGCGCCTGCCGCGCCGCTCCCAGCTTCCTCCACCGTCGGCAGGGTGAAGGTGAAGCGGGCCCCGAGACCAGGTCCGTCGCTCTCGGCCCAGATGCGGCCTCCGTGCGCCTCCACGATTCCCTTGCAGATGGCCAAGCCCAGACCCGTGTCTCCTCCCTGCTCCTCGGACTGCACATTGGAGAACTTGCGAAACAGGCGGGGAAGGTTCTCGGCCGGGATGCCCCGCCCCTCGTCGGCTACCGAGACCGCCACGTGAACGCCGTCCCGCACGGCGCTCACTCTGATGACGGACGATTCGGGGGAGTGCCGGGCCGCGTTGGACAGTAAGTTGCCCAGCACCTGCGCGATGCGTCGCCTGTCCGCCATGACCAGGGGCAGGCCGGGTTGGATATCGATGTCAAGGTTGCTCTTGCTCCCTGCGTTGGCAAAACTACTCTTCGCCCGGTCCACCAGCACGACCACCTCAGCGGGTTCTGGGCCAACCGGCAGGGTGCCCGTCTCGATACGGGCGACGTCCAGCAGGTCGGCGACCAGGGCGTTCATGTGGTCGGCCTGGTCCCCGATGATGCGGAAGAACTGGCGCACCACGGCGGGGTCCAAGTCAGCGGACGAGTCCAGTACCGTGGCTGCTGAGCCTTTGATGGAGGTCAGGGGTGCCCTCAGCTCGTGGCTCACCATCGCCAGGAACTCCGCCCGCATTCGCTCCAGTTCCTTGACCTCGGCCATGTCCTGGAGGGTCACGACCATCGACTCGACCGCGCCCTCCTCGGAGATGATGGGCGTGGAGTTGAGCAGGACCGTGACGCTCCTGCCGTCAGCGACGCGCATGACGATCTCCTCAGCCCGGATCGTCTCGCCGATGCTGAGCAGATCCGCCATCGGGAACTCCCGCAGGGAGACCTCGCGTCCGTCGGCGCGTGTGAAGGTCATCGTCTCCAACAGGTGCTCGGGAGACTGGTCGGGGTTGCGCAGGCTGTCCACGATCCTCCGGGCCTCCCGGTTGAAGGACACGGGCGCTCCCGTCGCGGCGTCGAAGACCGCCACGCCCACCGGGGATGTGTCGATGAGCGTCTCCAGGTCGGTCCTGGCCCGCCGCTCCTCGCGGTGTCTGCGGGCGTTGGCTATGGCCATTGCCGCCTGGGAAGCGAAGAGCACCAGTGTCTCCTCGTCCTCTTGGGTGAACTCCCGGCCGCCAGCCTCATGGGCCAGGTAGATCGTGCCGACCCCGGCCCCCTGGTGGCGGATCGGAGCGACCAGCATGGAGGTCGCCGACACGGAGGGTAGAAAATCAGGCATGTTCAATGCCTTGAGATGGCTGTCGATGTTGGAGACCCGAAGGGGCTCCTCAAGGCCGCTGAGGTACTCGAAGAATCCCAGCCCCTCCGGCATGTCCCACAACCCCTGGTGCTCCTCGCTGGTCAGGCCGGAGACGATGAAGTCCGACAAATGCCCGGCTTTGTCAAGAACGGTTATCGCCGCGTAGCGTGATGCCGTCAGCACCCTGGCGCTGTCCACTACCTCCTGCAACACCGTGTCGAAGTCCAGGCTCTCGGTGATGCGGAGGCTGGCCCTGCTCAGCCGGGAGAGGCGCTCTTCCAACTCCCGTATCCGTCGGTCTCGCTCGTCCGGTAGGTCCAACTCGTCACCTCCATAGAAATAGGCGTCGGCGGGGACAATTATGCCACATTCGACGAATAGTTACAATAAGTTACATAAAAGTACCAATAGAGTTACGTAACGGTAATATGCCTGATGGTACGATATCCGTGAATCTGTTCATTGGCGGAGGGTGTGTGGCTCTCTCTCGAATTGACACAACCCAGACTGGCTCCATTGAGGATGCTGCCGTAGCTACCGCGTTTGAGGCGCCCCGCGTCAGGCGCGCCAATAATGGTGCTTTAGTTCTACCTCCTTTTCATGCCCGAGTAGCCTCCACAGCCCCATATGGGGGGCTGGCTGCGTGAGCCGCCTTCGGTTACTGCGATCTTCCAGCCGTTGCGCCGACTTGCAGCGCTGTGCCTCGTCCTCTTGGCCCGTTCTGATCGTCGCCTCCTCCGCATCCGGTCTGGCGCGCGCCGACGACGGAGAGCAGGGGCCGCGTCGTCACAGAGGCACGGACACTGTAGGAGAAGACAGTATGTTCCCACGACCGCCGACGCATTGAAGAGAGCATCGTTCCGTTGAACAGCACCACTTCTCGACACTATGACGTAGCCATAATCGGCGCTGGCCCGGCGGGCAGCCTGTGCGCGCTTGCCCATGCACGTAAGGGCGCCCGGGTGGCTCTGTTCGAAGCAAATCCCAATGGCTATGGCAGACTGAAGGGCGAGTGGCTGCATCCGCCTGCCTCACGGATTCTACAACAGGTCGGGGTTCGTTTTGATACACAGTCCCACGCCACCAAAGGGTTTGTGGTGTTCCCGGAGGATGGCTCTGAGCCGATTCCTCTTACCTACTCGGAAGGGTCGCAAGGCTTGACATGCCCACACGAGACCCTCGTCTTACGCCTGCGTGAGGCTGCGATTAACGAGCCCAATGTCGACTTCATACAGAAGCGCGCACGTCCGGCCCATGACGGTAATGTCGCATATATGCAGAACGGTGTTGAGGAATCTGTGACCGCTGATCGCATCGTCGGCGCCGACGGACGAGGATCCGTCGTGCTGCGATTGTTGGGGCTGACAACAAAGCCCACGGTCCTTTCGCGCATGGTAGGAGTCCGGCTGAACGAAGTGAAGTTGCCCATGGAGGACTATGGGCACATCTTCTGTGGTGGCCCCGGCCCCATATTCATGTACAGATTGGGAGGGGACAGTGCTTGTGTCATTGCGGATATCCCACGTGAATACTCAGGCAGTCACGCTACTGACCTGTTGTTGAATTCGTATGTCCCTTGGCTGCCGGTAGATATCAGACCGTTGTTCGTGGAAGCGCTGCACAAGCGAGGCTTCCAGCTCGCCGGGAACACGATTAGACCGCGCATCACGTATGGAAATCCCCGTTTCGTGGTTATCGGTGATGCGGCCGGACATTACCATCCGATGACGGCCGTGGGACTAACCCTCGGTTTCGGCGATGCCATGACGCTGGCCGAGAACGGGGACTTTACCGACTTTGTCGCTAGGCGCTTTCGGGAGATCCGCGCGCCCGAAATGCTTGCCATGGGGTTCTATGAGATATTTGCCGATCATCGGGCAGAGGCAGTGGCGCTCAGACACGCGGTCTATCGGATATGGAGGAAGGGCGGTGAGAACGCCGACCGAAGCATGCGCTTGCTCGCTTGCGAAGATACATCAGGGACCAGTCTGGGTTTCATAGGCGCCGTGGCAGTTACCTTGGCTGTTGCGAGGACGATTCCGAGATCCATGAGCCCACGCGCCTGGCGCCGGGCAGGCAGCATTGTCCATCGTCTCGTTTTTCGCGTTGGATGGTTCATGAAGGCCGTTTGGCAACTACGCAAATCGAGAGCCAGAGGCGAAGTGGAGAACGCGCAATTTCATGACAACTTGGCGCGCGCCTTTCTGGCCTCCACGCCATCACAGGACAGCTTCAGCCGACCGCCTGACTAGGAGCATGTCATGCACCCTGATGCCCGTTCCGCCTTGAGGATGGCAACCGAGCGCTTACTGCACCTCCAGAGTGAGGATGGCAGCTTTGAAGGCGAGGTGGTGTGGTGCCCGATGCTGTCCGCACAGTACGTGCTGATGCACCATATTCTCGACCGTCCGCTCGGGTCCATCCGCCGTCGTGGCGTGTTGCGCTACTTCCAGCGGTCCCGTCTGAAAGGAGGCCTGTGGAGTCTCCACGAGCATGAACCGCCAAATCTCTTTGTCACTACACTGGTCTACGTATCGGCCAGATTGCTCGGCGTCGAGCGTGAGGACCCGTTAATCGAGCCAGCGCGGCAATTCCTGCAGAAAGAGGGAGTCCTCGGGATACCGACTTGGGGTAAGTTCTGGCTGGCGCTCCTCAATCTCTACGACTGGCGTGGCGTCAATGCCATCCTGCCGGAGGTGTGGGGCCTGCCTCGTTGGATACCGTTACATCCCTCAAATTGGTACTGCCATACGAGGCTCATCTACATGGGGTTGGCAGCCCTTTACGCGCATCGGTTCCAGGCGCCCGTCACACCTCCGATTGCCTCCATAAGGGAAGAGCTGTACCCCCATGGGTTTGCCAACGCCGATTTTGCCGCGAGTCGCAATCGCCTGCGAGACGCTGACCTGCATGCCAGGCCAAGCGTGTGGCTCCGCATTGGATTCGACATCGCACGGCTCTTTGATCGGTTGCACAGCAAGCGTCTGCGCGCCCACTACGTGGAAACGATAGTCCGCAACATCAAATGGGAGCTTCAGACCACTAACCATACGAGCATATCTCCTGTCAGTGGGATCCTGAACATCCTTGTCCTGTGGCTGCGCGACCCTGAAGACGCCGACGGACTCCGCGCCCTGGCACAGCTGGACCGCTGGATCTGGGAGGACGACGAGGGAGGGTTGCGAGTCTCTGGGGCCAGAAGTGCCTCTTGGGATACTGCCTTCGCCTTGCAAGCGCTGGCGACGGCGCCCGAAGTGGACGGGGTTCGCGATGCGCTCCGAAATGGGACGAACTACCTGCGCAGGCAGCAGATCAGCGTCAGCTTCGAAGGCTATCAAGAGGCCTATCGGAACGACCCTCACGGTGGCTGGTGCTTTGCCGCGGGATGGCACGGCTGGCCGGTGACTGACTGCACCGCTGAGGCGGTACTTGGGCTTCTCTCCGCCGACAGGGGTACAGCGGACGTGACGGCACTGGGCGATGCTGTCCGGTTCATGCTGCGGGGTCAGAATCGGGATGGTGGCTTTGGCACATACGAAGCGCAGCGAAGCGTGGTTGGTCTCGAGTGGCTGAATCCGGCCGAGATGTTTGGTGACTCTATGACGGAACACTCCTATGTTGAGTGTACTGCCTCTTGTCTTGCGGCCCTGGCGGCTTGCGGAGAGCGCTTCCCCCAAGTCATCGGACAGGCGGAAACTAAGGCCATCTCACGCGCCGAGGCATGGCTGCGCCGCGCCCAAGAGGGTGACGGATCTTGGCGTGGCGTATGGGGCGTTCAATTCATCTATGGCACGTTCTTCGGGATAAGGGGTTTGCTTGCCACCGGCGCTCGTCCTGACGATCCAGCGCTGCGCTCGGCCTGCCAGTGGCTGCTGGACCGTCAGCGAGAAGACGGGGGATGGGGTGAGCACTACCGGGGTTGTTCTACCGGCCAATATGTCGTGCATACGGAGAGTCAGGTCATCCAGACCGCATGGGCAATGATCGCTCTCCTTGAGGCGGGCGATACGGACTGGACCGCGATTACGCGGGGCGCCCAGTTCCTCATAGGCATGCAGAGGGCGGATGGGACGTGGCCCAGACAGGACATGGCCGGGATCTTCTTTCGCACGGCGCTCCTGGACTACGCGCTATATCGCCAGTATTTTCCCCTGCATGCTCTCGGTCTCTACGAGCGGCGACGTCTGGCTACCTAGACTGCGGGGACAGCGGTAAATGGGGCATACGCAAAAAACAAACGGAACCACGCTATGAACCAAGCACTAAACCTGATGAGCCGGCTGATCACGGCCCGACCTTATGTCACGATCGGCGCGCTAATCGTCATCACAATTGCGCTGGGCGCGGGTGCGTTGCTGCGCGCTGAGATTGACGAGACGGATGGGTACTTTCCCCCTGACAATCCCGTAGTCAAAGCGCTGGACGAGATCGACGAACTCTTTGGCGAATCGGGCGAGATCATTGTAATCTCACTGCTCTTCCGTGGAGAAGCCCTGACCCCTGAGGGACTCTCGCAGATGTCCGGTCTGATCGACAAGATTGCGAGCGACCCTGAAGTGGCTGACCTGTTCACGCCAATCGATCCGATAGTCGCGCCCTCATTGATTGTCGAGGCCGTGCTCGAGGTGGACGGTTTCGAGTCGGTCACACAGACAGAAATAGACGCCGTGCGCAATGTTCCAGCGGTCCAAGGTGCTCTCACCGCGATGACGGGAACCGACGCTGACGGCACACCGGTAGCGATTGCCACAATCCAACTTCAAGGCACTGTTGCCGAGCGATTACAGGACGCGGAACGCAGGGTTTACGATATCGCGACCGGCGATGAGGGCCATTTGCGCGTGAGCAGTGTGTCTCCCACGGTGATCGAGGATGAGTATCAGAGGGCGTATAGGGAGGACACTGCGCCGCTGATCGGAGCAGCATTGGTGCTGATTGCGGCTCTGATATTCCTCTTCCTACGATCACCTTCCGACCTGGTGCTGTCGCTGGCAGGCCTGTTGATGTCCATCGTGTGGGTCGTCGGCGCGGAGGGCTGGCTGGGGCCGAACGGGCTAGGTCTCCTGGGTAGGCCGAGCGGAGTATCGGTGATCATCCCGATACTCATCATCAGTCTCACAGTGGACTATGCAATTCAGGTGGCGTTGCACTACCGCGAGGCGAGAACCAACCACACGTCGGTGTTGGCCGCCTCTCGGTCCGGACTGCGAATCGTAATAACCCCCCTTGCCCTGGCAGCATTTACAACGATCGGCAGCTTCATGGTGGGGTTGCTCTCTCCCATTCCTGCGATCAAGGACTTCGGTGTCGTGGCCGGACTGGGCGTGGGGATGAGCGCAATCGTGATGCTGGCGCTTTTGCCAGCCGGTCGGCTCATTATGGACCGGCGGCGGGAGTCACGCGGCAGCCTCGCTCCGCCACGGCTTGTCTCAAAGGCGTTGCCGGGTATCGATCGGGTCTCGGAACTGGTGGGGGGAAGTGTCACTCATAAGCCTATGCCCTATGTCGTCGCCATAATAGCGCTGTCGATCGTTTTCGGGGTTGCCTCGACGCAGATCGAGTCGAGGTTCAGCATACTAGACCTTCTGCCCAGCGGCGAGAGCGTCGCGAAAGACTGGACGACACTGGATGCTGCTTTCGGTGGTTCATCGGAAATGGCCAACTTGCTTTTGCGTGCAGAGGCCACGAAGACCCGAACACTTGTGAACCTGCACGATCTGACGATCGCTTTCGAGGACGAACAGCAACGGCCGCAGGCGGCGGCGGGACCGATTGAGGCTTCTTTCGAGTTCCTTGTTTACGACTGGACTGAGGACACCGGCGAGCCTGGAGACAAATATGACCCGGAACTCGCCACGCTCTTTGCAGAAGCCACGGCGGGGGTGCATTTCGATCCGGCGCTGATGCAGGAATTCTTGAATAAGCTCGAGGCGAGAGAGCCTGCCGTCACGCGTCTTTTGGTCAACGATCCGCAAGGAATCGATGCTATCCTGCTCCAGTTTCCAGCCTTCACGGCCGATCCGGACCAAACGAAGGTCCTACAGCAAGAGATTGAAGGACTCTGGTTTGGTGAAGATGATGCCGTTACGGTGACTTCGGGAAGTGTGATCTCAGTGACGGTGACGGAAGAAATGACGAGCCGTCAAACAGAAGCGATAGCGGCTACAATTGCCACGGCTCTCGGCATCCTGTTTGTGTTCTTCTGGGCAACACTTCGTCAACCAATGCTGGCATTCATCGCCGTCGGGCCGATTGTGCTAGTCCTACTCTGGATACTCGGCACACTGGCGCTGCTCGGAATTCCCTACACCATTGTCACTGCGACCGTAACAGCGCTCTCGATTGGAATAGGCGTGGATTACACGATACATATCATCCATAGATACAGGGAGGAGTACAGCCACCTTCGCAATCCCGAGATAGCGGCGGTCCACACCCTAAGAACTACCGGCTCCGCCCTTCTGGGTTCTGCCTTGACTACGGGCAGCGGGGTCGGCGTGTTGATCCTTTCGTCGGTGCCTGCGCTGCAGCAGTTCGGAATTACGGTGGTGATTGCGATTGCATATTCACTAATCCTATCCGTGCTGCTGGTGCCATCTGCTATGACGATCTGGGGCGCGTACCAGAATATGCGGCTGCGTTCGATGGTGCAAACTTGGTCGAGTTCTCTCGACGAGGAAATCGAGGCGGTATATAGGCGGCACGAGGAGGAGCAACAGGGAGGGTTGTAATCTAAACGAGTTGGGATGCTGTCCCCGTAACCGTTCAGACTTCGGGGGATGTCAGTCACAGTATCGCTGATGCGGTTGAATTAGCTTCGAGCAAGGCTGTATCCCGGCGCTCCACGGTGGTTCGTCCCCTCAACTATGAACGGTTACCCGTCCCCACGAGAGTTGACAAGAATATGAACTACCACATTATGCCAAGAGTGATAAACGCATACATCAACTTGACGAGACGAGACTCGGATCTCTTCCTCTGCTTGTATAGAAAAAGACGATTCACCTGGTAAGAATCAGGTTCCAATAGTCATACCGCGTAAAGGAGACTCAAGTGACGGATTCAGCCTCAAGCACAATCAACCACCATTCCCTCTCCCTGCCCGAAGAACTAGTCCTGATGCTCCTCAACGAGGAAAGCGGTTACTTTCACCAAGTGCCGGGCTGGAGCCTCAATTGCACCGTCATCGGGGCCGTGCTGGCGGAACTTTCCCTCCGCTTTCGCATCGACACCGACACGGAATCCCTGTTCCTGAACGACAAGGCCCCGACCGGCTTGTCCATCCTGGATCCCATTCTGGCGGAAATCGCTGACGAGCCGGACGAACACAGTACGCAATACTGGATAGAGAAGCTCGCCCCGCGTGCCGAAACGATCATCGACCTAGTGCTCAGCCAACTGGTTGATCTACAGTTCCTGGAGCGCCACGACGGCGATTTCTGGACCTTGGGACGGTCCGCACATCAGGCATACGTCGGCTCCCGGAATGGCGCTGCCGGCGCTTTCGTCAAGACGCGCATCCAAACACTCATCCACTCCGATGAGATTCCCGACCCGCGCGACGTCATCACCATCGCTCTCCTCAACGCCTGCAACGTCATGCACCTTATCATGCCACTCGACGAAGAGGCTGAGCAGCGCATAGAGCTAATCTGCCGGATGGAAGCGATCGGTCGCGCCCTCGCCGAAGCGGTGGGCAGCACCATCGCTAAACCCCCATTGCATTCGCTCCCCACCAAGAAGATACCGCGCCTCTCACTGCGCAAGCTGCTGTTCAATCCACATGTACGTTCCGGCAACATCCCTGCCCTCTTTGCAGACCTTGCCAATCATTATGGTCCAGTGTTTGAGTTGCGCCCTCCGCTCTCAAAGCAGTCCTACATATTCCTCGCGGGCCCAGAAGTAAACCACTGGGTCCAAAAGCATGGCCGCTTGTTCCTGCGTTCCAAAGAGTACCTGGCTAGCGTAGAGGAGGCCCATGGCACCTCTCGCACCATACACACCATGGATGGTGCCGACCACTTCCACTTACGCAGGGCCTTGCAGCCTTCACACTCACCCGAAACCTTCGTCCGCCGCCTCGACGAGGTCTATCGGATCGCGCGACAGCGCTTGACGTCGTGGGATGTCGGCGACATCATCCCGGCCGGGCCAACATTCCGGCGATACCTCAATGCACAGATGTCCCCGCTCCTGGTGAGCCACGACACCACGGAAGTGTTCGAGGACATTCTCATTTTCAATAAACTCCTGCTCATCACTCACCTCACTGGCCTGTTGCCCAAGTTCTTGTTGAAGATGCCGGGCATGAGGCGCCGCGCTAATGTCATGGCCCAAACGGGCGAACGCATCAAGGCCAGCCATACCCCGGCCCAGCGTACTGGCCAGCCCCCGGACGTCATCGACGGCTACCTCACCGTCCATGCCAACGAGGAGCATTTCCTCCCCGAGACCGACCTGGGCTTCCCGCTCGACACGTTGTTGCTGACCGGCATGTACCTGGCCGACCTGACTAGCTTTACTTTCTACCACCTGGCATCGAACCCCGACGTCTACAGGCGCGTGCAGGCTGAAGCCGATGCGCTGTTCGCAGATGGCGACCCCACTGGCGAAGATTTAAAGCCGGCCAACATCGATGTCACGCATCGCGTGCTGATGGAGGCCCACCGACTCACGCCCAATGTCAGCCTCTCAGTGCGCAACGTTATGAACTCGTGCATCGTCGAGGGTTATGAGTTGCCCTTGCGGGCGCGCGTAGTCATTGCCCAGGCTGCCTCCCATTACATGGAGGATGTCTTTCCGGACCCTTTCACGTTCGACATCGACCGCTACCTGCCCCCGCGCAACGAGCACCTCAGCCCGGGCTTTGCTCCCTTTGGCTTAGGAACGCACAGGTGCTTGGGCAGCCACTGGGCCGAGATGCAGGTTTGCCTCAACGTGCTCTTGCTGGCGCACTACTTCACGTTCGATCTGTCGCCACCGGGCGCCGATCTCCGCATCAGTCCCCTTCCGACGCAGTCGCCTAGCAAGAAGGTCAAATTCATCATCAAGGAAAAGCGCCATGAAGTCCCGGTTTGAGGCAGCCCACGCACTCCGTTGATCCAAGCTATTGAGGACGTTATGCGCCCGGAGCCGGACACCACCATCTGCGACCCCGCCTCCGCCCCGGATGCACTCCCTCGTACCATCGCATAGTATCCTCCGAACTCCCCATCCTGCGGTTTTGTCCCCGATCGAGGTCCCCTTTCGCCACTTTCGAAGGCCCACTTCCACAAACGGAACTTTCGTAGCTGACGATTGGAACTGCCGCCGGAACGTGCTGTGGAACCAAAGTCTTTCTCCGATTGTCCTTGTATGTTGAATTTAATCGGAAACAATCAATTCAATGAGGTGGGTCGGGGAGCCAGCGGCACGGGGAAACGCCGCCGCGACTACAAGCAATGAAAGTCGGCAAGCGACAGAAGAAGATATCTTGAAGAAACTCATCGGAGGTCGGCGCAATCAGGTTCTTCTCCAACCCCGGCCCCCCCGACGGCAACTTCATTCTGCTGGACCAGCACCATTAAATGTATACTGAGGCCTAGAGATGGAGAACCTTATGAGAGTTTATGTTGTTCCGTTGCGCGGGGTTATGCCTTATGGCAGAAACAAAGTCCCCATGGCAACCCTTCGTGCCATATTATCTGAGGCTGGGTTAAGAGATGTACAAACGTATATTCAAAGTGGAAATGTAATCGCCAAATCAAAGTTGGGTCGCGTAGAACTTGAGACACTTGTGCACGATGAAATAAAAGAAAAGATAGGCGCTCATATTTCCGTAATATCCCGGACTGCACAGCAATTCAGAGTTATTCTTGAGCAAAACCCTTTTGCAAACGTCGACAATACAAGGATTTATTTTTCACTTCTTAACAAATCTCCGCACAGAGTACAGCGAGAGAAGTTCTTACGCAATGACTTTTCACCTGACACTGTACAACTTATTGGCGATACTCTGTACACTCTCTATAATACCAAGCACAGCGATTCTAAGTTCACAAACAACTTCTTCGAGAAACAACTCGAAGTTATCTCTACCTCAAGGAATTTCAACACTATGAGTAAATTGGTTGAATTGAGCTCGATTTAAGAAACCCTTGTTGGAGTTCTGGACCGATCCTATGGAGGAGCGGTCTTGGCCTATGATGCTTGCCTGCGGGCTAGATGAAGATCGCTCGGAGCAGGCAGAGGAGTCGGACATGACGAACGATCAAGTGCTGATCGAACGGATACGGCCGCTTCTCTCGCGGCGGAAGGGATTCTCCGAGAAGAAGATGTTCGGTGGCGTCTGTTTCATGATCAACGGCAACATGTGTGTCGGGACATGGAAGGGATCGCTCTGCGTGCGGCTCGACAAAGTGCATCATGATGAGACACTGGCCGAACCGCACACTAAACCGTTCAACATCACCGGCCGTGTCATGAGAGGATGGGCAATAGTTGAGCCGGCAGGCATCGAATCCGACGACGACTTGAAGGCGTGGGTGCGCAGGGCGGCAAAATTCGCCGGGTCGCTGCCCGTCAAGTGAGGTTGATAGCCTCCAGCATGCAACTAAGGCGGAAGCGCCGAAAGGTTCGCTATTCAGTCTTGCATGGCCCACCTGTCGGTACTAGAACCATGCAAGTTTCACTACGATATTAAGCTAATAATCAGTGAGAAAGTTCTGTCTACAGTAAAAAACGACTCACTCTTCTGGACGGTTCTTAACTGTAGACAGAACCGATGTTGACAATATTGACGGATTTTTGGAATATCTTGAATTCCTGGTAACACAAACTTTCTCATTGTGATTCAGAACTGATAGCTATACTGAATTCAGACTCGCCATCTGGTTAGTGTCCTGACTTTGAAGTTCGTCGTACTATTCGGCCCAATCTTGTATACAAGGGAACTGGATTCCGACCGTCGACGGAATGACGAATGAACGTCAATGGTTGGCGCCGTTGGAGATCGGCATAGAGGAGCGAGAAACCCTGCAGAGATTGATCGCGCGTCGGAAGACGGCGCCAGCGTTGGCCCAACGCGCCTAATTGACACTTGGCTGCGCCGAAGGTAAGTCCAACAAGACAGTGAGTGCTCAAGAGGGGCTTTCTCCCCAGACCGTGGGTAAGTGGCGTCATCGGTTTCTCGAAATATGCCTGGATGACTCTTGGACGAACCGAGACCCGGCGCTCCCCGTAAGATCACCGACGCCGCCGTCGAGCAAGTTGTCACGCTGACCCTGGAGACGACACCTGACGACGCCACTCACTGGAGCGCTCGTTCGATGGCCAGACGCACCGGCATGAGCCAGAGCGCCATCAGCCGTATCTGGAGAGCGTTCTCTCTTCAGCCCCATGGCTCAGAGAGAGACCTTCAAACTGTCTGCCACTCCTCTCTTCATCGAAAAGGTCCGAGACATCGTAGGGCTGTACCTCAACCCGCCGGACAAGGCTCTCGTACTGTGCGTAGACGAAAAATCGGGTATCCAAGCACTGGACCGTACCGCACCTTTGTTGCCCATGTGTCCAGGCCAAGCCGAGAGACGTACTAACGACTACGCTAGGTACGGAACCACCGACCTGTTCGCCGCCCTTGACGTAGCTACCGGTAGGGTGATCGGCTCCTGCCAACGGCGCCATCGTCCGGTGGAGTTCCGCAAGTTCTTTGACAAGATCGATGACTCTTTACCCGCAAACCTCGATGTCCACATCATCCTCGACAACTCCTCAACCCACAAGACCGCGCTTATCCAACGATGGCAGGTTAAGCGGCCCCGTTACCACCTCCACTTCACTCCCACCAGTTCATCTTGGCTCAATCTTGTCGAGCGCTGGTTCGCCGCGCTGACGGATAAGCAACTCAGACGGGGTGTCCACCGCAGTACACGTGAGCTTGAGGAAGCGATCCTTTACTACATCGAATCCCCGATGGACTTGGCTATAAGCTGGTGTATCTAACGAGGACTCGAACTGCCGGGAAGTAGTCTATGAAGCCGCTGTGCCGATTAGGGCCCTTATTTGGCGTCGCTGGTGGGCCAAGGCGTACCGATTTGCGAACTTTTCGCTTGGAGGTCCAAATATGAGGAGCGCGTCAGCCGAACCCGAATAGACCGCCTCGAGCCTCTGAGGACCACACAAGCCACCCACCAGTGGAACGAAGCAGAGCTTATCACTCGTAATCGTCACCTTGGCCAGGTCCTCCAGCGTTGTACCCTTCCCTGCGAACGGCCATAGCGCCTCGAAACTACAAATGCAACCCGCTAAAGCCAGACATGGGCCAAGGTTTAACTGTAGACAGAACCATCTTCGAGATGACGATGGGACTCTGTGAGGGTCGGCATGGGAGTTGGTTCAGAGAGCCCCTTCCATCACCCCGGCCACCCCGTCATGGTGGCAACGCCCACCCTCAGCGAGGGTACCTTCAAGCATTTGGCACTGCGGCTAGAGCCAGTGCCGCCTGCGCTGGAAGGGATAGCTCGGTATCGAGATTCGTCGGCGAACTTCGCCCGCAAACAGGCCGGTAAACGAGATGTCCAGTCCGGCCTCATAGGCCTGCGCCACGGCTCTCACGAACCCTTCATTGGACCCGGGCGATTCACCATCGTTTGGCGGACTCTCCAAGGAAGAAAGTATGACCCGCACTTCCGAAGAATCCGGCCAAGCGTCGCCGACTCTCTGTCCCATCGTGGAGCAGGGACCGATTCCCACTACCACGTTGACACCGAGTTGGGCTAGAGTCTCCGCATGGCCGGAGAGCAGGATGGACACCTGATCCTCCCGAAGCCAGTAGTCGATATCGAGTGCGTCAACAGACTCCAACATCTGGCCGGTCATGCTGCTTACAAGCGGGAGGGACGGTGCATCGAGCGTGACGCCGTCGAGCGTCGTTTGCAGGGTCTCAATCGCGGCCTGTGAGTCCTGACTCTCTTTCAGTTCTCCCAGAGCCACTGCCAGACGCAGACCTTCGTTCAAATTGAATACACCGGCAACCTGGGCTGCCGCAAGTCTTCCTGAACCCTGAGCAACCACGGCGCTTGGGTGTATTCCCACACTCGCCCACTGCGCTGTCAGGGCGCACTGAAGTGCGTAGGTGGCCGGCTCAGCCCAAGCCGGATCGTTCAGATCGTGTTCGACGCCGGGGCGTCCGAACATCACATCCAGCAAGGAGGTTCCACGCTCTTGACGAATCAGGTCGTCACACCTGTCCAGCACCGCCCGCACGACTGGCTCGCTCCGATAGATCGACTCTCCCATGCCAACCCAGCTATGGTCTTGCCCGCCATAAACGAACGCGGCCCTGGCCGTCTCGGCAGGGATTTCGTGAATCGGCGAGCCATTGCGACCGGCCAGCAAGAGTAGTTCTCGCCGAAGCTGCTCTACGTCACTGAAGACAAGAGCGGCGCGATGTGGGAAGTGACTCCGACCAATACCGGCAGTCCAGGCCATGTCAGACAGGGTCGCAACTGAGGGGGAACCGTCTTCGCAGTCCAGCCACGTTAGATAGCACTTCGCTAAATCCCGAAGCGCTCCGTCCGATTTGCCCGAAAGAGGGAGCAGCCGAGTGGCACGCTCTGCCGGTTCTTCGCCGGGTGTCGAGATGTCGCTAACCTGTCCAGCCAGTGATATTGGTATCGTATGAGGAGCACCCGTTGGCAGGCATATACCGCTACGCTGCGCAGGTGCGTCAGGCTGCGGGCCGTAGCCCTCGACCAAGACGTGGGCGTTTGTGCCCGAAAGGCCAAACGCATTGACTCCCGCCAGAGGGCGGCGGCCGGGAACGGTCGGCCAAGCCGTCTTGTCCGACGTTATCCGAAGCGGCATCCGGTCCCATTCTACGTTTGGGTTCGGGTTTTGGAAATGGAGATGTGGGGGGATCACTCCCTTGTTCATTGAGAGGACTGCCTTGATGAAAGCCGCGATTCCGGCCGCCCACTCAAGATGTCCAATGTTCGACTTGACGGTTCCGACGAGGAGCGGACGGTCCTCGTCCCGTCCCTTGCCGTAGACCGAGGCCGCCGCATTCAACTCTATCGGGTCGCCCAGCTGGGAGCCGGTCGCGTGCGCTTCCAAGTAGTCCACGTCCGAAGGGGAACCCCCTGCTTGAGTAAGCGCTTCCTCCATTACGCGCTCCTGTGCAGGGCCGTTTGGCACCGTTAGTCCGGCGCTCGCTCCGTTCTGGTTGACCGCAGAACCTCGTATCACGGCGTAAATGCGGTCGCCGTCGGCCTCCGCTTCGCTCAAACGCTTAAGCACAATCATCCCGCACCCCTCTCCACGGACGTAGCCGTTTGCAGAGGCGTCAAATGGGCTGCTGTATCCCGTAGGCGACAACATGCCAATTTCCAACATGAATGCGGAAGTTGAGGGGGAAAGGACTACGTTGACGCCACCGGCGAGAGCAAGATCAACTTCGCCTGTCCGGAGGCTTGTAGCCGCCTGGTGTACCGAGGCCAGCGACGACGCGCAGGCCATGTCGATGGGCAATGCCGGTCCCTCCAAGCCCAGCGCGAAGGCGATCCTGCCGACGGCTACGCTTCCGGTTGTGCCGAGGAATCCATGTGCCAAGCTGTGGGACTGCAGCAGGTCACGGTATTCGCTTGTGCCAACCCCCGCATATACGCCGGTGCGGCTACCCCTAAGGCCGTCCGGGGCAACTCCCGCGTCCTCGAGGGCCTGCCAACTCGTTTCGAGCAACATCCGCTGCTGGGGGTCCATCAACCGCGCCTCAATCGGCGAAATGCGGAAGAATCGCGAGTCGAACCAGTCAATGCCATCGACAAACGCGCCTCGTCGATTTACTATTTCCTCAGCATCGGGGTCACCGACGGCGCCACTCCAAGAACTGCCATCCCGGCGTCCGTCGGTTATTGCATCGGCACCCGTTTCCAGCAGCTTCCAGTATCCCGCCAGGTCATTGGCGCCGGGAAACCGGCAGGCCATGCCGACGACGGCGATTGCGTCGTCATCGGTCCTTGACGGCGCGCTCGGTTCAGGCACCTGCGGCTCAGACGATGAAGGAACATCCTCGACCTCGCCAATCTGACCGAGTTCTTCGGCCAGATGACTTGCAAGGGCCGTGATGTCGGGATAGTCGAACACTGCTGTGTTGGAGACGACGTACTCGCCCAATAGGGCGCGATTCAGCCGGTTCCGCAGCTCCACGGCCATCAGCGAGTCCATTCCCAAGTCGAAGAAGCCAACCGTTGCGGACGGAGCAGACTGCAGACGCAACACGGCTTGAATTTCGCCTTGCAGGAAGGAAGTAAGCAACGACACCCAGTCAGTGGCGGGTCTCTGTCGTAGCTGGGACAGGAGGTCGGCGTCATCCACATCGTCCGTTTCGTCCGTTTCCGATTCCTCGGTAACCAACTCTTCAAGGAAAGGGTTCTTCTCTTCGTAGTTTTCAGCGAATACAGGCCAGTCCACCACCGCTACCATGCTGGCAGTCAAGTCCTGGCGAACCAGTTGATCGAAGGCCTGAAGACCCTGCTCAGGCGCGATCCAACCGGTGCCGGACGCGGCCAACTGCCGTTCAATTCGTTCCCGCTGCTCTTCGGCTTCGCCCAGACCGGACCAGGCTCCCCAAGCGATGGATTGCCCGGGGAGTCCTATGGATCTCCGGTATGCGGCCAGCTGGTCCAAATAGGTGTTTGCCGCGGCGTGATTGCCCTGGCCCGAGTTGCCCAGCACCCCGGTGATGCTGCTAAAGAGGATGAACAGGTCGAGGTCTTGGTCGAGTGTCGCCTTGTGCAAGTGCCACGCTCCCAATACCTTGGGCCAAAGCACCTGCTCGAAACGTTCCCAGGTCTGGTTTCCGAGAGCGCCGTCGGACAGCACCCCCACACTATGGATGACACCGGCCAGGGGTGGAGTTTCAGCGTCCATACGTGCCAGCATGGCGTCAATTGCGGCAGGGTCGGTCATGTCAGCCAACTCCACCCGCACGTCGACGCCCCGCTGCCTGAGAGCTTCAATCACTTCCACGGCCTCCGGGTCGGGCGGGCGGCGGCCGTTCAGAACGATCACGCCGGCACCGTGGTCCGCCAGCCATTCGGCCACGACGGTACCGATGCCCCCCAGCCCCCCGGTAACCAGGTACGTACGATCCGCCCGCAATCGACCACCGGCCATGGGCGGCATGGCAAGCACGTTCTTTCCGATGTGCCGGGCCGACCTCATGAAGTCCATGGCGGCTCCGGCTTCGGTTATCGGCCATCGGGTATGTGCCAGCGGCTTCAAAGCGCCAGCCGTTATCCTCTCCATCACGTCACGGAGCACTGCGCCCGGAACGGCGGGTTCATTCAATTTCAGCCAGTCCAACTCCAGGATGGAGTAGGAGACGTCGGGGCGCGAAGCTGACATTTCCTCGGCGCTCCAAATGTCCCGCCTGCCCATCTCCACGAAACTGCCTCCGTCAGCCAAGCAGGACAGACTCGCCTCGATGAACCCAGGGCCGGTGAGGCTGTTCAGCACCATGTTTACGCCGCCGCCACCAGTGGCCTCCAGGATTTCCTGCCCGAAACCTCCAGTTCGGCTATCGAAGACGTGTTCGATCCCCAGCGAACGGAGATAGGCCTGCTTGGGGGAGCTCGCCGTGGCGAACACCTCCAACCCTGCTGCCTGCGCCAGCTGTACCGCCGCCAGGCCCACACCACCCGAGGCAGTGTGGATGAGCACTCGATCTCCCGCCTTCAAGTCAGCCATCTCGAAGCTCAGCCCGGCGCTTACGAAGGCTGAGGGTATGGTTGCCAGCGCCGCCGCGGGTATTCCATCCGGCGCCGGGGCAACCAGTTCCGCCTGCGTTACGACCTCAGGACCGAAGGTGCCAAAGGCCAGTCCAACCACCAGGTCGTCCACGGCGAAGTCCGTGACGTCCGCGGCTGTTTCCACTATTCGTCCGCAGAATTCCTCGCCCAACTTAGGGTCTGCCGAATTCACGACACCCATGCTGAGCAGCACGTCGAGGAAGTTCAGGCCGACCGCGTCGACCGCCACTCGGACCTGGCCGGATCCAAGGGACTGATCTTGTACGGGTTCGGCGTGCAGTCCTTCCAGCACTCCTTCCGAACCGGGCATTAGACGCCAAGCCGATTCTTCCGGCAGGTCGAGTCGTGTTCTCGAAGTGCCGCTTCGGATCAAGCGAGCGGCCAAACGGTTGCCATCACGGTAAGCGACCTGAGTTTCCTGATCGGGGTGCATTAGCTCATCAGCCAACTGGGAAGTTTGCGCGGGATAGGCAGGGTCGATGTCCAGCAATTGTGGGCGAAGGTGCCCTGCTTCCCGGGCCACTGCTCTTCCGAAGCCCCACAGGGTGGCCCCGGCCAGCTCTCCAACGCTCTCGCGCATGTAGTCGCGCTCCAGGGCTTGCGCTCCCAGCGTGACAAACCATAGGCCCTTTTCCGGAGCGACATCGGCATCCAGCAGGCCCTGCACCAACGCCAAGGCGCTGCTCCCGGCGTGTGTCGTATCCTCCAGGAGCTGGGCCGTGGTAGCTTGCGGCCCGTGTCCATCGAGGGCGTTCAGATGCAACACACCTTGTAGCGGGATATCCTTCGGGAGTACCTCCAAGATGGCCTGCCAGGATTCCCGGCTGTCAGCCGCCACGGCCTTCCGAATAATGGTGCCCTCTGTTACTGGTGTCTCGGATAGCTGCCGCGACTCTGCCAGCACAACGGTCTGGTTTCTCGTCGCCAACTCTCCGGCCAATTGAAGGCTCATACCGCCGGAATCCGAGGATATGACCCACAACCCTGGCGATTGAGCAATTTCCGCCGGTCCCTGTGCCAGAATAACGCTGGAGCCGAACGGCCCACCCTCGTCCGCGCCCTCCGTCCCGAGGAAGCCCACCTCGTCATAGCCCGAATCCAATAGCGCCCGGCGCCATATCGATGGATGGGCCATGGCGTGAGACGGCCGGTAATCGTCGGCGAACCGCCACCAGCCATCAAGCAGGCCAAAGGTGATGTCCTGCCAGCCGCGGCCACGCATGTTCTCGAGGGCCATCAGCTGGCCGGAGGGTGCAAGTAATTCGAGGCAGTGGGTCAGAGTTTCCCCCAAGTCACGGGTGGCGTGAAGCACATTCGCCGCAATAATCAGGTCGTAGGCATGGGGTTCGAAGCCCTGGTTTGACGGATCCCTTTCAATGTCCAATGGGCGGTATTCGATCGGTATTTCGGAGCCGCTGAAGCGGCCTTCGGCTTCGGCAAAAAAGCCAGCCGAGATGTCGGTGAACGTGTAATCGCATTCTGCCGGGAGTTCCGGCAATACCACCGACGTGGCCGAACCAGTGCCCGCGCCGACCTCCAACACTCGCAAGCGCCGCTCGCCCGTCCAGTCCCTCACCACACGGGCCACGGCATCAGCCAGGAGCCGGTTGGACGCACGCGAAGCGGGAGCAACGAAATAGTACTCGGTTACGCCGGGTCCCTCGCTTCGAAAGAGGACATCCAGGGGATCGACAGTCCCGCGAAGCCCATCCGCGAGTGCGATGCCACTCCGCCGCAGGATGTTCAACTCGTTGTGGCCGTGGGGATACAGTTCGACCATCTTGTCGGCAAAGATTTCGGGGTCGGCCAGGGCTTCGTCGGGCAGGGGCTCGCCATCGCCGAGTTCGACGATGTATCCGTCCGCGTCGGGAATCTCACTGAGAAGTCCCGCGTCCTTTAGCAGTCGGAGCATACGACCCACCAGCTTGGTGTGTTGGGGTTCAATCTGCAGGAGGTCTCGAAGAGAATCGGCCTCGACCGGTTCACCCTTTCGGCGCTGCCAACCCAACTGTTCCAACGCCGCGAGAGAGTAGGAGCGGGATAGGCGCTCCAGGTCGCTCAGAAGCATGGCCCGATCGTCTATTGTGACACCCTCGCTCGATAGATAGTCCGCAAACGGGCTGATGCCTTCGCTGGCCACAGTTGGCCCGGCCAGAGCTTCGGCTGATTGCAGTGTGCCGACCAATGGGCGTTCACGCCAGACCACCTCGTAGAGCATCTCTTCCAGTCCCTCCGAGGCGGAAAGGAGTGCGGCGCGTGTGGCCCGCTTTACGGTGAATCCCGTCAGACCTCCGATGGCATCCCCCTCAGGGGTGTATAGCAACAAGTCACCGGTCAAGGTTTCGGGTGTTTGAACGGTCGCTTCATTCTCAGCCTGCGCTTGAAGGGTCTCCCTCAGTCGTGCGTGGCACACCAGTCGATCGGGCAGGCGGCCATTCAGCCATAGCCTTTCCCATCCGAATGGGAGATAGGTAGCGTCGCCTCCGATTCCTGAGAGGCTGCGGGTGGCCGAGAAGACCTGGAAGCAACCGTCTATCAGCAACGGATGAATGTCCAAGTCGCCGGTTTCTCCTGTGCTCTGAAGTGCGACTTCGCCGAGCGCCTCGCGTCCGTCGCCCCAGAGAGCTTCCAGAGTCCGGAACGACGAGCCGAATTCAATCCCGCTGGCGGTCTTGGCCCGGTAGTAGGCGGACAGGTCCTGTGGGGTGAGATTGGCCTTCAACGTGTCCAGGTCAGCTCTCTCGCCGATACCCGGCTGTCCGGCGTCCGGAGACAGTTGTCCCTCCGCATGGAGCAGCCAGTCCTCACCATCTTCTCCCTTACTATAGACCTCGAAGGTGCGCCCGGTTCCGTCCTTCGATCCGCCGATGACCACCTGCAAACGGCGTCCCGGTTCATCCGCGTCACCGTCAGGAGAATAGGCGGGGTAGACCAGCGGGCTATGAAGCTGCAGTTCCTCTACAACTGAGGCAGCCCCACCCTCCATTAGCGGCACGGTGGCAGCCATAGCTCCGTAGACCGCGCCGGGCATGACCACTCTGCCGTAGACTTGGTGGTCGTTTAGCCAGGACGGGTCCGAAGGGAACATTTCCGTCTCGTACATAACGTCGCCACGGGGAGACTCATGCCGGACGCCCAGCAGCGGGTGGGCGTCGCCGGACCTGCGCCTCTGAGAGGCGGTTACCCAATGACGCTGTCGCTGGAAGGGATAGCCGGGCACAGAGATGCGTCGTCGCTCCTCACCGGCGAATAGTCCGGCAAAGTCCACCGGCATCCCGGCTCCATAGGCATCGGCGACCGCCTGAACAAAGGCATCAGCACGCTCGGGTTCGGAGCCGTCGAAGGAGGGACGAAGCAGGCTCTGCAGGACTACGGGAGTTGCGACGGTTCCAGAGCTATCGGGCCAGTTCAAAGACACCAACGGGCCCAGGATTGCGTGAGGGCCGATCTCGATGACGGCGTCGACTCCGAGATTTGCCAGGCTCTCGACGCAACTGCGGAAGGCTACCGGCTGCCTAGCGTGCTGTCGCCAGTAAGCGCCGTCCATTCTCGATTCCACCACCCGGCCGGTCAGATTGCTGACGAGAGGGATGTCGGGGTTGGAGACCGATAATGTCGCAATGGTCGCTTCCATCTCGTCAAGCCCGGGTTCGACGAGAGCGCTGTGATATGCGGGGCTGGGCCTGAGCCGCCTTACGTTTAGCCCAGCCGACTCCAGTTGGTCGGAGAGGGCATGTACGGCTTCCTGCGGCCCGCTGATCACCTGATGAGTACCGTTGTCCACACCAATGCAAAGGTCTGCGCCGGGGTGGGCGTCGTTCCATTCGTCCACCGCTTGGGCAACCTCGGACTCAGGAGCGAATATGGCGGCCATGGCCCCGTCGCTGGGAAGGTCTCCCATTATCCTGCCCCTGGCGGAGGCAAAGCGAAGACCGTCCTCCAAAGACAGGACACCTGCCGCGTGAGCAGCCGCTATCTCGCCCAAGCTGTGACCCAAGACGACATCGGGCCGGATACCAACGCTGTCCCAGAGGGCCGTGAGGCCGGACTCCAATGCGTAGATGGCGGGCTGGGTCCATCGAGGCTCATCCAGGTCTCCGGCGGCGCCGGCCCTACCGAACATCACATCCAGTAGAGATGCGCCTCGCTCCTCTTGAATCAGCCGGTCGCAACGGTCGAGAACGGCGCGGAATACCGGTTCCGTGCGGTAGAGCAACTCGCCCATGCCCACCCACTGGTTGCCCTGTCCGGTGAAGGCAAAGGCTACTTTTGAGGCACGTTGGGCGCTGGGCTCGCCGATAGGATCTGCAATTTGCTTCAACCCGTCACGCAGGGATCGGACGTCCCTAAACACGACTTCATCGCGGTATTCGAAATGGCTGCGTGCAACGCTGGCTGTCCAGGCCATGTCGGAAATATCGGCATCGGCGGCACTGCCGGAGGCGAATGCGGTGCTGGTTTGCTCATCAAGCCAAGCCAGGTAGGAGTTCGCCGCGTCTCTCAAGGCGACATCGGACTTGCCGGAAAGGGGTAGAAGACGAGCGGGACGGACCTCAACATTCTCAGAGGGTGCTTCCTCCTCAGAAGCGGTGAGTGATGTGGGGACGGCGCGAACAGGCCCGGCCGGGCGCGACATTCCTCCAACGTCAACGAGAGACGTGGCTGAATCGGGGTAGCCTTCAAGGACGAGGTGGGCGTTCGTTCCCGACCAGCCGTAGGCGCTTATACCTGCGCGCGGAGGACGGTCCGGACGGAGCGGCCACTGGGTCAATTCCGTGGCTATCTTCACTGGCAGCCGGTCCCAGTCCAGACGAGGGTTGGGATCCCGGAAGTGCAGATGCTTGGGGACCAACCCGTTCTGCAACGACAACATGACCTTCATCAGACCGGCAACTCCGGCTGCCGGCTCCAGATGACCGATGTTCGACTTTACCGAGCCGACCAACAGGGGGCGATCGGCTTCTCTCCCTCTGCCATATACTTCCGCGGCCGCGTTCAACTCAATAGGATCACCCACTTCCGTGCCCGTGCCGTGTGCCTCCAGATAGTCCACTTCCCAGGGAGCGACTCCGGCACGCAACAGCGCTTCATTTATCACACTGGCCTGGGCCTGTTCATTGGGCACTGTCAGCCCGGTGCTGGTCCCATCCTGGTTGAGCGCGGAGCCCAGGATCACGCCCCAGATTCGGTCGCCGTCAGCCTCAGCGTCGCTGAGTCTTTTCAACACGACTATCCCGCAGCCCTCGCCTCGAACGAAGCCGTTGGCCGAGGCGTCGAAGGCCTTGCACTGGCCATCGGGGGACAACATCCGGGCGTTGGCCCGCAGTTCCGTCAGCCGACCGGAGAGAATCGCCTGGACCCCGCCGGCCAAGATCGTATCCGCCTCGCCTCGCTGGAGGGCAGATACCGCCTGGTGCGTCGCGACCAAGGAGGAGGAACATGCAGTGTCCACGGCCATGGCGGGACCTTCCAGCCCCAGGGCATAGGCGACTCGCCCGGCCGCCGTGTTCAAGGAAGTGCCGCTCACGGCGTAAAGGCTCGTGGTGGCCTCGGCGGTCTGGCTGGAATCAAGGTTGATGAGACGGTAGTCCATGTTGCTGATGCCGATATAGACCCCGGTGCGGCTGCCCTTCAGCCGTTCCGGGTCTATGCCCGCGTCTTCAAGGGCCTGCCAACCCGTCTCCAACATCAGCCGCTGCTGAGGGTCGAGAAGCTGCGCCTCCACCGGTGAAATGCGAAAAAACTCCGCATCAAACAGGTCGATCCCCTCGATGAAAGCTCCGAACCGGCAGGCGTCGCTTTGGACTTCGGCGCTGGGGTAAAGCTCGCCGACGCGCCCGACACCGGAGCCCGGGACACCCTCGGTTACTGCGTTCTTGCCCTCGACCAAGAGCTGCCAAAAGGCGTCCAGATCCGACGCGCCGGGGAACCGGCAGGCCATTCCGATAATCGCAATCGGCTCTCCGGTCTGGGAAACGCTCCGTTCCCCTATCGCGGATAGAGGGGTCTGTTGTTCCGAGGAACCTGCATACGGATTTTGTGTCATAAGGAAATTGTCCCTGAGGTCGGGTTTATCGAAGAGGACTTCGCCATCAGCAATTATGACAAGCGGCAAGCGATTGGGAAAGCACTTCCGACCGGTGGGTTGTAGTAATGGGGGTGTTGCAGATGGGCTTAGCGGTTCCCCTGCTCATGGGCGAATCTGTGGAGCACTACCTGCAAGTTGCGTGGACAGCGCCCTCAATGGAATGGGAGGTACTCATGGTTCGTCTTTGCAACTACAGGGTCCGCATAGAAGGACGTGCCGAGTCAATGGGTTCATCACGCTAAAGGGGTTTTATCCTGGTGCTGCGGAAAGTGTATTGCTTACAGAGCATCTCGTCTCGCAGCGCTGGACAGGAATCACTTCCCTCAGACAATTCACGGAAGAGTTCGAGTCCCCGCAGGTCTTAGATACAAATGGTGGAGATAGGGGGACTCGGATTTAGCTACGAAATGGCGGATTTTCGCTATCCGTTCCCACAATTGTTACCACAGCTCTTTTGAGAATCCCATGGACAGTTCCGCACAACTATTACGTAGCAGCGCCCACCCAGTCTCATGTCGAGCCATTGTACTCGCTCAGCTGTTCATCACATCTGACGGTGGCCCCGACTGTACTCAGAGTCAGAAACTTCTCTCCGAGTCTTGCGATGGCTCACTCTTGGATATTGCGAATGAGCTTAGGCCTAGTTCGAATCCTAGACGGCCCGGTTGGCAATCCGTACAGTCCAACCGCCACTAAGCACTTGAATCGGCATCCAAGACAATAGCTCCCTTCATTCGCGAGGTAAGCCATGCGTTCCCGGTGTTTGTTCGCCGACTCGAATATGTTCTTACATTACAAATCACTTGAACAGATTAGCTGGTCGAATTTGGGCGCCTTCGACAACTTCGAGGTCGTGCCAAACAGTTCAGCGAGAGATCGACGCTCTCAAGGATGGACGCTCAGGACGCCGCTCTGACAGAGCTAGAAGGGCAGCTAGCATTCTTCCGAGAATCGCCCAACATGGGCCTCAGGTGCAGAGGAAGGCCTCGCCGCGTGTCGTGCTCAAACTGTACGGAGCGTGGCAGTCCAAGCAAGACTTAGGTGATCAATTGGACTGCAGTCAAAATGACAACCACATCATTGGCCATATGGCACAGTTCATAGCAGACAATTCGACGTTGCCCCACGATCCCGCCGCAATTGACAACCACAGGAGCATGAGGAGCAGAGAGATCGGAGCCACCAAGAGACGGAAACCGGAGGCTGGTTATAGTAGTATGTTGATTGCCCATTGCCGCTGAGCTCTCCGGGGTGAGTTGGTTTATGACGTTTGACCGCCGAGACATCGGGGCAGCATTCAACCGGAGGGAATTTACATGGGCCAAGCAGTTGTCGCTATTGGTTTGACCGGGCTGCTCGTCTTAGTCATGGCGTGTATAGACAGGTCCGATTACACAAGTAGCTGCCGAGACACTAGGACAGGGGAAGAACTAAAACAGGTTAGGGACGCGAACGGGGCATTGTTCCCGGTAACAAGAGTCATCTCGGAAATAGGGAGCTTGTCCATTGACGACTGTGGAGTATCTGTAGATGCTCAATTGGGCAGCGATGAATATGGTTACCCCGATGTAGCAGGGGTTGTTTACCACCCGCTTACTGGAGAAGAAATACGGGTCAGAGAAGCGCGGCGCGGCATTTATGAGTTTAGGTGGCCCTCCGGTTATGAATGGAACTGAAGAGATGCAATGATTCCAAGGATTGTGAGGTGGCTGGCACGACAATCGAAACTTAGTAAGCTCATCGGTATGATAATGCTTGCGGGCGCTGTCTCCAGCATCTACGCTTGCTTGGGTGGTCCTCCCCCGAGTAAATGGTTGAGTGGTTCGGATGTTCCTGGCAAATCCGTGCTAACCGAACCCGACATTTCTACCTCCACCCCAACTGTGACCGCAATTCCAACTCCGGCACCAGTGCACCTTGCCTTCTCGAAGGGCACGCCGACTGTGCGCGATGAATTGCGGCTAATGTTTGAGGTCGCGCGAAATTCTGGATACGCGAGCGAACAGGGAGACACCCTAAGGATCGTCGCAGAGCAGGCGATTTCAAGCGGACACTACGATATAGCTATTGAAGCAGGAAGGGCAACTCCATATGAATCCGACAGTTCGGAAACATTGAGGTGCGTGGCCATCCACGCTGCATACGCAGGCCGGTTCGAAGCAGCAGCGGAAGCTGCGAGCGAGATACCTTATATCAGCGTGCAGGGTAAGGCAGTAAAGGAAATCGCTGAGATAAAGAGCGCTCTAGATTCCGGGAACACACCAAAGACTGCGAGATGCCGATGGTGAAGAGGATGGTTAGCACTTTTTAACAGCATCCGTCCCACCCGGGATTGTTTCACTTGGTGTAGTGAACTGAAGACGAGGTGTTGTAGGTCTGGGATACTGCGCTGGTGGTTAGGCGAGGACATCGCAGACCACCGCCATGAAGTTGACTGCTCCTGAATCGGTCTTCAGTCCTCTCGTCGTCCTGTACCTTGGTTTGATCCGTCCGAACCTTCCCTCCACCCAGTTCGTGCTATTCGGGACTCCTGATCGTCGCTGGTGCACCGTCATCTGTCTCCATCGTTCCAGCAGGTGTATTGCCAGTCGTCTCAGTTCCGATGGTAACCGTCTGTCCTGTGACCATCTGAATAACCTGTCGGCGCCATCGGGTGGCAACTCGTTGACCGTCTCAGTGATCTGTCCCAACAGTTCACCGTATTGAATCCGTATGTTCTCATCGAGTCTGCCGATAGCACGGCCCAAGGTCCGTTTCATGTGCACCAAACACTGTTGGCGTATCACAGAGCCGCGCCCAGTCGGTATCGAGTAGTCGGTCGAGTCATCTGTCACCACTACCTCCACTCCCAACTCATCCGCCATCGACTCGAACCAGCTCTCATAGTCGAACTCTGGTCCGGTCAACTCTATGCTCAACACCCTTCCTCCCACGTCTATCACTACTCCCACCGGTCTCGATCTGTCCTTGATCTTCACCCACGTCTCGTCCACCCCTACAACCCGTGCCTTGCCCTCCGACAGTCGTCTTTTCACCGCCTTGCCCAGCCTCTGTATATCTCTCCAACTGCTCACGTGGTCGACACTGTGACCGAACAGTCCCAACGCAGTCTCTATGCCCCGATGACTCAGTCCCAATGCGTACAGCACGCCGAGTAGAGCCATGAACGAATGGCTGCGTCCGGCTCTTCCCACACCTTTCGGTCTGGCAGTCACCGTCTTGCCACAATGCTTGCAGCGATAACGCTGAGTGGTCACATGAGTGACGTTCACGTCCACGATCTTGCGGAGTTTGGAGCTACCCCACTTGTGCCAGGCTTGTGCTGCACATCTTGGACACTGACCCGGTGGTGTGGGATCGGCCTCGACGGGTTGCTGGGCAAGGCGTATGATGCGCATGGGAGATTCATCCTTTCGAACTGGTTTTAGACATCTCCAATTCTAAAGGTGACTCTCCCTTCTCTCAATCCTCTGTCAGTTCCTACACTCCCTGAAACAGTCCCGTCCCACCCACCACGCTTGACAAAATCAAGAACTTTCACCTTGACCTTCAAGCTGGTCGTGTAATCACGGAAACTATACCAACTGCTTGGGCGGTGGATCCACGAGTCTGAGAGTCCTCCACACCCCTGTGGTTCTACTTCCGCAGAAGTGTGTAAATCCCATCCACCAGCCCCAGCATCCCCAACCTTCCTACCTTTGCTGGATTGTGTCAATTGTTGCACTTCGCTAGAATTACTTCAGCTTTCGTTCCTATTGAGACTTGATGGAAGGCGTGTGTTCAGCGTGATGACCAAGGAGAGAATATACACCGTACCGGAAGTGGCGCAGTTCTTTGGGATCACAACCCAAGCCGCCCCTCAGCGAATGGTCGAGAGACGGCTGGAGGCGGCCAAGGAACTCACACGATGACCTTAGACGCTAACGGCAACGTTGCCAGTATCCTTAAGGAATTCGGGGGCGATCCCCAGAGGGCCGAGGATTTGGCGGCGTTCTTGGGATTCGAGCCGATCTCGAACCCGGAGGACCGCTTGGCTGGCGCGCTCTCCGGAGGGTTGAAGCAGTTTCTGCGTGGCCGGGGCGATGGAGGCTTCGGTGTAGGCGAGCTCTACCGCGTCGGAGGTCGCAAAGCAGACCCGGCAGAGGCTGGCCTATGGATTGGCGTACTTTCCGACTGGGGCTATCGGTCGTCAGACAGGGACCGCTCACGGCGGCGCATCACCCGCGCTCTTGTAGAACAGGTACCCGATAGACGGTCCCTAGCCCTATTAGTCCCTCCACTGACTGACCACCGCCGTGAAGCCGAGCTCGTCTTTCCTCGGACCCAGATCGGTTCTACCAACGGGGCTGTAACCAGCGTCCGCGCCCACCTGGATCTGAACAATCCCACCCGGTTCCACCGAGACCTCCTGCGGGGGTTGCGTATCACTCCCGGCGCGAGTCTTCTTGAAGTCTCCAGGCTATGGCAGCAGCAGTTCAGCGTCGAACGGGTCACCACCAAGTTCTATCAGGAGTACGCCGCAGTCCGCGACCGCATAGCCGAGGCGTTGCTCGCTCACAACTCAGACCATCCTGTGATTACTTCCCTCAGCGAAGAGGAGGCCCGCGCCTGGGCCACTCGACAGATGGGCCGCGTGCTCTTCCTCTGGTTCCTTCAGGCCAAGCGCTGGCTGGGAGAACCCGGGGGAAATGGTTCTCCAACCTATTTGCTGAACTTGTGGGACAAGCGGTCAGAGACGCACGAGGGCGAATACTATCGCGGCATTCTGGCCCCGATATTCTTCGACGCAATGGCGACGGGAAGCAGCAGCCGAGGCGAGCATCCGGTCCTGGGATACGTCCCCTACCTGAATGGTGGCCTGTTCCGGCGCAGCGCCTTGGAGGATCGCATCAACGACGCGGGAGAGGTGTCCCTGCCGGACGAGGTGTTCGACCCTCATCCCGAGGACGAAGAGGCCCAGAAACGCACGCTTCTAGGACTGCTCTCCCGCTATCGGTTCACCACTAGGGAGTCCACGCCGGACGACCAGTCCGTTGACCCCGACCCGGAGCTACTGGGCCGCGTCTTCGAGAATCTCTACCAGGGTGACGAGCGACACGATACGGGCACCTACTACACGCCGCGGGAAATCGTTCATTTCATGTGCCGCGAATCGCTGGACGGCTACCTGCGGGACGCCACCGGCATTGAAAAGTCCAAGCTAAACGCTCTCCGCCAAGAGGCTGTGGGTTCCAGGGATGAGTACCAGCCCCTGCCCGACATCCCGGCTGACGCTCTCATCGACGCGCTGGAGACCGTCCGCGTGTGCGACCCGGCCGTGGGCTCCGGGGCTTTCCTCTTGGGCGCCATCCAAGAGATGGTGGCCCTTCGGCGAGGAATCCTCTTCTCACAGCGACGCTATGTTGAGCCAGATGAACTCTACCGGACGGTGAGTGAATGGAAGCGGCGTATCATCGAGAACAGCCTGTACGGGGTGGACATCAACCCGGAGGCCGTGGAGATATGCCGCCTGCGCCTCTGGCTCTCGATGGTGCTGGACATGGACGAGCCGCCTGAACCCAACTCCAACTGGGCACTTCCCAACCTGGACTTTCAGATAGTGGCGGGTGACTCGCTGGTGGACAGGGTAGCGGGCGTCACCTTCAAGGAATCTTGGCCCACTCCTAAGGATCTGCAGCTCGGAATGGACCTTCAGAACAAACTCCAACGATTGGAGACCAACATCTCTCAGCGGCGGCGGGAGTTCGAGGGGACACACAGGAACCCCAAACGTATTCGGGAACTACGTGACCTCATCGCCCGGGACCAGCGTGAGATCGTCCGCCTGCACTTGGAGGATGCGCTAGAGAATGCCGAGGCAGAATTGCAAGGCCTGCTGGAAGCGATGGAGGAAGGCACCCGGCGAATTACTAAGACGGCGCTGAAGAGAGCCGAGGGGCTCATAGACCGGATGCGTTCCCTGCTGGATAACATGGAGTCGTCGGACTTCGCATTGGTGCAGAAGCCTTTCCTCTGGCCAATTGCCTTCCCAGAGGTACTGCGCGAGAGTGACCTCAATGCGGGCTTCGACATTGTGCTGGCCAACCCGCCTTACGTGAAGCATGAAAATCTGGACGCTGAAGACCAGAACTCTTACGCGGAGGCATTCCCAGAGGTGTACGCAGGCACCGCAGACCTGTTGGTGTATTTCTATGCCCGCGCCCTGCAGATACTCCGGCCAAGGGGCTGGCTGTCTTTCATCACCAGCAACAAGTATATGCGGGCTGGATACGGGTTAGGGACGCGGGAGCATTTGCCAGCTTCGCTCCGCATTCAGCGGGTCATCGACTTTGGTGACCTGCCCCTGTTCGAGGCCAACGGCAAGGCTATTGCAGCTTATCCGGCGGTCCTGGTGGGCAGCCGCTCTCCAGACTCAACTGGACATTCGCTGACAGTCGCCGACCTCACAGGCCCTGTCCGTAAACAGCTCACCAACTCTAACCTGAAGGTCAACCCCGAGAGCGTGCGTGGCGTGCTGGAAGACTTGGACGGGTTGCTAGTGCGATCCGAGACCCCTGACTTTCCACAGGTGATGCTCAAGAGTGACGGCTGGGTCTTGGAAAACCCAGCCCTAGTCCGCTTATTCGAGCGGCTCATGAACCAAGGCATGCCGCTGGGCAGATTCGTGAAGGGGCGTATCTATAGAGGAGTCACTACTGGTCTGAACGAGGCATTCGTCATAGACCGAGCCAAACGGGACGAGTTAATTGAGGAGGATCCACGTAGTACGGAGCTTATCAAGCCTTGGTTGCGAGGCCGGGACATAAAGCGGTGGAAGGCAGAATGGGCGGGAAAGTACGTAATCTTCACGCGCCGGGGAATAGACATTGACGAGTATCCTGCAATAAAGAACCACCTCTCGTGGTGGAGAACCGACTTAGAGCCCAAGGCAACCGCCGGACAGAGTGGTCTAGGTAGAAAGCCCGGCGACTACCAGTGGTATGAAATCCAAGATTCTACAGCCTACTACCACGAGTTTGCCCACCCGAAGATTATCTTCAACCGCTTCATCAAATCAGCCACATTCGCCTACGATATGACAGGTGCCTACCATAATGACGCCTGTTATATGGTGATACCGCCGAGTTCATCACTAGCAGCGATAGTGAACTCTTCTCTTGGATGGTGGCTTCTGTCGCATCTCTGTACAGCACTCCAGAATGGCTACGTCCAAGTGTTTGTGCAGTTCCTGGAGAAACTTCCCATCCCTTCTCTCTCAGAAGACACCGAACAAATCCTCTCCCATCATGTACGGAGCCTAGCATCGGGCACTGATGCCCCAGACGTCGAGCCGGAGATCGACTCCCTCGTATTTCATGCCTACGGGCTGTCGGTGACCGAGCGCAAGCTGATCCTAGACTGGCTAGGAGAACGCCGCGAGGCGATGGGCGCGGAGATGCCTCCGGACTGGCGTAAGCTCAATGCGCTAAGGGCGACGGCGGGCGCGTGGCGGGGTAGCGTCGACGCGGATGAACTGATAAAGGACATCTACGCCAGCCGGCTTATAGACACACGGCCCGAGCCGAGGCTTTGAAGCGGTGAAGTATCTGGTGGATACGGATTGGATTATCCTTCACTTCCGTGGCAATAGAGAAGTGGCTCGGTGCATAGAAGAGTTGACCCCTGAGGGTATCGGCATCAGCGTGGTGTCGATGGGTGAGCTCTATGAAGGTGTATATGAGGCTTCCGACCCTGCTGGGCATGAGAGCGCCTTGCGGGTGATACTCTCTGAGATTGACGTGGTTCACATAGACGATGAAGTGTGCAGGATCTACGGACGGCAGAGCGGCAGACTAAGAGCCGCCAAGGCTCTCCCCGGCAATAACGACATCTGGATAGGGGCTACCGCTTTGCGTCACGACCTCACTCTGCTCACCAACAACAGGAAGCACTTCGAGCCGATGGAGGGGCTGAGCATCGTTTCAGTGTAGTGTTGAAACAACCTGCTTGGGATCATTCGACAGATTGAGGCAGAAGCCTAGGAATTGATGGCCCTACGCCATTAGGTCGCGTATAACGTGAAGAGGAGAAACAACAAGCCACCATGGTTTATCGTAGAGAAGATAATACCGTCGAACGCAAGATTCACTTCTACCGGGCAGATACCGGCGATGATGAAGGTGGACATCCGCTGTCGTTCGATCCACAGCCTGCCATTGACATCATTGCAAAGTTGCCACGCACAGGGGATACCCCAGCATGGTACGAGTTCGAATCCGACGGGAACGCGCTGTGTCTCATCCCGTACTCCTCTAGTCCCCATCCCTCTGTGCGCTTCTGTAGAGTTCGGCGCACTGGACTACCCCAGTTGGAGCAGGCAGGCAACATTACCGACATGAATCTCTCTCCAGACATGGGGCTGCTGGAGTCTATTCATGTAGTGTTCTTTCCTAACAATATAGTGGGAGCTGAGTACAATCACTTTGGGCCAAGGGTATCCAGGCTGGGGAGCTTCCTCCACGAGAAGTCGAACAAAGATGTGGCTCTAGCCGCCTTCCGCCCCATACTCAGAGGTGACGCGACCGAGCAACTCGACCGATTGACGGACCTGCGCGTCTTGGACTTCAGTATTCTGCCCTCACATGTGGAGATAGTTAGGCAACGTAACCAATCTCTAGGAGAGTCATTCGCAGCCAATAGAAGGGTGTTGGAGCGTCCGAAGACTCTTCATGTCATCCTCAAACCGGAGCAGGATGCGTCAACTTCGTTCCTTGCCAGTATGAAAGAAACAATCGCGGAGTTGGCAGGCAAGGATGATGTGAGGGAAGGGACAGACCGCTTACAGGTACGCGGCAAGTGCGAAGACTCGGGTCGAGTGGAGACGATTGACCTCCTAAAGGATCAACTAATCTCAACGAAGGCTATAGTTCGGATGGGCACGCGGAGCCGTGCTCTTGACCCTGCATCGGCGTTCGGGGCTGTTCGTGACGCATACGCTGAGCTGCATCAGCAGCTAGAAGGTGCCGCTAGTGTGTCCCAATGAACAGAATCTCAAAAATCTGGGGGAGACACTTCCTAGGGCTGGAAGCCTTGGTTGCAATACTGCCAGCTGTTGCGCTCGCAACTTGGATGCTCTGGTTCGATGGTAGCGATCATGTCCATACGCTCCTGCACGGAAATCGAACCAACATCTATCGAACTGTTGCAACGCTATCGGTCACGTTGCTGGGCTTCTCCTTAGCCGCTGCTTCCTTTGCCTTGAATTCGACCTCTTCACCGCGCCTTGCAGTGCTTCATCAAAGTCCGCACTACCCAACACTCTGGAAGACATTTTTCCAGACCGTGCACATACTTGGAGCTTTGGCGCTCACATCGCTAGTCTGTATGATCTGGGATAGGGACTGTGCGCCGAACACATTACTCCTAATTCCATTCACGCTGTTTGCGGGACTCTCGACGATTCGTTTGGCGCGGGTCATCTGGATACTTGAGCAAATCATCGGTCTGGTATCGATGCCTCCACGTAGAGACGGGGATACTGATCTCCGATAGCCCATTTGCTATGGGTGTGGCCCGACAATAGAATGTAGGAACACTGTACAACGCATTGACTGGTTGCTGAACACATGTGGAGGAAAACATGGCGACTGCGACGAATAGACCCAATACTCCATTCGACGAAGCCTACGTTATGAAAGTCGTAGAGGATTTGGGGGGGCCAAGGGCCATCCTCGACGACTTGGGAGATTTCCGTCAACTCGTGGACCGTCTGTGGGAGGAGCGGTCTGAACTGATGGAGAGGTACCCGGATAAGTGGGTGGCAGTGGGGTTGGACGGAGTGGTCGCTGTTGGCAACTCGATGAGCGCCGTGCTGGATGAGGTGGAGAACGTGGGGCTGCTGCGGCGGGACGTTGTGGTAGATCACCTTCAGACGGACCCTCCGGTGTTGATCCTGTGATCGTGGGAAGGTTCGACGAGCTTGGGAGACCCTATGTCGAAGGCCGCGTCACCATTCCCCGGCTCCAGGTAGATGAAAGGGTGCTCTTTCTCCTGGATACAGGAGCCGACAGCACATGTCTCCATCCTCGAGACGCCTACTCCTTGAGTATCCCGTTCTCTCAGCTTAGCAGCCCTGTATCCTCGATGGGGGTAGGCGGCAGATCCGCCTACTATCGCGAACCCACTTTGCTGGTCTTTGGCGACGAGTCTCAGAGCAGGCTCTACGTTGTCGACATGCTCATCGCGGAGCCAAGCGAGAGTTCGGAGACCTTACCTTCTCTACTCGGACGGAACGTAATCAATCACTGGTTCGTGGAGTATGATCCGACGAACGGTCGGCTAAAGTGTACCGTTAGGCACGCCGACTACACGCTGGACGCCGCATGACCTGGGTACGTCCCCGCGTTGTGTGCGGAGGAGACGCACCCAAAGAATAGAAGCATGACCACAGACATCATCGACATCGTTCCCATAGCCAACGGGCCGACAACGGGCACGATGCAAGAGCACCTCGTGGGCGCACTGGGACGAATCGCCCCGACGGACATACGAATCGCAACCGCGTACCTGACACCGGATGGCTTCCTCAACCTGAAGAGCAGTATGGAGGAGGCGTCGAGCGTACGGCTGCTACTGGGGGAGCGGCCCTTCATGAACAGGCGCGGGCCAGTGGACGTGCTGTCCCAGCCCGGAGACCTTGACGAGCTTCAAGGCCCAGCGGAGTCGGTCGACTGGTACACCTTCCTCGAAGGTGGCTATCCCTGGCTGCTGCTCACTCACGAGGAACGCCGGGAGCTTCTTGCCCGAGGCGTAACTCCCGAAGCGGGAGCCTTCGACCTGTCCGCGTGGGAGCGGGTCACTACGCTGGCCGACTTTCTGAGAAGGAACAGAGTGGAGGTCAGGCGGTTCCTGGGGTCCGATAAGGGCAAAATCTTGCCCGAAAAGGTGCTGGACCATCGCTCACCTAGAAACCGGCTTCACGCAAAGGCGTACCTCTTTTCCGGCGAGATGGGACGTTACGCCGCGGTCGGTTCCAGCAACCTCACCAAGAGCGGCCTATCCGAGAACTCCGAGTTGAACCTTGCATCCTATGACCGGGAACTGACGGCGCTCCTGGAAGGGTGGTTCGACGAGAAGTGGGAACTGGGGGAGGATTGCAAGGCTCAGTTCATCCAGCGTCTGGAAGAGTGCGTTCTGTTCGGGAGGCGGTACACCCCGTGGCAGGTCATGCTCAAGTCACTTCACGCAGCCTATGGCCGCTTCCTGGAGATGGGCCTGTCGGAAGAGGTCATGGTAAGACTGGCCGGATTCCAGCAGCAGGCCGTCCAACGCTGCGTCGCCTTGCTGCGTCGCCACTGGGGAGCCATGCTGTGCGACTCCGTGGGCCTCGGCAAGACCTACGAAGGGCTGGGCATCCTCCGGGAGTTCGCCAACCAACGGAACGATGACCCGCAACGAGCGAGAACCTCGACACGGGCAATGATCGTTTGCCCTGCTCAGCTCCAAGACAACTGGAATGACGACAGGTTCGCCGAGTGGGGAATCATCGCCACCACGGTCACCATGGAGTCGCTGCCCAGCCTCGCGGACATCGAGGAGGAGCCGTCACCCGTTCAGCGTCAACGACTCCGCGCCGAGCTGAAGCGTTACCAAGACCAGTACGACATCATCCTGGTAGACGAGTCCCACAACTTCCGCAACCCAAGGACGAAGCGCTACCGTGCCCTCATGGAGATCATCCGAGGCGGCAAGCCGGACACCAGGGTGGTGCTCATGACAGCCACGCCCATCAACAACTCGGTGTGGGACCTGTATCACCAACTCATGCTAATCACGAGGGGAGACGACACGTGGTATGCAGGGCGAGGGCCAATACCCAATCTCAAAGCGGCGTTCCAAGCGATTGAGAAGGGGGAGTCCGACTCTGGCCTGCTTGACACCATGATGTTGTCCTTGGTTCGCCGTACCCGGCACGACATCCGGTCTATGCAGGAGGCGGGGGAGACGATGGAAGTCAACGGGCAGCCCCTGCGCTTCCCGGAGCACGAGATACCGAAGGCGGTGGAATATAGCCTGCAAGGCCTGTACGGAAATATCTACCACGACATCATTGACGCCATCGAGCACCTCAACTTCGCCGTCTACCGCCTGGACGAGTACGGCGTTGAGACAGGGGAGAAGGAGACCACCGCGCAGTTGAAGCAACGCAACGCCAACTTCGTTGGCATCATGCGCACCATCCTCTTGAAGCGTATGGAGAGCTCTCTGGCTGCACTCACGTCCACGGTGAGAAGTCTCGTGAACTATCTCAACCTCTTCCTGGCGAGGCTGGAACAGGGACATGTCTTGACGCCCAAGCAGGCATACAAGCTGCGGGGCGTGCTGGGAGGATCCTTGCCAGACCACGACCAGGACTTGGAGGACATGGACCCCAAGGCAGTGGCGGCATTGCATCAGGAGCTCGCCGCGCCGGAGGACCTGGACCTTCGCGGGAGGTTGCAGGCGGACGTAGAGTTCGACAGAGACAGGCTGCAGACGTTGCTCAGACGGCTTCAGTGGCTGGAGGAGATGTTGGCGGAGCAGGGGGACCCCAAGGCCCAAGCCGTGCGCAAGCTGCTCGAAGGGCTTCCGAAACAGGACGACCACGGGCAACCCACTAAGGTGGCATTGTTTACGACATATAAGGACACCGCTCAACACCTGTTCAAGCAGTTCGGCGGAGATGTGGATTCTTTGAAGAGCGACGTTCGCGTTCAGAGCAATCTGGAGGACGCACGGTGGATGTCGCTGCTCACCGGGGGAGATGACCAGAATCGGCGGCGCTCGGTACTTGAGCGGTTCGCACCGCTGGCAGCCCATCGCGAGACCGAACCTCTGGACGACCCAACTCTGCTGAGGAAAATTGAGCCTCTGCGAGCTCAAGGCATCGAGTTGTTGATAGCCACTGACGTACTCTCAGAGGGTCAGAACCTCCAAGACGCTCAGTTCCTCGTCAACTACGATCTGCCTTGGAATCCGGTGAGGATGATTCAACGCGCTGGTCGCATCGACCGCCTTTTCTCTCCCCACGACAAGGTGTACATCTACAACCTGATGCCCGAGGACGGCTTGGAGGACCTACTTAACCTAGTCGAGAATCTGTCCAGGAAGATTGAGACCATCGAGGATGCCGTGGCTTTGGATGCCTCGGTGCTGGGAGAGCAGATCGAGGCGAAAGAGTTGGACAAGGTGATGAAGCTGCGCGCAGGTGGAGTCCAAGCAGACCAAGTTTACCGAGAGGGAGAGCGAAGTCAGGGACTGGACGAGGGCGCGGAGTTGCTGAACAGGTACTTGGACATGATGAAGGAGTTCGCTACAGAGGATGTAGGGGACATTCCCAATGGGGTCTACAGCGTGAAGAAGGGCATGGCCAACGGGGTCTACATCATGCTGAAAATGCCCGAAGAAGCGTCGGGCGAAGTATTCTGGCGTTTCTACCCCTTGGGCAACGTGGCCCAGCCCATGACATCGCCGAACGATGTCCTATCCATTGTGGAGGCCAGCAGAGACGAGCACCGCTTCGAGATCCCGCCAGACGAGAACCCATTCAAGCACTTGAAGGAACCTCTGAAAGCCGCAGTCGACCAGATCGGCCAGGCATACTTGGACGCCATATCCGCAGTTACATCTGACAGTTTCACGCGACGGATCAGGCAGTTCCTCAATCGTGATGACCTGCTGCAATCTCAACCTGACCTGTTCAGGTTCTTCAACGATTGGGTTGAAATGCCCTTGCCATCGGACGCAACCAGACGTGTAGGAATGCGAGACCCTGTTCGGGTCATGAACCAGCTTGCGCCAACTCGTGCAGAAATAGGCCAAGTGGTTCAGGCGCTGACTGCGCTCCGAGAAGCCATCCTAGTGGAGGGTCTCGACCGTCCCATTGCGCGACCAGAGACCCGGAAACCGTCGGTCGAGGACTTGGAATTAGTGGCTTGGGAGCTTGTAGTCGGCCCGGACGGTTTGTCGGCAGAGCCTGAATGAAGCGCTTAGGAGTGTGGAGTCCCGGACGCCGAACGGAAGCCATTCCCGAAAAGGCCTGGGACCCTGTGCCGTGGGAGAACGACATTCCATTCAGAATCCTGTCTATGGATGGTGGTGGCATCAGGGGAATCTTCCCAGCGGCAGTCCTCGCCTACATGGAGCAGGAGCACCTCGAGGGAAAGAGCATTGGGGACCACTTCGACCTGGTTGCCGGCACGTCAACGGGCGGCATCCTGGCGTTGGGGTTGGGCGCAGGGCTAACCGCCAGCGAGATGCTTCAAATGTACTTGGAGGAAGGACATCGAGTGTTCCCCTCTGGAGGAAGAGGGCCAGTAGGCAGGGCCAAGAGGTTGGTCTCAGCGCAGTACGACCGTAGGCACCTCGATGAGTTGCTGTCTCAGAGGCTTGGCGACAAGACGCTGAGAGAGTCAAAGTACCGCCTTCTGATCCCTTCGACGGAGGGGCGTAACGGAGAGGTCTATGTCTTCAAGACCCCGCACCACCCGGGCTATACCCTTGACGGCGATGAGCGGATGAGTGCGGTGGCTGCTGCGACGTCCGCGGCACCGACGTACTTCACGCCCTTCCAGCAAGGGGGTTACACATACCTCGATGGTGGCATCTGGGCCAACAATCCCACAATGACCGCACTGGTGGAAGCTCTCTCCCGTTTCACTACGCGGCGTGAGGACATCAGGATACTCAGCATCGGCTGCGGCCAGAAGCCGTTTCAGGTTACCGAAGGGCAGGCCAGAAACTCGGGCATGGTGCATTGGCGAAGCATCATAGAAGTGGCTATGCACCTTCAATCGGTCACAGCGGTGAACCAGGCTGGCCTTTTGATCGGGAGGGAGCACGTAACGAGGCTGGACCGACCTGATGGAAGCGAACCCATCGACTTGGACGACTGGAACAAAGCAAGGGATATTCTGCCCGTTGAAGCCCAGCAGGTCGCTCGGGACAGTGCAAGCCGCTTGGCTCAGACCTTCCTGACCCACCCTGCTCCGCCTTTCACTCCCCTGGTTCGACTCACAGAAGGTGCCTGATGAAACTCAATCGCCGGTTCAGAGAGTTCCTTCGGGATGAAGTCAACCCCAACAGGGAGAGGCTTGACAGGCTGTATGTTGGCATAAGAGGTGTGAAACGTCACCTTGAGAAGAATCTGAATGGCTACCAGAGAATCGACCGGCAGGGGTCACTTGGATTGGACACGCTCATCAAGCCCGTTCGTGACGATGATGAATACGACGCCGATATCCAGGTCGTAATGAACCCCACCCCCAACTGGGAGCCCAGAGATTACTTGCAGGCCCTATGCGAAACGCTGGCCGAGAACGGCAACTACGCTGACAAGATTCGCTTAGGAACCCGCTGCGTCACCCTTGACTTCGCTGGTCACTTTCACCTCGACGTGGTTCCCAGAATCACCGAAGATGGGACCCACCTGATCTGCAATCGGGCGACGAACTGTTTTGAACCAACAGATGGGACGGGATTTCGAGATTGGTTCAGCGCCAAGAGCCGGATTACCAAGGTCAATCTGAAGCGGGTCGTGAGATTGCTAAAGTACCTCAGGGACCGCCAGGACAACTACGTTGCAAAGTCCATCCTACTCACCACACTGGCCGGGAACACCATACGCTCTTCCGACCAGGGAGAAGAGTCGGTGAGAACTGTGGCGAATACCTTGACGACGGTCCTGACTAGGACGGATCGTTATTTGCAACGGAACACGACAATGCCGCGAATTGAGAACCCTGCCTTATCATCGGAAGACTTCAACCGTCACTGGGATCCGGACAGGTACGGCTACTTCAGAGACCGGATTCATTCTCACGCTGCAATAGCTCAGGAAGCCCTGGCTTCGCCATCAGTCGAAGACTCGATAAGGATCTGGAGAGGGTTGTTCGGCGAGGCTTTCGGTGAAAGGCGGGCTAGCTAGAGGTTCAAGGCCACTCCAGACCTTGCTCTGGACGACCTCAGACGGGAACTAAATGGTGCAGGGCAAATACCTGTTGCCAACACTGCCACATGACGATTATCCACCGGGCCGTTAAATCGCTACCCTCGTACTATGGTCCTCTCTGACCGACAGTTGCTCCACTTCCTCGGCCGGATGCCGTTCATTGACTCGACAGAGCTGGCGGGTATCCTCGGCGAGCCGCACACGACCGTCCACCGCGCCCTGGCCGACCTGCTGGCCGACGGCATCGCCGGGCGGGTGAAACACGGCACAGTCCACCTGCCGTCGAGCCAGAGATACTACCTGACGGCCAGTGGCACCCGCGAGGCCGCCCAAGTACTCGACTTCGACACGCCCTCAGACTTCGTGCGGGCCTACCCCTTGTCCAGGGAGTGGCTCACGCTGCTCCTCCGCCGAATGGACGCCGTGGTCAGCGTCTACCGACTTGCCGCCACCATGTCCTCCGGCATCGACGGGCTACGGACCCACGTGGAGTTCCATCGCAGGGGCCGTTTCGACGCCATCATCACCCTCTACGACGGCCGCAGCTTCGGCGTAGTGCGGCAGGGACTGGCCCTGCGGCGGCGCTCTCTCTACGATCGGCTGAGGGCCATAGCCGAATACGACTACAGCCGTCGCCCCGGAACCATCCTGATCCTCGTGCCCAGTGTATGGGAGGAGAGGCTGACAACGAGGTTCTGCGACGACCGGAACATCGACGACTGCTACGTCGCCGTGGAGTCTAGGGACGCGCTGGAGAGACGAGGTGGCCGCGTCTGGCAGAGCACGTCGTTCCTGATTGGAGGACGGTACCGCACCTTGGAGGATGTCATCTCCGAGGCCAGCCGTGGTGGAATGCGCTCTACCGCGTCACCGGAGCGGAAACGCGCCTCCATACCCCACCCAGAGCGAATGGTGGAGGCTGCGCCCGCCTTCGGCGTCAGCCCGGCTGAGAAGCGGACGCTGGACCTCATCACCGACCACCCGATGATCCCCCGTGAGCACCTTGTCCCCTGGCTCGGAGTCTCCGAGGGACGGGTCAGCCAGATGATGCGAAGCCTCGTGAACATCTGGGGTCTGATCGAGCGCAGGGGTAAGCGTGGAGACACCCGCTACACGTTGTCCGCCGAGGGCATACGCTACGTCACCCACAGAGACAGAGCCCAGCTTGCCACCAATCAGGGCACCTGGAGCACGGCCTTCACAATCGACAAAGATGGACAGCGACGGCACGTGGGCCACCGCATCGAGACGTGGGCGAGACAGACGAAGCACACAGACGGCATCACCTGGTTCCTCTCGAAGCTGGAGGCGGAGTCCAGAGAAGACCCAGACAGCGAACTCCGGTGGTCCGTTCCCACCGCCAGGGCTGACCGCGCCTACAACTGGGGTCAGTCGGCCATCGCTCCCGATGCCGTGGGGCACCTGATCGCCGGGGGCCTCCACGTGCCGTTCTACCTCGAGCACGAGATTCGCGCCCGTCACCCCAGGGGAGTCCTAGCCCGCTTGCGTCCTTATGAGCGCTACTACTATTCAACCGAGCACAAGGATGACCAGCCGCCCTTCCCCGTCACGCTCTTCGTCGTGGACACCGAGGAGGTCGAGGACACCTACGTGAGCACCGCCGCCCGCATGACCAGGATGTCCTTGCCCATTCTTGTGTCGTGCATCCCCGTGCTGTCCATCACTGGAGTGCTTCGAAAGTCGTGGCGTCCACTGTGGCAACCGGAGTCTCCTCGACTGGCCTTGTCCGAGCTGAGCGCCTACCAGTGGGACTCGCTCTACCAGCGGATGCGTCACCGTCCTGTAGGGAGGAATAGATAGCGCCGCTGCGTCGCTATCTGCCCTCCATGCTGTCTGGGAGCTGAAAATCGGCGATCTTGGCCTGTAGGCTGTACCCTGGGGCACCGCAAATCGCCAGAGTTTCCCCTGTTTCAGCTACGAAACGGGCCGAAATACCCTCTGACCGGTCAACGCCCGAAAATGAAAGTCGTCGGGAAGCCGTGCTAAACTTAATAACCTCTCGGACGACGGCTTGATTGCACTTTTTCGGCCCTGACGTGTCATCCGATTAGTGAGGCAACAGCTACGAATTAGCCTGTCAGGGGGGAGGGAAGAGTTGATCCGTGCACGATTTGGCGTGTCGGCGGCATCCGCGGCCCAGTTTGGCCCATCGGTTTTGGTGGAAATGGATGTGGGGGTGCGTGACATGATTTTGGGGTATGGGTAGAAACGGACATCCTGGACCAGCCAGCTAGGTATTCCTGCAATTTGTAGGGTAAATTGACGAGCAACTGTGACCGGTCACTGTTGGGGCTGGTTCCGGCGAAAAGCGGGTGAAGTGGAAAAAGCGGGCCACCCACTGTAGAGAATGGAAATGGCCTCTGGGAAATCGAAGATGAGCGATGGACGGGAATTGAGGGCCGACGACGATCAGCCCGACCTCAAGTGGGTTGTGGAATGGCTCGTCAAGCGTGAGGGACAGCGGAAGACGGCGGCGCTTCTGGGTGTCAACCGGAAGACCGTGGCGCTGGCCCTGCGCCGTGAGCGCTTGACGGGCAGAATGACCCTGGCCGTGCAGCGGCTCATGGCCAACCTAGACGACCCAGGATGGGAGAAGACGACGCCGCTGGACCGGTTGGAGGCAAGGATAAGGCTGGCGATTGACGCGGTGGACGACCTGGCGAGGCTGGTGGAGCGTCTGACCAGGCGCGTGGATGCACTGGAGGCGGCACAGATGCCCGAGGATGCCACCGGAGACCAGGTGGTGGATGCGCCCGATACTAAGGGCCAGGGTCTGCGTCTGTTCAACTTGAGGCGGAAACGCCGACCACATGGCGAGGCAGAGAGCGATGGCTGAGCCTGTCCGCTGGGTGACGAAAGCTGAGGCTGTGCGAGAGATGGACATCTCCGTCTCAACCCTCGACCGGATGATTCGTAAGGGAGAGATCGTGGTCCGCAGAGAGGGCCGCCGGGTCTATGTGCGCATGGAGGGGCCGGAGTACGTGAGCGACGAAGAGTTGCTGCGCCGGTCCCTTGCGCGCGAGGAGAAGCTTCTGCGGAGTGTGTGGGAGTTGGATGGGCGAGCGTCGGAGTTGGAGCGGGAGCGGGACGATGCTAGGGAAGCGGTATCTCGCTGGAAGGCTGCATACGACGAACTGGAGGAGGCCTACGACAAAGAGGACGCTGCTCACGGGAAGACAAAGTGGTTGGCCCTCAGGCTAGGCTTGGTCGCCACCGCGCTGCTCGTCTACAGCGTCTTGGTCACGTGGCGACTGTTGGCGTAGTAATAGGTAGCTACTGCGACTCTGCTGGGACTCGGAGTCGCCCGTCCCTCTAGCAACGCCGAGCATGTCCTACCAGTTCGCCGGTTCAGCTACTGCCGTATAATGCACGATTGGAATCGACATGGAATCAAACGACAGCATCTCGGCCGAAAGTGCTTGGCTCTACCGCTTGTTCTCACCGGGTCCAGCACGTGTCTCGCTGAACGGCAAGACCGTTCACATTCAACGGTCCCATGGTGACTTGCTGGTCAAGATACCAGTCGAGTCCATCGGCTCGATCACGGTCCGCCCATCGTGGTTCTGGCACCGGTTGACGATTCGCCTCACAGACGGTACCGAGCGGTCTATCGGAGGACTTGACGAGAGGGAAGCCGAGCTAATCCGTCATGCTGCGCTTGAGGAGGCTGCCCGCATCCACGAAGCAGCCGTGGCGGAAGCCATCAGGAGCGCCAAGGCTCTGAGCCCGCGTCTGATGCGACTGGATGAGGAGCTACGTCAGCTCTTCGCGGGCGACCGATATGCCAGATACCACGACTCATACAAACTCCACGAAGCTGTCGCTCCGACTCTGCGGGACTGCGTCGGTCTCGTTCGAGAGCACCTTGAACAAGAAGCGAGGGAGGCGCTAGGCCGGCTTGAGTCTCTCGAACCAGTTGAGAGTTTCGAGGAGGAAAGAAGGAAAGCGAACAGCCTCTTTGTGTCCAGCAACGCTCCTAGTGTGCAGGCCGCCATCCTCGCGACGCTGCCGAACCCCCTTACGAACGAACAGGCCGAGGCCGTCTCCACGGATGAGGACGTGACTCTCGTGCTTGCTGGTGCGGGAACTGGCAAAACCTCGGTCGTCGTTGGCAAGGTCGCCCACCTCGTGCGCAACCAGGGTGTGTCTCCGGACGAAGTTCTTGTGTTGGCGTTCAACAAGAAGGCGGTTGCCGAGGTAAAGGGGCGGCTTACCGGCGATCTCTCCAGAACGCGCGTCCATACCTTCCATAGTTTCGGCCACCGGGTCATTGCCGACATCGAAAGGGCAAGGCCGACTGTGGCGGGGTTCGCGGGGGAGTTGGCACTGCCCGACACTCTCAGGGATATCCTAAACGAACTCCTGAATGACCCGAAGGAGTCGGACGCCATGGCCAATTTCATCGCCTCCTACCATGCGGCCTACGAATCGGCCTTCGACTTCGGCACTCAGGACGAGTACGACGCGTACATACGCAGTGTCGAGCTTCGGACGCTGAGCGGCATACAGGTCAGGAGCTTCGAGGAGTTGGAGATCGCGAACTTCCTCACGAAGCATGGTGTGAAGTTCTGCTATGAACGCCCCTATAAAGTATGGACTCAGACGGGAGAGTACCGCCAGTATCGACCAGACTTCTATCTCCCCGACTACGACGTCTATATCGAGCATCACGCGCTGGATGAGCTTGGCAACCCGCCGCGTGGTTGGGAGGGGTATAAGGAAAAGGTAGAGTGGCACAGACGGACACATAGGAAGTACGGCACGAAACTCATAGAAACCTATAGCTGGCAGCACCGGTGGGGCATCCTCCTCGACAAGCTGGGAGAGCGGCTTGAGGGGGAAGGGGTCCGGTTAGAGCGCGTCTCACAACGGGAGTTGGTACTGGGACTGGCCAGGCAGCTTATTGAGTGGCTGGCGAGACTGATGGCAAAGTTTCTGAACCACGCCAAGACGAACGGCCTGTCGCCCGCAGAGTTGCGAGCCCGTGCCAGTAGGCAAGGCACGCTGTGGCGTAACGAGGGATTCCTCGAGGTCTTTGAGCAGGTGCGCACCAGATACGATCAACGGCTCAGGGCCGAAGGGAAGCTCGACTTTCATGACCTAATAAACAGAGCCGCTCACTACACTCGCGAAGGCAAGTGGGAAACGCGCTACCGGTACGTGCTCGTTGACGAGTTTCAGGACATATCTGCAGGTCGGATGAAGCTCCTTCAGGCCCTTAACCGCGACGACACAGCGTACTTCCTCGTGGGCGACGACTGGCAGTCTATCAACCGCTTCGCGGGGAGCGACTTAGGGCTCCTACGGCACTGCGGCGACTACCTCGGCCACGTACAAACCCGGACGCTGAGCAAGACATTCCGATTCGGCGACGGCATTCTTGGTCCCTCGACAGAGTTTGTGCTCAGCAATCCAGAGCAGTGGAAAAGAACGCTAACATCCGCGAGCGTCACCGTCGACAGAGGTATCACCGTCATTTACGCCGACGATCCCGCCGGCCTCCAGCACGCCCGGGAGGACATTCAGACTTCTGCACGAGGCAATGCTCATTCCGTCTTGGTGCTGGGGCGCTACAAATCGAATGAGAAGGCGCTTCAAGGCAAGACACCATCGGAGGAGTTCAGCACTGTTCACAGGGCGAAGGGACGCGAAGCGGATTATGTGGTCGTGCTAGGCCTCAAGGATGGTCGCTGGGGCTTCCCCTCGCGAATCGAGGACAACTCGCTACTTGAACTCGTGCTGCCTCCGGCTTCAGAGGGAGCCTGCCCGTTTGCGGAGGAGCGCCGACTCTTCTACGTGGCGATGACTCGCGCACGCATCGGCGCCTACCTCATCACAGACCCGGTCAGACCCTCGACGTTCCTTACCGAGTTACTCGAGCAGTCTTGTGACCTGAGGCATCTCGGCGCACTAGCGCCGGAGTGTCCACGCTGTCACAGGGGTCGCCTTCAGGTCATTGTCGGTAGCCGTGGTCAGTTCTGGGGTTGCACGGAATACAAGTCCGAGCCATCTTGCGGATACAAGAAGGACGTTGAGGCCGCCGAGCAGCCAGGAGCCGGTTACTGTATCAGGTGCAGGTCTGCCTTACCTGCCAATCCACGGCAACCGTACTGTGATCGATGCTACTCGATCTGGAATCGATACAAGAACGCATCTTACGAGGAGAGGTACTGTCACATGTGCGGGATTGAGCACACCACCACTCTGCTCAAACCATTGTGTGTAACCTGCCAGCTCCTTTGAATTCGTATCTGGCTATGGTTGACTTCCTCTCAACAGACTCGTTCGGGCAAAGATTATGTCTGTGTCTCGGACGCCCCCGCCAAAACCCTGGTCCGCCTCACACTCTCCAGTCCCGTGTCTCGTGACGAGCCGCTTCCGAAAACGGAACTTTTATAGCTGGGAAACGGAAGTCGGTCCTCCAAACACCCACTTCCGAAAGCGGAACTTTTGAAGCTGACGATCGGAACTCGCGCCGGAACGTGCTGTGGAAACGAAGTGCTTCCTCCGATTGTCCTATAGGGGGCCTCTCATCCCGATGCAGCTATAGAATTTCCCTCACTTCCGTTTTCGGAACTACCTCCATTTCCCTAACACGGGTAGAACATCACGAAATGCCCCGGATTTCCCATGCGTCATAACGGGTGTCATGCGTGTCACCGCTGTCATGCGCGACACCCGTTATATGCCGTTGGCATGGGCTGTCGGACTGTTCACACTCGATTGCATGTGATTCGGCTCGACCATCTGCGAGGGGCGTCGAGGTGTCAGCGCAATCGAGAATCCAGTTCCCAAGTGCCAAGAGGCTGATGCACTTGACGGCAGCGCTCCTGCTGGTGGTCCCGTCCCGCGAGACCGCACAGGCACAGGTAACTCTTGAAGGAAGTAGCAGGTATGTCGTGGGCGGAGATTGCCCGAAGGCTTAGCACGAGCATCATCAACCTGTGGAGATGGAGGAAGCGGGGATTCCTGCCCAACATGCACCACCTTTCGGTCCTGCAGGACTTGGCCGATAGCATGGAGCTCGGCCACCTGATCCCAACTGCAAGAGTCCGTAGTTCAGACACGAGAATACGAAGAGGTGATTACAGTGCAAGACAGACTGTTGAGACGTCGAGAGGTTGAGAGAATCACGGGCATGAGCCGCTCCTCGATCTACCGGCTGATGCGAAGCGGAAGCTTTCCGTTGCCCGTCAGGGTCGGCGCTACGGCCGTCCGGTGGAAGGAAAGCGATATCGCCGACTGGATAGAGTCGCGGCCGTTAGCGACGGGCGACCTAGGCTCGACAACCGCTGCCTAGGTAACACAAGCAGACATTGCACGGTTAGGCAGTGAGGTAGTCCGCCCACTGCTGCATGAGCACACGGCGGCGGTCGAACAGGTCGGACCGGGCATATGCTTGCTCAGTAGAATTGCCGAGGGTATGGGCGAGGGCCGCTTCGGAGACCGCCCAAGGTGTGTCGGTCTGTTCTAATGTCCAGTTCTTAAAGCTACTGCGAAAGCCGTGAACTGTTGCGCGGTCCGCGAGGCCGGTTGCACGGAGGATTTTCGTGAGTGTCATATCCGACATCGGAGAACCTGACTTCAGTGGTGAAGGGAATGTCAGGCCGGAGTCATCACGCAATTCCGAAGCCTGAGTCAGAACATCAAGTGCCTGGGCGCTCAGTGGTACTCGATGCTCTATGCCAGCTTTCATTCGTTCGGACGGTATTCGCCACAATTGCTCTTGCACATCGATTTCGTCCCACGTTGCAGCCCTAGCCTCTCCTGATCGCGCAGCAGTGAGGACCAAGAATCTGAAACACAACTTGGCGGACAATGAAGCTTGGGATGCTGAAACAGTTTCCAGAGCCATTCCGACATCCTGATAGGGGAGCGATCTTAGGTGTGCCTTCACCTTCGGCATTGGTGGCAACGCGCCGTCGATTACTTCTCCGGCTGGGTTGGTCTCCATGAAGCCGTGCGCCAGTGCCCATCGGAAGACCGTCCGCATCCGTTGACGCACCCTGCGCGCTGTCTCCGGGCGTGTAGTCCAAATGGGCGTGAGGACCGTCAGTACGTCCGCGCGGCCAATCTTGTCGATACGCTTGTTTCCGATCTTGGGTAAGGCGTGTCGTTCGAGTGTCTGAATCCAAGAGGCGGCATGCTTTTCGTTGCGCCAACGGGGCCTGTTCGCATTGTGGACGGTGTAGGCGGCTTCCTTGAGTGTAGGCATCTTGGGTTTACGTTTGTCCGAGACCGGGTCTCTTCCGTCCGCGACTGCGGCCCGGTTGTCGGCCGATCGCTTCCTTGCCTGAGCGAGGGATACGGCCGGGTACCCGCCCAGACCGATATCCCGCCGCCTCCCATCGATAGTGATGCGTTGAACCCAACTCTTTCTCCCAGTCTTGCCAATGTACAAGTACAGACCCTCGCCGTCGGAATAGCGCCCAGGGTCGCAGAGTGACTTCACTCTCGCCACGGATAGCCTCAAGTCGTGACCTCCATCTCATCTGTTCCCACAAATGTTCCCACACTTTGCGTGGGAACACAAGAGAATTATGGATGTCGGAGAAGATCGTCAAAGCGGCCCAAAGAAGGTTGTTGATACTTCTATTAGCTATAAATATAGGTATTACTGAGACAAAATGGGCAGTTTGAGAACATCGGAGAAAGAAGAGTAGTGGTGGAGATAGGGGGACTCGAACCCCCAACCTCGGCATTGCGAACGCCGCGCTCTCCCAGTTGAGCTATATCCCCACGAGGCGAGTGAGGGTTTCAGTATAGCTTACGGGGCGGAGTATGGTCTAGAGAAATTGAACAGTCTATCGGCGTAAGTCCAGAGCACAACACGAGTTGGATCGTTAGCTTTCGATCGCGTCTCTGACTGCGACGGCAGTGTGATCGAGGGCTTGTCGCGTGGGAAGGTCGTTGTAACCGTCGGGGAATCGGAAGCCGAAGCCGTCGTTGTGGCGGCGAGGGATGAGGTGGAGATGGAAGTGGAATACTTCCTGGCCCGCTGCCTCTCCGTCGGCAGCCAGCCAGTTGACGCCGTCGCATCCGAGAGTTTTGTAAAGCGCTTCAGTGATCCGGCGGGCGACTGTGAAGAGCCGGCCGGTGCTCGCGTTGTCCAGGTCGGCGATGCTCGGTGTGTGGGTTGTGGGAATGAGCAGTGTGTGGCCGTCGTTGACGGGCTGGATGTCCAATAGCGCCATTACGGTGTCATCACGATAAATCCAGCTTGCGGGGAGTTTACCGTCGTTGATTTTGCAGAAGACGCAGGATTCCATCAGCTTTTGATACGTTCAGGAAAACGCTATAGGGACTTGACGGCGTTTTCGATGGCGGAGGTTGCGGATTGGTAGTCGGTGTCTGGGGATAGTAGGAGGGGTTCGCCAATGTGGATTTCCACGTTTCCTCGCGGGAGGATGGGGAAGCGCGAAGGGAATCCCAGCTTGTGGATGTGGAGCCGGAGCGGGACGACGGGAAGGCGGCCTTCTACGGCGACGAGACCGGCGCCGCTCATGAAGGGCTTGATGGGGCCTCCGACGGTGAGTTCGCCTTCTGGGTAGATAAGAACAGACCAGCCGTCGTCGATGATCTTGCCCATGTTTTCGAGGCTGGGGCGGACGGATCCTTCCTTGGCGAGAGGGAAACCGTTGCCTAGCAGGGGGTTCATGAGCCAGAAGACGGGGTTCTTCCAAAGCTGGGCGGCTCCGGCTATGGCCATGCGGCGTCGAAGTCTGTTGGGAATGGCTTTGATGATTAGCGGGTTATCGAGTCCGAGGTTGTGGTTGGATGCGAAGAGGACGGGGCCGGTGACGCCTTCAAAGCGTTCACGACCGATAATCTTGAGGCTGTAGGGGATGCTGACGAAGGGGAAGATGACGGCACGCTGGAGGAAGCCCCGTAGGATGCGACACCACCAGCGCATGCCCCATGCTGGGAAGCTCATCATAGGAGGGTTCTTGGACCCCTCCTCAACGAGGTCGGCCAGGTGCTTGACGGTTGTGTCCTGATCCAACTGGCTTTCGTCCATGTAGACTCCCAGCTCGGCTTCGATTGCAGACAGAAGCTCGACTCGTCCAAGGGAATCGAGGTCGAGGTCGTCGCCGAGCGTCGCGTTGGGCGTGATGTCAGAGACGTCTCGTTTGCTGACTTCAGCGATGATATGAGGCAGGCCTCTTGCTCCGCCGGACGAGCCGGCGCTCGATTGGGCCGCTGCGGGACTCTCGGGCTGTATCTTGCCGAGTATCGTGTCGATGACGATGCGCTTCTTGACCTTGAGGGTGTGGGTGCGTGGGAAGTCCTCCTCGGGCCAGACGGTGAAGCCCCGGATTCTCTGCTGTTCTGCGAGCTGGTCGTTGGACCAGGAAACGGCATCCTGGGCGGTACCGGGGTCGTCCAAGATCAGTGCGGCGTGGACCTCGACGGACGAGCCTTTTGAGAGACCTACGACGGCGGCGTCGGTGACGTTCGGGTGTTTGGTGAGGACGGCCTGGATGTCCTCGGGGAAGACGTTTTGGCCGCTGGGAAGGACGATCATGTCCTTGAGGCGGCCCTGAATGTGCAGGAAGCCCTCGTCGTCGAAGTAGCCGAGGTCTCCCGTCCGGTACCAGTCGCCGTCGAAGGCCGCGGCGGTCTCTTCGGGCGCGCGCCAGTAGCCGGGAGTGACGTTGTCGCCGCGCACGAGTATCTCGCCGGCGTCGCTGATCCTAACCTCGACGTTTGGGAGTGGACGGCCGGTCGAGTCGATGCGTCGTTCATCGATGGCGTGGTTGCTGATGACCGGGGACGCCTCGGTGGCGCCATAGCCCTGCACGATCTTGACGCCGAGCAGCTCCCATTTTCGTCCCAGATCTGGGTCGAGCGCGGCGCCGCCGGAGACGATGAAGTCGAGCTTGCCGCCGAACTGCTTGTGGACACGTCGGAAGAGGACACGACGTAGGCGGAAGGGCGTACGCTCGGCTATCCTGAGGAGCTTTTCCCATAGGGCTTTCTTGCCCTGCCGGGATATCTCGCGTTCGATGCCGTTCATGAGGAGTTCGAGTCCCTGGGGAACGAGGAGGAGAATGGTGATCTTGCGCTCTCGCATCGTCCGGGCGAGGACAGTGGGCTGTCGGCTCGTGGGGTAGGTGACGCTCGCGCCGGAGTTGAGGGCGACAAAGAGGCCGCCCATCTGCTCGTACATGTGGCTCAGCGGAAGGATGGAGAGAAGCCTGCTGGAAGGGTCGCACGAGATGTACTGAGAGATGCCCTCGATGTTGGACGTGAGGTTCCGGTGGGTGAGCATGACGCCCTTGGGATCGCCGGTGGTCCCGGAGGTGAACATGATCTCAACAAGGTCGTCGGGCGCGATGTCCACTTCTTCGGGTGGAGGCATGTCGGCGATGTCTTCTTCAAGCTGCTCGAAGGTTATTTCGGGGACTGCGAGGTCTACGTCTCCCTTTGGCGTGAAGCGGGAAGTGAAGGCCAATTTCGGGTCGGTGCGGGAGACGACTCGCTCCACGTAGTCGGGGGCGCTGCGGAGGTCGAGGGGGATGACGATGACTCCGGCCCTCACGCATCCGAAGAAGATGAGCACCCAGTGGGGAGAGTTCGGTCCCCAGAGGACGACCTGGTCATCCTTAGTGAGACCGCGGCTTTGGAGCAGTGAGGCGACCTTGCCGGAGTCCTCCCAGAGGCGGGAGTACGTCCAACGAAGGTACCGGAACACCGGCTTGATGAGGAGGGCGTCGCGGGAAGCGTGCTTTTCGGCGGTCGTGCGGAGGAAGTCGACGAGGGTATTGCCGACAGGAGCTACGGTTGATTTTGCGGTCATGGTTGTTCCTTCATCGCACGGCAGCAGGTCGGGCCGCATATTCTTGAATCATTGTCCGCAAGGCTGCGCGAGCATTCTTGCGCATGGGAGGGAAGTGGCTGAAGCAAATGATATCGAAATCGAGGTCGAGGAGCTTCTCGAGAGAGCGTAGCGCCTCTTCCGAATCCTGGGTAACCCTGTGGGAGGGTGGGGTGAGCTTCCGCGAGAATTTGAACTGCAGCGCGTCGCCGACGATGATGACTCGCTTGGAGGGCAGGTGTAAGGCGATACTGCCTGCGGTGTGTCCGGGAAGGTGGACTACTCGCACCTCGGTGTCGAACGGGATGATATCGCCGTCTTCGAGTCGCATGTCTACGGGGACGTGGCTTCCCATGAGTTTCGGAATTACTGGTCCGGCCACCTTGGCCAGCAGATCGTCTTGGTACGGATTCGGCACGGTCTTTGTGCCGGAAATGATGTCCGCATCCAACCGATGCGCTGCAACCGCGATGTTTCTTCCGGCTACGACCTCGCCGAGTCCGCCGCAGTGGTCGGGGTGGGCGTGAGTAATGACGACGGTTTCAATGCTGTCGAGGGAGAGTCCGAGTTCCTTGAGGCCGCTCCGTATCGGGTTGATGCTGCCCTGCAGTCCCGTATCTACCAAGATGGCGCGGTCGTTCTCAACGAGGATGGTGATCCGGGCTCCTAGAACCCGGAATTGGAATACGCCTTCGGTGGCTTGTATGGGCTTGCCGAAGTTCATGGTTTGGGTTTAGTGCGGTATTCGTGACTGATTCTACATGAGAATTGCCGCCCGAAAGACTCTGCGTCGCGAAGACGGTGAATTAGTGTACCGCACCATTCAAGAATTAAGTTCAACGGAGTTGGCCTCGGAGGAAGACTTTGAGAAGGCCTTCGTTGGCGGCACTCGTGAGTTTGCGTTCGATGTTGCCGTCTTTTCCTATGAAGTAGGTGGTCGGCAGGGAAAGCACCTCGTAGTCGCGGGCGATCTCGGTGGTCGTGTCGAGAGCGACGGGGTAGGTGACTCCAGCCTCCTCGGCAAATGCCTTGACGTTTTCTAGGGTGTCTGACATGGCAATTCCCACGAAAACCACGCCCTGGTCGCGGTACTCCTGCCACATGGTCTCGAAGAAGGGCATCTCCCAACGGCAGGGTGGGCACCACGATGCCCAGAAGTTCAGGACGACGACTTTGCCGTTGAGGTCGGAGAGTCGCAGTGTTTCGCCGTCGAATGTCTCGACCTCGAAGTCGGGCGCGGCATCGGCATCGGTGCTGCTCGTTGATAGGATGGTTCTGGGAGTTGGAGCCGGAGTCGCGGTAACGGTTGGTTCGGGTGTGGGCAAGCGTGTAGCTGGAGTCGGTTCAGGTGTAACCGTCGGAGGGGTAGGGATGGCGGTTGGAGTAAGGTCGCTTCCCGGCGTTTCAGTAGGCAAGGGTTGGCTTTCACCGCCTGTCTGGGCGCATGAGACTGTGAGGCAGACGGTAATCAGTAGGAAGATACTGACGGGCTTCCTTGTGCTCCACTCTTTTGTGAGCCGAAGCGGCATAGATGATTAACCTTCCCATACGGGTGGGGCGTCGAAGTATTCCTTTGATCCGAAGTGGGGGAACATTGGCCAGATGTCCTTGTCGCGCTCCTCCCAGACGATGCCGGTCTCGGTGTAAGCGCCACCGCCGCCGTGAGCCGGCGGGCTGAACTCGGGGCGTGTGAGCTGGTCGGCGCGGTACCAGACCGTTCGGAACTCGAGGGAGCGGGCGCGGCGCTCGTGGCTGTCGAACCAGCGGTAGACTCGTTGGTTCGGGCGCTGCGACTCCGCGCCGGGGCCGCGTTCGGTGACGTCTTCGAGATCGGAGCCGAGCACTTGCAACTCACTCACTGACAGGGGAACGCCGTCGCGGAGGAAGAAGTCATCAAAGTTGGGATCGACCATCGCCCACTTTTCGTGCTCTTCGGACCAGTACTCTGCGGTGAAATGGCCGTCGGCCTTGCCGGGCTTGCCCGCGAAGATGGCGCACCTGGCGGGGACGCCGATGGCCTGTGCGGCGTTGGCGAATGCGACGCCGTAAAAGATGCAGTTTGCGGTCGGGCGGAGGCCGTTGTGTCCGCACTGGCCGGGGGCCCATGCGAGGACGGTCTCAGGGTCCCAGGGGGTGTTGAGGACGCCGAGGTCGGGCCCGGAGGCGGTGTGCTCCCAGCTGGATGCGAGCCAGGTGCTTATGGCGCGGAGGCGTTCGAGCTTGGGCAGGCTCCGGTCGAGGGCCTGTGGGGGCATGATGGCTCTGAGGGATTCCAGTCGTGGGTCGTCCGGGTCGTTGAAGACCATGGGAGGCGGCGCTGGGTCTTGGCCCTCGGCGAGACGGACACGGACGACGTACTCGGCACGGACTACGTTGAGGTAGGCCATGTGGTGGTTGCGCCAAGTACGGCCCGAATCGTCGCTGACGTAGCTGTTCGGGTCGGCGTGTCCGGCTTCGAGGCCGAGTGCCCACGAGTTCATGGCGGTGGAGTCGGACCAGAACTCGAAGATGTTGTCACCGGCCTGAAGGAGGCCCAAGTCTATTGGCGCCTCGTACCACGTGTGCCAGGCCTGCTGGGGAGGCACGGGCGGGAGGGTCGTGCCGTTGACGGAGATATGTAGAGGGAGGTTCGTCCCCTCGTGCGACCTTGCAATAAAGTAGAGGGAAGCGGGTGAGGAGGTCGGCGGCAGAGTGAGGACTTTGCGCGCGCGACGGAAGGTGGTGAGCTCCTCGGCGAGGTTCGGCATGGAGTGCCCGGACTCGGTGTAGTAGAGCTTGGTCATGGGTTGGGGGTCCTTTCGTATCTTTTGAGTAGGCCGGTTGTTACTCCATGCGGATGTTACATCAACTCCGGGGCTTTGAGCCCCGTTCCCGTGTTAAGCAGCAAAATGTGGTCGTTTGAGGAGAGGTCGCCTGAGGCAATAAGCCGCCGCACGGCCGCCGCCGTCGCGCCGCCTTCGGGGCCTACGACGATGCCCTCGGTGCGGGCGATGAGACGCATGTGATCGAGGAGGTCGTCGTCGGGGACGGCAATTACGCCGCCGCCGCTCTCGCGGAGGACATTGAGGATGAGGTAGTCGGCGATGGCGGAGGGGACACGCATACCGTGGGCGACGGTGTGCGCGTTCTCCCAGGGTTCGGCGTGGTCGTCGCCGCGCTGGAAGGCGCGGACGATGGGCTGGCAGCCCTCGGCCTGCACACAGAAGAAGCGGGGGCGCTTGCCGTCTGTCCAGCCGAGTGCCTCAAGCTCCTCGATCGCTTTCCAGATTCCAACGACGCCTGTGCCGCCGCCGGTGGGGTAGATGATGGCGTCGGGGAAGGTCCAGCCACACTGCTCGGCTATCTCGTAACCCATGGTCTTCTTGCCCTCGGCGCGGTACGGCTCCTGGAGGGTCGAGAGGTCGAACATGCCTAGCTCTGCGGCAAGCTCGCGGGACTGCTGGCCCGCCTCTCCGATGAGGCCGTCGACGAGATGGAGCGTACCCCCGGCGTGGGTAACCTCCTTCTTGTTGGCGTCGAGGGCGTCCTGGGGCATGAAGACGTGGGCATCCAGGCCGGATCTCGCGGCGTAGGCGGCCAGAGCGCCACCCGCGTTTCCGGCTGTGGGGATGGTCACGCCCGCGGCTCCAAGCTCTTTGGCCTTTGAGACGGCGGCAGACAGGCCTCGCGATTTGAAGGTGCCTGTCGGGTTCTGGCCCTCGTCCTTGATGACCAAGTTCGCGGCTCCGATGGCTTTACCCAGTTGGGGAGCGTCGAGAATGGGGGTCATGCCCTCGCCGAGGCTGACGATGTTAGTCTCGTCGAGGACGGGCATCGTCTCGAAGTATCGCCACATGTCGGAGCGGCGACTTGCGAGTGCGTCGCGGTCGGCTTCCCGGCGGGCGGTGTCGAGGTCGTAGTGGGCGTAGAGGACCTTGTCGCAGTCAGGGCAGAGGCGGATGAGTTGGTCGGCGGGATGGGCCGCGCCGCAGTTGGTGCACTCAAGGTGGGTGAGGTAGCTCTTCACGGGGACTCCTTCGCGTGTTATGGAGGGGATTTTACCGCAGAGGTGGAAGGGGAAGGTTCGTGTTACGGGTGAGTCCGGTAAAGCGTGGACCTCAGATTCTTCGTCTTCGCTCTGCTGCGCTCAGAATGACAGTGACGGCGTTGGTATCCGTTAGTCTGTACCGGCTTTGGCGACTCCGATCATGGCATCGCGGGAGACGAGGGCGGCCAGCTCTTCTTCGGTCAGGTGGTCGGTGCCTTGTGGGCGCTCGGGGAGGACCATGTAGCGGAGCTCGGACAGGCTGTCCCAGACGCGGACTTCTATGGAGTCGTCGAGTTCGAGACCGAATTCGGAGAGGACGGCTCTCGGCTCCTTTACGACTCGGGCGCGATAAGACTCCGACTTGTACCACTCAGGCGGAAGGCCGAGAACAGACCAGGGGTAGCACGAGCACAGGGTGCAGACGATGACGTTGTGTACCTCCGGAGTGTTTTCGACGACGACGAGGCGGGCGCTGTGCTCGTCGCCGTAGCCCAGCTCAGCGACGGCGTCTCCGCCGTTGTCCAGGAGACGGCCCTTGTATTTGGGATCTGTCCAGGCACGGGCGACGACTCGCGCGCCGTTCATGGGGCCGACATCGTTCTCGTACTGGCCGACGACATCATCCACTACTTCGGTCGAGAGGAGCCCCTTCTCGGCCAATAAGGACTCGACGGCCTTGGCGCGAACCTCGGATTCCGTTGGATCGTGAAATTCGTCATGTTGGTGGTCATGGTCGTGGTCCGGCATGCTGGCTATCAGCCTCCTCATTCTTGTTTTGTTGTGAAGATTGGCGTGAATATCGCTACATACGAATTCACTCGTTTGATTTTCTTTGGTCAGGACTTATCGGACCCAAATAGGTAGCTTTCCCAGAGGTCGATGTAGACGCGCTGGGGCGATTCGGCTTCGTCTCCCCATAGCTCATGGGCGTCGAAGCCGACGGTGTAGACGGGTTCCGGCTTGCGGATACCTTGCACTTTGAGGTCGAGGAGGTCGAAGACGCCGCGCAGGGCGTGGACAACGCCGCGCTTGCCCTGCGCGTATTGGGGGATTCGGGTGTGGCCGGAAGGGTCGATGCGGCGGGTCAGGACTGCGTCTCCAACGGAAAAGACAGGATCGCCGTCGTACTTCGGGGAGCGCTGGCTGTAGCGGTTTTTCCGGGCGGAGCTTGCGAGCTCGGAATCATGATTTTGGGAGACGGGAGTGTCGGGATGTTGATGATGGAACTCGACACGGTCTCGGAGGTCGGCGGCGGTGAAGGAGCCGCTTTGGACGAATCCCTTTTCGAGGGCGATGAGCCATTTCTCGTAGTAGCTCGATGCGAGATAGGTTGCAGGCTCGATGCTCTCAATGGTAGGTCGCATTGGGAAGGTGCGATGGCCTATCGTGGTCATCATGCCGAAGACGCGGCCCTGCCAGTCTTCGTGGAAGACAGGCTCGCCTTGCTCGATGGCAATGGGGCCGAAGCCCGACGTCCCACCCACGTCGTGAACCCGTCTCAAGTGCGGCCTCCTGTGTTGGCGTGGTAGTAGTATAGGACAAGAGGCCATTTGACCGATACCGGACGACGTTGACGGAATATCCACGAGACCATAGCATAGACGACCCAACGTGTACTTCGGCAATTGAACGCCGGAATTCGGCAGAATTGGGAATGATTGAGGGGGAGAGCAATGAGTGAGTTCGTCGGATACTTCAACGGTGAGTGGATGCCTATGGACAGGATCACGTACGATCCGGCCGACCTGGGTCCGTCCAAGGGCGACCAGGTGTTTGAGACGATCCGGACGTTCGGTGGCGAGAGCTTTCGGATGAAGGAGCACGTCGATCGCCTGTACCGTTCGTTGAAGTACGTGCGGATCGACCCCGGCCTGACCGCGCAGGAGATGCTCGACCTGTCGGAGGAGGGGATAGAGCGGAACAGGCCTTTGCTTGACGAGGTGGGTGACTTCAGCATCCAGCAGCTTGTGACGCGCGGGCCGGGAGGACCGCGGGCATGGTCGGCCGGGCCTCCGAACGTCTACATCAAGTTCGGGCCCAATACCATTTGGTACGAGGACAAGTACGCGGACGGGCTTCACGGGGTCATCACGCGGACGCGGAGCTACGACGCTGAGGCGCTGGACCCGAAGCTTAAGCACCTGAGCCGGATGAATATGAGCATAGCGGAGCTTGAGGCCAACGATCTTGACCCGGGCGCTTGGCCGATACTGACCGATAAGGATGGCTATCTGACGGAGGGTTCCGGCTACAATGTGTTCATCGTGACGGACGGCGTTCTGCGGACGCCGACCGAGCGGGCAATTCTCGCGGGAGTTTCGCGTGGCATGGTGCTGGACCTAGCGGACGGACTCGAGCTTGAGGCGAAGGTAGAACACCTGCAGCCCTACGACGCTTACACGGCAGACGAGGCGTTCTTTACAAGCACGCCGTTCTGCGTCCTACCCGTGACGTACATCGACAAACGGGCAGTTAAGGACGGGAAGCCGGGACCGATCACCACGCAGCTTCTGGCGGCGTGGAGCGAGGCGGTCGGCATCGACATCATCGACCAGGCGATGGAGTACGCGGGGCGGAACTGAGGGCGTAGAGTCGGCTACCGGCCAAGCTTGTCACGCCACTCCAGCTATGGTTTGATTGCGATAGCTTCCCCGAAGCCAATTGCCCCGACCGCGCCGGGGTGGTTTTTCCACTCGTTGATGCCTTCGCGCCACTCCTCGAACTGCTCCTGGGTGGCCAGTCCGAACTTGGTGGCAGCGGCGATGACCTCGGGCGAGTAGAACCAGTCCATGATGAAGGCGTGGAAGAAAGCGACGTCTTCGCTCGAGCTGAAGAAGTCGAAGGACGCGGTCGCACGGACATCCGTGAACCCGACCTCTAGGAAGATGCGTTTGAGCTCTCTGCCCATTTGAGGATGGCCGCCGTTTCCTGCAAGCAGGTTTCCGAAGGTAGCCCACGCGGGTTCGGTCTCCTCCGCGCCCGGCTCGAGGAACGACGAACTGAGTATGAATTCGCGGCTTGAGATGATGCCGCCGGGTCTCAGGACACGTTTGACTTCGGCGAGTGTCGCTTCGGTATCGGGAACGTGCATGAGAACAGCGTGGCAGTGGGCGACGTCAAAGGAGTCGTCCTCGAAGGGCAGATCGGTGACATCGCCGATGTGGAAGGTGGCGTTGTCGTGACCTCCGGCCATGGCGGCGGCGCGGGCCATGTTTATCTGGGACTCCTCCACGTCTATGCCATGCAGCTCGCCGGGGGCTACCGCTGTTGCCAGACCGACTGAGATGGTGCCGGGACCGCAACCGAAGTCGAGAACTTTCAAGCCGGGTTTGAGGTGTGGAAGCAGGTGGACCGCGTGCGTCTCCGCACCCCTGCGACGAAGGAGTTGAAGAAACTCCTCGCTGTAACCCATGGTGTAGTCTTTCTCTTCGTTTTGGGGGTTGCTCATGCTAAGTCTCTCTCTGATGGCAGAATTCTGAAATCAGCAGTCTCCCCCGGTTTCCTGGTTCAGCCGGAATGACGGATGTCCTACGGGGCCTCACACCCGGCGGGTCTGCGGGATGTCGGGATGAACTACTCTAGTACATGTGAGGTTGGACTGAGGAAGCGACGGATATTTCGATGTCTTGGATCGCCTGTGCCATGGCTTGGCCGATGAGGTCAAGCTTGCGCACCTGTTCAATGCGTTCTGTTGCACGATTGAGTTCGGCTCTGGATAGTAGCTGCGCAAAGAGTCCGCAGGCGTCGGAGAGACAAATGATGACTACATCACGAGGGTCGGGGATTTCGTCGCTGAAGAGTACGGCCATGATGCGGAGCTTCACTTCGCGCTCAGCTTTACCGTCGATGGCCGGATAGCGCCTAGAGCGGAAAACCCATAGGAAGCGGTCGTCCTCGCGCTCAAGTATTCCGCGTTCCACCAAACGGTTGAGAGCTTCCTCTCGGATGGTCTGGGAGCGCTCAGCGGTACGTTCAACCCAGAAACGCGCGTCCTTCTGTTCTCCGGCGGCAATGTCCGCCAGCGTTGGGTCGAGCAGCTTGTTGCCAGTTGGGGTGCCATCGAGCAGTACTAGGGTCTGCAGGTCGGTATCTATTCGATTATCCATCGCGAGATCCATTAGCACGGCGCCCGCAATTGCATAGTCGAACGACCAACTGGGAACGCGCACGAATCTCCCATCCTCATCGCGGAGCAAGAGAAGGATGATTTCCTCGACGAAGCTCAGCATGTTGTTAGTCCTTTCAAGATTCGGCATTTGATCCAAATGTCACTTTGAGTTAGCGCACCTTTAGAGAAACCGAAGGGTGGAGACATAATAGTCTACCTGTTGAGTCTCTGTCACCCTGCGAGCATTGGTGGGAAGTCAGCTGGTATTTGGTGCCACCTTGTCATTCAGGATCCGGATGTTGCTTTTGAAGCGCTTGTTGTGGGTGCAGTCAGCGAGTTCGCTCATTAGGTGGAACTAGTGGTGATTTCCCTCTACTTCGGCAATTGTCCAGGGATAGCGAAGTTGCTCCCTTCACTCCCTATCGCAGTAATCGAGGAGGAATCGAGTGGCATCGAGCCGCCAGTACCGGCCGGGGGAGTGGGACGGCGTGTCGACGACGTGGAGGCGGTTGAGCAGCGTGCCTTCCGGGAGGACGTTGCGCTGCTTGTCGAATAGCTTCATGGCGAAGCGGACGCAGGACTCGGTGCTTACTACGTCGTCCTGGCTACTGATACAGAGGTAGACGGCCCTGTCGGCGAGCCGGTCGGCCCAGTTCTCGATGTGAAGTTCGGCAGTTCGTGCGTGGTCGGCGAATTCGCCGAGGGCAGCCCAGTCGGTGACAGGGGAAGGGCCGGCAACCGCATGAACGCGCGGGTCGGCGGCGGCTAGTCGCAGGAGACAGTACGCAGCACGGGATACGCCATAGCCGACGATCTTGCCGTTGACGGCGACACCCTGTTCGAGACAGGCGTCGATGGCGGCCATGCCGTCGGAAACGAACTGCTCGAATGGGTCATTGCCTGCGGTGAAGGCCTTGCTCATTGCGCGGATGTTGCCGTTTGCCGCGCCGGGAGGCGTTTCTTCTATGGAATCCCTGACGACGCGGTCCCCGTGGTGAGGGAGATCGAAGCTGAGGACGTGGTGCCCCGCATCGAGGAACGGCTTGGTCGGGTGGTTCTGAGTAGGGTCATGGATGGCGAAGTGTCGCGTGGCGCTGATGTTCAGCAGGAGGGATGAGTTCTCGTTAGTCTGGGATGGATCGGGGGAGACGAGCCAGCAGGTGACTTCCTCGCCTCGCGAATTGATGGTGAAGTCGGTGATATTCATGTTGTGAGGACTCCTGTGGTCAGTTTGGACGGTCTTTACTCGACCTGCTCCTCTGGATACCGGCCTCCGCCGGTATGACGGGATTATTGAAGGCCCAGATTCACGGGAAGTACCCACGAGGGCCACATGCCGAGTTCGTATGTGTCGAGGGTGTGGAGCAGGCCGTTGGAGTCGATTGTATGCGAGGTGAGGCGGCCTGAGTGGTCGCTGCCTGCGTAGAGGAAGCGGCCGTCGGGGTCGACGCCGAATGTCCTGGGGCACTCCTTCGTTGGCGAATGGCCTGCGGGTGTTAGAAGGCCAGTGCTCGGATCGACAAGAAAGGCGGTGATGCTATCGTGGCCGCGATTGGAGACGTAGACGGCTTTGCCGGAAGGGTGGACTCGGACGGTTGCTGTGCTGTTGACGCCGTCGAAGCCCTCTTGGGGGAGGGTGGAGAGGGACTGAATGGGCTCTAGAGCGCCGCCGGTCGGGTCGAGGTGGTAGACGGTGACGCGGGAGGCCTGTTCGGCGTTGGCGTAGACGATGTCGAGAGTGGGGTGGTAGGCGAGGTGGCGGGGGCCGTGTCCGGTTGGGGTGTCGAACTTGGGAGGGTCGCAGGGCGTCAGTTTGCCGGTGGTCTCGTCGAATCGAAAGTGGTAGATCGCGTCGGTTGGGGCGACGTGTGGGACGAAGGCGAAGCGGTTGGAGTTGTCGGTTGTGATGCAGTGGGCGTAGAGGTCGGTGAGTTGCCTGTCTACGACGGGGCCGCGGGCCGCGCCGTCGGGGTCGATGCGGTGGACGGTCACTATGCCGGGAAAGAGGTACGCGGCGAAGAGGAAGCGCCCCGTCCTGTCGGTGGAGACATAACAGGCGTCGGACTCCAGCTCCACCTCGCCGATCTGCGTGACGTCGCCGGTCTCAGGGTTGATTTGGAGGCTGAGGACGCCGCTGTAGCCGTCGTCTCGGACCTGCTGGTAGAGGTATCGTTGGTCGGGTGAAATACAGAGCTGCCATGGCTGCGCGGGGAGATCGAGGTCGTGAATGAGGGTGAGCTTGCCCGATTCGTCGTCTTTGACGAAGACGACGAACCTCCTCTCCTCGGTGAGGGGGATGTAGACGTAACGCCTCACGACCGGCATCTTCACCGTACCGTGAAGGAGTACAACTCGGCGTCGCGGAGGTAGAACTTTAGCCTTACGACGCGGCCTCGCAACTCGTCGAAGGAGGTCTTGGTGCGCCAGGTGACGCGGTGATCGACCGAGTCACCGTCGAACAGGACGCAGTCGGAGCTGGAGAAGCCCTCGTACTGTATTCCCTGTTCATCGAGGATTGCGACGGAGACGGAGCCTCCGCGCGCGGCAACGTTGATGGACAGCTTGTCACCTTCGACAAGGAAGGGCTTGGTGATGAGGGTACCCATCTCGTCCCCCGCGTCCAATGAGACGAATCCGTCTCGCCTGAGCTTGGCGAGGCAGATGGGGCCGCTTCGCCCGGTGATGCCGTGCTCGACGGCGCAGACCGAGTAGTAGAACCAGAGTTCGTCGTCAACGGTGACGGGACCTCGCGCCATGTAAATCTCGCCCGCGTCGATGCTGCCCGGCGGACCGTTCGGGATGAACGGCTGTCTGTCGCCCGCTCGGTGCCAGTCGATGCCGTCGCGGCTGACGGCTAGCTGTACGTCGATGGTGCCCATGAAGCGGATCTGCGGCTCCTCAGGAGGCGTGTGGTAGGCGAGAAGCTGGCCGATGTAGAGGTCGTGGTACTTGAATACGGGCATTCCGTAGAACTCGAGGCCGGGAGGGTCGTCGTCGTCGGGAACGAGAACGTCTTCAGGGACGGTCCAATTGGTGAAGTCGTCGCTGGTGGAGCGGCCGATTCGTCGTGTCTTGTTGCCCTCGTGAACAGATGGGCGTGCAAAGGAGACATACTTGCGGTGGAGGTCGTCCCAGCCGAGCAGGGTGTGGGAGTCGCTCGACCGGGTGATGACGGGGTTGCCGTGGTACTTGGTCCAGCGGATGCCGTCGGGCGAGAAGGCGACCGACACGCCGTCGCCCATGTTCGGGGTGCCCGCGGGGTCGCGAGCCTCGAAGAAGAGCGACTTGTAGAGTCGTTCAGGGTCGGGATCACGTGGGTCCATGATGATGTTGGCGTATGCGGCGTCGAGCATCACGAGGTTGTTGTCGCGAGAGCCTTCATACTCCACGAGGCCGAGGTTGGGGCGTTCCCAGAAGACGCCGTCATTCGAGGTGGCGTAGCTGATGGTGTAGAGGAGGTTGCTGGCATCGAAGCCCTTCCATGGGGAGTTGCTCGTGTCGCTGCCCATGCGCGGGATACCCATGCCGCCGTACCCTTGGTACCACATGCGGAACGTGCCGGTCTCCTCGTTTCGCCAGACGGTGCCGTAGAGGGCCAGGCGTCCCTCCCAGGGGTAGAGCGGGTTCATGATGGGGTTGCCGGCGTACTTGGCGGGTTGATGCATGGTGGAAGTGAGGGCGCTGGTCTCGTCAATGATGAGGTCGTCTATGAAGAGTTGCGGGGTGGTTCCGATGTCGATTGTCATGCTTGCGGGCCTCCGTTGGGGGAGCAGTGTGCCACAAGGCGGTTGTGGGGTAAAGGGAGGGGTGGGAGGTGCCTGAGAACTGTTGACAGAGATTGGGGATTGACGGAGTATATGAGTAAGACTCGATAAGAAGAGGCGCGTATGCCACGAACAACGAGGACCATCACGTTTTCCCTACCCCCTGAGATGGCGGAACGGGCTGACGAAGTGATAAAGCAGCAGGGACGGTCGAGGAGTGAATTCCTACGGGAGGCTCTGCTCCGTTACATTGAGGAGTGCGAGTGGAGGCAGGTGCTCAGGTACGGTGAACAGAGGGCGAGAGAGAAGGGCATAGGTCCGGAGGACGTGGGCCCGTTGGTGGAAGAGTACCGAAGAGAGACCGGCTCCACCGCGGCATGAGGGTTGTTCTGGACACCAATGTCATTATCTCCGGGCTGAATTTTCCCGGCAACGAACGCCTCGTTCTCGATCTGGCTCGCAGGGGGCGCTTCGAGTTGTTCCTATCGGACTTCATTCTGGAGGAGGTTGCGGGCGTATTACGTCGCAAGTTCGGCTGGAGTGAAGAGCGAACTTCCCAGGTCATCCGTATGTTGGGAGATGAGGCCACCGTGGTCGAACCGAGGTGGATACCCGAGGTTGTGGAGGGTAATGCAGCTGATAACCGTATTCTGGGCTGCGCGGCTGAGGCTTCCGCCGATTACCTGGTCACGGGAGACCGACGGCATCTCTTACCGCTAGGGAATCATGGGGACACGAGAATACTTAACGCCCCTCGATTTCTTTCCGCGCTAGAAAGGCAATTTGATCGCTGGTGATGAACGATCTTTTGATGAAACTCAAGAGCCCCAAGGACAGAAGAGGAAGCAAGCCTCGCTGCCATTGGCTGACGCATGGTTCTCGGGGTGAGGTCGCAAACCGGCTCACAGGGCTGGCCGAGCCTTGGGGCACGGTGTCAGCAGATGACCGCTGGATGCCGGAAGGGTTTTGTCGAGTCGAAGAGGCGCAGTTGAATAGAGCGTCAGAACTACTCCCGAAACGAGACCGTGACGAGTTGCGTGACTGGTGGCTGGAGGTTCCGCGTGGAGCGAACACCCCAAACTGGGACATTGCGAGCACCTGCACTGTAAACGGTGCTAAGGGAATGCTCCTCGTTGAAGCAAAAGCGCACAACGAGGAGTTGAACAAGGAAAGGGCGGGCAAAAGCCTTGATTCCAATTCCTCGGACAACTCGAAACGAAATCACGAGCAAATTGGGGAAGCCATAGAGAAAGCCAATAACGGCTTGGCGGAGCAAACGGGGTACACTTGGGCTTTGGCGCGCGACTATCACTATCAGATGTCGAATCGCTTCGCGTGGGCGTGGAAGCTGACGGAACTGGGGTACCCCGTGATCCTCGTCTATCTTGGATTTCTCAGGGCTGAGGAAATGCGACAAGGTAGAAAGCAACGTCCGTTGAATAGCCATGCGGAGTGGGAAGATATCGTTAGGTCGCACAGCCAGCCATTGGTTCCGGGAGTGGTTTGGAATCAACAGTGGAGCGTCAACGGTCAGCCTTTCGTCCCACGCATTTATTCACTCGAAATGGCGTATGATGTGCCGATAGAAGATTAACCGCAAGGCTACTGAGCCGAATGGAGTAACGTTCGCATGACCGTAATGACCGGTAAGCACGCGATGATGGAGATGCTGAGGGCTGAGGGCGTCAAGTACGTCTTTGGGAATCCGGGGACGAGCGAGAGCGCGATGATGGACGCGATCGAGCACTATCCCGATCTCGAGTACGTTCTGGTGACGCAGGAGGGCGTTGCGGTCGGGATGGCGGACTCGTACGGACGGGCGACGGGGAAGCCGTCGTTCCTGAATCTCCACATCGAGACTGGTCTCGCGAACGCCATCAGCCTGCTGCACAACGCGCGCGAGGGCGGGTCGCCGATAGTGGTCACGTCGGGGAACAAGGACATCCGCGAGCTGGCGCACGAGCGCACGGATCTGGCCGCGATGGTGGAGCAGTTCACCAAGTGGACGGCCGAGGCCACGTACCCGGAACAGGTGCCGTACTTCCTGCGGCGGGCGTTCAACGAGGCGAAGACTCCGCCGACGGGGCCGACGTTCGTGGGGTTCTCGGCGAACTCGATGGATATCGAGGCGGACGTGGACATATTTGGATCGCCGGAGGGATATCACCGGACGGCGCCGGATGTTCAGGCGGTCGAGAAGGCGGCGAGCATCCTCGCCGAGGCGTCAAATCCCTTGATGATCGTCAGCGACCGGATCGCGCAGTCGGGGGCGTCGGAGGAGGCGGTGCGCGTGGCGGAACTGCTGGGGTGTCCCGTGCATACGACGATCATGCACTCGGAGTTCAACTTCCCTGAGAGCCATCCGCAGTTTCGAGGGGCGCTCCGGCTCGCGTATCCCGAAGCGGAGGAGACCGTGAACAAGGCCGACGCGGTGCTGCTGGTCGGAAAGATGGCGACGGGATACTACATGTTCTCGAAGCCGCGGCTAGACTACTTCGGCCCGAATACGAAGCTGGTTCACGTCGACACCGACCCGACGCAGGTGGGAACGACGCAGAGGACGGAGGTAGGAATCCTCGCCGACCCGAAGGTGACGCTGGCCGATCTTGCCGAGGCGCTGGACGCTGGAATGTCCGGCACGGCGAGAGAGGCCGCGAAGGGCAGGACGGCGGCGCTGGACGAGGAGACACGGGCGAGACGCTCGGCGTGGGAGCAGCAGTTGTGTGCGCAGTGGAACGACTCCCCGATGACCCGCGAGCGGATGGCCTTCGAGATCGCGCAGGCGGTGCCGGATGACGCAATCATCGCGGACGACTCGGTGACGGCGCGGGAAGCCGTTCACCACGCATTCCGATTCGATGAGCCGCAGAGCTTCTACGCCGGAAGGGGCGGGGCGCTCGGATGGGGCATGGGTGGCACGCTCGGCGTTAAGCTGGCGCATCCCGATCGGCCGGTCGTGGGCATCCTTGGAGACGGCAGCGCGATGATGACGGTGCAGGGCCTGTGGACGGCGGCTGTCTACAATATCCCCGTCGTGTACGTGATCTGCAACAACGGCGCATATCGCGTCCTGAAGATCAATATGAACGCGTACAAGACCCTGATCGAAGGTCAGGAGAACCCGGTTAGCAAGTACATCGGAATGGACTTCCCGAATCCCTTCGACATTGCGGGCATCGCAGAGGCGATGGGCGTGCAGGGTCGGAAGATCGAGGACCCGGCAGATATTGCGCCGGAAATCGACAGGGCGCTGGCGTCGGGGAAGCCGGCTGTGCTCGACGTTGCTATTGACGGGACAGTGTAGGGCTGTCCTCCTTCCTAGGTTGCGGACCCCATCATGGACGCCCAACGACTGTATGGCCTTCTCGATGGTTTCAAATCGGGCCGCCTGACGGCGGACGATGTAGTCGCGCAAGTCTCAGCGCCGTCCTTCGAGGATATCGGGTTTGCAAAGGTCGACCACCACCGGGCGATACGGAAAGGCTTTCCGGAGGTCGTGTTCGGGCTGGGGAAGACGCCGGAGCAGGTTGGAGTGTTGGCAGGGACACTGCTGGAGCGATCAGACCGGCTGCTGGTAACCAAGACTACGCTGGAGGCGTACCGGGCGGTGTGCGATGCGGCTCCAGACGCCGTTTTCGATGAGATGTCACGGACGATAACAGTCGACCGGAGCGCGGGAGGTGAACCGAGGCCCGGCGTGGTGGTGGCGAGCGCGGGGACATCGGACCTGCCGATTGCGGCAGAGGCGGCGGTGACCGCCGAGATCATGGGGTGTCGAGTCGAGAGAGTGGTCGACGTGGGTGTCGCGGGGATTCACCGGCTGTTCGCGGAGATGCCGGCGATTGCCGAGGCGGAGGTCGTCGTCGTGGTGGCGGGCATGGAAGGGGCGCTGGCGTCGGTCGTTGGAGGACTGGTGCGCGCGCCGGTGATCGCGGTGCCGACGAGCGTGGGGTACGGGTCGAGCTTCGACGGGCTGGCAGCGCTGCTTGCGATGCTGAATAGCTGCGCTCCGGGCGTGTCGGTGGTCAACATCGACAACGGCTTTGGCGCGGGTTACATGGCGGCAATGATTGTGCTGGGGCGGGACGCGCGGGGGTGACTGGTCGATTGATTCGCCGATCGACATGGCATACGGAGCGTCTCCGTTGCAGCGCCATCCGCTGACCTAGCCGCTCTCTTGAACAGATATCCGGCTTGGTCAGGCTAGACTGTTTCGGTCGAGCTTTGCCCCCGACTGATAGACATCCACGACGTTCCAGAGGTGGGTGATGTCTTTGGAAGGGTCGCCGTCTACCACCAGGACATCGGCGGCCTTGCCGGGTTGGAGGGAACCGACTTCGTCGTCAACCCAACATGACCTGGCAGAATTAAGCGTGCCCGCGACGATGGCGTCCATGGGTGACATTCCGCCCACAACGTGGGCCTCGATCTCGTCCTGGAACTGGGCGATCTTGTGCCAGCTCCACGAGGTGTCGGAGCCCGCGGCCATTTGTGCTCCCGCCTCGACCATACGGGCGAAGGAATCCAACATGAGGTCGTACCCCTCCATGCCACGGGAGAAGACCTGTTCCTCACGCTCGGTCAGGCGCTCGCCTCGTTCGTGCTTTTCGGATATGACACGGTAGTTGGCGCGGCTCTCGTTGAGGGTCATGTTGACGTAGACGCCCTGCTCGACGATGCGCTCGGTGACGTCTTCGCTGTACTTGTAGGTGCCGTCGGACTCCATGTGACGGGCGTGGATGAGGGTGTCTATACCGGCGTCGAGACAGTTCAGCATGGCCTGGGAGTTGACGCAGTGGGCGGCAACGTGCTTGCCGAACTTGTGGGCCTCTTCTGCGATGGCGGTAAGCTCGTCCACGTTGAACGAGGGCACGAAGGGGAATGATGTGCGTGTGCTTCCGCCGGATGCAGTGACTTTGATGAAGTCGGCGCCTTCCTTGATGAGCTGTCGGACGGCAGCGCGGCACTCGGTCGGGCCGGTGGCCTGGATGCCGAAATAGCTGAGGTGTCCGCCTATGACTGCGACGGGACGTCCGGCGAGAACCAGCCTGGGCGAGACCGATATTCCCATTTCGACGGCCTGACGGAGCCGGAAAGTGGTGCGGTTCTTGGCACCGCAGTCGCGGACGGTGGTCACGCCGGAGTAGAGGTGCTCACGGGCGTTGTTAGCGGACTGCACGGTTAGTATTTCATCGGGCAGGGTTGCGAGATCGTCGCCGGGGCGACCGTCGCCGATGCCATTGAGGTGGACGTGGCAGTCGACCAGTCCGGGGAGGATGGTCTTGCCTTCGTAGACCACTTCCTGCACAGTCGCTCCCTCCGGTGGGACGACGGACTCCTCCGTCCCGACGGCGGTGATGCGGTCGCCCTCAAGTAGGACGGCGCCGCGTTCCAGAGGGGGGCTTCCGGTGCCGTCTATGAGGCGGTCGGCGGTTAGGAGGGTGAAGTCGGGCGCGGGGTTGGTCATTAGTGGTCTCCGATGGGAATGGTTGATTTCGAGCACACACGGTAGAGGAAGAGTGCATGGGGCGCAAGGGTGGCTGAACGAACTTACCTTGCTACGATTTCTATTGCCAAATATCCTCCCACCATTTCTTGGGTTCACTTAGTCGCTGTTCATCTCGTATCACTTGTTGCCTATGTCGATCCGAGCAGAATGGCCTTCCATGGTCGTCCTCACACCTATCGTCTGTGGGATTTATGATCTTGGAGCAGAACGAGTAAGAACAAAGCTCCAAATCCGGCAATCCACGCTGGCAATTAGGGCAGACAGTAGCAAGTCTGTGGACCTCCTTGATGCATAGAGGACACAGACGTCTCGAGTAACCTCGTCCCGAGTAACCTTCTTTTCTCGGAACTCCGGCAACGGCCACCAAAGCAATGATTCCAAAGAACAATCCCAACACGAACCATCCACCACTGCTCCTTCGCTTTTGACCAGCTAGTGGTTGAACATTATTGAAATAAAGACCTTGAACGATATGTTCCTTTGCGAGGTTCACTCGTATGGTTGAACTGAGGAGGGAGCATGATGTCTACGAAGAAGTATCGAATCAGACTGACCAAAGATGAACAAGACGAACTCAAGGCACTGGCATCACGCGGGCGGACCGCCGCGTACAAGCAGACCCGCGCTCGTATCCTGCTGATGAGCGACGAGTTACGTCCAGACGGTGGGATGACGGACGCGGAGATATCCCGTGCGCTTGGTGTGGGACTGTCAATGGTCGAGCGGGTGCGTCGACGGTGTGTGGAGGGAGGCATCGAATCGGCCCTGAACCGCAAAGAGCAGTTGCGACGGCGGCAGAAGAGACTGGATGGTGAGGGTGAAGCCAAGCTGATAGCGATAGCCTGCGGTGAGCCCCCTGATGGTCGTGCGAGTTGGACCCTCAAGCTGTTGGCTGACCGGTTGGTGGAGTGTGAGGTCGTTGAGAGCATCAGTACTGAGACGGTTCGGATGGCACTCAAAAAAACGAACTCAAGCCGTGGTTGAAGCAGAGTTGGTGCATCCCTCCCAAACAGAGCGCGGAGTTTGTGTGCGCGATGGAAGATGTGCTGGAAGTCTACCAGCGCCCCTACGCTGAGAATGAAGTCCTTGTATGCATGGACGAGACGAGCAAGCAGCAGATCAAAGAGACCCGAGTTCCGCGCGCGGCGACCCGCGGCGTGGTGTCGACATATGACTACGAGTACGAACGCAATGGGGTGAGTAGTCTGTTCATGCTGTTTGCGCCATTGGACGGGTGGCGTCGAGTAGAGGTCAGAGAGCGTCGTACGAAAGTGGACTGGGCTCATGTGATAAAGGGACTGGTCGATGAGGACTACGCCGACAGAGATCGGATCGTGCTGGTGATGGACAACCTAAATACCCATGGCCTGTCCTCGCTGTACGAGGCGTTCGAGCCTGCCGAGGCGAGGCGTATCGCTGAGCGGTTGGAGATACACTACACTCCGAAACACGGCAGTTGGCTGAACATGGCGGAGATAGAGTTATGCGTACTGGCTCGCCAGTGTCTGGAGCGTCGCATACCGGACAGGGACGTTCTGCGTGGTGAGGTGAAAGCGTGGCAGGAGCGTCACAATCGGCAAGCGGTGGGTGTGAACTGGCGCTTCAGTACGGAGGATGCGCGCATCCGACTCAAGTCTCTCTACCCTTCAATACAATCATGTTGAACCACTAGATAGGAACAGAAGAATCCGCTTGCCGCTGTATACAGGATCACTAACCAAATCAGTATTACTTCCATATCATTCCTTTGTGTACTTCGAGCAGGTGCTTCGCCGACTTGATTTGGATCATAATAATCGCACATTGCCGCGTCCACGAAGAGTGTCTTCACTTTGCTCAGATCCGTTGATGACACCAGTTTTGCCATTAGTTCCTCCATGCACAAGGATTTCAGTGTTGGTCAATTGATTGAATCGCCGCGTGATGTTGATTACAATAGTTGTTGACTAGAACACTCAACAATAGTCATGTTGCCTATGGAGGGCCCGGTCACGGAGCTCTCCGGCGGAGGTGAGGTTACTTGACGACGACACGAGTTATTTCGCGCACGTCTTCTTTGGACAGCGATTACAAGTACGGCTTCTATACGGACATCGACTCCGACTTTGCGCCGAAGGGGATCAACGAAGACATCGTTCGTCTGATCTCGGATAAGAAGAACGAGCCGGAGTGGATGCTGGACTGGCGACTGAAGGCGTACCGCCACTGGGCGAAGCAGGAGAACGAGGAGCCGACGTGGGCGAAAGTGGACTTTGATCCCATCGACTATGGGGACATCTACTACTACGCCGCGCCGAAGTCGAAGGATGGGGATGACGCCCCTCAGAGCCTGGACGACATCGACCCGGAGCTGCTGGAGACGTTCAATAAGCTGGGCATCCCGCTTGAGGAGCAGAAGCAGCTAACGGGCGTGGCCGTCGACGCAGTATTCGACAGCGTATCGGTCGCGACAACCTACCAGGAGCAGCTCAAGAAGGCGGGGGTGATCTTTTGCTCGATGACCGAGGCGGTTCGGGACTATCCCGACCTCGTGCAGAAGTACCTCGGCTCGGTCGTGCCGTACAGCGACAACTTCTACGCGACTCTCAACTCGGCGGTGTTCAGCGACGGTTCGTTCGTGTACGTTCCGCCCGGCGTGCGATGCCCGATTGAGTTGATGACGTACTTCCGCATCAACGCGCTGGATACCGGACAGTTCGAGCGGACGCTGATCGTCGCCGACGAGGGTTCTTACGTGAGCTATCTCGAAGGGTGTACGGCGCCGCTTCGCAAGACGCACCAGCTTCACGCGGCGGTGGTCGAGCTTGTGGCCCTGGACGGGGCGGAGATCAAGTACTCGACGCTGCAGAACTGGTACCCCGGCGACAAGAATGGGGAGGGCGGCGTCTACAACTTCGTCACCAAGCGCGGCAAGGCATTCAATGACGCCAAGATTTCGTGGACGCAGGTGGAGACGGGGTCGGCAATCACGTGGAAATACCCTTCGGTCGTGCTGCAGGGAGACAACTCGACAGGAGAGTTCTACTCGGTTGCGCTGGTGAACAACTACCAGCAGGCCGATACCGGGACGAAAATGATCCACATCGGCAAGGACACCAAGAGCACGATCGTAGCCAAGGGCATCTCGGCCGGCAAGGGGCAGAGCACCTATAGAGGTCTGGTCCAGATCATGCCGTCGGCGGACCGAGCGACGAATTTCACGCAGTGCGACTCGCTATTGGTCGGCGACCAGTGCGGAGCGCACACGGTACCGTACATCGAGGTGCGGAACCCGTCAGCGAGGATGGAGCACGAGGCATCGACGTCGAAGGTGAGCGACGACCAGCTTTTCTACTGCCAGCAGCGCGGGATCAACGACGAAGAAGCGCACTACATGATCATCAACGGCTTCTGTAGGGGGATATTCCAGGAGCTTCCGTTCGAGTTCGCCATGGAGGCCCAGCAGCTTCTGCGTGTCAGCCTCGAAGGGGCTGTGGGGTAAGGCCCGCATCAAGAGACGAGCATGACACAGACCGAGATAGCGAAGCATACGGACACGAGCGAACGGTTCCTCCGACATGCCGGGGAGCAGTACGAGAAGGGAGACCTCCCGCAGGCATCGGAAAAAGCGTGGGGGGCCGTCGCCCATTACGTCAAATCCGTCGCCAAGCAGAGGGGATGGCCGAACAGATCGCACTCGGATTTGTCCGATATCGTCGTGGACCTGGCACAAGAGACTGACGATCCCAGCCGGGTATTGAACCTCTACAGATCGGTGGGAGCGCTGGACACCAACTTCTACGAGGACTGGCTTTCCGATTCGATGGTAGACGGCGGACTGGAAGATGCCTCGGAATTAATCTCCCGACTGGAGAATCGGACTAAGCTGCCTGTAAATCCTCGTCCATCGCAGATGGGACGGCGAAGGCACTGAAGGCATTGATGCAAAGGGCGGGGCCGGTGAAGAGTATGCATGAAGTCCGTATATCAGCCGATAGGCGATACCGCTACTGGCTCGAGGCGAAGGTCTCAGATCATGATGGTCTTGTGTGCATGTTCCTGATGCTGAATCCGAGCACGGCAGACGCCATGAAGTCGGATCCGACGATAACTACGTGCAAGCGGTTCGCCAGGGACTGGGGCTATGGGACGATGCGCGTGTGCAACCTGTTTGCGCTGAGGTCTCCCTATCCCCGGAGTCTCAAGGAGAGCAAAGATCCTGTTGGGGCTGAGAACGACGAATGGATCGTGCGGAACGCTAGAAAATCAGACGTGATTGTGTGCGCTTGGGGCAACCATGGGAGTCATCTCGATCGCGACAACCGGGTACTGCGGATGCTCGAAGGTGAGGGGCAGTCGGGGAAGATGCGCCACCTCGGGCTGACCAAGCACGGCCAGCCGCGTCATCCCCTGCGGCTGAGGGCCGATACGAAGCCAACAGGCTTTTTGAACTGAAAAGAAACGCGAGAGTAATACGAAAGCAATGCTTGAAATACGAAACCTGCACGTCGAGGTAAACGGGACCGAAATACTGAAGGGCATCGACCTGACCGTGGAAGCGGGCGAGGTCCACGCGATCATGGGGCCGAACGGTAGCGGGAAAAGCACGTTGGCTAATGCTGTGGCCGGGCGACCCGGTTTCGACGTTGTCGACGGCGATATCCTGTTCGAGGGTGAGAGCGTTCTCGAATGGTTGCCGGACCAACGCGCTCGCGCCGGACTCTTTCTGGCGATGCAGTATCCGGTGGAATTGCCGGGAGTGCGAAATCGCCAGTTCCTCAAGGCAGCGCTCGACGCCATTCGAGAAGAGCGCGGTGAGGAAGAGTTGTCTGCGCGGGAGTTCGACACGCTGTACCGCAAGAGGGTCGCGGAGATCGGGATGAGCGAAGACCTGTCTCGACGGAACGTCAACGAGGGGTTTTCCGGCGGCGAGAAGAAGCGCAATGAGATCCTGCAGATGGCGGTGCTCGGGCCTAGGCTGGCGCTGTTGGACGAGACGGACTCGGGGTTGGACATCGACGCGCTGAGGACGGTGGCGGACGGGGTTAATTCGTATAGACGCCCGGAAAATGCCATGCTGCTCGTTACTCACTACCAGCGTATCCTGAACTACGTAACACCCGATTACGTGCATGTGCTGGTGGACGGCAGAATTGTCCGGTCGGGTGGCAAGGAGCTGGCGCTGGAACTGGAAGAGAAAGGGTATGACTGGATCGTTCAAGAGGCGGCGGTTGGGAGTTAGTGGGGAGTTGGTGACCATTTAGAAGCCATCTCAAAATCATCAGCAGTGATGTCGAACTGCCCTTCGACAGGCTCAGGGCGAACGGAGCTTTCTTAGGCACCCTCCTAAAGATTCATGACATTCAGGGACGAGTATAGTGGGAACTTTCAGCGTAGAAATTGAGATTGGCGGACAGGACAGGGAGAGTTGGGCGACGGTGGCCGCGTTGGTTGACACAGGGGCATCAATAACGTCGGCGCCAAGTTCGGTGCTCAGAGAGTTGGGTGTCGAACCTGCCGCAAAGCAACTCTTCCAGTTTGCCCAGGGTGAAACAAAGCTGATGGACATCGGCTACGCAAGGGTGCGATTCGAGGGACGGGAGATCATCACTCAGGTGCTCTTCAATGACGAAGGAACGCAGCCGCTGCTGGGAGCAATGGCTCTCGAAGGGGCGTATATGGGTGTCGATCCAGTTGGGAAGAGGCTGGTCCCGGTTCCGGGTTTGATGATGTGAGATCGAAACTGACTATGACTTCAAGACTTAGTACATACGACCGTTTTGCCGAGCAGTACGACCGGCTTCCTTCGACAGGGCCCGAGTGGTTGAATGCGCTCCGACGGAGGGGGATCGACAGCTTCTCGATGCTGGGCTTCCCGACTTCGCGGCGAGACAACGAGAAGTGGAAATACACGAACCTCGGGCCGCTGGCGAATACGACGTTTGGGTATGTGGACCGACCGGGAACGATTGATGCAGAGCTGCTAAAGGCTCTCGCTCCAAGTTCCGAGGACTGGGTGCAATTGGTCTTTGTGGACGGACACTTCGCTCCTGAACACTCGACTAATGGGCACGTTGGGAATGGTGTGGGCGTGGAGAGGCTTGGAGACACCGACGGTCTTAGCTCGAACGGTATGGGTGAGCGGCTTGGGTCATTGGCCAGCGTGGAGTCGGACGGGTTTACGGCGCTGAACACGGCGTTCGCCACGGATGGAGCTGTAGTGAAGGTCTCGACTGGGGGCAAGGCGCCGACGGTCCACCTTGTATTCGTGACGACCGAGCAGGATGAGGCGATTGCTACGCATCCTAGGGTCCTAGTCATGGCTGAAGAGGGTAGCGAGTGCACTGTCGTCGAAAGTTATGTCGGTATTGGGGAATCGACGTACTTTACGAACTCTGTGAGCGAGATCATTCTTGAGTCCGGCGCGAAGGTTGAGCACTACCGGCTGATGATGGACTCGCCGGGCGCGTTCCATATCGGAAGCACACCGGTAAGGCTGGGTGAGGATAGTACGTTCAACTCGCTTTCGTTTGCGAGGGGTGGACGTGTGGCACGGAACGAGCTGCACGTAATGCTCGACGCGCCAGGCAGTTCTTGCGTCGTAGGCGGACTGTACTTCACCTATGGAACGCAGCACATTGACAATCATATCGTCATCGACCATCTCAAGCCTCATACGGGCAGCGATCTGTATTTCAAGGGTATCCTCGACGACAGGTCAAGGGCGGTGTTCAGCGGCGGGGTGATCGTTCATCCGGACGCGCAGAAGAGTGAGGCGTATCAAAAGGATCAGAACCTCCTGCTGTCTGAGGGGGCGAGGATCAATACCAAGCCAATGCTGGAGATATACGCCGACGACATCCAGGCGACTCACGGAGCGACGGCGGGCGCGGTTGCAGACGAGGCGATCTTCTACATGCGGAGCCGGGGGATAGACGAGAAGACTGCGCGCGAACTTCTGGTGCATGGATTCGCCAAGGAGATTATCGACAGGGTATCGCTGGATCCACTGCGGGAATACCTTGACGGTCTATTTGCCGACGGTCTGCCCGGCGTAGGGACATCTGAAGTCCCAGAGGGTAAGAATAGCCGTGGATGAACTGGAAGAGCTGTACCAAGAGATCGTGTTGGAGCACAATCGGAAGCCGCGTAACTTCCGGAAGATGGATGATCCGACATGCACGTCGCACGGGTTTAACCCGTTTTGTGGAGACACGATCACCTTGTATATGACGCTGGATGAGGATGTTGTGTCGGACGTGTCGTTCGAGGCCGCCGGCTGCGCGATTTCCAAGGCATCGGCGTCGCTGATGACGCAGGCGGTCAAGGGGCGAACCGTGGAGGAGGCGCAGGCGATTTTCGGGAAGTTCCACGATCTGGTGACACATGGCAATGGCGACAACGACGACGAGAGTCTGGGCGATCTTGTGGTTCTGGCGGGTGTGAGATCGTTCCCGCCGAGGATCAAGTGCGCGACGCTCTCATGGCATGCGCTTCGAGGGGCATTGGAAGGCGAGGAGACGGTTTCGACGGAATAGGAGGCCGACAATGCACGTACCGGTACAGGTGGACTACGGTGTTCGGGCGCTGGTGGATCTGGCGCAACATTCTGATGAGACTGCCGTGCGAGCCTCCGAGATCGCGAGTCGGCAGGGAATTCCGGAACAGTACCTTGCACGTGTGCTCCATTCACTTCAACGGCACGGTCTCACCAAGGCCCAACGCGGGCCACTTGGTGGGCATTCACTAGCGAGACGACCGTCCGAAATCACGATGGGAGCCGTCATGACCTATCTGGGTGGACCGGTCGCGTTGGTGGCGTGTCTCGACGACGCGGGGAACTGCGAACAGTCGTCGTGCTGCGGGCAGCAGTCCGTTTGGCGGGAAGCCGAAGCCGCGATGTGGAAAGTGCTCAATGCCACGACGATCGCAGACGTTGTTGAACGGATGCCTGCTCCTTCCAGGGAAAAGGTACCCGCGTAAGCGAGCGTCATTAGCATTAGAGGGGTCACTTACGATATGACATTAGCGGGCTCGAAGACGGCGAGTTCTCTGGACGTTCAGGTGTTGCGCTCAGACTTTCCCATTCTTTCGCGGACGGTGAACGGCAAGCCGCTCGTCTACCTCGACAACGCGGCCACGACGCAGAAGCCTCGCTCGGTGGTCCAGTCGCTGGTCGACTACTATGAGAAGTACAACGCCAACGTGCACAGGGGAGTGCATACGCTGAGCATGGAGGCCACCGACTTGACCGAGGACGCTCGGAAGAAGGTGGCGGACTTCATTAACGCCCCGGAGCCGGAGACTGTCATCTGGACGCGGAACGCCACTGAGGGGATGAACATCGTGGCGTATTCGTGGGGCAGGGGACACATCAAGCCGGGGGACGAGATTGTCACCACCCCGATGGAACACCACAGCAACCTGGTGCCGTGGCAGGAGATCGCCACGGAGCGTGGGGCGACGCTTCGGTTCATTCCCATGAGTGACGACGGGACGCTTGATCTGAGCGATGTGGATTCGATCATCACCGAGCGGACGAAACTGTTGGCGTTCACGCACGCTTCCAACTCGCTGGGGACGATTAACCCGGCCAAGCTGTTGACGGAGAAGGCCCACGCGGTGGGAGCGACCGTCCTTGTGGACGGGGCACAGAGCGTTCCTCACATGCCGGTGGACGTGCAGGATATAGGTTGTGATTTTCTATCGTTCTCAGGGCACAAGATGATGGGGCCGACGGGCATCGGCGCGCTGTATGGCAAACGGGAACTACTCGAAGACATGGAGCCGTTCCTGACTGGGGGCGAGATGGTGCTTCAGGTTACCTATGAGAAGGCGTCGTGGGCAGACCTGCCCTGGAAATTCGAGGCAGGGACTCCGAACATCGCGGACTCCATCGGCATGGGGGCGGCGGTCGATTATCTGTCGGCGCTTGGAATGGAGAACGTCCGGGAACACGAGAAGCTGATCACCGCCTATGCTCTTGAACGGTTCAAGGAAATCGAGGAAGTGGACGTCTTCGGGCCGCAGGACCCGGAACTGCGTGGCGGAGTGGTGTCTTTCCACAACGAGGACGTGCATCCTCACGATCTCGGAACGTTCCTTGATCAGCAGGGCATTGCGGTGCGGACAGGGCACCACTGCACGATGCCGTTGATGGGCAAGCTGGGAGTGGTTGCTACGGCGCGGGCGTCGTTCTACGTCTACAACACGGAACAGGAAGTTGACGCTCTGGTTGACGGGGTAAAAGGGGCCTTGCGATACTTTGGCAATGGACTCGCCTAGTCTCGACGAACTCTACCACGACGCCATCCTCGATCACCGTCGTAATCCTCGCAACCAAGCCGTTCTCGATTCATCTGACACCTCGGCAAGGGCCGTGAACCCCTTTTGCGGCGACGAGGTCGATATACAGCTTGTCTTTGTGGATGGACGAGTCTCTGAAGTGGGCGTGCAGGCTGTCGGGTGCTCGATCAATCAATCGACCGCCTCGATGCTGTCTGAGGCCGTGGTAGGGAAGACGGCCGAGGAGATTCGTAATCTGGCGGCGGCGTTCGAGGGCATCATGGATGGAGCTTCTCCCTCGGCGAGCGACGTGGCTGAGATGTGTGATCTGCCCACGCTGTCGGCGGTGCGGGAGTATCCGGTACGGATCAAGTGCGCGTTGCTGTCCTGGTCGGCGCTGGAGGACGCGCTGGGCGGGGATGGTACAGCCTAATTCCAATTCGCGTTAAGTCCGAACTTTTCGCGCTGACCGGATTTCCCTGTATTCCGGCCTTCGCCGGAATGACGGTGGGTGGTTCGCCTAGGCTCGCTTCCAGGTGGTGCCGCCGGAGTTGTCTTCGAGGACGTACCCGAGGTCGGCCAATTGGTCGCGAATAGAATCGGCTAGGTCGTACTGCTTGGCGGTGCGCAGGGCGGCCCGGGTATTGATCAGTAGATTGATGAGGGCGTCCACGTCGGCGCTTCCGTCCGCGGCGGGCTCTTCAAGGGTGAGACCCAGAACCCCGGTGAGTTCCCTAAGCGCGGACTGGGCATCTGAGATATCTCGCTCCGCTTCGCGAGCGCGGTTGATATCGCGGCTCATGTCGAATAGGACGGCGAGTGCGCGTGGAGAGTTGAGGTCTTCGTCCATGGCTTCGATGAATTTCTCTCGGTAGGGTGACGGGTCGAGCGAGTCGAGGCCGCTTTCGCTCTCCACGGTTGCGGCACGTCGTAGCCGTTCGATGGCGCGTTCCTGACCTTCAACAATGTCCTCTCGGTAGACGAGAGGGGAACGGTAGTGGGAGTTGAGGAAGAAGAGTCGCAGGGCGTCGGAGGAGTGTCTTGCGAGGGCTTCGCCGAGGGTGACGATGTTGCCCAGGGACTTGCTCATCTTCTCATCGCCGAGTTCGACCATGCCGTTGTGCATCCAGAACTGTGCCATTGGTGGATTGCCGGTGCATGCCTCGGTCTGCGCGATCTCGTTTTCATGATGCGGGAAGATGAGGTCCTGGCCGCCGCCGTGGATGTCGATGTTCTCCCCTAGGTACTCCGCCGCCATGGCGCTGCATTCGATGTGCCACCCTGGCCGTCCCTTGCCCCAGGGGCTGTCCCACGCAGGTTCACCGGGCTTCTGTGCCTTCCACAGGGCGAAGTCGAGGCCGTCACGCTTTCGTTCATCCACCTCGATTCGCGCGCCGACGCGCAGACTCTCTACGTCACGTCCGCTGAGCCGGCCGTAGCCGGGGTCGCTTCGGACATGGAAGTAGACATCGCCGTCCACGTCATAGGCGACCTCGTTGTCGATCATGGTCTGGACCATTTCGATGATCTTGGGGATCTCTTCGGTAGCCCTGGGGTACAGGTGTGCGGGAAGGACGTTCAGGGCCTCCATCTGTTCCAGGTAGAGGCAGATGTTGCGTTCTGCAAGCTCGTGTACCGTTTCGCCTTCCTCTGCGGCGCGGTCGATCATTTTGTCGTCTATATCAGTGAAGTTCTCGACGAACTTGACCTCATAGCCGCGGAACTCAAGGTATCGCCGGAGTACATCGAAGATAACCGAACGCATAGCGTGGCCGACATGGGCCTCGGAGTACGGGGTGAGGCCGCAGACGTACATGCGAACGACGCTGTCGAGGGGAGTGAATTCCTGAACGGTACGGGAGAGGGTGCTGTAGAACTTCATTCGATGGATTCCAGAGTGGCTACCGCGAGGGCGGCGATGCCTTCGCGTCTGCCGGTGAAGCCGAGATGGTCGGTCGTCGTGGCCTTTACGTTAACCGAATTCGCGTCAAGGCCAAGGGCGGTCGAAAGGTTGTTCGCCATCTGCGAGACGAACTGATTCAATCTCGGTTCCTCGGCAACAATTGTAGCATCGACGTAGGTTACCCGCCAACTTGAGGCAGAGAGCAGGTCGCGTGTCTCTTCGAGTAGTACCATGCTTTCAACACCTTCATATCGCTCATCGCTCGAAGGGAAGTGAGTGCCGATATCGCCGAGCCCCGCGCCTCCCAGGGCGGCGTCGATGACGGCGTGTGTGAGGGTGTCCCCATCGCTGTGCCCCTTGAGGCCGCTGAAGTGCGGCACGGTCACCCCGCCCAAGACGAGCGGGCGGCCGACAACCAGGGGATGAACGTCGAATCCGATGCCTGAGCGTATGGTCATGGGACGCCGACCTGCGAACGGGAGCGGAGGATGGCTTCGGCCATGACGATGTCCTCCGGAGTCGTGACTTTGAGATTTTCGTAGGAGCCCATGAATATCTTGATGCCATGTCCCAACATTTCGACCATTGATGCGTCGTCGGTAACATCGGCGTCGATGTTGCGGTGGGCGCTTTTGAGAAGTTCAGAATCGAATATCTGGGGCGTTTGGACAGCCCAGAGGTTTTCCCTTGGGACGGTTTTGTGGACGGACAATTCTTCGTCGGCGATCTTTATGGTGTCTTTCACGGGGACGGCGGCGATAGCTGCTTCGTGGTCTGACGCGGCTTGGACGGTTCGCGAGATCAGCGGGGCGTCAATGAGGGGACGCGCGCCGTCGTGAACCAAGACGTGAGTGGCGTCGCCGGCGTGCTCAAGACCCGCACGGACGGAGTCCTGACGACGCGCGCCGCCCGTGCAGACGGCGATGATCTTGTCGACTTGAGCATTCGCGGCGATGTTACGAACGGTATCGACTTTGTTTTCACCGACGACAATGACGATGCCGTCAATCGCCTCGGACGCGGCAAGCCGTTCAATGCTGTATTCCAACAGTGGACGGCCTAGCAGAGGCACAACGATCTTGTCGACGCCGTTCATGCGGGTGCTGCCGCCGGCGGCGAGGAGTATCGCGACGATTTTGGTTGGTTGGGTCAAGGACTGCCTCTACGTGTGACTGACCTTGTTCAAGTATACAGGCAGGGTGGGGTGATGTAGAAACTGGAATGAAGGAGGTTGTCACAGGGGATGTTCAATTGCCCAGCAAGAAACGTTCCTAGCGAGCCTTTCGAACCGTGAACGAGGATGAGCAGCCTTACGACTGGCTCAGAGCTTGTTCCATACCTGATACGGGGGTGAACGGGGTCTTTCGTCGACGTCCTTCATAGAGTTTCCCAACTCTAAGGACTCTGTTCATCAAAACTGATGGAGAAGGAGCTCTTACTGGTTGAGCCGGACTGAACTGCGATATTCAGTCTGGCAGAGGGGATGGTCAGGGCATGATAGAATAGGGAGGAGATTGTACAGACAGAGGCTCGACCATGCCGAATAACTATTGGATGGTCGTCCAGACGCCGGAAAATCACGAGATAACGAGAGGGCAGGGATTCTCACTACACGGGTTAACTTCGAAGCAGAAGCGTCGGGCACGGCGCATGGAGCCGGATGACCGCATCCTGTTCTATGTTGGCGGAGAGATGCGAAAGTGGACGGCCATCGTGGTCGTCAAATCGAAGTACTTCGAAGATAGGACCCCGATATGGGAGTCTAACGGTTCACGACAAGAACTATTCCCGTATCGCGTAAAGACATCGCCTTCCATCGTCCTGGACGAAGCCGACTACATCGAGGCGCGGATACTGGCCCCACGGCTCGAGTATGTCAAGCGCTGGCCGCCTGAACTGTGGCCCCTGGCCTTCTTTGACACGCTGCACCTGATTCCTCAGCGTGACTATCGCTTGATCGAAGCGGAGATGCGCCGGATCAGGCGGCAGAAGAGATCCTCAGGCCGGAGCACGGACCGCTTCGAACGGGACACCGAAGCCCGGTCGGATGGGGACGCAACACAAGCGGACTCCGCGCAAGACACGGATGATCTCCCTGAATCCGAGCAGACGGATGAACGGGAGTTGGGCGTGTCGGCTGTTGAAGCTGTCGAGGATCACTCCTCCTCGGAGCCTGAGATCGAGGGGTGAAAGTAGTCGTCGTGCAGCTCAACCAGCCGCTCAAGCATCTGCGTTGGCAGGTCCTTCGTCTCAGGGGCAGTTGCGAATTCCCGCAGACGTTGGGCGCTCGTTATGTTGGGCAAAACAGATGCCACCTGCGGAGTGTCGAGCACGAACTTGATCGCTATCTGGCCGATGGTCGAGTCCATGTTATCTGTCAGAAAGTCGAGTTCCGCCAATTGGTGGATTCTCTCGCTGAGGGACTCATACGCTTCATCGCTATCGAAGTCGTCCCGGTTGAGCCGTGAGTTCTTCGTATACGTTCCGTCGAGAAGTCCTGAGGCGTGTGGCGAGCGAACGACGAAGCCAGTGGTGAAATCGGAGTCGGTCGCCGTCGCAAAAAGACTACGAGCGGGATCACGGTCGAGGAAGTTGTAGGGCAACTGCAGGGCGGTTATTTCTCGCTCGGCAATTGCGATTTCACCCGTCTCTTTGAAGCCCAGACCCGGACCGAGGGCAATGCCGTAGTAGCGGACTTTGCCTTCATTCACGAGATTGTCTACGGTGTAGAAGAGAGGGTCGTCCTCCAGCAGGTCGGGGCGCGGGTAGTGGAGTTGCAGCATGTCGATGTAATCGGTGCCTAATCGGCGGAGACTTTCCTCGGTCGCGGTGCGGATGTAGTCGGGGTCAAAGTTGGGAGGTGGGCCGTCGTGCTCGCGGACGGCGAGGCGGTCGTAGAAGTCGAAGCCGACCTTGGTGCCAATGATGATGTCGTGGCGCTGGTCTTCGAGGGCCTTGCGGAGCAGCGTTTCACCGTAGCCCTCGCCATCCGAGTCGGCAGTATCGAAGTAGTTGATCCCCAGCTCGAATGCGGCGACGAGTAGGTTACTGGAGTAGGACTCCGAGACGATGGGCCATGCCTCGGTGCTGAGTGTCCAAAGGCCGAAACCGACCTCGGAGAGTTGGAGGTCGGTGGATCCGAGTTGTCGGTATTTCATGGCTGGTGCGAGGCTTTTAGGGCATTGCTATTTTCAGACGTGTGGATTCGTGTCTTGGTCGACCTTCGTAGTAGGGGTAATTCACCCTCATCCACGACAGAAGAACGGAATTTGAAAGAGGCTCCGCATTGTCGGAAATAACGGGCTAGACCGTCGAGAGGGAAGGAACGGTGGGCGGCGGCAGAAGCTCTTCGGGGGTGAGCGGGTAGGCCTCTTTCTTGTAGACCTGGATGCGGTGGCAGCCGTGGTCGGTGATGTATAGGTGGCCCTCGTCGTCGATGCGGACGGATGACGGGCTTCTGAGGCGCTTGGACGCTCCGAGGGGAGTGGTCTCACGTATTCGGAGGACCTTGGCGTTGGAGCGGATGTAGGTCATCGCCATCTTGCCGAGCGTGGCATCGCCGATGAAGGTGTCCACATACCGGCCGGTCTGGTCGAACTGTTGGACGCGGTCATTTCCCCAGTCGGCGACGTAGATGTCGCCGTCGGTGTCGACGGTGAGTCTGGCAGGACGGTTGAACTCCAGCTCCCCGTCGCCGGTCGAACCGAGTGTCCAGAGGAACTCTCCATCTGCGGTGAATTTCTGGATGCGGTCGTTGCGCCAGTCGGCTACGTACACGTCTCCAAGTTCATCGACGCATATGCCCCAGGGCATGTTGAACTCGCCGTCGCCGTCGCCGAAGCTGCCCCAGCCGCCGAGGAATTGGCCGTCCTTGGTGAACTTTTGAACGCGGTGGTTCATGGTGTCGACGATGTAGAGGTCTTCGTTGGCATCGAAGGCGATGCCGGATGGTCGATCGAGTTGGCCCTTGTCACTGCCGTGCTCCCCCCACTTGCTGACGAAGTTGCCGTCCTTGTCGAATACGGTGATGCGGTGAAGAGACTCGTCGGTGACGTAGAGGTTCTCGTCGGCGTCACGGACTAGGGAGGAGGGCCAGATGAACTGGCCGTCGCCGGTGCCCTTGCTTCCGATCTCGCCAAGCTCGTCGTCGTCGGTGTTGAGGACGCGGATATGAAGCACGCCTTCGGCGCGACAGATACAGTAGAGTCGACCCTTGTCGCCAATGGCAAGATCAATAGGGCTGTCGGTGCTCCGTCGCATTCCAAGTGAGGTTACGTAGGGAAATCCGGCTCTCAGCAGTGCATGGGGTCTGGTCATAGGTGCGATTTCCTCACAACTGTCCGACAGTCCACTTCACGCCTCGCTCCAGAACGGTGCGGAAGGTGGGATTCGTCCAAGTTTGATCGTCGTGGCCCGACTGGAAGCAGAAGGTCCTGCCGCCAGGACGGTCGCGCGTCCAGCCGATGATCTTCATGCTCTCGGGGTGGTCGGTGGTTAGCAGGACTTCGTTGTCGTCTCCAACCTCCACGCCTGCGTAGTACTCGTCGATCATATTCCAGGACGAAAGGCCGCTCGTGATGGGATGGTCGGTGTCCGTAGGATTGATGCGCAGGGTCTGGTCGGCAGCACTGCCTGCTGCGCCTCTGGTTGGAATGCCGCTCAGATCTTCCCACACGTTCCATTGCGGGTAGCAGAGGATGGCATGGTGGAGGATTACGATTCCCGTGTTAGATGCGGCAAGCTCGTTCAGCGAGCATAATACCGCGTCGTCCAGTTCCCCTCCCACAGTTCCAGGGGTGTCCTGGTGGTAGTTGAAGAAGACGACGGCATCGTACCGCTTCCATCCGCCGAGGGGATCGGTGGCGAAGTCTTCGAGGCTCTGCACGTAGCCGTCGATGTCCGGCAGCTCGCGGAATAGGCGCTGGAAGTTAAGGACGTCGTACTCGTGGTTGCCGGTAACTACTGCGGTCTTGATGTCGCTCTTGCTCATAAATTCAGGATGTCCCTCCTAGGCAAACACGTCGATCTGCTCGAAGTGTCCCTTGACGATGGAGGGTGCATCGATACCCATCCACTGGTCGAGGAGGGTCCCGTAGATGCCACGGAAGTCGATGGTGTGCTTGAGGTCTTCACCGTGCTCCCACTGGGACGGGTCGAGGGATGGATACTCGGAGTAGAGTCCACCCTTGACTCGGTCGCCGATGATGAATGCGCCGCCGCCGGTGCCGTGGTCGGTACCGCTGCCGTTATCCTTCATGCGCCTGCCGAACTCAGTGAAGACGAACATGACCACCTCTTCGGCGGCATCGTGGGCGCGGAGGTCGTCGAAGAAGTCGGTTATGCCGGTCGAGAGCTCATCGAGCAGCCTGGGCTGCGTTGGGTTCTCGGCGGCGTGGGTGTCGTAGCCGCCGTGGCTGACGTAGAGAATTCTGGTTCCGAGGTCGGCCAGGTGGATGCGGGCGGCGTCCTTGAGGGACTTGGCAAATGCGTTGCTGGCGTACTCGACATCAGAACTGTACTTGACGGGTGCTTCGGCCAGACGGTCTGCTCCCTTGAGCACGTCCCCGCCTGTCTGGGCGAGGTAGTCCATGACCATGCCGGTCCCAAAGGCGGGCCCGTACATGCGCTTGAAGATATCTAGGGCCTCTTCTCGCTCCTGCTTTTCAGTAATGGAAGTCATGACGCCGTAACCGTCGAGATCTCCGACCGAGGCGACGGGCACGCCGGGAGCGGTCATGGCGCGGGGAAGGCCGCGACCAAGATTGACGCCGGTCAGGACGTTTTCGCTATTAGGGTCGAGGTCGTGGATGGCCTGCCCGAGCCAGCCCGTCGTGCTGACGGTGTCGGGCTCGCAGGTGTGCCAGATGTCCATGGCGCGGAAGTGAGAGCGGTTGGAGTTGGGATAGCCGATGCCCTGGATCAGGGCGACGTTGCCCTCGTCGAACATCTCCTTGAGGGGAGCGGTCTTTGGATGGAATCCCAGTTCATCGTTCAGGGGGATGATCGTGTCTTCCGGCACGTTGACGACGGGCCGACAGTCCCAGTAGATGGGGCTGTTGTACGGTATCAGGGTGTTCATGAAGTCGTTGCCGCCGCTCAGCTGAACGACGACCAACACGGGCGGTTTTCCGTTCCCTGCCATGTTCGTCTCCTTCCGGGTTGTCACTTCACGTTGTCTCTTACGGGTTCAGGCCATCTGGTATTCGCGCGATGCGGCGATGAATTGGAGCATACGTCGTGTTCGGGTCTCCGAACCCTCCGGGTCTTGAGCGAAGTCCAAGGGGCCTCCCGACTCGGCGTAGTGGTTCAGGGCCTCCGACGTGTCGTCGTCCACGTCGAGGGGGCCAACGAGGTCGAGGCAGTGCTCGACGAACTCGGCGGGAGTTAGAGCGCGGTCAGCCGAGGAGATGCGGCCGATCATGTCTTGGATGCCGGGCTTGGAAGCGTCGCTGAACTCCTCGACGGCGTAGTTGACGCGCTCGTTCAGGGTGCCCCCGTCGATCCACTCCTTGCCGGTGTGCCAGCCCTCCACAGTGGGAGGGTTCATGAGCCATTGCCCCATAGTGGCGGCGGTGCCGGTGAGATCGAACTGGTCGGGATGTGGGAATCGGTGGGTTCCGAGTATCTTGGCCGTTCCGGCGATCAACTCCACCGGACTCTTGACCCTCTTGAAGCGGGCCTCTTTGAAGAACTCTGAGGTGAAGAGCGTGCGGAGGACGGCCCGTATGTCGCCGTCGGTCTTGATAAAGGTCTCTGACAGGGTGTTGATTGCCTCCGGGTCCTGCGGTGGGACGGTGTTCCACGCCGGGACCTGGACCTCGTCAACGACGAAGAAGTTGTAGAGGAGTCTCGAAACGAACCTCGCGGTGGCGGGCTGCTGGACGATCAGGTCGATGATGTCTTCGCCGTTCAGATCGCCCGTGTGGCCGAGGTAGGTCTTTACGCTGTGGTCGTGGTCGTCTTCGCGGTAGACGAACTGTGACTGGAAGTGGCCGTAGGGGTACAAGGGCATCGGCTGCCTGAACGTCCACCCGGTGAAGGCCCTGGCGGCCATCTTGATATCGTTCTCGGTGTAGTTGCCGATGCCCATGGAGAAGAGCTCCATGAGCTCTCGACCGTAGTTCTCGTTGGGGTCGCCGTTGTGGTTTTCGTTGTTGTCCAGCCAGAAGATCATGCAAGGGTCGCGGGAGAGGTCGAGAAGAATGGTGCGGAAGTCCGACAGGCCGTTGCGACGGAACATGTCGTTCTGCGCCAAGAGGGTCGCCGTGTGCTCACCCTTGTGGTAGGCGCAGGCGAAGATATGGTGCCAGAAGAGGGCCATCTTCTCCTGCAGGGGACGCTCGGTGTTGATCATGCGGTAGATCCACTTCGCACCGTTCCACGAGAGGGAGTCGAAGTTTACGAGGGGGCCGTGATAGCGGCGGAGTATATCGTCCTCGACTTCGGGGAACCGTTCGGGGTGCAGGAGGTCTTCGACTACGTCCTCATATGGCCGCTGTGCCTGTCGTTCGAGCTCGCCGCGCGTGGCCCCGAAACCGGCGCGACGATACAGGTGAGCCATGAGGGCGATCTTCTCGTTCGCCATGTTCGCCTCCAGATGCTCGGCTAGGGGGACACCGCTAGCTAGGGCTGTCGGTCTTTATCATACTGTAGGAAATTGTTTGAGACAACGCCTTAAGGCGGGACTGTTTCAGGGAGTGTAGGAACTGACGGAGGATTGAGAGAAGGGAGAGTCACCTTTAGAATTGGAGATGTCTAAAACCAGTTCGAAAGGATGAATCTCCCATGCGCATCATACGCCTTGCCCAGCAACCCGTCGAGGCCGATCCCACACCACCGGGTCAGTGTCCAAGATGTGCAGCACAAGCCTGGCACAAGTGGGGTAGCTCCAAACTCCGCAAGATCGTGGACGTGAACGTCACTCATGTGACCACTCAGCGTTATCGCTGCAAGCATTGTGGCAAGACGGTGACTGCCAGACCGAAAGGTGTGGGAAGAGCCGGACGCAGCCATTCGTTCATGGCTCTACTCGGCGTGCTGTACGCATTGGGACTGAGTCATCGGGGCATAGAGACTGCGTTGGGACTGTTCGGTCACAGTGTCGACCACGTGAGCAGTTGGAGAGATATACAGAGGCTGGGCAAGGCGGTGAAAAGACGACTGTCGGAGGGCAAGGCACGGGTTGTAGGGGTGGACGAGACGTGGGTGAAGATCAAGGACAGATCGAGACCGGTGGGAGTAGTGATAGACGTGGGAGGAAGGGTGTTGAGCATAGAGTTGACCGGACCAGAGTTCGACTATGAGAGCTGGTTCGAGTCGATGGCGGATGAGTTGGGAGTGGAGGTAGTGGTGACAGATGACTCGACCGACTACTCGATACCGACTGGGCGCGGCTCTGTGATACGCCAACAGTGTTTGGTGCACATGAAACGGACCTTGGGCCGTGCTATCGGCAGACTCGATGAGAACATACGGATTCAATACGGTGAACTGTTGGGACAGATCACTGAGACGGTCAACGAGTTGCCACCCGATGGCGCCGACAGGTTATTCAGATGGTCACAGGACAGACGGTTACCATCGGAACTGAGACGACTGGCAATACACCTGCTGGAACGATGGAGACAGATGACGGTGCACCAGCGACGATCAGGAGTCCCGAATAGCACGAACTGGGTGGAGGGAAGGTTCGGACGGATCAAACCAAGGTACAGGACGACGAGAGGACTGAAGACCGATTCAGGAGCAGTCAACTTCATGGCGGTGGTCTGCGATGTCCTCGCCTAACCACCAGCGCAGTATCCCAGACCTACAACACCTCGTCTTCAGTTCACTACACCAAGTGAAACAATCCCCCTTAAGGCGTAACTGTTCAGACTTCATGAGACCGCTCAACACGCACAACCCACCGTCATACCCGCGAAAGCGGGTATCCATAGGGGTAAGGGGTGTTCCCCTCACCAAGACTGAACAACTACAGGCTGGTGTGTTTACGGAGTCTTTTAGGCACAACGAATTCAATTTGGCCTACCTATTTCTGGATACCGGCCCTCGCCGGTATGTCGGTTATTCAGGGTCTCCTCCGTATCGAGGTGCGAGTCAGGCTTTTCGCAGGAGAGACGATGAAAGCGAGGGCGATGTGGAACGGCCCTTCAGCAAGCTTCTAAGCAACTGCTCCTAATTGCTCCATTTTGGCGTCATTTACTGACACCCCTGTGCGGATCCGTTCGGCCTGAGCTTGTCGAAGGGCGTCGAAGCATAACGCTGCTTCCAAGTAACTGCGGGGGTGAATTCATAGTTCTCACCAACCACACCGCCATTGCACTCGCCCTCTAAGCAATTCTCACCACCTTCTCCTTCCCGCCCTTCCATTTGAATCACAAGAACCCCTCTCCTACACTATTCCTATGGGAATAAGACCTCATCCGCCGAGCGCACGGCAGGCAAAGCGCCATGAGACACATTGAGAAGAAAGAAGGCCGGGTTTTTGAAGAGCGATAGCATTCTCAAACAGTCTCATTCCATGAACATGCGCGAGTTCCGCCCCATGCCCACCACGCCCAAAGCCATGAGACACATTGAGAAGAAAGAAGGCCGGGTTTTTGAAGAGCGAGATCATTCTCAACCCGTCTCATTCCGCGAACACGCGCGAGTTCCATCCCATGCCCACCACGCCCAAAGCCATGAGACACATTGAGAAGAAAGAGGGCCGTTTTTTTAAGGAGCGAAAAACATTCTCAAACCGTCTCATTCCGCGAACATGCGCGAGTTCCGTCCCATGCCCACCACGCCCAAAGCTATGAGACACTTTGAGAAGGCCGACAAAAGGGAAGATCCGAAGGCCTCTCAAACCGTCTCATTTTCTCAAATTGTCTCACTCCCGCCGAAAACGGAGAGTGCCTGCCCCTGTTAGCCCTCAGGGGGGAGAGAATGTGGATGGCTTACGGCAGTCACTGCCACTATTGCACGGCCACGCGGGCGGGGCATGAAGATGCTCAGTGCGAGCGGGATGAATCGTGCTTACGCTACTGTTGGGGAATCTCGCAGGGAGGGGTTGGGAATGTATAATGAACGCCAAAGTTGGCGGGATCAAGGAGAAGTGCCTGTATGACAAGCGTTGGATTTATCGGCCTCGGTCTCATCGGGAAGCCGATGTGCATGAACTTAGTATCGAAGGGCTTCGACGTGACGTGCTGGAACCGGACTGCGTCGAAGATGGAAGACGTGGTTGCGGCGGGCGCGAAGCCTGCGGGGTCTGCGAGAGAGGCGGCCGAGGGGAATGAGTTCACGATCACGATGGTGAATGACTCACCGGACGTGGAGGAAGTCATTCTCGGATCGAACGGGGTCATGGAAGGCGCGTATGAGGACTCGGTCGTGATTGATATGAGTACGATTTCACCGTCCGTGACTAGGGAGATAGTCAGCAAGCTGGCAGGGAAGGGCGTTCACATGCTGGACGGGCCGGTCAGCGGTGGAATAACGGGGGCGGAGAGCGGCACGCTGTCGATCATGGTTGGCGGGGAAGCCGAGATATTGGAACGGAGCCAGCATGTCTTGGAAGCTATGGGCACCCGAATAACTCACTGCGGTGGTAACGGCATGGGGCAGGTGACGAAGCTGGCCAACAACATCACAGGGCAGGGAACGCTTGCGGCGGTAACGGAGGGACTGATTTTCGCGGCCAAGCACGGGGGAGACCTAGAGGCGACGTTGAGCGCATTGGGAGGAGGAGCGGCGCAGTCGTGGATGCTGGAGAATCTTGGCGCGCGAATGTGCGACCGGGACTTCGCACCGGGCTTTATGGTTGATACGGCGCAGAAGGACATGCGCCTGATCCTCCAAGCGGCAGAGGAGATGAATGTCGCTCTGCCGGTAACGGCGGTGGTGACCCAGATTTTTCGATCGGCGCAAGAGATGGGGTACGGTGAGGACGGCACGCAGGCGTATGCCAAGGTGATGGAGGCGCTGACGGGGGCGAAGCTGGGGCGGTAGTGTGGTGCGGGGGAAGATGGCTATAATTTCGTTGGGGACGATACGCTGATTTGCGTTTTACAGACGACTAGCCGGATTGGTCAATGAGGGAGAAAATCCATGGCCGTCAAAATATCCGTTCCACCTCAGGAAGAAATACCAGAAGAACGAACTCTCCCGCTGTTCCCAACCGATAAGCGTGAGGTGCGAAACGGCGCTCCCACGAACGCTCTTGTGTTCAGCGCCTATGTGGATGGGAACGAGAGTGTATTCCCCAAGATTCTAGAACTCTATGTAGAGCCGGGAAGCGTCGTGGCTGACGTGACTTACGGAAAGGGCGTGTTCTGGCGGGGCATACCTGCCGAACGTTACGATCTCCGGGCAACCGATATACAGGATGGAGTGGACTGCCGGAATCTCCCCTACGCCGATGGCGAGATCGATTGCGTCGTTCTGGACCCTCCATACATGCATACTCCGGGAGGGACGGCTCATCGGACGCATGAGGCGTTCGAGACCTACTACGCCAATAACAAGTCGGGTGGACAGACCAAGAGCAAGTACCACGAGGCCGTGCTCGATCTGTACTTGGACGCGGGGAGAGAAGCATACCGGGTATTGCGTGAGCGCGGGGTTTTCATCGTGAAGTGCCAGGACGAGGTGTGTTCTAATCGCCAACGATTTACACACGTCGAAATCATGCAGGCGTTTGACGAGATGGGCTTTGTTGCAGAAGACCTCTTCGTGGTGGTGCGGAACAATCGTCCGGGAGTCAGTCGCGCGGTACGGCAAGTACACGCGCGAAAAAACCATTCGTATTTTCTGGTCTTTTGGAAACAAGGCAAGAGCGGCGGAATATGGGAGCCGCCGCGATGAACCCCATTGAACTCATGGTGCAGGTCATAAATGAGCATTCGCCCAAATCGATTTGGACGGGCTCTTCACTCGAAGGCTACCGGCGGCTTGGCAACACCAACCGTGGGCAGATTGGCGAGGAGTTCATCCACAAATACCTGGCGGCAGCCGACATTCCGGTGAGCAACGGGTCACGTGTAACCCCAACGGATCTACTGATCGCCAGCAAACGGTTTGAGGTGAAGACAGCTTCACTCGGAGCCAATGGAACATTCCAGTTCAACCACGTTAGGCTGGATAGGACCTACAACTACCTTCTGTGTCTAGGAGTTTGTCCCGAGAAGATCGTGTACTTGGCGTGGCGTAAAGGTGTAGTCTCCGAGGGAGGCGCGGGAACTCTTGTACGGATGGCAGAAGGGCAGAGCACTACCCATAAGATCACGAAAAAGCTAGCGGATATGAAGCCAATAGAGGATTTACCGAGTTGGATTCGTAAGGAAGTCATGGGCGATAGTGAGTAAGGCACGTAATACCTATTCCCATGATTTAACGTGAAAGCGTGGGCGGTGAAATCGCCCTCTTTGAAACGGAGGTCTTCAGATGCAGGAAGCGGTAATTGTAAGCGGGGCGCGAACGCCGGTAGGGTCGTTCGGAGGTTCGTTGAAGGATGCGAAGGCGTCCGATCTTGGAGCAGCGGCCACCAAAGCCGCCCTTGAGCGGGTGGACCTCCCAGCGGACGAGGTGGACGAGGTCTACTTTGGCAATGTGCTTCAGTCGGCAGAGGCCGGATACGCTGGACGTCTGGCCGGACTGAAGGCGGGGATTCCGGATAGTGCTCCTGCAATTGCGGTCAACCGTGCCTGTTCATCAGGGCTCGAGGCGATAAACCTCGCGGCCCAGCTCATAAAGACGGGCGAGATCGACGTAGCAGTGGCCGGCGGTATGGAGAGTATGAGCCAGTCACCGTTCCTGCTGGACTACACGGCGCGTTTCGACGGTTACAAGATTGGGGAGATCCCCATGCGGGACGCACTCCTTGAGGGGCTGACGTGCCCGGTCAACCGGTACCACATGGGCGTCGGCGCCGAGAACATCCAGGTGCGTTGGGAGATCAGCCGCGAAGACCAGGACGAGCTTGCTCTGCTGAGTCACAGCAGGGCGGTCGACGCTGTGCAGAGCGGGAGGTTCGCCGCTCAGATCGCGCCGGTGACGATACCACAGCGGCGGGGAGACCCGGTCGTGGTCGACACGGACGAAGGCCCAAGAGCGGATACGAGCATGGAGATTCTGGCTAAGCTTCGCCCCGTCTTCAAGGACGGCGGGACGGTGACGGCGGGCAACGCGTCTTCGATCAACGACGGGGCGGCGGCGGTCGTCATCATGTCGGAGGAGAAGGCTAGGTCGCTGGGGATGCAGCCGCGCCTGCGGTGGCATACGCGGGGAGCCGCGGGAGTCGACCCGGCGTACTTCGGCATCGGCCCTGTGCCGGCAGTGCAGAAGGCCCTCAAGAAGTCGGGGATGACGGTGGACGACATCGACCAAACGGAGCTGAACGAGGCGTTTGCGGTGCAGGCGCTGCACTGTATCCGGGAACTCGAACTGGACATGGAGACGACGAACGTGAACGGGAGCGGGATCAGTCTAGGTCATCCCATCGGGGCGACGGGCGCGATCCAGACGGTGAAGCTGATGAATGAGATGGACGCCCGCGACGACGAAGTTGGAATGGTGACGATGTGCGTTGGAGGCGGGATGGGAGTGGTCACCATTTTCGAGAGGGTGAGCTAGGGGGCGCTCCGGTTGTAGTGCAAGGGACGTTGGTGTCGAATTGCCCTTCGACAGACTCAGGGTGAACGAGGTTTTCTCTACATAGAACATATCGATTTAGGATAGTCTTCACAGGCGGCAACGTGGTCGGCAGGTTACTACACAAGCCCAGAATACATAGAGGCACTTTGCCATGACCCTTGAAGAAGTCATCATAGCAATTGTTCGCATTGCCGGGTCGCTGCCGGTACTGTGGTTCCCGTTTGCCGGGGGCATCCTGGCGGTGCTGGTCGATTTCTCCGACCTGTTCATGATGAACCTGCTGAATCTCGGCGGTGTCCGCAACTACCAGGTCTTCGACAAGTGGGTCGACCAGGTATACATGGTGGCGTTCCTCGTGGTAGCGCTGCGATGGAAGGGCGTGCCGCGCTATGTGGCGATAGGGCTGTTCGTCTACAGACTCATCGGGTTCGCGTATTTCGAGTTCGTCGATTCATGGCGGGGGATACTGCTGATCTTCCCAAACGTCTTCGAGTTCTGGTTCCTGTTCGTTGCGGGGCTGAACCGGGTAAGGCCGAATTACAAGATGACGTGGAAGCACGCGGCGCTATGGCTGATTCCATTGATTGCTTTGAAGGAGTTCCAGGAGTACGTGCTGCACTGGGGCAAGTGGTTGGACAAGTATCGCGCAGTGGACGTGGTGGTCGATTGGTGGAACGCGGTGACCGGACTGTTCTAGGCATGAAAAGGGCGGGTTTCAAACCCGCCCCTACGCCGGGCTTTTGGCAAACCGATATGGCGTGAGGGCTATTGGATCACGATTGAGCGAAGATCGCATTTGAGGGTATAGGTCATGCCAGAGGCCCAGATAGGCACGTTCGAGGACTTGCTGGAGATTACTGAGGAGGCGTTGCGCCCCATCGTGACGGCTCTGCGGGAGGTTGTGTACGAAGTCGATCCCGATACGTGCGAGGTGGTGCGCCTCGGTGACCGCGCCGCGACGTATGGGGTCGGCCCTAGGAAGATGCTCGACGGATATGCGTATATCTTGCCTCACAAGAGGTGGGTGAACCTCGGGTTCTATCAGGGTGTCGAGTTAGCCGACCCGGAAGGGTTGTTGGAGGGGACGGGCGCGAAGATGCGGCACGTGAAGGTGCGCTCAGTGGATGAGGCTAGGCGGCTGGCGGTTCGGGCGCTGGTGGAAGAGGCGTTGGAGCGGAGGAAAGCCACGGGGCGGTGAGGAACAACCCTACTTGGCACCCACTAGGGATCCGGGCGGCTCTTCAACAGGTTTAGTGCGAACGCGATTGCTCCCTCTCTGTATCTCTCCCCCGGCCGGGAGAGATTGTTGGCGGGCAAAGTATCGAACAGCTATTGCCTTAACCCTCACCCCAGCCCTCTCCCTCGAACCGGAGAGGAGGCTGCCGGTTTGCGTTTGTACTACACCCTAGTCACCCTAGTCGAGGCGGACGGGGACGCCTTCCAGGAGGTCGGCTTCGTGCATGGATACCCACTCGCCCATGAAAGTGTCGTTCCATGTGTCGGTGAGGGGGTGCTCCATCATCTCCTGGAAGATGGGCCAGAAGATGATGATGCCGTCCGCGCCGTCGCGTAGGGCGGCGTAGGCGGTCTCGACGCTCCTGACGAGGGCGGCTGTGATGTAGGGACGGTTCTCCCAGCCGGAGAACATCTGGACGCACTCGCGGACGAGCTGGGTCGGGTCTCCGCCCATCTGCTTGACGGGCTCGCAGAAGGGGAGGATGTGAGTGGCTCCCGCCTGTGCAACGGCGGCGGCCTGCGGCAGGGAGAAGACGGTGGTGCAGTAGGTCTCGATGCCCTCCTCGGCCAGGCGGCGGAATGCGCCAAGTCCGTATGAGGTGCAAGGGATCTTGATGATGATCTGGTCGGACATGCGGGTGAATACGTGGCTGACGTCGATTAGCTCATCGGTGGAGTGGCCGTCGACCTCGACGACGACGGGCTTGTCGGTGATATCGAGGTAGCGCTGGACGACGTCCTTGATCTGGCCGTATTTCTTGACCATGTCGTTGAGGACGACGGTGTTGGTGACGATTCCCGCCGCGCCTCGGTCCATCCACTGCTTGAGGTCTTCGGGATCGCCGGCCAGCCAGATGGCGGGACCTCTACCCACTCGCCGTGCCTGCATTACGGGGCCGGTGACCACCGGCTCCACGCCATTCGTGCTGATTTTGATGTCGGTTGCCATGGTGCGCCTCCGGAGGTATCGCGTTTCGGAGAGTATGCCATATTTGGGGGAGATTAGAAAGTAGAAAGAACTGCGAAGAAACTGCCTCACAACCTATGGACGTTAGCAAAGAACTGCCCTTCGACAGGCTCAGGGTGAACTGAGGTCTTCTTGGGTACTCAATTAGCTGCGGCGGACGCGGCCTCTTAGGGAGAGGAAGGCGAGGGTGAGGCTTATGGCGGCGACGCCTCCAATGGAGGCGAAGCCTTTGGCGAGGGCCTCAATGTCCCATCCGTCTGTGACGAGGGAGCGGAGCGCGCCGAGGAGGTAGGTGACGGGGTTGTATGTGGCTAGTGTGCTCATCCAGCCGGTGAGGGCTTCCTGGGGGAGGAAGACCGTTGTGAGGAAGACAAAGGGGAAGAAGAGGAGCCAGCTGGTATTGACCGCTGTGGGATTGCCGGTCTTGAGGGCTATGGCGTAGGGGAATCCGGCGAAGGCGAGGCTCCAAGTCCCAGCGATGAGGACGAACGCGATGATCCCGATAAGGCCGCTCTCGAATCGGACGCCTACGACGAAGCCAAGTATCAGGACGGGAATGGAGAGGGCCACACAGAGAGCGAAGTCGGCAACCATGAGGCCGAGGAGCAACGAAACCCTGTTCACGGGTGTGAGTGACAGCCGGTCGAAGTAGCCGCTCTGGATGTCGAAGACGAGGGTGATGGCGCGCGATATTCCCGTCACGGCGAAGATGATGGCGACGGGAAGCTGGAAGGCCTTGTAGTCGATACCGGGGATGTTCTCGGCGACGTCCTGGAGCGCGCCGATGTTGACCACGAAGAAGAAGACGGGAATGATGAGGGCGGGCAAGAGGCTCTCAATATCCCGTCTCGTGGCTCTCAGCGCGCGTGAGGATACGGCGGCGAGGTCGGAGAAGAAGGCCCATCGCCGGTGGCGACGAACACTTCGGATGGACGTAGTTCGGGCTGCTTCTTCCACTGTGGTCATGTCTCCTCCGTCTCCTCGGTCAGGTCGGCATCGACCTGAATGCGACCGCCCGTGACGGTCAGGAATACGTCGTCGAGGGTCGGTGTGCGCAGGGTTATCTCGCCGACGGTGACTCCGCCGCGGTCGAGAGCCAAGGCCACGTTGCCCACGAGGGCGGCGCCGTTTTCTACGGATACGACGAGCTCACGGCCATGGTCCTCCACCTGGCTGACGCCGTCGATGCCCTCGAGCGCGGCTATGGCGGCCGATGAGTCGCCTTCGATCTGCGCGATGATGACGTCCTTGCCGACGGAGCGCTTCAACTCGGCCGGACTGCCCTCGACGGCGATCCTGCCGCGGTCGATGATGCCGACGCGCTCGGCAAGCATGTCGGCCTCTTCGAGGTATTGCGTTGTCAGGAATATGGTGACGCCGAGCTCTTCGTTGATGCGACGGACCTCTTCCCAAACGCGGTTGCGGCTGAGGGGGTCAAGGCCGGTTGTCGGCTCATCGAGGAAGAGGACTTCGGGATCGTGGATGAGGGCGGCTGCGAGGTCGAGGCGGCGTTTCATTCCACCGGAGTAGGTGCCGACGAAGCGGTTGATGGCGTCTCCGATGTCCATGAGGGACTCAAGCTCGGAGAGTCGCCGGTCCACCTCTTTGCCGGACATGCCGAAGAGCCATCCCTGGAGGCGGAGGATCTCCCTGCCGGTCTGCTTGGGATCGAGCGCGGCCTCCTGAAGTGCGGCTCCGACTCGCAGTCGCACCTCTCTCGGCTCATGGACGACGTCCCTGCCGGCGACGAGCGCCCTGCCTCCGTGTGGGAGGAGCAGGGTAATGAGCATTCGGACAACCGTGGTCTTGCCCGCGCCGTTGGGACCGAGGAATCCGTAGATCTCCCCTTTACGAACTGCCAGATCGATGCCGTCTACGGCTCTTACCTCGCCGAAGTTTCTGACCAGCCCCTCGGCGAGAACCGCAAAGTCGTTCGTTTCACTCATGCTATGAGGCCCTCCTTACGAGCATCACGCCGTCGCGAATGGGAAGGAGGACATGGCGCACGCGGGGATCGTTCTTGACTCGCTCGTTGAAGGCGGCGATGGAGCGGTCTTCGTCGGTCTGAGGGTCGAGGACGCGACCGCTCCAGAGGACGTTGTCGACGGCTATGACGCCCCTGGGGGCCAGAAGCTCGACGGCTTTCTCGTAGTAGGCGGCGTAGCCGGTCTTGTCGGCGTCGATGAAGACGACATCGAAGACCCAATCGCTGAGCGTCTCGAGGGTCTCCAGCGCGGGGCCCAGACGGAGATCGATCTTGTGGCCGTGGGGACTCTTAGCGTAGAACTCCCTGGCGACCCTGGCCGCCTCCGGGTCGATGTCGCAGGTCACGAGCACACCGTCGTCGGGGAGAGCTGCGGCCATCATCTGGGAACTGAACCCGGTGAATGTCCCGATTTCGAGGACGCGCTTTGCATCGGTCGTCCATACGAGGGTCTGCAGCAGGGTTCCCTCTATGGGGCCGGAGAGCATCTGCGGGATGCTCATATTCTCGTAGGTGTAGTCGGTGAGTTCCTGGAGGTAGTCGGGCAGGGGGGACGTGTGCTCGACGGCGTAGCGTTCGATGTCTTCAGAGACGAGTGTTAGCATGATGGGTTCCTGCAGGGTAGTGATTATTGCGTAGGTTTCGACGGCAGGGTTGGGACGCTGAGAATTGTCGAGTTAATGTAACATTTCGTCACATTTTGTAATTTCCTGCCCTGCCAGATGCGATGCCCGGGCGATTTCAGGGCAAGTGTCTACAATAGACCATGCGTTCTTGTATGTCAAGTTTGATTTTGCTGGACATAGGGGGAGTACCATTTCACAAGAGGAGTGGTCTTACAGGCTCGGCAACCCTCTCCCTAGCCCTCTCCCACGACGGGAGAGGGAATTTCGCTCAGCCCAACCCCGCGACGGATACTCCTATTAGGGTGCCGATGGCGTAGGTGACGGCGGCGGCGGCGCTCCCGACGAGGAGCATTCGGAGCGCTCCCCAATACGGCCTGTTTCCCGATGCGGCAGCTAGGGACCCGCCGACGAGCAGAAGCGCTATGGCGCTGAGGGCGGCGCTGATGATGACGCTGTTTCCGACATTGAACAGGAAAGGGAGGATTGGGACGATCGCGCCGCCCACGAAGGCGGCGAACGATGAGAATGCAGCGCCCCATGGAGAGCCAAGTTCGTTCGGATCGAGTCCCAGGTCCTCTCTGGCCATGGTGTCGAGGGCGGCTTCGGCATCGGCCATGACGCGGCGGGAGATGAGTTCGGCCTCGGCTTCGGTGAGGCCCTTGGACTGGTAGATGAGGTCGAGGGTAGCCTGTTCCTCGTCCGGCCAGTCACGAATTTCAATTCTCTGCTTTTCGATCTCGTGTTCGTAGATGTCGCGCTGCGAGCGCATGGAGACGTACTCGCCGGCTGCCATGGAAAACGCTCCGGCCAGCAGTCCTGCCACTCCGGCTAGTAGGATGAAATCGGTGTTGTCCGTTCCGCCGGAGACGCCCATGACGAGGCTGAAGTTGGAGACAAGGCCGTCGTTCATGCCGAGCACGGCGGCGCGGATGTTTCCGCTCGCGCCCGTGGCGGAACGGCTTTCCTCCCAAAGTGGCACAGGCTCCGTTTGCCCTCGCGCCAAGCCCTTGAGGACTCGCTCGTGGTGGCGTTCGTCCTTGGCGATGTCCGAGGCTTCGGGGTCGGCATAGTACTCGCGGATTTCGCCCGCCTCTTCCCAAAGCAGCAGAGGGATGACGGCGTTGGTCCCAAAAGTCTTGGCAAGGGCAAATCGAAGCACACCCAAGAAGCCCAGTCTGGTGGAGGGAGCGGCCTCGATCCCGAGCTTGGTCGCCCATACCTTGGCGTGCTCTATCTCAGAATCGCAAAGCTCTTGGAAGACTCTCGACCGATCGGGGTCGTCTTCGATACGGGCAAGGGCGGAGTAGAGGGCAGCGGCATGTAACTCGCTCTTGAGGTATTTACGATAGCGGGCAACACGTCGCGGGTCGGGACGTTTGGTCTCGGTCATGCCATACCCAGTTCCGCACGGACGGCCTTGAGCCGGTCTACGTTTTCCTTGTCGGGGCCCTTCTTGTCGGCACCCGGTACTTCGAGGAGGAAGGGCATGTCGGCGAAGGCGGAATGCGACATGATGGTCTTGAAGCCTTCAAGGCCGATATCGCCATCGCCGATATTCTCGTGGCGGTCGACGCCGGAGCCGAACGCGACCTTGGAGTCGTTGGCGTGGACGGCGGCGAGGCGATTGAGACCGATGGTGGCGTCGAACTCGGACATGGCGGCGTCGATGCCTTCAGGATCGGCAATGCCGTAGCCCGCGCCGAAACAGTGCTGGGTATCGAGACAAACCCGAATTCGGTCGCTGCCGACTTCATCGATCATTTTGCCAATCTCGGCAAACTTGGAGCCGATATGGTCGCCTGCTCCCGCGCTGTTTTCTATCAGGAGACATACGTCGGGCGGGCTGTTTTCGATGATGGTTGCGAGGGCCATGGTCGCCTGCTCGAAGATGGCGTCGAAGCCGCGGCCCTTGTGGCTGCCGGTGTGGAAGATCACTCCACGTGCCCCGAGCTGTCCTGCCGCCTCCATGTTGAGGGAGAGGGAGTTTATGGACTTCTCAAGGAGTTCGGGTGGCCCGCCGAGGTTTACCAGGTAGCTCCCATGAATGAACGTGGGACCAACGCCGAGAGTCTCGGACTTTTCGCGGAACTTGATGATTTCAGTCTCTGCGAGGGGCTTGAAGGCCCATGATCGTGGAGAGGAGGCGAATATCTGGATCGCCTCGGCTCCAATGTCGGCTGCCCTGTCGACGGCCTTGCTGACGCCGCCTGCCGTTGAAACGTGCGCTCCGATTTTCAAAGTGTGGGCCCTCCTTTGGGAGATTATAGGGGGTTGTGCGTTCTGGGTGCTAGGTTCTGGGATTGGAGGAGTCACCGCAGAGAGCGCGGAGATCGCGGAGAAGAGGAGGGTTTTGGATTCCGAAGATGAAGCGCGGGAATGAATGTTGTGAGAGAGCTGGACTCGCAACGGAGGGTGAGAAGGTTCACCGCAGAGGGCGCGGAGAGCGCTCAGGGGAGACGGATGTTGGTTGATTTAGAGGGATTGCCCTTCGACAGGCTTTCAAGTAACTGCTCAGGACAGGATCAAGATTCACCGCAGAGAACACAGAGAGCGCAGAGGGGAAAAGAGGTTGTGTTCAAGGCAGTTGCTGACACCCCTGCACGGCCCCGTTCGGCCTGAGCTTGTCGAAGGCCGTGTGGGGCGTAACGCTGCTCAGGGCGAGCGTGTTTTGATTGGACAGGTTTTCAGGTAACTGCAAGAACCCCCTCTCTGTGTCTCTCCCCCGGCGGGGAGAGATTGTGGGTTGCTGAATGCAGTTACCGATACCTCTGCATGACCCCGGGCGCGGGGCGTAACGCTGCTCAGGGTGAACGGAGCCTTTCTTGACTCACTCTAAAGTAGAGAGGGCTGGATATCGGCCTTCATCGGTATGACGTGTGAGAGAGTCTACTCGCTTGACATTCGGTGTCGGGGGGATACAATCACTCGCGCCGAGAGGCCATCTTGAAATGGTATGTGAGGGGCATGAACGGACAAGAGCTAAAGCAGAAAACGAGAGAGGGCGGCGTCGTGTACGGGACGATGCTCAGCCTTGCAAGGAACCCCCGGTGGGCGGACGCCGTGGCCGAGTGGGGGCTGGATTATGTGGTCATCGACTCGGAGCACGCCTCGCGAGGTCGAGCGGACATCGCAGACCTCCTGGCGGGACTCAAGGGCGTCGGTGTGGTGCCTATCGTGAGGGTGCCCATACCAAGCTCGCACTATGTGACGATGGCGATAGACGCCGGGGCGGAGGGGATTCTCGCGCCGTACTGCGAGACGGTGGAGGAAGTCCAAGAGGTCGTCGGGGCGACAAAGTGGCTCCCGATGAAGGGCGAGTACGTTGAGCGCGCGATGACGACGGGGGAGTTCCCCAGTGACGATACGAGGGCTTATCTCGAAGCCCGCAACAAGAACAACGTCTGCATCATCGGCATCGAAAGCGAACCGGCGGTGAAGAACCTTCCTGAGATACTGGAGATCGAGGGCATCGACGCCATCTTCGTGGGACCGAACGACTTCAGCACGTCGTACGGGATACCGGACGACACGGGGCATCCCGACTATGAGTCGGCACTGCGGACGGTTATCGCGACATGCGGTGAGCATAACGTGCCGGTGCTTGTGCACCATCAGACTGTTGATCTCACAAAGAAATGGCTCCGAGAAGGAGCGCGGTTCGTGCTGTACAGCTCCGACCGGCGACTTGTCCACAACGCCATCCGGGCAGAGTTCGGAGAGGTCCGCGCGGTTGGCGCGGAGATCACGGGTGAAGAGTCAGCCGACATCGGCGAGTCGGAAGAGATCGTCTAGGAGGCGGACATGTCCTGGCATTTCGAGCACGTGGACGGTCCGTACGGTAACGTTACCGAGGGCCCTGCGTGGGACGGCGAGGGGCTGCTCTTCACGAGCATCCAGCAGTCTCGCATCATGCGGTATGACCCGACGACGGGCAAGTCAACGGTCTATCGAGAGGACTCGAACTACGCGAACGGCCTGATGCTCGATCCCGACGGTGTGCTGTACGCCTGTGAGGGGGGAGCGCGACGGGTCGTGCGGTATGAGGATGACGGCTCAGCTACCTCGCTTACGGACGGGTTCGAGGGGAAACGGCTGAATATTCCCAACGATCTCGCTATCGACCTGCAGGGCAGGGTGTGGTTCACCGATCCGTACTACGAGGGGTCGGGCGGAGACTGGACCGAGGACGTGGCGAATAAGGACCTGGACCACGACTCGGTGTACCGGCTCGACCCGCAGGCCGACGGCTCATGGGCGATCAACCGCGTCACGTTCGACACGACCCGTCCGAATGGGCTGCTATTCTCGCTCGATCATAGTGTGCTATATGTAGCGCAAAGCGGGCGGCTTGAGGAGGAGCTTCGACAGCTTCGAGCATATCCGGTGAATGATGACGGGTCGCTCGGTGAGATGGAGGTGCTCCACGACTTCGGGGCGCACCGGGGCATCGACGGGATGTGTCTCGACACTGAGGGGAACCTGATCGCGACGGCCGGTTGGGCGCAGGGCGGGCCGGGGCCTTCGATCTACGTGTTCTCTCCGTCGGGAGAGGTGCTTGAACGGCATGAAGTCCCGGTCGACAGGCCGACGAACTGCACGTTCGCCGAGGAAGGCCTTTCGACGCTGTACGTGACCACGTTTGAAGGGTACCTGTTCCGGGTTGAGACGGAGCGGCAGGGGCGGTTGTTGTATCCGGCGTAAGTCGCCGTTACGTTGCCATATATACCCTGTGACTCTGGATTTCGGACTTCGCCGGAATGACGGACGGGGGACTTTTGGAGAGGAGATTGGATGGACACCATTAGAATCGGGATTGTAGGGGCGGGTGCGAATACCAGGAGCAAGCACATACCGGGCTTCCAGGAGCTTGATGGCGTCGAGGTCGTCTCGGTGGCGAACCGTAGCAGGGAGTCCGGCCAGCGTGTTGCGGACGAGTTCGGGATTGCGACTGTCTACGATGATCCTTTCGATTTGATTGCGGCGGATGATAGCGACGCGATCTGCATCGGAACGTGGCCGTATATGCACAAGCCGCTGGTTATTGCCGCGCTGGAGGCCAACAAGCATGTGCTGACCGAGGCACGGCTTGCGATGAATGCCCAGCAGGCCCATGAGATGCTGTACGCCTCCCGTCTCCGCCCGAACCTGATCACGCAGGTGGTACCCGGTCCGATTACGTATGGCGTAGACCAGACCATCATCGACACGATCAACGAAGGGACTCTCGGCGAGCTTCTGTCGGTGGACATTGGGATATCGGCGTTCGATCCCTCGCAGGGGATGCAGGGGCCGTTCCTGAATCGCGACCTTCCGTTCCTGTGGCGGCATGACCGCGACCTCAACGGGATGAACGTGATGCTGATGGGGGTGTGGTACGAGGCGATCATGCGGTGGATGGGGCCCGCGTCCAGTGTCACGTCGTTGACGCGGACGAACGTGAAGTCCCGACGGGACTCTGGTTCGGGGATGCTTCGCACGGTGGCGCCGCCGGATCTCGTCGAGATTCTCGCTGAGATGTATGCCGGACCGTTGCTTCACCTTCGGGTCAGCGAGGTAACGGGACTTGGCCCAAACCAGATGTGGATGTTCGGGAGCGATGCGACCCTGCACGTCGATTTCGAGCAAATTTCCGTTGAGATCGCAAGGAGTGGAGAGACCGCCTTCACGGAGGTGCCAATTCCGGAAGAGAAGCGGCACTACTGGCGTGTCGAGGAAGAGTTCGTGAACGCGATTAGGGGCGTTGAGAAGGTCACTCGCCAGACGTTCGAGGACGGCGTTCGATACATGGAGTTCACCGAGGCGGTGTTGAGGAGCTCGCAGACAGGCAGGAAGGTGCCGCTGCCGCTGTAGGACACTGGCTCAGCAGTCGGAGGAGCGGTGATGCCGGACGGAGAGACGCTCTACGACCGCGTAGACAACGCCATTCAGCAGGGACAGGTCTGGCGCGCCAAGGAGATCCTTCGCGGCAACATTCGGCTACGGGGGTACGACGTCGACCTCTATGAGCGGTACGGGAGACTGCTTCTCGATATCGGCGAGATGCCGGAGGCAGGGAAGTATCTTTTCCTTTCGGGGCGGTGGCCACCGGAATATGAAGAAGCGATCTCGGTGTATCTTGAACGGCACCTACCGAACCCAGAGCACATGTACTTCTCGTTTCCAAGAGTCGCTCGTCTGAATGACATCGACGGGTACCCTGAGGAGGTGCGGCGGACGCTTCAGTCGATAGACTTTCCGGTTGCGCTTGACGGGAGACTGTATACACTCCGGCGATGGCGCGAGCACTGGGAGAAGAAACGGGCGAGGGAGCCTGTCCAATCACAACCAACGCGAGTATTCATACCGACGGTGAGTTTTCGATGGAGAACCGTGTGGCCCGTACCGCCTCGCAGAATGGCGCAGTATAAGGAGATGCTGACACTCGTTAGGTCTCCTGGGCCCTTGGAGATGCTCATAACCGCTCTCATCAACCTCGTTCTGCTGATATGCCTGGCGGTGGGAGTGTGGGTGATGGTGGAATGGCTGGCGAGGCGTATTTTCTAAAGACTACGGGCGCAAGTTAATGACATACGAACGAAGTGAATATCCCGGTTGGTCGTGGTCGCACAGCAGGCGGGCTACGTTTCAGGAGTGTCCTCGGAAGTACTACTACCAGTACTACGGGTCGCACAACGGCTGGGAGGAGACGGCGCCGGAAGGCGCTCAGCTAGCGTACCGCCTGAAGAATCTGACGAGTCTGCCCTTGGAGATTGGGGCAGCGGTACACGAAGCGGCATCGACGGCGATACATCGGGCGCGCTCAGGGGCGTCCACTCCGACTGCGGACGAGATGTATGACGCGGCAAGAGACCGCTTGAACAAGGCGTGGGCGGAGTCTCAGGACAGGTCGGAGTGGGAACGCTCGCCGAAGTGGCGGCGGATGTTCCACGAGTTCTACTACGACACGGGGATTGGCGAGAACAAGATCGCGGAGTCGAGAGACACTCTTCGGAAGTGCTTTGACAACCTGCTGCTCTCAAAGAGCTTTCGTGAAGCGGTCGCGGCTCCTTTCGTCGAGGTGAAGAACGTCGAGGAGTTCGCCACGTTCTACATCGATGAAACGCCGATTCATGCCGTACCTGACCTTGTGTATCGGAAGGGCGACGATACCTGGACGGTCGTTGACTGGAAGTCGGGCAGAAGGGAGGAAGACGATAGGGATCAAGCGTTGGTGTACGCGCTGTTCCTGCGCGAGATGCACGGGGTTCGAGGACCGGATATCAGCGTGCGTGTCGAGCGGCTTGCCCATGGTACGGCGGAGGACTACTCCTACACACAGGATGACCTCGACGACGGCGTGGACGAGATACGCGACAGCATTGCCGCGATGCGGGGGTATCTTGACGATGTGGAGATGAATGCGCCGAATGAGAAGGAAGGGTTCCCGCTGAGGCGGGATACGTCGATTTGCAAGTTCTGCAATTACTATGGTCTGGACAGGGAGGAGATAGCGTCGGTGCAGGAGGGGCCGTTTTGAGTGGCGGTGGGGACAATTCGACTTTGGTGCATTGCCAACCGCTGCTTGCTGTCTGAGTTTCTACATTCCGGCGGAGGCCGGAATGACGGAGTCTCATTCCTGTTTGTATGTGTATTTGGAGAGCGACAGCTTTCTGAAATGGTGAATGGGGCGTAGAATAGGGTCGGTGATTTTGAATTGAGAAATGAATAGAGGAGGGAACCATGAACCTGGAGGAAATCAAGAGCCTGATAATTGGGCCCATGGCGACGGTGGGGACACCGTTTGACGATGAATTCGAGGTCGATTACGGGAAGTTCTACAACCTGACGCAGTGGTGGGTAGACCAGGGGCTGGTGAAGGGCAGGGCGGTCATCAAGGTCGCGGCGGCGATGGGCGAGGGACCGCAGCTTCGGGACGAGGAGTGGCCGGCATTGCTGCGCACGGCCGTCCAAGCGGCGGACGGCAAGGCCGCAATCCTGTGCGGTCTGCACTATAAGGACACGATTCGCCAGATTGAGGACGCCAAGAAGGCGCAGGACATGGGAGCGATCGGCCTGCAGATTTCACCGCCTGTACACAATGGGCCGACACGCGGCGACGTTCTGCGATTCTATGAGGACGTGTCGAACGCCATCGATATCGGGATTATGGTCTACAACACCATGGGGATGCTCGGCGATCTGATCACCCCCGACGACTACCGCACCATGGCCGACTTCGACAACGTGGTTGCCATCAAGTGGGCGGCGCCGGGATACCCCTACGAGGCGATCTTCGACCTCAAGGACAAGGTCAACATCATCGACAACACGAAGGACCCGACACGCAACCACAGGATGGGTGGTCGCGGCTTCATCAACTGGACGTCGGAGATTCATCCGCCTCACGACCTCGCGGTGTGGGACCTGATGGAGGAGGGCAAGTACGAAGAGGCACGAACGCTCTGGTTCAGTGTTTACGACGATCTGAGCGAGTTCTACGCCAAGACTGGGGCTATATCGGGCGGTCAGGCCCGCGTGAAGAAGGGGATGATGAAGGTGATGGGGATGGACATCGGAGATTCCCGTCCGCCCTCTGAGCCTTTGTCGGAGGCCGAGTTGGATGAGCTTCGAGAGATGCTGATTGGATTCGGGTTCCCGGTGCCGCAGCGAGAGGCGGTGCTGGTGTAGGGGAGAGAAAGTCGATAGTATTGCGTAGGGGCGAGATTGGTTACGCTGGGGCGCTCGCGTGATATAATCTCGCCAGCTTTAGAACGAGGGAGAACGCATGGATCGAGCAGAGCTTCGTGAGCTTATTCAAGGGCCAATAGCGACGGTGCCGACGCCGTTCGACGATGATTTCGAGGTCGACTTCGGGCGGATGTACGAGTTGACGCAGCAGTGGGTCGACGAGGGGCTGGTGAAAGGGAAGGCGGTCATCAAGGTGGCTGCGGCCATGGGTGAAGGGCCGATGCTGAAGGACGAGGAGTGGCCTCTGCTGCTCCGCACGGTGGTACAGGCGGCGAAGGACCGTGCGTCCATCGTGTGCGGACTCCACTATAAGGACACGAAACGCACCATCGAGGACGCGAAGATCGCCCAGGACATGGGGGCCATCGGGCTGCAGATATGTCCTCCCATCTTCAACCTGCCGAGTCAGAACGACCTGATCGACTACTACAGCGACATTTCGGACAACATCGACATCGGGATCATGGTCTACTGCACGCAGTGGATGCCGGGCGGTCTCGTGGAAGTCGATACGATCATGCGGATGGAGGACATTCCGCAGGTGGCATCAATCAAGTGGAGTCCACCGCCGGACGGCAAGCAGGAGGACATCGCGAAATTCACCGATATCTTCAGCGTGATCGAGAACGGCGGATCGCCCGCCGAGAGTCACAAGCTGGGCGGTCGCGGGTACATCAACCTTACGGCGGAGGCATACCCCCCGCACGACCTCGAAATCTGGGACCACCTGGAAGCAGGTCGTTACGACGAGGCGCAGACACTCTGGGACAAGGTGAATAACCCTCTCCGCGACTACTCGGCGAAGGTCGACGAGCGTTCCGGCGGACAGGGCAGGGTCAAGAAGGGACTGTCGTACCTGATGGGCAAGCCGGCAGGAGCGTCCCGTCCACCGTCCAAGCCTCTGAACCAAGAGGAACTCGACGAACTCCGAGAGATCCTGGTCGGTTTCGGCTGGCCGGTTGTCAACTAACGTGATCTGAACATGCCCGAACTGACTTAGGTGTCCGGCGGGCAGGACTGCGACAAGAAGCAAACGCACTAGGAGGATCGAATGATAACGGTTGATGAAGCAAAGCAGAAAATGGACGGCGTCGTCATACCCTTGGCGACGATTTTCAAAGAGGACAAGTCGCTAGACGTCGACGCCACTCAGGAAAATGTGCAATGGATCGTCGATCAGGGAGCGGCTCCGGGCAACACCGTGTTCATCGCGGTAGGTTCCGGCGGAGACTTCACGGTCATGACTACTGATGAGCGCAAGGCCGCCATCAAAGCCATCGCCGACGTAGCGGTGCCGAACGGCATCCCGACATTCGCCAGTGTTCAGAGCACTGATATTCGAGCGACGATCGAGCTTTGCCAGTGGTGCGAAGAGGTCGGCATCGACATCGTGCAGATGAGCAGCGCGTACTACTATGACGTACACAAGGGCGATCTCATCGAGTGGGTCCACGAGGTAGCCAAGCACACCGAGGTGGGCTTCGCGGCCTACAGCCACTGGTACTCCGGCTCCAAGTACGACATGACCATGGACGTGGCCGAGGAGATCATGAAGGTCCGGAACACGGTCGCGGTGAAGTGGGGTTCGCCTGACATCGCGAACTATTTGGCGGGGATCAAGTACTTCGTCCCGCGAGCGGCAGTTGTGAACAACGGGCCACTGAGCATCTACGGGCACATGCTCGGGGTGAAGGCGTGGGTGAGCCACGTGCCGAACTTCTATCCCGCGCACTCCATTGCAGTACACGAGTTGATGACGGCAGGGTTGTACAACGAGGCGCAGCGCGTGTTCGACGAGTTCAACGCGCCGTACTCTCGGATTCGGGGAGCCATCGGGTCCCAGACGGCAGGTGAGGGAGTCTTCGTCAAGCCGTTCATGAAGCACATGGGTCGTCCGTACGGGCCGTCCAGGCTGCCGTCCCGCGACTCCGTCGTGACGCCGGAAATCGAAGGAATGATCGCCGACCTCATGGACAAGGCTGACTCGATAGTCGAGAGCGCGAAGGCAATGGCCTAGGGCAGGGAATATCGGACCGGTCGTTGCCGGTAGCACAGGAATTCTGGGAGGGGCGGGCGTGAGTCCGCCCCTTGAACTTTAGGGGAGAATCGACATGGGAAAGGGAAGGCTTACGGCCAATCCTCCGAATGTGCCAGGTCCGGTGGGAATGTACTCCCACATCGCCAGGGTTGACGCCAGTGAACTGCTGTTTCTGGCAGGCCAGGTGGCGGTTGACGAGAATGGCGAGGTGCTTGCCAAGGGTGATGCAGGAGGTCAGGCGCGAATCGCGTATGAACGTGTCGGGGCGATACTTGCCGATGCGGGTGCAACGTACCAGGACATCGTTCAGGTTCGCACCTATCTCGTAGGGACGGGAAACAAGCAGTCCTATCTCGATGAGCGAGAGAATCTATTTAGAGAGATTTACGCCGACGGCGTATTTCCCCCAAATACGTTCGTATTCGTCGAGGAACTCTTTCACCCGGATATGCTGGTGGAGATCGAGGTCGTTGCGGCTAAGGCACAGTAGGTGTGGGCACGCCTTCTTCACCCTTTGACAGACTCAGGGTGGACGGCGAGGTGGACTGGCATCACTCTCACTCCGGCCCTCTCCCACGACGGGAGAAGGGCTAGTTCGTCAGCCTCCGGCAAGTGAGTGATTGTGCCCTAAGCCGTGACTGCCTCTTCCTGTGGAAGTGCCGCGGCGTGCCACGGGCAGGCGGCGGGGTGCTCCATGAGGTACTTGTAGGCGGCTGAGGCCGCTATGGCTCCCTGCGCAGCGGCCGTGATGGTCTGCTTGAGGTCGCCGGACGCGTTGGTGAGGTCGCCGGCGGCGAAGATGCCTGGGATGTTGGTGCGCATGGCCGTATCGACGATTACCTCATCCTCATCGTTGAGGTTCATGCCGAGTTCCTTGGGGATGTCGGCGCGGGGGTCAGCACCGATCTCGATGAAGATTCCGTCGACCGTCAGCTCATCGGAGCCGTTTACGGGCCTGTCGATGCGGATGCCTTCGAGGTCGTTCGTTCCCTGCAGCTCCACTACGTTCGTTTCGAGCAGCTGGGTGACGTTTGGCGTGCGGTTTAACTCGTCGACGATGATGCGCTCGGGTCGGAAGAACTCGGAGCCCCGATAGATGAGATAGACCTGCGTGGCGTACTTGGCGAGCAGGACTGCCCCCTCGGCTGCGGCGTTACCTCCACCGACCACAGCAACGACGTTGTCCTTGTGGAGGGGAGCATCGCAAACGGAGCAGAACGAGACGCCTCGTCCCGTCCATTCCTCCTCGTTGGGAAGTCCAAGCTTGCGGCGCTCGCGACCTATGGCGAGGATGACGGTCTGCGCCTGGTACGTGCCACTGTACTCGGTCTCGACTTCGTAGCAACCCTCGACGCCCACCACCTTTGTCACCTTGTCGTCTACGATGGGCACGTCGTATTTCACGACTTGGTCCCTGAAGTGCATCATGAGGTCGAAGCCGTCGATGTCAACGTATCCGGGGTAGTTCTCGATAGAACCACCGATGGCGGTCTCGCCTCCGAAGGTCTCTCCGATGATGACCGGCTTGGTCTGGTACCGAGCGGCGTACAGGCCCGCGGCGAACCCTGCCGCTCCCTGTCCCGCGATCACGATGTCATACTGTCCTTGTACTGTGGTCAATGCGGTTCCTCCGGTGGGAGTGGTGCTATGTAACTATGGTACCGGAAGAGTGGGGGCGGGCGCATCAAAGCAGGCACTCAGAGGAGTCGGTCTACGGTGAAAATGGCGGCAAGCAACGTCCACCGAACATTAGGACAATGCCAAGAATGTGCCCTGTTCGCCTTGGGAAAAGTCGAGCAAATCAGGATAGCGGCTTCTCAAGATCGATTCTATCTCGGAGGTGGAGCAGTTTCCTCGCCTAATCCAAATGACTTTCGGTGGGTGTCCATAGGTAAAGCTCAGTTGCCTAAAATCGGAGTCCTTGGAGACGATTATCAAATCGTGATCTTTGGCGTAGTCCCAGATTGTGTCGTCATCTGCGGACTCAAGCCCGACGGCCCTCACGTTGGAGAGAATCAGGATAGAGATCCCGTAGATTATCGTCGAGGCGTGGAGAGAGGTTCTGGTCGAACAGCAACCTCATGTGGACGGAAGGGAGGTTAGTCGGCGTTCTCTATCGGCGGCGAACATCAGGCAGGCCCGAATGTCCTCTCGCCTCAGGTCGGGGAAGTCGGCAAGGATTTGGCCTTCGGACATGCCTGAGGCAAGGTATTCGAGGATGTCGTAGACGGTGATGCGCAGGCCCCGAATGCACGGCTTGCCCGCACGCTTGCCCGGCTCGGTAGTGATGATCTCGGTGTAGTCTTGAATCACTGTGGGAGTCCTCGAAGGTGCCGCTATCATACCACGCTTTGCACGAAGCAGACTCGTCTTGTCATCAAGAAACCGTAAGGTGACCTAATGAAATACCCGCCCCGAATCGATCACCAGCGTCTGACCTGTGGTGGTGTCGGAGCGGCAGAACTCGACGACCTGGCGGGCGATGTCGTCCTTGTCGGCGGCCTTCTGCAGGATGGCCCCGGCGACGGCGGTCTTGCGGTGCTCCGGGGTGAGGTTGGAGGACATGAGGGTGCCTTCGAGGTATCCCGGAGCTACGCAGTTTACGAGGATGTCGGGTGCGAGGCCGCGGGCCATACACTTGGTCAGGTGGTTGAGTCCGGCCTTGGAGACGGCGTATGCGATGGAGGAGCCATTGGGGCCGAGACCGGCGACGGAGGAGATGTTGACGATTCTGCCTCCGCCGGAAGCGCGCATCGGCTCGACAGCCTCTTTGATCGTGCGCATTGGGCCGGAGAGGTTGATGTCGATGATCTTGTCCCAGAGTTCGTAGGTTAGGCCGTCGATGTCGGTGAAGTCGACGGCTTTGTTGAAGGCTCCATCGTTGACGAGGATGTGGACGCCACTGAACTCGCTGACCGTAGCGGCTATGGCGGACCTCACTTGGTCAAGGTCGGTAACATCGCAGGCGACGGGAATGGTTTGGACGCCACGGGCGCGCATCTCCTCTGCGACCTCAGTGGCCTTGTTAGGGTTCTTGGCGTATCCGATTGCGAGGTTGACACCGGCGTCGGCCAGAGCGATGCAGATGCGGCCTCCGAGGACGCCGCTGCCGCCGGTTACGAGGGCTGTCTTACCTTGTAGGTCCATTCGGGTGAGTCTCTGAGTGGCGAAGTTGCCTGAGTATGGGCGAGATTATATCATGCAGCGACCACCGCACTGTTTCGGTGACGGGCAGGGTGCTGATGACGCAGTGGGTGCATCCCCAATGACTTTGCGAACGCTCGCATGAATGACCAGGTCGTATTCTTTGTCATCCTTGCTCTGACTCTCGGGCTATTCATTCATGGTCGGATTCATTACGACATCGTAGCGCTGCTTTCTGTGCTGGCGCTAACGGTTCTTGGGATCATTCCCGCCGCGGAGGCGTTTTCGGGATTGGGCCATCCTGCGGTCGTTACGGTTGGAGCGGTTCTGGTCGTAAGCCGGGGAATTCAACGGTCCGGGGCGTTGTCGGTGCTCGTTCGGCTGCTGGCGAGAACCGGGAAGAACGCCGTGGCGCAGGTTGGCTCATTAGCGGCGCTTTCCGCATTGCTGTCGATGGTCATCAACAATGTTGCCGCGCTGTCCTTGATGATGCCCGTTTCGATTCAGTTGGCCAGGTGGGCCCGTAAGTCGCCTTCGATCGTCCTCATGCCGTTGGCGTTCGCCTCCCTGCTTGGCGGAATGGTGACCCTGATAGGCACGCCGACGAACATCATTGTCGCGACGTTTCGTGCAGAGGTCAACGGGGCATCGTTCGAAATGTTCGACTTTACCCCGGTGGGACTGGGCGTCGTGGTCAGCGGGGTAGCCTTCCTTGCATTGATAGGCTGGCGACTGGTTCCCCAGCGTCAGGGAGCGAGGATCGGCGTCGGCGGCTTCGAGGTGGAGCAGCATACGTATGAGTTGGAAGTGGCGCAGAAGCTTGCGGGGCTCCGCATCGAAGATGTCCTTGGGGACATGGGCGAGGACATACACGTTATCGGACTTGTGCGGAATGAACAGCGGTATTCCGCACCTTCACACACGGAGATATTGGACGCCAAGGACATTCTGATAGTTGAGGCTGAGCCGGTCGACTTGGACGAACTGATGGAATCGACAGGGCTGAAACCCGTGGAGGGGCGGGACGTTCATGAAGACATGGTGAGCCTTCTCCGAGCACGGGGAGTGAAGGTAGTGGAGGCTGTGGTGATGGCGGATTCTCTTGCGGAACATCGCACAGCTCGGACGCTGGGACTTCATACGAGGTTCGATGTCAGTTTGCTGGGCGTGAACCGGCAGGGGGTGCGTGTGCCGGGTTCGTCGGGAAATATACGTCTGCTAGCAGGGGACATTCTGTTGCTTCATGGGAGCCAGTCATCAGTGAGCGAAGCCCTGGAGGCCCTTGGCTGCATCGCGATATCCGAGAGAGTCATGGGCGTTCGCCCCTGGTGGCAGTCGCTATCCGCGTTTGGGATTCTTGCCGTGGCAATCGTACTTGCCACGACCGGCTTGGTGACACTGCAGATTGCCTTCGTCGGGGCGGCCATAGGAATGGTCATCTTTGGACTGCTGAGTCTTCGGGAAGCATATGAGAGCGTTGAGTGGCCGGTGCTCGTGCTGCTGGCCGCGATGATACCCATTGGAAGGGCTTTCGAGACGACGGGCGGGGCGGAGCTCATATCGGACGGCCTGACGAGCCTGACTGTGGGAGTGTCGCCGTTGCTGGTCCTTGCGACGCTCATCGTGGTCACGTCGCTCTTGTCGGACGTGATAAGCAACGCGGCTGCGGCCATCCTGACCGCTCCGATAGCGGTGACGGTTGCTGCCGAGTTGGGCGCGTCGTCCGACCCGTTCCTGATGGGGGTTGCCGTCGGAGCTTCCGCCGCGTTCCTCACGCCAATAGGGCATCAGTCAAATACGATGGTACTAGGCCCCGGCGGGTACCGCTTCGGAGACTACTGGCGGCTGGGGCTTCCCTTGAAGATCGTGGTCGTTGGGGTTGCGGTCCCGTTGATCTCCATAGTATGGTCACTCGGTGTGTGATTGGGGTCGTTGCAGGTCTTTACAGCAGAGCCTTTTCCAATGCCTGCTGGATCTTCGCGGAGCCGCTTATTGGGGGTTGGAGTTCACCGTCGATCTCGATGAGGGGCCGGCGGATGAGGCGGGGTTCCTGCAGCATGAGTGCTACCAGTTCGTCTTCTGATGTCTCGTCGCGTTCAATGCCCAGCTTTCTGCGCGACGGGCTGTTCCATGAGAAATAGTCGGACGGGGGCCGATCACCGAGCAGTTCTCTTAGCTCGTGCTCGGACAATGGGTCGGAGAAAAAGTCGCGTGCCTCGACCTCCGCGTCGGTTCGTGAAAGCCACGCTTTCACCTTGCTGCAGTCGCTTCAGCGACGGTAGTGGAAGTAGCGGACGGATTTCGTCATCGGCGTTTCCTCAGCAGCCGCCCGCGACTGCGGGGACGACGCTGACTTCGTCGCCGTCGCTTGTGGCGGTTTCGAGACCCTGCAGGAAGCGCACGTCTTCGCCATTGACGTAGACGTTTACGAAATTTCGCAGCTGGCCCTGGTCGTCGCAGATCCGTTCGCGGATGCCGGGGTACTGCTCATTCATTGCGTCGATGACGCCGCCCAGGCTGTCGCCGGCCACGTCGACCTTGTCCTGGCCGTCCGTCAGGCGGCGGAGGGGGGTTGGTATCCGCACCACGATGCTCATCGGTATTCCTCCGATTTCGGTAGATGTCTACTTATAGCCTAAAGGGCAAGGCTCGAATGGTAAAGGCCGGAAGTATTCGCTGCTACTCCGTCAGTTACGGGGCCGCGGCGGCGAGAGAGTCGACGATGGACTCGTAGGTCGCTTCGGTGTAGATAGGCTGGACCACGTCCTCGACCACCTCCGGCGTCTTCAGGCCGTTGCCGGTAACGAAGGCTACGGTTACCTCGTCTCCCTTGATTTTGCCCTGTTTGGCGAGTCGCTTGAGGGAGGAGATTACGACGCCTCCCGCGGTCTCGGTAAAGAGTCCTTCGGTCTCGGCGAGGAGCTTGATTCCCTCGGCGACTTCCTCTTCGAGACAGGCGACGGCTGTGCCGTTAGTCTCTTCGAGGACTTCCAGCGAGAAGATTCCCGCTGCAGGGTTGCCGATGGCGAGGGACTTGGCGATGGTATCGGGTATGACGGGCTGAACGGCGGACTCGCCGTTTTGGAAGGCGGTGACGATCGGGGAGCATCCCTCGGCCTGGGCGAGGTGCATCCGGGTACGGACGTTGTCGATAAGGCCGATGTCCTGCATCTCCTGGAGGCCCTTCCATATCTTGGTGTGAAGCTCTCCTGAGGCGGCGGGAACGACGCAGTGCTGGGGAGGCTTCCATCCAAGCTGCTCGGCGACTTCGTAACCGAGGGTTTTGCTGCCCTCGGCGTAGAAGGGGCGCATGTTGATATTCACGACAGCCCAATGGTGGTTGTCGGCAAGCTCGCTGCCGAGCCTGTTGACCTGATCATAGGTCCCGTCTATTGCGACGAGCGTGGCGCCGTAGATGGCCGCGCCAACGATCTTGCTGCGTTCCAGGTTGGCCGGGAAGAATACTTTTGTGTCCAGACCGGCTTTCGCGCCATGCGCTGCTACGGAACCCATGAGATTGCCGGTGGATACGCAGGCGAAGGTCTCGAACTCGAACTCCAGCGCCTTGCTGGCGGTGACGCCGACCGGGCGGTCCTTGAACGAGTACGTGGGGTTCACGGCGTCGTTCTTGATGTAGAGGTTTTCGAGACCCAGCATGCGGCCAAGGTTCTCGGCCTTGATGAGCGGTGTGAAACCGGTGCCCATGTCGAGGGCCGAATCGGCGCTCACGGGGAGAAAGTCATGGTACCGCCACATGGAGGGGGGGCCTTGTTCGATTCGCTCTCGTGTGACGTGGCGGGCCATCGCGTCGTAGTCATAGCTGATCTCAAGCGGGCCGAAACAGAATTCGCACACGTTGAGCGGCTGGATGGGGTACTCTTCCCCGCATCCGCGACAGGCAAGCGACTTTGCGAACGTCACACCGATTCCTCCGGGGGTAATGCTGAACGCTACGGCTATGGCCCGCAGCAGGCGGGATTAGTGGGGAAAATGGTAGCAACAGGGCTTCGCGAGTGTCAAGGAAAGGACACCCTTGCGGAATACCTTGCGCTACGTGTCGAACACGTCGCGAACCGCGCAGGCGAAATCTGGAAGAGTGTCGAGTCCGTCGAGGGTGTCGTTCTCGGTGAGGGTTGAGGCTGCACGGCCTGCTCGGTATACGTCTACGGAGCGTGAGTCAGGATTTACAACCCAGACTAAGCTAACTCCGTAGCTCAGCCACATAAGCGCCTTGTCGTTGACTTCCCGCAAACTGTCGCTTGGGGACACGACTTCCACGACCAAGTCGGGAACGACCTCGGCATATCCCGTGATCCGCACACCAGGAGGCATCTTTTCTGACGAGAAGAATGCTATGTCGGGTTCCCGCACGGTATCGGGGTCGCGCTCCAGCCAGACGCCCGCATCCGATGCCGTCAGCTCGCCCAGCTTCTGGGACTTGACGTAGGTCCCCAGCAGAACGGTCAAATTCACTACGATCTTTCCGTGTTCATGTCCGACGGGCATGGTCTGGCAAAGCTCTCCCCGAATGAGTTCGCCGCGAACTCCCTCGCTATACAGGCGGAGCAGATCGTCGGCGGTCAATCGTTTTGTATCGGTATGCGTAGCCATATTCGGCTCCTTTCGCCTTCTTCATGATACCACCGATGGGAAGGGGCGGGGGAGAGTGGACTATCCGGGTTCTGGTTCGGTGGTTTGGCACGTGCTAACCTACAGTGGGAGAGTGCCGGAACATTCGGCACATCACAAGCAGGGAAACAAGGAATGCCGACGTCAGTAGGGGTTGGGAGTATCCTCGGTATCCGCGTGGATATCCACTTCTCTCTGTTCCTGATCGTGGCATTTCTCACCTGGAGCCTGGCTACGGGATTTCTTCCCGATCGCTATCCGCTTTGGAGCGTAACAACGTACTGGACGACGGGGTTGGTGTGTGCGCTGTCGCTGTTCGTCTCAGTGCTGCTGCACGAATTGGCGCACTCGCTGGTCGCACGAGGACGCGGCTACAGAGTGGAAGGCATCACGCTGTTTCTCCTCGGTGGAGTCAGCAGCATCGCTTCGGATTCACGCAGGGCCTTCGACGACTTCGCGATATCTGTGGTCGGACCTCTGTCGAGTCTCGCGATAGCGTTGATCATTGGCGTCGTCGTCATCATGAGTGGAGGAGGGTCTCCGGCATACGCCGCCATTGAGTATGTGGCGATTATCAACTTGCTACTTGGCCTATTCAATATGCTCCCTGCGTTTCCCCTTGACGGGGGGCGAGTGCTCAGGGCGGCGATATGGGCGGTGACGGGCAGCTATCGGAGGGCGTCGGGGATAGCTACCCGCAGCGGACAGATCGCAGGGATTCTCCTGGCTGTCTTTGGCGTCTTTCAGATATTCCAGGGTCATCACCTGCAGGGGATATGGTTGGTACTCGTGGGCTGGTTCCTGAACAGGGCGGCGAGCGCAAGCCGGAGTGTTGGCGAGTTGGAGCAATCTCTGGAAGCGGTGACAGTGGGGGACGTAATGGATGCCTCGCCCCCTACGGTCAGTCCTCAGATCACGATCAATGAGGCCGTTTTCGAGCACATCATTCCTGGTGAAGCCAGGGCGCTGATCGTCTGCGAATGTGAGCGTGTAGTCGGGATACTATCGATTACCGATGTAAGGAACGTTCCCCCGGAGGACTGGCGTGAAAGCACGGTCAGGGATGTCATGACACCTGGGCCGCTAGCTTCGTTGACACCTCGTAATGGCCTTGGAGAGGCAATTTCCCTTCTCGCCGAGAGCAGAGTCCATCAAGCGCCCGTCATTGAGAGAGATAGGCTGGTGGGTATTGTAAATCGCGCCCACCTTATCCAACATTTGAACCATATGCAGTCATCCAACGGCCAGTAGTTTCGAAGAAATCGAGGAGAATTGCTGATGTACAGACAAGTGAAGGCTACGGCGATTTCCCTGAAGCCGACGAAGTGGGACAAACCTGGCAATGCCGACGTAATGGAACAGTTCTTCCGCCGGGCTGCGGAAGACGGTCCCGACATCATCCTGACAACGGAGGGAGTGCTGGAAGGCTACGTCGTCATGGACGTGATCGAGGGACGGAAGACGGCGGACGACTTGGTGGAGATCGCTGAGCCAATAGACGGTGAGTACATACGCAGGTTTCAAGACCTCGCCCGGGAATTGGACACGTGCATGGCTTTCGGGTTCGCGGAGCGGATTGGCGGCGAGGTGTTCAACGCAGCCATTTTCATCGACACGAGGGGAGAGATTCTCGGTCGTTATCACAAGACACAGCTTGCCGAGGGGACGGACAAGACGTGGAACTTCAACCGCGTCGGCTCGACGATCCGGGCGTTCGACACGCCGTTCGGTCGGGCGGGGTTCGTCATCTGCAACGACCGCTGGAATCCGATGATCGTGAGGACGCTGGTGTTGGACGGCGCTCAGTACATCATGATTCCTTCATTCGGATCGAAGTCGAAGGGTCAAAATGAGACGGTGCTGGCGCGTGCTCGAGAGAACGGCGTGCCCATCGTGGAGGCGAACGTCGGGGTGAACATGATCGTCAACAAGGGGGAGGTGGTGGCGTACGCCTGGGGGAACGACCGAATAACAACGGCGGTTATCGACATCCCCGAACCGCCCTCGACCGAAGCGGCACGAGCCTTCGAGACCGAGTACATGGGGCTGCAGGGCCCTGAGATGGCCCAGCGGTTTCAAGAAACGTGCAAGCGCCTGAAGGGCGAGCGGAACGACGTAGAGAAGGCGCAGCGCGGCGAACTGGTCGTGACCTAGCTGTTGCCATACCTGATTCGCGGCGTCACACCCGAGAGAAGCCACGCTATTCGGTGACGGTGATGACGCCCTTCATGTTTACTGGGTGAATGAGGCACTGGTAGGTATACTCACCCGGCACGTCGAACTGATAACGGAACCCGGCGTCGGGGGCAATAGTCTCACTGTTGAACAGACTCTCGCCGTCGCTATTGAAGTGGGTAACTGTGTGGAGCGGCTTGTCGTTATTCGTCCAGATTACGATCGTTCCTACCTTTACCGTTGCGTCGGCGTGCTGGAAGTTCATAATGCTGAGTTCTTCTACAGCTGCGCCGGGTGGTAGCGTGGGAATGGGAGTGGGAGGAATGCGCGTCGGCGGTGGTTCCAGGAAGTCGCAACTTAATGCGGTCAAGACAAGTAGACTGACAACCAATAGAAATGGCTTGCTCAATTCTGTGCTCCCTGGGAAAGAAACCGTGCTTAACATGTAGAACACAGTACCCTGATGTTTAGGAACCGCTGGCTACATGCGGATTTTTTTGCCGTCAGAATATACTGCCCCAACCCCAGCAGATAGCTTCATGCTATTCGGTGACGGTGATGACGCCCTTCATGTTCACCGGGTGAATGAGGCACTGGTAGGTATACTCACCCGGCACGTCGAACTGGTAACGGAACCCGGCGTCGGGGGCAATGGTCTGGCTGTCGAATAGGCGCTCCCCACCCGTATTGATGTGCGTTACGGTGTGTAGCGGCTTGTCTTTATTCGTCCAGATGACGATCGTTCCGGCCTTCACCGTAGCGTCGGCGTGCTGAAAGTTCATGATGCTGAGTTCTTCTACAACCGCACCCGGTGGGAGCGTGGGCTCCGGAGTGGGGGGAATGCGTGTCGGAGGCGGATCGGTGAATCCGCAGCTGAGCGCGACCAAAGCAAGAAGAGAAACCACCAGTACGAACGCTTGCGTCATTCTGTTCTCTCCTGTGCCATCTCAAGTAGCCGCGAGAGCGGCGTGAATTTTCCTGAAGCCAACGGCGAGTGTAGCACCAAGCCCAATACCCGTCAACAGAACTTCCATGTGCCTCGCCATGGAAGGGACACAGAGACACTCCATCCGGGATCCGCCGCCCCCTAATGAAAGTCACTGGAACAATGGCGCGTCCTGAGCGTGTGCAGACACTGCCGGATAGCCGTAACTGTTCAAACTTCGTGAGAGCGTGCAATGCATTCAGCCACCGTCATACCCGCGAAGGCGGGTATCCACAGGGATGGGGGGGTGTTCATCTCATCAACTCTGAACAGTTACGGATAGCCTCTCTTGGTTGCATCGCCTAGGGGCCTATGCTATATTCCGCGCATGGGCACAGAGGGTGTCATTCTCGACGACTACTTCCGCCAGTACGGCCTGATTGCTATATTTACCGCTCTGGCGGTCGCGGTGCCGGCGGGTATGCTGATCGCTTCGTGGATGTTCTCTCTCATCAGGATTCGACCTCGAAAGCCCGATCCCGTCAAGATGAGCATCTATGAATGCGGGTTCGAGACGCTGACGGGCACATGGCACCGGTTTAATTTCCGCTTCTACTCGTTCGCCCTGCTGTTCGTCGTGTTCGACGTGGAGGTCGTGTTCCTATTCCCCTGGGCGGCGAGCTTCGGATTCCTTTCCAGGGAGTTCGGGGTATTCGTCCTGATCGAGATGGCCCTGTTCATCGCAATCCTCGTCGTGGGATGGCTATATGCCTGGCGGAAAGGGGCGTTGGAGTGGGCGTAAAGCTCCACCGAATTCCCTGTATATTATTGGGGTAGGTGACACTGAAAAGAATGAATACCGAACACATCGAACTGCCCGGAAACTCAATACCCCTGCACTCTACAACCCTGGAGTTGGATAGAGAGGAAGGGGCGTACATCAATCACCTGAAGGCGAACAACGTCGCCCCCTTGACGGAGCCGCTGGTCGAGGTGCCGGACGACCTTCAGAGAAACCTGGCAGTGACCTCGGTGGACGCTCTTCTGAACTGGGGTAGAAAGTCTGCCGTGTGGCCGCTTTCGTTCGGGCTCGCTTGCTGTGCATTCGAGATGATGGCGAGCGCAATGTCGCGATTCGACATCAGCCGGTTCGGTATGGAGGCGTTTCGCGCGTCGCCGCGGCAGGCCGACCTGATGATAGTGGCGGGCACCGTTACGTGGAAGATGGCTCCGGCGATCGAGCGCGTGTACCAGCAGATGGCGGAGCCGAAGTGGGTTATCTCCATGGGAGTGTGCGCCACGAGCGGAGGACCCTACTACGAATCGTACAGCGTGGTGCCCGGCGTGAACCACATAATCCCCGTGGACGTGTACGTTCCCGGCTGTCCTCCGAGGCCGGACGCCCTCCTGTACGGAATCATGCAGCTGCACGACAAGATCAAGCGCTATTCCTTGAAGGGTAGGACCGCGGGGCAGTAATGACCAGAGTCGTTGCAGGCACGGACCTCGCCAAGCGCCTCGATCTTCAGCTTCCCGGCAGTGTCGTCACGTCAAACACCAATGAGGTGACGTTGGGGAACGACTCTCTCCATGAGGCGCTTCGGTTCCTGCGTGATGACGGCGACCTCGACTTTCAGTTCCTGAACAGCATTTCCGCAGTCGATTACGTGGAGTACTTCGAACTGGTATATCACCTCACGTCGTTACGCCGAAACACGAGATGCGTGATCAAGTCCCGCATCTATTCCCGTGACGAGCCGGCCGTGCAGTCCGCCATCGACCTATGGAGGGGCGCGGAGCTTCAGGAAAGGGAGATCTACGACCTGATGGGGATCATGTTCGAGGGACATCCGAACATGAAGCGGATATTGTTGTGGGAGGGATTTCCCGGACATCCCCTTCGGAAGGACTTCATCCGGTAGCGATGGCTATTCGTACCGAGCCGGTAACGATCAACATGGGGCCGCAGCACCCCAGCACGCACGGGGTGTTCCGGTTGCGTGTGACGTTCGACGGCGAGGTCGTAGTCGACGTGGAGCCCGTCTTCGGGTACCTGCATCGAGGGACGGAAAAGCTCGCGGAAGAAAGGTCGTACGTACAGATCGTCACCCTTACCGACCGGCTCGACTACGTGTCGAGCATGTCGAACAACCTGGCATATGTGCGGTCGGTTGAGAAGCTCACGGGTCTGGAAGTCCCGGAACGAGGCCAGTACCTGCGCGTCATATCGGCCGAGCTTCAACGCATGGCGAGTCATTTCATCGCTACGGGATTCATGCTCCAGGAGTTGGGAGCGTTCGGAACTCCCCTGATGTACTGCTTCCGCGAGCGGGAGCGAATCCTCGAGCTGTTTGAGATGCTGTGCGGAGCGAGGATCACCCTGAGCTACATGCGCCCCGGCGGGGTTATCCAGGACGCGCCGGATGAGTTCTGGCCTGCGCTCGATACCCTCATCGGCGAGATGCCGAGATACATAGACGAGCTCGAAGGGCTTATCACGACAAACGAGATCGTTCTCGCGAGAACGCGGGGAATCGGCCTCGTTCCCCCGGACCTAGCCGTCGCGGGATCCCTGACAGGACCAATGTTGAGGGCTAGCGGCGTGCAGTGGGACCTGCGCAAGGCCGATCCTTATGAAATTTATGACCGGGTCGAGTTTGACGTGCCGATCGGTTACGAGGGCGATACCTACGACCGCTACTACGTTCGCATCCAGGAGATGCGGCAGAGCGTCAGGATCATCGAGCAGTGCATAGAACAGATCGAAGAAGGGCCCGTGCTTTCAGACGCTCCGTTCTTCGTTCGCCCGCCCGTTGGAGACGCCTATGCGGCAGTGGAAGGGCCGAAGGGAGAGCTGGGCTTCTACCTTGTGAGCGATGGCGGCATTTCGCCCTATCGGTGTAAGATTCGCGCGCCTTCGTTCATCAACCTCACGGTTCTCAAGGATATGCTGGTCGGCTGGAAGTTGGCCGACCTCATCATAATTTTCGGGAGCACCGACGTTGTGCTCGGCGAAGTCGACCGTTAGTAAGACATGATTAGCTTCGGCAACATATATGACACGGTGGTCGGGTTCGCTCCGGACGGCTTGGAATGGGTGGCTTATGTCGCTGCTTGCCTGATATTGGCATTCATAGTCATCAACGCGGCGATCATGACGACGGCCTTATACACGTGGTTCGAGCGGCGCGTACTCGGACGGTTCCAGAACCGTCTGGGGCCGAATCGCTGGGGCCCGTTCGGCATCCTGCAGCCGATAGCGGACTTGCTCAAGCTGATAACCAAGGAAGACGTTATACCTGACGTCGCCGACAAGCGTGTATTCAACCTTGCGCCTATAGTGCTCGTATTTCCCGGCATCCTGGTGTTCTCGGTGATTCCATTCGGTGAGCAGAGCTTCCTGGGGAAACTGAATGTCGGTGTGCTGTTCGTGCTCGGCGTGACGGGTATAAACACACTGGCCATCATCATGGGCGGTTGGGCGTCGCGCAACAAGTATGCTCTGTTCGGGGCGGTTCGCGGCGCGGCGATGCTGGTGAGCTACGAGGTGCCGATGGCGCTTGGTCTCGTCGGCGTGGTCATCATGGCCGGCTCAATGGCCCTGCTGGACGTGGTGAACAGCCAGAACGTGTTCTTCATTGTCGTACAACCCCTGGGGTTCTTCGTATTCATGGCGGCGGCCCTGGCCGAAATGAGCAGGTCTCCCTTTGACATGATCGAGTCGGAATCCGAACTGGGTTCCGGCTACAATACCGAGTACAGCGGCATAAAGTTCGCCTTGTTCCAGTTGGCGGAGTTCATGGCTCCCATAGTCGTGGCCACGGTAGCGACCGTGTTGTTCCTCGGAGGGACGCGCGGAATCGACCCGATTCCCGGTCAGATATGGTTCCTCCTCAAGGCGTTCGCGCTGCTGTTCGTTCTGCTGTGGACACGGGCGACGTGGCCCAGGCTCCGAGTCGACCAGATCATGGGGTTTGCCTGGAAGGGACTGTTCCCGTTGTCCCTTGTGAATATCTTCGTGGTGGCAATCGAGGCGTTCGTATTCCAAGGCGCCGACGGGATGATTCCGACCGAGTCGCTGTGGTTGATGACGGGGATCAACTGGGTAGTCTTCATAGCGGCTATCGTGTTCATAGCTAATTTGCTGGGTCAGAAGAAGCTGCAGCAGGAAGGCGCGCCTACACCTTCTCCCTTGGCAAACATGGCGGCGGAGGCGGACTAGAATGGGCCGTATGCAGGAAGCGAGGCAGAAATGTACGGACTAGGCATGCTAAAGGGTATGGGCGTGACGCTGAAGAACCTCGCCGTGCCCGGACGGCTGTTCTCTGTGCAGTATCCCAATCGCAGGGTCGGGTTGATTGGCTTGGCCAAGGAGAGCAATACGAACGTCGTGAGCCTTGCGATGGAAAGGCCGGGCGACGCGCTCAAGGCGTTGGTTGGCTTGGCGACAGTTCCCGCGCGGCTGAACCAGCATCCTCGGTTTCGCGGAGAAGAGTTCACGTGGTACGAGCGGCGATGCACAGGATGCGCGAGCTGCGCGAAGTACTGTCCGTTGGGGATCATTCGTATCGTTACGGACACCACAGGCAAGTATGAGCAGGACGGCGGCAAGTATGACATCGAGGTGTTCGACATAGACATCGGACGCTGCATGTTCTGCGGGCTGTGCGTGCAGGCGTGCCCGTATGACGCCCTTCACATGGGAAGCGGCTTCGAGGAAGGCAAATACCAGCGGAGTGAGCTCGTCATCGACGTCGATCAGCTGAAGGCGGCTCCCAAGAAACCGAGCACGTGGTATCGACCACAGATTGAGAGTCAGAAGTTCGATCCTCGCAGCGTCGAGGAGCGGGACTATCTGCAGGTGGGACGTCATGAACGTCCGACCGAGAATCAGCAAGAGGAGAATTGGGCTAAGCGATGAGCCTCGGTGCGGGCACGGAATCGGCCCTGGCAACAGACATCGCGTTCTGGGTGATCGCGGTCTCCGTCATCATTTCGGCGGTCGCGGTCGTGCATATGCGGGACGTGTTCAGGGCGGCGCTCTTCCTCGTGGTGGTGTTCCTGGGGACCGCCGGACTGTTCGTGCTGCTGCGGGCGGAGTTTCTCGCGGTCGTGCAGGTCATAGTGTACGTCGGCGCGATCTCCGTGCTGATCCTGTTCGCCATCCTGATGACGCAGGATGCGGAGCAGGGGAGTCCTCCCAATCGACTCCGTTACCCCGTCGGACTGCTTGCATTCCTGCTCGGCGCGGCATCGGTGTTCACGATACTCAATACCGACTGGATGCTCCTGGCGGACGCGCTTCCAAGTGCGTTGACGACCGAGGCGGCGCAGAAGGTCAACGAGGTGTACAGCAACACAATTCCAAAGATTGCGACCCTGCTGCTGCGTGACTACGTGCTTGCATTCGAGGCGGTGTCGGTGCTTCTGCTCGCCGCCATCATCGGAGCGCTCGTGCTGGTGAGGGAACGATGAGTCTGGAAAATTTTCTCATTCTCGGGGCGATCCTGTTCGCCATCGGACTCTACGGAGCGCTCTCGAAGCGGAACGCTATCGCGGTGCTCATGAGCATCGAGTTGATGTTCAACGCGGTGAACATCACCGCCGTGGCGCTGTCCCGATATGTCGTCCCGGCGAGCCTTCTGGGGGATGCGGCGTCCGTTACCGACCAGGCGGCGCGAACGCTGCTGACAGGCCAGATATTCAGCATCTTCATCATCACCGTTGCTGCCGCTGAAATCGCACTAGGCGTGGCCATCGTCATAGCGCTGTATCGGAGCCGCGAAACAATCTTCGTTACGGACGCGACCCAGCTAAAGAACTGACAATAATGAACACGGGATACTGTCATATATTCTCGCGTGCCGCCGACTCGCTGCCGAGGAGGGCATTCGAAGGCGCGCGGGACTGGTAAAGGTATGTATACCGACTATCGAAAAGCGCCGAATCTCGTGATTGCCGAGATGTGGAAGAACGTGCTGGAAGGCGAGGGACTTCCAACGAAGATCCTGCCAGAAGGTGACATCCGCTCTTGGGGTGAGCGCGTACCGTACCGCGTGATGGTGCCGCGTGGGCGTGAGCACGTGGCCGACGAGATTCTGAGGAAGCTATAGTGTCCGACACTTATGAAATGGCGGCCTGGCTGGTATTTCTGCTGCCACTGGCCTCGTTCGTTCTGATAGCGGCGCTCATCAGGCCGTTCTTCAACAGGTATTCCGTCGCGGCAGGCCGGATAACCATTGGAGCGATCGCGATTTCATTCGCGCTCTCTGTCGTGCTGTTCGTGGAGGTTGTGCAAAACGGCGGACGGCAGATCGGCTGGACCGCTCATCAATGGCTCCTCGTGGGTGAATTTGACCTGAGCATGGGCATCTTCATGGACGCCCTCACGGCGATCATGCTCATCGTGGTCACCGGTGTGAGCCTCCTCGTTCAGATCTACTCCACAGGCTACATGAAGGACGATCCCGGATACGCGCGGTACTTCGCGTACATGTCGTTCTTCACGGCCTCGATGATCGGCTTGGTCGTCGCCGCAAACGTCATTCAACTGTTCGTGTTCTGGGAGCTTGTCGGCCTGTCCTCGTACCTGCTGATCGGGTTCTGGTACCACAAGCCCTCGGCGGCGGCGGCGGCAAAGAAGGCGTTCCTGGTAACGAGGCTCGGCGACTTTGGTTTCCTGCTGGCTATCTTCTACCTGTTCTTCAACGCCGCGACCTTCACCAACGCCGGTCTCGACCCGCTGGATATTCGAGACATTCACGAGGCGATGAACATGGAGATCATCGCGCCTGGCGTGGCGATGTGGATCGCGCTCGGTCTCTTTGCTGGAGCGGTCGGGAAATCCGGTCAGTTCCCATTGCACACGTGGCTGCCCGACGCTATGGAGGGCCCTACACCCGTCAGTTCGCTCATCCATGCCGCGACGATGGTGGCTGCAGGCGTATTCCTCGTAGCGAGGTTCTTCCCGGTGTTCGAGGCGTCCGAGATCGCGCTGAATACCGTGGCCATCATCGGCGGGATCACTGCGGTGCTCGCTGCAACGATGGGCCTGGTGATGAACGACGTCAAGCGTGTGCTGGCCTACTCGACTGTCAGCCAGCTCGGATACATGATGCTGGCGCTGGGAGTCGGCGCGCCCGGCGTGGCCATCTTCCACCTGTTTACCCACGCGTTCTTCAAGTGCCTGCTGTTCATGGGGGCGGGGAGTGTCAGTCACGCCACGGGCGGGACGTTCGACATGCGGTACATGGGCGGTCTGAGGAAGCACATGCGCTGGACATATATCACGTTCCTCATTGGAAGCCTGAGCCTTGCGGGGATATTCCCGCTGGCCGGATTCTGGAGCAAGGACGAGATTCTCGCGTCGGCATTCGGGCAGACCGGAGCGGTCCCGCAGGTGGTCTTCTGGCTGGCCGTGATAGCCGTGTTCATGACGGCCTTCTACATGTTCAGGGCGTTGTTCATGGTGTTCGAGGGCGAGTACAGAGGCGGAGCCGATGCTGATCCTGAGGCGGAGTCGCACGGTGATTCCTCACACCCACACGAATCACCCGGTTCGATGGTCGGCCCGATGGGAATTCTCGCGGTGCTGGCCGTTGTGGCGGGACTGTTGGCGAGCCCGATCATCGATCTTGGCCCGATACCGAAGCACTGGCTCGTCCATGACTTCCTTCACAGCAACGCCGGGGACTTCAGCATCGTCATAGCGGCAGGTTCGACCTTGCTGGCACTGGCGGGGATATTGCTGGCGTACCTGATGTACTACACCAGACAAGTGTCGGCAGAACAGGTGACGGCGAGGTTCCGGCCGCTGTACGTGCTGGTCTCCCGGAAGTACTACTTCGACGAGCTCTACGAAGGGGTTATCACGATTCGTCTGTTCTACCGGGGCGCTTGCAGGGCGCTCGATTGGGCGGACAAATCGATTGTCGATGGTGCAGTCCGATTGGTGGACCAGTTCGGTCGAAACGTTGGAAGGGCCATTGCGCAGGTCCAGACAGGGCAGGTGCAGGGCTATGGCATGGCGGTCTCGGTGGGAGTGCTGGCAATACTCGGTGCGTATCTCCTGTTCAAATAGACTTGGCATAACGGAACGATAGAACAACTCAAATGGACTTTGAAGGCAACGGACTGCTAACGCTTACGGTCTTCCTGCCACTGGTGGGGGCCTTGCTTATTGCCGTGCTCGTGCGGAATGACCGGCACGTGCGAATCGTCGCCGGCGTTACGATCGTTGCCGACCTCATTCTGAGCTTTCTGGTCTTCACCGGCTACGACCTGCAAAAGGGCGGGGTACAACTGGTGGACCGCGCGCCGGGATGGATTCCTATCGACTCGTTCAAGGTCGAGTACTTCCTTGGTGTTGATGGCCTGAGCGCGCCGCTCGTGCTGTTGACGGGCCTGCTCGGCTTCGTGGCGGTATTCGCCTCTTGGAGCATCAAGGAGCGGGTCAGGGAGTACTTCGTCTGGCTGTTAGTGCTGCAGACGGCGGTAATGGGTGTGTTCACGGCGCTGGACTTCATTCTCTTCTTCCTCCTGTGGGAGCTTGAGATGGCGCCGATGTTCTTCCTGATCTCGATATGGGGGAGCGGACGGCGCGAGTACTCCGCGATGAAGTTCCTGATCTTCACGTTCCTCGGCAGCGCCTTCATGCTCGTGGGTATTCTGATCTTGTTCTTCTCGGCAGGTACGTTCGACATGATCGAACTGCCGTCGGCCTTGCAGGGCGCGAAGCTGCTGGCGCCGGCATGGTTGGTGTTCTCGCTGATCTTCGTGGCGTTTGCGGTGAAACTGCCCGTGTGGCCAGTACATACATGGCTTCCCGACGCTCATACAGACGCGCCTACGGCGGTGAGCATCATGCTCGCAGGCGTGCTGCTGAAGATGGGCGGCTACGGAATGCTCCGTGTCTCCGCGGCGATGTTCCCCGACGTCATGGTGGATGCGGCAAAGTTCCTGATCGTCCTGGGAGTCATCAACGTCATCTATGGAGCGATCGTGACGCTCCGGCAGACCGATATGAAGCGCCTCGTCGCGTTCAGCAGCATCAGCCACATGGGCTACGTGCTGGTCGGGATATCGTCGGTTGCGGGTGTCGCGGGGGTGGTGTCGCCCGTGGGGCTTACCGGGGCCGCCATGCAGATGTTCACGCACGGGACGATTACGGGACTCATGTTCCTGATGGTCGGCCTTGCTTATGAGAAGGCGCATACACGTCATATACCCGATCTCGGCGGTCTGGCCACGCGAATGCCTGTTATCGCAATTGGATTTCTCGTTGCGGGGCTGGCATCGCTGGGGCTTCCGGGCACGAGCGGGTTCGTCTCGGAAATACTCATCTTCCTGGGGACGTTCCCCGTATGGGGCTGGTGGACCGGCATCGCCGCATTCGGAGTGGTCATAACGGCGGGCTACATTCTCTGGATGCTGCAACGGACGATGTTCGGTCCGCAGCTTGCCCGGTTCTCGGACGTGCGTGACGCCACTAAGATGGAGATGCTGCCGATAGCGGCTCTTATGATTGCAGTCATCGCCGTCGGAATCTACCCGTCATTTATCTCAGACTACTTTACCGAGGGCCTGACCGACATCATCGGCTCGATTCAAGACTCTGCCCAACTGGCGATGACGCCATGACGACTCACGATCTCTATCTGCTGTCCCCTGAACTGAGCATGGCCGGACTGGCTACGCTCCTTCTCCTGCTCGACCTCGTCGTGTCTCGGAAGAGTCTCATCTTGGGGCTGGGAGTTGCAGGGCTGGTTGTACCCCTTGGCTTTAGCATTGCCCTGTGGTTCACGGTAGGGGACGACGCAGCGGCTGAGAACACGGGTGTGCTCGCGGGCACACTGGTCGTGGACAAGTTCGCGCTGTTCTTCAAGTTCCTGTTCATAGGCGCTGCCGCCGTCGTTGGCCTGATGTCGGTTGACTACCTGCAGCGCATCGAGAGGTTCCGAACCGAGTTCTATGCGCTGGTGCTGTACTCGGCTACGGGCATGATGTTGATGGCGGCGACGGTCGAACTTATCACGCTCTACATATCTTTGGAGCTTTCGTCCCTTCCGCTCGTGGCGCTCGCGGCATTTCTCCGCGATGGCCGCTCGTCCGAGGGCGGCATGAAGTTTCTCGTACTGGGTGGGATAAGCTCGGCCATTCTGCTGTACGGCATGGTGTTCGTCTTCGGGTTCACGGGGACGACCTACCTCGACCTGATTGCGGAGCGCATCGGCGACCTGAGCGCCGGTGCAGATCAGCCTCTTGGCAGCTACGCCCTCGTGTTGGGCGTTGGCCTGATAATCGCAGGATTTGGATTCAAGATAACGGCTGTGCCGTTCCAAATGTGGGCGCCGGATGTTTACGAAGGAGCGCCGACTCCGGTTACCGCATTCCTCTCGGTGGCGAGCAAGGCGGCAGGGTTTGCCATCATCCTTCGGGTTTTCTATGTGGCCTTCCCTGTGGAAACGCTGAGCATGGAGTGGAGCGCGGTTTTCGCCGCGCTGGCGGCGCTTTCGATGACGGTCGGCAACTTGGTGGCGATAGCACAGTCCAACATCAAGCGTCTGCTTGCCTACAGCACGATCGCGCACGGCGGGTACCTGATGGTCGGACTCGCGGCCTTGGCGGCGAGGACCGGAGGGGATGAAGTAGACTTCGGTCCGTCAGGCGTGCTGTTCTACATGGCGGGATACGCGATGATGAATCTGGCGGCATTCGCCGTCGTCATTGCCATATCGAACCGCATCGACAGCGATGCAATTGCCGATTACGCGGGAATGGCGAAGAGAGCCCCGTACCTGGCTGCGGCGCTGGCCTTCGCACTCTTATCGCTTACGGGAATACCGCCAACTGTCGGATTCATCACCAAGGTGTATGTGTTCGGGGCTGCAGTGAACGCGGGTCTTGAATGGCTTGTAGTAGTCGGGGTGATCAACAGCGTCATCTCGGCGTACTACTACTTCGGCATCATCAAGACGATGTACCTCTCGAAACCGAAGTCGGACGAGCCGATAGATTCCCAGTTCCCCATCAGGCTGGCCGTCGGCGTGACCATCGCCGGAGTGCTGCTGTTCGGGGTCTACCCGATAGTATTGCTGGACCTTGCCAAGGCGGCCGCGCAAGCGTTGTTTGCATAGTGTAGGCGTGGAGCGTCCCAATGGATGAGCAGCGGCATCTGGTCGGTTTCATGCACTCCCGGACGATTCCGGGTGCTTCCGACGTAATCCGCTCGTTGATTGGAGATCTGGATCTTTGCGATAGAAGCTGGGTCGCGGTCGCCGACGAGCAGGAGATCGCGTCGAGCACTCTACGCGAGACGGGGATCATCGTCACGGCGGGAGGGGACGGCACCATCATCCGCGTGAGCCGTATGGCCTCCCCGTATTCCATTCCCATAGTCGGCATAAACATGGGGCGCGTCGGGTTCATGGCGGAGTTGACGGTAGAGAATGCCGCCGAGCGACTGGAACAGTACCTCGAGGGTGACGTCCGGACGGAAGAGCGACTTATGATCCAGGCCGAAGTGGCCGAACAGTCGAATGGCGAAACAAGGATCATAGCCCATGCGCTGAATGAGGCGATCGTTCGAGGTACGCTGCCCCGCCTGCTGGACATCGACGTGACGATAGACGGCGCTCACCTGGCTACTTATCGGGCGGACGGTGTGATCGTATCTACGCCCACGGGCAGTACGGGATACGCCCTTTCCGCCGGGGGGCCGGTACTTCAACCTGAAGCAAAGGTGCTCCTCATACAGCCCTTGGCAGCGCATATCAGTCTGCAGACCGGACTTGTCGTTCCGGACGATTCGACCGTGGAGTTGACCGTGGTGGATGGCGGCGAGGCGATGATCAGCGTGGACAACCTCACGAACGTGACTCTGCGGCGCAGCGACAAGGTCGTCATCAAGAAGAGTCCCTACATCGCCTGCTTCCTGCGGGCGGAATCGCCTTCAGCCTTCTACTCCAACCTTACCCAGCGATTGGGCGTCCGTCATCGCACGACCTACGACGAGCACTAGCGCCATGGACGGGGAAGTGCAGCCGGAGCGTACGATCGCCCGCAAGGACCTGTTCGACGGGCGGGTCATCCAGCTTCACGTCGATGAGGTCGAGCTGGCCAACGGCAAGCGCACGACACGTGAGGTGGCCGAACATGCCGATGCGGTGGTGGTCCTGCCATTAGATGAATCGGGCAGGGCGCTTCTCGTCCGGCAGTACCGGTATCCGATAGGCCGGGACCTGCTGGAAGCACCGGCGGGCGGGATCGATCCCGGGGAGGTCCCCGACGAGGCCGCGCAGAGGGAGCTACAGGAGGAGATCGGTTTCAGGGCGGGAAGTCTGGAGAGTATCGGGGGGTTCTGGACAGCGCCGGGGTTCTGCACAGAGTACATGTACGCCTTCCTCGCCAGGGACTTGTCGCCCAGCGTCCTCGAAGCGGACGATGACGAGGCATTCGTCGTCGAGAAGCATGACCTCGACTCGATTCGGGTAATGATCCGCGACGGCCGAATCGTGGACGCGAAGACCATCGCGGCGTACTGGATGGCGCTCGACCGGCTGGGCTGACTACTCGTACTTCGAGAAGTCGTAACCCTCCTTGACTACGCAGTCGAGCACGGCGGGTTTGCCGGTCTCGGTCTCGGCGATAGCGCGTTTCAGGGCGGGCACGAAATCATCCGGCTGCACTACCTTCTCGCTCCAAGCGCCGAGGCCCTTGGCAACCATCTGATAGTCGCCGCCGTGCGCGAGGCTGTCGTGCGACTCAGCGGAGTAGGGCTGGTGGCTGCGCTCGATGGCCATGATCTGGTTGTTGAAGACAATGGTGAGGATGCCGATCTTGTTGCGGACGGCGGTCTCGATGTCCATGCCGACCATGCCGATGGCGGCGTCACCCATGATGTTGATGCACAGCTTGTCCGGTTCGGCCAGCTTCGCGCCCATGATCGCTCCGAGCCCGAAGCCAAGCTGGGTGGACTTGCCCCATCCGATGTAGGTCCTCGGTGCGGTGCATTGCCACATCGGGGCCAGCTGGTCGCGGGGACTGCCGGCGTCGTGGGTGATGATCGTGTTGGCGGCGTCCACGGTTGCCTGGAGATCGTGAATGATGCGGTACTGGTTGATGGGCGTCTCGTCCGAGGTCATCTGCGGCATCCAGTCGTCGAGCCACTCCTGGCGAATCTTGGCCACCTCAGCGGTGATGTCGCGGGTGTTCCTGTGGCCGGTGCCGTCGGTACGTCGCTTGATCTCGCCGATCAGTCCCTGGAGCGTCAGTTTCGCGTCGCCGAGGAGCGAGTAGTCGGACTGGTAGTCCTTGTTGACGTCGGCGGCGTCGGCGGTCGAGTGGACGATGGTCTTGCCGGGCGGAATCGACTTGCCGTAGTTCGTGCGTGTGAGGCTCGTACCGATGGCGAAGACGAGGTCCGCCTTTTCGAGGAAGTGCCACGTGCCCTTGGTATGCGATACGGCGGAGGCTCCCAGAGCGAGCGGGTGGTCTTCAGGGAATGCGCTCTTGCCGGGCAGGGTGGTGGTGACGGGCGCCTGAAGCAGCTCGGCAATCTCCTGGAGCTCATCCCACGCCTCGGCATAGAGGCAGCCCTGTCCGGCGTAGATGACCGGACGCTCGGCTTCGAGAAGGACTTCCGCGATCTCCCGGATTCCGCCGGGCGGCGGCATGGTCTTGTTGCCGAATACGGGCTTGTAGTCCAGTTCGCCGGGGAGCTCCTCTTCCCAGATTTCGCGCGGGGTCTCTAGGAGGACGGGGCCGCCCTTGCCGGTCCTGAGCTGGTAGAAGGCGCGGCGCATGAGTTCGGGGATGCGCTCGACCATATTGATCTGGGCGCGCCACTTGGTGACGTGGGCGTAGTTATCGTAGGGGCTGAAGTTCGGTGCGATGAACGCCTTCGTCTTCGACTCGCCACCGGGAAGCAGGAGGATGGGCGAGTTATCGGAAAAGGCTTGTGCGGCGCCGGGGAATGCGTTCTCGCTTCCGGGGCCCTGCTGCATGGAGAACACTCCTATGCGCTTGCCGTTGGTGATGCGGCTGAACCCGTCGGTGATGGCCATCCCGACGCGCTCCTGGCGGCATATTATGGGGCGAATGCCCGCCTTTGCCGCCGCGTCCACCATTGCCTGGGCGGGATAGACAGCGAGGAACTCGGTTCCCTCGCGTCTGAGAATCTCGGCGATTGCGTCTGCTCCCTGCATGTGCGCTCACACTCCTGTTGTTTGTTGTCTGGACTTTGCCCTCTTCCATGACGGGAGAGGGGATACTCGCGGGTCGGTTGATTCGGTGTTAGGTGAGGCGTTACCGGGCTATCCCTCGCCTCTCATTTCGAGTTGGACCTGTTTGAGCTTGGCCCATGTCATGCCGGGCTGGCGCGCGATCTTCATGTAGGACTGCTCGCGCTCGCGGATCTCGCGGGCCTTGTCGAGTACGACGGCAGGGTCCATGTCGTTCGGGATGCGGGTCACGCCGTCACGGTCGCAGACGAGCAGATCATTGGGATGGATGAGCAGACCGGCAATCACTACAGGAACATCGGCTCTGATGAGGTTGAATACGCCGTGCCCGGGGACGAGACCCTTGCCCCAGACGGGCAACCCCACCCCCTCGATGCCTGCCAGATCGCGGATCGAGCCGTCGACCACGATGCCCGTCGCACCAACCATTTTGTGAGTGGAGGCCATGCCGTCTCCGAGCACGGCGCCACGTCCGGGTCTTGAATCGATGTCTTTGATGACCCCGATAACGGGAGATGGGGTTTCGTCCAGCTTGTCGTAGTAGTCGTGCCAGTCGATCTGGCGAGAGTCTGGGTCGAGGGCCGTGACCTCGCAGGTGACGGCATATCCGACCGCGCTTCCGAGGTCGGGGAGGTAGCAGTGGAGGGTAGGGTCGGTGTAGATGATTGGCACTCCCCCCTGTCCTTCCAGTTCGGTACCACCCTGACTGCCACCCATGCTCTCGATCACGGCGTTGAACATGGTGGCGGAGTCGAACTCACTGATGCCGTCTATGACCTCTTGCGATGTGGCTGTCATTCCGGTCTCCTACATTTTGCTCGGCGGCTGGAACTCCGCCTTCGGGTCGGCGGCAATTATATACGTTTCAGGGATAACGAGACATACCCCCAATCAAAGTTAGATTGCCAGGCCCAACTTGCCGGTTTCCGGGCGCGATGCTAGCCTGCACGGAGTGGATTTGGCCTCTTGCCCTGAGCTGTGAGCAAGGCTTCCGAGGTGACCTCACCCTGATGAGATTTGCCGAACATCTCCTTGAGGATGGGTTTCGGTACGCATTCGCCGTTTCGACAGTGGACCTGTCGGGGAACGGCTTGCCGGACATCGTTGCTTGCGATACGGGCGTCGGGATCTATTGGTACGAAAATCTGGGGGCAGGTGAGTTTGTTCGTCACACGATTCACGAGCAGGAGGACGAGTGGCTGGAGCGACACCGGATCGCCGACATCAATGGAGACGGGAAGTCGGAGATCGTAGGCGTGGACAATTGGAACGGTTCGGTGCTGTGGTTCGAGTGCGAGGGCGATCCGAGGGAGCGGTCATCGTGGAAGCGGCGCTACATTTCAGAGGGAGGTCTCGTTGGGGCGTATGACGTAACGGTGGCCGACCTGACGGGGAATGGGCGCATGGACGTTGCGGCTTCCAGCTGGAGGACGGGGAAGCAGTTCGTGTGGTTCGAGAATTGCGGCGACCGGTGGGTGAAGCGAGTCATCGAGGACGACCTGCCGGAGACGCGGACGATCCATGCCGTCAAGATTGCCGGAAGTGGGAGGCTGGACCTCATCGGCACGGCTTCCAGTGCGGGACAGGTCATGTGGTACGAGAACCTGGGCGGTGATCCCGACGAGATGTGGCAGAAGCACGTGATCGACTCATCTGCTGGCAGGGTGATCCACGGGAATATCGTGGATATGGATGGCGACGGAGGAGTCGACTTCGTCACGGCGGTGGGTGTGAGTGGGAAGACGACTGAGGAATTGGCCGTTCAGCAGGTCGTTTGGTACGAGCACGAGGGTGATCCGAGGGTGTCGCCGTGGACGAAGCATGTGATATGTGGGCGGTTCCCGTTCGGGTTTGAGGCGATTGGGGATGACATCGATGGTGACGGAGAGATTGAGGTCGTTGCCACTGGTGGAGGTGAGGAGGGCAGGGTGGCCGTGTTCAAGCATCGGGGTGACCCACGCGGGGACTGGGATATGGAGTTACTCAAGGAGAACTGGCCTCGCGCGAACCAGGTTGTCGTTGCCGATCTGACGGGAAACGAAAGACCGGACATCATCGCTGCGGCGGAGCGCGACAACCGGGAGATTCGGTGGTGGGAGAATCTCGGGTAGACCCGTGCGCCTCTGCAACTGCAATATCAGGAGGGACACCGCAATTGGTGCCCCTCCGTTCGTTGCTAATTCTGTGCGGTTGGCAGTCTAGCTAGTCACCGTCGTCGCCGTCTTCCGTGGGTTCTCCCCCGTTCATGGAGGCGTCTTCGGCGGCTGAGACATCGGAGACTACGCCCGGCAGGTTCTTGAGGGTGCTGATGAGGTCGACCCCTGTGAGGGACTGCACGAGTGCGGGAAGCTGGGCGATCGTGGAGGACACGTCCTGGGTGACCTTGCTGGCCCCGGCTCCGGCTCCATCGTCGCCGCCGTTGCTGATGACGACGATGCTGTCGGTCTTGGCGAGCGGCTGAGCGACGGCGTCGGCGACCTGAGGGAGCGACTCGAATAGCTGCTGGATCATGGCGGCCTGTCCGTACTGCTTCCAGGCCTCGGCCTTCTTGTCCATTGCCTGGGCCTCCGCGAGACCCTGGGCCCTGATCGCTTCGGCCTCGGCCTCACCGCGCGCCTTGATGGCGGACGCATCAGCTTCGCCGCGCAGCTTGATGGCTTCGGCCTCGGCTTCGGCTTCCGCTATGACACGGGAACGCTCACCTTCGGCCACTGTTTCGAGCTTGTACCGCTCGGCTTCCGCCTCAACCCTGGCACGTCGCCTGTTACCCTCGGCGATCAGCTCCAACTGGTCGCGCTCGGCCTCAGCGGGACGGCGGATGGTCGCGTCCAACTCCCGCTCGCGACGGAGAATCTCCTGCTGCTGGATCTCGATCTGCTTCTGACGCTCAACGACCTCGACCTGCAGCTCCTCCTCGCGGATCTGCTGGCGGGTCTTGGCCTCCTGCAGGGAATAGGCCAACTCGGCTTCTGCGCGCCGTGCGTTGACCTGCTGGTCGTACTCCGCCTTCTGGGTCTCGAAGTCACGCTGCGACTCTGCGATGGCGGTGTCGGCGGCAAATCTCGCCGCTTCTCTCTGCTGCTCCGCCTGGGCCGACTTGATCCCCGAATCCCGCTCTGCCTCGGCCTCGCCGATCGTGGCGTCTCGCTTGACTTCCGACGTTCTTCGGACTCCGAGGGCCTCGAGGTATCCCTGCTCATCCTGAATGTCGCGGATCGAGAAGCTGACGATCTCAAGCCCCATGTTGGTCATGTCGGTTGCCGCCACGTCGCGGACCTGCTCGGCGAACGCGACCCGGTCGCGGTAGATCTCCTCCACCGTCATGGTGCCCAGAATGGCGCGCTGCTGGCCCTCAAGGGTCTGCAGGGCGACCTCGGCGGTCTCATTCACGCTCTTGCCGAGGAACTGCTCGGCGGCGGTCCTGATGGCCTCCTCACCACGTCCTACCTTCACCTGCGCGACGCCGTCAACGGATACTGATACGCCCTCTTTCGTGTAGACTCTCGCCGTGTTGACTTGGAGTGTCATGACCTCCAGCGATAGCATCTGAGCCTTTTGGACGAAAGGCAATACGAACATCCTGCCGCCAACCTTGACCTTCGGTTGCTTACTTCCCCCTGAAACGATCAGGGCGTGGTTCGGTCCTACTGTATGAAAGCCTGCCATTTACTTCCCCCTTATTCTTGCTGAGTTGGACTTGTACTAACGTCGGTTGCATCGTCAATGTCTTCGTAGAGTTTCTCGACCTTGAGCACCTCGCCGTAGACGCCGACGACGCGGATCTCGTCACCTTCCTTGATGATGCCACCGGGTTCGGTCGAAGCCGACCACTCCTCGTTGGCGACCCAGACCTTGCCGGCGGGACGGAGCTCGGATACTGCGACGCCCCACTGCCCCTCGAGCAGGACCTCCTCTTCGCGCTGGAATCCGGTGGAAACGCCACCCTCAGTGCGGGCGAACCGGATGAAGAAGTACCAGAACACGGTCATGAGGGCGGTCATCAAGGCGATCATGATCGGGTTCACTAGGAAACTGGGCTCAGGCACGTCGGAAGGGCTGAAGAAGTTCCCGAAAAGCAGGAGTGCGCCGACTATGAGAGAAACGAGTCCTCCAGCACCGAAGACGCTGAATCCGGGTGCCAGCGATTCGCCGTAGAAAAGTCCCATCGCGAGGGCGATGAGGGCGACACCGAGCCAGCTTCCGGGTAGGTTCCAGAACCCAACGAACGCCAGACCGAGGGCGATCACTCCCAGAATCCCAGGCCCGAACAGGCCAGGTATGATTACCTCGATGAGGATTGCGATGCCCCCAATCACGAAGAGCGCGAATACGACGTTGGGACTGGCGAGGATACTCAGAATAAGTTCCATAAAGGTACGGTCAAGCTGGACCAGACTAGCGCCCTCAGCAGTCAGGGTAAGCTGACCTGTCGCGGTTGTTGCCGTACGTCCGTCAAGCTGTTCGAGCATCGAGTTCATGTCGGGCGCTATGAGGTCGATGACGCCGAGTTCGAGGGCTTCCTCGGCCGAGTAGGCGGTCGACTTGAGGACGGTGTTTTCAAGGGCCTCGGTGTTGCGATCGCGCGTTTGTGCGATGCCCCGGATGAAGGCGCTGGTATCTGCGCCGATCTTGCGGGAGAGGGTAGGCGGAATGTCCCCGCCGGTCGATGTGACGGGAGAAGCGGCCCCGATGGTAGTGCCGGGCGCCATGACAGCGAAGTTGGCCGCAGCCGTGATGAAGGTTCCGGCGGATGCTGCCCTCGCGCCCGCGGGGCCGACGAATACGGCGACAGGAGTGTCCGACTCCAGAATTTCTTCGACAATCTTGCGGGTGGACTCAAGTAATCCGCCGGGGGTATCCAATTGGATTACGACGAGGGTTGCGCCGTTGTCTCGCGCCTCGTCGATTCCGCGCGCGATTCGATCTGCTGTCAGGGGTTCGATGTTGCCGTCGACCTCGATGACGAGGACGGAAGGGCCCTCTGCGGCGATGGAACCGACTGAAGAGCAAACGAAGACGGTACCGGCGACAATTACGGCTAACGCTGTAATGACATGCCGCATGGTAGTCCTCTCATCGTAAGATTCCTGTTTCCGTTTGCATCCTAATTGAGACTATACGTAGTGTCAAGGTGAACAGGCCGTTGCAGGAATGTGGTCATCGTGAGTCAACTGAATGTGGTCACTGTAGGATGTTTCCGGTGGGTAAACATCACACGATTCTAGGATATTTTGGTGACGACAATGGGAATAAAGCGTCGTTATGTCCTTAAAAAAGTGACGAGTAGGAAACATCTCTGCATCGGGCTACCATTTCAGACGATTTAACCGATGGGCAACGGTGATTATCTCGCCGGTGTCGTCGTTATAGACCAAATGGAAGTCGAGCCTATCAACGACTTGGCGATACACTTCGGGTTCAAGTTGAGCTTGGACTTTCTTGCGATGCCGCTTGTCCATGTATACAACGAGTGCATCTCCATGCCACCGCTTCTTTCCGTAGGACAGCATCGTTTCCACGGACGTCAGAGTTTTTCCCCTTTGTTGCAGCCTCTCCTTGGCATGGCGGCTCAGCCTGTACTGCGCTTCCCGCTCAATGGTCCCATTCCCTTGCATTGTGGTGCTCTCCCTCTATGGGGTTTCGTTTCGATAACCTGCAGCAACACAATATGCCCTGGCTGGCTCTTCCGCATCACACGATTCTGTGATTTTCAGGTGGAACGAAAAAGGGATTGGGAATCTTCATGGGAGAGATCAGGCTGTGAGATTCTTGTGCGCAAGGAGGGACTTTGGATTCCTCACTTCGCTCCACTGCGTTCGGAATGACAGGCGGAGGGAGCGGGAACGGCGGTGCGGTGGTTGCGGGAAGGACATACGAAGGAAAAGAGAGAGGCCCCGGGATTGTTCCCGGGGCCTCTGTTGTCAGACTTCGGCTGACCTTTGAGGTCTAGTAGTCCATCGGCGGCGCGGGAGGCGCGGGTGGGGTCTCCTCCGGAATGTCGGAGATGAGGGACTCGGTGGTCAGCACCATCGCGGCGACGCTGGCGGAGTTCTCGATGGCCGCGCGCGTGACCTTTGCGGGGTCCATGATGCCTCGCTCGAGGAGGTTTCCGTACTCACCTGCCTCGGCGTCGTAGCCGAAGTCGCCGTCGGCCTTCAGACTCTCGGCAAGAACGACATCGCCGGCCACGCCGGTGTTCTCGGCGATGAGCTTGAGCGGTCGCTGGAGGGAGGCCCGAAGGATGCGGATGCCCGTGTCCTCGTCCCCATCGAGATCGAGGGAGTCGAGAGAGGTGCTCGCGCGGACGAGGGTGAGACCTCCGCCCGGAACGATACCCTCTTCAACCGCGGCGCGTGTGGCGGACAGGGCGTCCTCGACGCGGAGCTTCTTCTCCTTGAGCTCGACCTCTGTCGCGGCACCGACCTTGATGATCGCGACGCCGCCCGACAGCTTGGCGAGGCGCTCCTGGAGCTTCTCGCGGTCGTAGTCGGAGGTGGTCTCTTCGATCTGCTGCTTGATCTGCTGGATGCGGCCTTGGATGGCGTCCTCGGAGCCCGCGCCGTCCACGAAGGTAGTATCCTCCTTGGAGGAGACTACGCGGCGGGCCCTGCCGAGGTCCTCGACGTTTACGGAGTCGAGCTTGCGCCCGACCTCTTCGCTGATGACCTGGGCGCCCGTCAGGATGGCCATGTCTCGGAGCATCTCCTTGCGGCGGTCGCCGAACCCGGGGGCCTTGACGGCCAGGATGTTCAGCGTGCCTCGGAGCTTGTTGACCACGAGAGTGGCGAGTGCTTCGCCCTCTACGTCCTCGCCGATGAGGACGAGGTTCTTGCCGACCTGGAGAATCTTCTCAAGGGCCGGGAGGAGCTCCTGGATGGAGGAGAGCTTCTTGTCGGTGATGAGAATGTACGGATCGTCGATCTCGGAGACCATCCGCTCCTGGTTCGTGACGAAGTAGGGCGAGATGTAGCCGCGGTCGATCTGCATGCCCTCTACGAACTCCTGCTCGTAGCTGATGCCCTTCGACTCTTCGACGGTGATGACCCCGTCCTTGCCGACCTTCTCCATGACGTCGGCGATGAGGCTGCCCATCTCGTCGTCGTGGGCGGACAGGGAAGCGACCTGGGTGATCTGCTCCTTGCCCTCAACAGGTGTCGCCATGTCGGAGACGGAGTTTCGGAGGGCGACCACGCCCTTCTCGATGCCACGCTTGATGGCCATGGGGTCGGACCCGGCGGCGATGTTTCGGAAACCCTCGTTGATGATGGCCTGTGCGAGAACGGTTGCTGTCGTGGTGCCGTCGCCGGCCACGTCGGCCGTCTTGCTGGCGGCTTCCTTGAGGAGCTGGGCGCCCATGTTCTCGTAGGCGTCCTCGAGCTCGATTTCCTTGGCGATGGATACGCCGTCGCTGGAGACCTGAGGCGGTCCGAACTTCTTGTCTAGGATTACGTTGCGGCCACGGGGGCCAAGTGTTACACCAACGGTGTTTGCCATGGTGTCGATGCCGCGCTTCATTGCGGAGCGGGCATCCTCACCGAATGTCAATTGCTTTGCCAATTCGTCTATTCCCTCCTGTGGAAAGTTGTCTGTATTGGGATTTCAGTATCGAGATGCGCCTGTAGTGACGAGACTTACTTCTTGAGAAGTACGTCGTCTTCCCTCAGGACGAGGTACTCGGTGTCACCCTCTTTGAACTCGGTCCCTCCGTACTTGGAGTAGACGACTGTGTCGCCTACGCCGAGTTCCATTGGGATCCGCTTGCCGTCGTCGGTGAGCTTGCCCGGACCGACCGCAACTACCTTGCCCTCCTGCGGCTTTTCCTTCGCCGTGTCGGGAATGTAGATTCCACCGGCGCTCATCTGCGCGTCCTCTTCCATCGGTTCCACTACGATCCGATTGCCCAAAGGTTTGAACGTGACGTCTGCCAACGTACGTACCCTCCTTACATGTTGTATTTTGTGCCTAGGCGCGACTTTAGCAGTCTCACTTTGACACTGCTAAATATTGTAGGGCGGGGGAATTCCGCGCGTCAACAATATCGGCGCGAGGTTTGGGGTGTTTGCGAGTTTGAAGAAGGGAGAATAACCGCAGAATGCCCGGAGGGGCTTGTGGATTCCCACTTGCGTGGGAATGACGGAGGGGGTGGTGTGCATTAGGTTGTTGAGAGGTGGATGCCTTAAGGCCTGTCATTCCAAGTGTAGCGCGGAATCTGATGTGTCCGGCTGACATCAATAGGGTCTGTCCGCTACAGGGCTTGTCTACCGAGCGAGATTTTAGATTCCTCACTTCGCTCCGCTACGTTCGGAATGACAGTTGGGAGGTGTGTTGCGTCCGTCATGGCAGAGTCCTGGGCCGCTCGACAGTCCATTAGGCATCCTGCTTGGACTTGGTCTCGATGATCCACTCGGTGAGGGGGCTGGGGGAGGGTTCGATCATGACATTGACCACGGCGGGCTTGCCGGCGGAGAAGGCGCGTTGGAGGGCGGGCAGAAGTTGGTCGTGGGTCTCAACGAGCTCGCCGTGCGCGCCCATGCCCTCGGCAATGGTGTCGAAGCGGGTGGGCAGCATGGTGGTGGCTACAATCTTGCCAAAGAGCTGGTCCTGCTGGTGGTAGTCGATTCCCCAGACGCGGTCGTTGCCGACGATGAAGACGACCGGCAGGTTGTGTCGCAGTGCGGTGTCAACCTCGAAGCCGTTGAAGCCGAATCCGCCGTCTCCCGTGAAGACGACGACGCGAGAGCCGGGCAGGGCTACCTGCGCGCCGATGCCGTAAGGGACGCCCCATCCGAGCATTCCGAGCGTGCCGTTGGTGATCCAGCGGTGCTGCTTACGTGCGGGATGGTACGAGGCTCCGTAGAAACCGAAGTCGGCGCCCTCAAAGATCAGGCATGTGTCGTCGTCGATGAGTTGCTTCACTGCCGAGTGGAGATCCATGGCATGAAGCTGATCGCTCTTCGCAATGCGCGTTTCGAGGGAGGCGACCTGGCTGGCAGTGGCGCTCTTGAGTGAATCAATCATCGGGTGTTTGGACCACGAGCGGATGGACGCCTCCTCCGCGAGTTGGCGCACGGCGGCTCCGGGGTCGGCGACGATGCCAAGTTCGACATCGCGAGCGGTGGCGATCTGCTCCCACGCGGGCTCGACCTGGATGATCTTCGTGGACGCGCCGACGGTGGGCGGCCCGCCGAAGGAGATGGTGTAGTCCAGCTTCTTGCCCAACAGGAGGAGGACGTCGGCCTCGTGGATCGACTTGGCGGCGTCGTTTACCCTGCCGTCTGAGTACCCGGCACAGAGGGGATGGTCGTCGGAGATGACGCCACGGGCCGACTGTTCGGTGAACACGGGGATGCCTGTGGTCTCGACTAGGAGTTCGATGTCCTCGCGCTGGACAGTGTACGCGCCGTTAGCGGCTATGATGAGCGGTCGCTCGGCGGTTTGGAGTAGGTCGACCGCGGCCCGAATATCCGATGGGCTCGCGTGAGCGGGGCCACGTGTTGCGGGATACTCCAGCGTCCGGTCAGGAACATGCTCACCGGAGACTGTGGCCTCCTGAACGTCGAGAGGAATAGTGAGATGCACGGGGCCGCGACGACCGTGCAATGCCGTGCGGAAGGCGCGTGAGAAGTACTCAGGGGCACGGTGTGGGTCTGAGAGCAGCCATGAGCCTTTCGTTACCGGCTTCGCCATGCCGACCTGGTCTATCTCTTGAGACGCGCCCAAGCCCAGGCGGTCTTGCGTCGCGCTGCCGCTGATGTTCACCACGGGCGTTTCCATGTGGTAGGCGAAGGTCAGGCCGGGTATGGCGTTGGCGTGGCCGGGCGTCGTGAACATGGTGACACCAGGCGTTCCGGTTATGCGGCCGTATGCGTTGGCCATATCGACCGCTGCCTGCTCGTGCCTCACGTCGATGAAGGTGAAACCCTCATCGGCCATGTGGTCCATGAGAGGCAGGGTGTGGTCCCCCGCGATGGTGAAGACGGTCTTGACGCCTGCACGGGAGAGCGAGCGGGTGATGATTTCGTACCCTTTGAGCTTCATCGGATGCACCTCCATCTTGGGAACAAATCAGGACTTGGAAATACCAGGGAAAATTGCCCAGACATTGAGGGGAAATATAGTTGATTCATGAATTATCGCGCAATACACTTTTACCAAGTCGCGTGAACTACTTGCTGGCGAGTGTCCGCCCCGAAACGGCACAGGGCAAAGCGGCGCAGACTTGACCCTACATCAGAGGGCAAAGTAAAGGCCATGCAAGAAGCCAGGCGTCCGTCCCCAGTCGGGGGCGTTCCCCCCGCAGGCGAATATGCCCGCCGGAAAGCACCCTCGGTATCCCGTGTACGGTTCTTTTCAGGGCTGACGAGGCTCCGCACCCTCGAATCGTTCCAGCACCGGGGCTTCGTTTTCCTGTGGGCGTCGATCTTCTCCATGTCCTTCACGGGATGGATTATCAACATCGTGACGGGGTGGCTTACCTACCAACTCACGTCGTCACCCCTATTGACCGGCCTCGCCATCGGCATGGGCGCGATCCCTCCGGTCGTAATCGCGCCGATAGCGGGCGTCCTGATAGACAGCCTCGACCGGAAGAAAGTCATGATCGCGGCGATGGCATCGTTCGCGCTGTTCATTGCGGCATTCGGCGCAATTGTGCTTCTTGGCATACTCCAACCCTGGCACATATTCGCCGTCAGTTTCCTGATGGGCGTATCGGGCTCCTTCCTTCGGCCGGCGGAGCAGGCAGTGCTGGCAAACACGGTGCCCAGGAGGCGATTGGTCAACGCGTTCGCGTTGACGGCCTTTGCGGGAAGCATCACCCGGTTGATCGCGCCGGCAATTACGGGGTTCATGATCGCGTTGATGGGCCCAGGCGTCTCCATACTACTTGCATGCGCGTTCGTTCTGGTTGGAATCAAGATGACCTGGCATGTGCGGGTGCCTGAGAGAGAGCGGCACAAAATCAGACCGAAGTCCATGATGACGGACCTGCAGGATGCCGGGAGGTACGTCAAGAGATCACCGCTCGTACTGGCAATGATGGTCTTGACAACAGCGATGTTGACATTCGTAAGCACGATAAATATGGGGCTTATGCCCGTGTTCGCTTCGGACGTGTTCAACGCTGGTCCGCAGGTGCTCGGGCTGATCGTCGCCGCGCTCGGAGGCGGAATGACGATTGGAACAATAGCCATTGCGACCGTCGGCGATGCTAGGAGAAAGGGAAGGATAGTCATCGTGACCGGAACGGTGACTGCCTTCGGGCTCATGGCCTTTTCTCACAGCGGCACGCTGCTCTTCGCCTTCCCCGTCGTCATGCTGTACGGCGCAACGATGGTCATGACGTGGACAGTATCCGGCGCGCTGATACAGTCCGTAGTGCCCGATGCACTGAGGGGCAGGGTCGCGGCACTTACGGTGATGACGACCGCCTTCTTCCCGGTCGGCATGTTGTTTGTTGGTGGATTGGCCCAGCTCTTGGGCGCGTCCGTGGCTACTTTGATTTCAGCACTGTGCTTGCTGTCGGTCGTCGGGGCTATCCCATTCGTGTTCCGAAGCGTGTGGAATTACCGCGCCGGCAGCGTTCTGGACGAGGACGAAGAAGACGATGAGGACGCGATAGAGTCACCCGAGGCGCTGGAACCCCGGACTGCCTAGAAGGGTATGGGACGACTCACAGGTTGTGATGCTCGGACACCTTCGACGACGACTTCAAGCCTCATCGTAGGCCGGATATCGGCCCGGTATCGAGTACTGGACAGGATCCTGCCGGTATGGTGGGTACCCAAGAGTCTTCCAATCGAAAAGCAAGCCGTGCAACCCGCTCCCGATAAACCTCAGAGGAAAGCGGTCTCCGCCCCGTCAAAGAGTTTCCTCCGTTCAATTGGAAGGATTCGCACCCTCCGTTCGCTGCGTGTCCGCGACTTTCGCCTTCTGTGGATAACCGGCTGGTGCAACAACAGCAGCTTGTGGGTGGAGGGCATCGTACTGGGTTGGCTTATCTTTCAGGTCACCCAGTCGGCTCTGCTCACCGCGCTCTCTGTCGGGATGGGGGCTCTGCCCTACGTCGTTATCGGGCCTCTGGGAGGGGTCTACATCGACCGCTGGAACCGCAAGGCGCTATTGAGAGCCTGCATCGCCGCGCATATCGTGTTGACCGCAGCCCTTACGGTAATCGTGTTCGCCGAAGCGGTGGCCGCGTGGCACATATTCGCCTACATCTTCGTGAACGGCGCGGTCCGCACGTTGCGCATGGTCATCGAGTCGTCGCTGATACCGAACATCGTGCCCGGCCGCCTCATGACGAACGGATTTTCACTCTTCCTGATGACAGCGAGTTTCACGCGGTTCATAGTGCCTGCCGTGACCGGAGTGGCCATCGGCCTTGTCGGTTTCGGGCCGACGATGACGGTCGCGCTGGCGCTGTACATGCTTGCTCTTGTGACCGCACTCCGGATCCAACTGAGGGGCAAAGCCTCGCAGAAGTCGGTTGTCGGTTCACCGGCGAGTGATCTGGTCGAGGGAATAAGGTATCTCACGCAAGAGAAACGGATTCTCGCCATCTACGTCTTTCCCGCCATGCTCATGCTGTTCATCGCGCCGGTCAACATGGGACTCATGCCGGTGTATGTCGATGAGGTCTTCGAAGCCGGACCGGACGTGCTGGGGTTCATCATCGGAGCGCTGGGAGCGGGCATGACACTCGGAACGCTGATTCTCGCCAGCCTTGGGGAGATACGATACAAGGCGCGGGCAATGGTATTCGCATGTTGGGGAACGATTGCAGGCGTGCTCCTGTTCTCGCAGATGACGTTCTTGCCTGCCGCCCTGGCGATCGTGCTGACGTACAGCGGGCTGATGATGATGGTGTACGTACTCGGAAGCACTGCTGTTCAGGCAATCATGCCCGACCGACTGCGAGGTCGTGTGACGGCCCTGCTGGGCGCGACGTTCGCGGTATTCCCGGTCGGTACGCTGATCGTCGGAGGCTTGGCGCAGCGGTTTGGACCGCAGGAGGCGGTGGTGGCTACCACCGTGGCATTCGGGCTGACGCTTCTCGTGTACACGGCTTCGTATCGCCGCATCTGGACACTGGAATAGCGAACGGAATCCTGTAGCTGCTCGTGACTCGCATCCCAAGGATGCAGTATTATCGTGCCGGGAGGCGCTACATGACATACAAGCTTGTCATCCTAGAACCACAGGACCCGGGTGCACGGACGCCCGCCGCGCGGACATGGCCGGACAAGATCCGAGAGGTCGTTCCGGGCGTGGATATACGGTACTGCACGACTGTGGAGCAGGCTGCGGAAGCCATCGTGGACGCGCCCGCGGCGTTTGGGGACATCGTACCGGAGCTTTTTGAGAAGGCGCAAAAGCTCCAGTGGATTCAGTCGCCGCAGGCAGGCCCGAAGGCCGGGTACTATCACGAAGGACTCGTGCGGAGTGACGTCGTGGTCACCAACATGCGCGGGATATTCAACGACCACATCAGCGCCCATATCATGTCGTACGTGCTTACCTTCGCACGTGGTCTGCACGTCTACCGCGACAGGCAGCGTGACGGCGAGTGGAAGAAGGGGTACGACACCGTCTACCTGCCCGAGGCAACGGCGGTCATCGTTGGAGTTGGAGGCATAGGGGGTGAGACGGCGCGACTCTGCACGGAGTTCGGGATGACGGTGGTCGGAGTCGACGCAAGGATGACCGAAACCCCGGCAGGAGTTGCCGAGCTACACCCGCCGGACGCTCTTGGCGAGGTGATTCCCCGAGCCGACTTTCTGATAGTCACGGTGCCTGAGACGCCGAGCACGCAGGGGCTGTTCAATCGCGAGACACTGTCGGCCATGCAACGCACGGCGTTCTTCATCAACATCGGGCGCGGTGCGACGACCAATCTGACCGACCTTGCGGAAATGGTCGAAGTCGGAGAGATCGCGGGGGCGGCCCTGGACGTGTATGAGACCGAGCCGCTGCCGTCGTCGCATCCCCTGTGGGGACTGCCGAACGTCATCCTGACGCCCCATGTCGCCGCCGACGGGCCATACATCGACGACCGGAGGACGGAGGTGTTCGTGGACAACTGCGTACGTTTCAACGAAGGACGACCGCTGCGAAACGTCGTCGACAAGGCGCAGTGGTTCTGAACGCTTGGCGAGTGTTCGGCTACACCGCTGGCAGCGGCGTAGTATCGCCAACCCCGTGCATCCATATCCTGATGCGTGCGGTCATATCGCGGATGCGGTCGCGATGCGCGGGATCGTTGTAGAGGTTGTGCATCTCGTGCGGGTCGGAGTTGAGGTTGTAGAGCTCGGACTGGTCGGCGTGGCTGAGGTTGAGCTTCCAGCGGTCGGGTGTTATGACTGAACGCCACGGGGCTGAGATCATGCGGTTGATGGACGGGTTCCCTAGGTTCCTGTCGCCGTAGCCGTTCCACTGGACGAAGACATCGTTTTCGTCGAGTGTTTCGCTGCCCTCAAGCACGGGCACGAGGCTCTTGCCGTCAACGTGGTCGGGTGCCTGGTCTCCTGCGAGGTCGAGCAGCGTGGGCACGAGGTCGACGAGACTGACGCTGCCGTCGATCCTACGTGGTCCGTCGCTAAGCCATGGAACGTGAATGAACAGGGGTACACGCGTCGCCTCCTCGTACATGGAGCGCTTTTCGAGCATTCCGTGATCGCCCGCCATCTCGCCGTGCTCGCTGGTGAAGACGATGATGGTGTTTTCCGCCTGACCGGTCTCTTTGAGCGCGCTGAGGATTCGTCCGACGTTTTGGTCGACGAGCGTCACGTTGGCGAAATACTGGGCGCGGAGCTTGCGCCAACCCTCTTCGGTAGTAGTGTCGTGGATGTCGCCGCCCCTGACTGCCAGGGGGTTGAGTCCCCCGGACAGGTAGTGTTCTGCGCGGAGCCGGTTCACGAGCGAGCCACTATCCGGGTGCTGCATGAACGCGGGACCGACGGGGAGAGACGCGGGATCGTAGAGGTCGTTCAGCGGCCCGGTGTAGGGCGGATGCGGCTCGAAGAACGAGGTGAAGAGCATGAATGGCCGGTCAGACCGAGCGTGTTCGCGGATGAACCGAGACGACTCGTTGCCGAGGTACCCCGCCTGGGTATATTCGGCGGGCAGGTCGGCGGTGGGAAGCCACATCTCATACGACTCATCTGCAGGCGGGTCGATGCCATGCGAACGGAGCCACACGTTGTAGTCGGCCTCGATGAACCGGTGCTCCTTCTTCGTCGTTATGATGGAGTCCAGGTGCCAGTCCTCTATACTGCGCCAGTCTTCGAAGCCATGTTGAGGGATAGTGTCGTCGCCGAGGTGCCACTTCCCGTAGTGCGCGCAGAGGTAGTCCTCCGAGATCAACTCGGCGATGGTCGGCGTGTCCTCGCTCAGCGAGATGCCGTTGCCGATCAGGCCGGTCGACTGCGGGTACATTCCGGTCATGATGGAGGCGCGCGAAGGTGTGCAGACCGGCTGCGTCACGTAGGCGTTGTCGAAGACGATGCTCCGACGAGCGAGGCCGTCGATGTTGGGGGCCTGGATCCAGTCGTTCCCGTATGCCGCGAGGGAGTCGCGCCTCTGCTGATCGGTGAGAATGAAGAGGATGTTGGGCCTGTTGGGCATGGCTAGGGTAGCCACTTCTCGAAGAACCGCTGCCAGTTCTTGTACATGATGTTCTCGATGTCCTCTTGCGAATAGCCGCGCCGGTCGAGAATATCGGCGATCTTCTGGTAGTCGGCAACCGTGTCCACGTCGTGGGGAGCGCCGTCCGCGCCGCCCTGGCCGTCGGTATCGCCTCCGATGCCCGCGTGGAGCGAGTTGCCCGCAAGCTGGCAGACGTAGTCCATGTGGTCGACGTAGTCCTCAAGCGTGACCAGGGGACTGGGGAATATCTCGTGCCGTTTGAATCCGATGGTTTTCCAGTCAATGGAGTAGTATTTGTTCAGCATCCACGTATCCATGGACGAGCCGATCACGCCGCCGCGACGGATGACTTCGAGGAGGATGTCATCGGGCTGCTGACGCTCGCCGGGAACGATGCCGCGGCAGTTCTGGTGACTTGCCAGCACGGGACCGTCGAACAGTTCGAACTCCTCCCGCACCGACTGGTCTGAGGTATGGGTGACGTCGAGGATCATGCCGAGGTCGCTCATGGCCTGCAGGAGAGGTTTCGCCATGGGGGTGAGGCCACCCGTCGTGCCCGTTCCTGTCCCGTGCGAGTAGTAGCTCACGCCGTAGTGAGAGAGGCTGATGACGCGCAGGCCGTCCGCGTACCAGTCGTGTACCTGTTCCGGCCACGTGATCGCGTCCGCGCCCTCCATGCCGAGGATCATGCCGACGGGCAGGTCATCGTAGTCGGTAGCCTGCTCCCACTTGTCCATGTGCGTGGTGAAACCCTCGGAGGTATCGAGAATGGTGGACTCGTTCTGTGCTTCCAGCAGCTTGTAGTAGGAAAGCTGCCCCCTCCCGGCAGCGTGGGCGTTCTCCTTGCTGCGGTACTCGCCGTGCGGATGGCCAGGCTTCTTGACGCAGACGGCCACTTTGACCAGGGCGGCGGCGATGCCTCCCTTGCGCATCTCCGGCAGGGTCGCCATGATCCCCTCGTCCTGCCACCCGAACCAGCTGTTGAGGTCAGCAGGAGCGCGGGCCTGTTCGATGGGCAGCGTCAGGTCGCGCTGGGCGTCGATTCCTCCGACCGCCATCGGGTAGTCGCCGTCGATGATGAGCGTGTTGGTCGTCATGGAGATTTACCTCTCGTGTGAGTCTTGCCGTTCGTTCGGTTCCAACGTAGGCGAAAGGGTACAACGACGGGGCATTCGTGTAAATCGCGGGATGGATGGACATGACTCATCCCTGGCCCTCAAGTGGACCGGGGATGAGTAATAACCGGATCGCGTTGACGTTACGATGTCGTGGCGTCGGGGTCGGACACAAGCGGCGGTATTCGGGTGGCTTTCCCGGCCACAAGGGCGGTGGCGGCTATGCCGATCGCCAGTACGAAGGCCAGCGCGGCAATCGCCTGCGGGTTTCCCGGCGAGGCGGGTACGCCGAACGCCGCGTTATAGCTCGCGGCCAGGATGATACCTGAGGCGATGGCCAGCCCGAAGGCAAGTACCAGCGGGACGGCGAAGAGCAGTGCGAGGTCGACGGCCAGCAGCATGCGGGTCGCTCCAAATGATCGTAGCGCCCTGAACTCCGCCTGTCGCTGCCGGAAGAGCAGCATAATGGCGTAGAGCAGCGCGACAGCCGCCATGCCCGCGGCAGTCATGGCCATCACGAAGAGATAGGGAAAAACCACTAGCTGGTCGTCTGTCAAGTCCCCCACAAAGCTGAACCCCGCCTCGAGGGCGGCCTTTGTAAATGGGTACGATTCCTCCGGTCGATCCCTCAAGCCCTCAATGACTCGTCGCAGGGAGCCGGGTTCGCCGTCGGTGGTGACGAGAAGTAGCGTGTGATTGGGAATAGGCCACTCGTCGACCATGAGCACGGCATCATTCCTGTCCCGGTAGAACCAAGACGCGGTGACCCGTCCCGCCACCGGATAACTGCCGGGGATCGATTCGTCCAAGAAGGGAATGAATCCGGGTGGGTATTCTTCGTCATCTTCCAACAGCGTCACGGTATCAGTGTCCGGGGCGTCCTGTCCCAAGTAGAAACTCCCCGCAACGCAAGGTGAGTCGAGCTTAACCGAACCGTCAGCATCGTTGCAGGTCATTGCCCACACTTGTCCCAGTCCTTCAGCAGAACCGACATTGATCCGTCCCACCGCCACGACTCGTGTGACGCCATCAATCTCTTCCATCGCTCGCACGATTGGTTCGGAGTCTCTGAGATCCGGTAGGCGAGCCATCAGGTCGAAGTCTCCGGTCGAAGGCGGACGATTGTCGATGTTCGCGTACACGGTGAACACGATCAGCAGGACGGCCACGGACGTGGCGGACACGCCCAGCACGGCTTCGGCTCCACCTCGATACATCCGTGATCCGGCCACCTGTGCCCGCGTCCAGTCGGAGAGCAGTCTGCCTGTAGCGGCGACCGCGGTCCGAGACAGCCCCTCGAGGCCGACGATGCTCAGGATCATACCCGCAGTAATGAGCCACGCCGACAGCGTAAAGCCTACGTTTGACGCCCAGAACATCGCGGCGGGCCCGGCCACAATGCCGGCCGACGAGACGTATGCAAGATAAGACGTAGGCTTGCGCTCCTTCCTCAGCGTTCCAACTGGATCTCGGCCCGCGCGGGTAACCATGCGGACGGCGCTCACCAGCCCGACCAACACGACGACGAGAGGCAGGGCAAGTGCCAGCGTGATAGGAAGGACAAGATCGCTTGCCCAGTAGGAGTTCCCGGCAATGGTGAATGTATGTAAAGACGACATGGTGACCGCGTAGACGACCGAACCGAGCAGCGCGCCCGCAAAGAGAGGCGCCGCGATGTCGAGAGCGATGAGCACGGCCAGTCTTCGTGGAGGCGCGCCAAGGACTCTCAGCAGCCCGTAGCGACGCGATCTGACGTTCAGGTGCACGGCAGCACCGGCCCTTGCCAGCGCTATCGACGGGAGAGCGAGAACAAGCAACCCTATAATCACGAAGCTGGTATCGGGAGCGTAGCTCCTTTTAACGAGAACCGGTTGGAAGTGCAAACCTAACACAGCATCCGGCGAGACCGAATCCGCAAACTCGACGATCACCAGCTCGCGTGGATATGCCAGAGCCACGTCCGGCAGGGTCCGAGCGGAGCGGTCGCCCAGCCAGCCGCCAAGCTCGCCAGTCCAATCGTCCTCTAGCTGGGCGAGCACGGCAGGGGAGGCCAGAACAGTGCCACTCGCCTCGACCTGTGGGATGCCCGGAATGTCGAGTCGCTGACTCTCCTCACCCCAGAACAGCGTGATCCCAAGAGGTCCATACCCTGTAGCGACCTGCCTCGATGAGCGCAGGGGCGGATCACCGGCGGTGCGGGTCATGGGTGCAAACCCGTAGCCGCCATCTCGCAGTGTGGCGGTCTCATGCTGAGCGAGTAGACCGGAGCGGAAGCCCATCGCGAGGGAAAGGCCGATGCATGAGATCAGGCCAACGGCAATAAGCGGGACCCAGATAGAGAGCGAGCGCCACGACCGGGGCCAGATGAAGCGGAAGAACAGCATCATGACGCATCCTCCTCGATAAGTTTTCCGTCGTCCAGCCGCAGGACACGGTCGCACATAGCCCAGACCGACGGGTCGTGGGTGACAATAAGGACGCCGACGCCGAATTCGGCGGCGACTCGTCGCAGCTCGCCGACCACTAGCTCGGAGTTCTGGGTATCCAGCGTGCCCGTCGGCTCGTCGCAGAAGACGATGCTGGGCTCCATCACGAGTGCCCGCGCTATCGACGCGCGTTGCAACTCTCCGCCAGACAACGTAGACGGGTAGTTGTCCGCAAGCGGGCCAAGACCGAACTTGTCGAGCAGGTCACGCGCCCGCTTGCGGGCGTCGCGCGGCTTCGTTCCCGACACGACAAGCGGAACCGCAACGTTGGCCGTGATAGTCATATCGTCGAGGAAGGCGGGGAACTGGAAGACGAAACCGCACGTCGCCCGGCGGGTGAGGGTGATGTCCGGCTCCCCGAGGTCCCAAATGTTCTCGGCGCCATTCCACTCGACGGCGCCGCCGTCGGGCTTGCGAAGGCCCGCCAGGGCATAGAGGAGCGTCGACTTGCCGGAGCCGCTCACCCCCACGACGGCGAGCACCTCCCCGTGCCGGAGTTCCAGGTCAGCGCCGCTCAGGACGCTCCGCTCGCCGAAGCTCTGTGTGAGTCCCCGCGCCGTGAGGACGGTCTTGACGGTTGTTGCAGCAGTCATCTGGGTATGTCCTTCTCTTGCTTACACAGCGCTAACTTAACTGTTGCGAGGACGATAATTTTCCGGGCTGCTTGGTGCGAAGAACTTGCCTTCAAGGCCAAGCTCATAGATGCAGTCTTCACGGGCGCCATTTACCCTCTCCCTTAGGGGTTTTCTCTGTCCCACTGCGACCAACGCTCTTTCAACCAGTCTGAAGGGCATTTCAGACTCAATCTTTGTGGGTTCCGGATTTCGCTTTGTCAAGAGTTCGGGTCCATAGTCGGCGGGTAATTCGTCATATTCGTATCCTGTTTCGTCCGTCACGCACTCGCGTACGCTATGCATTTCCTCACGTGTGGGGAAGTTCACTGTGAGGTACTCCAAGTCAGCCTGCCTTTGGGCCTCGCACTCGGCATCGCAGAAGCGAGCATCGAACCGACGTGGACTTTCGGCACACCCAACCACGAGGAACAGAAATACTATCGCTCCGAAGAGCAGGGCAATTCTTCGCTTCATGGTAAGCCTCCTTCCCTATGATTTCAGCCTTATATCCACATCCTAAGCTGGGAATATGACCTCAGCGTGACCGTCAAGAGCAGAAGCGTGACCGTTCCGTGACCTTTTCCGAGTTTTCATCTATGCGGCCCCATCGAAGGGGTCGATCACAGCGCATGCTATAATCCGTCATACGCACCCAAGCAACGTGGGAGACCACGCAAATGTCCAAGCAGGACGGGTCGTCGAGGGAAGCCGAGAGGCTCAGACGGGAGAATGAGGCGCTTCGCACTCGGCTCGCCAATCTGAGCGAGTTCCTCGGCATGGTGAGCCATGAGCTGCGGACGCCGCTTACGACCATCAAAGGGTCCACGTCCATAGTTCTCAACGACTCTTCCACCTTCGATCCAGCGGAGACGCGGCAGTTCTTCCGAATTATCGACGAGCAGTCCGATCTCCTGCGCGACCTCATCAACAACCTCCTCGATCTGTCGAGGATTGAGGCTGGGGCCTTGTCGGTCACTCCTGAGCCGACGGACGTTGTGTTTCTTGTGGCAGAGGCGAGGAATGCGTTTCTGCGAGGCGGGGCACGGAACGATATCAAGGTTGACTTGGAGTCGGGACTGCCTAACATCGAGGTGGACAGGCCTCGCATAGCGCAGGTACTGAACAACCTTCTGTCCAACGCATCGAAGTACTCACCCGAATCCTCGACGATCATGGTGACCGCCACACGACAGGAGACGCATGTCGAGATAGCCGTCATGGACGAGGGTAGAGGGGTATCCGCGGAGCAGATGCCACAGCTATTCACGCCGTACTCGCGAGTCGATGGCACCGACGGAGAACGGAGGATTGCCGGGGCAGGCCTCGGCCTTGCGATCTGCAAGGGAATCGTTGAGGCGCACGGTGGCCGCATTTGGGCTGAGAGCGAGGGGGAAGGAAGTGGCTCACGGTTTGTTTTCACGATTCCGGCGAACGAACACGCCGTGTCCGCTGTGGCCGACCCAGCCTTCGGGATTCCGGGAGCGAGATCGGAGGCGTCGGCGACTATACTCGCGATCGACGACGACCCTCAGCTACTCAGATACGTGCGCAACACGCTGACCGATGCGGGCTACAACTGGATGGGCACAGGGAGTCCGGACGAGTTGATCCAGTTCTTGGAGATCAAGCAACCTGACCTTGTCTTGCTCGACCTGATACTGCCGGGTGTCAGCGGGTTCGATCTGATGAAGCGCATTCGGCAGGTGTCGTCGGTGCCAGTGATCTTCCTGTCGGCGCACGACGGGGAGGAGCATGTGGTCCAGGCGTTGAGGATGGGAGCCGATGACTACATCGTCAAGCCCTTCGCGCCGAATGAACTGGTGGCGAGGATCGAAGCTTCCCTGCGCAAGCGGGTGGTGTTCGATCACATGGAGGTATACAGGCCCTACCGGCTGGGTGAATTGACCATCGACTACATGGAACGCGGCGTGACGATGTCCGACCGTCCCGTGCACCTGACGGCGACCGAGTACAAGCTGCTGTTCGAGCTTTCGGTCAACGCCGGTCGGGTGCTGACGCACGACCAGTTGCTGCAGCGCGTATGGGGACCGGAGTACTCCGGTGACGCCCAACTCGTGCGAGCCATGGTGAAGAAGATAAGGCGCAAGCTGGACGAGGACGGCAACGACCCGAAGTACATCATGACGCAGCCTCGCGTCGGCTACATGATGGCGAAGCCTTAGGGTGTTGGGGACTCCCTCTATCCCTCGGCCGTTACTCCATACACCGATTCGGCCCGCCCTGCTGATATAAACTCTTCCAGCACGTCGTGGGCTACCGCATCCGCGTCGCGGGTTTTGGCGTCGCCCCAGCCCCCGCCTCCGGGCGTCTGAGTCTTGATGACGTGGTCATGTGGCACGGTCGTGGTGACCTTGGAGGGGAGCCGCTTCTCGGAGCCGTCGGGGGCCGCTATGACACAGGCTGAGCGTTCCGCCCCCTCGCCTCCGAAGAGACCCCATGGGCTGACTTTCTCGCGGTCGGAACTCAGCGTGAGTGTGACGCTCTCGCCGAGCACGCGGAGGTGCCGCTGGATGCCCAACCCGCCCCGGTATTGACCTGCCCCCTCGCTGTCCGGCACGAGGCCGTACTTCTCCACGAGGAGGGGATAGGCAAGCTCTATTGCCTCAACCGGAGCGTTGCGGGTGTTGGTCATGTGGTTCTGGACCGCGTCCATGCCGTCGATGTTGTGCATGGCCCCCTGTCCGCCGGCGTAGGTCTCGATGTAGTTGTAGTAGATGCCGTTGCGCGGATCGATCCCGCCGATGTTGAGCAAATTCATCGTGCCGGAACACGCGGCCAGGACCTTGTCGGGAATTACGGGCGCGAGCGCGCCGAGCAGGATGTCTGTTATCCGCTGCGTCGTGATGATGTTGGCGTTGCACACTGCCGTCGGGTACTGCGCGGACAGGAGGCTGCCCTCGCGCACCTTGACCTCGACGGGACGGTAGGCGCCCGCGTTCGGCGGAAGTTCGGGATCGAGACAGGCCTTGAGCACGTAGTAGACGCAGGCGGCGACGGAAGGCCAACGGCAGTTGAGGGGCCCTTGGCAAGAGTCGTCGCTTTCCGTAAAGTCGGCGATGAAGGAATCGCCCTTCGACTCGATTTTGACTCTCACGGTGATAGGCGATTCGACGATGCCGTCGCCCTCCATCGAGTCCTCGAACTCATACGTGCCGTCGGGTATCTGCTGCAGCGCGGCCCTCATGCGCCGCTCGGAGTAGTTCAACATCTCGTCGAGGTACCGGCGCACCATTTCAGGACCGTACCGCGAGGCGAGGTCGATCAAGCGTCGCTCTGCCACGTTGTTGGCGGCGAATTGGGCTAGAAGATCGCCCCGTACCTCGGTTCGAGGGCGGACGTTCTGTGCGATCAGCGCCCAAAGGTCGCGGTCCAGCTGTCCCTTGCGGAAAAGACGGACGGTGGGGATCTGCAGGCCTTCCTGGAATATCTCGGTTACACCGAATGGCATGGAGCCCGGGGCGAATCCGCCCATGTCGACGTGGTGCGCTTGGTTCGCGGTGATGGCGATAAGCTCGCCCTCGTGGAAGATAGGAGATATCAGGGCGAGGTCGTTGAGGTGGCCGGGACCTGCCGGGTAGGGTGTGTTCATCGCGAGGGCGTCGCCCGGCTCCAGCTCCTCGAAGGGGTATTGCTCCATCGCAGTGAGGACTGCCGAGTGCATCGTGCCGAGGTGGAGCGGGGTGCCGATTTCGCTCTGCGCTACGACGACCACCTCGCCGGAGCCGGTGTAAATCGCTCCGGACGTGTCGCGCCTGTCCTTGATGTTGGTCGAGTAGCTCGCGCGGATCAGCGCGGCGATCATCTCGTCGGCGATGGAGTAGAACCCGTTTCGCATCACCTCCAGGGTGATCGGATCGACGTTGTTTGAGGACATGCTGCCACCTGAGGGTTTGAGGGTATTGCTCTTGTTGCGAGTTCTCTACTTGTGCTTGCCGGTAACGAGAAGGTTCAGGAAATTGTCGACCTCCGCAGTCTGGTTTTCCCAAACGACGGTCGTCGAGTCTAGCTGTTCAACGATAGCTGCCCCGGTGATCACGTCGCCGGGGAGGAGGGCAGAGCGGTCGTACACGTTTGTCGGTATACGGTCATTCTTGAAATACACGTCCCGTTGGCCGACGATGGCACGTGAGGGGTCTCCACCGGCGTCCTGCGAATCATGGGCAAGGTCGGGCCTCGGCATGGATGCGAGAGCGGTGACCCGGAGATTCACGACCTCGACCGGGTTGTCCCGCGAGGCGTACCCGTAGTTCCGGATGTGGGCCTCGTGGAACCTCTCCATGATGTCCTCGACATCGCTTTGCTCGAGCTTGCCTGACGCTGCAATCACCTCCAACTCGTATCCCTGGCCGACGTAGCGAGCATCGGCGGCGCGAACAAGGGATACGTCCTCGGACGGGACTCCCTCGCGGGACATCTGCTCCATAGCCTGGGATTCCAACTGCTCGTACCACGATGTTATTTCCGTGGCCGATAGTTCGCTGCCCGGCTTGAGGACAGTCTGGGCGAAGTCGTGGCGGAGGTCAGCCATAAGCAGGCCCAGTGCCGACGTGACTCCGGGAGCCACGGGCACGAGTACGGACGGAATGTCCATCTCGTCGGCAAGCTCGGATGCGTGAAGCGGTCCCGCGCCCCCGAAGGCGACGAGGGAGAACTCTCGCGGATCGTACCCCTTGGAGACCGAAACGACCCGGATGCCCTTGACCATGCTGGCGTTGACGACCTGCACGATGCCCTCAGCGGCCTCCTCCACGGTCAGGCCCAAGGGATCGGCAATGCGCCCTGCTATGACCTGCCGTGCCAGCTCCACGTCCAAGGTCATCGTTCCGCCGAGCAGGCTGGTCGCGCCAAGTCTGCCGAGAACGAGGTTCGCGTCGGTCACGGTGGCTTCCGTGCCCCCGTTGCCGTAACAGGCGGGTCCGGGGTCCGCTCCTGCGCTCTGCGGGCCGACTCGGAGCGCTCCTCCGGGGTCTATCCAGGCGATGCTGCCACCGCCTGCGCCGAGGGTGTGGATATCCACCATCGGCACCTTGACGGGCAGGCGTTCAAGCTCACTTTCCTGGGTGCGCCGTACCTCCCCCTTGTAGGAGAGCGACACGTCGAAGCTCGTTCCGCCCATGTCTATGGAGATGCTATTGGGCTTACCCGCCTGCTGCGCGATGGCGACAGCACCGATGACACCGGCCGCCGGGCCTGACAGGATCGTGTGGACGGGGCGATCTATGGCGGTCTCAGCACCCATCGTTCCGCCGTTGGACTGCATGATGTACAGGTCGGACTTGAGCCCAACGTCGGCGATGCTCTGTTCGAGGCGGCGCAGGTATCGTTCCATGACGGGTGCGACGTAGGCGTTGATCGTCGTCGTGCTCATCCGCTCGTACTCTTTGAACTCCGGGAGTATCTCGTGGGAGAGCGCGACGGGGACATCCGGGAGTTCTCGGCGGATGGCGTCGCCGATGGCCTGTTCGTGGGCAGCATTTGCGTAGGAATGGAGAAGACAGACCGCAACGGCGTCGACGCTGGCACTCCTGAGACTCGCGATGATGCGTTGGAGGTTCTCGTTCTCCAATGGTGTCAGCACTTCTCCGGTGTGGAGGACTCTTTCCTGAGCCTCGTAGCGCAGATGTCGAGGCACCAGCGGGTCGGAGCGACGAATGCGCCAGTCGTAGAGGTCGGGTCTGTCCTGGCGGCCAATTTGCAGCACGTCGCGGAATCCCGCGGTGACGATGAGCGCGGTCTTCGCGCCCTTGCGTTCAAGGAGCGTGTTCGTCGCTACTGTCGTCCCGTGGATGAAGAAGTCGATCCGGTTGGGGGAAACGCCATGCCGGTCCATCAGTTCGCGGATTCCGGCGGCTACTCCAAGGGCTTGGTTTACCGGTGTCGAGGGTGTCTTGGCGAATTCGAGGCGATCGGTATCTGTGTCGTAGAGGGCGAGGTCGGTAAATGTTCCGCCGACATCAACGCCCAGTCGATAGCTCATGGGTCTTCAGTCCTGTCGAGAGCAAGGGTTTCTGCGATGTCCTGATTGAGGGCTTCGCAAGGTCGCGGGGAGTGTAGCATCGGGCGTGCAGACCGTCAACGGAAATTGGGTGCGCGCGAAAGGGGTGGCCGTTAGGTCTATACTATCGAGCATGCCCCGCGACGCAACGTCCATTGAACCTGCCAGCGGCCCCTTCGTCGCATTCCGGTACGCCAGCTACCGCCTGTTTTGGATAGGCAATGCCTTCTCGAACATCGGCATATGGGCGCTCATGGCCGGGCGGCTGTGGCTGATGCACCAGCTAACAGACTCACCCCTGATGCTTGGTCTTGTGACCTTCGCCGGTCTGGGGCCGATCCTGCTGCTCTCGATGTGGGGAGGCGTCGTGGCGGACCGGGTAAACCGAATGCGGTTGGTAGTTACGACGCGCGCGCTCTTCGCGTTCACGGCCCTGCTGACGGGAGTATTGGCGGGAACGGATGTCATCGAGCCGTGGCATCTCCTGGCGATTTCGTTGGCGAACGGGGTCTTGCTGTCATTCGACATTCCGTGCCGCCAGGCAATTGTTCCGAACCTCGTGCCGCGTCAGCATCTGATGAACGCCGTGGTGCTGCAGTCTCTCCTGATGTCCGGCTCCACGGTGATCGGGCCGTTCCTGTTTGCGCCGTTGGTCAAGGCGCTCGGCATTGAAGGAGTGTTCTTCTTCGTAGGCGCGATGTACGTAGGCACGGTCGTCATGTTCGCGCTGGTCGACCGGGGGCCGCACATAGGCGACCGCAAGCGGACGATGCCGTGGAGCGATCTGGCGGAAGGGTTCGCCTACATTCGAGGCAGCGCCACCATCATCAGCCTGGTCGCGCTCGGAATACTCGCGGGCATCTTTGGTTCATCGTTCAGTACCCTCTTGCCCATTTTCGCCGACACCGTCCTACAAGGCGGCGTTGACACCTACGGGAACCTGCTGCTTGCCGGCGGCATAGGAGGGCTGAGCGGAACGCTGCTGTTGATCCTCTTCGGCAGGCTCAGGGATTCGGCGTTGCTGCAAGTTGCGACCGGCCTCACGTTCGGACTAGGTCTTCTGCTGTTCTCACAGATTACTTACTTGCCCGTTTCGCTGCTTGCCATGCTGGTCGTGGGCGCGGCCAGCACCGCGTTCGGTACGGTCAACAACACGCTCCTGCAAAGCATCGTTGACGATCAGTTTCGCGGGAGGGTGATGAGCATCCATCAACTCGGCTGGGGTTCATCGGCCATTGGTGGCCTCCTGATAGGTTCCCTCGCGCAGGCGGTCAACGCGCCCTTTGCGCTGGGCGTGTCAGGGGTGGCGGTCGCGCTTGGGGCAACGGCGCTGACGATGTCTGCGATGAGGGGAAGGGGAGTGCGGAGGAATCAGGAAATTGCGGGAGAGAGTTAGTGCAGCCTGTGCAAGCAACTCCCTTATATTTTTTCAACCAACCCGTTGTAAAATAACTCCACTATGCGACCACTCTCTGACCTGATCGTCCTCGACCTCACCGTGAACACGCCCGGCCCGTTTTGCTCGATGATATTGAGCGACCTCGGGGCGAGGGTCATCAAGATCGAGCCGCCGGGAGGTGACCCTCTCCGTCAGAGCAGCGCTTCGATGTTTGCAGGAATGAACCGCGGCAAGGAGAGTGTTTCGCTCAATCTCAAGAACAACAGCGACCGCGAGGTGTTGCATCAGCTCGTCGAACGAGCTGACATCGTGCTTGAAGGTTCGCGGCCTGGAGTGGCCAAGCGTCTCGGCGTGGACTACGGGGCACTCTCCGCAAGGAATCCCGGCATTGTCTACTGCTCGATCTCCGGCTTTGGTCAAGAAGGTCCTTGGAGCGACGTGCCGGCCCACGACATCAACTATCTTGCCGTCGGCGGCTACATGGGGCTGCAGACCGCTATAGAGGGCCGCCCTTGGCCTCCCGCCATCCTGATATCGGACGTTGCGTCCGGGATGTATGCCGCTATCTCTGTCCTGGCCGGAGTCGTGGGCAGGACGTCCACAGGCAAAGGCACGTACATCGACCTGTCCATGACGGACGCTGTCCTGTCCCTCATGGGGGTCGAGGCGCTTGGTGCCTCTGATGACGAAGGGAACACGCCGAACGTCACGGTGATCCCGACATACGGCCTGTTCGCCTGTGCGGATGGACGATGGATGAGCCTCGGCATCGTCCACGAGGACCACTTCTGGAACAACTTCTGCGATGTGGCGGGTCTCGAAGACATCTCAGGTCTCACTTTCGAACACCGCGTCGAGCGGGCAGGGGAGATCAAGAGACGGCTTGAGACGACCTTCGCCAAACGTCCGTCATCGGAGTGGGAGCGAGAACTCTTGGAGGTAGATGTACCTGCCTTAACCGTCCGTGATCTCGATGAGGCCCTCGAACTCCCGCAGTTCGTGTCGCGCGGTTCGGTTTTCGAAGTTGGTGCCCTCAGGTACATCGGCCAGCCGATGAGATTTTCAACGGGGTCCGTCGAGCCGAAGAGTTCGCCTCCCGCTCTTGATGAGCATCGAAATGCGATTCTGGCCGAACTTGGGTATACTGCCTGACCGAGCGCTCATGGTGCGCACTTTCATCTACGCCGTGGCAGGATGGCTTGAGAGATACCGTGACTAATCAGAAGTATCAGATTGGAGACTATCACGAGACCTACCGCACGTTCAGTTTGCCCAGGCCGGAGCGATATAACTGGACGTACGAGGTATTTGACAGGTGGGCAAGCGATCCCGGCAAACGGGCCATGCTCTGGGTCAGCGACGACGGAAGGCCTCGCGATGTCACCTATCGAGAGTTCGCCCAGAGGTCCAAGCAGGTCGCGAACGCCCTGTCCGGCATAGGTACGAAGCCGGGCGAACGTGTGATGACCATGCTCCCGCGCCTCGTCGAGTGGTGGGAAATCGTGCTGGGATGCATCAGGGGACGGTTCGTCTCGGTGCCGGGTACGACGTTGATGACGCCCCGCGACATTGCCTATCGGATCGGGGCTGCAGGGATCTCCGTAGCAATTACCGACTCCGAGAATCTGCCGAAGCTGGAGGCAGTACGCGACCAGTGCCCCGACCTGCGGGAGATCATCGTCATAGGAGACGACAGTGGCGGCTACCATGACTACGAGGACCTGGTCTCCAACGCTTCAGACCACCTGCCCAATCCGAACAACCCCGCCGACGAACTGATGATGATCTACTTCACTTCGGGCACGACCGGCTACCCCAAGATGGTCCCGATCACGCATAGCAACTATCCGATAGGGCATGTCGTCACTGGAAAATTCTGGATGGACCAGCGCCCTACCGACTTGCATTGGACTCTCTCCGATACCGGATGGGCACAGGCGGCGTGGTCGTCCTTCTTCGCCCCTTGGAACATGGGATCAGCCCTGTTCATCTGGGACCAGCGCGGCAAGTATGAGCCCGCCACGACCTTGCAGGCGCTTGAACAATATCCGATAACGACATTTTTCGCGCCACCGACGGCATACCGCATGCTCGTGCTCGAAGATCTCGAAAATTTCAAGCCCAAGGCACTGCGACACTGCATGGGGGCCGGCGAGCCGGTTAACCCCGAGGTCATCGACATGTGGCGCGACGGGACTGGCTACCACATCTGGGAGGCGTACGGCCAGACGGAGACGACCCTGTGCGCGGCGACATTCCCCGGCATGAAACACCGGCCCGGCTCGATGGGGGTGACGGCGCCCGACTACTATATGGCGGTCGTGGACGACGATGGCAATGAGTTGCCCGACGGAGACGAGGGGGAGATTGCGATCCGCATGACCCCAGAAAAGCCGGTGGGAATGTTCCCCGGATACTGGAGGAACCCCGAGGCGAACGAAAACTGCTTCCGTGGCGACTGGTATTACACCGGTGACCGGGCGACTCGCGATGAAGACGGCTATTTCTGGTTCATCGGTCGCTCAGACGACGTGATAATCAGCGCGTCGTACCGAATAGGGCCGTTTGAGGTGGAGTCGGCGCTGCTTGAACACGACGCAGTTGCCGAGGCTGCCGTGATCGCCAAGCCCGATCCCGCACGTACGAATATCGTCAAGGCATTCGTCGTGCTGGCGCCGGGCTACGAGCCGTCGGATGCGGTGCTGACCGCGCTTCAAGACCACGTGAAGGTAACGACCGCTCCGTACAAGTACCCCCGCGAGGTAGAATTCCTCTCCGAACTGCCAAAGACCATATCGGGCAAGATCCGCCGGACGGAGCTCCGCCAGCGCGAGGACGCCAAGTAGCAGGGACTGGCAGACAAACCGGGCACACATCTGTCATTCCGAACGGAGTGAGGAATCTAGGGTCTATGCCTGCAACCCAGGATCGCCATTTCTACGTATACATCCTCACCAAGAGAACTCGAACACTCTACGTTGGCGTAACAAACAACCTTGAAAGAAGAATGTATGAACATAAGAATAAACTCGTTCCTGGGTTCACGAGTAAGTAAAATGTCTCTTGGCTTGCCTACTATGAGCAGACTTCAGACGTGGAGTCTGCAATCACGAGTGAGAGACAGATCAAGAGTTGGCGTCGTAGCAAGAAGGTCACGCTGATTGAGTCATTAAATCCACGCTGGAAAGATCTGTCGTTGGAATAGCAATCACGTTCTGGACAAGCATCTTAGATTCCTCACTGCGTTCGGAATGACAGGTTGCTTCTTGACCCACTGCTTTGTCCTACATACCTTTTGAGAGAGTTCGATAGCCCAATGCCCTTCACTCCCGAACATGAGATGTTCCGCGACCTCGTTCGACGATTCGTCCAGGACGAGATAACTCCGCACGTCGACGAGTGGGAGGAGCAGGGCGAGATACCGCGCGAACTCTTCCGGCGCATGGGGGACCTGGGCCTCCTCGGCATCGAGTACGATTCACAGCACGGTGGGGCGGACGCCGACTTTTGGATGACGGTCGTGCTCGCGGAGGAGCTTGCACGGTGCCGGTCCGGAGGAGTGGCATTCAGCGTCATCGTGCATACCGACATGTCCTCGCCGTGGCTGGGGCGCGTCGGATCCAACGACCAGAAGCAGAGGTACCTGCCCGACATAACCAGCGGTCGCAAGGTCTGCGCCCTTGCCATCACCGAGCCTGGAGTTGGCTCGGACATGGCGGCGCTCGAAACAAGGGCTGTACGGGACGGGGACGACTGGATCGTCAACGGCGCGAAGACATACATCACCAACGGGGTCTACGGTGATCTGTATTTCGTCGCGGCCAGGACGCGAGACACTGGCCGGAAGCATCAGCGTCTTTCTCAGTTCTTAGTAGAGGCGGGAAGTCCCGGTCTGAAGGTCAGCCGGAAGCTGAGCAAGACTGGTATGTGGGCATCGGACACGGCGGAACTGGTCTTCGAGAACGTCCGCGTGCCCCATGCGAATCTGCTCGGTGAGGAGGGCAGGGGGTTCTACCAACTCTCCGCCGGCCTCCAGAGGGAACGATTGCTCTCGGCAGTGTTGAGCGTGTCGGCGGCGAGCCAAGCCATCGAGGACACTATTCAGTTCCTCAAGGGCCGCGAGGCCTTCGACAGACCGCTTGCCGAGTTCCAGGCCCTCCGTCACCGCATTGCGGATATGGCAGTCGACGTAGAAGCTGCGAGACGGTTGACCTACGCCGCTGTCGAGGCATTCGCGAGCGGCGGCGACTGCGTGACCGAGGTATCCATGGCCAAGCTCTATGCCACGGAAATGGCGAACCGCATTGCGTACGAGGCCGTTCAGATGCACGGAGGGTTGGGCTACATGCGCGAGTTGCCTGTTGAACGCTTCGCCCGCGATTACCGGCTGTGGACCATCGCCGCCGGGTCGTCTGAGATGATGCGGGAGATCATCGCCAAGAGGATGTTGGGCTAGCGAAGGGATGAAGAAAAACTGTCGATGAACAGGAACTGGCTTGCGTAGCCTGCGTATCGTCCGAACTGCTTCTGACACCACTCCCATCGACTAACTGCTGTTGGCGTCATAGCTGTCGGATAGTTTGGCTCGTTTCCGTAGTGGCGATTTAGGGTGTTGAAGATGTGTGTGTCAATCGGAAACCCATCAAGTTTTTCGAGGGCGAAGAGAGCCACACAGTTCGCACTCTTGGGGCCAACACCATCGAATTGTTTGTCCAACTTCATCACAACGTCCCTGACGTCTGGCATGTTCTTCAACGTATCAAAATCGAAGTATCCGCTATAAGCGGTGCGGGACGCCTTGTGTATTCTGGTCCCTTTCGACCGCAACCCCACAATTACGTGGTTAAGCTTTTCGAGTGCGTCGTCCTCCCACAAGTCCATTGGCCTAGGGAAGCAGTAACGAGGGCCGTTGTAACCGTCCAATGGTGATCCAGTGCGAAACTCCGTGGCGATGAGCTCCATGTTTTGCATAGCTCGGTCAATGTCGGAACGGGCGGTTAGTATGAAAAAGACGAGGCACTCCCATGGATCGATCCGCATGACACGCAGTCCGTGGAACTTCTGTACCAGCTTTGCCAATCTGGAGTCGCGCCGACTCAATTCATCGTAGATGACTTCAATGTCATCATCCAGGCGGAAGTGACAACTCAACTGGCGTGCAATATCCGCCTCATCTGTAGTGGTACGAAACTCAAGACGCTCACCTACCTGGCGAATTAGAACGAGGTTATTTCCGAGCACGCCCTCATACCAGGCATGTCTTGCGGGGAGCCAGCGGTGGCCTTGTCCGCAGGCAAGGGTGGACTCCAAGTCAAATGGTTGGTCAATTTGAATGTGCAAAGTGGCATCCAGCTCCCACAGCTACGTAAGCTGCCGCCAGTCGTCTTCGACCTGCTCGAAGCGCCGGTGAAGCTCCCGAACCGTATCGTCGGGAATGGGCAGGCGATTCGCCACAAGGTCGATGTTTGATTTCAGGTGATCGACGTTGTGAGTCCCGGTGATGATGGTCGTGACCGCAGGTTCGGCCAGGGCGAAGCCAGTGACGAGACGCACCTTGTCATCCAGGTCGTGCTCGAACGGGCCGGCCTCCTTCATCACCTGCGAGCGTCGGAAGTATTCATCCGCGTAAGGGTAAGGACTTTCATCTCTCCACCACGCTCCGTTGGCTACGGGGCGCTTTAGTATCACCCCCATGCCCGCCGCCTGCGCCATGTCGAATAGTCCCTTCGTGCGCGCGTGCTGCTCTACTACGTTGTAGCTTGTCTGAAGCGTGGCGAAGATGCCGCTCCGAACGGCCCACTTCGCCGCTTCGTTGTCGCCGCTGAAGCTGACGAAACGTGTCTTGCCGGCCTCCTGGGCACGAACGACCGTCTCGATGACGTCTCCGCGTTCCAGCACGTCAACGTCGCAGGAATGCAGTTGGACGATGTCGACGTAGTCGGTCCTGAGCAGTCTCAAGCTGCGGTCGATGGAGTGTTCGATGGTCTCCGGCGTCCAGCTTTCTCCCGTCTCGTCTCCCACGGCATGGCCGGCCTTGGTAGCCAGAACGTACTCGTCACGACGATGCGAGACCGTCTCGCCCATGAGGGCTTCGGTGTCGCCATAGCACGCCGCCGTATCGAGGAAGTTGATGCCGTTGTCGAGAGCCCGGTTCAGGACGTTCGCGGCTGCGGACACGTTTCCGCCCATACGCTCCTGGCGGGAAATCTCCGCCAAGCCCAGGCCGAGAGGCGTGATCTTCAACCCGGTCCTGCCGAATTCCCGTAGTTCCATGTTATGCCTCTCTAGGGGGAAGTGGTCTAGCCGTGGCTGACATCCTAGCGCAAGGCCTTGAGATCGCGAACGGCGGCAATGCGGCGTTCGGCGATCCGGTCGGCGGCCGCGTAAGTGGGGATGTCCTCGGAGCGGGCGGTCTCGATCACGTCAAGCGTCGTCCGGTAGATGCGCTTAGTCAATTCCAGAGCATGGTCCTTGCGATAGACTCCACCGATCTCAGAGCCGACGTTGATGATTCCTCCGGCGTTGATGACATAGTCGGGCGCGTAGGTGATCCCCCGCTCTTCAAGGAGATCGCCGTCGGTATCGGACAAGAGCTGGTTGTTTGCTCCACCGGCTACGATCTGGCAATGGAGACGAGGGATCGTATCGGTATTCAATACGCCGCCCAGGGCACATGGGGAAAAGATATCGCAGTCGACGTCGTAGATATCGTCCGGGGCCACGACGGTCGCGCCCATGTCCGTCGCTTCCTGTCGGGCGCTCTCAAATATGTCGGTCGCTATGACTTTCGCGCCTTCCTCAAGGAGGTGCTTTGCCGTGTTTGAGCCGACGTGTCCGAAGCCTTGAAATGCAACGGTACATCCGGACAGGCTGTCGTCTCCCCAGGTCGCCTTGGCCGCCGCCTTCATGCCAAGATAGACGCCGAGGCCGGTCATGACGGAGGTATCGCCGCTGCCGCCCAGCGACTCGGGCAGGCCCACGACGTGCTCGGTCTCTTGGGCGATATACTCAACGTCGCGGGGCGTCATGCCGACGTCCTCGGTCGTGACGTAGCGCCCTCCCAAGGAATCCACGTGACGTGCGAATGCCCGCAGCAAGGCCTCATTCTTGTCGGTCCGTGGATCGGCCATGATGAGGGCCTTGCCGCCCCCAAGGTCAAGGCCCGCGACGGCGGACTTGTAGGTCATCGCGCGTGACAGGCGAAGTACGTCCATGATGGCGTCTTCCTCGGTCTTGTGCGGCCAGACGCGAAGACCTCCGCAGGCGGGACCGAGGGTCGTGTCGTGAATCGCGATAAAGGCTTTCAGACCCTGCGACGGCTCATGACAGATGAGCAGTTGCTCATGGCCGTGTGTCTCCATGTATTCGAGGATTTTCATGGTTGAGCCTGCTAGTGGAGGGCGCGTTGATCCGGCGTTGATGATTAGAGGACGCTTGATATTATATGGGTGTGGCGAGAGCCGCACAACCGAACTAGCATGACGGAGAACGAACATGGAACGCCCGACGGACGTTGCCGTCATAGGCGGAGGAATCGCGGGATGCGCCGCAGCGTACTACCTGGCCTGCGAAGGGCTGGACGTATCCGTCATCGACCACCGGGGCGTTGGCAATGCCGCTTCGGGTTACGCGCTCGGTCTTCTGAATCCGCTTTCAGGGGCGCTCATTCCCGGCCGGCTGTCGGCTTTCGCCCTTGAGGCGTTCGACGAGCATCGCAGGCTATGGCCTGTGCTCGAAGAGGAGTCTTCCGTCGATTTCCAGGGTCGAATGGTGCCTCACCTTGAAACCGTGCTGGACGAGAGCGACGTGCCCGCGCTGCAAAAGGAAATGGAGCGCTGGGAGGCGACAGAGGGGTTCTCAGCCGAGTGGCTTGAAACTCAAGACGTGGCTCCCCTGGACGGCAGGCTCAGCCATGAGATCGTGGGAGCGGTACTCCTGGAAAGTCTCGGCATTGTGGACAGCCGAATGCTCACAAGGGCTCTCATGGACGCGGCAAGGCGCAGAGGAGCCTGTGTCATTGAGGAGCAAGCCGTCGGCGTAGACTGGCAGGATGACACGGCGGTACGGGTTGTCACGAACGATGACAAGGTCAGTTGCGGCGCAGTCGTCATAGCCACAGGCGCGTGGTCCGGACAGATCCGAGAGTGGACCGGACTCGACGTTCCGGTAACGCCCCTGAAGGGGCAGATAGTACGTCTTGAAGGGCTGCGCCCCCCTCTTGAGTACCACGTCGCAGGTCCAGGCGCGGCAGTGCAGAAGGTGGACGGCAAGCTCTGGGTGGCAGCGACGGAGGAAGAGGCCGGGTTCAATCTCGAGATCACACCGGAAGCCCATGAGAGGTTGATTGAGAACGCCGCGCACGTCCTTCCTTGCGTGAGGCAGGCGCGTGTGTTGGAGCAGACGGCTTGCCTGAGGCCGAGGACGCCCGACGCGCTGCCGATAATCGGCAAGGCTCCTGATCGGGAAAACCTCTATGTCACCACCGGGGCGGGGAAGAAGGGCATCATGCTCGCCCCTGCAATGGGGAAGGCCATCGCCGACCTCCTTGCGCGAGGGGAGACGTCGCTGTCAATTGACGATTTCGGACCCGAGCGGTTTACGCGGGCGAACTGATCCTCGCTTGCGCTACTCGTACCGAAGGGCTTCTGCCGGGTAGACATTTGAAGCCTGGCGGGCCGGTACGTAGGTCGCCAAAAGGGAGAAGAAGTACGTCACTCCCAGGATGACTATCATCTGAATCCACGGAATGGCGTAGCGAATGGTGTCGAGTCCCTCCTCGTCGCGGATGTCGAGGATTGCGTTGTAGGAGAGAACAAGTCCCAGCACGGTCCCAATGACTATGCCGAGGACGGCAACGAAGCTCGACTCGATGAGGAAGCTGAGCTGGATCATTCCCTTCCGGTACCCGACCGCGCGAAGCATTCCTATCTGCTGTCGTCGCTCCACGACGGCCCTCGTGCTGACAACGCCGAGCGCCGCGATGCCGACGAACAGGCCCAGCGCCATGAACCCGGTGAACAGCCGGAAGAAGCCACGCAGCGCGGCCAACTGCTCATTCAGGAAGTCCTCCAGTACAACGGTCTGCATTCCGTTCTCTAAGAAAGCCCGCTCGATGTTCCGGGCGATATCTTTTGATTCGTCAAGATCGTTGACTCTGAACCGATAGGTCGTGATAGGCACCGGGAACGGGGCTATCTCGTCGACTTTCATCTTTGACCCGATCATGCCGAGGCCGACAAAACCGGTGTCATGGACGCGGTCGATGACGCCTATTACCGTCAAGGTCGTTTCCGCGCGAGTATTCGGCTCACGCAACTCGATCTCAATCGGCGACATCGACTCGTCGTCGTAGCCCACCTCGTGGAAGACGCGGGATATCTGCTCGCCCTGCTCGCCCTGCGTGTCATCGAGCAAAGATCCGCTTATGACGACGAGATTTGGGTCATTTCGCATGGCCTCGAATACGTCCTCCGTCGTGGAGCCGAATCCGTCGGCGATCAGCTTGAAGTCGTACTCGCTTGCTTCGAGGTATCCGTCATCCGCGGCGAGGAAACGGAGGCGGTTCCATTCCTGGTCATCGGCCTCGATCTCGCGTACCTGCATCGGTATCTGCGTATATCCTCCGATGGCCTCGAAGCTGGAAATGTCTACAGTATCGATGCCATTGATTTCGGTTCGGATGTCGTCGATTGGCGTGGTGAAGTTGACGCTGCCCTCGATGTCCCATCCGCCCGTGGCGACTCTCGTCTCAACGAACTGGGTACCGAAAGTGTCCGTGAGGACGGACATAACGGTGAGGGTGAAGATGACGAGGGCGAACATGGCCAGGGTCAGTCCGGTGCGGAACTTTGAACTGAGCGGGTAGGCTATTGCGGTCACGAGCACTGGACGGAATTGCCGGAGACGACTCGTGATGAAGTGGAGTCCGTGGAGGATCAGGTCGGCATTGTACATGACCGTCCAGACCGCGGCTCCGACCATGGCGATGCCTGAGATGAACATGATGTCAACATCGCCTCCCATTTCGTCGGCGACATCTCCCAAGAGTACGTCGACGGCCCCGGGCGGCAATGCCCAGAAGGCTAAGATTGCCAGGCCTGTCGCAGTAAAGACGATCCGGTCTCTTCGCCCGGGAGGCATGTCGCCTCTGGCGAGAATGGCTTTTGCCAACAGTCCGAGACCGGCCAGGGTCAACGATATTCCGCCGCCGAAGACAGACCAAAACTGGAGGAACGGGAGACCCAGCGAGGCGCCGGTCAGTGCGACTCCCAAGAGCACCAGGAGCCAGCCCTGCAGGAGGTACGGCCAGACGAGCTTGAACAGCTGAATCAGTATGTCCACTACCCAAATGACTACGGATAGCCACACGAGGGCGAATATCACGTGTAGCACGGCGGGAACGAAGTCGCGCCTGATGAGGTACCTCAGCGCGCGCCAGAGGAAGAGAGCGGGGCGGAAGACGCCCTTGACGACGTCCAGAAGTCTGCTGAGGAAACTCGGTGGAGTTGCCGGCACGAGGCTTTCGGGTAGATTTCGAACGGCGGCCACGATGTTCAAGTGGCTCACCCTGTAGGCGGAAATACCGACCGTTGCGAATGTGATGATCATGCCCAGGCAGTACGAGACGACTATCGTAGGCAGGGTGAAGTTGAGCTTCAGGGTGAAGTCGTCTTCGAACGAGGAGAAAATGCTGTTGAGAGTGCCTACCATGAGCGCGCTAACGGCAAGTCCAAGCACGACTCCGATGGCGGCCGACACGAGGGCATAGGCAGTCCCCTCGAACACGAACATCTCGATGAGGTTCCGGCGTTTGGCTCCGACGGCCCGGGCCATGCCCATCTCCGACTTCCTCGCGCCCGCGAGCAGCACGAAGATCAGGAAGATCAACAGGATGCCGCTGGCAATTGAGAACGTGCTGAAGGTCAGGAAGAAGACGCTTATGGCGGTGCCTGCTTGCTCCGCGCCCCTGAGGATGTCGAATTTAATGTCCAAGACGTACATTTCGGCGAGCTCGCTGAAGAGCGTTGTCGCTTCGCGCTGAAGATCGCGCATCTCGTCCGAATCGAGGATATTCTGCACATCCTGGGAAATCTCCACGTCGGCCAGGGCGGCAACCAGATCGTCGGTAAGGTCGGGCGCGCGTATCCCGTCGAGGAGCTTGGTCAACTCCTCTTTCTTATCATCGCCGGCGGCGGTGTCCCGTTCCAGTTCAAGTGCCGTCAGAAAAACGTCGTCATTGAGAAGATCCTTCAGGCGGGAGGCCGTCTCCCGGTCGGCGAACTTGACCCGGAGGTCCTTCGTGACCTCCTCGCTGAGCTCGTTGCCCGACAGCCTGTCACCCCGGTTTGAAAGGACGATGGACGTGATCTGGTCCGATCTGCCGAATATCTCCTGTGCGCGATCCAGCGAGATAATCATTGTTGAGTCGATGCCTGCAAAGCCGCCGTCTTCGAGTACGCCTTTGACGACGAACCGTTCGGCGCCGTCCTCGACGTAGATCTCCAGTTCACCGCCTGACTGGAGATCAAGCTCTTCCGAAGCGTCCTCATTGATGAACGTCTCGTTGGGCCGGAGACTCTGAAGGTCGGCATTTCCTCCCGACGCCAGCTTCAGGCCGCCGAAGCCAGCCAGCAGGGCAGGGTCGATGCCCAGCAGGTTTAACTGCCCTTCGCTGAGGTCTTCCGCCGGGTTGACGGCAGGCACGTTCTGGGTGAACTGGGGCATGATGCCATCGATGCGGTCGTCAGCGGCAAGGTCAGCCCGAATCTGCTCGTAGCGCTCCATGGAGATAAACGACTGGCCGAATTGGTCGCCCTCCTGGGCGCGAGCCGAGATGACGATCTCGTCGATTGTTCCCAGCCCATTGATGCCGATGTCGCGAATGGAATAGCTCAGGGTATCGGCAGTTCCGAACGCGGCGGAAATGATGATCGTGCTGAGCATGACGCCGATGATGATCAGGGCCGTCATGCCCGGTCGACGCGAAATGGGACGTATACCCATCTTTAGCATGACCGGGTTGCGTAAGGCCATGCCGACTACGATCAGCATAGTCACGAGGAAAATCGCCGAGAGGATGATCATCAACGTGGGCAGCGGGACGCCGAACAGCTTTTCCATCACATACCTCGAGGCCGTCGGGACGGCCAGTTGCTAACTTGCGTGTAATTGAGACCGGGTATTACGTCCTTTTCAGGCACGTCATTTGGTACGGGTGTGAGGTTATTGAGCATCAAAGACTCGGTGCTAGGTGGCGGAGGTTGCGGGCTCCGGCGCCCTTCCGCCCAGCCCGTCGTCGGTCACGAGGCCGTCGCGCATCGTCACGATCCTGTCGGCGATCTCACCTACCTCGCGGGAGTGCGTAACGATGACAAAGGTCTCGCCGCTGTCCTTGTTGAGTTTGATCATCAGGTCCATGACCTCTTGAGCAGTCTCGCTGTCGAGGTCGCCCGTAGGTTCGTCCGCCCAGACGATGGCCGGACGGTTGACGAGTGCCCGCGCGATCGTGACCCTCTGACGCTGGCCGCCGGAGAGTTCGGCCGGCAGGTGGTCGGCTCGGTCGGCCAGACCAACTTGATCGAGGAGTTCCAAGGAGCGTCGTCGCGCCTCCTTCGAGCTGATGCCCGATACGAGCAGGGGCATCTCAACGTTCTCCGCGGCGCTCAGGACAGGCAGGAGGTTGTACAACTGGAACACGAACCCCATGCGGCGAGCCCGGTAGTCGCTGCGTTCGTCGTCGGGCAGGTCGTGGATGATTTGGCTTTCGACGATTACCGAGCCGGAGTCAATATCGTCCAAGCCCGACAGGCAATTCAACGTGGTGGTCTTGCCACAGCCGCTTGGTCCCATAATGGCGACCATTTCACCTCGCCTGACCTTGAGGTCGATGCCGCGGAGGGCAGGGACGGTGACCTTGCCGGTGCTGTAAGTCTTATGAACTGCGGTCGCGTCGACGATGTATCCGTTCTCTTCAGTCATTCGGGGGTCTCCATCTTGAACTATCTATTTTCCTGTCATTCGATCTGCGCACCAAGAGAGAGTGTACGCCTCAAGTGGGGGCGGAGTCAAATAATTACATACTAGATACAATGTCGCATTACGAATTACAAAGGCTGTTCTAAGTAGTTGGACACCTTCCTAGTTCAGCGGATACAGTCGCTCGAGATTTCCCCCAAGGATCAGTGCCTTTTCAGGTTCGCTCAGGAAGTCACACTGAGTCTGGAACAGGATGAGCGACTGCTTGTAGGTGCACGTGCGCTCGCATGCGGGCATATCCGAACCCCAGACCAGGCTCTCGGCCCCCACTTCATCGACCAGTTGACGCACAACCTCGTGAATAGCCGGATTGTAGGGAGGGAACTCGTGGTCGGAAGACATGATGTGGAGCATGAGTTCGACGTGCCAGTTCGGCAGCTTCAATAGATCGATGGTGCTTTGAGATATGTCGTATCGGCCGGGCTTGCCGCGGAGCGTGCTGATCTGGTTGAGGCCGTGGGTTAGTACGCATGGGATTCCGGGGTAACGTCCGGCCCATTCAAGAATGTCGTCCAGCTCTCGAAAGTATGCCTCCGTGATGTTCGTGCGGTATTCTCCGGCGTACCAGTGAATGGTTATGCCGAGATCGGCGACGGTGTCCCACAGCGGCTCGAACTCAGGGTCGTTGATATTGTTGGCGAAGTCAGTGTGGACGAAGCCGCCCGTGGAGAAGTACAGGCCCTTGAAGCCCAGGTCCGTCACTTCATGCCTCAGCCGTTCGATCTGGTCGGGTTCACCGGCTCGCCACTCGTCTACCTGCGCCAAAGCCACGAAACGGTCGGGGTACTTCCGCACACAGTCCGAAAGGTAGTCGTCGAGCTTGCCGTAGATTCGGTCGTGCTGGATGACGGCGCGGTCCACGCCGACGTAGTCCATTTGAGCGATCATATACTCCGGCGATGAGGACATATCCAAAAGCGTCGGCGGCATCCATTGGATGTAGTAGTCCTCACCGTCGACGGTGAATTCGACGCGTCCGAATTCTCCGATGCGGAAGTCCACGTCCGGCTGGAAGGAGACTCCATCCTCTTCACCCGCGAGAAGATATGTCTCTACCGGCATGTCGTCGCGAGTGCGACGTATTCCCTGTCTGTGAAAGCGGACGTGGTACTGGTGCTCGGCAAGCCGGGTCTTCATGATGCCCCGGTCCTGGCCGAGAGGAGGGAAGCAGTGTGCGTGAGCATCGAAAATGGTCATTGTTACATCCCCTGAGAGTAGTGAGCGGCCTCAGTGTAGGACTCAGTACCCGTCCGGTCAAACATAACTGTTCAGACTTTGTGAGAGCGCTCAACGCACACAGTCACCGTCATACCCGCGAAAGCGGGTATCCATAGGGGTGGGGTGTTCGTCTGAATAATTACGGTCAAACGGCTGTCGTGACACCATTTGCGCACCCTGCTATCATAGCGCGCACCATCAGCCAGGACTTTGGAGGTCTCATCGTGGCGACGACAACGACCGGAATCGAGAAGGATACACTGCTCTGGATGTACAAGACGATGGTGACCATCCGCAGGTTCGAAGAGCAGTCAAAGCGCGAGGCGGACGCGGGCAAATTGCGCGGCATGCACTCCTCCATCGGACAGGAGGCCGTGCCCGTGGGAGTTTGCGCCCACCTTCGTGACGATGACTATGTGCTGGGTACGCATCGCAGTCACCACCATTGCATCGCCAAGGGGCTCGATCTCAAGCAGATGATGGCCGAGCTGCTCGGAAAGTCGACCGGTACGAACAAGGGCAAGGGCGGGACGATGCACATAGCCGACATTGACAAGGGAATGCTCGGCGCTAACGGGGTCGTCGGATCGAACATTCCGGTTGCTACCGGCGTCGGTCTCAGCGCCAAGGTGCGCGGCACCGACCAGGTCTCGGTGGTGTTCTTCGGAGACGGCGCGGCCAACCAGGGGACGCTTCACGAGGCGATGAACCTCGCGGGCATCTGGAAGCTGCCGGTCATCTTCGTATGCGAGAACAACCGCTACGCCGAGTCGACTCCCGTCGAATACTCGGTTGCCGGCGAGTCGATCGCGGCGAGGGCCGAAGGCTACGACATGCCGAGCATCATCGCCGACGGGCAGTCGGTGCTCGAGATGTACGAGATCGGCGGCGAAGCAGTGGCGCGCGCCCGGGCGGGCGGGGGACCGACCTTCATTGAGGCGCAGACCTATCGCTATCTCGGACACTTCGGGGCGGACAATCCGCTCACGTATCGGACTCAGGAAGAGGAGGACTACTACGAGGCCCGCGACTGCATCAGCACGATGGTGTCCTACCTGGTCGAGAACGATGTGGCAACGCAGGAAGAGGTCGATGCGATCGACGCGGGTGCGCTCGCGGACGTGGTGGAAGCGACGAGGTTTGCCGATGAGAGTCCCTTCCCCGACGACGGAGAGTTGACCACCGACGTATACATCAGCTACGCGTAGTCAGGAGAAATCGCGCGCAGCCCTGTCGAATTGACAATTTCAGGAGAAACAGCATGGTAACTGAAACGGCGACACGAAACCTCTCATACATCCAGGCCATCAACGAGGCCCTGCGCCAGGAGATGCGGCGCGACCCTGCGGTCATCGTCATGGGCGAGGACGTCGCGGGCGGCGCGGGCAGGGAGGACCAGGGCATCATTGACTCGTGGGGTGGGCCCATGCGTCTGACGAAAGGCCTTATCACGGAGTTCGGAGCGGACCGCGTTCGGGACACACCGATTTCCGAGGCCGGATTCATCGGAGCGGGCGTTGGCGCGGCGGCCACGGGGCTGCGTCCGGTTGTCGAGCTGATGTACGTGAGTTTCTTCGGTGTCTGCGCCGACCAGATTACGAACAACGCCGCGAAGATGCGGTACATGTTCGGAGGGAAGATTACGCTGCCGCTTACGATCATGACGGGCATGGGCGCGGGACTGAACACGGCGGCCCAACACTCCGAAACGCTCTACTCGATCTTCACGCACTTCCCCGGTCTCAAGGGAGTTGTGCCGTCCGACCCCTACACTGCGAAAGGCCTCATGGTCTCCGCCATCCGCGACGATGATCCCGTTGTCCTCTTCAATAACCGGCAGTTGATGGGTATCAGCGCGAACGTGCACGTTCCGGAAGAGACGTACGAATTTCCCATCGGCAAGGCCCGCATCACCCGTGAAGGGGATGACGTTACGTTGATCGGGATCGGCTACACGACGCACATCGCACAACAGGCGGCAGATGCCCTTGCAAACGACGGCGTATCGGCCGAGGTCATAGACCTGCTTTCCACCTCGCCTATGGACGAGGAGACGATCCTCGAATCGGTACAACGGACGCGCAAAGTGGTCATCGTGGACGAGGACTACCCGCGCTGCAGCGTCGCGAGCGATATTTCGGCGCTGGTCGCGGAGCAGGCGTTCGACTACCTCGACGCGCCTCCTGTGCGAGTGAATCCACCGCACACTTCGGTACCCTACAGCCGTCCCCTTGAGGCGCTGTACATGCCCACGCCGGAGAAGGTCATCGACGCCGTCAACGAGGTGATGGGCTAGTAGGACGGTGGAAGCTGGGCGCACGACAGTCATTACCTTTGTCAATTAGGGAGAATTGAACTATGGCGACTCCAATTGTCATGCCGCGACTCGGCGACTTCATGACCGAGGGGGTGGTTACGTGGAGCAAGTCTTCCGGCGATGCCGTGAAGAGAGGAGAGCCTCTGGCGGCGATCGAATCGGAGAAGCTGACCTACGATCTTGAAGCGGCAGAGGACGGGATACTTCACACGGTGGCCGACAGCGGCGCGACTGTTCCGGTCGACCAGGTGCTCGGGTACTTCCTTGCGGAGGGTGAAGAGCCTCCGGCGGCCGAGAAGCCACAGGAGCGGCAAGCGGCGGCTCCGTCGGCAAGATCGTCTCGAACGGCGACTTCGCGACGAGCGGCAGGGTCCGGTGGACCTCCCGTTCGCTCTACGCCCGGAGCGAGAAAGGTTGCCGCGAATCTGGGGATCGACATAAGTGAGGTCCCGACCGGCGGCGCGAGAATCACGGAGGCCGACGTTCGCGCGTACGCCGAGGCCCAGTCGGGGCCCCAGCTTCCGCCGGGCGTTCCCACGCCATCCTCTTCCGTAGAGATGACCGGTATGAGGAAGGGCATCGCCGATCACATGCGGTCGAGCATTGCCAATACGGCTCAACTCTCCTTCTTCCTTGAGGTCGACGTGACGGACGTTCAGCAGATGCGCCGCGACGCCTCAAAGGACTCAGACACGACCATCACGCTGGCGCACGCCATCATCAAGGCGTGCGCCTCGGCCATCAGTCGCGTACCGGCCATAAACAGCATCCTGCATGAGGGGACCGTCCATCAGTTCGATGAGGTCAATGTGGGATTTGCCGCGGCCCTAGATGAGGGTCTCATCGTGCCGGTCATTCGCGGGGTGGAGCAGAAGAGCATTTCCGAGGTTGCTGCTGAAATGGACGACCTCGCCGCGAAAGCGAAGGAAGGCACGCTCCTGCCGGATGCGGTATTGGGTGGAACTTTCACAATCAGCGTTCTCGGCATAGTGGACGGATTCACGCCGATCCTGAACGCGGGGCAGAGCGCCATACTTGGCGTCGGCAGGTCCGTGCAGAAGCCGATCGTCAGCAAGGGGGAGATCGTCGTGCGCGAGATGCTCACCCTGAGCCTGACGGTCGATCATCAGACCATCGACGGGGCCGTCGCTGCCGCCTTCATGCGGCGGTTGCAGCAGGCCATCGAGAGGCCCGCGCCTCTGTTTCGGGAGCGTTGACGTGGAAGGTAAGCCACAGGCATCCGGCGCGGTGTACGTTCTCAGCAACGCGGCGATGGAGGGTTACATCAAGATAGGGTTCGTTAAAGACGGCACGGCTGACAGTGTTGTTAAGCGTATGAAGTCGTTGGATGCAGGAAGTGTGCCCCAGCCTTTCAATTGCGAACACGCTTCCGTAGTGGAGGACGCTCCCGCTGTTGAGAAGGCTTTGCACGAAGCCTTTGGCCGTTCCCGAGTACGGCGTAATCGGGAGTTTTTCAACGTTGAGCCCTTTCGAGTTGTAGCAATACTAAGACTCCTTGAGCTTGAGGACGTTACGCCTCCAAGTGGACAGGAGGATACCACTGAAGACGGGACAATAAAGCAAGGGTCGTCCGGACGAAAAGGGTTCCCGGTTGCTGCGTTCAGGGCGAGCAAGGCCAAACCTAGCAAGCCCACTACCACGTCGTCCGGACGAAAAGGGTTCCCGTTTGCTAAGTTAGGTATTCCAAATGGCGCAGCGCTTCAGTGGGTGGACGATCCTACCATAGAGTGCATAGTTGATGGCAATGAGGTTGTCTACAAAGGAAAACAATTCTCAATTTCCAGATTGGCAAAAAAGTTGAAGAAATGGAAAACGCAGCCCTCTGGCACACCGTATTGGCTATACGAGGGAGAGACTCTCAAAGCGCGACGACAACGCCTAGAAGTAAGAACAGGCGGAACAAGATGAAGGGTAACGAGGAGCCTTCTTGAAGGCATCAGACCCGGCAGCCGACGTCTACTGGCGATGACTCCCGCTTGACCATGCTTTCGATAGTCACCAAGCTCCCGTCCGAGCCGACCGATAAGCCGCCGGTGATTTTCGTTCACGGCGCGGGAACGTCGGCTCCGGTGTGGACGTACTGGCAGGCGGCATTTGTTGAGGCGGGGTGGCCGACCTTCAACCTCGACCTTCGGGGACATGGCGACAGTGGCGCCGTCGACCTTACTCATGTCGGCATCTTCGACTACGTTGACGACGTGAATGCCGTCGCCAAACAGTTGGATGCGCCGCCGGTCGTGGTCGGGTGGAGCATGGGAGGTCACATCGCCCTCATCGCGGCATCACGAGGGGGATACGCCGCGTGTGTTGCCATCGATCCCGATCCACCCGTTGACAGCGTGGACGAGTCCGTCGAATTGGAGCATGGACTGCAAACGCCGGAGAAAATTGGCTACACGCTGGAGGGCGACCCGCGGTTGCTGCCGCACATGCCCGACCTCACCACCGAGGAACGGCGCATCGCTCAGTCTTCTCTGTGTGATGAGTCCCTGCTGATGAGGAGCCAGCGGATGAGGGGCATTCTCATCGAGCGGATGCCGTGTCCCATGCTCGAGATTCTGGGCGGACTTGACGACTATTATCCGACGGAGCCAAGCTACCACGGCGTCGGCCTTGCCTCCGACCAGATATTCGTGGAGGACTCCTCACACTGGGGGCTGGTTCTCAGTCGTCGAGTGCTTTCAAAGCTGCTGCCTCAGGTGCTGTGCTGGTTGAAAAGCAACGTTTGACCTGGGAAGGATCCCTCAACGCACGCAGTTGTCGTTCCCGCCATCGGGAATGCACTTGCGGTTTATCAAGCCGGTCTTGTTCCCATCGATGGCGGTCTGAACGGCTTCCGCCTGATCGGGGCCGATCCACTGGTTCCAGGTCTCGGCATTCTCCTTGAAGTACTTGACGCCGGCCACGTTCGGCCTCATACCGATGCGCCCGCCGGTAATCCGCGAGGCAAGGGACTCTATCGTCTCGTCGCCTGGAATGAAGACGCCCAAGAAGTCAATGATCTCCTGGGATGCTTCTTTAAGGGCAGGGCTTGCGCCAATTGTCAGATCCGATTCACCCTCGTACAACGAGCCAACGTTCAGTATGCCCGCGTCGTCACCGGTCATCTCATGCCAGTCTTCCTCCATCCACAGGACGAGATGCACGTCACCGGCCAGCAGGGCGTCGCCATAGTGCCTGTCTCCGAGGTCGACAAGCTCCACGACGTGATCGAACCCAAAGACAACTACGTAACCGGCGAGGAAGTTCAGGAGCTTCAGGGTATTGTCGTCCCACTCGGCGATCTTGATGGTCTCGCCCTTGCTGATGATGTCGTACTTGTGGGTGATGATCCTTTCCGGAGTCGCGTCGGCAATTGGAACGGGAGATGGCGTAGGGGTTCCGTGGTAATCGAAGGGGAACGGCTCGTCTTCCGGGGCGCATGCGGCCCATATCAGTGCTGCCGCTGCCGCGAGGAGGACGAGAACCGGGAAATTATGATTGGTGCGTTTCATGGTTTCTTCAGGTCAATCAGGCCCGCCAGTTGGAAGTTGCCATCGATATAGGCGGATACTACCATATATCCATTAGATCGGAAGAGGTGGAATTCTCCGACGATGCAGCTTCACGCAGTCATCAATACGACGACCGAAACCAGGGGGTTCGTAGAGGAATTGCGGGACGTCTTACCACCGTATTCCGTGATCCTGCATAACGACGACGTCAACTCCATGGACTTTGTCGTTGCGGCGCTCCTGAAGAGCGTGGAAACACTGAGCAGTGACGAGGCCGTCGCCGTCATGCTGGAGGCGCACAACACCGGTCGCGCCGTGGTGATAACCTGTCCGTTGGAACATGCCGAACTCTATCGCGACCGTCTGCGGTCCTTCCGACTCGGCGTGACAATCGAGAAGGCGTGAAACACGTACCCTAGCAGGCCTGTAAAGTTGACTTCGGAACGTGTTGTAATTCTTGTCTAACATAGGCGATCACGGAGGTGAGAGCAAAGATGCGGGTTGTCTGGGTTATGGTGCTGCTAACGATGTGCGCGGCAGTGTTGTCAGGATGTATAGGGGGAAATGAAGAGCCGACGCCGACGCCGATCGTCATCGATTCAGATCCTGAGGACCTCATCAGCTTCGCGTTCTCATCCAACTTCGAGCAGGACGGGATAATGTTTGTCGGCACCGACCCCGGCGGCGTCTTCCGTTCCTCCGATTACGGGAACAGTTGGTCACGCATCAACGACGGCCTCATTGACGGGGTAGTAACCGACATGGTGGTCTCCCCTGACTTTCCCGATGACAACACCATATTCATCAGCACCGTCCGCAACGGAGTCTTTCGATCCACCAATAGGGGGGACATGTGGGAGCAGACCGCCAAGGGTCTGGAGCGCCGCAGTGTCGCCGTCATAGCCATATCGCCCGACTTTGCAAGCGATAGGACGTTGTTTGCGGGAACGCAGTTCCGCGGAATCTTCCGTTCCACCAACGGTGGGGATTCCTGGGAACAGGTCGGACTTCCCAGCAGCAATGTGCTGGCCATAGGAATCTCTCCAGAGTACTCTTCCGACCGCACCGTGTTTGCGGGGACAGGCCGAAACGGGGTATTTCGCTCGCTCGACGGTGGGGAGTCCTGGGAGGACATTACGCGCGGGCTCTTCCAAGGAGCATCGAACGAGATTCGCTTCTCGCCCGACTACGCTGAAGACCAGACGGTGTTCCTTGGAATGAAGGACGAAGGCCCGTTCAAATCGACGAATGGGGGCAACTTCTGGCGGCCGGTCGACGAGGGCCTCACCAGTCTCAAGACCGTGGGGCTGGCAGTATCTCCGAACTTCCGCCGTGACGGCCTGGTATACATGGCCTCACTCAACGGAAACGTCTTCGTGTCCAGGGACCAAGGAGAGACTTTCGAAAACACCTTGGTCAAGGGCAGGACGTTCCGCACGATGGAACTCTCTCCAAACTTCACATCCGACAACACGATTTTCGTGGGTGGCTCGCTCTCCAAGATAGCCCGTACCACCGATGGAGGAAAGACCTGGGAGGACATCGTAATCGAGGTCGAGGAATGACCGCTGGTTGGCCTGATGGAGGATCTTCCAATACACATGGATAGCAGACTCACCGTCCTCAACGTCGGCGGACACCCGAAGGACGTTGTCCTGTACGCGGGCGGCACGATGGCCCTCCACGTGGAACGAGGCGACAGAGTGGTCGCGCTGACTCCGACCTACGGCGTCTCTCATCATGAGAAGGCCGTTGCGGCTTCCAAGCGAGGCGAGAAGATAGACATCGAAGCCGTCAAGCAGGAGAGGATGCGGGAACTCGTCGAGGCGTGCGCCGAACTTGGCGTCAGTGATGTTCGCTGTTTGGCCCATGACGATGACGTGCCGATGGTCGAAAGACGTATCGTTGAAGACATCGCGGACGTGATCACGGACGTTCGGCCCGACTTCATCATTACGCACCACCCGAATGATTCGGTAGGCATGCACGGGGTGACCGGGCAGATGACTTTGATTGCCCTGGAGACTGCGGCGACCATACGCGGAAGCGACAGGCCTCCCCATTCGGTGCGGCAGGTATTCTTTCATACGCAGTATGGTCGAACCAACATTCTCGAACAGGATATTCCTCGAATACCGACTGTCGTCATAGACATCACGTCGACGGTTCGGAAGAAGGCAGCCGCTATGAACCGCTTCCAGTCGCAGCACTATGGCCCTGACAGCCCGTTGCAGCGCAAGCTCGGAGAGGTCTTGGATGGTTCGATCTCCGCGATTCACAGCAGAGTGCCGTATGCGGAGTCCTTCCTGCCGCTCAATGCGAACGTGTATCGCAGCTTGCCGTTCTCAGAGTATGAATTCGAGCTTTCCGAACGCAACTCAGAGGAGACATACGCAAACATGACACAGATGCTCCTCGACGACTTCGCGCCTTCGAGTGACGGGTAGCGCCATGGGGATGCCGTCAACCGCTCAGACACATTGGCTCTGTGAACGGGTGTCCAAGGAGTCCCAGTGACCAAGGTCTCGGAAGAAACGCGAAGGCAGATCGTCAATCTCGTCCGGGAGTTCGTGACGAACGATGTGTTGCCAATCGCCTCCCAGTACGACAACGAGGACAAGTATCCCAAAGAGCTTGTCCCGACCATGCGGGAGTTCGGGCTGTTCGGGATAACGATTCCTGAAGAGTACGGCGGTCTCGGCCTCGACCACACGACGATGGCGATGATCTTCGAGGAGCTGAGCAAGGGCTGGATGAGCGTCGCGGGGATCATCGGGACGCATCACGTAATGGCGTCGATTGTGGGGGACTTCGGGACCGACGAGCAGAAGCAGCGCCTGCTGCCCTCAATGGCAAGTGGCGAAATCCGGGGCGCGCTTGGACTGACCGAGCCGGAGGCGGGCAGCGACGTGCAGAACATCCAGACCACCGCGAGACGGGACGGGGAGGAGTACGTCCTGAACGGGAGCAAGATGTTTATTACCAACGGCGAACACGGCAATGCCGTGGCCGTCCTCGCGAAGACCGATCCCCACTCAGAGCCGCGCTACCGGGGAATTAGCTGCTTCATAGTACGGAAACCTGCTGAGGGATTCTCCGTAGGCCAACACATCGACAAACTTGGATATCGAGGACTGGATACGGTCGAGTTGGTCTTCGACAACGTACGGGTCTCCACTGAGGACCTGGTCGGCGGGGAAGAGGGCAAAGGCTACAGCCAGGTGCTCAGCGCCCTGGAGTCCGGCCGGATCAACGTCGCGGCTCGCGCGGTCGGCGTGGCGACGGCGGCGTTCGAGGCGGCAATCAAGTACGCAAGTCAACGCAAAGCATTCGGAAAGCGGATAGCCGACCATCAGGCCATCGCGACCAAGCTGGCCGACATGGCCACGAAGATCGAGGCAGCCCGCCTCCTGACCTACGAGGCGGCACGGAAGCGTGACGACGGCGGGCGTGTCGACCTCGAGGCGGGCATGGCCAAGCTGTTCGCGTCGGAGGTCTGTGGCGAGGTGACGATGGAGGCCATGCGAATACACGGCGGTTACGGCTACATCAAGGAGTATCCCGTCGAGCGGTACTACCGGGACGCGCCGCTGATGATCATCGGCGAGGGCACCAATGAGATTCAGAAGCTCGTCATTGCCCGCAGGCTGCTCGACAAGTACGGGGTCTAGCCTCCGCTGATCTCTCCCCCGCGGGGGAGAGATACAGAGAGGGGATGACTTCGCCCGACACCATACTCAGGCGCGAATTACGAGATCTTCCGTGATCCGGTCAACCGCCGAACAGCCGGAATAGGCCATGATCTTGTCGAATTCCGCGCGAAGAATCGAGAGCATCAGGCGTACGCCGCTCTCGCCACCGTAGGCAAGCCCCCAGTGAACGGGCCTCCCCACAAACACGGCCCTAGCTCCCAGCGCCATCGCTCGAAATACATCCAGGCCAGAGCGAACGCCGGAGTCGAAGAAAACTTCCACGCGGTCTCCCAAGATGTCCACGAACTGGGGCAGAAGCTCGATGGAGGAAAGTCCGCCGTCGAATTGCCTTCCTCCGTGCGTCGAAACGATGACGCCATTCACGCCGTAGTCAAGACATCGCCGTGCGTCGTCAAGCCTTCTGACGCCCTTCAGCACCAGAGGCAACCCACCCGACAGCTCGCGCAGCCAATCGAGGCGGTCCCATGTTATGTTCGGGGGCTGCCACGTCGCGAATCCGCCCTCGTCCGTAAGATCCGGCCTCCTGTTCCGCAAGTTTCCGAACGACCTGATCTCCGAGGGAACTGACGGCGAGGTTAGCAGATTGTCCATCAACGGGAACGGGCCGACGACATCGACGGTGAGGACGAGCGCGGAGAAACCTGCTGGCTTGAGGAGAGGCAGGTATTCCTCGGTGAGGCCGTCGCTGTAGTGAATGTGCTGGAACCAGATAGGACCCTTCGCAGCAGCTCCAACTTCCTCCAACGTGTAGGCCGACCCAGTGGGGACCGCCATCAGCGTTCCTTCCGCGCCCGCCGCCCTCGCGACCGCCAGTTCGCCGTCGGGATGGCTTCCGGTCTGGCCGCCTGCCGGAGCGCACATGATGGGAAACTCGATCCGCTGACCCAGCACGGTCGTGGAGAGATCGCGCTCCGTGGTGTCCAGCAGGACAGGAGGATTCAGGGCGATCTCGTCGAGCTTTTCGCGGTTCCGGTCACGGGTCCGGTTATCTCCGATACCGCGGGCCACAAAGTGCCGCTGTTCAGGCGACATGCTCGATTCCGCTGCGGCTCTGAGTTCAGCGATTGTTGTAGGTCGGGTTGCGCTCTCCACGAATACTCTCCAACGAGAAACTCCGGCAATTGTAAACCACGGGGCGGTGGTGCGCCCAAATAGAGAAACGATATATGCTGAGACATTGAAGCGAGGATATCCTCGCCTGATAGACTTGGCGATGACGGCAGCATAAGTCGATTGGAGGTCATCCAATGCCGCTCCCACGACCGATCACCATTGCGAATACCCGGTACCTGAAGGACGACGTCAACAGCTACAGCCCTGAGATCATCGAGATCGCCAAGCGCCTCGACGCAAACCACATCCTCCTGAGCTTCACCGGCACATCAGGCGAGGATAAGGAACGTTGGAACTGGCGGCTCATCAAGCAGTTCGTGAGGCAAGCCCACAACGAAGGGCTGTTCGTGGCGTTCTACATGAAGCTCACGAACATCAACTGGAAGCCGATGTTCCAAGAGCGGCCGGAGTCGCGGGACTGGCTGATGCGCTACGCCGACGGACGACCTGCAATCTACCTGGGGCATCCAGACCGGTACATGGGCTGTCTGAACAATCCCGCATGGCGGAGTTACCTGAAGGAGATGATCGAGAAGGCGGTCGAGCACGAGCCAGACTCGCTCTTCTACGACAACTGCTTCGTCCCGCGAGAGCTGGCAGGCGTACGTGACGACGAGGCGGCGGCAGCGGGTTGGGCGTGTTACTGCGACGTTTGCAGAGAGAGGTTTCGTGAGTACACGGCGGGAAAGCTGGGATGGGAATGCGAGCTGCCCTGGCCTCCGAAGTGGGACGATCCCATCTGGCAGACGTTCATCGAGTTCCGCGACGAGTACTTCGCCGAAGCCATGGGCATGGTCGTCGATTACGCACACGAGCTTGATCCCGACATCGTCGTGTACCCGAACCTGGCGGTGCCATGGATGGGCGGAGGAGGAGCGAAGGGTTCCGCCACGCACCTCGTCGCGGACAAGGTCGACCTGATTCTCCTCGAGCGCCGGGGTGCGCCGAGACTGGAATCGCCTCCCGCCGGAGGGATGCCGCGTGCCGTGAACGCCGTCGTTGACTGGAAATATGGCTCCCGGGTCAAGAGCACTCCCATCTGGTACCGGCAGAACAAACCGGGTTCTCACACTCCCGACCAGATGAAGATTGGTCTCGCGGAGTCTTCCGCGTTCAATGGGGCTACTCATCACATCATGGCTGCTCTGTTCACCCATGAGCACGTAAAGGCCGACATCATCCGCCACTATTACACGTGGCTCCAGGACAACGAGCGGTTCTACGTCGATGCCAGGCCGCTGGCAGATGTGGCCGTACACGTTTCTGCGCCGACGATCAACTGGTACTACCCGAATCGGGTGACGCAGGGAGGATCCGAACTTCCACAGAACATCACGGGACTGGCACAGGCGCTCGTGGAGCTTCACGTCCCATTCGACGTCGTGCTGGACGAGGACCTCAGTGATGACCATGGCTATCGCGTCCTCGTGCTTCCAAATTCTGCCTGCATGAGCGACGGTGATGTCGAAGCAGTCCGCAGGTTTGTCGCGGACGGAGGCTGCCTCATCGCCACCGGCGAAACTTCACTGTACGACGAGAAGCTCCGCATTCGGGACGACTTTGGACTTGCCGACGTGTTCGGAGCGCACCACGGACAGAACGTGCCGGAGATTGTGAAGAACGGATACGGCAAGGGTAGGGTGGCATTCCTGGCCGGGGAGCCGGACGAGCGATTCTGGTACGAGGGGATTTCGTCAGACTTGGCCCTTTTCCGCGAGGCTGTGAAGTACGTTCTCGACAGCGACTGGCCGATTGAAATAGACGTGCCCACGACCACCGTGATGAATCTCACCGAAACGGCTGACGCCGAAACCACTCTCGTGCATCTCATCAGCTACGACGTACAGCTCACCGAGACGCAAAAGGCCTTCGGGAAGGAAGAGGTACCGCCGGTGACCGACACACTAGCACGTCGGGTGATCGACATCCCCGTGACGCTCCGTAAGCCCGACAATAGGCGAGTTGAGCGGGTCACCCTCTATTCAACCGACCTTGACGATACCCTAGATCTGCCCTTCCAAGAGTCCGATCGCGCGGTGAGTTTTGAAATTCCCGTACTGTGGATCTACAACGTGATCGCCGTTGACTGGCGATGACGTGAGTCTCAGCAGGATGAAATCACCGACTAATGGCCACCTCTGACACCATAGCTCGATTCGAGGGCGAAGTTAGGAAGGCTGTCGTCTCTGCGGACCTGGCGGGCCACCGATTGGTCGTGGCTGTTTCCGGCGGCCCGGACTCGCTGGCAATGCTGCATGCCCTACACCGTATTCGGGATGAGTTTCATCTGGATATTCACGTCGCGCACCTCGACCATCAGCTTAGGGGTGAGGACTCCACCGCCGATTCTGAATTCGTAGCCAACACCTGTGCCGGGCTTGGCGTCGAATGTACTGTGGATAGAGAGGACGTGCTCGCGTTCCAAAGGGAACATCGGATGTCGCTTGAAGAGGCGGCGAGGGAAGTGCGTTACGACTTCCTGACACGGGTCGCCAAACGAGAGGGGTCCGACGCCATCGCTTTGGGCCATACGTCGGACGATGAGGTCGAGACTGTTTTGATGAACATCATCAGGGGGAGCGGGTTAAGAGGTCTGCGCGGCATGTTGCCCATGTCCACGCGGCGCATCTCCGGTAGCGATATAACACTATTTCGCCCGCTCTTGAACCTGTCAAAGGGCGACACTATAGGCTACTGCGAAGCGCTGGGGATCAGTCCGCGCATCGATGAGTCCAACAGTTCTACCGATATGACGAGGAACAGGATCAGACTGGACCTGTTACCGAGACTGCGAGAGTTGAACCCTGAGATCGGCAAGGCCATTCAGCGGTTGTCACAAAACGCGGAGGATGCGCTTGCCGTTGTGAACCTCGCGGTCGACTCAGCATGGGTGCAGACTATCGAAGAAGAAGAGGGCGTCATCCGCATAGATCGAGAGGGGTTTCGTCGGCTGGACGCTGAACTGCGTTCGCACCTTATGCTGCGTGCCCTTTCGCAGGCTAAGGGAGAGGCGCTTGGCATCGAACGAGTACACGTTCAGGATGCTGCCAAGGCGGTTCTCGATTCTCCGGGCTCCCTGCTTCACCTGCCGGGAGGCCTTCGACTTACTGTTGAGCAGGTCTCAGCCTGCCTGTATCCGGTAGATCCGCCGGACTCGTTACGACATGCTGTACCGTTGCAGGGAAATTCACCAGTTGGTGTCCCTGGTGAGACTGTGGTGGGCAAGTGGCGATTCACGACGCATATCACCGACACGGCGTCAGGCAGACCCATACCCAGTGACACGGGTGTATTCGTCGAGCGCTTCGGAAAGGCCGTCGATGTCGCGTCGTTGGCAGTGCGACGTCGTGAGCCGGGCGACCGGTTTCAGCCTCTCGGTATGTCCGGTACGAAGAAGTTGAAGGACTTCATGATCGATGAGAAGGTGCCCAGTTCGCAAAGAGACGGCCTGCCGCTTGTCGTGACGTCGCAGGGCATCGCCTGGGTCGTTGGGTGGCGCATCGCGGAGTGGGCCAAGGTCGATGAGGGTGAGCGCGAGTGTTTGCAGATCACGGTGGAGAGGGCAGGGCAATCGCATCTAAATGAAGTCTTAGACAAGTTATAGAATTGGGGTCAATCTCATGTGGAGAGTGCCCCATGGCGAGTAGAGACACAACGTCCCTGACCGAACACTTTGGCAGCTTGGTCGATCCGCGTATTGACCGTACCAAACGCCACCCTCTAATGGACATCCTCACCATTGCGCTCTGTGGTGTTATAGCAGGTGCGGACAGTTGGGTGGACGTGGAGGCGTTCGGCAGGCGCAAGGCGGACTGGCTGCGCAGGATGCTGGACCTGCCTAACGGTATTCCATCCCACGACACCTTTGGCAGGGTCTTTGCCAGGCTGGATGCTCAGCAGTTCGAGCGCTGCTTCACCGAGTGGGTGTTGGCTGTGCGAGAGGTTCTGCAAGGTGACGTCTTAGCCATAGACGGCAAGAGAGTGCGTCGTTCACACGACCGGTATATAGGGAAGGATGCGATCCACATGGTCAGCGCTTGGGCCTCTGCGAGCGGCGTAGCACTCGGACAGACCAGAGTGGACGGGCGCTCCAATGAGATCACGGCGATACCCCGACTGCTCGAAATGCTCCAGGTCGAAGGGTGCATCGTGACTATCGACGCCATGGGCTGCCAGAAGGAGGTCGCATCGAAGATCCTGGATGAGAAAGCCGACTACGTGCTGGCGGTCAAGAAGAACCAGGGGCGCCTGCACGAGGATGTGCATGACATCTTCGATCTTGCCCGCAAGTCCGGCTTCGACAGTCTCGACCACGACTACTACGAGACGATAACCGCGGGTCACGGACGAGTCGAGACTCGTCGATGCTGGGCCGTGTCCGACCTCGACCTTATCAGATATGTGGATGATGACGGGCAGTGGCCGGGGTTGACTACGTTGGTGATGGTGGAAGGCGAGCGACTCGTCGGTGGCAAGACGAGGGTGGAGTCGCGCTACTACATATCGAGCTTGCCAAACGATGCGAGCGTCTTGCTCAACGCGGTGCGCAGCCACTGGAGCATAGAGAACCAATTGCACTGGTCACTGGACGTGACGTTCAATGAGGATGGAAGCCGGGTGCGTAGCGGGAATGGGGCAGAGAACTTCTCGGTGCTACGTCGCATGGCCCTGAATCTGCTCAAGGCCGAAAAGTCCACCAAGCGCAGCATCGCCGGCAAACGAAAAGACGCCGCCTGGGACAATGACTATCTACTCAAGGTCCTTGCCCAATAAGATGCGATTGCCCTGGTGGAGAGGGCAGTCTAGCGCCCCTCAATCCCTCTTCTGGTACCATGTCCCCCTGATTTTGACAGAGAGGGACTTCTTCTATGGGAAAGCACTATGACAATGCGGCCATACCCGACGTTATGCGCCGTGACTTCGATGTCTACGAGAGGATAGCCGATCTGGGTATCGATCTGGGCAACTTCGAAGAGAACGTAACGTCAATCGCCGACCAGAATATAGCGCACATGGTGTTTCATGAGAGCGGACTGGTCTACCTCTCCGGCTCTTCCGGCGGGATATATCCGATGAACGACGATGGGGACCGTATTGCCCACGGATTCCAGGGCGCGCAGGATGCCGCTGACCACCAGATCAAGAGACTGCATTGGGGATTGAGCGCGGGTGGAGAGGGAGACCTCAACGACGTTCTCTACACGGTCAAGGCGCTGGGAATGGTCGTCACTCCGGGTGGAGGCACGACGAGCGCGGGACCGCCCGTGACGAACGGTTTTTCGTTCCGCTGGCAGTCTGTATTCGGAGGAGGGAAGGGAGCGTATGCCGTTGACGGCATCGACGCCGGGGGATTTGCGGGCGTCCATGCTCGAAGCGCCATGGGAGGTTTCGACGGGCGTTTCTCCATCGAGCCGGAGATAGTCGTGGCGATTCCCTCCAACCTGGCGAGAGAGATTATTTCCAACCGAGGCTGGGTTTTCCCTCTGCCGCCGACGATGCTGGAAAAGATCACGGTTGCCAAAGGGTAGGTCGGGAGGGCAAGTTATGGCAAAGCTGCCTTACGTATCCAGAGACGATCTGCCTGAAGACAAGCGGCACGTGTACGACAGAATCGCCGAGACCCGCGGCAGTGTCGATCACATCTTTCGTCTTCTCCTCAACAGTCCGGATGCCGCGGAAGTCGCCACGAGCGTAGGGGAGTATATCCGGTACCGGTCGGCGCTCGAACCTGCGATTCGTGAGATCGCCATATTGAGCGTTGCGCGAGAGCTGGACTGTGAGTACGAGTGGGCGCAGCACGAGCCGATAGCGCGACGAGACGGCGTCAGTGACAGCACGATAGAGTCGATCCGAAACGGACGGGCCCCTATGGGCGTGCCGGCGAAGGAGGGCGTGTACGTGCAGGGCGTCAGGGAACTGGTGCGGAACGGCTCGTTGAGCGACGCCACCTATAAGGCAATCGAACACCTGATTGGGCCGGCATTGACCTTAGATTTTCTCGTTCTCGTTGGATATTACTCGATGCTGGCGCGCATCATGGCGACCTTTGAGATCGATCTTGACGAGGGGCTTGAAGCGAATCTTCCCGACCTGTAGCGGCCTCTGAACTTGCTTGAAATAGCCGAGCGGGTCACGCTACCATACCTACGGCTCAGGCTGCGGCTAACCGTTCTCAAGCGGGATCATCCCGCCGAAACATAGGTGCATTTATGGTAAACGCCGATTTTGAAATACGTCGTTCTCTCCTGGTGGGCGAGACCGCCGATGTCTACCTGCAGCGAACGCTCACCATCCTTCGCAACGAGGGGGTCAATCCCGTCGTCGCTCTGGAGTTTTCTCCGCGTCGAGCGGGGGTATTCTGCGGCATAGCGGAAGTGCGCGCTCTGTTGTCTCGTGTTCTGCCGGAGAGCGGTATCGAAGTGTGGGCGCTAAACGAAGGCGATCCCATCGACGCGGGTGAGGTTGCCCTGCGGGTCAAGGCGCCATATAGCTCGGTCGGTCTGTACGAGACGGCCATCAGCGGCATACTGGCGCAGTGCACCGGCTTTGCCTCCGCGGCCCGGGAGTGCGTTGATGCGGCTAAGGGAACGCCGGTGCTTGCACTCGGCGCGCGACACGTTCATCCCGACGTTGCCGGGATTCTCGGCTACTCGGCGGTCGTCGGCGGGTGCGTCTCGTGCTCGACCATACAGGGCGCGCGACTTGCAGGAATAACACCGACGGGCAACATGCCCCATTCGCTTTCTCTGCTGATGGGGGGAACGGTCCAAGCGATGGAAGCGCTTGACACCCATATGCCTCAAGAAGTGCCGCGAATCGCACTCGTAGATACATTCAGGGACGAGGGAGAAGAGGCGTTAGCGGTATCTCGCTCACTGAGAGAGAAGCTAAGGGGAATCAGGATCAATACGCCTTCTACAAGAGGTGGAGTCACTTCCGACCTCGTCAAGGAGGTGCGGGCCCGGCTCGACCTGTCGGGTTTCCGCCACGTGGAGATCATGGTAAGCGGGGGATTGAACCCGGACCGCATAACAGAGTTCGTCGATGCTGAAGCACCGGTGAACACGTTTGGCATCGGGGCCTACATCGCCGCCACGGGGCCGAACCCGTTCCACATGGACATCCACGAGGTGGACGGGCGTCCTGTCGCCCGAAGGGGACGCATCCCCGGCATTACGAACAACCCACGTCTCGGCAGGGTGATGTAAAGGGGACCTACGAGTTCAGCGACCGGATTACTCGCTATCCAGCGCCTGGGCAAATGAGAGCTTATTCTCATCCGGATCGCGAATGTACATCTTGCGCAATCCCCATACTTGGTCGATCGGTGGTGTATCGATTGGTACGCCCTTCGACACGAACTCTTCGTGCAGGGAGTCAACGTCAACCGTCCAAACGATCACCCCGGTCTTCGGCACGCCGTCGCTGGAAAATGAGGATATTCGCATCACAGCGTCACCTCGCTTGACTCCCATGTGGCAGGGATCGTCGCGATCGCCGAAGGGCCGATACGCGAACTGCAACTCGAAGCCAAGTTTGCCGCAGTAGAACTCTTCCGCCGCCCGCGAGTCGGACACGCCCAGAACGGGAGTCACACCTTGCAGCATGGCGCCACCCTTTCTCGGTTCCCGCCGTCCAGGCCTAGTTCAGTGGCGCGACGCTGAATACAACGTGGAACGGCTTGCAGTAGATGACGATTGAGCCGTAATCGGCCACGTCGATGCTGTTCGGGATAGTGTAATTCTGGTTGCCGATATTCCCCTTCAGCTTAGCGATTTCTTCGTACCCGGCATCCAGGTCGCCACGGCCCTGCGGGTCGTCGTGTTTGACCAGCAGGACACGAAGGTCGGGGCCGTTGGTTACCCTGAAATCCTCGAAGCGAAGGACCTGGGTGCCGTCGGCAAGTCTGTAGACGGTAGCCGAGCCTTCTCCCTTGTGAAAGCTGTCGCCATCCCTGAAGTTCCCGGACTTCAAGGCGACGTTGGCAGCCTGCATCATCTCTTCCGGCATCTCTTCGTCCATCTTCGTTTCGACCTTTGCCATGGTCATCATTACGGTTTCGGCCTCGGAACGAGAGATCTCCGCAGGGATAGTGGCGTTTTCCGTCAGGGGAAAGTCTTCGTTGACCTCGGTGTCAAGGAACAGCGGCGCTAGTAACCACCAACCGAATGCGACGACGGGTACCCCAACAACTACGCCCGCGCCGAACCAGAACCATTTATTCTTCAGTGCGCTCAAGATACACCTCCTTGATAGTGAAGATTATCGATCTCGTTCAATTGGATTGACCTTGTCCAATAGTTTTCAAGTCCTTTGGTTCGTGGATACTATATTGAATTTCTAAACGTATCAGGAGTCTTCCGAGTTGTTTTATGCCGCAGTGGAATCTTGGTATTGCAATGTGATTCTATCAGGTAAGTTGGGGAACGACGAAAACGAGTCGTTAAACAATCCTGCCGAATACGGGTAGAGCTTCTCCGATGAGTGGACAAGCGTATTCAAGGAACGCATCGTTCGGAAACCCCTCGGAGTCCAGGTAGGTTGGCGGTATGGTCTTGTGAGCTCCGGCTACTGGCGCTAGGGGTGACATGCCCGTGTCGGACTCGTACGGATCGTCTTTGATACGGACGAGGGAGACCATCTGCTCCGTTTCGCCGTCGAGTGCCCGACGTACAGCGACACGTCCCACTTCTTCGGCCTCGCGGGCATCCACCGATGAGACCAGCTGGGCCATAGAACGCTGAATGCTCCCGGGCTTGTCGTATCGGACTCGAACGTTCAAATGGCTCGCGATCAGTGTAGTCAGGTACCGTCCCGCGCCTTCATGGTATTCATGGCCAAAGTCGTCGACGTACAGGGGTGGGGCCCCACCGCCGAGTGGACTGCCTTCGGCGTCGCGCACGTTTTCCTGCACAACGGCCACCGCGAATCCGTAAAGCCGAAAAGCCCTCTCGACCTTACTGAGGAACTTAGCCGAGTCGAAGGGCGCCTCCGGCGTTACGACCACGTGCGGTGGGTCTCGCTCGTCTCGCTTGCCTAACACGGATGCCGCCGCGAGCCAGCCGGAGTCTCGTCCGGCGACCTCCAGGACAGTGATCGGCGCCGCAGGTCCCATGGCTTCGGCGTCACGCCCCGCCCCCTGTGTCGCCGCGGCAACGAATCTTGCCGCGCTGCCGTAGCCGGGAGAGTGGTCCGTGCAGACAAGATCGTTGTCGACGGTCTTGGGAACGAGCATCACGTTCAGGTCGAGACCGGCGTCATTCGCCGCCTTGGCGACCGCCAAGGCCGTCGAAGCAGAGTCGTTTCCCCCTATGATGATCCAGTGCGTGATGCTGTGCCGTTCAATGAATTCGGTCACTCGCGGCAGATCTGAATCCGTCAGTTTACTTCGGGTTGTGCCGAGCGCCGCACCCGGCGAGGCGGCAATGGACAGCCACCTGTTCGGAAAGACGCCGGCGAGGTCAACAATCTGATTCGCAAGCACCCCATCGGTCCCGTGTCGGGAACCGAGAATCCCGGCAAATGCTCCCGACTTGGAGGCCTCGTCAAACACTCCGAACAGGCTTCCGTTGATGACGGGCGTAGGACCGCCGGACTGCATGACCAACAGGTTCTTGGCAGTGTTCATGGGAGCGCGCCTAGAAGGAGATGGCCGCCGCGACCGCCGCCGCGGCCATGATGACCAGTGCGAGAATCGTGACGACCATGTCTTCAAGAGTCACTGCACCGATGTACAGCAGCGGGAAATCCGCCGCCATGACCCAGAGGGCGATCTCTCGCAGTTTCGACATGCTGATCACTGCTTGTCTCCCAAGAGGTTGATGACGATCCACGCCTGAATTCCGGCGACGAGGACGAGAACCAGGCAGTAGGGGATGGTCTTCATGAGAACCTCGCGCTCGCGCCCTCCAAGTCCGACGACTGCCGTGCCGGCCATGACTTTCGACATTGCGACGGACGAACCCAGAGAGCCTCCTATCGACTGAGTGGCGGCGATGGCTACGAGGCCTACACCCAGGGCTGCCGCTGTTTCTACCTGGAGCGCTCCGAACATGGCGTTGGAGTTGGTGTTGCTGCCCGTCATGAAGGCCCCCAGTACGCCGATGTACGGTGAGAATATCGGGAAGAGCGTGCCCGTCCCCTTTGCGATGGCAGAGCCGAGCAGGGCCGTCATGCCCGTATCCGTCATCACCAGGGCCATCATCACCATGGTAGCCACTCCGACGCTGTTCGATATGACCTGTTCGTAGGTCTTTCGAGCTGCGGGCACAAGAATGTCCGGTCTCCACAGGCCACGCATCCGATAAACCACGTAGGCGATCAACAGCGACGCCACGATCAATGGAGCCGGATGGTTCAGGAGCCTGATTTTCGCGTAGCCGTCGCGTCCTTCGGCGGCAAATCCTAGAGCGGTCTCAATTGGAGGATAGTCGAGTCCGAAATACAGGCTCGACCCCAGTTCGCGTACTGGCGGAAGCTGTGACAGCAGGCTCAGACCGAACAGCAGATAGTAGGGCAAAAAGGCTGTGTGGAAGCCGATGCCGCCTGCCTTTGCGCTCTGCTTTCCAACAGCTGGTTCGGAAGCGTTCTTTTCACCACGAAGTCCGAAGATGGGCAATCGGGAGATCCAATAGCCGACAACACATCCAATGAGACCGCCGACGACCGAGGCTACCTGGTACGCTCCGAGGAACGCGGTGATCCAGAGTCCGAGCGCCATGCACGCGCCCATCACCAGGATGGCGAAGGCCCCTCGCCTCACGGAGGCGAAGCCGCCCTGCAGGTGCGCGACCGCGAATCCCGTGAGGATCGTGGGAATAACGAACATCGCCGCCATCTGGACGCCGAGCGTCCTCTCGTCGAGTCCGCTCACGAGCTGAATGGTGTAGTACGAGGACCCAAGCGAGCCGAAAGTGACGGCCCAGGCGTGTCCGACAAGCGTGATCGCAACCGCCGTCGCCGGACGAAAGCCGATCATCACCATGAACGGGGCAACAACGGCTATCGGAAGGCCGAATCCGGCGACTCCTTGAATGAGCCCTGAGAACGCCCAGCCGACGACGAGTGCCTGCGCCAGCGGATCTCGGACGAGCCCGGTGATGGTCGTGCCGATCACAGAGATGCCATCGATTCTCTCGATGACGTTGTACAGCATCACCGAAGTCCAGATGATGGTCAGGACGAAGAGACTGAGGCTCAGCCCCTTGGAGCTGCTGATCGCCAGTACGTTCTCGTCGGCTCCAAAGACGAGCAGGGCGAGTCCCGTCGCGGCAAGCCAGGACACTGCGCCCGCCTTCGGGGCACTCCACTTGAGCACCGAGACGAGCATCGTGACAATGAGAATGGCTATGGGAACGGCGGCGAGAACGACGTTGAGGACATTCAGTTCCGGGCCGTTTGAGGGCACGTGAGATGGTGCTCCGTTTCCCAAGCGAGGAGTGGTCGGATTGTAGTGAGGGGCTGAAAGGGTGTCAACTTGGACGGACGCCCCGCAGACTCTACGCTAGAGCGGCGTCCCTGCCGAATTGCCCATCATTGCCTCACGGGCCAAGGGTATCGGAGGAGCGCCGAACGACAATAGCCTGTTGTGGAATTCCTTGAGGTGGAAGTCCGGACCCTTCACGTCCCTGTATTCGTCCCGCAGCTTCATGATTTGGAGCTTGCCCAGGGTGTAGTTCAAGTACATGGGGTCAAAGGTCCCCCGAATGGCCTCGCGCTCGGCAGGCAGCGGATCGAGATAGGCCTGCTCCATGAAAAAGCGCTTAGCCTCATCGACGGTCATTCCCTGCGTGTGCATCCGGATCGAGCATAGGAACCGGCAATTCCTCAGCAACGCTTCCATGAGCTGCATGGCATGAACGCGCTTGTCGTTCGATCCGAATCCCTGCTCGATCATCATCTCTTCGGTGTAGTGTGCCCAGCCCTCCCAGAACGAATACGCTCCAAAGAGGAGACTGATCTTTGACGAGGCGTTCTTGGAGTGAAGGTGATGGACGAAGTGACCGGGGTAGGCTTCGTGTACCGTCACGGTCCTCAGCAGGGGATAGTTGAAGCTCGTGAGCCACTCGTCCTTTTGAGCGTCCGTCCACGCCGAATCGACGGGCGTAACGTAGTAGTACGCCTCATCGGCAACCGACTCAAACACACCCGGCAGATCCATCGCGGCGAAGGCCCACCGCATGAAGGCGGGAGTTTCCTTGGCGATGCATGGAGCTGATGAGGGGATCGAGACCAGATCATGCTCCAACACAAAGTCTCGAACGTCTACGAGGGTATCTCTCGTTTCGGTGGTGAGCATTGAAGCGGCCGGATGGTTCTTCTTGGTCTCCTGCAGAAGCGAAGCGACGTCACCTCCAGGTGATATGTCCGCCGCGAGTTTACGGAGATGGATGAGGTTTCGATGAAGGTCCTGTTCTCCAACACGTTCAAGATAGTCGATGGGAAGATCGACCATCTCACCGTGTTCGAGCAGCCAGCGGAAATGGGTCGACCCAATCGCGAAGTCAGCGGGCGATGTTTCGAGCATAGTCTTCAGGTGGTCAACGAAGGACTGCACGGCGAGGGAAGCGGCACTGCGAACGCTATCGAAGTGTGTGAATGTCGTTCCGTCGACGAGTTTCGTCACGTGGCCCGCGAGATCGGTGTCGTAGAAGCTTTTCATACCTTCATAGGCGTCAATGCTCGCCCCTATGACCGGTCTGCCGATGTCAGGTTCAAGGCCGGATTGCAGCGCCTCAAGGAATCCTGGGACCTTCGCAAGTGTCGCCGTAAGTCCCTCGATCCTTTCGTTGGCAGGCGCGTAGTCGCGAAGGATGTAGTTGCTCACGTCGATGTGGTAGAGCGCGTCCATCGGCCATCGACTGTAGGCTTCAAGTTCGGCCAGACGGAATTTCTCACCACGAACCGCTGACGTGAGGATCCGGCGGTCGAATCTGCGATTCTCTGAAAGCAAATCATCGGAGAATCTGTGCAGCTCCACAAGCTGGGTCTCCAACTCCCTGACGCGTGCGGTGACTGACGTTGCGGAAATGTCCGTCATCCCACCGTCGTAGTCGTGCAGGCCCTCTCTTGACGCCCTGTCCGGATAGAACCGCCAGGTTGCGTTTAGGATTCGTCCCGCGATGTCATCGAATTCTCGTTCTGCTGAGGAGATCATAGGTGAGGCACTAGGCGAATCGATCGAGAGTCAGGCCGTCTATAGGCGCGCTGAGAGGCATTCCAAGCACGAGGTCCGCTGTGACCTTCCCTGTCCCAGGACCGAGATAGATGCCCTGACGTCCCCCGCCCGTTGCAAGGAAGACGCCCTTCCAGCCGGGTACGGGACCTAGCAGCAACGCCTTGTCCGGGGTCACGGGGCGGAGGCATGCCGTCTGCATCACGAGCCGCGCGTCTGCTATGTAGGGGAGCATGTGGGTTGCGGAGCGCATGATCACCGCCCTGGCATCCTCGGTTGTGGACTCATCGAAGCCTGCCTCCTCTTCCGTCGTTCCCGTCCATATGAGGCCGTCGGACTTCGAGGTGGCATACTGGGACGCCCATGAAATCGACGCGGGAATCGGCGGTCCGGGCGCCCACAACCGTAGAATCTGACCCTTGAGCGGTTCGATGGGTATTTTCACCCCGAGCCATTCTGAAGCACGATCCATCCATGGACCTGCCGCAAGCACGACTCGTTCCGAGCTAATCGTGCCGTCTGCGAGGGTCACTCCCGTAACCTTCCCGCCGCTGCTGCGCAGGCCCGTAACCGTCCCCATTCGGATGGTCATGCCTTGACGCTCCGCAAGACGCGCCAGCGCCATCGTGAGGCGTTGAGGGTGGAGATAGGTATTGCCCTCGGTTACGACGGCTCCGAGGATGGCCGGATTGATTCTTGGCTCCATATCCAGCACTTCGGAGGAGTCCGCCCAGCGAGTCGGGGTGCCGACCTCACGCTCCTGCCATGCCATGTTGGCCCTCGCGGCCGCCGCTTCATCCTCCGTGAAGGCCAGGGATATGACAGGTTTCGTGCGGTATTCGACGTCTATTTCTTGTTGCTCGGCAAGGATGTCCTTCAATTCCGCGTGAAGCACCGCGCTCAAGGCGGCAAGGTGATGATTGGCGTCCGGGGTGCCGCTGCGGCCTAGGTGTCCTATACCTCCATACGCGAATCCGGAAGCATGACCGGCAACGTGGTCTCGCTCCACGACCATGCAGGAAACGCCTTGGCGTGTCAGGTAGTAGGCGGTGGCGATACCGGCCATTCCGCCTCCTACGATCACAACTTCCGTGTTGTCCGACGGCATCTCGTTGCCTCCAAAGTGATTCATTCAAGATTGTGGCACAGAACGTGCGGGGTCGCACAGCCCACGCTCGATGCAAGAGGGGAGAGCGTCAATTACGGCAAGAGTCATTCGCAGCTGTCTTGCCACTCGGCCAGCGTAATGTCAACCGATAGCGGGTCGCCGTTGCGGATGATATCAAGGGTGACTTGGTCTCCCACTTCGAGTTCGTTCAAGTAGGAGAGAAGGTCAGGCAAGGTTGCAACCGGCTCATCATCCACCTTGGTGATGATATCCGCCCGTCCACTTATCAACCGTGTCATTATCACGGAGAGATAATCGTCCTTTATGCCTGCCTGATCGGCCGGCCCACCCTCGCAGACATTTATGACATAGATGCCAGAGTCAGCGGCCAGTCTTCCGGCATCCACCTGCATTTCCTCAATGCCCCGACCGGTGAGCCCCAGCCACGGACGGGTGAACTCACCCGGTTCCTTCAGCCTTTCCAATATCTGCATAACGGTATTGCTTGCTACCGCGAACCCAACACCCGTCTGAACACCGCTCTGGACCCTCACCGACGAGTTAACCCCAATCACCTCTCCCTGGGCGTTCAACAGTGGACCGCCGGAGTTGCCCGGATTCAGGGCGGCGTCGGTCTGGATCATGTCTACAATGTATCGTCCGCCATCCTCACCGAACCTTGATTCAGAGCGCTGAATGCCGGTTTCGGACCGCCCCAACCCACTGACGACTCCAACACTTATTGAGTTGAAGTTCTCGTATGGGCTGCCGATCGCGATGGCCATTTCTCCGGGGGAGACTTCCGTGGAATCGGCGAACGCCAACGGGCGGACGCCGGAGGCGGCGTCCGGATCGACTCGGAGTACGGCAAGGTCGTCATGCTGGGAATGTCCGAGCTTTACGGCGGAAAGCTCACGTCCGTCGTTCAGCCGTACGGTGATCTCCCTAGCCCCTTCAACGACGTGATCGCTTGTGACGATGTGTCCCTCGTCATCGACGAAGAATCCGGATCCGGACCCTTCGCCGATAGTCCGGCCGACTTGAATGATCGTCTTTACCTCAACGATAGACGGGGAGGCCGAGGCAAAGACCGTCTTCACCAAATCTTCGTCATACAGGGGAGGGAGTTGCTCCCCATTCTGGCCGACCGTGGTGAATAGGGAACTGAAGTCATTGCTGTCTTGACTGAGCGCAGTGAACAGTATCCATGCGAACCCGAAACCCACCGCCATGCCGGCCAAACCCAGTAGGAGGGCAGGAGTGGCCCACCTGTATCCGGCCAGAGCAGGACGGGGCGCTTGAATCGAGACGCCTGCCGATTGCTCGGCAAAGGGCGGTTTCCCATATGGAAGTGGTCTGCGGGTATGCACTATGCCTCTAACACCTCACTCATCGGTACGGTTCGCCGCCCTGCTAAGTATACTCAACGGACCGTGAGTTACTCCACAGCACAACGTGATCCGGAAAGCCCATCAAAGGCCATCCGACTCACCTTATCAGCGTATAACGTGCCGAGTGCCATTCGGGTTAGAGAGAATGCGCTGGCAGGCCGTTCGACGGAAGCAGGAAAACAGACTGCAAAAACTCCTCACAAGACGGACACAAGCAGCGAAAAACGACTCGGAAGCACAATGGCTTAAGTTCCTAAGTGGGGTTGACAGAGTGTGGTAGTTCAAAATACTATCCCCTGTCAGGCTGGCACTTTGAAAAGCCATGTCGCGGACATAATTTCAATCGGAATTCGGAAGGAGGACGGCACCAAATGGCAGACCTTCGCAAAGGTGACATTGCGGCGCAAGTTGCAGGCAAGCTCGGTGGATCGAAAGTAGAGGGTGAGCGCGCGTTGAAAGCTGTGCTAGACGCCATCCACGAATCGCTGGCCGATGGCAACAAGGTAGTTCTCACCGGGTTCGGATCGTTCTCCGTCCGTGAAGTCAAGGCCCGAAAGGTCAAGCCCATTCGAGGCAGCCAGGAAGGTCAACTCATAACCGTGCCGGCCCACAAACGAGTCGGATTCACGGCAGGAGCCGATCTGAATAAGGCTGCGGGGTAACTCGCAAACACACCAATTAAGGGCTGAGGAACTCGAGTTCGCTCGATATGGGTTGGTGTGTGATGATGAAGGAAGGCCCCAGCGCGACTGATTTGTCGCACAAATGCGCTGCCAGTCACATATAGGCATCGTGCGACTCGCTCGAGAGTGGGCAGTATTGCCCGTTCTCCTGGCCTTCATGGCGGCATGTTCGACGGAAACGGCGAGTTCACCGTCCGCAACATTAGAGGTGGAACCCACTTCGACCCCAACGTCACCGGCGGCATCGCCTACGCCGGTCCCGACCGCAATACCTACGCCTGTTCCCACGCCAACGCCGGTGGATCGGGCTTCAGACGCGATACCGGCTCCGAGCCTCATCATGCTGGAAGACCCTCTCGACGAGCCGGAGTACTACTGCGTAGACGTCGCCGGGTTCGGCGCCAACTTGAACCTGAACAGTCCGCTCCAGGCACACACCTGCAAGCCGGGAGCCGACGACGAGATGTTCGAGTTCAATCGGCCATCACAAGGGCAGCTTTACTTGGTAGAGCATGACCTGTGTGTCGAAGCTGATGACGCCATGGTATACGTTAGGCAGTGCTCCGAATCTCCCTTGCAAGTGTTCACCTATGGCGAGGACAAGACATTGAGTCTTGAGACCGGCGACATCTGCCTGGTCGTGGCGGGAGGGGAAGGACAGCCTGCCGGGGGACGCAGTCATCTCAGGCGCGATCTGCAGGTGTTGTCGTGCTCGGGTGCAGACCGGTCTCTTTCTCAGTGGGTCTTTCCTGGGCCACGCCCCAACTAGCGAACCGGATTCGCGCCTGGATTTCGGATTGAAGAAGACAAGGCTGACGTGGTCTCAGGCGCGGCGGTCACGCAATTCAAGCTCTTGGATGTATCATTGGACGTAGATAGCTTTACTCAGTGGACAGGAGTAGAAAGCATGAAGTGGATTGGTGCATCGGCTGAGCATGTTATGGACCGTCCCGTTGAGGCCGTCTGGGAGTTCGTTTCGAATATCGAGAACTTCGGGCGGTGGGTGGACGCCGTACAGGAACCGAGATGGACGTCGGAGGGGGAACGGGGTATGGGCTCGACGTATGAGAGCGAGTACCTTTGGTCGGGAAAGACCAGCCACGTTGCATACGAGGTGACGGTGTTCGAGCCGCCATCGAAGTTTGCAACACGCACGACTGAGGGGCGGTTTCCCTACCAGGGGACGATTACGATTGAGGCGGTGGAAGGCGGAACAAAGGTCACGCACGACATGATGGCCGGGTCGGACGGGGCCGTTACGGCGTTCATGTTTACGTATCTTGGCGGGCTGCTGCGTCCGATGATGCGGAAGAGGTTGGCGGCGGAGCTTGAGGATATGGACGCGGAGATTGGGAAGGACGCCGGGGCGGCCTGAATGTACTTGCGCTCACAGCGAATTCGGACTATCGTGTGGCCATGGGCATCGTCATCAACGAGCGAAATCTCGCTCATATTAAGCGCAAGATAGACTCCGGCAAGTATTCGTCGACTGACGACGTGTTGGACAGTGCGCTTGCGTTGTTGGACGAACATGACGCCGAGTTGGAATCCGAGCTTGCCGACCTGCGTGAGAGTGTGCGGCGAGGCACGGAACAGGCCGACGCAGGTCAAGTTGTGCCAGCAGACGAGGTGTTCGAGGAGCTTAGGAAGCGCAACGCCTCTTTGGCAAAGCCGGGGAGATGAGCCGCTGCGTCTTTACTCTTGAAGCTCGCGCTGACCTTCAGCAGATACATGACTATATTGCCGAGGGCAGCCCTGCCAATGCGCTTCGCTTCGTTGACCGGTTGGAAGAGCAGTGCGCCCGGCTTGTGGATCATCCGCGTATGGGGATAGCCCGCCCGGAGTTCGGCCCAGACCATCGCAGCTTCTTTGTGCCCCGGACTCGCTACGTCATTATCTATCGGCCCACGAGCAACGGCGTTGAGATTATCCACGTACGTCACGGCAGCCAGGATCTGCGCCGACTGTTCGAGTAGTCTAACCAGCCACTCAATCCATTTACGCCGGAGATGGGGCCACTCCGACGCTATCCAAACACCGTTTGGCCTCGGCGTACACGTCGGCAGGCAGGGGGCCGCGCAGCATCGCGTCGATGTTCTCCTGCAGGTGAGCGGGGTTGGTGGTGCCCACCAGGTTGCAGTGGGCCGTTGGGAGATTCAGGACGAAGCGCAGGATGAACGCCGTGCGACTCTCGCCCTCTTCTCGCAGCTCGTCGAGGCCCGCATTCTCGAATGCCTGCCATTCCGACGCGCTCCCCTTGCCGACGCCCGGTTCACCGAGTGCCACGCCGCCTCTGATGAGAATGCCCGCCCCGGCCTCCGCCGCTTTCGTGATCCACTCCTCGTGGGTCCGGTCGAGGGCAGAGTAGGGGAGTTGGAAGATGTCGAACACGTCCCATTCGATCAAGGTTGGCAGGTCAGGCAGGTTCGTCGACGTGCCGATCCAGTTGACCAGTCCCTGCTCTCGCATTTCCAGCAGAGTGTCAACGGCGCAGTTCTCCTCGAATTCGCGAACGCTCCCCCCGTGTGTCTGCATGATGTCAATGCAGTCAGTCTGCAGGCGTTCCAAGCTTTCCTCTAGGCCGCGAAAGAGGTTGTCGCGGGTCCAAACGTGGCCGTTCGGAGAGCAGCCGCACTTGGTGGAGACGGTCACCTCGGAATACCTATCGGATATCGCGAGACCGATCATCTCCTCGCTGTTGCCGTAGTCGTTGGCCGTGTCGATCAGGGTGATGCCCGAATCGACGACGCGGCGTACCATTGCCTGGTTTTGCTGTTCCGTCATCGGCTTGCGGTGGCCCGCGCCGTAGCCGAGCCTCGTGACTTCGAGGCCCGTTCGTCCGAGCACTGCGGTTGGGAGATTGGTCATTTGTCCTCCTCGGCTGCTGAGAGCGCCATCTCTGCCAGCGCGAACGCTCCGGCAATGCCGGAATCGTCGCCGAGCGCGGGCGGCACTATATAGTCGTCGATGTTGCTCACGATATCCTCCGTTATCCCGTAGCCGTGCAGCAACTCCACAACGCGGCTGCGAACCATCGGGAAGAGGTGACGCTGTTCCATGACTCCGCCTCCCATGACGATCCGCTGTGGGGATAAGATTAGCACGATGTTGGCTACCCCTGCGGCGAGATACTCCGCCTCCAAGGGCCACGCCGGATGGTCTGTGGGCAGCGACTCACCCGGGATTCCCCACCGCAGTTCGATTGCCGGACCTGCCGCGAGACCCTCAAAGCAGTCTCCATGATAGGGACAAAAGCCCTCGAAAGGGTCGAGTGACCGGTCGTGCGGGATGCGGACGTGTCCCATCTCCGGGTGACTCGCACCGTGTACCGGGCGACCTTCGATGACTGCGCCCCCGCCGATGCCTGTTCCTACGGTGATGTAGACGAGGCTGTCGAGTCCGGCGCCCGCGCCCCAGCGATGTTCGCCGAGAGCGGAAGCGTTCACGTCGGTGTCGAGCGCGACGGGCAGGTCGAGTGCCTGCCGAATAGGTCCGAGCAGATCGGTTTGAGGCCAGCCCGGCTTCGGGGTATCCAAGACGTACCCGTAAGTAGGGGATTCAGGATGTAGGTCCAGCGGTCCGAACGAGCCGACCCCGACGGCAGCGAGGGGAGTCGCACGATGGTGGCGCAGGAGATAGTCGGTGACGGCGGCTAGAGTTTCGGCAGGCGAGGTCGTTGGGATGCGGATCCGGTCGCGAATGTCATGCGGCCCCGTGCCGACAGCGCAGATGATCTTGCTGCCGCCCGTCTCTATTGCGCCGAAGAGCATGTGTGTAGGAGTTTCCCAGGGACGATCAGTGCCGGTGCGTGAATTGCCGTCGAGCTTGGTGAGGCCGAATCACTGTAACATTCTGTAACATTTTGTAACATTTGGCTGTCCCAACCGCCGGAGTGAACCGGCATGTCGCCGCCAACTCGTCTTCCATGTTAGAGCATGTGTTCTTGACGGTCAAGTTGGAATCTGCGGGAGGGCGGGAGAATCTTGTCGTATAATGCGGGTGTCATGCCCAGCTACGAACATATCCAGCGATACCGCGAGGAACTGGACCGTCTGATCGTTTTTGGCGGTTCTGACAGCGAGCAAAGCATCCGGCCCGCCTTTCAGAACTGCCTGGACGCCTATTGCCGCGAACATCGCGAGCGCCTGATGCTCGTCCCCGAACTGCGCGCCGCCAACAATGTGATTCCGGACGGCACGGTCAAGGACAGCCTGCGAATGCCGCGCGGCTACTGGGAGGCCAAGGATACTCACGACGACCTCGACGCCGAGATTCAGCGCAAGTTCAATCGAGGCTATCCCCGCGACAACATCATCTTCGAGGACTCGCAGACGGCAGTCCTGATTCAGAACCGGGAAGAGGCCATGCGGGCGGACATGACCAAGCCGGGGGAACTGCACCGGCTGATCCGCAGCTTCCTGGACTACGAGCTTCCGCAGATCGAGGAGTTCCGGCAGGCGCAGCAGCAGTTCAAGGGCGACCTTCCCTCCGTGATCGGCAACCTGCGCGAGGCCGTCGAACAGGCAGAGGCGCGCAGCGCCGCTTATAGAGAGAAGGCAGCCGAGTTCCTTGACGTATGCCGTCAGAGCATCAGTCCTGCCGTGACCGAAGACGACGTGCGCGAGATGCTCCTGCAGCACATCCTCACCAAGGACATCTTTCTGCGGGTGTTCGCGGAGGACCAGTTCCACCGCGAGAACAACATCGCGCAACGGCTCGACGCCCTGGAAGGGACGTTCTTCACGGGCGACGTGCGGCGCGAGGCGATAGACCGCCTGCGTTCGTACTACGGGGTTATCGGCAGGGCGGCGGACGAGATAGCGGACTACGCCGAAAAGCAGAGCTTCCTCAAGGCAATTTATGAGGACTTCTACAAGGCGTACAACCCGGCGGCGGCCGACAGGCTGGGGGTCGTGTACACGCCGAACGAGGTCGTGGACTTCATGATCCGTGGGACGGACCACCTCCTGCAGAAGCACTTCGGGCGCGGCCTCGCCGACGAAGACGTGCAGATACTCGACCCCGCGACGGGCACAGGCACGTTCATCACCAACCTCATCGAGTATCTCCCCGCCGACCGTCTTGAGCACAAGTACCGCAACGAGATGCACGCCAACGAGGTGGCGATCCTGCCGTACTACATCGCCAACCTCAACATCGAGTACACCTACAAGGAGAAGACGGGGCAGTACCTCGAGTTTCCAAACCTGTGCTTCGTGGACACGCTGGACAACATGGACTGGCAGGGAGCCGCAGGCGGCGCAGTCACGCGGCAGAGCGGCTTCAATCTCGGCAGCCTCTCGGTGGACAACTGGATGCGCATCCAGGAGCAGAACGATAAGACGATCAGCGTCATCATCGGGAATCCGCCGTATAACGCGAACCAACAGAACGAGAACGACAACAACAAGAACCGCGAGTATCCCGCGATTGACGCCCGAATCCGCGAGACCTACATCAAGGAGAGCACCGCGCAGAAGACCAAGCAGTACGACATGTACAAGAGGTTCATTCGATGGGCATCAGATCGGCTTGCCGACGACGGGATCATTGCGTTCGTGAGCAATAGGGCATATCTCGACGCTCGACAAGACGATGGGTTTCGGCAAATCGCCGCCCAGGAATTTAGCAACATCTACATACTTGACTTAGGTTCGGACGTGCGCCGAAATCCGAAGATTTCCGGCACGGCGCACAACGTTTTCGGCATTCAAACCGGCGTTACTATTGGATTCTTTGTACGAGACAAAACAAGACTCGACGAATGCAACATTAGTTACGCGTGTCGTGAAGATGCCGAACCTGCGACAGAGAAATTGACCTACCTACGTAATGCAAAACTGAACGACATTCCTTTTGAAGACATTTCAGCGGACAACAAGGGTAATTGGCTTAACCAGTCCAATAGTGACTTTGATGTACTGATACCCCTTGCTGAACGGAAGACCAAACTTGCCAAGAGTGCTGAGGATGAACGGGCAGTGTTTGGGCTGTATTCACTGGGTGTAGTTAGCAATCGTGACGGCTGGACGTATGATACCGACACCGACGTTCTTTCAAAGAAAATCAAGTTCTTTTGCGAAACGTACCAGAACGAAATGGAACGATTTGCAAACGAGAATCCTGATGTCGATTCTATTGGGGATTGGGTTGACAGAACCATCAAGTGGACTGCTGAGTTGGAAGCGCACTTGATTAAAGGCGACTCGCTGCAATTTGCGTCAACGTACATCACTCCCGCCTTGTTCAGGCCGTTCGTATCAAAGTATTGCTACTATGCGCCTATTGTCACTCACCGGAGGTATCAGCAGCCACACATATTCCCGCACGAGAATAAAGGGGACAACAAAGTAATCTCCTTCTGTGTCAATCGCAAAGAGTTCTACGTCTTGTCGTCTGACAAGTTGGTTGACCTCCACTTCACGGGCGATACCCAATGCCTCCCCCTCTACCGCTACACGGAGGACGGCGAGCGCGTCTGCAACATCACCGAGTGGGGGCTTGGGCGGTTCCGGGATCATTACGGCGAGCGGTGCAGGGGAATCACCGCGGAGAGGATATTCGCCTACACGTATGGCGTGCTGCACGACCCGGCGTACCGGGAGAAGTACGCGGTCGATCTGCTGCGGGAGTTCCCGCGCCTGCCGTTTTATGACGATTTCGACCTGTGGGCCGACATGGGGCAAGAGCTGCTCGACATGCACATTGGTTTCGAGCGCGCGGTACCGTACGGACTTGAACGGCGGGACGCCGACCGCAAGCCGGGCAAGGCTCGTCTCCTCGCCGGCAAGGAGCGCGGCGTGATTACGCTGGACGAGCGGACGACTCTCGCCGGCGTGCCGCCCGAGGCTTGGGAATATCGTCTCGGCAGCAGGTCCGCGCTGGAATGGGTGCTCGACCAGTACAAGGAAAAGAAGCCCCGTGATCCGACCATCCGCGAGCGATTCAACACGTACCGGTTCGCCGATCACAAGGAGAAGGTCATCGACCTGCTGCAGCGGGTGTGTACAGTGAGCGTTCGGACGACCGAGATTGTGGAGGGGATGCGAGGGTTGGAGCGGTAAATTCGGTGGAAGCCGATCACACCGTTCCCGATGGTCGGGTGGTCAGCATCTTTTGAATGGCGTCCTGGCCAATGTCAATAACGTTGTCGGCAAGCTGAAGTACCTCGCTGGCGACACTTGCTCGATTCGGAGTTGCAATCAGCACCCGGATGCCATAGTCCTGCACGGTCCTTACCACCTCAGCGAGGTCCCGGTCACCGGATATGACGATTGCGGTCTCGAACGCCGAGCGACTCGCAAGACGCACCATGTCCAACGCTATCAGCGTGTCGACGCCCTTCTGCTGGCGGTCGGGGTAGAACGTCCAGTTCTTGTCGAATTCAGCGATCAGTTGATCAGGGGAAATGCCAAGACCGTTCGCAGTCGTCCTCAAGGCCCTCCGCATTGGCCCCTCCAGTCTCGATTGACGCTCAACCAAATGCCCCAGCCGAAGTTGTATGCCCGGCGTGTAGGCGATTGCGTCGAAGTAGCGGCGCTGCTTTTCATACACGGGATGTGTGGTGGCGAGCGCTCCGTCGTACCAGTACGTGCGAATGATCCCACCGGCTTGCCCGCCGAGCCACTCGGCAACGGACGAAGCACGTGGGAGAACCTGCGCCGGTCGCTTGTCAACGGCCTTTGCGCCTTCAGCGATCAAGTAGCCCGCGTCGACGAATCCGGCGGATGTTCCAGGCAATGTTCCACACCTCCGTGAACAAAAAAAGGGCCCCATAATGGGACCCCTGAAAACCCCCAACGGGGGCGCACTTGAAAACCCCCAACGGGGGCGCACCTGAAGACCCCCAACGGGGGTTGCATTCAAGACCTCCCAACGGAAGGTACGCCATATGGTACGGTCTGCCGCAGTAGTTGTCAACCGTGAAGGTTGAAAGGCAACTGTTCAGAGTTGGTGAGTTGGATAGTTAAGACCCCCTCTCTGTATCTCTCCCCCGGCGGGGGAGAGATTGTAGATTCGGCAATTATACACTAACCGCATAAGGGAAAGTGTGTAGACAAGAACACACTTAAGCAAGAAAGGGGTTATTATGTTTCCCGCGTTAATTCGTCGATTCCTTCGGAAAGACCAGCCACAATCTGTTTTGCCTTATCCAACGAGAGTAACCATTCGATGGTCGGACGGCCATTGGGAGTGTTATATACTTGATCCTCCGGGTCGGGAAGAATTGTCAATTCAAAATAGGCTTCGTCATCAAAGCGATACTCCCGAATATAGATCGCTCCAGCCTTTATTTGATACGCTTCTAACTTTCCCTCGTCATCCCTAGTTAACCTTCTCATTGTTCTTCCTTTCGCCCCCTGCTTGTATGAGTAGGGGGTCTTTGTTAATGCTAGTCGCCACTAAATTCTTCAAACAGTTGAGTTTGCCAAAAGAACGCGCCTATTACTTCTTCCCAAGTTAGTCCGGTATGCATTTCGCAGTCTGGATTTGTAGGGTCGCTTAGGTAATGGATGCAATCGTAAAGCGAATTAGTCCCATGTTCTCGTAAGCCGGGAGACAGAAGCAAGGTTATGCTCGACCTTGTCTCATTGTAATACACGGCTGTGATCTGTAGGTACTTTGGCAGTGTGCTTGGATGATTATCTGCCTCGCATAGAACCATGAATAAGATTTGGTCGGAACTGGTTGTGTCATATGCGACCTTCTGCCTACATTTTGTCCTATTAAGCCCCTCGTCTTGTACTAGCTCTTCGGTTAAGAAAATGAGTTGTCGTGATAGCTGTTCGGCTACTAGAAGCACATTGTAACGCGAGTACTCAGCATTGGGCGTAGGGAGTGAGGTCGTGGGTGCTGGGATGTGAATGACAGAGGTTGGGGTTGGTAAGGCTACAGTAGGCGTGTAGGAAACTGCATTAGGCTCTGTGGACGACCCTACAGAATCACAAGCGATAGTTAGTAGGCAAACGCCAATAAGAAACGTGACAGCTTGCACTCGGAGCCTCCCGGCGACAGAGTAGACTCAACCTTGTCACGTGAAGCGTCTCAACCGAAATGGTCGCCGTCGCCAAGAGGCACGATGTGGTTGAGTCACCTCTTCCATCTAACGGCGACCGTCGGTTATTTCTTCACGTGACTGTCGTAGCGTATCACGGCATGTGTACGCTTGCAACGGGAGCGCAATAGGGATTTGTCCTACTAGCTGAGGTTCTGCTATCCTATAGTTGACCGCCAAACCGCGGAACACAGAACGACCCCGACCTTTGTTCACTAACAGGAATTCGGGTCGGGGTCGTTTGCTTTGTGGGGGAGTGAGTCGGTCAGCAGGTGGCCTTCTATCCGTCCTGTCGGGGTTCGAGTCCCCGCTCCTCCACTCATAAAGCAAGAAAGCATGAAAGCGTTTGAGTGCTAACTCACTTACTTACTTTGCTGATATAAGTGTACTACACGCATATTCAAATTTGCAAATATGTGTTCCTAATTTGTAAAAAAGACGAAAGTCGCCATACAATTAATTACAGTAACTTGTATGGTGCTTTATGATAACGTTAATAGACATATTAGATTACTACAACACAGAAGAACATTGTAGAGAATTACTAGAAGATATACGCTGGCCTAATGGAGTAGCCTGTCCTAGATGTGGAAATATGCGTATATCCTGCATCACCACTCGATGGACTTTCGATTGCTTAGAGTGTAGGTATGTGTTCTCGGTCACGTCGGGAACTGCATTGCATAAAACTCATTTGCCTTTACGTAAATGGGTCATAGCAACCTATTTCATGTGCGAGTCAAAGAAAGGCATATCTGCTAACCAGTTGAGTCGTATGCTCAACACCACCTATAAGACCGCATGGTATCTGAATCATCGAATACGCAAAGCACTTGAAAATATATACCATGAGAAACTAACGGACATAGTCGAAGTGGACGAGACGTATGTCGGAGGCAAGGTCAGGGGAATGGGCAAGGGATATAAGGGCAACAAGGCTATGGTTGTCGGTATCGTTCAGCGCAGAGGGGAAGTGATACTAGAAGTAAAAGACAATCGCAGTAGAGAAGTGTTACATGAATTCGTACTTTCTAACATCGCTCCAGATTTTGTTGCCATATTCACCGATGACTGGCCTGCATATAGAGGCTTGCCTAAACACGATACCGTCAACCATTCGATCTACGAGTACGTGAGAGGTGAGGTACACACGAACACAGTGGAAGGCATTTGGAGTCTGCTAAAGCGTTCTATTATTGGTACATTTCACCATGTGAGCGTAAAGCACTTGAGCCTGTACCTAGAGGAGCTGGCATGGCGATACAGTAATCGCCACACGGACCTATTCAGGCTGACACTCGAAGAACTGCTACAAGACGGGAACTATATGCGCTATGAAGACTTGGTTGCATAGATTCTTGGAGTTTGGTAGAATAGAGCGGTTTGGGTGGGAGACATGGCACTGATTAGGTTGGCGTCCCTACTAAACAAGGAGGTACAAATCCTAATCAGTGCCACCAACATTGTAGTCGATAGGATTCAAAGTGGAGGAAATAATGACGTTTAACAAAGATCGTTCTTACAAGCAACTTGATGAAGATTTAGATCAAGTTGAAGTGCATTTGCAAGATTTGCAGGAACATATTGATGAATCTGTTGATCCAACGCAAGAGGCTGTAAAGCAAACCCTTCTTGTTTTGATGGGTGAATCTTTGGCAATGACTTTTATTCTTCAAGAGTTAATTAGAATATTAGAGATTGATGCTGATAAGTTAAAAACGGACAGTGTTAATGTCTTAGAAATGCTTGACCAAAAAGTGTTGTCATCATCTGATGAAGCTAGACAAAAGGAATGGGAGTCAATTAAAAAAGCTTTTTCTGCCCAAATACACTATACGGTATGATGGTCGTTGCGGCACTCGCTGGTTTTACTTTGAGCATTTTCAAAAGCCTATCCCTGAGCTAGAACCCAAAGAGAACGCGCCAAAGGGAAGTTGGGATTAGAAAGTGGAATGCTAAGCTATATGCGACAAAGGTATAATTGCCGTAGATTCTTCGTCGTTGCGCTCCTCAGGATGACAGCAGAAGGACGATTCCGGTATGTCTCACCGACTCTGAACAGTTACCGGGTTTCGCATGTTCTTTACCGTCCGTGATAACATGTGTCCATAATTGAAGGGCAACGTAATCACATTGGCGGTTGTGAGATGACTACATACGGCATACGAGAGTTCAAGGCTAGAACGAGTGAGATACTCCGGGGTCTCGATGCGGGGGAAGAAGTTATCATTACTCGTCGGGGCAAGCCGTGCGGTAAGCTCGTCTCCGTGCGGTCGGAGCCGGATGCAAAGCCTTCGCTCAGCGCGCTGAGAGGCGCTTTGACTCAGTTGCCGGAGGCGGCCTACGAGGACTTCCTTGGGATCAAGGCGGTGTGGGAACGCGGAGTTGTGGAACCTGACTCGGCCCAAGACGCCCATGGAGGAAGATAACCCCCGGTTCGTGGTGGATACGCACGCCTTGTGGTGGTACTTGCGTTCGCCTGAGCGTCTGTCCATCGCAGCGGCTGCCGTGTTTCGTCTTGCCGAGACGGGAAATGCGATCATCGTCGTTCCCGCGATAGTGGTCGCTGAGTTCTATTTTCTTTCCGCAAAGTTGGGGCAACCGCTTGTTCCTGCCGACCTGCTGGACACGCTGTCTTCCGTCGGCGGCATCGAGCTATCCGACCTCGGCAGGGCGCAGCTTGAAAACCTCGACCGATTTCCTGAGATTTCCGAGATGCACGATAAGCTCATCGCTGCCGAATCTATCGTGTTGGACGCGCCGGTGGTGTCCCGAGACGAGAAGATCGTGGCATCCGGCCGGGTAGCTTCGGTCTGGTAATTGTCCACGACAGGTCGGGGTTGACGCCGGCCCTACGAAGTCGGGGTTGGTGGGGTGAGGAGACAGACGTTTGTCCACCGTGAACTACCTGGCAGTAACTTTATGAATTCAGTTGGCTTTGAACACAGGCTATCCAAAGTCATTGACTTCACGCAAAGTCGGAAGGATAATCACCTTTGGTAGTCCTGAATCTTCGTTCATGTATGGAGCAGCGATATGCGAGGTATCGATAGGCAGGCGGTCCTGGACGACTTCGATGAGCAGGGGTTCGTCGTGCTGGAGGGGCTTCTCGATCCGGAGGAGGACATCCAGCCGGTCGTAGATGAGTACGGAGACCTGCTCGACACGCTGTCACGAGAGTGGCATGAGCAGGGCAAACTCACGGATACCTACGAGGACCTGCCGTTCGCTGAGCGACTGACCGAGGTGGCGAGGGAGTCAGAGGGGGCGTATTACAACCACTTCGACATATCGCTCCCACAGAGCACCATCGAGGCGGACACGCCCATGCACACCGGGCCGGAGGCATTCGCACTTCTCAGGAACGAGCGGTTGCTGGACGCGGTCGAGATGTTCATCGGCCCGGAGATCTTTTGCAATCCCGTACAGCACACGAGGATCAAGCCCCCTGTCGCCGTTCTGCCGGAGGAAAAGCGGTACCACGCTGGCATCGCCAAGACGCAGTGGCACCAGGACATCGGCGTCGTCACGGAAGAGGCGGACGAGAGCGACATGCTGACCGTCTGGCTGCCGGTGACTGAGGCGACCGAGGAGAATGGTTGCCTCACCGTCGTACCCGGAAGCCACAAGCACGGGCTTGATCTTCACTGCGTGGCCCCGGGCGGCAAGACTGGCATCCCCGACGAGAATATTCCACCCGACCACATTTCTCTGCCCATGAAGCCCGGCGACGTGCTGTTCATGACAAAGTACACGCAGCACGGCTCGCTGGAGAATGTCTCTGACACGATTCGTTGGAGCTTCGACCTGCGTTACAACCCCGTAGGGCAGGCGACTGGTCGAGCGTGGTTCCCGGGGTTTATTGCGCGAAGCCGCGAGAACCCCGCCAGCGAGCTCCGCGACCCCGGTCGGTGGGCAGAGCGTTGGTTCCTCACTCGCGACGAGCTAGCCACGCAGGGCACGCCGGAGTTCCGCCGCTGGGACCCCAACGACCCTCTCTGCGCGTAGCTCCCTCCGAAGGGAAGGGCATGCATTCCACAACGCTGGAGGCCGACCTCGAGGCCGCGATGCGCGACAGCACCGTGCTCCGCGCCGATGTATACCGCCCCGCCGTTGACGGCAAGTTCCCTGTCATCCTCGAACGCACGCCGTACAACAAGGGTGCCGACAGGTTCCATGAAAAGGGCTCCAAGCTGGCGGAGCGCGGGTTCCTGTATGTGATTCAAGACGTGAGGGGCCGGTACAGGTCGGACGGCGAGTTCATGCCCGGCTTCTTCAGCGGCGACCACATGGACGACGTTGACGGCTACGACACCGTCGAATGGGCATCGTCGCTGCCCTGGTCGACAGGCAAGGTAGGTACAACCGGCGGCTCCTACGACGGGTGGACGCAGCTTGAGCTTGCCCACACGAGACCGCCGCATCTCAACGCGATCATGCCGCAGCTCATCTGCGCCAACCTCCTCGACCGGGAGTTGAGCGCCGTGCTTCGGTTGGGGCGCGTCCTGTGGTGGAGTGTGAACACTCTCGCGCCCGACCAGCGCGTTCGGGACGACGCTCCCACGGGGCCTCGTGACCCTGACGATGCGGTGGAACTGTTCCTCAGCCGGGACCGGGGCAAGTGGTACTGGTACTTGCCCTTGTTGGAGATACCGGACGAGGCCATGCACGGCATCGGCCCCCACTGGCGGAAGTGGCTTAACGACCATGCCACCGACCATTTCGACTTCGAGGCGAAGCATCGCAACATGGCGGTCCCTGCCCTGACACAGACTGGCTGGTACGACCAGCAGGTGATGTCGGTCAAGAACTTCATGGGGCTCAAGGAGAACGCGGCTACGGAGCTTGCACGTGAAAACCAGTACCTCATCATCGGACCATGGACGCATGACGGCACCGAGTGGCCGACGAAACTTGGGGACATGGATTTCGGCCCCGAGGCGCACCTCGACTACTACGACATCACGTCCCGGTGGTACCGCAGATGGCTGTACGGTGAGGAGGACGCCATTGCGGACTGGCCGAAGGTGCGAATCTTCGTGATGGGGGACAACAGGTGGCGGGACGAGGATGACTGGCCTCTCGCCAGGACGCGATACGTGCCTTACTATCTGCACAGCGGAGGGGGCGCAGCGTCGGTGTCGGGCGACGGCACGTTGTCGGAGGAGCCGCCGGGCGACGAGCCGGCTGACGAGTATGTCTACGACCCTCGCGACCCGGTGATGACGCTGTACCAGCAGCAGGGCCAGCACGAGCCGCTCGATCAGCGGGCGTTGGACGACCGGCGCGACATTCTGAGATTCGCAACGCCGCCCCTGGAGCGGGAGGTCGAGGTGACCGGGCACATACAGTTGAAGCTGTTCGCCGCATCGACGGCGAGGGACACTGACTTCGTCGCCAAGTTCATGGACATCTGGCCGGACGGCTTTGCGCAGGAGCTCTGCTACGGCATCGTGCGAGCAAGATACCGGGAGTCGTACGAGAGTCCGTCGCTCATCGAGCCGGAGGCGGTCTACGAGTACGACATAGCGATCAACCCTACCTCGAACATGTTCAAGAAGGGCCATCGCATCCGTCTTGACGTGTCGAGCAGCGACTTTCCGAACTTCGACCGCAACCACAACACGGGCGGAGACGACTACTCCGAGGCGACGTTGAACACGGCAAGGCAGACAGTCTTCCACGACGCCGCGCGACCGTCGCACGTTATACTACCTATAATCCCACGGTAGACTTACCCGCTTCCTCACAGGCAGGCTAGACTTGAGTGCCCCTCCGATCGACGATGGAGAGAGTCGCATGTCAGCGCATCTTGGCGCTCATGACGACCTTGTCTCAAAAGCCCTTCGGCTCCTGGACGCCGAGCGAGTCGTCAGGCGTATCTGGGAACGCGATCACACAGTCTGGAAACCTGAACCGGACGGCATCGTAGACCGCCTCGGCTGGCTCGATCTTCCCGCGAACATGCGCGACCTCGTGTCGGATATCAGCACGTTCGCGGAGGAAGTGCAGGCGTCGGGCTTCCGGCACGTCGTCCTGTTTGGCATGGGCGGGAGTAGCCTGGCGGCGGAGGTGCTCCGGCGGACGTGTGGGCCGAGTGATCATGTTCCGAAGCTTATCGTTCTCGATTCCACGATACCCGAGGCAGTACGGGAGACCGCATCCGCTATCGACCCGGCACGCGCGCTTTTCGTCGTATCGTCGAAGTCCGGGACGACCATCGAGCCGAATGTTTTGTATAGGTATTTCAGGCAGTTGGTAGACGGGAAAGTGGGCAAGGAAGGGGCAGGAGATGGATTCGTCGCCATCACCGACATGGGATCGCCGCTGGAGCAACTGGCCGGGGAAGAAGGATTCCGGCGCGTCTTCACACCCCCATCGGACGTCGGAGGGCGTTACTCTGCGTTGTCGCATTTCGGACTGCTGCCTGCTGCGCTCGCGGGGACCGGTATCCAATCGGTGTTGGACCGCGGCAACAGCATGGCAATCCGGTGTCATGCCGATGTTCCAGCGGAGGAAAACCCCGGTGCGCTGCTCGGGGCATTCATGGGCGCTCTTGCACGGCAGGGGCGGGACAAACTGACGTTAATCACCTCTCCGACCGTCTCGGCATTCGGGATGTGGGTCGACCAGCTCATAGCCGAGAGCACGGGCAAGGACGGTATGGGCATCGTGCCAATCGTCAATGAGCCCCTAATGCCTGCCGGCTGCTACGGCAGCGACCGGGCGTTTGTCGTTCTCCGTGTGGACGGTGACGACAATGACGCGATTGACGGGGCAGTGGATGACCTCACTTCGGAGGGGCACCCAGTAGTCGTAATCGACATTTGGGACGCTCACGATCTGGGGGGAGAATTCTTCCGCTGGGAGTTTGCGACGGCAGTTGCCGCTTCAATACTTGGAGTCCAGCCGTTCGATCAGCCAAATGTGCAGGCATCGAAGGAGCAGACGGCCGAAGTGCTTGGTGAAATTGAGGCATCAGGTGAACTGCCCAGTCTCGCGCCCACGGGTTCGTTCGACGACCTGCTGAAAGGTTCAAGGGCAGGTGACTACGTTGCCATCATGGCGTATTTACGACCAACGCCGAAGGCAGACGAAGCCCTCCATAAGCTCCGGCGAGAGATGATGGAGCGTCACAAGATAGCGACTACAGTCGGCTACGGGCCGCAGCTTCTCCATTCGACGGGTCAGCTTCACAAGCACGGCCCGAATACGGGGCTTTTCCTGCAGATCACGACTGAGCACCACGAGGACGTTGAAATTCCGGGTCGAGGATACTCATTCGACGGGTTGGCAAGAGCCCAGGCCGTCGGTGATTTCCGGACACTGGAGCGTTTGGGACGCAGAGTAGTGCGTGTGGATGCGGGGTCGATTCCCGGTCTGCTCTAGATCGTCCGGGAGTTGTCGCACCGTACTTTAACGCCTGCTTGTCTAGAGCCGGGGCAGGTTCGGTTTCCGCTTGACAAGGCGTACCAATCTCTCTAGGTTAGTTGGCGCTTCAGCCCTGTACTCGTGAGGAAATCATGCTTGATTCATACCGGTATCCTGCGGCCAATCGACCCGTCGCCATGGGCGTCAACGGGATGGTCTCTTCCGCTCACCCTCTGGCATCGCTCGCCGGCGTGCAGGTCATGGCGGAAGGAGGGAACGCCTTCGACGCCGTGGTGGCGGTCGCGTCAACCCTGAACGTCGTCGAACCGTATATGTCGGGTGTGGGAGGAATCGGACTCGCGCTTGCTCACGTCGCTTCCGAGGGGCGTGTGAGGGCGCTGAACTTCTCAGGTCGTATGCCGAAGGCGGCGACGCCCGACAAGTTCACGGTGGACAACCTCGAACAGGGAATTCTTGCCCCGCTGATTCCAGGGAACCTGGCCGGATGGCTCAAGCTCCACGAGACTTACGGGACGATGGACCGCGAGCGACTGTTTCAGCAAGCCATCAGCTATGCCGAGAACGGCTTTCCGATCACCTTCGTCAACAGCGAGATCATGCACCAGACTGCGGATCACCTTCGGAGGTTCCCAAAGTCGGCGCAGACCATTCTCGATGGGTCGGGAGCAGCACATCCACCGGGCACTCGACTGGTGTGGCCCGACCTTGCCCGCACCCTGAGACTGATTGCCGAGCAGGGTGGTGACGTCTTCTATCGCGGCGAGATCGCTGAGCGTATCGTGAAGGCCGGCGAGGAGATGAACGGGCTGTTCACTTTGGACGATCTGGCGGACTACGAGGTTGAGTGGCAGGAGCCGGTCAGTGTCGATTACAACGGCTACCGCATCTACACGACTCCGCCGAACTCCAGCGGGTTCCAGGTGCTCCAGACGCTCAAGATGATGGAGGGGTCCGCTCCGCGCTACCAGACCGTAGATACCCTCCACAGGTTTATGGAGTCGGTCAAGCTCGCGGTCACGGACCGCATCGAGTGGGCGGGCGACCCTGATTACGTGACTGCTCCTCTCGCCGGGCTACTCTCGGACGGGTACGCGGCTTCACAGAGGGAACGCATCGACATGGCGACCGTATCCAACGTGCGCGGTGAACGGTACGCCGATCCATCGCCGGATAATCCGCTCCGTCCGGGCGATCCGGTGGAGTTCGAGGGCGGGATGACGACTCACTTCGCCGTGGCGGACAGGGACGGCAACGTGGTGTCGGTCACGCAGACCCTCGGCGGCGGATTCGGGTCCAGCGTGATCGCAGGGGACACCGGAGTATTCCTCAACAACATGGGGTCGTACTTCGAGTTGGACGAGGGCAGTCCGAACCGGATTGGCCCCTGGAAGCGCGTGGACTTCGTCGTCGCCCCGACGCAGACGTTCAAGGACGGCAAGTTCCAACTCAGCATCGGCACTCCCGGGGGATTCGGCATCCTCCAGACGACGCCACAGATGCTCATGAACGTGCTGGAATACGGGATGAACGTGCAGCAGGCGATAGAAGCCCCACGATTCAAGTACACGCTGGGGCGGCACGTCGTGATGGAAGAGCGGTTCCCATGGCACGTCCGGCGGGCGCTGGAGATAAGGGGCCACGAGGTCGAGGTCGTTGAGGCGTTCTCACGGCTCGTCGGGGGCGCGCAGGGTATCCAAGCGGATCAGGAACAGGGGACGTTCCAGGGAGGGGCTGACCCGCGCCGTGACGGCGTCGCCATAGGATTCTAGGTTGCAGGGTCCCCGAACAGGGTTGTCACTGAGAAAGCAAAAACCAGGATAGAAGCGAGGTTACGGGATGGCACGACCGACAGTTTGGCTAATGAGGAACTACCACGACCCGAAGATCGAGGCGTACTTGTCGGAGCACTGCGACGTGATAGTGCGCCAGAGCAACGTCACGCCACCGCACGACGAAGTCATGAAGATGGCCTCGGAGTGCGACGGGTTCCTTCCTGAAGGCATCGACCTCATCGACGCGGAGGTGCTCGACAGCGCCTCGCGCCTCAAGGTCATCGGCAATCGGGCGGTGGGCACAGACAACGTGGACATTCCGGCAGCTACGAGGAACGGCGTCCTCCTGACAAATACGCCGGGCATATTGCAGGACGCCTGCGCGGACATGACTTTCGCGCTGCTGCTCAGCTTTGCACGACAGGTGACGCGCTCCGACAGGGATATCAGGGCAGGTAAGTGGACCGTTTTCGACCAGACGCCATGGCTTGGGCTCGACACCTACAACAAGACGCTCGGCATATTCGGGTTCGGCGGCATTGGGCAGAAGGTGGCCAGGCGCGCGGCGGGGTTCGACATGCGGGTCATCTACTACTCCCGCTCTCGGAAGCCCGAAGCTGAGGAGCAATTGGGCGTCGAGTGGGCCGGGGACATGGAAACGCTGCTGGGGGAGTCTGACTACCTCAGCCTGCACTGCCCGTTGACCGACGATACGCGCGGTGTGATCGGAGAGGCCGAGTTCGCTATGATGAAGCCCAGCGCGGTGCTCGTCAACATGGCGCGCGGCCCGGTCGTGCAGCAACAGGCGCTCTACGAGGCACTGGCCGGGAACGTGATCGCGGGCGCGTCCATCGACGTGTGTGATCCGGAACCGATCGCAATGGACGATCCGCTGCTCACGCTTGACAACCTGGTCATAACGCCCCACATTGGCAGCGCAAGCGCTGCGACGTTCGCGGCAATGGGGATGATGGCCGCAACCAGCATCGTGGCGGCACTGACCGGCGAGCCCGTGAAGAACATGGTGAATCCCGAAGCGCTGGCAAACTGGTAGGCCAACACCGGCCCTGATGACTGTCGTATTCCGCATCGCCGAGTCGCACGAGCACAATGCCGTTGCGCAGGTCATCCTGAAGTCCTACGTCGAGTACGGCCCCTTGATTCCGGCCGACGCCTGGGAACGGTACTCGCAGAACATCCTCGACGTTCGGAGTCGCATGACCGAGTCTGAGCTGCTCATCGCGGTCGAGGACGGCGAAATCGTTGGGTCTGCGACATTCTATCCGGCACGCCTCAAGCGTACGCAGTCGGAGTGGCCCTCGGAGTGGACGGGCGCTCGGCTCATCGCCGTACTGCCGGAACGTCGAGGACGGGGAATCGGCAAGGCCATAGTCGAAGAGTGCATCCGTGTATCGCGCGACCAGAACGCCGCCGCCTTCGCCCTGCACACTACTCCATACATGGAGCTTGCACGTGGCATGTACGAGCGGATGGGATTCGTGCGGGTACCGGAGTACGACTTTCACCCCAGGCCGGAGATGACCGTGATGGCGTACAAGTACGATCTGTCAAATACGGTATAGCCGCTCGGCGTTCTTGACGAACAGTTGCTCTCGCTCGTCGGCGCTGAACCCCGATATGATCTCCGTGTAGGCGTCGACCACGTCCGCGTACCCGCTCCAGAGGCTGTCTACCGGCCAGTTCGTGCCGAAGAAGCAGCGCTGCGTCCCGAAGGTCTCGATGCAGTAGAGGACGAAGGGTCGTATCGAGTCGACCGTCCAGTCGTGGTCGGTCATTCCGAGGCCGGATATCTTGCACCATATATTGTCGGCCCCCGCGACGGTGGCCATGCCGTGCCTCCATCTTTCGAGGTACTCGGAATCGCGCTCCCATGGGCCGCCGGTGTGGTCGATGACCATGCGAATGTTAGGGTGGTTGTCGGCAAGCGAGCGGACGGTGTCCATCTGCTCCCACGTCACGTTCATGCTGGCAATGAGATCGTACTTCTCCAGCAGCTTGAGGCCGCGCAGGAAGTTGGAATCGGTCAGGCGACCTGCGGAATCGAAGTCGCGGATACCGCGCATGTTGGCGAACTCGCAGTGGCCTGCAAGCACGGACTCGGCATCTGAGGCCGAGAGGTCGGCGAACGCGATGACTCCGTGCGGAAATCCCGTTCGGTCTGCTGCTTCCTGCAGCCACTCGGTCTCCTTGACGGGATCGGGCGTGCCGATGGCGGCCTGGACGTGGACGGACTTGATAACGTTCGATGGTCGGGTGAGAGCGACGTAGTCCTCGGCCACGAAGTTGCGCTCACCGAGCTTCCGCATCTGCGTGCCGAGGGTAGGATGGTCTACGTCGGGCGCCCAGTGGGCGTAGACCAGCTCCGGGTGCTGCATGTCATAGTAGTGGACATGCGTGTCGACGAACTCGGGCTTTTGCATGGTTGCCTACCTATCCTCACTTATGTCAATTCAGCCTTGACCTGATCGAGAGGAACGAGATTGCCCTCGCGGATATCCTCAATGCTCTGACGAAGGGCGTCCATCATTTCGGCGTCTCCCATGATCTCCATCGTTTCCATAATCGTCTCGAAGAGGTCCCAGGGCATAACTGCGAGAACGGGTTTCCCATGTCTGGTCAACGCCGCCGCACGATTCTCGGCGCTCAGGCGCTCTGGCAATTCAGAGAGCATCGCGCGAGCTTCCTCGATGGGGATGTTCTCAGCTTCGTATTCCGCATATCTCGTCATGACCTTTCCTTCCGCAACTCTCGCTACTCCTCTGGGTCCTTAGAAACAGCCCTCGCTGCCACGACCAGCAAACTTCCAACGATAACCGTTAGTGCGAAGACGATCAGCGCGTTATTGGGCCGAGCTTCCTGTTCCATTGCCTGTGCGAAGAGCACGAAGGAAGTGACACATCCCCCCGATGCAACAACCAGGGCCAGGATTGTCAAGCATCCTGCGCCAAGCGTCTTCCAGCTAGGCATCCGCGAGCTCCTTCATGTCATTCCAGATAGAAGAGGTGCTCAAGCTGCACCATACTCTCATCGGGTAGGCCGGGCAGGTCCTCGAAGTACTCGGACATGAACGTCTGCCATCGCGTGTTGACATCCTCCATGGCCATCCCGTCGAGGCTGGCCTGGAAGCTCTCCTCCGCTTCAAAATAGCCGAACAGCATCCCGTCCTCGGTCAGAAAGAGCGAGTAGTTGTGCCAGCCGTGCCGCCGGAGAGCGTCCAGCATCTCCGGCCACACCGCCTCGTGGTGTTTCTTGTACTCATCCAGCCGGTCCTTGCGGACCTTTAAAAGAAAGCCTGCTCGCTCCATGTCGTTACCTCGTATTCAGTCACGTGGGGTGATCTTGACTATCGCTCCGGTCTCCGATGACCGGTACCCCGCTTCGAGGAACTCGACGACTCGCGCTCCCACCTCGCCCGGCGCTCGATTTTCGCCGTTGCCGTTGATGAGATCTGCCAGTGACCGTGAGGGCAGGTGAGCGGGGTAGACCTCCTCCTCCGTGAGATCGGGAAATACCTCGGAGGATCCGTCGTGGTAGAAGACACTCAACCGTCCGTTGACGAGGTCCTGCCGGATGAAACCCCTGGTGCCGTAGTAGGAGTTCACTTGCATCTGCGGCTGGTTGGGCCGGACCCCGCCGGTCGAACCCATCACGCCGACCGCACCGTTGTTGAGCCTATAACTGAATGCGTCGGCGAGATCGACCGCGAGGTCGAAGTTCTCCACGAAACCGGACACCTCAACGGCATGGAGTCCCGTCACCCAGAGCGCCATGCCCATCGGATGCGTGACCTGCACCATGCCCTGGCCGCCCCCTGCGACGGCAGGATCGGAGTAGGTGGACGATTCCGGCCCGGTGACCGGGAACTTGAACACGTCTCTATAGTCCTCCGGATTCCCCCGCAGGTATGACTCGACCATCGAAGCGAAGATGCCGGATACGAACTGTATCTCGCCGAGTCGGCCCGACTGCACGATGTCGCGGGTAGCCGCAGCGTGTCGAGTGTGTTGAAACGTGTAGCCCACCATCAGGTGCAGCCCGTTCCTCCTCGCACGGTCGACAAGGTCCCACGCCTCGTCGGCGCGGAGGGTCATGGGCTTTTCGACCATGACGCTGACTCCTGCATCAAGGGCGTCGCGGGCGACCTCGTAGTGGTAGGCGTGCTGTACGGCCACGACCACGCCATCCACGCCGGACGCGAGCAATTCGCGATGGTCGGTGTACTGATGGGCGATGTCGTAGTAATCGGCGGCCTTGGCCAGCTTGTCCTCTTTGAGATCGGCGATGCCAACCAATTCGGCGTTCTCATAGGTCTTCAAGCTGGGAATGTGGAACTGGGTGGCCCACCACCCAGCGCCGATGACGCCCATTCGTGCCTTGCCCATGTCAGTCCTCCGAAGTCTCGCCCACGCCGTCAAGCCGACACTTGGCCTCGGCGTACACGTCTTCTGGAAGGGGGCCCTTCATGGTGGCCACCCGCACGTTCTCATCCAGATGGTCAACGTTCTGAGTGCCAACGATGGTCGTGTGCATGTCTGGATGGGCTAACGTGAAACGCAGGATGAAAGCGGTCTTGCTCTCACCCTCTTCGAGAAGTTCGCCGAGACAGGCGTCATCGAACGTCTTCCACGCCTCCTCTCGCGTCACGCCCGACACGCCGGGCTCTCCCTTTGCGATGCCGCCGCGAATCACGGTGCCGATCCCAGCCGCAGCCGACTGCGCGATGATTCCCTCGTGCTGGCGGCTCAGGGCAGAGTAGGGGATCTGGAAGGAGTCGAACACGCCCATGTCGATATGGTCTCGAATGTTCGGCAGGCTGGACGACGAGGCGATGAAGCGGATCTTTCCCGCGTCCCTGAGTCCCTGCAGCGTCTCGATGGCGTCATTATCTTCGATTACCGATTGGGCAGGGCTGCCGTGAAACTGCACCACGTCGAGACGGTCGGTCTTCATCCTGCGCAGGCTCTGGTTCACTGCCGCTTCAATGTTGTCGCGGGTATATACGTGTTCTCCCGCCTTGAGCGCATCGGGCGTCGCCGGGCATCCGCACTTGGTCGCGATGAAGAACTCATCCCGCCGGTGAGAGATGGCCTTGCCGATGCGCTCCTCGCTGAGACCGTAGTCGACCGACGTGTCGATGAAGTTGATCCCCGCGTCGAGCACGGCATTGAGGACCTTGGCGGAGTGCTCGTCGCTCACGGCTCGATCACCGTCATTCGAGCGCAACTCCATGGCCCCAAACCCCAGCCGCGTTACCTCCAGACCCGTTCGTCCCAGCACCGCCGTCGGCAGATTCGCCATGTCGCACCCCTCCACGTTTTTCGGTATCCTACCATAGGTCTTTCGAGCGACGACACGCCCCGGCCCTTGCGCACCCGGCCCCCTGCAAACGCCAAAAGAGGAGCATCTCTCAATGTCATCCATCGTCATATTCGCCATCGACGGCCTGCAGCCCGTGCAGGTGACGGAGGACCTGATGCCGAACCTCGCGGCCTTTGCATCGGGCGGCGTATTCTTCGAGAACCACCACCCTGTCTATCCGTCGGTAACTCGCGTCAACGCCGCAAGCATCATGACGGGCTGCTACCCCGGTCGTCACGGTCTCGTGGGCAACAACCTGTCAATCCGTGAATATGACCGGAACCGCGCCATCATGGCCCTCGTCGATGAGCTGATGATCGTCGTGGAGAGGACGGGACGCCTGCTTCTGCGCCCGACGCTCGCCGAGCTCATTTCTGAACACGGCAAGAAGTTCGTGACCGTGGGCACCGGCTCCAGCGGCAACACCTTCGTCCACAATCCCAAACCGGGTGCGGGTCATGGTCGGAGCATCCATCCTGAGTTCACGATTCCCAAGGACCTCGGAGCTGCTCTGACGGAACGATTCGGCGAGTGGGGAGAGCGTACCGAGCCCGACTACGGACGCAACGAGTATGCAACCCGCATCCTGACCGAATACGTCTTGGATGACTGTGATCTGGCCGTCTACTGGTGCGACGAACCCGACCACGCGCAGCACGCCGCCGGGGTGAACTCGGAGCTGGGAAAGAAGGCACTCGCCGTTGCGGACAAGGCATTCGGCGCCATGATCGACCACCTCAATACGAGCGGACGATTGAACGATACCGACATCTTCGTCGTGTCAGACCATGGCTATTCCACATCGCGCGGCCTCATAGGCATCGAGTCGCTCGTCAGGGCGGAATGCCCTGTGCCCGTCATCATGGGCACGAATGGGGCGACTGTCCTCTTCTGGGTGCCTGACAGGAACACGGATGACGTCGACCGGCTGGCCGAGTGGCTGATGAGGCAGCCGTGGACAGGCGCGGTGACTGTTCCAAGCGCTCATGGCGGTATCGAGGGAACGCTGCCTTCCCGGCTGGTGGGACTGGAAGGGGAGCGCGCGCCCGACCTGACGTTGTCGTTCACGTGGGACTCCAAGCCTAATGCCGCCGGCGTGCCCGGGCTTGCCTATACGGCGGGACAGCCGGTCGGCCAGGGTGACCACGGCTCACTGAGCAAGCACGAGATGCGAAATACATTGATCGCGGGTGGCCCCAGCTTCAAGAGTGGGATACACGTTGGGAGCCCGACGGGAAACGTCGACCTGGCGCCGACTGCACTCAGGATACTCGGCCTGCCGGGAGGGGATTCGATGGACGGACGGGTCTTGGAAGAGGCGCTCGTTGATGGCCCCGATCCCGAGTCTGTCGAATCGACGACGGAGACCCACTGCGCCGAGAGAGAGCTTGGCCACGCCCGATACCGGCAGGAGATAGTCGTATCGAAAGTCGGTGCCACAACTTACGTGGACCAGGGGAATGCCGATCGCCGCATAGCTTCGTAGGTAACTGTTAAGACTTCGTGAGAGCGCACAACGCACACAGCCACCGTCATACCCGCGACAGCGGGTATCCACTAGGTGTAGAGGGTTTGCCTCATCAACTCTGAACAATTACCTTCGCAGTCACCGACTAGCGCAGGTACGGCACATACTCACGTCCGTCCTTGACCGTCGTGACGTGGCTGATGCGGCGGGTTGCCTCGACGGTGCGTCTCCGTCCGGAGTCGCTCAGCAGGAACCGGCCCTCTTCAATCCTGGAGATCGTAACGTCCCCGATTGCGCCAGGCCTTAGGGTGCCCAACTCGTCCGATTTGCCGATCGCCGCTGCCGGCGCGGTGCTGCCGAGTCGAATGACCTCCGCGAGTGGTAGTCCGAGGTGGAGAAACTTCGACAGGGTTGTGTGAAGATCGTACACCGGCCCATCGACATTCTTGAAATGCAGGTCGCTGCTGATGGTGTCCGGGAAGAATCCCTGCGACATCGCACGTTCCATCGTCTCGAACGAGAAGCTCCCACTGCCATGCCCCACGTCGAATAGGACGCCGCGCTCCTTTGCCGCCCATGCCTCTTCGAGCACGCTGCCTTCCGAGTCGAGTATCCCGTTGCCGCCTGGGCTGTATCTGAACGAGTGAGTGAGCACGTCTCCCGGACGCAGCATCTTCAGTCGCTCGGCTACCGGGATGCTCGTGCCGCCGAGGTGGAGCATGAAGATGCCGTCCATCTTCTCCGCTGCGTCAATCGCCCGCTTGAGCACTTCCCGGTAGTCCTCAGCGGGCAGGGGAGGAATCCGGGCCTTGACGCCGACGACGACATCCCGATGCTCTCGTCCCACGCGCACCGCTTCTTCCACGTTCGCCCAGCGAGCATCTTCGAGTCCGGCATACCCGACCACCATGCCCATGGCGGAGATGTTGAGCAGGGCGAAGATGCGCGTCTTCGTCCAGTCGATGACGTACTCGCGGAAGGCGGGAAACGTGTTCGCCCCGGATGACCCGGCGTCCACGACCGTCGTGACCCCACGGGCTATGTGGACGGTATCGGGGTCGATGCCGTAGAAGGATGCTCCCCAATAGTCGTGAGTGTGGAGATCGACTAGGCCGGGAGTGACGAGATGCCCGCGTGCGTCGATGGTCTCGACCGCTTCGCCGCCGGGGATCTTCTCCGCAACGTACGCGACCTTCCCGCAGGAGAAGGCCACGTCGTGGACCCCGTCTATCCCCTGGGAGGGATCGATGACGTGTCCGCCGGATACTATCAGGTCGTACTCAGGTGCCACGGAGCCAGGGACTATAGATACGTCCGCCCTTGACGGTCGCGACGTGCGTGAGCCTTTGCGACGATGTGACCAAGCGGCCCATCGAGTCGGTCAGGGTGAACGAGCCTTCGTCTATGCGGGTGATGGCCGCATCGCCGACCGCGCCGACCTTCAGGGTGCCGAGACGGTCCGCGACCCCCATAGTCTTCGCCGTCTCCGCCGTCGTCAGCGCGATGACGTCGTACAGGGACATGCCCAGCCACATGAACTTGGAGACAGTCGTAACCTGGTCGAAGACAGGTCCTGCGACGTTGTACAGATGCAGGTCGCTGCTGATGTTGCCGGGCCGGAATCCGTCGGCGAGGGCGCGCTCGGCAACGTCGAATGAGAAACTGCCGGCTCCGTGCCCGATGTCGAAGACAATTCCCCGCATCTGGTGTTCTCTGAATGAGTCCTTTACCTTCCCCGCGTCGTCGAGAATTCCCTCGGAATGTCCGTGATACGTGTGTGTGACCACGTCGCCCGGACGGAGCATCTCGATGAGAGACTCCAGCGGCGTGTGGGTCTTTCCGACGTGGATCATCACAAAGCCGTCGATGGCCTCCGCCGCCTCGATGGCGCGTTTCAGCGATTCCACGTCGTGCTGGCGCGTGATGTCCTGCGAAAGTCGCGCCTTGATGCCGACGATGCGGTCTCGATTGCCACGTCCGACGCGGACGGCCTGTGCGACATCGGCGTGCCGCAGGTCCTCGAGCTCGCCGATGTCGTTGGAGATCATGCCGGTAAGGGAGATGTTCAGCAGGGCGAAGAGGCGAGTCTCCGCCCGGTCGATGACATACCGCCTGAATGCCGCGAAGGTCGCTGCTCCCGCCGATCCCGCGTCTACGGCGGTCGTGACGCCCTTCGCGATGTTGGTCACGTCGGGGTCGATTCCGTAGTGGGAGACGCCCCAGAAGTTGTGGACGTGGAGATCGATCAGACCCGGGGTTACGATCAGTCCGGTTGCGTCGAAGACCTCTCCGGCGTCGTCTTCGGAAATGTTCGGCGCAACCGAGGCGACGCTGCCGTCTTGGAACGCAACGTCTGCCGGGCCATTGACGCCTTGGGCCGGGTCTACGACTGTTCCGCCTTTAATGAGTAGGTCGTACAAAACTCTTCTACCCTTCAACAGTGTCGATGTGGTGACCGTGTTTCGACAGGCTCAGCACGAACGGGGCCGTGCAGGGGCTACCTCCAAACCCACTCCTTCTTGCCCTCTGTGACCTCTGTGGTGAATCTCCCTCGTCCTGAGCGTTACTTGAAAGCTTGTCGAAGGACAAGCCTTCCGCGAATCCGACGTCCTACTTATTCCAGTCCCGGTACAGCTTCCCGTCCTTGACCGTCTCGACCGAGTTGATCTTCCTGGTCGCGGAGGTGGACTTCCGTTCGGCGTCCATGAAGGTGTAGTCGCCGTCGTCCACGGACAGAATGCTGACGTCGGCGGTCGTCTCCACGGCCAGCGAGCCGAGGTCGGCAGCGATGCCCATCTTCTCAGCGGGAGCCAGCGTGCTCAGGCGGACAACGTCATCGAGGGGGATGCCGAAGTGCAGGAACTTGGACATTGTCGTCACCTGGTCATATACAGGGCCTTCCACGCTCAGGGTGCTCACGTCGCTGCTGATCGTGTCGGGATGGAAGCCCTGCGACAGCGCGGTCTCTATCGTGTCGAACGAGCAGCTTCCCCCGCCGTGTCCCACGTCGAACACGATGCCTTGCTTCTGCGCCTCGCGTATCTCGTCGGTCACCATGCGGTCGGCGCTCACGACACCACCCCATTGCCGAAAGGCGTGAGTAACCACGTCACCCGGGCGGAGATGCCTCGTCAGGGTCTCCAGCGGAGTCTCGATGTCACCGACGTGCACCATGACCATGCCGCCGAACATCTCCGCCGCGGCTATGGCGCGCTTCAGGGCGTCTAGCTTGTCGTCGAGGAAGATCGTGTGGTGGGAGAGACGCACCTTGATGCCGAGCACGAGGTCCGTGTTTTCTCTTCCCATCTCGCCCGCGTCCTCGACCCGCGCCCATCGCATGTCGAACAACTCGCCGATGGAGGGCGATATTATTCCCATCGCGGAGATGTTGAGCAGGGCGTAGAGCCGTGTGTCCGATCGCTCCATGACGGTGCGCCGAAAGTGAGGAAACGTCCTCGCGCCCGAGGAACCGCAGTCCATGGCCGTGGTCACGCCGCGCGCGATGTTGATGGCGTCCGGTTCCAGACCGTAGCAGCAGACGCCCCAGTAGGCGTGCATGTGCATGTCGATCAGGCCCGGAGTGACGATCAGTCCTTCCGCGTCAACGACCCTTCGGGCGTCGCCGCCAATGCTCTCCTCAATTGCCGCGATCTTGCCGTCCGCGATTGCCACGTCGCGAACATCGTTCAGTCCGAGCGCGGCGTCGATAACCGTTCCACCCTTGATGAGCAAGTCGTTCAATTTGGTACCCTCCACCTGAGCCGGTGCACTGCGAAAACGGCGTTAGTGTATCATGCCGCGAGACCATCGTAGACGGGCCTGAGAGAGATGTCCGACCTAGACCTCAAACGCATCGAACGCGGCTTGCGCGACTGTACCGTTGGTCACGACATCCACTTGCACAATACCCTTGAATCGACTATGGACGAAGCCAGGGGCCTGGCGGAGCGTGGTGCGCCTGAGGGTACCGTCGTCATTGCCGAAGAGCAGAGGGCGGGTAGGGGACGTTTCGAGCGTTCGTGGGTGTCCGAACCGGGCAAGGATCTGCTGTTCTCTGTCGTGTTCAGGCCCACCGCAGCACAAGCGCCCTACGTCAACATGGCTGCGGCGCTGGCCGTATGGACGGCCGTGGGCGAGGCGACGGGACTCAACACGACCATCAAATGGCCCAACGACGTGAAACTGGTTGGACGCAAGGTTTCGGGGATACTGGTTGAGAGCACCGTTTCGCGGACGGGCATCCAGTACACCGTGCTCGGCGTGGGACTGAACGTCAACTCCGATCCCTCAGATATCCCTGAAATTGCCCCTATCGCCACGAGCATGTACCGTGAGACGGGCAAGTCGTTTGAGCGTTCCGAAGTCCTCATCAGTGTCCTTAGAGACTTGGACGGTAGGTTGGCGCGAATACGAGCGGGACATTCGCCGAGAGCGGAATGGGCTTCCCATTTGGAGACCATTGGGCAGAGTGTCATCGTGCGATGGCGGAACAACACGGACCAAGGCACAGCCACAGGCGTTGACGAGATGGGTAACTTGATTCTGACCAGGGCGGACGGAACGACGAAGTCCGTTGTAGCCGGTGAGGTAACGCTCCAGGCATGACCTCTGAAACATCAAAGGGTCATCCCTTGGAGTGCGCTTGGTGTGAGTACGCCAACGCCTTCGACTCACAATTCTGCGGCAACTGCGCGCGGAGCCTGGTATCCCCAGTCAAGTGTATCTCTTGTGAGCGCGAGAATCCCGAGGAAAACGCGTACTGCGATGCCTGCGGTGGCGTGCTCGACGAAACGAAGCGAATCATGCCTCAGCCTCCCGGCCCGAGTACCTTCGCCCGTTTGCAGGGGTACGTCAGTGACCTCGGCCTCCGGTATTGGGCGATGATAACCCTCGCGGGCATAACCGCGCTCGCTCTCTTCATACGACTGTTCTCACTCACCGACATTCCCCCAAACCTGGTACCCGACGAAGCCGACAACCTCATTACGGTCTACCGCATCATGGCGGACATCGGCCCCGGCTTTTTCGATGTGGACTGGAAGCCTCAACCTGCTTTCAGCGCCTACATGATGGGCTGGTTCATGGGGATCTTCGGCGAGACCATTGTCGGGATGCGCCTGCCGAGCGTCGTGCTGAGCACCGCATCGGTCCTGGTCTTCTACTTCGTTACTCGACAACACGGCGTCGGGAGGACCGGCGCGCTGGGGGCCACCTTCCTCCTGGCGACGGGAGTGTGGTACCTGCACTTCTCGCGAAGCGGCTGGGAAAACGTTCACGTAGGGCTGTACGCGCTATCCGCCATGCTGGCCCTCAACGCGGCCATCAAGAATAAGGACACGCGGGGAAGCCTACTGCTCTTCGCGGCGACGGGCCTCTTCGCCGCGCTTGGACTCTACGGCTATACCAGCGGACGCGTGATCATTGTCGCCCTCATCGCCTACCTGCCATTCGCCTTCTTCCTTCATCGCGAGAACAGAAAACGCCTGCTGATCGGTTACGGCGTCATGTGCGTGACCGCTTTTGCACTGTTCTGGCCTCAGTTCGACAACGCCCGTGAGGATTGGGACAGCTTCAATCGACGCGTCCAGGTCGTCTATGTCCTCAGTGAAGAGAACCGCCTGAGGTTCGGCGGCAGGGGCGACATGGAGATAATCGCCCTCCAGACGTGGGACAACGTCAAGGGCTTCATCCTGTTGGACACGGGCGCGTCTAATGTGGGGCTGAACTCACGTTATATTCCGCCGAATCACGGCCTCCTCGACAGGTTGACGGCGTTACTGTTCTGGCTGGGGCTCGTTGTCTCGGTCTTCAGGTGGCGGCATGCGCTCCTGTGGTGGCTGTTCTTCGCCGTGATGATATTCCCCATACAGGTGTTGGGAAGCGGAACGCCGGACGCCGCCCGTGCCGTCGGGGCCGCTCCGCTGTTCTATCTCTTCACTGCGCTCGCTCTCGACTGGCTGTTCAGACTGCGCTACACCAGGGACCAGTGGGCATTCAAAGCCGCGACGGTCGCCGTCCTCGTATTCATCGCCTACTTGAACGTCTCAGGCTACTTCGAGTGGATGGAAAGTCCACACGCCGCAGCGGTGCGACAGCCCGCCGTGGACGCCGACGAATTCGAGTCGTGGCAATCGCTACAGAAGGCCGCTGCCGAGGCAGGACAGGGTGGGTTCAACGTTGGTGAATGGCTGGAAATGAAGGAGCGCGGGTTCTAATACCAACTCGTTTTGAATACACCGCAAACCACGTGACACAGTATCCTAACCCGTCATTCCGGCGTAGGCCGGAATCCGGAAAGCTCAGCTAGCAGGAGAATACGGCCTCATCACGCCCAATTGGTATAATGCGTGGGGTATATCCGACCTTCATGTTTCAGCCGGCCCCCTCGTGTTGAACAAGCAGGGAACACGTCCATGGCTATAACGTGCCGAGGCTGCGGGCACGAAAACCGCCTCGCTGCCTCCTTTTGCGGAAACTGCGCCCAACCCCTTACGGGCGACATTGAGTGCCCGGAATGTGAGTCTGACAACCCCTGGCCGCAGAACTTTTGTAATGCCTGTGGGGCTCCCCTAGCGAATGCCGAACGAATCCCCAAAGTCTCAACTGGGAATCAAAGAGTCTCCGGCCCTCCAAGCGCCCTGACTGCCGCGAGGAGTCAAGACGCGCCCTCGGCAGTGTATCAGCGCGATCCCGAATCGGGGCCGGACTGGCTTTTCGGCGCTCGAAGTCCGGCGACTGCCGCCGCAACCGTCGTGCTCCTGGCGATACTTCTCGCGTTCACCAGGCTCTGGGATCTGGGTTCCACCCCGGCGGGTCTGTTTCCCGGCGAGCTGGAACTTATACGGGCGGCACAGGAGATCAGGGTGGAGGGCTGGATCGGCCTGTCGCACAACCTCCTAACCGGCTCGCTGGCCGGATACTCCTACCTTCTCGCATTTTGGACAACCATCGTCGGCGACGAAATCGGCATGGTGCGCCTCCTATCGGGAATTGCGTCCGTCGCTTCCGTGGGAGTGACGTACCTTCTCTCGAACACCCTGTTCAACCGCAGGGTCGCCCTGTTTGCCGCGGTATTGATGGCAGCCGGCCTCTGGCCGCTCACGTACGCCAGGTTGGCCCTTCCCACCAGCCTGCTGTTGCTGTTCGAGGTCACTGCCCTCTACCTGTTGACGCGAGCGTGGCGCGAGCCGATGGACGACTCGCACCGAAATCGTTTGCTGGTCGCTTCGGGAGCGCTCGCCGGACTCAGCCTTTATCTGGACTGGGGTGCAATTGTGTTCCTCTGCGCGATCTCGTGCCTGTGGCTGCGGGAGTACCTGGCCGAAACCGCCTCAACTCGGCTAATCGGCCTGCATTTTGCCACCTTCGCCATTGCAGTCCTGATCGTAAGCCTGCCTTTCTGGACGGCTCTCGCCACCGACGACCAATTGAGCGCCACCGCTAAGGTGCTGCTGGTAACCGAGACTCCGAGTTACATCCAGAGCGACGGCATCATGGACCGGCTCCGAACGGTTACCGGAAACGTCGTCAACACCGGGCGCGCATTCGTCTGGAGCGCGAGCGCCGACGAGTTCGGACGTGGAGGCGGCAGGATAGTCGATCCCCTCACGGGGCTGCTTGTCCTCATTGGCCTGCTGGTATGCATCCGCAGATGGCGGGGATACTCCCCCGGCGTGCTGCTCGTCCTCCTGATCGTTGTCGCGCTCGGTGTCGGACTCACGAAGCAGGAGGGAATGTTCGGTCGCCTCATCATTGCCGCTCCCGCCGCCTTCATCCTCGCAGGGTTCGCCGTCGACTGGATGTTGAGCTGGTTGAAGGGGAGGGTGCGGGTACCAGGCATCTTGGCGCTTCTCGGCCTTATGGCGATTGTCGTGGTAGTGATCAACCTGACTACCTACTATGGAAATCCTGTTGGTCCGAATCCTTGGATTTGGACCGGCGCGTCATTTGAACACTCAGCCTCACCTGCGGCGATTGCCTCAACGGTCCCGTAGATGCCCTCCACTGCGATCGAAGTACACGTTCAGCCGAAGGCAAGCAGCAACCGGATAACGGTGGTTGACGGAAGGATCAGGGTCTACGTGACCGCTGCCCCGGAAAAGGACAGGGCGAACAAGGCTGTGGTTGAACTCCTGGCAAGCGAACTGGGAGTCCCGAAACGCATGGTATCCATTCGGTTGGGGGAACGCTCGCGGACGAAGCTGATCGAGGTGGAGGGTCTCGATCCGGCGGAGATTGAGCGGAGGCTAGACCGCCAGGACCGACCTTAGAAGACCCTTGACAACTATCTGCAGGAATAACAGCGCGATCATCGGCGTGAGGTCAAACATTCCCAGCGGCGGAATCACTCGTCTGAGAGGGCCGAGGACAGGTTCAGTCATCTGCCTGAGGACATTGTTGATGGATTCCACCAGCGGCGACTCGGGAGCAAACATGGTCACCCACGACATGATGACACTCGCGAGTATCGCAAGAGTCAGGGCATCGACGAACAGGTAGATGAATGTCGAGAAGAAGTTCAACTATTCTCACCTAAGGCGCGATATTTGAGATAAGCCGCTTCAACGGCTTCAAGCACGGCCCCACGGAATGCGGACTGTTCGAACGACATCAGCGCCTCGACGGTCCCTCCCGCCGGAGATGAGACCATGTCTTTTAGCTCTGCCGGGTGCATGCCCGTCTCCTGGACGTATTTGGTGCTTCCGATGACCGTTTGGAGAACCAGCTGTCTCGCCATCGGGCGCTGCAGGCCCATGTAGACGCCCGCATCGATGAGGGCCTCGATGAAGAGAAAGACGTAGGCGGGGCCGCTCGCGCTCAGGGCCGTCACCATGTCGATATATTTCTCGTCTTCGACGTATATCTCTTCCCCGAATGACGCGATGATCTGTCTGCTGGTGGCCCTTTGGTCATCGGTGACCTGGTCGGTAGCTGTCCAGACCGTCATGCCCTCACGGATCTGGGCCGGAGTGTTTGGCATGACGCGCACGACAGCCCTGTGGTCCAGCCCCTCGCTGAGTGTATCCAACGTCGCGCCCGCGACGATGGACAACACGGCTTGGTCTGCTCCAAGACCGGCTCGTATGCCGTCCATGGCGGACGAGAGGTTCTGTGGCTTCATCGCTAGTATGACGATGTCAGCGCCGTCGATCATCCTGAGGTTGTCGAAGTCCGCCGTCACGCCGTACGTCCCTGTTAGGGCCTCTCTACGCTCAGCAACAGGCTCCCCAAAGCGAATGTCCTCTGCCCTTGCGACACCGCCGTCAAGTATCCCGCCGAGGATCGCCTCGGCCATGACGCCGCCGCCTATGAATGTAATCTTCATTGCTGACCGCCCGTTTTGACGTCCTTGCCCCTCGTTACGAACTCATGGAAGAACTCCCAATCTTGCCGCAACTACTCTATTGTAGCCGACTGGCGAGACATTTGGGACAAATGGACCCGAGCACCACCCGAGTAGTTCTGATGTGACGGTCAGGTGCCCGGCTCTAAGCTGATTGCAAAAGCGCATTCACCGCAGCTTGCTCTCGCTTGCCAGATCGACGGCAACCCCGATGGCCTCGGCCATGCTGTCGTGGTGTGCTATCCCTTGTCCTGCGATGTCAAAAGCCGTCCCATGGTCGACGGACGTGCGGATGAAGGGAAGACCGAGGTTTACGCTTACGCTGCGTTCCCAGTTGTGGACCTTGATGGGGATATGCCCCTGGTCGTGGTACATGGCAAGCACAACGTCGTACTTGCCGTTGATAGCCTGCGTGAAGACGGTATCCGGCGGCACGGGGCCAATCGCGTCGATGCCGAGCGACCGTGCCTTTTCAATCGCTGGGGCAATCTGCTTCTCTTCCTCGTCGCCCAGGAGACCACCGTCACTCGCGTGAGGATTGAGCGCCGAAACGCCGATGCGCGGGGCAGGGAAGCCCCATCTCGCAAAGTGCTCGTGGGTGAGGACGAGCTTTGCGAGCACGTTCTCGATTGTGACGTAGTCGCATGCGATGCGGAGTTGCCTGTGCGTCGTGAGGTGGACGACGCGGAGCACGTCCGCCATGAGCATGGTCGCCACGTCCTTGGAGTTCGTCTGGCTCTGGAATATCTCCATGTGGCCGATGTCCTTGTATCCGGCCATCTTCGCCGCTTCCTTGTTAATCGGCGCGGTTACGATTGCCTGCACCTGCCCGGCCGCCGCCATTTCTCCCGCCTTCAGGACCCATTCCACTGCCGCCTTGCCTGCCGAAGCCGAAAGCTCCCCAATCTCAATCGCCGAGTAGTCCAGATTCTCCGGGTCCATCACGTCGATGACGCCGAGTTCCCCGGACACGTCCTCCAAGCCATGAGTCACGTGCCCGGCAGCGTCCACTCCGGATATTTCGATGGCATGATTCATCGCAGCCACGCTGCCGACCACAAACGGTCGGCATTTCTCGTAAACGGACTCATCCTGGAGGGCTTTGACTGTGACCTCCGCCCCGATTCCGGCAGGGTCTCCCATGGTGATGGCGACAAACGGTCTCTCTGGTGTTGTCATGCTGTACGCTCCGGCTGCATTTCGCGCCGCTCTTTGGCGCGGGGATGCCATGATACAACATCGTCGCGGTTATGCGGTTAATGGAGAACGGCTTGGCCTGATGGTTGTCATTGGCGGCTGAATTCAGACGACCCGCTCAAGGCGGGTCGTCATACGCGTCTATCGGTGGGGATCGCTTATCCTTACAGCAGAGCTAATGGCCCCTAGCGTGAATCAATCACACTTGCTGTAGCCGCAGTCCAAGCAGTTCATGCACCCTTCCTGCGCAATGAGGTAGGCGGAACACTCGGGGCACCGCTTGCCGGTTAGAGGGCTTGCGGGCGTGACTTTATCGCCGTTCCCAACCGAATCCGTGGAGGGGAACAGGCCGATCTGGGCCGCCGCCGCGTCTGTGGTCTTCTTGTCGGCGATATTCTTGTCGAGCACGAGCGATATCGCGTCCGGCACCGATCCCACAAGGGTACCGCTATCCCATACGGGCTCATCGGTGATCCCGCGCAGCTGCTCCACTACCTGCTCAGGGTCGATACCGCTGCGGAGCGCGAGGGAAGCAAGCCTCGTGATGGCCTCCAGGCGGGCCGAGTCCGTGCTGCCGGCCTTGCCGAGCGTGCCGAACACCTCGAACGGAAATCCCTCGTCGTCGAAGTTGACCGTTACGAAGAGATTGCCCTGTCCGGTGCGGACTCGCTCGGTAACGCCGCGAACGACCGCGGGCCGCTGTCGCTCAACGATGGAGTGGATTGTCTGGCCGTTCGTCTCGGCCTCAGTATCCGTCTCCTCGTTCTCCTTGCCTGCCGTCAACACCTCGGCCTCTCTGCTGCCGGAGCGATAGACCGTGATGCCCTTGCACGCCAGTTCCCACGCCAGCATGTATGCGCTGCGGACATCCTCTTCGGTCGCGTCATTCGGGAAGTTGATCGTCTTGGATATGGCAGCGTCCACGCTCTCCTGGAAGACACCCTGCATTCGCACGTGCATTTCGGGCGAGATGTCGCCTGCGACCACGAACGTCTGCTTGGCCGACTCCGGCACGTCGTCTCGGTCCTGCAGCGATCCGCCCTCCGCGAGGTAGTTCATCAGGTCTTCACTGTAGAAGCCACCCTCCCTGGCCGCCTTTTCGAAGTTCTCGTCGATGTACAGGAGGCTCTCGCCGCCGAGAATGTTGTGCTTGTGGAAGCAGAGGGCGAACAACGGCTCGATGCCGCTGGAGCACCCGGCGATCATGGAGGTCGTGCCGGTCGGCGCTACCGTCAGACGGCAGGCGTTGCGCATCTGCGGACCTTCCGGGGTATCGTAGATGCTCCCCTCGTAGGCAGGGAAGTTGCCGCGCTCTTCGGCGAGCATCATGGACATCCTGTCCGATTCGTCCTTGATGAACCGCATGATCTTGCGGCCAAGTTCGAGACCTTCCTCGGAATCGTACGGAATCCCCATGCGGACCAGCATGTCGGCGAAGCCCATCACACCGAGTCCGATCTTGCGCGTGGCCTTCGTCATCGTCTCGATCTTGTCCACCGAGTAGGCGTTCGCGTCAATGACATTGTCGAGGAACCGCGTCGCGACGTGGACGACCTCGCGGAGTCGGTCGTAGTCAACGGTAGGGTGGCCGTCGACGTCGATGATGAACCGCTGCAGGCTGATTGCGCCCAGGTTGCACGACTCGAAGGGGAGAAGCGGCTGCTCGCCGCAGGGGTTGGTCGCCGTCATGCGGCCGATGTGAGGCGTCGGGTTCTTGTGGTTCACCCAGTCCAGGAAGATCATCCCCGGCTCGCCGTTGCGCCACGCGCCGTGGACGATCTTCTCGAATACTTCGCGGGCGTCCAGGCGTCCGACCTCAACGACAGGGGACGACGTGTCTGCCGGGTTCTCATGGAACCGAAGCGGGTACGTGGTGCCGGCCTTCACCGCCTCCATGAACTCGTGGCTCGCGCCGACGGAGATATTGAAGTTGTGGATTTCGCCTTCCTGCGCCTTGCAGTCGATGAATTCCAGTATGTCGGGATGGTGAACGTCCATTACGGCCATGTTCGCGCCGTCGCGTTTGCCGCCCTGCGTGACGAGCTTGGAGACGGACGAGAGGTGGCGGAGCACCTGGATGGGTCCGCAGGCCTGTCCATGGGTCGTCTGGATAGTGGTTCCCTTGGGACGTATGGACGAGAGGGCAAAGCCGGTACCGCCGCCGTACTTCTGGACCATCGCCGTTTCCTTGGCGGTGGTCATGATGCCGTCCATGTGGTCGTCCAGCCCCATGACGAAACATGCCGAGAGGGTGCCCGTACCCTGACCGTCCTGGCGCTGGATTCCGGCGTTCATGAGGGTAGGGGAGTTCGGGACGAACTCCAGCGTAGCCATCACCTCGTAGAACTTCTCCTCCCAGTCCATGGCGTCCTTGGCTGAGCTGCTCGCATACTCGGGACCGGCTATCGCGTGGGCGACCCGCCGGAACATCCCTGCGGGCGTCTCGACGATTTCCCCTTTCGAGTTCTTGCGAAGGTAGCGTTTTTCGAGAACGACACGGGCGTTGTCGCTCAGGTCGATGTCGGCATCCGTGATGGTCGGGGTCTTCCTCCCGTTCGTGGATTCGTTCCTCAAACCTGCGTCGCGTCTCTCTTCTATAACCATCAATTTGCCCCTCGATTGGTGTAATTTGTTGTGTATGTTTGGATTAAGTCCTGCATTGCTCCGCTAATTCAGTTGAAGGTGCGTATCGAACGCCCCACTATATATTGTGGCGGTTCACCACCTATCCCCGATGTATTGTTGCCAAACCATATCCTAGAATTGTTCGAGAAATCTATAGGCTGAAGGTCATATTTCTTAGAGATTTTGGGCTAAAGAGAGGGTCAGTCGAATGACTAAACTGGATGCCGAAGTACCGAGAAGAGCCGGTGTTCTTTAGCCTTCGCCGGGGTCCGTCTGTCTTGTCCGCCGGCCCCGGCGTTCTGGGGAGGGAGCCTTTATGACTCCCGTATCGGATCCGAGGAAGGAGAGTTGATTTGTCGGCTCCTGCGTATCAGGGTCGAGCAGGGCGTCAATCTCCTGTCGGAAGGTCTGTATGTCCTGGAAGTCTCTATACACGCTCGCGTACCGTATGTAGGCAACTCTATCGAATTCTCGTAGGCTGTCCATCACTGTCTCGCCTATCTTGTGAGAAGGCACCTCGGACAGCCCCAGCGTATACAATTCCGCCTCGATCTCACCTACCAGCTTATCGACGCTGCCGGTCGGCAGGGGGCGCTTGGTACACGCCTTGAGTATGCTCACTCTCAGCTTGTCTGTGCTGAATTCCTCCCGTCGTTGGTCCCGTTTCACTACCTGCAGGGAGTTCGACTGCACCCGCTCATACGTTGTATAGCGGCGGCTGCAGTAGGCGCACTCCCGCCGCCTCCGGATGCTGTCGACCGTCTCCCGCGAGTCGATCACCTTCGATTGGCTATGACTGCAATGAGGACAACGCATCACCGATCACCGGCACTGTCCGCGACTCTCCCATTGCGCAAGCAACACGTAACAGGTAGACCAAGACGCTACCACTAGATGTTGGGTGTGTCAAGCGCGAAATCGCAAGGGGTCGTAGCTGGGCGGGCGAATGGCCCGACTTTGGATATTCCGCTGAAAGCCTGTGTCAAGCCGCTCTCGCGACTTTGAGATATCCGCGTGAAATTAACGGAAAGTTAAGAGAAGGGCACAGCCCGTAACTGTTCAGACTTCGTGAGATCCCCCGAAACCCACCACCGTTATTCCCGCGAAAGGCATGTCCCGTGCAACGACACGGGAACGTCACCCCGTACCACGATATGGGGCGGGCATCCAATCCCCTCTCCCGTCGTGGGCTGACAGGGGTATGTATTTGACTATCAATCCGGTTCCATGAATGAGAAAGGAGCCCCCTCACTGTCATTCTGAGCGCAGCGGAGCGGAGTCGAAGAATCTAAAATGACTGTCACAACGTAAAGCTGGCATGGAAAATTCTTACCCGGTTTGACTATTGGTCATGATGAGAAGCGTTGCCTTGGCTGTCCGGTCTTGCGGTTATGGATTTTAGATTCCTCGCTCCACTCGGAATGACAGGGTTGCGGTGGTCGGATCGTAGCTACAATCCCATTTTACATACCCCTGTCAGCCTGGAACGGGAGAGGGCTAGTACCGTTTCAACCTGAATATGCTGGATAGATATGTTGGAGTTTAGTGCGAGCATCCTGAGTGGAGAAGCGCCAGTCTATGACGGCGACAGCTTCATTGCGCTCACGTTCCAGCGCCCGGACCTCTCGTTTCAGCATCACCTCGTCGTCGATTCGACGGTTGAGACACTGGTTGCTGAAGACACTCAATTCGATCTCCGCCATATTCAGCCAGCTTCCGTGTTTCGGAGTGTAATGGAACTCTAGGCGTTTGGCGATGCGCCACGCTTCGGCCGGCTCGAAGGTATCGTACAACGAGCCGAGCTTGTGCGTGTTGAGATTGTCCAGCACCAGCCGTATCGTTTCTGTATGAGGGTATGCCTCATCAACCAACCACTTCATCTGATGTGCGAAGTCCACAGCAGTGCGCCGCTCGGTCACCTCGACATGCCGCCAGCCAGCTTTCGGCTCACAGAACATGAACAGGTTGCGAGTGCCGTTGCGCTTGTACTCGGTGTCATAGCGCTGGGGACGTCCGGGCTTGGCGCCGATAGGTGGCCTCACGTCGGCCACCAACTGCTTGGATGTCTCGTCGAAGCAGATCACGGGACGTTCAGGGTCATAGTTTTCATGGTACAGGTCCAGTACATCCTCCATCCGAGCCACGAACTCCCCGCTCACCTCGGGGATGCACCATTCCTTCTTCTTCCACGGCTTGATTTTGTTTTTTTGAGTATCTGGCGCACGGTCTCGAGGGAGATGCTCTCGGCAAACCCCATCGCCACCACCTTGTCGGCAAGCAGCTGCAGCGTCCAGTCTGCATGGCCTTCGGGTGCATCGCTGCACGCAATGGCTATCAGATGCGCTTGCTGTTTGCCGTCTATCTTGCGCTTCTGTCCCGGTCGAGCACGTTCATTGAGGGCACTGTCGAGTCCCTCCTTGACGAACCGTGTACGTACACGTCCCACCGTCGCTGCGCTTATCAACAGCCCGTTGGCGATGTCACGGTCGATCAGACCATCGTCTGCCTTCAGCAACACCAGTGCTCGCTTGACCTTACGGGCCGAAGTCTCCCCACGACTCGCCATCTCTTTGAGATGTGTTCGCTCCGACTCTTTCAACTCCACCTTGTACTTGAGAGCAGGCATGTCTTCGTATGTCCTTCCTATAGGATTACACACAAGACTAACCTATTTCTTATATTTGTCAAATATATCTGGAATGGGTACTAGTGGTTCAACATCCTGGATTTGAGGGGTAGCCAGGCAAGGTAACTGTTCAGACTTCGTGAGATCCCTCGACGCACACACAGCCACCGTCATACCCGCGAAGGCGGGTATCCACAGGGGTGAGGGGTGTTCACCTCATCAACTCTGAACACTCACTAGGCAAGGACTGGGTAGGGGTGGGTTTCAAACCCGCCCTGTGGATGTGGAACGAGAATCTAGCTAACCGTCATTTCAATGATCTCGGTCCATTAGAGCCCGCCCCGTTGCAGAACGGGGGTGAGGGCGTTCCCCTCACCAAGACTGAAGACTCACCACAGCCCGCGTTGAGTCTGAAACCGGTTCTGGGGACGGTTTACAGGGATGGGGCAGGGGAGTGACCTCTCTCTGTCTGCCCACAGACGCCAAAAGGGGCCGCGTAATGCGGCCCCCTTGACCCTACTTCTCCCCAGATCCATCGAGTGTAGGGGACTCGACGGAACTAAACTACCGCACCACCGCCTCATCTTGATACTTGGAAATGCGCCGCAGGAAAGGAGGAAGATCGATATCCGCCTCTTCATGCCCCAGGGCATCCTTGAGAAGCCGCTTGATCTGGTCGTCCTGCTGCTGCAAGTTCTCCGTGGTCGGGAATCCGGTCGCGATGACCGTGAGCTTCACTTCATTCTCCATCTTGGCGTCGTTGGCCATGCCGAAGATGATGTTCGCGTCGGGATCCACCACTCGCTGGAGAACCTCTGCCGCCTCGTGCAGTTCGGACAGCCGGAGGTCGGAACCGCCGGTCACGTTGAACAGCACACCTGTCGCCCCTTCTACGGAAACATCCAGAAGCGGGTTCGAAATTGCCTGCTGGGCTGCGGCCTTGGCCCTGTTTTCACCCTTGCCCCAGCCTATGGACATCCAGGCTGGACCGGCATCGCGCATCACGGACTGGATGTCTGCGAAGTCCAGATTGATCTCACCCGGGACGGTTACCAACTCGGCAATCGATTGAACGCCAAGACGGAGAACGTCGTCTGCCATGCGGAAGGCGTTTTCCGCAGTGATCTCCTCGTCCGAGATGACATGGAGTCGCTCGTTGGGAATGACGAGTAGGGTGTCGACGTGCTGCTTGAGCCTGTCGATGCCCAATTCCGCGGTCCGCATTCGGCGGGTGCCTTCGAACAAGAACGGCATGGTGACCACGCCGACGGTTAGCGCCCCGGTCTCCTTGATGATCTCCGAGATCACCGGCGCCGCGCCCGTGCCCGTGCCGCCGCCCATTCCGGCCGCGATGAAGACCATGTCCGCCTCGCGGATGGCCTCGTGCACTTCTTCCCTGCTTTCGCCCGCAGACTTGGCGCCCAGGTCGGGATTGCCCCCGACGCCCTTGCCTTCAGTCAGCAGCTCGCCGATGGCGATGCGGACCGGCACGTCCGACCGCAGGAGGGCCTGCGTATCCGTATTGACGACCATGTACTCAATGCCCGGAAGTCGTTCCCGGAACATCCTGGAGACGGCGTTGGAGCCACCGCCGCCTACTCCGATGACCTTGATGTTGGCTCCGTTCTGAGGGTGTGTATTGACGACCATTAAGTCCTCCCTTTCTTTGGTGCGATAGTACCTACGACATGATCCCGGCAAGTCGATTTTTTAGTCCTCCGAAGAGGCCGGTTGAATCCCCATTCGTGTAAGTGAGGGCATGCCCGTTACGGCCGCGCCTCTTGTCCCCGTCTCCGTTCCTTGAGCCGAATCCCAACTCATCGGGCACGTATTCGTTCACGCCCCAGAGGAGAATACCGACGCTTGTGGCGTACGACTTGTCCCTCAGTTCGGCGGGAATGGTTCCTTGAACGGCGGGAACGCCTTGCCGGACCCGGACTCCGACGGTGCTTCGAATGATCTCGGCAAACCCGGGCAGGTTGGAAGCTCCGCCGGTAAGAACCAGCACAGTGTCCTCGGCGCCCTTCTTCCGCTCCGAATCGAGCTTCAGCTTGATCATCCGCGCCAGCTCCATGGCGCGCTCGCGCACGAGCTGGCAAATCTCCAGGCGGCTGACCTTCAGGTCCCTGTCTCGACCAACGACGGGCACCATGATGTGCTCGTTGGCGGACGCCGCCTGGTACTCTGCGCTCGCATGCTCCAGCTTGATCGCCTCTGCCGCATCGAAAGAGGTGCTGAATGACAGGGCGAGGTCGTTGGTGAACTGGAATCCTCCGACCGGAATGACGCCGGTGTAGTAAATGGAGCCTTGCTTGAAGGCAACAATGTCGGTAGTGCCGCCGCCTATATCGACGATAACCGCGCCGCTCTGGCGCTCTCTCTTGGAAAGAACCGCGAGGCCGCTGGCCAGAGGTTCCAGTACCAGGCTGTTGACCTTCACACCTGCCACTTCAATGATATCGACGAGACTGTCGATGAAGGTGTTGGAACCGGTCACGAAATGCGTCTCTACCTGCATCTCCTTGCTGTGCATGCCCACGGGATGCCGGATGCCGGATTCGCCGTCCAGCGTATAGCTGATGGAACTGGCGTGGATTACCGTGCGGCCCGGCAGGTCGATTGACTCGCTCAGCTTGATGGGAGCCCGCACCACATCATCGGAGGTGACGACTCCCTTGTGATTGCTGACCTGCAGCTTCTCGTAACGGTTTTCGAACCGGACGTGAGCCCCCGAAATGCCAACGAATGCCGAGTCCACCTTGTGACCTGTAGCGTCTTCCGCGGATCTGATTGAGACCCGAACGGCACGTTCGGCAGCCTCCAGGTCCGAGACTACGCCTTTCCGCATCCCCGTGTTCCTGGCCGCGCCGTACCCGAGGATTTGGACGTGGTCTTCTCCCACCTTGCGGCCCACTATCGTGCAGACCTTGGTCGTACCGACGTCTATAGCTGCTACGATCTCATCTGACAACATTCGGGATACTCCATTGTTGCTTCGATTTGCCATGCCGTTTTTCGCTTTTCTCTTTCGTTTCTTCTCAAGTAGCACACCCGGGAACGCCCGCCATTTCCAGTCACAGCCGTTCCGCCACTCGCAGTTTTGCGCTTCGACTCCGGGGATTCGCCGAGATTTCCATTGGGTCCGGCTTTATCACCCTTCTGTTGATGAGTCGCAGGGCGGGGGAGTGATTCTCGTCGGTCGCTGTCGATTCCTTCCGAAGAATGTTCTTCACCAGCCTGTCTTCGATTGAGTGGTAGGTTATGACCGCCACTCGACCTCCAGGTCTCAGTACCTCGATAGCCCCATGGATGCCTGCCTCCACGTTTTCGAGCTCTCCATTGACCGCCATTCGGAGGGCTTGGAAGGTTCGGGTCGCGGGATGAATGCTCCTGCGCCCCCGGCTGCCCCTTCCCACTGCTCCGGCTATCACTTCGGCCAGGTCAGTCGTGGTCTCTATCGGCCTGCCCCTGACAATCGCCCTTGCGATCCGTCGCGACCTGCGTTCCTCTCCCAATCGGTAGATGAGATCGGCCAGGTCGCCTTCTTCAGTCTCATTGACGATCTCCCTTGCCGATCTTTCGACCGAGGGCCCGAACCTCATGTCAAGGCCCCCTTCCTTTGAGAAGGCGAACCCGCGAGGTCCGCTGTCCAACTGGAGCGAAGAGACTCCGAGGTCGAGCAGGACCCCGTCGCAGGGGACGTGTCCGTTCTTCGCGGCGACCTCGACAATATCCACATAGCTGGTCTCGATGAGGCTCACGCTCTCTCCGAACCTGGAAAGCCGGTCTCCGGCGACCGCAAGCGCTTCGCGGTCCAGATCGAGCCCCAGCAGTCGGGCAGGGGGATCGCAATGACTGAGGATAGCCTCGGCATGACCGCCTTCGCCCGTCGTGCAGTCGATATAGAGACCTTCCGAACGCGGCTGCAGTGCCGCTAAAACCTCTTCGACCATCACAGGCTTGTGACGTATCACCCGACTCCCTCTACAGAGCAATACTGCGTGCTACACTGTTAACGTGCTGGCCTTCTGGCATGCACCTTCAGGCCGGTTATCTCGGAGTCTCACAGAAAGGCCGAGGTACATGCAAGGGATTTTGAATACTGTTTTATACTTTTTCTAAACTCCGGCTGAACTAATCAAGAGTGAAGATGACCGACTCCAAGCATGAATTCACCTTTGCCGTGCTCACCAGCAGCGACGCCGGATTTAAAGGTGAGCGCGAGGACACGAGCGGAGACGCCGTTGTCGAGATGATGACGGCGGCGGGGTTTCGACTCGTCGATCGAGACATCGTCCCTGATGAAGCCGACCGGATAGCCGAACGTCTCGTTTCCTGGAGCGATAGGGGAGACGTGGACATCATCGTCACCACGGGCGGCACGGGACTCGGTCCGCGAGACGTGACTCCTCAGGCCACCGCATCGGTCATGGACTTCGAGGTGCCGGGCATCGCCGAGGCGATGCGCGCAGAGACCATCAGGATAACCCCCATGGCAATGTTGAGCCGTTCCGTCGTCGGAGTTCGCAAGGGCTGCCTCATCGTCAATCTGCCCGGAAGTCCCAAGGGAGTCCGCGAGACCCTCGAGGTTGCGCTCAAGGCTGCTTCACACGGGCTCGAGATGCTCCGAGGCTGGCGCGGCCACCCTTCCCACTAGGCCGCTATCCGTTCGACTTTCAGGGCGACAGGACATTTGTAGGTAACTGTTCAGACTTGGTGAGAAATCCTCGCTGAACAAAGCGCCGTCATACCCGCGTAAGCGGGTATCCACAGAGGTAAGGAGCGTTGGTCTCATCAAAACTGAACACTCACACTTGTAGGTCAACCTGCGGCACATGCGATTCCACGTACTGACAATCTTCCCGCGCATGTTCGAGAGCCCTTTCGCGGAGGGTGTCGTGCATCGCGGCATCGAATCGGGCCTGATCGAGCTGTACGTTCACGACATTCGCGACTTCACCTATGACCGGCACCGCTCCACCGACGACTACACCTTCGGCGGCGGCCCCGGCATGTTGATGAAACCCGAACCGCTCTTCGAGGGGGTCGATTCTATCCGCGAAAAGTACAACGTTAAGGAAGAAGCTCCGGTAGTGTTGCTGACGCCGCAGGGCGAACGCCTCACACAGCCCGTTGTCGAATCGTTCTCCGTACAGGAAGATGTGATCCTTATATGTGGCCGGTATGAGGGGTTCGATGAGCGGGTCCGCGAGCGCCTCGCGACCCACGAGATCAGCATCGGCGACTACGTGCTCAATGGGGGAGAGGCGGCCGCCATCGTGCTAATCGAGTCAATCGCCAGACTGGCTCCGGGTGTACTTGGATCGAACGAATCTGCGAGGAGCGACTCGTTCTCTTCCGGCCTTCTCCAGTACCCGCAGTACACGCGCCCCGCAGAGTTTCGGGGAATGACCGTTCCGGATACCCTTCTCTCCGGCGACCATGCCCGAATAGAGAAATGGCGCCGCCAGGAGTCCCTGCGCCGGACATTCGAACGCCGCCCCGACCTGCTCGATAGCGCAGACCTGTCCCCGGAAGACAGGGCCTTCCTCGATTCATTGCGGCAGTAACGGCCCAGCTTCCACACCTAGCACCGTTCACTTCAATGCACGTGAGGCAGATTCGTGTTCTACCAATTCGTTTTGAATACACCGTGAATTAGCCGTGACACAGCCAACTCGCCTGTCATTCCCACGTAGAGCCTGCCCCCGTGAAGACGGGGGCGGGAATCCAGTCCCCTCTCCCGTTCGCGGGCTGACAGGGGTATGTAAAATGGGATTGTAGCTACGATCCGGCCACCGCAACCCTGTCATTTGTATGATGCAAATGACTCACAGATCGGCCGATCTGTGAGTCATGCGTGGGGGGCGCGTCGCCTGTCATTGGGTGAGCACCGTCGAAGACGGATGCTGCACCGACTCGGAGTAAGACACCCCCCACGCGAACTCGTCGCTCCGAACAGATACATGGGCTCTGGGCCCGCATTGCAAGTGCGGAGGACGGCGACATTATGGCATGGAGGCCGAAGGGATGAAAGTAGTTGTCGGAATAGACGTGGGCAAGCGGGAACTCGACGTGTCGGTTTCGCAGGGTCCGGTGCGCAGCTTCGCCAACACCGCCGAGGGCATCGCGGCGCTGCTGAACTGGATAGCGAGCCAAGACGCGAGTGAGGCGGTCTGTGAGCCGACCGGTGGGTATGAGCGGGAGGTGGTGCGCCGGTTGGAAGAGAGCGGGCTGTTGGTGCACGTCGCACACCCGAACAAGGTGCGCAACTTCGCGCGCGCCGCGGGCCACGAGGCGAAGACCGACGTGCTGGACGCACGTGTGCTCTCCCACTATGGAGAGGTGTTCAACCTGGCGCGCAGGCAGCCTGATGACCGAGCCGGTCAGGAGCTGAAGGACCTCCTCAAGCGGCGCAAGGACTTGGTGGACCAGCGGGTGCAGGAGCGCAACCGCTTGGAGAAGGGCCTCAGTGGCGGCGCGCGCAGGTCTACCGAGCGGCATGTCGCGTGGCTGGACGAAGAGATAGGCCGGATGAATGAAGAGTACCGCGAGGCGTTGAACCGGAACGCGCAACTGTCGGAGACGGCAGCGCTCTACCGGAGCGTCCCGGGAGTGGGGGAGTTGACGGCAGCCTCGCTGGTGGCCTATCTGCCGGAGTTGGGCAAGTGCGATGGAAAGGCATTGACTGCCCTGGTGGGGTTGGCGCCTTGGTCTAGGGACAGCGGCGCCCAGCACGGGTACCGCTCGATCAGGGGAGGCCGTGGGGCAGTGCGCCGCGTGTTGTACCTCGCGGCCTTGTCGGCGGTACGCCACAACGAAGAGTTGGGACGCTTCTACCATGGTCTGCGGAAGCGGGGGAAGACTGGGAAGGTGGCGCTGGTAGCGGTGATGCGCAAGTTGCTGCTGGTGCTCAACGCAGTCGCACATCGAGGGACACCCTGGGTGCGGCTACCCACCACTGCAGAAAAGGCTTGACTGAGAACACAGATACTCCGAGCGCAGCGAGGAATCTAAAATCCATGACAGCAAGACCGGACAGCCAGTGCCACGATTGTATCGTGACCAAGAGCGAAAGCAGCGTAAGAACTCCCCATGTCAGGACAGACACTTTAGATTCTTCGACTCCGCTGCACTCCGCTCAGAATGACAGCCCAAGAGTTGCTTTCTCGTCTATGGAGAGTGCAAATACATTCCCCCTCTCCCGTTCGCGGGAGAGAGCCTGCCCCGTACCCCGATACGGGGGCTGGAGCCCGCCCCGTTGCAGAACGGGGGTGAGGGATGTTCACCCCACTAAGGCTGAACAATTACCATGCGATTGCCCAAGCTGACCACTAGGATTCTGTTGCATCGGCTATCCCGACGGGATACACTTGATGAGTTGTATCGGCGAGTAAGTCAACGCTCGCCGCCGAAGACTACTGAAACACTTCTCCATAGGACGAGCCCAAAATGGAAGCCCATCATCTAGCCCCTGTCGCGCCAAACCCGGAAATCGACGACTTTCGGCCTGGAGACTCTGTTCGAGTCACGATCATGGTTAAGGAAGGCGACCGAGAGCGGACGCAGGTCTTCGAGGGCGTCGTCCTTCGCAGGCGAGGTCGCGGGCCGGGCGAGAGCTTCACGGTACGGCGCGTCACGCAGGAAGTCGGCGTCGAGCGGACATTCCTCATCAACTCGCCCATCGTCCGGAGCGTCAAGATCGCACGCCACGGCAAGGTGCGCCGAGCCCGCCTCTACTACCTTCGTGGCCGATCCGGCCGCAGCGCCCGCATCAGGGAAGACCGCCGACGCAGCGGACGCTAGTCCGACCATCCGACCCCGTACGATGATCGTACCAATGGGATTGCTTTCGGGGACTCGTCCGCTTGTGGTTGAAGGCATATTGAGTAGGAATGGCGACGGTAAATCTGTGCAGGGTGGCGCTCACGCGCCGAAACCTCCTTTCATAAGTATCGGGCAAGTCTCACCCGGTACTCTGGCCCAGAAATTTAACCGCCGAGCCGTACTAGGCCGGCACAGGGCTACATACGGCGTAAGATGAGGCTCGCACAGGATCACTCTAACGTGCCTTCAACCACAAGCGGACGAGGCCTATAAACGAGGACTTCGAACCTCTCACTATTACTTAACACACCTACGCAACACGAAATATTCAACACGCAGAGGATTCCCCATGTACAAGATTGGAACGATACCGGGAGACGGCACCGGCCCTGAAGTAACCGACGAGGCCTTGAAGGTGCTGGCGGCGGTCGCCGAGAAGAACGGCATCGACTACGAAGTGGTCGAGTACGACATCGGCGGTGAGTGTTACAAGAGGACGGGCGAGATTCTTCCTGACTCCGTGCGCGACGAACTCGGCACGTTGGACGTCGCCTTCCTCGGCGCAATCGGCCACCCTGACGTTACGCCAGGCATCCTCGAAAAGGGGATCCTGCTGACGCTTCGCTTCCACTACGAGATGTACATCAACCTGCGTCCCGTAAAGCTGTACCCCGGTGTTTGGACTCCCATCAAGGACAAGGGACCGGAGGACATCGACTTCGTCGTCGTTCGGGAGAACACCGAGGGCATCTACAAGGGTCTTGGGGAATTCCGGCACAAGGGAACGCCCGACGAGATCGCCATCCAGATTTCCGAGAACTCGCGGAAGGGTGTCGAGCGCTGCGTCCGGTACGCCTTCGAATTGGCCCAGACCCGCGAACGCAAGGAGTTGACGCTGGTTGGCAAGACCAATGTGCTCACCTACGCGATGGACCTGTGGGAGCGCACGTTCCACGAGGTCGGCGAGGAGTATCCCGACATCAAGCTGGATTACGCCCACGTCGACGCGACGTGCATGTGGATGGTCAAGAACCCCGAGTGGTTCGATGTCATCGTTACCGACAACCTGTTCGGCGACATCATCACCGACCTCGCCGCCATGATCCAGGGCGGGCTCGGCATCGCCGCCGGAGGCAACATCAGGCCGGGAGGCTTCTCGATGTTCGAGCCGATGGGCGGCTCCGCTCCCAAATATGCAGGGCAGGGCGTCATCAATCCGCTGGCCGCAATCGGCGCGATGGGTATGATGCTCGACTTCCTCGGCGAGAAGACTGCCGCCAAGCAGGTGGAGTCCGCAATAATGACGGTTACGTCCGAGAAGATCGAGAGCCTCAGCGCCGGCAGGATGGGCTACTCCACCTCGGAAGTAGGGGACCTCGTCACAAGCTGCCTGTAATCAGGTCGCCAATCTGCCTTGTGCTCACGACCTCGCCGCCACCCTTGGCGAGGTCGGGCGTACAGTAACCTTCCGAGAGCACGCCCTCCACGGCGCGTTCCACCGCGTCGGCCTCATCCGAGAGACCGAGAGAGTAGCGGAGCATCATGGACGTGCTGTAGATGGCCCCTACGGGGTTCGCGATCCCCTGGCCCGCGATGTCCGGAGCGCTGCCGTGGACAGGCTCGTACAGCCCGAACAGGCGCTTCCCGCTGCCGTCGACTCCCGGCGCCTCGGCGAGACTCGCCGATGGCAGCATTCCCAGCGATCCCGTCAGCATTGCCGCCTCGTCCGACAGCAGGTCGCCGAAGATGTTGTTTGCTACGATGACGTCGAAGCGGGCGGGATTTCGAAGCAGCTGCATGGCCAGGTTGTCCGCCAGGACGTGCTCCAGTTCGACGTCGGGATACTCCTCGCCAACCTCCGTGGCGACCTCTCGCCACAACCGGGACGATTCCATCACGTTGAACTTGTCCGTGGACACCAGTTTGCCGCGCCTGGTGCGGGCCAGCTCGAATCCCACTCTCACGACGCGAGCGATCTCCTCCTCGCTGTACTTCAGGGTGTCCATTCCCCGCCGCTTTCCCGTCTTGGTAGTCCAACGCTTCTTGGGTTTCGAGAAGTACAGGCCGCCGATCAGCTCGCGTAGGACGATGAGATCCACGCCCTCCAGGTACTCCGGCTTCAAAGAGCTGGCTGCATACAGGGCAGGATGCGACTTCGCCGGACGGATGTTGGCGAACAGCCCGAACTCCTGTCGAATTCTCAGGATGCCCTGTTCCGGTCGGTCCGCGGCGTCGGCCACGTCCCATTTCGGTCCGCCCGCCGCGCCGAACAGCACCGCGTCGACGCTGTGGCAGGTCTCAAGCGTCTCGTCCGGCAGGGAAGTGCCGAAATTGTCGATCGCGTGGCCCCCAATGGGGCCTGATCGCACTTCGAAACTGTGGCCGAACCGCGCTCCGACCTCGTCAAGAACCTTGACCGCCTCGCCGATGACCTCCGGCCCGATGCCGTCACCGGGCAATGCCGCTATGGTAAAGTCCAATGCACTCCTCCAACGACTGTTCAGACTACTTGAGAGCGCACAAGGCACACAGCCACCGTCATACCCGCGAAAGCGGGTATCCATAGGGGTGGGAGATGTTCACCCTATGAACTCTGAACACTCACCCTCAACGTGTCGCACTGATGGAACCGGTCGGGTATTATATCGGAACCAAGGGTCCACAGGCCCACTCAAGTCGGGATTTCCAACGGTGAGTAAGCTATGACGGTTACCACGGACGCTGTCATCATCGGCGGCGGAGTCATGGGGACGAGCATCCTCTACAACCTGGCGTCGCGAGGTGTGCGATCTCCCATCCTGCTTGAGAGGGACACGCTCGGCTCCGGGTCGACAGGTCGTTCCTCGGGCGCTGTGAGGATGCACTACTCCACGACCGTCAACGCCCATCTCGCATGGGAGAGCCTGAAGATCTTCCAGAACTGGGACGATGTCGTTGGGGGAGGGGACTGCGGATTCGTACACACCGGCTATATGGTATTCGTGCCGGAGGAGTCGCACGACGGTCTCAGGCACAACATAGCTCTGCAGCAGGCCGTCGGCATCGAGACGGAGATCATCTCGAAGGAGGAGGCCCAGGAGCTCGCCCCCGCTTTCGACTTCGCCGACGGCGAGTCCTACGCTTGGGAGCCGCAGTCCGGTCACGCCGACCCTTCGGGCACCGCGATGGCATATGCCGCACGCTCACGGGAAATGGGCGCAGAAGTCATCCTGGAATCCCCTGTGACCGACGTGGAGATCGACAACGGCCGCGTGGTTGCCGTCCGCACCGCCAACGAGAGGTACGAGGCCCCCATTGTGGTGATAGCCACGGGCCCGTGGTCGGGACGATTCATGAGCAGGTTGGGCTACGATCTCCCCTTGGAAGCCACCCGGCACGAGGTATTCCTCATCCGCAGGCCCATGGACAGGCTGCCCTCGCACCCCGGAGGCGGCGACATGGCGAATCTGACGTACTTCCGCCCCGAGGGTTCCGACCTCACGCTTGTGGGCAACGGCAACGACGAGGATGTAGCCGACCCCGACGACTACAGCCCGACTATTCGCGCCGACCACCTCGAAGACGTTTGGCTCCGGCTTGCGCGCCGCATTCCCGATATCGCCGACGGCGAGCTGTTCACCGGGTACGCCGGTCTGTACACGTCCACCCCCGACCTCCATCCAATCATCGACCGGGTGGACGGCGTCGACGGGCTGTACCTATGCACGGGCTTCTCCGGACACGGCTTCAAGCTGGCTCCCGCGATTGGAGTCTGTATGGCGGAGATGATTCTCGAAGGCGAGTCGAAGCTGGTCGACTTCACTCCGCTTCGGATGTCGCGGTTTGCCGAGGGTAATCTCAATACCACTACCTACAAGTTCAAGGTGATAGCCTAGGATTCGATCTGTTCGACTGCACGCTCTGAAATCCCTAACGGAGGGGACTGATGAAAACTTCTCCACGTTTGATCTCACCCGCTCTTGCCCTTTTCACGCTCATCATTGTCGCAACCGTCCTCGGAGCGTGTGCCGAGCAGGAATCTCCCCTGATCGCAGGGGACCTGGCCACACCCACGTCCACTCCCACCGTGCATGAGCGGGCGGAAGCCGCGGCCGCCGCGACATCCACACCGACTCCCGTCCCGCTGCCGACCTCGGTGCCGGTCGCGGTTCCGACCGCCACCACTGCACCAACCGCGGTCCCAACCGAGCCGCCGACTTCCACCCCCGAGCCGACCGCCACTGCAGTCCAAGCGGGACAGACGCCCGAACCTACGGCAGTCCAGGCCGGTCAGACTCCCGAGCCTCCGTCACCCACGCCCACACCGGCGCCGCCTCCTACGGCCACTGCGGTACCTGAGCCTACCTCGCCACCTGCCATGGCCGTAGGGCCGACTCACACGCCGTTGCCATTGCCGGAAGACTACAGCCTGAGAACACATGGGCCGCCGCCTGCCGAACTCATCAAGTTCGCGCAGTGGGATGAGAACCGCGTCAAGCTTGGCAACTGGGTTGCGGGATATATCATTGCCCACGGTCTCGATCACCCTGTCCGCGTCATCGAGATGGAGCCGGAGGAATACAAGGACAAGCTCCCGCACGGCGACGTTGACATTGTCATGGAAGCCGATCCCGCCTGGGCGCAGCCTTACGTGGACGCGGGAATTCTGATCCTGCTGGGTCCGCTCTCCGACGCCAGCCCCGACACGGTGGTCGCAGTCAACGCGAGCGTATGGAGTCGTGCCCCGAGGGTGGGCCAGCTCCTTGAAAAGTACGAGTGGAATGGTGAACAGCTGACTTCCGAGTCGGCGAAGATCCGGGGAGGGCGCATTGCCGTCCGCGAGAACATCATCGGCCTCTCATTCATCGAGGACAATGGTCCGATCTGGGGAGCGTGGGTCGATTCCGACACCGCGACCTTCGTCGAAACGGCCGTCAGCGACGGCAAGGTCGGCCACTGCCGCCAGTTCGAGGAGAGGCGCACGGCGAGCTTCACAAGGATTTGCATAGACGATCCCTCGATAAGTATCACCGACAGTGCGAGGCGCGTCGACGCCTCTGCGCCGGTAGCCGATACATCGGGCTGAGTCGCGACGCCGCCTCAATTTCGTAGGGGCGGCGCCGCTAAGCTACTTCACTACGATATTGACCAGCCTGCCCGGCACGTAGATGGTTTTGACCACCTGCTTGCCTTCCGTGTGGCGCTGGACGTTTTCCTCGGCCATTGCGGCCTCTCTTGCGTCGTCCTCACTCACGTCGACGGGCATTGAAACCTTCGCCCGCACTCTGCCGTTGACCTGAACGACCAGCTCGATCATCTCATCTGCGGCCAGCTCAGCGTCGAATTCCGGCAGCGGCTCATTGTGGATGCTCGTCGTGTGGCCGGAGCGCTCCCACAACTCCTCCGTGATGTGCGGGGCCATAGGCGCCAGCAGCACCAGGAGCTTCTCGATTGCCTCGTTCCAGGTAGCGGAATCGACGTTCCTAGCCTCCCACGCCGAGTTCAGCGTGTTGGAGAACTCCATCAGTCCCGCCAATGCCGTGTTGAACTTGAAGGACTCTACATCCCTCTCAACGCGCCTGATCGTCTTGTGAGTGGCGCGTGTCAGGTCGGCGTTCGCCGCCGGGTCGGAGGGCAGGTCGTCCAGGATCCGTTGGTCCCGCAGGGCGATCTCCCAAACACGGTTCAACCAGCGAGACACTCCATTGATTCCGGTGTCCTGCCAGCTCCCGCCGCGGTCCCACGGCCCTATGAACATCAGGTAGCAGCGGACGGCGTCGGCGCCGTATTTGCCTACGTATTCGTCGGGCGCGACGACGTTGCCGCGTGACTTGCTCATCTTCTCGCCTTCAGAGAGGATGTGTCCCTGGTTGAACAGGCGGATGAACGGCTCGTCGAAGTCCAGGAGACCCAGATCCCGCATCGCCTTGGTGAAGAACCGCGCGTACAGCAGGTGCATGACCGCGTGCTCAACGCCGCCGGTGTATTGATCGACCGCACCCCACATTTCGAGAGCCTTGCGGTCGAACATTCCCCCGTCGAACCGTGGACTGGCGAAACGGAACTGGTACCACGATGAATCAACGAACGTGTCCATCGTGTCGGTCTCACGCTTCGCCGGACCATCGCAACTCGGACACTTCGTGTTCAGGAAACCCTCGTGCAGTGCCAGGGGCGACTCTCCCGTCGGTCGAAACTCGGAGTCCTCCGGCAGGAGCACGGGCAGGTCTTCCTCCGGCACGGGGACGGTGCCGCAGCCATCACAGTAGACGACGGGTATCGGCGTGCCCCAGTAACGCTGTCGAGAGATGAGCCAGTCCCGCATACGGTACTGCACGGCCCTCTTGCCCCAGCCCTGCGTCTCGATGAAATCGGCAATTTCCCTTTTCCCTTCGGCGCTAGGCAGGTCGTCGAACCGGCCCGAGTTGACCTGTGTCCCCTCTTCCAGGTATGCCTCATCGAGCGGCCCGCCATCCCAGCCGTCCGGGGCAACGACTACCTTGATCGGCAAGTCGTATTTCTGCGCAAACTCGAAGTCGCGCTGATCGTGGGCCGGGACACCCATGACTATGCCGGTGCCGTAGGTGAGGAGCACGTAGTCTCCAATCAGGATCGGCACGCGTTCTCCGTTCAGCCGGTTCACCGCGTACGAGCCGGTAAACACGCCCGTTTTCACCTTCTCGGTCGACATGCGTTCGATTTCCGTCTGGCGCCGCGCCTGTTCCACGTAGGCCTCGACCTCGGCCCGGTGCTCGGACGTTGTCAGGCTCTCGACCAGCGGGTGTTCGGGGGCCAGCACGACGAAAGTCACCCCGAATATCGTGTCGATACGCGTCGTGAACGTGGTGATCGTCTCCTCCTCCAGTCCGTACTCGGAGATATCGAAGTCGATGTCCACTCCTTCGCTCCGCCCGATCCAGTTGGTCTGCATCGTGTTGATCTTCTCGGGCCAGTCGATCTTGGACTGGTCCAGCAGCTCGTCCGCGTACTTTGTCACTCGGAACAGCCACTGGTTCAGCTCGCGGCGAATGACCTCGGAATCGCACCGCTCGCAGCGCCCGTCCACAACCTGTTCGTTCGCCAGCACGGTATTGTCGGTCGGGCACCAGTTGGCAGGCGCGAAGTCGCGGTAGGCCAGCCCGGCCTCCAGGAACCGGAGGAATATCCACTGGTTCCAGTGGTAATACTCGGGCACGCAAGTCACGAGTTCGCGGTTCCAGTCGTAGATAGGGCCCATCGAGCGGAATTGCAGACGCATCGTTTCTATGTTGTCCATCGTCCACTTGGCCGGATGGATTCCACGCTCGATTGCCGCGTTTTCGGCGTTCAGTCCGAAGGCGTCGAACCCCATCGGGTGCAGGACATTGAACCCCTGCATCCGCTTGAATCGGGCGTGAGCGTCCGCGCCCGACATGGCATACCAATGGCCAATGTGGAGGTCGCCGGACGGGTAGGGGTACATCGTGAGCTCGTACCACTTGGGACGTGGGTCGTCGTCGCGAACTTCGTATATCCCGCTCCGATCCCAGCGTTCCTGCCACTTGCTCTCGATTTCCGTTGGCACATAGTGCCCGGTCGTCTGGCGTTCTTGCGTGGTCGTCATGATTCCGCTCCCTAGTTGCTGCCCGACTCTAATGTCCCGATCAGTCCCGTGCTTTGTGCTCGTCGGCTGCGGCCGTATTTGCTTCAATACAAAAATCCCGTCCCCTGAATCAAGGGACGGGATTCTGAGTTCGCTTAGAATCTCGCGGTACCACCCTCGTTCCCCGGACTCGGCAGTTCGACGAACTTGCGTCCGGGACACTCGGAGACGATAACGGCGTCTGCCGCCCTGGCTTGGTTCCTGCCTGGTTTCTTCTGAGGTGGAAGAAATCGCGACGGCTTCGGCCAAGGGGCTCGAGGGCGAGTTCACGGTTACGCTAACGCTGAGGCTTCCAGCCGACGGCCTCATTCTCTATCGCGCGCCGCCCGTTACTACTCCCTGTCGCAGCCTTTCGAAGCTATTCGATTGCATCCAAACCTAGCACGCACCGAATAGGCAGTCAAGGAATTGTCCAAAATCCCCCACCACCGTCATTCCGGCGAAGGCCGGAATCCAGAGGGGCGGGGACGTTCACCTCACCTACTCTGAACACTCAGAAGAATTAGCCTGCCGGTGGGTGCCCGCCGCGCTCCCAGCAGACCTGCCGTCAGCGTCCGCACAACGCTCATGAAGTCTGGCTGGGATTTGGTAGACCCGTTGTTGTATTGGTACAATCAACAGGTGGCGCCAGCGAGTTCCCGAAATTACCAGCCCGACGTGAAGTGACGAATGCCCCGCAAGACACTCGACGAACTGTTTCAACTAGGCCCTCCCCGGCGCACTGAGGACGACTCGCGCGGGGAGATGAACGACGAGGAACGACAGTACGTGCTATGGGGCCTCAAGGAAAACTTGGACATCTCACGAATTTCCGAGGCCCTCGCCGTTGAGGAGAGGATCGTTTCACAATTCTACGTCGGTCTCGTAAAGAACCCCGACGTACTGCTCGATCTGGACATTATCGAGCTGATCGAGGACCAGGGTGTCACGATGTTCCGCTGCGTCGTATGCACCGTTCATCTCAATTCTCCTGATCAGATCGACAGGCACGTTTTGGCCCACTTCCTCAAGGACGCCGATCTCGATGCCGCGATCGAAGCTCGTAGCAAATCGGAGCGACAACACGTGCCGTCCGAAGTGACAGATGATGAACAGCCTGGCGAACCTGAAGCTGATGCCGGCGGGATCACGGATTCTCCCGCTGTTGAATCCGCCGAGACTGGTGAACAGGAGGGCGGTGAAGATGAAACACCCTCCGTAATACCCCCCGACGCAGACCGCGCAGAGATCCTCCAAGCCCTCCGCCGCTTGGCTGCCTTGCCGGATGACCCTGTTTCCACGAAGGAGCCTCCTGCCCAGGACGAGGCGGCTGATGCTGACGACCCCAAAGAGGAACCGCAGCCGGAGACGTCCGAAGGGGAGCGGAAGGACAACTTAGATAGCTCATCCGAGCGCTTGGCGGTGCTCGTCGACTCCACGGAGGAGCCGACGGAAGCCGTCACCGAGCAAGCCGGGACTATTCAGGTCGAACCGGAAACGGAGCAGGTCGCCGAAAGTGTTGCTTCAACCGAAGTACCGGACGCTGTGCCGGACGAGGTGGCGCTTGTCAGACGACCCAGGGAGACAACCAATGGATCGCGGCTGATGGTCCACGATCCACCCAGGGAAGGTTTTGCGAGAGTACTCCACTTCTTTACTGGATGGGCCCGCTCTGCAAATGCCGAGAGGCAGAGACGCGATGTCGTTGGGGGAATGGGCAGCGTCAAGGAGGCCACATCCGTAACGATTGAGTCCGGCGCCATGAAGATTCTCTCGACGAGGATGCTCGATGTCGTCGACTATCGCGAGGTCCCCCTGTCTACTCAGCTCTACGCGGGTGGCGTAGTCGTAGATGCGGGCACCGTCAGCAGACACCTGGCTGCCGCCCTGGCAGACATGAAGGGGTCTCACAGGTCCCTGTACGCGGCCGTACCGGGATATCAGTCGGCCATGCGGCGATTCGATCTTCCCGACGTGAGGGAGATCGACCCGAAGGAAGTCATACCCCGCGAGGCCCAACGAGTTCTCGGTTTTCCCGTCGATAACGCCGCCCTTCGTTGGCAGCGATTGCCGGGCAGATCACGCATAGCGCGCTGGCTGGTAGCCGCCTCGTCCGATGCCTCATTCTCGTCGATATCGGCTGTGGTCAAGGGTACCGGTCACAAGATGCGCGCTCTCGAATTGCGTCCGTTCGCCCTGACGCGGGCCGTCGGACATCCCACCGTCATCTGCGTGTTGGTCTCTTCGGACGGCTGCGACGTGGCAATTGTCCGCGATTGGGAACCCCACACGTACCAATCGGTCTACTGGGAGACCGGCTCGGTTTCCGATACCAGCGATCTCGTCAGGAGACTGACCGAGGTTGTGGAGAATACCGTGGACCTTCACAATCTCCACAACCCGGAAGTCTCCCTGACACCCAACGTGCCGATAACGGTGACGGGCGGAGAGACCGACCATCACGCCAACTTGGGAATCATGGTGGCTGCGAGCGCTGGACGGGACCTGGTCTTCGGCAAGAATCCCCTCAATGCCCCAGGCGACTTCCCTTACCAATCACTCGTGGTAAACGTCGGCCTCGCCCTCTACGACGTCTAGCCCTTCGCTGCGTTTCGCCAGCGAATGATGTCGAAGTCCACGGTGGATACGATCACCGCGTCTCGTAGCGAGACTAACGAGGGCATTATTCTCAGTTCGACGCCCGCTTCTAAAAGTGCCGACATGAGGTCGGCAATTGGGTCAACTGCGATGGGCCGGCATTCGTGCTCGGAAACCCAGTAACCGGCGTTCTCATTACGCAGCACGAATCCATCCGGTGGCAAGGTGTACCGGTAGACCGTAGTTTCGCGTAGATGATCGAGCCATCTCGACTCGATGGCCGCAATCACGTTGGCGGTCGTGTGTCCGAAGAACGTTTCAGCGTCCTCAGTCGAAGTGCGGGGCGAATTCGTGATGATGATTCTCGGGCAGTCGCGTGGAAAATAGAACTGGTGGCAATGCGCGCCGTCCACCGCCCAAACGAGTTCCTCATCTGGTGGCCCGATCTTCACGGCCCTGGGAACAAATCGTTCTATGGTGGAGTCTTCACTGAAGTGATAGAGGCAGTTCTGCGTCATTGGCGGTGAGCTGGCAGGGCTCTTCGAGAACATAGATAAGGACCGGGGCAGTTAACTTCTTCAGGCTTGGTAAGAAACCCTCGCTGAACAAAGCACCGTCATTCCCTCGTAGGCGGGAATCCAAATCCCCTCTCCCGTTCGCGGGAGAGGGCTAGGGTGAGGGTTGTTCCCCTCATCACAACTGAACACTCACCTGGGCAGGGGATCCCCTTGACAGCTTCAAACAAAAGTAATATAGTTACACGTAAGCATCTTGTGTGCCTAAGGAGAACTCCATGAGCAAGAACAACACGGCTGACGACAAGAGCCTGTCCGAGCGGATCGAGACAATTGTAGACGAGTCCAAAGAGGCCTTCAAACAGGCCTACCAGTCCTCCGGCGTCGAAACCATAGGCGAGAACGTAAAGGACGCCGTAGACCGGGCGATATCGAGGCGCGAGAACGTGGTCATGGTCAGGTTGAACAACGAGAGCATCACGCGTGTCGACGAGCTCGTTGAAGCAGGCGTGGTCGCAAGCCGCTCGGAGGCAGTGGCATTCCTCGTGTCAGAGGGCATCGGCGCTCAGTCCGAACTGTTCGAGCGAATAGGGCAGAAGGTCGAGCAGATCCGAAAAGTCAAACAGGAACTCCGAGACCTCCTCAGCGAAAGCCCCCCTAAACCCTCCAAGAAGGACGACTAAGAGTACGTCTACCCGAGATTAGTCCCGTTCACCCTCGTATCATGCACGGGACAAAGTAACTGTTCAGACTCCGTGAGATCCCTCGACACATACACAGCCGCCGTCATACCCGCGAAAGAACGTCACCCCGTACCCCGATACGGGGCGGGTATCCACAGGGGTAAGGGGTGTTCGCCTCATCAACTCTGAACAATTACCAACCCGCCCGTCATTCCGGCGAAGAGCTTGCCCCGTACTCCGATACGGGGCCGGAATCCAGAAAGTCCGATAAGTCGAGAACACGGCCTAGTCATACCCAATTGGTATTACTACCTGACTTACCCAGTCAGTCCATCAGCACCTTGCCCGTCGCCGACCGCTTACTGTAGGCCGAAGGCATCTTCGCATCGTTCTTTCGGGCCACCTCGTGGCAGGCGTCAACCCCGTCCATTCCCAGCCTGTGAATCGTTCCCAGCGCGATGTAGGCAACGTCCACCGCCTCTTTTACGGCCTCGTCTATCTCACCGCGATTGAGCGCGCGGGCGTACTCCCCCACCTCCTCATCGAGCAGTGACAGTCGCTGCCTAAGGGCGTCGAGCGTCCCGTCAACACTGGCCATATCTATTTGAGGAATATCGAACCGTTTGTGGAACGCGTCGACGCTGACCGCAAGGGTCTGGACGCCGCGCACGAAGTCTTCTGTCTGCATAGTCCCTCCTTCGGGGGTATATGGTATTCTACCGAACCGCCCTGAGCACTACCCGTAGGCATCAAATATGACCGACCCGAACCTGCGCTGCGCCGTTTGCGCCACATCCCTGCAAGCCGACATGACGACCCTTGCCTGTCCCGACTGCGGGCGACCCCTGGAGATCGACTACCAAGGCTACGACTACAGCAGGACAACGCCGCCCTTGCCCGTTACCGGGAGTTCACTTGAGTCCGTCACCCTCGGCGAAGGGGAGACACCAATCGTATCCCTTCCAACGGTCGCGAAGCGACTGGGAATCGAGTCGCTCGACGCCAAGCTGGAATACCTGAACCCGACCGGATCCTTCAAGGACCGTGGAACCGTCGTCGTCATCGCGAAGGCCATGGAGCAAGGCGTCTCCGAGGTCGTCGAGGACTCTTCCGGAAATGCAGGCGCGTCGGTCTCGGCATACGCGGGAAGGGCGGGCATGAAAGCCCACATCTTCACGCCCTCGTCCGCGCCGGTGGCCAAGCTCAGGCAGATCGTCGCCTACGGCGCGCAGGTACACTCCATCCCCGGACCGCGAGAGGCAACGACTGCCGCCGCCGTCCAGTACTCCACCGAGCACGGCATGGTCTACGCCTCCCACGTCCTCAGCCCGTACTTCGTGGAGGGCACAAAGCTGTTCGCCTACGAAATATTCCATCAGTCCGGCGATAGTATGCCAAAGCACATCATCATGCCGGTCGGAAACGGCTCCCTGCTGCTCGGTGCACTCAAGGGCTTCTCCGAGCTCAAGAGGGGAGGGCACATTACCGATATCCCGCGTCTCCACGCCGTTCAGGCCAAGAACGTCATGCCCATAGTAGCGGCATTCCAGGGCCTTACCAACGCGCCACCTATCGCAACTACGTTGGCAGGGGGCATCGCAGTAGGAACTCCGGCGCGCCTCCAAGAAATCATCGCGGCCATCAAGACTACCGACGGCACGGCAACCGCCGTCGATGACGAAAAAATCCTCGCATGGCGCGACATCCTCGCCCAGACCGAGGGAATCTACGGAGAACCCACCTCAGCCGCCGCCTTCGCGGGCCTCACGCAACTGATCGAGCGCGAGATCATCCAACCCGACGAGCGGGTCCTCGTTCCAATCACCGGCTTCGGCCTTAAGGACACGGGTTCGTAGGGGCAGGTTTCAAACCTGCCCTTAGGCTACTTGGCGTAGTCCTTGGGCCTCATCGCGCAACTCCCTAATCCTGTCCGCTAGACCGTCGACTCGTGCGAGAACTGCGTCGAGTGAGCCTCTGAGGTCGAGGGCTGCAACTTCCAATCGCTTGTCGGAATCTCGTACATCGTAGGTCGCAGTGTCCGTCTCCCCTTGCGCGTAGATGAGGAGTCCGCCCGGCAGATCAAGAGCAGTGACGTAGGCCAACAACTGATATAGATCATCATGATGTATGCGCCCGTCAGCGACCTTATATTTCGCATCACCTACAAACAGACACTTGCCGCCATGCCACCACGTGAGATCGGGCCTCAGCTTGATCTTGCCACCATCATCGAGTGGGTTGATGTTCTTCTCAAGGAAGACGTGCTCGGATACTCCCAACGCCTCGCGAAGCGCCACCGTTACGAACTCTTGGAATAGCACATTCATGTCCATCAGGAACCCGGTCGCCCTAACCGCGCCCCGCGTGGACTCAAACGCGCTGTGCCGCAGAATCAGGCGGGATAGTCCCACGACGCCGCGATAGTGCTCGTTGAGCCGGTCGAAACGTACCTCTGGCACGTCTTTCGGGGAAAACTCCGTAAGCGAAACATTCTCAAGCGTCGCCGCGACTCGTCCCAAGTCCTTTCGCGCTTCCTGTGAGCGGAGTCGCATCCCACCGAGGCGCATAGCCGCCGCCTTAACCAGCCGGTTTTCCTTGATGTCGTCGGTGAACTCGTCGTAGCGCACCTCGACGGGCAGGGGAATGCCGAACCTTTGACGTATCTGATCGGCAAACCTGATACGCCCGCGAACCGTGTGCAGCGCTTCCTCCTCCGTCCGGTAACCGTGGAGAAGCCCACGCGAGAACGCCCTTCGAGCAGCAACGGCAAGCGCAAGGGCCAGCACATCCGGCAGGGCTTGTTCCTCCTCGAAATCGAACGACCGCTCTTCCTGGGACGTGAATACTCCCATGGCGTAGCACGCCAGCGAGAGAAGCTGCGGGATACCGATTTTCGGCCGTATCAGCACAGACAGGTCGCCAATCTCGACCGCGCCGACGGTGGAACCGGGCGTGAGGGTGTACGTGTTCTCCACGCCCATGACGGGTTGGATGGTGAGGCCAAGCGCTTTCTGCTCGCCCAACAGCGCGTCCCGTTGAGAGTCCGAGAGCATATACGCTCCCGGCTTATACTCCTGAAGGTCAATTTGACGCATCGTTCTCGCCGCCGTCCTCACTCTCCGCGTCGTCCTCACCATTCACAGAACCGGCATCAGCCGGCGCGCTTGCACGGCGCAGCCTGTCGAGGTCGAATTCCTCGTCCACTTCCTCTCCACCGAACCGTCGCTCCTCAATGTAGGGGAGAACGCTATGCTTCCAGATTCGCTCGACCATATCCTCGTCAAGGCCGTCCTTCATGAAGTAGCTCGGCCCGATGGCGGCGTGCCGGTCGTCCTTCAACAATTCGTTCGCACGCTCGACAACATCGGCCACCCACTCCATCTCCGGTTGTTTAGTTTGTAGCCAGCGGCGGAGAACACCCTTCACCGGCTCACGGTCGGGGTGGAAGTCCACGAAGGCGAAGCGCCGCCTCAGCGCCGCGTCCACCAACGCGATGGAGCGGTCCGCCGTGTTCATCGTGCCGATGATGTACAGGTTTTCCGGCAGCGAGAACGGTTCATCCGAGTATTGCAACCGCATTTCCTTATCGCGGTATTCCAGCAGGAAGTACAGCTCGCCCAGAACCTTAGAGAGCTGCCCGCGGTTTATCTCGTCAATGATGAGGAAGTGCCTTTCATACGGCTTTCTCTCTGCACGTCTGGCGACCTGCCGGAGGGGGCCGTCCTTTAGCTTGAAGTTCGGCTGTCCTGCTTCCAGCGTAGGACGGAAACCCTGCACAAAATCCTCGTAGGCGTATGACGGGTGGAATTGCACAAGCGTTACCCGGTCCTCCGACCCCGCAAGATGGTTCGCCAGCTTCTGTGCGACGTAGGTTTTGCCAGTGCCAGGCGGCCCTTGGAAGATGACCTGCTTGTTGTCGATGAGAAGCTCGTCGATGTTTTCAAGGAAGTCGTCGGGTTCGGTTAGGAATAGCTCGTCGGCGAGCACTTGCAGAGGAGGAGTCGGTGGCGGGACGATCTCACATTCCGGGAGCCGATTCCAAAAGTCGTCCTCTTTGCTCTTCCAAACGAGCCCCTGAGCATCCAGGCGGTGGCGTACCTCTAGTCCTCGATCCTTCGCCTCGGCTATCACTTGGTCAAGAAAGCCCAGAGCAAATTCATATACGGCTGCCTCGTCTGCATTCGGGTGTGGCCTGCCGTATCCTGCGCGGTCGTATGCGCTGTTGAAGGCGTTGGTCTTGTACGGCGGATACCGCTCAGCATCTAGTGCCATCAGAAACTGGGAGATGGGAGTCAGCCGGCTTCCTACACCGCTAAGTACGTCTAGTGGCAATAGTTCACTGAACATACGTATCCGCTCAGGAATAGGAAGGCCGTCATCCTCCTTCCAAAGTGTCTGCAGCGCCTTCAGCACGATATCTGGTGACTTGTCGATCCAATCCCTGAGTCGCGGCTGTCCGACCCTAGGGTGGATGATTGGGTAAAAGCCAGAAGGGATTCCGTGTCTCTTTAGCCTATCTTGCCAGCCAGCATCTTCGTTGAGCACCGTTTCTCGCACCTCAGCAAGTCGCCGACTTAGCTCAAGCTTTGGATCAACTTCGTCTTGCTGCAACTTTAAAGGGTCAATCGTCTGGATGCCGCGGACATATTTGTCCCAATCTCCTGTCTTTTCAGATGCCATAGGTTCTCCTTCGCGGCGTCGTGTCGAGCCGCTACGGTTTATTGTAGCGAGTCACGATACCAAGTCCAAAGCGGGGGCGGCTAGGGCTTGGGGGGTATCATGAATTCATGGCGCAGTAATGGTGAATTGGCATACTATACTTGTTAGCGCGGAGTGCCCGGGCTCACGTGTTTCCAGATTGCAGGAGGGACGCCGGTCATAGCCCGCACTATATCCCTCGCAATCGCTACCCCGCTCCCTCGAACGCCGCCCGGAACCCCGCCAACGACCCCTCCAGCGTCGCGTCGCTGACGCAGTACGAAATGCGGAAGTGGCCCGGCCCTCCGAATCCGCTGCCCGGCACCACTAGGACCCTTTGCTCCCTGAGCATGCCCGTGAACTTCACGTCGTCGTCGATGGGTGCCTTTGGGAACATGTAGAACGCACCCTGCGGCTTTACGACCTCGTACCCGATATCCCTCAGAGCGCCGTACAAGAAGTCGCGTTGTGCCTCGTATTTGGCAACGTCGACCGTCACTGACTGCAAATTCTTCACGATGTGCTGCATCAGCGCGGGCGCGTTGACGAAGCCCAGCGTGCGGTTGCAGAAGGTGAGTCCGTCCATGACCTCTTCCCTGTCCGAGTACTCCGGGTTGACGGCGATGAAGCCTATGCGCTCTCCAGGCAGCGCGAGGTCTTTCGAGTGCGACGTTGCGACGATACTGCGAAGGTGGTGCTCGAAGATGTGCGGATACTCAAGGCCGTCGAACAGTATCTTGCGATACGGCTCATCGCTGACGAGAAAAACCTCTGTCCCCAGTTCGGCCTCGCGCTTGCGGATCACCCGGCCCATCTCCGCGATCACCTCGCGCCCGTACACCACTCCGGTCGGATTATTGGGCGAGCTTGTCAGCACAATCCGTGTCTTGGGGCCGATGGCTGCCGCCAGTGCTTCGAGGTCGGGAAGGAAATTCTCGTCCGCAGGCACCACCTTGCACGTCGCCCCATGGTTGTCGGCGTAGAAGAAATACTCCACGAAGTAGGGCGCGAAAATGACAACCTCGTCCCCCGGATCGAGAAGCGTGCGCATCACGACGTTGAGCCCGCCGCCGGCCCCGACCGTCATGAGAATCTCGTTGGCGGTGAAGGGTAGGGCGGTCTCCTTGCTCAACTCATCTGCCACTGCTGCGCGGGTGTCCACGTGCCCCGCGTTGGGCATATAGCGGTGAACGGCGGGAGCCGGATCGTTCGCGAACCGTCGGAGCTCGTCGTAGAACTCCGGCGGCGGCTGCATGATCGGGTTGCCGAGCGACAGGTCGAAGACGTTCTCCTCCCCGTACTGCTGCTTGAGGGCGATCCCCTCCTCGAACATCCGCCGGATCCACGAACCCTGCTCCATGAACTGTTTGATCTTCTTCGATACCGCCATGCCCATTTCCTCCCGCTGTTTGGCTGGTGAGCGAATGTATCAACGGGGCGAGGAGATGGCAAGTAGAAAGTTGTGAGTATCAGAAAGGCGGGCAGGGCCTTTCCAAAGTCCGTTCGTACTGGGCAACGTCATGCCCCGCGCGCCCTTCGACAAGCTCAGGCCGACCGTGGCCGTGCAGGGGTGTCAGTAACCGCCTTGAACACGACCTCTTTTCCACTCTGTGATCTCTGTGCCCTCTGTGGTGAATCCCCTTCGTCCTGAGCAGTTACTTGAAAGCCTGTCGAAGCACTTACGACTTTGGGAAGGCCGTGGTTCCAGAGTATCCAACTGATACGGCGGCTCCCCCCGTGCTACAATGTGGGCACCGGTTGAACGATGGATAATTCGACGAAAACCATCTATATGGACCACGCTGCAACGACCCCGGTGCGCCCCGAAGCGCTGGAGGCGATGCTGCCTTATTTCGGCGTCAGTTTCGGCAATCCGTCGGGCATCTACACGCTTGCCCAGGAGGGGCGCAAGGCCGTCGACGACGCCCGCGAGACGGTCGGACAGGTGCTCGGAGCCCGCATGAGCGAGGTCGTCTTCACTAGCGGTGGCACCGAGGCGGACAACACCGCAATCAGGGGCGCTGCACTCGCGCTCAAGAGCACCGGAAACCACATCATCACGACCGGCATCGAGCACCACGCGGTGCTCCACACGTGCCACTCACTCGAACAGTCAGGCTTCGACGTGACCTACCTGGACGTCGATTCCGACGGCCTTGTCGATCCCGACGACGTTGGCAGGGCGATTACCGACCGGACCGTCGTTGTGAGCGTCATGTACGCCAACAACGAGATCGGCACGGTGCAGCCGATAGCCGAGATATCCAGCGTCGTCACGTCCGAGGCCAAGCGGCGAGGGCGAACCATCGTCATGCACACCGACGCCGTGCAGGGCGCCGGATACCTCGACCTCAACGCCCGTTCGCTTGGAGTGGACATGCTGAGCCTATCGGCGCACAAGTTCAAGGGGCCGAAGGGCGTCGGCGTTCTCTACGTGCGTCGCGGAACGCCCCTCGAGGCCCAGCAGACGGGTGGGGGACAGGAGCGCCAGCGACGTTCCGGCACGGAGAATGTGCCCGGCATTGTCGGAGCAGCCGTTGCGTTGAGTATGGCAGAGGCCGAGCGCGACGAGGCTGTCGTCCACACGAGCCGGCTGCGCGACCGGATCGTGCAATCGATATTCGAGCGTGTTGACCAGGTGCGGCTGAACGGCCATCCCACCCGCCGTCTGCCCAACAACGCCAACCTGTCGTTCGACCACATCGAGGGCGAACCCGTGCTGCTCGGACTCGACCTGTCGGGCATCAGCGCTTCAAGCGGCAGCGCGTGCTCGTCGGCGTCGCTCGAACCGTCGCACGTGCTCACTGCCATTGGACTGACGGCCGAGCAGGCGCAGGGGAGCCTGCGTCTCACGCTCGGCTTGGACAACACCGACGAGGAGATCGACTACCTGCTCGACGTGTTGCCGGGACTCGTCCACAAGCTGAGGGGAATGCCCTCGCTGTCGGCGGTCGGAGGATAAATCCCCACACCTGACGCAGCATCAAATACTATAGAAGGACTCGTGCGGACGGCGGGACCGTCGACAAAAGGGGCATAGCCGGCCCAACACCGCGCATGCAAATCAACTGGAGGAATCATGGCACATCCAACTGAAGTAACGGACGCGACATTCGAAGACGAGGTCATCAACTCCGACATCCCCGTACTCGTGGATTTCTGGGCCGACTGGTGCGGGCCGTGCAAGATGATCGCGCCCATAGTCAACGACCTTTCCGAGGAGTACGACGGCAGGATCAAGGTCGCCAAGCTGGACGTGGACGCGAGTCCGCAGTCCGCGATGAAGTACGGCGTGCGCAGCATCCCCACGCTGCTCATCTTCAAGGGCGGCAGCCCCGTCGACACCATCATCGGCGCCGTGCCGCGAGGCAAGCTCAAGGGCGCGATGGAAGCCGCACTTAGCTAACATACACACAAAAAGACGGGCAGGGGAGCCTTGAACGTGCCCTCCTGCCCGCGTCTTCGCACTAACCCTCACACCTCGCGGGAGCGGATGGGCTCCGGTGGGCCCTGCGGTCTTCAAAATCGTTGGTCCCGGTGCTTCCACCGGGACGGTGGGTTCGACTCCCTCGCGCTCCCGCCAACTTTTCTGCCTCACGTCATCCTTGCCAAAGTCGAGGACGAAGTCACTTGCGCTCAGTGTAGGGCAGGGCATAAGCGGCGATATGAACTTCGGAAGACGGCGGCCCGAACCAGATTCGTAAACCAAGTTTGATTTTACCGTCACACTAGGCCGCAAGTCTGAATCGTTCAGCAACAGTTGCAACGACAGATACAAGAGTCGCTATCTTTGACACGCTGCAACACTTTGACGACTATATCCTCCGCCAAGTTGACCGCTCCCACATTGTGATGTTCAGGATGTTCGGGATTGCTACTTTTACCCTCTACGAACTTGATAGCCACCGAACGGCTATAATGCTCTAACGTATACGCCGCAACGATCTTCATCACGTCGTCTTCGATTGTCATTGACCCCCCCTTCAGATGTAACGTAGCTTTCTCGACAAGGGCGAGTCAACAGTTTTGGCGCTTTCTGGTGTCGAGGGACTGTCCATTTTGGACAGGGTAGGGACACACCGAGTCCGGAGGTTGTCCTCGAACGCAGTTAGCTTGACTCTAGGGCGAACGGAACCTAGCATGGACTCATGCCAACGCTTGAACAATTGCGTGGTGATGTACGCGCCAAGGCAATCGCATTCCTCTTTTGCGTAGGGGTATTGTCAGATATCTTCGGCGTGGTAGATCGTCTGGATTCCGTTCTCCCCATTGTTGCGGCTTTCGTTCCTTTGGCCGCATTGGCGGGCACCTTGACCTTTGGTGCACTCATCATTGTGAGGGTGGTTGAGTGGCTGGTTGATAGGCTAAAGGGAGGACCCGCGAAGCGTGCCTTTCGTGCCAAACTCAAGACAATAAAACAATGTAAGGCGTTACTGTTGGCGTCAGAAACAAGAACATCTGGAGAATCAGACTCAGAATTCCGGGCTAGAGGGATCACGAGTTGGATCGAATTACGGAACCTAAGAAATGAATTGGAAGAACTTGGCTTGCCTACTCCCGAAATAAGCTCCGACGGAGAAAATACCGTAAGGAAGTGGACAGGTTATCTCTCAGGATTACAAGTCTATGCTCGTAACGGCAATTTTGAAGAGGCTGTCCAATTGGGAGAGGCCTGGCAACGTGAGCCTGGGTCCGATTCTTAGGCACTTGTTGACTCCCGGACCGTAGCCTATGCCGACTTGAACGCCGACTAGCGGAGTGTCCATGTTGGACAGCGGCCCCTTCCCAAATCACCTATCACGAAGTGATAATGGCTTTGACAATTCAAACGCCTTGTAGAAGCGCCTAAAACGCTCTAAACTCCTTGACAGTCTGCCTCTCACGAATCCCTGGCAGCGCTCCCGCCACTCCCCCGCCCCCCAACCCACACCTAGACCATTTCATAGAATTCCGTTAGAATCCACGTTCGATTGGGTACCGTTCGTGCGAAATTCGTGGTAATGTGGCTTATTAAGAACCCATTCATGGGAGGGTTACGATGGTAAACAACGGAAACGGCCACGCGAAAACAACCCACGAAGACCCGGTTCTCGTTGTCGTCCAGCTCAGTGGCGGCAACGACTTTATGAATACGGTGGTGCCGTACTCCGACCCGCACTACTACGACCACCGTTCCACCCTCGGCGTACCCGAGGACAACCTCATCCCCATCGATGAGGACCTGGCGTTCCATGGGAACGCCGCTCCGCTCAAGGAGTTCTGGGACGACGACAAACTGGCGATAGTGCAGGGCGTCGGCTACCCGAACTCCAGCCGGTCGCACTTCCGCAGTATGTACATCTGGCACACGTGCGAGCCGGAAAAGATCTCGACCGAGGGCTGGCTGGGCATGACCACCGGCCAGCTGGATCCGGAAAAGGAGAACGTTCTCACGTCCGTCAACTTCGGGAGGGGGCTTCCCCAGGCGCTCGTGTCCAAGGGTGTGCCGGTCACCTCCGTCGGCAACCTCGATAAGTACGGACTGATGACCGGCCTCGACGACGAGGACGACCGGAACGAGACCCTGGAACGGTTCAAGGAGATGTACGCGCCCGCCGTCGGCACGGGAGCCGTGATGGACTACCTGTCGGAGACCGGCCTCGGCGTATTGGACGGGGCACATATCCTCAAGACGGTGCCGGGGACGTACCAGTCCGAAGTCGAGTACGGCGGAAACGAGATTGCGCGCGGTCTCAGGGACGTTGCGCGGGTGCATCTTGCAGACGTCGGGACTCGCATCTTCTACACGAACCACAACAACTACGACACGCACTCGAACCAGGCGCCCACGCACACCACGCTCATCGGCGATCTCTCGCGGGCCATCATGGACTTCTTCCAGGACCTTGAGGACCACGGCAAGGCCGACAACGTGGCAATGCTCGTGTTCACCGAGTTCGGGCGGCGAGTCGCAGACAACGGCAGCGGCACCGACCATGGGGCGGGCGGAGGCGCGTTCCTGATCGGGAACAAGGTCAACGGCGGCCTGTACGCGGAGTACCCGTCACTGGCTCCCTCCGAGCTGATCGACGGCGAGGACCTGCAGCACACCTATGACTATCGTGGAATGTACGCCTCGATCCTCAACCAGTGGATGGACGTCGACTCCAAGCCCATAGTTGGCGGCACCTTTGAGCAGCTTCCGGTTTTCGCGTAACGACCAGCCCGTTAGCGTGCCCGCGCACTGCCTCCGATCTTTCCTACGCCGGGGGAGGATTGCTGACACCTGCGATCTCTCCCGTCGTGTGCTGACAGGAGTAGGCATTTGACCATCAATCCGCTGCCACGAATGAGAAAGGAGTTCCTTCACTGTCATTCTGAGCGCAGCGGAGCGGAGTCGAAGAATCTTAGAGGGTGTTTCCAAAGTGTTTGGATGACATCTAAAGGTGATTATCACTCGTTCGTCCTGAGCCTGTCGAAGGATGGTTCATGGTTCGAAAAGCTCACCACGAACGGGGTTCACGGACTTCGGAAACACCCTCTAAGATGTCTGTCCCAACGTAAAGCTGACACAGAGAAGGTCTGATTCTCGGTCACGATACAAGCGTGGCTCAGGCCGTCCAGTCTTGCGGTGATGGACTTTAGATTCCTCGCTCCGCTCGGAATGACAGAGAAGGCGGGTGCGGATCGAAGCTACGATTCCGTCTTGCCTACCCCTGTCAGCCCGCCGGGGGAGGAATGCCGACACCTCCGATCTTTCCCCCGCTGGGGGAGAGATACAGAGAGGGGGTTCTCGCACCGACTCAAAGGCCAAGCCCCTAGTTCGAGCGCTCCGGGTCGTACTTCTGGGCTACCGGTTCGCTTCGTTCGGACATCTGGCCCTTCAGGGACTTGAACAGCCGGTCGGCCTCGTAGGGGTTGACGTCGGGGTCCCAGATGTTGTGCTCCTCGAAGTAGACGACGGGCGGGTACCACAGGTTCCACGTTAGCGGCCACTCCTGGGCAATCGTAACGTACTTCGGCTGCTTTTCGGGGTCGGGCACCAGCATCAGGACGATGGTGAGCGCCACTGCCAGTATCATCCCCGGAATGAACAGGATCGGCCTCGTCCAGCCGTAGTTGAGCCACAGCCAGCTGCTCCCGACCAGCATCCCCCAGAAGGGGATCCACAAGGCCGAAAGGAGCATGAAGAACAGGAGCCCGCCGATGTAGAAGAGACCGAGTACCCTGCCGAGATGAAAGATTATCTTGAAGAGCGATTGGCCAAGATAGTCCACCGGCTTCAGGACGAGAATGAGCACTCGAGCAGTGTAGTAGACCACAAAGCGGGCGATCATCGTGAAGAGGTCGCCCGGAGCATGTCTTCGGGCGAACTCCACGCGAGTTCGCATGTCAGGTACTTTCCACAGCCAAGTCACGTTGTGCAGATCTCCCTGTGTCCGTACCTGAGCCGGAAAGTGGGGCAGCCTATCGATTCAATCGTATCACAAGGGCAGGGTGAACGCTTCAAACCGTAACTGCGAGGGCGTGGTATTCTCTGTGGCCGAAAGGAAAACACGATGAAACATTTGGCTCAGAGCGCGATACTGGCAACAGGAATGGCATTGCTCGGCCTACTCGGTTGTGGACAGGAAGACGAGACGGCAGGTGTAGCCCCTACACCGGATTACAAGTGGGAAGTCAATGTCGGCCCAGATATAGAAGACTGTACGCCCGAACGGTGTACCGTCATCGTCAGTGACTACAAGTATTACCATGTCGAGGGGTGGCACGATTATGAGCCGGGCTACCAGTACGTCATTGTGATCGAGCAGTTCAAACGTGCGCCAGACGACCACCCGGACGATGCTTACAGGTATGGCTTCAGGTTCATCGAGGTCGTCAGTAAGACGAAGGTGGTAGAGGGGCAAACCCCCTTAAAGTAGTTTTGCACTTTCCTCTCGTAACTGTCCAGACTTCATGAGACCGAGCGACACACACAACCCACCGTCATTCCGGCGAAGGAACGTCACCCCGTACCACGATACGGGGCGGGTATATCCATTCCCCTCTCCCGTTCGCGGGAGAGGGTTAGAGCCTGCCCCGTTGCAGAACGGGGGTGAGGGATGTTCACTCCATGAACTCTGAACACTCACGCAAGACGGCGCCGGACGCTACTTCGTGGCCGTCTTCCCGGCGACCATGGCGAGCGAGTCTGCCCGTCGGAACGCGGACTTCCAGACGGCGTAGATGCCTACTGCAACGACGATGAGCATCACGCCCATCGAGGCCAGCGTGACCTCCAAGCCGAAGCGGTGGATGAGGAGCCCGGCGAATATCGGCCCCGCCACCTTCGCGGAGTTCTTCATCGCTCCCACCACGCCCATGCAGGCTCCCAGATCGCGTTCGCTGACTGCAGTGGATACCGACGCCAGCGCGGAGGGGAATACGAGGGCTTGCGCCACGCCGATGAGAACGGCTGAAAGAATGAAGGTTACAAGGTCATGCCCCAGCGACAAGGTCAGCAGTCCAACCGCCATGGCAACCATGCCGAGCGCCACGGTCGGCATGTGGCCGAGCCGGTCGCCGAGCCGTCCGCCAAGGGGCGCAAGGATGAGATGGGTGCCCTCCTGCAGCGCGAAATACGCCCCGACCACCGCGATGTTCACTCCCTTTGACAGCGCGTACACGGGCAGGAATGTCTTGAGTGCGTATTCAGCGACCAGCACCTGCGCGCTCATTCCGCCCGCCAGCCACACGCCGGGCGAACGGCTCGCAACGGAGAGTCCACGGAGTGCCTGTTTCACCAACGGCGGCCTCTTCTCTCGTTGCGAAGACTTCGTCTCCGGAAGGAGGGCGACCGGCACGAAAGCAATCGCGCTCAGCAATCCTACGATCGTGAACACCTGTACGGGGTCCAGCCGCAAGAGCAGGACGCCCGCAACGGCAGGACCGACAACGTACCCTGCATGTCTCGCCATGGAGAACCAGCCCAGCCTCTCAGCACGGCTTGAGGTTGAGAGTTCCACCACGTAGGCAAGCGTAACCGGACCATAGATCGCCGTAGCCAGGCCATGGACGATCCGGACAGCGACCAGCTGCTCCGGCGTATCAACAAGCCCGTAGACGAAGGGCATCCCGGCGAACACCGCCGTGCCCGCGAGCAGCCAGATGCGGCGTCCCGTTCGGTCGGAGAGGACTCCCACGAACGGCTTGAGCACCATGCCCGTCAGCGTAGAGACCGACACGATGAAGCCCAGCAGCACGTCGCCCGCCCCAAGGCTCGCGGCAAACAGGGGAAGCAACGGCGTCTTGCCCATCTGGTACGCCGAACGTACCAGGAAGTCCGCCGCCGTTACGCCGAGAAAGCCCCGTGAGCGAAACACGCCCTACGCCTTGGGGATGATCGCTGGGATCTCAAGTTCATGCAGGGAGTCGACAAACCGCTGCAGGTCGTCGCTCTCAACTTGCTCCAAGCGCCCGAGCGCGTTGCTCGCCCTCTCTGAGAGGACGCCGTACACCTCGTGCTGCTGCGTCGTCGGAGCGGAGTCCGCAGAGGATACCGCAGCCATGAGTTCCTTCAATTTGAACCCCACGCCTGCCGGCAGTTCTATGCGGTCGAGTCCCTCCTCGCCAAGCACTTGGGTCTGGATCATCTCCAACTCTATTGAGTCGAGCGATTCGTTCAGGCCGCCTGTCACCTCGGACAGCGCATCATCCTTGCCCACGGTTGCGGCCCTCTCTGCCCATTCCGCCACCTGCCCGCGAATGCTCCTGATGCGGTTGATGCCGTCATGGACTTCGGTAATCCTGTCCCGCACCTGCAGCATCAGGGCGAGCTGCTTTTGAAGCTCCTCGGTCGCCGTCGTGACCCGTGGGTCCTGCTCTATTGTGATCTCCTGGCATACGGACTGTCCCCCCACCGTGAGGGAGACCGAATACGTTCCCGGCACTACCAGGGGACCCTCAATCGCACTGGACTTGGCTCCGTCCTCCGTCACCTTGGACGACTGGTCGTAGCGCATGTCCCAGATGTAGCGGTTCATGCCCTCTTTCGCGGCAAGGAACGGCCCCGCGGGCTTTTCAGCATCGGACATATCGTCGTAGCCGCAAGGCTTGGGCCGGACGGTCCGCACGACATTGCCGTCGCCGTCCGAGACGGTCAGGACCGCGTCATCCACGGGCGCGTCACCGACGTTGTAGTGAAAAATGGCCCCCGTCGGAGGGTTGTTCCCTGCATCGAGGAAGGTGGAGTGCGACTGCTCGTTCTCGTCCTTTTCTTCCACCCATGCAGCCGCCGACCCCAAACGCAGCATGTACTTCTTTCCGTCCCCTGACGAGCGTCCGGACGTCATCTGATAGGCGCTGCGGACGACGCTTGCCGGCTTGAACAGGTGGGGAGCCGTACCACCTGCCACGTCGGGCGCCTGCCTGAGGTGAGTCAAGTCGTCGAGAATCCAGAACGAGCGTCCGTGCGTCGCAACGGCAAGCTCGTTGCCCCTGATCTTCATATCGTGGACGGCGACAACGGGCAGGTTGCCCTGCAGCGACTGCCACGTCCCCCCGTCGTCGAACGAGACGTATATGCCCATCTCCGTTCCCGCATACAGCAGACCGGCCCGTTCGGTGTCCGCCCGGACGGCCCACGTGTATTCGCTCTCCGGTATGCCGTCGGTGATCCGCTGCCACGTCGCGCCGTAGTCCGACGTCTTGAAGAGCAGGGGGGTGTTGTCGGCGAGCCGGTAGCGATGGGCTGCAATGTATGCCGTGGCCGCATCGTGCGGCGAAGGCTCGATGATTGCGATGGTGGCCCACTCGGGGAGTTCCGGGGGCGTAACGTTCTGCCAGGAGTCACCGCCGTCACGCGAAATATGAACGAGTCCGTCGTCGGAACCCGCCCAGAATACGCCCGGCTCGTGGGGCGACTCCTGGAAAGCGAAGATCGTCCCGAAGTTCTCCACGAAGGTCGTGTCCTTCGTGATCGGCCCTCCGGATGCTTCCATCTTCGAGCGGTCGTTTCGCGTCAGGTCGGGGCTGATCGCCTCCCAGCTGTGCCCCTCGTTCGTCGAGCGGAACACCATTTCCGCAGCTACGTACAGCGTCCCCGAGTCGTGCGGCGAGAAGACTATGGGGTACGTCCACTGGAAGCGGTACTTGTGGTCCTTCACGCCCTGGCCGTAGACAAATTCCGGCCACACGGAAACGATCTTGCTCTGTCCCGTCTTGTGGTCGTAGCGGTGCAGGGAGTCCCCACCGCCCGATGAGCTGCCGATCGCGCCTGAGAAGACGACGCTGGAGTCATCCGGATGCACTGCTATCTGGCCGCTCTCCGAGCTGCCGACGAAGTAGCTGTCGCCGTAAATTATCGCCCCCTTTTCGAGGTCGCGACTCGCCGTGCTTATCGCGCTGTTGTCCTGCTGTGTCGCATAGACGCGATAGGGATAGTCGTTGTCGGCGTCCATCCGGTAGAACTGCGCTGTCGGCTGGTTGTATATCGTCGACCAGGAGTCCCCGCCGTTGTAGGTAACGCAGGCGCCGCCGTCGTTGCCCTGTATCATCCGACGCGGATTTGCCGGATCGATCCACAGATCATGATTGTCCCCGTGAGGCATCGAGACCTCGTTGAACGTGCGTCCGCCGTCGGTCGACTTCCAGCACTTGAGGTTCAGAATCCACACCGTCTCGGAGTCCTGCGGGTCGCCGAATACGTGGCAGTAGTACCAGGGACGCTGGATGAGCTTGGGATCGTCGGAGATCAACTCCCACGTCGCCCCCAGGTCGTCGGAACGGTAGAGGCCCCGGTCTTCCGCCTCGATGATCGCCCATACGCGCCCGTCCTTGGCGGGGGAGACGGCAACGCCCATCCGCCCCTTGATGCCGCCGGGCAGGCCTTTGTTCCCGTTGAGGCACTCCCACGTGTCGCCGCCGTCCGTCGTCCGGTACAGGGCGCTGCCGGGCCCGCCGGAGGAGAAATTCCAGGGCTTTCGGCGGGCGTCCCACAGGGCGGCGAACATGATTCGCGGATTGTTCGGGTCCATCGTGAGATCGGCCGCGCCGCTCCTCTCGTCGCCGTGGAGCACGCGCTCCCACGATTCCCCTCCGTCCGTCGTGCGGAAGACGCCGCGTTCCTCGCTGTCGCCGAAGATATCGCCCAGCGCCGCCACGTACACGATGTCGGGATTGGTTGGATGAATCCGAACGCGGGAGATGTGCTTGGTTTCCTTTAGCCCAACATGCGACCACGTCCTGCCTCCGTCTGTGGAGCGGTAGACCCCGTCTCCGGCCGAGACGTTGCCTCGCGTACACGCCTCGCCGGTTCCCACGAATATGACATTGGGGTCGGACGACGACACCGCGATTGCGCCGACCGCCGCGGAGCTGAAATACCCGTCGGAGATGTTCCGCCAGTAGGTACCGCCGTCGTCGGACTTCCACACGCCTCCGGCACAGGCGCCGAAATAGAACGTTGCCAGCTCAGTTGGGTGCCCTGCCACCGCGACGACTCTGCCGCCACGGTGGGGGCCGATGCTTCGCCATCGCAAGGTGCTCAGAAGGGCCGGATCTACGGTGGGGGTCGCTGTCATGTTTTCTTTCCTCATTGGGAGCGGTAGTATACGAATCGCGCGCGAGCGCGACGGGTATTTTCGCAGATGGTGAAGCGCACTTCAACGGCGCTTTTGACAACGGCTTCACCTCGGACCGCACCGTCTCATCCGTCTAATTAGTTCCCAGATGAATACGAGTTGGAAGATGGCCAAGAAGAGGTCACTGCGTTGATCGAATCGGGAACCACAGTCCATGATTGACATAGCAATAGCAGTGGTCTGGATCCTGGCGTCCTACCTGCTCGGCACGGTCTCCTTCGGCGACATCGTTGGCAGGGTGGCGGGCGTCGACATCCGCGCTCTTGGCACGAAGAACCCGGGGGCTGCTAACTTCTACAGGGAGGTGGGGCCCAAGTACGGAATCGCCGTATTCGCCATCGATATCGCCAAGGGGATCATCGCAACCGCTCCACTGCTGGCGATCGACGGGCTGCCTTCGTGGACGCCGATCGCGGCCGCATTTGCCGTTGTGCTAGGACACATATTCCCCGTGCTTGGGAAGCGGTCAGGAGGCACGGGCATGGCAACCGCCATAGGCGCTTCCGCCGGACTCGCCCCCTTCGGAATTTTCGCCGGACTGCCTTTGGGCCTGGTCATACTGGCAATCTTACGAAACCCCGGTCTTGCGGGTGGAGGCTTCTTCGTCGGGACAGCCATGCTGGTCGGACTCTCGCAACAGGACTGGACAACCGCTATTACCGTGGTCGCCGTAGGCGCAGTCGTCCTCGTCAAGGCGAAGATACAGTACGGCGGCGGTTCGGCGGAGTAGTAGATAAACCGTGCATGACGCAATGGAGACCGCCGAACAGAAGGGCAGTGGAAGCACCGTCGAGACCGCTAATGCTCCCCACATCTCCATTCGCCGTCTCAATCACCACTACGGCAGGGGCGAAGCTCGTGTCACTGCGCTCAAAGAGATTAACCTCGACATTCGAGAGGGCGAGTTCGTGTCCATCATCGGGCCGAGCGGGTGCGGCAAGACTACCCTGCTCCGCATTGTCGGCGGCCTGCTCAATCCCACTCAGGGGAGCGTAAGCATAGCCGGTTCCTCGCCGGACGAAGCTCGACGGCAACAGCAATTCGGCGCAGTATTCCAGGACCCGGCCCTCTTGCCCTGGCGTACGGCGGCAGAGAATGTGGGACTTTCGATAGAATTGCGCGGCGGTTCGAACGGAGACGCCAGCGATCTTGAAGTCGCCGCGCTGCTCACGAAGGTCGGGCTGGACGGGTTTCAACGTTCCTATCCATACCAACTCTCTGGGGGAATGAAGCAGCGCGTAGCCCTCGCCCGTGCGCTGGCTGCGCGCCCACGAGTCCTGCTGATGGACGAACCCTTTGGTTCCCTCGATGAAATGACGCGCACCGACATGGGCTACGAACTCCTTCGCATCTGGGAGGAACGTCCGACCACCGTCCTCTTCGTTACCCACAGCATCGCGGAGGCGGTCATGCTCTCCGACCGTGTAGTCGTGCTTTCGCCTCGTCCGGGAGCGGTCATGGACGTGGTCGACATCGGGATGCCCCGTCCGAGAGCGCAATCTATGGAGGAGTCGACGGAATTCGGGTATCACATGGCCAGAGTGCGAGGCCTCCTCAAGAGGACAACCGATGACTCGATTGCCGTCTAGCCCCGCACGACTCGAAGCTGCGTCCGATGAAGGCCATTCCGTTCAGGGCAGGCTCGTCCCGACCGTTGCCAGGTATGCGCGCCGCGCTGCTCTCCCACTTATCACGCTCTTGCTCTTGGGAGCAGCATGGGAGGCGGCGGTGCGTCTCAGCGGAGTCGCCGATTATCTCGTGCCTACCCCCAGCGCCGTTGGCTCACGCCTGTTCGACGACCTCGGTTATTTCCTGTTCCACGGACTCATCACCCTTGTGGAGGCCCTCGGAGGCTTCGCCATGGGCGGCATAGTGGCAGTTCTGGCGGCGGGAGTCATGGCCCACTCCCGCCTGTTCGAGCGTACCGTCTACCCCATCGCGCTGCTCATAAAGGTCACGCCCATCGTAGCGATAGCGCCACTTTTTGTGATTTGGTTTGGTTTCGGTTCGTTCCCAAAGATGATGATCGCCGCCCTCATCACCTTCTTCCCGGTGATGGTCAATACCTTCGTCGGGCTTCGGTCGGTCAACCCCACGACCCTGGACTTCTTTCGTCTCCTCGACGCCGGCGAAGCGCAGGTCCTGTTCAAGCTCCGTGTGCCGAGCGCGCTGCCCTACCTTTTCGCTGCCTTTCGCATCGCCGTGCCCCTCTCGGTAATCGGCGCTGTGGTGGGGGAGTGGTTCACCGGCGACCGCGGACTCGGCAGCGTCATCATCGTTGCCCACCACAACATCGACATGCCGACCCTCTTCTCAGCCATCGCCGTCCTCGCATGCATCGGCCTCGGACTCACAGCAATCACGGCGCTTGTCGAACGTCGCGTCCTCTTCTGGCACGACTCACAACAGTCCGGCCCCGTCCTCTAGGACACACCCGCATTCGTCTTCTTCGTATCTGTAACTGTTCATCCTTCGACGCATACACAGCCACCGTCATACCCGCGAAAGCGGGTATCCACAGGGGTAAGGGGTGTTCGCCTTATCAACTCTGAACAATTACTCGCATCTCCCCGATTTGACCAATAAGAACGTACGGTCTATCATGTCATTGTGCCTGCAACTGCACCGGGCATTCCATCAAGCCGGAGTGCATCCTCCAGTGCCCTTGCAGCGAAACGCGGCGAAGCCAAATGTCCCACAATGTCCCGAAATGTCCCACAAATTCAGAAAAATGCAAGGGAGGAAGTCATGGTAACGTCGTCCCTCCCAAATTCAGTTGCGCCACAAACAGGTCACAGCCCTAATTTCCAAACGCCAATCGTGTAGAATCCCACGCATGATTCGAGTTCTCCTCCTGATTCTGCTCGTCACGGCTGTCTTTGCCATGGCCTGTGGCGATGACGAAGCGGACGCTCCCCGTGACAAGGTCGTGTTCATGGCCGGTTTCAAACCCCAGGCCAATCTGCCGTTCGTCGCCGCATACGTCGCGCAGGAGCAGGGGTACTTCGCGGAGCAGGACCTCGATGTGGAAATTCGCCACGCAAGCAGCGGCGAGCACCTCAAGCTGCTCGTTGCCGGTGATGTCCATGTCACCACCGCCGCCGCCACTTCCGTTCTGAAACGGCGTTCCGACCCTGAGTTGCCCATCGTCGCATTCGCCCTGTTTGGCCAGAAGGGACAGCAGGCCTATATCGCCCTGGAAGACTCCGGCATCACAGACTTGAAGGGCTGGGAAGGCCGCACATTCGGGTACAAGATATCCGTACCTCCCGACTACCTGGCCATGCTCGAGGCCGCAGGTGTAGACAGAGGAAAGGTCAACGAGGTGAAGGTCGGCTTTGATCCCAGGGTCTTGACTGAGGGACGAGTCGATACTCTGGCCGTCTTCAAGTCCAACGAGCCGAATGTCGTGAGAAACCTCGGGCACGAGGTCGTCCTGTGGGACCCTGCGGATTATGACGTTCCAAATATGGGCCTGACCTATATCGCTACGGAAGCCTATGCTGAGAACTCAAGTGACGTCGTCGCACGTTTCCTCCGCGCGACCCTCAAGGGCGTCGAATTCGCCCTCGAAGATCCTGAGATGACCCTCGACATCATCATGAAGTTCGCGCCCAAGGAGGACCGGGCGCATCAAGCCTTCATGCTGAACACGGAACTTGCCGACGCAACTAGCCCACTGACTGACGAACACGGCCTCGGTCACATGACCGACGAGCAGTGGAAGGCACTCTACGACCACCTTCTCAGATACGACGCGCTGCCTCAGTCCTTCGATTACACCACATCATTCACAACAACCTTCCTCGAAGCGGCCTACGACGGCAACAAGCTCCGCTGGCCGTAGCCTGCGCTACCCGACCAACTGCTTCGCAAGCTCCGCCGGGTCATTCACCGGAAGCCGGCAGACGTAGTTCTCGCACACATAGGCGGTGGGACGTCCACCGACTTGACGCCTGTCATGCAGCAGCGGAAGGTCTGATCCGGAGTCCATATCTTCGTTCGTACCCACAAACACTCTATTGGGCAAATAGTTCCGATGGACCTCTCCAACGAGATCCGCCGTAGCTTGGCTATCCGGCTCGCCGACTATGACAACCTCCTTGACCTTGGACAGATAGAAGTCCAGTGCGCCCAGCCAGTGACCCGCTGCTGTTGGAAAGCGCTGCATCACCGCATTGGCCGCCCGCAGGGAGGTGGCCGCCTTCGAGTTGTACGCTGAATCGCCCGTTAGAACGGCCAGCTTGAGCAAAACGCTCACCGCCATCGAGCTGCCTGCCGGAGCCGCGTTGTCCGTCAGGTCGCGGGGCCGAATGACCAGCTCCTCATGGTCCGACCCGGTGTCGTAGAATTGTTGGGAGGAATCGTCCCAGAACAGGCCGACCATCGACCGGCCAAGCTGCAAAGCGGCATCCAACCACCTTTCGCCGAACGTGGCCTCGTGCAGCAGCAGCAGCCCGTCGATCAGGAAAGCGTAGTCCTCAAGGTAGCCGTACAGCTTCGCTTGTCCGTCCTTGTACGTGCGAAGCACCCGCCCGGACTCGTCCACGAGGCTGTCGAGCAGGAAAGCCCCGCTCGATCGCGCGACCTCCCTGTAGTCGTCCCGTTCGAGAACGAAGGCCGCCTCGGCAAAAGCGGCAAGCATAAGCCCGTTCCACGACGTGAGTACCTTGTCGTCACGCTCCGGCGCAACCCTCGACGAGCGCCGCTCCAGCAGTTTATCCCTGGACTCTCGGAGCCTCGCTTCCAGCGTCGCCTCGTCCATGCCGACGGCACGGGCGAAATCGGGCAGGGGAGTTGGAACGTGCAGTATGCTCCTGCCCTCGAAGTTGCCATGGATCGTCACTCCGTAGAAGTCGTTGACGAATGTCCCCCTATCCTTGCCAAGGACCTCGGAGACCTCCTCCGGCCTCCATACGAAGAACTTCCCTTCCTCCCCTTCGCTGTCTGCGTCCTGCGCTGAGTAGAAACCTCCCTCCGGCGAGGTCATCTCCCGAACGACGTAGTCCAGCGTCTCCTCAACGATCCTGCGGTACATGGGATTCCGCGTGACCTGGTAGGCGTGGAGATACAGCCTCGCTAGGAGCGCGTTGTCATAGAGCATCTTCTCGAAGTGGGGAACGAGCCAGTAGGTATCCGTGGAGTACCTGTGGAACCCTCCCCCCAACTGATCGTAGATGCCCCCTCGCGCCATCCGGTCCAAGGTCACCTCCACCATTTCGAGTACGGAGGGGTCTTCGGTGCGTAGGTACTGACGAAGCAGGAACTCCAGCGTCATCGGCTGCGGGAACTTGGGCTGCAGTCCGAACCCTCCGTATGAGTCGTCAAACTGCTTGCGCAGCTCTCGCACGGCATCGGCCAAGATGACGTCAGTCAGTGGTTCGATGCCCGGCGCGCTCCGGGTCATCTGCCGCATGTGCGTGACCAGTTGGGACGTGGTGTTGGCGACGTCCGCTTTGCGATTACGGTATACGTCCGCCATCGTGGTCAGGACGCGGGGAAAGGAGGGTAGGCCGCCCCGTTCTTCTGGTGGGAAGTAGGTGCCCCCGTAGAACGGCTTGCCGTCCGGCGTGAGGAAGACGGTCATCGGCCATCCGCCCTGGCCCGTCATCGCCTGGACCGCCGCCATGTAGATCGAATCGATGTCCGCGCGCTCTTCCCGGTCCACCTTGATGGAGACGAAGTGCTCGTTCATCAGGGCGGCAATGGCGTCGTCCTCAAACGACTCGCGCTCCATGACGTGGCACCAGTGGCACGCGGAGTACCCCACGCTGAGTACGATCGGCTTGTCCTCTCGGACGGCGCGTTCGAGGGCCTCAGGCCCCCACGGGTACCAGTCAACAGGGTTGTTGGCGTGCTGGCGCAGATAGGGACTCGACTCGTGGATCAGTCGGTTTGGCATGTAACGCCCTTCCCCTAATTCACGAGGTCGAGAGACCGGCCGGCGATGTTGTATTCAAGAATCGCGCGCACGGCAGCGGGTGCAGGTCACTTCCTGGCCGTAACCTTGTTCAGCACGAAGAAGACCAGGCCGACAATGAACAGTCCAACCGCAGTCCAGAAGATTACACCACCGGAAAACACTGAGCTAACCAGCATAATGGCAGCCAGTACCCAGAAGAAGTATGCCGCGCCCATAAAGAAGACTCGCGCTGTGTCCATGTTTTCCCCCTCTAAGTGCAGCCCTTGAGTTGCCCATACTCTACACGCTGTGAGCCGGAATGCAAAGTGAGCGCCCAATTGGGGCGACGGGATCCAGGTGAGTTGCCGGGGTGCAAGTGTCGCCGTCCTGTTAAAACTCGATTTGACAAAAGAACTAATGTGCGTGAATATGGGTATGTTGGTCTCGAACAGGTCATTGAAACCGTTCGTGGTGAGCGTGACGAATCATCAACGGCCATTCAACCATTCGGCGGACAAATCCCTTGTTCCGAAGCCGGCACGCCGGTGAAGGGAACTCCCTGCGGCTGTCCCTGGAAAGGTAAGATGAGAAAGTGTTCAGCCTCGGTGCGAAACCCTTTCTAAGCCCAGTACTGTCATGCCCGCGCAGGCGGGTACCCACAGGGGTGGGTCATCTAGACTGAAAACTCTTACCTTGGCGACCTCAACTTTACAATAATGTGGAAAATGTCGTGATTTTCTTAGTATTCGACGCTTCGGAAGTCGGTCACTGTGCTGGCAGAATCTACGTAGGCCCGCAGAAAAGCACTGTGGCGTTTTATTGAGCCATGTCTAACCTCTCAATCCCTCATGCACCCGAGAACATCACGAGCAAGTGGCTGACCGATGCCCTCCGCTCTTCCGGTATAATCACGACCTCGTCGGTAACCTCAGTAGACTCCGGGGACACGGCGGCCGGACACGGCTTCACCGGACAGATCGCCAGGCTGTCCGTTACATATGACACGCTCGAGGACGGCCCGCCCCACTCGATTATTGCCAAGTTCCCTTCCAGGGACCCTGTAATTCGCGCGGCCGTTACCGACAGCGGCATGTCGTACGAGCGGGAGATCAGGTGCTACGAGAATCTTCTGTATCAGGTATCTCTCTCGACGCCTCGCCGATACCATAGCGCCTACGACGCTGACTCGGGCGACTGCATATTGCTTATCCAAGACCTCGCGCCCGCGCGTTTCGGAGACAACCTGGGCAATCCGTCGCGAGAGGACCTCGAGTCTGCCATTCGGTCGATAGGTGGGTTCCATGCCGGCTTTTGGGAGAGTCCTCGTCTTGCCGACCTGGATTTTATTCCCAGGTACGACCAAGACATCGACGTGCGTCAGCGAGCCTTCAGTGAGGCAAGAGGCCCGTTCCTTACGGCGTGGAGCAGGTTCTTGAAGCCCTCCACAATTGAAGTTGTGGAGGGCCTCGCAGGAGGGAGCCTGTCGCGTATCAGACGCCAGCTCGCAAGGCCACCTCGTACGGTCCTGCACGGCGACTACCGTCTCGACAATCTGGTCTTCGACGACAGTGGCGGCCCGACCGTTTTCGATTGGCAGGCCACTTCAATAGGCCGCAGCGTGGCAGACATGGCATACTTCATCGTCTACTGCCTCGACCCGGACGAGCGTCGCGCAAGGGAGACAGATCTATTGCAACTCTACCACTCCGTGCTGGTCGAGCACGAAGTCAGCGGGTACGATTTCGACACGTGTGTCAAAGACTACCGGCTCTCCATAGCGGCCAACATGATGCGCACGGTCAGGGTAGGGGGAACGTTCGATTACTCGGGTGACCGCGCCCAAGCCCTCATCAGAGGGATTCTCCATAGGGTCGAGACCGCATTAGCGGACCACAAGGTCGCGGAACTGATTTGATAGGGCTAATGACTCTTGTGGTAATTGAAGAGAACACATAAGAGGAGAGGGTAGGTGGACGTGGCGTCCCTGGCAGGATTCGAACCCGCGACCCGCTGCTTAGAAGGCAGCCGCTCTGTCCAACTGAGCTACAGGGACATCCTCTATCTGCAAGTGTAGCAATGCCCGTGGGCGGCTATCAAGTTACGACAGGGTCGTTCCCGTTCCAACCCAGTGCACGGTCATGCCGCCGATCCGAAAACCTTTAACTTGGCGGACCGAAACGCCGTCGGAGTCGGGTAGGGTAGTGAGGTGCTCCTGCACGAGTTCTCCCACGCGCCTCCTCAGGACCAGCGCGCCCATGATCCCCAGCGTTAGCGAAGAGACGCCTTTTAAGACGCTCTTAGAGCGACCCTTGAGAACGGCAGATATGAGCAGGGCGATGAGAGCCGCGACCAGGATATTCGTTCCGCAGTAAGGAGAGACCGCCAGACCCCGCTGACCCGATTGCAGCCGACGAAGCGCCTCCTCGGCCGCGCTCTGTACTTCCTCCGTCGATGCGCGGCTGTAGATGAAAAAGCCTCCAGGGGTAGCGTTTCCCGCTAGGGGAGGGCGGAGGCCCCGTTCGAGGAGCACGGCAACGGTCGCGTGCTCCCTCCCATGCTGACAGCGAATCTCCCGGAGCAACCCAACCAATCGGGTGAACACTATTAAAGCTCCCTTTCCTACAGGTATAACAGCGCTCTTCCAGTAACTGTTCAGACTTTGTGAGAGCGCTCAACGCACACAGCCACCGTCATACCCGCGAAAGCGGGTATCCACAGGGGTAAGGGGTGTTTCCCCTCATCAACTCTGAACAATTACCTCTTGTAACCAAGGCTTGCTGTCCTCGCATCGAGGTTCGAGAGTAGCAGGCTTGTTCAGTGTCAGTCAACGGTACCATAATATCTCTTGTATCGGCTATTTCGCGTGTAAAGTACAAATATTGGCACACTTGGCCTCTGTCAAAGGAAAGGTCTCGCACTCCGGCGCGCATGAGGGTTAGTTGAAAAGATGGACAAGGTGCTGGTTTCTTTCTGAGCCTGAAACCCTTTGAAATTCTTGGAAAAGTGATAGAAAACGAATTGACACCGCGATTGCCGTAGGCTTAGCATGAGACTACAGTACCTTGTGGGAGGAGTGATGATGAGGAGAAAAACCAAGAAGATGATCGCAGTTGAGGAGAAGTTTCAGCAGCCGTTGGAGAAGATGCTGCCGCAGATGGTGACTGAGTACGGTCTAACTGCCACGGCCGACGAGCTCGGCGTGAGCAAGGCGACCCTGGGCTACTGGCTGCTCAAGCTGGGCATCAACGTGCATCGTGTCGCGCTGGCGCCGGGCGAGACGATCGAGGTCAAGAGGGTGGGGTATCCTTCCAGCAACAACTAGGCTTGGAGAAGCTCTAGGAACCTTCCGCACGGGCCGGGGCGCAGAACTGCTCCGGCCCGTATCGTTTAACGAGCGCGGCGTATGGCCATCCGGGCTTCCTTCTCCCGCTCTCGGTCGATGAGCGCTCGACGCTTATCATAGCGCTTCCGCCCCCTGGCTACTCCCACTTCGACTTTTGCCCTCTGCCGCTTCAAGTAGAGCTTCAAGGGGACCAAGGTCAGGCCTCTCTCATTCACCTGCCGGGTAAGCCGGATGATCTGGTCCTTGTGCAAGAGAAGTTTGCGCGGACGTTTCGGATCATGGTTGTTTTCTGAGGAAGCCGAGTACTGAGAAATGTGGGCGTTCATGAGCCATATTTCGCCGTCAATAGGACGTGCGTATGCATCGCTGAAGTTGGCTCGCCCTTCCCGAATTGCCTTGATCTCGGTACCAACCAGCACAAGGCCGGCCTCGATGCTGTCGAGGATATCGTACTCGTACCGAGCCTTTCGATTAACCGCAAACGTCTTGCTGCCAACCATGCGACAGGCCTTTAGGAACTCCCGTCCAGTTCGAACGAACCACCGCCTACAATGGCTTCCAACTCTTCGATGGCCTTGCGAAGCTGGTCTACGTCCGCCTTCTGAGCGTCACGACTGGTAATCTCGATGTCCGGCTCGACGCCCTCTCCCTGAATGAGTCTTCCGTCGGGGGTGTACCAGTGGGCGACGGTGATGTACAGGCCAGCGCCATTGCTGAGCCGGCGGAGCCAGTTGACGCTGCCCTTGCCGAAGGTGGTGTCGCCGATGAGCATGGCGCGATCATGGTCCTGGAGGGCGCCCGCGAGGATCTCGGAAGCGCTCGCGCTGCCCCCGTTGATAAGTACCACCATCGGGATGTCGGTAAGAAAGTCCCTGTCATCAGTGTTGATGGGATAGTCGGTCCGGCGTTTGTTGGCGTCAACGACGTAGAGGGCGAGTCCGTCCTCCACGAAGAGGCTTGCCACGTCGACCGCGGCGGAGAGCAGGCCGCCACCGTTGCTTCTGAGGTCGAGAATCAGCCCTTCGGCTCCCGCTTCCATCTCCCGCTCGATCACCTGCCGGAGTTTTTCGGCCGTCTGCGGGTAGAAGTCCGTCAGACGAATGTGCATGAACTTGTCGCCCGGCTCGCTTCGGAGTCGCACGCTTGTCAAGGGAATGACTGCGCGCTTCACTTCGACGATGATGGGATCGATCTGCCCCAGTTTCTTCACCAACAGCTGAGCGATGCTGTCCTTGGGGCCCCTGATCTTCGAGACTGCCTCAAGTGTGGAAAGACCCTCCAGGCTAATTCCGTCGACCTCGAGGATGATATCGCCGGGCTTGATCCCGGCCAACTCGGCTGGTCCTCCTTCGATTGGAGAGACGATCACGAGGTGCCCTCTGGCGTTCATCTCGACGAAGGCCCCGATGCCTTGGAACTCGCCTTCAAACACGTCGCCGAATTGCCCGGAGAGCACATCCGCGCGAACGTAGGAGGTCTGAGGATCCCCTAATGTGCTTGTGATTCCTCTGATCGCGAACTCCGTTGCGAGTTCCGGGTCAATCTTCTCGCGGTCGACGAAGTCTCGGTTCAGGTGCTCCCAGGCCTCCCAGATAACGTCCAGGTCGGTGGGAATGTGCTTGGGAGGCACGATATCGTCATCATTGACGACTACGTTCGGAAACAACGGGGCATCGGTCGAGTTCTCATGGACCTCAAGGGCTTCGGATACTGTTGACCGCACGAGGTCCTCGATCTCCTCGGACGTTGCATCCTCGTGCATCTTCGAAACTATCTCTCCGACTATTTTCTCCAGGTCAGGGGTCGGTTGGGCGGGTAGGGTACCGGCCGAGGAGTCATCGCTTCCACCAATCGCGCCACAGCCAAGGCCAATTGCCAGGAGAAACGTGACTGCTGCATAGGCGACCGTCTTGATTGCCCGATGTTTCATAACGCTGGGGTGTCCTTTCTTAAGACCGAATTGGCCTATGCTGTCATAGTATCACGTCCCATTGCGGCGCTCTGTACGAAGATTACGCGCGAGACCACGACGGGGTACACAAATAGTTCCTTTATTTCGAGCTCCGTTATCGTATTCAACGGCTGGGAGCCTGATGAGTTACTTGACTATCCGTATGCCGAGGACTGCATCCAACGGTTTTTTCACATCTGCGACCCTTCTCAGAGCATTGACCGATTGGAGACCTCATGATAACTTGGATTGAAAAGATTTCACGAAGCTTTTCTCCGACTACTCAGTTCAGATATACATAGTTTCAGGCTAATTGAAAAGCATTTTGAAACGATATTTCAATATTTTCAGGAAGGTGAGCAGTGGCAGAACCAGCACAATCCGTAGTGAAAAAACGGACCAGGGTATCTCGTCCTTACCCTCAACACCGCCTGGCGGACGTGCTTGAAATCGCCCAGTCGATTCAGGAGAACAACGCGGGGCTTGCCTTCGATCGAGTTAGACTGGCCAAGTCCATGGGTACGACACCCTCCAGCAGCGCGTTCATGATGAAACTCAATTCGTCGGCAAAGTACGGGCTTACTGAGGGAGGCTACAGCGACCCGCGCATATCGCTCACGGAGCTGGGATCCCGTGCCGCGGGTGCGGACACGAAGGCGCTGGTCGAAGCGGTGATGGGCCCAGACACCTTCAAAAAGTTCTATGAGCTACTGGACGGCAAGAGAATTCCTGGTCCCAACGAGGCATCGGGAGTCATCGTGGACGATGTCGGCATTCCGGAAGAGCTCGCTTCGGAATTCCTTGGAATCGTAGTAGGCAACGGAGTATTGGTTGGCATCGTCACGGAGGTACGCGATTCCCACTACGTCAGCCTCGCCGGGCTGACGGACGCGGATGAGCAACCTGTCGACGTCCAGGCTACGAAGGAGTTGCAGCCTGCCCGTGAACCGGCTCGTACTGCACCTGAGAATCGCGCCCCTCACGATACGCAGCCACGAGCGGATCGAGGACCGGGCAATGGAAGACTCCTCGTAGCTCACTCCGGCGCTGGAGCCGTAGCCGACCGCATCGTTCGCATGTTGGAAGACCTCAGCGTCCCGCATGGCATCGTCGAAATCGATCCCATCGATTCCTCGCCGCTCAGTGCGGAGTGGTCCAGCGAGATAGACAAGTGCGGAGGAGCAATTGTCGTTATGGCCGGACCGAGCCGGGTGGTCTCGACTCCCGGCGTTGCCTCCTCACGCTCCTCCAAGATGCTGCTGCAGCTCGGTGCCGCCGTGGACCGATTCAAGGACCGTGTCGTCATGGTCGTAGGGCCGGATGGGGACCACTTCCTGCAGACGGCCCGCATCCAGAGGGTCCATGTAGACGGCGACGACTCAGGACGTTTCGAGCTGGACCTGTTGCGTGGGCTTCTGAACGCGGAAATGATGGTGGTATCGATACCTGGGCAATAATCCTAGTCCCTCTATGTTATGTCAAATAGTCTCGCCGCACGTACAAAATCAATGCTGAACGTTACATAACATTTATAGTGCGAACTTATAAGAACCCGTCTCCTGCCCCCTCTTCTCTCCCCGACCGCGCCTCTACCACCCCGCTGCTGTTCCCCATCAGCGGTCGAAAACTCGGACCCTGAGCAGACCGGTGTTTCTTCGAATCGATTTGAGGCCTTTTTCTCCACACGGGAGCACTCCTCATGCACTCCCTTGCGAAAAATGGCCTCTTCTTGGTTTCCCGTCATTCCCGCGAAAGCGGGAATCTATTCCTCATAGAAAGTATAGGCGCACCCGACTTTGGATTCCCGCTTCCGCGGGAATGACGACTTGATCGCAGATACGAATGAGAGATTCAAGTATGCCAACACAACCTAGAGGGTTGTGACAGGCGCTTCCGCCGGCCGGTCGACTCCGATGAGTCGCTCGACCTCATCCAGGAGGACACCGAGTCCTTGACGCTCGATCGCTGAGATGAGCACCACTCCCGGAGGAGGATCTTCCAGGTCGAGATGCGCCTGCGCCTCGTCTCCGTTAACTGAGCTCTCGGCGGATGGAAGCAGATCGGTCTTGTTGAGCGCAAGAATGGTCGGCTTGTCCGCAACGTCGAGGTCTCTGAGGATACTCTCGACCTCTTCGATGTGATTTTCGAGGTTCGGACTGGAAACGTCAGCCACGTGAACGATCAAGCGCGCCTCCCTGATCTCCTCCAGTGTCGCGCGAAACGCGGCTACGATAGCCGGTGGAAGCTTTTGAATGAATCCTACCGTGTCGGTGAACAGGACTTCTCTGCCTGAATCGAGCCGGACCTTTCTGGTAACTGGGTCGAGAGTGCTGAACAGCTTGTCTTCAGCTACAACTCCGGCCTCTGAGAGACTGTTTAGCAGCGTGCTCTTGCCTGCGTTGGTGTATCCCACCAGGCTGACGACGGGAATACCCTCGTTGCGCCTTCTCGAACGATACAGGTCGCGTTGTCGGCTAACCTGGTCCAGCTCCTTCCGTATGCGCTGAATTCGATTGCGGACCAGGCGGCGGTCGGTCTCTATCTGTGACTCTCCGGGGCCCCTGGTGCCTATGCCGCCACCCAGCCGTTCGAGGTGCGACCACTGGCCGGCAAGACGGGGCATGAGGTATTCGTGCTGGGCCAACTCAACCTGAAGGCGGCCTTCACGCGTCTGGGCGCGCGTGGCGAACACATCCAGTATCAGCGCCGTGCGGTCGATGACCTTGACCTTCTCCTCGAGGGCGCGTTCGAGGTTCCGCTGCTGCGTGGGAGTGAGCTCGTCATCACAGATGACGCTGTCGATACGCTTTGCGGCAGCAGCTTCCTTGAGCTGTTCCAGCTTTCCCTTGCCCAGGTAGTAATGAGTGGGCTTGCTGAGCCGCTGAGTGATCGAACCAACTACCTTGGCTCCCGCTGTCCGTGCAAGGTCGGCCAGTTCTGACAGGGAGGCTCGCATGGGCAGCGCTTCACGGCGTCGAAAGACCTGTGCGCTGACCAGTAAGGCGCGCTCGGTCTTGCGGGCCGTCGGTATCATTCCTCGTGCGATGGTTCAGGTCCTCCCATACGCGGGGTTTCGACTATGGCTGGACATTATACCCCAAAATGGCGTAATTATACAACGGAATTGTAGCCGCGCCGCACACTCCAGCTACGGACGCCAACCTGATACTCGTTCGAGGGCTTTGTCAATCAACTCATCTTGGAGCGTAATCGACAGTCGTACATACCCCTCGCCCGCGGCTCCGTAATTGCCTCCCGGAATCATGAGGACGTCGGTATCCTCCAGGAGCTTTTCCGCAAACTCGGCAGAGGTATAGCCCTCGGGCACCCCGGCCCAAATGTAGAGGCCGGCTCTGGGCGACTCGACCTTCATTCCCATGTCCTTCAGAACGGGCACGATGCGGTCGCGGCGGGCCTGGTACACCGTATTCCGGTCGTCCACCGACTCTAAAGGACGCTTCATAGCCTCGATCGCCATGTGCTGAACGGCTTGGGGGACTCCCGAATCGAGATTCGACTTGATCGTTAGAAGCGCGTCTATCATCTCGGCGTTCCCCACGGCCATCCCGATTCGCCAGCCAGTCATGTTGTAGGACTTCGACAGCGAATGGAACTCGATTCCTACGTCCATCGCCCCCTCGGCCTGGAGAAAACTGGGAGGCCTGTAACCGTCGTAGGCCACTTCCGTGTAGCAGGCGTCGTGCATGATGGCAATGTCATGCTTCTTCGCGAATACTATGGCCTTCTCAAAATAGTCAAGGTCCGTTACTGCGCCTGTAGGATTGTTCGGATAGTTGAGCCAGAGCAGTTTGGCCCTATCCGCTACCTCGCCAGGTATCGAGTCGAGATCCGGCAGCCAGCCATTCTCCTCGTTCAGTGGCAGCATATAGCTCTCGCCGCCCGCGAACAGGGTACCCATGGCGTAAACCGGGTATCCAGGGTCGGGAACCAGTGCTACGTCGCCGGCGTCAAGGAAGCAGAATGCGACATGGCCTATACCCTCTTTCGCGCCGATCAGAGAAATGACCTCCTTCTCAGGGTCCAATTCCACGCCAAATCTTCGCTGGTACCAGTCAGCAACACCTTCACGAAACTCCGGAAGGCCTTCGGACTCCGGATATCGATGATTAGGGGAGTCATGAGAGGCTTCACCCAGCGCGTCGATGACGTAGTCCGGTGTGGGTATGTCCGGGTCGCCGATGCCAAAGCTGATTACTTCGATACCCTGAGCCTTCTTTTCGGCGATCTTCCTGCTGATCTGCACGAAGAGATAGGGTGGGACTCTGTCCATTCGCTCCGAAAACCTCATTTTGCCTCCGCTGCGACAATGACTGCCATTTGGTGTGCTTCCAATATTCTGCCAAAGACCTTGTTTGCGTGTATGTTAGCTCACTTAGCTTAGATATTTCGTGCCAGTTGGCATGTATTTGGTGTATAGCATAGCCTTAGTATAAGAGTAGTCTAAGACTAAACATGGCCAGTAAACACCTCTGCCACGGGTCCTTCAAGGACGACCGTCCCCTCTCCCGGCCATCTGACGACGAGATCCCCGCCTGGGAACGACGTCCGCACCTCGTCACCCTTTGTGCGTCGTTTCAGTCTGGAAACGACGCCCACCGCACAGGCTCCGGTGGCACACGCCATCGTTTCCCCGGAACCTCGTTCCCAAACTCTAACCTTCAGGTGACTCTCGTCTATGATGTTCACGATCTCAAAGTTCACCCTGTTGGGAAAGAGCGGGTGGTTTTCTACCAGAGGACCGAGTTGGAACAGTGGGACCTCATCAACCGGTTCGTCGATGAATGCCACGGCATGGGGATTCCCCATCGAAACGGCGTTGATCTCGAATGTGACGCCATCGACCGTTAGCGGATAGTCCATTACCATCGCCCGGTCATCGAGCGCGACCGGAATTTCCTCGACCTCCAAGCGCGGCTCACCCATGCTCACCCTGGCCCAAACTACCTTGTTACCTTCCCAGGTGGGCGTAACCTCCAGGTCTCCTGCAAGGGTCTCCACCAGCACGGGGGAAGTATCGCTCGGCACGATACCTCTCTTGAGTGCAAACCCAACGAGGCAGCGAATGCCGTTCCCGCACATCTCCGCTTCGGAGCCGTCTGCATTGAACATCCTCATGCGAAGGTCGGCGTGGTCGGATTCCAAAGCGAGAATCAGACCGTCTGCGCCAACACCTGTGTGGCGGTCGCTCAGATGCACTGAGATCGTAGGCCAGTCCTCGTCCTCGGCGCGGGCATCGACGTAAATGTAGTCGTTTCCTGCACCATGCATCTTGGTGAATTCCAAGTTCGGCCTCCGCAAATCTCAGGGTCGCTAAAGTATATCACTCCGAGTCTATCGAGACCCGAATTTACCGCAATTATTGGCGGTCCAACTCAGGCTGAGAAACATATCTGACAACCCCTTCAATGCTTCCTGTCTCGTTCGGAAGCCAGCGGATTCGCTCGTCTCCCGTTCTGAACCAATTCCCCTGCTGGCGCGCGAATCGCCTGGTCTTCCCCTTGATCGCTTCGACGGCGTCATCAAGTGTGCGCTCTCCATTCAGATGCTCAGAGATTTCGCGGTAGCCGAGGCTGGACATTGAAGGCAGTTCAGGGCCGAAGCCCATCTCATGGAGTTTTCGCACCTCCCCTACCCATCCGTCTTCCACCATCGCGTTCACGCGGGCGTTTATGCGGGCATACAGCTCCGAGCGGTCCATAGCAATTCCGACTATTGCTGCATGAAACGGCGGCGATATCCTCGTTGGTGTTTCGGGTTCGCCGCAAGAAGACTCGTAAGCCAGTTCAAGCGCCCTGATGACCCTCCGTGGATTCGCGAGGTCAACTCGCTGGGCGGCTTTGGGAGCGACTCTGCGAAGCTCTTCAACGAGATCGGTCAGTCCTTTTCGGCTCAGGCGCTCTTGAAGTTCTTCTCTGAGCGAGTGGTCGGGCGAGACCTCCGGCACGTTCCAGCCCTCCAGCAAGGCCCAAACGTACTGGCCCGTGCCGCCCACTACGATGGGGACCTGTCCACGCTCAAGCACTTCCGATATGGCTTGGCGCGCCTGGCGAACAAAGAGTGCGACGCTGTATTCTTCAGAGGGATCAATGATGTCAATCAGGTGATGGCGAACACGCCGGCGGTCTTTTGGGGACGGTTTGGCCGTTCCTATGTCCATATACCGATAGACCTGGCGGCTGTCGGCACTGATTATCTCGCCATCTATGGATACGGCGATCTGCATCGCCAGCCGCGATTTGCCCGAGGCAGTAGGCCCGACGATGGCCACAACCCTGTCGCGTCCCGCAGCAGACATGGGAATGCTACCCTGAAGCAGCGTGGGCGTTCTTGACCAACTGGACGAACTGTTCAGCGTTTAGGCTTGCGCTACCCACAAGAGCTCCGTTGATGTCCGGTTGATTGATGAATCCGGCTGCGTTGCCTGCATCCACGCTGCCGCCGTAAAGAAGCGGTAGATCGAGCGCCGATCTGCCGAAGTCCTCCAGCATCAGCCCTCGAATGAACTCCATCACGTACTGAGCATCTGCCGGGCTGGCGGGTACGCCCGTTCCTATGGCCCATACCGGCTCATAGGCTACGATTATGCCGTCGAGCGACGGGACTTCTCTAAGGGCCGCGCGCACTTGTCTCTGGATCACGACGGTGGCATCGCCCGCCTCACGTTCGGACAGGGTCTCCCCGACGCACAGAACCGGATTCAGCTCCACCGCGACAGCCGCGGCGACTTTCTTGGCCACCATTTCGTCGGTCTCGCTAAACTGCTGCCGCCTCTCCGAATGGCCGAGTATGACATAGTCGCAGAGTTCCTTGACCATCGCGGGCGAGACCTCTCCCGTATGCGCTCCCTTGGACTCGTGGTGCATGTTCTGGGCTCCCACGTAGACATCGGAGCCATTGAGGCATTCTGACACCGCCGGAAGAGAGAGCGACGGTGGGCAGACGATTTTCTTCACGCCTTGCACATACTGAAGGCCGTCACGAAGACGCTCGGCGAAGGCTCCCGCTTCAGAGGGGAGGACGTTCATCTTCCAGTTGGCTGCAATAACGAGGTCGGGCACAGGCTTTCCTTCAGGTCTGGGTTCTCGTTGAGACCGAATTGTACACGACCTGAGGATTCTCGCCCTAAGGACCGTACTTCTGAAGCTTGCCCGCATTTGCCAGCGCCAACGTCATCACGCTGACAGCCGGAAGACGCCCAATTGATCCACTGGCGAAGGCGCGTTCACAGAACGATGAAATCCCGTCTCCTACATAATTCGACGAGTTCAACATGAACGGCACGGGGTGCCAGCTGTGGTTCCCCATGATCGCGGGTGTGGAGTGATCGCCCGCGACGACAAGCGTGTCGATATCTTGCTCCAGCAGGCGGGGTATTCGAGCATCCAAGTACTCGAGTGTCTCGACCTTTGCGTCGAAGTCCCCGTCCTCACCCGCCGCGTCCGCGGGTTTGTAGTGCAGGAAAAAGAAATCGTGCTCCTGAAATGCGTTTTCAAGAGTATCAAGCTCGTCGTCGAACGTACCGCCCGTTGGAATGACTTTCATCCCCACCAACTGGGCTAAGCCCCTGTACATCGGGTACGCGGCTATGGCGGCAGGGTCGAGTCGATAGACTTTTCCCATGTCCGGCAAGTCAGGCAGTGCTGAAAAACCCCGTAGAAGCACCATGTTGCCCGAAGACCGATCCCGCAGTGCTTCTTGAGCTTTTCGAGTGAAGTCTCGCACCGCGCGGGCAGTCTCTTCAGCCTCTGGCACGATGGCCGACGCCTCCAGTGGAGACACGCCGACCGCCTGCGGATCGGTCCCTGTCACACTCTCATGTAACCCATCTCCCGAAAGCACGAGAACAAAGCGATGGTCTCTGACTGGATGCACGTCGATATCGACGTCCGGCACCTCAATCCTGCCGAGCAGTTCCACTAAAGGCGCACTCTCATGCGTCTGGATTCTTCCCGCCCTTCTGTCGACCAGCAGGCGTGATTGGTCGAGAGTGCAGAAGTTCCCGCGCGCCGCAATTTGGCCTTCCTTGAGGTCAACGCCGATTCCGATGGCTTCGAGGACACCCCGGCCAATGAGATACTTGACCGGATCGTAGCCAAAGAGTGACAAATGACCCGGCCCGCTGCCGGGCGTGATGCCCGGAGCAACAGGCGTTGTTAGACCACAGGCGCTCTCAGCCGCCAGCCGGTCGAGATTAGGCGTATTGGCGGTCTCCAGCTCCGACTTTCCGGTTTCGGGATGGGGCAAGCCGCCAAGACCGTCGATGACCAGCATCACAATCTTGCTCGGTGTGGGACTGCACAGCTCGATTATTCCCGGAAAATCGATCATTGTGTCGTTCTCATATTCATTCCGCGTCCATCAGTCCCGCAACGCCAGGTAATTCCCTCCCCTCGAGGAATTCGAGCGATGCGCCGCCTCCGGTGGAAACGTGAGTCATCCTGTCGGCGAGTCCGAGGCTGATCACCGCTTCTGCAGTGGAGCCGCCCCCGATGACCGAAATAGTCCCTTCCTGGGCCGCCAGAGCCTCTGCGAGGCGTTTTGTCCCCGTCGAAAAGGGGTGCCACTCAAATACTCCCATTGTGCCGTTCCAGAGAACCGTTCCCGCGTCCGAAATGGCGTTCGCGTATCGCTCCGCCGTCTCCAGCCCGATATCCATTATGCGCCATCCTGGCTCAATATCTCCCACATCGACAATTCGTGTCGTTGCGTTCGCGGCAAATTCCGTGGACACGACTACATCGGAAGGTAACATCACCGTCGTCTCACCGCTATCAATTATCTCCCCTGCCCTTCCGACAAGGTCATCCTCGACAAGCGAGTTGCCGACTTCCAGCCCCTGCGCTTTGAGGAACGTAGCAGCCATCCCCCCGCCTACAAGGAATCTACTCGCGCGTCCGGTGAATCTCTCAATGACCGGCAGCTTGTCCGACACCTTCGCGCCGCCAACGATGGCCACCAACGGGCGCTTGGGAGAATCCAATACCCTCCCCAGCATATCCAGTTCGCGGTCCATCAGGAGCCCTGCTACCGAGGGCAGAAAACGGGTTACGCCCTCGGTTGATGCATGCGCCCGATGCGCGGCACCAAAAGCGTCGTTCACGTACACGTCGGCCAAGCTCGCGAGTTCCTGGGCGAACTCGTTGTCGTTGCCTTCTTCACCGGGACTGAATCGCAGGTTTTCGAGCATGACGATGTCTCCAGGGGACATCGTATCGATGACATGCCGAACGTCGGACCCGGTTGGCTCGCTTGCCTGCACGACGCGGCGACCAAGGAGTTCCGCCAGGCGGTCTGACACAGGCAGCATCCGCAGTTCGGGGGTTACTTTTCCTTTCGGCCTGCCAAGGTGCGAGCAGAGGATGATGCTTGCATTGCGGGAAAGCAGGTACTCGATTGTCGGCAGCGTCGCCTGGATACGAGAGTCGTCCGAGATTGTGGTCGTTCCGGGTATAAATGTGACGTTGAAGTCCGCTCTGAGCAGGACCTCTTTGCCACCAATCTCGATATCCCTAACCGTCTGCTTCCGTGCCACGATTCCGCTATCCGGGGAGTATGGATGCCGCGAGCCGGTTGAGAATCTCCTTGGACGACGCAGGAAGGCCGGTCTCATCCACCAAGGTGAGGGCCTCGCTGCGAAGGTTTAGCGCCAACTCACTGGCGAATTCCCTGCCGCCGCTCTCTTCGAGAATCAATCGAATTGCATCAACGTCCGCCGGGTCAAGCACCCGCTTGAAATAGATGTCTCCCAACCTGCGCTTCACCGATACATCCGCATGCTCGACTGTGTAGACCAGCGGAAGCAGCTTCTTCTTGTTCAGAACGTCGTCGCTGGCCTCATGCTTCCCCCAAAGCTCGTCCAAGTCATCCTGTACCTGTCGAGCGAGACCGATCTTGGAACCGAACGCCGCAAGTGCGCTCACAAGCGATTCATCCGCCCCTCCCACGTGCGCGCCGAGATTCATGGCTCCGACATACAGCGCCGCGCCCTTGGCAGACGCCATTGCGAGATATTGATCCACTCCCAGATCGATGCGTTCTCTGGCTTCGAGATCGCTGAATCGTCCTTCGCACAGGGCCAAGCTGGTCTCGTCGAGAATCTGTACTGCCAGGAACGTACTGCCAGGGTCTAAGCCGCGCTCCTCGAGTCGGAACATCGCGATCCTCGCCAGGGCGTACATCGCGTCTCCGGCATTGATGGCTTGCGCTGGGCCCCACTTCCACCATACAGAGTCTCGCCCTGCTCGCTGCGGACTGCCCGACTGGACGTCGTCGTGGATTTCAAGGAATCCCTGCAAGAGCTCGAGCGCCGCTGCGGCAGGTAGGCAGGTGGCAACGTCCCCTCCTACTGCTTCGCAGACCGTCAGGCACGCCACGCCGTATCTGCGCCCGTTCACGGCTCCAGGGTAAGATGACCCGTCGTCGCCCGGATCCCATCCCATGTGGTAGGTCATCATGTCGTACAGGGCGAGGTCGCGCGAGCGGAACATATCGCGGAGTTCCGCTTCGACTGCCGCTTCGTACTCGGATGCCTGCGTTGCCATTGCCATGCTTACGCTCGCTCTAGAGTGTGTCGCTTGCTAGGATGCCCCGATAGCCCGCCGAATGTCCTCCGGCGTGATCCGGCCCTCGCGAATTATGGTCGGACTGTCGCCCGAAAGGTCTACCACGGTGGACGAAATCGGCGCGCTGGTTGCTCCGTCGTCTACTATGAGGTCGACGGCGGTCCCAAGCTGTTCTTCTACTTCCTTCGCGGTTGTGAGTGACAGGGATCCGCTGAGATTAGCGCTGGTGCCGGTGATGGCCCTGCCAAGCGATTTGGATAGGTGGCGCGGAAGCCTGTGGTCGGGTACCCGCAGCCCTACCGTGTCACGTCCCGCCGTCAGCCTTTCAGAGACGAGATCGCTCTTTCGCATCACGATGGTCAGTTGGCCAGGCCAAAATGCTTTGGCCAGCGCCCAAAACGATTCAGGAACCTCGCTGACATACCTCTCCACCGAGTCCGCGGATTCGATGAGCAGTGGTATCGCAAGGCTGGCCGGCCTGCCCTTGATGCGAAAGATCCGCTCGACTGCGTCGTCGTCATCGAATGCCGCCGCGAGGCCGTAGACCGTATCCGTGGGTATGGCGGCGACGCCGCCGTTACGGAGAACTCGGACCGCGTCATCCACGCGGCCGCCAAGCGTCTCCGAGACTGGAACGATAGGTGAAGTCGCAGGCATTTCGAGCTTGACTCAGTATAGCACAGATGCTACCTTTGGAGTCCCTTGGAAATGCGCGACAATGTCACCCCTACCCAGAGTCGGCGAATGCCCGGCCGGGACGATTCACACATCACTTCTGACGTGTTGGACACCGAAGATATAGGGGCGAAGATCTCCCATTCCGACCACCACCATCGCACGCAGCGCGAGTCCGTCCTTGTCATCGACTTCGGCTCCCAGTACAGCCGCCTCATCGCCCGCCGCGTGCGCGAAGCAAACGTCTACTGCGAGCTGATTCATCATAGCGCCGACTGGGATGACGTTGAGCACCTCAATCCCAAGGGCGTCATCCTCTCCGGCGGTCCGGCAAGCGTCTATGAGACCGGCGCGCCTCTTGCCCCTTCTTGGGTGTTCGACAGAGACCTCCCGGTGTTGGGAATCTGCTATGGAATGCAGGCGCTAGTCCACCAGCTTGGAGGACAGGTCGAGCCCAGCAGTAAGCGGGAATACGGCCACGCGATGCTGGAGCAGCAAGGCACAGAGCATCCCATATTCGCAGGACTCTCTTCCTCTTTCCCCGTCTGGATGAGCCACGGTGACCGCATTACCGAGCAGCCTCCGGGTTTCGCCACTGTCGCTCATACCGAGAATTCGCCCGTCGCCGCCACGTCGAACAAGCAAAACGTCATCGGCATCCAGTTCCATCCTGAGGTGGTCCACACTCCGGACGGTACGCAAATCATCGAGAACTTCGTCCACACCATTTGCGGCTGCGGACGAAGCTGGAATCCGAGCAATTTCGTCGAGGATGCGGTCGAAGACATCCGCGACCAGGTCGGCGAAGGCAAGGTCATCTGCGCGCTGTCCGGCGGTGTCGACTCAGCCGTTGCCGCGAGCCTCGTTCACAGGGCCGTCGGCGATCAGCTTACCTGCATATTCGTCAATAACGGCTTCATGCGCCACGAGGAGCCTCAACGCATACTCGATACCTTCAGGCGAAATATGAACGTCAATATCGCATACGTCGATGCTGCCGACGAGTTCGTGGACGCCCTGAGCGAGGTTATCGACCCGGAGGACAAGCGCCGCACCATAGGCGAGCTGTTCATCAGGATATTCGACCGTGAGGCCGCTCGCCTGGGCGAGGTGGACTTCCTTGCCCAGGGAACACTCTATCCTGACGTGATCGAAAGCCAGACGCCGGGCGACGACGTCTCCGCCAAGATCAAGACGCATCACAACGTCGGGGGGCTCCCAGAGGACATGAAGCTGGAGCTCGTCGAGCCTCTCAGGTACCTGTTCAAGGATGAGGTGCGCATGGTCGGCCTGGAGCTCGGGTTGGCCGAGGAGATGGTCTACCGGCAGCCGTTCCCCGGGCCGGGACTCGCGATACGGGTAATGGGCGCCGTCACCCGCGAGAAGCTGGACACACTGCGCGCCGCAGACTGGATCGTCATGGATGAGATCAAGGGAAATGGCCTGTACGGCGACCTGTGGCAGAGCTTCGCCGTGCTAACGGACACGATGAGCGTCGGCGTCGTAGGTGACTATCGTGCTTACGGCTACGTGGTCGCCGTTCGCGCCGTCACCAGCGACGAGGCCATGACAGCAGACTGGGCGCGTCTGCCCCACGACGTGCTTGGCCGCATATCCAACCGCATCGTCAACGAGGTCCCGGCCGTAAGCCGCGTGGTGTACGACATAACGAGCAAGCCGCCCGGCACCATCGAATGGGAATGACCGCCGCATGAAGGTTCTCGTCATCGGCAAGGGCGGACGCGAGCACGCCATTGCGTGGAAGCTGTCGCAGAGTAGTCGTATTTCTAAGCTTCTATGTGCTCCCGGGAACGCCGGAACGGCCAAAATCGCGCCGAACGTCCCCATTTCCGAGTCCGACATAGACGGTCTTCTGAAATTCGCTCTGCACGAAAAAGTCGACTTCACGGTCGTTGGCCCGGAGGCCCCGCTTGCCGACGGAGTCGTTGATAGATTTGGAGAGGCGGGACTCTCTATCTTCGGGCCAACCCAGGCCGCCGCGCGAATCGAGTCCAGTAAGAGCTTCGCGAAGGATCTGATGTTCCGCGCGGGTGTCCCCACCGGCCGTGCCGAGGTCTTTCGTGACTTCGACGCCGCCCGCGCATACGTTGAAACCTTGTCCCTACCGGTAGTTATCAAGGCGGACGGCCTTGCCGCCGGCAAGGGGGTCGTCGTAGCGGAGACGACGGAACGAGCGATCGCAGCCCTGCAGACGCAAATGGTCGACCGCGCCTTCGGTTCGTCGGGTGACACCGTCCTGGTCGAAGAGTACCTGCAGGGACCGGAGTTGAGCGTCTTCGCCTTCGTGGACGGCAGGAACGTGTCTCCTTTGATCGCCGCTGTCGACTACAAGCGCGCGGGAGTGGGCGATACGGGGCCGAATACCGGAGGCATGGGCGCCTACAGCCCTCCCCTGCCCGTTCTTTGGAACGACGAGGTGGAGCGCAGCGCCCGCAGCGACATCATGGAACCCGTCGTCGCCGCCATGGCCGCCGAGGGGTGCCCCTACGTGGGAGTCCTCTACGCCGGGCTGATGCTCACCCGCGACGGACTCAAGGTCATCGAGTTCAACTGCCGCCTCGGAGACCCGGAGACGCAGGTCGTCCTGCCCCGCACCGAGTCCGACCTCCTTGAACTCATGCTGGCTGCTGTTGCCGGAAACGTTAACGATGCTCCCCTGCAAGTTAGCCCCGACTCATGCGTAGGCGTGGTAATCGCCTCCGGCGGATACCCCGACGCCTACGAGACCGGCCTCCCCATTTCGGGGCTGGACGACGTAGGGGACGACATATCCGTCTTCCACGCAGGCACCAAGCTCAATGAGGACGAACAGACCGTAACGGACGGCGGACGAGTCCTCGCCATTAGCGCAACCGGCGCTACCCGTCAGATTGCCCGCCAAAAGGCCTACGCCACCACAGAGGCCGTGTCCTTCGACGGCTCATTCTTCCGCGGCGACATCGCCGACTTCGCAGGCAATTGACGTGACTGTGTCCGAATCCGTTAGCGACGTTCCCGGCCTCCTCGTCGCCTTCGAGTCGAAGTCTCTGCTCCGCCCGCGATTCGATGCTCCCAACATCGTAGATCTTTCACGAGCGGTGTTTAGCTGGGCTGGTGTGCCTGACCTCGACTTGGGGGATAGCGCCAATCGAATACACGAGATGCTCTGCGATGCCGACAGGTTGGTGCTCGTCGTCGTCGACGGGCTGGGCATGAACTTCATCAACAAGCTGGAACCTGCATCATTCCTTCGCAGGCATCTCCGGATGGAGTTGCAAACTGTCTTCCCCTCCACTACTTCGTCGGTGTTCACCTCCCTGGCGACGGGCGGCTGGCCCAACCGGCACAGCATCATCGGCTGGGACATGTACCTGGAGGAGATCGACGCGGTCTCTACGGTCCTACGGTTCGAGAGGCGTCAGGATGGTGAGCCCCTTGGCAATCTGGGCGTCCGCGAGGAACAGGCATATCCGGTTCCTTCCCACGTCGGTGAAATTGACGGCGATATGGTCTCCATTGTTCCGGAAGGGATAGCGAACACACCATATTCCGACTACTGGAGCGGTCACAACGCCGAATATGTCACGTACGAAGGGCTGCCTGATGGCATAGACGCGGCCATCTCCAGGGCACGGAACGCAAGTGGCCGTAGCTTGACTCACCTCTACGTGATAGACGTTGACTACGCCGCGCATGAATTCGGGACCGACGCGCCGCAGACTATCCAGGTATTGCATCGCACGGGCGCAATGATCGAGCGTCTGGCAACGCAGCTGCCGGCGAACACCCGCATGGTGCTCACCGCCGATCACGGACAGCTGAACGGGCCTTTCCACGACATCCTCCCAACGGACTCGCTCGTAGACCATCTCCTGCACGAGCCATGGGGAGACGCGCGCGAGATGCACTTCGCCGTGAAACCCGGAAGTGAAGGAGACTTCGAGGCCGACTTTCGAAAGCGCTTCGGACAGGTCGCCTTCCTGCTGACGGTGGACGAGGTGGAATCGCTGGAGCTGCTGGGCCCGGGTCGCATCGAGGATGCCGCTCGAAAACGTCTCGGCACCCACCTTGCAATATCGCGTGGCGCGGACGCATTCATGTACCACGCCAGGCCCAATTCGATGAAATTCATTGGAAGTCACTCCGGCCTCACGCCGGACGAAATGCTGGTACCATTAGTGGTCGTCTAAGACAAGAAAATATCAATGCGAGGTAAGTGCAAATGCCATTAGTCGGAGTTATCGTTGGAAGCAAATCGGACCGTCCCCTCATAGACGAAACGTCCGAGGTTCTCGACCAGCTCGGCGTCGAGCACGAGGTGGTCGTCGCATCCGCCCATAGGACGCCCGAAGCCGTCATGGAGTGGACGACCTCAGCCCGTGACCGTGGCATTGAGGTCATCATCGCCGCCGCTGGCGGCTCGGCCGGCCTGCCGGGCGTCGCGGCGTCTTGGACCACCCTGCCCGTCATCGGCATTCCGGTGCCGTCGAGTGATCTCGAAGGAGTCGATTCGCTCTACTCCATCGCGCAGATGCCCCCCGGCATACCGGTCGCATGCGTTGCCATCGGCTCGTGGGGAGCGCGAAACGCCGCATTCCTCGCCGCACAGATACTCGGCATCAAGCACGACTCCATCCGAGCGGCATACGACGAGTACCGCCAGGGCCTCAAGTCCAGGTAGGACGGAGCGCACCTTGATCGAACGTTACACTAGGCCCCGAATGGGCGCAGTCTGGTCCGAGCGAAACAAGTACGACCGCTGGCTCCAGGTGGAGTTGGCCGTTTGCGAGGCATGGACAGAGCACGGCACGATTCCCGCCGACGACATGGAGAAACTGCGGTCGGCCAACTACAACTACGAGCGCCTTGAGGAGATTCTCGTCGTCCATCGCCACGAGATGACGGCGTTCCTCCAGTCCATCACCGAGTTCATAGGCCCGGAGGGTCGTTGGCTCCACCTCGGCCTGACAACCAGCGACGTTTGGGACACGGCGACCAGCCTCCAGATTCTCGATGCCATTGATCTCCTCGACGAAGAGATCGACGCGCTGATGGAGGCGATCAAGGCAAGAGCCGTCGAGCACAAGGACACCCTGATGATCGGCCGGACGCACGGCATCCACGCCGAGCCAATCACCTTCGGCCTCAAGCTCGCCGTGTGGTACGATGAAATGAGGCGCAACAAAGACCGTCTCGCCCACGCGCGCGCCACCATCGCCTTCGGCAAGCTCTCCGGCCCCGTCGGGACGCACGGCACCGTGCCCCCGTCAATCGAGACTGCGGTGTGCGAGCGCCTTGGCCTCCAGGCCGCTCCCGCCTCGACGCAAATCCTTCAGCGCGATCGCCACGCCGAGTACGTCACGACCCTGGCCCTCATCGCGGCCTCGTTGGAAAAGTTCGCCACCGAGATCCGGGGCCTGCAGCGAACGGAGGTCCGCGAGGTTGCCGAGTACTTCCCGAAGGGACAGCCCGGTTCCTCGTCGATGCCGCACAAGAGAAACCCGGAGCTCTCCGAGAGGGTGTGTGGCCTCGCCCGCCTGATTCGCGGCCACGCCGTCACGGCCATCGAGAACGTCGCACTCTGGCATGAGCGAGACATAAGCCACTCTTCGGCTGAGCGACTCATACTGCCGGACGCTTCAATAGCCCTCGATTACATTCTCAGCCTCATGACGGGCCTGGTCCGCGACCTGAACGTCTACCCCGACCGCATGATGTACAATATCGAATCGACTTACGGCGTCCTCTTTTCGCAGCGGGTGCTCCTCGCTCTCATCGAGCGGGGCATGGAGCGGGAAACGGCCTACGGCATCGTCCACCACCGCGCGATGGAGAGCTGGGAGACGGGACAGGACTTTCGGGAAATGATGCGGTCGGACTCCGAAGTGGCCGGCCTGCTGGCTTCCGACGACCTGGAAGCCCTATTCGACTACGGATACTACGTCCGACACGTCGACGAGATCTTCGAGCGTGTCGGCCTAAAATAGGAGGAACTAACGGATGCAAGCTTTGATGGAGTCACCCCTGCCCGACCTAGTCTACCGCGGCAAGGTCCGCGACACCCACGACCTCGGCGACGAATTCCTGATGGTCGCCACCGACAGGATATCCGCCTTCGACGTGGTCATGCCGAACGGCATCCCCGACAAGGGCGCCGTGCTGTCCCAGATATCTGCCTTCTGGTTCGACAAGACACAACACCTTGTCCCTAACCATCTCATCGACCTGGGCACTGCCCGTCAGGACCTTGGGATTTCGACCGACATGCAGCGCCGCTCCATGATTGTCAAGAAGGCCGAGCGCATCGACGTCGAGTGCATCGTGAGGGGCTATATCACCGGCTCGGCGTGGAGCGAGTACCGCAAGACAGGCACCGTACAGGACAAGCCCATGCAGTCGGGACTTGTAGAGGGAGATAAATTCCCGGAGCCGCTCTTCACCCCGACGACCAAGGCCGAGGTCGGTCACGACGAGAATATGAGCTATGAAGAGGTCGTCGACATGGTCGGCGCAGACACCGCCGCCCAGCTCCGCGACACCGCGATAGAGGTGTTCAACTTCGCCCACGACGTCGCTTTCGAGTGCGGCATCATCCTCGCCGACACCAAGATGGAGTTCGGCTTCATTGACGGGGAGCTCTCGCTCATCGACGAGCTCCTCACGCCCGATTCCAGTCGCTTCTGGGATGCTGAGGGCTATGCGCCCGGCAAGTCGCAGCCAAACTTCGACAAGCAGTTCGTCCGCGACTACCTCGACTCGCAGGGCTGGGACCACGAGCCTCCCGCCCCTGCCCTCCCCGACGACATCGTTGCGAAGACCCGGGAGCGTTATCTGGAAGCCTACAAGCGGTTGACCGGCACGAACCTGACCTAGTACGAGGGAGCAGGGGTGTTGAGCAGTCAAGGAGCGCATTGTGGCCAATAGAGGGCGGCAAGACAAAGAGGGCGTGCAGCGCTTCCTGAGTCTCACTTACCTTCTCATCGGAGGAGGAATCATCGTTGCCGTCGCGGTCGCGGTTGTCCTTTTCGCGGCCTTGAGGAGCGACTCCCAACCCGATGCCTCAGCTGCAGCTTCGGCTCAAGACAGTCCCGCCGATTCTGGCTCCCAGGACCAGTCTGCGACAGACGCCAAGCCCGTGCCTGCCCCCACCCAGGAGGTCTCCCTCGTCACCCTTGAGGAGTTCGGCGACTTCCAATGTTCCCACTGCGCCCAATTTGCCGTTACCGCAGGCAAACAGATCAAGCAAGGCTTCGTCGATACGGGCAGGATCGAGTTCGTATTCAGCCATTTCCCCTTCATAGGCACGGAGTCCTTCAGGGCCGCCGAAGCCACCGAGTGCGCTGCCGACCAGGACAAGTTCTGGGAATATCACGACATCGTGTTCGAGAACTGGAAGGGAGTGAACGAGGGGCACTTCTCCGACGACAATCTCAAGCTCTTCGCCAGCAGCCTGCAGCTCGATAGAGGCGCGTTCGACTCCTGCCTCGATAGCCGGAAATACCTCGGCAAGGTGCAAGACGATCTGCGGCGTGGCGAACGACTCGGTGTCCAGGGGACGCCAACGCTGTTCCTCAATGGAAAAATGCTCACCCCGTCATCCTACGAAGAGCTCGCCCAACTCATCGAATCGGCAATCGCGGACGCGCAATGAATTCCGCCACTGGCGCGCGTTGGGCTGTCGCGGCTTTGAGCCTCGCGGGGCTGGCGGTGGCAACGTACCTCAGCGTGGAGCACGTTACCGGCGGAATTCCGGCCTGCGGAGTCTCGGCCGGCTGCGACACCGTGACGACCAGCGAGTACGCCGTCCTGATGGGAGTGCCGGTTGCCATTCTCGGAGTCGTGGGATACGCAGCGCTTCTGCTCGGAACCCTTGCCTATTTGGGACTGGACGACCCACCCAACAGCCTGTCATATGCGCTCATGGGCATTGCGCTGCTTGGGGAAGGGTTTACTGTGTACTTCGTGTACACGCAGGCCTTCCGTATCCACGCCTACTGCGAATATTGCCTTGCATCCGCCGCGATCATGACGTCCATCCTCGTTTTCAGCGCCTATGCCACGTTCAAAGCGAGACAGAATTCTCCCGTCGTGCTAGAGTAGAATTCAACACTTTCAAGAAATATCCCACTGAATGTGAGGCGACATGGCCACAGACGCCACCGAAAGACGAAGACAGACACCCACACAGGCTCGCGCCGCCCGGCGCGAGCGCAGAAACCGTCGCAATCGGGTCAAGCGAATTCTGATTCTTGTCGCGGTTGGTGGGGTGTCGGGGCTCTTTCTGATCGCCCTGTTCATTCCCCAGAGCTTTGGCGGTGGCGAACGGGCCCTGCCCGACGGTCCCGGCATCAGGCTGGAGGATCAGGGCCGTGAGCACATACCGGAAGGGGGCTCCCACGCGCCCTACAACGCCTCTCCCCCGACCTCGGGCTGGCACTACGACCGATGGGCCTCCTGGGGGATAAAGACCGAACCCCTGCCAGCCGAACTGTTTATCCACAACATGGAGCACGGAGGCGTGATCCTCCACTACAACTGCCCGGGCGGCTGCCCGGACGAGGTCGATCAAATGGAGGAGATCGTCCGTCGCACAGACGAGACGATTCTCATGCCGAATCCCAACATGGAAAGCAGGTTCGCGCTGACCGCATGGAACTGGATTCTCACGATGGAAGAGTATGACGACGACCAAGCTCGCGACTTCGTTCGCAGCCACTTGAACTCGCCCAACGCGCCGGAGTGGCCCAGCCGGTAGCAGCGGCATCGCTCGTCTTCCGGCACTTGGAACCGGCTCTGCACAAAGAAGCAGGAACCATAAACACGCTCACCCTGAGCCGGTCGAAGGGCAATTCGCCGCTTGACCAAAGAACCCGGGACCTCTCACATACCAACTAACCCAGCGACACACCACTCGAACCCTGCAAATCCGTCCTAACCTACACGAAAAATGCAGAAATTCCTCGCAAAGGTCTACGTCTCGCTCAAGCCCACGGTCAACGACCCAGAGGGGCTGACCATTCGCGGCGCGCTCGTCACGCTCGGCTACGACACCGTTGAAAGCGTTCGCGCGGGAAAATACTTCCAGATCGAAGTCGAGTCGGCATCCCAGGACGAAGCCTCCAGGGCCGTCGAAGGAATGTGCAGCCAACTCCTCGCGAACCCCGTCATCGAGCAGTACGAGTTCGAGCTGACCCGCGCTGAGTGACGCGGTAGGAAACGGGATAGCGCCGCATTGGCAGGGGTGGCAGGATTCGAACCCGCGGCCTACGGTTTTGGAGACCGTTGCTCTACCAGCCTGAGCTACACCCCTGCGCTCTAACCGCTTATCGATTGTAAGGCCCCCGTCCTCACAGGGTCAATATTGCTGAGAGGCATCATTCCCCAGGGAGACCCATCCTCGGCCACCGCCATGGGCCGTTCGACCCACCTTCGATACGCTATAATCCCTCCACACTAAACTAGCGAGGTCATTCCTATGCGAGGCGCGGACGCAGTTGCCAGGACTCTACAAAGTGCCGGTGTGGAGCGTATCTTCACCCTCTCCGGCAACCAGATCATGCCGCTATTCGATGCCTGCCTCGATGCCGAAATAGTAGACCTCCTCCACGTCCGCCAGGAGGCTGCTGCCGTTCACATGGCTGACGCTTGGGGACGCCTCACCGGCCAGCCCGGCGTGGCATTGGTCACCGCCGGCCCGGGCTTCGCAAACACCCTCACCGGACTGTACGTGGCTACCATATCGGAGTCCCCGTTGGTCCTGCTGAGCGGCTGCGCTCCGATGAAGCAGCATCCCAGGGGCGCGTTCCAGGCGATGGCGCAGGCTGAGATCGCAAGCCACGTCTCAAAAGCCTCATGGACCGCACAGAGCGCGTCCGGCCTTCCCAACGACATCCGCAAGGCCCTCGACATCGCTGCCTCCGGACGTCCGGGTCCGGTGCATATCGCCCTACCCTTCAATACGGTAGACGATCAGGTGGATTCCCCGGAAGACGCTCTCGTTGCCGCAGGTAATGGCGGGTCCCAGCCACGCATCATCGACGACGCGGACGCGGATCAGTTTCTCGCAGAACTGCATAGCGCCAGGACGCCGCTGATTCTCGCTGGATCGATGATGATGCGCGCGGACGGACACACTGTGTTGGCTGAACTCTCAGCCGCTACAGGCGCACCCGTCGTCGAGATGGAGAGTCCGCGCGGAACGAACGACCCTGCTCTTGGGGCGTTTGCCGAGGTGCTGGCGGAGGCCGATCTCATCGCACTCATCGGCAAGAAACTGGACTTTACCCTCAAAATGGGAGGGGAACCTGATATCCGCCCCGAATGCCGATTCATTCAAATCGACCCTGATCACTCTGCAATCGACCTCACTCATAGAAACGTTGGAGACCCCGCAAGGGTCGCATTGAGCGTCGTCGCCGATCCGGTGCCGTCGGTTAGCCGAATCGTCGAGCTTGCTGCCGGAGGAGCAAGTGAGAGCGGCTGGGCGGACGAGGTGACGTCCGCTGTCAGCTACCGTCCCGCCTCATGGTCGGAAATGCGGGCCGAACAAGGGGACCCACTGCATTCGTATGAGGTCGCGGAGGCGGTCCAGGCCTACCTGGACGAAGACCCGAACTCGGTGTTCATCTGCGACGGCGGAGAGTGGGGCCAGTGGGCGCAGGCCTGCATAAGCGCTCCCACACGGATACTCAACGGCCCCGCGGGCTCCATCGGAACGTCGATTCCCTTCGCCCTGGCGGCGCGACTGGCGCGCCCCGACTCTCGGATCGTCACTGTCCTCGGCGACGGCACTGCCGGATTCCACATCATGGAGTACGATACCGCCGTGCGTTACGACATCCCCTTCGTAGCCGTGCTCGGCAACGACGCCGCATGGAACGCCGAATATCAAATTCAGCTTCGCGAGTACGGAGAGGAACGCCTCGTTGGCTGCGAACTCTTTCCTTCAAGGTACGACAGGGTTGCCGAGGCACTTGGCGGCCACGGCGAACACGTAGAATCGGCATCCGACCTGGCCTCTGCCCTGCAACGTGCGGGGTCGTCGAATCTTCCGGCCCTCGTCAACGTCAATCTCGCGCGTGACGCTGCCCCCGTGGTCGGCAGATCCTCTGACGCAACGCAAGCAAGCTCCGCGGTGCTGCACTAAAGAGACCAACGCCTCGGTCCACTAATCCGCGAATCCGTCAGGCCACCACTCGGGCCACACCGACTCCCCTTGGTACGGAGATCGAGGGTCCCAGAAGCTGCGTGTTTGAATCGTCAGCTCGCGAATGTTCGGACGGTCGAGTTCCGCCGGCAGCGGCGATATCCTCCCCGGCACGCCGACAACGAAGCTGCGTGGCGGGATGTCCTTGGTCACGACCGCGCCTCCCGCGATGAAGCTCCCCTCGCCGATGGTGATGTCCGGCATCACCGTAACGCCCCCTCCGATCATCACGTCGTCCTCTATCGTCGCCCCGCGTGGCGTGGGCATCGGCTCGATGCGGCCGGGAAACCTGTCGTTGGTGAACGTGACGCCCGGCCCGATGAACACGTGGTCTCCCACCCACGTCCGAGAAGGAATGTACACATGCGACATCACCCGCACACCCTTGCCGAACCTCACGATGCCCTCGATAGTCGACTGGTTCATGAGCGTGCAGTAGTCCCCCATCTTCACGAGCGCGCGAACGACCGAGTTGTACCCGGCCTGGAAGTGGTCGCCGATCCGCGTGTCACCATAGATCACCGTCCCTCTTCGGATCATGCAGTCCTTCCCCAACACGGCAGGCCCGCACTCGTCGTGGTACCGAAATCCGATGTCCACGCCCGGCTCTATGAGGGAGCCCTCACCTATCTCAGCGTTTACGAAGTTGCTTACGTCTATGGTATCCATCCAGTCCTCCGACTTCCCATTCAGGTAGTGGCGGAAGGATACCACGCGGGCTTGTAAGTGTTCAGACTTCGTGAGAACACCCGATACCCACCACCGTCATTCCCGCGTAGGGAGGCCTTTGAGTAACCGTCATGCCGGCGTAGGCCGGTATCCGGATGAGTGGAGTCGAAGTTGGCCAGCATTGGTGTTTCATGCCAAGGCCTTCCCGCACGGTGAGTTATACGAAGGTCTCCGTAGGCGGGAATCCAATCCCATCTCTCGTTCGTGGGGGAGGGTTAGGGCCTGCCCCCTGCGTAGGCCGGGGGTGAGGGTCGTTCGCATCGTCAACTCTGAACACGCAGGCTTCCCTTTGTTGACTGCCCCCTACCCCATTGCTACGCTTGACCGATGAGCATTTGGGTTCGCGCGGTGTTGCTGACGTCTCTCGCCCTGATCATCCTTTCAGGGTGCGGGCAAGAGGAACACTCCCTAAGACCCGTGCCGATCAACCCGTCCGACCTCAAGATAGTCACGTTCAGCGACCAAGGCTTTGCACCACTGCGGGTCGAGATCGAGGTAGGCCAAACGGTGAGGTTCCGCAACGCATCGGAGACCTTCTTCTGGCCGGCGTCGAACATCCACCCAACGCACCAGATCTACCCGGAGTTCGATGCCGGGGCGCCTGTCGAAGCGGGCAAGACGTGGACCTTCACCTTCGACCGTCCTGGCTTCTGGCGGTACCACAACCATCTGGGCCCGGAGCGCAGCGGGCTGGTAGTGGTAGCGGGCGACCCGGTCGAGCCGCCCGCCCCTCTCGTTCTTACCTCCGAGGGGCTGTCATTCGGCACGCCGTCAGACCTGTCTCTCACGCAGTACATGGAACTCTACGAGAGCGACAACGCGATGACGAGGTTCCTGCGCGACTACGGACCATCTGAGACCGTGAGGGCGTTGCTGGAAGGGTCTATACGCACGAATGCCGATTGTCATCAGCGGGCACACGATGCCGGTCGAGTGGCCTACGAGCTGTTCGGGGCCGCCGCATTCTACCTGGCAAGTCATGAGTGCCAGGCGGGTTCGTACCACGGAGCCACCGAGGCGCTCTTCCATGACCGGGGCACCGTCAATCTGCGTGAGGATGTCTCCGTGCTGTGCAGCTACGCCAACGTCTCGTTCTACTACCTTCAGTGCCTGCATGGGGTCGGCCACGGCCTCATGGCGTGGACGAGCTACGAGCTGCACGACGCGCTCTCTCTGTGCGAGGAACTCGACACGCCATCCGACCACCGGGCCTGCTATTCGGGCGTCTTCATGGAGAATGTCATTGGGGGGCTTTCGGGACTCATGGGACACGTGACCGAGTACCTGTCCGACGACCCCCACTACCCGTGTAACTCCCTGGACGAGAAGTATGTGCAGATGTGCTACTTCTATCAGAGCACCCGCATGATGATCCTCTACGAAAACGACCTCGCCAGGGTGGCGGATACTTGCGCCGCAGCCCCTGAAGAGGCCCACCACTACTGCTTTCGGAGTCTCGGCCGCGACGTGGGCGGCTTCACGGTTGGCGATCCCGCGCGCGCCCTGGAACTGTGCGGCCTTGCCGATGCTCCGAAGAACCGGGCATACTGCATCGAGGGAGCGGTGCAAAACAGGTTCTGGGATGTATCAGGGGCCGATGAAGCTCTCAGCATGTGCGCGATGTCTTCCGACCAAGGGGACAGCTTTGCCTGCTATCAGACCATCGTCTTCCGTGCTCAAGAGCTCTACGAGAGTGAAGAGGCATTTGCGGAGTTCTGCAGACGCGTGGACGAAAGCTTCAAAGAGTGGTGCCTGAGCAAAGAGCTAACCCGGGTTGGAAATGAGACTCAGAAGTGAAGGAATTCGCAATCCTAAGGTTTACAATCTCACCTATCCGATTACACGCGTACAGAACCTGGATGGAATGTTGACAGGTTCCCTCTGTGTTCATAGACTTACAGCCGACTTCGACACTCGTAGTCCACGAGTCTCCCAAAACGGGCAATCTCAACGAGGCCCTCGATGACGGAATACCCTGAGCAAGAGTCCATCGGAAGGAAGATCGTCGGGCACATACGCGGCACGCTCATCGCGGGTGTGCTTATCCTCGTTCCCATCGTCATTACCTATGTGCTGGTGGTTTGGGTCTTCAATAACATCGATGGGCTGCTGCAGCCTTTGTTGGAGAGGCTCACCGATCGTCATATCCCCGGTCTTGGCTTGCTCGCCCTCGTCATCGTGGTCTATATCCTGGGACTCATCTGGACCAAGCGACTTGGCCGTCGAACGATCCGTACACTCCAGCACCTCCTGCTCAAGATTCCCCTGATCGGTGCGGTATACGGCCCGGCCCGGAAGCTCATCGAGTCGTTCAAAGGAGACAGCACGGCGGGATTCAAGAGGGTCGTGGTAGTCGAGTACCCGAAGCAGGGCACCTGGATGATTGGATTCCTTACGGGCATTGCCAACGTCGTGCCGGGCACGACCATGGGCGTGGTCTACCTGCCGACGGCCCCTACCCCCAATTCAGGCTGGGTCGCGATGGTGCCAATCCAGAACATCTACGACACGACGATGACCGTGCAGCAAGCGATGACGATGGTGTTGTCCGGAGGGATATCATCACCGGTGCAGATAGACCTCAAACCTATGGACCCACTTGAAGTAGCTGAATTCGCAATTGGCGATTCAGAGGGTGACATGCCCTCGGTAAGGCCGGAATCGGGAGTGTTCAACCTGCCATTCATCGGCCGTGATGACGAAAGCAAAGAGAATAGGTGACCTGATATGGGAGTTGATGCCAACAAAGTCCGACTGACGGGAGAGAACTCATTCCTGCGATTAGGTGAATCAGCCGAGGCCGACCCTACGACGAGCAACAGTCACTGGCGAATCGTTCACTCGCCAAAAGGGCCGGGACACGTCCTGTTCACCAAGGGTGAGTTGACCGGTGATGAGGCCCGCATCTATTCCGACAACATCGACATGGCCCACTGGCTTCAGGAAGGTGTGCAGGCCTCCATGGGCGACCAGTATGCCGGCGACATACCGATCATCGAGGCGGACTTTTGGAAGTCGGGCGACACCCTGTCGTTCTGGACCGAGTACATCGAGTCTCGCGACGATCACATCACCCTGACCTGGTACGAGTTGGGAGAGCCGGTGATGGTCGCGAATCCACCCGGCGAGAAGGAAGGCCAGCCCCACGGAGTATACAGCCTGCTCATACCGGCAGGACGCGCCCAAATGACGGTGAATGGCGTCGTCGCATTAGGCAAAGCCCACCCGCGACCTCTCGATGACTCCACCAACATCAGCACCTGCTGCATCGCCCTGTCGGAAACGTGGACTATTCCGCGGGACCACGAGTGGGCGTCCGAGTGAGCGCATCGCTCTAGGATGTCGTTCCAGGGTGCGATTCCCGTTCAGGTCGCCTTCGCTGCGCCTCGAGCCACTTGCGCTTCTGCTCCCGCCGAGTCTTCTCATCGGGTGGCACAAAACGAGCATGGAACGCCGCGCGATACCGATCGAAGGCGCCGTCACGGATAGCCGCACGCATCTCCTCCATCAGGCGCAGTATGAACCGTACGTTGTGGATCGTTGCCAGACGGAATGCCAGCAATTCGTTGGCCCGGAAGAGGTGATGGACGTAGCCTGCGGTGAAGGTCCGGCAAGCATAGCAGTCGCAGTCCTCCTCTATCGGTGATTGAAGGTCTCGGAAGCGCGCCGCGTCTAAGTTTATGCGACCTTCGCGAACGAAGAGCGCGCCGTTGCGAGCGATTCGGGTAGGCAGCACGCAGTCGAACATGTCGATGCCGCGTGCCACGGATTCGACAAGATCCTCTGGCGAACCAACTCCCATGAGGTAACGTGGGCGATCCGAGGGCAGCAGCTCCGTGGTGTGCCCAACCGTTTCCATCATCTCGCTCTTGGACTCTCCCACGCTGAGGCCACCAAGTGCGTATCCTGGAAAGTCGAGGGCCGTGATCTGTTCGGCGGAAATCTCTCGGAGATCAAGGAATGTCCCGCCCTGAACGATGCCGAATAGCATCTGGTCGTCTCGCGTTTGGGCGTCACGGCATCGCTCGGCCCATCGGGTCGTCTGCTCAACGGCGGCAGCCACACCGGCGCGGTCGCTGCCTCCTGGAGCGCAGACGTCAATGGGCATGATAACGTCCGCACCGATGCCCTCTTGGTGCGCAATGACCGACTCGGGACTGAACATGTGCTTGCTGCCGTCGATGTGGGACTTGAATTCGATACCCTCCTCGCTCATGGTCCTCAAATGCTCGAGACTGAAGCCTTGAAAGCCCCCGCTGTCGGTCAGCGTGGGACCGTTCCATGCCATGAAAGTGGCGAGGCCTCCCGAATCCCGCACCGACTCAACCCCTGGGCGCAGGTACAAGTGGTACGTGTTGCCCAGAAGTATCGTCGCACCCATCGCGCGCAGGTCATTCGGGTCGACGGCCTTCACCGAGCCCTGTGTCGCTACAGGCATGAAGGCCGGAGTTGGAACGTCGCCATGCTTTGTGTGGAGCGTCCCAAGGCGGGCCTTGCCGTAAGCCTTGTGAAGTGTGAAATCGAGCATGGAGTGTTGTCCGTGTCTGCGAATGGCAACCGTCTGTATTCGTCGTCATTATAGGACAGACGCGCACGGCGGTGGTGCGTGGGAAAATGGTCGGGAATTACACCGATGACGCGGTTCAGGTGGTAAGTAATACCACTTTGGCGTGATAAGACCGTATTATGAGTACAGCCGGGGAATGGATTCCCGCGTTCGCGGGAATGACGGGAAATGTCAACACAACCTAAACCAACGAGGGTTCAGGCTCTTTTTCAATTGTCAGGCGCCATCGTAACTGTTCAGAGTTGATGAGATGAACACCCCCATCCCTATGGATACCCGCCTTCGCGGGTATGACGGTGGCTGAATGCATTGCACGCTCTCACGAAGTCTGAACAGTTACGCGCCATCGGGTCTGAGTTCCGTTTTTTTGTAACATTTCGTAACAAATTGTAACTTTTCCAGAGAATGCGTTTCGTGGAGAACCACTCTTCTTGCAATAAGACCTCAACCCACACTCGGAATCCAGCTCCGCGGCTGATAGAGGTCAATAGTAGACCATGAGTTCTCATACGTCAAGTCCGATGTCCGGGTGTAATTGTTCAGAGTTGATGAGGCGAACGTCCTCGCCCCTCTGGATTCCGGCCCCGTATCGGAGTACGGGGCAAGCTCTTCACCGGAATGACGGTGGCTCTGTATGTCGAACGCCCTCACTGACTCTGAACAGTTACTCCGAGTGAGGATGGAAGCAGAAACAAAATTAGGATGCCCTTGTCTTCTCAGTCATATTCGTTCTTGGGCCGAACCTGATTGAGTATAATGGTGCTTTCAGTTCCACCAAACAGAAAGCGAATGCCGATGAACTCGAACGAGATACGCGAACGATTCCTCAGCTACTTTGAATCGCAGGGGCACTCACGGGTTGCCAGCTCATCGTTAATTCCCGTCGGAGACCCTACCCTGCTTCTGACCAACGCGGGCATGGTGCAGTTCAAGCCGTACTTTTCCGGTGAGGCGACGCCGCCGAACCGCCGGCTGACATCCTCTCAGAAGTCCTTCCGAACCGTCGACATCGACGAGGTAGGCGATTCGACCCACCTGACCATGTTCGAGATGCTGGGGAATTTCAGCTTCGGCGACTACTTCAAGGACGGGGCGATGGGGTTCGCGGTCAACTGCCTGGAAACGGCCATGGGACTGCCGAGAGAGAACTTCGCCGCGACTGTCCACGAGGGCGACGACGAGGCCTATGAGCTCTGGCAGAAGCACGGCATCCCTGAAGAGCGCGTCTACCGGTTCGGTGACGCCGACAACTGGTGGGGTCCTCCCATTCACGGCGAAGAGGGGCCCTGCGGCCCATGCGCCGAGCTCCACTACGACTTCGGTGACGCCCGTCCGGGCTGCGGTCAAGACGACTGCGGCCCCAACTGTGAGAATGTGAATCCTGATACCGGCTTGATCTGCGAGCGCTACGTCGAGCTGTGGAACCTCGTGTTCATGCAGTTCTACCGCAATCCGGACGGCAGCATGCCTCCCCTGCCCCAGACCGGGATCGACACGGGAATGGGCTTTGAACGGCTCGTTGTCGTCCTGCAGGACGCCAGGGACATCTACGAGACGGACGTGTTCCTGCCGCTAATCCGGAAGGTCGAGGCGATTACCGGCCACAAGTCCGATGAGAGCCCGGAAGTGCGGCAGGCGATGCGCGTCGTCGCTGAGCACGGACGGAGCTCGGCGTTTCTCATCGCAGACGGAGTGGTCCCCTCCAACGACGGGCGGGGCTACGTCCTCAGGCGTCTCGTGCGAAGGGCCATTCGGCACGCGCGCAGGCTTGGAATGGACGATCCGTTCCTTGGCGAGATAGCGGATGCCGTAACCGACATCATGGGGGACGCCTACCCGGAACTCCGAAACAACCGCGATTTCGTGCAGACGGTCATCAAACTGGAGGAAGAGCGCTTCCTGTCCGTCTTCCAGAACGGCTACGCGATGCTGAATGACGCCCTCATGGGAGCGGACTCCCTCGAAGGTGAGACGGCATTCCGGCTCTGGGACACGTACGGGTTTCCGATTGAAATAACCCAGGAAATCGCCGCCGAGAGTGGTGTCGGTGTGGATATGGAGGGGTTCGAGAGCCACATGGCCGAACAGCGTGAGCGCGCGCGCGCAGGCGCAACGTTCGGCGCAGACCGCACGAAAATCCGGCAGTACGAGAGCCTTGGCGTCGGCGGCGTGAATTTTCTCGGATACGAGTCGCTGGTGTCTCACTCCGTGGCAGTCGGCATGATTTCGGGCGGCGAAGTTGTGGGTGAAGTCAGCGAGGAAGACGAGGTCGAGATCGCGGTCGTCGAAACGTCGTTTTACCCGGAGGGCGGCGGTCAGATCGGCGACGCGGGTGAGATGATCGGCCCGGAGGGCAAGATCGTCATCCACGACACCCAGAGGGTGATGCCTGACCTCATCATGCACTTCGGCAAGGTGACACAGGGTAAGGTTGCGCTTGGGCAAACGATCGACGCATACGTCGATCCGGTGCGTCGAGAAGATACCGCAAGGAATCACACGGCTACGCACCTGCTTCACGCGGCATTACGTGAAGTGCTCGGGGCGCATGTTCGACAGGCCGGTTCGCTCGTTGCGCCGGACAGGCTCCGCTTCGACTTCTCCCACGTCGAACCCGTGACGCCGGAGGAGATGCGGCAAATTCAGTTCCTGGTGAATGAAAAGATTCGCCACAACGCCACAGTGACAAAGTCGGAGGACAGGTATTCCAATGCCATAGAGCGCGGCGCACTGGCATTCTTCGGCGACAAGTACGAGGACACCGTACGCCTCATCGAAATCGCGAACGGCGCCACATTCAGCTTCGAGGTCTGCGGCGGTACGCACGTGGCGCGGACGGGAGAACTCGGCTCAGTCTTCGTGCTCGGAGAATCGAGTATCGGAGCGGGAATGCGACGAATCGAGGCCACCAGCGGCCGGGGAGCGGAACGCGTCGTCAATGAGCGTATTCATGCGACGAACGCCGTGGCCACCAAGCTCCAGACCCCAATAGCCGATATTGAGGGACGAATCGACGGACTGCTCGACGAACTGTCCCAGCTGCGTCGTGAGAAGGAAACTCTGGAGCGCAAGCTAACGCTCACGTCCGCAAGTGACCTGCTGGATGGACAGGAGAAGGTCGGAGGCGTTAACGTCCTAGCGGCGCAAGTAGAAGCAGCGAACGTGGACTCGATGCGGGAAATGGGTGACTGGCTCCGGGACAAGATGGGGAGCGGTGTCGTCGTTTTGGGGTCTGTCATAAACGACCGCCCATTACTCATTTCGATGGTCACTTCCGATCTTCGTTCGTCCGGACTGGACGCTTCCCAGATCGTTCGCGAGGCCGCCAAGGTCATCGGCGGTGGCGGGGGAGGACGGCCCGATACCGCGCAGGCAGGGGGACGAGACGCATCCAAGCTCGGCGACGCGCTCGGTCTCGTGCCCAGCCTTGTAGAAGAGCAGATGGGCCAAGATTGAGGATACTGGCGCTTGACGTTGGAGACAAACGTATCGGCGTCGCCGTCAGCGACCCACTGGGTATACTCGCGTCACCCTTAACCACTATCGAGCGCAGGTCGGACGCTGATTCCATCGACGCTATCCTGGAGGTTCTGAGCAGAGAGGACGCGGATGAACTCGTTGTAGGTCTCCCAATCTCGCTCAGGGGTGGACACAGCGCGCAGACGAATTCCGTTGCAGCGTTCGTGCGGAAGCTCGAGGATCGTTCCCCTGTCCCTGTGATCACGGCGGACGAGAGGTATTCGACCGTTGAGGCCGAACGACTCCTGAGCCAGTCCAAGCCCTCAAGATCGAGGAGCCGCGGCGAGATCGACGCAGCAGCAGCAGCGGTCATTTTGCAGACCTATCTCGATGGTCGATCTTCCGCCTAGTCGTGGCCAAACGGCAGGCTACTTTGGCCCCTACCCCACTCCTTCGAGTCCCAGGGCCGCCAAGTTCGTCCATATCGTCTGATATACTACGGCCACATTGATCCGGGACACCTGATGACCAAGCAACTCGGCGTCATTGGATATCCGCTCTCTCACACCCTGTCGCCCATATTTCAGCAGGCGGCACTCGACTACCACGCGATTCCGGCAACATACTCGGCATGGCCGACACCTCCGGAGTGCCTCGACGATGCCGTTGAGAGCTTTCGTGGAACGGAATATCTCGGATTCAATATTACGATTCCCCACAAGCAACGGCTGTTGGAACTGGTCGATGAAGTGGATGACATGGCCCGTGACATCGGCGCGGTAAACACCGTCGTCAACCGGGAAGGAATACTGACCGGCTACAACACGGACGCGTATGGATTCGTCAAGAGCCTCAAGGAAAAGGCAGGGTTTGAGCCGAAGGGCAAGGCCGTTCTGCTTCTTGGGGCAGGCGGGGCCGGGCGAGCCGCCGCCTACGCCCTCGCGGCCGAAGGCGTCAAGGCGCTCACGATCGCCAACAGAACGGTTGCGCGTGCGGAGGCCCTCGCGGATGAAGTTGCGGCGCGGCTCAGCCCGGTGAATGCTTCCTCCCTCGAGGACGCACCGGATGCAGTCGATCTGATCGTCAACTCCACGTCGATGGGCATGGCATCAGGCGATGGCGCGGGACAATCTCCCCTGCAGGCAAGCTCGATTCGTCAAGGCTCGCTCGTGTATGACATGGTATACACTCCGGCATTGACCCCGCTGCTGCAGTGTGCCCGGGAGGCGGGTGCGCAGGTATTGGGCGGGCTGTGGATGTTGATCTACCAAGGGGCGGCTTCGTTTGAGCTTTGGACCGATAAGAAGGCCCCCACGGATGTAATGTACCGAGCCGCCCAGCAGGCCATGGAATAGCAGAAGCAAGAGACCAATGGGAACGAACATCTACCTGACAGGATTCTCCGGCAGCGGCAAGACGACCGTCGGCAAGCAGGTCGCGGTCATGACCGGTTGGAGGTATCGCGACACCGACGATGAGATCGTCGCGGCGACGGGTCGCGCCATCGAGGATATCTTTCGCGATGACGGCGAGGCGGCGTTCCGGCAGTTGGAGCGCAGCATCCTGGAATCGGTGTCGCATGGAGAAAGACAGGTAGTTTCCACAGGCGGCGGCATTGTGACAGACGAGAGAAATCGGCGAACGATGGCTTCAACCGGCATCATTGTCTGCCTCGAAGCACGCGCGGATACCATCTACCGTCGACTAACCGGTCCGGATGAGACCCATGACGAGCAGGTGGTCCGCCCTCTCTTGCAGGACTCCGACCCGTTACGGCGCGTCATCAGCCTAAAGGCCGAGAGACAGCCACTCTATGCGCTAGCACAGTGGACCGTGCATACCGACGATCTTTCCGTGAACGAGGCAGCTTCGGAGGTTGTGAGGGCGAGAGACATGTTCTCGAACAGGGAACTTTCGGGACCAGCCCATGACGCCGACCTTGCGGCGACGGTGCGTACTTCGTCGGGCGACTATCCTGTCTGGGTCGGCTGGGGTCTCTCCCAAACGGTCGGAGAGCGCGTGAAGACCCTGATAGACCCCGGGGCCGCATACGTCATCACCGACAATTTCGTACACCGACACGCCCGGACCGTGCAGATGTCGATGGAGGCGGCGGGAATTCCGAGTCACATCTTCGTAATGGAAGCAGGCGAACGACACAAGAGCCTCGACACCCTGGCGCACATTTATCGTTGGCTGGCAGAGCGAAAGGCGGAGCGCGGACATCTGATCGTGGCAGTTGGAGGCGGAGTCGTTGGCGACGTGGCGGGATACGCCGCAGCGACGTATCTGCGAGGTATGCCGGTCGTGCAGGCCCCGACGACCCTGGTGGCGATGATGGACGCGGCAGTTGGCGGGAAGACGGCTGTAGACCTTCCCGAAGGCAAGAACCTCGTGGGCGCGTTCAAGCAGCCGGAGTTTGTTCTCGCCGACGTGGAGGCCCTTGCCACTCTCCCAGAGCGAGCACTGGTCTCCGGTTGGGCCGAAGCGATCAAACACGCGCTCATCCTGGACGAGCCGCTGCTGCGCGTGTTCGAGGAGAACGCAGAGTCGATTGGCTCGCTGGAGCCGGAGACCGCAAGCGACGCTCTTCGTCGCAGCGTAGCAATTAAGGCCGATGTGGTATCGCGCGATGAGCGGGAAACGCTGGGCATTCGCGCGCTCCTGAATTATGGACACACCACCGCTCATGCACTTGAGGCCGTCACCGGCTATGAACGCTATCTACACGGCGAAGCAGTGTCCATCGGCATGATGGCAGCGGCCGACATCTCCAATCGGATGGGACTCTTGTCCGATGCCGACGTTCAGCGCCAACGCTCCGTGCTGGAGGCATACGGACTGCCTCTCACCTATAGAGACGTGGACTCCGCCGCCATAAGAGAAGCGATGAGCATGGACAAGAAGACGGTTGGCGGAAGGATACGATGGGTACTATTGGACGGAATCGGCCATGCTGTCACAAGAAGCGATGTGCCGTCCGAGTTTATTGACAGAGCACTCAGAGGGGTTTCAGAGCAATGAGATTGTGGGCGTAAGTTCGCCAGATGGTTGAATGGCTGGCGCTGGTGATCATTGGCTGCGCGACGGCAGCATTCGGTGTCATGGTCGGCACCGGCGGCGGCATTATCTTCGTTCCCATGTTGCTGCTGTTCTTCAATCTCGAACCGGAGATCGCCGCCGGGACATCGCTCACACTGGTTGCCATGAACAGTTTCGCAGGTACGGTCACCTATACGCGTCTCGGCTTTGTCGACTTGAGAAGCGGGTTTCTCTTTGCCGCGGTAGCGATCCCCGGGTCAGTCATTGCCCCGTTCATGGTCTCCAAGATCGGCGGCGAGTGGTTTCGCATTCTCTTCGGCATGCTGCTGTTGATTCTTGCCACGCAGCTGCTCCTTAGATCTTATTTGCCGAAGCGTGTGACCAAGCCCAAGCGAATGCAGTCCTTCAGGTCGTTCATCAAGGAGCGGCGAATTGAAACCAAGCGTGGTCAAAGGTTTCGCTACCACTTCAACGAGCCGCTGGCGACATCGACGAACTTCGCCATAGGATTCCTATCAGCATTCTTCGGTACGGGAGGAGGATTCCTCAGGACTCCCCTACTGGTGGGAATGTTCAATTTTCCGGTCAGGGTTGCCGTGGCGACCTCGGTATTTTCCCTCTCGTTCTACTCGACCGTCGGCTCCGTTGTCCATGCCTCCCTGTTTCACGTCCAATGGTTCCCGACGGTACTATTCGCCGGTGTCGGCATACTCATTGGTGGACAGATAGGCGCGCGGCTTGCAGTGCGAGTCCAGAGCGTTTGGCTCGTCAGGCTGCTCGTCATGCTCCTGTTCCTAATGGGCGGGCAGGTGCTCTTCGAAGGAATTCGCGGCTAGAGACCATACAATTCAGTTAAGGAGACGTCATGAACATAAGCAACCGGGCCCGTGACATCCACTACTCTTCCCTCGTCGTGGATACTCACTCGGACAGCCTCGCGTGGCCGACGCGACACGGAATCGATATCGGGCAGCCGCAGGACGAAACGCACATGGACCTTCCCCGCATGAAGGAAGGCAACCAGAACGTTCAGTTTTTCGCTTGCTACGCAGCCCCAAGCTGGATCGAGAAGAAGAGGGTCGTGCAGGTGACCCTGGATTACATGGACTCGTTCCACACTCTCATGAGGGGCTATCCTGAGCAGATTGAGCAGGCAACGACGGCTGACGACGTACGGCGCATAACCGACTCCGGAAAGCTCGCCGGCATCCTGTGCGTCGAGGGCGGACACTCCATCGACGACAACCTCGGCATCTTGCGCATGTATCACCGTCTCGGAGCACGATACATGACGCTCACCTGGAACAACACCAACAACTGGGCAGACGGCGTCCTCGGAGAGCCACGTCACGGCGGCCTGAATCATTTCGGCAAGGAGGTCGTGCGAGAAATGAACCGGCTCGGAATGCTCGTGGACATCTCACACGTCGCGCCCTCCACTTTCTGGGACGCCATCGCTACCACGACAAAACCCGTCATTGCTTCCCACTCGTCGGCGAAGGCAATTTGCGCCGCTCCGCGAAACCTTGAGGACGACCAGATTAAGGCCGTTGCCAACAATGGAGGCGTTATAGGCGTCAACTACGAGATTACCTTCGTAGGAGAAGCCTACCGTGTCGCGAAGAATTCCGTCGATGACGAGAAGGCCGAAGAAACCAAACGCGTCGAGAAGGACCATCCCGCCGGTTCGGACGGCCTGGACAACGCTCTCAGGGAAATAGACGAGTGCCACGACGAAAAGGTCGCGGAGCTATCGAAGCCGCACTACACCGAGATCGTAGACCACATCGACCACATGGTGTCCATCGCGGGGATAGAGCACGTTGGACTGGGATCGGACTTCGACGGCGCGACCATGCCTGAGGGCATGGAGGACTGCACCAAGGTGCCGCTGATTACCGACGCGTTGGTCAGCCGGGGTTACAGCGAGGGGGACATTCGCAAGATTCTCGGCGAGAACTTCATGAGAGTGATGGGAGAGGTGCTTACGGACTAAGCCGCCATACCTCGCAAGAGTTGGCCAACATTCGCAGCTGAGCCAGACAGATTCGGCTTGGTTATATGCCGGTCCGCAAGTCCAGGTTGGGTCGTGTCCAGCTACTCTACCCGACCGTCGCGTGAGGGTTGCGGTCGGCTAGCTCCTTGACGACGGTGTCCTTGTCGGTCTCGCCAGTCCAGGGAGTTGGAAGCCTGTTCGTGCCGAAGATCCGCGTCATGATCGGATCGTCGTTCCCGTCACCGTCGGAGTGGACCGTATACCAGAGGTTCTCACCGTCGTCCAACTCCACCGCGATGTTTCGTGTTTCGCCCGTCCAACCGAAGCTAACGTATCCCATGTCAAATCCTCAGTTGATATGTGTTCGTCGCTTTCGCCGTTCTATGATACCCCAAGCAGTTCCTTTTGAAAACCGGAAAGTCCCAGGGGTACCTGTTCAGAGTTGATGAGGCGAACACCCCTTACTCCTGTGGATACCCGCTTTCGCGGGTATGACGGTGGCTGTGTATGCGTCGAGGGATCTCACGAAGTCTGAACAGAATCCCCCAGGGGTAAGTGTTCAGTCCTGGTGAGGCGAACCTTCCCGCCCCACTGGATTCCGGCCTTCGCCGGAATGACGGTGGGCCGTGTGCGTTTAGCGCTCTCACGAAGTCTGAACAGTTACTCCCAGGGCGGTGAGGCCGCCTTTCGCCTTGTCCAGCGTCTCCTGGTATTCGGCTTCAGGATCGGAATCGGCAACGATGCCTCCTCCGACCTGGAAATACACCTGCCGCCCCTTCTTCAACATTGTTCGAATGGGGATGGACAGCTGCATCGAGCCGTCGAATCCGATGTATCCGATGGCTCCGCAGTACACGCTGCGTTGGACGGGCTCGATCTCGTCAATGATCTCCATGGCCCGGATCTTCGGCGCACCTGTTACCGATCCGCCCGGAAAGCATGCCTTCAACAGGTCAATCACATCGTGCTCAGGACGAAGCCTCCCGGTGACGGACGATACGAGTTGGTGCACATTCGGGTATTGCTCAACCGAAAAGAGCTCCGGTGTGAGGACCGTACCCGGCACACATACCCTCCCCAGATCGTTGCGGAGAAGATCGACGATCATGATGTTCTCCGCGCGGTCCTTCACGCTCCGGGAAAGCTCACTGCGCAGATGTACATCGGCTTCTCGTGAGGCCCCTCGAGGCCGGGTGCCCTTCATAGGACGGGTTTCGACGAATCCTTCTTCTACGTGAAGGAACTGTTCAGGAGAGGCGCTCAGTATGGTGACTTCCGGCAACTCAAGGTAAGCGCCAAAAGGGGCAGAGGTGGAGCTTCGCAACGCCCGGTAGAGCGTCCAATCGTCCGTGTGGATGGTGGCCTCGAAGCGCTGAGAGATATTCGCCTGATAGATGTCGCCCGCGACGATGTACTCTTTCACGCGTTCGACAGCGTTCACATACCGCTCGCGCGTGAAGTTGGAACGAAGATCCGTCGCAATCCCGACGCGCCCGTTCGTACGCCTCAGGGTTTCGCGACCCACGTCAATTCGGTCCCGCACCCACTGTGCCCTACCCTCCCCACTGAACCGGGTGGTGACTATCCATGCCCTGTCGTCTAGGTGGTCGAATGCGAGGACCCAGTCATAGAGACCGATGGTCATGTCCGGTAAGTCGAGATCGTCGACTGCCTTACCGGGGAGGCGTTCGAGAAGACCGCCCATTTCGTAGCCGAAGTAGCCTATCGCACCGCCCTGGAACGGAGGCCCGCCGGGATGACGATTAGCCCTGAAAGCCGAAAGTAATCGCTTTACGACGGAGAACGGGTTGTCCTCGGACAAGGTGACCGTGTTTCCCTCGATCAGCTCGACTGCCCTTCCCTTCGAACGCACTACCAAGAACGGGTCGGCCGTGAGGTAGGAATATCTTCCGAGGCCGGTTCGCAAGAGCGCGCTATCGAGCAGGATTGGGTAATCGGCATCCAGAAAGCCGTAAGTCGCCTCAACAGGGTCCAGATGGAAGTTCAGTTGTTCCACCTGAGTTTCGTTCATAGCGGCTTGTTGAGTTTGCAAGGCAGGGCCATTTGACGCGCTAGTATCGCGAGCACGACATCCCTGAGCGGATGAGTTCGCTGAAAGCGTCGACCGCAATACTGTATAGTATTTCTCGCGACCAACACCACTGAACAGTTAGTCTCACTTCACGATCATGGCCCTCCGACGGCTTCAAGACCGTCCCCGCATTCTCGAAATCGCCTACGTAGCGACCCTTGCCATGCTGCGCCTGTTCAGGCGTGGCTTGAATCCCGGAGGGTTTGTCGAATGGTTCTTCGTCAAGGGCGAGAAGGTGTCTAAGGGCGTCATCTTTAGCTGCCAGATGTGTGGCGACTGTGTGCTGCACAGCACCGGCATGACCTGTCCGATGACCTGCCCGAAGAACCTCCGCAACGGCCCCTGTGGAGGCGTTCGCCAGAATGGCAACTGTGAGATCGTTCCGGATATGCGCTGCGTGTGGGTTGAAGCCTGGGACCGATCACAACGCATGAAGCAGTTTGGCGGGGAAATTCACACGGTACTTGCGCCTACCGATAGGCGACTTGAGGGAACCTCATCGTGGATCAACGACATCAGTCCGAACGTTACCAAGCGGCCGACCGGGTGGGCTGAATGAGATCGGGTTCACGACTCGAACGAGTCCTGCGGTCCGGCCACTTTGCGGTTACGGCAGAGCTTCTCTCCCCCGACAGCGCCGACCCGCAGGCCGTGATCGATCATGCAAGGATCATCGGCGATTCGTGCGACGCCATCAACGCAACCGACGCTTCGGGCGCCCACGCGCACATGTCGAACGTTGCCGTCGCCGCCCTGCTCCGTCAGGCAGGGTACGACGCCGTCGTGCAGCTTGCGTGTCGTGATCGAAACAGGATCGCCATGCAGGGGGACCTGTTGGGCATTGGGGCGCTCGACATTCGCAATGTCCTTTGCCTCACCGGCGACGGGGTGGGCACGGGCGATCACCCGGAGGCGAGACCGGTATTCGACATGGACTCGATCACGCTCCTCCGAACGGCTCGAATCCTTCGCGACAAGGGACAGTTCCTCAGCGGAAGGCCGATCGACTCCTCTCCCCGTCTATTCCTGGGAGCGGCGAGTAATCCATTCGTGCCACCTTACGACTTCCGTCCTCTCCGCCTGAAGAAGAAGATCGGAGCGGGAGCGGACTTCATCCAGTCCCAGTACTGCTTTGATATTCCCCGCCTGAAGTCGTTCATGGAAACCGTTTGCGACATGGGACTCCACGAACGCGCATTCATCCTGATAGGGGTCGGTCCTCTGCGTTCCGCACGGGTGGCCTATTGGATGCGTGACAACATTCCGGGCGTCGTAATCCCAGACTCCGTGATCAGGCGGCTACTCGGCGCAGGGAAACGTTCAAGGACCGAAGGCAAACGCATCTGCATCGAAATGATCCAGCAGATAAGGGAGATTCCGGGCATCGCCGGGGTTCACATCATGGCCTACCGGCAGGAAGAACTCGTGCCGGAGATTCTCAAGGAGGCAGGTCTGCTTCCGAGGCCACAGTTGGAAGACTCAGATCGGGCTTTCGATTCCGGCGATGCGGGTATTGACTAGAGCCAGGCGATTTGTAGTAGAAAGACTGCTTCGCTTCCAAAAGCGTGAATGAGCTTCTTGGCTTGGCAACCGTTTGCTGGGCTACGAGTCCTCACTCAGTGACCTTACTATTCCCCCAGTTCCGAGAAGAGACTTCGCCTCGAGGACCCTCCACGGCGGCTCACGTGCGAGGGTTATCAACTACCACCTTCGTGCGCGCCATATAGTCATGAACGCATCGACGGTTCTTCGCAAAGATGAGTAGGTGATCGATGAGGATGTATGGGGGAATCAGGGTCAGGAGCCAGTTGACAAAATACCTAAGCACGACGTTGTTGAATACGGTACCTGTCAGACCCGATTGCTCGTCAACGATGCGAATACGCATTAGTTGCTTTCCTACGGTCTGTCCCTCACGTCGAAGGAGTACCACTTGGTACGGCACGCCGACGATGCCGAGCACCAGAAGGAAGATTGATGCAATCGCGGGTGCACCTGAATCGGCAAGGAGCATTCCTGCGACGAAGGAGGCCGGGGACAACGGCAAGTCTATGAGCCACGCCACGAGACGCTTCCATCTCTCAGCGGGGTACAGCACATCCCGTGGCATGTCAGTCGAACCACCGAGGGGGGTCCTGCATCGGCGGCACCATTGCGCGGATCGCGCATTGGTAGACTCACACCGAGGGCAGTAGATGGCCTGAATCGGCTCACGGGTCAATGTACCCTCCGCCGTTGTTGACCGGTCTATGGAGCACAAATACAATAGCGCCTCAGTCGAGACGCCTGTCGAGAGGAACCCAACTATGTCGGAGCTTACCCTAAGTCCTACTGCCGTTCAAGCGGAGCTGCACAAGAACGGCGTGACCGACGTCGTGTGGCTGCCTGACACGGAGAGCGGCCACATGTACAACCTGCTTCAAGCGGACCCTTCCCTGCGGATCATTCCGATCGCTCGCGAGGCCGAGGGCATGCCCATTGCGTCGGGCTTGTGGATAGGGGGACGAAAGCCTGTCGTGATGATCCAGAACACGGGATTCTTCGAGTCCGGCGACTCGGTGCGAGGCATGGCCGTCGACATCCAGGCGCCGCTCGTCATCTTCATCGGGTATCGCGGATGGACGCGCCGGGGCGTCACAACGGACTCGGCGGCGATCATCACCGAACCGACCCTTCACGCATGGCGGATGAGCTACTACCTCGTGGAGCACGACGGCGACGTGGACAGAATCTCCGTCGCGTTTGAAGACGCGGAGAGAACGCAGCGCCCGGTCGGAGTGCTCATCGGCGGAGAATATACCGGTTAGGTCGGTTTCCCGGCCTCAGGCGTTCGTGACGGTCAGGCGTTGGCTCACGAGTTACGCTGCTCGATGGCGAGCACCTTGTTTAGCCGTCGCACGTACTTTTCTTCGCTCTCGATGAATCTAGCCGAAAGGAACGCCGTGACGATCTCCTTGGCGAGTTCCTCCCCAATGATACGGGCACCGATGCACACCACGTTCATGTCGTCGTGCTCTACACCCTGGCGCGCCGAGTAGGTATCGTGGCATAGCCCTGCACGGATCCCCTTCACTTTGTTAGCCGCGACACTCGCGCCGACACCACTGCCGCAGACGACCAGTCCGCGTTCAGCCCTGCCGTCGGCGACGCGGACTGCCACAGCCTCGGAGAAATCAGGAAAGTCGTCCAACGCGTCGTACTCGTACGCGCCGGCGTCGATCACCGTGTGGCCGAGCGACTTCACATGCTCGGCGACCAGGTTTTTCATCTCTAGACCTGCGTGGTCTCCGCCTACAACAACTCTCATTGGCACTCCCCGACGCGGACAGTTCTCGATTCACAGCTTACCACAGAGGTCAGTTGGCCCTCAGATGGTAGAATCGAGCCGATATTCTCCATGGACGTATTCCATTGACTAATAGAGGTCCGGGCACGGCAACCGTAAGTAAGAGGTACTTCGCCGGTCCGGCACGGGTCCGACGATTGCTTAATGAACTATGCCAAGAAGACAGGCCGTTCCATTCGCTGTATCTGAAACCGGGGTCGCCACTTTTAAGGTCCGCTCATCCTCGAAACCTGCCTGCAGGCGGGATGCCGCTACCTGATTGGGTAGGAGACGCCATTAGCGCCGTCTCAGACTCGGAGACTGGAGTGGCGTTGTTTTGGAACGGCGAAAAAGCATGGGGTGTACTCCCGCCCTTCCCTATCGAAGAAGGCCACCTATCCAGCGGTCTGGACGGATCGGGAGTGCTCGACATCTTTGAGCGCAACGTTACCACCGGCGTCATTCTCCTGAGGATGGGGAGGTACGCCATTGGAGTTATACGTGACGATCAACTCCTGGTTTCGAAGACAGACACCAGGCTCGTGAAGAATCGTCACCGGGCGGGCGGGTCATCGCAGCGCCGATTCATGCGGAGCCGTGACCGGCTGATCCGGGAGTTGTACGATGAGGCGTGTGAAGTGACCCGACGGCTGTTCGAACCTCGTTTGAACTCGATAGACTACGTGCTAACCGGCGGAGAGCGCCAGACGATCAACGGCTTCCTGAAACGATGCGGCTTCCTCGAAAAGTCGGGGCTGGAAGTGATGAGTCGGCTGCTGGCGGTTGACCGACCAAATCACAAGGCGCTTGAAGGTATCCACCGCGAGGTCTGGAAGAGTCGCGTCATCGTCTTCGACAGGGACGAATGAAGGCTACTGAGCCGTATAGCCCCCATCGACCGGCAGGTAGGAGCCGGTCATGAAGGACGCCTCGTCGGAAGCTATGAAGAGCGCGGCGTAGGCGACGTCCTCCGGCTTGCCCAGGCGGCCCATTGGGTGCCGTTCTTCGATGAACGTCCTCATGTCGGCATCTTCAGTAAGGGACTTGGTCAGGGGAGTTTCCGTGAACCCTGGCCCGATGCAGTTGACGCGAATGTTCTTCGCGGCCATGTCGATAGCGAGATTGCGGGTGAACTGGAGGACGGCCCCCTTGGATACGGGATACGGGTTGAATCCACTCTTCCACTCCGGCGGGTAACCCACAACACTCATTATGGAACCGAGATTCACAATCGACCCGCCTCCGGCCCTATCCATCTCGGGTACGGAATGCAAAGCCATGAGATAGGTGCCCTTGAGGTTTACCTCTATGACCTTGTCCCAAACATCCTCTTGCGGAGTTGTCGATGGGAGGCTGCGCGCTGTAATGCCCGCGCTGTTGACAAGAATGTGGAGAGCGCCGTACTCCTCGACCGCCATGTTGACGATACGCTGGGCTTCGTCGCCGTCGGTAACGTCTCCCGGCACGGAAATCGCCTTCCCTCCCCGCTCGACGATGGCAGTGGCCGTCCTCTGGGAACCATCGGCATCGATATCCGAAGTGACGACACAGGCACCATGTTCGGCGAACAGCAAGGCTGTAGCCTCTCCTATGCCGGATGCGGCTCCCGTAACTATCGCGACCTTGTCCCTGAGTCTCATTTCTGCCTCGATCTAGTTGAGTTGAACATCAACCTCGCGAGCGACGCTGCGGATGTACTGCTGCCCCTGGACTGTCAATGGATACGGGAAATGCTCCGCGTGGACGGTTACGTCGTGATCTAGGGCGTCCATTCGCCGCAAGATCGTGTGATAGTCCATAGTGCCTTCTCCGGGGACTGCCTCGCCCACGTGACTCACTATCTTGCCGCCACCGCTGACGTCCACGTCCTTGGCATGAAGGCCAACGATATCGGGGCCGAGTTCGTCGAATATCTCATCGACCAGCTCCGTAGTCCTAAAGGCCATGTGAGGATGTACGAGGTTAACCGGGTCCATGAGAATTTTCAGGCGCGGCGACGCTACGGTGTCGAGCATCTGCTTGAGGCGATCCACCGAGTAGAGGCATGACATCACGTGTGGGTGTGCGCCGATATCCACTCCCGCGCCCTCCGCGAGGTCGGCCAGTTCTCGTATGCCGTCAAGAACCTGGCTCCACGTGTCTTCGTCCCACATCTTCGGAGTTCCGCGTCCGACAAGCGTGCCGAAACCCACGAGATGAGCGCCCAGAATCTTGGCGTGACGTAGCTGGCGCTCGTACAGGTCAAGTGTGTACCTGTGGTCATCCCGGTCGTAGCCTCCGAGACCGCCCCAAGGGCGAGTGCCCTTGTAGAAACCGGTGAATTCGCCGACGTTCAGATCGTTGTCGTCGAGGAACGCCTTGAGCTCACGGACATCGTCATCGTCGTAGTCGGGCTTTACCCTCGGGACGGTGATGGTGGTGACATTCATCGTGGCCGCGCGCTTGAGCAGTTCAGTTCGATCGGCCTGACCGTCGGGCCCGACGGTGAGAAAATCGCCGAGAGGAGGACTCATGATTATCACAGCCATTCTCCTATTCGCTAGGTGTTAGGTGTCGCGATGATTGTACCGAATTATCGAGGATGCGTCCGCTCCCGAAGACGAGCTAGACTATCGTTGCCGTCACAGCTTGTCTGTGCACTTCATCGATGCGCGCCAATGTAATGACGTTTGTCAGTTTCTGGTCAGAGTTCGCGGCCACTCTGATGTAGTTGTCGGTCAGTCCGATCCACTTCTCCGCCTTTTGCGTTTCCCATAGGATAGGCCTAACGGTTCCGACGAATCGGGACCGGAAGGCCATCTCCTGTTCTTTCGACAATTCCAGCAAGCGGGCTACCCGATCAGACTTGTATTGAGCGGGCACGTCGTCGTCAAAATGCGCGGCGCTGGTGCCGGGTCGAGAGGAGTAAGGGAACACGTGCATTGAAGCGAACTCGACCTCTTCGCACAGGCGGACTGTGTTCTCGAAATCGGCTTCGGTCTCGCCGGGAAATCCAACGATGACATCAGTCGTGATGGCTGCGTCAGGGAGCAAATGTCGTATGTGACCTATAGCTTCGAGGAACTTAGCTCTGTTGTAACGCCGCCTCATGCGTTTCAGCACTGCATCGCTACCGCTCTGAAGGGGAAGGTGGAAGTGAGGCGCGAGCCTGTCGTCCGTCCAAAGCGCAAGCAGGCCGCTACCGATCTCGTGAGCCTGCAGGGAGGAGACACGGAGCCGGGACATTCCACCCTGTTCCAGGACCTGGTGGATGAGTCCGGTGAGATCGATTCCGTCCAGATCGAAGCCATAGGAGCCCAGCTGCGTTCCAGTGAGTACGACTTCCTTGTAGCCACGACCGACGTATTCGTTGACTTTGGCGACGATTTCATCCGGTGGGATGCTGCGCTCGCGTCCTCGCACCTTCGGGACTATGCAGTACGCGCATACCTGGTTGCAGCCCTCCTGGATCTTCACCATTGCCCGTGTGCGAGCCGCGCGGGGACTGATGGCCTGAAGGTCGTCGCCGGTAGCGCAAGGTACGATTTCGTCCCCACCCCAGTCGATGACGTGCCGAACGAGCGAAGCCTTTTCGGTATTCCCAAAGACGAGATCGACCTCATCGAGCTTGCGAAGAGTTTCCGGCGAACGTTGGGCGTAGCAGCCCGTCGCCACGATAGTCGCACCGGGGTTTCGTCGTCGCGCCGAACGGAGCGCGCGCCTAGCCTTTGAGTCCGCCACGTGGGTGACCGTGCAGCTATTTAGCACGTACACATCTACGGGCGCATCCTGACCGACAACCTCATAACCGGCCTCGACAAACTCTGTCACAAGACCGCCGGAATCGGCCTGATTCAGCTTACATCCATGCGTTTCTATGGCCACACGGGGCCTTGGTTCAAGTGTGAGGTCGACCATGAATTCACCCTTCCCGATTTTACCACGTTCATTCGGAAATCCATGGGGTCACCTGAATCTCTCACCTAATTCGGATGGGCATGATGACGGACTGCCTCCAATGTTTTGACGATGCACCTCGCCGAGGATGGATTCCGGCCTCCGCCGGAATGACGGAGGTGGGCGCTTTTGGATCACCCAGTCGTTTGATAGTTCAGACTACCGGAGTGTACGATGATGACTAAGCGGCCTCGGTCGTACCTCCTCATAAGGGGAAGCTGATGGACCAGCAAAGCATAACCGTATACGGGACGAACTGGTGTGGAGATTGCAGGCGAGCGAAGCTCTTCATGGACACCCGCGGAATCGGCTACGACTGGATCGATATCGAGAACGACTCCGATGCGGCCAAGAGGGTCATGGAGATCAATGGAGGCTATCGGAGCGTTCCGACCATCGTATTCGAGGACGGCTCCATTCTCGTTGAGCCAAGCAATGCTGAACTCGCCCAAAAGTTCGCCGGTCGCTAGGCTCATCGACGAATGACATCAGCGGACCGCACAGTAGGCGATGCCTTTGCCGAAACCCTAAAGGGCGGCGGAGTGCCTTTTGTCTTCGGCATCCCCGGCGGGGGAAGCGCGATAGACCTGATCGAAGCTTGCCGAGCGGTGGGCATTCCCTTCATCCTCGTTCAGCACGAGACCACCGCAGCTATGTCGGCTATCGTCGCCGGTGAGTTGACCGGCTCTTGCGGCGTCTGCATCTCCATCATGGGCCCTGGAGCGGCCAACCTGGCAGGTGGCGCGAGTTTCGGACTCTGGGAGCGTCACGCAGTCCTGAGCCTCACGGAGGCCTATCCTACTGCCCAGGCTCCTCGAATGTCGCTTCAACTCATGGATCATGCGCAGATGTTCATGAGTTTTTCAAAGTCCTCCGAAGTGCTGAGCGTTGACCACCCGGGTAAGCAGACCGAGCGGTTGATGAACCTCGCCCTGGCGGAACGTCCGGGCCCCGTACACCTCGATATACCGAACGACCTGCTTACACGGCCTACGGGACCGGAAACGGCTTCAGGCGGCGGACCATCCAGTGACGGCGACGAGATCGTCGGTGATCTCGAAGCAATCGCGGACGCGATAAACAGCGCCGTCAAGCCCGTGCTCGTCGTCGGGCCTGCTGTCGTCAGATCAGACGCATGTGACGAACTCAGGAGGCTTGCCGAGCGACTTGGCGCTGCCGTGGTTACAACATCCAAGGCACGTGGCGTGATTTCCGAGGACCATCCCCTCTCTGTGGGAATCGTAACGGGCGCATACGGCGATACGACATTCGAGGGGCAAATTATCGGACAAAGTGATCTCATCGTAGCCATTGGACTGGACCGCATGGAGTTGCTGTCACCGTGGGACTATGGCCAGCCACTTGTATGCATCGATGCGGTTGACTCGGCCGACGAGCAGGTGGGAACTCCGGCCCACTCGGTGTATGGGCCACTCATGAGCATTTTGGGTCAACTTTCAGAGGCCGTCCAGCCGTCGGAAGCATGGAGTATGCAGGAGTTGAGGAAGTTCCAGGACCACGTGCGGTCCTCACTCCTGGCAAACTCCAGCGAGCTGAACTCAGCCACATTACTGGAGCGCGCTCAGAGCTTGGCTCCGGCCGATACGATCCTTGTGACCGAGACGGGTATCTACAATGCGGTCAACCTATTCACATGGAAGGTGGGCGGGCGGGGACTGTACTTCGGTTCAAGTGGCGCAAACACGATGGGATTCTCCATTCCCGCAGCGTTGGCGTCAGCGCTCATTCGACCTGAACAGAGGACGGTAGCTCTCGTCGGTGACGGCGGATTCCTGATGAAGGCGTCGGAGTTGGAGACTTTATCGCGCGAAAAGCTGTCTCCCATCATCATCGTCTTCAACGACCGTTCGCTCGGACTCATCCGCATCAAGCAGGCGGCGAAGGGCTATAGTCGAGATGCCGTGGACCTCGCACCCGTGGATTTCGTCCGGCTGGCTCATAGTTTTGGCGGGCGGGGCGAACGAGTAAGTTCATTAGCAGCATTCGAGGCGGCATTCAAAGCGGCTCTTGAAAGTGACCGATTCACCGTGATTGACGCCCGTCTCGACCCCGATGTATATGCTTCCCACATGCTACCGATTCGGGGTTAGCCAGTCGCCTGGACGGTTATGCAATACAACCAAGGTCGTTTCCTGCTCCTCGGAGGCAAACCCTGATGCCCTACGCAACGGTCTCAACGGGAACAAAGCTCTACTATGAGCGCGTCGGCTCCGGTCCACCGTTGCTTCTCATCATGGGCACGGGGCTTGACCACTCCGTATGGGATGCGCAGGTCGATGCCTACCGTGGCGAGTTCGAGTGCATCGTCTTCGACAACGCAGGTACGGGAAGATCGGACCGGCCGGATCACCGGCTGACGGTGAAGTCGATGGCAGCGGATACGATCGGTCTCCTGGAAGCGCTTGACATCCAGCGCGCTCACGTCTCCGGGGTGTCTCTTGGGTCGTGTATCGCACAGGAGGTGACGCTGGCACGTCCAGACCTGGTAGCGTCGCTCCAACTTCATGGGACATGGGCGCGTACGGAAGGCTACGTAGGGAGAAAATTCCGTGCTCAGATTCGCCTAATCGAGATGCTGGACATGCGCGACTTCTACGAGATCAATGTTCTGTGGTTCATCACGCCGGAGTTCTTCGACAAGCATCCGGATAAGGTGAGTGCCCAAATTGACGCAATCGTTGCTAACGCTCCCAGCCGTGAGTCGTTAATTGAACAGTATCAAGCAGACATCGAGCACCGCACGCTAGACAGATTGCCGCAGATTTCGGTACCCACCTTAGTAACGGTTGGGAGTTCGGACATCGCCGTTCCACCGATGTACGGACGCGAGGTCGCTCAGGCAATTCCGGGTGCGGAGTTCCACGTAGCTGAGGTCGGGAGTCACTTGTATAACTCTGAGAACCCTGAGGGATTCAACCGGGTGACGCTCGATTTTCTTCGGCGGGTTTCAAATGAGGCAGGTCAGAAGTCTTGAAGAGACTCTCCAGAGATAGCGGTCGGAACGTTGTCTAGACTATTCGTAAACGAGACTTCGTCTAATTTGATACCATTAATTTGATGCTAGTCAGCACCGGAGAGTGAGCGAAAGGACTTCAATGAAACTCGATAGAAACCTCATTCCAATTGTGGCAATTGCGGCCATCATCCTATTGGTGGTTCCCGCGGTGGGAATGGTCATAGGAATGGCCGTGGCTTCCGAACCGGGGGACGAAACTACCGCCGCGACGGAAGATGAACTCCCACCGTTGGAACTTCCCCCGCTGCCCGACAAGGAATACCAGATGGTCGATTCAAACCCGCAGCAGACGAACAACGTATCCCGTGCAGGCGCGTACGGTTCCAGCGTTCAAGGGACGGACTATAGCTATAAGGACGGCGACCGGACTATAGGAGTCACCCTGCAAGAGGGTCTGGTCTTACAGAAAAACTCGGCTATTTCGTCTAATGACACCGTAATCATCAAGGGCGCCTCTCAGAGCATCATAAGCAAAGGGAATGATGGAGGACAGGGTGGACTCCCGGTATTCCGTTCTGAGTCCGGAGGCGGACTCATGACGCTGCCCGGAGGTGTCCTGCTTGCATTGGACCCGAAATGGGATGAGGCACAAGTTGATAGCTTCTTCTCCAATAACGGCATCTCGCCGGAGCAGATAGAAGAGTTGGGGTTCATGCAAAACGGCTTCCTGGTGAAGACCGAAGCCGGTTTCCCATCTTTGGAACTGGCAAACTCGCTGGCTAGCCAAGATGGCGTTGAGATCTCCAGTCCCAACTGGTGGACGGAAGTTGAGGCAAGGTGAGTATCCCAGCCTCTACGACCGGCCCATAAGCTCGCTCACAAAAACCCCGGAGAAGATTACTCATGTCCTTCATTTCGAATAAAGCCGCTTCCTCAATCGCTACAGTGTTGGGGACGCTCATTCTCGCCGTCGCCATTGCCTCATTCCTAGTCCTGAATGCCGGAGGGGCCGGGGCCCAGACAGTCGAAGACGACCACGGTGACACCTTTGGCACCTCTACGTTGGTTGAGTTGGGTTCGTCGGTAGACGGGCGCATCGATCCCGGTGATGATCGCGACGTCTTCAAGATTGACCTGTCTGACGCCTCCGGGCAAACCGACCTTTGGGTATACGCGCTCGGTGATCTCGATACCTTTGGCGGCTTGTACGATGGCAGCGGGAATCTCGTTGAGCTCAACGACGACAGCTTCTTCGCGGACAACATACGCGGGTTCAGCATACGGAGTGTTGTCCAACCGGGGATCTACTATGTGATCGCCGTCAGTTTCGATGGCGAACCGGGAGACTATACATTTCACGCACAGGCCATCGCGGCTCCGGGGGATTCCATCGAGACCGCGAAGCCTCTGAGCCTCGACTCACGGGACGGAGGCACCATTGATACGCTCAATGATGCGGACTACTTCAAACTGGAGTTTACAGAACCTAAACACGTGACAATCGATGTCGTGACCGCCGATATTTCGATAGTCGATGGATTTCTGCTTGATGCCGAGGGCAACGAGATCTCTGCCAATCATAGGCTAATTCGGCTTAGGGGCTTTGGATCCTTCTTCCCAATCGGTTTCAACATTGATGAGGACTTCGAACCGGGAACCTACTACCTCAAAGTGGTCAACCCGCTCGCGCCTGAGCCTGATGAAACCGAGCCGGAAGAGTCCGATGAGTCCGAGTTCGAGGAGCCTCTGTTTCCATTCAGACCGGCACCCTACGCAATCTTCTATCTTGAAGACACTGAATACTCGGAATTCCTAGAAGACTGCGATTCACAGACTGACGCCCTGAATGACCCGGAAATCGGCGATCCACTCAACGCGTGCCAGTGGCACCTCGGCCATCCTGAGTGGCAGGACATCAATATCGGGTCCGTCTGGGCGGATGGCATTAAGGGAGAGGGAGTCAACGTCGCCATTGTCGATGACGGGATGTACCAAGACCATGAGGACTTGAAGGACAATGTGGACACCAGTCTCAACCTGAACTTCGAAACCGGCGAAAACGACATTTATGGTCGATTCGACCACCACGGCACCCACGTTGCCGGTATGGTTGCCGCAAGGGACAACGATACTGGGGTGCGTGGCGTGGCGCCAAGAGCCACGCTTCATGGATATAACCTCTTAAGCGGGCTCAACACTACGGGCCTTAATATCATTGCAGCGATGACTGAAAGTGCAGACGTCACTGCGGTGTCCAACAACAGCTGGGGTTTTAGTGACAGCCCGGGATTCAGTCCATCCTTCTCGTTCTGGAGACGGGCAATAAGAAGCGGTACCACCTTTGGAAACGACGGCAAGGGTGTTCTCTATGTCTGGGCCGCAGGCAACGGACATTTGCTTGGGGACGACTCCAATCTTGACGAATTCACCAACGACTATGGTGTCACCGCCGCCTGTTCCGTGAATAACGAGGGCACCAGGTCCGGCTACTCGGAAATGGGTGCGAACCTGTGGGTCTGCGCACCTTCGAACGACCGCCCGTTGAGTCTGGGCGGAGTCGCGGGTATCCTGACGACCGAAAATTCGGATCGCTACTACCAGGACTTCGGCGGGACCTCCGCGGCTTCACCGATTGTCGCAGGTGTTGGAGCATTGACCCGCGAGGCCAACCCCGACCTAACGTGGCGCGACGTCAAGGTGATACTCGCGGCATCTGCCCAGAAGAACGATCCCTCCAGCCAGGGATGGGATGCCGGAGCGCCTATGCATCCGGTCTCTTCCGCGGAGAGCTACTCATTCAACCATGAGTACGGGTTCGGCGTGGTCAACGCCGAGGGCGCTGTCAATCTGGCCAAGCGTTGGACAAACCTACCGGCCGCACAAGGCACTACGGTGGTATCGGAAGAACTCGAAACGGAGATTCCGGACGCACCTGCCGTTGGTGAGCCAACGACGGTCACCCATGCGCTCACGGTGGACTCGGACATTGAGTTCACCGAGTTCGTCGAGGTCACAGTGGCCTTCGAGCACGATTCCTTCCGCGACTTGGAGGTCCTTCTAGAGTCACCTTCGGGGGCCATCTCCAGGCTGGCCGTTCCCTTTGATACTTTCGATGGGTTGAGCGCCTTCTTTGGAGCAGCATTTGTGCCCCTGCACGGTTCATGGCAGTTTGGGTCGGCGAAGCACCTTGGTGAAGACCCGAATGGTGAATGGAAGCTGCACATCACCGACCGCATTAGTGCCGTGGACGGAATATTCAATGGGTTTGCCATCACCGTCTATGGGCACGAGCGGGCGGCCGGCGCTGCCACCCTGGACAGCGTAGCGGTGCATCCCGGTGGTGAGAGGCTGGATGTTGCCTGGTCGGCACCCGACGCGGCCGGAGAGTCTGAGATTACCGGATATGACATCCGCTACATTGAGTCTGATGACGACGAGACTGACCCATCAGCCTGGACCGTGCTGGAAAGCGTGTGGTCCGCAGAGGCCGGTGGGGACTTGACCTACACGGTCTCCGGTCTGACGGACGGCACTCGATACGACGTTCAAGTTCGAGCGGTGAATAGTGTCGGCGCGGGGATCTGGTCAGAAGCAGGTTCCGGAACGCCTATGACGAGCGCGTGTGCCGCCGATGGCGCAGTCACCGACAGGACAAATGGCGGCCTGGTCAGTGATTGTGAAGCGCTACTGGATTCTCGCGACACGCTGGCGGGAAGCGCTACGTTGAACTGGTCGTCGGATACCGACATCTCGACATGGGATGGTATCTACTTCGCCGGAGATCCTATGCGCGTGACGAACGTAACCCTGCTGAACAGTCAGTTGGACGGTTCGATTCCCGCCGCGCTGGGCGGACTTGAAGAATTGGCAACTCTCAATCTCCGCAGCAACGATCTTTCCGGCAGCATACCTGCGGAGCTTGGTGGCCTGACGAACTTGGAGGAACTCCTTCTCCACAACAATAGTCTCAGTGGGGAGATCCCGGACCTGAGCGACTTGAGTAATCTCAAGATGCTCTGGCTTTCCGGCAACGACTTGGGCAGCGGTCAAGGAATCCCGACGTGGCTGAACTCGATGAGCAATTTGGAGTCTTTGAATCTCTGGGGCAATGACCTTGGAGGGCAGATTCCCGACTTGAGCGGCATGACGAGCCTGATACATCTGAAGCTGCAAAGCACCGGACTGACAGGGAGCATTCCTGCCTCTCTAGGAGACATGAGCAACTTGCAGGGCATGTACCTCCATAACAACAACCTGAGCGGGACAATTCCAGGTGAACTGGGTCAGATCGCCACTTTGACAGGCCTATACCTCCACGACAACGACCTCAGTGGAACGATTCCGAGCGAGCTGGGCCAGCTAACCAACCTTCGCCGGATATGGCTCCATAGCAACAGCCTGTCAGGAGCGATTCCTTCGGAATTGAGTGGCATGTCCAGACTCCTGGACCTCAACTTGCGCAACAACCGGTTAAGCGGATCAATCCCATCGCAGTTGGGCACGATTGCAACTTTGGAGTCGCTGCGGCTACAGAACAACCAGTTGAGCGGCACGATCCCGAGCGAGCTGGGTGACCTCAGCAACCTAACGGGATTGTGGCTCCAGTCCAACAGGCTCACCGGAGCGATACCCGCAGAGTTGGGTAACCTCGGAGACACGCTGACGCAATGGCGTCTCGGCGGGAATAGGCTGAGCGGATGCGTTCCGGCCGGCCTTGCAGCAGTCGAGGACAACGACATGACTTCACTTGGTCTGCAGGTCTGCCCATAGATTAGGGTTCTTACTGAGAGCGAAGAACGCCGCCGGCAAGGTTCAATTGAACCGGTCGGCGGTGTTTTGCGTTAGTGGATGACAATCTGGTGAGGGGAAGGACTGAAGGAAATGTTATCCCCGAGCAAGTCGTCATTCCCGAGAAAGCGGGAATCTACTCCTCATATAAAGTATATGTGCATCCGACTCTGGATTCCCGCTTTCGGAGACCTTTGGATAACTCACCGTGCGGGAAGACATTGGCATGAAACACCAATGCTTCCGACCCTCAACCCCACCCCTCTGGATACCGGCCCCGTATCGTAGTTCCTTCGCCGGTATGACGGTTATTCAAAGGTCTCCTTTCGCGGGAATGACGGGGAATGTCAACACAACCTAATCAGCAATGAACTTTGAGGGAGTAGTCCACTGTTCCTTGGCAGCTTTTCGAATCCGGACACCTTGTACCTCAGCAACAACCGCCTTACGGGATGCATCCCACCGAGGTTGCACAATGTACCTGCCAATGATCACGTCCGACTCGGTATACCGTTTCTCGGCGCGATGCTCCGAGGACTGATTCTGTAACGTCCACAGTCGATTCTCCCGCGATATCCCGGACCGCTCCGCTGAGTGACGGGGGACCGGATGTCTCTGCCTACAACCTGCGCTACATCGAGATTGAAGATTGGACGTCGGACTCCACTTGGAAGGTCGTGGAGGATGCATGGACTACCGGCAGCGGTGAATCCGAATACACCTTTACGACAACTCGGTTACGTGAGCAGCTTGGAGGCCAGCTCGATGAAATCATCGACGATGATGTCGGGCTGGCATTCCGAGACTTCTGTAGGGAGTCCGTACCTATCGACGTAGGCCGCCCTGAAACCGCACGATTGGGCCCCCAGGATATCGAACGAGTGGGCTGCTACCATCATGATCTCCGGGGGCTCGCATCCCAGCCGCTGTATGGCCTTGCGGTATATCCCTGGGGAAGGTTTGAAAGCGCCAACTTGGTCCACTGATACTATGGAGTCGAATTCTATCGGGAGGTTGTCGCTCAGGAGTTCTTCCAGATACCACTGTTCCCCATTCGAGAGTGCTACCAGCTTGTAGTTCTTTGCCAGCTTCCGCAATCCTTGAATGGCGTCGCCGAAGGGCTGGAGCCCCTTGTAATTCGCCATGAACTCCAGGACCGCTTCATCGGTGTAGCTGATCTTGTGCTTTCTCAAGCAGTAGACGAAGGCGCGCCGGCAGGTCTCGAGGTAGCCGCTGTGTCCCAGCATGAGCAGAGTGTCCTGGTACTGCTCGATGCGCTGCCGGTCCCGCCAATCGGCGTAGAACGATTCGGCCGACGACGTGGAGCCACGGGACGCCAGGAAGTCTCCAACCGGACCGGCCAGGCTGCCCGTGAGATCCATCACGGTGCCGAAGATGTCGAATGCAAGGTACTTCACCCCACTGAAGGGTCCGTTATCCATGCTATGGTCCTCCAAAAGTGGCCAGATCGTTTTTCCGCCCTTGACACCGACACAAGGACGGCGCCACTACTCGAACTTGTCATTTCATTGAGCCACTGACCTATGGTGCATAGTCGAGATGGTGGAGCGTCGTGGCAGCCCTATCAACACTATCAAACGCCGAGTCAGCGATACCAACCAGACTGAACGGAGTACATGTGGGCGTATCGCCCTTGCAGTTCAACGAGGTCGTCGTGGGCGCCTTCTTCTACAATTCGACCGTCTTCCAAGAACGCAACACGGTCGGCAAGCCGGGCGGAACCCAGGCGATGCGAGATAAGAAGCACTGACTTGCCCTCCGACATGTCGCGGAACTGGCGGTATACTTCGACCTCGGTACGAGCGTCCAAGGCAGAGGTCGGCTCGTCGAGGATCAGGACCGACGCGTCCCGGAGGTAGGCGCGGGCGATCACCAGCTTCTGCCACTGACCTGTCGATAGATCTTGACCTTCGTCGTCCCAAGCACTTCCAAGTACGGTCTCATATTGCCTAGGAAGTGTCTCCACCACATCGTGGGCCCCACTCTTCACCGCGGCATGCCGGATAGCCGACAGATCGTGGAGGCGAGAGAGATCGCCGTAGCCAACGTTCTCGCGGGCCGTAAGCTCGTAGCGCATATAGTCCTGGAAGACCGCGGCTACGTGTGATCTCCATTCGTAAGGATCCATCTCGGAGAGATCGACTCCATTCACTAAAATCCTACCCTTTGTCGGCCTGTATAGCCCCAGTAGCAACTTCGAGAGCGTCGTTTTGCCGGCGCCGTTCTCTCCAACCAACGCTAAGGTTGTCCCCGGCTCCAGCGTGAACGAAAGGCCATCGAGAACCGGTCGGTCGGAACCGGGATAAGTGAAGACCACGTCATCGAACTGAACCAGCAGCAGCCCATCGGGCTCTGTTGTGAGGGTGTCGTTGGTGTTGTCCTTGTTAAGGGGTGCGCCGACTTGGGGAATCGTCATAGTCGAGACGGTCCGGAGTCCTGACAAGGCCCGCTCTTCCGGCAGGTCGAGGTAGTCGAACATGTCCCATACGGTGCGCAGCGTCTTGTCGGTCGCCCTGAAGCCATTGAGGACGCCAGCGAACGCGCCCGTGAACCGCTCCACCGCCGTCAGGTATGCGGCGAAGTAGCCGATCGACAGGCGTCCGAGCGCGATGAGGGCAACGACCCCGGTAATGACGATGCCGTAGGTGAGCTGTTCCCAAAGATTGCCGAACAGGGCGGTCTTCGTTCGCTCAAACGCGAGACGAAGCCGATCCTTCTTCATCATCATATTGAGGTCCATGCGCCGGTCCCGAAGGTATGGCCCAGTGCCAAATAGCCGGATCTCAGAGGCCGCCTCACGGGACATAATCATCTCGTCCAGATAGGCAACATACCGCTCGGTTGTCGAGTGCTTCTTCTTCAGCGCTATGATCCGCTTAATGATCCTCGACTCAGAGACGTGCAGAGGAATCATGCCCGCGATCAACACGAGCGGCAACAGGAAGTGGGCCGTGCCGAGGAAGACCAGCAAACCTACGACGGTGATCAGCCTTGCGGGGAGTTGGAATATCGCCCGCATGGACGTGAACAGCACGTTGTCGAGTCCGTGTTGAGAGCGGTGGAGCTGATCGAAGAACTCCGGACTGTCGAACATCGCAAGAGGAATGCGGCCGGCTTTGGCTATGAGTCTCTCGTGCGCGCCCTGCTTCAGTCGTTCCTGCAGATCGTCCGCCAGCCACAGGTGAACCTTGTCAATCACGGAGTCGGCCAGAATTGCAACGAGGAGCGCTCCCAACCACAGGAGCGTAACCGCTATGGACTCCGTTCCGCCAATGGCGCCGGCTGCGCTATCGACGAGACCACGGAGAATAAGGAGAGACCCGAGGGGCAAGAGTCCACTAAGGACGGAAAACGCGGCGATGGTCGTGAGCTCTCTGGGGCCAACCTCCCACAGCAGCTTGACCAGCCTTGGCAGGTTGCGCCACCGACCGCGGAATGAATCGTCGTCACGCCTCTTGTGTGACCAGAGGTACGATTGGATCATCGGTACCACTCCGCCTGCATCTCGTACAACTCGGCGTATGGCCCGCCTGAGGCGATCAGTTCCTCATGAGTCCCCTGCTCTACTATCACACCTCGCCGGAGGAAGACGATCCGATCGGCGAGTCTGGCTGAGCCCAACCGGTGTGAGATCAGTAATACCGTCTTGCCTTCCGACAGCTCGAGAAAGCGACGGTACACCTCCAGCTCCGCGAGGGCGTCAAGAGCGGAAGCCGGTTCGTCCAGCACGAGGATGTCGGCATTACGGAGGTAGACGCGGGCTATCGCGAGCTTCTGCCACTGTCCCTCGGATATCTCCTGCCCTCCGGCGAACTCCTTGCCCAGCATGGTGTCGAACCCCGAATTCAGGTCATCAATGACAGCCTGGGCGGAACTCAGTCTGGCCGCGCGCTCGATGGCTTCGTTGTCATCGACCTTAGACAGGTCGCCAAGGCCGATGTTCTCTCGGGCGGACAGGGCGTATTTCATGTAGTCCTGGAAGGCGGCCCCAATCCGGTTTCTCCAGGAGGTGAGGTCCATGTCTTGGAGGTCGGTGCCGTCTACCGTAATGCGGCCACTCGTGGGCCGGTAGAGCCCAAGGAGCAGCTTCGTCAGAGTGGTCTTGCCCGCGCCGTTCTCACCTACGAGCGCGATGGATTCACCGGCCCTTATTTCGAAGTCCACCGCATCGAGGGCAGGTGTATCGCTCCCGGGGTAGGTGAAGCTGACCGACTCGAACCGGATGCCGTCCAGCAACCGTCCAGGAGACGTCTCACCGCGTTCGAGAGACTCTTCCTCGATCTCAAGGTATTCTTCGGCATAGCCAAGCTCGACGAAGAACTGCCGGAGGTCCCTGAGCCGCCATCCCATGTCATTCAGGTGCGTTACGTACTGGTTGGTCACATAGAAGAGTGCCACGAAAGCGGCGACATCCAGCGCTCCATTCGAGCCGGCGACTATCAGCGAGCCCATCACGATCCCGACGAGCACAACATTAATCGCCTCCGACGGCAAGGCCCTGGGAATCTCGCCACGGCGCAACTTTGACAGTTCTACTATGAGTTGATCGGTCACCGCCCGCCACGACTTTACGAGGTGGTCGCCAAGTCCAAAAACGCGAACCTCGGAGGCCCCTTTGCGCTCCGTGAGCAGGTTGCGCCAGTAGTATTGCCTGCGCCAGAGAGGCGCCTGACTCTGGCGGACGTTCACGTACTCCTGCTCGCTCCTCATGTGTCGCCATATCACCACGACACTGCCAACCAGCAGCAAGAAAGGTATGACAAGATGAACGGCACCCAATACCCAGAGGACGCCAACGCCTCCGAGAAGGGTGGAAACGAGGCGTTGCATATGGGGCAACTGATTGGTGACGTTCCATGCGTGCATTGAGCGATGTGCCCGCGCCATCACATCGTAGAACTCGACGGTTTCGAAGCGATCCAGCGGAACGGAATAGGCCTTGGACAGCATGAGCCGATCGAACCGCTCCATAACTCGCTCCCGAAGCTGGACCGCCAGGTAGTTCTGGACGGTGTCGGAGTAGGCAATCCAGCTAATGATCCGCAGTCCAAACAATGCCAACGCCCATGGATACACCGTCCTCACAGCGTCCAATGCAGACGTGTCGCTGGGCCCTTCCGATGCAACGGCGACCGTAGCCGCATCGATCAGGCTCGATATCGTTGCGACCATCACCGGTGGGGTGATCCCTCCGATAAACCCCGTGATGGCAAGAAATACCGCGAATGGGGGCCAAGGGGCAATCACGGTCTGCCACCCAAATCGGAGCAAGGAGATGTACTTCCCCACTCGATCTCGAAGAGGTGCTGCTAGAAAAGCGGTAACAGTCATGGGGCACCCAGCCAGTAGACGAAGAGCTTAGTTGAGTCAAAGAATCGACTCAGATCGAGCACGGTCAAGTCCGGCAATCTTCTAAGCATGTCTCATCGTAGCAGAAAAGGAGGATATGTGGCGACGCACATGAACCTGGTCATGCAGCCTCCAAACGCCCCAGATTTTTCGTAGTAGTGAAACTTGAGCAGGCGCTCTGCCGTCACCCACATAACCACCTGGCCTATTCCTTACATTCCTGCTGGCTGCTCCCTGGGGTGGCATCTACCGTGGGCAGTTCCGGGGTACTCCTTTCTTCAGTGGGTCTTTGAAGATTGGACTCCCCGTAACAAGATGGCAGATTTGAGGCTTGGATTGCCATTGTCTCAATAGCGGTATAGGGATACACTCCGTGCAAGAGTTAGAGATAGGAGATTCGAAGATGACTCAGACTCTCATCGTCGATGGTCTCAGGCGGCGTCGACTGCCTATCAACCTCCGGCAAAGCGGCAACAGTGACGCCCAGATGCTGATCTCCACCCGCATTAGAAAGTCCCCCTGGTGGCACTTGTCAAAGGCTGCCGGCTGCTGGGCGTATACAACATACAATCACCTGTACCACCCAAGGGCGTACATCAAGCCCGAGGATGGGGGGCTGATGGCAGAGTACAAGTACCTTACCGAGCACGTCAGCATGTGGGACGTGGCGGTCGAGCGCCAGATCCAGGTGAAGGGTCCTGACGCCGCAGATTTTGTGAACCTGCTGATCACTCGCGACGTACACACTGTGGTACCCACAATGCAGGCCCGGTATGTGATCCTCTGCAACCAGTACGGCGGAGTCATAAACGACCCGGTGCTGCTTCGCGTAGCCGACGACGAATTCTGGTTCAGCATCTCGGACTCCGACCTGCTCCTGTGGGCTCAAGGAGTCAACTCCTTCCGCAAGTTGAACGTCGATATTCACGAGATCGACGTGTCTCCAGTCCAGATCCAGGGTCCCAAGTCGGTACAGTTGATGGAAAAGATGTTTGGCCCGCACATTAGGGAGATACCGTACTACGGCCTGATTCACGACAGTCTGAACGGCAATGCCGTGACGATCTCGCGCACCGGCTTCTCCGCCGAAGTGGGGTTCGAGATTTACCTACATGACGCGATGCTCAAGGCGGACGATGTCTGGCCTTATATCCTGGAGCAGGGGCAGGAGTTCAACCTGGGCGTAATCGCCCCCAGCCACATCCGTAGACTGGAGGCCGGTATCTTGTCCTACGGCCAGGACTTGGATATTGAGAACAACCCATTCGAAGTCCGGCTTGGCTGGCAAGTGGACATGAACAAAGAGGAATTCATAGGCAAGCAGGCCCTAGCCAAGATCAAGGCGGATGGAGTTCAACAGCGCCTCGTCGGTCTGAAGGTGGGCGGCGAGCCAATTGTCTGGTACAACGAAGATTTCTACCTGGTCAAGGACGAGGACTCGAGCAGCGATGTGGGCTATGTGACCAGCGCCTTCTGGTCACCGACGCAACAGTCAAACATAGCGCTGGCCGTCATGCCTCCATCTCACTGGAGACGGGGAACCCGCGTGAAGGTCCAACTGCCAAAGGACGGCATTGTAGATGCCGAGGTAGTACGAGTGCCATTTGTCGACCCGACCAAGGAGCGGCCCAAGACGGAGTTGTAGAGTCACTCAGTTGAGGTCGAACGGCTCCCCATCGCTGGATGGAACGGACTCTTGTACGGCAAGATTAGGGTGCGTCGACCATGGCGCGGGATGCTTCGGCGTCGAATTCATAGCCTTGAGCCGCTCGCAGGGGCGGTTCATCCCGCCGGTTTGCTATCGGCGGGGTTCCCACGAGAAGAATCGGACCGAGATCACTAACCCACCCGCCAGCCACGCGGCCAGCACCAGCAGACTGATCCACTCAAAGCCACTGCCCGTCTCGAACGGGTTGAACGCGGTATGCATCGCCGACGCGAAGTGCTTGACCGGGAAAATGTCCGCGAAGGTGGTAAGCCAGACGGGCGCGTCCTCCAGAGGGATGAAAATGTCAGATATGAACAGCAGCGGCAGTATCAGCACATTCACGACGGCAGGAGAGGCTTCCGCGTTCGGGATGACCGCCGTAATCGCCAGTCCAAGCGCGCAGAAGCTGGCGGCGCCGACTGCAAGCGTCAAGAGGAATGCGGGCACCGTGTTGGTGGGCATGTCCACGTCGTATAACAACGCCCCGGCCGCCGTCACGATAACGACCAGCAGGACGGCCAGGAGTGCGGAGTGGACGATCCTGCCGAACAGGAACGTCCAGCCGGGCAGAGGCGTGCCGCGTATGCGCTTGAGAAGCCCTTGATCCCGGGCGAAACACACGCCTATGGACACGTTGTTGAAGCAGGTGTAGATCACCGACATCGCAATTATGGCCGGTACGTAGAACGTGGAGGTGTTCGTCGTCCCTCCCGGAAGAATCAACTCTTCGCTGCCGAATAGGAGATTGAAGATTACAAGGAACATCAGCGGAAATACGAACACGAAGAACGCCGACAGAGGGTTGCGCCAGAAGGCCCTATTCTCATAGCGGATCTGCCTTATGGCTAGAAAGAAAGTGTTCACCCTGCTTCATCTCCCTGTTCAGCGGCTCCGACCAATTCAATGAACACGTCTTCCAGAGTCGGAGTCGATACTGCCAACTCCTCCAACTCGATTCCCGACTCCAGGGCCCAGCCGGTGAGCCGGTGCAGACTGCTTGTCGGCATACCTGTCATGATAGTGTAACGGCCGCTTTCGCCTTCACTCTCCGCGCGGAGGTCTTCAGGCGGGACACCGGCAACGGGCGGGATCTTGAACCGAATGATCGTAGAACCACTTCCATGCATCAATTCTTCCGGCGTTCCCTCGGCGACAATCTCCCCCTGCACAATAATCGCCACCCGGTCAGCCAGGCGCTCGGCCTCATCCATGTAGTGGGTCGTTAGCACGACCGTCTTGCCAAGAGACCGGAGGTTGCCGACCATCTTCCAGGCGGCACGGCGCGCCGCAGGATCCAGACCCGTTGTAGGCTCGTCCAAGAAAAGCAGTTCGGGGTCTCCCGCGAGGCCGATCGCTACATCCAGTCGCCGCTGCTGGCCCCCAGAGAGCCGCCGGACCCGTGTTCGGCGCTGCTCCCGCAGTCCTATCACGTCCAGTATTTCCTCAAGAGGCAGCGGGTGGGGAAAGTATCCCCGGAACAGGTCTATCGTCTCCTCCACAGTCAGATACGGCTCCACGCCCGTCGTCTGCAGGACGATGCCGATTCGCTGCTTGAGAGCATGGTCATTGAGCCCCGGATCGTGGCCCAGAACAGAGACCTCGCCACCTGTCCGGTCGCGATGACCTTCCAGTATTTCCACCGTCGTAGTTTTCCCGGCGCCGTTCGGGCCCAAGAGTGCGAATACCTCTCCCTTGGACACGCTCAAGTCTATGCCGCGTACGGCTTCTACGTCGCCGTACGATTTCCGCAGGCCACGCACTTCGATGGTGGCCGGCAAGCCCTCAGTAGCGTTGGATGTTGGCATACGCAAATAATAGACTGGGAAGCAAGCGAAGGTCAAAATAGCAATTGTTCAGAGTTGATGAGGCGAACACCCCTTACCCATGTATCGGGGCACGAGGTGACGTTCTTTCGCGGGAATGACGGCGCTTTGTTCAGCAAGGGTTTCTCACCGAATCTGAACAGTTACCGCCTGGGAGTTCCTCAAGATCGCCGCAGGTTCCCTTCTACTTTCGTGCCAGTCGCATATCGTGGACGAGTGGGGAATCTACGAAAGGCCGAGGCGTAAGTGGTTCTCGGTTCTGTTCATCTTCTCAACAGCAGCGAAAGACTATGTCGCGAATTTGCTCCCGCCAAGAGTCAGGGCGGTTTAGATACCGGGCAACGGAGGATAAGTCAGGAGACTCCCGCTCCAAGATGAGAACAAAGAGCGCGGCAGTTATGCTGCCAGCATGGGAACAGGGGCGTGAACCCGAAGGAGGACATGTTTACGCACGACTACTTCGTCACGCCAGGCTCTCTCATGCACGCTATCTGTCCTTTAGTTCGATTCTCCGTGCAGGAATTGAGGCATCACCTCGGCGGCAAACCACTCCAGATCCTCGCGCATGACGCGGGGCGGAATCCCGAGACCGCCGGCCTGAACGAAGATCCGCTTCAGGCCGGGGAAGCGGTCCTGGATGTCGGCGATTGTTTCGCGCACGAGTTCGGGCGGGCCGCAGACCCAGGTGCCTCGCTCGACGAGGTCTTCAACAGTCGGCAGGCCTGCGAGAGGGGCCTTGGCCGGGTCCGCTGTGGCTTGCATCTGCTCTTTCGACAGGCGCGGCATACGTCCCAGAGGGACCACCGCCTTTAGCCACTCCTCGTGATAGGGAGTTGCTTCACGCATCGCACGCTCTCGCGTGTCCGCCATATGCAGGTTGAACCCAAGAGCGATGTCCTCTCCCAACTCAGTCTCGCGACCGTTCCTCGCAAGGGCCGCGCGGTACTGCTTCGCCAAATTCTCAGCCCGTCCGCCGGTTACCGTGTCGCCGACGATGACGCCCTTGATGCCGTGTTGGACCATGAAGTCCAACCCTCGCTGCGTGGCGCTCGTGATGGGCTGCCAGACTTCGACCGGCTGGGTGATCGGACGGGGCACCAGGGTGATCTCCTCCAGGGTGCCCAGGCGAAGCGGGACCCGGGGAGGAAGGTTATAGTGCTTGCCCTTGTGCGAGAACGATTCCTCGCTGAATGCCTTCAGGATAATCTCGACCTGCTCCTCGAACAGCTCGCGGTTGGCGTCGTTGTCGATCAAAGGCCCACCCAGGGTCTCGACCTCGCGGTAGATGTAACCACGTCCGATGCCAAACCGAACGCGACCGCCGGTCATAATGTCGGCGGTGGCAAAATCCTCGGCCAGACGCAACGGATGCCAGGCCGGCACCGTGTTGAACATCGCCCCAATCTTGAGTCGCTCGGTGAACTGCGCGAGGTAGACCGCCCACATCGGCACGTTCGTCGTGCCTCCGTAACCTTCTCTTTGGAAGTGGTGCTCCCCCACCCAAAAGGTGTCGTAGCCGGTGCGGTCCATCAGCTCGGCGAACTCCTGCGCCTCGCGGTACACGGAGACGAGATCGTCATTCGAAGGCCGCCGCTTCTCAACGGGCGTGCCCGCAAAGCCGAGTCCGTCCATCTTGACGTGGCCGCCGTAGAAGCTGTCGAAGTATTCGATCAATTCTCGTTAGACCTCTGGGGTAACGCAGATCCTATCAGAACCGACGGCGGTTGGGCTTGGACCAAGCGCATGAGCTCCTGGCCGGCGAACTTCCGGCGGTGGCACGCCACCTCTCTGAACTCGAAGAAGATGTTGGGGCTTCGTTCAAGCTATACCGGCGTTCCCAGGTCGGTGACCGTACGAATACTGGAGTCTGACCGTCAAGTCTGGCGGACGAGCAGTAACTGTTCAGTTTTGATGAGGTGAACGTCCCCGCCCCTCTGGATTCCGGCCCCGTATCGGAGTACGGGGCAAGCTCTTCGCCGGAATGACGGTGGCTCTGTATGTCGAACGCCCTCACTGACTCTGAACAGTTACCACTTTCGGTGAGTGTTCAGCTTTGATGAGACCAACGCTCCCTAACTCTGTGGATACCCGCATTCGCGGGTATGACGGCGCTTTGTTCAGCGAGGGTTTCTCACCAAGTCTGAACAGTTACGACGAGCATTGTTGTCAAGTGTGGTTCTGTCTACGGAAAGGACTAGCCGGGGAGAGTGACCCGCTTCTTACCGTAGACAGAACCTTCTCAACGACGATTAGCTTGGTATCGTAATGGGCCCTGTTGGGTCTAGCTACAAATGAGTGGTGCCTATTTTGACGATAGACAGAACCTTCTTTGAGCTTTGGATCGGCGGGCTGTGAGCCTCGGGACCAACACCATGGCCGAGAGTCCGAGCCTCTCTTCGGGTGGGCCAACGTGTCCTGTACCGCAAGAGTTTGGCTGGGAGTTCGCTATATGCACTTCTGTAAATGGCTGGGGATGTGGTTCCTGCCAGCCTGGGGAACCGCTCTTGACATGCAACCCTATGGTTGCGTATAGTCTGTGTGCATGCACACAGACCTAGTCTTCAATGCACTCGCGGACCCAACACGGAGGTTGATGCTGGACGAGCTGTCTGAGCGCAAGGAGCAGACGCTCTACGAGCTCACGGCACGCTTGATCATGCGGCATGAAGTCGCCATCTCCCGACAGGCCTTAGCCAAGCACATTGATGTCTTGGAAAAAGCGGGGCTCGTAAGCTCAGAGAAGCGCGGCAAGTATCGGATGCTTGTCTTCAACGATGAACCTCTCAGGACTGTCGTGAACCGATGGCTCAAGTGACACTATGAAAAGAAAAGGAGACCAGATATGCGCATTACACTCACCGGCGTTTTCGTAAGTGACCAGGACGAAGCTCTGAGGTTCTACACGGAGATCCTCGGCTTTGTGAAGAAGCATGACTTGCCTGTGGGGGAATTCAAGTGGCTTACCGTCGTCTCGCCCGATGACCCAGATGGGACTGAGCTTCTGCTTGAACCGAATGAAAACCCGGTAGCACAAGAATATCAGAAAGGGATATTTGACCAAGGCATCCCAGCGGCGTCCTTTAGCGTTATGGACATCCGCGCAGAGCATGAGAAACTGAAGTCACTGGGCGTAGCTTTTACAATGGAGCCAACAGAATTGGCCAACGTCACCATTGCGGTCTTTGACGACACCTGCGGCAACCTGATCCAGATAATGCAAACGTAACGACGACCGACCAGACTATCCCGCTTGGGATGCGGGTGCAGTCTAGCCCGTCCAGGCACATGGTGGGCGACGTGGACGGTAGATGGCACCGTGAGATATGGCTGGGAGGCCTATGACAGCCTGAATGAGCCGTCCGAGCCTTCTCAATTGGGCGGATACTGACAGGCCCTGCCTGTCGCAGGACTAGAGCACCGCGCCTAGTTCAGCACGCCGCAGGCGATGCGCCCTCCGGCTCCTCCGATGGGCTGGGTGTTATGGTCATCGCGGTTCTCGTGGATCACGATGGCTGACCCGTCGTCGTCCATCAGCAGGTCTGGATCAACTAGGGTCGTGAATAGTTCGGCCTGCACGGTACCATCGGCGGCGGCATAGATATTGGGCAGGTCGCCGTTGTCCGGGCCGTCTGGGTTGAGCAGCCCGTGCTGGCGGTTGTCCACGTTGATGTGTCCGCCTGACGCCCCAAAATCGGGCATGCACGTCCCGACTGAGTGGATGTGGATGCCGTGCGGGCCGGGTTCGATGCCTTCCACCATGACGGTCACCAAGAATCCCCCTGAGCCATGCTGCATGACTACAGTGCCTATGGCGTCGCCCTCCGCGTTCCGCATCTCGGCTGTGTAGCGCGCATCATCCCAGGTTCTGCCGTTGTTGCTGCACGCTACGGACACCAGCACCAGCGCAACCGCCACTGTCAGAGCGAACCGGCGGTTCCCGATCATCGTCTGCATTACGATTCTACCTCCGTCCCACGCAGCGTGAGGATTCGAGCCCCCTAATCTTAGCTATAAGGTGGTGGGGGATAGAGGACTCGAACCTCTGACCTTCTGTGTGTAAGACAGACGCTCTAACCAGCTGAGCTAACCCCCCATAGGGAACCGATACACGTTTCGCTGGAAGTTTGTTGTGGGATGATCAGTGTTTGAGGGGGAGATGCGTGGCGCGCTTGGCGGGACTCGAACCCACGGCCTCATCCTCCGCAGGGATGCGCTCTATCCATCTGAGCTACAAGCGCGTATCTCCGAATTTTCCTCTTGCCCAGGCGAGGGCTCTTGCTATCTTATGGTGCCGAAGGAGGGACTCGAACCCACACGCCCGTTTCGGGCACTACATCCTGAATGTAGCGCGTCTACCAATTCCGCCACTTCGGCAAGTCTTTCGTTCTTCGCCCTTACCTCCGGCCAATTCGCACCTGCTGGTGGGCGGTCGAGGGGTCGAACCTCGGACCTCTTGCGTGTGAAGCAAGCGCTCTAACCACTGAGCTAACCGCCCAACTCCTCACGTGGCGCCCGAACCGACCGGTCTGATGCCCCACCAAGCCCCCGCGAGCGGCTCGGCCGTTCCGGTGGTGGCAACGACTGGACTCGAACCAGTGACCTAGCGCTTATGAAGCGCCCGCTCTAACCGACTGAGCTACGTTGCCAAACCGTAGAACAACTATATAGGAGCGGCGCTTCGAGTGTCAATTACAGGGCGTACGCCAAAAGGCCGAGAACCGCATGGTTGACGGCGCGACGGTCATGCCTGTCTGTAATGCTGCCGTCGCTCCGACTGCTGAAACACCGGCGCCGATTACTTGTCCGACATGAGGACTCCGGCGTTCGCCCAGTCGTCCTTTTCCACATCATCGAAGATGACCTGAACGCCCTGGGGCCTTGCGCCGGCAATGTCTACGAGTGCGTCTGTGACCGCCTTTGCTATTTTGGTCTTCTGGTCCTTGGATCTGCCTGAGAGCAGCTGAATGGTAACTACGGGCATTGCCTCACTCCCCTTCCTTTAGGTGGACGGCATTGTAGCAGTCGCCGCGTTTCAAGTTCAATCACGGCAGGTGGGAGCGCCAGGTCATTGCCTCAGCCGTTCAGTGACCTGCCTACAGGGGTGGGACATTTTGGGACGTCCTAGGACATTCGAGTAGGTTACAGCAACGGTGGGACGGGAGTGATTCACCGCAGAGACCGCAGAGAGCACAAAGGGGGAAAGAGGTCGTCTTCAAGGCAGTTGCTACTACCAATTGGGTGTGACTGGCCGTATTCTCGACTTATCGGACTTTCTGGATTCCGGCCCCGCATCGTGGTACGGGGTGACGTTCCTTCGCCGGAAAGACGGGTGAGACTTGGCTGTGCATGGCCAATTCACGGTGTATTCAAAACGAATTGGTATTAGTGGCCGCGATGACGGACTATTTCTACAGCCGCATAGTCCAGCACGCTTCCCTTCATGGGAACCTTGGGTTTCTTGACTGTCACTTGAACGGACTCGACGCACGTCTCGGCGAGAATCTTTGCCGCAATCGTCTCCGCCACATTCTCAAGGAGCTTGCGGCTCGGTCCTTCGACGATTTCCTTGACCGTGCGGTAAAGGTGGGTATAGCTCAAGGTATCCTCGAGCATATCGGACTCGCCTGCCCTGCTGAGGTCCTGCTGCACGATGAGATCGACATCGAAGCGCTGGCCGAGCTCCTGCTCGGCCTCACTCATGCCATGAAAGCCGTAGAACACCATACCGCTGAGAATGATTTTGTCCATTTGAGCCTTCTCGTGTCTTCGTGACGCTTGGAGATCGTCAGGTTTATTCCTGCGCTACAGTTGATTTAGTATCCCGCTCTTGGAGACGTTTGAATAACCGCTCTCCCGCTAGGAAATTGTCGGCGAATGGCCACCTTCCAGCTTTGCTGACGTCTCTGGATTCCCGCCTTCGCGGGAATGACGGTGGTTGTTCAAAGGTCTCCGTTCGCGGGAATGACGGAGGTTGTGCAAGGGTCACCTCTTGTGGGAATGACGGGGATTGCACAAGGGTCTTCCTTCGCGGGGGTGGCGCGAAGGTCTCTTTTCGCGGGAATGGCGTAAAGCGATTGGCAAGTGTCATTTTGGAATTGGGCACCTAGGGGTCGCTGGCCGAATTTGCGACAGCGAGGACTTTACGAGCCCGCTCGACTACGGGGACGTCGATCACCTTGCCGTCGAGAGACGTGGCTGCGCTGCCCTGGGTTTCTGCTTCCGCGAACGCTGCGACAATACGGCGGGCCTGTTCGATCTCCTCTTCCGAGGGCATGTAGGAGGCATTTATTCCTTCGATCTGGCTGGGGTGAATGGCAAAGCGTCCCCTGAATCCAAGGTTCCTGGATGTCGTCGAGTTTCGTCTCAGACCAGCATCGTCTCTAAAGTTGAAGTACGGCGTTTCCAGGGCAAGGACTCCTGCCGCACGAGCCGCCACGGTCACGACGCTGCGCGCATGTGCGATCTCTTCCTCGGTTTCCGACCTTTCAATCGCCATGTCGTTGGTGAAGTCCTCACCGCCGAACGCGACGGCAAGGACGCGCTTTGACGCCCGGCAGATCGAGGAGGCGTTTTCAATTGCGCTTGCAGTTTCTATCCAGAGAATCAGGGCCGTTCTCCCAAACGGAACTCCGGCAGCTACCTCCGCCCGCCCGACGGCGTCCGCGATCTGCCGCACGTCCTCTGCGTTTCCGACCTTACCGACCGAGATGCCAGACGTGTACGGCCCGATTACGGCGGTGATGTCGTCCTGCAAGAGGCCGGTGTGGAGGGCGTTCACCCTGGGGATGATCTGATGACCCGACTCAGCGAGTTCAGGGAGGAAGGAGGCGACCATCTCGCGCGCGTTCACCTTTTCGGCAATGGGAACGGAGTCCTCCATATCGGGAACGACGGCATCGGGGCTAAGTCCCAGCGCCTTTTCCAGCATATTGGCCCGGTTTCCCGGCACAAAGAGGAGGCTTCTCAGAAGCTGCATGGGGCTGCGTTCTCACCAATTGAGAGTGGAAGTCTGAGTATATCAAACCCTACCCGTTGACCGGCAAACCGGCCGATGATATAACGCCGGTCATGACGAATGACGACACTGCACCGACTGGCGGCTTCAGTGAAGCCCGCTTCATCGGAGTCTCCGGGATACCGGAAGTCACCTCGGACTCCGACCTAGCAGCCCTGATTTTGCGCGCGGTCCGATTGCAGGATACGCCACTGAAGAGCGGTGACATCGTTGTGGTGACACAGAAGGTCGTCTCAAAGGCGGAGGGACGCACCGTCGACCTGGCGGAGATCGAGCCCTCAGACTTCGCGCGCCGGTTCGCAGAACCTACAGGGCGCGATCCCCGGCTCGTGGAGTTGGTCATTCGCGAGAGCGTCGGGATCGTGCGGCAGGACCTTGACCGGGGAATACTGATAACCGAGACAGCGCACGGTTTCGTCTGCGCAAACTCGGGGATTGATGCGTCGAATGTCGTCGGAGATGATACGGTGACGCTGCTTCCCAAGGACCCTGACGGTTCGGCTAGGGAATTGCTGCAGCGGTTCATAGGAGAGACCGGGATTCCGGAACTAGCCGTCATCATCACCGATACGTTTGGGAGGGCGTGGCGGGAAGGGCACGTGAACTTCGCCATCGGGGTTGCGGGAATGGAGCCGTTCATCGACTACCGAGGGCAGGCCGACGTACAGTCGAAGGTGATGGGAGTTACGAAAATCGCAACCGCCGATGAGGTGGCTGCGGCGTCGGAACTGGTCATGGGCAAGGTCGACCAGGTGCCGGCGGTCATTGCTAGAGGTGTGCGCTTCTCCCCCGGCAACGGGTCGGCGGCAGGACTGGTGAGGGAACGTGCGAATGACCTCTTCCGCTAGCCTTATGGGACCGGGGAAAAGGAAAACTCCGCGACCGGTTGACGACCGCGGAGTCCACTGTTGTTCCGCTTGGTGGTCTAGAGCTCCTCGGCCAGGCTCGTCTTAGACCTAGAAGGCGTCTCCACCGGCAACCGGTTGTTGTCGCCGCGAAGCTGGTCGAGGGTGACGTTGTAGCCCCAGCTTGAGCCTTCGATGTAGTTCTGGAAGTAGCGCTCAGCCCCGCAGAGTCGGCATTCGCCCCTGCTCTGCGGTCCATTGGGCGAGTCGATCATCCACTGGTGGTTGCAGGGCGGCATGTCTGCAACGGCCACACCTGAGGCGACCTGCGGATCCAGTACTGACGTTTCCATTTCCTGTTACCTCCTAAATGTGAACAATACGACATGAATTATTATGCCGGAATTAAGGTACATGAGACGAAGGCGCCTGTCAACAACTTGTCCGAGTGACTTTCGCCTGACATGAAAACAGCACCCTGTAGTCGCCCGGGTGCTGTTTCGTCTTGGTCAGTTGTCTTGGACGTTTAACTATGCAGCATCTCTCTGAGCGGCGTCCTTGCGAGGGCGTCCAGGCTTAAGTCGGCCCTTGGTCCAATTGAACACGGCTCGCTGTGTCGGGAGATCGACGGCGTGCCCACACTGGAGGCACTCGTTGAACCGCCCGTACATATCCATCTTCGTTACTACGTCCCCGCTGCACCTGGGGCATGCCTTGAATGAAACCATTTGAGTCACCTCCCTCTCCCTGAGTTTGAGGTTACGGAATTTACTTACTATCTTGGAACCGCATGATACTCCGTTACGAATTTCGTTGTCAAGGCGGTTGTGGGATTCTTTACGAAGATTATGGTTTGGAGCACGAATTCGACAATTCACACCTACGTCTTATCCTCATCACAGGCAGAATGTCGGGAGCAAACGTTCTGATATTATACGGAAACGTACGTACTCAGCAATCTTGCGATATTTTACGACAGTATTCGTACAGTATCTTTCATCAGGGCGAAAAACGCCATTCGTTCCGATGGCACTCTCACACAGGCCACTCCTCCATCCGGTACGCCGCATCCCAGAACAGGTACTCATACTTGCTGTTCGTGACGAAAATCTCGACGAGTCGCTCACGCTGCGATTGCGAGAGTCGTTCGGCCGTACGATCGATGAATGAACGGAGCCATACGGCCAGTTCTCCGAATTCCGTCGAGCTGTACATCTCGATCCACCGGCAGTATAGAGGTTGGTGTGTCGGCTTGCCACGGGCCTCGAGCGCCTGACCGATTTCGGCGTAGCCCCATGAGCACGGGAGGAGCGTCGCGGCGATTTCCGCAATCGCGCCGGAGTGGGCGTTTGAGAGCATGTGGTCTGTGTATGCGCGAGTCGTGGGAGACAAGCGAGTCGCCAGGAGATCGCTCTCGGTTATGCCGAAGTCCTCGCAGAAGCTGACGTGAAGCGACATCTCCGTGTTGAGGGTCTCGTGGAGAAGTCGAGCGAACCAGCCCATGTCCTCCAGCGTCTCGGCCTTTGCGACGGCTAGCGCGATGACGCGGGAGAAGTCGATCAGGAACAGGTAATCCTGCTTCATGTACCACTGGAATTTTTCCAGTGGGAGGGTACCCTGCCCCAACTCCACAACGAAGGGGTGGTTGTGCTCCTGCTCCCATATCTCTGAGGCGCGGTCGCGGAGTATGTCGCTGAATCTTGTCATTGGCATTTGCTATTTTTTTGAAGAGTCCGGGCGCGCTTTCCACAGTTGAGGGTAAGGCTCAATCAAGATGTCATTGTGGAGGCGGCCATACATAGCTAATGCTGGATTCCCGCTTTCGCGGGAATGACGGTGTTTGGGCTCTTGCCTACCCGCTTCAACCTAGAAATGACTGTCTTCCTCCATCCTTATGGTGAGGCATGGGGTTGTTCAGGTCAAACTCGCTCTATCAGGACCGGTGCGCCGGATTCCACACTCTTGAGTACCGTCGGGTCGCCGTGCATTCGTCCGATGACAGTAACGGGACTGGCGGGACGTATTTCGTCGCCGCGGCTCATGGGGGTGGGTCCAAAGAACATGCAGAAGGCGCTGCCGGGAGGCCAGTATCCGAGGTCTCCGAGATCGACGACCTCCTGAGCATCTTCCTCTGCGGCGGAGACGGGAATGCCGAAGTATATCTCGTCACCCCACGTGCTTGCGGACGCCTCAATGGGCAGGGCGTACCATATCATGGCGGCTGTGTCGGTGTCGTTCAGGACCGCGCTTACCGTTACCTGACCTGCCGTGATCTCGATTTCGCGCTCGCTCACGAGCCTTGACCTCCTGTCGCCGACCCTATCGGGGCCGTATAATGTTCAGGTTACGTTTTATCGCCGATGCCATGCTTTGTGCAAGCGTAATGGAGACCTATGGAACTAGAGAATCGGCTGCGCACCCAGTGGACAGAGGCGGCCCAGGACTGGATAGAGAGGGACCATATCCACCGCACGGGGATGCTCGACTCGTGGATGCTGGAGGCGCTGGGAGACGTGTGCGGGAAGAAGGTCATCGACATCGGCTGTGGGGAGGGCCGGTTCTGCCGTATATTGTCCAAGCGAGGCGCGGTGATGACCGGGATCGACCTGACCGAAGCGCTAATCGAACGAGCGCGCTCGCTTGGGAGCAAGGGTGAAACGTATCTCGTCGGCGATGCGGAAGATCTTGAGGGAGTGCGCGACGAGTCCTTCGATCTGGCGGTGTCGTATATCGTGCTCACGGACCTGCTCGACTACCGCCGGTCGATTCAAGAGGCGTACCGGGTGCTTCGTCCCGGCGGGAGGTTTGTGGTCTGCAACATCCATCCGATGCGGAGCGCAAAGGAACCCGGTTGGATAAGGCAAGGGACGGTAAAACTCTTCTATCCCCTCGATCACTATACGGAGGAAGGCCCGCGCGAGTTCATGTGGTGGGGCAGACCGTTCGTCAACATGCACAGGACGCTGTCGAGCCACGTTTCGGCGTTCCTCAACGCGGGATTCACGATCGAGGGGCTCCACGAGCCGACTCCGTCCGAGGAGCAGCTTACGGAACACCCGGAGTTTAGCGACGAATTCCGTGTACCCAATTTCATCATGTACGTATTGAAGAAACCAACAGGATAGGAGTAACCGACAACATGCCAACCGTATCAGCCGACCGTCTTGAGGAAATCACACGCGACCTGCTCGTGGGAGCGGGCGCGACGGAGGACGAGGCCGCCTCGGTCGCCGAGGGGGTCATAGGGGCCAACCTTGCGGGCCACGACTCGCACGGGATAATCCAGATTCCGTCGTACATCGAGCGCATAGAGGAAGGGCACATCGTTTGCGGCGCGCCGATGGACGTTGTGCGAGAGACGGCGACGACGATGGTCGTGGACGGCAACTGGGGATTCGGGTATCACGTGTCGAAATTCGTCATGGGTTCGATAATCGAAAAGGCCGCGGCGGGCGGCGTTGCGGCGGCGACGGTGTACCGGCAGGGGCACGTGGGTCGGGTGGCGGCCTACCCTATCATGGCGGCAAAGGCGGGGATGATCGGCATGATGACGGCGGACTCCGGGAGGACGGCGAAGGGAGTGGTGCCGTTCGGAGGACGCGAGGCGCGGCTGGGCACGAACCCGATATGCTTCGCGATGCCGAGCAACCTCGAAGGTCCTTTGTTCATCGACATGGCGACGAGCGCCGTTGCTGCCGGGAAGATCAGCCTGGCAATCGCGCGCGGCAAGGAGATACCGGAGGGGTGGATACTCGACAAGAACGGCAACGCGACGACCGATCCACACGACTACTCAGACGGCGGGGTGATTCTGCCGCTTGGCGGAACGGAGGGACATAAGGGGTACGGCCTTTCGTCCATTGTTGAAATATTCTCCGGGCTGCTGACGGGTCTGGGATTCGGAGTGGACCCGACGGGGAGGCACAATGACGGCTGCTTCATGGCGGCTTTCAACGTGGAGGCGTTCCGGTCGCTCGAAACGTTCAAGCAGGAAGTGACGGAATTCGCCCAGTACCTCAAGAGTACGCCCACGGCCAAGGGGTTCGATGAGGTCTATTATCCCGGCGAGCTCGAGCATCTGAGGTCCGTACAGGGGCGGGAGCACGGCATCGAGGTGGAGGAGTCGACGTGGGAGAGGCTGCAGGCCACGGCGACCAAGTACGGGGTGGGTGAACTCGGCGCGTAGAGAGGTCTGGATGGCGCCTTCCGGGTTTGGGGCTCGCTAGAGGTGTGGCCCCCGGCGGCGATTGTCCGCGAAATTCCAGAAAAACTGTAACATTTTGTAACATTCTGTAACTCTCCGCGCGTTATGGTAAAGTTGCGCGGTTTCTCAAGGCGCTTGGGAAAGCGGACAGACTGTAAATTGCAGGGCCCTTTCCTATTGAAGACCTGTTTAGATCTGTGCCATTTCCTCGTCGTCGTGAGATCGGTCCTTGTGTAGTCGGTGATCTGTAGTATAGTACATACGTTCTTATTTGTAAAAACTGAGAGCGTTAGGATGGAAGGGTGGTACAAAGTACACCATTGAGTCTGTGGAGGCGGGCAACCACAAGGGTTGCCCCTACGACGGGATACCTGGGGCGAACTTCGCCTACAGCCGTCTGCTGGATGGCGGCCTAACCTGTGGAGTGTGGCCGTTTGAGCGACGGTGGTAGTCGCGGACGACGGAGTCGATGACGTCGAGGGCGTGATCGATGTCGGAGGACGTTACACCGTAACCGGTCACGAAACGCCAGCCCAGCTCGGGGCCGATATCGTAGAACTTTATGCCCTCGGCGTCGATGAGAGACGCAAGCTCCGCGGAGTGGGCCTGGTCGACGTGGCAGAACAGGATATTTGACTGGACCCGTTCGGGGTCTAACCGGAGGCCCGGAATCGCTGCCAGTCCCTTGGCCAGGCGTTGCGCGTTGTCGTGGTCTTCGGCCAGCCGGTCGACCATGTTTTCGAGCGCGTAGACTCCGGCAGCGGCGATGATGCCGGCCTGTCTCATGCTGCCCCCGAGGTACTTCACCCAACGTCGGGCCTCCTCGATGGTCTCGCGGCTCCCGCACAGGACGGAGCCGACAGGGGCGCCGAGACCCTTTGAGAGGCAGAACGTGACTGTGTCGGCTGCTTCCACGAGGTCGCTGACCGGGACGCCCAGACTGACGGCGGCGTTGAACAGTCGCGCGCCATCGACGTGGAACGGAAGGTCATGCTCGTGCGCAATGTCGGCTATTCGTTCAATTTCCTCCCTGTCGAGGACGAGGCCTCCGAGCAGGTTCTGGGTGTTTTCGAGCGAGACCATGCCGGTCTTCGCATAGTCGCGACTGTCGTGGTTAATCGACGCGCGCACCTCATGGGGGTCGAGTCCACCGTCGGGGGTGTTTTCTAGGGGGTGCATGGTCACACCGGCCAGGGCTGAGAGGCCGCCCGCCTCTCCGAGATTGATGTGGGTGTTTCGGCCGACGATGACCGAGTCGCCCCTAACGCACTGCGAGAGGATCGCGACCATGTTTCCCTGGGTGCCGCTGGTAACGAGGACGGCGTCTTCCTTGCCGAGTCTCTCGGCGGCCATTGCCTCGAGCCGGTTGACGGTGGGGTCCTCGCCCTCGTCGGCGTCGCCAAGCTCGGACTCAGCGATTGCCACGCGCATTTCCGCGCTCGGCAGGGTCTTCGTGTCACTTCGGAGGTCTACGATTTTCATGGCTCTTCCCAGTGCAAGGATAAGGGGCTACCGTTGCGTCTTCGTTCGATTAACGCACATAATACGGCCATCATCAAGCCGGAAGGTAATGTGAGTCCAAGGAAGAAGCGGGTCGTTCGAGCCCCAAAAACGAGGAAGCCGAGGAGAAAGCAGTCGTGGCGGGACGCGGGCGGCGATTGGGACGACCTGTCATACGACCGGCGGGAGCGGGTGGCATCGCCCGCAGAGAGGGAGCGGCGAAGGCAGGTCGTTCAGGAAAGCGAGCGCGCCTGGCTCGGCACGCCGCAAGAGGAATACCGGTCGGACGATGACGTTTCGGGGCTGCTGGGCCTAGTGACCTCGGTACACGGCAGCCTGTACATGGTGGAGGTTGGCGGCGAATCGACCGAGTGCCAGATTCGCGAGTCGCTCAAAGACCAGGAGACCGGCTTCGTCAACCCCGTGGCAGTTGGAGACCGCGTTGTCATAGCGGATGACGGCGCGGGGGGCTTCGCCATCGAGGAGCTACTGGAACGCGACTCGATCCTGACGCGGCCCACATCGTTCAAGGGATACCTGCGGCAGATCGTCGCGGCCAACGTCGACCAACTGCTGATCGTCGCGTCGTGGCGGGAGCCGGCATTCTGGCCGGAGCTGGTCGACAGGTACCTTGTCACAGCCGACGTTCACGAACTTGACCCGGTCATCTGCGTCACGAAGGGGGACCTCGTCGAAGACAATGAGGAGTTCGAGACGGCGCTTGCGCCCTATCATGATCTCGGCTACACCGTCGTCGTTACCTCAACAACGACGGGAGACGGCATGGATGAGCTTCGAGAGCATCTCAGTGGGAAGAGTACGGTGCTGTCGGGGCTTTCGGGGACGGGGAAGTCGTCGCTGCTCAATACCTTGAAGCCGGGGCTCGGCCTCCGGGTTGGCGAAATCAGCACTTGGCGCGGGCGGGACCAGGGGCGGCACACGACCACAAGGGCAACCCTCCTGCGTATCGACGAGGATACGACGGTCGTTGACACGCCTGGCATTCGCGAATGGGGCCTCAGCGGGCTCACACGGCCAGAGCTATGGCACTTCTTTCCTGAGATCGAAAAGGCTGCCGGGGGATGCAAGTTCACGGACTGCCGCCACTTCGAGGAGCCGGACTGCGCGGTGGTCGCGGCGACTGAAGCGGGTGAGATCGACGGCGAGCGGTACTACAGCTACACGGTCATCTACGAGTCGCTGCCGGAGACGATTGCGACGTGGTGAGGGGGTGAGCAACGGTCTGAGGCAGTAGTCCCTCCTCCCTTGAGAAGATACCTTCACCCCCGTATCAAGTACGGGGCGGGCTCTAGCCCTCTCCCACGACCGGGTGGCAGGGGCAGGCATTTGACCATCAATCCGCTTCCACGAAGGAGAAATGATCCCCTCACTGTCATTCTGAGCGCAGCGCAGCGGAGTCGAAGAATCTAAGATGTCTGTCCCAACGTAAAGCTGACATGGAGAAGGTTTGATTCTCGGTCACGATACAAGCGTGGTTCCGGGCGTCCGGTCTTGCGATGATGGATTTTAGATTCCTCGCAAAGCTCGGAATGACAGAATTGCGGTAGCTGGATTATAGCTGCAATTCCATTTCACATACCCCTGGCAGCCCACGACGGGAGAGGGGATAAGAGGGCCTTGGACAGGCTCAGACCGAACGTGCTCTCTCGTAGCCACACGGCAGTTACTAACACCCTGCACGGCCCCGGGCGCGGAGCGTAACGCTGCTCAGGGTGAACGGTGTCGAGTGTTGGTCTTGGGCAAGCGAAAAGGGGCGGGTTTGAAACCCGCCCCTACGATTAGGTTGCTTACAACGGTATGTCGTACTTGGGCTAGCTGCCGTTGGTCAATTTTTCTTCGGTGACTGCGGCGGGGTTCATCGGGAGGCGCAGCATTCGGATGCCGGAAGCGTTGTAGATGGCGTGAGCGATGGCCGCGGGCGGCGGGACGATGTTGGCCTCGCCGACTCCCCGAACGCCGAAGGGCTGCTGCTCGCTGGGCACCTCGACGATGACGGTATCGATCATCGGAAGGTCGAGGCTGGTGGGCATGCGGTAGTCGAGGAGGGTTGAGTTCATCATCATGCCGTCGCCGCGCATGTAGTATTCCTCGTTCAGCGCCCAGCCGATCCCCTGGGTGCTTCCGCCCTGCATCTGTCCTTCGACGTAGCTCGGGTGGATAGCCTTGCCGGCGTCCTGGACGACGGTGAATCGGACGATGTCGACCTTGCCGGTATCGGGATCAACCTCGACATCGACGATGTTTCCGGCGAACGAACCGCCACCCGCGCCGAGACCGCCTGTGTCGAGAGCGCCACGGCCCATGATGGGACCGCCGGTATCGTTGAGCTGTCCGGCGAGCTCCGCGAAGGTCATGTTGAGCTCTTCGTCGGCCTTCGAGCGGAAGACGCCGTCCACGAGTTCCAGGGAGTCCGGATCAACGTCCCAAATCAGGGCGGCGCGGGCGATCATCTGTCGCTTCACGTCCTGCGCCGCTTCATACGCGGCCCAGCCGGTGGCGTAGGTCACGCGGCTCCCGCCGGTGACATCGGTATGGCCAATGGAGTCGGTGTCGACGACGGTGGGGTTCACATCCTCGGCTCGGATGCCGAGCACCTCTGCGGCCTGCATGGAGATCGAAGCGCGGGTTCCCCCGATGTCGGTTGAGCCTTCGGTCAGGTTAATCGTCCCATCGGGGTTGACGCTGATGTTGACGGCCGACTTGAAGCCGACGTTGAACCAGTATCCAATCCCGACTCCCCTGCCCTTGTTCTCGCCGTCGATAGACTCGGAGTAGTGCGGATGGTCCCGCATTGCCTCAAGGACCTCTTTGGCGCCGATGCGGGGGAAGGTCACCCCATCTGCACGAGTGGTCCCCTTGGTGGCGACGTTCTTGAGCCGGAGGTCGATGGGGTCGATTCCGAGTTTCTCGGCGATCTCGTTCAGGACGGTCTCGGTGGCAAATGCGACGTTCGTAGAGCCGGGCGCGCGGTAGGCCTGAGACTTGGGCTTGTTTACGACCACATCGTAGCCGTCGATCTGCTGATTGGCTATGTCGTAGGTAGCGAACACGCACATGGCAGCCGCTCCAACGGGCGAACCGGGGAAGGCACCCGCCTCGAACTGGAGATTGGCATGTGCGGCAAGGATATTTCCGTCGTTGTCGACGCCGATCTTGACCGTCATGTGGGAGCCTGGGGTCGGGCCGGTTGCCTCGAAGACCTCCTGGCGAGTCATGACTGCCTTGACCGGGCGGCCCGTTTTCTTGGACAGGATGGCGACCGTCGGTTCGAGGTATGCGGGGATCTTGCCTCCGAATCCTCCGCCGATCTCCATGGGAATGACCTTGATCTGGGACGCCGGTTTGCTGAGTATCCCGACCATTTCGTCGCGAACGCTGAAGGATCCCTGCGTACTGCACCAGATGGTGATCTTGTCGTCCCTGTTCCAGAGTCCTGTGGCGACGTGCGGCTCGATGTATCCCTGGTGAACCGTGGAGGTGTCAAAATCGCGCTCGATCACCAGGTCGGACTGCGCGAATCCGGCTTCGACGTCACCCTTGACCTGCCTGAAGTGCTCGGCGACGTTGCTCTGCCCTTCAGCAGTCTCACCCATCTCGGATGTGCGGAGCGACTCGTGCAGGATGGAGGCTCCGTCCGCCATGCCCTCGGGCGCTGTCAGGACGGGATCGAGGACCTCGTACTCCACTTTGATCTTTTCGGCGGCCTCTTCAGCGATGTGCGGGCTGGAAGCGGCTACCGCAGCGATGGCGTGACCCTTGTACAGGGCCTTGTCTTCGGCGAGGACGTTGTTGCGAAGGTAGCGCAGGTTTGCGGCGCCCTCACCGAGGGCGACCATTTCGTCGGCCACCTCCGGCAGGTCCGCGCCCGTGGCGACGGCGAAGACGCCGTCCATCGCCTCGGCCTCGCTGGTGTCAATAGACAGGATTCTGGCATGAGCGTGCGGGCTGCGCACGAATTTGGCATGCAGAAGATCGTTGGCGTGGAAGTCCGCGCCGTACTTGGCGCGTCCGGTGACTTTATCAGCCCCGTCGTGACGGACGGGCCGGGTCCCGATGACCTTGTAGTCGCCGTGTTTGAGGATCATGTTGGGTTCGTATGTGGTGGTCACTCGGATTCCTCCCCGATGTGTTGCATGGAGTTGCCCGGTTTCGGGCAGGCATTATGGTATCAGGGAAAGGCGTGGGCGACAATTTGTCGCCGGGGGATGTGTGCCATTAGATGAGCTACACAATGAGTGATTGAAGCGGCGGGGCTTTCGCTTTCTGTACTCAGGCCTCGGCTGTATAACAAAGATGGATTCCCGCGTACGCGGGAATGACGGTGTGGTAGTGGTTGCTGGTTGCTTTGTATGCGAACGACGCACGGAGTCTTGACGATCCCCGATGGACGCATCCGTGGGCCGAGGCAGAGAAATGAGGGCGCCGACGTTAGCTCGTAGCAGCGACTTCCTGAGGCTCTGCGCTCCGGTGAGTGGCTGCTTCGGGGAAGAAGGCGTTGAGCACCTGCTCGGCGATGCCTTCGGCGTCGAGCTGCAACTGGTGTCGCTGGTCAGCGGCGGTGCCGTGCTCCACGAACAGATCGGGCATTCCGACACGGTGGACGGATACGTCGTCCAGACCGGCCTCCGCCAGTGCCTCGAGTACCGCAGAACCGAAGCCGCCGGCGAGGACGTTTTCTTCCACCGTTACGATGCGACGGGCCTTTTGTGCGGCCTCGATGAGCAATTCGGTATCGAGAGGCTTCACGAAGATTGGGTTGTAGACCCCGCAGGAAATCCCGTGTTTGGAGAGTTCTTCCGCCGCTGTCACGGCGGCACTTGCCGACTTGCCCAGCGCGAAGATTGCGACGTCACTCCCCTCCTGCACCATCCTGCCCTTGCCGATTGGGAGCTCCTTCAGGTCGCTGTCCAGCGGTGTGCCGACGGCAGTGCCTCTCGCTATGCGGATGGCAAACGGGCCATCGTGCTTATAAGCAGTGTAGACGAGATGCTGCAGCTCGTTCTCATCCATAGGGGCTGCAACGATTGCGTTGGGAAGACAGCGGAGGTAGGTGAGGTCGAAAGAGCCGTGGTGCGTCTTGCCGTCCTCCCCGACGATTCCGGCTCGGTCGGCGATGATCTTGACAGGCAAGTTCTGGAGACAGACATCGTGAACTACCTGGTCGAATGCTCGCTGGAGGAAGGTGGAGTAGATTGAGACGAATGGATTGAGTCCTACGGAGGCCATTCCCGCCGCCATGCTGACCGCGTGCTGCTCGGCGATGCCGACGTCGAATACTCTATCGGGGAATTCCTGCCGAACGTCCGCAAGGCCCGTGCCCTCAAGCATCGCCGCGCTGATGCCGACGACGGATTTGTCCTTCTTCATGATGTTCGTAATTGTCTGAGCGAACACCTTCGAGTATGTGGGCGCTCCTGAGGAATCGCCCAGCGGAGAGCTGGGCTGATGGAACTTGACCGGATCGTCCTCAGCGGGCTCGTATCCGCGCCCCTTGTGTGTCACGACATGGACCAGAGGGACCGAACCGGTGGGCTTCATCGCCTGACGAAAGGTCTCCTCGAGCTGCTTGAAGTCATGGCCATCGATGGGGCCGAGATACTGGAAACCCATTTCCGTCCAGAACATCGTGGGAACGACGAGTCCCTCCACGCCGGTGTAGACTCGCTTCGCCAGCCTGTACATCATCTCGCCGGTGGGTACCTTCTTGGACAGGGACCTCATGCGCTCGACCATCGCCTGGGACTCGGGATGGGTGATGAGTCGCTTGCGCCAATTGGTGAGGAAACCGATGTTCTCTGAAATCGACATGCCGTTGTCGTTCAGGACAACGATAAGCCTCTCGGGGTTAAGGTGAACGATATTGTTCAGTGCCTCGAAGCTGGACCCGGAGGTCATCGCCCCATCGCCCACTACGGCGATCGTCCAAGACTCCACGCCGCGATTTTCCGCTCCCTCCGCTACACCGAGGGCAATTGAGAGGCCAGTGCCCGCATGTCCGGCGCAGAGGGTATCGTGGGGGCTTTCGTTGGGTTCGCCGAAACCGGACAGTCCGCCTTCCAGGCGAATGTCCTTGAACTCATCACGCCTGCCGGTCACAAGCTTGTGGGTGTAGGTCTGGTTGGTAGTATCCCAGACGATGCTGTCCTTGGGACTCTCGAAGACGCGGTGGAGTGCCAGCGTGAGCTCGACGACTCCCAAGTTCGAGGCCAGGTGACCGCCACGCTCGGTGATCACCGAGATTATGGTGTCGCGTACCTCTTGAGCAACTTGAGGCAGTTCGTCATTGGTCAGGGTCCGGAGGTCGCTCGGCGAATCGATCTTGTCGAGCAGGCGAGAAGCCATGGCAGAAATCCTAGTCTAATTGAAGGGGTGTTTTATTTACAGCACCGCGGCTAAGGACGACTTAATTCCTGAAGGCAATCGTAGGATACCGGCGCTCCTAGTGTCAAGCTACGAGGAGGTGCGGGAACTGTTTCAGGGAGTGTAGGAACTGACAGAGGATTGAGAGAAGGGAGAGTCACCTTTAGAATTGGAGATGTCTAAAACCATTTCAAAAGGATGAATCTCCCATGCGCATCATACGCCTCGCTCAGCAACCCGTCGAGGCCGATCCCACACCGCCAGGCCAGTGTCCAAGATGTGGGACAGATGCTTGGCACAAGTGGGGTAGGCCCAAACTCCGCAAGATCGTGGACGTGAACGTCACCCATGTAACCACTCAGCGATATCGCTGCAAGAATTGTGGTAAGACGATGACTGCCAGACCGAAAGGTGTGGGCAGAGCCGGACGCAGCCATTCGTTCATGGCTCTACTCGGCGTGCTGTACGCATTGGGACTGAGTCATCGGGGTATAGAGACTGCGTTGGGACTGTTCGGTCACCGTGTCGACCACGTGAGCAGTTGGAGGGATATACAAAGGCTGGGCAAGGCGGTGAAAAGACGACTGCCGGAGGGCAAGGCACGGGTTGTGGGCGTGGACGAGACATGGGTGAAGATCAAGGACAGATCGAGGCCGGTGGGAGTGGTGATAGACGTGGGGGGAAGGGTGTTGAGCATAGAGCTGACCGGCACGGAGTTCGACTATGAGAGTTGGTTTGAGTCGATGGCGGATGAGTTGGGAGTGGAAGTAGTGGTGACAGATGACTCGACCGACTACTCGATACCGACTGGGTGCGGCTCAGTGATACGTCAGCAGTGTCTGGTGCATATGAAACGGACCTTGGGCCGTGCTATCGGCAGACTCCCTGAGAACATACGTAATCAGTACGGTGACCTGCTCGACCAGATCACCGAGACCGTTCGGGAGTTGCCACCCGATGGCGCCGACAGGTTATTCAGATGGTTACAGGACAGACGGTTACCATCGGAACTGAGACGACTGGCAATACACCTGCTGGAACGATGGAGACAGATGACGGTGCACCAACGACGATCAGGAGTCCCAAATAGCACGAACTGGGTGGAAGGAAGGTTCGGACGGATCAAACCAAGATACAGGACGACGAGAGGGCTGAAGACCGAATCAGGAGCAGTCAACTTCATGGCGGTAGTTTGCGATGTACTCGCCTAACCACCAGAGCAGTATCCCAGACCAACAACGCCTCGTCTTCAGTTCACTACACCAAGTGAAACAATCCCGGAGGTGCGTGAGTGATCAGAGTTCATGAGAGGAACACCCTCACCCCCGTTCTGCAACGGGGCAGGCCCTACCGCTCTCCCGTGAACGCTTAATACACGACACTTTTCCCGACAGGTACAGATGGGATGCCCGCTTACTGAATATTAGACGCAGATTTCGAGGTTTCGGAAGCTGACACGGCTTCCTCCTCATCGCAGATCCAACCACCTTTCAAAAAGTGTCGTGTATTAAGCCCGCGAACGGGAGAGGGGTATGTATTTGACCATCAGTCCGGTTCCATGAATGAGAAAGGAGCCGCCCCATTGTCATTCTGAGCGCAGCGCAGCGGAGTCGAAGAATCTAAAATGTCTGTCACAACGTAAAGCTGACACGGAAACTTCTTACCCGGTTTGACTGTTGGTTATGATGAGAAGCGTGGCACTGGCTGTCCGATCGTGCGGTTATGGATTTTAGATTCCTCCCTACGCTCGGAATGACAGGGTTGCGGTGGCCGGATCGTAGCTACAATCCCATTTTATATACTCCCTACGGGAAAGGGGATTAGATTCCCGCCTATGCGGGAATGACGGCGGCTGTGTGTGTTGAGGGCTCTCACCTACTCTGAACAGCTACCTCAATGTTGGAGCACGTCTGTGGCGGGTTTGAGAGTGGTATAATGCCGAACTTGAACCGGCGCCGACACAGGGAGGGTGGTCTAGGTCTTGTCCCTTTCACTTATCATTTTCTTCATTGCAGCCGTCATCGCACTGGTTGGTGCTCTGGGAGTGGTTACGACTCGAAATGTGGTGTATGCCGCGTTTGCCCTGCTAGCGTCACTGATCGGCGTGGCAGGGATTTTCCTCACTGCGCTCGCCGAGTTCCTCGCACTTGTACAGGTACTGATCTACGGCGGGGCGATAGTAATCGTAATACTCTTCGCCCTGATGCTGACACGAATCGAGGACTTTCAGAATCTTTCCGGTAACCGCCAATGGCCCGTAGCCGCTATTGTGGCTGCGGCAATGTTCATCCTTCTAGCGGGCGCGGCCGTCTTCACGACAGTGCAGACCGTATCCGATCGGCGGGCAGTGCCGCTGGAGAACTTGGGCCAGACCCTGTTCGAGCAGTGGGCGGTCCCCTTCGAGATCGCGTCTCTCGTGTTGCTGGTGGCCCTGATTGGCGTGGTCGTTATGGTCGGCGCGAACAGGGGACGCGAATGATCGAGCTTGTCCATTTCCAGGTTGTCGCTGCGGCGCTCTTTGCCATTGGGCTGTATGGAGTGCTGTCTCGGAGGAGCGCGGTCTTGATATTGATGTCAATCGAACTTATGCTAAACGCGGTCAATGTTAATTTGATCGGTTTTGCGGCGTTTGCCGACTTTGCCGATCCCAGCAGGGCGCTCGGGCAAGTGATCGTGGTGTTCGTCATCACCATCGCAGCCGCGGAGCTAGCGCTGGCGCTGGCGATTATTCTAAGATTGTACAGAAACCGCTCCACAGTCAATGTGGATGAAATAAACCTAATGAAGTGGTGAGAGGTGACGATATGAGGCTTCAAAAGCGGTCTTTAGGTTTTATAGTTCCTCTGTTCTTGCTGCTCACGCTTGCCCTGGCGTGTGGAGGAGGCGACAGTCTGGATGACTTGGGGGACACAGGGGACGCAGGCGGTGATACGGGAGGAGCGGCTACAACCGGCGGCGCCGCTTCAGGCGGGACTACGAGTACAGGGTCAAGTGGTGATGGCGGGGCGTTAACAGGCGGATCGACTATAGCTCCCGCCGCACTGGCGGAGATAGGTCAACCCGCACCTGACTTCGCGCTTACGGTGTACGAAAACACCAACTACGCGAGAGACCAGGTGGTCAATCTGTCCGATCTCCGGGGAAAGCCGGTTGTCATCAACTTCTGGTTCCCGGCATGTACGCAATGCGGGGAGCTGATGTTCCTCATCAAGGACTCCTACAACGCAAACAAGGATGACGTGCACTACGTTGCGATCCAGGTCGCGGCGGACAGCAAGTCGGAGTGGGATCCGGGGGGAAGCGATACGGAATCCGGCCAGTCCTACGTGACCGACAAGGAGTTGGAGTTCATTGTCGGAGCAGACTTTGACGGCACGATAGCCAAGGCATATGGCGTGAACGCCTATCCCAAGACCTACTTCCTGGACAAGGATCTGAATCTCGTCTCCCAGGCAGACTACCTCAAAGCCAGAGGAATCAAAGATAACCTCCAAGAGGCCAAGAAGTAGCAGCCAAGGTGCAGTCAAGGTCTCTTTCAGTCCAGCGGTTCCCTGAGTTGAAGGACCGCCCCGCATAGTATGCCGTTGTCCGACACCATAACGGCGCAGTGGGCGTGGGTGATCCCCACGCTGAGTGTTTCGGCCTTCTTTCTTACGGCTGCATTGGGAAGGTTCCTGCCCAGGCAGGGCGTGTACATTCCGATTGCGGCAATTGCGCTGGGCTTTGTTATCTTTTGGTTTGTTCTCGCCGACGTAACGGCAAACGGCGCGCGCGCATTCGGAATCGACTGGATCGTTCTTGGCAAGACGACGATATCCTGGGGCATAATCGTCGACCGGCTTTCGGTCACCATGCTTGGGCTGGTCACCTTCGTCGCGCTGCTCGTCCAGGTGTATTCGCTGGAATACATGAAGGGCGAGGGCCGCTTATGGTGGTACTACGCCGTCCATGCCCTGTTCGCCGGAGCCATGTTGGCGCTTGTGCTGGCGGACAACCTCGTCTTTCTCTACCTGGCATGGGAGCTTGTAGGACTGGGCTCCTACCTGCTGATCGGGTTCTGGTGGGAACGAAGGTCGGCGGCCGAGGCAGCGAAGAAGGCATTCATCACCACGAGGATCGGGGACGTTGGCCTGCTCATCGGCATCCTCCTTCTCTTTCGCGCAACGGACACTTTTGACATATCGACCATCTTCCATATCGCCGAGCAGGGAGGGATCGACAGTGGAACGCTGACCGTGGCTACCCTGCTAATCTTCCTCGGCGCGATGGGCAAGTCGGCCCAGTTCCCCTTCCACGTCTGGCTGCCGGACGCGATGGAAGGCCCGACGCCGGTCAGCGCACTTATTCACGCGGCCACGATGGTAACGGCGGGCGTATTCCTCGTCGCGCGGCTCTTGCCTCTCTTCGAGATGGGCGAGAACGTGCTTCTCGTGGTGTCCATCGTTGGACTGTTTACCTTCATCTACGCGGGAACGCTGTCGCTTGTGATGAATGACTTCAAGCAGGTGCTCGCCTATTCGACGATCAGCCATCTAGGGCTGATGATGCTTGCGCTAGGGGTTGGCGCCCTGGGCGCCGCGATGCTTCATCTCGTCGCGCACGGTGCTGCCAAGGCCCTCCTGTTCCTCGGCACGGGAAGCGTGAATCACGCGACCCACAAGACGGGAATATGGGAGCTCGGCGGGATTGCCAGGAAGATGCCCATCACCGGAGTTACGTTCATCATAGGAGCAGCGTCGCTGGCGGGCATCCCGCCGTTGGTGGGGTTCTGGAGCAAGGACGAGGTGCTTGCGGCGGTCGTCGACGCTCGCGGGCCCGTCTTCCTGGCGTTTGCCCTAGCGGGGGCGGTGCTCAGTGCCCTCTACATGGCGCGCGTCGTATTCGTCGTGTTCTTCGGTCAGCCGAGGAACTCCAACGAAGCGCACGAGTCGCCGAGGCTGATTACAATTCCGCTTGTGCTGCTCGCCTTAGGGTCGGTGGTCGGATGCGCATTGGCCTTCAACTGGCCCGGTTCCTACGACGGCTTCGGCGCGTTCCTGCTGGCCGACCAGGAGTTCCTGCACCACGAGGAGAAGTTCCACATCGTGCCGTGGCTGGCCGCGCTCTCCATCGCCCTGGCCGTATTCGGCGTCTTGCTCGGATGGGTCACATACATTCGAGGGACTGTCTCTCACGAGGCGGTTGCGCAGCGATCCGGTCCCCTATACCGGCTCGTGCTGAACAAGTACCACATGGACGACGCGTACCAATGGGTCATCGACCGGATAGTGCTTGCCTTCGGAGGCGCGCTTGCGGCGTTTGACCGGATAGTGGTCAACGATACAGGTGTGGACGGGCCCGCCATCATGGTGCGGTTCTCGGCGTTCCGGGCACGGTACGCGCAGTCAGGGAGACTGTACAACTACGGGCTTGCGATGGCGCTGGGGATTGTCGTTCTTGCGACCTTGTGGTGGATCAGAACGGGGTAGCGGGTCCTCAGAAGGGTCGACGATACCGTCATTCCAAGAGCACGTTTACTTTGCTCAAAACCTCGCTTACGACTTGACTGGGCGCGTGACACTCAAACTGCGCTTTCCTAGCCTTCCAGTCAAGGCTCTTCAACTGGTCTGAAAGGACAACGCCCGACACGGCAGTCGCAGCGGGCAATTGAACCTCGAATGGGTATCCCTTGACTCTAGAGGTAATGGGGCAGAATAGCGCCAAGCCTGTTTTCGCGTTGTAGGCTTCCGGACTGAGCACCATTGCAGGCCGATGACCGGCTTGTTCGTGCCCTGCCTGTGGCGTAAAGCTCAGCCAGACTATGTCCCCTCTTGCGGGCACGTAGTCTCGGCCTACCACTCTTCGCCGCCCTGAGCCTGGCCGGTATCCCATTCAGAGTGGAGATTGGCCGTATTCACCTGGTCCAGCATGGAATCCAAGTCATAGATCCTCCTTCGTAGGACGACCTGGTCACCACGGTGGACGATTTCAATAGTTGAGCCTTCCTGAACACCCCACTGCTCGGCAACCGGCTTAGGTATACGGACAGCCAAGCTGGAACCCCACCTTCCTACGCGTGACTTGGCACCCATCATTACCTCCTGCGAGATATATATTATATATCATATCCAGACCAAATGCTCCGAGTCTCAATCTTGCTCGGACGCACTTTAGGAGCAATCGAGTGGACTTCAAATGGAGCTCACATGAAGGGCTCCCATTCGGAACGACAGGCACCGGGGTTATTCAGGGGCCTCCGAGAACGGGAATCCAGAGTCGGGTACACATATACTCTCTATGAGGAGCAGATTCCCGCTTTCGGAGAGCTTTGCGTAACCTCAGCACCTGTCATTCCGAATGAAGCGGAGCGGAATGAGGAATCTAAAGTCGTTGTCCTTCAAGTGAAGTTCCGTAGCTGAAACGGCCCGAATGAGGTCCGCAGGACACCTTAGATTCCTCTCTGCGCTCGGAATGACAGGCCGTTGGGTAGGTTGTGCAAAGGTCTCCTTTCGCGGGAATGACGACTTGATCGTGGATAACAATGAGAAATTCAAGAATGTCAACACAACCTCGTCGGTGCGCGTGCCGCCGCCCAGGAATACAGTTCTTCGCGGCTTTCATAGTGTAGGATAGGACTGGCCGCGCGTCGGCCCATCTACACCACCGGAGGCCCGGTATGTCGAAGATCAGACACATTGCTCTAACCACGAATGACCTCGAAGGGTCCGCGGAGTTCTACAAGGGCGCGTTCGAACTTGATGAGATCTCCAGGAGCGACGAGGCGATTATTCTGACGGACGGCTATATTGTCTTCGCCCTTCTGGCGTTCAGGGCAGACCGGTACGGCGGAGGCCGCCCGGGGCTGCACCACTTCGGCTTCAAGATCGAGGACATGGACTCGGTTGAGGAGAAGATGTCGGCGCTTGGTGGACAAGAGATGAACGAATACAACCAGAAGCACGGCAATCGCGAGGGCACCCCCGACAACTGGGTAGGCGAGAAGAAGTGGATGGACCCTCAAGGGGTTGCCTTCGACATCAACCCGACGGGATGGGGCTGACTGCAACGCAGACCCGATCCGCTTGAACGACACGACGTTATTCAACATCCACAAACCGATACGATGCGCCGGCGCTGTGTGGCCGACACGCGTTGGTGGTATCATCTGGTAGGCCGTCCGCATTCCCAGACAACCTAAGGCAACGAGGCGACGCCGATGTCAAGGCGTCGTCTTGCTGTAACGACCTTGCTGAATGGAAACATTTGACAGCTACGCTCTGTTCCTGCTGATCGTCCTGCCGCTCATCGGAGCCGGCATCCTCCTTGTAGTTCCCGCACACCGTTCCAGGGACGTTCGGTGGGTCTCCACGGTCACGTCTCTCGTGGTCATGTTCCTGAGCTTCTACGTCTTCCTCCTGTATGACCACGAGGAGGGGGGCTTCCAGTTCCTCAGAGCATGGGAGTGGCTGGAGATCCCAGGGCCGTGGCCGTTCGCCGAACGAGGGATAACGCTATCCCTGGGCGTGGACGGGATATCGGCGATGATGGTGCTCCTCACAGGCATCGTCATGTTCACGGGCACACTTATTTCGTGGAGCATCTCCGATCGGAACAAGGACTTCTTCATCCTCTACTTCCTTCTGCTCTCGGGCGTGTTCGGGGTGTTTGTCTCGCTCGACCTGTTCTTCCTCTTCTTCTTCTATGAGCTCGCGGTGCTGCCCATGTATCCCTTGATCGGCGTTTGGGGGAGCAGCTCGACCTTCAAGACCTTCATTCGCACGAAGGAATACGGCGCGATGAAGCTCATGCTCTTCCTCGTCGCCGGGAGTGTGCTTATCTGGATCGCGCTCCTGGCGATATTTGTCGAGGCGAGCGCCGGCACCTTCGATCTGCAAGTGCTCGAACAGGTCGAGTATTCCATAGGCTTCCAACGTATCGTCTTCCCGCTATTGATGGTCGGATTCGGGGTGCTGGCAGGTCTGTGGCCGTTCCACACGTGGTCGCCGGACGGACACGTGGCGGCGCCGTCTGCCGTGAGCATGGTCCACGCAGGCGTGCTGATGAAGCTGGGGGCATACGGCATTCTCCGCGTGGGGATGACCGTCCTGCCCGAGGGAGCGCAGGACTGGATGCCCGTTCTGGTCGTGCTGGGGGCGATAAACGTCATTTACGGCGCGATATCCGCGATGGGCCAGCGCGACCTGAAATACGTCATCGGCTATTCGAGCGTCAGCCACATGGGATACGTCATTATGGGGCTGGCCACCCTGCACCACCTCGGCGTGAGCGGCGCGGTCATGCAGATGTTCTCGCATGGGGTGATGACCGCGCTCTTCTTTGCGGTAGTGGGTGGAATCTACGACAGAACGCACACGAGGGACATCGGCGTTCTGGAAGGCCTGGCAAAGCGGATGGGGACCACCGCGTGGCTCTTTGCCGTCGCAGGGCTGGCCTCCCTCGGACTGCCGGGACTGAGCGGGTTCGTTGCGGAACTGCTCGTCTTCCTGGGCCTCTTCCAGACGTACCCCATCTTGGGCGCGCTCGGCGTGGTCGGGGCGGCGATTACCGCGGTCTACATTCTGCGTCTCATTGCGAAGGTGTTCTTCGGAGAGCTGGCGGAGCAGTGGCGTGATCAGACGGACATCTCGAGGCGAGAGGTGGGGGCCTCAGTCATACTCGCCGGCTTCATCCTGCTCATGGGAGTCTTCCCCTTCCCCTTCCTCAGGGCAATCGACGGGAACGTGGCGGAGCTCCTAACGCGCGTTGCGGGGGCGGGCTAGATGAGCAACGACTTCACACTCCTGCTGCCGGAAGCGTTCGTGACCGTATTGGCGGTCCTCGTTCTCGTCGCGGACTTTTTCGCGCCGTCCGAACGGAAGCACTGGCTGGGATTCGCCTCGGCATTGGGACTCATCGGCATCCTCGCCTTTTCGCTACTATTCCTGTGGGGGAAGGACACCGTCCTGTACGACGGTGTTATCCGAATCGACGACTACGCGCTGTTCTTCAAGGGGTTCTTCCTCGTCCTCGGTGTTGTCGCAGTGTTGTCGAGCGTCGAGTACGTTCGGCAGCGAATAGATCATCCGGGCGAGTTCTACGGCATCCTCCTCTTCACGGTCGTGGCCGCGATGTTCCTGGCCTCGTCGGGGGAGCTTCTCACCGCCTACATATCGCTGGAATTGCTCAGCTTCAGCCTGTACGTCCTCGTCGCGTTCGAACGGTACAACGAACGATCGAATGAGGCGGGGACGAAGTACATCCTGCTTGGCGCGCTGTCTTCGGCTTTCCTGCTCTTCGGCATCAGCCAGGTATTTGGGCACCTTGGCACAACAACGTTCGAGGGCATGAGCCAGGCACTCGCAGGCATCGGCACGCTGTCGCCGGGACTCCTGGTGGGTATCGTGCTCATCATCGCCGGCATGGGGTTCAAGGTGGCTGCCGTCCCCTTCCACATGTGGGCTCCGGACGTTTACGAGGGAGCGCCAACGCCGGTAACGGCCTACCTGGCCGTCGGCTCAAAGGCGGCGGCCTTCGTGCTTGTCATGCGCCTGTTCGGCGAGGGGTTCATTCCGGCGGCGACGGAATGGCAATTGATCATCATAGTGCTCGCTGCGGTAACGATGGTGGTCGGAAACCTCCTTGCCATCGCGCAGAGCAACATCAAGCGTCTGCTTGCGTACTCGAGCATCGGGCACGCGGGATATCTATTGATGGGCGTCGCTGCCCTGGCCGCGTTCGGCTCGGGCGAGCTGTCGCTTGACCGCTCGCACCTGGCGACCAACGCCATCATGCTGCACATCGTTGCCTACGGTGTGACGAACATGGCCGCGTTCCTGGTGGTGAGCACAGTTTCCAACTCGGTGGGCAGCGAATCGGTGTCCGCATTTGCCGGACTGGGCAAGAGAGCGCCCGGACTGGCGATGGTCATGGCCGTCGCGCTATTTTCATTGGCCGGGCTCCCGATCTTCGCCGGATTTACGAGCAAGTTCTACCTGTTCACGGCGACGGCGGCGCAGGGCCTTCTGTGGCTTGCGGGACTGGCAATCCTGATGAGCTTAGTGTCGCTCTATTACTACCTCATGGTGATTCGCCAGATTTACATCGAGAAGGCCGATGACCCTTCGCCCATAGGAGTGCCCCGTTTGACGTTCGGAGTGCTCGGCGTCCTGTTCGCGGGAGTGATCTTGGTGGGCGTCTACCCTGCCCTCTTCATGGACTTTATTCAGAGCGCGAGTGACGCGCTGTTTGCCAATGAGTTCGCGCTCTCCATCAGGTAGAGCGGAGGAAGGACGCCGCGATTCAAGTTGCCTCGATATCGCATACGCTCTATTATCAGCATCCAGCAGAACGTAACCTTGAGGACGTAACCGATGTCAGAGTGGAATGAAGAATACAGTCGTGGAATGGTGGTAGTGGCCCACCCGGACGATGCCGAGTTCGGCTGTTCCGGGACGGTCGCAAAATGGTGCGCGGCGGGATGGGAAGTCGTGTATGTGATGTGCACCGACGGGAGCAAGGGAACGAGCGACCGCTCGTTGACCTCGGAGGATCTTGCAAGAATTCGACGCCAGGAACAGATCGACGCCGGCAAGGTACTCGGCCTGAAGGACGTCGTGTTCCTCGATCATCCCGACGCTTATCTCCAGCCGACATTGGAGGTCCGGAAGCAGATAGCTGCGGAGATCCGCCGTCACAAGCCGGACGTGCTGATCACGATGTACCCCATGCGTAACCTCGATGGAGGGTACGGATTCGGCCATCCCGACCACATGGCGGCCGGAGAGGCCGCGATGGCGGCAGTGTTCCCGACCGCACGGGACCACCTCACTTTCCCGGAACTGCTGGAAGAGGGACTCGAAACGCACAAGGTAAGAGAGGTCTGGGTAATGGGGCATCCCTCTCCTGATACATGGATCGACGTGACCGACAGCATCAACACGTCGATTCAGGCTTTGCTGCGACACGCCTCCCAGCTTTCCGGCACCGACGAGGAGATCACCGCTTCCATGAAGAGGGGCAGACGAGAACGCGCCAAGGGCAAGGGGATGAAGTACGCGGAATCATTCAAGCGCATCTCCTTCGATGGATGGGGACCGGGGCGTCGCGGGTCCAGCGATGATGAGGAAGAGGACGAGCTGTAGATAGTCTCGAATAGCTCGTTAGAAATCGTCCACAAATGAGAAGAGGCCCGGAGGAGCATCCTCCGGGCCTCTTGCTTACTCACCTAACCTGCAAGGGCAAGGTCTATGTTCAGCAACTCCTAGTCCCAGTATCCAGGATCAAGGAAGTTCACGCTGCTGTAGCGCCTCGATCGGTTGCCCGGGTTGTTGACGTTATCGATGCCGTCCTCGAAGTAGTACGCCTCGATCGGCCCGCTACCCATCCAGTTCTTCTGAACGTTCCTGACGTTGTTCCTCTTGAGCTTCAGTGCGCGGAAGATGCCGGAGTAGGCAAGTCCGCCCACCTTGTACTTGTCGAGGGCGTTCTCTCTGAAGAGCTCCTTGCCAATCTCGACCCGGTAAGGATCGAGCAGCGCTCGGACGAGACCTTCGGAGATGATCTCCTGGTAGCGGATCAACTGGTTGTCGATGTCCGCCGGGTAGGTGCCCTCGGGCGCCATGTTCCCGAAGATGTCCTGGTACTTCTCGTCCGGCCCAGTCGGGGCCATGCCCTCTTCACCGCGGGTTGCGAAGTACTGGCCCATGCCGGGACCCTGCGCGTCCTTGGTGGTCGGGGCAACGCGGTTCCACATGTTCGACCAAGGATTCGTGCCGCCCTCAGGCGATGCGAAGAACGCGAAGTACTCGGTCGGCGGGATCGCGTTGGTGTAACTCCAAGGAGACTCTTCGTTGGTTGTCACCTTGATGCCAAGCTTGTCCCAGTCGTTTGCGACCCACTGAGCGTACGGCCAGTGGACCCAATACGAGAGGAAGTTGAGAGTCAGCGGACCGGAACCGTCCTTCTTGTCGTAGTAGCCGTCGCCGTTGCCGTCCGTGTAGCCCAAATTCTCTATGATGGACTTGGCGCGGTCGAGATCGTACTCGGTGTCGACTATTCGATACTCTTCACCTGCGAAGTACGGGGTCGAGCTGTGCGGCATCATGTTCTGCGGCACGCCCAGTCCCGCAGCGAGCGCCTCGTTCGTCCCGTCCCTGTCCCACGCGAGCGAGAGCGCGATACGGAAGTCCTTCGTGCGCAAAAGGTGTCCGATCTCCGGGTCCTCGACGTACTCCTGGTTGATGACGAAGGTGGAGTCGGCGCCGTCCGTCAGGTCGTGCTTGAGCACGCTGTAGTCGCCCTTCTCGGAGTTCGCCAGGTAGAGCGGCATCTCCTCGCTCGCGAGGTCGTGCCGCGTGTAGTCCGACTCGCCGTTCATCGTGCGGAAGATCGCAACCTCACGGCTGCCCGTGATGACGTTCAGCCAGCCCTCCGCGTACGGAAGCTGGTTGCCCTCGGGGTCGGCTCCGTAGTAGTAGTGGTTGCGGTCGTGGGTTATGAGCCCATCTCCATTATCCTGGATGAACCACCCGCCTAGGGACGGTATGTAGTGCTCGCCCTTGTAGATGTAGTTGATGTCGAATTCTTTCGGGATAGCCTCAGAGGGATTACCCTCGAAGCAGATCACGCACCGGATGGTGGTGACGAGCTTCGTCCAGTTCGGCACGTCGTACTCTTCCAAGAGCGCGGGTATCTCGGCGGCGTTGTACTTGATGTGGAACCGCTTCTGGACGTGTGAAGGCGAGACGAAGCATCTCGGGCAGCCCTTGATGCCAGCGAACACTCTCACCGCGCTCGACTCCGCGAAGCTCCAGTTCGGGTCGTCGAAGTTGACCGTGAAGGTCGAGTCGTCGACGAAGTTTATCCGCATGTCGTTGCCGGTAATCGGCGACTTGAGCACGGCGGGAAGGCCGGGCATGAGCTCCTTGTTGAGCATCTGCTCCTCAAGCGCGAAGCGAACGTCCTCCATCGTGAACGGATAACCGCTGTGCCAGCGCATGCCTCGACGTATCTCGAAGGTGAACACCGTGGCGTCCTCGTTGGTCTCGAACGACTTGAAGCCGACGGGCACGTTGAAGATGGCGTCCGGGGACCCACCTAGCCCAGACATCATCGTCATACCCTCGATGAGCTCGATGTTGCCCCTGGTGGAGACACGCATCTGGCCGCCGTACTGTCCGATCTCGTCGCCGGGCATGTAGATGAGCACGTCCTCAGGAACCGCCAAGCGCTGCTCAAGAGGAAGGATCGCGCCCTGCCTCGCGAGGGACGCGGACGCCGGCGACTCGTTGAAACTCTTCGGCGTCGGGCAATGGTCGCAGAACCGAGTGGCGGGATATGCCCCCGGCTCGAGCTTCGGCGCCACGTACCCCTCCATCGCCATCACCGTGGCCGGGTCCTCGCCGGTACGGGCTGCTGGGCCTGCTGCAGAGCCACCCGCAGCCGCCGCAGCCGCTTGGGCCGGGTTAGGAAGGGATGGCGCTCGGGCAGGAGCCGCCGGTGCAGGCTGCTGCTGTTCCTGAGACGGAGCAACTACAGGTTCCTGTCCCGTCGGGAAAGCCGCCTCGGCAGCCGGGGCGGCTGCTCTAGCAGCTGCAGGCTGCTGAGGATCCTCCGCCTCCTCGGCCGCGCAGGCTATGCCTACGACCGCCAGGACAACTGCCGCAAATGCGGCTGCAAGACTATATTTCCAAATCCTGTCAATCATGTGTCCTCCCTTTCTTATCTTACTGATTCTCGTCTATCTACAATCGTGAAAAGTTCCCTTACACATTCCTACGCTTGACGCACATTTGTACACGTTTGTACCTTTAAATTGAGGACTATATCTTCCTTTTAGAGCATTGTCAACACCACATCGGGCCTCTATGTCTGCCTTGAAACCGTAGGGGCCTCAACTACCTTCCTTCTACGTTTCGAACTCCCTTCAGCCAAGATTGAAGGGACTGTCTGAACTTCGTGCGCTGCATTATACTTAGGCACCAACGACGTGAGCACCCGCTCCGACGATATGAACTGAAGTCACAACACCCAGGAGTTGAACCATGAAACGAAAAAGAGTCATCTACGCCAATGACGCACGGCATTTCTACCTGTTCGTATTCGATCCTCCGATGACGATGGAGGACGCCTGGAGGCCCATTGACGACGTCGCCGGCACCAGCGTCGATACCTTTGTGTATATGGTCGAGAGAGGCGACGGGCTGTTCTATCCCTCGAAGGTTGGTCAGCGGTTCGGCTCTGACATTCAGCCGTTCGATCACGTGGCGTACTACCACGTTTGGCACAACATGCAAAGTCTCATCGACCGGGGACTCGATCCTCTCACTGTGCTCATAGACCGAGCGCACGACAAGGGCATGGAGTTCATTGCCAGCGTGCGAATGACCAACTACCTCGGGGCGGACAAGTCAATGCTCACCCCTGAAGGTCGAGGGTACGTTCATAAGGAAATGCGCGACGCGAAGTACGCCGTTCTCAAGGAGCTTGCGCACGACTACCCGACCGACGGTATCGAGATGGACTTCTCGTGTCCGCCGGGAGGAGGGCCGCCAGCCCTTCGCGAAGAGGACATTGACGAACACACCTCGACAATCACCGACTTCGTTCGCTCGGTCGCGGATACGGTCCACAACCGGCCGGGAGGTCGAGGAGTGGTCGGGGCGCGCATCTACCCGACCGAGGCCATGAACCGGAGGGCGGGCTACGACGTTCGACAGTGGATCGAGGACGGTTCAGTGGACTACGTGCTGCCGATGATGTACACGTACTTCATCCTTGATCAGAACATGCCGATCGACTGGGTCTTGGAGGCTGCAGCCGATACGGGAACGTCGGTCTATGGAATGCTCCAACCGCATCTTGCCGACGAGGGCAGCGGCGCGCCGGAGCGCGTATTCGCTTCTTCCGAGCATATGCGCGCCGCCGCCATGAACATGTGGGACCGCGGCGCGGACGGGCTGTACACCTATTTCGCAGACTGGCCTCACGGCGACGGCGTTCGCAGGTATCTCACCGACATGGGAGACCCCGACCTGATGGTCGAGAAGACGAAGCACTACTTCATCGCCGAACGAAAGGAAGAGGCCACGGCCATGGAGTACGACCAGCCAGTGCCGGTCGCCATACCCTGCGCAGATCCGGACAAGAAGTACGACGTGCCGTTCTACGTCTCCGATGACATTGAGGGCAAGGCCGACCGTATAAAGAGCGTGACGCTGCGAATGAAGGTCGACAACCTGATGACCCACGACACCTTCTCGGTGAGCATCAACGGTAATTCGCTGGACGACGAACCGATGTCGCGCGACTACGGCCACCCGTTCGGGCCCTATGCGGCGCAGCAGCTGGAGTTCTACCTGCACGGCGCCCGGCCTCGCAAGGGGAGGAATACGTTGAGCGTCTCGCTGGACGCACGGCCGGATAACATGGTCGGCGGCGTTACGGTCCACGACGTCGAGATCATCGTGAAGTACTCGTCCTACGCTTCGAGCTTGTAGAGAGCGCTAACCCGCAACGATGCCGGTGCGTTGGCAGGTTCTGGTGATACATAGCCATATGCTCTTGACAGCATATGACACCCAAGTCATAATTGTGCTGTGATCTGGGAAGTGCATTTTGATCGGGCCTTTAACTCTGAGTTCGATGCGTTACCTTCGGAAGTCCAGGATGAGCTCTTGGCACATGCGAAGCTTTTGGAGGAATTCGGTCCCACGCTGGGTCGTCCGCGAGTGGACACGTTGAACGGATCGCGCCATGCCAATATGAAGGAACTCCGGTTTAGATCCACTGGCGGGGTATGGCGAGTCGCCTTCGCTTTCGACCCCCAGCGACGGGCTATTCTCCTCGTCGCCGGCGACAAATCAGGTGGCAACCAGAGACGCTTTTACAGGGGGTTGATTACGAAGGCAGACGACCGGTTCGACAGGCACTTGGGCCGGATGCGGTCTGAAGAGAGGAGGACAAGATGATAACCTTGACCGAAAGAATGGACAGGTTGCCGGAGACTCGCAGGCGAAAAGTGGAAGAGCGCGCGAGGGCGCTTATTGCCGAGGAGATGTCGCTACGTGATCTGCGCAAGGCCCGACAAGAGACTCAGGCGCGCATAGCCGACGAGTTGGGAATCAATCAAGAGAATGTGTCACGGATCGAAAGGCGCGCCGATCTGCTGATATCAACGCTGAACGGGTACGTCGAGGCGATGGGGGGCACACTGCGCTTGGTAGCGGAATTCCCCGACCGTCCCCCCGTTGCGTTGTCGGGCATTGGGGCCTTAGACAACGACAATGACGCCGAAGAGCGGTAGCGCACGCTGCTGCAGAACCGCTTATCGGTTGCGCGAACGAGGTTTATTTGCCAGACTTACGCTGTCGATTGGAGCCGGGCATTTGGGCGGGTAAAGGCGACGGCCCGCGAAACCGACGCTCGATCGTGAAAATGGGGGTTAGCCAGTGATTCACGACGCCAGGGACACCTACGGCCGCTACTTCGAGGAGTTCACTCCGGGCGATGTGTACAAGCACTGGCCCGGCAAGACCATCACTGAGGCCGACAACCACATCTTCACTCTCCTTACGATGAACACCAACCCTCTCCACATCGACGAGGAGTACATGAGCCGTCACCAGCACGGCAAGATCCTGGTAGTCGGCCCGCTGGTACTGAGCCTGGTCGTGGGGATGAGCGTGCCCGACACGTCAGGTAAGGCGGTAGCGAACCTCGAATACGAGCGCATTCGCCACGAGGCCCCGGTCTTCCACGGAGATACGATCTACGCCGAGAGCGAGATACTCGAGGTCCGCGAGTCTCGCAGCAAGCCCGACCGCGGAATCGTCTACATGGAGAGCCGCGGGCACAACCAGCGCGGGGAGTTGGTGCTGACGCTGCGCAGACGCTTCCTCGTGCCAAAGCGCCCCTCGTAGACGGGTAGAGTCGTTCCCATGGACGCCATCTCACGCTATACCGTCTCGCTACACTACGACCGGCGGCTCTATCGGCAGGACATCGCCGGGTCAATCGCGCACGCCCGGATGCTGGCGCGCCAGGGCATCATCGCCGACGACGAGGCCGAACAGATCGTCACCGGATTGGGGCAAGTGCGCCAAGAGATCGAGGCAAATACCTTTCCATGGCGTGATGAGCTTGAAGACGTACACATGAATATCGAGCGGCGCCTGTACGAGACGATTGGAGACGTCGCAGGCAAGCTCCATACCGCCCGCTCCCGCAACGACCAGGTCGCCACCGACGTGCGGCTCTACGTCAAGGAGATAGCCGGCGATGCGTTGAAGGCGATTCACGATTTGCGGGCCGCGTTTGTCAAGAAGGCGGACGGAAATCGGGACGCCGTCATGCCCGGATATACGCACGTGCAGCGCGCACAGCCGGTGTTGTTCGCCCATCACATGCTGGCCTACTTCGAGATGTTTGGGCGCGACGCCGACCGGATGCGTCAGGCGAGAGACTCCGCCGACGTTTTGCCGCTCGGCAGCGGCGCGATGGCGGGGGTCCCCTACCCCATCGACCGTGAATCGGTCGCACGGGAACTCGGCTTTACAAGGATTTCGGCCAACAGCATGGACGCTGTAGCCGACAGGGACTTTCTTCTCGACTTTCACTCGGCCGCCGCGACATGCGCGATGCACCTCTCCCGCCTCGCGGAGGAGCTCGTGCTCTGGACATCGGATGAGTTCGGATTCGTTCGTCTCGACGACGCTTACACGACCGGCAGCAGCATCATGCCCCAGAAGCGCAATCCCGACTTTGCGGAGATCGCGCGCGGCAAGACGGGACGCGTGTACGGGAACCTCGTCGGTCTGCTCACTACGATGAAGGGACTCCCGCTGACCTACAACCGGGACATGCAGGAGGACAAGGAGGGCCTGTTCGACACCGTGGACACGCTGCTCCCTACTCTGCAGGTGGTGGCAGGAATGGTGTCGACGATGGTGGTACAGTCCGACCGGATGCGGACCGCCGCGTTGAACAGCTATGCCCTGGCGACCGACGTTGCGGACTACCTCGTAGCCAAGGGGATGCCGTTCCGCGAGGCGCATGGCGTCGTGGCACGGCTGTCGAGGCACGCCGTAGACATGGGCAAGCGCCTGGACGAGCTCGATCTCGACACATATCGCAGTTTCTCCGAACGGTTTGACGACGACGTTCTGGCCATCACGGTAGAGTCTTCCATCGTTGCGCGTGATGTCATTGGTGGCACGGCACCGGGCAGAGTCGAAGCAGCCATAGAAGCCGCGAAGGCCGAGCTAGAGGCGGAAGCAAGTGCCTGAACGCATCAAGATCGCTCCCTCCGTCCTTTCGGCGGACTTCGCCCGGTTCGGCGAGGAGGTTCTGGAGGCTGTCGAGGGCAGTGCCGACTCCATCCACCTTGACGTGATGGACGGTCACTTCGTGCCGAACCTGACGTTCGGGCCGCCGGTCATCAAGGCGCTCCGACAGCGGACGGACGCCGCCTTCGACGTTCACATGATGGTTGAGAATCCCGAACGGTACATTCCCGCGCTGGCCGAGGCGAAGGCCGATCTGATTACCGTCCACGTCGAAGCCGTGCGTCATCTTCACCGGGTGGTCCAGCAGATCAAGAACGCGGGTATGCTCGCGGGAGTCGCACTGAATCCAGCCACGCCGGTCACTGCTTTGGAAGAGATACTCTCCGACCTGGACCTGGTGCTTGTCATGTCGGTCAACCCGGGATTCGGGGGACAGGCTTTCATCGAGTCGTCGGTCGAGAAGATCGAGCAGGTTCGCCGAATGCTGGACGAGCGAGGATTCACGGCAGAACTCCAGGTGGACGGCGGGATCGGGCCTGACACCGCTGAACGCGTCGTCCGCGCGGGGGCGCGGATGTTGGTGGCGGGATCGGCAGTGTTCAGCAGTCCCCACGGCATCGCCGGTTCCATCGACCTTATTCGGCGGAATGGCGAGCGCGGGTTAAGCACGGGTTAGGGAAAAGCGTTTGAACCATGGACAACCCAAAGGTCCTCGTCATAGCAACCAACCTCTTCTTCCTGCCCCGTATTCAGAATGTGGCAGCGCCAAGCGGATGCGAAACCCGACAGGTCATGGACGTTGAAGGGCTGAATGAAGAACTGGACGGAGGGACGCCGGTCCTTGTGCTGGTTGACCTTGAGGCTGAACCCGACTTTTGGGAGGAGGCCGTGAAGATCGTCCTCACGTTGGGCGCTGGCAGGCCACAGATTGTCGGTTATGGCGGACACACCAACGTTCCTATGCTGCAAAGGGCAGAGACTGCCGGATGCGACCTCGTATTGACCAAGGGACAATTCAGCCGCGATCTAGGTAAACTCATCGCCAAGGCAGCAGGAGAAGTGGCGGAGAACCCCGCCTGAACGAGGTGGGGTTCCCCCTGCGAGCATCGTCCGGCAGCGTCTCTCACACGGCTACACTGCACCTTCCTTCAACTAGGCAGTCGGCTGTAGGTGTTTAAGAAACAGCCTCCCTCCTGTGGATATCCGCTTTCGCGGGAATGACGCTGGGCTGTGTGTGTCGAGCGCTCTCATGAACGCTGAACAGTCCCGCGTAACCTCAATAGCTTGTTCGGTACCCATGCCGGTGCTATAGTTGTTTCCCGATATTGTGCGGACTTGAACGTTCGTCTTCGGGGGTCGTATGTGCGGCATTAGCGGCATCATGTACATGAACAGCAGTCGTGACGGAGTTGCAGACGTCGGCAGCGACCTCGTCAAGATGCTGGACGCGATGGCCCACCGTGGGCGCGATTCTACAGGATTCACCGTAGTCGGCGAAGAGCTGCCCGAAGACCTCATCGTAAGGCTCTGGACTGAAGATATCGAGGCCGCAGACCTCACGCTCGCGAGAGTGGAAGAGGCTATTTCAAGAGCAGGTGGCGTGATAGTCTCCAACCGGGCTTGGGGCGGTTTCTTCCGGCTCACGGTCAACTACGAGGGCGAGGTAGCCCGGCTGGCCGAGGCCCTGATGAAGATCGACGACGTGGTGATTCACAGCATCGGCGAGGCATCCGAGGTCGTCAAGGACGTTGGTATAGCCACCGAGATGGACACGACCCACGATATCAGCCGGATGCGCGGCACGCACGGAATCGGGCACGTCCGCATGGCCACCGAGAGCAAGGTCGACATCACGCACTCGCACCCCTTCTGGGCTTACCCGTTCACTGACGTGACGGTAGTCCACAACGGACAGCTTACGAACTACCACAAGCTGAAGCGGCACTACCAATCGATGGGGCACCGCTTCCTCACCGAGAACGACTCGGAGCTTATCGCCGTATACCTTGCCGACAAGCTGGCCCAGGGCGATCCGCTCAGGTCCGTGCTCACCCAGTCGCTCGACGACCTGGACGGCACGTTCACCTATCTCGTCTCCACCAAGGACGGCATGGGGGTGGCGAAGGACCGTTGGGCCGCCAAGCCTCTCGTCACGATGCAGACCGACGACGTGGTCGCCGTGGCGTCGGAGGAAATCGCGCTGCGGAGCGTGTTCACCGACGATGAGCTCGACCGCGTGGAGCCGCAGGAGAATGAGGTCCTGACGTGGTCCGTATAGACGCGAAGGACCTCTCGACCACCGAGATTAACCGCAGCATCAAGGATGCCGCAGCATCGGCGGACGAGATCACCGTTCTCAATCCGCAGGCGCGCCACAACATCGCCGTGGGCGTCCTGCAGCCGTGCAAGATCAACGTTCAGGGAAGTGTTGGCTACTACGCCGCATCGCTCATGGACGGCCCCGAGGTGCATATTGAGGGCAACGCGGGCTGGGCGCTCGGCGAGAATTTGATGAGCGGCAAAATTACCGTTACGAAGGACGCCGGAGCTTCCGTCGCCGCGACCATGAGGGGCGGCGAGATTGTCGTGGGACGCAACGCGGGCGCCCGCGCGGGAATCTCCATGAAGGGCGGCACCCTGCTCATCGGCGGCAACGCCGGGTTCCTGGCGGGGTTCATGATGCAGAAGGGCCGCATCGTCGTGTGCGGCGACGTCGGCGAGGCCGTCGGCGACTCGATGTACGAGGGCGTCATATACGTCGGCGGCGAGATTGGCTCGCTTGGGACTGACGCCATGGTGGAACCGGTCTCGGAGGACGAGCTGATCGAACTCTGGAACCTCCTCGAACAGAACGGCATCGACGACAAGCCGCGTTTTCGCAAGATCGTTTCGGAGAAGAAACTCTACCACTTCGACACGCTGGAACGTCTGGAGATGTCGGCGGTGTAACTTCCCCACCCGTCTCGATCGATTAGCCGGTGGGACTGAGGGCTACTATGGTACAGGCAAGCAGCCAGATTTGGGCGAAGCACATCATCGACGACATCCACGCGAAGGCGGATATCGGTCGCTATAGGATTCGCGGATTCAGCACGTTCCAGCAGGTCACCCACTTCGATGACCTGTCGTTTCTCTCAACGGGCCTGACGCGGTTCCCGCTCGAAGGCTACAAGGAGAAGTGCAACACCCAGGTCGAGCTCGGCGGACGCTTCGCGAGCGATCCGCTGGTCATCGAGACGCCGGTATACATCACCGGCATGAGCTACGGCGCGCTTTCGGGACACGCAAAGCAGGCCCTTGGCACGGCCGCCACGATGGTCGGCACGGCGAGCTGCACGGGAGACGGCGGCATGCTCCAGGCGGAGCGTGAGGCATCGGAAAAGCTCATCTACCAGGTGCTCCCCAGCAGGTATGGGTTCAATCCGCACCACCTCGTCGGAGCGCAGGCCGTGGAGATCGTCGTCGGACAGGGTGCGAAGCCCGGTACCGGCGGGATGTTGATGGGCGTGAAGGTGCTCGACCACATAGCCGAGAGCCGCGACCTGCCGTCCGGCATCGATCAACGAAGTCCGGCGCGCCATCCCGACTGGCTTGGACCTGACGACCTCGCAGTGAAGATCGAACAGATCCGAGAGGCCACGGACGGCCGAGTGCCCGTGAGCGTAAAGCTGGGCGCGTGCAGGGTCTCGGACGACGTGAAGCTCGCGGCGAAGGCGGGCGCGGACATCATCGTGGTCGACAGCATGGTGGCGGGAACGGGAGCATCGGGAGAAGCCCTTCTGGACCACAGCGGCATTCCCACGGTACCGGCCATCGTGATGGCCCGTGAGGCCCTCCGGGAGATGGGGCTGTACGGCGAGGTCAGCCTCGTTGCGTCGGGAGGCATCCGGAGCGGGGCGGACATGGCAAAGTCGCTGGCGCTCGGCGCTGACGCAGTCGCCATAGGCATCGGAGCCCTGATCGCCCTCAACTGCAATCGTGATATCCCCGAAGCCGATTTTGAGCGGGAGGTCGGAGTCCCCGCGGGTGAGTGCCACCACTGCCAGACCGGCAAGTGCCCTGTGGGCGTCGCCACGCAGGACCCGGTTCTCGAAGCCCGCCTCGATCCCGACGAGGGGGCAGAGCGAGTCGCAAACTTCCTCAACTCGATGACCATGGAGGCAGCCCTGCTAACACGCTCGCTCGGCAAGAGCGACGTTCGCAGTCTTGAGCCGGAGGACATGGTTGCGCTCAGCATCGAGGCGTCGGCCATGGCACGGATTCCCCTGGCCGGAACGAACAAGGTCTTCGGCTGGGACTAGGCAGATGAGCTTCTTTTTCGTGCAGTTGGCCGATACGCAGTTCGGCCTGTTCAAATCGTTCAACGGGCGGAATCCCGAGGAGCTCGAACGCTGGTGGCGGAAGGGTCTGCGGATCTATCCAACCGACGTTACCGACATGAGCGAGGAGACCGATCACTATACCCGTGCGCTTGAGGCGATCAATCGACTGCGTCCGGCATTCGCGATTACCTGCGGCGATCTTGTGCAGGACAAGACCGACGACGAACAGCACGACCTCCTCCGGAACCTAACGGAGATGTTGGACGACGATATCCCCATGCGCTGGGTCTCCGGAAACCACGACGTAGGAGTTCCGCCCACGCCGGAGAGCATCGCCGCCTACCAAGCGCGCTACGGACCTGACAACTACTCATTCGATCATGGGGACAGCCATTTCGTCGTCATCAACAGTTCCGTCGCCGTCGACCCATCGGCTGCGCCGGGTGAATGGGAGGGAATCGTCGAATTCCTTGAGAGCGACCTGGCGAAAGCGCGGGACGGCGGCGCAGACCACATCATGCTTTTCACCCACCATCCGCTGTTCGTCGCCTTCCTGGACGAAGCCGACCACATGCTCAACGTTCCGAGGGTGCGGCGAGAGAAGATCGTCGAACTGCTCATGGAATACGGCGTCACATACGCATTCGCGGGCCACTGGCACAAGAACGCCTACGCGGAGTACGGACCTCTCAACGTTGTCGCTTCGGGGGCCGTAGGCTACCCCTTGGGCATCGACCCCGCAGGGTTCCGCATCGTCAAGGTGTACCCCGACCGGGTGGAGCACGAGTATTTCGGACTGGACGAGTTGCCTGAGACCGTCACGCTGTAGTCTCCCCTGCCCCTTTGCGTCTGCGCTGGTCGTGCATACCCCATGACCGGACACTTCGAGTCTTGACATCAAACCCGATTTCGGAAAGTATGGGCTCTACGGACTCTACGTCCAAAGGAGCGCCAGATGCCCGGACTCACCTCTGAACAAAAGCAGCAGTACGACGAGTTGGGGTACGTGCTGCTGAAGGGCCTGTTCACCCCCACCGACCTCCAGCCGTTGATCGACGAATACGAAGGTGAGGTTGACCGGATCGCGCAGGCGTACCATGCAGACGGACTGACAGACTCCCTCTACGCCGACGAGGGCTTCGAGACCCGGTTCATGCGTATCGTCGAGGACGCGGAGGAGGCCTACGACGAATTGGTCGGGTCGAAGTTCGTGGGGCATGAGGTGTTCAAGCTTCTGAGCCATCCGGCTTTTCTCGACATCGTTGAGGACATCGTCGGTCCGGAAGTGCACTGCCAGGGGCGTCACAGATTACGACCGAAGCTGCCGAACTTCGGAGTGGCAGACTTCCGCTGGCACGAGGACACCGAATATGCAGCCACGCGGATCACGTACGTTCAGCAACGGTACGGGCTTGGTTCTTCCGCCTACGACAGTGGAGGCAGGTTCATGTCACGCATAGTGGCAGCGCCCCAGATGCCGGAGCCGAACTTCTGGGTGCCGCTGGTCCCGGTAGACGAGGAGAACGGGTGCCTTCACGTCCTGCCCGGCGGACACCTGCATACCCCGCCCTACGAGGAACAGTGGGAGCCTAGCACCTACGTTCCCGAGCTTGATGACCTCGAACCGCTCGTTGTGCCAATGGAGGTAGGAGACGCGCTTCTGATGCACCAGCACGTCCCGCACGTGTCTCCGCCCAACCGGACGAATGCCATTCGCTGGAGCATCGACATCCGGTACCAGGACGGTCGCAAGCCGGTAAAGTCGGTGAGGGAACCTGGGTTCCTCGCGCGCAGCCGGGAGCGACCGGAGGACGTCGTGACGGACGTTGAGGGTTACTTGAGAATCCGAGAGGCGGTCGCCGAGTTCAGGGCAACGAGCGGGATTAGGTTCTAGTCCTCTCCCCTCTGGATACCCGCCTGCGCCGGTATGACGGTTGCTTCGATTTTTCATGTCTGCCGGATAGCGCTTTATTCCCCATCGGCAGCGAATAGGTCTGATAGCGAGTTGATGATCCTGTCGGGGCGGACGGTTGTCCCATCCGGCAGGCCATTGGTCTGGGCGTCCATCCATACTGCGTAGATGCCGAGCTGCTGGGCCGCGTGTATGTCAAAATTAAGGTTGTCTCCGATCATCCATGCGTCGTGTGGCCCTACTCCCAGAGCATCGAGGACGTTTCGGAAGGCCCGCTCGTCCGGCTTGCCGCTCCCGAACTCACTCTCGATCTGGATGTGGTCGAAGAACTTTGCGCGACCGTGCTTGTCTATCTTGCCCCGCTGTGACTCTGAGCTGCCGTTGGTGAGCAGGCCCATGGCGATTCCTGCCGACTTCAGCCGTCCAAGCGCCTCCATGGCTCCGGGGAAAGGCTTGAGCTTTTCGTCCCTCAGGTACGAGTAGCGGTCGGACATACAGTCCATGATCTCCGCGTCAAGAATCGCGAGGTGAGTCAACGCCCTCGTCAAGAGATCCCGCCTCGCCTGCGGCAGGTCAAGGCGCGCTCGACGCGCGCGTGCAAGGTCTCCCCAGAGCCATTCACGAGCGACCATGACGCTGGTGTGCAGGTCTCTCGCAGATACGACCCCTAGGCGAGGGGCGAATTCTTCGCAGACAACAAACCATACGTCATCGGCATTGCCGTCCGAATCAAGAATCGTGTCGTCGAGGTCGATAATGAGCGCCCTGGGCAGACCCATAATCGGCCCCATGAAGCGCTGCTACAGGCCCTTTTCGGCCAGGAAGGCGGCGAGGTCAGCCGTGCGGCAGGAGTAGCCCCATTCGTTGTCGTACCAGCCGACGACCTTGACCATGTTCCCCTCCATCGACATCGTCGACAGGCCGTCGATGATGCTGCTGTGCGGGTTTCGGATAATGTCGCTGCTGACGATGGGCTCCTCGGTGTACTCGACGAGACCGGCCATGTGGCTGTCTGCGGCCGCGCGGTAGGCGTCGTTTACATCCGCCTCGGTTGCGTCCTTCCCGAGCTCGGCTACGAAGTCGGTCACCGATCCGGTCGGCGTCGGCACCCGGAGTGACATGCCGTGGATCTTGCCGTTGAGTTCCGGCAGCACGAGGCCGACGGCTTTTGCCGCCCCCGTCGTCGTCGGGATGATGTTGACCGCGGCTGCGCGGGCACGTCGCAGATCGCTGTGTACCTGGTCGAGTATCTTCTGGTCGTTGGTGTAGGAGTGTACCGTCGTCATCAGGCCGCGCTTCACCTCGAAGGCGTCGTGGAGGACCCGCGTCATCGTCGCGATGCAGTTGGTCGTGCACGAGGCATTGGATATCACGTCATGGGAGTCAGGGTCGTATATGTTCTCGTTGACGCCGAGGACGATGGTCGCGTCCTCTCCGGTGGCGGGCGCCGAGATGATGACCTTCTTCGCTCCGCCCGACTTGTGTCCCGAAGCGGCGGAGGCGTCGGTGAAGAAACCCGTCGATTCGACCACGATCTCGACGCCGTGGTCTCCCCATGGAAGATTGGACGGGTCGCGGTCCGCCATGACCGCGATCTCGTGGCCGTCAATGGCGATGGAGTCATCCGAGGTAGCCTCGACGGTACCCGGGTAGATGCCGTAGCTCGAGTCGTACTTGAACATGTGGGCGTTCGTGGCGGTATCCGTGAGGTCGTTGATGGCGACGACCTGCAGGGTGTCCGGATGCCGTTCCATGATGGCCCGAAGGACCTGTCGCCCGATCCGCCCAAATCCGTTGATTCCTACCCGAGTCGTCATCTGTTCGCCTCCTTAGCGATTGAATTACATTGTTGGCCTTGTGGCTTGACGCCAAGAATAGGCCACTGGGACCGATTCCTCAACTGGCAACTGTTCAGTCTTGGTGAGGTGAACCTCCCTGCCCCTCTGGACTCCGGCCCCGTATCGTGGTACGGGGCAAGCTCTTCGCCGGAATGACGGGTGAGACTTGGCTGTCCATGGCCAATTCACGGTGTAGTCAACATGAATTGGCATGATCCCCATAAATGGTAACACCTTCGCGCAGAGCTTCTTCGATGAATGTCCTGCCGGCCGCCAGCATTCCCTCCAGCTCTTCGGGTGTGTAGATGAGCATGTCGATCCCGCCGCGCCAAATGTTATAGACACCGGGGAAGGCACGGTATCTGTCAAACCAGTCTGCCGTGGTGTCCGCAACGACTATGAGGTCGAGGTCGCTCGTCTCATCTGCTTCACCTCGTGCGTAAGAACCAAAGAGAATCACCTGTTTAGCCCCTCCCTTTTTCAAGAGGGGTTCGAACGTCGAGCGTATTTCATCGATGCTCGGAACGTCTGTAGACCTGAGTGTCAATCTCGTTCCCCTTCGTAGTCGCCGTAGACCTTGCGGCCCACGAACTCCGCCTCGTGCTCCAGCTCTTCCTCGATTCGGAGGAGGCGGTTGTACTTCGCGGTACGCTCGCCGCGAGAAGGCGCCCCGGCCTTGATCTGGCCGGATGCCGTACCGACCGCGAGATCGGCGACGGTCGTGTCCTCGGTCTCGCCGGAGCGGTGGCTGATGACGACGCCCCATCCGGTGTCCTGGGTAAGCCGGATGGCCTCGAGGGTCTCCGTGACCGTGCCTATCTGGTTGAGCTTGATGAGCACGGAGTTGGCCGCCTTGAGGTCGATACCCTTGTGAATGAGGGCAGGATTGGTAGTGAAGAGGTCGTCTCCAACTATCTGGACGCGGTCCCCCACCCGCTCCATGAGAGCGGCCCATCCATCCCAGTCGTCCTCGGCCATCCCGTCCTCGATACTGATTATGGGGAATTCAGTAATCCACTCTTCGTACATGTCTATCAGTTCTTCGGTCGAGAGAATGCGGCGCTCCTTGATGAGGATGTAGGCGTTCTGGTGGCGTAGCTCACTTGCCGCAACGTCGAGGGCGATGTAGCACTGCTCGCCGGGCCGGTAGCCCGCGACCTCGATGGCCTCGACCACGAGATTGAGGGCTCCATGATTGGTAACGCCGCTCGGTGCAGGCCCGCCCTCGTCGCCGACGGTCGTGCCGAAACCCCGGTCTCGCAGCACCTTGCGGAGGGCGTGGTATACCTCCGCGCCTGCGCGCACGGACTCACGGTACGTGTCGAACCCGGCGGGAACGACCATGAACTCCTGGAAGTCCGTTGAGTCGTCGGCGTGTCTTCCGCCGTTCAGGACGTTGAACATCGGCACGGGCATCGTGAACTTCCCGTCCACGGCCAGCGACCGGTAGAGAGGGACTTGCCTGCTCACCGCCGCGGCCTGGGCCAATGCAACCGAGACACCGAGGATGGCGTTCGCGCCGAGATTCGACTTGTCCTTCGTGCCGTCCAATTCAATGAGGATCCGGTCGACGGCCTCCTGATCGTAGGCGTCACATCCGAAGACTGCGGGAGCGATCCTGTTGTTCACGTGTGAGACGGCCTGAAGGACTCCTTTGCCCTCGTACCTCGTTTCGTCGTCGTCGCGAAGCTCCAGCGCCTCGTTCTTGCCGGTGCTCGCTCCCGACGGGACGGACATGCGTCCCCATGCCCCGTCGTCGAGGAACACGTCGACCTCCACGGTCGGATTGCCCCTTGAGTCCAGGATCTCTCGGCCCAACACTCGCGATATCGTCGACACGACTTCCCTGTCTCCTCCGTCGAATATTCAGTCGTTCGTCACATTCGCTGCGCACGGTCGACCGGCGGCCAGGACCGCCTTGTCGACGGCGTCCTTCGCGTCGGTCGCCACGTTGATGGCAGGGTCGATGGCCCCGTTCTTCGACAACGTCCACGTCCGCAGACCGATGACCGGAATGCCCGCCTTGAGAGCATGGCCGATTTCCGAGAGGGTGCCGTAGCGCCCGCCGATAGCGATCACCGCCTGACCGCTCCGTGCGACGATGACGTTGCGTCCCTGGCCCAGACCGGTCGGAATGGGAATGTCGACCCAGTCGTTGGCGGCAGAGGGATCGCTGCCGGGGAGGACACCTACGGTCGTTCCTCCTTGAGACTTCGCGCCTCGGCACACCGCTTCCATGACACCGCGACCTCCGCCGCAGACGAGCGTGATGCCTCGTCGTGCGAGTTCGGCCCCCACTTCCTCCGCGAGAGCCGCAATCTCAGGCGTTGGTCCTGCCTCTCCGACGATGGAAATCTGCATGTCTACATCCCCTGCAAGTCCGCCGCTCCACGTTCAAGTATATCATTCAAGTTTGAGGCTACGGACGGAATGGCGGCGGGATGACGGAGTGGGGGTTTACTACAGAGGGAGTGTAGGACGGCTTGAGGGAGACTCACAGGGGGAGAATCCCTTCTACCAGGTGCAGTTGCTCTCGTCTCCGTTCGAAATCTCCCACCATGTCGGCGACTCTGTCCCAGAACTTTGCTGAGTGGCTGCGCACCCGCACGTGAGCCAATTCGTGGGCAACGACGTACTCGATGAGATCGGGCTCCAGCATGATGAGACGCCAATTGAATCGCAGGGTGTTGTCATAGGCACAGCTTCCCCACTGCCTGCGTTGATCACGGACGATCACTTGGGACTTATTCTTTCGTCCAACCATCGGCCACCAATAGTCCACACACTTCGCTACCTTCTCTTCGGCACGCGCGATGTACCATGAGATGAATGCTGCGCGCACCGCTTCGCAGCGTTCTCTGCCCGTCATGCCTTGAGGGACAGAGACCCGGAATCGTCCGTCTTCGAGTTGATCGCCGAATTGAATCCTTCGGAATAATCGCTCTGTTCGCAGAACACCCGGATTCACATCAACGGTGTCCCTCTGGATCCACTCATACTGCTCCGAGCCGCTTATGCCCTCGAATTGGATCTTCGGAGACTGCACGTCCGCGTATTTGACGATGATGCGGACGTATTCCCCCATGTACGGCATGTACTCCCCGCTGACGAATTTCTTCTGCACACCTTCCGGCGGGGCCAACGACAGTGGGCGGACATACCGGTGTGCCTTATCTCCGACCATCTGACGCAGTGAATCGGAGTCAGCGCTCGCCGGCGCGACGACTTGGAGGACTCCATTCTCGAGATTGAATCCCACCGACTTCTTGCGTCGCTTGCTGCGACGTATTTCGTACATGACAGGGGTGTCGTGATGGTGAACAGTGCCTCGCTCGATCCTTGAAACTTCCTCCTCCACCTGAGCCAATTCCGCTAATCGGCTTAGGATCCACGGAGCCTTCTCGCGGACGATCTTCCGCACTGCACTCGTCTTGGCATTCCACGGCACGGCGACTCGAAGGACGCCATCGTCCATAGTGATCTGGGCAGTCTTCTTGCGTCGCCTGCTTCGATGCACTTCGTACTTGACTGTGGCGCCTTCATAGATGATGAAGTCCCGTTCAATCAATTCTCTCTCCATGGGTCAGATTCAAGAATCGCCGAGTCGAACGGGAATCGTTCTCGATGCCCCCCAGAATCCCCCTGCGGAGCTAGTCCCGCGACTCGACAGACATGATACCCTTTCCCGCCAGCAGAGAAGCGTGACACATACCCCAAGGAGAGCCTCCATGAACACTCCGGTCGTCGACATGCACAGCCACGTTGGACGCCAGACATTTTATGGGATGCACGACGCTCCCGAACCTTACGTGCGGATCATGGACATCGCGGGAGTCGACGTGGCGCCGGTGAGCTGCATTTTCTTCGGCACGGCGAGGCAGTGCAATGATGCAGTGGAGAGGTTCGTGGCACTCAACCCCGACAGGTTCTTCGGCGTCGCGCACGTGACGCCGCGCTATCCCGACGAGGCCATGTCGGAGCTGGAGCGGGTATTCAAGCTGCCTGAGTTCAAGATGCTCAAGCTCTATCCCGACTATCTTGGCAAGCCTATCGACGACCCGTCGTATTTTCCGATCTTCGAGTGGTGCGACGAGAACAACATCGTCGTGAAGAGCCATAGTTCGTACACCAGCGAGGGCGACATACTCACCTCCCCTTCTCTGTTCATCCCGCTCGCTGAGCGTTACACCAACATACGGTGGGTTCTGGGCCACTCCGGCAATGCAATGGCCGGACAGATTCAGGCGGTAGAGGCTGCGCAGTCGTCACGAAACATCTGGCTTGAGACCTGCACATCCCACGGGGAGCACGGGACCATCGAGTACCTCGTGGAGGGAGCGGGACCCGACCGAGTCCTCTACGGCTCCGACATGCCGCTCATGGACGCGAGGCCCCAGGTCGCCCGAATCGCCACGGCCGATATGGACGATGAGACGAAACGGCGGGTTCTCGGACTCAATGCGGTGGAACTCCTCGGGATCGACGTGCCGTCCAGCTAGGGAGGCACATGTCTAAGCACGGAGCGGGACCATGACGCCGGCCGGCGTAATCTTGCGGGCAGTAGCCGCCCTCCTTCTCGGCGTTTTTGCATTCCTGGCGTTGGGCTATTCGTTCGCAACCATGGGCGTTCGGGACACCTTGCAAGGCCCGGAACCGCTTCTGGACGCGCTGGAGAAGCACCGCGCCTATGAGCGGGTCTACGACGACGGTATCATCAGTCAGCAGTTTGAAGGCGCGCTCAGGGGACTCGTCGGCGAGTATACCCTCGATTCCGAAACGGAAGCATGGCTCTTCAAAGAAATTCTGCCGCCGAGCGAACTCAAGACGGCCACGGAGCAGAACGTTGTCTCCATCATAGCTTTTCTCAACGACGAGGCTGATACCTTTGAAGTGGCTATCGATCTCTCCGAAGCCTTGCCTCGCATTAGGCCCACCGTATTTCGACTCCTGGACGAACGGATCGACAATGCCGCGGTTGTACCGGTCAGTAGTGATGCGGAGCTACGCGCCTCGATCAACGATCTCACCAACAGCATCGAGGCAGGGACCATCCCCCGCTCCGTTCCTTCTCTGGACAACTTCCCCCCCGACGCCGTCGTTGGGGCGCTCGTGCAGTCGACAGATTCGATTGAGGATGCCGGGGTGCGCAGCGCCGTCCGGTCCAACCTCGACCGGGATGAACAGGTCATATTGGACGCGCTGGCGGGAAATGACACACAAGCGGCCCTGAACCTCGCCGCGAGAGCTATCGCAGATCCGATGATCGACAACTCCATCGATGACCTGCGTGAAGACCTCGATGAGAATCTTCGTTTCAGTGCCGTCGACAAGATCGCCCAGTCGGTAGGGAGTCGTCACGAGACCTTTGAGAGGTTCCGGTTCGCCCGGACGGTGCTCCACCTGCTGACGGGGGTCATCTCGGTGTTGGCCGTCGTAGTCTTCCTGGCAGCCATCGCGGGCATGGCCGGGGTCTTCTATCCGTATTCAAGACACATGGTGAGATGGCCCGGCATAACGCTCGTCATCTGCGGCGTGACGTTCCTGGTCGTGGGTCTCGCAATTTCCTCATTCGTAGGTGTGTTGGAGTCGGTCTGGTGTCCCCTCGTCGAGGTCCCGTCGTGCAGCTTGACCATCGATCTGGCGAGCGAACTCCTGTCCGACGCCGCAAATGGCATGACCGTTCTGTCAGTCCTTGTGACTATTGCCGGAATCCTGGCCATAGTTGCCGCCCGCTTTGTCCCTGACCGTCAGTTGCGCCGAAAGGGGACTGCAGCCGACTAGCCCCGATAGATCCACTCATGAACAAGAACGCTCTCAGGTCCGTAGCCGGATTCTACAGCCGGCTGTCCACTCTCCAACTAACATTCATCCAGAAAGCTGCCATCTTCCTGGTGTCAACGGTTCTCCTACTCGCGATTACGGGAGCCCTGCTGCCATTCATAGACGACATTGGGGTATGGGGATACTTGGGGGCCTTCGTCGTAACGGCGTTGAGCTCGGCTACCGTCGTGATGCCGAGCCCCGGCTTTGCCGCCGTGCTCGTGATGGCCAAGGACCTCAACTGGCTCCTTCTCGGCATCTCGGCCGGCCTTGGAGGAGCGCTGGGGGAAGTGACGGCGTACTACGTCGGAACGCAAGGGACCGAGACGCTGGAGGGGCACAAGTCCCACGAGTGGTTCCAGAGGGGAATGAACAGATTCGGAGGGCTCATCATCTTCCTTTCGGCACTGATCCCCCTAATACCTGTTGACGCGGCAGGGCTCATCGCCGGGGCCGTGCGCTACCCCGTGGTGAGGTTCCTTGTCTACCTCGCAATAGGCAAGGTCTTGATGACTACGACTCTCATGTTTCTGGCGTTCAAGGCGTTCGAGTGGGCGGAGCCGTACCTTGAGTTCTTCCACTAGGCGGAGGATTCCGGCGTCGTGGCGGAGAACTGCCCTTCGACAGGATTCTAATACCAATTCGTTTTGACTACACCGTGAATTGGCCATGCACAGCCAAGTCTCACGCGTCATTCCGGCGAAGGCCGGAATCCAGAAAGTCCGACAAGTCGAGCATACGGCCTAATCACACCTAATTGGCATAAGTAACTGGCGGAAGCCCCCTCTCTGCATCCCTCCTCCGGCGGGCTGACAGGGGCAGGCAAAACGATACTGCAACTGCGATCCGGCCCCCGCAACCCTGTCATTCCGAGCGGAGCGAGGAATCTAAAATCTACAACCGCAAGACCGGACGGCCAGAGCCACGCTTGTATCGTGACCGAGAATCAAACCCGGGGGGGTAAAAATCCTCCGTGTCAGCTTGACGTTGGGACAGACATCTTAGATTCTTCGACTCCGCTGCGCTCAGAATGACAGTGAGGGACTCCTTTCTCATTCATGGAAACGGACTGCTGATCAAATACATGCCCCTGCACGGCCCCGTTCGGCCTGACCTTGTCGAAGGGCGCGCGGGGCATAACGCTACTCAGAGCCTGGCCAGTACTGGATACGGGGCGAACCTCGGTCCCTCACTTCCTCGCCCCGAGTGCTTGAAGGCCAGCTTCAGCCCCAGGGGACTTCGGTCATTTCTTCGGCCCAGATGATTGGGCCGTCGTAAGCGCTCTTCACTTCGCCTATCGCCTGGGTGTGGGCCAGGGGGTCCTCCAGGGCGAGGCTCTGGTGTACGAGGAGCATCTTCTTTGCGCTCGCATCGGTGGCCGTCTGACCCGCGCCGACCGTGCTTGTCTCATAGTCGCCCGCCACCTCGTGCGCGGGATCGTCCTTCAGGCGTATGCACTCCATAATCAATAGGTCAACGTCCTTGGCTAACTCGGTCAGGGAGTTGCAGGGCCTTGTGTCTCCGGAGAAGACGATGGAACCCTCATCGCTGTCGATGCGGTAGGCGAGGGAGTCCAAGTAGGGCTGGACGTGCTCAACTCGCGCCGCGGTTATCTCCCAGTCCTTGCCTGTCGCCACCTTACCCGGGCCGACATCCTTTGCGTGGATTACGGGCGGCCTGCGGGGCAGAACGCCGCCACGTCCCGTGTACGCGCCGAGGCTCAGGGGGTGATTGGTGCGTGCGACGATGTCGTGCCAGTATGCGCCGACGCCCTCGCCGAGAATGCGCTCGGTGAGCTGTTCGGTCAGGGTTGGGCCATACACCTGGATCTCATTCTCCTTGCCTATGGACATATCGAACCGGGCGAGCAGAAAGGCGGGATAGTCGGCGTCATGGTCTGAGTGATGGTGCGTGAAGAAGAGGTGGTCGACGTCCGTGGCCTTGAAGCCGGCACGGTACATCTTGTACGTGGCGGCGAATCCGCAGTCGAACATCATCCATTCTCCGCCGACCTGCACGAGGAAGGACGATCCCCATCTCAGGGGACTGGGAGCGGGGGTACCGGAACCGAGAACGATTACACGAGGCATGTTGGCGGCCTCCTCTTTCGGAGTTGTTCAGCGCGATCATTATACTCACACGGCGGTTGTATCGGCTTACTGCATACGCGCCTTGCCAACTTATGCGGGAAACCGGCGTTTTGTGTATAGTACCCGCCACCACGTCGGGGCGGACTTGCACCAATGAGCTCACTCTCAACCTCCAAGCTCGTCCTGAGACGTATCAGGGACGCCAAGCTGCTCCTAGCGAGCATCTTCCTGGGCATCCTGTTTGCGACGACCCTGGCGGCGGCGGTGCCGATCTACCTGATCTCCCTCGAGCGACTCGCGCTCAATATCGAGATCGACCAACTCGGACGATTTCAATCGAAGCTCCTGGCGTTCGCCTACTACATCCCGCTGACCGAGCGCCAGCTGGCGGAGACCGACGAGACGTTTGACGATCTTGTCGACGATCACCTTGGGGAGATGTACACGGGTCACCGGCGGTTCGTGACGGGCCTCCAGTTCTACGCCGACCTTCCCCTGGTCCCCCTCCCGCCCGCCAATGAACCGGGCGGGTCCGCCGCCAGGGTGAATCTTCGGAGCCTGTCCGACTTCCGGGAGCACGTGACGGTCGTGGACGGGCGGCTGCCGTTGCGACAAGTTCCCGTCGATTCCAACATTCCGACCATGGAAACGGTGCTGGGCGAAACGGCAGCCTCGCAGTTCCGGCTGGGCGTTGGGGACGTAGTTCGCATCACGCCCGATCTGAACGCCCCGAGGGCCATCGACCTTCACATCGTGGGAATCGTGGAGCCGACCGACCCTGAAGGAGACTACTGGCTCCCGACGCCGGCCCTGTACTTCATTCCGGAGGTGCCTGATCCCGACGACGAGGGTGACGGAGTCTATGATCCCCAGATTCCCCCGGTGCCGCTATTCGCCGACATGGGGACACTCGTCGAGAGGGTGGACACTGCTTTCCCGGGTACGCTGAGCATCAGCATTTGGACGATCAACTTCGATAAGGAGGCGATGAAGGCGCTGACGCCCGATCGGATTCGGTCGAGCTTCCGCGACTTCGAGACGCAGTTCACCCTTCGGATACCCGGGGCGGGAGAGGCGTCTTCCGGCATTCTCCGACTATTGGCGCGGTTCGATACGAGGAGCTTCTTCTCGCGGGTGCCGCTGCTCCTGCTGCAGACCCTGATGGTGGCGTCGGTGCTCTTCTTCCTCGTGATGATGGTCTCCTATCTTGTGCGCAGCAGGCAGGCGGATACCGCGCTGCTGAGGGCGCGAGGGGTGACGGCATCGAGGATATTTCGCATCTATGCCCTTGAAGGGCTGGTGATGGCGATTCTCGCCGCGATCATCGCTCCCTTCCTAGCCATAGCGGGCGTGGCACTGGCGGGCGCCCTGCCCTTCTTCCGCGAGATGACGGACGGCGCGCTTCTCCCCCTGGTCATCGGGCCGATGCCGTTCATCGTGGCGGCCGTTACCGGAATTACCTGTCTGGTGGTCTACGCCATACCTTCGGCCGTGGAGACAAGGGGCGGAGTTCTGCTGCTCAAGCTGCGGTCGGCAAGACCCACCGCCCTGCCCTTCGTCCATCGGTACTATCTCGATATCGGCTTCCTCGTCATCGGCGGAATCATATTTTGGGAGCTGTACAACAGGGGCAAGATACTAACGGGCGGCCTCTTCCAGAACGTCGACGTCAACGAAGTTTTGCTCCTCGCGCCGGTAATTTTCCTGCTGGTTGTGGCGCTGCTCTTCCTGAGAATATTCCCGATCCTGCTGCGATTCGTTGCGGGCGAGTCTCCGGCGTTGTCGCACCTGATTCTCGGTCTTTCGGTCGTTCCGCTGGCCGTGGGCATCCTGTACCGGGAGATCCGGGCTGATCCGCTTGGGACGGACTGGATAGGCCCCATAGTCATACTGGCCTTGGTCGTGGGAGCTTACCTGTTTACGGCGAGGTCGGATCTGCTGCGATACCGCGTCGCCGGATATCTTGCCCAGGGCGGGCTCGTCTACTGGTTCCTCGTGGAGGAACCCTTCCGCAACGCCGATGTCCTGACGGCGCCGACCGTTCTGCTGGTGGCAATCGTGCCTGCTCAACTCGCGTTCATAGCATTCAGGGTTGCCGCCCGCGTCACTCCGGCTTCCGTCTCGATTGGTCTTCGGCACGTTTCACGCAATCCGCTCCAGTATTCGTGGCTCATACTTCTGCTGGTGATGACGATGGGGGTCGGCGTTCTGGCTACAACCGTCGGCGGCACGCTGGAGCGCAGCCAGACCGACCAAGCCCAGTACGACGCCGGCGCGGACGTGCGAGTCTCCCTGCGGGACGACGTGTTTCTTTCCCAGTTTCCCACGGAGACTCTGCTCCAACGGTATCGGGACATACCGGGAGTTCGCACGGTCTCCCCGGCCTACCGCGAGCCGCGATTCAGCAGGCCGGACGGCGTGGAGCTGTTTGCGGTGGACTCTCGCGAGTTTCCCTTCCTGGCGTGGTACCGGGAGGACTTCTCGGAACAGCCCTTCGGCGAAATCATGCGGTCTCTCAACGCGCATCCGCCTCCGGAGAGCATCCTCCTGCCTGAGGGCGCAACGTCCATCGGCATCTGGACGAAACTGGAGCGCCCCATAGACCAGCTCTGGCTGCAGGTGATTCTCCAGGAGGAGGACGGAGACCTGACGACCCTTTCCCTCGGCGAGCTGTGGGAAGCTCCGCCGGACCAGTCCTCAGGCTCGGACGATTCCACCATCGTGATACCTGACGAGGCTGATCCTCAGTGGAGGCTCCTCAGCAGGCGGATTCCCGTGAGGCTGCAGCACCCGCTGAGCCTGGTCTCAGTACAGCTCTACGAGGCCCGAGTGGGCACGCTCACACCCGGCGCCCTGCTCATCGACAACATCCACGTCGAGACGGCAAATTCCGCAGAGCAGGTCGCGCTGGAGGACTTCGAGGGGCTCTTCCGTTGGACTCCCATCGTCGCTTCGGGGTTTGCGCCGGACCGTCTCTATTCCTTCGGTGGGGACGCAAGGGATGGCGAGCGTTCCGCCATGTTCCGGTTCGGCCAGGAGGGGCAGCGCGGTGTGCGGGGCATCTACCTCAGCCCGACGGGCGGCGAGCTTCCGGTCGTGGTAAGCACCGGGTTCAAGGAGGCCGTCGGCATAGAAGTTGGAGACCTCATTCTGATGAACGCCGGAGGAAGGGCCGTTCCCGCGGTCGTTCGGTCCTTCGTCGACCACTTCCCGACGATGCGTCCCGGTGAACGCGGGTTCATTCTCGCGGACTTGAATGCCCTGTTATTGCATGCCAACATCATAAGTCCGGCCAACAGGCTCACGCCGAATGAGTTCTTACTCTCGGTATCACCCGCCGCCCACGAGCTTGTGATCGAGCGAGTCAACTCCATGTCACTCTCACCCGGCACCATCTACGACCGCCTTACTCAGGTCGAGACGGCCCGACTCGATCCACTCACCACGGCGGGGTGGACATCGATGGTGTTCGTCGCGGTAGCCATCATCCTCGTGACCATCGCCATCGGCTATGCGACGTACCTTCTGGCATTCCTCGACCAAAGCAAGGGAGAAACCGGTTTCCTCCGCTCGTTGGGACTCTCAAACGGCCAGTTGCTTGGCCTGTTGGCGTTCGAGCACATTGCGATTCTGCTCATTGGAGTATTGCTCGGCACCTGGGCAGGATTCCAGATGAGTCACTTGGCGGTATCGTCCGTTGTGATCGTCTCGTCAGACGATGTCCTGCCGCCATACGCCTCCGTCACCGATTGGGGCTTCCTTGTGCTGATCTACGTTGGCATCATCGCGATAGTTGCCGTTTCGTTCGCGACGCTGCTGCGGGCCACGCGAAGGATCGATCTCCAGACGATTTCGCGCATGGAGGCGTGAGGGGCCTGTGCAAGGGAGGGGCGGAGTTGGATACCGCCCCTGTGGAGTCCGGTGTATGCGCCGTTAAAGAGCTAATCTGTGAGTTCTTCCCAGATCTGCAGGCGCTGCTGTAGATGACGCTTGCGGTCCGGTCCCGCCGTGCGGAGGAGGGCGTCACCGTAAGGGGCGGTATTTCCACTATCGCGATGGGCGACCAGCATGTCGCGAAGCGAGCCCAGCAGGTCGTCCGGGAAATGCTGCTCGAAGTTGTAGGTGAACATGCGTCTTTGGTCTCCGCCGCCCCACGAACTGTGCTTGAGCTTGTGGTTGAACAGGAGCATATCGCCGGGGTCGGACTCGATGGCGTAGCCGGGTACCTCGCTGCCATGAACACCCCAGAGCTCCGGCCGGCTGTTGGTCGATACGGGCACAACATCGTTCACCGCATTCGTGAACCTGTCGCCCCAATAGCAGCTTCCCGGAATGACGCGGAGGCATCCCGTATCGGCGCGAACGGGATCGAGGTAGAAGGCGATCTTTATCGAGTGGTAAGGATCCTGGGGCAGATGGTCGGAGTGCCACTTCGTGTCTCCGACGTAGTAGTTCCCGTCGCTTCCAGAATACCCATAGTCGTCACGGAGAATCGATGAAACGACTCCGTCCATGCGTGGGTCGTCCAGAAGTCCCGACAGGTACTCGCTGAGGTCGGCGAATGGGGCGATCGACGACCGCTGTTGGTAGTCGTGCTCCCTGCCCGTTTCACGGAACATCGTATGGAATACTCCTTCAAAGGCGGTCGTGATGTCGTCGACATCGTCCTTGAAGAGTCCGGGGAACTTTAGGAAGCCAAACGTATTGTAGAACCTGCTCTGCTCCTCGGTGAGCTTCATTGTGAATTCCTCTCGACTTGGATTCTGCAGGGGCGTACTTTCTGGAGCACGAATCATCCCAGGGGAAGATTATCGCATCATAGGGTGTCGAGCTCCTATGCCGACTCGAATTCCGGCGTACCACGATTTCACTGAAAGAATAGTGCCCGGAACCGACACCCCGTTTCAGTAGCCCCGAAGCCCCTCCTTGCGATACTCTAACTTATCGCAGTTTGTTGTTGGGGTAGAAACCGTATGAAGAAGGACTTTCTCGCAGTATCCGATTTCACTTCCGCCGAGGTCGCTGACATCGTCCGGCAGGCGGAGAGCTTGAAGAGTTCGGGCGCGCGACCACTGGAGGGCAAGATCGTCGCGCTCCTCTTCGAGAAGCCGTCGCTCCGAACGCGAGTGAGTTTCGAGGTCGGAATCCGACAGCATGGCGGGGACTGCATATATCTTTCCAAGGAGGATGTGAACCTCGGCGTCCGCGAGCCGGTGGAAGACGTGGCGCGAGTGCTCGACCGATGGGTGGATGGGATCGTCGCGCGCGTAAACGAGCATGAAGCGCTGGTGACTATGGCGTCTCACATGAACGTTCCCGTCATCAACGCGCTGTCTGATCTGGAGCATCCGTGCCAGGCGATGGCAGACCTCCTGACCATAGTCCAGCACAAAGGCTCATTCGACGGGCTCCGCGTGGCCTACATAGGGGACGGCAACAACGTGGCGGCCAGCCTTGCGGTGGGCTGCGCGTCGGTGGGAGCGGACTTCGTCATCGCCAACCCTCCGGCGTATGGGATACCCGGTTCGGTATGGGACACGGCCACTGAGCGGGCTGAGGCGAGCGGATCGACGGTGACTCGCGTCGAAGCGCCGGAGGATGCCGCACACGACGCCGATGTCGTCTATACGGACACATGGGTCAGCATGGGCCAGGAGGCCGAAAAGGCCGAACGGGTCAAGGCGTTCGGCAACTACCAGGTCAACCCTGCGCTCATGGAGTATTCCAAGCCGGACAGCATCTTCATGCACGATATGCCGGCCTACGCGGGCTCCGAGATTTCGGAGGGAATGATCGATCACCCTCGCTCCGTCGTCTTCGATCAGGCCGAAAATCGGCTCCACGCGCAGAACTCAGTCATGGCCGCCCTCTTCTCGTAGCAACATGTACAACGCCAAGAAGCCGCTCGTAGCCATTGTCGGACGCCCAAACGTGGGCAAGTCGACACTGTTCAACCGCCTAGTGGGGCGGCCAATTTCCATCGTCTCCGACCTCGCGGGCACGACTCGCGACCGCGTCAGCACCGAGACGGTGTGGGCCGACTATCCGTTCATTCTCGTGGACACGGGCGGCCTCGACGAGCGAAACGACGGGGGAGAAGCGACGCCCAGCCGAATATGGGAGAAGGTGCGGTCGCAGATTGACGTCGCCATCGAGGACGCCGACGTAATCGTGATGCTGGCGGATGTCGGCACGGGAGTGACTCCTGCCGATCACGATGTTGCGGCGGCACTTCGTCGGGCGAAGAAACCCGTCATCGTCGCGGTCAACAAGTCGGACAACGTTGCCCGCGAGCAACAGGTGTTCGACTTCTACGACCTGGGACTGGGTGATCCGATTCCGATCAGCGCGTACCACAACGTCGGCATCGACGATTTGATGAGCGAAGTTGTCGGCTCCTTCCCGCCCACGCCGGACATGCTTGAGCCGGAAGCCGACCTCAAGGTGGCGCTCGTCGGGCGCACCAATGCGGGCAAGTCGATGCTTCTCAACGCCCTTGTCGGCGAGGAGCGTTCCATCGTCAGTGAGATCCCCGGCACCACGAGGGATACGGTGGACACGCTCATCAACCATGGCGACACACGGACACTCATCGTCGATACGGCAGGTCTCAGGAGGCGAGGCAGCATCAAGCCGGGAATCGAGCGTTACAGCTCGCTCCGTTCGATTCGGGCGATAGACCGCGCAGACGTGGCGGTCCTGGTGCTCGACGCAACCGAGCTCGCCACGGCGCAGGACGCCCATATCGCGAGCTACATCCTCGACGCCTACAAGGGCATCGTGTTCGCCATCAACAAGTGGGACGTGGCGAAGCAGGTGGGATTGAACCGGGAGACGGCGACAAACAAGGTACGGGAGCGGTTCAGGTTCGCATCGTTCGCGCCAATCCGCTTCATATCCGCGCTCCGCAGCACGGGCTTGGATGCCCTCCTGGACACCGTTGAGGGCGTCTCCGTGCAGTGGCACAAGGACCTTCCCCGCTACGACCTGCGAAGAACCGTGCTCAATGCCGTTGCCGCTCATCCCCCTGCCCTCTCCGGCAGGAGCGCGGCCAAGATTTACAGCGTCGCGCAGGACGCCACGGGGCCGCCTTCCTTCACCTTCTACGTGAACCGCGCCGACATGGTACACTTCGGGTACCAACGCTACTTGGAGAACGCCATCCGCGACGCCTACGGCTTCGAGGGCAGCCCGCTGAGGATGCGCTTCAAACGAAGGGGGGAGAAGTGACCGAGTACCTCGTCTTCGTCTTCGTTCCGCTCGGGTACCTGCTGGGCGCAATCCCCTTCGGCTATATTGCGGGCAAGCTCTTCGGAGGGGTCGACGTTCGCGACCACGGGAGCGGCAGCATCGGCATGACCAACGTCATGCGCACGGTCAGTCCTCCCGTCGCCATCCTGGTGCTCGCTCTCGATATGGGCAAGGCGGCCGGGGCCGTAATCTTGGCCAGGATCATCGCGGACGTCCCCATGGTCGAGACCCTGACGGGGATCGCCGTGATTGCAGGGCACAGCTGGTCGGTGTTCATCGGCTTCTCCGGCGGAAAGGGGACGGCAACCGGCTGGGGCGCCCTCTTCGCCCTGTCCCCCATCGCAGGCATCGTGGCGTCGGTCATCGGCGTGGGTCTCGTCGGGCTCACTCGATACGTCTCGCTCGGCTCCATCGTAGCGGCGACATTGGGTTCTTTAACGCTGGCCGTCATTGCGGTGGTAAATGATACAGTGCCTCTGGAATACGCCCTCTATGGGGCTGTTGGCGCGCCCATCATCCTCTTCAAGCATCGCGACAACATCCAGCGGCTCATCAAGGGCGATGAACGAAAGCTCGGCCAGAAGGTCGACACGGTACCCGAACCGTCGGAAACTCAGCGCGGGAAGGGCCTCCGATGGCCACGATCGGCGTAGTCGGCACGACGGGTTGGGGAACCACCCTCGCGATCATCACGGCACGGGAAGGACACACCGTCCGCCTGCTCGCCCGCTCGGAAGCGGAGGCCGCTCGCCTCAGGCTCGCGAACGAAAACAGCAAGTATCTTCCCGGCGCGTCGTTCCACCGTTCAATGAGGGTCACACACGACCCATCTGAGGCGCTCGACAGGGCTGACCTGACAATCTTGGCAGTCCCATCGAACACGCTGCGACAGAATACTAAGGACGTAGCTGAGCACATTGATCGTGAGACTATTATGGTGAGCGCCGTCAAGGGCCTCGAGATCGAGACGGGGAGCCGAATGAGCGAGGTCATCCGGCAGGAGCTGGATGGGTCCGCACCCACTCCCATCTGCGCGCTTTCCGGGCCGAACCTCGCAAGGGAGATCATTCGCGGCAAGCTCTCATCGACCGTTGTCGCTTCCCCGGACGAGGAGGCCGCCATGAAGGCGCAGTCGATTCTCAATTCGTCCGTCTTCCGCGTCTACACCAATACCGACATTATCGGCGTCGAACTCGGAGGCACGCTCAAGAACATCATCGCCATCGGCGCCGGAATCTGTGACGGACTTCAGATGGGCGACAACGTGAAAGCGGCGTTCATGACCCGAGGGCTCGTGGAGATCGCGCGTCTAGGTGTGGCCGCTGGCGCGCGGCAAATGACCATGGCCGGGCTGGCAGGAATGGGGGACCTCATCGCGACCTGTTCGAGTACTCTGAGCCGGAATCATCAGGTCGGAGTGCTGTTGAGCAGAGGGAAGACCTTGTCGGAGATCCGAGCTGAGATGCACAATGTCGCGGAGGGCATAAACACCACGGCGGCAGCCCGCGATATGGCAGCCGAACTCGGCGTGGAAATGCCGATAACAGAGGTCACGTATCGGGTGCTGTACGAGGGCATGTCGGTCGACCGGGCAGTCTCGGAGCTCATGGGACGCGCTCCCACGCCAGAGTAGGATGCCCCGACGGCGGATCGTCATGACCACCCAGCCGGGATGGGCCTTCGCCACCCTTGCCGAACTGCGCGCGTCCGGCGGGAGTGAGGGGTACGTCGATTTTCACCACCGCGACTCAACTCTTGTCTTTAGGGATGGTCTAGACGCATCACTCCAAGACCTGAGAACGCCCGCCGAGGTATACGGAGAGGTGGCGTCGGCCGGACCTAGGCGTGGTCAAGACGCGACACAGCAGCTGGTGAAGATGCTGCGCCCTGACCTCGTCAAGCGAGCCGTCCTCGATATGCTGTCCTACGTTCAAGGCACGCGACCCCGGCGCTACAGCGTTGTGTGCGAGACGCTCGGTCGCACGGCGGTAAGGCGGCAGGAACTCGCCAAGCATGTCGAGGGAGTCATGCAGAGCGCGTTTCCGGGATGGAGGAGATCAAGCGAAGAAGCCGTGCGCATCTTCTGCAAGGGAGATCCGGACTTCGCGTTCGTGGGGGTGCAACTGCACTCGAACCTCGGCGATGACGATTCAGGGCGTCCGGGAGCGCTGAGGCGTCATCTGGCATGTGGCCTCCTGCAACTGTCAGGCGTTGACTCGGAAAGCGTCGTGTTCGACCCGTTCATGGGCACGGGGTCGATACTGGAAGCGGCGCTTGACCACTACGAAGCGCGTGCCGTGGTTGGACTAGAGGTCGACCCGGCGGCGGCCGACATCGCAGAGCGACGCATATTCGGCGAGAACGTTACCATCTTCCGGCAGTCGTTCGAGGCACTTGACACAAGTATCATCGACTCGCGAACGAAGCTGGTGACAAATGTCCCGTTCGGTAAACAGTTTGAGCGAGTTGACACCAGGAGACTGGTGCATTTCCTGAGGGAGTGCTCTCATGCCGGAGCGCGTATCACGATGCTCGGTTCGCGGGAACAGGGGGCGAGGGTGGCCGCGTCCCTGAGACTCAAACGGAAGAATGTGATCGTGATGGGTCAGCCGGCGGCGATCTGTTACGAGAAGAAGTGAGACCGGCATTATCTCGCCTTTCGGTACACTTCAGACCCAAGATACTTCTCGCAACGCTTGGACGCGACGACTCGGGAATAATAGCCTCAGCGATAAATGGCGCTATACTGTCGCGTGAACTGCGAGGGAGGAGGTGGTCGCTGCAACTGTGAATTTCACTGATTACTTTCTCCAAACGCGACAGCGCCCTGACCGTGCGATGATAGAGTTGGAATGGATTCGCTTGACGATTGGATTTCCAGATGGAGAGCAAGTCCAAGTAGACGGAAGGATTAGGCGATGGAGGGCCATCCCGGAGATGGACGGAAGATATCTACGAGTTATACTATTGCCAGACGGCGAGACAGTACACAACGCCTTTTCGATAGGTCGTATAGGCCATGAACGTCAAATATTTCCCCGACACCGACACGCTCTATATCGAGCTTTGCTCATCCGAAGTCACTGAGACTCGCGACTTGGACGAAGACACGCTGCTCGATCTCGACGCCCAAGGTCGGCTCTGCGCCATTACCATCGAGCACGCGGGCGAACGTATGGAGATACCGGCTTTCTCCTACGAGCAGGTTTCTTCCTAGCGCTCGCAGGGGTAAATACGATCACCCCACCCTGCCCACGAGGGCGACCCAGTCGGCATCGGTCAGACCGTCCTCGAACTGGACGCCCAGCGCCACCATTCGTTCGATAACTTCCATCTTCTGCTTGTCCAGGATGCCGGAGAATACGAGCGTCCCACCGTTTCGGACGGCTCGGACGATGTCATCTGCCAGTTCCGTGATTACCTTCGCCGACACGTTGGCGACGAGCAGGTCGTATCCGTTCTCCGCGACACGGGGATGAGGCAGGGTGGCCTCTTCCGTAAGGACGACATCATGGACGCCGTTCTCTTTGATGTTCTGCACGGCAACGCTCGCTGCTATGGGATCGATCTCCAGCCCGAATACGTCCGAGGCTCCCAGTTTGGCCGCGGCAATCGATAGGATGCCAGACCCGCATCCGAGATCAAGCACTCTGTCATTTGGCTGTACGTGCTGCTCGACCAGTTCCAGGCACATGCGCGTCGTGGGGTGGTGGCCTGTACCGAACGCCATGCCGGGGTCTAGAGTGATCACAATGTCGTCATCGGTCGGGTCATACGTCCGCCACGTCGGGACAACCACCGTGCGCACACCGACCCTGAGAACGTGAAAGTGCTCCTTCCAGGAGTCCTGCCATTCCGCCTCCTCCACCACACGGACACGCAGTTCCGACACGTCTCCCACGTGGGCGACCAGCCGCACGGCGGTGTCGATGCGGGCGTAGCGCTGTTCGAGGCGGTTGTCGTGCGGGATGTAGGTGGTGACAGTCACCCTGTCGGGCGGTGGCGCGCTCTCGCCCTCGTCAGGATTGTGTCCCGCCGGAAGCTCAATCGCCACGCCGCCCTCGCCGTGCTCGGTGAAGACCTGCGTGAGAGGCTCGACGAACTCTGCAGGCGTGTCGATACTTAGCTCGACCCAGAGGGAACTGCTCATTGCTCCGACAATGTCTCCTTCAGAATCACGCCTACGGCACGGCCTGTCCAACCAAAATGCCCGTACATCGTTCGTTATCCACAGCCACCTGCCCGTTAACCAGCACATACGGGATGCCGACCGGGTACTGGACCGGGTCATCGTATGTTGACGTGTCAATGACTCGCTCGGCGTCGAAAATTGTGATGTCGGCGAAGTAGCTTTCCTCGATGCGTCCACGATCAGTCAGGTTGAAGCGCCGGGCCGGACGGTCGGTCATGCGATGCACCATTCCCTCGAGGCTCACGGTCGGATAGGCTCGCCGCAGCCGTCCAAGGAAGCGCGGGAAGGCCCCATACGAGCGTGGGTGGGGCATCGACCCAGCGGGGGTGATGTCGGAGCATACCATGTAGTCGTCGCGGGCGATCAGGTCCATGGAGTCCTTGCTGACCTGTCGCCAGAGCCCGTAGCTCGTCGGCGGAGGCATGGTGTATCCGACGGAGAGGTCTTCCTGGAGGAGGATATCGCACAGGGCCTCGCCGAGGGTCTTTCCCAGCCGTTCCGCGTACTCAGGCAGGCTTATGCCCTCAAGCGAAGTATCGCCGGGAATGTAGGAGAAGACGACCTCGTCCAGAGATCGCAAGTAGTAGAACTCGTTTTCCAGGTAGTCGACGATTCGTTGCCGGTCGCCGGGGTCCTTTAGCCGCTCGATGATGGCGTCGGGTCCACCGTCCTGGGTCCAACTCGGCAGGAAGCTGACGGGAATCGTTGAGCCGCTGGCGTACGGGTAGATGTCCAGGGTGACGTCCACGCCCTCCGCCTTGGCCTCGTCGATCATGGCCATGTGCTCCTTGACCTTGCCCGCAGTCTTGGGGTCCGTCCGGAAGTGGGCGAAGTGGAGCTTCACGCCGGAGCGTCGTCCGATCTCCAGCACCTCCGGTACGCCGCCACCGCCGAAGGCGCGTTCCGCGTTGGCGCGACGAGGCTCGGCCATGTACACGCCTCCGAGGTCGCGAACCAACTCGCATATCTCGACCAGTTCGTCGGTGCTCGTCCACGGGCCGGGATAGTAGCTTGACCCCGTGGAGAAGCCTACCGCGCCCTGTTCCATGCTCTCGCGGACGAGGTCCTTGTACCGCGTCATCAGGTCTCCGGTGAGGGGCACGTCGCGAAATCCCGCCGCCTCCAGACGAACCGTCCCGTTCGGCACGAGGTACGCGGTGTTGATGGACACTTTCTCATGGTAGTTCGCCCGAAATGCCTCGACACTGCTCATGTCGAGGTCTTCCGGCGGCTCGCCGAGCAGCCCCTTCAGCCAGCGGCGGTAGGCCAGGTAGTTGTCGTGCGACAGGGGGGCATACGACATGCCGTCAATGCCCAGAAACTCGGTCGTGATGCCCTGTCGCAGCCCGCAGGCATGCTGAGGGTCGACGAGCAGGTCGCCTTCCGAGTGCGTATGCGTGTCGATGAACCCCGGTGAAACGGTGAGGCCGCTCGCGTCGATCACTCGTTTCGCAACTGCCTGCGACAGATCGCCGATGCACTCGATACGTTCCCCTCTTATGCCGACATCCGCCCTGTAACCGGGCGCACCCGTACCGTCGACGACGTCGCCTCCGCTGATAACTACATCGAGCATGATTCACTCCTCCGCTGGACTGCGACAAGTGTACCATCGAATCCAATCGACGCGGGAAACTCGAAATGTCGTAAGATGAAGATAACGTGTGCTTTAACGGATCACGGCAGAATCCGATGAACAACACTCAAATCGCCGAAGTCTTCGAGAACATCGCAGGCCTGCTTGAGATCAAGGGCGAGCGACGCTTTGTCGTCGTTTCCTACCAGCGGGCCGCGCGCACTATCGATCATCTCCCCAGTGAAATCGAGCAGATGGTCCGAGACGAGGAGGACCTCACACAGATATCGGGAATCGGCAAGGCCATCGCCGGCAAGATCACTCAACTCGCCACCGAGGGCAAGATGGACTTCTACGAAAAGCTGCGTGGTGAGTTCCCGGACGGCATCCTCGATGTCATGCGCGTGCCTGGCGTCGGCCCCAAGTCGGCGAAGCGTCTCTGGGACGAACTGGACGTGACGACGGTGGAGGCCCTAGAGGCGGTTGCGTCAGACGGGCGGCTGGCGTCGCTCCCTCGCATGGGGCCGAAGAAGGCCGAGAACATCCTCAAGGAGATAGCTGCAGCCCGCACTAAGGGCGACCGTGTTCCCATCGCCCGTGCCCTGCCGGCGGCAGAGCGCGTGATAGCAGCCCTCAAGGAACGGTGCCCCAGTATCGTCCGCATCGAAGCGGCAGGGAGCCTGCGACGCTTCGAGGAGACCATCGGGGACATCGACATCGTCTGTACGGCAAGCGATCCTCAACAAGTCCTCGATGCCCTCGTTGAGCTGCCGAATGTAGCTAGCGTGCTCGGACATGGGGAGAAGAAATCGGCCGTCGTGCTGAGCGAGGGCGTGCAGGTGGACCTGCGAGTCGTGGATGATTCCCAATACGGCGCGCTTCTCCAGTACTTCACGGGAGACAAGCAGCACAACATTCGACTCCGAGAGCATGCCGTCCGACAAGGACTTTCGGTAAACGAGTACGGCATCACGAACACGGAGACGGGCGAGACCGAGTCCTTCTCGGACGAGGAGGCCGTGTACGAACGCCTTGGGCTCCAGTACATCCCTCCTGAACTGCGTCGTGGCGGAGACGAGATTCGCCGGGCGCGGGAACGTTCCATTCCGCGATTGGTCGAGGTGACCGACCTGAAGGGCGACCTTCACGTGCATACCGAGTGGAGCGACGGTCGTGATCCGACCGAGATCATGGCGGCGGCAGCGGCTGAGCGAGGCTACGAATACGTCGCCGTCACCGACCACTCGGCAGGCAGGGGCATAGCCGGAGGCCTGAGCGTCGAGCGGCTCGACGAGCACATCCGCGAGATACGTGATCTGGAGGACAGGCTCGGCAGCATCAAGCTGCTGGCCGGGTCGGAGGTCGACATTCGGGCCGACGGCAGTCTTGATTACGACGGCGAGGTGCTTGACCGGCTAGACTGGGTCGTGGCGTCCGTGCATTCCGGCATGGGGCAGGACGCGGAGACTATGACCGCCCGCATCATCGCGGCGATGCACAGTCCGCACGTGACCGCAATCGGTCACCTGACCACCCGGATGATCGGAGAGCGCAAGCCCATCGAGGCTGACTTCGAGGCCATCTTCCGAGCCGCCGCCGAGACCGGCACAGCGCTTGAGATCAACTCGTCGCCACGTCGCCTCGACCTCAAGGACACCCACGCGGCGCGTGCCCGTGAACTCGGTGTGCCTCTCGTCATCGACAGTGACGCCCATGACTCGGAGAGCCTCGACAATCAGCGCTGTGGCGTCGCGGTCGCACGCAGGGCATGGTGCGAGCCGAGGCACGTCCTCAACACTTTGCCACTGGACAGCTTCATGGAATATCTTGCTGCCGACAAGCCCGAACGAACTCAATTCCTGGCCAGTCATGGATAGCACAACGACAACCACAGGCATTGATAGCCGACGCCTTGCCATCAAGCACCTGAAGGCAGCCCTGGCCGATGGGAAGGACTGGCCGGAGGCGCTTCTCGAGGCGATGGCCCTGTGGACCGTCCCAGAAGAGAGGCGCAAGAAGCGCAAGTACAACTACTTCATAGCAGGAGAGGCCTTCGACTGGCTTCTGCTGGCGGAGCGCCTGCTGGATGAGACGCGACGTGCTGTTCCGCAAGACGAGCTTGAGACGCTTCTCTTCGAGGGAAAGTTCCCCGACCGCTTCGACACCGATCGCGTCCAGGAGATTCTTGGTGTGGACAAGTACCGGGGATACCTGAACTTCTACTACGGCGTCACGGTCGAGGAGGCCCTACAGCTGGCATGTGAATTGGAGCTGCGCAAGAGGGATACCTCCAACGGCGTGAGGTACCGGAACGCCTATGCGGACAAGGCATTCCCGAAGATTTACCTGAAGACTCGCGAAGAGCTGCTCAGCATGTTCCGCGAGTCCAAGAAGGTCGAAGCCGACGGAGTCGAATCGATGGCGGAGCACCGTGCGTTCACCTACTGGCTCTTCAAGTATCGCTGGTCCAACTCCGACAAGGCGAGGATCGCGAGCGACACCACTAAGGGGTTACGGCAACTCGAACAGATGGAGGCCGCAACTAGGCGCAATAGGGGCGTTGTGGTATCGCTCGGGACGTAATCGACAACCGGACCTCGACGCCGATCAGGTCCCCCTAGCACGTACCTCAGCCCATGGACGGACTTTCCCGTCGAGGTACTCCTGCCACGCCTCGTCCGCAGCGTTCAGTTCCTCTTCCGTCTCCGGTTCATCATCGAGAGGGGCTTCCAACAGCGCCTGAATAAACGGATCTCGGTTGCTCCGAAGAAACTGAATGTAGCGAGCCGCCGCATGTACCTCGGCGTCAGGAAGGTCTTCAATCAGTTGATGAAGGTCGTCTTTCGTCATTGCCATGGGGAACCTTCCTTACGAAGACTCCATGTATTGTATCTTACCCGTACACATCGGCGATCACCTTGCGCAGGTGCTTGGTCGCGAGGGCGATGCCCTCTTCGGGGGTACACTTGTTGCGTCCCTCGGCACCCTCGTAGACGATGGAGATGTTGCCGTTGTAGCCGACGTCCTTGAGAATCCCGAAGATGCGCGGGTAGTCGAGGTACGTCTCGACGCCGGTGTCGATCTGGTAGATCTTCGCCCGCACGGAACCGGCGTAGGGCGCTGTCGGCACGAGGTAGTCCTCGTAGAGGTCGACGTTCGGGTCGAATTCGCCGCGCGGATGCGAGCCGATGGCCCCGAGCCACTGGCCGGTATCCCACAGGAATGTGAAGTTCTCCTTGTCCACGTCGCCTAATATGCGGAGGGCCTGTTCGGCGGTCATGCAGAAGCTGCCGTTGTCGTGGTTCTGCAGTCCGATGACGACGCCGCGCTCAGCGGCATAGTCGGACAGTTCCTTGAAGTCCTCGACCATCGGGCCCCAGAAGTACTCCTGCTCTTCCTTCGTGTCGGGCCAGTTGTGTCGCGCGAAGACTCTAAGCATCTGGCCGCCCATCAGGGCCGTCATGTCCACGTCTGCCCTGCCCTGCTCCATTCGGTCTTCTCGCATGTCGAGGGGTCCGACGAAGCTCCCGCCGCCGAGGTAGCCGACCGGCAGGCCGGCCTTCACGCACATCATCTTGATCTTCATCACGAAGTCGATGTCTCGCGGCATCCCGCCGAGATGGAAGTCGATGACGTCCAGATCGAGATCCCTGGCAAACTTCACGTGTCCGGCGAATACTTCCGCGTCCGTTGCCCGCGCCATCCATCCGAGCTTTAGCATTGGTGTCTCCTTCTACTTCTGTGCACTTACGAATACCGGTTGCGTCCATGCCTTGACGCCCAGCGACGAGTAGACCGTGGCACGGACGTATCCCTCGTCTCCCTGGATTTCATACGAGGCTTCAAGCCCCTCACGTTCAGAGAAGACCTCGCCGTCGGGGCCGGAGAAGACGGTCAGGTAGAGGCATGTGGCATACTGCTCTATCGTTAGGGATATCTTCTCGTCGGTCAACTCCAATTCTTCGAGAGTAACGCCCGTCGATGAGTAGAAGCTTCCGGACGCCAGACCGTTCACGATGGCGTCGACAGTCAGCTCATCGGCCTCCACGACCACCCAGCCGCGTCCGGGATTCAGCCTGTCGTGAGCGAAATCGAAATAGTTGTGCGAGTCGTCCGCCGCCACACCGAAGATGGGCTTGCCCGCGGTCAGCACGCCGTCCCAGATCTCCTCAGCGGTGAACTTGCCGGGGCCTCCCTCGTTGTTCGTGATCGGTGAGCCGTTGAAGACCTCCATGAGGCTGGCGCCGTCGACCTCCCGAACGTGAGTGTGGTCGAAGGCCCACTGGTAGTTGGGATGGTTGATCGAGGCGATGCCGCCCGCGTCGAGGATGGCGTTCACGTTGCGCTGAATGGTGTCGACGATCTCGTCGCCGTGGTACGGCTCGACGACCCTCGAAATGCCGATGCCGTTTATGTGGATCGGTATCGAACCGTTATCGATCCGCGCGGACACCTCTTCACCGGGTACCATGAGAGGGCCACCCTCGACCTCATGATCGAGGATCGTCCGGTGATTGTGGTCGCTCAGCACGAGGAAGTCGTAGCCGTGCTCCATGAACCACTTGACGACGACCTCGGGATCGGCGTCGCCGTCCGATTTCGTGGTGTGGGTGTGGATGTTGCCCTTGTACCAGTTCGGCATCTAGTCACTCCTGACGAATACGGGCTGCGTCCACGCCTTGCCGCCGGACGAGGAGCGGACGGTGGCCCGAACGTATCCCTCGTCGCCGCGTATGGTGTACGATGCCGACAGTCCGGTTTCCTCGGCGAGAACTTTCCCGTCCTTGCCGGAGAATGTGGTCGTGAAAATGAAGTCGCTCTCCTCTTTGATTTCGAGGGAGACCGACTCGTCCGACTGTTCCAGTTCGGTCAACTCGATACCCGTAGATGAGTAGAACTCGCCCGTCGCGAGGCCGTCTACGATGGCGTCCACCGTAAGCTCCGGCGCTCGCACGACGACCCATCCACGTCCCGGATTGCTCATGCCGGGATGGTAGTCGTAGTACCTGTGGGAGTCGTCGGTCGCCGTCCCGAAGATGACCTTCCCGGCGCTGAGGACTCCGTCCCATATCTCCTCGGTGCTGGGTTTGCCGGGCGCACCGTACAGGTTCACTCCCGGATGCCCGTTGTAGACCTCCATCAGGTCGGCACCCCTCACCTGAGTGATATGCGTGTGATCAAACGCCCAGTGGAAGTTGGGATGGTTGAGTTGGGCGATGCCGTTCGCCTCGTGAATCGCGTCCACGTTGGCCTGGATCGTCGTGACAATGTCGTCGCCGTGGATCGGCTCTACGACACGCGAGATTCCGATGCCGTTGATATGAATCGGAATCTGTCCAAACTCGATCCTGGCGGATACCTCCTCCCCCGGGATCATCAGCGGCCCACCCTCGACCTCGTGTTCGAGGATCGTCCGGTGGTTGTGGTCGCTGAGCATCAGGAAGTCGTAGCCGTGCTCCATGAACCAGTTCACGACGAACTCCGGATCGGCGTCGCCGTCCGACTCCGTTGTGTGGGTGTGCAGGTTGCCTTTGTACCATGCGAAGTCGGACATCGCGGAACTCCTGTCATTGGGCGTGGGAAGCGCGCAAAGGCTATAGTCCAACTGCCCATGTGTCAACCGGCGGTGCTACAATCAGACATCGAGTCCTATGACTGAAATCGCCTACATAAACCAGTCCATGAAGGCCGTCCTCACCAACGATTCGGGGAAGGCGCCGGTCGCCCTCGAAGGTCCGGGGGAGATACAAACGTGGCCAACCTGGTCGCCCAACGGCAGGTACGTCATGTACTCCGCATTTTCGTCGGGAACGAACGGGCACGGGCGCATAGGGGTATTCCTCCACGACTTTTCAGACGGAGAGACCCGGCAGATATTCGCCAACCAGCCGGGTTCGGACGGAATAGCCCGGAAGACACCACACTATGTCCTGTGGTCGCCTGACAGCAAGATGGTCTCGCTCATCGCAAGGTCCAAGGCGGACGGCCTGTCTGCCCTTGTACACCGAGTAGGAGACCGGAGGCCACCCACAGCAATCCACGAGGGTTTCCCCCTGTTCTCCTCATGGTCGAGGAACTCACGATTTCTGCTCCTTCATTCGGCTGCAGAACACTACCTTGTCGATTTCCAGGGGGAGACTGCGCCGAGACAAATGCCGGGAGACTCGAGGTTGTACATGACGCCCTCGTGGTCGCCGAGGGGCGTGGTCATGGCCCTGCTCAGCGAGGGCGATGAGTACCGCAGTTCGTTGATGGTCGTGGACGTGGAGAACCTGTCCGCCGAATCGCTGGTGCAGTTCAACGGAAACGGCGCATTCGTGTGGAGTCCCGACGGCGAGTCCCTGGCTCTGACACGCGAACCCCAGGGGGAGTCGAGGTTCTACAACGGCATCTGGCTCGTGTCCCTCGAAGGGGCGGAACGCAAGATCGTCCATGATCTCGTGCTGGCGTTCTTCTGGTCGCCCGACGGCAGGCAGATCGCCTACGTCACGACATCGGAGGGGGCGGAAGGCTCCGTCCGCTGGGGCCTGATCGACGTAAACACCGGAGAGGCGCGCTATCTGTCGGACTTCCGACCGACGGAGGAGCAGTTGAGCATCTTCATGTTCTTCGACCAGTACGTGCAGTCTCACAATCCCTGGTCTCCCGACGGCTCATCGCTCATCTATTGCGGCGCTCTCGGCTACACGAGGGAGCGCGATCCTCTGCCTGGACTGGACGAGGCGTCGGTCATCGTCGAAGGGGTGGAGGCGGGGGAACCGACCGAGGTCGCCCGGGGTATTCTTGGGACGTGGTCGCCGAAGGGTTGAGTGTGGCTGCGACAACTCCGTCCGCCGGCCCTCAGTCCGCTACCTCGCGAAGACGGTGGAGTCTTCGATGACATCCCGCAGGTAGTCGGCCGCCATGGCTATGCACGTCCGGTCGTCGTACCGGTTGCGGGGGACGTCGCCGCCCTCGAAGACGATGGAAATCGCGCCGTTGAAGTCGACGTCCCGAAGGATGCGCAGGAATCGGGGGTAGTCCATCCACTCCTCGAAACCGTTGTCGATCTTGTATATCTTGGCACGGACTCCCGTTGCATAGGGCGCCACTCGCCTGTGGTATGCCTCGTATATGTCGAGTTCGGTGTTGTACCAGCCCCGGGGAGACCCTCCTCGCGCGCCCTCCCACTGCCCTGAATCGAGGATGTAGGTGAAGTTCTTCCGGCCCACGTCTCGCAGGATCCGCAGCACCTGGTTGGCGTTCATGGCGAAGCTGCCGTGGTTATGGTTCTGGAGAGATACGACGACGCCACGCTCGCCGCAGTAGTCGGCCAGCTCCTGGAAGTCCTCGATCATGGGAGCCCAGAAGCGCTCCTGCTCTTCGACGGTGTCCGGCCATTTGTGGCGTGCGAACACGTGGAGAACCTGCGCTCCGATGAACGCGGCGGAGTCGGCATCGCCTTTCGCGCGAGCCAAGCGCTGACCACGCATTTCCTCCGGACCCACGAGGCTCACGCCCGATGCGAAGTACCCAATGGGCAGGCCTGCCCGCAGGCAGTGGAGCTTCGTTCGCCTGAGGAACTCCGGCGTCTGCAATTCGGCCATTATCAAGAGATCGATCATGTCGAGGCCGATATCGCGAGCGAAGTCGATGAGGCCCGGATAGGCGTCCTCACTCTGGCCCCTCGCCATGTATGAGAGCTTTATCAACGCAGGCTCCTTTTCTCTATCCCCGTACGCATAGCTGTATCGATACTGGGTTGTGTTGACATTTCCTGTCATTCCCATCGGAGAGCGATTACTGTTCCCGAACTGGATTCCCGCTTTCGCGGGAATGACGACTTGAGTCTGGATGGCAGATGTGTCCCCAAGAATGTCAACACAACCTAGTGATACAGATACGACAGAGCCATCACGTCGCGCAGGTGGCAGGCGGCCAGCCTGATGCAGTCTTCCATTCCAACGCGATTGCGGGGCGGCTGGCCACCTTCAAACACGATAGACACCGTGCCGTTGAAGTCGTGTTGCTGCAGAATCTTGAATATGCGTGGGTAGTCGAGCCACTCCTCCCAGCCGTTGTCGATCTTGTATATCTTTGCGCGCACCAGCGTCGTGTGTGCGGCCACGCGCTCCATGTAGTCGCGATAGATGTCGACGTTCAGGTCGCGCCACCCTCTCGGGGATCCACCGATCGCTCCCTGCCACTGGCCGGTGTCCATGATGTAGGTGAAGTTGGGCCTGTCTACGTCGCTGAGAATTCTCAGCACCTGGTCGGCGTTCATCGCAAAGCTGCCGTGATTGTGGTTCTGAAGACCGATGACAACGCCCTTCGCCGCGGCATAGTCGGAAATTATCTGAAAATCCTCGATCATGGGGCCCCAGAATCGCTCCTGCTCCTCCACGGTGTCGGGCCACTTGTATCTCGCGAATACCCGGAGCATCTGCGCGCCGATGAGCGCGGCGGTGTCCACGTCCCGGCGGCCGATGTCGAGCCGGTCGGCACGCTCCTCCAAAGGTCCGACGAATTTGCCGCCGCCGAGGTATCCGATGAGCAGGCCGGCATCCACGCACATCCTCTTGACCCGCATAATGAATGCCGGGTCACGGGGCATCCCGCTGAGGTGAAAGTCGATAACGTCCAGCCCGGTCTCACCGGCAAACTGCACCTGACGCTCGAAAACTGCGGCGTCGGTCGCTCGGGCCATCCAACTCAGCTTCATCATGGAGTGTTCACCATTGCGTCTTGGACTTCCAACCGGCTGTCCCCAGCGAGCATAACACCGCCCCTTCGCAGGAATGGCGCTGCGCACGAATCATATCAGCCTGTGGCTGCAGGCGCATACGTCCGTGAACGTATGCGCCATTCGAGTCAGTCGAAGAGCACAAGTGCTACTGAGTGGGAGCGGGGCCCAGGACCTTGTAACCCAGGTTGTCGTCATTACGCTCCGCCGTCGGCAGGACCTCGACAACGACGTTGGACAGTCCAACAACATCGCCGTTTTCGTCGAAGCTGTAGTTGTCGCCGATAGCGCCGCTGTGAGTGAGGCCGTACAGGCAGTCGCGGAAACCGTCCGCGTCCTGGTCGTCCCCGGTCTGCTCCAGGCACGCCGCGGCGATGTAAACGTCGTCGTAGGCGGAACCCTGGAACCATGGCAGTGTCGCTACGCCCCCATAGCGGGCCTTGAAGCTCTCAAGGAACTTCGCGCCGGTCGCGCTATCAAGATCCGGGTTGGGGATAATCGCCTTCAGCCCCGTCGCCGCGTCTCCGGCAATGCTCAATGCCTCGGGGGCGGTGGGCACGATCTCGGAGTAGATGGGGCCATCGTAGCCAAGCTCGCGGGACTGCTTAACGATGGTGCCGCCGGATGCCTCGCCCTGAGCAGCCAGCAAGATGGCGTCGGGCTCCTCGCCTATCAACTTGGTCAACTGGGTGCGAAAGTCGATAACGTCCGATGAATAGCCCTCGGCCGCCAGTACCGTGCCGCCAAGCTTCTCGAACTGCGCAACCGCCGTACGGCGCGTTCCCTCGGCGTAGTCCGTGGACTCGGTGATGGAGACAATATTACGGATTCCGTCGGCCCACATGGTGTTGCCCATGTCGACGCCGAGCCTCGCGTCGTTAATTGCCGTCCGGAAGATGTAGTCGCCAGCCTCGGCGATGTCCGGACTCGTCGCCGATGCTGACAGCATTACGACGCCCTCCTTCTCCGCCAGAGGCGCCGCTCCGAGCATCGCGCCGCTGCAGGTGGTGCCGAGGATAATCTTCACTCCGTCCACGTCGGTCAGCTTATTGTAGGCGATGATCGCGTCCTGCGCCGCGCACTTGGAGTCCTCGATGATGAGTATCAGCTCTCGCCCGTTGATGCCTCCCGCCGCGTTGATCTCCTCAACGGCCAGCAGCTTCGAATCGCGAATGGGATTCCCGTACGACTCGGCGACCCCGGTAAGGGCGTCCATCGCCCCGATGACGAATGGCTCAGCGGGGACGGGTGTGTTGGTGGGTTCCGGCGCCGCGGGAGCTGCCGCGGCGGCGGGCGGCGCGGGAGTAGGGTCTGCATCCGAGCCGCACGCAAGAATAAATAGCAAAGGGAGACTAAGTAAAAGAGCAGTCTTCCAGGACATTGTCTCAATCCTCCTATCTGGTTAGACCTGTGCCTACAAAATCTTGAATTGCTCAGACTGGGTTCAAAGTCGTTTCTTACGAAATACTAACCTTGTCTTCGCATATGTCATCGCATATCGGAAATGTAGCAACCACTCCCTGTCGTGTCAACGTTTCTGTCTGCCATTAGCTTACGGTAAATTCGGACTCCTGCAGGTGGAGCCGCCACTCTCTAATCATGAAAATGGCCCGTAGGGGTGATCCGCGAATCGCCCTTGGGAGGTCATTTTCTGAGGAATCACATGGCATTTGGGTATAGAGAGGACGGGGGGCTGACATGGGTAGGCGCTCCACTCTCCTTTGAACGGAAAGCTGCTCGGCTCTGTCATTCTGAGCGGGCGCAGCGTAGTCGAAGAATCTAAAGTGACTGTCCTAACGTAAAGCTGGCATAGGGTGTTCTTACGCTGTTTTCGCTCATGGTCACGGTAGAAACACGGCGCCGGCTGCCCGGTCTAGCTGCTTTCCTCGCTGCGCTTTGGAGTGACAGAGAGACGGGGCCGGATCATAGCTGCAAGTCCGTTTTACCTACCCCTGTCAGGGACGGATGGAGGAATGCAGCCGGTGCCCCCTGGTGAACATGCAAATGGCCTCCAATTCTCGTATTATTTGCGCGTTCGCACTTGATCCTGAATCGGAGTTGAGGAAATGAATGTCACAAAGACGTCTGGTCGTGCATTGTCGGTCATCGTTGCGACGGTGACGTTCCTGTTCCTTGCCACCTCGTGTGGCGGGGAGTCGACGCCAACTCCCACGCCGACGCCGGTCTTGAGTAACGTGCTTACTTCGGCCGGTGAGAGGATGGCGGCCATGTCGACGGCCAAGTTCAGCATGGTGGACGAAAAGGAATCCGGGGCAAAGTTCTTCGAGACGACCTTCAAGAACATGGAAGCCGAGATTGAGGCCCCCCACAGTTTCAGGATGTTGGTGGAAGTGGTGGCCCCGGCATTTGGGTTCGTCGAGATCGAGATGATGGGAGTCGGCGACCAGGCCGTGATGAAGTTCTCCAAGGACGCGCCGTGGGCGCCATTGCCGCTGGACCAGGTGCCATTCAATTTCAAAGACATGGGCATGACTTTCGGCGATATCATTCACATGATCAGGGATGGAAACGGAGCGATCACGGGCGCCGAGTCCATTCAGGGAGCCCAGGCCCTTCTCATTGAAGGAACCCTGCAGTCGGAGCGGTTGTCCAACCTCATTTCCGACGTTGACTCGGGTCACACGTTGACTATAACCATGTGGATTGACGAAGCCGATCACGCCCTGCGTCAGTTGAGATTGGCGGGCCAACTCTACGACGAGGACGGCCCGGAAACCACTCGTCTCGTGACAATCGACGCCATAGACGTGCCCGTTGACATCGAGCTTCCGGAGGTGGGGTCCGGTCAGTGAACCGCCTGAGACAACGCCTTACTTCCAGGGCTTCGTCCGAGTCGGTCGTCTTGGGCATCATCTGCCTGTCCGTATTCTCAACTGCCCTCGACCAGACCGTGGTAGTCGCGGCCTTGCCGGTGGTCATGGTGGACCTGGAGATCCCCCTTACCGACTTGGACAGGGCTTCCTGGATCATAACCGCGTTTCTGGTCAGCTACACGGTGACCATGCCGTTGGCCGGTCGCCTGTCCGATGTCTACGGCCGTGTCAGGATGTTCCAATGGGCGCTGGTTGTGTTCGCTATAGGATCAGCCTTTGTGGCGATCTCGCCGAACTTCTATTGGGTGGTTCCCGCTAGGGTGTTCCAGGCCATTGGGGGCGGCGCAACGGTCCCCATAGGCCTGGCCATGGCGGTGGCAGTCGTGTCGCCGGAAAGAAGGGGAATCGCGATTGGACTCGTGGCCGCCGCGGCCGAAGCCGGGTCCGTTGTGGGCCCTCTCTATGGAGGGGCGATCATCGAGTGGGTCGGCTGGCGATGGATATTCTGGCTGGACGTACCCCAGAGCCTTCTGCTGATAGCGCTCTTGTCCGTCCTGCCGAACCGTCCCAACCCTGCGGCGAAGATGGACTATTTCGGGGCGTTGATGCTGGGAGCGGCGCTCACCGTCCTAACCATGGCGCTGGCCCAGAGGAGCATCTTCACCATGGACTCGATCTACCCGTACTTGACGGTGCTCGCCGGATTCTTCCTCGTCGGCGTGTTAGTCGTGGCGGAGAGGAAGGCTGTCCAGCCTCTGTTGGCATCCTTCCTGTACACCTCAAGGGCGTTCGTCTCGGCCAACATCGCCCAGTTCCTGGTTGGAGTCGCCTTGATCATGGCCCTGGTATGCGTCCCGCTCATGGCGGCCACCATCATGGAGAAGCAGCCTCTGGTGAGCGCGCTTCACCTGGTGCGTCTCACGGCCGCCATTCCCGTGGGAGCGGTGGTGGGAGGCTACATACTTCGCTGGGCGGGGGTGAGACCGGTCTGCATAACGGGTCTTGTGTTCATGGGTGCTGGGCTGCTGCTCATGAGTAGCTGGGAAACGGAAGTGGATGAGCTCAGGCTGACCCTGCCCCTGATCGCGGCGGGGCTGGGATTTGGACTGGTCATCCCACCGATAGGCGTCAGCGCCCTGAGCGCGGCGCCCAGCGACTACTGGGGAGCGGCAGCGTCGCTCATAACGGCGTCGCGCATGGTCGGGATGGCACTGGGTCTGGCGGCATTGTCCGCATGGGGAATAGAGCGTTTCTACAGCCTGACGGCCCACGTGGTGCCCAGCGAGTCATACGAGGCGACCGAGGCAGTCCTGATCGACGCCGGTGTGACGGTATTCCAGAACCTCTTCATGATCGCGGGATTCCTGTCGCTCCTTGCCATTCTCCCTGCCCTGCTGATGAAGCCTGAGGATATGGAAGAAGTGCCCGGTTTTCTGTGAGGTGGTGACGACCGGAGAAAGAACACCGTTCATAGTTCGACAAGCTAACCTCGAACGGTCTCAGCCGGCTTATTGGACAACCCTTTGAGCGATCAGGGCCGAAGATCGCCGCGTTGTTTCGGACATGGTGGAATGGCTGAAGAGCGGTGAGCCAGTCGAGTCGATGGCTGACCGGCAAACGAGAGCGGTGGAAGACTTAGGCGCATGAGCGAACAGCAAGACGGAGCATAATGGTACGACGAATTGCCATCGTTGGTGGAGGCATATCGGGGCTTGGCGCAGCTTGGGCGCTCCACCACCACCCCGACAGGTTCGACTTCCGCCTGTTCGAGGCCCAGGAGCAAGTTGGCGGAAACGCCGTCACCGCCGACATGCCGCAGGACGACGGCAGGACGATACCCTTCGACATTTCCGTCACCGCCTGCATTCCGTCGGTGTATGACCACATCATTCTGCTGATGGAACAGTTCGGCATCGAGTTGGTCGACACCAGATTCAGCTACAGCGTGAAATATGGCGACCTGCTGTACGCCCATGATTTCGATTCGGAAATCAGGGAAGACCTCCGGGGTGAGATTGCGAAGTTCCAACGACTCCTGAGACGTTTGCACAGAATCGGCTGGCTGACACGTTCGCAGTCGAAGCTGCTGAACGCCCTCAACCCCTTCAACTACATCAGCATGGGGATGGTCCTGAAGCTGGGAAGGTTCTCCGATGATTTCCGGTACAAGATACTGAAGCCCATGTTCGTGAATTTCCTGATGGCGACGGACGTGCTGTCCATGCCGGCGGCACTCTTCGCGCGGTATCTCGAATTCTTCGATATCGAGTCCGCCACGCCTATGCAGACATGGGACAGGGGAACACGGCGAATCTACGAAAACCTCTCGGCCGGCTTTCGGGACAAGATCTACCTCAATCGACCTGTCCGGAAGGCGTATCGCCGCGAGGACCATATCGAGATCGAGGACGAAAAGGGGGTTCGGGAGAAGTTTGACGAGGTGATATTCGCCTGCAACGCGAACCAGACACTTGAGATCATCGACGACCCCACGTTTTGGGAGCGCTACATCCTCTCATCGGTGCGCTATGACATCGATCTTCATCACAACGCCGTCGTACACTCCGACTCCTCGGTCCTTCCGGATAATGAAGCGAAGCCCCTGACAACGCGAAGCAATCATATTGAGCAATACGGCGAACGTCCGGACAACTACGAGATCACGTACATCATGCACAACCAGCAGCCTTGGGCCAACGGGTCGGACAAGCCTTGCCTGGTTACCTACAACGCCACCAGCAAGATCGACGAACGAAAGATCATCAAGAGGCGGTCGTTTCAACACATCATCCATGACGTGCGTCACGTTGTGCTGCTGGTCAACCTCTTCCGCTTCATTCAAGGTAGGCGGCGAACGTGGCACTGCGGCGCGCACACGCTGGTAAACAGCCAGGAAACGTGCTTTATAACCGGGCTCGCCGCCGCAAGACAGCTTGGAGCGGACTACGCCTTCGACGATGAGGCAGCGAGACGCTCGTTTAACCACTACGGGAGCATCTTGTACGGCAGGAGATTCAAGAAAGCATAGCACTAGCTGCCACGGGGATCCTTGCCGGCTCCGAGGTTGAGACTGCTAGAGAAGGCCCTCAGGCAGTGGTTCGATCCCCATCGTCCGGATCGGGATAGAACTGGGCGCAGTAGTACCTGAAGGGCATGATCTTGCCGTCGGAGCGGCAAAGACGTGGACGCGATACGTACTGCTTCCGGCTCCAGATGACGACGTCCTGCAAGACATCATGCTTTTGCTGGGCCGCCATGAACTTGTTCAAGATGGGAGCTCGCACACTCACAGGAAGAAAGCCAAGGCCTGCAAACAGCCTTTTCGGACTGCGGACCTCTTTGACCTGCGATACCAACGACAGATCGATTAGCGTCCCGTCGACAGGCGTCGCCAGCACCCACAGGCGCATGTCCATTCCGATCGATTTTTCGCGGACTTCCACGAACGAGTAGCCAAGTCCAAAGATATTCGCCTTGGCGGAAACATCGAAATTCAGGGTCGCCACTCCCGCTATCGAGCGAGTTCTCTTAAAGTCGAAACGGGCTTCGAGACGGGGGCCGTCCGCAGAAAACTCCTCGATTGGGTTAACGTTGTCGTAGCCGTGGACGTAGCGCAGGTGGGCCAAATCGACAGAGTTTTCAGTCGTCTCCTGGGGATGACCCTTGAAGCGAAGCGTGTTGATCACAAAGTCACTCCAGCCGGTTTCGTCAAGAGTATTCTCGGGTAGGCGCCATTGCGGCTCTCGTCCCCCTATCCCCCACCATGCGAAGATCAGGCCGAGGACCTCTTGCGTTTCAAAAACACGCAGCTTCGCAGTTTTTGGAGGTTCGGCGAAGGGTGTGGCGACGCACTGGCCGGTGGTATCGAATTCGTAGCCATGGAAGGGGCAGACCAGGTGGCCGTCCCGTATGCACCCGCCCGCATCCGGACCCAGATCGGAGCCAAGGTGTGGGCAGACGGACTCGGCAACGCAGACCCTATCGTCGTCGTCACACCAGATGACGACGTTCGTGCCCATCCACGTCTTTTGTATAAGCTTCGCTTTTTTGACTGCCTTGCGGGTTGATATGAAGAACCAACCCTCAGGAAAGGGAGTAGGAACCAGAGTCTTTGTAGGTTCTCTTGTTCGGGTTACCAACTTTCATCCCTCTCACCCGGAGTCCCGGTTGGCCGATTTCTTCCGGGAATTCCCCCTCCTGGAATCTCCAAAATCGACGGAGCCATACACGTGTTTTTTTTGAGATTGCTATGCTAGGCTATATTTGAGTAATCTTCGGTTGCGGCTTGTCCAACAGGTTCAAGTTTATCAGGGCGTTGTTTGGGGGGGCAAGGCAGATGACTCTCACGATGGAAGGGGTAACTACCCAGCCGCTGGGTCTGCACGAGGAGCTCATCCTGATGCTTCTCAATCAGGAGACCGGCTACTTTCACCAAGTACCCGGCTGGGACTTGAACTGCGCCGTCACCGGCGCCGTCCTCGCGGAACTGTCGCTCCTATCCCGCATTGACACGGATATGGAGTCCCTCATTCTTCTCGACGACACTGAAGTTGGCGATCCCATCCTTGATCCCGTCCTCAAGGAGATCGCCGAGGAGCCGATCCAGCGAAACGCCCAGTATTGGATCGAAAGGCTCGCGCCTCGTGCGGAGTCGATAGTCGATCTAACTCTGGACCGCCTTGTGGGTATGGGCATTCTGGAGCACCACGACGGTGAATTCTGGACCTTGTCTCATACCGTCGGACGCAGGGACCAGGTCTCCGGCAACGGCGACGCCACAGCGGTTGAGTTCGTCACTTCGCGTATCAGAAAAGTGATCTTCAATAATGAGATCCCCTTCCCAAGAGACGTCGTCATTGTCTGCCTCCTCAATACTTGCGATGTCTTGCGCTTCATATTCCAGATAGATGATGAGCAGGAAGAGCGCATTCAGGCCATCTGCAAGCTGGACCTGATCGGGCGCGCAATCGCCGAAGCGGTGGTCCACAATCTGGCGGGTCCACTGCTTCGGCGCTCGGCCCTGACCAAGAAAATCCCGACCGTCTCCCTGCACAAGATACTGTTCAATTCTCACATTCGTGATGGCAACATCCCCGCCCTCTTTGCGGACCTTGCGCAAGAGTATGGCCCGGTGTTTCAGATTCGGCCTCCGTTTTCCGAGCCCATGATCTTCCTGGCCGGCACCGAAACGAATCACTGGGTCCATCGGCGAGGTCGAATGTACCTGAGAGCCAGGGACTATTTTGTCGACTTTGAGAACGTCTATGGCGCATCCGGAGTGCTGCCCTCCCTTGATGGCGCGGACCATTTCCGGCTGCGCAAGTCCTTGTCAGCGGCCTATTCCCGCAAGAGGCTGGCGGGGCAGTTGGACGAACTCTATGATCATGCGCGGAAGCACATGGCGCAGTGGAATGTTGGGGACACCTACCCGGCGACGGGCATGAGCCGGCGAATGATTAACTCTCAAATCTCGCCCTTCATGGTCGGAGTCGAAACTCAGGACATCATCGACGACCTGTTGAAATTCAAGGAACGGGCCCTCAGCGTTCACATCATCAAGATAATGCCCAAGTTCATGTTGAAAACTCCCGGCATGAGACGCCGAACGAAGCTCATCGAAACGTTGATTGAACGCATCCAGAGCGTGCATACCCCCGCCCAGCGGGCCGGGCAACACCGAAACCTGGTGGACGACTATCTGAGCCTGCACGCGAGCGATCCGCAGTTCATGCCGGAATCTAACCTGCGCTTCGCTTTCACTGCGGCGCTAGTAGCCAGCGCATACCTTGGCGATGCCTTTAGCTTCACTTTGTACGCTATGGCCTCGCAGCCGGAGATATCCGCCAAAATCACAGCTGAAGCCGACGCCCTGTTCGGCAACGGTGACCCGGATCCCGAGAGCTTTACTCCGTCCGCGATTGACGTCACGCACCGCTTCCTGATGGAGTGTCTGAGGGTATACCCGATCGTTCCCATGTCTATTCGGAACGTGATGAATTCGTGTGTCGTCGAGGACTACGAACTGCCAGTGGGATCAAGGGTCGTCATCGCCCAGACGGCCACACACTACATGGAGGACGTTTTCCCCGATCCCTTCACATTCGATATTGACCGCTATCTGCCTCCCCGCAATGAGCACCTCAGTCCCGGGTACGCGCCCTACGGGCTGGGCACCCACATGTGTCTCGGCTCCCGGTGGATGGAGTTGCAACTGGCCGTCAACGTGCTCATGGTCGCACACTACTTCACGCTTGAGGTGTCCCCCGCGAACTACAAGCACCGGTTCAACCCCATACCGGCGATGAAACCGAGCAAGAAGCTGAAGTTCCTCATCGCAGAGCAGAGGCGCGAACTGAACGTCTAACGCACTATGGGATCGCCCCGAGAGACTTGGAAGAAGAGCGCCTAAAGGGGCTTGCGAGCCAGGAAACAGTACAGCGGCGTGAATATCCCGGACCTGCCGCCCGCGACATAGGCGTGTGCGGCCCGATCCAGCAGCTTGATGACATCCGCTGAGCCCCTGGGGAACATCCCCAGCACCTCAGTCAGTCCGAATGCCCAGATGAAAGCCTTGCGGGCCAGCGGAATCCTGCGCAGGGTGCTGCCCAGTGTATTGCTCCGGGACTCCATGGGCTGATACCACGGCATGCTCGGGCCGTTCTCCTCGACGGCCCGGTCCGTCCCCTCAATGACATGAAATCCCGCCGTTTCGAGTGCCCGATTCACCTCGCCCATAGTCGCGATATCCTTGAGCGCGATGCCGCGCATCAGGTCTTGTTTGATGGTCCGGTGCCGGTTGTCGTAGGGATCGAACTTGTCCGTCATGCACATTTCCTGACCCCAGAAGAGGGCTCCCGGCTTCAGCACGCGGTAGATCTCAGCGAACGCGCTCGCCTTGTCCGGCGCATGGCACGTCGATTCGATCGCGTACCCCCGGTCGAATGTGTCGTCCGCGATGGCGGCCATGTCCATGAAGCTGCAGGCAAGGTAGTCGACCATGTGGTCGAGCCCCGCCTCAACGTTCAACGATTTCGCCTTCTCCAACTGGATTTCATTGCTATTGACCCCAACGGCCCTGACGCCGGCCTCACGGACGACACGGCGCATCGGGCCGCCGATACCGCAACCGACATCGACCACCGCCATGCCCTTGCGCAGCTCCAGCTTGTCAATCATCAGCCGCTGGTGCCGGATCTGGGAGTCCTCCAGACTCTCCAAGGGCGATAGCGGCGCGAAGTGCAGGGACTCGCCCCAACTGAACGTCATGAACTCGTTGCAAAGGTCGTAGTATTCCTTGACGGTTTCGGTGTGGTCATAGCCCACCGGACCGGCGTCCTCCGCGTACGCTCTGTCCATCCATCCATCGAAGTGTTTCACGCGACTCTGGACGTCCGACCCGCTGTACGCGGCCTTCAGCCCGTGCAATAGTTCGCGGAGATGCATAAAAGCCCCCTTTACGACGCTTCCCGCCCCTGCTCGTGGCGCTGATGTATGTCCTCTATGGCTACGTCCAGATCGTCCCACATGCGCTCCACCATGGACCGCAGCCGCGCATTCTGGTAGGAGCCCCATACCACCATCGCGGGCAGCACCACCAAGACAGAAACTATCAGGGAGTAGACTATCGTGATGGTCGCCGTGATGCCGAACTGCTGGGACGCAAGCAGCGGCGAGGCTATCAGCACTCCGAACCCGAACGCCGTCGTGAGCGCAGAACCCAACAGTGCCGAACCGGTAGTCGCCAGAGTCCGGATCGCCGCTTGTTCCGGGTTACGTAAGTGACTGAACTCCTCCCTGTAGCGATGAATCACGTGGATGGTGTAATCGACCCCGATCCCGATCGATAGCGCCGTGATGATCGATGTGACCAGGGTGTAGGGAATATCAAGCAGCGCCATGGTGCCCAGTACGCTAAAGAGCACCAGGACGATTGGCCCCACCGCGACGAACCCAAGCGAAGGTTGACGAAGTGTCACCCAAAAGAACAGGGCGAGGATGCTCAGGGCCACCGCGATGGTGGACGCTATCGCTTCCGTCTGACCGTCAGTGATCTGGTCCGTGACAGCTACCGAGACGATACTGTCGGAAAGCGCTGTTACGGCATCGTCATCGCCGAACCAGCGTTCTTCGATTTGCTCTTGGATTTTTCTCGTCTGCTCCGGTTCATGCAGGTAGGTCGGGAACTGGAGGAGCATGACATCAATGCCATCCGGATCGTTGACCAAGAAGCGAGTGAGCTCGGGTTCTTTCGCGACGAGTCTATCGACGAACTCCTGCATCAAGTCAGGATCCAGTTCCACTCCGGGAGAGGCTTCCTCGAAAAGCGCGGCCAATTCGGCGTCGTACTTGTCTCCGGGTTCCCCGGAGTCGTTTGTCCAGTCGCGAGCGAGCATCTCAAAGGAGTGTTGGATCGGTCCGGCGGCGGCCCGTGGACGGCTTTGCTCGTCGTCGAAGGCGGCTGTAAGATCGTGGAGATTCAGGAGCGTCCGGCTCTCCGTGAGTTCAGCCTTCAAGAGAATGGTGGCGACTTCCGTTGAGCCTCCAACTGCGGCCTCGAGGGTCTTCATATCCTCCAGCACGCCGCCACCTCGCGGCAGGATGTCCTGGATGCTGAATTCGGACTTCAGATCCCTGGATGCGAATCCGAGGCCAATGGCTATGAGGATCACGATGACGAGGTAGGGCATCGGATGACGTGTGACCCACCTCCCCAGCAGTTCCGCTACTTTAGGGATTCCGGGCAGGGCGTTCGAAATCGGGCGGGCCGGACCCAATTTGCCACGGGCCTCACGGCGCCGGTCGATGATCGTCCGTCCCGCAGGGATGAGCGTGAGCATCACGATCAGGCTCAACCCGACTCCCAGACCCGCAACCACCCCGAAGTCGCCAATAACACCGATCGGCGAGAACAACGACGCCAGCAGGCTCGCTATCGTGGTGACGGCGGCCAGCGTCAGCGGGATCGTAACGTGGCGCAGTCCCTTCCTTACCGCTGTCACCACCGTCTCGCCGGCAATTCGCTGCTCACGATAGTGCGAGATTGCCTGGATAGCATAGTCCACGGTGAGGCTGATGATTATTACCGGCACCATCGCGGTGAGCGAACTCGGCGGCCCAATGACACCCAGGGCATTCGGCCCCAGCCAACCCTCCGCTCCTACAATCCAGACTATGGAGAATATAAGCCCCGTCAGTGTCAGCAGCATGTCTGAAAGGGTGCGCGTGAAAAGAAGAAGCAGCACCGCGATGAGCAACAGCGCAAGCCCTATCAGGGGTCCCATCCCCTCTTCCGTGGCCTTTTTGTACTCATCTTCGACGATCACGGACGAGAGACTGCTCACGTCCAGCGGCCCATCGTCGTCCGCCGCGAGGTCATTGATCTTCCGTTCGGCGTCTCCAACTCGCTCGTCGCCGGTGTCGGTCAGGCTGATGTTGGCGACGGCGACCGGGGTGCCGTCCGTGTCGGTTCCGGTCATTGCCGCGATCGCTTCCTGAATCCCCGGGACGTTTCGGGCCGAGTCGATCTCCGCCTGCGTGATCGACTCGAAACTGCCTACCTGAAGCACGGAATTGATCAGATGTGAAGGTGCGACAATGGAATTGACGGGCACCAATAGCCCAGCAACACCGGCGTCTCCGGCGATCTCATCGATCAGGGTGTTCATCTGGGCAAGACCGGCGGGCGTGATCGCCTCGCCGCGGAAGATAAGCGTTACGACGCTGACTTCACTTGAATCCCCGAAGAACTCATCAATCTCTTCCGTCGCCTTCCCGATGGCGTGTCCCGGCGGGAGGAACGCCACATCGGCCCCCTCCGTCGGCGAAGCGCGGAAGGTGGTCCCGGCGGCCAGCACGACGGTAACAATGAGAAGAACTGCCAGTGTGATGAATGGGCGTACCGTTACCAGCCAACTGAACCAGTCTAATATGCGACCCATTAGGACACCTCAGAGCCTATGTGCGCGATAGTTGAGAGCACCCACAGTTTGTGCGAAGTCAACTCTTGGCGATCTATCTCTTGTCGCGATGCTCACCAAAGTTATCCGGTCCCTGGAACGCAGCTCGTTTTCACGCGAGTATTTCCGGCCTGCAACCAGATCAAATTACCCTTGAAAAAGACAGGGCTGCGACCTGACCACTGAACTTGAACTACATCAAACTCACGAAGTGCCCTAATCCTACATCTGACTGAATAGCTTGTAAACGCAAGAAGGCCGGAACCCGCCAATGCGACTTGGGAATACCACGGCGATGGGCTTAAGAGGGGAATAATTTCATAGTTTGGCCGCCTCACGGTAACTGTTCAGACTTCGTGAAAGCGTTCAACGCACACAGCCCACCGTCATTCCGGCGAAGGCCGGAATCCAGAGGAGCGGGGGTGTTCGCCTCACCAAGACTGAACACTCACGTCTCACGTGGCATCCTTGTCCATGGAGAACTGCGGTATTATCCTTGGCGAGTTCGCGCTTGCGACTTCGGGGAGGAGAAACACATGAATGATGTCAACAACCGTTCTCGCGGTTCATCGGAGGAGATACAAGGTCAATCAACCGGGAGCATTTCCACCGATTCATCCTTTGGACCCTTGGTTCCTGCCACGCTCGATCTGGCAGAACGAGCAGGACTTGCCGTGAACGCAATGACCGAGGCCACGGACCCGGAGGAAGACTATCGCGTGTATTGGAAGGTCACATTCAGGTCCAATCCTCCGATCATGTATCACGACTTCTCCGACACCGGGATTGCGGCCAAGTTCATGGAATGTCTTCCCCGAATGCGTCTGATGAGTGGTTCTGATCAAGGTGCCCACGTCGAGGAACGGTGGAAGGAACTGCTGCCCGAACGATTGGGCGCTGACGGAATGGTCGAGACCATACTTGACGATCTACTGTCGCCTTCACGACCGTCCTCACGGCTCGGCGTCAGCGACGGCGAGTCGATTGTTGACATGCAGGTGAACGGACTCATGCTCGGTGCGGTCACCACGTACGCGGAGAGCGAGGACAGGGAATACTGGGAACCGATCGGGCGAAGAATTGCCGATGGGCTGGCGCAATTGGCCGTCCGAAAAGGCCGCCACGCATACTTCACCGACTGGACATATTTGCCTGGCGAAAAGGCAAATTACGACGCTCCACGTCCTCTGGCCACTCAGGCTGCCTTTGGAATCTGGCCGGCCAGAAGACTCACGTACTTCCACAACGTGACCGGCTACGAGCCTGCTGTGGAATTGGCGGGCGAGTTGTGCCGGTACGTCCTTCACGAAGCCCAGTACTTCGGACCGAATTATGAGTTCTTGTGCGACGATCCAAACCCCAACGGGATGCGCCATCACGTCAATCACTTTCATCATCACTCCATGACGATTCTGGCTTGCCTGGAGTATGGCAGGGCCGTGGGAGATCAGGCCATGATCTCGGAAGCCGCGACTGCCTTCGACAAAGCGAAGACCTATGGCGAGGTATTGACGGGTTTCTTCCCCGAGTCCGTCGGTCCTGATGTGCCGCACACGAGCGAGATCTGCGAAGTTGGGGACATGGTGAGCGTTGCCCTGGGACTGGCGGCCGCCGGAGCCGGAGATCACTACTGGGATGACGCCGACCGCTGGGTGCGAAATCAACTTGCTGAGGGCCAGCTTCTTCGTTACGACTGGATTTACCGTCTGAACATGGCAGATCCTCCGACGGCCCTGCTTCCCAACATGACGACTGACCGCGTGGGCGAGCGCAACCTGGGCGCGTTCGCCGGATGGCAGAGCCCCAACGACTGGGTCGAATTTCAAAGAGCGGAGGACCGCGGCGGTGTGCGGGAAGTCAGGCCGATGCAGGAACCGCACGAGACTTCGAACGAGTATCTGGACCGGTTGGTGGGTGGCAGGAAACTCGGTCACGTGCAGGGTATCATGCACTGTTGCACGGCAAACGGCGCGAGGGCTTTGTATGATGCCTGGCGCCATGCCATTCACCGGCAGGGCGACAGGGTGAGGGTGAACCTTCTGCTCAACCGCGTCGGCGGCCCGGTAGACATTCACAGTCACCTGCCCTACACCGGACGTGCGGAATTCCACGTCAATCAGCCTTGTAGACTCTCCGTGCGCCTGCCGGGCTGGGTGGAACTGGGCAAGGCAGCCTGCACGGTGGACGGTTCCGTTTGCGACGTATCCTTCGAGGGTCGTTACGCTGTGATTGGCGAACTTTCGCCAGGCCAAGTGGCGACACTTACTTTTCCCTTGTCCGAAGAGGTATCAAGGGTAACGGCCAAGAACCAGTGGTACTTCCTGGTGCGCAGAGGACATGACGTCGTGAGAATAGATCCTCCGGGTGTGCTGAGTCCCCTGTACAATCGGGATCACTACCGGGACGGCGTCACGTTGTGGAAGCAAGCCGACCAGCATCGCGGCGAGGCGAGCCTGAGCTGGTAGGCTGGAGGACTCAGTACGAGCCGGCGTATAGAGAATAAGTAGGGGGAATTGGGGAGAGGCGTTGGCTCGCCGGTGTGGCCGCCAGGGCGTACCTTCGCCTGGGCCTGGTTCGATCTTCCAAAGCCAGTATCGAGGCGGAAGCCACCGGCGTCAAGAAGGCCGAAGCGCCGTAATCCAGTCGCCCTAGCGCTCGATTGGCAGCAGCGCCTAGATACGGGGGAGGTCAGCTCCAGAGCGGAGCTCGCGCGCAAACTCGGGGTTTCAAGTGCCTATGTGTCGCGTGTCCTGGGTTTGCTTCACCTCACCCCAGACGCGAGGTCATTGATTCTGACCATAGGCGACCCTATCAAGGGAAATGGGTTCGGCATTCATACCTTGCGGTCCTTGCTGTGCCTTCCGGTGGACGAGCAGATCAGCAGGATCAAGGAAACGCAGAAGCGGAGAACTTGAGGTTCGTGTCGCGCGTTGCGCGATGCGGGGCGCCAGAGCTATCCGTGTGATCTGCCACATCGCAGGAGATGAGAAGCCGAGGCTTCCACAATGAAGCCAGCCCAGCAGCTGTACGACCTTCTCCAGCACATCCGGCTGGAACCCAGTCGTCTCCGCATCCAGCGCCAGCCTCTCAAGAGAAACCCTCATGTCACCTCGGCCCAGGACCTCTCGACTACCTCGGTCGGGACGACCAGGTTCCATGCGGCCACTAGACTCCCATCCCCGCTCCTACTCTGATAGACGTAGTGGGGCTGCCGTGGGCGTCGACTGCGCAGCGCCATGAGATGACGTTCCTCAACCATCAATGACTCTCGGTGCTCTTCAAGGTAGTAGCCTACCTTCGAGGCCGTGGTCGCCTTCTTAAGCAGAAGGACATACTCCACGACCCTGTCGAGATCGAAGAACTCCACCGTCTCCAGAGAGCGCCATATCTCCTCCCAGCCCCCTGAAATGTGCGGGCGGTCCAAAACGTCCACGAGAGTGCGCTCAAGGCTCGTGACCCTCAGCGACGTGCTGGCCCGCTCGGCCGTCGACACGCCGAATTGCTCCTTGCCCGCACGGACAAGCGCCTCCGGAAATCTGGCTCCCTGGTAAACGTGGGGGCGGAAGGTCAGTAGCGCCAGCGGACACGACGCCATGTAGGTGAGATGTCTCCAGACCGAGTAGGCCCGCCCGTGGAACTCCAGCGCCGTGTGGTGCGACAGGACCGCGTCCCGCGTGAGCTTGGACGCGATCAGGAAGGGGTCTATGGGATAGGTATCGCTGTCGGCGCCCGGTGGGATGACGGCGAACAGCCCCCGCCGAACACGGACTAGGCGCCCGGTCCCGGTGTGGTAGGCAACCAGAGATTCTTGCGTTCTGGCTCCGGCCTCGCCGCCGGAGGAGAGATGCTCGGCCAGTTCCTCTCCTCTGAACACCGGATGCCAGCGAAAGAACGCGTCGTGTCTAACAGCTGGCATCGCTACCTTTCTGACGAGTTACACAGGTTCATGCTATGTATATCGCGGAATGTCTGTCATCAGCGGTTGGCGGATAACTTGTCCTACCAACGACTAACACATATGCATACTACGTGTTATCTGTGCGATACCCAAGTAAGTCCTTGGCTCTTCTGGCGGCACACCATCTATGGACTCTAGTGCAACAGCGAGGCAGCAACGCTAGACGCCGTGAAACATAGGTCCCGGGCGAAGCTACTTCATCACCAGAGGTGCTGAGCTAATCGTCTTGCTATGTGGAGGCGACAAGGACAGTCAGCGGCGAGAAGTCGATCGGGCCAAGAGAATGGCGACAGAATGGAGGGACTGATGGCTAAGGAGTATCGAAGATTCGATGCATCGGACTACATAAGGACCGAAGAGGATACTCAAGGGCTTCTGAGAGCGGCGGCGGATGAGGACATTGGGGACGGAGTCGTGATTCGCGCTGCACTGAGACATGTCGCTCGAGACACCGGGTTAAACCGGGGCAACCTCTACGAGGCGCTGTCTGAAGACGGCACCCCACTCTGGCAACGATCCTGAAGGTCACCCGTGCCCTGGGTTGAGGCTGCGTCTTGAGCCAGTCGAGATAACCGTCGAGGACGGGCGAGGGCCCAAGCACGGGGATCTCCAATCCGAGTCTACTTCAACCTAGCAAACCAAAGGTGGTCACGCTCTCCGAGCGGAAATTGGTCTGGAACCCCACTACACTGCCCTCGATCACCCAGCCAACATCAGTAGCGTGCAGAAGACAGGCCGATCAAGGGGGTGGAGGTTCATACTCCGCGAACTCGTCCAGCTGCTTGGCCAGAACGGTCTACCCTACTGGCTAGACGGCAGCAGTTCGTTGGAGTACTTGGGCACGAAGGTCTGCCTCGTGATCTCGACTTTCGATAGGGTGCTAGTTCGATAGGCCACGAACTCGGAGGCCCCGACTTCGCAGACGTACAACAGGACCTCGCCGCGAGTTCTACGCAGCGAATAAGGCTCTACCCTCTGCACGTCTCCTTGGTAGTGTAGATCGACGCACAGTCTGTTGGCAGCTGCGAATCGAAGACGCGCAAGATCGGCGGCTGTGGTCATACCCAGTTCCCCGATCGTTGAGGAGGTGATCACTACACCTTCGTCCGGGTCGAGGGGAATCCGTGAAGGAGAAGCAGGAGTAATGCCCGTTTGGAGCCATAAGAAGAACTCTGGTAGAACTGACCAGAATGACTCGATGGGAGGCACTGCAGGCAGCTGGTGTCCCAACATGACTTCCCAGTCGCTCTCCATCTCTTCCCTGAAGGGCTGGAGGGAAGCGGGGTCTGGCTCCGGTATGCCCTTGAATTCACACTTCTCACGCAGCACCTGGAGTACCGTCGATGCCTCTGGACGCATGTCTTCTCTCCGAAAGAAGCTAATCACGTCGTAGAGGTCTCTCGGACGCGCACGCTCCCCCAGGGCGCGTATCTTCTCGCCCACGAGCTCCGCAATAGGATACGTCCGGGCAGATATGCCGACTTCTGGGCAGTCGGAGTAGGGATGGGCGACGGCCCGCTCCACAGGCCGATGCACCATCTTCTCGTCGGCGGTCAGGTCGAGCTTGATTCTAGGGAGGCTGCCTCGCGGTTGCATCGGGCCGCGGTAATAGACGCGGCCTTCGATTTGGAGACCCCCTCTAGGATTCCGATACGTTCTGAATCGAGGAGCCTGGGTCGAGATGTCTATCCCGCTATGGTCGTACATCCAATCCGCAATTCCTTGGAAGGCGTCTGTAAGGATTCTTCCATCCAACAAACCGGCATCTTCTACCGTGAAGTCCAGGTCCTCCGAGAGCCGGTAGGTCTCGACGAAGCACTTCTTGAGGCAGGTCCCGCCCTTGAACGCCCAAGCTCGGCCGAGCACGGGATGGGTAGAGATTCCGGCCAGCATCCAGCCCAAGACGTAGTCCTTCTCTATCATGTCGACTCGAAGGTCTCGCTCGCCGGCGATGGTGAGCACCTCGCTCTGGTCAATCATGTCTCGGCTCCGCCCAAGACTGTGGTATCCAGAGCTGCCATCGCTTCACGAGCCGCCGGGACGGAGTGGAGGGGTCCAGCTGTGCATTGCCTGCCGTAAACCGGGACTGACAGGCATCCAGCACCTGTTCGTCTGTTCCCAGTCGCGAAAGGAGGAATCCCAGGCGCTTGAAGACCGCACCGTTGCCCAGGTGGTCCGCATACTCGATAAGCTTAGGAAGATCCGCCTGCTCCGCCTGTAGGTAAGCCTGGAGGCAATCGAAAACATGCCGTATGCCGCCCCCGATGCGCGGTTCGTCCAGCATGTCCACGACCGTACGGTGCACGTCTGAGACCTGCACCTTCACCTTTCCGTACCAGACGGGCCGAGTACCGAATATCTTGTCCCGCTTGACGCGTTTCAAGACGAAGGTTGTACCATGTATCCGCTGCTCACGGGGTTTGCTGCCACTCGCCGTGCAGACCAGTACGCTGAGAAACATCTGCTCGGTTAGGTCCCAGTGTTCGGCAGCGGACCAGCCACCGACATATCCAGGGTCAAACAGTTCGGGAACCAGAACCCAGGGTTCGGGCAGCACCTGCGCCTGAAGAGGGTAGTCCGGCGGAATGGGAGCGTAGAGGCCGCGTCGTACATGTCGGAACCAACCCTGCTGGCTCCATCGCCACAGGGTCTTGGCGGCCTCTTGGCGCGATACGTCGAGGGACCTCGCCGCATCATCAATGGTCACCAGATCGCCTGCGTCGCGCAGGACGCTTGCTAGCCTCTCTCTTCCGATGCTCCGTCTCATTGGCCTTCAACCTTGCTCGGTTCTGCATCAAGCTGGACAGCCACCCGTTCGCCGTTTAGGAGAACTGCCCACCCACTGATGTACCTATTAGAGAACGTAGCACTATGGTATAATAGATAGCCCCTTTTATCTCTAAAACAGAGAACTGCGACCTGTATAGTATACCATACTTGAGCCGATAGCAGCAAGGATCGAACCAGCCAGGAGGGAGACGCCCGAATCTATCACGGCTCGTCTGGCTTAGCTCTTGACCGCTTAGCCGGGTTCGATATCTCGGGGTGCGCGCCACGCGCTTCTCAGCAGCCTCATCCCCACCAGCAGGGTCTTATCGGGCACGCTACTGTCCAACAATCTGACCTGGCTTGAATGGACCCAAACCGACCATCCGCGAGTACTTAAGCTTTCGGTGTCGATTGAGTCCGTCGAATGGGAACTAGAAGGATGTTGTCCAGTCGCTTCGAGGGGATCCGGGCAAAGACATCTGGTCAGGGTCGCACCCTTGAGCACGAACTGGTCGCGGTGGGGTGACTCCGCCAAGCGGAACAGGCAGGCGTTGGCGAACCGAAGCGGGGAGATTCCGCCGACGCTTGGGACTCACGTGAGTGCCTCCACATAGGGACGCATCACGCGCGAGACGCGGCACACGCGAGCGTACTCGAAGAGTTCGTCGGTGGTGCAACGGCGCTGACCAAGGCAGTCACGCAGCGCCTCGACAGCGACGTCGATTCCGATCTTGTTCCTGAACTTGAAGCAGTCTGCCACCGTCTTGGCTGGGCCATACACACGGATCGGAACCCCTTCAATGATGTGCGTTTCTATCCCGGAGTTGCGCGCCTCCCCCGAAAAGCGCACGATCCGCAGACGCGTACCATTCTGCCGTGGCGTGCGGTCCTTCTGCCCGATGGCGAGCCATACCTCGAATGGTGTCTGCGTGGTGAGTTCGTGAAAGCGCAGCGCCGAGAGCAGGCAAACGACCCCTCTTGGGACTCGCTTCGCGACTTCGGCGAGCGAGCGGTGTTCGCTGGGTGCGGCATCAACCAGGGTGTAGAGGCCTCGCCCTACCCGATCAAGTTCCCCATTGCGTGCCAGTCGTGAGAGATAGCTCCCGGGGATCCCCGCAGCCTCCAGGTCTCGCGGACGGATCACTCCCGCTTCGCGAACCAGGTCGAGAACTCTGTCTGTCATCACGTGAACCATGAACAGAGTATGCCTGAAATGGCGGTACTTAGCAAGAACTACCTACATACCCAACATATGGCTTCCTACTAATCCATCCCTACCCCCTCGGCCAAAGCATCCAAGGAGATTGAGCATGACGAGCAGAAGGGTATCTGTCTGGCACGACGATGAAGGAGACATGCTTGAGGTGCTTTGGGGATTCCGAGAAGGCTACTTCACCCCCCACCGACGATGGGCGCATCCTGAAGCGGCTGGACGATGACGGAGAGGTGATCGGCTTCCTCATCCACGAGATGAGCACTCTCAAGCAGCCCGCCCCTGTCGAGTTCGAGTTGGTGTCAGAGATCCCCGCCTAAGACTTCGCCAACCTCTCAATGCGCCCGGCTGTCATTCGATTAGGAAAAGTGAAGCATCAGAATGCGTCAGTTGACCCTGGATAATGGAGTCAGGGGAGCGACCGAAGCCGGAGCAGAGCGGCTGCTTCCCACGCCAACGCTCATGACGGCCATAGAAGATGCTCGACGCTACAAGTAGTAGCCTCTGCCTGGAGACCCCAGGCTCCCGTGCAGTCTGCCTGATCGACCTTCCCTCCCCTTCATCTCGGATTGCTCTCACTAACAAAGACAGAGACCGCCCTGAGGGCGGTCTCGACCCTACCGGCGAAGCGATAGGGGTAGCAGAGCAAAGTTACCATAAGCGTCGATGTGCATCAACTTCGAAGGACAGGGCTGGTAGCTGTGAGTACGTCCACCCGCGTCACGTCGAGCCTCGTGTCGGAATCGGACGCCGATGGGAGAGATATCTGATCTTCCCTTGAGACAATAGCATCCCGCAGGATGATGTTGTCCCAAAACGCCCGGAAGATGGTAGACTGGCAGGTGTAGGGTCACGTCTAGGAACGGGGAACGGACGAAAGACGCAGACATGTCAGCATCCACGCAGAAGGCGGCGGACAGGAAGCTCCGAACCCGCCCGCAGGATGAGATCGCCCGGCTCGGCGACGAGATATACGATCGGGATATTCGCCCGCAGGTCGAGCTGGACCATCACGGGGAGTATATCGCCATTGACGTTGACAGCGGGAGTTGGGCCATCTCCAACGACCTTCGGGCGGCAGCGAAGCGTCTGCGAACGCAGCACCCTGGCGCTATCGACGTCTGGCTGCTTCGGGTCGGATACCGGGCGATGCATCACTTTGAGGGTCTTCCCCTTCGGAGTGCCAAGTGATAGAGGGCGTGGTGAACGCTGACCGTGAGCCGGTGGTAACCCTTGCTATTCAAGGCCCATCGGGTCAGTCACGGGAAATCGAGGCGGTGATAGCCACAGGCTTCACCGGATTCCTGACCGTAACCCCGGAGCTGGCGACAGAGTTGGAGTTACCCCTCGTGGGTACTAGCCGAGCGACCCTTGCCAACGGCAGGGAGGTGATTTTCGATGTCTACGACGTCGCCGTGCTCTGGGACGGCCAGACAAGGCACGTTTTGGCCGATGCCATTGGCACCACGCCTCTGGTAGGTATGCGGCTACTGGCCCGCCACAGCCTGGACATAGAACTCGTGGACGGTGGACGCGTCGTCATTCAGGCAGAGAGTAGCTAAAGCCCAGCGTTAGTCCACCCACGCCTGCCCACTCATGCAGGCCTCACTTGCGGCTACGGTCAGGCGTCCAACCGCCCGGAAGCCCGGTGAACCGCCATGGAGAGACTTGCTGCGGGCTTGACGTGGCGATCGGGCGTCGTTTCCCCCACAAGACAGAGACCGCCTCGGGGGCGGTCTCGACCCTACCGCCGAAGAGATAGGGGTGGTGAACCAACCATACGCAAAGTGTCGATGTGAGTCAACCTAGTGAGGTCTAGCCTATGGCCTACTCCCAAGGTACGATCCTCTCATGGGTGAGCACACTTAGGCAGCCTATCTCCCGTCGAGTTCGAGTTAGCGTTGGAGACCCCGCCTGAGATGTCGGCAATGTCACAGTGCGCCAAGCGGCCCGTAGCCGCCCTTTCGTCCCTCATCTTTGTCGGCTGGCATCGAGTCGGTAGATGGATACCATCAGCCTGCCGCCGACAACGAAGAACATGTAGGCGAGCAGCCATATCGCGTGCCACAGGTAACCCAGGTTCAGTCGGTCCAGCGCCTGCTCTCGGGTAAGGCCCAGCGCTGCGAAATCGTTCTCCCAGGAACCCAGCTGATTGTGGTCAGGCAGGACGCTCGGCAGATCCGGCGACAGGTATATCGACAGAATGGCAACTACCCCCAAGGCCGTCGAAATCATAGCCAAGACAGACGTCGTCGAGAGCAGGAACAGGCGGTCACGCTCGCTGGGCCTGAAGGCCGGGTCACGCAAGACCAGCAAGGCGGTGAAGACGGCACCCAACACTGGCAGCAGGATCGCCAGTTGTATCGAGACCGAGATGTTGGTGATGACTACGACGACGGCGTACGCAAGGATCGTCGGCGGCAGTGCCACCGAGGCCGCCCGCCGGAGGGCGCTTCTCTCGCCGGTGTCGTAGGAGTACTGCCATCTCCACAGCAGCTGGAACATCAGCCCGGCTGCAGATGCGATAGCCAGGTTTGCGATAAGCGCCAGCATGTAGGGCGTCTGCGTGCCGGCAAGATTCCCAATCGTATAGAAGCCATAGTGGTCCATGCGTATCGAGCCGAACTGCACCAGTGGGGTTGTTAATAGAAAGAACAGCGAGACCCAGAAGAATTCACGGAGGGAAGCTCTACGGTCTGGTAGCATGAACCCCTGGGCCAGCACGATCCCCGTTGCGAATGCGACGTACACCGTTGGCATCCAGGCGTTGTTCCAGCCGAAGGCCGACAGCGCATACCCGCCGACTATGCACAGCCCGAGCGGGAGGATCCTGAGAAGCACGAAACGAGTTGCAGCCCTGAGGACTGACGGCATGCTCTCAGTTGCCGGGGTCTCGGCGCCGTCCGCAACACCCATGTCAGCCGTCCGGTCTGGTGTTGCTCCCTGGCCAATGGCGCCGTCACCATCCCTCCCGGTGACGTGACCCAGGGCCGTCCTGAAGTCGAGCGCCAGACCTGCCAGCAGTATCAGACCGGCTACCTCGATACACGACAGGTCGAGGGCCTTACCGAAGACCCTGAGGCGCTGGAGAGTGGGGCGGGTAGCTCCAGACTCCCATCGCGAGACTGTGGCGTGGCTGTACCGCTCGGCGTAGTTACTGTCCACTGACCCCATGCGCTCCAGCAGCGCTTCCTGTGTCAGTCCCCGCCGACCGCCTCCTGGTGAAAAGGACTCGCGATAGGACCTCATCAATAGGCCCACCTGGGTCGCCCTGGCACGCTGTACATCTCGCTCGTACATGAATTCAGTATGTACATTCCAGGTTTGGAGTGTCAAAGAAATCTCGATGCACAGACTCATTGACGCATGAGGGCTACTATGGTCGGAGCGGTCACGGAGAGAGCGTGAGATCCACATCGCCTTCTAACTGAGGGCATCGTCCGATCATCGTTTTCCTAAGACCCGACTCAAAGGCCCGGCAACGGGCAGGGGCAGAAGAGGCATACGGTTGGCACTGGATGGACAGATGGATGAGGTAGGGACGTCGGAGTCGTCGTACTCATCCGAGCAACGGAGGACAATACGGAAGGGGCATCGCATCCTTGCGAGGGTCGCTATCCGCGCCCACCTTCAACGGCAGCCGTCTCCCGAGCCGCATGGCCACCAAAGCCGAGAAAGGGGCACTGGCCCTGAGAGGACTCGCACGCAGGGAGATGGCGTTGAGCCTAATACAGGATGAGAGGTGTGGGAACCAGCCGCTGCTCGGTGGGATCGACCGCCAAGGCCAGACCTGTAAGAGTGTAGGTCCCCAGCAGGGCGGGGGCATCGTCTTCTCCGAAGACCACCTGGGTGATTTCGCTCTCGCCGCCTATCGTAGCCCACGCCTCTCCGTAATCCAGGTCGACATGTCGTCCATCGGCCAGCGGAACCCTGCGCCTGCCCCTCGGCTCAATCCCCAGCTCGCGAAGCAGGCTGCCAGGCAACGTTGTGAACATGACCCCCGTACCCACGATCGCCTCTATGTCCCTCATCTGTTGGCCGTCCATGCTGGAAATCCGCAGCGGCCATTTGAAGGTCCTCATAGCTTTAGCCTCGCTGTCGCGGTGTGTACCGCCACATCTTACCCGATGGCCAACCGCCAGCCATGGGAGGAAAGATTGTGACAGCAGCAGGCATATGGAGGGCCATCCCTTCCTCACTGTCCTCGCAGATGGCCGAGCAGGTCAGGTTGATGACGAAGAAGAGAGCAGCACCACGAGCCGATTCGAGATGCCCTCTGACCAATGGACGACCGGAAGTGGAGAAGCCCTGAGCAGTAGGAAGACAGGCGCGTTCGCGAACAGGGGCGACTCCAAGACACCCGGAATGGTTAGCCGAGTGCCGGTCCGAAGGCGCCCATAGCCGAATGGCGGAGATCAGGAGGAGCCCCCACAGATGACTGAAGGACCCGAACCCAAGCCCGCGGCCCTCTACGCCAGGGTATCCAGCGACCGTCAGGACGTGGACCTCTCGGTGGCCGGCCAGCTCAGGGCGCTGAGAGACTACGCCGAGAAGAACGGCTGCGTTGTCGTACGCGAGTACGTGGACGAGGCCGAGAGCGGGCGGGACTCCGATAGGCCCGAGTTCAACAAGATGATCGACGAGGCCAAGAGCCCCAAGGCCGCATTCCAGGAGATCCTTGTCTGGAAATTCTCTCGCTTCTCAAGGAAGCGAGAGCACGCCGTCGCCTACAAGGCCATGCTGAGGAGAAGAGGCGTCAGGGTAGTCTCCATCACGGAGCGCGCCGACGACAGCCCGTCGGGCAAGCTCCTGGAGGCAATAATCGAGAGCCTGGACGAGTTCTACTCGGAGAACCTGGCGACGGAAGTGAGGCGGGGCATGCGGGAGGCCGCATCCCGCGGCTTCTGGGTCGGTAGCCGGACACCCTACGGCTACAACCGGGTCATGGTGCAGGACGGGACCAAGAAGCGGCCCAAACTGGAACCGGATAAGGCTACGGCACCCGTCGTCAAGCGTATCTTCGAGTTGGCGGATGCCGGAAGGGGGATGCTGGACATCACCCGGGTCCTCAACGACGAGGGCATCGCCACCGTCACCGGAAAGCGCTGGGCCAAGACAGGCGTCCACAACATCCTGACCAACGAGGTCTATACGGGGACTCTGGTCTGGGGCGCGAACGCGAAGGACGAGGCCGCCCCGGTGAGGGTGGAAAAGGCATTTCCCGCCATCGTCTCCAAGGCCCAGTTCCGCCGCGTGAACACTCGGATGCGCTCCCGTGCGCCCAAGATCACCCACCCTCGCAGAGTGGGTAGCTCCTTCCTGCTCAGCAGTCTGGTCAAGTGCAGGACGTGCGAAACGCCTCTATCAGGCCACTTCTCCAAGAGAGGCAGGTACGCCTACTACGTCTGCAGGTCGCTTGTTAGGCTCGGCAAGGGAGCCTGCACTACTCCCAGGCTCAACGCTCGTCGGTTTGAGCGGCTGATCGTCGACAGGATCTGCTCCAGCATCCTAACCGAAGGCAACAACGGCGACCTGACGAAGGTGGTGGTCCAGGAGGTGGATCGGCTTGCCCAGGAGCAACGCAAGCTGCTTGAGACCATCGAGTCCGAGATCACGGACGCCCATCGCAGGCTGGAACGGCTATTCGACCTCCTGGAGACCACCGACGATGATATCGCAAATGCAGCCCTCCGGATCAACACCCACCTGGAGCGCCAGGGGCGGCTTGAGGATTCAGAGGCAGAGGCCACGGCAATCCTCTCGCAGCGCAGACTGGTCCGGGACGACGCGGAGACCATCGCGGCCAATGCCCTGGACATGACTGTATTTCTGAAGGAGAGCGAGCTACACGAACGCAAGGACTTCATCGCGACCTTCGTCAAGGAGATCGCGGTCGTGTCGGGCAAGGCCGTGATCCGCTACAAGATTCCCATGCCCGAAGACAGCCATACACCGGGAGCGGACTCCGAGAAGGTGCTCCTGAGTGGCTTAGCCACGTCCGTTGCGAATGGCTCTCAGTAGCTCGCGCAGGAAGCTTGTAGACGCGTCCGAAGTGGATTCAACCTGCCCCTAGGTTCTCTTGGACCATCCACCGGTTGTTGCACGGTCCCCTTCGCGGTCCGGTAGGATCGAGCATCCGGTAGCCCTTAACCGGCAGTGATGCCAGTCGGTCAATTATGGGCGAACGGGCGGCGTGGTACTCCAGCACCCACCCTAGGCGCTTGACGGTTGCCACATCCAACTTGAAGGCGTACCCGGCGATCCGCTCGATGTCCAGTCCGTCCATCCCTACCCGGAAGGCGTGGAGAACCTCGGCGAAGTCACCACAGTGTTGGGGCATCGCGAGACCGTCCAGCAGCGTGCGCTCCACATCGGTGATGGTCACGCGGGCATCGCCTATCCACGCCTTCTGAGCACCGAAGAAGCGCCCGGGCCTGACTTGGACAAACCTGTAGGTTAGGCCGCCGACCGGATATCCGCCTCGATGGAGCTTGGCCGTAGATCTCCTAGCGCGAGGGACCGAGTTCTCCGTCGTCGTTAGGACGAATACCTCCCTGGGCACCTGTTCGGTCAGGCCGTGGTAATGCAGGGCCGACCAGTGTGAGATGGCGGCTGGATCGACCAGAGCCATGGCAACTTCAAACTCATGGGCCTCCGAAACGCCGGGGACTGTGGAGGACAGTGCATAGAGACCGCGACGCAGCGGCACGATCCAGTCGTTTTTTCGCAGGTGGTGGAGCGCCTCTCCAAGGTAGGAGTCTTTGAGGCCGACGCGAGGCGCGAGCTCTCTGGCGCGGCCCATCGTGAAGATGCGGTCCCCCTCGTAGGCTAGGAGGCGCACCAGCTCGATTCCTACGAGGGACTGCTTGGGCTTTGTGCTAGTGGTCATTTGGCCAGGTTTCTAGAATTCTCGTAGCAAGTCATTGGTCGCCGTACTTGCAAATATATCGCATTCATTGGATACTGTCAAAATATATGCTCAGTTCTCTTAACGCTTATTGCAACATGAGGGGACGCTACGATCTGGTGGCAACACGATCAGAGGAACCCACGAAATGTGTCGACGCGTGATAGACTCCTCGCGTATTGGCGGCATGGAAGGCCCGGCTTTTGTCCGAGGACCTCGAAAGGCGAGTGCGTGAGATTTGAGTGACCAAGACAACCAAGAACTGATCCTAGCGCTGCGCAGTCGGTTCCCAATACTCGAACATGTCTCCGGGCGGTTTGGTGAGGGTTCGCCAGAAGAACGCATTCCCTGGTTCTTCGCACTCCTGCTATCTGCCGCCCTGAAGGACGAAACCGGCGCGTGTTGCTTTGTTTTGGACAAGACCCAGGGGACAACCGCACTCGCCGCTATTCTACTGGCCCTCGCACGACTCAAGGAAGACTTCCCGCGCCTCGCCGCGAATTACGCTCGGACAGGACTCAGCCGTGGACAGCATGTCAGGGTGAAGCCCAGTAACTTTGTCTACGAATATGAGGGTATCTGGGAGGAACATCCCAATTGGTTCAGACTGAAGGAACAGGACAAGCCGGCTTGGCGCAGCTTCCGGGTGTCCGAGGTCCTTCGGCTCGAACCCACCACACGGAAACGGCCCAAAGGTACTTTGTCTTCAAGGATCCACGAGTTCGACCGCAGTCCCCTTGACCAACTGCTTGATATCACAACCTTCGGCAATGACAGTATGATTCGCAACGTCGTACTGCTGTACATGGCACAGGCACGCTTTGCGGGAGTCGCCGACGTTGTTTCACTGACACCGAGAGACTCAGAACATTCTGATCGACTGTCCAGCTTCCTGCCCTGGGGAACCATCGGAGCCGATGGTGTCATCCAAGCGGGTGACGCCTATCAGGTGATAGGGGAACCGATCATTGCAGTCAGCAGGGTACCTCAGGATCTTGCCGACGCGGCCACATCTGCGCCCGAAGCATCCAAGGTCGTACTCGTGGACGGCGCTCGTGGAATTATCAGCGACCTTCAGGCATTCGACGACATTGTGGACCGTCAACGGGTCGTGATACTAGCATCGCCTGACGAGACTGAGGAAGTCCGAGCCCTGAGAGGCCGTGAGTGCCCAGTCTGGTATCTGTCCCCAACTGAAATCACTATAGGGGAAGACCAGGCTGGAGATCGCTCGAGGCATAGCTTGGTCGGTCGGACGGTTCGAGTGGCAGACGTCAGGGAGCGATGCAAGGTAGCTGCGATCGAATGCCACAGTGGTGACCTCCAAGCGGCGGCAACGGCATTGGAAAGCGTGGCCGCAAAGATAGAGGACGCCGAGGAGAAATCGGAGACTGAAGACCTCCTAGCTAGACTGTACGGCATCCTATTGGAGTTCAGCGAATGCTGCTTCGAAGTCTGCGATGAGACGAAGTCCGACCTTCGACTGGCGAGGCAGAACTTCGTACGGGACCGGATGTGGATGACTTCAGACGTCATCGGAGAGTTTCGGTCGGTAATCGACCGACTGGAGGGAATCTCTCACAGCGGGTCTGGTCTGGAAGGGAAAGCTGACGCCCTACTGAACGCGCTCGTCGGCTGCGAAGGACGGTGGGCAATTGCATGCCGGTCAGCCAGAACGGCAGGGTCCCTGCGAGACGCACTGCGCACACTTGGAGCCGATCTAGCGGTCCTACCCATACAGGCAATTCGTCCCGAGGATGAATGGGACGGCGTTATCTTATCAGCTTGGCCGGGCAGGCGAAGATTCACCCGCTTGGTGAACCTGGGTGTTGCACGGGACATTCGGGTTCTGACATACCCCTTTGAACGCAATTGGCTGCTAGGACACCAGACCCGGGAACGCACCCTCATGAAGAATAACCTACTGCCAGTGAGGGATCGGGCCGGGATGGTTGGGATTGAGCCCAATCTACTTCCTGTGAGCGAACCTAAAGAGTCAGCCCCGCCGGTTGACAGTGGATCGCCAGATCAGCCCATGCTCGATTTTGAGAGAAGGTTATCCAGACGTCGTCCAAGACCCCCGTCACCGTCGGTCCGTGGTGATGATGTCCGAAGCGCGCGGTTGGTTGAATTCTATGGAGGGTGCTACACGCTTCTCACTGAGTGGTCCCACGTGCATGTGCTAAACGACCTCATGAAGGACATCCGTCAGGAAGGGGGGCTCAGGACAGTCACAGCCTCAGACCTTTCGATAGATGACTTTGTGCTGTTCAGGGCTGGGGGCGAGAAGGAATTCATACGCCTGCTGGCAGAGGACGAGTTCGGGATAGAGGAGTACGAGAGAATAAGGGCCATCGCCGAACGATGGAAATCAACACTCCGTCGTCTTGGCAGGACCCCATCCGAGGTGCAAAAACACTTGGAGGACAATGGCCTGAGTCGAACACTACCAACAATTGCAGGTTGGATGGGAAATCCCGATCGCATCGGTCCGGGCGACGATGGTGACATTGAGATCATAGGCAGAGCAGCTAGCGACGCAGAACTCCTCGAACACCTGAGGTCTGTGAGGGAAGCTATTTCCAGGATACGTGGCGCTCACCAAGCGGCCGGCAGCCGCCTAACCCAGCTGATTCTTGGTGAAGTTCGTGGTCGCATGGGTCAACTCGACGATCAGCCTGCGCTTCTTGACCTCGGATACGGACATGCCTGGGTTGTTCAAGTTCAGGCAGTGGATTCGCGCCAGCGAGAGTACGCGGCGCACGAGGTCAACCACCTACTGTGGACAGACGACTAAATATGGTTGCGAGCGATCAACAATGGCGAGGATGATTCCAGCTCGAATAGACGATAGTGTGGCGAGCTCAGCCGAGAGGCGAGTGTTCGACCTATTGGATACCGATCCAGACACATGCGGGTGGACAGTCCTTCATTCACTTGGACTAGCTCGTAGGGAAACCGGCCCGTATGGAGAGATAGACTTCGTGGTAGTAATTCCTGGAGAGGGGATACTCTGCCTAGAAATCAAGGGTGGTCGGGTATCCTGCGAGAACGGCATATGGCGGACAATGGATCGACATGGGAATGTTGCGGCGCTCAGGAAGAGTCCGTTCATGCAGGCCAGAGAGTCCATGTTTGCCCTGCGGAATTCCATCATGGACCACTTTGGGCAGGGATCCCCAGAATCGCGCTGCCCCATCGGGTTCGCCGTGGTGCTTCCCGATGTAGTCTGTCCACCGGCAACACCTGAATTCGAACGCTCGGATGTCATCGACACCCATGATCTTCGAGGACCCATTTCCACCTCCATCAATAGGGTTGCAAGAAATCGACTGAAGGAGTTCCAACTGCGCGGTGGTGAACGACTCCCGACGCGGTCCCAAGTCAGGGCAATCCTGACCTACCTGCGACCAGACTTTGACTTAGTGGTCGCAAGATCAATCTCACTGGGCAGGACTGAAGCCAAGTTGTTGAGCCTGACTGAGGAACAGTATGACCGGCTCGACGAGCTTGAAGATAATCCACGGTGTCTGTTCGAGGGAGCGGCAGGCACCGGGAAGACCCTTCTGGCACTAGAATACGCCCGGCGTGCGGACAACGCCGGGGCAAGGGTCCTGTTCGTCTGTTTCAACCGATTGCTGGGAGACTGGCTTCGACAACAGACCCAGAGCACAGGGATTTCGACAGGAACGTGGCATGAAGTCCTAAAGGGGCTCATCACTGCCAGCAGTGTGCGGGAAGAATTTCTGGAAGATGAGCGAAAGGCATTGGAGCGTGACAGTCTCGTTAGACTCTTCGAGGACGTATATCCGTTCTATGGGGAACTTGCACTGGAGGAATTGAACACCCCCTTCGACGTACTGGTCGTGGACGAGGCGCAGGATCTGTACAACAGGACCACGTTTGACCTGCTGAATCGTACCCTGCGGGGAGGGTTGGCAGGAGGAACTTGGGCCATCTTCGGAGACTTCACTCGACAGGCCCTATACGGCAGCGATCTAGGATCCGTTGCAGACCTGCCGGAATACAGTGACCATTTTGTCAGGGCAAAGTTGACACTTAACTGCAGGAACACTCGTAAAATCGCGGAGGAGACGGCAATCGTCGCAGGATTCAGCACCCCACCATTCAAGCTCGGTCATGAAGTGGGGATGCCCGTGGAGCATCGGTACTGGAGAAAACCCTCCGGCCTTGTGATCGCTCTCAGAGAGACCGTGAATCGCCTGTTGAATGACGGTCTCCGGGCAGACGACGTGATGATTCTCTCCCCTAGGCGCCTTGAAAACTCGGCTTTGGCTACTATCGAGCGGATCTGCGATGCGCCGTTGGTAGACTGCTCACGTTCTCTGGACACCCTCAAGGGGTGTATCAGGTACTCGACCATCCACTCATTCAAGGGTCTCGAGAGTCAGGTAGTCATAGTGGTTGACATTGAAGAGGTGGACGACGAGAGGTCACAGTCACTGCTATATGTGGGGATGTCCAGAGCGCGCAGTCTCCTTATTCTGATGATTCAAGAGCGAGCACGGAGGGCGATTGACACCCGCATCAGGGCAGCGTTGGAGAGGGAGCTCAGGAATTGAACGAGACACTTGAAGCACGCGATTTCATCCTGGACTTCCTGCGCAGGGAGTTGGTGGGACCATCACCCCTTCCCCCAGATGTGCAGGCAAACGGTGAGGAGATACTCCGGCCGCAGGACCCCCCAAGGCAGCGATACGGGGCCGGCGTTCTCTTCCCATCTAGGTCTCAGGTTCCAAGCCATGACGAGGCCGCCGCTGACGAAGAGGATACCGCGGATGCTGGCTCCCCCGAACCTGCAGGGATATTGGAGAACCCGATTGGCACCGATGCAGGAGGAGGGAGCGACAACACACCTGAGACGGACCAAGAGATCAATCTTGCGAATCAGTACCTGCCGAGTGCCATGGGACTCTCTGCTCTGGTGGAGCTCCCTGGGAAACTACAAGTCGAGATCACTGCCGCGACATACCAGCAGGGGGATGCTCCCAAGTCTGAGGGTGGACGGGCTGGTCGCAAGCCCTGGCTTAGACAACCCATAAGACAGACCGTCGACTTCCACGAGGGGGAGCTAATGGGGGATGGCAACGTCTCGTTGGAGAAGCCAGTCGTTACGGTGGACCACGAACCCGTTCTCGTCCTACACGTGATCAGTCGTCCAACCAAGCTGTCGGCTAAGACTAGGCTCATAACATTCACCCTCGTCAACCGCCAGCAGTCTGAGAATCAGGCTCCACGCAATGTGGACTGCTTCTTCCAATGTGGATTCCAAATCACGGCTGCTGACGGCGATCGATGCTTCCTCAGCTATCCAGAGCGGCCCAATCATCCAGGAGACCTGGAAGAACTGTCTCTGCAGCTTCTTCACCTCCATAGGAGGACATTTGCAGTTGGGCACGGTTGCGCTGCCGAGTGGGAAGAGCCTATTGAGGATCGGACCGCTCTGGTTCGGACTGAGGTGCTCCCAGTACATGAAGTGAAGCCTGTACTACATACCCAGGTGGAGGGGTTGAACCTGAGCATGACTATGCTGGCGCATGGAAGTCTTGGAGAGGTGCTCCGCCTATGCGACAGGCTGGCAGATGCATATGAGGAGTGGATTGACGGGAGAGAGCGTGAGGTTACGGATCGGCTGGACCTGACCCCGGAGTTGACTTCGACAGCCTTTCGACATCTAGCCAATTGTCGTGACTGTCTCAGGCGCATGCGGGACGGTATCGGCCTGATTCGAGAGGACTCGGAGGTGGCCTCAGCATTCCGGTTGATGAATGAAGCCATGTTGATGCAGCAGATCCACTATGGCATTGCGTCTGAGCGGATCAGACCATGGGTGAACAGATCGGGACGCTTGGAGCTCAAAGCCAACTTTGAGCCACCTTCATACGACGACCCCTCCCGTGGATGGCGTCCCTTTCAACTGGCCTTCATACTGATGAACCTGAAGTCTATTGCCGATCCTCACTGCGAAGAACGCGAGATTGTAGATGTAATCTGGTTTCCGACGGGCGGTGGCAAGACCGAAGCATACCTGGGACTGTCGGCATTCACGGTGTTTCTGCGAAGGATGCGCAATCCTGATCATGCGGGAACCAGCATCCTAATGCGATACACGCTTAGACTGCTGACCACACAGCAGTTTCAGCGCGCGGCATCTCTGATCTGCGCGTGTGAGATCATCAGACGCCGAGGGAACACCAGTCTTGGTTCGGAGCCGTTTTCGATTGGACTGTGGGTTGGTGGTGAAGTAACCCCCAATGACGAGCAGGCCGGGATCAATGCACTCAAGCAACTCCAATTGGGTCAGGGGACCAACAAGTTCGTCCTGCTCAGCTGCCCGTGGTGTGGAGCGGCGATGGGACCACAGAAGCTAAGGCAGAGTACGAGAGTCAAGGGGTACCGCATCCGGTCTCATCCACAGAGGGTCAGGCACACCTGCGAGGACCAGAACTGCGACTTCAGTTCCGGTGAGGGCTTGCCGGTAGCTGTCATAGATGAACACATCTATGACAGCCATCCAACGCTGCTGATAGGCACTGTAGATAAATTCGCAATGCTCGCCTTTCGACCCGATGCCAGAAGCATCTTTGGAATTGATGCGCCATTTCCTCCCCCGGAACTGATTATCCAGGATGAACTGCACCTCATATCTGGTCCCTTGGGGTCAATGGTTGGCCACTACGAGACCGCTATCGACGCCCTGTGTACGAACGAGACCAACGGAGCTCGGGTTCGTCCGAAGATCGTCGGCTCAACTGCCACCATCTCTAGGGCAGAGAGTCAGGTGAGGGCCCTCTACGGTAGACCTGCCTTCCTGTTCCCGCCCCAAGCTCTCAGAGCTGGGGATTCCTTCTTTGCTGAAGAGCGCCAGGATGAAGAGGGGCGTAGGTATGTTGGCGTGTTCGCAACAGCCTTGCCATCGCATGTGACCTCGCAGGTTCGAACCATGGCGGCGCTGTTGCAGGCACCGAAACTGTTCGGTTCGAGTAGTCCCCCATCAGTCGATCCTTATTGGACCATGATGGGCTACTTCAACAGCCTGAGGGAACTTGGGCATGCGGCAACTCTAATCCGGGCGGACATTAGGGAGTACTTGAACGCCATGTGGGATCGGCTTGGACTGCGCTTGGAGGCAACACGGAAAGCAGGGACAGACTCCCGCAGATTCATCAACCGAGATGTGGAATTGACCAGTCGGGTTCAGAGCGGCGACATACCCGACATCCTGCAGCGATTGTTCGCACAATACACTGATGCAACCAGACATGAAGCGATTGACGTCTGCTTCGCAACCAACATGATTCAGGTAGGGCTCGACATTCCACGACTGAGCCTCATGACCATCGTTGGACAGCCCAAGACGACGTCAGAATACATACAGGCGTCAAGCAGGGTTGGCCGTCGGGTTGACAGTCCCGGTATCGTGGTGACCAATTACAATCCCTCGAGATCTAGAGACCGGTCGCACTACGAACACTTTCGGTCATACCATCAGACCCTGTATCAGCATGTGGAACCCACCAGCGTCACGCCCTTTGCGGTTCCTGTGAGAGAACGAGCGCTGCACGCGCTGATAGTTATCCTCTGCCGTTTCTGGGGTGGGCCTAGCCTCCGAGAAAGGCCCACCCTGCCGCCGGGCGATCTCCTCATCCAGCGGGTCAAGCGCACAATCAAAGACCGGGTCATGGCAGTTGAGCATGGCGAATGGTCCAGAACGGAGGCGCACATCGACGCGATCATGCGAAAGTGGTCAGTCGCTCCAAGATCAAAGTACGGTGATTTCAGACCACCCACTGAGGAATTGCCGATGATGTACCCCGCTGGTTCGCAGCAGCATCCACAATGGCCAGAACGACCATATCCCACGCCCAGTTCGATGCGGAGTGTCGATGCGAGTTGTTCAGCCCGTCCACTCCCCAGCGGATACGGTGTCAGGGAGACTGACTGAGAGAACCGCTCGCGGGTTCAACTGGAAGGAGACCATAAAGGCGATGCCAACTCAGAGACCGGTGAGGCGAGGCCAGCTGATCAGCCCATTCGGCGTGGGAGCACTGGTCGACTTCCGGGGTGATGAGTCCCTGATGACAGCAGGACTGGACGAGTGGCCCTTCGCCCTTGAAGAGTGTCCTGAAGACTGGTTAGTACAGGAGGAACGTCTTCAGGCGCGATTGGGCGTGAGCCACTTCAGGTTTCCACCAGACTTCAGGGATCCTGGGCCGGGAGTCCAGAATGCGAATCAACACATACCCTTCGTCAGGTTTCCTCGGTGGCACTACTGTCCGAGAAGAGGTGCCATGGAGCAGCTACCACTATTTGGGTCTCGCATCAGGTGTCTGTGCCGTTCGGACCTTGACTGCTATTCGATGCCCGAGCGCAGACGCCCTTGGCTGATCCCCAGCCGCTTCATAGCAGCCTGCCCAAGAGGACACATCGAAGACTTCCCATTCATGGAGTGGATACATAGAGGAGCGGCGTGGAATGAGCAACACAGACTGCGCCTGCTGCCTGGCAGGTCATCCGCAAGCCTGTCGGGAATCCGAATAGACTGCAGTTGCGGAAAATCAGAGACGATGACAGGTACCTTCAATCCCGAGGCGCTTCACGGCATTGAATATGACTGTTCAGGAAGCATGCCCTGGGTAGGTGAGGCTGGTTCCGGGCCAGGACATTGCGGCGAGCACCTGAGAGTTGTTCAGCGAGGGGCATCAAACGTCTATTTTCCTCTGACCGCTTCCTCCATCTATCTTCCTCTATGGGGAGAGAGCGCAGAACGTGCTGTGAACGAGATTCTTGACGAACCTGGGAATTGGACAATTCTTACCAGAGCCTTGGATGAGGGGAAATACATCCAGCCGGTAAGGTGTGAGGTACTCGCGGAAAAATACGGTGTCGATGCAGACGAACTGCACATAGCCGCCCAGAAGAAGCTCGATGGCGTCCTGGAACTTGAGGTCGCTCGCCATCGTTCCGAGGAAGAATCCCGACGACAGGAGTACGAGGCTCTGAGAACCGGACGAGGAGGTGAATCTACCGACCTCATGGTGGAGCTCAGGGATGTGTCCGAATGGGGACCTACTTTGCCGGACTTCCTGGCAGGAGTCGGCCTCGTGAGGAAACTACGAGAGACTAGGGTCTTAGTTGGATTCTCCAGGATCCTTCCCGTGGAAGACCCAACCTCGCAGGATCTTCTGCCCATGTTCAAGGACTCCACCCTAGACTGGCTACCAAGCACGGTCACTTATGGGGAGGGGATCTTCGTCGAGTTCGAGGAAAGTGTCCTGGAGGCGTGGACAGAAAGGATCGGCGTTATTGAGCGAGTCTCCTCACTAAGTGGCCGTTACAACGATCGCCGCCAAGAACGTGGAATGAGAAGGACCGAGATTTCTCCAAAGTACGTGCTGCTGCACACCATCGCGCATGCTCTGGTCGCCCAGCTCAGTTTCGACTGCGGCTATGGCAGTGCGGCATTGAGAGAGAGGCTCTACTGCAACTTAGAGGACCTCGATCGTCCGATGAGTGGCCTGCTTATCTACACGGCATCCGGAGACTCGGAGGGAACTTTGGGAGGGCTCGTGAGGCAGGGTGAGCCACAACGTCTGGGCCCTGTGTTGGAGAGGGCGATACGTCGATCCGAGTGGTGCTCCAGTGACCCAGTCTGCATCGAGAGCTCTGGACAGGGCACGGACAACGCCAACTTGGCCGCCTGTCATGGGTGCGTTCTTCTGCCTGAGACTTCCTGCGAAACCGGCAATCGCTTCTTGGACCGAGGGCTGTTGGTCGGGACACCGGAGATGCCTCATATCAGATTCTTCCCTGCCACTGTGTTTGGCGGTCTCGTGAATTAGGGAAACGACTGTTGCAACCCCCAGAACGGCTGAAGAACGGATACCGGCTACCAAGTCGCCGAGGTACCAAGGTGGCTCTCAAAGCCAATTGCAATGCTCCAGATCAGGACGATGCCGAGTCTGTCCGAGGATGGCTGGACGATCTGCCCAGACCATGGGCGATCGACCTGTTCTCAGGCGCCGGTGGACTGAGTCTTGGACTTGAACAGGGAGGATTCTCGATAGTTGCCGCAGCAGACTCGGACCCTGTGGCGATCGAGACCCACGCGGCCAACATTCCAGGGCTCACATGGGTGGGAGACCTCACTGACCCGACCGACTTCGTGGCTCAGTTGGACAGGTGGGGCATCAAGAGCGTTGATCTTCTCGCCGGCGGCCCTCCATGCCAGCCTTTCTCCAGAGCTGGCACAGCCAAGATTGGTAACCTGGTGAAGTCAGGGAGTAGACCAGCGTATGACGAGAGGGCTGACCTGTGGCGGAGTTTCTTCGCAATCCTCGACAGGCTATCTCCCGGTGCCATGCTCTTTGAGAATGTTCCAGACTTCGCCCGCGCACAAAGCGGCGCGTTGCTCGTGTCGTTGGTCGAAGAGTTGAGACATCGGGGGTATCGCGCCCATGTCCAAGAGCTGAAGGCATGGCGCTACGGCGTTCCTCAACACCGTTCTCGCCTCTTCGTGGTCGGGGTCGCTGCCGGTATGGAGTTCAGGTGGCCCGAGCCTGCTGGTGAGCGTCCAACAGTATGGCAGGCAATCGGCGATCTCCCAGCAGTTCCGCCAGACACTAGGGAAGAAGTACAGAGCTATATGGGACAGCCCACGTCTACGTTGGCGAGGGCCTTGAGAGAGGGACTTAAAGGTAGAGAAGCCGGGCTGATCCGAGACCACATCACAAGGGCGGTCCGTCCAGATGATGCCATGATTTATCGCAACATGAAACCTGGAGACACGTACTTGGATGTGCCGGAACATCTGAGAAGATACCGGCACGACATTTTTGACGACAAGTACTTCCGACTGTCATTCGATGATGTGTCGAGGACAATCACCGCCCACATTGCGAAAGACGGCTACTGGTATATACATCCGCAGCAGGATCGAACCTTGTCGGTTCGAGAAGCTGCTCGAATCCAGACGTTTCCCGATAGATTCCGATTCGCCGGACACCCTACCAGCAGATTCAGGCAAATCGGCAACGCAGTCCCGCCCCTGCTGGCATCTGCCATTGCTACTGAGGTTCGCCGGTCAGTGAACGCAAGTCCCCAGACCAATCAAATCGGCGAGCAAAGGGCGCACTATGGACCTACTTTCAGAAGAGACCTCATCGAATGGTCACGTGTTCATGGTCGAGAGTTTCCGTGGAGGAGTACGAAGCTGACTCCGTGGCAGTTCCTGCTGGTGGAAATGTGCCTCCATCGAACGAAGGCCGATCAGGTGGCGCGAGTCATCAGGGATGTGATGGCCTTGGGTGGGACACCAGAGTCCTTCCTAGCCAACACCAAGGAATTAGAACCCCATCTGTCGACGCTTGGACTTAATTGGCGCTCAGAGAACATGACTGCTGCCGCCAGGCATGTTCAGGATAAGCTGAGCGGACGGGTACCGAACAGCTGGCCGGAGCTCATGGCGATCCCAGGAGTCGGGGATTACATTGCCTCGGCTGTGCAGTGTTTCGCTTTCGGTCGCCCCAGTGTGCTGGTGGACACGAACACTCACCGGATCGCCCGCAGAGTATTGGGAGGAGATTCGGCCAAGCCTTTGTGGAGCATCAGGCTCCACTTGCGAGAGCTTGCTGACGAAGAAGGGGCTGATGCGGAATGGAACCAGGCACTCTTGGATCTTGGAGCCCTAGTCTGCAGAGCCAGGTCACCCTCCTGTGGTGATTGCCCAGTGCGCTACCACTGTGTGACCGGACGGAAGAGTGGTAGGCCGAGTGTGTGCTCAGGCTCACCCGCCGTTTCGAGGAGTTGATCGTCGGCAGAATTCCGTCTAGCATCCCCACCGAGGGCATCATGGCCGACCTGACCAAGCCTTGGCCCAAAAGCTGGACGGTGTGATCCGCGAGCAGTGAGGGGAACTGAAGACCATCGAATCTGAGTTTCCAGAAAGACACTCGCGTCTAGAGTTGGGTGGCATTCCGTCAACTCTGGTGCGCTTCGTTAGCGAAGATGGGCCGCTATTGGCTCGAGGTCGTCGTCGGGTATCAAGTATAGGCGCATCTGGTGGTGGATGTCCGCTCCCAGCGCCTGCGGTGTGGAGGTGCCCGGGTTAACATCTGTCAGAGACAGCGCCGCTGTGCCGCCATAGTTGATCAATCCCCTATTGTACAGCTCGTGATATTCGTAGAGCACTTGGTATAGCTCTCTGGAGATTGGACCTGCCCGCCCGCGGTAACTCTCTTGGCGCAGGTTGAACCTCTCCCTGTTGGCGGACAGTTGCAGGATGCAGAGTTGCCTATATGTCATGGACTCAGCCGCCTTACTCATCTGATGTGCCATGGCAGCACTGATCTCCGCGTCGAAAGCCAAGTTGGCCAGCAAATGCGCCATGTAGGGCAGTTTCTTCTCTTCCGGTTCTCTCTGGCCCTTAAGTAGTGTGCTCTCCCACACTTCTTCAGCGTCTGACCGTCCGCCACCTCCAGGATCAAAGAACCCGTCGTCCCGGACACTTTCGCCGGTCCGGCATCGCTCAACGATCTCTGCTGCGGCAAGAGTGAACATCCCACCCACCCTTACCTGTTCCCTCGGAGACAGCATCCGCGAGGACAGGTCGTGACCTATCGCTTTGACAGTCATAGTCGCGGCCGCGCCAGCGGTTCCTCCCACGACCGCGCCTGCTGGTCCAGCTAAGAATGACCCAATCACTGTGCCGACGGCAGGGCCGACGGCCCCACCCGCAAGTTCAGCCCCCTTGCTGATAAGCAGCCGAAGCCGGCGATCGCGCTGCGTTGAGCTGTTGTCTTCTGCGTCCATAGAGGATTCAGTGGCCTCCCCGCCAATCGCACCGACCCAGATCAACTGCCTTCCGGCTCATCAGCCCTAAGTGTGACTAAGTATCTAGTCGGCGTTGCCTGAAGTCTTTGATCAGCAAGATGAGCGGCAAGGTCTTCGAATCTTAGCGGGAAGCCCTGTTGTCTCAGTGTGCTGAACTCAAGATCCGGGTTGCGATGAAGATTGATCTCCCCCCAAAAATGAACCTCATAGCTGCCCGGATCCTGATGGGCCACGTTGTGCTCATTCGCAGTCAGAACGAAGCGAACGTCCTTGCCCTGACTCCCCTTGACTTCGACACGATGAACTCCTCCCGAAGACCGGTCTTCGATGTCGTATCCGAGTCCCTGGTCATCCCTTGAAACCCATACAACGGAGGTCGGGCGTTCCGCTTCAAGCCGAAGCAAGTAGAAGCTGTATGCCTCTGCCCTGTGTCCGACCGCCTCTCTAGCTCCCTCTCGCCCGCTCGGGGCAGGTACCAGGCTCCAAGGTGCATCGATCACAGCAAACAGACTGGGAGGAATCTTGACGAAGGAAGGTCCGACAATTCCCGGCCAAGTCCGCAAGAGGCCAAGAAGTTGAGGGGCCGCATGTCGCAACTGCCTGACTCCAGAGCGTGCCATTCCTTCCCTGTCGATTGTTGATGCCTCGATCACCTGCCGGACCTGATCGTGCATCAGTCCAGACTGAATGAGTAGCTGGGCGAGTTCCCTAAGGGCGCGGTCTTCGGAAAGCGTGGCGGCCCTTCGGCCCTTCCTTGACAGGTAGTATCGATCTGTGTCGACGTGCAGGAGACTGAGGCGGGCCAGGACGTTAACCAGTAGGGGTATGTCTTCCGGTGGGCTATCGGTCTGTGGGCGGAGGGTCTTCACGAGCTCGCCGCCAGGAATTCCTGGCGCTCTTTGCGGTAGAAGGTGGATCAGACTCTGCAGCCGTCGGACTCTAGGGGCGATGAACCAGTCGGATGAGAGATTCACGGTTCGTCGTCGACCTCTTCTCCGATCAGATAGCGCATCAACTGCTCAAGGTCAGCCAGGTCTCCTTCAGGGTCTGCAGCGTCCTGTTGGAGTGGGTGAATCTCAGCTCCTCCGAGCAGCTCCTCCATGGCCTCTTGCTTGCCCAGCAGGGAGGCTTCGACCAGGTGGTCGATCGTGTCGTCCCCTCCTATCGTGGCTCGTAGAATGTGGACGGTTACCTGTGCATCGTCTGGAAGCCCCAGTCGATGAATTCTGTCGATTGACTGAAAAAAAAGGGCAGCGTCGTAGGTCCTGTCAAGGTAAACGGCGTTATGGCAGGCACGATGCAAAGAGATAGATTCCGAGCTTGTCGCAGGGTTCGTCACCAGAGCAGCGGGGCCAGGAACTGAGAGGAACTGCTCGATCCTTCGCTCTCGGGTGTCGTCCTGGGAGACATCGCCGCCGTGTCGATCCTGACCCGGGTCGTCTGACGCCGGAACCCGCCCATCTACTTGGAAGACTGGGGTTCCCAATTCTCGGCGTAGCAGTGCACTGAAGCCGTCGAGATTGCGGATAAAATTGCTCCAACAGACGACCTTTTCGCCTTCCTCCACAAGGCCCCGCACAATCTTGAGTGCAGCGCTGGACTTGGCGGGTATGTCAGTCTCGGAAAACCAGGCTAGGCGCTGCATCAAGGTGGGGTTTGTGGGTGGGAACTTGGGCAGGCGGTAGGCGTCATCCGGGTGATTGAGTAGGTCAGGGTTCGACGCTGCCTGCAGTAGCCGGATAGGGCGCGCACGCCGCAGGGCTTCGAGTTTGTCATCCCAGGTGTCAGCGTCGTCCAAGCGGTCTCTGAGGCGGTTCCTGATCAGCCTGTAGATGTCGGCCTGAGTGCCAGTCAACGATACGCTGTGGCGCTCAATCCGGTATGCTGGGAGTCCCAGTTCAGACTTGGCCGTGCGAGTTGTGAAGGGCGCAATCGATGTGCGAACACGAGCGAAATTTCGGTCCACGCGACTAGCAAATTCAGTTCGGCTTCCCGTCAGCAGACCGTTGGGCCAGAGGACGTTCACCTGGCTATAGAGATCCCTGGGACTGTTAGGCATCGGTGTGCCGGTCAGGATCATCCTTACACGCGCGAGCTCTGCGATCTGGGTCAGGGCAGGAGCCCACACCCCACCTCGAAAACGCTTGATTCGGTGCGACTCGTCAACGATCAACATCACGTTGAGCCTTTCGCACATCGCCAAGATGGCCAGGCGATCTGAGGCAGCCATGGCATAGCTCAGGAGAAGCAAGTCGCCTCGAGCCGCCCCCGCATATACCTCCTGGCGACGGTGGACAGCTCCTCGGACCCGCATGGGACGAACCGCGGTTCCCACTGCAGCTGCGGTCTCCGACTCCCATGGCTCGAAGCACGCAAGTGGTCCGACCACCAGAAAGGTATCCACCGTGCCAGCATTGAGATGCAGCAGTCCGGCGGCCAGAGCGGTAACCGTCTTCCCCGCTCCCGGAACTGAGAAGTTCGCCTGATTGACCGCGGCCAGCGCATGGCACACATTCCTGCGTTGATGCGGGTGAAGTCGACGTTCGAGCCTCCACCCAAGACTATCGAGTCGGGCGTCTACCTCTTGCTCATCAATGTTCGAATGTCCCGCTCTCCACGATGTGGCCTCAGCACCCGCTCGCTGCAAGCTCCGGCGACGTTCAAGAGCCAGCTCAACTCCCTTGGCCGCGAGTTCGCCGCGGGAGATGCTGAATCCCTCGGCCTCAAGAAAGCTGTTGATGCGGACAACGAGGTCTTGGATTCGCATCCCACGACGTGGCACTCGCCAGCCGAGATCAAGTCGGCGGCTACCGAGGACGGACTGGAAGAACCGACGTCCGTGGCGGGCATGTAGCTCGTACCCACCCGTAACGACTACTTCGTTGTCCTCAATCTCAATGCGGGCCTGTCGGTCCTTCATTTCAGAGACGCTTCGTACTCCTCGAACCACGCCGACATGGCATCCACTGCATCACGGAGCGCCGACGTTTCATCAACGGCGAGTGCAGGTCCGAGGCGATCTGTATCGGCGTTGATCAGGGCATCAAGCCGGTTGTTGATTTCCTTGACTACCTTGAGCACATCCTTGACCTGCGCTGACTCGTGCCTATCAAACGCGTCGTCGAAAATGCCCTTAACTTCGCCCTTCGGATAGTTGGGGACCACAGGTCCAGGAGGCTCCGGAGTCCCATCGGTCTCATCGGGGTCTTCGGACTCGTCATTCACCAGTTCCGGTTCGCCAAGCCCTTGCCCCTCTGCAGACTCTTCGGATTGCTCCTCGGCAGTCCGGATGCGCTCGAAGACTTCGTCAAACTCGTCTCGGTCATCATTGAAGAGACGCCTGATCCGTCGAATCTCAAGGTGGGTCAGTCCGGAGCTGACCGCACCGAACAGGACGTCCAGCATTGCGGGAGCACGATCAGGATCATCTGCTTCAACGGTCCGCATGATGCGGCCCACATCCCGGAAACGCTCGATCTGACCTATCAGCTTGTCGTAGCGACCGGCTTCTTCGCGATCCTCCAGGTACGCGTCCATGTACTTGATCGCATAGAGTTGAACGATGGCGTAGTTCGGGTTGTTTCGCATGACGTGCTGGAGTTCGCCGGCTACGTTCGCAATGCTCTCAGGGTCGTACCAGTCAATGTCCTTGTCTTTAGCGGCAGCCTTGATGGCTAGGAGGAGATTGATGTCCGTGTAGCGGACTTTGTAGTCCTCGGTGAGCTGCTCTCGTTGTTCCATCTCAAATATTGCAAGCTCGTTTATCCCGAGTTCGTCCAGCACCACCGCCTCGACGTACTCGTACCCTTCAGACCCTTCTTCCCGCTGAAGACGGCGTAGCATCGCCAGCCGTCGATTGCCATTGCGCACAGTGCCGTCGGACCGAATCCAGAAAGGCGTTTCCTGCTTGCGGCGCTGCCAGTCCTGGCGAAGAGCCAGATAGTCCTTGCCCTCCTTGCCTACCACGCGGCCGCCATCTAGAGCCAAATCGCGGTCGAGCAAGATGGCCTCAACGCTTAGTGCATCCTCTTCGCTGTTTTCCGGGTCGAGACTGTGGCCTAGCTGTTGTTCGTACAGTTGGCGTTCGGCGGAGAAGCGACGGTTGTCGATGTTCAGCACCAGGGCTGAAACCGGCACGCGCAGGACTGGGATGTTCTTCCATTCTCCCTGGACCCACAACCTCGCGTTAGTCCCAGTGTGGGTTGCTGTAGAAATCAATTCTTTACGGCCAGACACGTCCATTGGTCCCTCCCGGCTGTGGAGCATGTGAGTAGTCACCGATGAGCTTTCCGAATCGCGGGGCCGCCATTTGGTACGCCAGGCTGAGGCTCGTATGGTCGGCGTCCCCAACTCGAAGCTCTCCAACGTGCGACTGCCAGAACTGGTCAGCGCCAGGTATGGAGGCGGGGCGAGTCTCCAGGCTGGGACGACAGACGATTACCACGTCCCATTCGCAGTTGCCCGGGCGGCTGTGAGGACCCATGTGTCCATCGCTTCTGATCGGCCACATCGCGGTGATCCGAAGCTCTAGGTCGTCTAGTGCCAGGGCGATCTCTTCCCAGGCGGTTGGATTGGAAGAGTGATATGTGAAGACGATCGGGTATCGACCGCTGCGGGCCGAAAGTGCAGGACGTAGACAGTCGGCAAGCCGCGCGCCGAAATCCCCTGGCTCACTCAGTGAGGCTGACTGAAGGGTCTCTCCACCTATCTTTAGGGTTGGATTCCAGGCGCGAAATGGCTCCGCCAACTCGTCATAGAGGATGTAGTCGTAATAGGGTGGATCGAATACGAGAAGGTCAACGGTGTGCTGTACGGGAGTGTCTGCGGCTGAGGAACAGCGGATATCGACTCGGGACGCCCTTTGGGGAAGTTTGAACGGTCTTTTCTCAACCTCGCGCTTGTCGACGTTCCAGATTGAACGCCTGGCAGTGGTCGCTGTCGAGCGGACTATTCGGCTCAGGCACTGTTGTAAGGTACCCCTACCCCCGCTTGAATGAAGCGGATTCAGTTCGACCTGCAGGGCTGGGATCGAGTAGCCGCGGATACTGAACAAGGGAGAGAGCCGACCATAGTCGGTCGCATACGAGCACAGGCGATTGTTGGTGACAATCGAGTTGGACAACGCAAGGCGAATTGCCCTTTCTGCCCCGTCTGAAATGTCCTGGGACTCAATCCATGCGTGCGCCGCGCCCAGTACCAAGAGTTGGCGAGGTGTGAAGAGGTCACGGACGGCGATGATCCCGTAGCTCTTGGGCCGTGGGTCCTGCCGCTCAGTGTCGAACTCGACATCCGGTAACTTGAGGGGTACAGGGGGATTCTCTAAGAGTTCAGCCGCCAGCTCGATTGCAGCCAGATCCCGTTCTCCCGGTGCGACGAGCCTTCGCCGCTCGCCGTCAGGTGTTCGTTCGACGGCGATCAGCCGGAGCGGCGCCGCCCCGGTTTGGAGTTCGCGATGGGAAGACCGCTTACCGCAGCCTGGGCACCTGTACTTGTTCGCGTCGAAGGTCGCGTGATCGAGAGGCCATCTCCGCTCGGCGCCTTGGAACCGCTTTCGTGTTGGTGCGTTGAGGTAGCTCAGTTCGAAGGTGTCAGGATCAAAGGCAACCACTCCCTCGTCTCGCACGACGGCACCGTCTTTGCCGCAATCGCGGGCTAGTACAAGCGAGCGGTATAGTGGCTTTGAGACGTGGCATTCAGGACATTTCACTATCGCCAGCCAAAACGAGTGTAGCGGCTCACCGTCATCGGCCGGATAGAGAACCGAAAAGTGCTCTCGCAGGTAGGACATCATTGCGTCACCGACGGTGGCGACCTCAGAATCTCGGGCCGGTTCCAGGCTGTGCGAAACCATCATCTCGGCCGTGGGGTCAACGTCCGTGCCGCTTACCATCGCCCCGAGCCGCGAAGCCTCGATGAGGGTGGCCCCCCCTCCCATGAATGGGTCGTGGACGCTCAGACCTTCGAGTAGGGGTGCTTCACTGCGATAGCTGTCCCAGAACTCTCGGTCTGTCGACTCGGCGTCCATGACTGACGCGAGCAGGATTGAACGCATTACCGATGGTGGCCGGCGGGCCCACCATCGATGAGCTGCATAAGAAGGGTCCTTGCTCCTGCTATCCCCAGCCGCTACAAGGGAGACAGGCAATGCAGGAAATCTCGACTCCAGAAGCGAATGGAACGGCCCACTATTCGGTAGAGGGCCATCCTGATGATGCACATCGCCAGAGGATTCCTCAACCGTCAACTCAACCCGCAGACCAGGCAGGCTTACCGCTGGAGGCGGTGAAGAGGATACATTTGTGGATCTGTCAGGCAACATTCCTCCAAACGGCTATAGCATTTGTAGAATCTTGCCGGTCTTAGGGTCGTAGCTGTTGGCGAAGACCACTAGCACATCACGAGGAATGAACCATTGCGTACCTCTGCGTAAGGCCCTCAGGCGCTTCGACCTGATATTCCGTCGAACGGTCTCCTCACTAACATTGAGGTATTTTGCGGCTTGGGGTACGGTGAATTCCTCGGGTATGGTCAAGACTCGATCTTACTGGGCTGGGAGCTGTGCTGTAGTATACTACAGCACCTTTATGCCACGTTCATCCGAGCGGTGCCTCTTGGGAGACCAACTTGAGGCCAGTCCTTACCTTACTACTGGAAGTACAACATAGAGTGCTGACGCAGCGCTAATTCGATTTCGGCAGCCAGTCTCGTGTAGCCAAGGCGAAGGACACTACCATCCGTCGACTGCCTAGAAGCTCAGATCAGTCACGTTGATCGCTCTTGGAATACCTGCGTCGAGATCGTAGAACTCGGCCAAAGAGTCATCGTAGACTGCGACCTCGATGTCGTACTGGGCTAGGTCATCATAAATGCCGTCACTGAAAGACGGTAGAGGAAACCTGGCGAACCCCGACTGAGGCTGAAATGGGGGCAATGCAGGATAATACGACTCCATTCTGAACAAAGGGAAAGGGAGAACGGGCTGGCCCTCCAACTGCAAGCCGTATGTCTTACTGGCCTCGTCGAATGCGTCGTGTACCTTTGGACAAGATGCCAAACACTGCCACGGCAGTGTGAGGTTCGACCGATGAATGAAATCAAAGGTCCTCATTCCCCTCTGTTTCAATGCTCTCCGAACGCGGGTTGGAGAGGTCACTGAGCAGCCTAATTCCTCCGCCCGAAACCACCGCTGACAGCAGTGCCAATGGCTTTGCTGATCAACACCTCCCGAATAGTTGTAGAGGCAGTACAGAGGGGTAGCTCTATTCAGCGCCGCGTAATCTTCAAGGACGCAGATTTGCGGCAGTCCTCTTGTCTCATGCCCCAGGCTGAGGTAGCGGCCCTTCTTCATGTCGAGTTTCTTTGCCTGAACCGCCAGCCGGAACCACCCAGTTGCACCAGAGCCCAGCCACCATTCGAAGTCAGTTCCCCAAAATGTCTCCATATGCGAAGGGGTTTGTAGAAAGATGGACCTAGTCAGCCGCTGTCTGCAGAGGTCGAGCATCGAGAGGTCCGTGATCGTTGTCTCTCCAAAACGCACCGAGTTGAATGGTTCGGGACGCTGTGAGAATGCCTTGATGTCCCGTAGACGAAGCCAAGTGGCAACAGCAAGCTCTTCTAGAGCCGCTTCTAGTGGATTGACTGGTGAACTTGTCATCGACTTTCACTCCTCTTGCTTGAAACGAGACTGAACCGGCATCTGTTTATGTACTCAATCCCCCGCCTCCCACAGCCATTGCAGCGCCCTGACGAACGACCGAGCCTTCTGCTGGGTCCACTGTTCCGGCTCCGGCCCGAACAACGGTACCCTTCCGTTCTGGCACTTGAAGTCCTTGAGCTGCGCCTTCTTCAGCCAATCGAGAATGCCTGTATAGTTCGGCGCCAGCTTCGGTGCGAACCGCCCGTCGGGGACGTTGTAAAGCAGGCACTCTATGAAGTAGGAGGGAGCGTCATCCCTGGTTAGCACCTTCAAGTCAACGAGCCTGTTCCGGGCCGCCTTGAACATGCGAACCGTCCTCTTGAACCGCCCGCTTGTGGCCTCCTCCTTCTTCTGCCCCTGGTCGTGGTGTTGCTGCGGAAAGCTGACGACCCACCGCCTCTCGTCTGGAAGGTATAAAGCTATGCCCTCCTTGTAGCTCAGTGTGACGACGAGGTCGGCGTCCGCGTGCAACTCGCCCTTCGCCAGCTTTATCGTCTTGCGGCCGCTGGTCACGGCGTCGCCGTACCTGTTGCTCATGACCCTCAGTGCTCGCCGTCGAAATGAAATCCAATGCTTGTGGGCGGCTTGGTGTGAAGCATTCTCCTGCAACCGCTTCCCACTGAGGGCGGCTACGCTGGAATTCAGTTTGTAGGCCAGGCGAACGACCAGATCGACGTCGCTGTCCTTGCGAAGGTTCGTATTGTTCTTGTAGGAGCCCTGAAGGAGGACCTTATGCTTGAACTCCGAGAGCCGATCATCGGAAACCAACGCGTCGCGTATGGAAACGTGCGCCTGCTTCGAAGCCATCGCGGATCGTGGGTGACTCCATCTGGACAGATCAGACCCTGGTATCGGCATATCTTGCTCCCGCCAAGAAGTATCCTTCCTCGTTCCCCTCTCTTACGCGGTCTCTTCCCCATTGGGACGGGACCGCCTCTTCAGCGCAGCCGACAGTTTCGACACGAACTTGTCCACCTCATCGGTTCTGTGGAACAATCCATCCAGCCCTTCTGCCGATGCCCGTTCCTCCTGAGAACTGCCGCTCCAGCGCCGCACATCGCACTCCGTTGTGTTGTCCGGCAACCACGACCGGAGATCGTCCATTGGCACGTTCATGTGCCGCTCAAACCGGGTGGCATGGGCAACGAACTTGACGCCTCCGGCATCGTCGCCCGGGACTGCCTCTACCAACATCACGGTCCGTACCCCGCCATCCTCCAGCCTACGGACGTAGCCCACCGTCTCCTTGTACCCCTGTGCGAAGAATATGCCCCTGACCCCGTCCCTCAGCCGCCTGTATGTTTCTCCGATGCCATTCTCGTCCGCTAGGTCCTGAAGCCCGTTCACCGTACGGTAACCCGAACTTGAGGATGTACGACGAGCTCTGGATTGGACCGACTCAGGCTCTATCAGATAGACCTGCGCCAGCAGTTCCCTCCCGTTGGCATCCTCGAAGTGCTGTACCGTAGCCACATTGATCGGCACACCCATCTCCGCCAGGTACTTGACTATCCTGTCGGTGCTTGCATCCACGGACTCGGCGACGATCACTGAGCGGTGGGTCTGGTTGAGCTCACCGGGCAATTCCGCTCCAAACTTCTCCCGGAAGGCCGCCTCTAACGTTCCTGCATTACCAGAATATGACTCGGCGATGTCGGTCATCTCATCGAACTCCAGGTCCTTGACCCATGACGAGTACTCCAAAGCCTGAGAGGTGACGTCCCGAGGGGTCTGGCCCCTCTTGAGCTCGACGACCACTAGGTTACCGCCTCCATCCATGCACAGCAGGTCTATCGCACCGCCGAAGCTCGTGCGAACCTGCCGGCCGATCACCAGGAGACTGGGATCAAGCACCGATATGTCGTCGGCCAGCCAATCCTCAATCCACTCTTCCAGACTGGCGTACCTCGCCGGTATCTCCGACAGCTTCCTGTCTGATGTGATCTCCCATAGTCGGATCTGCTGCATCTCACTCTCCCTAGCTATATCTCGTCATCATCCCGTACCCCTACGGAGTGCCACCTCCATCCTCGGATTCCGTCCCACCACGCACGGACGCGCGAGGTCCTTACTGCCTTCGTTGGACTTTCTTATCAGTCTCCTCCACCCCATGCAACCGGTCAATGAGGCTGCGGTACTTGTAGGCGTGGAATTTGAAGCCACCCGATCGCACTCGACAAGTGGCGAGCTACGAGTGCCAGTCCCTTTAGATGGGCCTAAGGAGACTCGAACCAATCCGGGGAGAGTTCGAGTCCACATTGGCCCACCAACGTGTACTCGAATCAGTTCTTCAAATCGTCGCCGAGGCAGGTGGAGTTGGACGCCAGATCGTTGTGTTCGACAGGCTGGATGGGCTCATCAGGCAAACGGGTCCGTCCCGTCTGCACCAAGGCCCGGAATTGCGGTAAAGACCTGCGATGAACGCCGGGCGGACTTCGTAGATGCGTCACGTTTCCCGGAAGTGACCACTGGGCATCTAGTAGGGGGTGTTCGAATTGAATAGGCATCTGATCCTGGAAATTCCACTAAGTCCGATAAACCGGCTCGTGGCCCTAGCCGTCGTGCTCGCCATCATGCTGCTGGCGAGCACGGTTCCGGGTGGTGCCGCAGTCCATCCGGTACGCGCTCAAACGGCCGATTCCCTCATTGAATACGCTGAAAACGGTGTTGCCCCGGTTGGTTGGTTTAGAGCTTATGACCAAGACGGAGACGCCATCACGTGGTCTCTAAGCGGGCGTGATCAAAGCCTGTTCACCATCGATGACGGAGTGCTGGCCTTTAGGGAGCCTCCCAACTACGAACAGCCGCAGTCCAAGTCTGGAGATAACGTTTACAGGGTGACGGTCCAGGCCGGTGGCGGCACGCACGACGTGGCGGTGACGGTGACGGACGTGGACGAGGCAGGTACGGCGAGCATAGACAGGCGGCAGCCGCAGGTATCCAGGCCGCTCGGGGCAAGCCTGTCGGACGAGGACGACGGGGTTTCGGGCCAGCGATGGCAGTGGGCCAGGTCCGGGGACAGAAGGACATGGACGGACATAGAGGGCGCGACATCGCCACGGCGGAATCCGGCGGAGGCGGACGAGGGCATGTACCTTCGCGCGACGGTCAGCTACTCCGACAAGTTCGGCTCCGGCAAGACCGCCTCGGCGATGAGCGAACGCCGGGTGGAGACGCGGACCCTGTCGAATGCCGCGCCCGTTTTCGTGGACGGGCGTGGGGATGAGGTTACCACGGTGACTCTGAGCGTCCGCGAGAACACGGCCGTGGGTAGGTCCATAGGCCGGCGGGTGTCTGCGTCGGACGCGGACCGCGACCTCCTGTTCTATCAGCTGCTGGACACCCCGGACCTGGAGGATAACGATGGGGACGCGCGGTTCACCATCGACAGCGCAACCGGTCAGCTAAGGGCCGGCAAGGTGCTGGGCGCGGACGACGGGGAGAGGGAAGACCAGGCGACGACCCTAACCGGCAGCCCCGCGCTGCCCGTAGGTGAGGATGCTGGCGAGGCGGACAACAGCGAGTACGTTCTGCGGGTGAGAGCGACCGACCCGTCGACAGCCTCGGCCACGGTGAACGTCATCGTCAGGATCACCGACGTGAATGAGCCCCCAGACTTCGCTGAAGGCGTGCCGACTCTGCTGAAGGTAGTGGAGAACGCGGACCCGCTGGTCATCACGGTTGGGGACAGCGGCACGCCAGTTACTTCCAACACCTTTGACGCGACCGACGAAGACGGTGATGCCATCACCGTTCCGCACCGGGTGACGGGTGACGACAAAGAGGCCCTCGAGTTCGACTCCTCCAACAAGCTGGTCTTCAGTGAGGAGCACGAGCCGGACTTCGAGGACCAGGACTCCTACTCGATAACCATTACGGCCAGTTCGGGGGGGCGGTCGACCACCCTGGACGTGACCATCGAGGTTGTGAACACGGAAGACCCAGGAGAGGTGTTCCTGTCCCAGAGGCAGCCCCAGGTGGGCAGAGAAATAGCGGCCAACCCCAGCGACCCCGACGGCGGCATGAGGATCGACAGGTGGGTGTGGGAGCGGTCGGCTGAGATCACGGTGGATGCCGGCGGCAACCCGTCGGCCGAGTGCCGGGACGACCCAGACACGACCGTCACAGTCGTCGGCGGCTGGACCTCGATAGCCGAATCCTCGTCGCCGGTCTACACGCCAGAGTCGGCTGACGTGGGCAGGTGCCTGCGGGTGACGGTGGTCTACACCGACAACATAGAGAACCCGGCCGATGCCGACGATCAGGCGACAGGAGTGCTGGAAGCTCCCACACAGGCCAGCAGGACCGCAAACGCCGCTCCGAGTTTCATGGACCAGGACCTGAACTCCCCGGGAGATCAGTCGGACAGGACGAGCCGGAAGATAGCGGAGAACACTGACCCCGAGGAGAGCATTGGGATCCCGGTCAGCGCCTTCGACGAAGACGACGAGCTGCTGATCTACACCCTGGATGGCGATGACGCTGCCTTCTTCAGCATATCGAGAAACAGTGGCCAGTTGATGACGAAGGCTTCCTTGAACTTCGAGGCCAGGAACAGCTACAGCGTGGTGGTGACCGCCACAGATCCCTCGGGAGCCACGGACAGCATACAGGTGACCATCAACGTCACCAACGTCCACGACCCGGTCCACGTAACCGGAGTTCGCTCGGTTCGTTACCCCGAGAATGGTACGGGGCCCGTGGCCTCCTACACGGCATTCGACGAGGCCGGACATGTCATCAGGTGGTCCGTAAGCGGTCCCGACGATGACCTGTTCACAATCGATGGCGGCGTGCTGGTCTTCAGGGAGCCCCCGAACTACGAGGACCCGCTGTCCGCGTCAACCAGCGTGCTGCTGCCGGTGAGGAACGTGTACCGGGTGACCGTCGAGGCCGGCGGCGGCACGCGCAGCGTGATCGTCACAGTGACAGACGTGGACGAGACCGGAACGGCGAGAATAGACAGGCCGCAACCGCAGGTCTCCAGGCCGCTCTCGGCCAGCCTGCTGGACGAGGACGAACCAGTGACGGACGAGACGTGGCGGTGGGCTAGGTCCAGGGATGGAAGGACCTGGACGAACATAGGGGGAGCCACAGAGTCGAGGCGGAGTCCGGCGCCTGTCGACGAAGAGATGTACCTGCGTGCGACGGTCACCTACTCCGACAGGTTCGGCTCTGCCAAGACAGCCTCGGCGGTGACACTCTACCGGGTCGAGGCTACGACCCTGGCTGATGCCGCTCCTTCCTTCGCCGGCCAGGACGACGATGAGTCCACTGCCTACATCGACATTGCCCGGTTTGTGCCCGAGAACACAGCGGTGGGGATGCCCGTAGGCGAGCCGGTATCCGCATTGGACCCGGACGAGGACATCCTGTTCTACGAGCTGCTTGACACCCCCGACCTGGGGGATGATGGTGGCCGTGCCCGGTTCACCATCGACAGCCTCACCGGCCAGATAAGGGTCGCCAGGGTGCTGGGCGCAGACCCCGGAGAGGCCGAAGACGAGGACTCGAGAGCTTTAGCCGGCATTCCCGTCCTGCCTGGTGATGAGGACGCCGGCGTCGCGGGTAACAGCGAATACGTCCTTCGGGTGAGGGCGAGCGACCCGTCGACCGCATCGGCCACGGTGAACGTAGTCGTCACCATCACGGATGTGAACGAGCCCCCCGCCTTCCCTGACGACGCGCCGATCCTGCTTAGCGTAGTGGAGAACGTGGATCCGTCAGTCATCAGGGTCGGGCATAGCGTCAGCTCAATCGATGCCGATACCTACGCCGTCACCGACCTGGACTTGGATGACACTTGCTGCACGTACTCGGTGTCGGGAGCCGACGGCGACGACCTTGACTTCACCGGAGGCGTCCTGAGCTTCAAGCCGGGCCATGAGCCTGACTTCGAGGACCGGAGCTCGTACTCGATAACCCTCGTGGCCCACTCCGGCGAGGGTGCCCGAAGGCTGTCGGCCAGCTTGGATGTGATCATCGAGGTGGTGGACGGGGAAGACATGGGAGTGGTGGTCCTGTCCCAGAGGCAGCCGGAGGTGGGCGTCGCAATACAGGCCATGGCCAGCGACGACGACGGTGGGGTGACCATCAGGAGGTGGGTGTGGGAGCTGTCCGAAGTGGTTACGGTGAATGGCAGAGGCGCGCCGTCAGCCGAATGCCTGGACGACCCTAGCACGCCCGGAATAGGTGTCGTCGACGAGAACAGCTGGACCGCGATAGCTGGAGCCTCCTCCGCGGTCTACGCCCCGAAGGCGGCCGACGTGGGCAGGTGCCTGCGAGCGAAGGCGATGTACACCGACAACATAGGTCGCGCCGTCGACGAGGCAACGGGAGTACTGGAGGCCCCGGTAGGACGGCACGGGGCTTTCGTCACCGATCCGGAATCGGACGGAGGGTTCGTCAATGCAGCGCCCGTGTTCCCCGACCAGGACTTCACCACGCCGGGAGACCAGTCCGACAGCACGAGCCGGGAGGTGCCTGAGAACACCGAGACAGGGCGGAACATCGGCGCGCCGGTCAGCGCCATTGACGATGACGGCGATCTGCTGATCTACACCCTTACCGGTCCGGACGCCGGGTCCTTCCGAATAGGGCAGAACGATGGCCAGCTGACGACCAGGGCTCCCCTGAACTACGAGGCCAGGAACACCTACTCGGTGGTCGTGACCGCCATCGACCCGTTCGGCGCAATGGACAGCATACAGGTGACCATCAACGTCACCGACGAGGACGACCCCGCAGTCATAGGTGTCAAGTGAGGGATCCCAATCCCGCAAAGGGTGCGAGATGGGGACTAGGCGGTAACACAGGAGGACAAGAGTAGCCATGGCTGCCGGACCCTGACGGTTGCCTTCAGGCTTGAGAAGAGAGCGAGTGGACTCGTAACAGGACGAAATCAACAGGAGGACACAATGAAAGAACGACAGGAACCCATACCGGTGGCAATCTATGCCCGAATGTTCAGGCAGGACGTGGACCTATCTGTCCCCGATCAGCTGAATGCTCTCAGGGACTACGCCAGCAAGAACGACTACGTGGTCGTCCGCGAGTACGTGGACGAGGAGAGAGGGGACATCATCAATACACCGCAGTTCGGCAAGATGATGGATGAAGCCGGACTCCCCAAGGCCGCTTTCCACAAGGTTCTGGTTTGGAAGCTCTCCAGGTTTACCCGCAAGCCTGAACACGACGTCGCCCTCAGGTCGCTGCTCCGACGTAGAGGTGTCCGCATCGTCTCCGTCGCAGGGGACGTCGACAACACACCCACTCGCGAGCTCATAGAAACGGTCGTCGAGGGCATGGACGAGTTTCGCTCATTCGACCTGAGTCAGGGTGTCACTTCGGGTATGCGGGAAGTCGCATCGAGAGGCTTCTGGATATCCAGCCACGTCCCCTTCGGCTACAGACGGGTCCCGGTGCAGGACGGTTCCAAGAAGCGCTCCAAACTGGAAACCGATGTGGCCACGGCCCCCGTCGTCAAGCGCATCTTCGACATGGCTGAGGCCGGAAGGACGACAGTCGACATTGCGCGGGTCCTCAACGAGGAGGGAATAGCCGGCTCCAAGGGGAAGCCCTGGTCGAGGACCAGCGTCCACAGCATCCTCACCAACGAAGTGTACACGGGCACCTTGCTCTGGGGCGCGAGTGCCAAGAGCAAGATCGACCCGGTGAGGGTGGAGAAAGCGCTTCCCGCGATCGTCTCCAAGGCCCAGTTCTTCCGAGTTAGGAAGCAAGTGAACCCCGGTGCGCCATAGAGCATGCACGGCCTGAAGGTGGCCATCCCACGGCTCGCCCCACCAGTTGATCAGTGACCATACCCTTAGAAAGAAGGAGGAGGAGATGAAGAACCAGGTTCCCATGAGGGTCGCAATCTATGCTCGCGTTTCTTCTGAACGACAGGCAGAGAAGGACCTATCCATTCCTGCCCAGCTGAAGGCCCTCAAGAAATACGCACTGGGCCGGGGATGGGATGTCGTTGCCGAATACGTCGACGAGGCTGAGTCCGCGAGGTCGGCCAATCGTCCTGCATTCAAGGACATGATCGCCGCCGCCAAGAACAAGGTGAAGCCGTTCGACAGCATCCTGGTCTGGAAGCTATCCCGGTTTGCGCGAAACAGAGAAGACTCGGTCATCTACAAGTCTCTGCTGAAACGGCGGAAGATCTCTGTAGTCTCCATGAACGAGCATGTCGATGAGAGCCCTGCTGGGTCTCTGCTGGAGGGCATCATCGAAGTGATCGACGAGTTTTACTCGGCCAACTTGTCGCAGGACACGATCAGAGGGATGAAGGAGAACGCTGCACGGGGATTTCGGAACGGCGGAACGGTCCCATTTGGCTACAGAAGCTCCGTGGAGTCACATGGTGGTTCCTCCAAATCGAAGCTGATCCCGCATGAGAGGGAAGCTCCGATCGTGAAGAGGGTGTTCGAACTGGCAGCCCGCGGCCAAGGCGCAAAGCTGATCGCGAGCTCACTGAACGCCGAAGGGTTGAGGACACGCCATGGGAGGCACTTCCATATCACCGGCATCAACAACATGCTGAGGAACGAGGCATACGTGGGCACGATTGTTTGGAATAGGTACAGCAAACGCCTAGGTACCAGACAGGGAAGAGATGACTCGGAAGTCATTCGTGTCCCTGACTGTCACGTCCCACTGGTAGATAAGGACGTATTCGACGAGGTACAGGCGTTCCTGACATCCAGGCGTCCCTCGGTGACGCACTCAGGAAGGCTCAACAGCCGATTCCTCTTGAGTGGTCTCGCTCACTGTGCACAGTGCGGTTCGCCTGCCATAGGTGTGAATGGCAAGTTTGGGCAATACCTTTACTACAGGTGCAATGGCAGGCTGAGGAAAGGGGCAACAGTGTGTAAAGGGTCCGCGATCAACGCCAAGAAGCTGGAAGCGTTCGTGCTGGACCGGATCAGAGAAAACATACTTACCGAGGAGACACTGACTAAGTTGATAGACCTAGCCGAAGAGGAGCTGAGTCTGTACAAGCGCAGAGCCATCAGTCGGCTTGATCGTCTGAATCGGGAAGCTGAGTCAATAGAAGAGAAGCTAGGCCACGTGTACGCTGCTTTGGAGAGCGGGACAGTGGATATCGATGACCTGGCACCGCGGCTGAAGGAACTGAGGGCCAGACAACGGGAGCTCGATGCGAAGAAGGATGAGGCGTTGGACGAAATGAATCAGAAGGGCGACAGCCTCCCTGACCCTATCGCGTTTCGTCACCACCTGGGAGAACTACAGGAGGTCCTGCAGAGCGCATCATTCCTTGAGCGCAAGACCTTCCTCGGCTCTTTCATCAGGAGGATTGACTTCAACAAGCAGGAGGTCGGGATCGAGTACACGATGCCGATTCCTGTCAGCGATGGGTCAATGAAGACAGCCGAAGTACTGTCCGTCAGAGGCGTTGGCTCCGCAGGCAGGATTCGAACCTGCGACCAATCGGTTAACAGCCGACCGCTCTACCACTGAGCTACTGCGGAGCGTCAACGGGGAGGGTCTTTCGACCCTGTTGGATAGTGTAGCATCACCCTGAGATGGCGCTCAAGGGAAACTTGGCCTGTTTCTCAATGCCTATGCACGTTCCCAGCACCTCGAATCAGTATGGCAGCCGAGTATCGTTGGCGGTTGACGGTGCATGGCCGTGGAGGACGGCGTGGACGTCAATTGCTGAAAAAATGCTTGTACCGGTCTAATCAATTTCATATAATCCGGCAAATCCCCCACCACCTGCCGGAGGGCCCCGCTTTATGAATGCCCGTACCTTCAAGGAAGTCCGACGGACTTACGGCTTCGACGAAATTGCCATCGCCCCGGGCGCAATCACCATCAATCCGGAGCTTGCCGACATCGATTTCAACCTCGATGGAATGACGTTTCCGGCGCCCATAATGGCTTCGGCGATGGACGCGATTGTATCGCCTGAGACGGCAGTCGAGTTCGACCGGCAGGGGGGACTGGCGGTGATGAACCTCGAAGGCGTTCAGACGAAGTACGACGACCCCGAAGAGGTGCTGGCGGAGATCGCAGCCGCCCCGCAGGACGAGGTGACCAAAACCTTCCAGCGAGTATACGCCGCTCCGATCAAGGAGAACTTGGTCGGAGAGCGAGTGCAGCAGATTAAGAAAAACGGCGCCAAGTGCGCCGTTTCTGTTACTCCCGCCAACACCAAGCGGCTGGCCCCGCTGGCCGTCGACGCCGGCGCGGACGTGCTCGTAGTGCAGTCGACCGTAACGACCGCCCGCCACAAGTCACGCAGCATTCGCGGTCTTCGCCTACCCGAGCTCTTGGAGATGGTCAACGTTCCCGTGATAGTGGGTAACTGCGCGACCTACGATGTGGCTCTCGAAATCATGGAGACGGGCATACACGGCGTCCTCGTCGGCATAGGTCCCGGTGCCGCATGCACGACTCGCGAGGTCACGGGCATGGGTGTCCCCCAAGTGACTTCCACACTCGACTGCGCCGCCGCCCGCGAAGAGTACTATCGCCGTTCCGGCAGGTACGTTCCGATCGTCACTGATGGAGGAATCCGCACAGGTGGAGACCTCTGCAAGTCCTTCGCCGCGGGCGCCGACGCCGTGATGATCGGCACACCGTTTGCTCAGACGACCGAGGCCCCGGGCCAGGGGTGCAACTGGGGCATGGCCAGTCCCGATCCCGTACTTCCTCGCGGGACGCGAGTTAAGGTCGGCATGAGAGGCTCGATTGAGCAGGTCCTGTACGGTCCTTCTTCAAAGTCCGACGGTACCCTGAACCTGCTGGGTGCGCTAAAGACCTGCCTCGGCTACGTGGGAGCGTTCAATATCCGCGAGTTCCACCAGAAGGCCGAGCTGATCTTCGCCCCCTCAATCAAGACTGAGGGCAAGTTCTACCAGCTAGGAATGAACTAGTGGTTGAACATTATTGAAATAAAGACCTTGAACGATATGTTCCTTTGCGAGGTTCACTCGTATGGTTGAACTGAGGAGGGAGCATGATGTCTACGAAGAAGTATCGAATCAGACTGACCAAAGATGAACAAGACGAACTCAAGGCACTGGCATCACGCGGGCGGACCGCCGCGTACAAGCAGACCCGCGCTCGTATCCTGCTGATGAGCGACGAGTTACGTCCAGACGGTGGGATGACGGACGCGGAGATATCCCGTGCGCTTGGTGTGGGACTGTCAATGGTCGAGCGGGTGCGTCGACGGTGTGTGGAGGGAGGCATCGAATCGGCCCTGAACCGCAAAGAGCAGTTGCGACGGCGGCAGAAGAGACTGGATGGTGAGGGTGAAGCCAAGCTGATAGCGATAGCCTGCGGTGAGCCCCCTGATGGTCGTGCGAGTTGGACCCTCAAGCTGTTGGCTGACCGGTTGGTGGAGTGTGAGGTCGTTGAGAGCATCAGTACTGAGACGGTTCGGATGGCACTCAAAAAAACGAACTCAAGCCGTGGTTGAAGCAGAGTTGGTGCATCCCTCCCAAACAGAGCGCGGAGTTTGTGTGCGCGATGGAAGATGTGCTGGAAGTCTACCAGCGCCCCTACGCTGAGAATGAAGTCCTTGTATGCATGGACGAGACGAGCAAGCAGCAGATCAAAGAGACCCGAGTTCCGCGCGCGGCGACCCGCGGCGTGGTGTCGACATATGACTACGAGTACGAACGCAATGGGGTGAGTAGTCTGTTCATGCTGTTTGCGCCATTGGACGGGTGGCGTCGAGTAGAGGTCAGAGAGCGTCGTACGAAAGTGGACTGGGCTCATGTGATAAAGGGACTGGTCGATGAGGACTACGCCGACAGAGATCGGATCGTGCTGGTGATGGACAACCTAAATACCCATGGCCTGTCCTCGCTGTACGAGGCGTTCGAGCCTGCCGAGGCGAGGCGTATCGCTGAGCGGTTGGAGATACACTACACTCCGAAACACGGCAGTTGGCTGAACATGGCGGAGATAGAGTTATGCGTACTGGCTCGCCAGTGTCTGGAGCGTCGCATACCGGACAGGGACGTTCTGCGTGGTGAGGTGAAAGCGTGGCAGGAGCGTCGCAATCGGCAAGCGGTGGGTGTGAACTGGCGCTTCAGTACGGAGGATGCGCGCATCCGACTCAAGTCTCTCTACCCTTCAATACAATCATGTTGAACCACTAGCAAGGCTGGACGTCACTTACGCCAGGCCGAACACCAAGGCGCTTGCGGCTAAATAGAGGGCGATCAGTCCGACCGACTCCCACGTGAACCGCCCTTCCCTCTTCTGTCGCCTGTGTGCGAAGAGTCCGGCAAGGACGACCACCGTCATCACGGCCGCGAACCCGGCCGTCAGCAGGTGGATTCCCGCAATCCCCGACCAGATGGGCCCGTCGACGTAGGCCACGTCGTCGATGAACAGCACGAACCCCATGTTGAACACGTTGCTTCCCAGCAGGTTGGCAATCGCCAGATCCGGGGCTCCTATACGCACCGCCGCATAGGACGCGGCGAACTCTGGGAGCGACGTGCTGATGGCGAGGAACTGCGTACCGACGAAGCTGGCCTCCCACCCCATCTTGTGCGCAATCTGATCGCCCGTCCATGCCAGGAGCACCGCAGCCCCGACGATCACCAACATGGCCGCTGTGTACTTCCCAAAGGCCTTCGACAACGTCTCGTGGGTACCGCCGGACGGCTCCTCCTGCGGGGCTTCCTCTTGGCGGTAGAGGGCGAACATGCCGATGAGGAAGACCAGGAAAAGCACGAACGACACGGGACTCACGGGCCAGTTCTCGGTAAGTTCTGTGGAGCCGTGCGCAAGCATGGCAACAATCGCGCAACCTACGACGGCGATTCCGAGGAGGCCCACGAGGATGGGGCCGCGTCCCACCGCGACGAGAATGGGCCCGTTGCGCCACAGCAGGTCGATGATCCCGATGATGACGAGATTGACAAGGTTGCTGCCGAAGGCGTCACCGGCGGCGAGGTCAGGTTGATCGACAAGAAGGATCGAGCTGACGCCCGTCACCAACTCCGGGAGCGACGTGGCCGTGGCCAGCATGATGACTCCAACGAACGACCTGCCCAGACCCGTTCGGTCCGCTATGACATCGGCGGACGAAACGAGAAGGCGCGAAAACAGCAGAATTGCTGCTGCGGCTCCGGCGAGGGCGAGCCAAAGTAGGAGCAGTGTCACGAGGCAGCGTTCCTCAGGCGTGAAAGTGGCCCGAACTCCATCCGGCCGGGCCACTCGAATTTGTAGCTATAGGATGCTGTCACATTATACACGCCGGAGACGGCGAATCATTCACCGCGTGGCCAATGAAGGCAGGACAAGCGAATCAAGACAGGAGTCGACGCTCCTCAAGGTAGCCTTGAGGCGGGCGTTCCAAGGGCTCGCCTTTCCAACCGCCGAACACTCTCTCGAAGTAGCCATCCGGCCAGCGGTTTTGTGAGCTTCTCATCAACGGAAAGGCAAATATTCGGGACAGGTACCGCAAATAGAATACGACAGACTCTGCAACTCGCATAACGATCTCGCCCCACACTGAGACATGGATTTGACGCTTCCTTGCGCGGCAATTGTCGCACAACTGCAAGTTGGGCGAATAGCATTGTGCTCAGATGACGCCCCTTGCTAGGCCTTCATCCGTCTCTTCCCCACCGTCTCATCGCGCGGCGGGGACAGGGCCAAGATCAGTCTCTCCCGTGACATTTCATCAAGTTCGTCGCGCCACTGGATTTCCCCACCCTCGACCGACGCCGCCGGAACGCCGTTGCGGTACACGACCTTATTGTCCAGCAGCGCCGGAACACGCGCTCCGGGGCTTGTAATGCCCACAAGGTTGAGCGGGTCGCAGGCGGAGAGGACGACAAAACGGTCGTCCTTTTCCGTTCTGCGGATGTTGCGGAGCCGCTCGACGGCCTCGGGCATGGCGTACTGCTCACCCACAAAGTTGGCGACGAACCGTCCGCCGCGTATCTCGCCGCGGGCCTCGGCGCGTCGGTAGACTCGGACGAGATCGCGCCACCGGGGGGCGTTGGTCTCGCGCGCCAACAGCTCAGGAAACACCACACCGTACCGCTTGAGCAGCTGCCACGCACGCGCTTCTACGACATCCTCCCTTTCGGCATTGCCCTGCAGTAATGACCACCTGCTGCTTTGGACCCTCCGCCTCATGCTCCGCCCGAACGCCGGCGCCCGCCGGGGCTGCTTCTTGGCTTTGCCGTCTATCATGCCACGCACGGCAGTAAACCCGTCGGAAGTCACCAGTCCTGCGGCGGCAAGCCTCCATAACGCGTCCTCCACGTCCGACGGCAAACGCCCAGTCGACGAGACAATGTCCTGCATGAATGACGCTCCCGTCTGCTTGAGGTGATCGAGCACTTCGCCTTGCGCTCCTAGAAGGCCGTTCTCCCCCGTCTGGGATTCGGCAAGAAGCCAGGGCACTGACTCACGTAAGGCGAGTGATATCCGGCCAGTGCGTGTCAACGTGCCTTTCGTTACGGGCATGTCCTCATCTATCGGACGCCGGCTGAACCGGCCCCAGGCAACGTCTCCGGAAAGGCACCAGTCGTCGAGCATACGGGGTAAGTAGTCCTTGACTCGCGATGGGAGTATCTCCGATTCCCATGCTCCGGCTGCGGCCTCGAAGCCCTGAATCTGCTCGATCACGTCGAGCAGTCCGTCCTCCTCGCGCACCTTCCAAGGAGGAGCTGCCTTCTGCCAGGCGATGAGGAAGCGCATAAACGTAGCTGGAGGAACGGGTTCGATCTCCCTGCGCAGCCTGCCTATGGTCTCCCGGTGGATGCGGGCGAGTATCCGCCGGTCGCAGAACTCCTCGTCTGTCCGGCCCGGCGTGAAGCGGCCTCTCAGAATGTTCCCCGTTCCTTCGAGACGGGCCAGCGCGATGTCCACCGCACCCTTCCGCATCCCCAGTGAGCGGACGATTTCGTCGACGGTGAACGGGCCAATGCACTCCGTACGGCTGCGAACGATTATGCGCTCGGCGTCGTCCTGCGTCGGTGGTTCATCTTCGCTCTGCCACAATGTCACGGCGCCCGGCTCGAAGGTAGCGTCCGGGAATGCCGCCGATACCAGTGGCACGGACTCTGTTGCCACCCAGGCGTTGTTGTCATCGCCGTACGTCGCAACGGAGGCGCGACCGGCCTTCACCAACCTATCGAACCAGATTTGCAGCTGCTCACTATCTGCTTTTTCGCGATGCGCATCTTCAGTTGGCATGAGCCCGAGCGTCAAGAGCGCGTCGTGCAGTTCGTCCGCATCGCGGATGACAGGCCATGCGTCTCGTGCGGCGTCCCCAATTGCTCCCATGTCGAGCGACGCAAGGTCGCGTTGGTCCTCCGGCAGGGCCCGTCGAAGCGCTACTGCCCTCGACCGCCGCTCTCCGATCTCGCCATCCTCGTCGAGGAACGAGTACGGCATCGAGTTGAGGATCTGATGGCTGAACACAGAAGGCTGCGTCGTATCACGGGCGAGTATCTCGATCTCTCCGCCTGAAATGTCCTCCAAGACACGCTTGAAGCCATTCATGTCCATGGCCTCGTGAAGGGCATCCCTCATCGTCTCGAACACGAGCGGGTGATCGGGCACCTCCACGTCGCCCGGCATGGCGTTGTCCTGGCACATCACCTGCTCCGGGAACACGGCGGCAAGCAGGTCGTCCGACCGCATCCGCAACAGCGCGGGAGGAGTCTTCTTGCCGTTGGAGAAGCGCAGAATTGCAAGCGCTCGCGAGGCGTCCCACCGCCACCTGATCGGGAACAGCGGCACTTGGAGGACGGCTTGCGTCAGTATCTTCTCCACCTTTGCCAGTGGCACGTACTTGAACACGTCCTCGAGCGGGAACGACAACGAAGGCCCGAGCGAGAGGTTGATTCCGTCCTCGGTGGCTGCGGCCTGCAGCTCGAAGTCGAAGGTGCGGCAAATCTCCTTCCGCAGCGCGAATCCCCACGCCTTATTGATCCGCGAACCGTGGGGTGAATGCACGACCAGCTGCATCCCTCCCGATTCATCGAAGAATCTCTCGGCTATGATGCGCTTCTTGGTTGGCACCGTTCCCAGGATACGTATCCCCTCTTCTATATAGGCGACCGCCTGCTCGGCGGCGTCCCGGTTGAATCCCTCCTCGATGAGCCACGAGACTGCCCGGCCGGAGTCGAGACGCTGGTATATCCGCTCGCGGAGATCGGAAACCTCGTCCGACAGTTCGGTCGTGCGCCCCGGCGCTTCACCGAACCAGAATGGGATGGTCGGGGCTTGACCATGCGCGTCTTCTACGAGCACCTTGCCCTGCATTACTCGTCGAATCTTCCACGCGTTGTTGCCGAGTAGGAAGACCTGCCCCCTCATGCTCTCTACCGCGAAGTCCTCCTCGATCTGGCCCACGAAGGTGTTCTCCGGCTCGGCAATAACGTCGTACGAGGCGTTGTCCGGGATGGCCCCTGCGTTGGTGAGGGCGGCAATGCGAGCGCCCCTTCGCGCCTTCAGTCGTCCGTTGACGACATCGCGGTGAATGTAGGCACGACGACGGCCCTCCCGCGGTGCGGGTCCCTCGGCGAGCATCTTTACCGTCTCGGCATATCGTTGTCTCGGAAGTTCTCGATAGGGATAGGCCCTGCGAATCAATTCAAATAATTCGTCCTCGCCGCAGTCTCTCGACGCGCACTCGGCAACGATCTGCTGGGAGAGTACATCCAGGGGCCACTCCGGAATCGTCAGCGCGTCGAGGACGCCATGGCGGAAGGCCCTCACAAGCGCCATGCTTTCCATGAGTTCGTCCCTAGTTAAGGGAAAAAGTCTTCCCTTCGGCGTCCCACCGACGTGGTGACCCGACCTGCCGATGCGTTGAAGCAGCACGCTAACCGAGCGTGGCGATCCTACCTGGCATACGAGGTCGATGGCGCCGATGTCTATACCGAGTTCCAACGAGGCCGTCGCCACGCAGAGCTTGACCTCACCCTCCTTGAGCTTCCGTTCGGCCTCGTGCCGCCGCTCGTGGGACATGCTGCCGTGGTGGGCGACGATCTGCTTCTCGCCGATCTTTGCGGAGAGCTGGTGGGCGAGTCGTTCGACGAGTCTCCGTGTGTTTACGAACAAGAGCGTCGTGCGGTGTTCCTTCGTTAAATCGACGATGCGGTCGAGGGTTCGGTCCCAAAGCTCGTGCGAGGCAATCGGACCAAGTTCGTCCTCCCTGGGCATCTCTATCTCGAGGTCGATTTCGCGTGCGTGACCCGTATCGACTATTGTGCAGTCCGGCGCGCCGTCTTCCTTGATGTTGTCCGCTCCGACAAGGAAGCGCCCAATTTCCTCGATGGGATTCTGCGTTGCCGAGAGGCCTATCCGTGTGATCTGTTCATCCGATAGCTCGACGAGGCGCTCCATCGAGATGCTGAGATGGGAGCCCCGTTTATCGTCCGCGACGGCGTGGAGCTCGTCGACGATCAAGGTGCTGACGTTCTTTAGGCCCCTGCGGCCGCTCTCGGACGTGAGCAGGATGAAGAACGACTCCGGAGTCGTGACGAGGACGTGCGGCGGCTTCTTCGCCATCCGCTGCCGTTCGCTCTGGGGAGTATCTCCCGTCCGGACCGCCACGCGAATATCGGGCAGCGGCGTCCCGCGCTCATCGGCGAGCTTCTGCAGATCCCGCAGGGGCGTCATCAAGTTGCGGCGGATGTCGTTGGACAGCGCCTTGAGCGGTGAGACGTACACGACCTGGGTCTTGTCCGGTATCTCATCTTCAAGACCCTGCCGAACGAGTCCGTCCAGACAGGTCATGAAGGCCGCCAGGGTCTTGCCGGACCCTGTAGGAGCGGCAATCAGGGTGTGACGGCCCTTTGCAATGGCCGGCCAACCCTCGGCTTGCGCGGCAGTGGGCTCGCTAAAGCGACTCTGAAACCAGTCCCGCACCAGCGGGTGGAACGAAGACAGGGGATCGTTCAAGACCTGTACCTAGTACAAATGTTTGGACATAGTATAGCAGGTCAATGCAACCCTGCGGTCGGGAAAAGACGAGAAGTCTAAGCGGAAAATATCTCGCGGACGGGCAGATTCCAACCGGGAACGACGTCCTCGCCATCGATAGCGTCGCCTTCCGACAGGACGACGATGCTGGAGGCGGAGCGATAGACCGTAACAGTGCGGCAGCGCGGATCGACGACCAGCACCATCTGCGTCCCCGCCTCAAGCCAGTCGAGCGCCTTCTCCGCCACGTCGCTGTACGTGTCCCGAGGGGAGATAACCTCGACAGCGAGGTCGGGAGCACCGGGCCAGAAGCCCGTCGATTCTCCCATCTCTTCGGTTCGCCCCCGTCGAATGAATGCGGCATCGGCGGCAAGAACATAATCGGGGTCGGCAGCGACCTTGAACCCCGTCTCAGCCGCGTACGTCTTGCCCAAGCCGTTCTGCTTGACGTACTGGCGAAGTTCCGCCCCGATGGACATTGCAATCTCTCCGTGAACGTGACCGGCTGGCGGCATTCTTCTCAGTTCTCCTCGGACCAACTCGTATCGATGCCCGTCATCCGGCATTTCCAGGAGGTCTTCGGCTGTCAAGAGATGCGTCGTCGCCATGGGAGTCCTCTACGTACCCGGTAAACGCTCACCATCGCACTGTTCGTACATCATACACCACGTAGCCGCACGTTCAATAACCGCAACCTACAGCGCCCGCACCCGCTCGATAACGCGCCCGCAGGAGGCGTAGTCGCGACGGCCTCCTCGGAAGACAGGCGCGAGTAGATACAGCGAACGGTGCCCCAGGTCGAGGTATTTGGCTGCCAGTTCAACGGCGATGTCTTCCCCCGATCTGCCCCGATGAAGGTCTGACGTGACCCATTCAGGGACGTCGCCGAACGTGACTCCGTCCTCGACTGCGATCTGCACCCCGCAGCAAATGAGGGAAGGCGGCTCTTGGCCGTATCGTTCCGCATAACGCTCTTGAAATTCCGTCAGTCGCTCCGGCGAAAATAGGGCCTGCAGGAAGAAGAACTGCGCCCCTGCCTCCACCTTCTTCCGAGTTAGTGCAACCTGCTTTTCGATCTCACGTCCCAAATCTATGGTCGCCCCAATGCAGAAATCCGTCGAGCTGCTCAATCGCAGCCCCTTGTAGTCGATCCCTTGGTTCATCTCGGCAATCGCGCGAATGAGGTCGGTCGGCGCGTAGTCGTCCACGGTCTTGGTAATCTCTAGCTCCCTTTCCGTGAACAGGTCGCCCTTGAGCGCCACCACGTTTTGCAGTCCCATCGTCGCCGCTCCCAGCAGGATGCCCTGGATGGCAACGCGATTCATGTCACGCGTCGACACTGAGAAGGTGACTTCCTTGCCGGTGTTCCGCCTAATCCACGCCGCCGCAAAGGCGGAGTTTACTCGCGCCGACTTTCCGGGACTGTAGTTCACCGCGATGAAGTCAGCGTCCAGATGTTTCGCCTCATCGAGAGGAGCGGTGTCCGTCCCGCGGGGCGGAGAAAAGTCGGCGAGGACCTGCACTGCGTCAGGGTGTTGGATCCGATGTTCAAGGAGTGTGGTCATCGTAGCAAGAGACCGTGAGTGGCACTGGGAGACGACTAGTACCGTTTCAACCTGAATATGCTGGATAGATATGTTGGAGTTTAGTGCGAGCATCCTGAGTGGAGAAGCGCCAGTCTATGACGGCGACAGCTTCATTGCGCTCACGTTCCAGCGCCCGGACCTCTCGTTTCAGCATCACCTCGTCGTCGATTCGACGGTTGAGACACTGGTTGCTGAAGACACTCAATTCGATCTCCGCCATATTCAGCCAGCTTCCGTGTTTCGGAGTGTAATGGAACTCTAGGCGTTTGGCGATGCGCCACGCTTCGGCCGGCTCGAAGGTATCGTACAACGAGCCGAGCTTGTGCGTGTTGAGATTGTCCAGCACCAGCCGTATCGTTTCTGTATGAGGGTATGCCTCATCAACCAACCACTTCATCTGATGTGCGAAGTCCACAGCAGTGCGCCGCTCGGTCACCTCGACATGCCGCCAGCCAGCTTTCGGCTCACAGAACATGAACAGGTTGCGAGTGCCGTTGCGCTTGTACTCGGTGTCATAGCGCTGGGGACGTCCGGGCTTGGCGCCGATAGGTGGCCTCACGTCGGCCACCAACTGCTTGGATGTCTCGTCGAAGCAGATCACGGGACGTTCAGGGTCATAGTTTTCATGGTACAGGTCCAGTACATCCTCCATCCGAGCCACGAACTCCCCGCTCACCTCGGGGATGCACCATTCCTTCTTCTTCCACGGCTTGATTTTGTTTTTTTGAGTATCTGGCGCACGGTCTCGAGGGAGATGCTCTCGGCAAACCCCATCGCCACCACCTTGTCGGCAAGCAGCTGCAGCGTCCAGTCTGCATGGCCTTCGGGTGCATCGCTGCACGCAATGGCTATCAGATGCGCTTGCTGTTTGCCGTCTATCTTGCGCTTCTGTCCCGGTCGAGCACGTTCATTGAGGGCACTGTCGAGTCCCTCCTTGACGAACCGTGTACGTACACGTCCCACCGTCGCTGCGCTTATCAACAGCCCGTTGGCGATGTCACGGTCGATCAGACCATCGTCTGCCTTCAGCAACACCAGTGCTCGCTTGACCTTACGGGCCGAAGTCTCCCCACGACTCGCCATCTCTTTGAGATGTGTTCGCTCCGACTCTTTCAACTCCACCTTGTACTTGAGAGCAGGCATGTCTTCGTATGTCCTTCCTATAGGATTACACACAAGACTAACCTATTTCTTATATTTGTCAAATATATCTGGAATGGGTACTAGGTTGTGTTGACATTCTTGAATTTCTCACTGTTATCCCCGAGCAAATCGTCATTCCCGCGAAAGCGGGAATCTACTCCTTATAGAGAGTATATGGGCACCCGACTCTGGATTCCCGCTTTCGCGGGAATGACGGGAAATGTCATCACAACCTAGAGCGCCCGACTTGGCAAATTATATACAGCGGAAAGCAAAAAGAGGATGCCGGCCCCACGGCACCCTCTTTCAACAACCGATCAGTTTTGATCGGCACTGAGGAGGTTCTGTATCTATTGTTCAGCGACCTCTTGGAAATCGACCGTTGGGTCGCAGTTCTCGACTCTCGGCAACTATCGCCAACCCTCGACGCCCGACTTGCCGGGGATGAGGGAGACTCGATGACCGTCCGTGCACTTGAAGCGCCGTTCCCTTGCTTCCGGACGCTTGCCGGAGAGGGAGGCCTCTTCCATACCTCTGGAGCAGAACGGGCACTCAACGTCAAATCCCGCCCTGTTGCGAATCCTCACCACCTTCACGTGCGCCAGCCGCTCGGACAGCGCAGGGAAGTCACCGACGTATCGGAGAACGTAGTCGGTTGCGGAACTCAGAAGGTTCTTGGGACCGGAGGGCATTTCCCGAGTGTAGCTGTAATCGACGTAGCCACACATGAGGCATTCCATTTCGTCATAGCCCATGACCATTCGTGTGCTGCACCGCTTGCAAAGCGGGCCGCTTTTCGAACCGGCCGTCGACTGCATTCTGTTCTGGGTCGGATAGATTGCTGCTGACACCAAGGCTGCACCTCCAAGCTATTTGGTTCGCTCGCTTATGCCCCGAACGACTAAGGGCTGCCTGGGCGTTTGAAACTCTTCACCTCTCGTCTTACCGATAATGGGTACAGCGTGAACGGCGTACGATTTCGAAGCAAAACCCTTGCGGCAAGACTACGTTGAATGTGCGAAGGCACCTCCAAGAGATGACGGTATGCAAACCCCCATGAGCACGTTATGCTCTCTCAAACCAGTACTTCGACCCTCGGTAAGGGGGCAAACAGATGCTTCGAAACTTGCTAGAATTCGCTCAAGCACCGTATGTTTCACAAATGGGAACATTCGTGCCAGAAGTGTCCTTTCCGTATGTCTAATACTGGATTACAACACTATACAGGAACTTAACCATATCTTGTCAAGCCTGTTTCCCGAAGATTTACGGTTAATTTTTGGTTAAAATTCGGAACTGTTGTTCGTCTATTTTCGGCTATTGTATTTCTCACGTAGAAGGAGACTGTGAAAATGGAAATGATCAGCGAGAACTTGAAGGCGCGGATCACCCCTTGGACGGAGCGATTGATCGGGGCGCCGCTCTCGGCTCTGGATAATCATCCGATGCCGGTGCTCACCCCCGACTCTGAGCTGGAGAGGATGAACCCTCTCGTCGCCATCAGGTGCGGTGACGCGAGCGCTCTGGTTGCCACCGAAGAGATCTGCGAGGCAGTCCGTCCGATCATGTCCAATCTCCACGCGGACCTCATCTTCGCCCCCTTCGGGACCTATGAACTATCGCGCGTCACCCTACCCTTTGGCATCTCGGTTTGGGGTCCCAGCTTCTATCTCTTCGGCGACAGGGAGACCGTCGACCCGAACGTGGACGAACGGGTGATAAGGATCGGCACCGAAGAACTGGCGAAAGTGGACTTCGATATCTTCTGGCACTGCCAGCAAGACGCTCTTGCCGGTTTCGCCGTGTATGAGGGAGACGATCTCGCTGCCCTGGCCACCGTCACCGACCACGGCGAACCCGTCTGGGAAATCGGCATGGAGACCCATCCAAATGCACAGGCAAGAGGACTCGGTCGCGCCGTGGTCAAGGCCGCCGCCAACTGGATCCTGGAAAACGACCGGATCGTCCTCGCGACGGTGGGGACCTTTAACATCCCCTCAGCCAGAACACTGCGTTCCGTCGGTCTGCGGTACGCCTACATGACAATCGACGGAAAACCGGGACCCTTCATGGTGCAGCCGCAGCCACTGGGGAGCCCCAGGGCCGGCGAGACTCTGTACCAGTACTATCCGGACTGGGCGACCACTAAGGGAATACTCCCGAGACCGAAGTAGCGGGTGAATTGAACGGGATTACTCCTCTCTGTCAGATCCCCAGCAGCCTCTTAGCGTTCCCACCCAGAATCAGGTCCTTGTCGGACCGGGGCAGCGCCGACGACTCCACCTGTCCCATGACTTTGCGAGCTCGGACGAGAGGATAGTCACTGCCCATCAGGATGCGTTCGGCTCCGACGACGGAAGCGGCGGTCTTGAATACCCGCGAGTCGTAGAGGAGCGTCGTCGCCGCGGAATCGAAGTAGGTGTGACTCAAGCCGTCCTTGACCTCCGGCATCAGGCCGTATAGGGGCAGACCGCCTCCCCAGTGGGCGCAGACGATCGGCACATCTGGGAAATTTCGTATGAACTGCCAGAGGACCTCCGGGTACGTCCTCCCCTTGCCGGGGTAATTGTGGCCTACAGGTTCCGATGAGTGCGTCGTGACGATCAGACCGTGCTCCCTGGCGATTTCCAGGAGCGGGGCCATCGTCTCCCGGTCGCCAAGATCGTAACCCTGCGTGTCTGGATGCAGCTCACCGATGCCCCGCAGGCCAGCGTCGACGCAGCGGCGTGCCTCCCGCATAGCCTCCGCGCCCCACGCCGGATTCACGCCGGCCAGTCCCACGAGACGGTCGGGGTGCTTAGTCACGGCGTCTATCAGATAGTCGTTCGCGGAGCGAGCCAGGTCAATGTCCGTCCACCCGATTCCCATGACGACCGAAACATCCACGCCGTCCTCATCCATTCTGCGGATGAGTCGTTCCGCGGTCGCCATTCGCGCCTTCGGGCTGGCGAACAGCTCGCCGAACGTGGCGTCCCTATGCAGGTATTCCTCGCGCCGCGCTCGAAGCCATGGAGGATAGATATGAGTATGGAAGTCGATAATCACGGGGATTCTACAAGCAGCGCAGGGGAATTCTGACACCATTGTAGCGGTTTCGAGAAGAGGCGATATGCCTTCAGACTGACGTTTCAAGTACCCGTGTGACTAGCTCAACCTCGTCGATGACCTCACTGAGTGTTGGAAACTGATACCGCTCCAGCGTTTCATAGAGAACCTTTTCGCCCGTGCGGGGATGGAACACCCGGTGGTGGTAGTCGTCGTCGTAGAGGTGGATATTGTGGTATCGCAGCACCGGATGCCCACCCTCGATCCATGCGGCATACCGGTATGAAATCCCACGGACTTTGCGGAGGCCGCCGATGTAGCGCGTTTCGAGCAGCTTATCGACTTCCAAGACGATCCCGCGATGGCAAAATACCCGACCGGTCAGAAGAATGCGGGCCGCCTCATCCTCGGTGAACGTGAGAGTGTGGGGTCGCGAACGATCTATGAACGGGTGCTCGTCAATGCGCTTGTAGTGGATGGTCTCGTAGTGGTGCCAGGTGTTCCAGTCGTGGGGGTCTTTCCGGTCAGAAATAAGAGACCGTGATAGTCGAACATCCACTTCAGCTTCTCCGCCGTCTCGCGTTCTCCCCCGGTATGGAGCTCCCAGGCCATCTCGTCGGATGACATCTCATAGCGCTGCTCATAGACCTTGATTCGCTCGACGAGGATGTCCTCCATCGGTCGATCCAGCTTGATGACGGGGATGCCCATCGTTCGCTCTGCCCTTCCGGTGATGTAGTACATGTGTATCACAATACGCCAATCGTCGTCAATTTGGCTTTGGCCACTCCGCCACACTCCGTTGCCGCCTCGTCCGTTATAATATAGTAGTGAAGACCCAAGTTGAGGCTGGGCCTTCGGAAGGACGGGCGCATGCTCAAGACCGTGACAAACCTCATCATCGGCGGAGGCGACAGGGTCCTCAAGCGGCTCCGGCCGGATGTTGAGTCCGTCGCATCGTGGGAGACCGAGCTCGAAAGACTCTCCGACGAAGAGCTGCGGGCCAAGACCGATGAGTTCAGGGTGCTTCTGGCCGAAGGCGAGGAACTCGACGACATTCGGTCCGAGGCGTTTGCCGTCGTGCGTGAGGCCTCCAGGCGGTCTATTGGCCTGCGCCATTTCGACGTCCAGATCATGGGCGGCGTCGTGCTCCACGAGGGCAAGATCGCCGAGATGAAGACGGGCGAGGGCAAGACGCTCGTCGCCACCCTGCCCACCTACCTGAATGCCCTGACCGGTCGTGGCGTGCACGTCGTGACCGTCAATGACTACCTCGCCAAGCGTGACGCCCAGTGGATGGGTGGCATTTACCACGCGCTCGGCGTCTCGGTGGCGTCCCTGCAACACCAGTCCGCCTACCTCTACGACCCCGCGGTCGAGGGCCCCAAGAAGGGGTTCGAGAACCTTCGTCCCATCACACGGCAGGAGGCCTACCAGGCCGACATCACCTACGGCACGAACAGTGAGTTCGGCTTCGACTACCTCCGCGACGCAATGGCCCCGGACGCCTCACAACGTGTGCAGGGCGAGCGTCATTACGCGATTGTCGACGAGGTCGACAACATCCTGATCGACGAGGCGCGGACGCCCCTCATCATCAGCGGCCCCGCCGAGGAATCGGCCAAGGATTACCAGCGGTTCTCCCGCCTCGTCTCGACGCTCCACAAGGGCGTCGATTACACCATAGACGAAAAGCTGCGCTCAGTCTCGCTCACGCCGGAGGGCATGACGAAGCTGGAAAAGATGCTTCGCGTCAAGAACATGTACGCGCCTGAGAACTTCCGGCTCGTCCACTTCGCAGAGAATGCCCTGAAGGCCCACGCCGTCTACGAGCGCGACCGCGAATACGTCGTTAAAGACCGCGAGGTGATCATCGTCGATGAGTTCACCGGACGTATGACGCCGGGACGACGCTTCGCCGACGGCCTGCACCAGGCCCTCGAGGCGAAGGAAGGCGTCCCCATCCAGCGTGAGTCAGTCACCTACGCCACGATCACGCTCCAGAACTACTTCCGTCTCTACGAAAAGCTTGCGGGCATGACCGGTACCGCCGTCACTGAGGCTGAGGAGTTCTGGAAGATCTACAAGCTGGACGTCGTGGAAGTCCCCACCAACGTGCCCATGATCCGTGAGGACCAGCCCGACTTCGTCTACAAGGACCAGAAGGCCAAATACAAGGCCCTAGTCGACGAGATCGAGTCGCGGCATAATCGAGGTCAACCCGTCCTCGTCGGGACAACGGACATCTCCAAGTCGGAGATCATCAGCCAGATGCTCAACCGGCGGAAGATCAAGCACTCCGTCCTCAACGCCAAGCAGCACGAGCGCGAGGCGCTTGTGGTGGCAGAGGCGGGACGTCCCGGCGCCGTCACCGTCGCTACCAACATGGCGGGTCGCGGCACGGACATCGTGCTGGGCGGCAACCCGGAATTCGTCGACGACCTTTCTCATGAGGAATGGGAACGCGATCATCAGACCGTTCTGGATGCGGGAGGACTCTTCATCCTCGGCTCCGAGAAGCACGAGGCGCGCCGGATCGACAACCAGCTTCGGGGACGCGCCGGACGACAGGGCGACCCTGGAGAGTCGCGATTCTACGTGGCCCTGGATGATGACCTAATGCGACGATTCGGTGGCGATCGAATCCAGACCGTCATGGGCTGGGCAGGCTTGGAGGACGACGCTCCGCTCGAAAACAAGATGGTCACCAAGGCCATCCAGGGCTCGCAGGTCAAGGTAGAGTCCCACCACTTCGACATCCGCAAGCACCTCGTCGAGTACGACGACGTGGTCAATACCCACCGGGGCGTCATCTACGAGCAGCGAGACAAGGTGCTGGCCGGTTCCAACATGCGCGACAACGTACAGGAGATGCTGGAAAAGGAGCTGGTCGCAATTCTCGACGGTTTCCTGCAGGGTGGACGTGCCGACGACTGGGACGTCGAAGGACTGATTGCGGAGTTGAGCGCCGTCCTCCCGCTGGACGAGAAGCTCTCCAACCCCGACGAAGTCTTTGAGATGTCCGCCGACGCCATCTATGACGAAGTGCTCGCCCTCGCCAACAGCCAGTACGACCAGATGGAAGAGCTGTTCACTCCCGACGTGATGCGTCACATCGAGCGCGCCATCATGCTGCGCGTAATCGACTCCCACTGGGTGCAGCACCTCACCAGCATGGAGAACCTGCGGCAGGGCATCGGCCTCTACTCCTATGGACAGCGCGACCCCCTCGTCATGTATAAGACTAAGGGATTCGAGCAGTTCCAGACGTTGAGCGAGCGCATCCAGTCAGATGTCGCGCGGATGATCTTCCACGTCCAGGATGCAGGGCCTACTCAACAGCGTGGACGCTCCCGGCGGAACGGGCCGTCCGGCGGCGCTCCCGGCAAGCCCGCTCCGGCACAAAAGGCCGCGCCCGACGCGCCAGGTCCGGAATCGAACGGGAAGAAGCTCTCCCGAGCGGAACGCCGTGCCCTCCAGCGCATGGAAAAGAAGGCCAACAAGAGACGCTAGCGTGACTGACGCCATCCCTTCGGGACCGGCCATCGAAGTGCAAGGCGTGAGCAAGGCTTACGGCCGCTCCATCGCTCTCAATAAACTCGACCTGCGAGTCCAATGGGGAGAGGTCCTCACCGTCTTCGGCCCGAACGGCTCCGGCAAGACCACGCTGATCAAGGTGCTGGCAACGCTGTCGAAGCCTGATGTCGGAAAGGTCAGCATCGGCGGCCTCGATCCAAGGCGCGACGGATCATATGCCCGGCGCTTGATCGGCGTTCTCACCCACGATCCCCTGCTCTACGACGACCTCACCGCACGCGAGAACCTTCGTTTCGCCGCCCGCATGTTTGGCGTCGACAAGCCAGGAGAGCGGATCGAGGCCGTCGCTGACAAACTCGATGTCGCATCGCGCCTCGACCAGCGCGTCGGCACACTTTCGCACGGCTGGAAGAAGCGCTTCTCCCTGGCGCGAGCACTTCTTCACAACCCGCCCATCCTGCTCATGGACGAGCCGGAAAGCGGACTGGACGAACAGGCCCTGACCGGTCTCGGCAATCTCCTCAGGGAGGAATCGGAGTTGCGTCGCACGGTCGTCCTGACCACACACAACTTCGAGCGTGGTATCGAGTTCGGTGATGAGGTGGCCATCCTGGTGAAGGGCCGCTTGGTGTACCGCGAGTCAACATCCACAGTCGGCGACTCCGACACTCTGCGCAAGACCTACGGGCAACTCATCAAATGACCCGGTACGTCGGACCCATCCTCGCCATCGCATGGAAGGACATCGTCCTCGAAACGAGAACGAAGGACATCATAGTTGCCGTATTGGCCTTTTCGCTCCTCGTAATTGTCGTTTTCAACTTCGCCATCGACCCAACGCCTCGCACCATCGGCCTCGTCGCTCCGGGCATCCTCTGGATCGCCTTCGTATTTGGCGGCGTGCTGGGGCTCAATCGCTCTTTCACCCTGGAAAAAGACAACGGAAACATTCACGCGCTCATGGTCGCGCCCGTCAGTCGAGAGACTATTTTCTTTGGCAAGACGCTCTCCAATCTCATTTTCATGCTCGTTGTTGAGTTGATCACCCTGCCCGTCTTTGCCATGCTGTTCAATTTCTCGCTGGAGGTCGCCGAACTGCTGCCGGTCATGCTGCTCGCCACGCTGGGAATCGTCACCGTGGGTTCCGTGTTTTCATCCATGGCCGTGAACACACGGGCAAGGGAGGTGATGCTCCCGCTGTTGTTCCTTCCCGTGGCCCTGCCTGCCGTCATCGCCGCCGTGGAGATTAGCGGCGGCGTTCTCGCTGGAGAGGGCATGTTCTCTGATACCGAGTGGCTTGCGGTGCTGGCGGCGTTCGACGCGATATTCCTCGTCGTTTGCCCCGTCGCCTTCAACGCAGTGGTGGAAGACTGAAGACGGCTGGGGGTTGAATTCCCGCGAGAGCAGGCCTTCAAGCGCAACCGTCATACCGGCGGAGGCCGGTATTCAGAGGGTGCAATGGCTTGACGACACCGCTAGAAGAGAGGCTGCCTGACAGCCGCGGGAACCGTCGTCACACGCCTGTCGACCGTGAGATCGAAGTCCTGCTCGAACATCGCCCCGATGGAATCACCTGCATTGATGCGGCTAATCGCTTCGCCGAGCAGTGGCGCAACGGAGATTATTTCCAGACCGGGGAACCGCTTCTCCAACGGTATTGGTAGAGTATCGGTAACGACGAACTCGGTGATTCCACTATTGGCCAGACGCTCGTGGGCGTCGCCCGCGAAGACGGCGTGGGTTGCCCCGCAGAACACGTTCGTCGCACCGTGCGCCTTGAGCACCTTATACGCCTCGACGACCGTGCCTCCTGTGCCTATCTCATCGTCGATGATGAGGGCGGTCTTTCCCCGAACTTCACCGACGAGATTAATGGCCTCCGCCTTCTCGTCGTTCCCCTGGCGCTCCTTGTCGATCAGCGCGATGGGAGCGTCGAGCACGTCAGCCACCTCCCGCGCGCGCTTTGCGCTGCCGGGGTCCGTCGCAGTAACGACCACGTCCTCCAGTTCCTTTTCCTTGAAGCGCTTGGCGAGCATCCGAATCGCAGAGAGCTCGTCCAGGGGGATGTTGAAGAAGCCCTGTATCTGCCCGGCGTGGAGATCGATGGTCAGGACGCGGTCGGCGCCCGCAACGGTCGTGAAGTCGGCCAGGAGGCGGGCCGTGATCGCCACTCGCGGCTGGTCCTTCTTGTCGGTCCGACCGTAGGCATAGTACGGAATTACGACGGTAATCCGTCCTGCCGACGCTCGCCGGGCCGCGTCGATCATGATCCAGAGCTCCATCCAGTGCTGGTCCACCGGCGCGGAGATCGGCTGGATGAGAAACACATCCTTCTGTCGAATGTTCTCTAGGAACTTGACGAACGTGTTGTCGTTGCTGAACTTGAAGACCTCGCACTCGCCGAGGCTGCTTCCCAGGTACCCTGCGATGTCCCGGGCGAGCTGCGGGTGAGCGTTGCCCGTGAATATCTTCATCTCGCCGTAGAGATGCGCCGTCTCCTCGCGGCCTCCGTTTCGCTGCTTTGTGATCGGAAGGGAACTATTCGTCGAGGAGTGCGAGTTGTTCTGCACGAGTCCCCCTTCTCGCAGTCGATGGAGTCTCAGGAGCGCGGATTGTCGCGCGTCGAGGCGACCGCATTATAGCATAGCCGCGACGCGACGCTATCGCCGCGTGAACGAGTTTCGCGTGAAAGAATTTACCTAACCATAGCCTCACCGTGAACCATTTGGGATAATGTAGCTATCCCATCGTCATTGTCATCACCATGACCACCCTGACCGCCAAGACGAAGGCCCTAGCTAAGTCGCTGGGCTTCGACATCGTCGGCATCACCACCGCCGACCGTTTCGCGCGTGACGAGCAGGCGGCACTCCAACGAGTGAACGAGGGCCTTATGGACGGGCTCTCTTGGTACACCGCAGAGCGCGTCCGCAAGGCCAACAGTCCCCGTAAACTCCTGGAGGACGCGAGGTCGGTCGTCTCCCTGGCGATGAGCTACAACTACGGCGAGGCCAAGGCTAAGGGACAAGGTCCGCACGGAAAGATCGCGCGGTACGCCTGGGGGGACGACTACCACGACGTGATGAAGAAGCGACTCCGGGAGTTCGTAGTCGCCCTGCCCGACATCGCAGGCCGACCCGTGAAAACCCGCATCTTCGTCGACGACGGACCTATGAACGACCGCGCAGCGGCAGAGCGCGCCGGTGTCGGCTGGTTCGGCAAGAACACCAACATCCTCACACCCTCTCACGGGTCTTGGGTGCTGCTCGGTCAGGTCATTACCGACCTCGACCTCGTGCCCGACGCGCCGCTCAAGAAGAACTGTGGCGAGTGCGTCCTCTGCATCATCGACTGCCCCACTGATGCCATCGTCGCCCCCTACGTCATCGACAATCGAAAGTGCATCTCCTTCCTGACCATCGAGCTTCGCGGCTCGATCCCGAGAGACCTGCGTCCCCTCGTCGGCGACTGGGTATTCGGCTGCGACATCTGCCAGGACGTGTGCCCCGTCAACTGGAAGGCGGCGCCCGCCCTGGAACAGGCATTCCAGAAACGTCACGACTTCGACGCCCCCGCCCTGCTGCCGCTCTTGGAACTCGACGACCAAGCCTTCCGAGAACGTTTTCGAGGCAGTCCGATCAAGCGGGCCAAGCGCGTAGGTCTCCAGAGAAACGTCTGCGTCGCGCTCGGCAACATCGGCGATCCGGTGGCCGTACCGGCACTGGCAAAGACCCTCGAGTCGGGTGAGTCCCTCTTACGCGAACACGCCGCCTGGGCGCTCGGCAAGATTGGGACACCCGAAGCGAGAGCCGCTCTCCTCAAAGCCATGCTTATCGAGGACGATTTCGAAGTGAAGAAGGAGTTGATTAGGTCCATCGGGATCATCGACCTCGCCCAAAATCCACCTGTTGACGCAGACACGGCATAGGCAATCCTGCTCATCATCGCCATGCTCCCATCTGCTGCTTCCGCTGGCAAAGCACGGTGCAGCACTGCAAATCGCCGTGACGTGGTACACTCACCCGACCACACAGGAGGAACAGCGAATAGATGAAAGTCGTTATGGAACCCATGCCGTCGGGTATCGGCCCCGGCGAATCTCCAGACGTGTTCTTCAAGGAAATGCAGGCTGCCTTTCCGGAGGTGCAGTTCGTCGAAGTCAGCGAAGAGGCCGATCAGATACGCGAGGTGGCCGAGGCCGAGGTGTACTATGGCTGGCCTTCGCGAGACGTCTTCCTGGCGGGCAAGAACCTCAAGTGGATACACTGCCCCGGCACAGGCATCGACCAGCACATGGCGATACCTGAACTGGTCGCAAGCGACATTCCGATCACGAACGCCCGCGAGCCGCACGTCGCTCCGATGGCCGACCACGTCTTCGGCTTCATCATCGTCCTGGCGCACAAGCTGCACTGGATGTGGAACGACCAGAAGGCCAAGCAGTGGCGCATGTACGACTATGGATGGAAGCAGCTCGACCTCGAGGGGTCGACTCTCGGAATCGTGGCAATGGGCAACATTGGGCGCGCGGTCGCCAAGCGAGCCCAGGGCTTCAGCATGAACGTCTACGCCGTCGACAAATTCCCCCGACCGTCAGAGTATGCCAAGGAGGTATGGAGTCTCGACAGGCTGGACGACCTCCTTGCGATATCCGACTGGCTTGTCGTGACAGCGCCGATTACCGAGGAAACGCGAGGCATGATCGGAAGGGATCAGCTCCAGAAGATGAAGCCGGGCTCACACATGATCATCATCTCGCGCGGCGGGATCGTCGACGAATTCGCTCTGGGAGAGGCCATCGAGTCAGGCCACCTTGCCGGGGCGGGAGTCGACGCCTTCGACCCCGAGCCTCCCGTGCCCGAAAATCCGCTGTGGGACAACCCGAACGTCGTCATGTCGCCCCACGCTTCAGCCTTCACGCCCGGCCTCTACATCGGGCGCCGCAACGTCTTCAAGGAGAACTTCCGCCGCTATCTGGCAGGCGAGCCGTTCCTGTACGTCTGCGACAAGACCTTGGGATACTAGCGGTCGTCACCGGTACGGAAACAGCCTTGGGCTAGCTGAAAGATGGGCGACCCTTGTGGCCGCTCATCATCTACTCCGTGGCGTCCAACCTACTCAGATGGCCCGGCCAGTCCAATATGCGCCGGTCGGCCGTCACCAATTGGTGCCCCTCTAGGGCGGTTGCAACAATTATCCGGTCCGCCGGGTCTCCGTGCATGTCCGACAGCAGACCGACTCTGGCCGCAATGTCGCCGTCAACCGCAAGCTCGACAAGCCCTCCCTCCAGCAGGTTGTGTCGCCAAACGTGTAAATCGAATCCTAAGTCAAGCTGTCCCTTCTGCACTCGCATACCGACTTCCCAGAAGGATATGGCCGAGACCGACACCATGCTTTCTTGCAAGGCCTTTTCAATGGTGCGTCGAGTCTGCGGCCCCAGTCTTCGGTCGTCCAGTTCCTGCCACAAGACGACGTGAGTGTCGAGTAGTATCAAAACAATTCCTCGGCAGATTTGTCGGCATCCTCGAACCACTCCGCCGGCATCGGTTCCACGATATCCCCATGAATCTCGATCATCCCCTTGCCCCTGCCGAACAAGCTCTTGGGCTTCTCCCTGTATGGCGTCAGCCTCGACACCGGACGGCCATGTTTGGTAATGACGATCTCCTCGCCGCTCTCGGCCACCTCGTCCATGAGCTTGAGACACTTGGCCTTGAACTCGGAAGCCTTGATGGTCCGCGTGGAGGCCGGTATCCCGCTGCCAGTAGACATGTCGCGCTCCCTCATCCGAGTTATGACCACAATTATAGCATGGTCATGACCATGGTCATATTTGTCCGTAGGCCGGCTAATGGGGAACAGTGATTCGAGTGTACGGCGCGTCCGCAGCTTTCAACTCCGCTGTACATGACCCTAGCCGCGCACAGGACGTTTTTTCGGGTTTGATTTGCCGGTTGACAGCATCCATTATGAGAACCTAGTATGGCAACTATAGAGCGGCGTGAGCTGCCCCAATCTGGTCAATCCACCGAATTGAAGTGCCGGAAACAGTGCTGATTCGTAACGGAGGAACAGATCATGGCTGACTACAAACAGCTGAAGAGTCTCATAGACGAAGGTGAAGTGATCGTCCTTGATGGGGCCATAGGAACGGAGCTCCAGGCCATGGGCGTACCGATGGATCCCGCATCGTGGTGCGGTCCCGGCAACTACACGCACCCTGCAACCGTGCGACAGATGCACGAGCGATACATCAAGGCCGGGGCGGACATCATAACCACCAATACCTTCAACACGCTGCGTCCTGCGCTCGAGGCTTCCGGGTTCGGCGAGTTGGTACGAGAGATAAACGTGCGCTCCGTGGACGCGGCGTTGGAAGCCAGGGACCGGGTCGCGGGAGATAAGGCGGTGTACATTGCCGGCTCCATCTCGTGCCGGATCCCCGTTCGCGACCGCAGGACCGGTACACTCCTCGGAGGCACCGGCTACGGCTATGGCGCCAGCCTCTCGGCGGAGGAGTTGAGGTCCTACGTCGACGAGCAGGCGGATATTCTGGCCGAGTCCGGCGTGGACTTCTTCCTCATGGAAAACATGTGGGCCGACAACGAGTCCAGGGTAATTGCCACGGAAGCTGCCATGGCCACAGGACTGCCGGTTTGGGTGGCCTTCACGGCCTCATTGGCGCCTGACGAAGAAACGGTCAGGTTGAGTCTGGGAGACGACCGTCACTACACCACCCGCATGGGGATGCCAATGTTCACTTCGAGCTGGAGGGCGGTCGACTATGAAATGTCTCTGGCTGACGGCATCGACGAGATTGTTGCGCTGAGTCCCGACGTAATCGGAGTGTTCCACAGCAGGCTCGATGAGACTACTGCTGCCCTCCAGGTCGTCCTCGACCGGTGGTCGGGGCCCATCGTCGTCTACCCGGACGCGGGGAGAGAAGACTATCTCGAGGTCTGGCAGGACAGTTTGGTTGACAACGAAGACACCGCGGCAGGGTTGACGCAAGAGGCCGCCACCTGGGTCGAAATGGGAGCCCAGGTCATCGGCACCTGTTGTGGTTTCGGAGTCGACTACATCAAGGCTTTGAGCGGCACACTTCCGGAGCGAATCTCGTCGCCGCGAAGAGTTGCGTGAGCCGCTCGAATTCTTTAAACGCATTTCACATTAGACATCCTCCAGGTTGACTAGAGGGACTTGCCATGGAATCCAAGCCACTGGTGGTTGTGGGAGCGGGCGCGGCGGGAACGGTTGCCGCCATCGAGGCGGCCAAGGCCGGTGTGCAGGTCACGCTCATCGACGAAAACCCCATCTCGTCCGCGATGATGGGACTGAATGTCCCCCAGTTCTTTGGCCGCCGGTACACGGACGCACTTCAGGACACATCCCTGATGCTGGAGAGGGTGACTTCCGACAATGAAGCGCTGGCTGAGGCTCAAGAAGTCGGCGTTGACGTCCGGCTTGGGACATGCGTCTGGGGCGCCTTCCGCAACACAGAGACGAGCAGAGTTCTCGACGGTCCGCAGCTTGGCCTGTCCGACGGCGAACGATCGTGGCTGATGAAGTACGACCGGCTCATCGTGGCGGCAGGGTCGCGAGATCTGGGCGTCCCGTTCGCGGGGTGGAACTTGGCGGGCGCGATGGGAGCAAATGGGGCAAACGCGCTGATGGGCCGATATGATGCCCTGTCCTCGCGGCGCATGGTGGTCTTGGGCTCGGGGAACCTGGGCCTCAACACGGCCATGATGGCGCTGGACAAGGGTATTGAGGTGACCGCCGTCGTCGACGTGTCACCCTCCGGGCGAGGCGACGAGGCGCTGACGGCACAGTTACGGGGCGAGGGAGTGACACTGCTTACGTCCCACACCGTTATGGAGGCGGTCGGTAGTGACGGCGAGATCGAGTCAGTCGTTCTCGTCGAGATCGACGACGAATGCCGGCCGGTTGCCGGTACTGCAAAGGTCGTCTCCGCCGACACCATCTGCCTCGCCATCGGACTGGTTCCCAACATCGAACTTCTCAGTCTTCTGGGTTGCGAGCTTTCCTTCGAGTCGGAGTTTGGCGGGTACGTGCCCGACCACGACGAACGGATGAGGTCCAGCGTCGACACCATATTCGTCGCGGGCGATGTCGCAGGCACCCATGAAGGAATGGTCTCGGACAACGATATCGCACGGAATCAAGGCCGCGTAGCAGGAATTGCCGCTGCCGAGTCACTGGGAGCCATCGCTACGGAGGAGGCGATTGGCCGGATAGCCGACCTGCGGGCAACCGACGTCGAGACAACACCGACCGAGGTGCATTCACACTGGAAGCGATGGCTGCAGTCCTTCGTGAATGCCGGTGGGCAGGATATCTTTGTGTGTCAGTGCGAAGAGGTTACCTGTGGCGACATTATCGACACACGCCCACCGGGTTACCTGGGATGGGAGTCGGCGCAAATGAGCCGCCGGAGTCTCGGAACGCTCATAGAAGAAGGTCCGATCAATCCCAACCAGGTCAAGCGCCTGACGAGGGCGGGAACCGGCCACTGCCAGGGACGGCTCTGTCGGGAGCAGGTCTCTATGCTGCTGGCAGAGGAGTCCGGTATCGACATTGCCGACATTCCCCTCATGTCGTACAGGCCGCCCGTGCGACCGCTGCCCCTGAAGGTGATGTGGCCCCACGATGAGACGGAGCATGTGCGAAGTGACTGGCCAAAGTGGTTCAGCCCGACAAACCAGGTGCTGGGGTAAGAGACCCGTCCAAGACCCAACCATCGGAGTGGCACCATGCCCGTAGACAGTGCAGACGTAGTCATCATAGGCGCCGGTGTATCCGGCCTGACCTCAGCCTACTATTTGGCCAAGGCCGGCAAGGATGTCGTGGTTGTCGAGAAGGGTTTCGTCGGGGGCGAGGCCTCTGGGCGAAACGGCGGCATGATCAGCGAGCGGGTCGACGAGCCGCCGATGATTCCCATGGCCGTGGAGTCCCTGAAAATATGGCCATCGTTGGACGATGAACTGGGGTATCCGACCGAGTTCACGCACGAGGGCAGGATCCAGGTCGCTGTGTCCGAAGAGGAGATGGGCGACATTTATAAGGAAAAGGACGAAGCGCTGCGCCGGGGCCTCAGTGTGGAACAGCTCGATCCTTTGCAAATTCAAGACCTGATTCCCGGGATCACCGGGAGGACGCTCGGTGGGCTCTTCTTCGCCAATGGCGGTCACGCCAATCCCCAGCGCGCGGTCCAGGCATTCGCATGGGCCTTTCAGGATCTGGGAGGGCGGATACAGCAGCACACCGCCGTCACAGGCATGAAGGTCGCAGGCGGCAGGATCACGTCGGTCGAGACGACCGAGGGCTCCATCGCTGCCGACGTGGTGGTGGCCGCCGCCGGGCCGCAAACCGGTATTTTGGCGGAGATGGTGGGAGTCCACGTTCCCGTTGCTCCGGCAAGGGTGGAGATCATCGCTACCGCTCCCCTGGACCCGCTCTTCAGTATCGCAATTGTGGGAAACGGGCTCTACGGACGACAAGCCGCCAGGGGCAATCTGCTCTTCGGTGGAGGTCCACATGAATGGACCGACGTAGGCCTGACGGACGACCCGAGCAAGCCCAACACCCCCCTCATCAGGAACATTGCCAGGCGACTTGCCGAGCTGCTGCCGGGTGTTGCGGACGTGCCGGTAATTCGAAGTTGGGCGGGCGTCGTGGAACAGACCCCGGACTACATGCCGATCATCGACCGGCTGGATAGCCCCGGCAACTACGTTGTCGTCACCGCCTCGGCACACGGGTTCGGCATTTCACCGGCTACCGGAAAGGCCGTCAGCGAACTGGTGCTCTACGGTGAGTCGAGCATCGACATCAGCGCGCTCCGCTTGGACAGATTCTCAGATGTTGGGCCGGACTGGCGTGAGCGGCGAAGCTGGATGCCGGCTCCTTAGAGGTATCTAACACAAGTGGCTCCTATTTTTACCCTTCGACAAGCTTTCAAGTAGCTGCGGGAATCCCCTCTCTGTATCTCTCCCCCGGCGAGCTGACAGGGGTAGGTAAAACGGGATTGTAGCTATGATCCGGCCACAGCAACCCTGTCATTCCGAACATCCCCCTGTCATTCCGAGCGGAGCGAGGAATCTAAAATCCACAACCGCGAGACTGGACGACCAGTGCCATGCTTCTCATCATGACCAACAGTCAAGCCGGGCAAGAATTCTCCGTGTCAGCTTTACGTTGTAACAGCCATCTTATACCAATTCGTTTTGAATACACCGTGAATTGGCCGTGCACAGCCAAGTCTCACCCGTCATTCCGGCGTAGAGTCTGCCCCGTTCTCCGATACGGGCCGAAATCCAGTGGGGCGGGTACGTTCTCTCATCAACTCGAACACTCACCCTCATTGCGCTTACGTTCCAGCGCCCGGACCTCTCGTTTCAGCATCACCTCATTGCCGATTCGACGGTTGAGACACTATCTTTCCCTTGACACTCGATTGTGCTTGGCATAGCCTACCCGCACTCCGAGGGGTGTGCCATGGACGCGGTCAAGCTCACCGACGACCAGATGCGGACATTCATCCGCGACGGCTACGTCATCGTGCGGCCCAACCTACCCAGGGAATACCACGATGAGATGTTCGCCAAGGTCGATGAGATATTCCAGTCGGAGGGCAACCCCGGCAACAACGTCCTTCCTCGAATCCCCGAACTTCTGCAGATATACGACGACCCCGTGACGCGTGGTGCGCTCGCAAGCCTAATGGGCGACGACTACTACCTCGAACCGCACCGCTTCGTCCACTTCAACCAGCCACACAGCAAGGGCCAGACCCTGCACAAGGACTCGTTCACCCGCAGACGGCACCACGCGCGCTGGCTGGTGACGTTCTATTATCCCCAGGACACGCCGCTGGAGATGGGGCCGACCGGCATCGTGCCGGGCACCCAGTACACCAACGTCATCCCCGAAGACTCGTATGACCGCGAGATCGGCGCAGCCGGGGACGCGGGCCGGGTCGTCATCGCCAACTACGACATCGTTCATCGGGGAATGCCTAACCACACCGACCGCAAGCGCTACATGGTCAAGTTCCTCTTCAACCGCATGGGCGAACCTGCCGCGCCAAGCTGGGACAACGAAGACGCCGAGTGGGGGGATGAGGACGGCGAACACGGTCGCCTGTTATCACACGCTTGGGACTGGTTCCGTGCCGGTACGAACGGCTCAAATGGCGGCAACGACGGAAGCGTCAACGACCTGATCGCCGACCTGTGTGGCGACTCCGAATCTGACGCCTTCGATGCCGCATACACCCTGAGCGCCATCGGCGAGCCTGCCGTCGGACCCCTGATCGACACCATGCGTGCCGGTAGCGCCGACAACTGGTACAACGACAAGGACCGCCTCCGCCGCATACCCGGCCAGATGGAACAGTCGGCGAACGCCAGCTACGCTCTAACGGCCATGGGAACTCCTGCCGTCCCCGCCCTCGTCGATGCGCTGGCGGACACGGAGGAATGGGACAAGGCCCTTGCCGCCGAAACCCTTGGCGACATCGGACTTGGTGCCCGTGACGCCGTCCAACCTCTCTCCGAAGCGAGCCGTGATAGTCACCCGTTCGTGCGGAGCCAGGCGGTCGAGGCTCTCGGTCAGGTCGCGCAGACCACGTCCGATGCCGTCCCCGCCCTCATCGACGCTCTCTCCGACGAGGACGAGACCGTCCGAAGAAACTCTGCACTGGCAATCGCCAAGCTGGGATCGATGGCCGAGGAGGCCGTTGTCGCCCTTTCCGACCTCATGAACGACCCGAACCGCTACGTGCTCGGCAACGCCGCGGAGGCCCTTAAACGCATTGGTACCCCTGAATCAACCGAGATACTCATCGACCACCTCATGACCGCCCGATGGTGCCCGGTCACAAAGCCGGGAAGCCTCTACTAGATACTGAATTACTCGAACCCCTGGAGGGGAGGCCCCAAAATGCACGCACGATCCGTCGAAGTAACTAACGGCACGACCATCACGGCAACCAAGGTCACAGCCCCGCCCGCATGGGCGCTCATGGAGCGCCAGCTCTTCTCCCTGATGGAAGAGTCCGCGCGTACCTACACGTCGAAGTACGCCGAACGCGGGGGAGCGACCCTCCTCGCCGAGGACCTCGACGACCTCTACGAGCAGTTCTACAACTTCGGCCTGTTCTACGCGCTCGGCGGTGCGGACGACATGCTCGACCTGCACCTCCAGCAGTGGAACGCCACGAACCGCATCAGCGACCAGAGCTTCAACCACCGCCCTATCCACAACAACCACACCAAGAAGTTCACCCCCGCTCAGCACAACGAGTTCTGGGGGATGAACCATCCCATGGAGTGGCACCACCTCGGTGAAGGCCTCATGGCGTGGTACGACATGGGCGTCGCTGACCCTACGATCTCCGAGAATGCACGCCGCTCTCGCCGATTCGCGGGCATGTACATCGGCGAGGACCCTGAGGCCGACCTCTGGGACGCAAGCAAGCGGATCATCCGCTCACCCTTCCAGTCCAGCCAGGGCCCCATGCTCGAAGGCGACGTCAACTGGGCGAACACCATGCTCCTCGCGGGCCGTTATCTTGGCGGCGAGGTCAACTACTACGGTGTCCGCGCCAGCCTCTACCCTATCGTCCCGCACCTCGAGGCCCACTGGTTCCAGAACCCACAACGCCGCGCCTACATCATCGATCTCTTCAACAAGCTCGTCCTCCAGCGCGACACGCCCAACACGCTCGCTGCTGCCGCCCTCGTCACCGACGCCTACCTCTACACAGGAGACGACAAGTACAAGCAGTGGGTCCTCGACTACCTCGAAGCGTGGATTGACCGGACGAACCGGAACGGCGGGATCACGCCCGACAACGTCGACCACGACGGCGTAATCGGCGGCGGACGCGAGGGCGTGTTCTGGGGCGGCCAGTACGGCTGGAACCACTACCAGGGCTACAACATCATGTTCCACGGCATCAACACCGCCGTCGAATGCGCCCTCATGCTCACAGGCGACTACGAGTACCTCGAACTCCTCCGCTCGCAGCTCAAGGTCATCGTCGACGCGGCGAAGATCGAGGACGACGGTCAGCTCATCACGCCCGTGCGCTACGGCCCCGAGGGCTGGATTCTCACTCCCCCCGTCGGTCGGGGCATGAACGACGGCATTCCCTCGCGCGGCGTCATGCAGGGCCCGAGCCCCATGCGCGCACAGGAGATGATGCACCTCTACCACGCCTCGATGGACAAGCAGGACTACGAGTTCATCACCAGCATCCGCGATCAGGACGTCCGCCGCGACTGGAACGAGGTCGGCGACCGTCTCGGCGAAAAGAACTCCGGCGAGACCGAGTTCTCACGCTTCCAGTATTACGACGGCAAGAACCCCGACTGGCCGATGAAGATTCTCACTGCCGAGTACAACGAGGCCATAACCAAGTACGAGGAGATGATGGAGGACGACCGGCTGCCATACGACATCATCACGACAAATCAAATGCCGCAGCACCTCGTCCTGACCAAGGGGTTGACCCAGGTGACCATGGGCACTCCACAGGCGACCTACAACGGCGGCCTCCTGCGAGCGACCGTGCGCTACTACGACAAAGATCGTGGACGACCCGGTCTCCCGCCGGACACTGCCGCCCTCGTCGATGAGCTCCGGCCCGACGGCGCGGGTATCCAACTCGTGAACACCAATCACGGCGAGTCCCGGCGCGTCATCGTCCAGGCCGGAGCGTTCGGTGAGCACGACTTCACCGAGGTCTCCTACCACCGGGAGGGCGACGACGGTGATACCGTCCAGCAGGTGCACGGCAAGGCCTTCGTCGTAGAGCTTCCCCCGTCAACGGCCATCCGACTCGACGCCGGAATGGACCGCTACGTCAATAAGCCGAGCTACGCCTTCCCATGGCACGGAGACAGCGTCCCCATCCCCTTCCACGAATAGCCAGCCGACCCAAAAACCGGGCTGCCTTCCCATGCACGAGGTACACCATGACTAACATGCCGACAATCACCGCCAGCAAGGTCGCCACGCCGCCATCCTGGGCGCTCTTGGAATTGAAGCTTATCGCCCTTATGGAAAAGGGTGCCCACATGATGAGCCGCAAGTACGCCGAGCGAAGCGGCGCGTGGTACTGGTCCGACGACCTCGACGACTACTACGAGCGCTCCTACAACTGGTGTCTCCTCTACAACATGGGCGGAGACGAGAGCCTCGTCGACCTCGCCCTCAAACACTGGAACGCCACGACGCGCCTCTTCGACGACCGCGACGGCAACCGCATCAACAACATGGAGTACCACCACGGCGTTCACCCGATGCGGTTGAAGCACAACATCCACAACGAGTACTTCAGCATCGCGCATCCCGGCGACGCCGAGTGGCACCACATGGGCGAGGGCAACATGGCCTTCTACGACCTCGCCCTCGGAGACCCGACCATCTCCGAGAACGTCCGCCGTTCCCGTCGGTTCGCCGACATGTTCCTCGGCGAGGACCCCGAGTCCCCCATCTACGACCCCGTTTACAAAATAATCCGCTCCCCCATGCACGGCAGCCTCGGCCCATTCCACGACGCGACGCTCGATATGGTGAAGACGTACCTGCACGGAGGCCACGCCTCGTCCCCCGACTGGCAGGCCAAGTCGATGGGCGTGCGCGGGTCGATCTACCCCGTCGTCAAGGACCTCCAACCCGGCTGGTGGGATGATCCCAAGCGAGCGAGAGAGATCGTAGCCATCTTCAATCAGGTCGTCCTCAACGGCGACTCCGCCGCGAACCTCGCCGCCACCGGCCTCGTGACGAACGCCTATCTCTACACCGGCGACGACAAGTACAAGCAGTGGGTAGTAGACTACGTCGAAGCCTGGATGGACCGCATCGAGCAGAACAACGGCATCATCCCCGACAACGTCGGCCCAACCGGCAAGCCCGGCGAGCACCGCGACGGTGTCTGGTGGGGCACCCTCTACGGCTGGAACAGCTACGTCGGCTGGAGCCACATCTTCCACTCGCTGGGAGTCGCAGCAGAGTGCGCCCACCTTGTCACCCAGGACGCCTCCTACCTCGACCTCCTGCGCTCGCAGATCAACGTTCTTCTCGACAACTCGATCACCGGCGAAGACGGCCAGCTTCTCGTCCCCAACCGCGCCACGCCCGACGGCTGGGTACACGCCCACGTCGAGGAGGATAAGTGGGACGCCACCTCCTCAACCAACCTGCGTCTCTACGAGCTCGCCCACCTCTACCACGCTTCCATGTCGCAGGAAGACTATGACCTCATCCTGCGCGTCCGTGAGGGCGACAAGATGCGCGACTGGAACGAGGAGGCTCTCGGACCTGCCAGGGCCGAGCATGACAGCGAGTACAGCCGCTTCCAGTATTACGACGGGAAGAACCCGAACTGGCCGGAAAAGACGCTCTCCCTCCAGTACCAACGGGCGCTGGAGAATTACCACACGATGGAGAACGACGACCGCACAGTCCCCGAAATTCTCCGCGACAACGAGGAGCCAAGAAACGCCGTCTTCACCAAGATTCTCACCCACGTCATGTTCGGCTCGCCGCAGTACCTCTACCACGGCGGCCTGCTACGCGCGACCGTCCGCTACTTCGATCCAGTCCGCATGAGACCCGGCCTCCCGCCCGACGTCGCGGTGCTCGTCGACGAGCTCCGGGCCGACGGCGTGGGCGTCCAGCTTGTCAACACCAACCGCAACGAGTCCCGCAGCGTCATCATCCAGTCCGGGGCCTTCGGCGAGCACACCTTCACGACGGTGACGACAAGCACCGGTGACGGCCTCCAGGCCACCGAAGTCAACGGCAAGCACTTCACCGTCGACCTGCCTCCGGGAACCTCCATCCGGCTCGACGCGGGACTCGACCGCTTCTCCAACAAGCCCAGCTACGCCTTCCCCTGGCACGGCGACTCAATCCCTATACCGTTCCAGTATTAGGGCGAATTGACATTACCTGTCATTCCTCTGAAAATAACCCAAGGTCAACCTCTGGTAGGGGCGATTCGCGAATCGCCCCTGGGGCCATTTTCATGATTGGTGGTGTCGGTAGCAACCGACATGAACGATTGCTACGAAAATAAACCCTGGCCAACCCATCGTAGGGGCAACCCTTGTGGTTGCCCGTCCCCGAATCCGCGCCATCACCCGTCATTCCGGCGGAGGCCGGAATCCAGTCCTCGGACCCTGCTGGCTCGTGCCAACTCCACTTTCAATTTCAGGTGGTGAGAGTGGCAACCCTCATGAAGTATTCCAAACGTAGCGAAGCGGAGTGAGCAATCTAAAGTCGCTGCCCGCAAGACAACGTCGTAGGTAGACACCTGAGATTCCTCGATGTGCTCGGAATGACATGCGCTATCAAGTGATGCCTACTCATTGGAGACTGACTCTAAAAAACCCTTGAACCCCTCGCCCCCCGAATTCCCACCCTCCCCGCCGCCCGCATCGCCCCGTCGGCTGGCTGAAATCCTCGTCGTCGCCCTCAGGCTTGGCCTGACCTCCTTCGGAGGCCCCGTCGCCCACCTCGGCTACTTCCGCGAAGAGTACGTCGTCGCCCGCAAGTGGCTGGACGAGCGCTCCTATGCCGACCTCGTGGCCCTGTGCCAGTTCCTGCCCGGCCCGGCCAGCAGTCAGCTTGGCATCGCCGTGGGCATCACACGAGGCGGACTCCTCGGAGGATTCGCTGCATGGCTGGGCTTCACCCTACCCTCCGCCGCCCTGCTTATACTCTTCGCCTACGGCGTCACCGAGTTCGACGACCTCGTCAATGAGGGTTGGCTCAGGGGCCTCAAGACCGTCGCCGTCGCTGTCGTTGCACTCGCCGTCTGGGGCATGGCGAAGAACCTCACCCCGGACAAGCAGCGCGCCACAATAGCCGTAATCTCCGGAATCGCCCTCCTATTCTGGGACCACCCCGTCGCCAACATAGTAATCATCGCCATCGCGGGACTCGTCGGCTGGAGGCTGCTGCGAGGACAAATTAATTCAGTCGATTCAACCACACGAAAAATCTCCATCGCCCGATGGCTCGCCATATCGTGCCTCGCAGTCTTCCTTATCCTCCTCCTCGGTACTCCGATCATCCGTCAGGTCGCCGAGACCGAGTGGCTCAACATCTTCGACGGCTTCTACCGCAGCGGCTCGCTCGTGTTCGGCGGCGGTCACGTCATCCTGCCCCTCCTCCAGGCCGAGGTCGTCCCACAGGGCTGGACCACCAACGATCAGTTCATAGCAGGCTACGGCGCTGCCCAGGCCGTTCCGGGCCCCCTACTCACTTTCTCCGCATACCTCGGTACCGTCAACGGCGGCTGGACGGTCGGCCTCTTCGCCCTCGGCGCCATCTTCCTCCCATCCTTCCTCCTCGTCATCGGAATTCTCCCGTTCTGGGACAGCCTGAGATCGCACACCAGCTTCCGCGCAGCGCTCATGGGAATCAACGCCGCCGTTGTCGGCCTCGTCGCAGCCGCCCTCTACGACCCCGTCTGGACCACCGCCATCACCTCCCGCGAAGACCTGGCCCTAGGAGCCGCCGCATTCGGCCTCCTAGCCTTCTGGAAATGGCCCCCCTGGCTCGTCGTCCTCCTCTCAGCCATCGGAGGCGCTGGACTGTCACTGATATGATGGGACTGTCATGGCAACCTACACGATTCGACTGGTGCTCATATTCTCGGTGAGTCTACTCTGGTTCTTCGCAAACACTGGCGAGACCAGCGCGTGTTCATGTGCGCCCTTAGGCTCACCTACTGAGCAATTGGCAGACTCAACCTCTGTCTTTGCAGGCAAGGTGATCGATCGTAAGGAGTCCGAAAACTCGAGGGGATGGTCGGCTTTCATAGTCGAATTCGAGGTCACAACTGTTTGGAAGGGACCCCTTTACGAGACCATATACGTTGGAACGAACGACAATGAGATTAGCTGCGGCTTTGAGTTTCATATAGGCATTGAGTACATCGTCTACACTTATAATGGATGGACAGGAATTTGCAGGAGAACCGACTTTCTTGCGAGGGCGAAAGAGGATCTGGTCGAGTTGGGGAAGGGATATAAACCCCTACCAGGAACCAGCGGCCCACAGCCGGGCGCCTCAAGATTTCCCCCGGAAGAGCCTCGAAAAATTGACTTGGTCGATCCTTCGATCGGCTGGTGTAGCTTGGGCTCCTCAACCGCCGACGCCGTCTGGCTCGGCATCATGGCCGGGCTGGTCTGGTTCGGCGTGCGCCGACGTCCCCGACGCTAGCCGCAACCCCCTCCCCCGTTTTCGTCTATAATCACCCGACCAATCCCATACGCCCGGATTAGGGGGAACACATGGCCACGCCTATACAAAAAATACCGACCATCACCGCAACCAAGATCGCTCCCCCGCCCGACTGGGCGCTCCTGCAGCGCCGCCTCTTCGACATCATCGCCCACGCCGGTGATGTGGCGACGGAGAAGTACGCGAGACCCGACGGCCGCGTCTACCACTTCTTCGACGTCGACGACGCCTACGAGAGCCGTTCCATGCGCGGCATCTACTACGCCCTCGGCGGGCCGCGCCGCTTCCTCGACATCGCCAAGCGCGAGTGGGACGCCATTACCTGGCTCTACAGCGAGGAGCGACAGCTCACCGACGACGATCCGAATCACCCCATGTACATGCCTCAGCTTCGCAACGAGTACTGGAACCTCGACATCCCCTTCAACGCCGACTGGTTCCACATGGGCGAGGGCAACCAGATGCTCTACGACTTCGGCCTGGCCGATCCGACCAACCCATCGAACCGCGAACGCGCCCGCAAGTTCGCCGCCATGTACATCGGCGAGGACCCCGAAGCCCCCAACTGGGACCCCGTCCACAAGATCTTCCGCTCCCCCCTTCATGGCGGCGCCGGTCCGCTGACCGAAGTCCGGAAGCACAAGGGCATCGTCCACACCGACGGCAACGTCTCCGACCACGTCCATCTCGTCCGCCACTGGCTCGACCGCAGGTCGCTGGGCGACTTCGGCCACCGGGGCACGATGGAGGACAACCCCAGCACGGAACCTCTGCTCCCGCACTTCCTCTATCCGAGGATCAAGGAGCTTGAACCCCGCTGGTACGAGGACGAGGCACGGCGCGAGGAGATACTCGACATCTTCGACGAGATGGTGCTTCAGGGCGACGAGCCGAGCAACCTCTGTGCCACCGCGCTCGTGACGAACGCCTACCTCTACACCGGCGATGAGAAGTACAAGAAGTGGGTGCTCGACTACGTGCAGGGCTGGATAGACCGCATCGAGGCCAACGGCGGCATCATTCCCGACAACGTGGGGCCGACCGGCGTGGTCGGCGAGGCCCGCGACGGACAGTGGTGGGGCGGCCTGCACGGCTGGAGCACCGGCGAGCGCGCCATCGACCGCCTCTTCCTCGGCCTCATCATCGGCGCGGAGTGCGCGCACCTGCTCAGCGGCGGCGACGACTCGTACCTCGAAGTCCTGCGCTCACAGGTCCGCGTCCTCATGGAAAACTCCATCGAGACGGAGACCGAAAGCCGCTGCATGGTCGTGCCCACCAGCTACGGAGCCGACGGCTGGGACTCATACGGCGACTTCAGCATCCGTGGCGGTCCACCGCATCTGACGCATCTCCACCATGCGTCGATGTCCGATGGTGACTATGACATCATCACTCGCGTCCGTGATCGTTGGATGAACGGCGGCGGCGATGACTGGAATGACATTCCCCTGACTGGCGACCGAGGCGGCGCTCGCACCGAGTTCTCCCGCTTCCAGTACTACGACGGCAAGAATCCCGACTGGCCCGTTCAGACCATGGCTGCCGACTACGAGCAGGTCGCCGGATTCATCGAGGCGATGGAGCGAGACACGCGCACCGTCCAGGAGATCATCGACGACAACAACTGGCCTCCCAACCCCGTCATCGTCAAGGCTCTCATCCAGACCACCATGGGTTCGCCTGCGCCGCTGTACAACGGTGGCATCCTCCGCGCCACCGTCCGCTACTTCGACTCCTGTGAGCGTCGACCGGGACTCCCCGCCGACGTGTCCGCTCTCGTCGACGAGCTCTCGGCAGACAAGGTCTGCATCCAACTCGTCAACACGAGCAGTTGCGAGACCCGCTCCCTGATTATCCAGGCGGGCGCGTTCGGCGAGCACTCGTTCACCGACGTGTCCTTCGACGAGACGACGTACAGCTACACCGGCATCAACCCCGGCCTCCGCACCCGCGCCGAGCAGACCACCGGCAGCGCATCGACGACCGTGAATGGCAAGCACTTCACCGTCGAGCTCCCACCGATGACCTCCGTCCGTCTCGAATGCGGCCTCAACCGCTTCTCCAACAACCCAAGCTACGCCTTCCCCTGGCACGGCGACACGGTGCCGATCGAGTAGGAGCCAAGTTCGCTTCAATCTGAAGCCCAAAGACTTACCCTGTCGAAGGCCCTCTTATCCCTTCTCCCGTCGTGGGAGAAGGCTGGAGCCTGCCCCGTACTCCGATACGGGGTGAGGGTGATGTCCCAACATAGGCGAGGGCAGTTACTTGAAAGCTGCGTCACGCCCCGCACCAGGGGTCATGCCGAGGTGCCAGAAATTGCCTCCCAAGCGCCCCTTCTCCTCACTCCGTGATCTCTGTGCCCTCTGTGGTGAATCCCCCCCGTCCTGAGCAGTTACTAGAAAGCCTGTCGAAGGGTGCCGAACACTCTCCTGGATCATTCGGCGTCCCTCATTATTGGGACCGATGAACCGACGCACCCCCTGTGTTGGCCGGCCCGTTCCCTACCCGCTCAATAGCCGACTGCGGTAACGCCTACTTGATCAGGCGACGATGCAGCAGCTTCGAGGCGATGGGGAACATGACGGCCGTCAGGACAAGCACGTACAGCGCGGAGTAGAGGTGGGAGATATCCAGAGATGCTGTTACGAACCCTCGCGCCAGGTGTACCAATGGCGTCAGGGGCGCAACCCATGCAATCGGCTCTACCCACTCAGGCAGGACGGACACGGGGAAGAATGCTCCGCTGAAGAAGAAGAGCGGCGAAGCCACCACAGTAAAGGTCAGGGAGAGGATGTGTACGTTCGGCGACAGCGCCGCGAATATGAGGCCCATTGCGCCGAACTGCATCCCGATCATCGCCGCCACCAGCAATATGCCAAGTACCGTAAGGGGATCAATCCATCCCAGGATGGCCGCTACGACCCCGATGCAGGTGGCCGTTATAAGCGCCCTGCTCATCGCCCACGATATATCGCCCATGGCGATCTCCCGCGTGTTGACGGGCGCGGTCATGGTCGTTTCGTACAGCCCCTTCTGAATGCGGAAGAAGGCCCCCCATGAGCACTCGAATATGGCATGGAACATGGCGGAACCGGCAATGATCCCCGGAGTGACGAACTGGGCATACGGCACTTCGTCGACGTCGCCAACCAGCGCGCCCACGCCGAGGGCAAGCGCCATCAGCGCCACGAAGGGCTCGACGAAGTACCACGTCGAAGAGGGTATCCACGTGCGCCGCAGCACCAGGGCGTGACGAAACCAGATCCCGGTTATGCTGCGTAGTCTGATCCCACCTATGTACGTACCTTGTGCAGCTAACATTACTCGTTCGTAAGCTCCGTGCCTGCCACGGTAAGGAAGACATCCTCCAGGTTGGATGGCCGGTACGACACGCGCACTCCATCGAGAGCCGACAGGTCCGGCCGGACGCCGCCGCGTGATGCTACCGTGATCATCGCCCCCGCCTCCCGGTAGTCGAACCCTGCCTCCTGTATCCACTTGACCACGTCTTGACGGGACCCGTTGGAGACCCGCACCTGCGCCATTTCCGTACCCGCGTGACGGTTCACCAGTTCGTCCGGCGCTCCCTCGGCCAGGATCTTGCCATGGTGCATGATGGCCAGCCTGTCGCACAGCGCCGCCGCCTCATCCATGTAGTGCGTGGACATGAACACCGTCACCCCCGCCTGCTTCATGGTCTCGAGCTCCTGCCAGACGCTGTTGCGTCCGTGCGGGTCAAGGCCGGTCGTGGGCTCGTCCAAGACGATGACCTGGGGCTTTGTCATGAAGGCCCTCGCAATGGCGAGGCGTCTCTTCATGCCGCCGGAGAGGTTGTCGATTTCCTCGTCGGCCTTGTCGGTGAGGTCGAAGTACATCAACACCGCGTCGGCCCGCTCCTCGGCCTGTGCGTGTGAGAGTCCGGCGATGAATCCGTACACGACGAGGTTGTCCCTTGCGTTGAGGTCCGTGTCGAGCCCGTCCTGCTGAGTCACCACGCCCAAGACGTTGCGCACCTCCCTCGCCTGCCGGGACACGTCGATGCCCGCCACGGTCAGTTCCCCGCCGGTCAGCGGAGAAAGGCCGCTCATGAGTCGCATCGTGGTCGTCTTGCCCGCGCCGTTCGGACCCAGCAGCCCATAGGTCTCCCCACGCCGCACCTCGAACGATACCCCGTCCACGGCGACGACCTCTCCGTACAGCTTCGCTATGCTCGATGCCCGAATGACTATGTTGTCCGACTGGCCGTTCATTTCTGTTCCTATGTTCCCAATACGCCTTTATCTAGTACCGTTCCCATTTGAATATGACAGTCGCATTGAGGTGGCGCGTATCCCCTCTCCCGTTCGTGGGAGAGGGCTAGAGCCTGCCCCGTTGCAGAACGGGGGTGAGGGTGTTCGAGTAAGCCACCAAGATTATATGGAACCGGTACTAGAGTTTCTTCGCATTCGACGCGACACGCAGTTATACCACAACCAACTTGCTCAGGGATAATGCTTGCGGCCCGCTGAAAAGGCACTGCGAGGTAGTGTACCACCAAAATGGCATGATATTGAACCATTTCTCGCACGGCGCAACTGTTCAGACTTCGTGAGAGCGCTCAACACACAACCCACCGTCATACCCTCGTAGGGAGACCTTTGCATAACTCACATAACAGCCTGTCATTCCGAGCGGAGCGAGGAATCTAAAATCCATAACCGCAAGACCGGACGGACAGAGCCACGCGTGTATCGTAACCGAGAATCAAACCTTCTCCGTGTCGGCTTTACCTTGTGACAGACACTTTAGATTCTTCGACTCCGCTTCGCTGTGCTCAGAATGACAGTGAGGGGGCTCCTGTCTCAGTCGTGGAAGCGGATTGATGGTCAAATGCCTACCCCTGTCAGCATAGGGGTGATCGTGTTCACCTCACCAAGACTGAACTCTGCCCGCGCCACCCAGTTCTCTTGCAACCACCTCTCCCCCGTGCTTTAATCGCCCGCACTCACGCGCCCACATTGCCAGGACTCCGAATGGTCACGGGGTAGCGTCGAGCAATTCACCTCCGGCGAGAGGAACACAAGATATGAGAGTTGACCGGGACAAGTTCATGGAGCAGGGATTCCTGATTCTTCGGAACGTGATTCCGCCGGACAAGCTGGAGTCCATGCGGGCCGGCTGCGAGACGATTCTGGATAGACAAAAGGCGGTCTGGGCCGCCGAGCGAGGCCCAGACGACCCTCCGGGCGGACAGCACGATATGGTCCGCCAGCCACGTGTCCACATGGAGCGGCCCGGGCTGATCGACGAGGAGACGGCGAACGTGGTCGAGGACTTCTGGATCGCCGACGAGACGCTGGATATCGCCTCGCAGCTCCTGTGCAATCCCCAGCCCAACGTCACCAGCATGATGATGATGTGCAACCCTGTGCGTGACTGGCCGGGCGGCACGGGCTGGCATCGCGATGTCCACCCGACCGACATGGCCCCCATGGAAGCGCTTGCGGCCGACCTGATGGAGAACGGGCCAAGATACACCCAGTGGAACGTGCCGATGTACGACGACAGTGTCCTCTGGGTCGTCCCCGGCAGCCACCGCAGACGCAACACCGACAGGGAAAATGCCGAGTTCATGAAGGACATGGCGGGCTATTCGGAAATCTCGAACGAACGCCTGCAAACCGCCGCCGAGGGCATTGCCGTCGAGCTGAACGCCGGAGACGGGGTCATCTACAGCAACTTCCTTCTCCACACAGGCAGCAACTACACGACCAAGAAGCGTCGTACCCTCCACGGCGGCCACGCGATATTCGGGCAATATCCGGAGATGGGTTTCGCCGACAGCCTCGCCCCTGCGGCAAGAGACAAATTCGAGACCTTCGCTCGCCGCGGCGCAGAGATGAAGGACGCCACCGAAGCAGCCCTCCGCGCCGTCATCTCCCGGAACGCTGATGGCTACCGCGCGGCGCTGGAGTCGCTGCAGCCGGGAGCAGGCCCCCACGGCAAGACTGTCCTGACGATCTACCTCTCGAAGGCCGCGCTCCACATCCGGGCGCTGAAGGACCCCGGATTCGACACGACCGCTGAGTCCCGGAGCCGCGCGTCGTCGACCCATGAAATCACCCTGAACTGGGGACCCGACTTTGCCGACCGGTTCACAGACGAGGAGTCGAAGACCCTGTGGACGCGGTTCCAGCCGCTGGATGCGATGCTCCAGGGCGACGAGGAGATGTTCGAGCCGTCATTCCAGTCAGGCCCAATACGCTACTACTTCAGCGACCTGCCTGACGGCGTCGATGCCGAGTCGTTCATCGCCGGCTGGCAGACCGGCAGCTAGCGGTTCAACATCATAGACTCTAGGGGTAACGGGTAGAGGCGGGTTTGAAACCCGCCCTGCCGTTGTGAAACGAAAATCTAGCCCCCTATTACTCCCCGGTATCTCACGTCAGATGCAACTGCTCCGCCACGTCGTCGGGGAGAGTGATTGAAGTCAAGCCTTCACTGGCCGCCTCGCTCAGCAATGCGGGGAGGGCCGACTGCCGCTCGTTCAGGCGCGTACGCATGATGATGAGGTTGGTCAAGGTCTCCTTCAACTCGGAAGAAGACCCTTCCTCATTCGCCGGTACCGTCCTCTGGAGGGCGCGCAGCACTTCGAGGAGAGCCTCGCTCCGCTGATTCGCGTGTTCGAGCGCTCGCCTAATACCCTCTATGGAAACTTCAGTCGTCACGGTTTCCGGTTATCCTGGCTCCACACCGTCTTTGGGGAAGAACACCTCGACCTTGGCCGGATCGCGGTAGCCGTCGATGGCGATTGGCCCGAATCCCGGCGTCTCGATCGCCGCGCGCACGATCTCCTTGTTGAAGATGCTGACGCTCTCGGCACTGAGATACGTCTCAACCGGCATCCACACACACTCGGCGATCTCGTCTTCCTGCATGGCGATGCTGTCTGTCAGCGGCTCCAGACGGCATACGAAGTAGATGTCCGACTTGCCGTGACGGTAGGCGTGCTGATGTCTGAAGCAGACGAGGGAGACGAATCGCGACTGAATGCCCGTCTCCTCGAAGACCTCACGCACGACGGCGTCGGCCAGATGCTCTTCTTCGTGCAGGTGCCCGCCCGGCAGTTTGAAGGAGCCGGAACCGACTCCTCCTCGCTTCTCGCGCACCACCAGGATTTCGTTGTCGGCGTTGATCACGACCCCGCCCGCGCCGATGTAGTGCGTCGAGTAGTTCGGAACGAATGCGTCGCGTTCCAGCCTCTTGAGCATCATCACGTAGCTGTCGTCGGCGTGGTGGTACGTGAAACCCTCACCGGCGGCAACGGGGACCAGCCCTGCATTAGTCAGCGGGACTTCCAGCCAGATGAGCTTATAAGCTGCGTCCGTCCATTCCTTGAGGGACCGTTCGAGCCGCTGTGCGAACTCCGACGGATCGGCGGGGAGAAGGTCAGGGTCCGGGACGATTCCCCCGAAGGGATTGGGAGTCGCGCTGAGCGGTTCCATGCGGGCAGTATAGTCAAGCGCGACCTGACGGTAAAGCCTTTCGTCTGAAAATACCCCCCGGCCAACCCGCCGTAGGGGCAACCCTTGTGGTAGCCCGCCTCCGAAACCGCGCCACCACCCGTCGTACCCGCGAAAGGAGGCCTTTGCACAACATACATAACACCCTGTCATTCCGAACATCCCCCTGTCATTCCGAGCACCCCCCTGTCATTCCGAGCACCCCCCCCTGTCATTCCGAGCACCCCCCTGTCATTCCGAGCGGAGCGAGGAATCTAAAATCCATAACCGCACGACCGGACAAGCCAGTGCCACGATTGTATCGTGACCAAGAGCGAAAGCAGCTTAAGAACTCCGTGTGTCAGCTTTACGTTAGGACAGACACTTGAGATTCTTCGACTCCGCTGCGCTCCGCTCAGAATGACAGAGCCGGGTTGCTTTCTGGTCACTGGAGAGTGGAACGATAGAAAATACATACCCCTGTCAGCCCACCGTGGGAGAGATACAGAGAGGGGGTTCCGACAGCTACTTGAAAGCAGCGTTACGCCCCGCGCCGGGGCCGTACAAGTGAAGCAACTGACTCCCAGTTCACCCTTTCTCCTCACTCTGTGATCTCTGTGCCCTCTGTGGTGAACCCCCCTTGACAGATAAGAACGTATGGTCTACCATGCCCCTCAACACCCATGGACCTCTACGACCTCAAAGCCCTACGCGTCAACTCTACCTACGAGGCTGCCGAGCTCGAACGCGAACTCGACATTCGCTTCGACGACTTCACCCCGGAACACCGCGAAACCTGGCTCCGACAGACGCTCTGCCTCGAACGGTACGCCCAGACCAGGACCTACTCATCCGCCGCCCGAGCAGGCGGCGTCACCGTCTACACTCTCGATGCATGGGAACGCGACAACACCCTCGGATTCGTCCGGCGCAAAGAGATTGCCGACCGCGAGTTCCGTGACGGACTCGATGAACTGCTCCTCGAACGCGCCCGGCAACCCGACTCCCCACCCTCGCTCCTCAACGCAGTCCTCCGTGCCCACATGCCCGAAAAATACAAGCCCGGCTACGACGACCACGACCAACCCAACTCCGCCGGCCCGCCCGACTTATACAACAAACTCATGGCCGACATCCTCTCCAAAATCCAAGACCGCGAACTCGCCTCGCCCGAAAACACCGAGACCTCCAATCACACGCCCTCGCCCATAGACGCAGATATCGAATCTGCCCCTGCTCCCGATCCAATAGAAGATGCAGATACCAAAACTGCTCCTGATCCCGGTCCCACACCCCGGGACCCTGCCGTCCAAGATACCAGTGACCGACGACACGGCGCTCCCAATCCCACACCCCAGAACCCAGCACCGAGCACCCAGAACCTCTCCCGCCGCCGGCGCCGAGAACTCCAACGCAAACAACGCAAATCCCAAAACTCCCACCACGCCCGCGCACCCACCTGACCCTCTCGCAGACGTTGCACCCCAGAACCTGGCGGTCCAACTGCGGCTCGGTAGGAGCGGGTTTCAAACCCGCCCTGCCTTTGAACGCAAAACGACCCACTACTACCGTCCCGTCATTTCACCGATTTCGATCTATTGCCCCCAGAATCCAGTACCCGGCCCCCGGCTGGCCATACCGGCACGCCCGCCTCCACTCCGCAACAACTTCTCAGACTGCGTGAGAGCGCTCAGCGCACACAGCCCACCGTCATTCCGGCGAAGAGCCCGCCCCGTACTTGATACGGGGAACGTCACCCCGTACCACAATACGGGGCCGGAATCCAGAGGAGCGGGGAGGTTCACCTCACCAAGACTGGACACTCACGAAGTGCGGTAACTGTTCAGACTGCGTGAGAGCGCTCAACGCAAACAGTCACCGTCATACCCACGAAAGGAGGCCTTTGCACAACATACATAGCAGTCTGTCATTCCGAGCACCCCCCTGTCATTCCGAGCACCCCCCTGTCATTCCGAGCACCCCCCTGTCATTCCGAGCGGAGCGAGGAATCTAAAATCCACAACTGCAAGACCGGACAGCAAGTGCCACGCTTGTATCATGACCAAGAGCAAAAGCAGCGTAAGAACTCCCCATGTCAGGACAGACACTTTAGATTCTTCGACTCCGCTGCGCTCCGCTCAGAATGACAGCCCAAGAGTTGCTTTCTCGTCTTTGGAGAGTGCAAATACATACCCCTGCGTAGGCAGGGGGTGAGAACGCCCGATACCCACCACCGTCATTCCCGCGAAAGGAGACTTTTGCATAACTACCGTCATTCCCGCGAAAGCGGGAATCCACAACATCCTCATAAGAGAGGTAGTCTACTTATGAGACAGCCTCATTAGGTGCAGGGGCTGTTCACCTCATGAACTCTGAACAATTACCACTCCGCAATGCTTTTCGCGCCCTCCCCTTCGTCTCTGATAACATAGAGCCACGTTTCGGCGGGAGAGATATGGTCGCAGAACGACGGTTGCCACAGTGGCTGAAGGTCAAGATGCCGGGCAGCGAGGGCTACCGGCAGATAAAGGGTCTGCTGGAGGGCGCTCAACTGAACACCGTCTGCGCCGAGGCCCAGTGTCCCAACATCGGCGAGTGCTGGGATCGTGGTACTGCCACGTTCATGATCCTCGGCGACATCTGCACCCGCGCATGCGCCTACTGTGCGGTGGATACCGGCAAGCCGGAGGGAATTGACCTGCAGGAGCCTGTCCGCGTGGCCGATACTGTGGAGCAGATGGGCCTGCGCTACGCCGTGATTACGTCGGTCGACCGCGACGACCTGCCGGACGGAGGGGCTTTCATCTTCGCGCAGACCATTCGCCAGGTCCGCAAGCGGATGCCCAACACCAAGATCGAGGTGCTGATACCCGACTTCCAGGGCGACCGCGACTCGCTCAGGAAGGTGATGGACGCCGAGCCGGATACGCTGAACCACAATATCGAGACGGTGCGCCGCGTCTTCACCCGCGTTCGGCCCAAGGGTGATTACGACGGTTCGCTGGAACTGCTCGCGAACGCCAAGGACATTGCTCCGGGCGCTGTAACAAAGTCGGGTATGATGGTCGGACTCGGCGAAAGCTGGGATGAGATCATCGAGACAATGCGCGACCTGCGGTCGGTCGACTGCGACCTCCTCACCATCGGTCAGTATCTTCGCCCCTCCAAGAAGCACGTCGCCCTAGCGAAGTGGTACACCCCCAGCGAGTTCGACGAGCTGGCCGAGATCGGCATGTCGCTGGGATTCAGCCACGTCGCCTCCGGTCCGCTGGTAAGAAGCTCCTACCACGCGGACGAACAGCACGCCTCCGCGACCAAGACACCGGTGCTGGTGTAGACCCGCACGTCCCGCCTCAATCCGGCCACTCGTACTAGTACCCATTCCAGATATATTTGACAAATATAAGAAATAGGTTAGTCTTGTGTGTAATCCTATAGGAAGGACATACGAAGACATGCCTGCTCTCAAGTACAAGGTGGAGTTGAAAGAGTCGGAGCGAACACATCTCAAAGAGATGGCGAGTCGTGGGGAGACTTCGGCCCGTAAGGTCAAGCGAGCACTGGTGTTGCTGAAGGCAGACGATGGTCTGATCGACCGTGACATCGCCAACGGGCTGTTGATAAGCGCAGCGACGGTGGGACGTGTACGTACGCGGTTCGTCAAGGAGGGACTCGACAGTGCCCTCAATGAACGTGCTCGACCGGGACAGAAGCGCAAGATAGACGGCAAACAGCAAGCGCATCTGATAGCCATTGCGTGCAGCGATGCACCCGAAGGCCATGCAGACTGGACGCTGCAGCTGCTTGCCGACAAGGTGGTGGCGATGGGGTTTGCCGAGAGCATCTCCCTCGAGACCGTGCGCCAGATACTCAAAAAAACAAAATCAAGCCGTGGAAGAAGAAGGAATGGTGCATCCCCGAGGTGAGCGGGGAGTTCGTGGCTCGGATGGAGGATGTACTGGACCTGTACCATGAAAACTATGACCCTGAACGTCCCGTGATCTGCTTCGACGAGACATCCAAGCAGTTGGTGGCCGACGTGAGGCCACCTATCGGCGCCAAGCCCGGACGTCCCCAGCGCTATGACACCGAGTACAAGCGCAACGGCACTCGCAACCTGTTCATGTTCTGTGAGCCGAAAGCTGGCTGGCGGCATGTCGAGGTGACCGAGCGGCGCACTGCTGTGGACTTCGCACATCAGATGAAGTGGTTGGTTGATGAGGCATACCCTCATACAGAAACGATACGGCTGGTGCTGGACAATCTCAACACGCACAAGCTCGGCTCGTTGTACGATACCTTCGAGCCGGCCGAAGCGTGGCGCATCGCCAAACGCCTAGAGTTCCATTACACTCCGAAACACGGAAGCTGGCTGAATATGGCGGAGATCGAATTGAGTGTCTTCAGCAACCAGTGTCTCAACCGTCGAATCGACGACGAGGTGATGCTGAAACGAGAGGTCCGGGCGCTGGAACGTGAGCGCAATGAAGCTGTCGCCGTCATAGACTGGCGCTTCTCCACTCAGGATGCTCGCACTAAACTCCAACATATCTATCCAGCATATTCAGGTTGAAACGGTACTAGGTTGTGTTGACATTTCCCGTCATTCCCGCGAAAGCGGGAATCCAGAGTCGGGTACACATATACTCTCTATGAGGAATAGATCCCCGCTTTCGCGGGAATGATGACTTGATCGCGGATAACAGTGAGAAATTCAAGAATGCCAACACAACCTAGCTGATCCGCGATTCTGCACGTGTCGAAGAGACTCGGCAAGGAGCGACAGTTGCCTATTGAAATACCTCCAAATCCCGGCGGCGCGCGGCGGGGAACCCTGCCGCGTCCGGAAGACCCTTGCTTTCTTTGCGAGGCAATCGCCGGACGTGAGGACAAGGGGATCGTCGAGGAGACGGAACAGACCGTAACCATGGTCAACTGGCAGCAGTTCGAACTGGGCCAAGTCCTGGTTTGTGCTCGCCGTCACGCCCAAACCCTGTTCGACTTGACGAACGATGAGGCCATGGCCGTCATGCGCGCAGCCCGCCGCGTGGCCGACGCGCTCATTCGTGCATACGACCCCCAAGGCCTGAATCTCATACAAAACAACGGCGTTGTCGCCGGGCAATCCGCGCCGCATTTCCACATGCACGTCGTCCCTCGACGCCAGGTCGGCAGCGACTGGGGCAACGGGCCTCCCCACATTGCCAGGCTTGAAGGGAAAGAGCCGACCAGTCCGGCGCATGACGTGACCGTAAGCCTCGAACGCGAGTATGAAATCGCCGAGGAAATCAGACGGCACCTAGTGTAGAGAACCTGTCCAGATTAGTAGGCAGTCAATTCTGGGAGAACACCCTGTCATTCCAAGCCCAGCACACCCCCATCTGTCATTCCGAACCCGGCGCACCCCCATCTGTCATTCCGAGCGTAGCGGAGCGGAGTGAGAAATCTAAAAACGCTGCCCGCGAGAAAAGTCGTATGCAAGCCGTACACCGTAGATTCCTTGTATCTTTGGATTTCTCAAGGGACAATGACTTCGGCAAGGTCGAAAAGGCCCTTGAAGCCGTGGGCCGCACGCTGATAGTCGAGGACAGAGCGGCATAGCGAGAAGATGCCCTTCCCACGAGCGTGTCGCCGGAGTCGAACAGGACGCCCCTGATCGAAGCCACTCTTGGAGCTGTCGCCGGGCTATTCGTCGTTCGGCACGGGCCAGCCCCACCCGATAACCAACGCGCGGAGCTTGTCCATGTCGTCGTCGCTGAGCGGCTGAGACGGCGGACGCGGAGGCCCGACCGGAACGCCCATCAGCTCGGACAGGCCCTTTGCGACACGGCCCTCACCGCCGGAGAACTGGGTTACGTCGCGGTAGTACGCGCGCAGTTCGGGAATGACCCGGTCCCACTCAGCCTGCGCCTCGGTGTACTTGCCCTCCTCCAGGAGGTCCCAGACATTGAGATAGAACGGCGGATAGGCGTCCACACCGTCTGTCAGGAAGCCCCGACCACCAAGTCGGTGACAGTCAATGGGACGGTCGGAGTTGTCCATGATGTTGAAGGTGTCGGTCAGCGAGAAGATGTCCTCGTACTCCGCCCCCTCGGGCGGATTCCACTTGATGGCTACGATGTACTTGAAGTCGGTCATCTTCTCGAACGTCTTCGGATAGATGCCCCCGTGGGGAAGCCAGTGGGTGTTGTAGACCAGTACCCCTACGTCGATGCCGTCGGACACGTCTCCAAAGAACCGGAGCATATCGTCCTCGGTGGGCTGGTTGAAAATGGGCGGAGATACCTGGCAGCCGATTGCCCCAGCGTCCGCGGCAATGTTGATGTCCTCAATGGTGCGGACGGTATCCTTGTAGTGTACGGCTCCCATGACGGGAACCCTGCCGTCCGCTGCCTGCACCACCGTCTGGATCAGTCCCTGCCACTCGTTCTCGCGGAGCTGGGGCCCCTCACCCATGGCGGCGGCGACCTTCAGCACGGCCTTGCCCTCGACGAGGCCCCTATCGACCCATGTCTCCGTGGCGGCTGCAATTAGGCCGTAGTCTACTCTGAATTCGTCGTCGAACGGCGTGGGGGCTGTCGCAACGACTCCGACCATCTGTCTGCGAATCTCTTCTCGGTCCATGAATTACCTCAGGGGTAGATATGTGGCAAGAGTGTAGGTGTGATGGCGTGGTGAGTCAATCGTCGGGAAGCAGCGTGCCCCGCTAAATGGCGTCGGCGAGTAATTCGACGAGGTGCTTGGCCTTGACGCCGGTGCCGTCCTCTATCTGGTGGCGGCAGGACATACCTTCGCTTACCACCACCGCTCCAGCCTCGCGCTCGCGGATTGCAGGGAACAGGACCTGCTCCCCTATCTTCAGGGAGACGTCGTAGTGCTCCTTCTCCAGTCCGAATGACCCGGCCATGCCACAGCACCCGGAGGGTATCTCCGAGACCTCGCAGCCCGGTATGGCGGATAGTACGTCCAACGCCTTGCCCATTCCGACGAGGGCCTTCTGGTGGCAGTGTCCCTGGAGCAGCACGGGACCCGGCTCTTTTGCGTAGCGGATGGCGGCTCCGTCGTTTGCCTGCGCGTGAAGGACGAACTCCTCTATGAGCATCGTATTCTCCGAAACTCTACGCGCCGCGTCGCCTTCCAAAAGGTCCACGTAGTCGTCGCGGAAGCTGAGGATGCAGCTGGGCTCGAGGCCAACGAGCTTGGCTCCCTGTTCCACGTAGGGAAGCACGGTGGCGACGTTTCGCATAGCGTTGCGCTTGGCGGAGTCGAGCATTCCCTTGGAGAGCATCGGGCGTCCGCAGCACAGCGGCCTGGGGACGATAACCTGGTATCCCAAATGTTCGAGCACCTTGACCGCGGCGCGACCGAGGTCGGGTTGGTTGTATTCGGTGAAGGTGTCGGAGAACAGGACAACTCGCCGTTGGGGCGGGCCAACGACTTGTGCTCCACCTCGGGCGCGGAACCACTGGGAGAAGGCCTGACTCGCGAACGGTGGGAGAGATCGTCGCTTGTCGATGCCGGCAATGCTCTCGGCAAGTCCCTTGACCGGGCCCAGCTGCATCGACCAGTTCGAGATTGGAGCGAAGAATGACCCGAGCTTGCCGAGCTGGCTGACATTGGCGAGCATCCGGTTGCGGAGCGGGTAGCCGTTTGCCCTGTGGTAGCGATAGGAGAACTCGTACTTGAGCTTCGCCATGTCCACGTTCGAGGGGCACTCGGCCTTGCAGCCCTTGCATTCCAGGCACAGGTCGAGGACTTCACGGAGGCGTTCTCCCGTCAGCGAGTCGACGGGTAGCGCGCCGGACATTGCCGACCGGAGCGCGTTGGCGCGCCCGCGAGTGGAGTGTTCCTCGTCGCGGGTGACCATGTACGAAGGACACATCGTTCCGGTCAGCTTTCGACACGCGCCCTGCCCGTTGCACATCTCTATGGCGTGGGCGAAGCTGCCCTCCTGTGCAAACTTGAAGCCTGTCGTCACTTCGAGGGGACGGTAGGACGGACCTATCTTGAGGTCCTCGGTCATTGGTGGAGAGTCTACGATGTTGCCGGGGTTCATGATGCCCGCGGGGTCGAACGTCCGCTTCACCTGCCTGAAGGCGTCGTATATCTGCGATCCGAACATCTTCTCGTTCCAGATGCTGCGTGCGCGGCCGTCGCCGTGTTCCCCGGACATGGAGCCGCCGAACTCCAGCACAAGGTCGCTGACGGCGTTGGCGATCGACGCCATCTGCGAAACACCCTCCTGTCGCTTCAGGTCAACGAGGGGGCGGATGTGAAGACACCCCACGCTAGCGTGTCCATAGTACCCCGCCTCGGTACCGTGCTCCTTCACAATCTCATCGAATCGCGCGACGAACTGAGGGAGCACCTCTGGCGGAACGGCGGTGTCCTCGACGAACGGTAGCGGCTTGGCGTCGCCGGGTACGTTCATCATCAGGCCGAGTCCTGCCTTCCTGACGTTCCACACCATGGCCTGCTCGGATGACGTGAGCAGTTTCATTGTCGAGTAGCCAAGACCCCGCTTCGCCATATACGCTGCACAGCCGTCGACCTTCGACTCGACCTCGGACTCCGAGTCGCCGGTGAACTCGACGACCAAGAGGGAGTCGGGGCTGCCGTCAATGAATCCGGTCATGCGCGAGTATTCCAAGTTGGCCTGGGCCTGCCTAACAATCATGCCTCCGATGTGTTCCACTGCTGTCGGGTCCAGTTCCAGCGCCGCGACCGTGGCCTCCATGGACTCTATTAGCTCGTGAAAGTGGATGACCGCTAAGCCCTTGAACCTGGGGCGGGGCACGAGCTTCAGGGTGGCATCGGTAATCGTGAGCAAGGTCCCTTCGGAGCCGACGACAAATCGCGCGAGGTCAACGGCGTCCGGGTCGAGAAGCTCATCGAGGTTGTAGCCGGACACCCGGCGCTGAATCTTGGGATATCGCTTGAGCACCTCTTCACGACTGGATCGTCCAATGGCGTCGAGGTTGCGGTAGATGTCTCCCTCCAACCCGGTGAGGCGGAGCTTGGCGTCGAGGGCGGCGCCGTTGGAAGCCCCGAAGGTGGCAGTATCTCCATTCGAGAGGACTGCTGAAAGACCGAGAGTGTTGTCTACGGTCTTGCCCCACACGATGGAGTGGGACCCGCACGAGTTGTTTCCCAGCGCCCCTCCGACGTTTCCCCGGTTGCTCGTACTGGGGTCGGGTGCGAACAAGAGGCCCGTGTCTCTGATCTGATCGTTCAGTTCATCGAGGATGATGCCGGGCTGCGTACGCACCCAGCGTTCCTCGGCGTTGACCTCCAGTACGTTCCTCATGTACTTGGAGAAGTCGATTACGATGGCGTGATTGACCGTCTGTCCGGCAAGACTCGTCCCCCCTCCGCGCGGTAGGACGGGGACATCGTAGCGCGCGGCGGCAGTGAGAACGGCGATGACATCTTCGGTCGTCCTGGGCAGGACTACGGCTATCGGCTCGACCTGGTAGATGCTCGCGTCGGTGCTGTACAGCAGGCGGGACATGCGGTCGGCGCGGATCTCGCCGTCCACATATCTTCGCAGCCCTTCGATGAGATCCCTGCTGTCCTGTTCGATGTCTTTCAGTATCATGCTAGCGCTTAGGGAATCAACTACCGGACGAGGGTATATTCCGTTTGGATCGTAGGAAGTAATTGTACATCACCAATCAAAGGCCGCATGAGTCAAAGTGTCGTCCAAGGACGCTCGAACGGAGAGATTACGTACTAAACCAAGGTGGCCGGGGCATACTCAACTGCGAACTTTTGGCAGGGAAGTCTTGACATGAGTAGTCGGTCAGCCGACACCGGATATGCTCCTAGAGTCTCCTCCATTTCCCCGGGCAGCCCCACCACGTCTTCGCCGAACCACATATTGGCTACCCGACGCCGAAGGCCGAGACGCCGAGTGAGGAGGCGTCCGCAGATCCCTGAGTGGCAAGCGCCCAGAGGAAGGCTGAGAGTCACGGCGGCACCCTGCCCGAGTCCGTCCCTTGCTGCGGTTGGATGTGTAGCAATAAAATACGATGCGTAGAAGTATGACCAAAAGCGATACGTTGCGTAACTCACGTCAAAGCCTGCGCCGCAGGATAAGCCGGTGGATGATGTCCGCCGCCGCATTGGTCGCTATGGCCATCCTGTTGAGCCCGTCTGGCGCTCAGGCTCAGGATGAAGCAGAGGCCGGATTCAACTTCAACTTCGAGGATGATGCCGAGGGTTGGACGGTCGGCTTCGCAGACCTGCCCGTCGACCACGACCAGTCAATCTTCGAGTTGGACTACGGGCATCGCCCGCTTCCGGACGGCCTCGAAGGCAGTGGCATCTACGTTCAGGGACACAACCGCAGCGACGACCTGTTCATGTTCCTGAAAAGGCGGGTTGATGGGCTGAGGCCGAACACGGTGTATGCGGTCTCCGTGTCCATTGACCTGGCTACCAACGTGTCGGCCGGGTTGGTCGGCATAGGTGGCTCGCCCGGCGAGAGCGTCTATGTGAAGGCAGGAGCGTCCACTGTCGAGCCCGTAGCCGCCGAGGGCGACAACAGACACCTGAGAATGAACATCGACAAGGGCAATCAGGCCAGAGGCGGCGAATCCATGGTGGTCCTGGGCAATGTGGCTCACAGCGATGTGGTGAACAGGGAGTACCGGGTTAAGACCCTCGACAACGTCGACATGCCTCTCAACGTGAAAGTGGACAGTGAAAGCCGGGGCTGGCTGATCGTCGGCACCGACTCGGGATTCGAGGGTCTGAGCGCCTTCTACTACGCTCGCATCTCCTACACGCTGAGCATTGTGGAGCCTCCAAATACCGGTGGCCTTGCCCCGCCAGTATGGGCATTGGCGCTAATGGCCGGAGTCGGCGCAACCTTGATGGGCATGGGATTGTTTACGCTGCGGCAAAGAGTTCAACGGTAAGGCTTTCGATGTGAGGGCTGCCAACTACTTGGTCTAGCCCCTCCGTCTACGGAGCTTCCGGCCAACTCGGGCAGGGCGCTGACCTACGAGCACCTGCCGGAACCCGTGTGGGGAGAGAGGGGCGCGGGAACTCCTAGATCGAGTCGCCGCCTTCGCCGAGGAGATGAGCGAGTTCCTTCGGACCGGCGAGTTGACGCAGACCCATGCTTTCGTCCACTCCGTCGTCAAGGGTATCCAGGTCAGGCCCCGGAATGCTGCATCCGTCTACTCCATACCCACGCCGGACGACATGTCCATAAGGGAAGCGAACTTCGCTGAGGTCGCCCTCTCAACGGCGGAGTTCGCAATTCAGTGCCTCATGGTGGGCCGCGATGCCGCGTTTCTCCAAATCAGAGAATTAGGGGGAGATGTGATGGAGCTAACGGGGTCAAGCGACCTTGAGAATCGTGTAGGTGACCTTCGTCCCTCGCGGGGTCTGAACGTCGACGTTGTCCCCTTCGCGCCGTCGGATTACCGCCTTGCCTACGGGAGACTCGTCCGAGACCTTGCCTTCCAAAGGCTTCGCTTCGGAGGCGCTCACGACGGTGTACTGGTTCTCCCGACCTGAGGAGGTGTCCTTGAGCCACACACGGGAGCCGACCTGGACCGTGGACTTCTTGCGGGCGGACGGGTCGACGACAACCGCGGCTGTCAGGGTGTTCTCGATTTCCAGGATGCGTGTTTCGACCTGACCGAGGTGTTCCCTGGCGGCTTCCAGCGGGACGTTCTCGCGCACGTCCTTGTCGGCTGCGGCGCTGCGAATCTGGGCTGCAATGGGGCCACGCTGGGCCTTGAGGTCCTCAAGCTCCGCCATCAGGCTCTTGTGCCCTTCGGGGGTTAGCTCGATGACGCTGGCGCGTCTCTCATCGTCGCTTGCAGACTTTGCCCGTGACCGCGCCTTGCGAATGCGCAGATGGCGGGCCAGATTTTGCTCCGTGAGTCCCTGCTTGCTGGCGAAGGCGAGGAACTTCTTGACTTCCTGCAGCCGCTCTGCGGACTGTGTACCGCCGTTGGACTGATCGCTGTATTCACCAATCTCGGAGGGTGCGATTTCCGCAATCCTGCGTTCCGCGCCACACCAGCTAACGAAGCGCAGCAACTGCTTGTGCGACTCGTTCTGCTCACCGTCCTTGGGCCGAAGGCTCCCCGCGTACGCTCCAACTGCTTCCAGCACCGTCATCGACTCGGTAACTTGAGTCAAGGTATTACTTCCTCCCCGCCACCCGTTCAGGATATGCGTCGAATTCCCGTCTCAACACCATATTAGAGAATGGGCCGAAGGGTGTCAACGCGGCTCAGGCGCCTCGAACTCAATTCATCACCCCCCAGTTCTGACCCGACTTGAGGTCGACCTCCAGGGGGACGGCAAGCTCCATCGCGCGGGGCATGATGTCGAGAATGATGGCCTGCATGTCCTCCACTTCCTCCGAAGGGACCTCGAAGATAAGCTCGTCGTGCACCTGGACTATCATCAGGGAACGGAACCCCATCTCATCCATGCGGTCCTGGAGCATGACCATCGCGAGCTTGATGACATCGGCAGCGGTGCCCTGGATGGGCGTGTTGATCGCCACGCGTTCGGCGCCGCTGCGCGCAGGGAAGTTGCGCGAGTTGATCTCAGGGATGTATCGCTTGCGTCCCATGAGCGTCTCGACGAAGCCGAGGTTCTTGGCCTTGGCCTTGATGCCGTCGATGTAGTCGCTGATGCCGGGGTAGCTGCCGAAGTACGTGTCGATGAATGCCTTGCCCTCTTCGACGGACAGGGCCGCGCGCTGGCTGATGCCATAAGGGCTGATGCCGTATACGACGCCGAAGTTCAATATCTTGGCGACCCTCCGCATCTCCGAGTCGACCTCGTCGTGGCTTACGCCATAGACCAGGGACGCCGTGGCGGCGTGGATATCCTGACCATCGTGGAACGCCTGTAGAAGCGCCGGATCCTCTGAGATGTGCGCGAGGATGCGAAGCTCAATCTGCGAGTAGTCGGCGCCTAGAAGCGTCCAATCCGGCCAGTCGTGGGCCACGAATCCCTTGCGGACCTCGTTGCCCAACTCCGTGCGGACGGGTATGTTCTGGATGTTGGGATCGTTGCTGGATACGCGACCCGTGGCGGAGCCAACCTGATTGTAGCTCGTGTGGATGCGGCCAGTGCGATGGTTGACGAGGCCGGGCAGCGAGTCGGTGTAGGTGGACTTGATCTTGGAAAGTTGCCGGTAGTCCAGGATGCTGTCGAGTACCTGCCGGGCAACGGGATCGACATCCCCGCCCCTGCCACCGTCGAGCGTGGCCTTCAGTCCCTCGAGGGATGCGGCGTCGGTGGCGAAACCCCTCTGGCGTTTCTTGGTGGGCGGCAGTCGAAGCTGATCGAACAATATGTCGCTGAGCTGCTGGGGAGAGTTGAGGTTGAAGGGACGTCCAACCGACTGGTACATCTCGTCCTGAATGCGAACCATATCGTCGCCCAGCCTCTGCGACATTCGGGTCAGCATGTCGGCATCCACTGACACGCCGCTCTCCTGCATTCGCACGAGTACTGGAAGAAGAGGCATCTCCACTTCCATCATCGCACGGGTCGAATTCTTGGCTTCCAATTCCTGTTCGAAGCGTGGGAGAAGCTGCCAGGTCAGGTCCGCGTCGGCTGTTGCGTAGTCGGCTGCCCGCTCGATCGTCACCTCGGCCATGGAGATCTGACTGCGCCCGGTGCCGATCAGGTCGGACAGCTCGGTCATCTCGATTCCCAGTTCATTGAGCGCAAGCTGTTTGAGGCCGATGCCCCTCCGTCCGAGCAGAGCGGCGGCGATCATCGTGTCAAACGTGACCCCGCGCACCTCGATGCCGTGATTCTTGAGCACGGTCATGTCGTAGTTGGCGTTGTGGGCGCACTTGGGGACACTCTCGCTCTCGAACAGCGGGCGGAGCGATTCGAGCACGTCATCCTTCGGAAGCTGTTGTCCCTCGTTGTGCCCTACCGGCACGTACCACCCCTTGTGGGGCTCATTCGAGAACGACAGGCCCACGAGATCGGCGGACATGGGATCAACGCCCGTGGTCTCGGTGTCGAAGGAGAAACCCTCCGCCGAGTCAAGTTCGGACACCAGGGCATCGAGTGTTTCAGGCGTGTCGACTATCCGGTAGTCCACATGCGGCGCCTCGAATCCCGTATCGAAGGACTGCTGCTCGCCCTCTGCCGGACCGCCCGCCGGCACAGGGATGCGTGGCACAACGCTCGAGAACTCAAGCTCAGTGAGGAATCCGACGACCCTTGAGCGATCGTATTGTCCGAAGCGACTCTCTTCCAGGTCGAGCGTTACCGGCGCGTCCCTAACAATGGTCGTGAGCACCTTGCTCTCGCGAAGCTGGTCCACTCCCGCGCGAATATTCTTCTGGGCGCGCGGCGGCGTGACCTCGTCGACGTTGGCGATGATCTGCTCGATGTCGCCGAACTTGCTCACGAGGTTAACCGCGGTCTTGACGCCGACTCCCGGCACGCCGGGTATGTTGTCGGATGAATCGCCCTGGAGCGCCTTGATGTCCGCCACGGCCTCCGGCCCCAGCCCGCCGTAACGGTCCTTCACTCCCGCCACGTCGTAGACCTTCGCCTGCTGAACGCTGCTGGACATGAAGACGCGCACCCAGGGAGAGACCAACTGCAACGTATCCGAGTCGCCCGTCAGTATGACCGTCTCGATCTCCTGCTCCTCGGCCTGACGGCAGAGGGTGCCCAGCACGTCATCTGCCTCGTACCCCTCGCACTGGTAGATCGGAATCTCAAACGCGTCGATGAGCTGTCGGACACGTTCGAACTGCGACCGCAGCTCCGGCGGCGTAGGAGGACGGTGGGCCTTATAGTCCTTGAAGCGTTCGTGGCGAAAGGTGGGCGCTGGAAGGTCGAACGCAATGGCGCAGTGGGTCGGTTCCCAGTCCTGAAGACTGCGAATGAATGAGTTCACGAACCCGTACACGCCCCGCACGTCCTCGCCGGTCGCGCTGACGGTCAACGGCTCGCGGATGGCATGCCAGGCGCGATGCACCAGAGCGTGGCCGTCCATTAGCATGAGGAGCGGCTTGGCGTCGAGCATCGACTTGGGGCTGTTGGTGGTCATCGCGTGAACCGGAATCGGAGAGTGAGGCGATTATACCTTAGTGGGGGGATTGGTGAAGGTGATGGGCGATGGGAGGGAGGATGAGAAGATAGCAAATAGAATCGCGACGTGGCTGAGAACATTAATGGCTACGCATCAAGTATATCGAAGAGCATTCCGTCCTTTGAAGGGATCCGATTGCAGTCACACGGAGTAACTCTGCTTCGGCAACAAGGCTATATCACCTGAAAGTGCGCTTCAGTTGGTATGCATTCAATGCCGTTGATTGGGACAATGTCCTGTGGGCAGGCGGAAAAGGCCATAACACAGTCCATTTCCGCTCGCAGCAACACGTAGTCGCCGGGCTTGCAGACAGGTGGCTCGAATGTCAAGCTGCCGTCCGATTTCACGGGTATGTTCATAAACAGGTTCCATGGGCTGGGGGTTTCCGGAGGAGTTAGACCAAGTTCGACCAGAGCCGCGGCCAGATTGTCGGTACAATTATCGTGGTACTCCAGGGAGCCTAAGAGCTCATAGCGGTAGCGGTCGCAGGCGGCTATCAGTGTGTCATGGATGCCGCCTGACGTGTCTTCGACCATGGTCAGTATCGGACGTCTGTGGTTGGTCACAAAGGAGTCTCCCACATCGGCCATTATCCGGCCCAATGCCGTCCTGGAATGCTCCATGGACATGAACTCCCGCAAATCAGACTGGTTGAATGCCCACGTATCAACCACCTGCTGACCATGAGTATTGACGACCTTGACATGCTGACCACTCTTAATGAAGGCAGCCCTGCCGCCTCTCGCAGGAATTGTCGCCAGGTGATTTGCCGTCATTACCGAACCTCGCTTCCCCATACGCGATGAAGTCTAGCACTCTGTCGCTGCCAAATACCATTTTCGGCTGATTGCGCCGCTATCTCACTTGCTGGCCTCATTGAATCCTGCCCGGTATCGAAGTACGGGACAGACCGTTCGCGGGAATGACGGACATGGGGGATTTTGGTACGCTACCGTCCCGCTCAACGGACTGGAGCAACCATTGAGGATCACCGACGTTAGCGCAGTATACCCAAACTGGAAGCGCCTGCCTGTGGGCGTGTGGCAATCGCACTTCTGGCAGATCGTCGTCCGGGTGAAGGCAGACAACGGTGCCGTCGGCTACGGGTACGGCGGCGGCGGCGAACCGGCCTGTCTTGTCGTCAACCAGCACTTCCGTGAACTGGTCGTCGGGATCGAGATCGAGTCCGTTGAGGATATTCGGGATCTCTGGGACCGCGTCTACAAGCTGTCGCTCCCCTATGGGCGAAAAGGGTTGCCGGTGATGGCGCTCAGCGGCTTGGATTTGGCGCTTTGGGACCTGCTTGGCAAGGCCCACGGGAGGCCGGTCTATGACCTCCTCGGTGGACTCCACAAACCGAAAGTGCGAGGTTATGCAACCGGGGGGAAGCTGGAGCGCTACCGCGACATGGGTTACACCGCAGCCAAATTCCCACCGGGCCAATCGGCGTCGGAGGCCGACGTACGGTATACCGTGGACAGGGCCCGTCACGCCCGTTCTCTCTTCGGAGACGACGCGCTCATCATGACTGACTGCTACATGTCATGGGACTTCGACACGACGAAGCTCATGGCCGATGCCCTTCGTGAGTTCAACGTCTACTGGTTCGAGGATGTCACGACGCCCGACCACCTTGAGGAGCAGACCGCCCTAAGGGAGATAGTTCACCCCATCAATATCGCAGGTGGAGAGCACGAGTTCACCCGATTCGGATTCGGACAGATTGCAAAGGCCGGCGCGCTCGACATCTGGCAGCCTGATGTCGCATGGTGCGGGGGCATCACGGAGACACTCAGGATTCTTGATCTTGCCCGGGCGCACAACGTGTCCGTGGTCCCGCATCGCGGCGGCGAGATTTGGGGCTTGCATGTCATTGCGGCGACGGACTGCCAGGACCTCGCCGAGACTCACCCCGAACGATGGGAGGACTCGGCAGACGAGCTTTGGCTAGACGAGCCGAGGAGCGTGGACGGCTATCTAACGCCATCGGACCGACCGGGCTTCGGCGTAGTTCTCAACGAGGAGTTACTGTAGCCTCCTCACCCCCTACGATACGCGTGGTATAAACGTCGGTGGGCGCTTGAGCAATGAAATGCTCGCGTCCCTGCCGAGTTCGGACTGTGCGGCCTCGATAGCCTCCTCCACGGTTGCGAAGGCGCGGAACCCACAGCGCTCCGCAGCGTCAAAGTCCTTCACTCCCGCAAAGAAGATGTCGCTCAGGTAGCGCTTCGGCATGAGCGTGCTGTTCCACATGAAAAACGGGTGCGCGCCGTGGTAGGCGTACTTGTGACGGTACCCATAGATGTACTCGGGCCGGTGCGCGAAGTCCTCAACGTGGTTCTCCCACAGCCAGTAGGGATCCTTTTCCTGCGTTAACAGTCTCTCGTAGAACTCGACATAGGAAGCGAACCTAACATGATCGAATCGAGCGGTCAGCGGATGGGCAATGATGGCGATGCCACCCTCCCGAACGACCGGCCTGCCCTGGAACTGCATGATGGTGTTGGCCATCGACTGGTTGGCCGCCAGGATTGGGTTCATCACCGAGAACTTGGAGTAGCACTCGACGTTCGACATTCCCGCGATGAGAATGTCCGACTGTCCTTCCACGTCTACGGTAAGCTGTTCGTCGATTGTCTTCAGAGTGTGCGGGTGTACCTCGGTCGGATGGCCCGCGAACATCGCGATCAGGTCCTTTCGGGGATCGCCGTTGTCGTAGACGGTCTCGATGGTGAAAATACGCCGCCCCTTTTCTTCAAGCGCGTCCTTGATGACCTCTCCCTGCTCCCAGACCAGCTTCTTGAAGGAGGAGTTCTTGGGGTCGTCTACCGACTTGCCTGAAGCCATGGGGAATGGCCTGTGGTGGTGCCTGATGCTACGGAAGGTGCCCAAGCCGACGGCGGTGGACTTCCAGCCGCCGTTGAATGGCGCCCACATCGTGTTGAGATAGATGAACTGGTCTGAATCGACGATCGCACGGTTTACTTCCACGTCCCAGCGGCGCTTGGTGTAGCCGAGGTGGACGAGTTGCTCAGGATCCTCCGCGTCGTGGCTGTAGAGCTGGTTGTATCCGAACTGGAGGACGAGCCTGCGTCCGAGGAAGGTCTCCATCTCGGTGCGGGTTAGCTTCCGGTGGAGTCCCTGTGAGAGCACCAGCGTGATGTTCCCAAGTTCGACGCCCGCCTTGCGGAGTTCCTCGACGATCACTTCGATAGCGGTCTGGCGAAAGTCGGTGCGCTTGGTCTGGAAGTACGAGCCGGACGCATCGTCGAACGCTATGGTCACTTTCGAAGACGGCCCGACGAGCTGATGCAGGGGTTCGTGGGCGATGGGGTTGGCAATGGCCTCTCGTACCGCTCCCTCGATGTCGGGAACCGGAGGCATCGGCGGTTTGGCAACGATGGTGCGGGTATGCTCAGGCACATCGATGGGAAGCTGCCTGTCCCCGTAGGAAATGTACTCAGTACGAGTGTTTTTCATTGGGTGGATCGCTTGAGGGTAAGTTTCACCCGATTATAGCTGAACGGGCGAACCAAAGGGGTGGCAACTCGCGGACTGCGACTTGGACTACGTCGAATCCAAGAGTTGCTCGACTTCGGCGCGGTTGGGCATGGCGTCCTGCGCTCCGCGCTTCGTCACCACCAAAGCTCCGGCCGCGTTGGCGAACCGCAACGCATCTTCCAACGCCTGCCCCTCGGCAAGGGCCACGGCGAGCGCGCCAGCGAAACCGTCACCCGCCGCCACGGTATCCTCGGCTTCAACTTGAAAGGCGGGGATGTGATCGGCCAAGTCCCCGGACGAATACACGACTCCATCTTCACCGAGCTTGACGATTGCCGTAGGAGCGCCCCGCGAGCGGAGTACCTTCGCCGCTTCTTGTGCTGAGGCGACGTCATTTACCGTGATGCCGGTAAGGACTTCGGCTTCGGACTGGTTGGGGGCAATGATGTCGAATACCGTATAGGCCTCGGCAGGGATTCCTGATGGCGGAGCCGGGTCGTAGATTACTCTGACTCCCTCTTGTCGAGCTATCTTGGCAGCTTCCAAGGAGACTTCAAGGGGCACTTCCATCTGGAGTAGCAGCGCATCGGCTCCCTCGAGCGCGCGACTCGCGGCCTCGACTTGGACCTCGTCGCACGCCATGTTCGCCCCGTAGATTCCGACGATGTAGTTTTCCCGCCCTTCGTCGAGCAGGATGACGGCAATGCCGGATGACGCGTCCGGTGTAACCACAACGTCTGACACGTCCACGCCGGTCGCTTGCAGGCTCTCGATCAGCGTCGGGCCGAACACGTCGTTCCCGACCCTACCGATCATGCGTACGTCCGCACCGAGACGGGCAGCAGCGACGGCCTGATTTGCACCCTTGCCACCGGGTAGAGTAGCGAAGTCACTTCCCATGACGGTTCCGCCAGGCGTTGGAAGCGACGGCGCGATGGCAACCAAGTCCATGTTGACGCTGCCGAGAACGGCGATTTTGGGTTTACGTCCTCTCACCACACTTAGCCTGATAACCCAAACGCCGAGGCGCTTTCTCCAAGTCCAAGCCGCTTAAAGTCACGCGGCGCCTTCATACGGCAAAAACTTCGTCGCGGACGAAGTGGAGACGAATCACAGCAGGCCGCTTCATCGTCTCGTCGAAATAGCATTCGACGGCTTCTTTCACATTCTCGCGAAGTTCCTCAATCGTATTGCCTTGAGTGTGAATGCCGTATCCCAACGCGCTGGCAGAGTATCCACCGTCGATTTCGTCTTCACTTACTTCAAATATGAGCTCTGAGATAGTGGAAGTCATTCTCATCTCTCCTCTCGGGAGTCCTAACGTGTGGTGAAGTCCAGCGGCACTCAATTCTGATTGAAGCTCCAGTATATCAGCCTCAACCTGATGAGTAGGGACAACCCAGCGTCCCCCAATTACCCCAGCAGACCCTCAGTCAACAACCGCTCGACAACCTCCGCGACTCCGTCTTCGCCCAGTGGCGGGGCAACCTCATCGGCAGCGGCTTTGGCAGTAGCGGTACCGTCGCCTATCGCGACTCCGAGTCCCGCCCACGATATCATCGCGGCGTCCTCGTCGCCGTTGCCGAAGGCGATGGTGTCCTCACGCCGGACACCCAGCATCCTGCAAAGGCGCTCGAAGGCCGATTTCTTGCCAGTATCGGGATGCAGCACCTCGCAGAAGTACGGGAGGGACCTGACAATCTGCAGCCGTGAGTCGAATGTCTCTTTCAGCGTTGATGTTGCCCTGCCCACGGAGTCATCATCTCCACCAACGATGAGTCTCGTTACGCCTTCCGTCCCCAAGCTTCTAATGTCATCGACTACGTGAACCCGAACGTGGTTGCGCTCGACGTAGGCCTCGATCCACTCTGAGGTGCGGTCCACATAGACGTGGCCGCGGTGGTGGGCAAGTATCTCGTTATCACCGGAATCAGCAACGTCGAGCGCGTCACACAGCATTTGCGAAGTGAGAGGCCGGTGCCACAGGACACGATGGGTAAGAGGATCGGCTATGTGGGCGCCCTGGTAAGTCGCGACCGGAGATTGGAGATTCAGGTCGGAGGTCACGTGGAGCGCGGAGAGGTACATCCTGCCCGTGACGATGGTGACGATCGCGCCCGCCTCACGTGCGGATTCCAGGGCGTAACACGTCCTTAACGACAGGGGGTAATCGTTGCTGCGGATCGTGCCGTCGATGTCGAGGGCGATTAGCTTGTATCCCATGTCGGGTCAGAAGAAGGGCCTGTGGTAAGATTCTGGGCGAAACGGCATCATAAGGAGCGGATAGTGAAGATCAGCCCCAGACGCATACTTTGGATGATCATTATTCCAGTCGTCGTCGTGATTCTTGTGTTGGCGGTTCAGAACAGCCAGTAGACTCTCGCAGATTATGCCACACCGAGTGCCCTAGAGCATTCATTGGCCGAGGCCAAGATGTCCAAGATACAGAGTTTTGAAACCCACGTCGTAGCCGTGCCACGCGAGCCCGGCGCTTCGACCGATCTAGCCGATAGACCGCCCGCGACGGTGTTTGTGACGCTGCAACTGCGCACGAATGAGGGCATTGAGGGAATCGGACACGCCACCCTCGTGCCCTGGGCGATGAACAACGCCCTCAAGGCTGCTGTCGACGCGCTTGCGGAGGAAGTCGTGGGACGTGATCCCATGGACCTCGAGAGCATAGTCGCCGACCTGTACTGGGCAGCAGGCGCGGGATCGACGGCCGGTGTGGCTGTCCACGCGATTGCGGCCATCGAGGTTACCTTGTGGGACATACGCGGGAAGCTGACCGGCCAGCCTGTTCACAAGCTGCTGGGCGGTTTCACCGACAGGGTGAAAGTATACGCCAGCGGCAGCTTCTGGAGACCGCATCGACTTGAGGACATGCCGGAAGCTGCGCAAGCGTTCATCGAGCAGGGATTCAAAGCCATGAAGCTGCGAATCGGAGGGGAATCGAGTCCGGCGAAGGAGGTTGAGCGCCTTCGAGTTCTGCGTGAGGCCGTCGGTGACGATATCGATCTCATGGTAGACGTCAACCGGGGATGGTCCGTGAACCAGGCCGTGAGCATCGGGAAGCAGCTGGAGGAATATGGGCTGTACTGGCTCGAAGACCCGATAGACCATCTCGATTTGGAGGGGCAGGCCCGCGTCGCCGACGCCTTGACGGTGCCCATCGCGGCGGGAGAGTACCACTACGGCATCGAGCCATTCCGCTACATGCTGGAGCGGCGGTCAATCGACATCGTGATGATCGACCTGGTGCGCGTTGGTGGGCTGTCTCGCTGGATAAAGGTGGCACACATGGCGGAGGCGTTCAACGTGCCGGTCGTGAGTCACCTGGTGCCGGAGTTCCTGTGCCACGCCATGGCCGCGATTCCCAACGGCATATACACGGAGTACATGCCATGGTCGCTGCCGCTTTACAAGGAGCCGCCCAAGCTCGATGACGGCGATTTGGTGCTCCCGCAGACGCCCGGACTGGGACTCGAGTTCGATGAGGACGCTATCCGGCTGTATCGGATGGACTGATTGGGCTTAACTAGGCCCAGAGGCTAAGCCGAGTCGATAGCCCTTGCAAGATTCGCCATTTCGATGGCCGTGACAGCGGCGCTGTAGCCGTAGTTGCCGCTTTTGCCGCCCGCCCTGTTGATGGCCTGCTCGACCGTGTCGGTCGTGAGTATGCCGAAGATGACGGGAACGCCCGATGACATACCGGCTGCCGCGATCCCCTTGGCGGCCTCTCCGGCCACGTGCTCGTAGTGGTCGGTCTCTCCCCGGATTACGGCGCCAAGGCAAACGACGGCGTCGTGCTTGTTCGCCGCTGCGAGTCGCTTGGCGACGAACGGTACCTCGAATGAGCCGGGAACCGACACGACCGTTATGTCATCGTCGGCAACGCCGTACTGGGACAGGGCCGCGATTGCGCCTTCTTGCAAACGCGATGTGATGAAGTCGTTGAACCGTGCGACGACGACGGCGACCTTAAGACCCTCGCCCTGCAGGCTGCCCTTGAGTTCATTTGGCATCGCTTGTCTCCGGGATTTCGACGAGTGAAGCGTCGGAACCGTTTACGTGAGTGTCGGCCTCGTCAAGGAGGTGACCAAGCCGTGTGCGCTTGGTCTCGAGGTAGCGGCTGTTCTCCTTCGTCGGTTGGGCCTTAATCGGCACTCGCTCGACGACCTCAAGGCCGAAGCCGTCCAGTCCGCTGAGCTTCCGAGGATTATTGGTAAGAATCCGCATCCTGCGAACACCCAGGTCGTCCAATATTTGTGCGCCGACGCCGTAGTGCCGGATGTCGGGAGCGTATCCAAGGTGGACGTTTGCGTCGACGGTGTCAAGACCAAGGTCCTGCAGGTTGTAGGCCTTGATCTTGTTGTGGATGCCGATCCCCCTGCCCTCCTGGCGCATGTAGAGGAAGACACCCCTGCCCTCGCGCTCAATTGCCTGCAGGGCCAGATCGACCTGCACTCCGCAGTCGCATCGCAGGCTCCCGAATACATCGCCCGTGAGACACTCGCTATGCACACGAACGAGTACGGGTTCGTCGGTTGAGATATCGCCGAGAACGAGTGCCACGTGCTCAGCGGTGTCGACAAGGCTGCTGTAGGACGTGATCGTGAACTCGCCACGCTTGGCCGGCAGGCGGGCGTCCGCGACGCGCTCGATGATGCGCTCGTGCTCGCGGCGATACGCGATGATGCTCGCGATGCTCACGATGCCGATGCCGTGCTCTTCAGAGAATCGTAGGAGGTCGGGCATTCGCATCATCGTGCCGTCTTCGTTTACCAGCTCGCACAAGACGCCGGATGGGTCGAGTCCTGCCATGCGGGATAGGTCCACGGCAGCTTCGGTGTGCCCCGCCCGCACGAGCACTCCGCCGTCAGTGTACCTGAGGGGGAAGACGTGACCGGGTCTGCCGAGGTCTTCCGGTTTCGTATCGGGAGCGACGAGTCTCTGCACCGTCACCCATCGATCGTGGGCGGAGACGCCGGTGGTAGTGCCTTCCAGCGCGTCGACTGAGATCGTGAAGGCCGTGCTCAGGCGCGCTGTGTTGTCGCGCACCATCATGGGCAGCTGCAGCTCTTCAAGACGCTGGGCGGTCAGGGGCACGCAGACGATGCCGCTGGAGTGACGAACGATGAAATTGATGGCCTCGGGGGTCGCCTTCTCGGCGGCCATGATGAGGTCGCCCTCATTCTCACGGTCCTCGTCATCGACGACGATAACCATCCGCCCTTGACCGATCTCGGTAACTGCCTGATCGACCGATATCTCCGGCATCACTCCCTACCCTAACTCCCTGTCGTCAACCGCTCGACGTACTTTGCGAGGATGTCGATCTCTATGTTGACGGTGTCTCCCACCCTGCGCGAACCGAATATCGTATGGTCGCGGGTGTGTGGTATCACCGTTACCGAAAAGCCCATCTCGTCACAGTGTACAACCGTGAGACTCACGCCGTCCACAGCTATGAACCCCTTCTCAACGACATATCGCGCAACCTGTGGCGGCACGTCCATCCGCACCATGAGAGCTTCGCCGTCCGCCGATATCTCGCTAATTGTGCCGGTTCCGTCCACGTGCCCCTGAACGATATGCCCGTCCAATCGCCCGTCGGCGCGAAGGGGACGCTCTAGATTGACGGGACTCTTGACACTCAGATCACCGAGGTTCGTGCGTCTGAGCGTCTCGGGCACGACATCTACTGTGAATTCGTTGGCTTCCAGTGTTGTGACGGTCAGGCACGCACCGTTGACGCTGATGCTTCCACCTATTTCCAGAGTGGGCATTACCGTAATGGCGGCCATAGTCAACCGTCCCTGATTGGACGATTGGACTGTGCCGACTTCTTCCACGATTCCCGTGAACATAGTTTCTCAGCAGTACCCCGTGATGAGCATATCCCGTCCCAGTCGCTTCCAACGCACACGTTCAAGTTCAAGGGCGTCGGCCATCATCTGGGCACCCGCGCCTCCGACCGGCGAGGGAGCGCCTGAACCACCGATGATCGTGGGCGCGACAAATGCGACGACCTTGTCTACGAGGTCGAGGTCGAAAAGGGCACCGAGTAATGTGCCTCCGCCTTCCACCATTATGCTGGTGATGCCACGTTCCTGTGCAAGGAATTCAATGAGCCGTTCGACATCAATATGCCCTTCCCGCACAGGGAATTGTTGGACTTTTGGGCCGTTTCGACGATCCCCATTCTGCAATAAATCCATGCCCGGACCTACGGCTAACAAGGCTTCGCCCGGTTCGCTGATGAGTCGGGCCGTTGCAGGGAGTCTGCCCAACGTATCTACGACCACGCGGAGCGGCTGGCGGGCGAGCGGATTCCCGCGTTCGTCGCGGACCGTTAGCCGGGGATCGTCGGCCAGCGCGGTGCCAATGCCGACCATCACCGCATCGGAACGCGCTCGCATCTTGTGGACGTGCCACCTCGCCTTATCTCCCGTGATCCACTTCGAGTCTCCCGTGTGCGCGGCGATCTTCCCATCCAAGCTCATGGCAAACTTGGCAGTGATGAAGGGCCGACCGGTGGCCACGAACTTCAGCCACGCCTCAAGCTGGCGCTGTACTGCCGCTGACTCCGCGCCCAAGTGGGTGTGAATTCCCTCGGCTTCTAACCGCTCCAGCCCCCCGCCTGAGACGACGGGATTTGGGTCACGGAGAGAAATGTGCACGTCGGCAATCCCCGCCTCGATAATCGCGTCAGTGCATGGCGGCGTGCGACCCACGTGGTTACACGGTTCCAAGGTGACGTAGAGCGTCGCACCACTCGCAAGGGGCCCTGCCTGGTTGAGAGCCACGACCTCAGCGTGGTCGCCTCCCGGCGGTTGGGTGAATCCTTCGCCGACGATCTCTCCGTCCTTGACGATGACGGCCCCGACCGCAGGATTGGGACTCGCCGAGCCGAGGGCCTGACGTGCGAGGGTAACCGCCCTTCGCATGTAGTTCATGGCCCTAGTCCGTGGACGCTCCGTCCTTGAAATCCATGTACATACGGCTCGCGGTGGGTACGACTTGCCCCTGGTACTTGCTGCCAAGTTCGGGAGAGCCGTAGAGCTGCTCTGCGGGAGTCGTGAGCCTCAAGAACGAGAGCTGGCCTATCTTCATCCCCTGGTACAGGGTGATGGGCAGATTTGCGACGTTGCTCAATTCGAGCGTGAGGTGTCCCTTCCATCCCGGATCGACGTACCCCGCCGTCGAATGTATAAGCAGCCCGATCCGCCCCAGGGAACTCTTGCCCTCCAGACGCGCGACAAGATGGCCGGGAATCTCGATGTGCTCGAGCGTGGTGCCCAGCACGAACTCCCCCGGATGGAGTATGAAGGGATCGTCATCCCCTGTCTCGACCATTTCGGTGAGGTCGGTCATGTCCTGGCCGATGTCGATGTAGGGACGGCGGGAGTTGCGGAATACAAGAATCTGCGGGCCAAGGTGAACGTCCACGCTCGCGGGCTGTATGCACCCCTCTCCCAATGGATCGACAACGATGTTGCCCGCGTCGATCTCTTCTCGTATCGTCCGGTCGCTCAATACCATGCACGTGAGTCCTGCCCAGCGTTCAATTTAGGAGTGAGGAGAATTGTAGCAATGGTCAAGTAACGTGCGCAATGAGGCAGGTTTGAACGGAGGGAACAGCCCTGTTCGTAAGTCACGAAGATTCCGCTCAGCGCACGCTCCGTTTGAGGGCGGCGACGACAGAGAGGAACAGGAGTTTGATATCCATCCAGGGACTGAGCGTCTTGATGTACAGGTTGTCATACCGCAGCTTGTTTCGGGGGTGTGTCTGTGCGCTGCCCCGCACCTGTGCCAGACCCGCAACCCCGGGTCTCACACGCAGGCGCTCCGAGAAGGCGGGAACCTCCCGGCTGAACCGCTCGACCAAGACCGGCCGCTCAGGACGCGGCCCGACGATACTCATTTCGCTCTTCAGGATATTCACCACCTGCGGAAGCTCATCCAGATGGAGTTTGCGAAGGACTCGCCCCGTCGGGGTGGCTCGGCGGTCACGCTCCGCTGCCCACACCGGCCCGGTCTCAGACTCGGCATCCATGATCATAGTGCGGAACTTTATGACGTTAAAGCACCTGCCGTTCCGACCCACTCGCTCCTGCACGTAGAAGATCGGACCGCGGTCTCCAATCCAAATTACGATGGGAATGCCGATCCACAGAACTATGAAGAAAGGAAACAACACGATGTGAGCCAGTATGATCAGAGCGAGGTCAAAAGGCCGCTTGTACCCATCGCGGACGGCGACGGATTCTCCTTCAGTTCCCTTTGATGCCTTACGCGTCATAGCACCTCTCTCGCCGTATCCACCGGCTCGTTGCGCGTTTCTCGTCCCATTGAGCGCGATTGTATCTTCGGTACCGGAGGGATTCAACGTGAGCGTCCCATTACCCCTTGCTGGACACGCTCCGCCGCCTCACGTATTCTGTGTTTTGCAGAGAGAAAACCAAGACCGAGAGAGCAATTCGCCATGTACAAGATTGTCAGTCAGCGTCCACCGAGCGCGGCAGGAGTGCTGCCATCCAACTACGACCTAGAGATGGAGGCCCTCGGCCAACTCGACGTGGAGCTCAGGGAGGTCGTGACGGAAGACGAGGACGAGTTCATCGCCGAAGCGCGAGACGCGGACGCGGTATACGTCCATCGCTCTCAGCTGACGAGACGTGCGATCGAGTCGCTCGAAAAGTGCAGGGTGATTTCGACCGGCAGTGTTGGGGTTGACAAGATCGACGTGGGAGCGGCCACGGAGCGCGGCATCCCGGTGACCAACGTACCGGACGTCTTCATCGAGGAGGTCGCCGACCACACGATGGTGCTGATCCTCTCGACGTATCGCCGAGTGACCCTGATGGACCAGTTGGCCCGCGACGAGCGCTGGTCTCAGGGACGCGGCGTGCTGTCCGCCTTCCCGCGCCTGTTCGGCATGACCCTGGGGCTCATCTCGTTTGGTAATATCGCCCGTGCGGTCGCGCTCCGTGCAGCCCCGTTCGGGCTCCGGATGCTCGCCCACGACCCCTATCTGAGCGAGCTTGCCATGACGAAGGCAGGCGTAGAGCCTGTCTCCCTGACCGAGCTCCTGCAGCGTTCCGACATCGTGTCGATGCACGCGCCTGCGACTCGCGAGACGCATCACATGATGGGCGAAGAACAGTTCCGCCTCATGAGTCCGCAATCGATCTTCGTCAACACCAGCCGCGGCGACACCGTGGATGAGCAGGCCCTCATTCGCGCGCTCGACGAGAAGTGGATTTCAGCAGCAGGACTTGACGTGCTCGAAAAGGAACCACCGGATCTCGACAATCCGATCCTGAAGATGGAAAACGTCATACTGTCGCCGCACGTCGGTTCCGCATCGGCACGCATGGATCCTGAGCGCCGCCGCCGGGTCGGGCGCGAACTCGCTCTCGTCCTTCGAGGCCGCTGGCCGCGGGCCTGCGTGAACCCGTCGGTGCTTCCGGATACCGACCTGGTCCGCTGGAAGCCTTACTCGATGGAGTGACGCGTGACTTCCGGTACCGTCGCATATCTCGGGCCACAGGGCACCTTCAGCGAAGAGGCCGCGATTCTATACGCCCCGGCATCAGAGCACTTGCCCTACCCGTCCATCCGCGAGGCGGCTATGGCGGCCGAGTCAGGCGATACCGAAGAAGCCGTCCTTCCCATTGAGAACAGCATCGAGGGCTCGGTGAACATGACTCTCGACTACCTCATTCACGACTCGAAGCTTTCCATCGTAGGTGAGGTTGTCCTGCCCATTCGCCAATGTTTGATCGTCGGGAAGGATGCACGAGCGGAGGACATCAGGACGATCCGTTCGCACCCACAGGCACTCGCGCAGTGTCGAAGGTACCTGCAGAGGGAGTTCCAAAGGGCAGAACTCATCGCCTCGATAAGCACTGCCGGCGCGGTAGAAGAAGCGCTGGAAGAGGGTAGAACGTCGGCGGCCATCGGCAACCGCCGTGCGGCGGAGCTTTTCGGCGCGACCGTACTCCATGCCGGCATCGAGGACAACCCCAACAACATGACCCGGTTCGTAGCGATGGGACGAAACAGTCCGGCCCCGACCGGAGACGACAAGACTTCCGTCTGCTTCGGATTTGACGACGACGTGCCGGGGCAGCTCTACGGAGCCCTGGAGGAGTTCGCCCGCCAGAACATCAACCTGGCGAAAATCGAGTCGCGCCCTACGGGTCACGAGCTGGGCAGGTACGTTTTCCTCGTCGATATGCTCGGCCACCGTGAAGACAAAACGGTGTCAGGCGCAATCCAGGCGATGGAGCGGCGCGTCTCCCAACTGAAGTTGTTCGGGTCGTATCCCCGGCGACGCGCGCCGAAATCGACTACTGGCGAGTCCTGATACCAAACAGGCGCAGCGATTCCGTCAGTTCCCGCACACAAGCCTGAGGGTTCCGGTCTCCAAAGATCGTGAAGCGCAGGAGCATGTTGTTCATCCCGTAGCTGGTCAGCCACTGGGCGCCCTCCGGTTTGAGGGCCTCGCCGGAGAGGACATTGTCATTGAGTCGCGTGAGCACGGAACAGATATGCTCCACGTCGACTGCCTCATCTGCGAGCACGGCAATGTCGCGCTGGTGATGGTCTAGGTTGGCGGCCCGCCACTCCCTCGTCTCCTCAGGCGTAAAGACGTGGCGGATGTTTCGACGCTCGATGCGGGCAGTATTCCGACGCGCTCCCTTGCCGGCCTTCCTGAGTGTGGACTCGGACTCGTCGTCATACGCAAGGTACCACTTGCCGTCGACAACGGCCTGGCGCTTGGTGATCTCGACACTGTGCCCGTCCACGTCGGTAACGATGCCCACGTGCAGCCGGACTGCGCTGTCGAATGAGAACGGGTCGCGCACCTGTACGATCGTGAGTTCCTTCGACGCCATCCTTTGATGCAAGTCGCGGTAGCTCTGCTGAACGCTGTCTACAAGGGCTATGGAATTCGCATAGGCCCGGGCGACTTCGCTGCCCTTGAAGAGCCTGACAATCTCCTCTATCGCCGCCAACGTCTCATCCTCACCCTCCGCAAACCGACCCGCGAGTTCACTTGCCGCCTCCACGAACATGGATCGGACTTCGTCAGAGTCCGCCTGACCCTGGATCTGGGCGTAGAGGTCGGGATTGCCACCGATGATCCTCGAGGTAAATGCCGCCAAGATGCTGTACGGGGGAGTGCTGTATCGCAGCGACTCCTCGAACGTGTACCCCAAGTCGGAGGCCTTCGCCAGTGTCTTACCGAATACCAGGTATGCATAGTGCGCTAGGGTCTGCACGAGCAGCATGTACTTGTCGTGTGTTTCGGCGTCCGTCTCTTCCACGATCGCGCCCTGCGAGCGAAGAAGGGACGTCATCCAGTCGTAGATGTCTTGATCTGTGCGTTCCGTTGGCACCATCATGAACGTCTGGCCGATTACGTCCAGAACGGCCGGCCCGAATAGCGGATGGGTGCCCAGAACACCCACCCCTTCAGGGGCGTACTCCAGCATGGAAGCCATAGACCGAGTCTTCGTCGATACCACGTCGAATACGGTCGCTCCGGAACAGAGACGCGGCAAGATTGCACAGGCGGCAACATCGACCTGGTTCTCCGGAACGGCCAGCATTACCAAGCCGTAGTCATCGAGCGCCAGTGGTGCGGCAGGTGGAGTCGCCAACGTATCGACAGCGACCCATTCGGCGAATTCGCAGCCATTCTCCAATCTCACCGCATCGACCGGACAGGGCGCCTGGGTCAGTTCAGCCGCATGCTTGGCATCCGGATTGTGGCCTCGTGTATCGCCACTGCGAGCCAGAGGCTTGACGTCGGCCAGAGTGATCCGCCCGATGTCCGGGGCACTCCCAAAGACGCGCTTGACAAGCCACATGCCGATGCCGTCGGCGCCGCCGACAACAAGGAGGTCCTTGGGGGTCTCACCATCATCAGTGTGTTTCATGACTAGAGCGGTCTGCGGAGCAATTCCAAACGGGGCGTGGCACACGCAGTACGCGCTTGCGTATCTTACTTACCAACCTGAATCCGGTCAACGAAACGAAGACACGTTCGCCCTGAGCCTGTCGAAGGGCAAATCAAACACTAATGCCCTGAGAGAGTCCCTCAGACCAGCCCCGCATTGTCGCAGAAGGCTTCCAGCATCTCCCGGGACTGGGCTTCGTAGATCGGAGAATAGCCTTCAAATTCCCTGAGGTTGGTCTCCGCCTCCAACTCGGGATCGAACAATGGGCCCATCAACTCGTAATCTCCCGCCAACTCCCTGTTCCAGACTCGCAACTCGTTGAGCGTGAGTTGAGGTTCGAACTGAAATCCGTATGAGGCACCGTAACGAAAGGCGAGGCTCTGCCTTCTGAACGTCCCGTCTCTACAAAGCATGTAACCGTAGGCCAGTTCCGTCGCGTCGGGTGGCACGGTGAAGCACTCTCCATGGAGAGCTGGGACCAACGGAACGCGCAGTTTTCCGAACACGGGATCGCGGCTCCCCTCTTCGGTAATCCATATCTTCCTCAGACCGAATTCGTAGCCACCCGTGGGCTCAACCCTCCCACCCAGCGCGCGAGCCATGAGCTGTGCGCCCAAGCACACGCCGAACACAGGCAGGCCCCCAGCCATAGCATCAAGGTAGTACTGTCGCTCGGCGCGTAACGCGCGATAATCGTCGTTGGCCGATTGAGGCCCTCCAAGCACGATGATCAGATCGATTTTCTCCGGAGGTGGCGGATCGAATTGCTCATATTCCGGAGCGCCTTCAAAGACGTTCAACTCTTGGAACTCAAATCCACGCTCGGCGAGGGCCGACGTATAGTTTTCAGCCAGAGTTTCAGGTTCGGCATGACGGACTATCAAGGCTCGTTTTGGCATGATTGGTTACTCGTCTATACCCTCGTTTGAGGAATCAATAGTAGTAGTGACTTATGTCATCGTCCGCCGGAAGTTACTCGCAATACGGTCACTTCATCGGCGTGGCTATTCTATACCAACCGCTCGTTGTGGCTAACCAGCGTCTGCACCACCGAGTTCTCCCACTCCAATTGCACTGGCAAAATGAAAATAGACACATGAAGGTATAATGGGCGCCGTCACAGGAGTGTTGCTGCATGAGTCAGAGCCATCCCGAACTCGGCGACGTGCTTCAACCCCACGAATCGCTGTGGGAATTCGTCCAGTCGCGCGGAATGGAGCGCCGCCGATTTCTCCAACTGATGATGGCCGGGGGCGCCTCGGCCGTCCTGGCCGCCTGCGGCGTCGGGACCTCGCCGGGCGATCCGACCCAGTTGGCGTCTGAACGGACGGATTCCCCCCAGACCTCGACTTCTCCATGGTTCAAGGACCCTGCGCCGTTCATCCAGCGCGAGGACAAGGGTTTGGAGGCCAGGCTTGAAGACATGCAGGGGATGATCACGCCAAACCGGCTGTTCTTCGTACGCAACAATTCCGTGAGCGTCAACCTGGACACTGCCGATTGGCGGCTCACGGTCGGGGGAGATGCGGTGGACGATCCCTTGGATCTCACCTACGAGAACATCATGAGCCTCCCCAGCCGCACCCTGATCTCATACCTGGAGTGTGCAGGAAATCACCGCGCCATGTTCGGTCTCCTGAATGGGCAAAAGTCCTCCGGCACCCAGTGGATGACAGGAGCAATCGGCAACGGCGAATGGGTCGGCGTCGCGTTACGCGACGTGCTGACCCTGGCGGGCATACACGCCAGCGCCGTGAGCGTGCTGCTCGTGGGACTGGACAAGGAGTCGCCTGAGGACGGATTCCGGTACGTTCTGCCGGTGGAAAAGGCGATGCACCCCGACACCCTGCTGGCCTACGCGCTGAACGGGGAGACACTGCCCAAGGACCACGGGTTCCCGTTGCGCGCTCTTATTCCGGGCTGGGTGGGAAGCGCCAATATCAAGTGGCTTGGGCGGATCGTCGTGTCCTCCGAGCAGATGTGGACGCGCAACAACACGACCTCGTACACGCTCATCGGTGATGACTATCCACCTGAGGGCGAGTCACTGGGGAGGCTCGTGACGGAGCAGGTCATCAAGAGCGCTCTCGCCCTGCCCTGGCCGGCAGAGCTTTCGGCAGGACGTCGCCGTATCCACGGCTACGCACACTCCCCATCGGGTCCCATCTCACGCGTGCAGTGGAGTGCCGACTCCGGGCGCACCTGGAAGGATGCTGAACTGTCGGGCAGCCAACCGGACTATTCATGGGCTCGCTTCGAGTTCGTCTGGGACGCTGACGCGGGAGACCGCGTCATAATGACCCGCGCCACCGATGTTGAGGGCAACACCCAACCCGACGACGTGCCCTTCAATGAAAAGGGCTACCTGTTCAACCAGCCATTGCCGCATCCGATTCGAGTGGTCTGATCCGCAACACGAACGGCATTAGAGTCAAGCCTTGGACGACCCTACCTTACTTGAGCGCATTCTTGTCTTCCCTTTGAAAGAAGAAGGGGTGAGGAGCAGTCGTCGCACTCCTTAAGACGCTGCAAATGGATGGGAAAAGAGGCCGGAATATCAAAAGGCGCAGCCTCGCACGGCCCCAATATACGTCAAACCGTGAACGTAGTTTAGCGGAGAAATTATTAAAGGGAATGGAATGTGCAACGGCACAGCAGCATTAGAGGGAGGCACGCAGGACACGAGACGCAACGTCACGCGGACGTGATTAGGAAGAAGTTGGTAGCGCATACGGGATTCGAACCCGTGATCTCCGCCTTGAGAGGGCGGTGTCCTAGGCCGCTAGACGAATGCGCCACGCTTATCGGCCTGGCTGGGGATAGAGGATTCGAACCTCTGCTTACAGATCCAGAGTCTGTCGTCCTACCACTAGACGAATCCCCAACTTAGTCCAAATAATATCATAATGGTCAGGGCCGTTCAACCGGATTCGAAGCGTGTGAACTCCGAATCCGTTGACAAGGTGTTAACCCTGCCGATAGTATCTTTTGTTGGAGCAGAAGAAATTTCCAGCGTGGTGATAGATGCTAAAGATTAGACTCAGACGTGTCGGGGCGAAGAAACAGCCCGCATACCGTGTCGTCGTTGCCGACTCCAGAGAGGCGCGAGACGGCAAGTTCGTCGACCATTTGGGCCACTACAACGCCCGGCAGGACCCGCCGGAAGTGGTCATTGACGAAGAAAAGGCCCTGAAGTGGCTCCGCGTCGGCGCTCAGCCGACCGAGGCCGTCGAGGGAATCCTCCGGCGAATGGGCACCCTCGACAAGGTGAAGGAAGAAGCTTGAAGGAACTCGTCGAGTATATTGCATGTTCCATAGCGTCCAATCCCGATGAGGTCCGCGTGACCGAAGAGGGTGACGACGAACGCGTTTACGTGCGTCTCGAGGTAGCGCCCGAGGACAAGGGCAAGGTCATCGGGCGAGACGGACGTGTAGCCCAGTCCATCAGATCGCTGCTGCGCGTGGCGGCGGTCAAGCAAGACGTTCACACCGTTCTCGAGATCGAATAAGCTCCCCGACATCAGGTAGTTGACTCGATCAGAGCGCAAAGAGGCGCCCACCGTGATTGCCGATGACCATGTCGTCGTCGGAAACATCGTCGGAGCATGGGGTCTTCGAGGTGACGTCAAGGTCGAGGCCCAGAGCGATTTCCCCGATAGGTTCGTACCCGGCGGCATCGTCTACATGGACAACGACCGCTGCGTCATTCTCCGAGTACATGAGCACAAGGTCGGCTACGTTGTCGGTCTCGACGTGGTGCCCGACCGGACGGCGGCAGAGCGACTGCGAGGAAAGCGGCTGACCGTTCCCACCTCTGAGTTGCCTGAGCTCGACCGCGGCACCTTCTTCTACTTCGACATCATCGATATTGCCGTGAAAACGGCGGACGGCGACGAGCTTGGGCGGGTCGCCGAGATTATCTCCTCAGGCGGCAATGATGTTTACCTGGTCCGTGGAGACGGCGGAGAAGTGATGATCCCTGCCGCTAGCGAGTATGTTGACGAAATCGATGTCAAGCGCGGCGTTATGACGGTGTCCCTCCCGGACGGATACCTAGATGCCATGCTCAAGCAGTAGTCCCATTTTTGACCGGTACTAACGCCCGTGCTAGAATCGGGCCAATGAGTTTGAGTGAAGGAGGCTGGAGTTGTCGGGTCACTCAAAATGGTCGACCATCAAGCATGCGAAGGGCGTTAACGACGCCCGTCGCGGGAAGCTGTTCACCAAGCTGACGAAGGAAATCATCGTTGCCGTGAAGCAGGGCGGCACCGACCCCGACGCCAACTTCAAGCTGCGTATGGCGGTCCAGCGCGCCAAGGACCAGAACCTTCCCGGCGATACCATCGACAGGGCGATAAAGCGCGCGTCCGGCGAGGGCGCCGATGGCGCGCAGATGGTTGAAGCTATTTACGAGGGCTACGGCCCCGGCGGAATCGGCATACTCGTCGAGGTCTTGACCGACAATAGGAACCGGACGGTCTCCGACGTGCGATCTACCCTCACCAAGGGTGGTGGCAACCTCGCGAACTCAGGCGCCGTTGCGTGGCAGTTCGACCAGCGAGGAGTAGTGATTGCCGAGGCGGAAGACGATGACGCCGAAGACCTCGCGCTGGCAGCGATTGACGCCGGAGTCATCGACTTCGACACGGACGATGGCGTGGTCAGCTTCTTCGCAACGCCGTCGGACCTCGAGAGCGTGCGCGAAGCGCTCGACGAGGCGGGAGCATCCATTCGCTCCTCCGAGCTTTCCATGGTCCCGCAGAACACGGTGGCGCTCGAAGACAAGGAGGCCGTGCGTACGCTCAGGCTTCTCGACCAGCTTGAAGAGCTTGATGACGTGCAGAGGGTGTTCTCAAACGCCGACTTCCCTGACCAGGTTCTCGCAGACTACAGTCAGCAGTCATAGCTTTTACGGCCGAGCCTGCGGGAGGACGCCGCACGGGCGCTCCCCTGCCCGTTCCAGGCCGACATTCCGCAGGATGAGAGGATCGCCCCGGTTGCGAGTGCTCGGTATCGACCCCGGAACATACCACCTCGGAGTAGGCGTGATCGACTACGATGACGACGCGCACCACGTGTACTCCACCATCGTTAGCCCAAAGAGGAGCAAGAAGCTTCCCGACAGGCTCGCGCACCTCTATGAGAGCTTAAGTGAGGTAGTGGCTCAGTGGTCGCCCGACGAGATGGCAATCGAGCAGCCGTTCGCGTCCAAGAACGTCAGCGCCGCCATGGCGATCGGACACGCGCAGGCCATAGCGATGCTCGTCGCGGCCCAGAGCCAAATGCCCACGACGACCTACGCGCCACGCCAGATCAAGCAAGCCGTAACCGACTACGGCGGAAGCTCGAAAGAACAGGTAAGGGAGATGGTTGCCGTCATGCTGGACAAGCACGGCGAGATCGAGCAGTCGGACGAGTCCGACGCTCTGGCCGTAGCCCTTTGCCACATACACGCAACTCAAGCCTCCGAGCTCGTATTCCTGGACTGATCCATTGATAACTTCCCTATCCGGCACACTGTCTACGGTTGGACTCGATTGGGTCGAGGTTACCGTTGGAGGCGTCGGCCTTCGGGTGAACGTACCCTCCTCGCTCATAGATGACGTCGGACAGGTGGGCGACGGTGTGAAGCTCTTCACGTCGCTTCAGGTCAAGGAGGACAGTCTCACCCTGTACGGATTCCCAACTTCCGACGGTCGGCAGGCCTTCGAAGCGCTATTGGGCGTCAACGGCGTCGGCCCTCGGCTCGCCCTGTCTATCCTTTCGAGAATGGCCCCGGAGACCCTCGCGCTCGCCGTGGCGACCGAGGACCCTGCGGAGTTCAAGGGCGTATCGGGAGTCGGCGCAAGGATCGCACAAAGGATCGTTTTGGAACTCAAGGGCAAGCTCGAAATCGAAATGACGGCCGCCCCGACGGCACGACCGGATGCTGAGCTGACGGAAGCGCTCACGGCGCTGGGCTACAGCATGTCCGAGGTCATGGAAGCCGTCGCAAGCCTCCCACGAGAAGAGCCGCTGGAGTTTGAAGACAAGGTGCGACTCGCCCTAGAACACCTGGCAGGCGTGTAGACCTCCATGACCTCCTACGACGACTGGGCAGATGTCTACGATTCGATCTACGCCTACGTCCGAGAGGACATCCCATTCTACGTGCAGGAGGCAGCCCGATCCGGCGGAACCGTCCTTGAGTTGGGATGCGGTACCGGACGCGTCACTATTCCCATTGCCCAAGCCGGCGTCGATATCGTCGGACTGGACAACTCGGAAGGAATGCTGCAGAGGGCGAGAAGCAAGATTCACGATCTCGATCCGGGGCATGGCAATATCGACCTACAATTTGGCGACATGCGAGAGTTCTCGCTCGACCGGAAATTCCCCCTCATCATAGTCCCGTTTCGCGGGTTCCTTTCGCTGCTGAGTGTGGAAGACCAAGTCACATGCCTAACCAACGTCAGAAGCCACCTTGAGCCGGACGGTCGACTCATCTTCAATGTCTTCGTACCCGATCCGCAGATGCTCGTCGAGGACGAGGACGCCGCCTTCCACCTCCGCGACGTCACCAATCCCGACACGGGACGCACGTCGATCGTGTGGCAGCAGACGAGAGTGGACAACCACAATCAGGTGCTGTCCGTAAGACTCATCGTCGACGAGACCGACCAGCATGGTAAGGTGGGAAACAGGTTCTACCGTGATTACCAGATACGGTACGCCTATCGATTCGAGATTCTGCATCTGCTCGAGAGGTGCGGATTCGAGGTCGTCGACCTCTACGGAGACTTCGTCGGAACGCCCTTCGACGACGACAGCGGTGAAATGGTATGGGTCGCCAGGGCCCGCAACCCCTGACGAGATTCTCCATCACCCTGGTGGTTAATGTATGGTGACTTGATACGGGCGGGATTCCAGCCCCCTATTCATACTAAGTGGTGGATCATGAGATATTCCTAAGAGGGTGTTTCCGAAGTGTTTAGGGGGACATCAAAGGTGATTATCATCCGCTCGCCCTGAGCCTGTCGAAGGGCGGTTCATGGTTCGACAAGCTCACCACGAACGGGGTTCTCGGACTTCGGAAACACCCTCTAAGGGACCTATGGTCAGCACGAAGCATCACGGTACAATATAATGTGAAAGCTTTATCGGATAACATTAGCACCTAGCGACCGAGCGGAGCAGCGCCACACGTAATCGTCGAGGGAAGATCCGTGCCAGAGTTCAAGATAGTTTCGGACTTCAGGCCCACAGGCGACCAGCCGGACGCTATTGAACGCCTAGCAAGAGGCGCCAACAACGACCTGCACCACCAGTCTCTGATGGGCGTGACCGGCAGTGGCAAGACGTTCACGATGGCGTGCATCGTCGAGCAGCTCCAGCGTCCCACCCTCGTCCTCGCCCACAACAAGACTCTCGCGGCGCAGCTCGCCACCGAGTTCAAGGAGTTCTTTCCCAAGAACGCCGTCGAGTACTTCGTGAGCTACTACGACTACTACCAGCCCGAGGCGTACGTTCCCCGCACGGACACCTACATCGAGAAGGACGCCGACATCAACGAGCAGCTCGACAAGCTGCGTCACGCGGCCACCCGCGCGCTGTTGACCCGGCGAGACGTGCTCATCGTCGCCTCGGTATCGTGCATCTTCGGTCTTGGTTCGCCTGAGGAGTACCAGAATTTCGTCGCGTCAGTCCGCAAGGGGGAGATTCGCAGCCGCCAACGGCTCATGCGCCAGCTCGTGGACATGCAGTACGACCGCAACGACTTCGACCTCGGGCGGGGCCGCTTCCGCGCTCAGGGCGACACCATCGAGCTCCTGCCCGCCTACGAGAACGAGGTCGGCATCCGCATCGAGTTCTGGGGCGACGAGATCGACCGTATCATCCAGGTCGATCCTCTCACCGGGGAGCTACTGGCGGAGCGCGATGAGATCGAAATCTACCCTGCGAAGCACTTCGTAACCTCGGAGGAGAAGCTCAAGCAGGCGATCGAGGACATCGAGAACGAACTGCGGGAGCATTTGGAGTACCTCAGGACCGCGGGCAAGATCCTCGAGGCCCAGCGTCTGGAGTCACGAACGAACTACGATCTGGAAATGCTTCGCGAGACGGGATATTGTGCTGGAGTCGAGAACTACTCGCGACACCTCGCCCAGCGATCGGCGGGAAGCACGCCATACACCCTGCTCGACTACTTCCCGGACGACTTCCTGCTGTTCGTCGACGAGTCGCACATGACGCTTCCACAGGTCCGTGCCATGTACGGCGGTGACCAATCACGCAAGGAAGTACTGGTCGAGTACGGCTTCAGGTTGCCGTCCGCGCTCGACAACCGGCCTCTCAATTTCGGCGAGTTCGAGGAACGCGTGAACCAGGTCATCTATGTCTCGGCCACACCGGGTCCCTATGAGTACGAGCATTCCCAGCAGATGGTGGAGCAGGTCCTGCGCCCAACGGGGCTGACAGACCCGATCGTCGAGGTCAAGCCTACAACCGGCCAGATCGACGACCTTTTGCACCAGATTCGCGCCCGTACCGAGCAAGGACAGCGGTGCCTTGTCACGACTCTGACCAAGCGCATGGCCGAAGAGCTGGCCGACTACCTGAAGGAGACCGGCATCCGGACGCACTACCTGCACTCCGAAGTCGACACACTCGAACGGAGCGAGATACTGCGCGACCTGCGGCTGGGCGTGTACGACGTGATCGTGGGCATCAACCTCCTGCGCGAAGGCCTTGACCTTCCGGAAGTGAGCCTCGTGGCCATCCTCGACGCCGACAAGGAGGGGTACCTCCGCTCAAAGACCGCGCTGATCCAGACAATCGGCAGGGCGGCACGTCACATTGACGGCAGCGTCATCATGTACGCGGACATCATTACCGATTCGATGCGACAGGCCATTGAAGAGACCTCCCGCCGCAGGGACATGCAGGAAGCCTACAACCGGCAGCACGGGATTACTCCACAGGGCATACAGAAGACGATTCACGACATAACAGAGCGCGTAAAGGCCATTGCTGAGACGAAGACTCCCTACGCCGCACAGGGAGATATCCCGAAAGACGATCTCACACGGCTCGTGAAGGACCTCGAAAAGCAGATGAAGGAGGCGGCTCAGAACCTCGAGTTCGAGAAGGCCGCCCTCCTCCGCGACCAGATAATAGACCTGCGCAAGGTCATCGCCGACGACGTTGTCAAGACCGACAAGCCGACATAACGGGAACCCCAATTCATTTGACGGCATATTGGCGTCACACTACAATTGAATCGACACGCCTACTGGGAGGACAAAGATGGCCGATGCAGCAGCGACCCTAACCAAAGATGAGATCATTGAGGCCCTGAAAGACGTCTATGACCCGGAGATCCCGGTCAACATTGTCGACCTCGGATTGGTGTACAACTGCGAGGTAGAGGACGGGACGGTCGACGTGAAGATGACCCTGACATTCCCCGGCTGCGGCATGGGACCCTACATTGCCCAGCAGGCCGAGTGGCGCATCGCGGAGATCGACGCCGTCGAGGACGTGAACGTCGAGATGGTCTTCGATCCGCCCTGGAGTCCAGACCTCATAACCGAGGACGGCAAGCTCCAGCTCGGTCTCGACTGAACGTAGCCACGATCAGCCGAACGATAGAATCGATTTGTAGAGACGCCTCGCATGGCGTCTCTTCGACTGTCAGAGACAGGAGATTTCCCCCATGACCCAGTCCCATCACGGGCACGACCACGGTGGCGGCCCCCCCGATGCCAACCAGGCTGCCCAGGCGCGCGCTCGTATCGAGGCGATGAAGCGCCAGTTCGAGCAGAAGAAGGCCATTGCCGACAGCCTGTCTGAGATCAAGCACAAGATCGGCGTCTACAGCGGCAAGGGCGGCGTCGGCAAGACCACGGTCGCCGTGAACCTCGCCGTCACCCTCGCCCAGCAGGGCGCTAAGGTCGGAATTCTCGATGTCGACATCGACTGTCCCAATGTGATCCGCGCCATGCGCGTAGCGGAACCGCCAACGGTAGGAGAGACAAATCGCATGATCCCGCCGGAGCAATTCGGCGTGAGCGTGATGTCGATGGGCTTCTTTCAGCAGAACGAGAACGAGGCCACCATCTGGCGAGGCCCCATGATCCACAACGCCATCAACCAGATCCTCCAGACGACGATCTGGGGATCGCTCGACTACCTCATCATGGACTTGCCCCCTGGCACCTCGGACGCGCCGCTGACGATCATGCAGGCGCTGACCATCGACGGGTTCGTCGTCGTCACCACTCCGCAGGACCTCGCAAAGGTGGATGCGACGCGCTCCATCAACATGATCAAGACGATGCGGGTCGATGTGCTTGGCGTCGTGGAGAACTTCTCGGGCGACATCTTCGGTTCCGGCGCAGGCGAGGAACTGGCGCAGGAACTCGACCTCGCCTTCCTCGGCAGGACCGAGATGAGGTCAGACTACAAGGATGTTTCCCGGCCGACCGTGCTAACCAGCAAGGCGGTCCGCGACGAGTACCGCCAAATCGCTCAATCGATGGAAGAGGCGATCAGCAGTCTGGCGGCGTAACGCGGGGGCGAACGAGACCACCGTTCACCGTGAGCAGCGTTTTGCCCCACTCGCGGGACCGTGCTGACGTGCCAGTAACTACTGAGCAGGTGTTAACGATGGATTCCGGCGGGCGCGGGAATGACGGTTGGGAGTGTATGGCAGGGTCGATCAGGTAGGTGGAGTCCCCTGCTCTGTTGAGTGTGCGGAGGACTCGGCGGTGAGACGGTCGAGGAGAGCCTGACGTTGGGCGTAGTAGTCGGCCTCGCGGACTTTGCCCTCTTCCAATGCGCGTTCGAGGTCGGCGATTTGGGCGATGATGGCCGAGTGGGCATCACCTTCGGATATCGGGCTTGGCGAGGTACGTGACCCGAAGATTCTCTCTCGACGCGCCACGGCAATGGCGATGAGGGAGAGCATGAGCAGACCGAGCAGGGCCGGGGCCGCAAGCTCATAGGGGATGTCCGTTGCGGTGGCCTTCATCCTATCCCAGAGGGTTGCCTGGGGGAGCGAAGAGATCCGGAGTGAGGCGCGGGAATCGCGGGCGATGTCCGACGCCTCGATCAGCTGGTAGTTCTTTTCGCCTATCTGTACCTCGCCGGGGTCTCCCAGGTCGGCGCTCGACAGGTCGCCGATCTCGTACGGTACGAGAATTCGGGCGTTGTCCGCGCCGTAGAGGTAGGACTTATCGAACGCCACAGAATCGTCGTCGTAACCGAAGTTGTAGGAGAACATGACTTCGTGTTCGCCCGGCGGGACGTTGGCCGTGATGGCGAAGCCCCTATCGACCTGGATGGCGTCGGCCGCAACGAGTCCGGTGTCGATCTGGAGGCCCTTGGCACCCGGCGGCAGTCCGAACCTGAGGAGGTCCATGGGTTGGGGGCCGGGCACGTAGGTGCGGTCGCCTGTGTTTACGACGTTGACGATTTCCAGCGCGTAGACGTCGCGGTTGATCTTGTCTACCTGCGGGATGAGCAGGGATGAACTCGACACTTCCAGGAGGGAGTCGTCGTCGGAGGTCTCGTAGATGGTCACCAGCAGCGGAGGCAGCGTCTCCTGTCGGAGGTCGATGTCGGTGCCGTAGACGACGCCCTGGTAGCGAATGGTCACCCCGTAGAGGGCCTCGGGGTCGAGGGGAATGTTCTCGAATCTGAAGTTGCCCTTCGTGTCGGTGATGGTGGTCGCCTCTTCGTAGGTGTCCGGGCCCTGTTTGTGCAGGGTGACGGTGAGTCCGAACGGGGGAAGCGAATTTTCGGTGCCGTTGACGATTTGGCCCGTGACGTCACGGAGTTGGACGGCGTCCTGAGCGGCGACTGTGAGGGATGAGGCGGCGAAGAAGACCACCGATAGTCCTGCGGTAGCTATCCACAAGAGCTTACGCAACGCTCGTAGCCTCGTCGTCTTCGTCTATGGGTGAAGAGCCGGTCAGGTTTTCACGGACGGCCCTGACCTCTTTGGCCACGCTAGCGAGAAGCTCCTCCTCCTGCTGGTCTTCGAGTTCCATCGACTTCATGATAGCTGCGGCCTCGAGCATATACTGCTCTCGCAGGTCGCGGTAGTCATCCTCGGTGAGGTTGCCGATGGCATGTTCGAGCTCGGTGCTCTTGAGTCCGGCGATTGCGGCCTCCCACCGGCGGGTGAGTTCGGAGTAGGTGGATGTCTCATCGCGAAAGACGGAAGAGAGACCCTTTCTGAAGACGAAGGGATAGAGAATCGCGGCGGCCGGGATCAGGGCCAGGAGGACTGCGATGAGAACGAGCATGGCCTTCTGCTCCTACACCCCCGCCACGCGGACGCCCTTCGGGAGCGGGAGCGTCGCTGGGACGGATCGACGACGGGGCGATAGCGCCAGGATGGAGCCGAGCACGAAGAGTGGGCCGGCCATCCACATCCACCAGACGAGGGGATTCACGTAGACGCGGAAGACGGCGGCGCCGCTCTCGGTGAATTCCGACGGGACTATATAAAAGTCCTCGATTGGCGTGCTGCGAATGGCGGCGCGGGTGGCAGCGACCTCGTGGCTGATGTAAAAAGTCCTTCGCGCGTCGAGACTGCCGATGTCCCGTCCCTGCTTGGAAACGTCGAACCGCGCGGTCATCTCGATGCGATCAGCAAGCGGCGTGGAATCGAAATTGACGTAGGTGAAACGGTAGTCGCCCAGCGAGTCGCTCTCGCCGAGGGACATGTTGTAGTCGCGCTGGACTGCGTAGAAGGACGAGCCTATTGCCCCGATGGCGAGCATGGCGATTCCGAGGTGGACGATGTAGCCGCCGTAGCGGGGCCGGTTCGCTCCCAGCAGTCTCGCAAGTGCGAGCGGGTAGCTCTCTCCCCTACGGTGCCGGACGCGCGAGCCGCGCAGCCACTCGTGGCCTATGGCGACGAACGTTATGACACAGACGGCCACGGCCAAGAGGGGCAATGGCTCCCGGATTCCGAGAGCGATGAGCGCAACGGTGACGATGGCAGCGCCGGCCAAGGGAATCCTGAGGATGGTGAGGACGTTTTGCATGTTCGCCCTTCTCCAGGGGAGGAGCGGCCCTACTCCCATGAGGAATACGAGCGCGAGGAGGATGGGGCCGTTTACGCGGTCGAAGAACGGCTGGCCGACGGTGATGACCTCATCAGAGGCGGCCTCTGAGAAGACAGGGTATATGGTCCCCCACAACGTTATGAAGGCAACGGCGAGGAAGAGGACGTTCTGGGTCAGGAACGCGCTCTCGCGAGAGAGCATCGAGTCGAGGCGTTCCCTGCTCTTGAGGGTATTGATGCGCCACATGAAGGCGGCGAGAGAGGCGATGAGGGTGAATGCCATGAATCCGAGGAAGACCCAGCCCATGGTCGATTGCGCGAAGGAATGCACCGAGGGAACGGGGCCTCCGCGATTGATGAACATCCCCATCTCAGCGAGTACGAAGGCCACTGAGACGAGGATGATGTTCCACATGCGGAACATGCCGCGTCGCTTCTGCACCATGATGGAGTGGACGAACGCTGTCATTGCGAGCCACGGCATGAGGGCAGAGTTCTCGACGGGATCCCATGCCCAGTAGCCGCCCCATCCAAGGATGGTGTAGGCCCACCACGAACCGAGGAGGAGTCCGACCGTGAGGATGGTCCATGAGACCATTCCCCACACCCTGCCGAGATCGACCCATTCGTCGCGGCCCCCTCGCCCGGCCAGCAGTGCGCCGATGGCGATGCTGAACGGAATGGCGACGGAGATGAGGCCCATCATCTGCATGGGAGGGTGGATGAACATGCCGAAGTGGATCAGGAGGGGGTTTATCCCCTGCCCGTCCGGCGGGGCGATTGCGAGACGTTCAAGCGGGTTGGCGAGGAAAACGATGACCGCCAGGAAGAACGCCATAACGAGAGCCATGACGCTGGTGGCGTAGGGAGCCGTATAGGGGAGCTTGCGTGACAGGCCCGCGACGGCAGCCACGGAAAGGAAGGCGTAGACAGTGGCGATAAAGAGGAGCGAGCCCGAGTTCCCGGCATAGAGGGCCACCCACGTGTAGACCTGCGGGAGGGCAAGGCTGCTGTTCTCGGCGACGTAGCGCACGGAGAAGTCGTGGGTGACGAAAGCGTAGACGAGAGCCAGAGTCGAAATTGCGAGCAGGACGGGCACTGTCATCATGCCGTAGCGAGCGCTCAGGACGAGGACGGGGGCTCTCATCCACGCGCCAAGAAATGAGGCAACGGCGACGTATGCTCCCACGGCAAGCGCGATGGGCAGGGCGACGTACCCGGCGTCAACCAGCAACGGCTTCTCCCGTGTCTTGGGACTCCCTGCCGGACGGTGACGGGTGTTCGCCGTCGGACTCGGAGGCCAGCGCGGCCTCAATGCGTCGGAAGTATTCGTCGCGTTCAGTGTCGGACAGGGCGGCCATGTCGGTCGATGAGGCATCGGCGCCGGGCGCGGGACGGACGGCCATACGAAGGACGAGATAGAGTGCGATGGCCGCGGCAATGACTCCCACGGGTGGGACGATCCACACGAGCCAGTTGAGACCCTCGCGAGGTGGCTCGAGCAGGACGCTGGGGCCGTACCGCTCGACGAAGAACTGTCTGATCTCGTCGTTCGTCGAGCCTTCCGCGAGCTTCTCGTCGACGACAGCGCGCATGGCCGTGGCGCGGGGGTGCTGCGACTGGTCGATGGACTCCCCCGGACAGACGGGGCACATGACGGTCTTGTTGATCTCCTGCGCGCGGGCCTCGAGGACCGGGAGCTCCTCGTCGGCCCCGCATGCGAAGGATGCGGCCATGATCGCGGTGATGACGAATGCGAACGCGAGCGGGGGCAGGAGCGTGTTGGCTGTGAGTGGATTCATGTACCAAATCAGCGTACCACAAAGGGGGAGGGAGATTCATGATACATTGCAGAGGGGAGCAGAAGGGATTTCTGGATTCCGACTTCCGCCGGAATGACGATAGGTGGGGTGTGACTGGCACGGTGAGTGTTTGCGTTTGGTATAATCTTCGCGGCCAACAGGTGCGGCAAAGAGGACTATGAACACTCTATATGTTATCTCGGATGAGGCCGGGGCCGGCAAGACGGCGCTGGCGGCTACTCTCGTGAGCCTGATACGGCGCGAGGGGAGTTCGGCAGTTGCGGTTAGCCCGTTTGCCGGGAGTGACGGCGATGCCGGCAGCCCGCCATCGATTTCCGACTCGGTAGACGGTGTAGCGGAGTGGTGCAGGCAGGCCGGATCCGGAAGCGACGTTTTGATCGTGGAAGGGTCGTCTGAGGTTGACGCCAAGACAGCGGGGCAGCTTGTAGAAGCACTCGATGCTGTGGTGCTGGGTGTGACACGTCACGTACACGGCAAGGACGCGGACGGGTTGCGGGAGTGGGCGGCGAGCTTCGGCGAGCGTCTGATTGGAGTGGTCGTTAATGGCAGGACGCAGTACCAGAGCACGGTGGTCGAGACCGAGTTCATACCGGCTCTCGACGGATTGGGCATCAGGACGCTTGGAGTGGTACCCGAGGACCGGAAGCTGCTCTCCTCCACGATCGACCAGGTCGTAGAGCACCTGAACGGGCGGTACCTGCAGGGCGAAGAGCACGGAAACCGTATTATCGAGAATTTCCTGGTCGGCGGGATGGGCCTCGACCGGGGCACGCTGTACTTCGGTATCTGCGAGAATAAGGCCGTGATCGTCCGGGGTGACAGGCCTGACATTCAAATGGCGGCTCTGCACACGCCGACATCGTGCCTGATTCTCACGAACGGTACTGAGCCGGTGGAATATATCGTCCACGAGGCGGAGCTGGAAGAAGCGCCCGTTGTGGTCGTGGACACGAGTACGCTGGACACGATGGCAGCGCTCAACACACTGCAAGATAGTGCGGGTTTCGACCATCCCGACAAGGTGGAACGATTCGGGTCGCTGCTGAAGGAACACGTCGACCTGGGGGCGGTGTTCGAGCGGCTGGGAGTTGGGGTGGCGGCCTAGTCACTCCCTCTCTGAATCTCTCCCCCTGGAGGCAATACCCTCATCCCAGTCCTCTCCCGCGAACGTGAGAGGGGGATTGTTGCGCTTCGACACGCTCAGGGTGAACGGATTGCTGTCCGTTGCACTACTCGACGAGGGATTCTCTGATTCGTGAGACTATCGCGTCGTCCACGCCGATGCTACTCAGATATTCGTGGATACCGCCGTACTTGGCGTCGAGGTGGTCTAGGGTGAGTCCCATGGCGTCGGGAGGGCACCACTTTAGCTGGTACTCCTCGAACGGCGGGGACGCGTCTTCGCCGGAGCCGTCGGGCGGGACGGCTGAGGTGCCGTAGAGGAATCTGGCGCTCAGGGCATAGTCCTCGACGATGGTCTCACGGGGTACGCCCACGATGCCAAGCAGCAGGGCGGAGAGGACGCCGGTGCGGTCCTTTCCGGCCGTGCAGTGGAAGACGGCGGGAAGAGCTCCGGGCTCCGCCACCGATTCGAGAATCGTCCTGACCATGTCGCCACGCTCGTCGATGACCGTGGAGTACATGGTGGAAAGCCTGACGGATGAGTCGTCGGGCACGGGGATTGTGCCCCACCTGTTGATGAGGGTGTCGCCGGTCATATTGCAGGGGCGGTATTGCACGTCCGGCCTATCCCTGAAGACGCTGGGCGCTTCGACCAGTTCCTGGGAGCCACGCAGGTCGATGACGTTTCGAACGCCTGCGTCGGTGAGGGTAGCCTGAGCGGACCGGGATAGGGCGTGGATGTCGGCGGCACGGAAGAGCGTGCGCCAGCGGGTCTGCCCGCCGTCGACAGTTGCGTAGCCTCCGAGGTCGCGGACGTTGAAAGCGCCCTCGACGGGAATCCTCCTTCTCGGGTCGATGTAGGGGAGATTCGCTGTGTTCATTCGATCATTGCCTCCCGGATGGCGTCGAGCTGTTCGTCGGTGATGCCAACGTTGCGCAGGTAGCCCTCGACGCCTCCGTAGTTCGCGTCCAGGTAATCAAGTGTTACCTGCATGCTGTGAGGATGACAGGCGTCGCGCTGAAAGTGCTGCCAGGTGTATTCGTCGGGGTTAACGTCGGGATTGTTCTCGTAGTAGCGGCGCACGAGGTATTTTGCAGTGAGGCCGTAGTCCTCGATGATGGTCTCCCGCGGGACTCCGCAGATGCTGAGGACGAAGGCGGCAGAGATGCCCGCCCGGTCCTTTCCCGCGTTGCAGTGGACGAGGGCGGGGAGGCCGTCCTTACTGGAAAGAATCGAGAAAATCTGGTGGAGGATATGCTTTCGCTGGTCGAGAATAGAGCAGTACCCCCTACCCCGCCGCTCGGCCATGTCGTCGATGCCGTCCAGCGTTTCCCTGTTTTGAAGCGGCACGTCGCCGGCCATGTTCTGATGATAGTAAGTTACGGACTCCGATCCTATAAAGGGACTCGGCCTGAACTGCAGGTCGTTGCTGCGGCGGAGGTCGATGATGTTGCGGACGCCGTAGTCGACGAGAGTCTGAACGCCCGCGGGGGTAAGATTCATCAGGGTATCCGCTCGGAGGTACCTGCCCCAGCGGGTCGTCCGCCCGTCACGGGTCCGGTAGCCGCCGATGTCGCGGACGTTGTACGCGCCCTCGACGGGGACGGCTCGCCTCGGGTCGATTTCAGAAGTTTGTGCGACGCTCATTCGGTCATTGCCTCCTTGATTGCCGTCAGCTGATCGTCGGTGATGCCCGTGTCCCGCAAATAGCCCTTCACGCCTCCGTACTTGGCGTCGAGGAGGCTGAGGGTGACGTCCATGGTCTTCGGGGGACAAACGTCCCGCCGGTAGTCGAGCCAGGTGTAGTCATCAGGGCTAACGTCGGGGTTGTGGGCGTAGTGTCGGCGCACGAGATATCTGGCCGTGAGCCCGTAGTCCTCGATGATGGTCTCGCGAGGAACACCACAGATGTCCAGCACGAGTGCGGCGGCGATGCCTGCTCTGTCCTTGCCCGCGTTGCAGTGGACGAGGGCAGGCAGACCGTCGGGCATGGCGAGAATCGAGAACATCTGGTGGAGGATGTGCTTCCGCTGTTCGAGTTTCATAACGTACGACCTACCCCGCCGCTCCGCCGCGTCCTCGATTCCTTCGAGCTCACCACTGTGTTGAACGGGCACGTCTCCCCCCATGTTCTGATGGTAGTAGGTGACGGACTCGTTGCCGATGAACGGGCTCGGCCTGAACTGAACATCGCTGCTCCTGCGGAGGTCGATTATGTTGCGGACGCCGTATTCGAGCAAGGTGTTCACGCCATTGGACGTCACGTTCGCTATAGCGTCCGCCCGGAGATACTTCCCCCAGCGGGTCGTTCGTCCATCTGAGGTCTCGTAGCCCCCCAAGTCGCGGACGTTGTACGCGCCTTCTACGTCGAGGGCGCGGGTGTGTTTGGTGGGTTTCGTCATGGGTAGGTCACTCTCGGAGCATGTTCCTCACGTCGGTGATGTGTGCGTCGGTCAGGCCGATGTAGCGGACATAGGACTCGATCCCGCCATACTCGTCATTGAGGTGCTTGAGCGTAAGTTCCATTGCCTGTGGCGGTGCGAGGAGTTCGGGTGGTTCCTCGAGGGAGAAGTCGACGTCCGCCAGGGATTCGGGAATGCCCTCGGCCAAGTACCGGCGTCTCAGGCCGTGGGCACTGAGGGCGTAATCATCGACGATGGTGCTCTCGGAAACATCGGCGAGACCCAGTAACAGCGCCGATATGATCCCGGTTCGGTCGGTGCCCGCGGCACAATGGTACATGGTCGTATGTCTCTTGGAATTGGCGAGCTTTACCAAAGTCTCGGAAATCACTCCACTTCTCTTATCGAGAAGCAAAATATAGGTATGTGCCGTCCATGTAGCGGTCGGCAAATCAGCCGGTGGGGGCGAATCGTGCCATGGAGGATCCGCATCTCCGATCATGTTCAAGTGGACATACTCGACGCCGTCCATACCTGCTAGGGCGTTTGGAGTCTCGACGGTCTGAATGGTGCGACGCAGGTCAATGACGGTGCGGACGCCGTACTCGATCAGGCCCGTCTTGGCCGAGTCAGACAGATTGTGGAGGCTGTCGGCTCGGAGGAAGGCACGGTAGCGCGTGGTCTTGCCGTCTGCAGTCGGGTAGCCGCCGAGATCACGGACATTGTAGGCACCGGGAACGTCGAGCCATCGTTTGTCGCTCATGAAGGAGTCTCTCTTCCGACGGTCTGCTTGTTGTACTCGGTGTCGCTCATGGGAATGGCCCTGCGGTTCCAGCGATGTACTTCCTTGAACTTGCCGAGCACCTTCGCCATTTCGCGCATGTGGGTGGACTTGCAGCCGCAGCAGCCTCCGATGTAGTTGACCCCCATGTCCCTAGCTCGCGCGGCGAAGTCGCCCAACTCGTAGCGGGTGAGCTGCGTCGGTTCCAGCTTGTCGGGGAAGGACGGGAGACCACTGAACCAAGGCGTCTCGTCTGTCGTGCGGAAGCCGACGGGCTGGCGGCCAGGTAGCCGTCGAAGGCGTCACGCATCTCCCGGATCAGGGGATACATGTGCGCGGGGTCTCTCATGCAGTTGAGACCGATGATATCCACTCCGGCCTCGTGGAGGCGCTTGGCGCACTCGGTGGCGGTGAAGCCATCCTCGGTGACGTTTGTGGCGCGGAAGGACATGGTAATCATGGACGGAAGGGAGGTTTTCGCCTTGATGCGTTCGGCGCACAGGAGGGCTTCACCGAGGGAGAAAAACAGTTCGCCGAGGACGAAGTCGACGCCTTCCTGGGCCTCGATCTGCTCGTCGAACATCTCGGCGACCATGCGGTCGGAGCGCTCGTCGTCCGGCTCCCACATCCACGTCGTGCTGAGGTTGCCGGCCACGAGCATCTCATCTCCGGCGACCTCGCGGGCGATGTCTGTGGCTGCCCTGTTGATCTCGCGGGTGAAGTCGCCGTAGCCGACGGTCTCCAGCTTCTCGCGACTGCCGTAGAACGCCATGACCTGCAGAACATCGCAGCCGGCATTCTTCATCTCCATGTGAAGCTCGCGCACGGCGTTGGGGTGCGTCATGGAGATCTCGGGCGTAAACGCGCCGGTGACAACCCAGCCTCGCTGCTCCAACTCGATGATGTAGCCGCCGTCGCCGAGGACTACGCCCTCTTCCAGTCGTTCGAGAATGTCCTTGTTGGCCATTAGGCGTCTCTCAATGCCTTGCCGTTGTGATGGCACCAATAGTGCGTGACTGTTTCTGAATTCCCGCTTTCGCGGGAATGACGGATAGGGAGTGGTTGGTCACGCGCGACTTCATTCTATCGCTTCATCCGTTCGGAATTCGGGTCCCACAGGGGTTCATCGGTCACGGTGGCCGTATAGCGTTCGCCGAAGTACTCGATCTCGACGGAAGTGCCGGGTCGCGAGTGCTCGATAGGGAGGTAGCCGTATGCGATTCCAGCATCGATGGAGTAGCCGTAGTCCGCGCTGGTCACGTAGCCGACGACGTTGTCGCCTATGAAGATGGGCTCTTTGCCCATCATGACGGAGTCGGGCAAATCGAGGGTCATACAACAAAGCTTGCGGGCGAGGCCGTTGGCGCGCGCTTCTCTCAGGGCGTCTCGACCGATGAAATCTCCCTTCTTCATGCGGACGGCGAATCCGATGCCCGCCTCGAAGGGGTTGTACTCGGTGTGGAGCTCGTTGCCCCAGAGTCGGTAGCCCTTTTCGAGCCGTAGCGAGTCGAACGCGCCGAGTCCCGCCGCTGCCACGCCCATGTGCCGTCCGGCATCCCACAGGGCGTCCCAGAGCTTTCGGCCAAACTCAAAGGGAGCGTATATCTCCCAGCCGAGCTCGCCGACGTAGGAGATTCGAAGGGCTAGTGCAGGAATCTCTCCGATGGAGATGTGCCGCGCCGCAAGGTACGGGAAGCCGGTGCTTGACATGTCGTCGTCGGTTGCGTTGCGCATCAATTCGCGGGCCATTGGTCCCCAGACGCCGATGCAGCACCACCTGGTACTCTCGTCGGTGATCGTGACAGAGCCGTCATCGGGCAGGTGGGAGGATATCCACGCCTTATCGTGCTCTGCCGTTCCGCCGCCGGTGACGACCATGAAGCGGTCGGCGGCCAAGCGGGTGACGGTGAGGTCGCATTTTATTCCCCCGGTCGGTGTGAGCATCGAGGTGTAGGTGATAGCGCCGACGGGCCTGTCCATGCGGTTGGCGGTGATGCGCTCCAGGAAGGCCAATGCGCCGGGGCCGCTCACGTCGAGCTTGGTGAAGGGGGTGAGGTCGAAGAGGCCGACGCGCTCCCTGACGGCCCTGTGCTCTGCGCCGATAATGGGCGACCAGAAGCGCGCCTCCCACCAGGTACGGGTGTGGTCGTGGTCGGTCGAGCCCTCAAGAAGCACCACGTTGGCCTCGAACCACTGGGGACGCTCCCATCCGGCGTTCTCGACCATGTATGCACCAAGCTCTTCGAATCGGTCGTGATATGGCAGTGTGCGGAGTCCGCGGGGGTCGTCCATCTGCTGTGAGGGGTGGATGATGTCGTACACCTCGCGGTACTGCTGTGCGCCGCGCTTGCTGATGTATGAGTGGGTCAATTGGTGAGGATGGAAGCGGGTGATGTCTCCCTCGCGGAGGTCCATGGTGGGCTGGCCGTTGACCATCCACTCGGCAACCGCCTTGCCGATACCGCCGCCGTGCGTAATCCAGACGGCCTCGGCAGACCAGAAGCCCTTCACCTGCGGCGACTCGCCGAGCACGGGCATCCCGTCCGGCGTGAAGACGAACATGCCGTTGACCTTCCGCACCAATTCGGCATCCTGGAGGGCCGGGATGAACTCACCGGCTGAGATCATTCCCTTGCGGAACGCGGAGTCTGACCAAGGCATCATCGAAGGCATCTCGGGGGCGTCCGCATGACTCCAGATGTCTTCCGGCTCCAACAGCAGCGGCTCGTGGTCGTAGGAGCCGATGACGTAGGCGTCGTACTCCTGCCGGAAATACATGGCGCGGTCCTGGTGGCGGACGATGGGTTCGCGGTGACGCTCGGTCTCGCCTGCCAGTTCGGGAATTGGCGCGCTGAGGGCGTACTGGTGCCGCATGGGAGGAAGCGGGAGAGTAACGCCCGCCATTCGTCCAATGAGGCTCCCCCATATTCCCGCGGCGCACACGACGTTCTCCGTCTTGATCGTGCCGTTCGACGTCCGGACGGCGGCGACCCTGCCGTCGAACACGTCGATGCCGGTGACATCAGTGTTGCCGTAGAAGGCGGCGCTCCCGCTCTCCTGTGCGAGGCGTCCCAGTTCCCCCGCGAGCATCCACGCCTTGGCGTTCCCGTCGCCCGGTGTGTACATCGCACCGTAGATCTTGTCCGATAGAAGGGGGACCAACTCGCGGGTCTCGGACGGGCCGAGGACATAAGTCTCGACTCCCCACGCCTTGCCCGCGCCGACCTTGCGCTTCACGTCCTCGAAGCGTTCGGGCGTCCAGGCGACCTCAAGGCCACCTACGCCGTACCACAGGGGTTCTCCGTCGGTCGGATTGAGGCTCTCACAGAGCTCGACGGTCTCCCTGGCGAAGACGGACATCATCTTGGAGAAGTTGACCTGGAAGACGAGTCCGGGTGCGTGTGAGGTCGAACCGCCGGTCTCGAACATGGGGCCTTTGTCCAGGACGACTATGTCCTTCCACCCCAACTGCGCGAGGTGGTAGGCGACGCTCGTCCCGGCCAGGCCGGCCCCGATGATGACGACTCGCGCATGGTCTTGCATACGATTTACTCTAAAGAACCATCTCAAAAACTACGAGCGTCGGTAGAGAATTGCCCTTCGACAAACTCAGGGCGAACGTGTTTTTCGCTGAGCCCGTGCGAAGAAGATTCTCTTTAACGCACATTCTGAGATATCTTCTAGTTCTCCATTACGTTGGGAAACGATTCGGTCCAGCAGGAATCGATGTCTGATTGTATGACATATTCCGGGGTCTGGGGAATGTCTCGCACCAGCTTTCGGAGAAACCTGGGGAAAAGCTTCGCCTCTTCGAGATCGTCGAGCGACAGCCATTCGTAGACGAGATCCGGCTCAGCAGCCTCGAACCTTCCCTCGCGACCGAGGATGGGGTGACCCGGATCAAACTCCAAGAGGAAGTACAGTGCGACTTCCTGGTAGCGGATCCCGTCCAGCTCAAACAGGTTGTCGGCGACGATGACGAGACGTCCGATCTGAACGCAGCCGCCTAATTCTTCGTCCAGTTCCCTCGACAGCGCCTGCACGGCGTTCTCGCCGTACTCCACACGACCGCCGGGCACGAAGCAGAAGCCATGCTTCACGTTGTGTTCGACAAGCAGATGTCCTTCGTGGACGGCGATGCCGCCAACACGGTACATGAAGGTGATCTCCCCGTTCGAGAACATGACCATCTCGTTTGTCACGACAGGGCCTCTATGAGTTGGTCAAGTGAGATGTCGGCAAGGGAATCAAGTCGCATGTCGGCATGGTCGTAGGAGCGGTCCCGGGTCAGTGTGCCGGGGACGGCTACGCAGAGCAGACCGGCGTTCTTGGCTCCCTGCACTCCTGTTGGCGAGTCCTCCAGGGCGAACGCCTCGTCAGGTGTGACACCGAGGTCGGCGATGGCCTTAAGGTAGGAGGCGGGATTGGGCTTTGAACTGCCTACGTCATCGGAGCAGACGACGGTATCGAACGTGTCCTCCAGTCCAAGCTGCTCCAGCTTTGGGTCTACCCACCTGCGGGGGGAGCTTGAGGCGATGCCGATCCGCATCCCTCGTTCTCGCGCGGCGGCGATGTAGTCCTCAACGCCGGGAAGCGGGACGGCATCCTTGAATAGCTCGGCGAACTCCGCCCTACGCCGTGTACGTATTTCGTCGCGGTCAAACGGCTTGCCTGTAAGCTCTTCAAGGTGGTCATAGATGTTGAAGTTCTCATTGCCACCCCCAATGTGCGGCGCCCAGACCGACAGGGGCAGATCGACTCCGTACGAGCGAAATATATTCAGCCACGCCTCGTACTCGGGGACTTCGGTGTCGACGATCAGGCCGTCGAAGTCGAAGGCTATTGCCTTGAAATTGGGTTTTGACATGGGTTGAATTCTATCCCGAAACCCTGGTTCAAGTCGTCAATTTCGCGGATGGAGGCCCTGAGTGACCCGGCACCTGTCATTCCGAAAGTAGCGAAGCGGATTGAGGAATCTAAGGACCTGCCAAGTTCCGTAGCTGGTACGGCGCGAATCGGGACGGCAGGGCATTCTAGATTCCTTGTATCTTGGTTTTGTCATGGGACAATGACTTCGGTAAGGGTGAATAGGGTGCGGCAGACCGTTGATTCCCAGGTCATCGAAGACCGTCAGCGAGCCAAGGTCGCCGCACCCCCCAGGAGTAGAGCCCGAACAGTTGCCTGGGCCAATCGAGCCCGCATCGTGCAAGGACGGGCCAGCACTTCATACAGGAGGTAGAAATGGAACAGGAACCGACATACGTAGGCATTGATGTGGCAAAAGCCCAGGTGGATGTCGCTCTCCGCCCTACAGGCGAGAGGTGGGTCGTATCCTACGACGAATCTGGAATTCCGGAACTGGTCTCTCAACTGAAGACCATTGGGCCGGCCAAGATAGTGTTGGAAGCTTCTGGCGGCCTGGAACTGCCGTTGGTGGCAGCCCTGGCAACTGCGACGCTGCCCGTAGTCGTCGTTAACCCCCGCCAGGTTCGTGACTTCGCCAGAGCAACCGGGACTCTGGCAAAGACTGACGCTCTGGACGCGGCGGTTCTCGCCCACTTCGCCGCCGCCATCCGTCCCCCTGTGCGCCCTCTGAAGGACACCGAGACCCAGGTACTCAACTCGTTGGTTGCTCGTAGGCACCAAGTGGTGACCATGCTGGTCTCAGAGAAGAACCGCCTCGGCACCGCCATCAGCGCCGTCCAGCCCCGCATCGAGGCCCACATCGCCTGGTTGGAGCAGGAGTTGGACGACCTTGACGAAGGCCTGAGGCAGACTCTTCGCAACAGTCCCGTATGGCGGGAGAAGGATGACCTGTTGCGCACCGTTCCCGGCGTGGGAGGGCAGGTCTCTCTCACCCTCCTAGCCTACCTGCCGGAGCTGGGCAAGCTGGACCGCCGACAGATCGCCGCGCTGGTGGGCGTGGCTCCCTTCAACCGGGACAGTGGCACCCTGCGGGGCAAACGGACCGTCTGGGGCGGTCGCGCCCGGGTCCGCGCCGCCCTGTACATGGGAGCGTTGGTAGCCAGCCGCTTCAACCCGGTGATCAGGGACTTCTATCAGCGGCTGCTGGCGGCTGGCAAGCCCAAGAAGCTGGCTCTCACAGCCTGCATGCGCAAGTTGCTCGTCATACTCAACTCCATGCTCAAGCATCGCTCACCCTGGCGCGCTGAGCGCGCCAGGGCGTCGGCGCCCGTCGGCCATCCGTCTTGACTTTCAAGACAGTTGCTCGCTGCGCTCGGAATGACAGAGTGTAGGGGTTGTTGGAATGAAGGGGAAATGCCCTGGAAGGCATCGCAGGCTACAGCCGACGACCGAGGGATATGCGGTCGAACTCGGTAGCTGCGGCGTTGCCGGGGTAGTCGACGAGGACCTCGACGCTCTGGAGGATGACGCTTGCCACGAGGTTTTCGGGGCGAGAGAGGACGCCGACGCCGATGTGGTTGACTCCTCGACAGAGCATATCTGGGTCGATGGAGAACTCGGCCCACGCGAAGATGTCCCCTCCCCCGCCGTGGCGGGTGACACGGCACGTGGCCCAATCGAGGGCGACGCCGTTGAAGATGACGGACATCACGTCGGCGGCGACGGAGCCTGTGAGCTTGAGTCGCAGATGGACTTCGCTTCGTGGATTATCGTCGGCCAGATAGAGGTGGACTACTTGCTCCGAAGCCTCGGTACCCGTTTCGAGGATAAGCGGTAGCTGGGATGAGTATCCCTCGTAGTAGCCGTCTACGTCGCGGGTGGTCGACCAGTAGTGCTTGGGTTTTTCTTTCAGGAGGTCAGGGTCGTGGATCTCCGAGAGGATCTGCTTTTCGTCAGGGCCGACGGGCCAGTCGAACCACGGGAGGTAGATGCCGTCCGCACCCTTCGCCCAATATGCGGCGGCGCCCGCGCGGAAGTGCTCCGGCGTCGCGGAGTGCTCGTAGATTCGCCGGTCGACCTGGTGAATGCCGCTTGTGTGGACTGAGAAGACCTTGTGCTGGAGCGCGGGGTAGACCTCGCAGGAAGTACCTTCCGTCAACTCGACGAGCCATTCGATGGGGAGGTTGACGTCCATCTGCACGGGGCCGTATACGGCGGGCACGAGGAAGTCGACGAGGCCCTTTGCGACCCAATCGGCGATGTCGAGGCCCGTCGCGGCGTTCGACTCAGGTGTGGGAAAGACTCTCGCGCCGAGGACGAAGGGCTTGCCCTTATCGGTGGATGCCTTATCGACGATGCGGCGGGCGTCGGCCATGAATTCGGTGACGAGGTGTCTGTTTTCTTCGACCTCCCCCTGCTCGAACAGGTATTGGCTGAAGGCGAAATCGATTTCCATGCCGTCGAGGTCGTAGTTCGTGACCGCCTCCTCGAAGAGGGCGAGGCGTTCTTCTCGCACCTCCGGGTAGGCCCAGTTGAACGGATGCCCCGGGACGGTCGTGAGGTGCAGCTCGGGATGGTCGATCTTGAACGTCGAGTTGTCGGCGGTGTCGATGAAGGCGGGGTCCTGGCCGTGATTGGTGCGGATGCTGCCCCACATCATTAGGCCCTTCTCGTGGGCGCGGTCGGTGAGAAGCTCCAAGATATCGAGGCCGCGGTCGCGGAGGCTCTTCATGTTCGAGTACGCCCGCCAGAACGGGAAGGTGTTCCAAATCTCCGGCTCGCGGAAGGTCGTCTTGCCGGCCTTGATGAGGTGCTCGGCCCACGTGTCGCCGACTTTCGTGTTGTGGTACATCGTCAGTCCGGCTCCGAAGCCGTAAACGAAGGTGTCGACGCCCGTTCCCGCCACGTCGTCGACGGGCGCGACAGCGTCCTCCACCCTGAGGGGAGGGTCGTAGGCATAGATGTGAGTATGCCTTGCGTCGCTGTAGAAGATCAGGCGCTGTTTACTCATGAGGTGTTTCCGATTCGCACTGGCATCATGGCATCCCGAAGGAGGCCTGCGGGTTTGGATGTTCGATGACGAGCTCGACGCCCTCCCAGACTACGGGAGCGCCGAGTCCGGCGGGCCGAGCGTCGAGCGATAGAGATATCTCGTTCCAGCCGTGGACGAGCGTGTCTCTTGGAACTCCGAGTTCCAGCCACGCAGCGAGATAGGCGTCCAACTGGGTGCGCCTTGCGGAGTCCAGAGAGAGTGGTTGACCGTTGACGTGCAGGGTCATCGCGTCGATCGTGGTTGACCAGATGAGGCGGAGCCGGAGGGTTGCTGCGGCGTGCTCGAGGTCGTCGGCGAGGTAGAGCCGGACAGTCTGAGGGCCAGCGCCCTCCTCCAGGGTGGCCTTGAGTTGGGACTCGTAGCCGAACTGCGCCGATAAGTCGGCGTGGCGTCGGACGACGTACGACTTGGGCTTTGACCTCAGCAGGTCGGGATCGTGGGCCTCGGTGAAGATCGTTCGCTGCTCCGGGCCGTGGGGCCATTTCAGGAAGAGCATGTAGATGCCGTCGGCTCCTCGATCCCAGAAGGACGCGGCTCCCGCGCGGAGCTGCTCGATGGTCGCGTGGAGCTCGAGGGAATTCGGGTCCATGCGGTCGTCGGCTATGTCGAGTCCACGAACGGCACGCTGGAGCGTCGGGTAGACATGGCAGTCCGTCCCGTCGGCAAGATCGACGAGCCACTCGAAGGGGAGGTTGGCATCGACCTGGTGGTCCTCGTAGATCGTGGGAGCTACGAAGTCGAGCAGGCCGTCCTGAATCCACACGGCGACATCGAGTCCCTGTGCGAGATTCCCTGCTTGAGTGGGAAGGATCCTTGCCCCGATTTCGAGCGGACGGCCACGCGTCGCCGCCGTTTCGTCCGCGAGCCGACGGACGTCTCGGAGGAAATCTGTCATGATACCGGCGTTGTGCTCAGCCTCGTCGGCCTCGAAGTAGTAGGGGCAGAAGGTGAACTCCAGCTCCAGTCCCTCGATGTCGTACTTGGTCAGGTACTCCTCAATGTATGCGAACCTCTCGGCGCGGACCTCGGGGTACACCCAGTTGAATGAGTGCTTGCCCTCGCCGATGAGGCACCACTCCGGATGGTCCATGCGGAACTGCCAGTTGAAGGGATTGTCCGTGTCGGCGGGGTCCATCGGGTGGTTCAGGCGCAGGCTGGAGAAAAAGTCCATGCCCTTCTCGTGGGCGCGCTCGATGAGGATGTTCAGAGGGTCGTAACCCGCGTCGATGAGGCTCTTTACGTTCTCGTAGGCGCGCCACGACCACGCGCTGTCGAACTTCTCGAAACGTCGTCCCCAGACCTCGCCAGCCTTGGAGTCGTGCATGACGGCGGGCCCTGCGCCGGAGCCGTATATGAAGGTACCGACGGCGGTTCCCGCCACCTCGTCGACGGGAGCCCGCGCCTCGTCGAGCGTCATGGGCGGGTCGTACGAGTACATGTACGTGTGGCGCGAGTCGTTGTAGTAGAGGAGACGGCGCTTGCCGGAATCGCGACTCAAGGTGTGGACTCCATTTCCCAGATGTCGATGGAACTGAAGGCGGCCTCCCCGCCCCTGGCGAAGAGCTCGATGCCGAGATCGTTCGTGCCGCAGTCGATGAAGTTGGTGGCCACGCGGGCGCCGTCGTCTACAAAGACCTCGATGACGGACTTGTCGAGGAAGACTCGGAGCTTGATACTGCCCTGCTGTGCCGCTTGAGGATAGGGCATCTCGATCCCGCCTACCCATACCGACTCACCGTCGTAGCCGATCCTGACGCCGTCCGTGCCATCGTCGGAGCGTCGGACTTGGATGCCGCAGAAGGTCGCTCCTGCCAGTTCGATGTCAAGGGTGATTTCGAGGGCGTCGCCCCGGATGTCGAGGACTTTCGTCTGCCCATCGAGCGCCTTGTCGGGGAAAGAATGACGCTCGCCCCGGAGCATCTCGATCTCGTCCACGGGTGCCTGTCGGGGGTGACCGTCCTGCCCGATAGTGAGGACGCGCGGGATGGCCATGCAACCGTTCCACGCCGCTCCTGCGATGGTACGGAGGAGGCGTCCAAGGAGGATGCAGCGGCCATCGTCGTCGTAGAGGATGTTGGTGCCGTAGAACGTCTTGGTCGGCTCGATCCGTCCGTTCACGCGGTGGGTGAACTGGTAGGTGTCAATGTCAAAGTCGCCGATGTAGTAGTCGACGGGGGTATAGGGCGATGTGAGCATCACCCAGTCATCGCCCAGCTTGAAGAGGTTCGGGCATTCCTGGCTGATGTCTGAGGCAAGGCCCCGGTAGGTCCAGTTGAGAAGATCGCCCGACTCCGACTCCCATATCGGCGTGCCGACACCTGTGGCTCCAAGGACCATGAAGCTCCTGCCCTGCTCATAGAAGAAGAAGGGGTCGCGCCACCTCCAGTCGAACTCGGGGCGGGCATCTCTTTCGTGGCTTAGGGCCGGATTGTCGGGGTACTTCGTCCAGTTGATGAGATCGTCGTCGCCGATGGCGGCCCACTGCTGGAACGGCTCAGGCACCACTCTGTCTCGACCCCACTTCCTGGTGGAGGTATAGAGGATGACCGGCTGACCATGACTGTTGAACCCGGCCGTGCCGGAGTAGCAGCTCGTCTCACCCGCCTCGGTCGAGGGCCAGATCGCGAGGGGCAGATGCTCCCAGTGGACGAGGTCGGTGCTGCGGGCGTGCGCCCAGTGAGTGCCGTATCGCGCGTCAGTGTGGAAGGGGTTGAGTTGGTAGAAGACGTGGTAGTAGCCCTTATGCAGGAGGGGGCCGTTTATGTCGTTCATCCATCCCGACGGGGGGCCGAAGTGGTAGACGGGCCGAGTCGGATCGGCGGCGGCCTCGTCGGCGCGCGCCATCATGGCTTCCATGCCGGGCTGAATTGCGGGGTTCTGGTAGGCCATGCTCGCTCCCTAGAATTCGGGCGCACCTACGTTATCACAAGGGGGACAGAAGGTGGGCGTGTCCACGCGAAGCCTGATTGCGGTATCTCTGCCCGTCAAAGTTCCTCCAGATCCACTTTCAAGGTCTGGTAGGCTCTTCTACACCACCGACAGCAGCAGACGCGAAGGGCGCTCGCGGTCGTGGAAGACTGTCTGGTGCGCCACGCGCAACTCTGAATCCGACCAGAAGTCTGCCCCTGTGTTGTGGTTGCGGTCGAAGTTCGGAAAGTCCGAGCTTGCCACGTCGAGCCTGATGCGGTGGCCTTCCCCGAACCGTATGCCGGTCGGACCCAGCCTTATGGTGAGCTCGTAGGGAGTCTCCGGCTCCATAGGTTTTGGATCGTCGTATCCCTCCCTGTAGCTGGTGCGCATGATGCCGTAGCTCAGGTTCACCGCCAGGCCATCCGGACGGACATCGATCAACTTCGCGGTGAAGTCCGTTTCCGGAGCAGATGAGGCGACCCAGAGCTTGAGGGTGACGGGGCCTAAAGCGGTCACAGGCCGTTGCAGCGGAGGCGTGGAATAGACGAGGATGTCTTCGCGGGCGTCCAGGGGTGACTGGTCCCGCACCGCGGCCTGCGCGCTCAGGTCCATCAGGCTCATGACCGGGTCGCTCGGATCGTAGTCGTAGCGGTCCGGTCGTTCCTCGGACGGCTCAGCGGGAGACAGGATGCCGTCCCCGCCGACCGAGTTGGCGCGTCCGCCGCTGTGCAGGAATAGCTCGATCTCCCTTGCGCTGGCCGGGGGCCACTGCTCCTCGAACCGCCACCTGTTCTCGTTCATCACGAACAGCTTCACCGGCGGCTCGGAGCCGACTCCGGTGTCCACGCCCTTGAACCGGTAATCGTACCAACGTGCGATCTCGTCGGCGTAGGTCGTGTCCGCCTCCGGGCCGAAGTCGAGCGGGCCTTGGCTCCGCACGAATGCGCCGCTGTCGTGTCCCCATGGGCCGATCGTGATCCGATGCTCGTCCCGGAGGGCCGCCGGTCCATTCGCGACCATGCCTGTGAAGTTGTCGATGGTGCCGATCAACCGGTCGTACCAGCCGGTAACCTGGCATGTTGGCACTCGTATGCGGCTGTGAATCCTGTCGAAGGCCCAGAACTCCTTATTCTGTTCTCTCATGTACCGCTTCAACATAGGGCCGAGCGTGGAGAAGACACTTTCGGGAATGTCGTCCAGGGGCAGCCGCCAGATCCACTTGCCGCGCTCCACCTCGTGCCACTGTAGGTCCGCATCAGTACGCGTCGACGGACCGCGATCGTCGCCCGCCCTTCTCCTCGCGTCGACCGCCATGTTGTACGTCCACTGCAGGCGCCGGCCAGTTTCAAATACGCCGAAATTGAGGTCGAGAATTCGGGACGCCATCCCACTGGCGAAGAGCGCGCCCAGATGTGGCGGGGCAGCCCCGGCGAGCTGCCAGATGCACCACGACGGATAGGAGTGCCCCCACGTTCCGACCTGGCCGTCAGAGCCTGGCAGAGTGGCGGCCCACTCAACGGCATCGTATCCGTCCTGCGCGTCGAAGGTGTCGGCACGATCCTGGAACTGCCAAATGAAGTCTCCCTCCGAGGCGTAGCGGCCTCGTATGTCCTGCACCGCGACAACGTACCCACGGGCGGCGAGATTTCGCGCCGTAGCCGCGTTGGACTCGAACGCCTTGTCATACGGGGTGCGCTGGAGTAGTACAGGGTAGCCGCCGCCTGAGGCTGGGCCGTAGACATCCGCGCGGAGCACCGTCCCATCCCGCGTCTCCATTGGAACGTTCTCTCGGACAATTACCTCATAACCGGCCATGGGCCCACTCCTTTTGCTTATTCAGATGTGACCGCTCTGCCGGAACCGGGAGCAACCGCGGGGATAGCTCTACCTGAATTCCGTCTCATTCTGCAACATTCTGTTCTCCTTTGTAACCGAAATTGATCGGATTTGACCTATAAGAACACATAATCTATATTTAGGCAGGGCCAAGCAGGCCTTGGCTCTGTTTCGGGCACGTGAAAATGTCCCGAAATGTCCCAGTATGTCCCATAAATGCAATAGTCAGCGGTAACTGTTCAGACTTTGTGAGATCCCTCGACACATACATAGCCACCGTCATACCCGCGACAGCGGGTATCCACAGGAGTGGGGGATGGTCGTCTCATCAACTCTGAACAATTGCAGTCAGCGAAGCGAGGTAGACCAAGACAGGCAAACGCGATAGTCTAGGCCCGCCGATATCCCAAAAGAATGAAAGGAAACGGAATGAGCGATAGCCACGAGGTAATGTTCTACACCGACGGACGCCATACGAGCGTCTATCTCTACGAGCCACCGATGGGGGCCCGACAGTACGTCGAGCCGATTGACGAGCTGCTCGATCTTGGGATTGACACGATCACCTACGCGGTCGGCGACTGCAGCGTGCTGCTGTACGACACGAAGGTGGGCGAGCGATGGGGCCACAACGTCGACCTGACCGACCACCAGATCTGGTACCGAGCGGGGATGAACGCCGAGCAGATGATCGATTCGGGCACCGATCCGCTGATGCTGGTCTGCGAGCACGCGAAGAAGCGGGGATTCCAGTTCCTGCCGCACATCCTGCTCAACATGAACCATACGGATCACGGGCGGGTGACGAACTGCCGCGTGGCCGACTTCACGTCCGAGCACCCTGAGTGGCAGGTCGGCCCGGAGCCGGACTACCCGGAGGCGGAGTTCGACAGTCCGGCTCGCCTCTCATACTCCCATCCGGAGGTGAGGGCGGACCGTCTAGCCGTGATACGCGAACTCGTGACGGACTACCCAAGCGACGGCGTGGAGATGAACCTCGACGACTACACTCCCCTGATCGCGAGAAGCGAGATCGAGGAGCATATCGACACGCTAACCGAGTGGATGCGGGATATCCGCCAGGCCTGCGACGATGCTGCCTCACAGCAGGGCATCGCCAAGCGACTGGTCGTGCGAATGCCCGGAACACTGGAAGGCAGCAAGTCGATAGGCCTCGATCTGGAGCGATGGATACGCGAGGAGATCGTCGATACGGTGATCGCCATGCCGGTACGTGGCGGCTGGGAGAACGACACTGCCCTGCTTCGTGAGATCGTGGAGGCCGCGGAGGGCACCAGCGTCAAGGTGCTGGCGGGACATGCCAACAGCCAGGGTCAGACCTCGCGCCTCACCGACTACGCCGCTGCCGGTAACGCTTATGCCGTCGGGGCGCAAGGGGTCCTGTATCACACGTACTACCCCGGCCCGAAGAGGTACCCGTACGACTTCGAGACGACGGGGCGCATCAGGTTCATGGGCTATCCCGAGATCATTAGCCACATGGACAAGACGTACCGGCTTACGATGGCTGGCTGGCCAAGCTCGATTGGCAGGTTTGCCGGACTGGACGACCAGCTTCCGGTCGACCTGAGCCCCGGAGAGCCGGGACACGAGGTGACGCTCGACGTTTCTGACGACATTGCGGCCAAGGCGGAGGCAGGTGAGCTGTGGCGGTGCGAGCTGCGCGTGCTGCTCGACCAGCGAATGCACACGGACGAGGTGGCCGTCTTCTGGAATGACTGCGAGGTGCCCATCAACGAGCATCGTTGGGCAGACTGGACATATCAGCTACGACCGCGTCCCGATAACAGCTTGGGCTACCGGCTGCACGTAGATCTGAAGAAGGGACTGCTGCCGGTTGTGGGGGCGAACCGGCTCCGGGTCGATCTGCTAACGAAGGACGAAACGCTGATCAAGCCCGTGTCGATCAAGCACGTGGAAATCGTCGTGGAGTACCTGCCGCACCGGAACGCGTTGCGGGAGGACGAGAATTTCGAGGACTGAGGGACAAGCGATAGCGGCAATTCTGGTTTTGCTCCCCCTCTCCCGTCGTGCGAGAGGGCTGGGATGAGGATGACGCCCTCGACTGGCTGACAGGGAAGCAGGACCGCCGCTGTCTAGCCCCTGTTTCCCCCGTAGGTCGAGCGGAGGGGGTCGCCTTCGGAGAACCGGGTCGCCCGTAAGGGCGTGATGTCCACCGTCGTCGCGCTGCCGGTGGCGATCATCTCAGCGAGGCACTGGCCGATGGCGGGGGCGAGCTTGAAGGAGTGACCGCTCCCGCCGACGGCGAGGTACATCCCATCCACGTCCGGCGCACGATCGACGATCATGCTCCAGTCGGGAGTGATCGAGTAGAGTCCAGCCCAACTTGCGATGACCTCGGCGTCCGCGAGGTGGGGCATCCTGTGCGCCAGCCGCCCACCTGCGTCCTCGATGAAATCGGGACCGGCGCGGCGGTCGTAGTCGTCGGGGGAAACAGGCTCGTTTTCCTTGGGGTGGCCGACGCCGATGAGGACGGTGCCTGGTCGCTTGGTGGGACGGAAGTATATGCGCTCGACCATGTTGGAGACGGCGCGTGCGGGAGCGGAAGCGCCAGGGGGAACTTGGAGCATCATCTCCTGCTCACGGGAGATCTCCAACGGAAGATCGAGACCGGCCATCTTGCCTATGCGACCGGCCCAAGGTCCCGCGGCGTTGACCACGATTGGGCTGTCTATGTCGCCATTGTCAGTACGCGCCCCTGTGACCTTGTCGCCGGACATCTTGATGCCGGTTACAGGTGTGTTGGGATGCACGGCGGCCCCGGCGTTTCGGGCGCTGTCGGCAAACCCTTGGCAAAGAAGATGGGGATCGGCGAAACCGCCATCCGGCTCGTAGGCCACGCGACCTATGCCGTCGGAGTTGAGGCCGGGCAGATGCTCTTCAGCAGCCTCGTCCACCGATATCTCCCACGTGCGGACGCCGAGTCGCTGAAGCTGCGCCATATTCTCGACGAACGATGACTCGGCCTCGGGCGGGACGAGGAAGCACCAGCCGGCCTGAGTGAAGACTTCGATACCCGTCTCATCGGGGAGGCTGAGGAGTATCTCGATGCTGCGCTTGACAAGGCGGATGCTGACCTCGTTGGAGTAATGCTGTCTGACAATGGCGGCGGAGTCGCCGGTGGAGCCGGATGCGAGGTTCCCCTTTTCCAGCAGGACGATGTCGGTCATGCCGAGCTTGGTCAGGTGATAGAGGGTGCTGGTCCCGACGGCTCCTCCGCCGATGATTACCGCGTCAGCCGTTTTCTTCATGGAGCTTCCTTAATTGCGGGGAATTCGCCCTTCGACAGGCTCAGGGCGAACGGGGTTTCTGGATTCCCGTTTTCACGGGAATGACGATGGGGACTCTCTTCCACGGCTTTTGCACAGCCGGCGCACTGAGGAACTGTCATTCTCTTCCTAGGAAGGTACGGAGAGTACGCATGTCGGCGTCGGGTGGCTTCTCGAACCATCCACGACGTGAGACCGTGGGGACTCCGGCGGCGCGGATGTCGGCCATCATCTCGGCCATCTTGAAACCGGTCACCATGCCGTCAAGCACGGGCGCGCCGATGACGGACTCGACGTCGGGCAGGTCGTGAGTGAGCACCGATCCGGCGAGGGTGCATCCGGGTATGACGACCTCCGCCCCGTCCTCGTCCACGCACGCCTTCGCTGCCGATACGACGGCCTCGATGACCTCGCCCGCCGGGGTCCTGTCGGGATAGAGGTCGTTGGCGTCGATGTCGAACGGGCGCTGGGAGGCGAAGTGCTCGTGCAGGCCGTATGTCCGCACGAGCGACTCCTGGATCTTGCCGTTCTGGTAGTCGACGGTGACGAGGGAGTAGGTCGAACCCATCATGTGAGCGACGAGTGCGGCCGACTCCAGCGTCGCGGTCACGGGAATATCCACGAGCTGCCTCGCCTCGTACAGACCGATGTCGAGATTGCACGAGATGAACACCGCGTCGTAACCCTGCTTCTCGGCCTTCATGACCGTTTCGAGCGTCCCGTCGGTGCACATATAGCGGAAGTAGAGCCACTGGTTGTTGCGGAGGGGGTACATGTCGCCGATGTCAACGACATCGAACTCCGTATCGGGCCGCGCGATCCTCGCGAGGTTGTCCCGACCGTAGAACTCGGTGTCGCCGAAGGGATTCACGACGAGGATTTTCATTCGGACGGCCTCCGCCAGGGTGCGTACACGATGCCATACTCGCGGACGGGTGTCTATGGTGTTGGGTTTTCCGTCGATTTGGAGTACGCAGTCGCTACCATCGTTACAGTGTACAATTGGGCCGATTTGACCAATGGACTGCTGCATCCCCAATATCGAACGCATTGGCGCTGAGGTCCCCGCCTCCTCCGGTACCGGTGTGGGTGCGCGGCAAGGCGTTCCCGCCAGCGACTTTGTCCGACTCGAAGGCGAGTTCCTCATGGGCACGCGGGCCCGAGTGCGGAACCGGCGGGACGGTGAGGACCCCGTTCGCAGGATTACCATCAGCCCGTTCTCGATTGCGACGACGACGGTTACGAATTGGGAGTTTGAGGCGTTCGTGGAGGCGACTGGGCATGTGACTGAGGCCGAGCGGTTCGGCTGGTCGTTCGTGTTCCATCAGCTCGTGTCGGAGGAGGTCGCAGCTACGGTCGATCAGGCGGTGGCAAAAGTCCCGTGGTGGTGGAAGGTGGACGGCGCGTGGTGGCGGGAGCCTGAGGGGCCGGGATCGTCCATTGAAGGCAGAGATGACCATCCCGTCGTGCACGTATCATGGAACGACGCGGTCGCCTACGCCGAGTGGGCTGGGGGACGTCTGCCGACGGAAGCGGAGTGGGAGCTTGCGGCGCGGGGCGGGCTGGAGCAGGCCCTCTTTCCCTGGGGCGACGAACTGACTCCGGGAGGACGCCACATGTGCAACATCTGGCAGGGTGACTTTCCCAACATCAACACGGTCGAGGACGGACACTTCGGCACTGCGCAGGTCTCGTCGTTCGAGCCGAACGGATACGGGCTGTACAACGTATCCGGCAACGTGTGGGAGTGGTGCTCCGACTGGTTCAGCAGGAGGCATCACGTCGGAGGTCCGCGCATAGACCCGAAAGGCCCTGCCACGGGGGAGAGCAAGATCGCGAAGGGCGGCTCGTACCTGTGCCACGAGTCCTACTGTAACCGTTACCGTCCTGCCGCGAGGACGGCATCCACGCCGGATAGCTCGGCTGGGCACATGGGCTTCCGAGTGGCGATGGACGCGGAGGGAAGAAAGTAGAAAGTACTGCGTACTATGACCGATGAGACTGGTTTCGAGCGGCTGAATGACGAATACCGGATGCGGCTGTCGTCCGAGCAGATCGCGGAGTTCGAGGGGCTTGGGAAGGACGAGGGCATCGCCCGAATGCAGGCGGTGGGTGCATGGCTCTCCCGCGTGAATGTGCAGAACCATGACGGTGTGCGGATCACGCCGGTATTGTCGGCATTGCTAACGCGGACGGACGATGTCGAGGGAACCATCGCGCACTTGGACGATTTGCGGGGGAAGACGAGGCATGGGGATTTCGATGCGAACGATGAGCTGATGCGGGAGCTGGAGTACCACCGGTTCGCGTCGGAGTGCAATCGCCAGCGCGACTGGCCGGAGGAGCCCGAGGAACAGCGGACGTTGTTTGAGTCGCTGACCGTTCTCGAAGACCAGAGTGACGACCCTGCGATACTCACCGACGAGGACCTGAGGGAGACTCGACGTGCCGCGTATGAGGCGGTCGAGCTGCTGAAGTTCTTGCGCGAATTCAAGGCGGGGACGTCGAGGCCTGTCGTCGTGTTCGGGAACGAGCGGTACGGGCGGGACTGGGTCGTGCAGCCTTTGGAACTCTACCTGAGGGACGACTTCGATATCCGCTATTGGCGGGTGCAGTCGCACAGCTCGATGAGGCTGACCGTTCCCCACTGGATTGGCAGGTGGAACCGGTCGGGGTTCCCGCCTGAATTCTGGGTGGAGATGAGCGAGACTCAGCCCCACATCGTCGTCGTGGACGAGTGCAGTCCACGACGGACCGAGGACTACAGCAAGTACGCGCGGGGAGTCCGCGATCTCGTGAACTGGTTCATAGTCTTCAATGACATCCGAGCGGAGGGGGACGGTTCGATGTACGAATCGGAGAGCACCCTGCCCGCGCACCACTTCCCGGAGCTCCGTAAGTGGCACGAGTACGTCATCACCAAGCGTGACATGCAACACTATGTCGGGCCGGGCGCGACGTATCGCATCCGTCACTGGGCCCCGGAACTTAAGCCGGAAGTGCTGATGGGCGACATGGTCGTTCCTAGCCGTCCGGCAGAAACGGGTGAGGATGCCCCGACAGTCGTGCTTGCAAATCCGGCCATCTATCGGACGGAGGGCGACGATCTGCCGGAGCCACTGAAGGGCACACGCCCCTACTACTTCAATGACCCCGAGTACCGGGTGCGCGAGAAGATCGTGCCCGGATTCGGCGCGCACGGATTCGAGACGAGAGTTATCGGACCGACGACGGATGAGTATGTCATTGCGGCGAGACTGCAGATCGAGAAGGAAATCGCAGCGATGCTGGACGGGACGGAGCAGGCGGTATGAAGATCACGCGGGTCGACGCATTCGCCATAGGCATCGGCGAGGTGGGAGATCCGGAATATCTTGTCAACGACGACTTCCGGTACTCGATCTACGGGACCCATCACCAGACCGTCATCGCGCGAGTTGAGACCGACGCCGGTATCGTGGGGTACGGAGAAGGACAGTCACCAATCTCCCCGGAGGCCACGAAGTCCATCGTGGAGACGGCGCTCAGGCCGATCCTGCTGGGCAGGGACCCGCTGGACTCGTCCGCGCTGTGGTACCACATGTACTCTGCCATGCGCGAGCGCGGGCACCAGACAGGGTTCTATCCGGACGCAATGGCGGCGGTGGATATCGCGTTGTGGGACATCAAGGGTAGGGCGACCGGACTGCCGGTGTACAAGCTGCTGGGTGGAGCGTTTCGCGAGCGCGTGCCGGTATACAACAATGTGAGTGCGTCAACTCCCGCCGAGGCTGCTGAGGAGGCGAAGTCCCATTCCGAAGCCGGTTACGGTGGGGTGAAGCTGCATATTCGGGGCGCGGTATCGGAGACGGCGGCGATCGCCGAGGCCGTTCGGGACGTCGTCGGGCCGGACGTCAGGATCATGGTCGACGTGCACACCTACCACAGCGTTTCGTCTGCTATCTCGCTCGGTAGAAGACTGGAAGCTATCGACGCGACGTGGCTGGAGTCGCCGCTTGTTCCGGAAGACATCGGAGGGCTTGTGGAGCTTTCGCGGGCGCTGGACGTTCCGGTGGCATCGAGCGAGTGGACGCGCACGCGCTGGGACCTGCGGGAGACGTTCGAGCGGCGGGCGTTTGACATCGTCATGCCGGACATCGCGCGGACGGGTCTCACGGAGGGCATGGCGATTGCGACGCTTGCGGACACATACAACATCCCGGTCGCGCCACACATCGGGGGCGGTGGCATCGTCTCCATCGCAGCATCCATCCACTACTCGGCGGCGATACCCAACTTCTTCATCATGGAGCACAATCGGAACGCATATCCTCTGCGCGGTCGTATAGCGAGCGGACGGCCGGAGGTGGTCTACGGGGCGTTTCTGTTACCGAAGCGTCCGGGGTTGGGGATTGAAATCAGCGACAAAGCGCTGGCGGAGTTCTCGGTGGACGGGGACTAGCCAGTTGCAAGGCTGGATTCCCGTGTAAGGAGACCTTCGGACAACTCACACATCAGCCTGTCATTCCGAGTGCAACGAGGAATCCTAAAATCCTCTTTCCGTTCCGCCACATTCGGCATGACCAACACTGGGTTACGCAAGCGAAGATCCATTAAGAAGTGGAAGGTGTTCGCCTCATTGACCCTGGACAGTCTTGTGACTTCAAACGCACTTGACGAATAAGAACACATGCTCTATTATGCACGTGCGACCAAAACCAGGCTCGTTCGAACGCAGCACCTTGAAGTGTTACGAAATGTTACAAAATGTTACAAGAAAAGAGCTTCTCGATAGGTTAGCCCGTGTAACAAACTATCAACCGCACACCGCACTTGATCGAGGGGCAACAGCGATGAGGCCCTTTCAAAGTCCCAGGATGTCCCAAAATTCGACTCTCATTGACCTGAGAGTACGCAATAGTTCAAGCTCCGTGAGAACGCCGGATACGCACAACCATCGTCATTCCCAGTCAGGGAGAACTTTGAAAACCATTCATGCCGGCGAAGAAATTTCACCCCGTACCCGAAACGGGCCGGTATCCAATGGGGTGTGTTCTTAGGTTGTGTAGCCCTAGTGTCCTGTTTCGCAAGTTCATTGCCTAAGTGCGTCAACCATCGACGCTCATCCGTCATTCCGGCGTAGGTCGGGATCCAACTCTCTCTGCTTAGCATACTAGGCGGAATAATGCGACTAACTTCAGAGACAGGACGCTAGCCCCAAGTCCCTACTTCACCTGTTTCGGTGAGTTTCGCAAGAATCTTCTCTCGCGGAAGAGACGGGGTTGACAACCCCCACAGCACCCTACCCCATTAGGCGTATTCGACAATGTGGCTGAAGAGGTCGATGATCCGCTGGGAGTCGGCGACGTTTAGGCTAGGGCGTTCGAGGGCGCGGACGTTCTGCTCGAGGTGGTCGAGGTTTGAGGTCCCGGTGAGAACCGTTGCGACGGAGGGATGGTCGGCGGCGAACTTGTAGCCTGCTGCGACTACGGACTCCACGTCGTCGTGGACGAGCCATCCTAGGGGGTCCTTTTCCGACAGACTGTCCGGCTCAAGGTAGCCGGCCTCCTTCCACTCGGCGATGGTCTGTTCGAGCAGGTCTGGGTCGGGCAGACGGATGCGCGCGGCGGCCATGTTTACGATGCCGACGTTGTGCTCGATGGCCAGTGGCAGGATCTCCTTCGTGGCGTACTGATTGAGGATGCCGTACTTGACCATGAGGACGTCCCACAGTTCGGGGTTGCGTGTGAGTGAGATGAGCGCTCCGTCCTGCGGAGCGTCAACGACGTACTGGGTGCTCAGTCCGATTGCGCCGATCTTTCCCTGCTCGCGGAAGCGGTCCAGCACAGGGTAGTACCGCTCGACACCATCGTCGTACCAAACGTCTGTGAGGCCGTGGAGCATATAGATTTCGATGTGGTCGGTTCCAAGCGTTCGAAGGCTGTCCTCTATCGAGTCGGCTAGGACTTGCTCTTGAGGGCCGGTAGGCTCCTCTTCGAATCGCCATTTCGTGATTAGGTGGTATGAGTCGCGAGGAATGCCACGCAGGCACTCGCCCAAGATCGTCTCGCTGTTCTCATACCCCTTGGCCGTATCGAAGAGGTTGACGCCGAGATCAAGGCACCGGCGGACGATGGCGACCTGACCGGAGCGGTCCATACCTTCGTTCTGACCAAACATCCTGGGGCCGCCCGTGCCGTAGCTGAGCAGGGAAACGTTGAGGCCGGTGCGTCCGAGGGTTCTGTAGAGCAATATTCGTGACTCCCGTTCAACTTTGTTGCTTGATTGGGCCGTAGCGCCGCGTCGTGATTGTACATTGAAAGGACACTTCCTCTCGACCCTCAGACATCGAGCGATGTTTGACAGGGCTACGGAGCGGGAATACCATGCCGTAGGCTCGAACACACAGCCTTGGAGTGGACTACATGGAAGAGTTTGCGCAGTACGACGCGGTAGGTCTGGCGGAGCTGATTCGTCGCAAAGAGGTCACGTCGCTGGAACTGGTGGATGAGGTAATCGACCGCATCGAGCGGGTCAATCCGACGCTGAACGGCGTGACGATCAAGATGTACGACCACGCGCGCGAGTTGGCGCAAGGTGACATCGGGAACGGGCCACTTGCGGGAGTGCCGTTCCTGCTGAAGGACTTCCTGGCGGAGTACGCGGGTGTGGAGCACTCGGCGAGCTCTAGCTTCCTGCAGGGGTTCGTTCCGGACAGGGACACCGAACTGGTAAAGAGGTTTAAGGCGGGTGGTTTCATCACGGTCGCCAAGACTAACCTGCCGGAGTTCGCCATCGGCGCAACGACCGAGCCGCGATACCGAGGAGCGACACACAATCCGTGGGATACAACACGGACGCCGGGCGGTTCAAGCGGTGGCGCGGGCGCGATGGTGGCGTCGGGAGTGGTGCCTGTGGCGCACGGCAACGACGCGGGCGGATCGATCAGGATTCCCGCGGCGGCTTGCGGGACGGTGGGTCTCAAGCCCACGCGGGGGAGGAACCCTCTTGGCCCGTACTTCGGTGAGGTGTTCTCCGGTTTCGTTGCCGAGCACGTGCTAACAAGGACGGTGCGAGACACGGCTGCCGTGCTGGATATAACGGCAGGGCCGGATGTCGGCGACTGGTATCCTGCGCCCCCTCAAACAGGATCGTACACGGAAGAGGTTGGAGCGCCGCCGGACAGGCTTCGCATCGCCTTTTCTGCTGAGTCGCCGACAGGGACGGATGTACATCCCGACTGTGCCAATGCCGTCCGTGAGATTGCCACGCTCTGCGAGGAACTGGGCCACGACGTTGAGGAGAGGTCACCGGATTACGACACCCATGGGCTCTGGCTCGATTGGACCACGATGATGTCGGCGGGTGTCGCGTGGGGGGTACACGGCTGGGAGGAAAGAATCGGAAGGAAGCCGGAGCCGGGCGAAATCGAGCCGTTCATCGCCGCACTCGTGGAGCGGGGAGACAGCATCGGCGCGCCCGTGTATCTTGGCCACCTGGAACGTCTGCAACTGGGTGCCCGTGAGATCGGAAGGTTCTTCACGGAGCATGACGTGTGGCTGACGCCGACGCTGGGAGAACCGCCGTTGCCCCTGGGTGTGCTGACCTTTGACAGCGGGGACCCGTTCGAGTTGCGACGACGACAGGCTACTTTCTCGCCGTTCACGTACATCGCAAACGTCACGGGACAGCCAGGCATCTCACTGCCGCTCGCGTGGAACAGCGACGACCTGCCCGTCGGTATGCACTTCATGGGACGCTATGGAGATGAAGCAACGCTCATGCGGCTGTCGGGCCAGCTTGAAGAGGCGCGTCCATGGGCGGAGCGCAAGCCGCCTGTGTGGGCGTAGTCTCCGGGACCGCGAGGCACAACTCCGTGCCCCATAAGGGCCTGTGAAGGAGTGATATGTCTCCACTCCGTCTATCAACTTGCAACAAGTCTTCAACACAGAGAGGTTTTTCAAAATGTCCGAGCATAAGATAGCCGTCATTCGTGGGGACGGTATTGGTGTTGACGTGGTCGAGGAGGGGTTGAAGGTCCTGTATAAGGTCGCGCGTGACTATGAGATCACGATGGAGTTTACCGAGTTTCCGTGGGGGTCGGACTACTATTTCGAGCATGGGCAGATGATGCCGGATGATGCGCTCGATACGCTTGCGGGCTTCGACCAGATCTACCTTGGGGCCGTTGGGCATCCTGAACTGCAGGACCACGTGACGTTGAACGGTCTGCTTCTGCCCATCAGGCGGCGATTCGATCAGTACGTTTGCGAGCGGCCGAGCGTGTTGTACCCGGGGATCAGTTCGCCGCTAGCGGGTAAGGAAGCTTGGGACATTGATATTGCGGTGATACGGGAGAATACCGAGGGGGAGTACGCCAACGTCGGCGGGTTCCAGTACAAGGGGTTCCCGGAAGAGGTCGGTATACAGACCAGCGTCTTCACACGGCATGGGTGCGAGCGGGTCATCCGATACTCCTTCGAGCTGGCACGATCTCGCGACAAGAAGCGTCACGTGACGTCGGTCACGAAGTCGAACGCGCAGGGCTACGGGCTGATCGTGTGGGACGAGGCGTTCGAGAGGGTCTCGGCGGAGTACCCCGACATTGCTACTACGTCGCTGCTGGTCGACGCTGCTTGCATGGACTTCGTGCGCAAGCCGGAAGAATTCGACGTGGTCGTGGCGAGCAATTTGTTCGGCGACATCCTGACGGATATCGGCGCGATCATCACCGGGAGCATGGGGACTGCTCCGAGCGGCAACATCGACCCGATGAGGCGGTACCCTTCAATGTTCGAGCCGGTGCACGGGAGCGCTCCCGATATCGCGGGACAGGGCATTGCGAATCCCATGGCGGCAATCATGTCAGGGGCGATGATGCTGAGGTTCATGGGTGAGGAGGACGCCGCAGCCGCGATCGATCGCGCCGTGCTGAGCGTGTTGGAAGAGGGCAAGAACTTGACACCTGACCTGGGCGGAAAGGCGAGCACGGCACAGGTCGGAGATGCGATTGTGGATGCGCTGGGGTAGGATTAGGCGGCTGTAACTCGCAAAATTGAGTGGACTCGCTTGATTCGGACGTAGCCGCCGAGCACACCGAAGACTAATAGCTGGAAACAAGAGCTAACCATAGACATGGAGATACAGAATCATGCGACCGAATAAACTGAGAGAGCTATTGAGGGCGGGGAAGCCGAGTGTGGGGACGCACGTGATGACCACGTCGCCGGATATCGTGGAGATGATCGGCAAGACGGGGTTGATCGACTACATTGAGTTCGTCGCGGAGTATGCGCCGTACTCGTTAACGGAGCTGGACAACTTTGGGCGGGCGCTCGAACTGGGCGGGATGTCCGGCATGATAAAGGTGGACCGCGAGAACCGTGGATGGGTGGCGCAGCGGGCCGTCGGATCGGGGTTTCAGAACGTGCTGTTTTCGGATGTGCACGACGCGGCGGAGGCGGAGGAGTGCGTGGCCATCGTGCGGGCGGAGTCGCCGCAGACGGGGGGGCACTTCGGATCGGCAGACCGGCGGTTTGCCAGCTATGGACTGGAAAGCGGCTCGCCGGAGTACGTGCAGGCCCTTGAGGACTCGGTGGTGGCGCTGATGATTGAGAAGGATGAGGCGGTGAAGAACATCGAGGAGATCATGTCGGTGCAGGGCGTGGACATGATCGTCTTTGGAGGGAACGACTACTCGATGAGCGTTGGGAGGCCTCGTGGGGTAAGTCCCCAAGAGCTTAAAGAGGTGCGGGACCACATATTCACAGTGGCGCTCTCGAAGGGTGTACAGCCGCGCGCGGAGATCAATGAACCGGCACAGGCCGATGAGTATCTCGATATTGGCGTGACGCATTTCGCCATCGGGACGGATATCTTCATGATCTACCAGTGGCTGAACGAACGTGCCGGGGGATTGCGGGAGGTTCTTGGTACGTAGACCGGGAGAAGTGCAAGTGCCCAGGGATGTCGCCAGAGTCACACAGCCTAGCCGCAAGTAGATTCCAGCCTTCGCGGGAATGACGACATAGGGTGTTCGGCCTTTACCTTTATGCCAATGACGGCTGGCCAAGGTGTTCACCAGAGTAAAGTGGTCGTAACCTAACCTTCCGCCGGGTTCTATTGCGTGCGGATTCGGCGTAGACTTGGGCTATGGACACCGGTTCCGCCTCTTCTTCATCATCCGATTCGGACGGTAGTCCTTCTCACCCATCGAGGAACGACGGCTCTTCTCGACGAGAGGTGTCATCCTCTCCCCGGCGGCCCACAACGGCAAATCTGCCGTCCATTCTGCGTTCGTTCGAGAACGGGCATTTCTTCCGGCTGTGGCTGGGCACCATTTTCCTGATGGGGGCCACGCAGATGCAGATGCTCGTGCGCGGGTATCTCACGTACGAGTTGACGCAGTCGGCAACCCTGGTTGGAATCGTCAGCGCGGGCGGCAGCGTTGCAGTGCTCGTTTTCGCTCTGTTCGGAGGCGCGATCGCCGACAGGGTCGAGCGACGGCGGGTGATCCAGATTGGTCAGTCCGTAAGCGTGGTGCTCGCGTTTTTCGTGGGGATGGGCGTGCTGCTCGGTCTCGTTGAGTGGTACCACCTCCTCATGGCAGGGATCGTACAGGGAGTGATGTGGTCGTTTCTCGCCCCCGCGAGGCAGGCCTTCGTGCCTCAGCTCGTGGGAACCCAGAACCTAGGGAACGCGATCGCCCTGACGGCCTCCGCAATGAGCGGGACTGCTGCCGTTGCGCCCTCCATCGCCGGTGTGCTGTACGGCAGAATTGGCCCCGAGGGAGTCTACTTCGTCATCGCGGGCATGTCGGTGGTTGCGGTGCTCCTGACGACGAGCATCCCTCCGACGCCTCTGGAACGCACCGGCAAGAAGCCGCCGATGCTTCATGACATAAAGGACGGTATCCAGTACCTCATGCGCAGCCCCTTCATCCTGACACTGCTCGTGTTCGGGTTGAGCATGGTAATGATCGTGATGCCGTACAGATTTCTCCTGCCGGTCTACGTGGTGGAAGTGTACGGGCGCGGTCCGGATTCGCTGGGGTTGCTGATGAGCATCGTGGGAATAGGATCGCTCGCGGGCTCGCTGGTAATCGCGTCGATCACGAGGTGGCATCGCGGTCTCCTGCTGCTTGGGGGAGGTCTCGCGGCAGGACTGGCGCTGATATTCACCTCGGCCATTCCCGTATTCTTGGTGGCGGCCCCGTTCATGCTGCTGATGGGTCTCGGTGATTCGGCGAACCGCTCCCTGAACCAAACGCTCGTGATGGAGAACATGGAAGCCGAGTATCGAGGCCGGGTGATGAGCGTTTGGATGATGAACTTCGGGTTGATGCCGCTAGGTATTCTTCCCATCAGCATAATCGCCGAGCAGTTCGGTCCGCGGGCATCGTTCACGTGCATGGGCGTTGCGATTGTGATCATCACACTTGTCGTCCTCGTTATGAACAAACGCCTGAGAACCACTCAATAGCCTTGAATCCCGGGTGGGTATGATAAAATCCAACCACTTAGCTTTCCTGTAAACGGTGATCGAAAGGACTGACAATGCGGCCCATATCTCAGATAGCCGACTCGATTGGCATACCGTCGGAGCACGTGATTCCGTACGGTCACTACAAGGCCAAGATTCACGTCGACGCAACGAAGACGGACGGTCAGCGGGGCAAGCTGATCCTGATGACCGGCATGACTCCCACGCGGGCGGGCGAGGGCAAGACGACTACGACGGTTGGCCTGACGCAGGCGATGGCCCAGTTGGGGCACAAGTCCGTGGCCACGCTGAGGGAACCATCGCTGGGCCCCATTTTCGGCATCAAGGGTGGGGGCACGGGCGGCGGCGCTTCGCTCGTAGAGCCACAGGACGAGGTGAACATTCACTTCACGGGCGACGCACACGCGGTGGCCTCGGCACACAATCTCCTATCGGCACTCGTGGACAACGTAGCCGACCGGGGGAAGATACCCGGATTCGGTCCACAGAACATCACGTGGCGTCGGGTTGTGGATGTCGAAGAGCGGGCGTTGCGACAGATCGTCACGGGAATCGGCGGGCCGAACAACGGCCCTATACGAGAGTCGGGATTCGACATCGTGACGGCGTCGGAGATCATGGCGATCCTGGCGCTCGCGTCGGGGCTTGTAGACCTGAGGACTCGCCTGAGCAGGATCATCGTGGGATTCACCGATGACGGGGAACCCGTCACCGCGAGCGACGTGGACGCGGTGGGGTCGCTGATGTCCCTTTTGCGGCATGCCATTCATCCCAACCTGGTGCAGACGACGGAGGGACAGCCGGTATTCGTACACGCTGGGCCCTTCGGCAACATCGCGCACGGATGCAACTCGGTGATTGCCGACCGTCTCGCGCTGGGGTACGGGGACTACGTACTCACCGAGGCGGGATTCGGCGCGGACCTTGGATTCGAGAAGTTCATGCACATCAAGGCACGGTTCAATGATCTCGAACCGCATGCCGCGGTTATCGTGACGACGGTGAGGGCGGTCAAGTCGCACGGCAAGGTGCGTTTCAACGATCTGGCGGAGCCGAACCCCGAAGCGGTCGAGGCCGGAGTAGCGAACGTGGAGCATCTCGTGGAGATGATCGGCTCGTTCGGGCTACCCGTGGTGGTAGCGATCAACCGCTTCCCTACGGACTCCGTGGAGGAGGTACGGATCCTCAAGGAACGGGCGGAGGCGGCGGGTGCGTTCGCGGCGGTGGAGAGTCACGTGTTCAGCGACGGCGGCGCGGGAGGCACGGAACTGGCGGAGGCGGTTGTCGAGGCGACCAGTGGAGACAAGCCGAAGATCGAGTACCTGTACGATACGGAAGCTTCAATCCAGGACAAGGTCTTGGCACTGGCGCAGAAGGTCTACAACGCGGCCAAGGTCACGTGGGCTCCGGACGCTCGCAGAAAGCTCCGGGCCTTCGAAGAACAGGGTTGGGGAAATCTCCCGGTGTGCATGGCGAAGACGCACCTTTCCATCTCGGACAAGCCGTTCCGGAAGGGGCGGCCATCGGGGTACACCTTCACCGTATCCGACGTGCGCGCCTCGGTGGGCGCGGGATTCATCTATCCGATATCGGGGACAATCGTCACCATGCCCGGTCTTCCCGGCAGTCCGAGGCAGCTCGACGTGGACGAACACGGCAACATCACAGGTCTGTAGCGACAGGCCGCCAAACGAGACCATGCGTGAGTTCTTCAACGTCGTTCCTCCCGATGAGGCCCTCGCGACTCTGCTCGACAGGCTGGAGGTCTCCGTTCGGTGCGAGGTCGTTTCCCTTCCCGATGCCCTGGGGCGGGTAACGGCGGAGGACGTTGTCTCCACAGAGGACCTACCCCCCTACCCTCGTTCATCGATGGACGGCTTTTCCGTGCGGGCCCCCGACACTTTCGGCGCCTCCGAATCACTTCCGGCATACTTCGACGTAGTCGGCGAAGTGTCAATGGGGGCGGCGGCGCAGGTCTCCCTTGCGACGGGTCAGGCGGCAGTGGCTTATACCGGGGGGATGCTTGCCGCCGGCGCGGATGCCGTAGTCATGGTGGAGAACACGCAAAGTGCCGGGGAAGGCTCTATCGAAGTCCTCAGACCGGTAGCGCCGGGTGAGAACGTAATCCAGGTTGGAGAAGACGCCAAGGTCGGCGACGTGATCACGCCAAAAGGGAGGCTCGTCAGGGCGCAGGACGTCGGTTTTCTCGCGGGGCTGGGCGTGACCGAGGTTACGGTGGCCAAACGTCCAAAAGTGGCAATTGTCTCGACGGGTGACGAGCTCGTGCCGCCGGACGGATCGCCGGAAGCAGGGCAGGTGCGGGACATCAACTCGTATACGGTTACGTCCATGGTGCGAGAGGCGGGAGGCGAGCCGTTGCACGTCGGTCTCGTCTCCGATGACTACGAGGAACAGAGAAGGGCAGCCGTCAGTGGACTGGAGCACGGGGACATGCTCGTATTCTCTGCCGGGAGCTCGGTCAGCAGCAGGGATATGACGGCACGCGTGTTTGACGAACTGGGACAGCCCGGCGTGCTGGTGCACGGGATAGCCCACAAGCCCGGGAAGCCGACGATCGTGGCGCTGTTGGACGGCGTCCCGGCGTTCGGTCTGCCGGGCAATCCGGTGTCGGCGATGGTGGTATTCGGCATCCTCGTTCGACCGGTCATCCATACGCTGATGGGTCGCTCCGAGCCTCCGGTTACGCGGGGGGTGCAAGCTAAGCTCATGAAGGACATCCGGTCGGCGACAGGGCGGGAAGACCATGTGCAGGTCAAGCTCATCGAACGTGACGATGGGTTTCATGCCGATCCGGTGTTCGGGAAGTCGGGCCTCATCAGCACCCTTGTGGAGGCGGACGGCGTGGTAATCGTCCCGCTGGACGACGGCGGTCTCTATGCGGGCGACGAGGTCTTCGTAAGGTTATACTAGCGGCTATGCACAAGCATGGGCGCGACTACTATCTGAGCGACATTTCGCTCGACGAGGCCATCCGGAGATTCGACGACGCGCTGGCCCGTGCGGAAGCGCGCGAACACACGGAACCGAAGACCATTCCTCTCGATCGGGCGAACGGCAGGATCACTGCGGAACCGGTCTGGGCGGAGCGGTCTTCTCCTCACTATGACGCGGCAGCGATGGACGGCGTCGCGGTTCGGGCGGCGGTCACGGTAGGTGCGACCGAGACGAGTCCGCTGCAACTGACCATCGGGGATGAGGCCGTATGGGTGGACACGGGCGACCCGATGCCTGAAGGCATGGACGCCGTGATCATGGTCGAGGACGTGCAGGAATCGGACGACTCGACTATCGAGATCTATGCCCCGGTATCGCCGTACCGGCACGTCCGGGCATTGGGCGAAGACATCGCGGCGGCGGAACTGGTGCTTCCACAGAGCCACAGGCTTCGTCCGCAAGACCTCGCGGCGTGTGCCGCGGCGGGGTTGACCGAGGTGGAGGTACGCAAGTCTCCGAGAGTCGCCATCATTCCTACAGGTAGCGAGCTTACGCCTATCGGTCAGACACCAAAGCCCGGGGAGATCATCGAATTCAATTCGCTGATGCTTGCGGCGATGGTGGAGGAATGGGGCGGTGACACAGTTCGGCACGAGCCGGTGCGCGACGATTTCGACCTGCTCGCAGAGGCGGTGTCCTCGGCAGTCGCTGAGTCGGACATCGTGGTAGTGAACGCTGGGTCATCGGCGGGGACGGAGGACTACACGTCGAAGGTGGTATCGCACCTTGGTGAGCTGGTCGTTCACGGGGTGGCCATCAAGCCCGGTCATCCGCTGGTGCTGGGCGTAATCGATTCGAAACCGGTGCTCGGCATTCCCGGTTATCCGGTCTCGGCGGCGATCACGTGCGAGAAGTTCCTCCGGCCATTGGTTGAGCGGCTGCTGGGCATCGTGGGTATTCCACGAGAGCGGACACTTGCGGTCATGAGCCGGAAGGTACACTCCTCGCTTGGTGAGGACGAGTACCTTCGCGTACGGCTGGGGCGCGTCGGTGAGAGGACGATTGCCGCACCGATTCAGCGAGGCGCGGGAGTGGTGATGTCGCTGGTGCGGGCGGACGGGATCGTTACCATTCCGCGATTCAGCGAGGGCGTGGACGCCGGGGAGAAGGTGGATATCGAGCTCCTGCGTCCCCTCGAAACGCTCGACACCACTATTGTCGCCATCGGCAGTCATGACGTAACGATTGACCTGATCGCGTCGGAACTCAGACGTACCGACCCGCGCCTAACGCTGGCATCATCGAACGTAGGGAGTCTTGGGGGGCTGCTGGCGCTCCGACGGGGCGAGGCGCACATGGCAGGAACGCATCTGCTGGACGAGGAGACGGGTGAGTACAACGTCTCGTTCGTACGTCGATACGTGCCGGATGAAGACATTGTTCTCGTGACGCTCGTTCATCGTGAACAGGGGCTCATCGTGCCACCGGGGAATCCGCTGTCGATAGAGTCGCTCGACGACCTCGCTCGTGATGGTATTCGATTCGTCAACCGGCAGAGAGGTTCGGGAACGCGGGTGCTGCTGGACTACCTCCTGGAGCAGAGGGGAATTGATCCGAACGACATTGCGGGATACGAGCGGGAGGAGTTCACGCATTTGGCCGTAGCGGCGGCCGTTGCCGGCGGGGCCGCCGACGTTGGAGGAGGAGTCTTGTCCGCAGCGCGGGCGTTGGGGATGGACTTTGTACCCCTGTCCACGGAGCGGTACGATCTCGCGATACCGAGACAGCATTACGAAAGTCCTCTCGTCGAACCGCTGCTGTCGCTGATCGGGAGCGATGACTTCAAGCGGAAGGTCGACGCGCTCGGCGGCTATGACACCGCGTCCACGGGACACGTGGCTGCCGAGGTCAATCGCCGCGACGGCTGAGTGTGTGTTACGCTTCTAGCGAGGCCCCGAAATGAACGACACGGATGCCGTAACAGGAATCGTGCTCGCGGGCGGCATGAGCCGCAGGTTGGGACGCGACAAGGCGGTCGAGGCGATTGGGGGACAGTCCCTCATCTCCCGCGTTCTCGACGGCCTCTCTCAGGTTGCGGACGAGCTGGTCGTCGTCGTGAACACCCCAGAACGCGCGGATGAGCTTCCCCTGCCCGACTCCGTCGTTGCGGCTGTGGACGTCTATCCTGACACTGGCTCTCTGGGCGGCATCTTCACGGGCCTTTCGGCGTCGAGCAATGAATGGGGGTTCGTGGTCGCATGCGATATGCCGTTTCTGAATCTCGAACTGCTGGCTTACCTGCTCTCCTTCCGGGAATCCCATGATCTTGTGGTGCCGGTCATCGAGCATCGCCCCGAGCCGACACACGCGGCCTATTCCAAGGTATGCCTTCCAGCCATCGAGACACGGCTGCGGGCAAATGACCTCAAGATCGCCAAGTTCTTCGACGACGTGAGGGCAAAGTACGTTAGCCAACGGCATGTTGAAGAATTCGATCCGGGCAAGCTGAGCTTCTTCAACGTCAATACGGAGGAGGACCTCACGCGGGCTCGAATGCTTGCGGGGGAGGAGTTGACGTGATGAGGGCATCGCAGAATTCCCAAGCTCAAGTCACGGTTGGGGTAGAGCTTTTCGGGAACGCGAGGCTGCTGGCGGGACGCCGCTATGTGAGCGTTCACTTGGCGGGAGACTGCGGTCTAGGGGATGTCGCCGAAGCTGTAGCGAGGCAGTGTACGGCGCTGGTGGGGCCGGTAGTTCGTGAAGACCTGCGGGGCTTTCTTGATAGCTACACTGTCAATCTGAACGGCGTTGAGTTTGTCGGCGACGGACTGCAACAACGTCTGAAGGACGGAGACTCCCTGCTCGTCTTTTCGAGCCAGGCAGGAGGCTAACGCCGATGTATGCCTACCATGGCAGGGTTACGATAGTTGACCTGGACAGTCACACGGTCCGATGGGAGCCACTGGAAGAAGAAGTGCTCCGACAGTTCATCGGCGGGACGGGGTTGAGCGCGTATCTGCTCTATAGGTACGCCCGGCCCGGATGCGATCCCCTATCGCCTGAGAACCCCCTGATTTTCGCGACGAGCCCGCTTGTTGGCAGCAGGCTGACAACATCCAGCAAATTCGCTGTGGCAGCCAAGTCGCCCTTGACGGGGATGATCGGTGACTCGCTCTCATCGAGCTTCATCGCGACGGAATTGAAGAAGACGGGGTCGGACGCCGTTGTCGTGATGGGCAGGTCGTCGATCCCGACACTGCTCGCGATCACCGACGAGGACGTAGAGTTTCGAGACGCCTCACACCTCATGGGAATGGGCACTTCCGAGACGGAGCGCGCGGTCAAGGCTCAGCTTGGAGGAATGTACCGCGTGGCAAGCATTGGCCCTGCGGGAGAGAACCTCGTGCGATTTGCCGGCATCGCCAACGACGGAGGTCGACAGGCCGGGCGTACCGGGCCGGGCGCGGTGATGGGGTCGAAGAACCTCAAGGCTATCGCCGTCCGAGGACACAGCAGGGTATCGTTCGCGGAACCGGAGATACTGGATGAGATCCGGGCGGACCTGAGCAGGCGGAGTCTCGGCGATGCGACGGAGAAGTACCGCACGCTGGGAACCATGGCAAATGTCTCGGTCTTCAACCGGCTTGGCGCATTGCCGACGAGGAACTTCCAGCAGTCGACGTTCGAGGGCGCGGAGACCGTCAGCGGAGAGGCCTTTCAGAAGTCACACCACGTGAAGAACGCGCACTGCGCGAACTGCACGATCGGCTGCGAGCACATCGTTACGACGACGGACGGTGGGGACAAGGCAATCGGACGCATGGAGTACCAGAGCTCGTTTGCGCTTGGACCGCTTGTAGGCGTTAGCGACCCGAATACGGTGATCAGGGCGTCGCGCATCTGCGACGAGATGGGGATGGATACCATCAGCGCGGGCGGCACCATCGCGTGGGCGATGGAGTGTTTCGACAGTGGGGTGCTGACCCCAAGCGATACGGGAGGAGTCGATCTACGGTTCGGCGATGGGGATGCCGTACTGTCCCTGTTGGAAATGATCGCTGAGCGGAGAGGTCTGGGTGATGTCCTGGCCGAGGGTTCACGCAGGGCCGCGTCGGTGGTGGGCGGTGCGTCGGACGAATGGGCGATGCACGTCAAGGGACTCGAAATGCCCGGATACGAGCCGCGCAGTCTCAAGACGATGGCGCTGGCGCTGTCGGTGAGTACGCGAGGTGCGTGTCACAACCGATCGTCGGCGTACGAGGCCGACTTCTCCAACCGGGTCGACCGCCTGAGCGTCGATGACGAGCGAGGTCGTATCACGATGGAGGGCGAGGACTACTCGGCGGTGATGGACTCGCTCATATGGTGCAAGTTCCTGAGGAAGGCGTTCGACGACTTCTACGGGGAATCGTCGAAGATCTATGAGCACCTCACCGGTTGGCCCACATCACCGGAGGACTTGAGACTGGCGGGAGAGCGCATCAACAACCTCAAGAAGCTGTTCAACATCAGGGAAGGTTGGACGCGGGTGGACGATACCCTGCCGCCTCGCGTGCTCCAAGAAGCGTTGGAGACCGGAGTCGTCAAGGGCATCGGGTTGACGCGATCCGACCTCGATATGATGATCGGCGGGTACTATCGAGCGCGGGGATGGACGGATGAAGGGCTGGCGCCTGAGGACAAGCTGGAGGAACTGCAGTTACTGGATGTGGTCTTACAGCATCAAGCGGTGACTTGACTCCAGCCTTGCGCTAGCTACTTCCCTGCTGTTCGAATCATTCTGTTGCTCATGGTTCCAGCAAGACTTGTACGTGTAGTAGGCGTGCTTGCTGGGATGTAGTTGCTAATCTATACTTTAGTTTTCATATCTCCCATCGAATCGTAACTGAGGTCGCACTTGACCACCGCCGAGCAGAAGGGGCTGCGGGCCGTCCTTCGAGAGAAATTTCCGCGCGAACACGGCCAGCTTCTGCCAGCCCTTCACTTCATTCAGCACGAGTTCCGGTATCTTCCCGACTGGGCTATGGAAGTCGTCGGCTGGCATCTGGGCATTCCGGCAAGCGAAGTGTACGGGGCAGCGACAAGCTACACCGAGCTTCTGACCATTCAGCCGGGGCGGCACGTGGTGCAAGTATGTACCGGCATTTCGTGCTCCATCAACGGTGGAATGCGGCTCTTGGAGGGACTTCAGTCGTCCCTGGGAATTGGCCCCGGCGAAACCACGCAGGACGGACGGATCACGTTGACCGAGACTGCATGCGCCTTCATGTGCGGAGTTGCTCCCACTGTGAGTTTTGACCACGAGTGGCACGGGCGGGCGACCGTCGAATCGGTCAATTTGCTGCTCCGCGACAGTGACGAAGCATGACGACGAAGGACCCAGGGAAGTCACTCGAACGGCTCAGGGCCCACGCCAGAGGTCGCGCCGACGGGAATGCGGGCAAGACACGGGTGGTGCTCCAACTCGATCACAGCTCATCTGCCGTTGGTGGCGGCGAGGTGGCGAGTGCGCTAACTGAGTCCCTTCCTGACTCGATGTACCTCGTCATCGCGGGTTCTGACGGGGCAAGCTTTCAGGCCCCGAAGGTTGTCGTAACGACGCCGGACGGTGCGGTGAAGTCGTTCCCAAACGTGGAAGTTCAGGACGTCGCCGGAATCGTTAGCGAGATTGGCAACGGCGTCCAAGGAACGGAAGACGATGGGGGCTTTTTCCAACACCAGAGGAGGGTGGCCCTCGATGACGCGGGCGCCATCAGCTCGACTGACATCGGCGAATACGTGGCGCATGGTGGATATACGGGACTTGCGCGCGCCCTGGCGATGTCGCCGGAAGCGGTTATCGACGAGGTCAAGGCGTCGGGACTACGCGGGCGCGGTGGAGCCTATTTCCCCGCTGCAGTGAAGTGGGAGGGTGCTCGGAGAATCAACAAATCGCCCAAGTACCTTGTCGTCAATGCCGAGGAGGGCGAGCCGGGCATCTTCAAAGACAGGCACCTGATGGAGGGTGTGCCGTACAGGATCCTGGAAGGCATGACCATAGCAGCATACGCCACGGGGGTTGATAAGGCGTTCTTGTACATCAACGCGGAGGCAGAACTTTCTGCACAGCGTATCCAGAACGCACTCGACCAAGCAGTAGGCAGCGGTCTCTTGGGAGAGAACGTCCTGGGAACCGGATTCTCACTTGACGTTGAGATACGCAGAGGTGCGGGTGGATATGTCTGTGGTGAGGAGACTACGCTGCTGAACACGATGGAGGGGTACCGCAGGGAACCTCGCCTTCGACCACCCTTCCCGACCGAATCTGGGCTGTGGGCAATGCCGACCGTAATCAACAATCCGGAGACGCTTTGCAGCGTGCCTTTCATCCTTGCCAACGGGGCGGACGAATTCAAGAACATAGGGAGCGACGCAGCGTCGGGAACAAAGATCGTGAGCCTGAGCGGATCGGTGCGGCGAGCGGGGGTTGTGGAAGTGCCCATGGGCACGACCCTCAGGCAGATCGTGCATGACATAGGCGGAGGTACCCTTGGAGACCGGGAGCTGATAGGCCTCGCTGTGGGAGGGCCGTCCAGCGGCGTCTTCCCACCATCGATGCTCGACACACCAATTGCGCCAGGTCAGCTTCACGATTCGGGTGTGATGCTCGGAGCGGGCGGAGTGATCGCGCTTGATGACCGGACTTCGATCCCCGCAGTCGTTCGAAGCCTTGCGGCCTACAACGCAGACGAATCGTGCGGGAAATGCACCCCATGCCGCGAAGGAACTCCGCGTATTGTTGACGCCCTCGACCGGCTCATGGGAGGCAGGGGATCTGACGGAGACATCGAGGAACTGCTACAACTTGCGAACGTGGTGGGCACCGCTTCGCTCTGCGGTCTCGGCCAGGCGGCAGGCGGACCGATAACGAGCGCCGTACACTTCTTCAAAGAGGAAATGACGGCGCTGGCAAGGTAGAATTGGCAGGAAGACACGTGAGCGGCAGATTAAGGGGAATTGTATGCCAATCACTCTGAAAGTAAACGACCGGGCCGTCCAGGTTCCTGACGGCTCCTCGGTGCTGGACGCGATCAACACGTCCGGAACGTATATCTCCCAGCTATGTAAAGACCCCGACATGAAAGCCATCGGCGCATGCCGAACGTGCCTGGTGGAGATCGACGGAGTTCGGGGATTCCCAGCATCATGCAGCGTTCCCGCGACCGATGGGATGTGCGTTTCCACGGAGGGGCCCAAGGTACGCGACGTTCGTAAGAATGTCCTGCAACTGACCCAGTCGATGATGGGTACGAACGGCAATGCGCCCAAGGACCACCGTGAGCTGGATATCGCCCTGGAACACCACGGGGCGAGACAGCCGCGATGGGCAGGTCGCGAACGGGAACAGATCGATACCAGCAACCCGATATTCAACATCGCCATGGACGACTGCATCCTCTGCGGTAGGTGCGCGCAGGCTTGTCAGGACGGACACCAGTTCATCGGCGCGATCGACTTCCTAGGAACGGGTACGGACAGCCGCATCGGCACTTTTATGGACCGTCCACTCCTGGAATCGATATGCACGACGTGTGGGCAGTGCCTGTCGGTCTGTCCGACGGGCGCCATTGACGTGAAGGTCCCGACGAGGAATGTGGCGAAGACGGTCTCCACGACGTGTCCATACTGTGGCGTCGGATGCGGCATCAAGGCGCAGGTCGGCGAAAATGAGCGAATCATGGCGATGCTCGACGACCCGGACAACGAGTCGAGCGTCGGGATGCTGTGCGTAAAGGGCCGGTTCGGGTACACGTTCGTTCACCACCAAGACCGGCTGACGACGCCCCTCATACGGAAAGACGGTGAGTTCGTCGAGGCATCGTGGGACGAGGCGCTGGACTACGTCGCCGACCGCCTCGCGCAGTACGACGGCGACCAGTTCGCGACACTCGCTTCGGCGAAGGCGACGAACGAGGACGGTTACATCCAGCAGAAGTTCGCCCGCCTGTTGATGAAGACGAACAACATCGACCACTGTACCCGCCTGTGTCACTCCCCGTCCGTCGAGGCGATGCTCGCGTCGCTCGGCAGCGGAGCGACGAGCAACTCGTACATCGATTACGAGGAGGCGGGGTGCATTCTCATCACCGGCTCCGACGCCAACTCGAACCATCCCGTCGCAGCGTCGCGGATGAGGCGGGCAGTAATCGAACGCGGCGCAAAGCTGATTGTAATCAACCCTCGCAGGATCGAGATGTGCGACTACGCGGAGTTGTGGCTGCGTCCACGACCGGGGACCGACGTGGCGCTGTACAACGGCATGGCGAAGGTCATCCTGGATGAGGGACTTGCCGACAAGGAGTTCATCAACGACCGCACGGAGCATTTCGAGGAATGGCGTGAGGTCGTGGACAAGTACGATCTCGAAACGGTCGAGAAGATCACGGGCGTTCCCGCTCAGGACATAGCTGATGCAGCGAGGACCTACGCGAATCCTCCGTTCAGCGGGTCATGCCTCGTCTGGGGAATGGGTATTACACAACATACGAACGGTACGGCCAACGCGCATGGCCTCCTGAACCTCGCCTTCGTTGCAGGTCAGATGGGCAGCCCGGGATCGGGCATTTCGCCCCTGCGCGGTCAGAACAATGTACAGGGCTGCGGCGACTCCGGCTGCATTCCAAGCTCCTTCCCCGGCTACCAGCTGTTGACCGAGGACTCCGTCCTCAAGTTCAGCGAGGCGTGGGGAAACGAGCCGCTCAACGCGGTCAAGGGCATGGTAGTTACGGAGATGCTGGAAGAGGCGCTCAAGGGGAACCTCAAGGCGATGTACGTGACCGGAGAGAACCCACTCCTGAGCGAACCCGACCTCCACCACGCGGAGGAGGCGTTCAAGAGTCTCGAATTCCTCGTGGTCCAGGACATTTTCATGCACGAGACGGCTCAGATTGCCGATGTCGTGCTGCCGGCCACGACGTTTGCCGAGAAGGACGGGACGTTCACGAACAGCGAGCGCAGGGTGCAACGAGTACGCAAGGTCATTGAGCCGGTGGGAAGCAGTCGCGCGGACTGGGACATCTTCAGCGATTTGGGACAACGGCTCTCCGCAAAGAGGGGTCTTGGTCTCGAATCCCAATTCGACTACAGCCATCCCTCGGAGTTATGGGATGAACTGGCCGGGCTCGCGCCGATCGTCGCTGGCATATCCTATGACCGGCTGGACGACGAGGGCGGGATCCAGTGGCCGTGCCCCACTCCGGACCATCCGGGCACACGGTACCTGTACGAGTCCGACTTCCCGCGTGGTCCGCGGGCGAAGTTCGTGCCGTTCGAGCAGGGGCCGGCCGCAGACGAGATGCCCTCAGAGCGATTCCCGCTCATCCTGAACACGGGCCGTGTCCTTTACCACTGGCACGGAGGCACAATGACCACTCGCGCGGAGGGACTTTTGGCCCGAGCGCCGGAGCTGCAGGTACACATCAACGCCGAAGACGGAGAGCGGTACGGTGTGGAGGACGGCGAGTGGATACGTGTGCGGTCGCGGAGGGGCGATCTCGAAGGACGGGCCGTCTACACGGAGAAGATGCGGTCGGGGGAGGTGTTCGTTCCCTTCGTCAAGCTCAAAGACCATGCTGCCAACTTCCTGACGAACTCGGCGTACGACCCAAGCTCGAAGATCCCGGAATTCAAGGTGTGCGCGGTACGAATCGAGCGGCCTGATGCAGAAGAAAATACGGGTCGCAGGCGGACAGAGGCCGGGATACCCGTAGGATAACGAGTCCAGCATGACCACCATCGGACAGATGCCCAAGCCAGAGGCCGAACGATTCCGTGAAGACCGGAAACTCTTGCTCGTGCCTCTGATCGTCACCTTTCCGGGACTGCCCCAAGAGGGGCAGAAGATCGTCGACCGATACTGGTCGGAGGTCCGGGAGCACATCGAGAACATGGAACGGCGGCTCGGGAGCATCAAGCACGTCTACCACGAGGCGATAGACTCCAGCGACGACGGGGGGCTGAAGGCACTGGACGACATGAACCCGGCGGTGAGCGGATTCGTGCGGACGCTGTGCCGTTCCGGTGCGACAATGGAGGCGACAGAAGACCGCGCCCTGCTGGAAGAGAGCACAGACTGGCAACGGTGCCTCACGATGGGGCTCATGAGCGAAAAGGTGCTCAAGCTGGCGTCGGACGGCTACCAGGAATCAACGAAGCTCCGGTACGAGTATATCGCCAATAGGATAGATACGACGCTTGGTGAGAACGAGGTAGGCGCGCTCTTCATCGGGCAAGACCAACGGGTGCAGTTCCCGGTCGACGTGCAGGTCTTCTATGTCTCACCGCCTAGCCTCGACGAGTACCGACGGTGGGTCGAGGAGCAGATGCGCGTGGCGTCAGGCCCGACCGGCGAGGAGATAGACAGCTAGCCCTTTTGGGGTTCCGGCTGCATCAGGCGGTTCAGCCAGCCGACGAAGTCGTCGATGACCTCTTGCCGGATCTCATGGGCCATGCCCTCGTACTCGTGGTATTCGGGTGAGAAGCCCCACTTCTGCAGAAGGTCTCTCGATCCCCTTCCCGCCTGAATCGGGGCTATCATGTCGGCTGTGCCGTGGGCGACGAAAATGGGCTGATCGCGTCTCTCTGGCAGACGTGGGCGAATAATGTCCGGGCTCTTCACCGTCGAACTCAGGGCGAAGACGCCGGCAAAGCAGTCAGGGAGGGGCAGGCCTATTTGATACGCCATCATCCCGCCCTGCGAGAAGCCTCCCATGATGCGCTTATCTTGTAGTATCCGGTAGTTCGCTTCCACCTCTTCGAGGAAGCTCATGAATTTGTCTTCGGCAGCTAATGCTTCTTGGTCGTAGGTATTTCCGTAGAGGTTGGCCCATGCGTAGCCGGTCTGTCCCATTCCGAGATCAAATGCAGTGGGTGCGTTGGGACACACGTAGAGATAGTCCGATCGGTTGATCGCGGGAGCAAGATTCGCGAGATCCGCCATATTGGACCCGAAGCCGTGCATGAGGATGATTGCCGGGTACTCTTTGTCAGGATCGTAGTCGTCCGGCTCGACGATCAGGGCACGCAGCGTGCCGCCTTCAAACTGCTTTGCTTCCACGTTGCCTCCGGGGAGAGATTCTTAGGTAGTGCATGGCTTTAGTTTAGGTGCGGCGCCTCGTTATCGTCCGCGCGGCAACCGATCAATGAGGTACTGCGGAAGGTCGTGCTCCACCATACGTCGTTGGGTGGTGTCGATATCGTACTCGGTCCGGTAGTGAGTGACAGTCTGCTGTTCCGAATGGAATATCGCGTAGCTCGCGGTGGGGAGACCGTCTCGCGGTTGTCCCACGCTGCCGGGGTTGATAATCACGCGATCATCCCCCAACTCAACGAGCAGGTCTACGGGGAAATCGAAGAACTGTGCGCTCTTACCTTTCGGCACGCAGATGAACGGAACGTGAGAGTGCCCAACCAGGCACCGTTTGGTTTTGAAGCGGGAGAAGCTGTCGGACGCCACGGATGCGCTGAGGACGTATTCCCACACAGGGTCACGCGGGCTGCCGTGGACGAGGGTAAAGTCGTGCACCTCGTGGCGGAGCGGCAATTCGGCGAGGAAATCGGCGTCCTCTTCGGACAACTGCCCCTGCGTCCATTCGGCCGCGGCGGCTGCGTGCGTGTTAAATCGTTCGAGGCCGATTCTCCCAATGGCAGCCAGATCGTGGTTTCCCGCAACGGCGATGTGGTCGAACTGTCGCAAGAGATCGATGCAGCCTGAGGGATCAGGGCCGTAACCTACGAGATCGCCCAAGAGCCAAATCTGATCGAAGCCCTCCATTTCACCGGCGTGTGCGATCACGCTCTTGAACGCTTCGAGATTTGAGTGCACGTCGGAGACTATGAGCGCGCGCAAATGTCCGCCTTGATTAGAGTTACCTGTATCCATGATACATGGTCTGTGGCACTCCATCGAAGGTAATGAATGGTGTTCAATTGCCGGGTTCGATGGGCAAGGTTGGCCAATGTGACCAGGGACTGTGAGGTGCCTGGCGACGCTCCTCTGGGTATAATCGTATGAACAGATCATTCCGGCAGGCTCTAAGAGAAGCCTCCTCAGACATCACATTGGAAGCTCAGATCATTTCCAGAAGTCCCGAAGAAACGCGTGCGATTGGGCGGATCGTTGGAGAGCGCGCATCGGCGGGCGATGTGGTGCTCTTGACGGGTGAGCTGGGGACGGGCAAGACGTGTCTGACGCAGGGCATTCTCAACGGACTCGGCTCAGATGACCTGGCTCGCAGTCCCACGTTCGTCCTCATATCAGAGTACCAAGGGCGAATACCTCTCTACCACATGGACCTGTATCGCATAGGCACTGTAGAACAGGCCGAAGTGCTGGGGATCGAAGAGTATGTTGAAGGTGACGGCTTGACCGTCGTGGAGTGGGCTGACAATGTGCCCGGAATCTTCCCTGACGATGCGCTTCATATCGAACTCGATATGCTCTCTGAATGCCAGCGTCGCCTGAGTCTCGCCACCGTCACCGATAGGCACAAGGGTCTGCTCGAAGCGGTATGCCAGTTGGAAGGCGGTCGATAGGAACGGTCGTGGAACTCTGCATCGACACATCTACCCGCTACGCGTCCGTGGGCGTTTCCGAAGAGGGACGCATCTTGGCCGAGCTCGCCTGGCGATCAGAGCGAAACCACTCGGTTGAACTGGCGCCTGCACTCCAGCGGGTCATGGAGCACGCCGGCATTGCGATGGACGACGTGGCGGCCGTTTTCGCGGCGGTAGGGCCTGGTGGATTCAGCGCTCTGCGCGTTGGATTGTCGGTAGCCAAGTCTCTCGCGATGGCGCGAGACGTGCCGCTCGTGGGGGTCAACACGCTGGATATCGAGGCCGTGCCGTATCGGGGCTTGGAAGGTCCCTTGGCGGCGGTGATCGGAGCCGGACGGTCAAAGGTCTATCTCGGCACGTATGACAGGACGTTGTCCCAAGATGGCGACTATCGCGTCGTCGAGCGAGAATTGTTGGAAGGAGCGCTTCGTGAGGGTACAATCGTATGCGGCGAAGAGGCGGGAGCCGTGAGAGATCACGTGGGGTCTCTGGGAACGGTCATCGAAGCGCCTGCGCCGACCCGGACCTCATCCGCACTCAGCAAGCTCGCTTACGAACGACTGCGCGCGGGGAAGGCGGACGATCCGGACCTATTGGAACCCGTCTACATGCACAGCGCGCAGTTCGAGAAAGCCAAACAAGCAAGGGAACGAAGGAAGAAATGAGCAGGACACTCGTATTACTCAAGCCCGACTCGGTGCAGCGGGCACTGGTTGGAGACATTATCGCGCGTCTTGAGGGGCGCGGCCTCAAGATTGCGGGAATGAAACTCATGCAGGTCACCGATGAGCTTGCTCACCGGCATTACGGTGAGCACGAGGGCAAACCCTTCTTTGCCGACCTTGTGCAGTTCATCACGTCTGGTCCGCTAGTGGCCATGGTGCTGGAGGGCGAGAACGCGGTACAGCTCGTCCGTGCGACGATGGGGAGCACCAACCCGGCCGATTCTCCCCCGGGAACGGTCCGTGGAGACTACGGCATGACGATTGGGATGAACCTCGTGCACGGGTCTGATTCGGACGAGTCGGCGGCACGCGAGATAGGGCTGTTCTTCTCGCCGGACGAGGTGCTCGATTATGAGCGTGGGCTAGACGCCTGGGTCATTGAATCCTGACCGTTTCGACGGCCCCTTTCCAGGCGGTTTCAAGCCGGTAGAACTCACGGTCTTCGGCGCGGAAGATATGGACTATCACGTCGCTGAAGTCGAGGAGCACCCAGCCGCCATCGGACGTGCCTTCGCGGTGGTGAGGACGAACCCCTTTACCCTTTAGCGCACCGTCGATCTCCTCGACGAGGGTGTTGATCTGTCTAGTCGACTCCGCCGTCATGAGGACGAAGAAGTCGGCGAAGCCACACACTTCTCGCACATCCAACATGGTGATGTCGGACGCCATGTGGTCGTCGGCGACTTCGACGGCTAGCCGCGCACTTTCGGCAGGATCGAGGATAGGCACACCTCCGAGGTAGGTTCGGCATTATATTCGGCGAGGCTTTAGGCCGTCAATCTCCGAGAGTGATACCCTAACTGCGCCTGAAATACGCTTGTGCGAGGTGCCGGGATGGATGCTCCGCGACTGGTCTACTACAACGACGCTCATCATTTTCATGGGAAGCGAGTCGAACCGCCTCTGACACTGAGCAAGCTCCGATGGCCGGTGGACGAGGTGCTCGGCACGGGTGTCGATCTACTGGTGATGGGGATGGGCTACGGCGACGTCTATTTCCATCAGAGCAAGGTCGGACGCACCATCGGAGAGGCCAAGGAGGTGTGGGAGAACTACATCGACTGGCGGATCATGCGGATGGTCGAGGACGCCGCGAAGATGGGCACCGATCAAATAGAGGAGTCGATCTCGTATGCCAGGGCCAACGGGCTGCGATTCTTCCCAAGCCTCAGGCTTCAGTCGACTAATCCACAGGGCACAGAGCGATGCGGCTGGCTCAAGTGGCGGCATGGCTTGGACATCTGCTTCGGAGGGCCGGAGGACAACCCTGACAGGTGGGCGTACGACTTCACCAACGAACTGGTGCACGAAGACAAGCTGGCGTTGATCCGGGAGATGGTGGAAGACTACGGCGCCGACGGCATCGAACTCGACTTCATGTTCAGCCCGGTGTACTTTCGTCCGGATGAAGTGGACACGGGCATTTCGACCATGAACGAGTTCGTGGGAAGAGTCCGGCAATCGGTGGATGAGATCGGTGAGCGGCAGGGCCGGGACATTCCCATCATGGCGCGGGTGTTTCACCGGGGGGAGGACAATCTCGGCGTGGGGTTGGATGTCGAGACGTGGCTGAAGGATGGAAGCGTGGACATGGTCGTGGGACAGGTATCGGAGTTCCTGATGGACACGAGCCTGCCCGAAGCCCGGTGGATGGCGGACGCCGCGAACGAAGCGGGGGCGGCGGCGTACATACGGCCTCCGCGAGCGGTCTACGACGAGCGCACACTCGACCCGCACGTTGAGATGTACCGCGCGCTATCTCAGAGCCTCGAGGTCCAAGGCTTCGCAGGGCTGTACCTGGGATACCTTCCGTGGCCGTTTGGCGATCAGCAATACCGGATACTGAGGGAAGCGGCGTTGCCGCAGGCGATGTCGCGGCGGAACAAGCGGTACATTCTCCAGCCGAGGGAATCGAAGGCGTCGAAGGCTACAATGGAGGCGGACCGGCAGTTGCCTGCCGAACTCGTGGAGGGCGAGACGACGACCGTCTCCATTCACGTGGCAGACGACATTGCAGAGGCAAGCGCCGAGCGCGAGATTCGTCGTCCTGTGCTGTGCCTGAGGTTCACATACTTCTGCATCGAGGACAATATCGACTTCCGGATCAACGGGAAGTCCCTCGCGCGGGAGGACGCAGAGATCACGGATGAGCGAGCGATGCACATGCCGCGCATACCGGGATGGCACAGGGGTGAGATCAAGGCCCCACCGGGCGCGTCGGTCCACTGGTTCAGGTGGAGACTCGATCCGTCGGTTGTCGTTCAGGGCGAGAACGTCATCGAGATCGAGTGCAGGGAGTTTGAGAAGCGGGCTGGCTTCACGCGGAGCCTGAACGGAGTGGAGATGTTGGTGCGGTACAAGGAGTTCGAGCGGCCTCAGGGATTGGAAGTGCCCGCTATAGCACCGCGTAGCTGACACCGCTTTGTTCGTCTAGCGCTTCGAATCGGAAGGTGACGCCTCCACCTGACTGACGGTGAGCACCAAGCCGTCTTGCCTAACGATTTCCACCTCCGTTCCCTGCTCAACAGGTCGCTCGTCGGACGTCACGGCAGTCCACTTTTCTCCGGCGAGCGAGACCGTGCCCTTAGGCGAGAGAGCCGTAGCGGCCACAGCGGTAAGTCCTATGAGCGAATCAGGCGTGGTCGAGACGGTCGAGGCGGTCTTTTGAGACCTCAAGATGTCCTTAAGAACCAGCAGCCATAGTACGAGCACGCCAATGGATATGGCAAGCACGAGGTACAGGTTCACTCGAATCGTGGGAGGATCGAAAGAGGGAGGCTGAATGTCCGGACGGGTGAAATCGCCGAACAGGAGCAGGCCTCCCAGGAGAAGAGCGACGGCGCCCGCCGCTCCAAAGTACCCTATCCCCGGCACCTGAGTTTCGATGAAGAACAGCGCGGCGGCAAGCACCAGAAGAACGATACCCACAAAGCTCACGGGCAGGTTGCCGAGCGCCACGATCGCTAAGGCCCATAAGGCCACACCTGCAATGCCGGGGGCAAAAGCCAGGGCGCCCGGCGCGACAAACTCCAGCCACAAGGCGAGAAATCCCGCCACCATAAACATGAACACGATATTGGGATCGGAAATGAAGCCCAGGAAATGTTCGAGGACGGTCTTGTCGATTTTGACAAGAGCGATATCGGCTGTGTTCAGGGTCTTGTCGCGGCCATTCACCTGGACGTTCCAACCGTCTATCATCTTGAGGAGGTGGTCTACATCTTGCGCGACGAGGTCCACGATTCCCGCGGCGACCGCCTCGTCCGCAGAGTAGGACACGGCCTGGTCGGCGGTTGCCGTCAGGGCATCCTTATCCCTGTCTCGCCGTTCCGCAATCCTGTCGATCAAGAGATCAATACTGCGGAAGGCGGAGGCACGGTGCTCCGGCAAGAGTCGCTGTCCCCCCTCTGCTACGGGGAAAGCGGCCCCGATATTGGTGCTCGGACTCATCGCAGCGATGTGGCCGGCGGTGGCAATGAAGGTGCCTGCCGAGGCAGCTCTCGATCCGGGAGGGAATACGTAGACCACCACCGGAACCGGGGCATCGAGAATAGTGTCCACCATGCTCTTGGTCGTTTTCAGCAGGCCTCCTGGGGTATCCAGTTCGACCACGAGCAGCTCGGCCCCGCTTTCAGCGGCCTCGTCGATTGCGCGGGTCAGGAAGCGCTGAGTCAGGGGCATGATGGGACCGTCGATCTTGACGTAGTGAGCCTTCCGCGACGCTGCATTCGCCTTGTTATCGAACGCAGCGATAGTAAGTCCGGCAAGTCCTAGGACCAGCATGGCAACGGCAATTGCTCGAGTCATCCAGTCACCTCGACCTTCGATTCACAGAATACCAGCCAGCGCCTAACTCACATAGACGAATCTGAACCTATCTACTTGCCTTCAACCAAGCCGTGCTTTGAGGCGTACATGACGGCCTCGACCCTGTTGGCAGCCCCGGTCTTGTCATAGATGTGGCTGAGGTGACGGGTTACAGTGTTGAGGCTGATGAACAGCTCTTCGCCGATCTGGGGGTTGGTCCTGCCCTGGGCCAGGACGCGGAGCACTTCGACCTCGCGGCGGGTGAGTCCGTCCGGGTACTCGACGACGCGGGTCGCCCGAATACGTATGGATTCGATCAAGTCGGACGACTTGGAAGCCAGAGGACCCATTCCAAGCTCGTGGGAGATGTCGAGGGCCTCGTCGAGGAGGAACAGAGCCCGTTCCGTTCCGTTGGCGTCAGGGCGCGACTTCTTTGCTGCCGTGTCGGTGTAGGCGCCTGAGAGCACGGCGGCCCAGCTATAGGCGTTCCACGCATACTCCGGGCGATAGCCTGCCTGGTGGCATAGCTTGGCGGCGGTGGCGAAGTGCGAATCGGCACGGTCGACATCGCCCGTCAGTCCGGCCAGCAGACCCAGGATGCGATCGACTGCCGTGACGCCGCCGTAAACCATGATCCCGGAATGTGGCAGGAGGCGCTCGTAGAGACTAGCGGCAGCATCGACATCCCTGTGAGCGAGGACGTTGAGGGCACGTCCGGCACGGGCGGAGAGGAGGAGGCCGGGAGTCGCATCGGGCGATCCGATCACTCGTTCGGCGGCCAGGCGAGCGATGTCGACGTGAACGATTTTTCCGGTGATCTCGGTGATGACCGGCAGACATAAGGCGGCGCAGGTGTTGAGCAGTGTGGGGCCGATTTCCCGGTCCTCGATTGCTTCGATAAGTCGCTCAAGGAAGACGTTGCCCTGGTCGTCCGCGCCCGAGTCGTATTCCAAGACGGCCCTGAAGGCCAGCAGGCGACCATCACGCGGGGTAATGCGAAGGCCGTGATCGCTGAGTTCACGTGCCAGGTCCCAGTTGCCCTCAAGGCGGGCAAGGTCTTCGAGGTTGTCGATTGCCCCTGCGATACGGTAGCCGTCGCGCAGCTTTTCCGCATTGGCAAGGCATGCCTCGGCATAGTGCCGGGCCCGGACGGGACGGCCCGTGATGAGCAGGATGGTGGCAGCCCAGTTGAGGGCGGTAGCCTCCAGATCGGGCCTGCGGACGTGGTCGGCGAGGTCGATTGCGCGCAGGCACTTCTCAAGTCCCTGGGGGAGCTCGAGATAGTAGCCGTCCACACTGCCGGCGTCAGCGGAGGCGTGAACCTCGAGGGCTATGTCACTCTCGCGACGGGCGATCTCGATGGAGCGACGATAGGCGTCATCGGCCTCATCGTAATCGCCACGCTCCAGCGCGGCGGCGCGAATGTACCTTCCCCACAGGCGACCGGAGCGGTGGGAGTCGGGACCGGCGATGTCCAGGGCGCGGGAGAGGAGGTGGGTGATGCCCGTGATGCCGGTGGTGGCCATGACCGGGTACTCGGCGACCTGCAGAGCCATTTCCACGTCGCCGGTTTTCTCGTAGTAGTCGAACGCACGTGTGAGGGTCTCGACGGCGTCCTGCATCTCGTGACGCTGCGCGGTCGCGACCTGCGACCTGCCCAATCCGAACAGGACTGATGCCAGGCGACCGTCGGGCTCGGACTCCCCAATTGCCGCGAGCGCCTGCCGGAAGTATGCGAGCGCTTCCTCGTAGGCGTAGGTGCTGAGCGCCTGTTCACCGGCCAGGATGAGGTATGTGATCAGCTTGTCGCTTCCCAGCAGAGCCTCGGCTTCGGAGAAGTGACGCACCAGCTCGCCGAGCCGCCCGTTGGCCCCGCTTGCGTAGAGTCGCTCAAAGGTCTCGGCGATCCGAGCGTGGAGGCGGATCTTCGTCGTGGTGGACAACTCGGCCGAAAGGGTGCGCCTGATGAGGGCATGGACGAACCGGAATTGCCCGACGGCGTGGTCTGCCTCCTCGATCAGGCGGGAGGCGATCGCCTCGTCGACGGCATCCATGATCTGTGCGGAATCACCGGTGAGCCCCATATCGGTGTAAGACTCGGATGGGAGCGCCAGCAGCTGTTCCAGCGAGAACTCTCTGCCGATCACGGAAGCTATGGAGAGGACGCCGATGCACGGGTCGCTGAGGCGGTCGAGATGCCTGCCGATCACCTCCCGGACTCCGGCAGGGACGCGATCGCGGAGGAGGGTCTCAGCCTGGGAAGCGTTCCCGTGGAGAACGCCCTCCTGGTAGAGGAGCCGCACCAACTCGGTGACGAAGAAGGAGTTGCCCTCAGTGTGGAGGTGGATCAACTCAGCGAGGCGGCCATGCGCGTGTGCCCCGCAGGTCTCGGAGATCAGTTCGCCTATGTCGCTTGCGGTCAGGCCTCTCAGGATCAGCCTGTCGAAGTGGTCGAGGCGATTGAGGTCTCCGAGCGCCCGGATGAGCGGATGGCCGCGGGTTATATCCTCGTCGCGGTATGTCCCCACAATGAGGATACGGTGATCGGCGATGGCGGAGGCGAGGAAGTTGAGGAGGAGGAGCGATGAGTGGTGTGCCCAGTGTAGGTTGTCGAGGACTATGAGCAGTGGGCGATGGGTGGAAACCCTCAGGAGGAAGCTCGCGACGGCATCGAACAGGCGGAAGCGGGCCTGTTCCGGGGCCTCACCGACATTGGAATCAGGTTGTTCGGAGACGAGGTCGCGTACTTCGGGGACGATCTCGGATATCTCAAGGGCGCCCTCTCGCATCTCGTCGCGGAGGCGATCGGGGGCGGCGCTCTCGACGTAGGAGCGGATGGGCTGGACCCATGTCCAGTAGGGAGGAGCTCCCACTTCCTCGTAGCTGTGGCCCCAGAGAACTTGGAAGCCACTATGTTCAGCGTACAATCCAAGCTCATGGGCGGTGCGGGTCTTGCCGATTCCCGGTTCTCCGGCAAGCATGGCTATTCGCCCGGAGCCCTCCAACGCGGCATTAAGATGGGAGCGTACCCTTGCCAGTTCGGAGCGGCGACCGACGAAGGGGGTCTCGTCGGGCATCTGTGCGTAGGTCTGGGTGTGAAACGTCACGAGGTGTTCCGGCAACTATGACAAGGTGGCCGGAGTGTAGCAAGGCATAGGATGGAAGGTCAACAGGCTGTCAGCGGTTAATGTAAGGAGGACAGGACAATAGGCGTAATACTGTCTTTGCAAGGAGTTCGCCTACGGGCGCCTGCCCCGTAGGCGGGTGCGGGGCAGGCGTGACTTGGAATCTGCCGCAGGACCAACAGCGGTGGCGCGGCTTCACCCTTTGGCAGGCTCAGGGCGAACGGAGTCCTGTACTACCGTTATTGGCCTTGGGGCGAACGAGGCCTTGTCCTGCCCTTCCGCCTTTCTGTTCGAGGCCGACCGATGGAAATTTCGAGGTAGTTCCTAAGGGCAATCGAGCCTCATTTGGGACGGCGGTTTTCCTCGCTCATGAGTGGTGCGGGAGCGACAGTGAAGAACTGGGAAATGTGTAACATTCTGTAACATTTTGTAACATTTCGGTCTTGTCGCCCCCTCCCAACACACTTCTACTCGGCGGGCGGGGCCTCGGAGGATACGAGGCCGATGAGGTTTCCCTCGATGTCCTTGAAGTGGGCGAAGATGACCATTCCGGGGATGACGGTGACGGGCATGGCGATCTCGCCGCCGAGCTCGACAGCCCTATCGAGCGATGCCTGGATATCGTCAACCTCGATGTAGAACGTCGTTTGGGGTTCACCGTCCATGCTGGAGCCGACGCCTCCGCCGATTCCCGCGCCCTGCTCCTCCGCGCTCACGACACCGTACGGGAATTCGGGCGAGGCCAGAGTGATATTCCAATCGAAAAGGTCGCGGTAGTATTGCTGAAGGGCCTCATGATCCTTCCCTAGAATCTCGAAGTGTACAACTGGATTTGGCAAATTTTTCTCCTTTTTTGAATTGCCTTGCCGACGTTCTTGATTTGTCGAAATGTAGGCAGGCCCCCCTGGGGGTTTGCATATGGGGTAGTTCCTGAGGAGCCTGCGAACATGAGTCGATCGACAAGAACAACTGTACCGAACTTGTGTTTCATGTGTCAAGGTGGGAATCGACGAGTTTTGGGGAGTTTTTTGTGAAGCGGAAATCTCCGAACGGCTCATGCGAGTTTACGGGCATAGATGATCGCGCCTCTCTTGGTCAGTGTGAGCGGCGTATCTATAGTGTGTGAGGCACGTTCGGCGGCAGCCGGGCTCAGGCGGCGACCTTGGAGGTAGAGAGTGAGGGCTTCGCGGTCGGGCAAGTGGACGTAGGGGCCGTCCCAAGGGTCTATCTCGATTTCGGGGAAAACTGAGGCAACGATTTCGGAGGCGTTCTCGCTGTCAAAGGTCGAGGGGACGCCGAAGCCCGGCAGGACCGACTCAAGCTCCGGCGAGTCGTACATACTCGGAGCGCACGCTGCAAATAATCCGCCGGGGCTCAGGACGCGGTGGCACTCGGCGACAGACTGAACGGGGTCTTTGAGGTGGTAGAGCATGTACAGGGCGGCAGATCCGCCGAAGGTGTCTTGTGGGAACGGGAGCATCCGCGCATCGCCGAAGACACGCGGGCCGGATGCGGCTTTGAGCATTGTGGGGGATGCGTCGAGTCCGACTGCGGAGATACCGATGTCCCGGAGCAGACTAAGCAGCCTGCCGTTACCGCACCCGACATCTAGGATGCGGTCGATCCCTTCACTGGCAAAGCGGTCAGCAACGTCTTCGTGGACATCGCCGGCCAGTCCGAATCTCCTGGCAGCCAGTGAGTTAATGCGGAACCGTTCGGGGTCTGTTTCGTAGTCGACCGGTTCCGGGCTAGGTCGCCGGTCAGGGGCCGGCATTTTCCATCACTTCGACGAGCTCACGGACGGCGTCGGCGGAACTCTTGAGGGCGACGGACTCGTCATCGGTGAGTTCGAACTCGATGATCTCCTCGACGCCGCAGGCTCCCAGCTTGACCGGGACGCCGACGAAGAGGCCGTCGATGTCGTACTCGCCTTCGAGGTAGGCCGTGCACGGGAGGGTCTGCTTCTTGTCGAAGAGGATGGACTCGACCATCTGGACGATGGCGGCGGATGGTGCGTAGTAGGCACTGCCGGTCTTGAGGTAGTTTACGATCTCCGCGCCGCCGTCCTGGGTGCGCTTGACGATGGCGTCGAGGCGGTCACTGGGGATTAGCTTCGAGACGGGCTGACCGCCTACGATGGTGCTGCCGACGACCGGCACCATGGAGTCGCCGTGTCCGCCGAGCACCCATGCGTCGATGCTCTCGACGGAGACGTTGAGTTCCATCGCGAGGAAGGTGCGGAACCGGGCAGTATCGAGGATTCCGGCCATTCCGACGACGCGATTCTTCGGGAAGCCGCTGACCTGATGCGCGCGCTGGGCCATGGCGTCGAGGGGGTTGGTTACGGGCATGAGTATGGTCTCTGGCGAGTGGGCCACGACCTCGTTGACGACGCTTGTGACAATCTTCATGTTGGTGAGGAGGAGGTCGTCTCGCGACATTCCAGGCTTGCGGGCGATTCCGGAGGTGATGACGACCACGTCCGACCCCGCGGTCTCCTCGTAGGAGTTGGTACCGACGATCGAGGCGTCACTGCCGGAGACAGGGCCGGACTCGAGGATGTCGAGCGCCTTGCCCTGCGGCAGGCCGTCGACGATGTCCACGAGGACCACGTCGGCGTACCCTTTGTCGAAGATGCGCTGGGCAGCCGTCGCTCCGACGTTTCCCGCTCCGACTACGGTTACTTTACTGCGTGACATTCAGATGCTCCTTCGTGTTGGTTCTTTGGGCGACGCGATAGGCGTCGTGTGTCTTCAATCTTGTTGACAGTAAGGTTCAATGGATTCCCGCCCCGTATCGTAGTACGGGGTGACGTTCTTTCGCGGAAATGACGGTGGCTTTGGGGGACTGAGAGTGTATTGATGCCGGGGATGGGCAACCACAAGGGTTGCCCCTACGACAAGTTTGGATGGGATTCTTCCTAGGCGCGTGTAGTTTAATTGCTATTGCAGAGTCTCGAAGAATTGGTTCGTATTCCCCTACCCGTTTTCGAACTCATCGCGGCGGGCGAAGAGGTTGGGGTCCTCGACGGTTGCCATGAGGTAGTCGCCGAACTCGGAGCTTGTGGCCCCGGTGTCGCGGCCGGTCATGACGACCTTCTTTTCGTACATGCCGCAGATGTCGAGCGCGGTATGGAGTCGCACTGCCAAGTCGTTGTAGCCGATGTGGTCGAGCATCATTGCGCCCGCGCGGACGAGGGAGCTTGGGTCGGCGTACTGCGCGCGGCCCTCGGTGACCATGCGGGGGGCGCTGCCGTGGATGGCTTCGAACATGGCGTACTGCTTGCCGATGTTGGCGCTTCCCGCCGTGCCGACGCCGCCCTGAATCTCGGCGGCCTCGTCGGTGAGGATGTCGCCGTAGAGGTTCGGGAGGGCGAGGACCTGGAAGTCGCTGCGCCTCTTCGGGTCGATGAGCTTTGCGGTCATGATGTCGATGTACCAGCCGTCCCACTCGATGCCGGGGTACTTCTCGCCGATACGGCGGGCGACATCGAGGAATTTACCGTCGGTGGTCTTAACGACGTTGGCCTTGGTGACGATGGTTACGAGAGACTTGCCGGTGCGCTTGGCGTGGTCGAAGGCGGCCTCGATGATGCGCTCGGAGCCCGGGGTCGTGATGACGCGAAAGTCGATGGCGAGGTCGTCGGTGACATTGATGCCCTGGCTTCCGACGGCGTAGAGGTCCTCGGTGTTCTCGCGGAAGAACGTCCAGTCGATGTTCTCAGACGGGATGCGGACGGGGCGGACGTTTGCGAAGAGGTCAAGGGCCTTTCTCATGCTTACGTTTGCCGACTCGATGTTGGGCCAGCCGTCGCCCTTTTCCGGGGTGTGCGTGGGACCCTTGACGGAGACGTGACACTCCTTGATGGCTTCCAGCACGTCGTCGGGAATGGACTGGAGCTTGGCGGCGCGGTTCTCGATGGTGAGACCCTCGATGTTGCGGAACTCGACCTTGCCGCTCGCGACCTCATCACGGAGGAGGTATTCGAGGACCCGGCGGGTCTCCTCGCTGATAGCAGGGCCGATGCCGTCGCCGCCGATCATGCCGATGATGATGGGGCTGATGGATGAGTAGTCGGTCCAGTCGCCCTCGGTCTTGAGGCGATCAACGCGTTCGAGCTGCTCTTCCAGAACGGTGCCGAAATGCTGTTTTGCCTGTTCTATTACCTGTGAGGTGTCCACGTTTGTTCCCTTCTTGAGTGAATTGCCTTGCGACCGAGGACGAAGATTCGCTCCCCTGTCGGTTCACAAGATTAGTTTGTTCACGGAGTGATGATTGCGAGAACGTCCCCTCGTGAGACTTTGGATCCTATGTCGAACGGGAGGGCGCGTACCGTACCTGCCGATGGGGACGGCAGGGAATTCTGCATTTTCATGGCTTCGAGCACGACGATGGGCTGTCCCACCTGTACCGTGGAGCCAACTTCCGCCTCGTGGCGGAGGAGCAGACCGGGCATGGGGGCCTCGACGGTCGACTCGCCGGGTTGGACGGTGGCGGAGTCGGCTGTCGTGGGGGGCTGAGGCGGTGACGTCGACGGACCCGATCCGCCATCCGGAGGGAGAGAAGTACCAGTTGAGACGGGATCCACCTCTACGAAGAATGACTCGCCGTCCACGAAGACGTTGAAGGCGCGGGCGCGGTGGCTCTTCGGGACTGCGGGCTGCGCCTGCGCCGGAGCAGTGGCGGGTCGTGGCCCATCATCCGGTGGGGCTTCGGGCTTCATCTCATCGGGCATGGGGTCGAGGCCGTGCTTGATGCGGACCCATTTGCCGCCGGTTTGCGGGTAGAGGGCGTAGGTCAGGATATCGTCGAGGTCGTCGGAGACGTCGGCGATGGCCGCTGCCGCTTCGGGCAATTCAGGTTCGTCCCAAGAGGAAGGGCGTCCCACGATGGGGGTTGCATTGCCGCCACCGCTTTGGGCTTTCTCGATTATTTCATCGCTCATGGGAGCGGGTGACTGGCCGTAGAGTCCGAGGGCGAATTCCCTGACAGGTTCGATGATGGTGGCGTAGCGGCCCATGAGGACGTTGGTGACGGACTGCGAGCCGACCATCTGGCTCATGGGAGTGACGAGTGGCGGATATCCCAAGTCCTTTCGGGTGCGGGGGATCTCTTCCAGGACTTCGGGCAGCTTGTCGAGTGCGTCGGCCTCTCGAAGCTGCGACACGAGGTTGCTGGTCATGCCGCCGGGTATCTGGTGACTGAGGACGCGGGCGTCGATGACGGAGGTCTTCGGAGTCTCTAGGTGTTGCCGGTACTTGGGAGTAATGGTCTCAAGGTAGTCACCGAGGTCGAGGAGCGGTTCGAGATCCAGTCCCGGGTCTCTGTCAGTGCTTTTGAGCGAGGTGATGAGCGGCTCTACGGCGGGCTGCGCCGTGCGGAGGGCCAGTGGCGCTAGACAGGCGTCGACAACGTCTACTCCGGCTTCAATCGCCTTGAGGACGGTCATCGAGGCCATGCCGCTGGTGTAGTGCGTGTGCAGTTGGAGCGGTATGTCAACGACTTCTTTCAGGGCCGTAAAGAGGTTGAAGGAATCGTAGGGGGCGAGGAGACCCGCCATGTCCTTTACGCAGATGCTGTCGGCATCGAGTTCAAGCAGCTCTTTCGCCTTGTCGATGTAGTAGTCAAGGTTGTAGATAGGACCGCCGAGGACGCCCTCTTCGGTGACGGAATAGCAGATGGTGAGCTGCAGGTGCGCGCCGGAGTCCTTGACGGCGGCGGCGGCGCGTTCGAGGTTCATGGGATCGTTTAGGGCATCGAAGACGCGGAAGACATCTATGCCCGCCTCAGTGGAGCGGTGCACAAAGGCGTCTACTACGTCGTCGGCGTATGGGCGGTACCCGACGAGGGACTGGCCTCGGAGGAGCATCTGGAGGGGGGTGTCTGGTATGAGCTTCTTGAAGGTGCGGAGGCGTTCCCACGGGTCCTCGCCAAGGAAGCGCGTGGTCGAGTCGAAGGTTGCGCCGCCCCAGACCTCCATCGAGTGGAATCCGACGGCGTTCATTCGCTCTGCTATGGGCACCATGTCCTCGGTGCGGAGGCGAGTCGCCATCAGACTCTGATGGGCGTCCCGGAAGGTGGTGTCGGTGATCTTGATGGGGTTGGCGGAGATCATGCGATGGGGCACTTGAGGTTTAGAGCAGTTGGTCACTTAGATACGACATTGTTGGTTCTGAATTGCCTTTCGACAGGCTCACGGCGAACGTGTTTTTCCCTTCCACTACTCTGTTTAGAACTCGCTGAATGGACTCATTGGAACGTTGCTCAGTGCCATGCGGCGTGTTTCCAGAGGTTGGTCGGATGGTGATTATTCTCCCTGAGGGTGCGCCACGTTGTCGACTTCCAGCGACTCAAGGGGCGGTGTTCCTGCCTGTCGACGATTCGATAGGCATCCTGATCGAGATACTCCTGTACGGCGACGATTGCCGCGGACATGAGCTTTTCGGAACGGTCGGTCACAGGGGGATGCTCCCGTGCTTCTTCGGAGGCAGGGTCTCGCGCTTGTTTTCGAGCATTTCGAGGGCGTGGATTATCTTGGGCCGCGTATCGGCAGGGTCAATCACGTCGTCGATGAGTCCGCGACTCGCGGCGACATAGGGGTTCATGAAGAGGCGTTCGTACTCCTCAATGAGCTCGGCGCGCTTGGCCTCCGGTTCGTCGTTCTTGCGGATCTGGTCGCGGTAGACGATGTTGACCGCGCCCTCGGCTCCCATGACGGCGACCTGACCGGTGGGCCACGCGTAGTTGACATCGCCCTTGAGGTTCTTGCTGCTCATGGCGATGTACGCGCCGCCGTAAGCCTTGCGGACGAGGACGCTGATCTTGGGAACGGTGGCCTCCGCGTAGGCGTAGAGCAGCTTCGCGCCGTGCTTGATGATGCCCCCGTGCTCCTGGACGGTGCCCGGCATGTAACCCGGCACGTCGATGAAGGTGACTAATGGAACGTTGAAGGCGTCGCAGAATCGAATGAAGCGGGCGGCCTTGGTTGAGGCGTTGATATCGAGCAGGCCTGCGAGGTGGTCGGGCTGCTGTGCAATGATGCCCACGGGGCGGCCGTCGAAGCGCGCGAAGCCTACGATGATGTTTCGGGCGTACTGCTGGTGGACCTCCATGAAGTCGGCGTCGTCGATCACCTGGAGGATGATGTCCATCATGTCGTAGGGCTGGTTCGGGTTGTCGGGGACGACATGGAGGAGGCCGCGGTCGCGGCGTTCCGGCTCGTCCTGGGTCTCCTGTCTCGGAGGCTCTTCCATGTTGTTCTGGGGGAGGAAGCTGAGGAGGCGTCGAATCTGGTCGAGGCACTCCTGCTCGGACTCCCACACAAACTGGCAAACGCCACTCTTGCTTGCGTGTGCCTCTGCGCCGCCCAACTCGTCGTGGGATACGACCTCGCCGGTGGCGGCTTTCACAACGTCGGGGCCGGTGATGTAGAGCTGTCCAATGCCCCGCACCATCATGATGAAGTCGGTCAAGGCAGGGGAGTAGACGGCTCCCCCAGCAGCTGGGCCGAGCATAGCTGATATCTGCGGAACGACACCGGAGAAACGTACGTTTCGCTGGAATATGGCACTGTATCCGGCGAGGCTGTCTATGCCCTCTTGGATGCGCGCGCCGCCTGAGTCGATAAGGCCGATGACAGGGGCGCCGCTGTTAGCGGCGAGGTCCATGACCTTGCATATCTTCTGTGCAACGACCTCGGACAGCGTGCCGCCGATGACGGTGAAGTCCTGCGCATAGACGAACGCCACGCGGCCAGCGATCTTTCCGTAGCCGGTGACGACGGCATCTCCAAGGTACTTGCGATCGGACATGCCGAACTCGGTGGCGCGGTGTTGGACGAAGGCGTCGAGTTCCTCGAAGGTGCCCTCGTCGAAGAGGAGGTCGATGCGCTCGCGGGCGGTAAGCTTGCCCTTGGCGTGCTGTGCTTCTATGCGTGAGGGACCACCGCCCTGCCGAGACTTCTCACTGAGGGCCTCAAGCTCCTCCCGCATCGCGTCTACTTTGCGTTTTAGGACCATGCTGCCGGACTCATCCTGCCTATGACAAACTTCGAGCGAACGTGCGGGGTCGCCGTCCGCTCGATGGGATACAATGACCTCAATCACACTACCAAATCTCCACGACCCAAGCAAGGTAATCGCGCCTCGGTCATAAGGGGCCGCGCAGTCGAGTCTTATGGACATTTCAGCGCCACTCAAGGGCATCACGGACATTGGGGGAAGACGTTTCGCCTGGGGCGAGCGGACATATGTAATGGGCGTCATCAACGTCACTCCGGACTCGTTCTCGAATGATGGGCTGGGAAGTGACACGGACGCGGCGGTCAGGCTGGCGACCCGGTTTCAGGAGGACGGCGCGGACATTATTGACGTGGGCGGTGAGTCGACGCGTCCACCTGGGATATATCGTGACTCGAAGCCGGTATCGGCTGGCGAGGAGATGGATCGAGTACTCCCTATGGTCGAGGCGGTCACGCGGGAGACCGACCTGCCTGTGAGCATCGACACGTACAAGGCGGAGGTGGCACTAGCGGCGGTTGAGGCGGGAGCGTCGATGATAAACGACGTGTGGGCGCTGCAGAGAGACCCGGACATGCTGGGGGTTGCTGCCAATGCAAACGTGCCTGTCGTGCTGATGCACAATCAGGTTGGAACGGAGTACGACGATCTTGTGCCGGACGTGATCGGGGGACTGAGGCAGCGGGTCGAAGCGGCCCTGCTGGGCGGAGTGAAGCGGGAGAATATCGTCGTCGATCCGGGGATGGGGTTCGGCAAGACGGCTGAGCAGAATCTTGAGATACTGCGGCGGCTCGGTGAGTTCGAGGCGCTGGGGTTGCCGTTGCTCGTTGGGATGTCGCGGAAATCGACGATAGGGTACGTGCTGGATCTTCCGGTGGAGGACCGGGTCGAGGGAACGGCGGCAACGGTTGCGCTATCCATCGCGGGCGGCGCGGACATTGTGCGGGTGCATGACGTGAAGGAGATGGCGCGGGTGGCACGGATGACGGACGCGGTGGTGCGCGGTTGGAGCCAGGACGATGCAGTCTGAGGTGTATGTGGGCCTCGGATCGAATCTTGGTGACAAACGTGGGAATATCGAACGGGCGGTAGAGCGACTGCATGAGATATCGACCGGACTCACGGTCTCGAACTTCTACGAGACGGCCCCGGTGGGGGTGATCCTACAGCCTTCATTCGTCAACGCGGTGTGCGGGATGTGGACGGGGTTGAATGTGTTCGAGTTGCTGCGGGAGATTCGTGGGATTCAGCGTGAGGCGGGGGTGAGGGGGCCGGTCTTGAATGGGCCGAGGACGCTGGACATTGATATTTTGCTGTATGGGAGTCTTGTGATCGATCTGCCGCACCTGACGGTGCCGCATCCACGGATGACGGATCGGGAGTTCGTGCTGCGTCCACTGGTGGAGATAGCGCCGGGTGTTGTGCACCCCGTGGCGAAGAAGACGGCAGCGGAGTTGTTTGCCGACCTCAGTGACGCGCCACGAAATGTTGGCCAGACGCTCTAGGGGCTGAGGCGGACTCCGGCATCCCGCATCTGTTGGCGGGCGGATAGGCCACCTTCGGCGGTCACGGGCCGCGTGGCGTCTTGGATGAGGACGACATCGAAGCCCTCGCGTCGACCGTCGAGGGCCGTGGCGAGAACACAGACATCCTCGGCCAGGCCGCCGACGAATACTCGCTCGACGTTTTGCTTCTTGAGCTCGGTTGCGAGACCGGTCTCATCAAAGGCGGAGTTCTGGTCCTGGTCGAGGCGCACGCCCTTTGTGACCACGGTGGTATCGGCGGGCAGGTTGAGGTCAGGATGGAAGCGGGCGCCGTCGCTGTCCTGGATGCAGTGCAAGGGCCAGGGGCCTCCGCTTTCGTCGAAGCTCATGTGTCCCTTCGGGTGGTAGTCGCGGGAGGCGTATATGGGCGTGTTGCCCGCCATCGCGACGGCGATCCAGTCGTTCAGGACGGGAACAACCTCGTCGCCTCGCTCTATGGGAAGTGCGCCGCCCGGACAGAAGTCGTTCTGGACGTCGACAATGATGAGCGCGTCGCCGGATTTCAGTTCGCTGGGACTGGCAGTCATTGCATCCCCCTTCTAATCTCTCTCCATTCTACCTAACTCTCACGTACTTCGAGGGACCGTGCGGCGGTTTCGCGGATGACCTCTTGGTGATAGGCGTTGAGCTTGGGGCTGACCTCGACAGGGTATGGCGGGGCTGCTTCGGGAAGGTCGCGGACGGCATCGGGGAGGCGGGCGATCTGCTCGGCGGCGTAGGAGCGGATCGCGGCGAGGTCGCGTGAAGGCATCGGCAGTTTCTTGCCGCCACGCATCACTTGTTCAAGCAGCGGGCGACCCGGTAGATCTTCGTCGGCCCGTCCAATGGTGTCTCCCGTATCGAAGTCGCCGTCTGACATGCGGAAAACCTGCTTGCGTCCAGGGAGCACGGGTTTAGATGCCGCCAGCTTGACGCGACCTTTACCGGCGTATGACGTGAGCTTGTAGACGATATCGAGGTACGGCGCGTCGGCTGAGACGCCCATGGCGGTGCCGACCCCGAAGCCATCGATGGGAGCATCCGATGAGATGAGATTGTCTATCTCATACTCATCGAGGCTGCTGCTCGCGAGTATCTGGACGTGAGATAAATCGGCCCGATCCAGCGCGTCTCGGACTCTCCGCGAGAGGTCGAGGAGGTCGCCGGAGTCGAGGCGAACCGCTCTGACCTTGAAGTCATCGCGGAGGCGTCCTGAAAGGTTGATGACCTTCTCAACGCCCTTGAGGGTGTCATAGGTGTCGATCAGGAGGACGGTGTCGGGGTAGAGGTCTGCGAAGGCACGGAAGGCGGCGGACTCGTCGTCGTGGGACTGGATGTAGCTGTGAGCCATTGTTCCGGCGACGGGAATGCCGAAGCGCTTTCCGGCGAGGACGTTGGAGGTAGCGTTTACGCCCGCGATCCAGAAGGCGCGAGCGGCGTTGATGGCCGCGTCGGTCCCGTGCATCCGGCGGGCTCCGAAGTCGATGACCGAGCTCCCCCTAGCGGCCGTCACGACGCGGTTCGCCTTGGATGCCAGCATGGTCTGGAGCTGGACCTGGTTCATGACGTAGGTCTCGATTAGCTGGGCCTCGGGCAGCGGAGCCTCGACCTCCAGGATGGGTTCGTTCGCAAAGATTGGGGTGCCCTCACAGACGGCGTGGACATCGCCCGTAAACCGAAAGTTGGCGAGCCACGCGAGGAAGCGGTCGGAGAATATTCTGAGTGTGTCGAGGTAGTCTAGGTCTTGTTGGGAGAAACGAAGGGTCTCAAGGTAGTCGAGGACGGTGTCGAGTCCGCAGGCGATGAGGAAATTGCGGTTGGACGGCAGGCGGCGGACGAAGAGACTGAAGACGGCCCGCTCCGTCATGCGCTCCTCGAAGTAGGCCTGGAGCATGGTGAGCTGATAGAGATCGGTGAAGAGCGCTAGACCGTCGCCCTCCGAGGGTCCCGAGGTACACTCTTGCCTGGCTATTTCTTCATCGGCGGTCATTGGTTCCGCAACTCCAATGCCATTGTGTTTCCCGCATAGCTGTGTGGTGATGTCGATGCGTCGTTGCTTAATCGGTCTTTCTGGATTCCGGCCTTCGCCGGAATGACGGGGTTGCGATGAGGTCTGTGAAGAGCGCGGCGATTCAGTCCCGCAGTTCGGGCGGGAGCATGTTGGGGATGGTGTCCTTGATGGGGTAGGTCTCGTCACAGACGTTGCAGCGGAGACTTCCGGACACGATCTCGCCGTCCTCCTCGTGGTCGACGGTGAGGGTGAGTTCGTCCTTGCAGGTGGGGCAGACGAGGATTTCGAGCAGGCTGGGCTTCACGATTCAAAAAACTCCTATTCGGTGCGGAGCTCGATTTCGTAGAGCACCTTGAGCAGGTCGGATAGGAAGAAGATCACCACTCCGAGGATGACAAGTGTATTGTACCCCGACACGGCGGCCGCTATCTTCCCCCAGAGAGTGGTCGGCGGCGGGGGCCGTTGGTCGAGGGCGTCGAGGACTCGGGCATGTCGTCTGCGATCGCGGACGAGGGCGAACATCCAGACGGACAGGACGACCTTGAGGCCGAGGGTCGCGGCGTATGGCGGCTCGACCTCGGTGAGGCGGTCGAAGGCGAGGATTGCGCCGGTGGCGACGAGGACGATGATGCTGGTGACGACGACGGTGCGGAACTCCACGCCTATGGCGGCGGACAGGGCGCGGGGAACGTCAGGGACACGCTTCAGGGTGGGGATGAGGACGATGAGGTAGAAGATGCTCCCTCCGACCCACGCGGCCGCAGCCAGCGCATGGAGCCATCGCACGATGGTGAGGAATATGTCGGCGAGGTCCAGTGCGGAGCGCCCTTTCTCCCTTATCGAGTCCTACGATGCGGGCAGGATCTCCTCGATGAGCTCGTTGAGCTTTTCCTCGTTGAGAGGGCCGGCCCACTTGCGGACGATTGTGTGGTCCTTGTCGAGGAAGACAGTGGTCGGGAAGGTCTTGACGTCGTAGTCCTTGATGACGGTGCCGGAGGTGTCGGGGCCGACGGCGTAGGTGAGGCCGAACTCCTCGACGAATTCCTGGCCCTCATCCTCGGAGTCGAGGCCGAGCTGCTGGATGGCGACGAAGGCGACCTCGTCCTTGTGGGTCTGGAAGGCGGCCTCGAAGTGGGGCATCTCAAGCCGGCACGGGGGGCACGAGGGGTACCAGAAGTTGAGGACGATGGGCTGGCCCTCGAAGGTGTCGAGGCTGATGGGCTGGCCCTCCTCGAAGTTCTCGTTGCCGAACGCCTCGAAGCTGAATGACGCGGCGACGTCCTGCCCGGATGAGGCGTCGTCGCTCCCACAGGCGGCGGCGATGATGATAAGAATGGATGCGGCGATGAGCGAGTAGAGTGTTTTCAAGGTCGTTCCCTCCCACGTGCTTCTATAGTATTGGATGCAGGGTGTGGAGGGGAAGATGCAGGGGAAAACTACAAGCCGAAGTGTAGCATAATCACGTCGCCCTTCCATGGGAGGGAGGCTATCCAACGGCTGATCCTTTCGGAAGCATTTTGGGATAGCTTGTTTTCCGATTGAAACCTCCGCACCTGTTCATTCATAGTGTCTCTCGTGATCTCGATGAACGTGCTGCCTTCAGCACCGGTGAGCCATCCGGCCTCCTCGGCATTTATGTTGAGGTACCAGAGAAAGTCATAGGTCGTGCCGATCGGTCGATCCAGATAGTTGATGTTCACCACGCCGACGTCTAGGCCCATGCGTCACTCCTTATGCAAGGAACATATATTCTATATTAGCGGACCGTGTCAAGTCCGTGAGGACCTTAGGCGTCGTCGAGGAGGTGGTGGTGGGCGAGCGTTACGTGGTCAAGCAGGCGGTGCGGCGAAAGCGAGGGCGGCTCGGATGTGCTGTGGGGACAGGGCAGGAAAGTCTTCGAGAAGTTCAGCCTCGGTCATCCCACCGGCGAGGTATTCAAGCACGTCGTATACGGTGATGCGGGTGCCTTTGAAGCAAGGCTTGCCACTACGCACACCCGGTTGTATCTCTATGTAGTCATCTATCTCTTGCATGGTGCCTGTATCCTCACGAGCAACTTGAGAAGGTGAGGGGGTTCGCGCCAACACCTTCACCCTCGTCTCAACCCTCTCCCTCAAGGAAGAGGAGAACGCAGTGACCCTTTCCCAGTATAGTCAATTTGAGGCAGATAGCGCATCACTTAGCGACCGCGCAGCTCGTCCACGAGGCGGTCGATGGGGACGCGGACTTGGGTCATGGTGTCGCGGTCGCGGATGGTGACGGCTTGGTCGTCGAGGGAGTCGAAGTCGACGGTGACGCAGAGGGGTGTGCCGATCTCGTCCTGGCGTCGGTAGCGGCGTCCGATGCTCTGGGCGTCGTCGTACTGGGTGAGGCCGTCGACGACGCCGGACTCGCGGATGAGGTCGTGGACGCGGTGGGCCGTGGGCACGAGACGCTCGTTGCGGCTGAGGGGGAGGACGGCGACCTTGACGGGCGCGATGGCGGGATGGAGCTTGAGGAGGACGCGCGTTTCGGGTTTGCCCTTGGCGCTCATGGTCTCCTCCTCGGTGTAGGCGTCGGAGAGGAAGGTCATGACGGCGCGGTCGACGCCGGCTGAGGGCTCGATGACATAGGGGGTGTAGCGCTCCTTGGCCTGCTCGTCGAAGTAGGTGAGGGACTCGCCGCTGGCGTCGGAGTGGGCCTTGAGATCGAAGTCGGTGCGGTTGGCGATGCCCTGGATCTCGCCCCAGCCCCAGGGGTAGAGGTACTCGATGTCGTAGGTGGCCTTGGCGTAGTGGGCGAGCTCGTCGGACTCGTGGGGGCGGAGTCGCAGGCGTTCGGGGTCAACGCCGAGGCCGGTGTACCACGCCATGCAGTCGTCGATCCATGTCTCATGCCACTCTTCATCCTCGCCCGGTTTCACGAAGAACTCGATCTCCATGATCTCGAACTCGCGGGTGCGGAAGATGAAGTTGCCGGTGGTGATCTCGTTGCGGAAGGTCTTGCCGATCTGGGCGATGCCGAACGGAAGCTTGCGGCGAGTGGTGTTGAGGACGTTGTCGAAGTTGACGAAGATGCCCTGTGCGGTCTCCGGCCGGAGGTGGACCCGGTTCTCGTCGGTCTGGACGGGGCCCATGTGCGTCTCGAACATGAGATTGAACTGGCGGGCCTCGGTGAAGGTGCCGGTCTCGCCGCAGTTGGGGCAAGAGTCGCCCTCAATGTGGTCGGCGCGGAAGCGCTGGCGGCAGTTCCGGCAGTCGACGAGGGGGTCGGTGAAGTTCTCGACGTGGCCGCTGGCGCGCCAGACCTCGGGGTGCATGAGGATGGCGGCGTCGAGTCCGACCATGTCGCGGCGTCCCCAGACGAAGGTCTTCCACCAGTGGCGCTTGACGTTGTTCTTGAACTCGACGCCGAGGGGGCCGTAGTCCCAGGTGCTGGCGAGTCCGCCGTAGATCTCGCTGCTCTGGAAGAGGAATCCCCTGCGGCGGCAAAGGGAGGTCAGGGTCTGGAGAGTGGTCGAGGCAGGGTTCTGGGTGCTGGGTTCTGGGTTCTGGGTGGAAGGCATAGTGTGACCGAGAAAGTTGAAAGTAATGAGTATTGCGTAGGGAGTAGTATACCTGATGTGGGGTGTGGGGCAGAAAAGCGCCGGGGGAACGGGAGCTACTGCTGCAGTGCCGATAAGGCTTTCTCAATGGCGGCGCGGTCCTCGGGGTCTCGCGTTAGAGTCAGGGCCTTGTTGAGGTCGTCGACTGCGCGGTCGTGGTCGCCTAGGATCATGTGGGCAAGCCCCCTGTAGTGATAGGCGTCGGCATAATTCGAGTCTACTTCGATAGCCAAACTGTAATGTATGATCGCCCGTCGGTGCTCACCCAAGCGGGCATAGGCACGTCCCTTGTTGTAGTGTGGCCAGCTAAAGTTGGGATCAAGCTCGATGGCCCTGTCGTAGTCCGCTATCGCACTTTGGTATGAACGGAGGCTGAAGTAAGCCCAACCTCTGTTGTTGTAGGCGAGGGCGTAAGTGGAATCAAGCTCGATGGCCTTGTCGTAGTCCTCGATTGCGCGTCTGAATTCTTCCAGCACGTAGTAGGAATATCCCCTGTTGTTGTAAGCTCTCGCACGATTGGAATCAAGCTCGATGGCCTTGTCATAGTCCTCGATTGCCCGGTGGATTTCACCTAGATTATCGTAGGCAAACCCTCTGCTGATGTAGGCATCAGGGAAGTTGGGATTGAGCTCAATGGCCTTGTCGTATTCCTGGATTGCAAGACGGTACTCGCCCGCTACTTCGTAGGCGACTCCCTTATTGTAGTGTGCTTCGGCGGAGTCACTACCACATGCCGTGGACAGCAGGAGGACGGCGCACATCGCTGCGTATGCACATGTCAACACGGATTTCACTTTCGGTCGCTCCCAGGTATTTCGGTGGCGGCAGCGCTGGTTTTGATGGACTCAGTCGACTGTAGAAAGTGGTGAGTATTGTGTGGAGCGTAGCATACCCATTGCGGAGCGTGAGGCAGTAGGCAACCAGAGCGCACGGGAGCTACTACTGTAACTGAGCCAAGACTTTCTCCACATCGGCGCGTTGTGTGGGGTGCTGAGCTAGGGCCAGGGCCTTGTTGAGGTCTTCGATGGCGCGGCGGCTGTTCTCAAGTTCCTGATAGACGAGCGCTCTGCCGAAGTGCGCGGCGAAGGAGGTAGGCACAAGGTCGATAGCCTTGTCGTAGTCCTCTAATGCACGCTGGAAGACGCCCAACTCCTTGTGGGAATCTCCTCTGTTCCTGTAGGCGGACACGTTGTCGGGGCTGAGTTCCAGTGCTTTATCGAAGTCCTCAATCGCCGTGCGGTACTCACCCAGCTGATGGTAGGCATACCCTCTACTGTTGTAGGCGTCGGCGTTGGAAGGGTCGTCCCATATTGCTTTGTCGTAGTTCTCGATTGCCTTGCGGGTATCGAACAGGTACCCGTTGGCACGATCCCTGTAGTATCGTGCCGAGGTAATGTGTGACATGTCGGAGTCGGGATCAAGCTCAAGCGCCCTGTCGTACTCCTTAATGGCTTTACCGTACTCGGCTAGCTGATAGTAGACATGACCCCTACTACTGTATGACCAGCTGGAGTCAGGATCGAGCTCGATTGCCTTGTCATAGTTCGCGATCGCCTGATGGTATTCACCCAGTTTATAGTAGGCTAACCCTCTACTGTTATATGCGGCTGGGTGATAGGGGTCCAGTTCAATGGCGAGGTTGTTGCTCTCAATCGCCTTCATGTACTCGTCCAAGTCCGAGTAGACGTTTGCCTTGTTGATGTATGGCCAGTTCCAGCCGGGCTCAAGCTCGATGACCTTGTCGTAGTCGTCCAGCGCGCGGTCGTATTCCCGGAGCTTGCGGAAGGCATTTCCCCTGTTCAGGTAAGTGGAGGAGGATTCAGGACTAATCTCAATTGCCTTGTCGTATTCCTGTATTGCGAGGCGGTACTCGCCCGATTGGTAGTGCGCGACTCCTCTGTTAAAGTGGTCTCCGGCGGGGTCATCTCCGCATGCCGTGGATAGCAGGAGGACGGCGCACAATGCGGCGTAGGCGAATAGGAGAGTCGATTTCATTGTGGGTCGCCTCCGTTTGCCGAGTTATCTGCTGTTTGAAAGGGGATGGGCGCAGCAGCTAACTCGAAGGCAACAACCTTGCGATTCAATTGCCCTTCGACAGGCTCAGGACGAACGTGATTCCCTTTACTCCCTTGCGTCGAACTTGTCGATGCTCATTCTGTCACAGTTGCTCAATCGCCCCTCGCGCCGGCGATGTCGCGGCGCATGAAGATGTAGAAGGAGGCCGCGAGCAGGACAGCGGTGTATGCGAGGATGACGAGGAATGCCTGGAGAGCGTCGGACGACTGCTCCCCGGAGACGCTAGCCACCTCCACTTCGACGAGTGGTGCTGCGTTCCAGGTGTTGACGCTTGCAACGAGGAGGTAGTCGGTCACGTTGGAGAGCGTTTCGTTGAGGTTGAGGATTGGCGAGAGGATTGCTTCGACGAAGTAGTACCCGATGGATACGGCTATGCCGACGGCCGTAGACGAGGTGAGCACGGTGAGGAACACGCTGAGCGCTATGAAAGGCAGCAGCGAATAGACGATTTTCAGGTACTCGACAACGATATCCAGCCACTCACCCGGATCGGCCAGTTCACCCGTCTCGCTCGGCGGGATGACGGCGGCGATGAAGCTGGAGACGACGGCAAAGAGGGCCATGATGATGAGCACGTCGGAGCACAAGCGCAGGAGCAGTAAGAGCTTGGCGGAGAGGAGCTGCCAGCGTCCGGTGCCTCTCGTGAGGACGTTCCGCAGGGTGCCCCATCCGTACTCGCTGCCCATGACGGAGGCGGCGAGAACCATGATGAGGAGGGGGCCAACGGACGCAAATCCCCCGATTGCCCCGGTGATGCTGTCGGGGAGCGTGAATCCCTTGCGGAACTCGTCTAAAGCTTGGAAATTATCACATGCGCCTTCTCCGAAAAATTCATCCACATCATTAAGGAAAATCTGCTTCTGTTCTTCGGTGAGTTGATCGAGCTCAGGGGGCATGCGGTCGTTGACTATGTCCGCGCAGGACATTCCCACCGAAACAGTCTCGCCATCTCTCTCAAAGGTGGTGCTAAACGAAGAGGAACCGCCACCAAAGACCTCCTGCACGGTGTCATTGTGGAAGGCAGCGTAGTTGGCCCAGAAGCCCAATTGGGAGAGGAGAATTGCAATGGCGAGGAGTATCCATGGCATCCAGCGCCTGCGGAGTTTGAACCATTCCCATTTGGTGAGTCGGAGGACGTGGGCGATTAGCATGTTTGGGGGTTCCTTAGGTTGTTCGGTTGTGCGTTCTGGGATTGCGGTTTGTAATGACGGTTCTCTGTGCCAACACCGACATGGATTCCCGCTTTGGCGGGAATGACGGTGGGCGGTTGTTGCTATGGCAGTGATATCGAGGGATCATGCTGCTTTCACTAGGCTGCCAAAGCAGGCGGAAGCGGGTCACCGTGTTCAATGCACAATTCCGCTATCTTGCGAGCAAGGCCCTGTGCGATCTCGACAGTCTCCGTGATGCTTCGCCCTTCAGCTACGAGGCCCGGAACATCCGGGCTTGTCGCCAAGAAACCGCTTCCATCCAATGACTCGATATGCAATCTGATAGAGGTCTCGTTCATGCGCAAATCCTCCCATGAAGAGTGATTGAGTACATCGGACAGCAATCCTTCATCATTCGACTCACTCACCGTCGTCGCCGGTGACTTCGAGGAAGTAGCTTTCGAGGGATTTCTGGCCGGTGGAAATTTCAGTGACGTAGACGTCCGAGCGTCCAAGGGTTGTGGACAGGTCGGTGGCGCGGTCGCCGGGGGCTGCCACGACGACCTCTCCATCCTCGATCTTGATGTCTTCGACCCAGTCCAGAGCGGAGAGTACCTCCACGGCCTTGTCGTTGTCAGTCGTCTTGAGTGTGATCTGATCTTGTGACCGGAGCAGATCGGCGACGTTTCCCTGGGCGATGAGCCTGCCCTTGGACAGGATCGCGACGCTGTCGCATACCTGCTCGACCTCGTGGAGGAGGTGGCTTGACAGGAGGACGGTCCGTCCGCCGGTGCCGAGGCTGCGGATCAGGTCGCGTACCTCCGCCATGCCCGCAGGGTCCATGCCGTTGGTCGGCTCGTCGAGGAAAAGGAGCTCCGGGTCGCCCAGGAGCGCGTAGGCCAGTCCGAGGCGCTGTTTCATGCCTAGTGAGTAGGTGCGGAATTTGTGGTCTCCCCTGCCTGCAAGGCCAACCTTCTCAATCAGGCCGTCGATTTCGTCGGACGATCCACGTCCCGAGATACCCTGAAAGTAGAGGAGGTTCTGCCGTCCGGTGAGGTAGGGATAGAAGGAGGGAGACTCAATGATCGCGCCGACACGGTGGAGGGCCTGCTCGTGTCCGTCGGAGGAGCCGAAGAGGTTGAAACCGCCGGAGGTAGGTCTCACGAGACCGAGCAGCATGCTCATGGTGGTGGTCTTGCCGGAGCCGTTGGGACCAAGCAGTCCGAAGACATGTCCCCGGGGAACGGACATCGACAGGCCGTCGACGGCGACGATCTGTCCGTAGTGCTTGGTGAGCGAGGTGGTCTCTATGACGTGGCTGGCTACGGCCATGTTGGTCTCCTACTGGGCTAGGCGTGTTATGTGATTACTACAATTAGTGTAAGGATATTCTATCACGGGATGTCAAGTGGGGTGCGTCAGTAACCAAGAGGAGTGGAAAAGTCCCGCGACAGACGCCAACAGGCACAAATGGAGAAAGCGACGCAGCTGCCAGTCACGCCTACTATTCACACAGAGCTCTTTGAGGTAAAGAGTGCAAGCCTCGAGGTGGTTCCTCTGTGTAATTGGCAAGCTTCCCTTTTGTACGGTGGCCTATTGGGAAGCGGGTAATGTCGCATAGCGTTGAAACTTCAGGGTCAACGACTCACATGAATGGAAGAGCGAATCCCCGAAGTCTAGCTCCCGTGGAGAATGGCGGGAGCAACGTGCCATTTAGGGGTTCTTGGATGGCTTGCTTGCCGAAGGGGGCTGTTTATTCCCGCTTGAAGGCGGAGGAGCTTGCCTCGGAAGCCCTCCTCGTTCCTCCACCAATCCCCGCGGGGGTGGAGCTTGCCTTGGGCCTGTACCCTTTATCACTACCCGTCTGGGCCTACGATCAGATGACATGAGGCCTTCTCCCAATGGATGAATCGCCTAGCTGATTAGTATCATATCATGAACGGTAGCTGCGCCCCAGCCCTCCGAAGGGGATTGGGGAAACTCCGAGTTGTAGAAGTACGTGTATACCATAATTGATGCTACGTCGCTTGACACGATGAATTCATAAGTCTCTCTATGTGACTCACCGGGTTCTACGATCATTTCGCTCTTGTTCCAATTACGTTCTACTTCCTCAAGCGTAGGCCACTGTAGGTAATCACTCTGTTTGTCTACGAATGTTTGGGAGTAGATTTCCACGATATCTTCAGCAGATGCTGGCGCTATCTGCTGAAGACGAAACAGGCCTTTTCGTATCTCTATTTTGACTTTGGAACTGTTGTAAAGGGTTGCAGTCGTCTCGACATGAATATAGTTTTCGCCAACAAATCTATGTGAAACTTCCTGCGATATGGTCAAATGAGGCTCAAAGTCCCTAAATATCTGTAGTTTGTAGGTCGCGAAGACTCCACCAATCACAATTGCCGAAGCGACGACGAACAGTTGAACGATCTCAACCAGATCCTTAGCGCTCTCAGTCTCGTCCAGCAGTAGGTTCAGTCCAAATGCAGCGCCGACAAAAATGGTCAAGACAGCGATGACCACTACGGCTACATAGGCTATTCGCCTAATGTCCATTGACACTTCCCCAAGTTGAGATCCGCTCGGTACTTACAAGTTCCATCGGAATGTGCGACTACCCCCAAAGTCGAATGTGAGGGATTGTACCCTATCGTCCCTTTTGGGGGAGCGAACGGTAGATATCCCAATGATCGAGACAGCCTACGGTACATCAATGGCTCGACTAGCGCATCCGCAGTGTTCTCACGGTATGGTGGACGTGGTAGGCTAGTCCCATTCGAAGCCCTGCGTGCGAGGTGACGCATGAAGATCACCGATATCGAGTGCATACCGATTCATCCGGCGCTGGCGAAGCGGTACGACAACGCGGCCGGTCGCGGCCGGATGGGCGGGATAGATTGCCGTCTGGTGTTCAAGGTGAAGACCGACGTTGGCATCGTGGGGTATGGCGACTACGACTGGCCGGGGCCTCCCCCGCCCGCCTCGACGTTCGAGCACCTGATCGACCGCAGCCCGTTCGATTTCATGATGAACGACTTCAACCTAGGTCTCGGGTCGGCCTTGTACGACGCCATGGGCAAGTACCTGGAAGTGCCGGTCTACAAGCTGTTGGGCGAGAAGGTGCGGGACCGGATGACGGTGGCGGCGTGGACGAGGCCGTGTCCGGCGGATGTGTTCGCTCAAGAAGTGCAGCGTTCGCGGGACGAAGGGTACATGGTGTTCAAGATGCACACCAACGCATCGTATGACCCATTGGAGCAGGCGGCTGCGGCCTCGGACCTCGATCTCCCAACGGGGTTCAAGATCCACTTCGATTTCAACGGAGGAGGCAGGACGGTTGCCGCCGTCAAGCCACTCATCGCGGAGATGGAGCGTGACTATCCCATCGTGGGGTTCATCGAGGACCCGCTGCCTCGTGCCGACTTCGACGGGTGGCGGGAGCTCAGACACCACACGAGTCTGACCATCGTGCACGGGGGCGTTCCCATAGGCGGCGGGTACCCTGAGACGGCTCACGGCGTTGCCGACGCGTACATGATGGGACAATCGGTTGCGGACATCATGACGCGGGGGATACTGGCGTCGAAGGCGAACGCGCAGATTATCCTGCAGCTTACGGGCGGGACGCTGATGAAGGCGATGACGCTGCACCTAGCAGCGGTTCTGCCGAGCGCGAGCGGACACTCGATCAACCTTGACGACCAGTACGAGGAGGACATCACCACGGAGCGCATCCCCGTCAGCGAAGGCCTTTCCCCCGTACCGGAGGCGCCGGGTCTTGGACTCGAAGTGGACGAGGAGATGCTGAAGAAGGTCGCGGCGAACAAGCAGATGGTTGGGAATCGTCCGAGAATGATCGGCATCCTGAAAATGCCGGGCGGGACGACGTACCACACGCCGAGGAACCCCAATCCACGAATCATCACCGGCAGGGAGGAAGGGACGATTCGAGGCATCGACCTAGAACGCTGGGAGGACGACGGGAGCGAGGAGTTCGAAGCTGCGTATCAGAAGATGAAGGCCGAGTGGGAGGCGAAGGGGGTCGCGGTCACCGACTAGGAAAGGAACATTCACCGCAGAGAACACAGAGACCGCAGAGAGAGAAGAGAAAGTAGAGAGTATTGCGTAGGGCGTGTGGGGATGGTTTGTTTACAGGAGACTACACTTAAGTGCTTCTCGCAATTGACATAGGAAACACCAATATCAAGATCGGGGTATTCACCGACGAGGCGGGCGACGACCCGTACATGCCTGCGGCGTCGTGGCGCATCAACACGGAACGAGGACGGACGGCCGACGAGTACGGGCTGATGATGTCGGACATGCTGCCGACGCGGAACTTGGACGCAAGCGAGGTGTCGTCGGTGGCGATGTGCAGCGGGGTGCCGTCTCTGACGGCGGCGTTTGTCGAGGTGAGCGAGAACTACTTTGGGCAGTCGCCACTGGTCGTCGGAGCGGGGATCAAGACGGGCATCAAGATTCTCTATGACAATCCCAGGGATGTAGGGGCCGACCGCATCGTGGATGCGGCGGCAGCGCTCAGGCTGTACGGCGGACCGGCCATCGTCGTGGACTTCGGGACGGGGACGGTGTTCGACGCGACGACGAAGGACGGCGAGTACCTCGGCGGGGCGATCGCTCCGGGAATTCATGTGGCCGCTGGCGCGCTGTACCAGGCGGCATCGCAACTTAGGCACGTCGAGTTGGAGCGTCCGTCATCGGCCATCGGGCGAAATACCATTCACGCGCTGCAGTCGGGTCTGGTGCTTGGGTACGCCGAGATGGTGAAGGGAATGGTCGCGCGATTCGACCGGGAGCTGGGTGGCGGGTCGAAGGTCATCGCGACCGGGGGGCCAGCTCACATTATCGCAGAGGAGACTGGCGTCTTCGACGTGGTGAACGACAATCTGACCATGGCCGGGTTGAAGATCATCCACGAGATGAATGTGCCTGGGCGGTGACGCTCGTTTCGCTGGACGGGTTCTGGATTCCCTAGTGCGGGACTGCAGTAGCGGGCGGAGGACCAGTTCACTAGCAGTGGAACCGCCACGCGCTTGCCACAAGTCCTTGTCTGGATACCGGCCTCCGCCGGTATGACGGTTGTTCTTCCAAACACGCGACCTGTTTTACCTTTCACAGGTGGTGAGGTTCGCCGTACCATATAGCTAGGTGATTAGGTACGCGCGTGCAGGGGGAGTCGTTTCGATGCCGCGTCCGTTTAGGGACAAGAACATCGTTCTCGGTGTGACGGGGAGCATTGCCTGCTACAAGGCGGTGGATCTGGCCAGCAAGCTGTCGCAGGCGGGAGCTCACCTGGATGTCATCATGACGGAGAGCGCGACGAAGTTCGTCTCGCCCATTACGTTTCGGAGCATCACACACCGGCCCGTCGTGACGGACATGTTCGACCCGGAATCTGAGCTTGGCATTCATCACGTTGCGATTGCCGAGCGGGCCGATCTAGTGGTCGTCGCTCCGGCCACCGCCGACTTCATTGCCAAGGCTGCTAACGGCCTGGCGGACGACGCGCTCGGCACGACGATTCTCGCAACCACCGCGCCTGTCCTGATGGCTCCCGCGATGGATGGCCACATGTATGACAACGTTGCCACGCAAGAGAATATCGAGAGGCTTCGCGGACGTGGCGTCTCATTCGCAGGGCCCGCTTCGGGGCATCTGGCGTCCGGGCTTTCGGGCAAGGGACGCCTGCTGGAGACGCCTGAGTTGCTGGGGCACATTGCATTGGAGCTGGGGCGAAACGGCGACCTCGCAGGACGAAGCGTCGTAGTGAGCGCCGGAGGGACACAGGAACCTATCGACCCGGTGAGGATCATCACCAACCGTTCATCGGGGAAAATGGGGTACGCGATTGCTGAGGCGGCAAGGGACCGGGGCGCAAGGGTTACGCTGGTAACCGCGCCTACGGCCCTCGACGATCCGACGGGCGTTGAGATTCGGCAAGCGGCAAGCGTGGCCGAGATGCGGGAGGCCGTGCTTGGAGCCTGTTCCGGGGCCGACGTGCTGGTGATGGCGGCGGCTGTGAGCGACTACCGTCCCGCGGAGGTGGCTGCTCAGAAGATCAAGAAAGAGCCTGGCAGCGAGGGGATGGTCCTGCCGTTGCTCAAGAACGAGGACTTCTTCAAAGAGGTGCCTGCTGACGTATTGCGAATAGGATTCGCAGCGGAGACGGAGTCGCTGGTCTCCAACGCGCAGGTGAAGCTGAAGGACAAGGGCCTCGACCTGATCGCGGCGAACGACGTGACCGAGGAAGGGAGCGGCTTCGAGGTGGAGACGAACAGGGTCACGTTGATCGACCGCGAAGGTCGGACCGAGGAGCTTCCCCTCATGGACAAGTACGATGTGGGGCACCGGATACTCGATCGGGCGGTGGAATTGATGAGGTAGATGGGGTGCGGGAGTTGCCCTTCGACAGGCTCAGGGCGAACGGATTCGTTAATGTTTTCGTGACCTAGCCTAGGCAGAATGGTTCGGATGATGCCTATAGGGAACATTGACACGGTTTCATGTGATTGCTAGACTTGGAGCAGGTATGAGGACTAGCTATTGCAAGTGCGCCTGTATGAAGGGTCCGAGGGGCCGCGCGTAGGCGTTTGTCCAAATAGAAAACGCAATTCATGTGCCCCGCTCGAACAATTGCCGAGCGGGGTTTTTCGTTATCAAGAGGAGCAGAAACCATGACGACCACCGAATTCAAGCAGAGGACCGCTGGCATCATCGACGTGATGCCGGAGGAGATCGACGACTTCGAGCTCCAGGTACAGCGGTTCCAGGCCGGTGAGTTCGACGAGACTGAGTTCCTGGCATACCGGCTGAAGCAGGGCGTCTACGGTCAGCGCCAGCCGGACGCGCAGATGATGCGAATAAAGATACCGTTCGGCGGGTTGAAGGCCGACCAGCTTGACGCGCTCGGCGTGGTGGCGGCAAAGTTCGCCCCGTTGAACAAGGGGCACGTGACGACTCGGGAGAACATCCAGTATCACCACGTCAAGCTGCAGGACGCGGCGGACGTGATGCGGGTGCTCGGCGAGGTCGGGCTGACGACCAGAGAGGCTTGCGGGAATACGATCCGCAACGTTACCGGATGCCAGTTGGCGGGCGTGTGCTCGGACGAGCAGTTCGACGTAACACCGTACGCGGCGGCATATGCCCGGTACTTCGTGAGGCACCCGTACACGCAGGCGCTGCCAAGGAAGGTAAAGACGGCGTTCTCCGGCTGCGCACGCGATTGCGCCATCACGGGCATCCACGATGTGGGTTTCATTCCGAAGATCGAGGGCGGTCAGCGAGGATTCGAGATAAGGGTCGGTGGCGGCACGTCGATCATGCCGAAGATCGCGCCGACACTCTATGACTTCGTTCCTGTAGACGAGTATCTCAAGGTCACGGAAGCGGTGATTCGCATCTTCCACCACACGGACTGGCTTCGCAAGAACAAGATGAAGGCGCGGATCAAGTTCCATATCGCCCAGGTCGGAATTGACGCGTTCCGCGAGCAGGTCGAGGAGGAGATGAGGGGCGATTGGGCGCAGAGGTCGTTCGATCCCACGTCTCTGCTCTTCATCGAGGACGAGTCGGTGGACGCTCCGGCAGTAAACAGCGTGTATCGCAACGGGTCGACTTCGTCGGAGTACGAGCACTGGGTGGAGACGAATGTCGTCGACCAGAGGCAGACGGGATACAAGGCCGTGAACGTGAAGCTCTACCAGGGGGACATCCAGGCGGATCAGTTCCACAAGCTTGCGGACATGGCGCGAACGTACGCCGGAGGCAGGGCGAGGATCACGCACCAGCAGAACCTGACATTCCGATGGGTTCCCGAGGGAGCCCTACACGCCCTGTGGGAGGACCTGAACGAGATCGGATTCGGCCAGTCCGGAGTTCACGAGATCAGCGACGTGGTGTCCTGCCCGGGCACGGACAGCTGCAAGCTCGGCATCACCTCCTCCATGGGGCTGGGCCGTGCTGTTATGGACAAGATCGAAGGGATGGAGATCGACGATCCGCTGACGCGCAGGATGCACGTCAAGATGAGCGGGTGCCCGAACGGCTGCGGCCAGCATCACGTGGCGGATATCGGGTTCCACGGCGCGGCGTCGAAGGCACCGGGAGGCCAGGTGCCGGCATACGAGCTCTTTTTGGGTGGAAGCTACGAGGAGGGCGATACCCGCATCGGCCTGAGAACGAGGACGAAGGTGCCCGCCAAGCGCGTACCGGACGCCCTTGAGAAGGTGGTCAAGTTCTACTGGGCCTACCGCGAACAGGGCGAGGAGTTCAAGGACTTCGCCGCCCGGCTTGGGCCCAAGGAGTTCGAGCCGCTGCTCCAGGAGTTCAAAGAGGTCGGAGAACTGAACCGCGATACGCTCCAGGAGTACATCGACTGGGACAAGACGGCGAAGTACAAGCTCGAACGTGGCGAGGGCGAGTGCGCGGTGTAAGGGTACTCCCCTAGCCTGCCGGCGTTCTTCAGAGTTGAAGTAGAAGAGGCCCCGTGGATTGCGGGGCCTCTTTCGTTAAGTCTTGCCGGTTGGGGTGGGACTACTGAAGTCGTTTGCGGAGCTTATCCCAGAGCGAGTCCTCTTGGTATTCGATGACGTCGCCGCGCCAGCGCTTTTGTACGGGCTTGGGCTTGATGAAGAACAAAGCATAGCCGACGATGAAGAGGATGAAGCCGAGCCACGCGAGGATTCCGACGAAGCCGAAGCCGGGTGTGGCAAGGTTGAGGACGAGGGCCGCCAGGAGGATCAGCACAGCGCCAAGCATGATCCGTCCGGGTGTGACGGAAAAGGCGCTGCCGCCGATGGACTGCTTGAAGTACTCCCAAGCGAGTCGACCAATTCCCAGCTTCCGGCTACGCTTGGGGGGATCGCTCAGGCCGAGGTCACCGGCCTGTTGCAGGATCTCCTCGATTTCTCTCTGGTACTTCTGCGGCATGTGGTCACTCTTGGGTCGAAAGGGCCGGTTGGATGCGGTCCCTGCTCGGATACTCTGCTGCCGCGTTCAACTTTGCGTCCTGCCTCTAGTTGAATCGTACTTATTGGGCGTGTGCCGTGTCAAGAGTTCGGGGGTTGGCATGGGTCCACCGCGGAGGGCGAGAAGGGTGTAGAGGAATGGTGTGAATTCCGCCTCGGAATACGGGATGACGTTCTATCGCGGGGATGGCGGTATTGTGCGCGAGTACGACGCTGGAAGTCTATCCGACGCCGGTGTCTAACAACCCGACCTATTTTGAAGAGCGGCGCGGCGTTGACCTGATTTGTGACAGGACGTATAGTAGCGCAGTCCATCGGGGCCGGGGCGAATGGGCGAGAAATCAATGGGGTCTTGGTAATGGGATATCGAGTTGGTGAACACACGTATGAGCCGGTGGAAGGCTGGGGGACGCTGCCGGAGGGTTATGAGTTCTTCCAAGTAGCGGGCATTGCTGCAGACAGCGACGACAACATCTACCTGTTCACCCGGAGCGACCACAAGGTGATGGTCCTCGACCGGGAGGGGAATTTCCTCAGGGCATGGGATGTTGGGTTCGACCAGCCGCACGGGATGACGATTGGGAACGACGGGAATCTATACTTCGCGGACATGGGCAGTCACACGGTTACGAAATACTCTCCGGACGGCGAGCTTATGATGACGCTGGGCAACAAGGACCAGCCATCGGACACGGGCGGAGAGGTCGAAAAGTTCCTGGTAGCGAAGGCTGCCGGGCCGTTCAACCGTCCGACCGGCATAGCGGCGAATGAGTCGGGTGAGATTTTCGTCTCGGACGGATATCTGAACGCCCGTGTTCACAAGTTCGCGGCGGACGGGACGTACCTGCTTGCGTGGGGAGCGCCGGGCAAGACGGACCCTTCCCACTTCCATAATCCGCACGGGATCGGTATTGATCCAGCGGGCCGGGTGGTCGTGTGCGACCGCGAGAACCACCGCCTGCAGCTATTCGACCAAGACGGAAATTTCCTCGAAATCTGGACTGCGGACTTTCGCCTGCCGACCTCGGTAAGCTTCGGGCCTGACGACACTGTGCTGGTGACGGAGCTTGAGTCCCGGTTCAGCATTCTCGACAGCGATGGGAACCTGATCGGGCGCTGGGGCGGCGAGGAGAGCCGGACGCCGGGACAGTTCGTGGCGCCGCACTGCGTCACGGTCGACTCGCGCGGCGACATCTACATCGGCGAAGTGCTCGAAGGCCAGCGTGTGCAGAAATTCGCGAGGGTGTAGGGGCGGCTCCCTCTCTGTGTCTCCGGCTGCGTGACTCACCACGGAGAGCACAGAGATTAGGTGGGGAACTGGTTTCCGGCCTCAACTGGCACGCTGGATGCGGCCTTGGGGCCGGTTCAAGATGTGTAACTTCGTGAGATCCCTCGACGCATACACAGCCACCGTCATGCCCGCGAAAGCGGGTATCCACAGGGGTTAAGGGGTGTTTGCCTCGTCAACTCTGAACAATTGCCAAGACGTGCAGCGGGTGACGGTTCCCCGGTACCCTGATATGATGCGCTGGCGAATTTTGAACTACGAACCGTTAAGGAGTGAGGGATGGATGGCGACACCGCAATAGCGAAGATTCTGAAGGCCGAGGGTGTGGAGTGGGTAGCTGCGTTTCCGGCACAGACCCTGATCGACGCCGTGGCGAAGGAAGGGATACGGCCCATCATCACGCGACAGGAGCGTGCAGGCGTGAACATGGCGGATGGGTACAGCCGCATCATGAACGGCCGGAAGATTGGCATATTCACGATGCAGCGCGGACCGGGGGCGGAGAACGCCTTTGGCGGCGTGGCGCAGGGGTTCGCGGACAACGTGCCGTTCCTCGTGCTGCCGGGGGGACATGACCGCAACCGGTTCGGCGTTCACCCGGGCTTCGACTCGGTGAGTCACTACGGCGGGATCACCAAGTGGAGCGGATACATCAGCGACGCGACGCGCATCCCTGAGATGTTCCGGAGCGCGTTCACGCAGATGAAGCACGGGCGCCCAGCCCCGACATTGATCGAGACTCCTTCGGACGTGGCCATGGGAGAGTACCCTGGGGAACTCGACTATCAACCCGTGAAAGTCCATCGGTCGTCTGCCGACCCGGACGCAGTGCGTGAGACGGTGACCGAGCTCTTGAAGGCCAGCGCTCCGATGATGTACGTGGGCCAGGGCGTCCACTACGCGGAGGCGTACGATGAGCTCATCGAGTTCGCGGAGTTGACGAATATCCCCGTGATGACGACTCTGGCCGGGAAGAGCGCCTTCCCGGAGAGCCATGCGCTGGCACTCGGGACGGGGGGCAACTCCGGGACCCTGATGGTCCACCACTACCTGCAGAAGACCAACTTCGTGCTGGGAGTCGGCGCGAGCTTCACCAACACGCACTTCAACGCGCCTGTGCCGCAGAACGTGCCGCTGGCGCAGATAACGAACGCTGTCGAGGACATCAACAAGGACCACGAGATCGACTACGGATTGATCGGGGACGCCAAGCTGGTGCTGCGGCAGTTGATCGAAGAGGTCAAGCGGCAGACCGGCGAGAACGGGCGCGGCGACGTGAATGGCGTGATCGAGGAGATCGCGACGGTCAGGGCAGAGTTCATGAAGGAGTGGGACCCGCACCTGACCTCCGACGAACTGCCGATCAGCCCGTACCGTGTGCTCACCGAGCTTAAGAAGGTAGTCAACCCGGACAACAGTATCGTGACGCACGACTCCGGCTATCCACGGGAGCAGTTCGTCCCGTTCTGGCCATCCAACACGCCACATTCCTATATCGGCTGGGGCAAGTCAACGCAGCTCGGTTACGGCCTTGGACTGGCGCTGGGGGCGAAGTTGGCCGCGCCGGAGAGACAGGTCATCAACGTGATGGGCGACGCCGCGTTCGGCATGGCGGGTCTGGACATCGAGACGGCAACACGGGCGGAGATCGGCATCATGACGATCGTACTGAACAACGGCGTGATGACGCACTACGACAGCCACATGCCGTATTCCAGTGAGAAGTTCGACACGAATAAGTTCGGCGGGGAGTACGCCAAGGTGGCCGAGGGACTTGGAGCGCACGCCGAAGTCGTCGAGACGCCGGACCAGCTCGTGCCCGCCTTCCAGCGTGCGGCGGAGGCCAACAAGAACGGCCAGCCGGCGCTGGTCGAGGCGATGACGAAGGCCGAAGAGACTGTGGCGCACTACTACCGGTAGGCAACCTCACGGCTGAGACCGCAGAGAACGTGGAGATCACAGAGTGGGGAGAGAGGGGGCTGAGAGGCCTCCTCTCTGTATTTCTCTGCCCGGCGGGGGAGAGATTGTTAATCCTTAGTATCTCACTGGTCTTTCAGCGAACTCACCACCGGGAATGGCCGCTTTACAGCGTTGAGACAATGGTGTAAGCTTAGTCTAGCTTAGCTAAATGTGAGGCGTGCAAATGCAAGTGAATATGCATGCGGCGAAGTCGCAACTGTCCCGGCTTGGTGAACTTGCGTGGCAGGGAGAAAAGATCGTCATTGCGAAGGCGGGCAAGCCATACTTGGACCTCGTCCCACATCGGAGAGCGGAGCGGAAATTGGGCGCGCTGAAGGGGAAGATCCACATAGCGCCGGATTTCGACGAAACGCCTCCCGAGGTCATTGATGCGTTTGAGGGCAGGTAGTGCAGCGCCTCTTGCTGGATACCAGCGTGGTGCTGCGCGCTCTTGAAGACCATCCGGACTTGGCGCCGTCCGTCCGCAGCGCGATCATTGATCCCGACAACGAGGTGTTCTTCAGCGCCGTCAGCATCTGGGAGATCGCAATCAAACGTTCGATCGGCAAGCTCGATGCCCCGAAAGGCATAGCGTCCTTGCTTGAAGAGTCGGGGTTTTCCGAGCTTGTCGTCAACTCGCTCCACGCCGAGCAGGTGGGCGATCTTCCCCTGCACCACCGGGACCCCTTCGACAGAATGCTCGTTGCCCAGGCGCAGGCAGAGGGACTGAGCATCATCACGTCGGACTCACGCATTCCTCTATATGGAGTGCGAACAATTCAGGGTTGAGATACCGGAATGACGGACGTTGACTACAGGCATACGTGGTATCACGGCTCTCAGCAGAGACTGACGACGCTCCGGACAGGGAGTTCCATTACGCAGAACAGGGGCGTGGCAAAGGCATTTTCTCACAGGCCCTCACTGGTCGCCATGTCGTATGGAGGCGAAGGTGATCCTCGACTCCATGATTGGAAGGTGAGACACGACGGCATCACGCCCGGTTTTCTGTATGTAATTTCCGATCAGATTGCGTCTGGTGATGTCCGTCCGCATCCCCATCCAGTAAATGCTTCTCGCTGGGAATGGTTGACGAACCGTGTATTGAAGCTGGAACTCATCGAGGAGACTGTTGTAACCGATAGCGAGAGGATGATGGACGAAGAAATCACGGCGTTGGAGCGAAAACAGAGAGAGAAGGGCGAACTGTCGTTAGCGGAATCGTCGGAATGATGAGTGAAAACCGCGATGACCTCGTCGAGACGTGGCTACGGGAGGAGCGACAGCCCTTCGCCGGATGGGATTTTTCGTATCTGAAGGGCCGATTGAAAGGGGAGCAGGAGCCCTGGTCGTATCTAGACCGTGCAGCCAAACTGATGAGCCAAGCGTCGTCGGTGATCGATATGGACACCGGTGGCGGCGAGAAGCTATTGAGGCTGCGGGAACAATGGCCTGCCAGGGTGGTGGTCACGGAGGACTACGCCCCGAATTTCGAGCTGGCAAGCGAGCGGCTTTCGCCTTTGGGCGTAGAAGTCGTGAAGGTGGCGGTCTCCGAGACCGGGACGATGCCTTTCGCGGTCGGAGATTTCGATCTCGTGCTGAACCGTCATGCGGACTTCAATCCCAGTGAGGTCGTGCGCGTCCTATCGTCGGGCGGGACATTCCTGACTCAGCAGGTGCATGGGATGTCGATGTGGGACCTGCAGGCGGCGTTCGATGCGGCTCCTGAGTTCCCGGACGCCACGCCGGAAAAGTACGTGCCGATGATGGAGGCGGCAGGCCTCTCGATTGCAAAAGTCGAGGAGTGGGAGGGCCGGAGGGTGTTCGAGGACGTGGGTGCGATCGTCTACTACCTGAAGGCGATTCCGTGGGAGGTGCCGGGGTTCACGGTGAAGACGCATTTGCGGTACTTGCACGCGCTTCAGGAGCGAGTTGATGCAGGCGAGGAGCTTGGGTTCTACACCGCGAGGTATTTGATCGAGGCGAGGAAGGCGGAGGGATAGGCCTCCTTTCTGTGTCTCTCCCCCACTGTGGGAGAAATTGTTGAGTGCCGAATAACCCTCCTCAAGTACGTCCGCGAATCTTCTCGGCGTTCTTGAGGGCTTCGCGGGCGGAGAGTCTGCTGATGCGGTCGCGGTTGCGGGCGACGTAGTCCTCGACGGTGTCTAAGTCGGTCCAGGCTAGGGAGCGCAGGGCCCAGCCGATGCCCTTTCGGATGAAGAAGTCGGGGTGTGAGAAGTTTGGGTCGATGCAGTCGAAGAGGAGGGCAAGGTCGGTCTCGTCCTTGCGGTTGATCTGGCAGATGATCGACGACCTGCGCTTCCACATGTTGTCGTCGATGCTCCATGACCGCATGGCGGCGGTCATGTCTTCAGGGAACCGTTCGAGGAGCTCACGCAAGCGGTGGGTGGCGACCTCGTCCACATAGTCCCACCATGCCCCGGTCACGACCATCTCTTCGAGCATGGGCAGGATGTCGGGGGTGCGGTGTTCGCGGTACTGCGGCGCGCCGGTGACATCCAGGGCCAAGTAGCGCTCCTCGCGGTATTCCGCATTACGCCAGAGTTCGACGATGGACTCCCGCCATGCCTGCTTGTCGGGCAGCGGGTTGTTCTTGAGGACTTCGCGCAGGAGTTTGCGCCGCGCAGGTTTCTGGACGCCGCGAAAGGGCATATCCGACTTCATGTAGGCCCTCATTCCCTCGGCTTTGTCGGGGTTGGAGCTGTCGGCGAGGGCCTGACGGACATCTTGGACTAGCTGAGCGGTCATCGATCTGGGAGGATCACTCTGAGTAGGAATCTTTCCAGAGGCGCATACTTACCCTTGCCACCAGTATGACGTACATCACATCTATGACAACCCAGAAGTTCCCGTTGACCTGGCCCTCCGACCCTCCGCCGACGACCAGTTCATTGAACCAGTTCCAGAAGTAGAGGATGGCCAGGGCTGCTGCTGCGTAGAAGCCGACATTCGCGCGGATGTATGAGTTGGTGTCGCTTTCCCTACCAACTTCCTTCTTCGCCAGATAGGTCACAACCAAGGCGACTAACACGCCCAAGGCCATGAACCAGTTGAGGATGTTCCATATTTCGTGGCTTTCAATCACGTCTTTGTAAAACGGGCTGAGCACGAAATGGAAAAGCACGGCGAATGCGGTAAGACCGAGGATAATTGCGAGAGGCTTTCGGAGCGCGTCCATGACTACCTCCGTTGACGGGTTGAGGAGTAAGTGACCGGCGGGGCTAATCAGAGCACAGGTTTGGAGGTAAGTCAAACGACGAGGTCATGGCGAATTGTAATCTGCTAGAATCCACCTTGTAAGTCGGGGAGTTGAGGGATCAAGAGGAGGACAGTGTGCCAACGGTAGTATTCAGCGGAGACAATCCGAACGATGCCAATGTTCCGGCGGTCCGGCTGCTTGAGGGTCGGGGTTTCGACGTGCGTGTGGTGGATGACTTGATGTTTGGGCAGGGTCATCGGAGCGATGAGGAGGAGGTCGAGTTCCTCAAGGGGGCCGGGGGCGTCGTGGCGTGGGGTGAGCGATATCCCGCGGCGGTGTTAGAGGGCCTTCCCGACCTGCGGGTGATTGCCCGGATGGGCGTGGGGTTCGACAAAATCGATCTCGACAAGGCGAACGAGCGTGGCGTGGTGGTCACCATCACGCCGAACTCGAACCACGAGGCGGTCTCGGAGCAGGCGATTTCGCTCATCATGGGCATCGCGAAGGGCACGGTTACGGTCGACAGGGCGATGCGGGACGGCGGATGGCCGTCCGAGCCACGAAAGCCGATTCGCGGGAGCACTCTGGGAATCGTGGGGCTGGGTCGCATCGGAAGGAGCTTGGCGGTACGTGCGGTTGCCATGAGGATGCGTGTTATCGCGACGGAGCTATTCCCCGACCGGGAATTTGTGGCTGAGCACGGGATAGAACTGGTCGATATCGACACGCTCCTGGGGAGCGCTGACTACGTGAGCCTGCACTGCCCGCTCAATGACGAAACTCGCGGCTTCATTAACAAGACGACGCTGGCGACGATGAATCCGAATGGCGTCCTCATCAACACGGCGAGGGGCGGCCTGGTTGTGGAGAGCGATCTCGTGGACGCGCTCACGACGGGACAGATCGCGGGAGCCGGGCTGGACGTGTTCGAGGAGGAGCCGACGCCTACGGACAATCCCCTCTACTCGCTGGACAACGTCATCGTGTCGCCGCACATTGCAGGCAACGACGAGCTCTCGATGGTGGAGATGGGCCTGGAGGCCGCGCAGAACATCGCGGACCTGTACGACGGCAAGTGGCCGGGTGGGTCGGTCGTCAACAGGGAGCTTGAGAGCAACTGGAGCTGGTAGCGGCGTGCATGCCCCTCTCGTCGGCGACGACGGGCACAGGATCCGATATGCGCTCCCCGCGACCGTCCTTGACGGTTGCCAGCAGGTGCCACTCGCCCTTGAACTCGACGAGTTGGGCAGCATAGAAGACCTCGTCGGGGTCATGCTCCACTATCTGTCCGGTGCCGTGCACGCTGAACGGGCCAAAGGGACTGTCTGAGACCATCGAGAAGTTCGAGCGTTCAGGCAGGCGGTCGCCGAAACGACCGGCGTGTTCGGGCGTCAGGAAGCGGCCGAGCGTGCAGAACACCAGATACCACCGCCCGTCGATGTTGTATAGCTGGGGCACCTCCATTTCGTCGGATATGCGGTCGTGCTCCAGGGGCGGCAGGACTTCCCAAGTCCGCATGTCGGTGCTACGGGCCAACGCAACGGTGCCGCGCGATCCCGTGGGGCCCTCATTCCGGCGGGCGCATACGAGCTGGTAGACGCCGTCGCCGTCGTCGAACAGGAAGGGGTCGCGCCAGTGGTGCATCCTGCGCTGGCCGGTGCCCATGCGCTCGTAGTAGGGAGCGACGGCCTCGGTGACGGGGTTTTCGGGCAACTTCGTCCAAGTCGTGAGGTCGTCCGAGACGGCCATGCCGGCCCGCTGAACGCGATATTGCTCATCCACGGTGCTGTCCAGGTGGCTCGTGGCTGAGTAGGCCATCCAGTAGCGGCCTTCGCGTTCCAAGACGCTACCGGTGCAGATGCGGAGGTCATCCCAGGAACCGGGCGGTCCCAGTTCAAGGGCGGTAGGAAGGCGCTCCCATGTCACGAGGTCGCGGCTGACTGCGTGTCCGACAAAGGACGGGCCGCCGTTCAGCGGCTCGGCGAGGTGGTACATGTGGACGGTACTGGCGCTTTCGTCCACGAAGTACCAGGCGTCGTGCATCATGTGGTCTTCGTAGGTGTACATGGTGAGTGTAGGGTTCTGGGTGTTAGGTGCTGGGTGCGTAAGGAGCCAGGGGAAACGTTCGTGGTGAACCCGTCGAACCATGGCTGGTAATTCTACCCTTCGACAGGCTCAGGGGGTTCTGTTGCACTTTGCTGGGTACTCCCCATGGCGCTATGTATCATCCCGTCCCGCAACGAGCGGGGGGTCACAACTTCGTATCCATCAGGCGACCGAAGAGCAGATATGACGCCTGCCGCATCCCGTATAGTCAGTTCGTCAAAAGTTCTCTTGTCGAGCACGACCGCCTTGCGAACACGCGCCGCCGCGTTGTTCTTATGCTTCCCCTCTCCTGCCGTAGCAATAGCGTCAAGTGCCGACTCGACGTTCTCAAATCCCGCTTGCGATACTAAGTCCTTGATGTAGGCTTGTTGCTTCGCCGTGATTGTCGATCGTGCCATAGCTTCTCTGTAGATTCTTCTGCTTTGTTCACTCCTCATAATCAATCTCCCGTTCCAGCACAGTACCCAGCAGAGTGCAACAGAACCGCTCAGGGTGAACGGACTGCCTTTGGTACCCTCCATCTGTTATGCGGGATATTGTGCCATGTGGTGGATTGGATTTGACAGGGGGTGCGTGGGTGACTATGATGCAAAACGTGCTTTGGGGGACGCCTCCGAGTCCGCGCAAAGGCTGAGCCTACCCCCTCCACGACGATACAACGAACACTCTTTTCTGCCCGTTCACGCGGACGTCGGGCCAAATGGAAAGGAGTGCCTATGCCACCTCATCTCTTGCCTGCGCGCCCGAGTCTTGAGCAGCTCAAGAATCAGGCCAAAGACCTCCTGAAGGCGTACCGAGCCGGACAACCGCCGGCCGTCGCACGTTTTCGGGAGTCGATGCCCCGACCGTTCGGGACTAAGGAAGACCAACCGGAACGGCCTTCATTCTCACTCCGCGACGCACAGCTCGTGGTCGCGCGGGAGTACGGGTTTACCAGCTGGTCGCAGATGCACGAACATATCCAAGAAAGAGGGAGTATCCCCATGTTCGAATTGACCGTCGAAGGCATAAAGCTAAGTCACAGAAACCAACAACGTGTGGTCATCCTCAAAGGGAAAGAGGTCAACAAGTACCTGCCGATCTGGATAGGGCCGGTCGAGGGCGACTCGATTGCCATGAAACTCCAGGGCAGAGAAACGGTCCGTCCGCTGACCCACGACTTGATGGACTCCATGATCGAGGACCTGGGCGGGACGGTCAAGCGCGTCATCGTGAGCGAATTGAAGTCGGAGACCTTCTTCGGCAAGATCGTGCTTCAGCGGAACGGCACGACCATCGAGCGCGACTCTAGACCGAGCGACGCCATAGCGCTGGCCGTCCGCACAGGCGCGTCCATCTATGCCGAGGAGGACGTGCTCGACCGGGCGGGTGTCGAGTTCGACCCGGAAACGGGCGAAGCGATATCGACGAACTGGCAGTGGCTGTCGGACATTCCGAAGGATAGCAAGGAGTTCGAATACGCATTCTCCGAAGAAGCAAAGAAGGTCTTTGAAGAGGTGGGGATGAAGGCGTTAATCCTCGGGCATAAGGAGATCGCTCCGGAACACCTTCTGTCGGCGCTTCTCAATGAGGACGGGGGAGCGGGAGCACGGGTGATGGGAGACCTCGGCCTGGATCTCGCTGCAGCAAGGGACAAACTCGAGGAACTCGCAGAGCGTGGGAGGCGACAGGAATCCGAGAGACGCATGATCGAGTTTAGTGATGCCAGCCAGCGCGTTCTCAACGAAGCCCGAAGGGAGGCGTACCTGATCTTCGAAGGCCAAGTCGGCAGTGAGCACCTCCTCTTGGGACTCTTGCTGGCTGACGAAGGCCTCGCCTTACAGATACTCAAGGACGGGGGAATCGAAATCGAGGCGGCGCGTGCCGCTGTGCGCAAGATGAGCGACAGTGTGGAGTGAGGCGTGAGCGCCCTCTCTCTGAATCTCTCCCCCGTTCGACGGGGGAGAGATTGTTGAACTTCTAACTCAGACGTGCTGGTCAACGAGGATTGGGTTGCCGTCCGGGTCCACTGCCACGAAGCTGGCAGGCCCGGCGCCGTTCTCGTCGGCCTCGGTCTGTAGGACGACGCCGTTGGCCTTCAGTTGACGCTGCAGCTCTCGCACGTCGGTGAAGGACTCAAGAGGCTGAGCGAATTTGTCCCAGCCGGGATTGAAGGTGAGGATATTCTGGTCGAACATACCATGGAAGAGACCGATGGTGTGATCGCCGTTCCTGAGGATCAGCCAGTTTTGGGAGGCGTCGCCGCCTACGATCTCGAACCCGAAATTCTCGTAAAAGGACCTTGAAGCTTCCAAGTCCTTAACTGCCAAGCTTACCGAAAACGCACCCAACTCCATTCTTTCATACTCCTTGATGAATTGAAGTCTCCAGCTTTGAGTTTCACCTGTATCCCGTTAGGGCGCGGGTCACCCTGAATCACGTGAAGCGGATGATTAGGGGGACGACGATTGCCGTGACTGCCAAGGTCGCGATAACCCCTGCGAAGAGGAGGTAGCGGACGCCGTAGTTCGACATGAGCGACGGGTCGTAGTACCTGTCGACATCGTTGTCGCGGTACATGGCGACGAGGCCGCCGAGAAGTGTGCGGCGGTTGCGCCTCCCGAGAACCAAGGCCGCCACCGCAACGACGTTGAGCACTACCGTCATTATGATGAACACGGCCAGCATGACGTCGTATGTGGCGGTCGATATGGGATCTCTCCCTGCGGTAGACTCCTCCGCTATTGCCGCCGTGGATATGCCGGAGTTGACCGCTAGGACAATCAGGTTGAAGACGATGGCAGTGAGCACAAAGATGGTGTCCGTGCGGCTGCTCTCGCCAAGCTCGCGAACGATGTGATCGTGGACCTGACCTAGCATTTTTCGTTCCTTTCGCTGGTGTTGTTGGACAGGCGGATTAAGGTGTCTGACGCAAGGAGAAGCACGCTCAAAACGGCATCGCGCGACCCAGCCCGCGTTCCTTGGCCATGTTGTAGACCCGAATGCCGACGGCGATGTCCTCGATGGCGAGGCCCTGTGACTCGAAGAGCGTGATGTCGTCGTCGGAGGTGCGGCCGGCGACCTGGCCGGTCACCACGTCGGAGAGGTTGCGGACGTGGTTCCAGGTGGTGATGCCACGGTCGATGGGATAGACGAGGTCGCCGCACTCGATCTTCGCGTCGTCAACGTCGTCGGCTACGAGAACCGAGGAGCGCTGGACGACGGCGTAGTCGATTTCCTGCTTCATCCAGTGGTTGTTTCCGGCGGCGTTGACGTGTGCGCCGGGCGAAAGCCATTCGCCGAGCAATACGGGTTTCGGGGCCGAGGTGATGACGTTGACAATGTCGGCGCCCTCCACGCACTCCTGGCCGCTGTCTACGGGACGAACGTGGATGCCTAGTCGTCTTTCCAGAACCGAGGCGAGACGTTCCCGGTTCTCTTGCGTGCGGGAGTAGATTCTCGCACTGGTGATGTCTCTCACCCTACACACGGCTTCGAGCTGGGTGCTGGCCTGATATCCGGAGCCGATCATGCCGACGGTGGAAGCGTCGGAGCGGGCCATGTACTTCGTTGCGACCCCGCTGGCGGCGCCGGTACGGACCTGTCCCATGCCGTTGGCCTCGATGAAGGCGATAAGCTCGGTCGTGTCCGTATCGTAGAGTTGCACATAGAAGCGTGAACGGCCTGAGCCGACGCCGTAGGTCTTCATGCCCATGACACCGAGATCGGGGGCGGTCGCGGTCATGAAGTTGAAGGAGCCCCTGCCGTTGGGCAGCCGGTTGCGCGGGAAGTTGAATGCCCTACCCTCCGCAAGGTGAACGAAACCCCTCTCCACCTCCTCGATGGCGATGTCCATGGTGAGGACTGCGGCGACGTCTTCTTCAGTGAGGTATAGGGCCATGTCGGTTCTCCGTTTGCGGGTGGGTGTCGCGGGGTTAGCCCCGGAGCATGTAGAAGTGGTTGAGAGGGCCGTTGCCCTTCCCAATGGAGGGAGCGAAGCGAATGGCCTCGGTGACATATTTCTTGGCGTCGGACACGGAGTCGCGGACGGAATTGCCCTTAGCGAGTCCGGCGGCGATGGCTGAGGCAAAGGTACAACCGGTGCCGTGCGTGTTGTGGGTCGAGATGCGCTGGAACGTGAAGGCCTTGAAGTCGCTCCCGTCGAAGAAGATGTCTGTAGCGGGGCCTGCCATGTGTCCGCCCTTGACGACGACTGACCCGGCGCCGAGCTCGACGATTTCCCTTGCCGCGTCTCGCATGCCGTCGATGTCTTCGATCCTGCGGCCCACGAGGACCTCGGCCTCGGGGATGTTCGGTGTGACGACGGTCGCGAGAGGAATGAGGGCAGTCTTGAGAGCGTCGACGGCATCCTCGCGGAGCAGCCTAGCGCCACCTTTGGCCACCATCACGGGGTCGACGACGAGCGGAGTCATGCCATGCTCGGTCACCTTCTTGGCCACGATCTCGATGATGCCCACGCTGGAAAGCATACCCGTCTTGACGGCGTCCGCGCCGATGTCGGAGATGACAGCATCGATCTGAGACCGGATCATTGAATCCGGCATATCCACGACCTCGGTTACGGTCTGCGTGTTCTGCGCCGTGATGGCCGTCAGGACCGAAGTGCCGTAGACGCCCATTGCGGCAAAGGTCTTCAGGTCGGCCTGTATGCCGGCTCCGCCACCTGAGTCGGATCCGGCAATCGTCATAGCTTTCGCGAGGTTCAGCATGGCTGCGTCACTTGCCTCGTGTTTGGTTAGTCACTTCGGCCACCAGTATGGCAGACACCGACACTCGACGGAAAGTGATTGCGGTCCGCTTACTTGCGCGCCGTCAGAATGCCGCTTGTCTTTCGGATGACGAACTTGCCGTCACAGTCGATTCGATCCTGAACTCGACGGCGAATCTCCGATGCTTGCCGATCGTTCAACTTGCGTCCGGTGGAGTTTATGTAGTCTATGACCGGGCCGGCATCGGTCACGTGCAATTCGTCCAAGTAGCGGTTGACCGCTACCTCTTGAAACACCTCCCGCAACTCTCGTTCCCCGCCCTCCAGCCTGAAGTGGCCTTCAACACGATCGAAGTCCGCACGGACGGTGGTGTCCAGCATATCCCACAGAGCGCTCATATTGTCCCTGCCGTTCGTAGCGGCGAACAGGAGACCACCCGGTTTCAGCACGCCGTGCATCTCGGCTATGCCCTTCGCCCTGTCTAGCACGTGGTAGAGCATGTGATTTGCGACGACGCCGTGGAATGAGGCTTCGGGATACGGAATGCTCTGGGCGTCGATCACTTCATAATCGAATTGTCCCCCGGAGCCTTTGAGATTCGACCGGGCCTCCTCGATCATTCCTGGCGAGAGATCGGACAGGGTGATCTCCCAATCCGGCGGTATGCGATCACGGTTCTCGACCCACACGTCACCACGGCCACAGCCAAGCTCCAGGATTCGAGAATCACCTGGAAGGTCGATCAGGTGGTCGAAGACCCACCTGTGCCAGCCGTAGCGGTTCGTGCTGAATAGCCTGTGGAGGCGGATGCGCGCCGAGAGATTCGACGAGTCTCTGTACTGGTCGTCAACGAGGTACTGCTGGTCTGCCACCCTGTCCACGACTATTTCTTCTCGTCAGCCTGTTCGGCCTTGCGGCGGATGATCTCCTGGAGCTGTCGAACGCTACGGCCGGACACGCCCATCTTGCGGGCCTTCCGGCGCTTGCGTTCGCGGCGCTCTGCTTTGGTCTGTCGTTCCTCGGACATGGTCTGATTATGATAACGGAACGGGCGAGGGCGTGGGGTATCACCAACGCACCTGAACCGTTTTCGTGCTTACCAAGCGTTACGATGCCAACCGGGGTCAGGTTCTCTTACCGGGCGATGCCCTGTGTGTCGGGGCGGAGCGGATGTTGCCATCGAAGCCCCGGGAATCTGCTGAAGTCGGAGTCGGTAGAGACCATGGTGCAGCCATGCTCGATAGCGACGGCAGCGTGCTGGGCGTCGGCAACCAGCTTTCCGGCAGCTTTGGAATCACGGCACAATCTTTCGAAAATCTCGAGGTGATCGGGCCCCGGCCCTACAATGCGCGCGGTTGGCCGTTCCACAAGAGCCGATACGAAGGCGAAGGCCTGATCAACGGTAGACGGTGGGTCGAAGATTCGGCGGTTGGTCACGATCCGAATGAAGCCCGCCAAGACGAGAGCGGAGAGGGCGAAGGGTTCTGGTCCGGTGGCCAGACGGGTGAGCCAATCGGCGTAGTCGGCATGATCCGGGCTCGAATCCTCGACGTGGGCATATACGAGGACATTCACGTCAGGGAGAAGCATATCGAATCAGTGATGCCTATTCCTGAACCGCGCCTCGTCGTCCTCTGCTTCGAGAGCCCTCGGCCGATCGAGGTCGACCCCGTAGCGGGGGTTCACGCCGCGGACGGTCACTAAGCGGAATGGCGGCGGTTCCGACGGCTCGCGACGCTTCAACGCATCGGACAACGTTCTAGAAATAAAGGCACTCACGCTAAGGCCGCGATCGGCCGCAGCCCGCCGCACCTGATTCGCAAGCTGGTCGTCAAGGGAAATTGTAGTCCTCATTATGCAGAGCATAACACTTATTCATCAGTACATCAACATCGATCAGAAGAATAAACCGCAGGCAGCGACTGCCGGCTTGGGACAGGTCCTCGTCCGTCCAATATCAAGCGGTATCGTGTAGTATAGGGCCGAGCGCGACAGGGCTACCAGAGTCACACCTAGAGAGCTTTCGAGCAGGTGAGATATGAGACGGCGGCGCACGATCTACCACAACGACGCACGGCACTATTACCTATGGCTGTGGGACCCGCCGATGCGGATGAAGGACGCATGGCGGCCCATCGACGAGGTGGCCGGGACGTCGGTGGATACCTTCAGCTACTGCGTGGAGCGAGGCGACGGGGCATTCTACCCGACGAAGGCCGGGATGGTCTTCGGGTCGGACAGTCAACCGTTCACCAACCCCATCTCATGGCACTCATGGCACGCGATGCAGAGCCTCATGGACCAGGGACTCGACCCGCTGCAGGTCCTCATCGACCGCGCGCACGAGAAGGGCATGGAGTTCTGGGCCGATCTGCGACTCGGCAGCTACGGCGGCATGGATCCGAAGCTCAAGCTGGACAACGGGGGAAGATATTTCGCCGAGGAGACGGTGCGCAACCACTTGGCGGCCCTAGCGCGTGAACTCGTCCTGGACTACCCCTCCGACGGGCTTGAGCTGGACTTTACCATTGCCAACGGCAACCGCCCGTCTTACCTCCAGCCGGACGACGTGGAGGAGTACACGCCGGTCATCACGGAGTGGGTCGCGGACCTCGCGAAAACGGTACGGAGCCGGGACGGCGGCGGGACAATCGGTGTGCGGGTTTTCCCCGTAGAAGAGTTGAACTTGCGGCAGGGGCTGGACGTGCGGACGTGGCTGGATGAGGGGATCATCGACTTCGTGGTGCCGCTGATGTACGAGTACAACCGTCTCGATCCGAACATGCCTATCGACTGGCTCATCGAGGCGGCGCACGAGAAGGACGTATCGGTCTACGGGATGCTCCACCCGACGGTGCCCTCGCAGGACGTGGCGCTGGGGCAGGACAACCGGGTGTACGCGTCCATCGAGCAGCTTCGCGGTGCCGCCGCGAGCTTCTGGTCGCGGGGCGTGGACGGGTTGTACACGTGGTTCCTGCGGTGGCCGCATAGGGACATGGAGCGAGCGTTCCTGTCGGAGATGGGCGACCCCGACTTGATAGAGGAGAAGGACAGGACGTACTTCGTGCTGCGGCGTTCCTGTGAGCCGGACAATCCGGCATACGGTGCGGCGCTGCCAATCTCGATACCGGAGGCCGATCCTGAACGTCAGTACGACATACCTTTCTACGTGGCTGACGACATTGCGGAGTCGGAATACGTTAGCTCGGCGGTGTTGAGCATCAAACTCATGAACCTCATCATGGGAGATAAGCTGACGCTGACGCTTAACGGGCAATCGATTGCAGACGAGCCTGTCACGAGGGACTTCGCACACAACACGCCACACATCGCCCCGCGAGGGCTGGACCTGCAGTTCCACCTGCGGGAAGTCCTGCCTTGCAAGGGCTGGAACACGCTGGAAATCTCGCTGGACGAGCGACCTGACCTGATGGCGGGTGGGATCACGGTCGACCAGGTGGAGTTGCGAATCAAGTATGCCCCCTACCCGTCTGTGAGGTAGCTCAATGGACTGGCTGCTGTCTTTGCTGGGACTCAAGGACGACCCTGACCGGCTGGTGCGGATCGGAGGGCTGATGTCTGAGCCTGAGGCCGAAATGTGGGCAGGCGTATTGAAAGGCGAGGGTATAGGGGCAATGGTGCAGAATGAGGGGCTTCCGCCTTACACCAGTTCGATGGGTTCCAACTACGCGCTCTGGGTTAAGTTTCGGGACGCCGAGACGGCGGAGCGAATGGTAATGGGCAAGATGAACGAAGGAGGGCCGCATGAGACGCCGTAGGACGATCTACCACAACGACGCGAGGCACTCGTACCTGTGGTACTTCGAGCCTCCGATGCACTTGGAGGACGCCTGGATACCCATCGACGAGGTTGCGGGCACCGCGGTGGACACGTTCAGCTACTGCGTCGAGCGTGGCGACGGGGTCTTCTACCCGACGAAGGTCGGGAAGATGTTCTCGGTGGAGGACGGGAAGCCGCTGTCCAAGCACAACTATGAGTGGCGGGCGGCGGCGTGCATGCTGAGCCTGATGGAGCGTGGCCTCGATCCGATGCAGGTATTGATCGACCGGGCACACGAGCACGGTATCGATTTCTTTGCCGACCTGCGGCTGCAGCGGCTCGGACGGATGTACCCGGAGTCCGAGCTCGAAAACGGCGGCGGTGGATGGGCGGAAGAGCGTGTTCAGGACCTCAAGTTCGACCTTTCGCGAGAGCTGGTCATGGACTATCAGATCCAAGGGCTGGAGTTGGACTTCACCGCCGCTTTTGGCGACGGGCACTTCTTCTACTTCAAGGACGGAGGGACACCCGAAAACACCGCGACGATGACCGAGTGGGTGCGGCGAGTGTCGGAGATGGTCCGCTCGCGACCGGGTGAGCCGTGTGAAGTCGGAGCGCGGATCTTTCCCACGGAGAAGGGCAACCTCGATCAAGGGCTGGACGTGCGGACGTGGCTTTCCGAGGGGCTGCTGGACTTCGTGGTGCCTGTGGCATACGTCTACACCGTGCTCGATCCGAATATGCCGTTCGACTGGGTGGTCGGACCCGCGCACGATTCGGGGGCGTCGGTGTACGGCTTCCTGCAGCACTACCTGCAGGACGACAACGTTGGCGCAAAGGGCAGGCTTTTCGCTTCCCTAGAGACCTTTAGGGCGGCGGCGGCCAACTACTGGGAGAAGGGCGTGGACGGACTTTACACCTGGAGTTTGGACTGGCCGCTGGGCGACGCGGAGCGCAATCTTCTCGCCAATATGGGTTCTCCGGCGCTTGTTCACGGGCGTGACAAGCGCTACGTCGTCCCTCGCAGGTACGACCTCGCGGAGCGGATGGACTATCGTCACCACCTTCCGCATGAGCTCTGCCCGCCCCTGCCGACGGAGGCGCACGCGATCCCGTTCACCATCGCCGACGACATCGCGGCGACGGACAGCCGAGTTAGTGAGACCAAGCTGCGCATCTATCTGTCGAACCTGGTGTCCGGAGACAGGTTCACCGTGACCCTCAACGGGCAGTCGCTGGCGGGAGAAACGATGAGGCGAGTGTGGAAGAAGGGACGCGACGCTTATCCCTTTACCAATCCACGAAATCACTGGCTGGAGTTTGCGTTGGTGGACATTGTTCCCAACAAGGGAGAGAACGTGCTGGAGATTTCACTGGAGAGTCGACCCGACGGACTGACGGGCAGCGTTATGATCGAGGAGGTCGAAGTTGACGTGCGGTATAACCCGTACCCAGTGGGGCTGTGAGAGAGGATATTTCTTACAGGGGTCTCTATAGATCCCGTTGAACTATGAGCAGCGTCCGGCTGAGTAGCGGGACTGAGTTAGCTATATTGGAAGCCCAGGAGTGATCGGCAATGTCGGACTATGAGCCCATCGACCTAACGGAGCTATGCAATGCCGGGCCGGATTCCCTCCCTGAGGGCGATCCGCCGGCGATTGGGTCGCAGACGTTTCGGGGGCTGCCGTTTCGGGTGGGAAGCGACGGCGCCGAGAACTGCTTTATTCGGCTGGCCGATGGCGACAGTCCAGTCAAGATACCTGTGGGAGCGACCGCGCGGAACGTCATCTTCGCCCATCGTCTTCTCGAGACGGACGTGCCGGAGGGCGGGCAGGTTGGCAACCACGTCGCGGACTATGTGTTTCACTTCTCCAAGGGCGACAACGAAACCGTCCCGATAAGGGAGCGTTTCCAGATATCGGCGTTCGGGCCGCCGTACGAAGCCGGTACGTACACGGGAGCGCCGTACTCACCTTACCAAGCGGTGCCGGACACGAAGGCAACATTATATCCACGCAATGAGGGTGAATACAGCGACGCCGGCAACCGGCAGACCGAGGCCATGCAGGCCGAAGCAAGGTGGTACTACTTGTGGGCGTGGAAGAACCCTGATTCGGACGCGGCAGTAGAGTCCATCGAGATTGTTCCGAAGGGCGGGCCGTTCATCATCGCCGCGATCACCCTGGGCCACGTGGACGAGCACCCACTCTATCGTGAGGCAAACCGGACGGTGAGGATCGACTTTACGGACCCGGAGCTGGCGTCACAGCCGTTCGATGTGGAAGTGGAGGTCGATCGGGGAGAGGCGACCTACGCCTATCCCCTTCCGAAGAGCAGCGCGGAGGACTTCATCAATGGTCCGAACAAGGGTTGGGGAGAAAGGCAGAACGAGTCGGCCAGTCCATCGTATGTAGAGGTCTCGGCCACACCTTCTGCCACGCTCAAAGTGAAGCAGGGGGGAGATACCATCGCAAGCGCGAAATGGGGCACTATTGTATCCAAGGGGTCCTCTGCAGGGCCGCGTTCGCGGATCGAGTTGATCGACTCCGGCAAGAACTGGGTAAACGTCACGGTGGTGGATGACGATACGGAGCAGCCGGTACCCTGCCGGATCCACTTCAGGTCGCCGGACGGCGTCCCGTATCAGCCCCACGGTTTCCACAATCACGTCAATTCCAATCTCGATACGTGGCACAAGGACGTCGGCGGCGACCTGCGACTGGGACAGATCACCTATGCCTACATCGACGGCACGTGCCAGGGGTGGCTGCCGCGAGGCGAGGCGATCGTGGATGTTTCTCGCGGGTTCGAGTATGAGCCTCTGCGCGCTAAGGTGGAGATTCACCCCGGTCAGCGCCGACTGAACCTGCGGCTGAAACGATGGACGAACATGAACGCGCAGCGGTGGTTCAGCGGGGACTCGCACGTCCACTTTCTGACGCCGGAGGGGGCGCACCGCGAGTCACAGGCCGAAGACCTGAACGTCGTCAACCTGCTCCAGTCACAGTGGGGCAGCCTATTCACCAACACGGAGGACTTCACCGGCGCGCCGAGCGTGTCGCGCGACGGGAGCAATTTCGTGTACGTGGGACAGGAGAACAGGCAGCACGCCCTGGGACACATGATTCTCTGGGGACTGAGGGAGCACGTGATGCCGTGGTGCAGCGACGGCCTCGGCGAAGCGGAACATGCAGGAACGATGGACACCAACTTGAGCGACTGGGCCGACCGCGCTCACGCGCAGGGGGGCTTCGTCGTCAATCCGCATTTCAACAGTCCCAATGCCTACGGCGAGTACGCCACGCTCATCGCCACGGGGCGGATGGACGCCATCGAGATGAAGAACCTCTCCTCTCAACGGTACGGCGACTACTACGGGTACCTGAACTGCGGGTACCGGCTGCCGATGGTTAGCGGTACGGACAAGATGAGCAGCTCCATTCCGGTCGGCGGACACAGGACGTACGTCAACATCCCCGAAGGCGAGGAGTTCACCTACGAGAACTGGTGCCGAAACGCTGCGAAAGGCCGGACGTTCATCAGCGGGGGGCCGATGATCGGGTTTACCGTAGACGGCAAGGAGGTCGGCGACACCGTCGAGCTTTCGGGCGCCGGGACGGTCGAGGTGCAGGCGTGGGCTGAGAGCATCTTCCCGATTCACAGCCTGGAAATCCTGAGCGGTGGGCGCGTGGCGGCGTCCACCGAGTCGCGGCAGGGAACCCGACGGCTTGAATTGAGTGAGCGGATCGCGGTGGACGGCCACACGTGGCTGGCCGCGCGGTGCGGCAGACCCGGCTATTACGAGAACCGCATCGATTTCGGGACGAGCGGTCACGAGGTATACGCCCACACATCACCGGTCTACGTCGCATGCGGAGGCGAGTGGCAGATGTTCGACCGGCGAGTAGCGGAGAACATCCTGACGTCGGTCGAGGGGTCGATCGCGTACATCAGGGAGAACACCCTCCAGCACGACCCTGCGCGAACAACTCACCACCACGGCGAGGCCGACCACATGGCCTACCTTGAGCGCCCGTTCATCGAGGCGCGAGAGGCCGTGCACAAGCGGATGCACGATTTGGGGATTGGGCATTGGTAACTGTAAGTCCTGGCCAAGGAGTTGGGTTCGTGACATCGGACGAGTACTGGATACTGCGCGTGGGCTGAGGCGTAACAGGGAGTGCTCACGGGGAGGCTGCGGAACACACTCCATACTTGGACAACCCTAATGACGGTCGATGTCTGATCGCAGATTACGGGCACTGCGAGGAGTCCCACGGGGTCACAAATATGAGAGCCCCGGTCCAGAGAGAGAATGCCCAGACTAGACCTCGTGGCCCTGGGCGGTCAGGACGAGCATCTCCATGACTTCGAAGCTGGCGATGGAGCCGATGAACTCGCCGGACTCCCTTTCGACGACTGGGAGGACGTTGAGCGAGTTTTCGATCATTTGCTGAAGGGCGTCCTCGACGTAGTCGTCCGAGTAGACATGGGGCGTCTTTTGGCGGAGCACCTTGACGAGAGACGTGTGCTCCCACTCGGAGCGGGGAAGGTAGCGAAGCAGTCCAAGGGACACTATTCCCGCCAATTTACCCTGCTCGACCACCACGTAGTCGTGCTGTTCCGGAATCAACCAGTGTTCGACAAACGCCTTAACCGTCAGAGATGTCTCCGGGTAGCTTCGGGACCGATCGAGGATGTCATTTACCCTGATGCCATCCAGGGCAAACCGGATCAACGACGGAGGAAGTTCATCCTGCGGTTTCTTGGCTTCAGAAGTCTTGGTCCGTTTGAGCGAGAAGCTCATGCCCATTGGGGAAAGCAGGATATAGCCGAACATGAGAAGCACGAGCAACGAGAATATCGACTTGTCGATTGCGTCGGTATGGAACAGCAGGAGCAGAAGCGCGGTCTCCGCAATGCCCTTCGCCATCAGTCCTGTAGCAGTTGCAAATGGAGCATCGAGCCGGGTGATGTATGCGCTGAAAAACGCTCCCATAAACTTGCCTGCAAGAGGGACCAAGACCAGGGCCAAAATAGTCTCAGGCGGGAGATTGAGAAAATCGAAACTGAGATGCAGGCCCGCGGAGGCGAAGAATAGGGGAACGAAAAATCCCTCGGCCGTTCCCTTCATGCCCGGCATGATGTCCCTGCGCACCTGGAATGGCAGCATGGACAACGCGGCTCCGAAGAGCAGCGCTCCGAGAGAACCGTGCAGTCCGGATTTCTCGGCGCCTACGACCACAAGGAAGAGTCCGCCTAGCAGGAGACCAAAGGAAAGCTGCGGCACCTGGAGAAAGCGATGCAGCAAGATGATTATCCTAGGGAGCAGCTTCGTTGAAAACAGCCAGGTAATGATGGTGAATCCTACTATCTGGCCGACGATGGTAGTCACGCTGAGCCAGTCCAGCGTGTGGCCGCCTTCGCCGGAGTAGAAGTGCTCGCTGATGGCAAACCCTATTATGAACAGCGCCAGCAGCTCGGCGATCACGACCGCGGTAAAGATCTGAACGCCTACGGGCTCCTTGAGGCGTCCTTCATCTATGAGCACCTTGGCGACCACGCCGAGGCTGGACAGTGACAACACTCCTGCCAGTCCCAACGCCTGCGTGAATTCGAGGTCCAGCCCCAAATCGAAGAGGAAGTCGGTGGTAACGGCGAGGGAGACCAGCATCGCTATGGTCACTGAAAGCGCGGAGGCAAGGAAGAGCCGGCCACGGATGGCTGAAAGGAATCCCCTTATGTCCAGCTCCTCCAGACCTATGAGGAAGAAGAATACGAAGATGCCAAGGCCCAGGACAACTTCAACCTCGGCACCTGGGTCTACAAGTCCGGTTATCGGGCCGAGGACTACGCCCGCAGTGGCGTAGGCGATGATCGAATTGAGACCGAACCGCTTGAATAGGCCTTCCAGCAGCTTGGCTACGACAATGAGAAGCCCTATCGAAAGCAGGGACTCGTGGAGTTCCAAATCGAATCGGCCTCCTTCAAATCTGCCGGCTTTCAGCTTGCCACGCTAGGCACAATATGCACCAGTGGCTTGGGACAGTCCTCTGTACTCTTCGTTACAGCATCGATGGACTGGGAGCCATCTGAGAGGGGGATTGCACAGAGTATCTGGGCATTATGCCGAGAGAGCTAAGGTGTGTCAATTGACCGGTTTGAGGGTGAGTGTTCAGAGTTCATGACGGGAACAACCCTCACCCCAGCCCTCTCCCGCGAACGGGAGAGGGGATTGGATTCCCGCCTACGCGGGAATGACGGTGGCTGTGTGCGTTGAGCGCTCACATGAAGTCTGAACAGTTACGGATTATGGTGCGAGATTCGATTCTTGAATTATGGTGTTAGTGGGACATCCTGGGACATTTTGGGACGTTGTAAAGGGCATTACGCCTTACGCAGGGTGGTTTTGGGTTAGAAGCGCTTGACCGGGAAGACGTTCTTTTTCTCCTGTTTTCTCTGTTGTCGTTGAAGTTCGCGTCTTGCGGCCCGGTTGAGGTCTTCGTGGTTGTGTGGCGGGCCGTTTTGGGATATTGCCGGGCCGCCCGAGTCATGTTTGGAATGGGCTTCGGGATAGGTGTCCTGTTTTGAGATGTGGGATGACACCTCTTCGCCGGTGGGGGTGAGGGCTTGACTCACAGACTCGTCTCCCCTTCTCTCTCGCTCGCGGGGAGAGAGGTCGGAATGCAGTGTGTCGTCCGCATGGGGGGAGGGACCCGGATGAGGGGCGTCGTTGGCATCGGGGGAGAGATCGAAGGAGGCAAACTCATCCTGGTCTGGGGGAGGGTTGTCATCCGGCCCGGTGTTCAGGGAATTGGCGTCGTACACTTGCTCCCTGTCGGGGTCCGCTCGGAAGGGGTCCGGGTCGCCTTGGACAATCCTCGCGAGGGTTGAGTGGCCGGCAGCCTTTTCCCGTTGAGCATTCACGCGGTAGCTGTAGAGCATTGGTTCCTCCTTGTCCTTATCGGGCTTGCTGTCTTTTCGACCGTACTTCTCCGGCATGCGGGCCCGAAGGATGGCGATGAGGAGTGATACCGGGGCATTTGGCTGCGTGGCCCGCTCCAAAGCCAACTCCTCGAGTCTTTCGCAGTATTCCAGCTCGGAATCCTCGAGTCTTCGATTGAAGCCGTAGGTGTCACGTGATTTCCATAATTGAGCGGTGAAGACGGCGACTCCGGCCTCGCGAGCGGACGCGGTGACGGATCCGGTCTTGGCGAAGTGATGGAGGTATGCGCTCTGTCGCTGCCAGACCTTGACGTCGCTGGGGGTAAAGTCATCGAACCGGACATTGAGTTCGGGTTCCAGTTCGCCGGCTTCCTCGAATGAGGGTATGCCGAGTTGGATAAGCAGGGTGTGGTTTTGATTGTTCATGAATTCGATTTTAGGCGGGGTGTCGAGGTATGTCAAACATGCGTTCTGTTGTGTGGGTGATGGGAGCACCCAGGGGCGGGTTGGTCATGGGGGATATTCAGGAAGGTTGCCATGGGCACCAGCGATCATGTGTGTGGCAGCGGGGGCGATTCGCGAATCGCCCCTACGGGAGGTTGGTCGGGGGATAATTCGTTGGTCTCACTGTTTCTTGATGGACTGATGGCGAGGCGTCGAAGATGGATTCCTGCCTCCGCAGGAATGACGGTGTGGGGTGGCACGAAGGTTATTTCGGAGGAATCCCTCATGTCGGTTGTCACCGGCACCGCCGATCACGTGTGTGGCAGCGGGGGAGATTCGCGAATCGCCCCTACGGGAGGTTGGCCGGAGGATAATTCGTTGGTCTCACTGTTTCTTGATGGACTGATGGCGAGGCGTCGAAGATGGATTCCTGCCTCCGCAGGAATGACGGTGTGGGGTGGCACGAAGGTTATTTCGGAGGAATCCCTCATGTCGGTTATCACCGGCACCGCCGATCATGTGTGTGGCAGCGGGGGAGATTCGCGAATCGCCCCTACGGGAGGTTGGTCGGGGGGTATTTTCGTGGCAATGGCTAGCCGGTCTTGCGAACAGGGATTTTAGATTCCTCGCTGCGCTCGGAATGACAGGGGAAGGCGCTCGGTATGACAGGGTTGCGGTGGCCGGATCATAGCTGCAAATTCGTTTTACCTACCCCTGTCAGCCCCACCCCTCTTGTATGTTTATGGGTGATGCCACAGCAGACCATGGCGGGAGCGGGAGTCCGGCATCAGTCTTCAGGCGTGTAGTCGGTGGCGATGAACATGTACTCCTCATCGGCCATCCTCGCGTCGTAGTCGATTCCGGCCTCCGTAGGGTAGCCGACCTCGGGATCGTAGGTTGCGTTGATCTCTGAGGCCTTGCCGTCAATGGCTTCCTGGATTATGTCGAACAGTTCATCGATGGTGACATAGCGTCCGAACCCGTCGTGCTCGGGGGCCTTGCCTGTCTCGACGAATGTCACTGATGTTACGGCTTCGTTCTTGACGCGGATCGTGACCGGTACCACAAAGTCCACCGGACAGAAGCATATCGGCGTGAGCACATACGAGTAGGAGTTGGCGCGATTGGACATCCACACGGCCCTGTGCTTGTCGAGCTCCGCCTGTGCCTTTCCGAGCGCATCCGTCTGACCGTCGGGAACGTGCGCGCCGGGTGTGTAGGTCGATGCAGTGAATATGTACTCCTCGTCCGTCATCCTCGCATCGTAGTCGATCCTGACGTCTGTCGGGTAGCCGATCTCCGGATCGTAGGTGACAATGACCTCTGAGGCGTTGCCGTCTATGGCTTCCTGGATCGTGTCGAACAGGTCGTCGATGGTGACGTAGCGTCCGTATCCGTCGTGATCGGGAGCTTCACCCGACTCCACGTATGTGACCGATGAAACGAGTCCGTCAACTACAAGGACTGTGACCGGGTCGAGCAGGTCCTGCGGGCAGAAGCACATCGGCTCAAGTATGAACGAGTAGGCGTCTGCTCGACCGGAGGTCCAAAGGGCCCGGTGTTTGTCAAGCTCCGCCTGCACTTCCCTGAGGGCCTCCATGTTGCCGTCCGAATCATCTTGAGGTCCAGGAGTGGGCGTTGGCGTATCTGCCGGCGTCGGGAGCGGTTCGGGCGGCGCCGTCGGCGTGGGACTGGCAGGCGTCACGGCAGGTTCGGACGGTGTCGTTGGTGTGGGGATGACTGGCGTCACCGCAGGTTCGGCCGGCTTAGTCGGCATAGGGCTGACCGGCGTCACGGTGGGTCCGGCCGGTGTCGTTGGTATGAGGCTGACCGGCGTCACGGTAGGTTCGGCCGGTGTCGTTGGCGTGGGGATGACCTGCGTGGGATAAGCCGACGGCTGACCTGGGCCGGCGGGTGTGCTGTCACAGGCGATGGAAAGGGCTATCAGCAAACCGGATAGCAGGCTGAGCGTTGTGGTCAGTCCGGTGTTCATCTTGACGTTCCTCCAGATCGAGTGGTCTTTCGAACCCTCAATTACTATGACGACAATCGTGCGGATATTGTTCCCGGGGGTACGTGATACGGGATCCAGGGGGTGGGCCGGAGGATGGTGACTTTAGGGGGAGTCTGTTCAGGACGAGGGGGATTCACCATAGAGGGCACAGAGAGCGCAGAGGGGGAATTTACCTCTCCCGCGAACGGGAGAGGGGATAAGAGGACCTTCGACAGGCTCAGGCCGAACGTACTTCCTCGTGGCCACACGGCAGTTAGTGACACCCCTGCACGGCCCCAAACCCGGGGCGTAACGCTGCTCAGGGTGAACGGAGCCCTTTTAGACACTCTCTTACTGAGCGTTCGATTATCTTCGGGGCATGGCTCTTGGGAGGGCATCTCCCGGCATCAGCTTAGGGATCCGGTCTTCCAGGCGCAAATGAGTGAACGGGTGAAAAGCACTGGGGCCAGGATGATCGCCGGAAGGGCGGCCAGCAGACTGGTTTCCGCATCACCGGCGTTGCGTGTACGAGCTCAGCAACCGATGCGATTGTCCGTGCCATGCTGCAGGGCATGAGCAGCGTCATTATTGAGATATCATCTCATTTATGCGTAAAGGGTTGTCAGCGACTATCTCATCTGATTATACTATGTCGCTAAGCATTTTGTGACGGTAACTGCCACCACTATATTGAGATACTATATCAGTAATGTTTAATGCAAGACTATCTGAAGACTGAGTTTCAAACGCCGCGCCCAAACCTCATGAAAGTACTGGAGAACCGTGACTTTAGGACCGTTTTTCCCAGGAAGGCGATAGCCGAGATCTTGGAGCAGAAGCATGAGGGCTTTACAGTGGAGGCGCTCAGTGAAGAGTTGCCTTCGGTGGGGCGGGCAACGGTATACCGGAGCATCAGACTCTTTCTCGAGGCGGGAGTGGTCTGCAAGCTTCCCATGATGGACGGGTCCTCCGTGTACAGCCTCACCCGTGTTGGTCATCGTCACCACCACTCTGTCTGCGTACAGTGCGGTGCGGTGGCGGAGTTCGAGGCGGCTTCAATCGACCGGTCGCTCAGGGCCATTGGCGCCGACATTCCGGGACAGATCGTCGACCACCGCATCGAGTTGTACGTGACCTGCGACTACTGCCGCACCGACGGGGGTAAGTAGGCGGATTGTTCCAACCGGCTGATGTTCCAACTCCCCGAACCTTATATTGATACTTCGTATCGTTACGTGACAGGTCCTCAGGAAACCAAACTAGCTGAAAGAGAATTACCACAAGAATCAGGAGGTACAGGAGAAAATGAGAAATAGTCTATTGAAGTGGAGATCAGTTGCCATAGTCGCAGCGATTGCGGCTTTGGTCTTCGCTATTGCCTGCGGAGACGACGCGCCGGAGCCGGTCCCAACGGTCGACACGGCCAAGCTGATCCAGGACGCGGTCGCCAGCGCACAGAGCGCCAGCGCCGCCGAGATACAGAAGTCGGTAGCAGCGGCCATCGCCGCCCAGCCCCAGGGCGCCAGCGCGGCTGAGATACAGAAGCTCGTCTCGGACTCGGTCACGGCAGCCATCGCCGCGCAGCCCGCGGGTCTGACGCGCGCGGACGTCGAGTCTATCGTGAGCGAGTCGACGGCGGGGCAGCTCTCCGCGGCCGACGTGAAGGCGATCGTCGACCAGTCGTTCCGGGCACTGCCCGCGCCTGAGATCGACGTGAGCCGGCTCAGCAGCCTCGTCAACTCCGCGGTTGCCGCTTCGGTGCCGGAAGGCGTCAGCGCTGACGAGATCAGCAGGATCGTCCAGGCCCAGGTGAGCGCCGGGCTATCCGGCACGCTTACGCGCGGCGACATCGAGGACCTGGTTGCCACGGCCGTCGAGGACGCGGTCGGCGACCAGCTCACCGTCGACCAGGTCACGAACATCGTGAACGCCTCCCTCGTCGCCACGAATGAGGCGATCGAGGCGGCGGCGGCCGAAGCCGCCCAGGCGGCAGCGGCTGCCTCGGCTGCTATAGAAGCTGCGACGCCCTCGGGGCCGCCGGTCCAAGTGGTGGCAACCACCAACTTTGTGGCTGACTGGGCTCGGGTGGTAGGCGGAGACAGGGCGGAGGTCTTCAGTCTGCTGGCGCCGGGCGCCGATCCGCACACGTTCCTGCCGGGAGCTCGCGACGTTGCCAGGGTAGCCGATGCGGATCTCGTGCTGAATGTCGGCCTCGGCCTGGAGGCCGATTGGTTGGATGACCTGTTGCACAACGCCAGTGCAGATGAGTCCAAGATAGTCGCGCTCGGTGACATCGTCGATCCCGTCGAGTTCGACATGATGGCTATGCATGCCGAGCACGAGGACGAGCACGAAGACGACCACGGGGAGATGATCTCGGGGCGCTTGCTCGTTGCGGATGCGGTAGAAGCGCACCTCTCCGTCATCGATCTAACGACCGAAGACATTGACAGCGGAATCTTCGAGGTCGCCGCGCCCCGCGCGACCGTGTACCCCAGCCCCACCCATCGCTACGGCATCGTCCTCGCCCGCGGGCCGGAGGACGGCGACGACCGCGTTCACGTCTTCGACGGCGGCATATACTTGGTCGAGCACGGCGATCACCACGACCTTGTCCAGGAGCCGGTGTCCCGGCACTCGCTGGAGATCGCCGAAGAGCGGCCGATTCACTACGTCAACAGTCACGGCTGGACCGCGATCTTCCCCGACGCCCGAGGTCACGTCATACTGATCAACGAGGAAGATCTGGCGAACTCGCGCGGCGAATATGAGCCGATCGTGCTTGAGGCCGGGCCGCAGCATGGCGCAGCGCTGGTCATCTCGGACGAGCATGTCGTCGTTACCACGAAGAATCCCGACTACCCCGAGAACACCAACAGCAGCCTGCCTGTTGGCGTGGAAGTGCGCACGTTCGACGACGAAGTCGTCTACGACGCGAGCAATCGCTCATGCCCGGGCATGCACGGTGAGTCGCACAATGAGCATGGCGCCGCCTTCGGGTGCACCGGCGGCGTGCTCTTTCTCGAAGTTCACGACGGCGAGTACGAGCACGAGTTCATCGCCAATCCGCCGGAGATGCGCGAAGCCTCTCGGATCGGGTCGGTCTACGGTCACCACCACGTCGAGCACTTCTTCGGCAGGGCCTCCTACCGCGACGATCAGGGCTTCGCCGACGATGGCATTTGGCTGATCGACGTGGACCACGGCGAAATGCGCCAGGTGTTCAGCGAGCCGAGCGTTTCCACGAAGTTCTCCAGCGATGGCGAGCTGCTCTACGTGCTCGGCGCTGACGGCGTGCTGCACACGCTGGACGCGCATGACGGCGACTTGGTCGCGACGATGGACCTGGTCGGGACAGGTGAGAATGGTCGTCCCGCCATGATCGTCGTTGGCGAGTGGCTCTACGTCGCCGACCCGAATGACGGTCATGTCCTCGGGGTCCACCTCGAACACATGGAGATCGAAGAGGAATGGGAAGTCGGCGGCGCGCCGTCGAGCCTGGCGTTCCTCGGAGTCGCCGACCCGGGCGGCGCGCCCGATGAAGGCCATGACGAGCACGGAGAGGACGAGCACGGCCATGGCCACGACCACGGTGCTCACGATCCCCACTTCTGGTTCGATCCGATCCGGGTGAAGGTCGCTGTCAACGAGATAGCGGCACGGCTTTCGGCTGTAGACCCCAACAACGCGAGCGTCTACTTCCAGAACGCCTCAGACTACGCAGCGCAGCTTGATGAGCTGCACTACTGGATTCTAGATCAGGTCGGCGCGGTGGATGAGGAGCGCAGACTGCTGGTTACGTCACACGACAGCTTCGGCTACTTTGCAGAGCTTTATGGGTTCGAGGTAGTTGGCTTGGTTATACCGTCTCTTGCGACTCACGTGGAGCCCTCCGCGGAGCACATCGCGGAACTGGTCGAGGTGGTACGGGAACGCGAGATACCGGCACTGTTTGGCGAGACGACAGTCAGCGAGAGGCTGGCGCAAGCCGTAGCAAGGGAGACCGGCGCCGGGCTGTTCCGGCTCTATTCGGGTTCCCTTGGGCCGGAGGGCAGCGGCGCTGACACGTACCTTACTATGGTGCGTGCAAACGTAGCGGTCATTGTTGAGGCATTGAAGTGAAAACCGCCCCAAACCCGCACAGCGCTAGCATGTCGCTTCAGGACGTGACTGTCGAGTTCGATGGGCACATGGCGCTGAATAACGTCTCCTTCGACGTAGACGCGGGGACTCTAATGGGCGTTGTAGGACCGAACGGAGCCGGCAAGAGCACGCTGTTCAATGCTATTGCCGGACTCCTTCCGGTTCACAGGGGGAAGGTAACCCTTCACCGTGTGGACCAACGAGAAGGAGAGTTGGCCTACGTGCCTCAGCGGGAGAGTGTCAATTGGCGGTTTCCCGTGACCGCGATGGACGTTGTAATGATGGGCCGGTGCTGTAGATTGGGATGGTTCCGGCGGCCCGGGAAGGAAGATCGCGAGCTCGTCAACGCGTGCCTGGGCCGCGTGGGCCTTTGGGACCATCGCTCTGCACTGATGACGGAGCTTTCGGGAGGGCAGAGACAGAGGGTCTTCGTCGCCAGGGCTCTGGCCCAGGAGGCGAGTGTTCTTCTCTTGGATGAGGCCTTCAGCGGAGTTGACGCGGGCGCCCAGGAAGGCCTCGTCGAAGTCCTCCAATCACTGCGGGATGAAGGGCGCATCATCATGTTGGCGACCCACGACCTGACCAACCTGGGGGGGCGCTTCGACGAGGTACTGTGTCTGAACCGCCACGTGTGCGCCTGCGGCCCTCCCGACCAGGTGTTTACGTCCGAGGTCATGGAGAAGCTGTACGGCGCGCACGGTCTGAACCTCACAATAGATGGGGAGCGGTAGCAAGGCCACGTGATAGACTTTTTTGTTGCTCCACTCGAGTACGGCTTCATGGTGAGAGCCCTGATCGGCTCGGTGCTCGTGGGCGTGATGTGCCCGCTGGTCGGCGCGTACGTCGTCACCAGGAACCTCGCCTTTATGGGGGATGCTCTCGCCCACGCCGTGCTGCCGGGAATGGTGCTTGGGTTCATAGTCGGCTTCAACCCGGCCATAGCCGCCGTTCCAACAGGGATCTCCGTTGCCATGCTGATCAGGATCGTTAGCCGGCGTGCGGGCCTCAGCACGGATACGTCCATAGGCATTCTCTTTGCGGCCATGTTTGCCCTCGGACTTGTGATGCTGGCAAGTGCAACAACTATCAGAGTCGATATGGAAGACCTGCTCATGGGGGAGCTCTTGGGCATATCTCCGACCAGTATCTATGTATCCCTTGGGATAACCGTGACGGTCATCCTGGGGCTATTCGCTCTTCACCACTGGCTGCTGTTCTCAAGCTTCGATCCCGTGGGGTCCCAGGTTGTCGGTAGGCGTACCAATATCGTCGACTATCTGTTCCTGGTCATACTTGCCCTGGTCATAGTGATAGGAATTCAGGCGGCGGGTGTTATTCTTGTCATGGCAATGCTGGTAACCCCCGCTGCCGCGGCCTACCTGCTGGTCAGACGTTTCGTCTCGGTGATGATGGTGGCCGCGGCGCTGGGGACCGTGGCCGCCGTGACAGGCCTCTACATCTCCTACCACTTCAATTTGCCCGCCGGTCCTGCCATGACCCTGGTCGCAAGCGGGATATTCGTACTGGTAGTCTTATTCAGGCGAAGAGCCCCTGTCTGAGAGTCTTGGTGAGCAGCTCCTGTATCACAGTCGCCGCCGGAGTTCCTACGGACCGCAATCGTGGTAAGTATCTGCGTTGTTGCTAGACCGGTCGCGAGGTCTCCCTTGCGCGTCCCGACCTCAAGAGCGATACGCAGAAGGCCCCGACATGCGCTAGGTCGCGTTCACCCTGTCGAACAGCTCCACTACCGGCTGCGCTGGGGGCGGCGTCAGCAGTGTGGCCCATATGGCCGACGCCATCGAGATGACGAAGGCGGGCGTTGCCGGCTGGATGTCCCACATACCACCCGGACCACCGCTTACTATCTGCCACAACGTCGCCGCGAGCGTCCCAGTCACAACTGCTGTTCCTGCGCCCCAGGCATTGAATCTGCGCCAATACAAGCCAAGAAGCATCACCGGACCGAACGCGGCCCCCATGCCGCCCCATGCAAAGCTCACCAAGTCGAATATGGAGTCTGGGAACCAGACCGAGAATATCGCTGAGACAACCCCTATGACAAGCAGCATCCCACGGCCCATCCACAGCTGGGCGTTCGACGCCAGCCCCATAGCTAACCGCCTGAGCACGGGCACGTCCTCCGTCGCAATCGCCGATGCTAGGAGAAGCTGCGAGTCCGCCGTACTCATTACCGCCGCGATGACCGCCGTGAGCAGGGCCCCTAACACCACGGGGTGGAAGAAGATTTCAGAGACCACAAAGTAGACCCGCTCCGAGTCCGCGACCGCTCCCAGCATACCAGCTTCAAGCAGGGCGGGGCGTGCGATGAGACCAACGACAAAGGCCAACAGGTACACAGTCACCAGCCACAAGACGGCAATGTTGCGTCCGTGAGGGATCTTGTCCTCACGTTCAATCGCCATAAACCGTTGCAATATCCTGTGTGCCCCCAACCCCCCGATCGCCCATCCTGAAGCCGAGAGCGCGAAGCTCAGCGTGATGAACGAGCCGTCCGTGCGAGTGAAGGGGTCAAAGAACCCAACGGCCTCAGGCCCAACGCGCGTCAGCGGATGAGCCGTAACGATGAGCATCGTGACCACCAGCACCGCCAGGCTCACGAGCATTAGCAGCGCCTGCGACACATCCGTCCTGGAGACCGCCATGAATCCGCCGATCATCGTGTATGTCGCAACCGTAAAGAGCGTCAAGAAGACGCCTATGGTGAAGTCGAGTCCAAATATCTCCTCCAGCAGCTTTGACCCACCGACAAGCCCGGAGCTCACGTAGAAGACTACAAACAGAATGGTAACCAGCCCGGATACCGACCGCAGCATTCCCGTTGTATCTCCAAACCGACGCTCCATGAACTCCGGAATGGTCACCGCGTTGTCCGCTGCTATGGTGAATCGGCGCAACCGCTTGGCCAGCAGCGTCCAGCTCAGCCAGACACCGATTGCTGCGCAGACTGGCACCCACATCTCTACGAGCCCTCCCGTGAAGGCCAGTGCCGGCAGTGCCAGCATCGTCCACGCGCTCGTCGTTGACGACCCGGTACTCAATGCCGCCGTGAAACTACTCAGTCGCCGCCCGCCTAGCGTGTAGTCCGCCATGTTCCGCATCCGGCGAGCACCTACGACCGCAATGCCTATCAGCATGCCAAAGTACACGGCAAAGCCGAATATCACCCAAACGTTGGCCATACGCTACTCGTCTCCATGCTCGTCTGCACCATGCCGCAGCGGAGCGGCTAGCTCTTGGAAGTAAACTCTAGCACCCTCTGCTCGCACTCATTGAATCGCCGGTCCTGGTCTACTGTTTGCACTGGTGGTTGTCATTTTACTTCGGGCTGGAGTTGGGCTGTTTGCAGTTGCAGCTATGGCTGCCTTGAACCTAATCTGGAAAGTCCCATCCGTCGTTGACGCTTCACTGACCTATCGGCTGTCAAAGGCTTACGATTGGGATTCCGTCACATTTCATGGCAGGCGCAAACCCGCGACGAAGTTCTTCGGCGCTCTTGGGAGGCAAGCGTGTACTGTACTGCGAACTCTTCCAGAGGGGAAGGCAGGGCGCCGGCTTGGGAGACCAGCCCCTGCACTCCCTGTCGTTTGCCGGGGAATTCACCGGCGGGACGGAGTACCCGGTCCAACACTCCCTAAGGCGTATCGGAAACGTCGCGCCGGTCGTCGTAGTATCGCGACGTGAAGAGCAGCCCGTCGTGGCGGATAGCCCACGTATGAGCGTACAAGGTCTCCGAAGACCTGGTGTTGGGGAAGACAAAGTTGACCCAGATACCCTGCTCCGAGGCCGCCGCCATCTCTTCCCCAATATTCCGGATGCGGCCCGCGCCGACGTCCTTCAAGTCGGTGCCAACGAGATGTGGAGCGAGGATGGCGACGCGCACGACGTCGTTCTCATCGGCCATGGTCAGGCTCCACTGGCCGTCAACGCTCTCCTGGCTGTTGTAATGGGCGATGGTGGCGTCCAAACCGTTGGCCTCGTAGTACTCGATGGCCTTCTGCACATACGCCTTGGTATGCGCAGCCGGGTCTTCAACCTGCGGGTAGTAGCCGGAAGCAAAGAGCATTCCGTCGTGGCGCACCGCGTACCCAACTTTCGGAACTTCTTTCAGCGTCACCGGATGAGGCCACAGGTACTCCACCCAGACTCCCTCGTCGCCGTCGACGGCCTTGGCCAGCTCCTTGCCCAACTCGTAGCCGTCAGAACCCACCACGTCCTTGATGTCCGTCCCTATCAGCCGGGAAATCAGAGGATGGACGTGATAGACGTCGGCGGCGTCGGTGGCGAAGAGATACCACTGGCCCTCGAAGCTGGCGACGCTGTTGTAGTAGTTCAGCATCGACTCCAAGCCTTCGCGTTCGTAACGTTCTATCGCTTGGCTGACGTACTCGACCGTGTATTCCCTGGGGTCGGCCTCCTGCCATGCAGGGGAGCCGGACTCGGGACCACCGGCATAATAGCCGGAGGCGAATATCAACCCGTCGTGGCGGACGGCCCAGGTGACCTTCTGCTGTTCCTTACGGGATACCGGATGAGGCCACAGGTATTCCACCCAGATGCCATCCTCGGTGGCCTGGGCTATCTCCTTCCCCAGTTCCTGACCGTCGGAACCCACTACGTTCTTGATGTCGGTGCCGATCAGGTGCGGGAATATCGGATGAGCTACGTAGTTGTCGTCTGCGCCGATCAGGAACAGGTAGAACTGGCCGTCCAGGCTGTCCTGGCTGTTGTAGTGGGCGATGACGGCATCCAGGCCGTCATCGTTGTACTTGGCGATGGCCTTGTTTACGTACTCCTTGGTGGAACCCGCCACGTCTTCCGTCAGGGCGGAATGGCTGGTGGCGAACACCAAGCCGTCATGAAGGATCACAAAGACCCGTCGCGGCTCTTCCTGCTTGGTGGCCGGGTTGATGCCCCGATCGGTAGACCAGACGCCGTCTTCAGTGGCGTCGGTTATCATTCTCCCCAAGTTGGAGAACCTCGATCCGGGGCCGACGTACTGGCCCTCGAGGGTGGGTAGGGCGCGGAACACCAGCACTACGCTTTCTTCGGCGTCCAGGAGGGTCAGCGGCCGGCCGTCTTTGATGCCGGCTTCGGACTTGTAGTGTTCGACCGTCGCGTCCAGTCCGTTCTCTTCGTAGTATTCAATGGCCGTCGCGATGAAGGCTCGTGTTATGGCGTCGTCGTCCAGTGCACCTGCTTCCGGTGCGGGTTCCGGGACTGTGGTTGCAACGGGCTCCGGCGTCGGCCTCGGGGCTGTGGTTGCAGCAGGTTCCGGCGTCGGCTCAGGGGCCGTAATGGCAGTGGGCACCGGAGTTGGGGAAGGGTCGTCGCCGCAGGCAACCAAAACGGCTGCCGAGGAGACCACGATCAAAAGCAGGAATAATGCGATCATGCCCGATGGCGCTAGCTGGAACTTCCATCCTGTCCCGTTCGTCTGCGGTTTGCCCATTTGCTCGGTTCTCATCATGAATCATCTCCCTCGGTTCTTGCCGCACATTTTACTGTGCCCGAAGTGCCTTTGGCAAAGAAATGTACTCGCTCAGTATGTCAGGATACAACGTCTCATTATATACACCCGTGGGCATTATGCCATATGATATGTCAATACATTATCTCAATTGTATTGAATGAGTGGCTTACTGTTCTCAGGCTAATTCCGAGGCGCCGGTTGAGGCCGAGTCTCCCAAGAGGGTGTTTCCGAAGTGTTTTGAGGCAATCTAGAGTTGGCTTTCACCCGCTCGCCCCCGTATCAGGCAATGAGCATGTCGAAGGGCGGTTCATGGTTCGACAAGCTCACCAGGAACGGGACTCGGGAACTTCAGAAACACCCTCTTAGCCCCAACCCTGTCTTTCTACGCCTGTCAAAGAGAAGAGAGAAAAAGCGGAAGCCCCCTTGTATGGCGCGGCGGCCGGCAATACGATAACATCCCGCCCCGAACCCGACGGAATCGGGGAGGACCGTTCGCGGGCAGGGGAAATTTCCCGGACGGTTGTTGCGACTAGGGGTTTCACTACATGCTCAGAAGAGCCCAGGGGCGACACGAAATCCAGTACGAGCCGGATGAGAAGTGTCCGCCGCTACTGGCGATATCCTCGGCTTTACAGATATTCATACCCAACACCATCAGCCTCGTCATGCTGGCGGCGCTGGTGGTGCGGGCATCCGGCGAGTCCGAAGCCTACCTGTCATGGGTGACGTTTACCGTGCTGGCAGTCACCGGCGCCGGCATGATCCTGCAGACCCTCCGGCTGCGGCATCTGGGTTCGGGTCGCCTCATCGTCTCAAACTTCAACGTTCCTTTCCTGGCCGTCAGCGCCCTGGCGCTTCATGTCGGCGGACCCAGTCTGCTGGCAAGCTTGATAGTGGCTTCCACCCTCGTCCAGACCGTTTTGACCCTGCGCCTTGCCTCCCTCCGGCGGATATTCACGCAGACGGTGAGCGGAGTAGTGGTAATGCTGGTGGCGGTTTCCGCCTTGCCCTTCATCATCAGCAGAGCGGTTATTCCTCCGGAAGGCGAATCGACGGTGCTCTTCCTGGCGCCGGGATTGGCTGCTCTGGTCGCCGGGGTCCTTATATCCCTGCAGGACGCGCCGGTCTGGCGCGTATGGATATTGCCGGTCACCGTAGCCGTAGGGCTGACTGTGGCCGTGCCCCTGGGCCTTTACGATGCTGGCATCGTCGTTGACACTCCATGGCTGCGCCTACCGGATTTCGGGTGGCCGGGGCTGGACGTGACCTTTGGCGCGGATTTCTGGACGCTGCTTCCGGTATTCGTGTTTGTGAATCTCACCTCCTTCATGAAAGCCGTGGGAGACCTGTCGGTCATCTACCGAGCTTCCTATCGGAATCAATCGGCGGTTGACTTCCGCACCGTACAGGGGGGCCTGAACGTCTTCGGCGTGGGCACCCTCCTTTCCGGCCTCTTGGGAACCCTGCCTGTCGCCGCGCCGTGGGCGGCCACCGTGGTCTACATCGGCTTTACCGGCGTCGCCGCCAAGAGTGTCGGGATATACCTGGGAGTGTTGACCATACTGGTCGCCTCTTTTTCAAAGCTGCTCGCCATATTGGTCGCCATTCCCACCCCGGTGGTTAGCGCGGTGTACGTCATCATCTTCGGAATGCTCTTTGTCGAGGGCGCGAAGACGGTCTTTACCGGCCAGTTCGACCAGAAGAAGGCTACCATCACCGGCGTTTCTATAGTATTGGGCCTGTCCGCAGGCACTTTCAGCGGATTCTTCGAAGGGATAACCATTCACCTAGTCGGCAATACCATCGTCATAGGCGGCATGGCGGCCATAGCCATGACCCTGTTCACCGAAATATCAGGATTTCGCGCCAGCAAGCTGCGTATTGACTTGGCCGAGTCTTCCCTGCCTGCCGTTGACGACTTCCTCTGCCAATTCGCCGACAGACACTCCTGGCCGGATGAAGGGAAAAATCGCCTGCGCCTGGTAGGAGAAGAGGTCATGTTGAGCCTGGTCAATGAAGAGAACGACGGCCCTGCCGGGGAGAATCGTAGGCTGGTCGCCACAATTCGCCCTGAAAGTCGCTCGGCCGAGCTTGAAATCGTGGTCGCTTCGGACGACGCCATCCAGGGGAATATCGAGAATCGCATGGCCTATCTGGGCCCGGACCAGGCGCTGGAAGACGAACAGCAATTGTCCGTCCGAATCCTGAGCCACTACGCCTCGTCGGTACACCATCGCAAATACTACGGCATAGACATAGTCAGCTGCCGCGTGGATAAGTAGCGGGGCCAGCGTCTTCACCCTCCCCTCGAGCCGGAGTAACGGGCTGCGGACGACCGACTGCGCATGAGGGGCCGCCCACGGAAAACCTTCAAAAGGCCTTGCCGCCGGACGAATCGGTAGAGAGGGTTGAATGTCTGCGAAGCGACCTGACCGCTACCGGCACTTAGCTTACGTAGACAGTAGGGAAGAAGTTATGAATTCGGCACAGCATGGCTGAAAAATGTGGGCCGTGTAAGACTGAATTGCGAACTTTTCGCTGGGAGGTTCGAGTATAGCATGGTGGACACTCCATACTTCTATCCAGCATGCCCCGACGTTGATTCAGCCCCCGTACATAGGTGTCCCCGTTGTGCCCAGTGGCTATGGCCCCCGAAGCTGGACCCCGGTGCCTTGCATTAAATCGGATGACATACGCCTCACTTAGTCAACAAAGGGGACGCGTGCCGCCACAGATACTTTTGAGCATCACGTGTTTCCGGCAACCCGCTGTTTCTCGTTGAACCGCACTAGCCTCTCGACTTCCCAAACTTCGTTGACAACGTAGTCTGGATATGGAAGCTTGGGGCCCCATGCCCTGCCCAGGGACATCCAGGCAGTCCGCATATTCATCCGGAACGCTCCAATGATGTCGTGTTCAACATTATCGCCAACGAACAGTGTTGACTCTGCTTCGGCGCCTATTAGTTCAAGAGCATGGCCAAAGATGGCGGGATCGGGTTTCCGAGTGCCGAAGTCCTCGGAAACCACACAGGCTTCAACCAGTGCTGCAATGCCGGTGTTTCTAAGCTTGCCCCACTGTGTCTGGGAGTTGCCATTGGAGACGACACCGACCGGAACGCCATGTGACCGGAGGCGTCTAAGCATTGCCTCGGTCTCGGGATGAAGGGCCACTACCTTGTGCATCATGTTGAAGTGAGCCTCGACTGCTGAGTCCAGGCTTGAGAAACTGCCCGGCCATTCGTCCAACATATCCTGGTAGATGTCCGGGATCGGCTCATATCCGTTTCCTCGCCCCGCCATCCGGGATACAAACGCTTCCCTGTCGGCTGGCCTATCGATCAAAGGCAAGGTCTGGTGCCAATGCTTGAAGAGACGCCGGAATGCCTCTGATCGATCAATCAGGGTATTGTCCAAGTCGAATAGGACACTCTTTATGGGGCGGACAGTCATCGTAAGCGATGCAAGGTTCGGCGCTGCACCTGTGTCTCAGTCAAAAGCGAGGGTCAAAGGCCCGTCCGGTAGTTAGATTGATCTCGATGTCGCCATAGGAGACTGAGCCTACTGGGGCGGTCGGGGTTGTCCAGGATGGGTTGGGTCTCCAATCGACCAGTGACTCGTCGAACGGAAACCGCCTTTCCCTGGCTGCTTGCTCTGCCTCTTCATAGACCCTGTAAATCTCCCCAGCCTCCGACGCAGAATAGACACCGGCATCGACGAGCATCTGGAAGTGAGCTTCGTCTTTGCTAAGAAGTTCGCCGGCGGGTGTGACGATAATATCCAGAGAGTCGTCAGTGTAGTCGAACCCGCGGTCCGTTCGCACAGGCAGCGAGTGTATGTCCGCTTTCCATCCTCTGAAGCGATCTGGGCCCTCAAAGTGGGGCCAGTATGATGGGGTACCCATAGCAGTGCCCCAGACGAGCCATACAGAGTACCTCAGCCTCAGGTCTAAGACGCGCAGCACGTCCATTCTGCTAGTAAGGGACGGCATCGGCTCCGGTGGCGACCCGCCGGTTCTGGCGCGGCGTATCTCGGTGCCCTCAGGCATGTACATCAGGACGACGTCACCACCGTCGCAAACGGTGATCTGAGGCCACACGTAAGTCTTCGCCGACCCGACGTGCCGGAGTATGACAGTGTCGCCCTCCCGCCATCGACCTGTCATGTCTCGTCCTCCTCACGTGCTAACATCTCAAATCGTCCATGTCTTCAGACATCGGTTCCTTAGGTTCACTCAACCCGGTCCCGTTGCATGAAGTCACGGGTTCGACACAAAGACCTGCCCCCAGTCTTTGTGGGCTAGGATAGTTATGAATTCAGTCTTACTAGGTCGGAAAATGTGGGCCGTGTAAGACTGAATTGCGAACTTTCCGCTGGGTGGTCCTGCTATAGAGAGGCGGTTTGCGGGCCCACTTCGACTCTCTAAATGCCTCATCCCGCAGGCGGACACTCTCCTCCCAGTCAGCGGGATATGGCTCAGTGCGCCAGCCAGCATGAGGCCGGTAGGTACGTCGTTTCATCATTCGGGAGGATTCAGCTCCAGTAGCTTCTCGAAGAGCTTCTGATTCTGGATCACATCCCCGGCGGCTCTGTGGGTCCGGATTCTGGACGTGGAGACACCCAAGTCTTCGCAAGCCGCTATGAGCCCCATGCGAATTCCGTGTGCATGTAGGCTAACAACCCGAAGGGAGTAGTCCTGATGACTCTCCCCTACCTGCTGGTACTCACCCAACTTGTAGCCCTTGTATAGCCCCGCAGTGTCAATGAAGCGTTGAACCGGCAGATCCCTCTCCTCGTCTATAGACAGCTCAGGATATCGGCCTTCCTCGACGGTGTCACGATGTCTGCGGGCCGCTTCCAGCAAGTACGGACGATCCCCTCGGAGTATGTCATGTCCCAACAACGGCAGACCGGATGTACTTTCTACGAATCAAGCCAATGCATCATCTATGGCGATCCCTCCCGTATCCAAATCCCTGTCTGTTATCCCGGTCAGCCTGACTACCCTTTCGGGGAGAGGTCGGTCTATCTTCACCAAGACGCGGTCGGTAATTAGGTTCTGGCCAGGTACCGATATCCCCACAGCCATCTCGATAATCAATCCCGTGCGGTAGTTTCCGCCGGTCATCTCTAGGTCAACCACCGCATAACCGTTCCGCAGATCCAACAAGTCAAAACCCCTGCGCCATACATTCTTCCAGTAGCAATGTCCCGTCCTCCTCAAATGAAGAATCTGGCACGGTTGATTAACGTATCCCGTCCCGCTGGGCAAGCGACCTACAACTCCGGCCAGTTTGAGACTTCGCCATCCTCATGGAGGAGGCTGCTGGGTTCCATCAACGTATGAGTAGGCAGCCACGTCTAGATTATCGTTGCTGAGCACCTGCGAAGACAAGATAGATCAGATGTTGGCGAGGGAGCCGAACGCACCAAGATCACGGTGGCCAAGGGACAAGACACTCCAAAACGGATAAACTGAGCACCCTAGGCTATTCCGGGTGAAGTCCAGTGACATCGGAACGTCGGCCATACGCCGGAACTGATCGGACGGTGCTTGCCATGGGGACAAGGACGGAGGTGTGGACACTTTGGGACTAGACGGTACCGCTTCCCTGTGAGAAGCGGTGACGACCCAGAAAACGCGGCTTGATAAGGAGACTACTCTTTGAGCTACGGCCATGCGTCAGCAGTGTCAGAATTCATAAGCACGGCCGAAGACACGCTGCTAGGTCGGTTGACGAGAGCAGTGGCTTCGACAGGAGTGCCTAGCCAGAGGACAGCGCAGATTGAGGCATGGAAGCTGGAGATGCGGCTGCTCAAGGAGCAACTCGCATGCCGGCAGCTTGACCACTGGTACATTGTTCTGGAATACGAGATACCTCGCCGTGCTCGTAGACCCGACGTAGTCCTTCTGAGCTCCACAACAATCTTCGTGGTCGAGTTCAAGATGGGCGCGCAAGTCTTCGACTCTATGTCTCGCTGGCAAGTAACTTCCTATGCCCGCGACCTGCGGGACTTTCACGCAGAATCCCATGGCCGAAGTATCGTACCCGTGTTGTGTGCTACCGACGCCGAAAGTGGTTTGACGGACTTACGGGACTTGATCGATCGCGAACGAGATGTCAGCAGCTTGGTCAAGACTAATGGACCAAGCCTGGGCTCTTACCTCCTACGGCTTCAGAGTGATGGCGACCGTACTCCGACCGAACCAATTGTTCCAAAGCAGTGGTTGGATTCTGCTTACCGCCCGACGCCCACGATAGTCGAGGCTGCAACACTCTTATACGAAGGGCACGATGTTCGGGAGCTGTCGCATAGACATGCCCACAACCTCGATCGGACCACGGGAATGCTCTTCCAAGCGATTGAGGATGCTCGACAGCATGGCCGCCGTACTATCTGCTTCGTCACCGGCATCCCAGGTGCTGGGAAGACACTGACTGGTCTCAATATCGTCCACAGCCCCCACCTGCAGAACGAGAATACCCTGTCCGGGATATTCCTGTCAGGCAACGGTCCTCTCGTCAAGATTGTGCGTGAGGCCATAGTGAAGAATCAGATCGGCAGGGGGAGGAGGAGGAGCGACTGCCAGCATGAGGCCAGCACCTTCATTCAGAACGTGCACAACTTCTTGCGGTATCACTTGGAAGAACGTCCGAAGGAGTCTCCGCACGAGAACGTGGTGGTTTTCGACGAGGCTCAAAGGGCATGGGACAGTACTCAAATGGCGCGGAAACGCGGGATAGGCTCCTCGGAAGCTACGCTGCTATGCGAGGTGATGGAACGTTTGCCTGACTGGGCGGTAATTGTCGCACTGGTTGGTGGCGGTCAGGAGATATTTCTAGGAGAGGCGGGACTAGGGGAGTGGGGCAGAGCCCTGCAGGATCGGCCCGGCCCTTGGCGAGTGATCGCTTCGCCAGAGGTACTCATTGGTGGGGAGAGCGTAGCAGGACACCGACTGTTTGATGGCGCCATTCCTGAAAACGTCTCCTTCATAGAAGAACCCCTAGCTCATCTCGATGTTGTAGTCCGGAATCACCGCGCTCAGCAATGGACAGAGTGGGTCAACGAGTTCCTCTCGCTTCGCCTAGACAGCGCACGAACTCACTTCCCAAGTGCTGAAGAATTCCCGTGCTATGTGACCCGCGACCTATCGACTGCGCGTGGATGGCTACGGATGCATCACCGGTTCGATCCTGAAGATAGAACCGGTCTTGTTGCTACTTCCAAAGATCTTCGATTGCGTGCAGAAGGCATAGAACGCGCCGCACAGTTCCTTTCCAACTACTCCTTCGACAAATGGTTCCTTGAGACTCAGTGCGACGTTCGTTCCAGCTACTCCTTGGAAGTTGCCGCATCGGAGTTCGAATGTCAGGGATTAGAGCTGGACTGGGTCGGCCTGTGTTGGGGGTTAGACCTGACACCATCCGAAGAAGGAGATGCTTGGGACTTTCGCAAGTTTCGCGGCGCCCGTTGGCAGAATGTCCAACAGGAGACAGAGCGTGCCTATACACTTAACAGGTACCGTGTTCTGTTGACACGAGCACGAAAGGGTCTTGTCATCTGGGTTCCCAAGGGCGACCTCAACGACCCCACTCGTGACCCAGCACGATTCGACCGGGTATTCGACGCACTGCGACGTGCCGGGGTGCCCGAGCTGTACGGCGACTGTGTCGATGGATCGGTGAGAGCCTGAAGGGTCTGCGCGTTGTCCGGCTTGTGAGGAGGCATGAATTGTCAACTGTTCCGAAGAAATCGAAAGGCACAGCGCCGTTCTGTCGAAATCGTCCGACATGCGTTCTAGTATGTCTCCTACGACACCCTACGGCTACAGAAGAGTACACGTCCAGGATGGGGCCAAGACACGTCCGACGCTGGAATTGAACCCGCCGGCAGACGCCGTCGTCCGCCGCATCTTCGACATGGCCCTCCAAGGCAAGAGCAACCTTGACATCACCAGGACCCTCAATGACGAGGGTATCCCCACTTCCAACGGTAAGAAATGGCTCAAGACCACCGTTCACTTCACCCTCACCAATGAGGCATACGCCGGAACCGTCGTCTGGGGAACCAACTCCAAGGACGGCAAGCCGCCCGTGCGCGTCGAGGATGCCCACCCCGCCATCGTATCCAAGCGAGAGTTTCAACGAGTCGCCAGGATGATGCAGTCTCGTGCCCCCAACAAGGCGAATCCCCGCCGCGTCTCCAGCCGCTACCTGCTCAGCGGGCTGGCCAAATGCGAGACGTGCGGCAAGGCCATGACCGCAGCTGAGGCCAAGAGCGGAAAGTACACCTATTACATTTGCCACTCCCTCCTGAAGCGTGGAAAGGGCACCTGCAAGACCCCCAGGCTCAACGCCAAGAAGTTCGAGAAGATCATCGTCGATGAGCTACGCGCCAACATCCTCACCGAGTCCAACATCCGAGGCCTCGTAAAGCACCTGGACATGGAGATGGACGAGGTTGCCAGCGAACAGCGGCAGACGCTGGAGAGCATCGATGGGGAGCTTGAGGACGTGAAGAAGCAACTGGGCCGAGTCTGGCAATTCATAGCCAGGAGCGACAGCGTTGACGTGGCCGAGGCTTCGGACCTCATCGTGGAGTTCCGAGAGCGCAAGGAGAGGCTGGAGATTGCCGCAGAGGAAGCGAGAGGCTTGCTGAGGGAGCGGCGGCAACTCCTGGATAGCGCTGATGTCATCGCCACTTTCGCCGAGGAGATGAGCGAGTTTCTCAAGGACAGTGAACTGACCGAGACTAGGGCCTTCGTTCACTCCTTCGTCGAGCAGGTAGACGTCAAGCCCGGCAAGGCCACCATCATCTACTCCATGCCGACGCCGGATGACAGTCCCATAGGGGGAGCAGACTCCGCTGAGGTCGCCCTAAGCGGGCGAGTTATGAATTCGGTCTTACATGGTGGGCCCGGCAGGGTTCGAACCTGCGACCATTCGGTTATGAGCCGAGCGCTCTACCACTGAGCTACAGGCCCCGGAGGAAGTTACCTCAGCGTAGCCGAGCGTCGAAGGACGTGTCAAGGATTGGCAGTGACCAGGGCATCAGGGCTAGAGCAGGGTATTCTCGGCCTCCTGGCGGACGATGCGGAGGACGTCCTGAAGGGGGATGTCCCGGTCCATGGCGATTCGGCGGCAGTCTTCGTATTCGGGGGAGGCCGCGACGCTCTTGCCGTCGAGTAGCTTCACCTTGATTGTCACCTTCCCAAGGCTGGTGGTGACGGTGACGATCTCGCGGTCGGCCTCGTAGCGTGAGACGGGACGCACGCGGACGCCCAGGGTGGAGGTTTCTCGCAGGATGAGGCGGGCGGCCTCGTCCTCGAGGTCGGATGAAACGAGGGCGCTGAGCATTGTTGCCGGTCGGTTCTTCTTCATCTGGATGGGGGTGAACCAGACGTCGCGCGCGCCGATCTCGAAGAGCCGCTCTTGCGTGTAGGCGAGGACCTCGGGGGTGGAGTCATCGATGTTTGTTTCAAGGAGGCTCAGGGTCGTTGTGGAAGCTCTCGCGGCCTCCTGACCGATCCGGAGTACGAGGACGTTGGGGTAGGCCTCCGGGTCGCGGGTGCCTAATCCGTAGCCGGTCGTTTCCATCCTGAGGGTGGGTTGGTCGAAGGTGGCCAGCGTGGTAACGATGGCTGCGCCGGTCGGAGTGACCATTTCGCCCGCGTTGGGAGAGTCGTTCGGTGGCGGAACCATGGGTGCGTTGGCGATTCCGAGCAGGGCGGATGTCGCGGGCGCCGGGACCGGCAGCAATCCATGAGAGGTCTTGACGATGCCGGAGCCTGAGGGAAGCGGGGAAGAGTAGAGACGGCCTATGTCAAGACGTTCGAGTCCAGCCACGGTGCAGACGACATCGACGAGAGTGTCGAGGCTACCCAGTTCGCCGAGGTGGAGACCGCCGTCGGACCGGCGGTGTACCTGCTCCTCGGCTTGGCGGATCCGGTGGAAGACGGCGCATGACTTCTCCCTGACGGAGGACGACAGGGAGGATGTCTGGGTGATTCGAAGGAAGTCTTCAAGAGTATACGAGCGTTGTGATGCCGCATCTATTTCGACTGTGGCATGGGTACCGTGGACGCCGCCTCGCTTGCCGGGTCGTCCAACAATACGGACGCCGCTCATACCGAGAGCGGCGATGGCGGCGTTGAGGTCTTCGACCGGCACACCGGCGTCAATGATCGCTCCGAGCAGCATGTCGCCGCTGACGCCGCCGACGCATTGGAGGTACGCACTCTTCACGGGAACGTCCGATACCCAGGGGCTAGCAGCAAAGCGGTCTGCGTGACGGTTCATGCAACCGCACTCGTTCAGAGAGCAAAGGCGACGTGCTAGGCGGGCATCGGCTCTTCGACGGGGGCCTGCTGGGTGTCGACCGTGATCTCATCGTCTTCTAGCCCGATGATGGCCGTATCGCCGGGGCTGAACTGGCCTGCCAGGATGGCGTCGGAGAGCTTGTCTTCAATCTGGTCTTGGATCACGCGGTTCAGAGGGCGGGCGCCCATGTAGGGATCGTAGCCCTTTTCGGAGATCCACGCCTTGGCCTCATCCGAGACCTCGAGGCTGATGCCCTTTTCGAGAAGGCCGTTTACGACGTTCTTGAGCTCAAGGTCGACGATGTCGAGCACCTGTTCCCTGCTGAGGGCATGGAAGACGACCGTGCCGTCGATCCTGTTCAGGAACTCGGGCCGGAAGAAGCGCTTGATCTCATCGGTGACGTTGGTCTTCATGCGTTCGTAGCGCGCCATAAACTCGTCATTATCCTCGCCCTTGGCCTTGAAGCCGAGGGTCCTGTCCTGCCTGATGAGGTCGGAGCCGATGTTGCTCGTCATGACGACGATGGCGTTTCGGAAGTCGACCTTGCGTCCCTTGGCGTCGGTCAGGTGACCGTCGTCGAAAATCTGGAGGAGTATGTTGAAGACCTCGGGGTGCGCCTTCTCGATCTCGTCCAAGAGGATGAGGCAGTAGGACTTTCGGCGCACGGCCTCGGTGAGCTGCCCGCCCTCGTCGTAGCCGACGTATCCGGGAGGAGCACCGACAAGACGCGCGACGGCGTGCCGCTCCATGAACTCGGACATGTCGACGCGGATTATCGAATCCTCGCTGCCGAAGAGGAACTCAGCTAGCCGCTTCGGGAGGAAGGTCTTGCCGACGCCGGTCGGCCCGGCAAAGATGAAGATGCCGGACGGGCGCTTCGGATTCTTGAGTCCGGCTCGCGCCCGGCGGACGGCCTTGGAGACCATCGTGATGGCCTCGTCCTGACCTACTACTGTCTTATGGAGTTCCTCTTCCATGCGGATGAGGCGCTCGGTCTCGCTTGCGGAAAGGCGGGTCACGGGAATCCCGGTCCACATGCTGACGACGTCCTCGATGTCATCGGAGGTGACTACGGGCATCTCGTCGCCGCGCTCGTCCTGCCACTCCTTTTCGAGTGTGGAGAGCTTCTTGGCGAGCTTGGCCTCGCGGTCACGAAGCTCAGCGGCGTACTCGTACTGTCGGCCCGAAATGGCCTCGTCCTTTTCCTTGCGGACGTTTTCCAGCATCTTCGAGACCTGGCTCACTGAGAACGGGGCCGTCGTGAAGTTGATGCGAACGCGCGAGGCGGCTTCATCGATCAGGTCGATGGCCTTGTCGGGCATGAACCTGTCAGGTATGAACCGCGCGGCGAGGTTCGAGGCCGAGATGAGAGCATCGTCGCTGATATCCAGCTGGTGGTGCTCCTCGTAGCGGCCCTTGACGCCACGGAGGATCTCGATGGTCTCGTCGACCGCGGGTTCCTCAACGGTTATGGGCTGGAATCGCCTCTCAAGCGCGGGATCGCGCTCGACGTACTTTCTGTAGTCGTCGAGGGTGGTAGCGCCAACGCACTGAAGCTCACCACGGGCCAGTGAGGGCTTGAGGATGTTGGCGGCGTCGACCGCACCCTCGGCGGCGCCCGCCCCTACCATCGTGTGGATCTCGTCGATGAAGAGGACGCAGTTCTCGGAGGCCTTAATCTCGTCCACGACCTTCTTGAGTCGCTCTTCAAACTCGCCACGGTACTTCGTCCCGGCGACAAGCGCGCCCATGTCGAGGGTCACCAAGCGCTTGCCCTGCAGGGTTGAGGGTACGTCGTTGCCCGCGATCTGCTGGGCGAGGGCCTCGACGATGGCGGTCTTGCCGACGCCGGGCTCACCGACCAGTACGGGGTTGTTCTTCGTGCGCCTGCTGAGTATCTGCGTGACGCGCTGGATTTCCTTCTCCCTGCCGACGGTGGGATCGAGCTTGCCCGAGCGCGCCGCGGCGGTCAGGTCTATACCGAGCTGATCGAGGGTGGGAGTGCGCGACGTGGAGCGTCCGCCGGTGCCGGCCTGCGAATGCTGAACGGTCTGGCTCAGGATTCTCGTCGTCTCGGCCCGCACCTTGTCGAGGGTAATGCCGAGCGTTTCGAGAACGCTGGCCGCGACGCCATCGCCCTCGCGCATGAGGCCGATGAGAAGGTGCTCGGTGCCGATGTAGTGGTGATTAAGGCGTCGCGCCTCGTCGACCGCGAGTTCGATGACCTTCTTAGCCCTCGGCGTAAGGCCGATCTCGCCGGTAGCGGGACGCTCACCACGACCAATGATAAATTCGACGGAAGAACGCACTTTGGCCAGTTCGACACCGAGATTCGACAATACCTTCGCGGCGACACCTTCGGACTCTCGCACGAGTCCGAGAAGGATGTGCTCCGTCGAGATATAGTTGTGGTTGAAACGCTGGGCCTCTTCCTGTGCCAGGGAAAGGACCTTCCGCGCTCTCTCGGAGAATTTTTCGAACCGGCTTGTCATATTCAGTTCTCCCTGCCGTTACCCGGCTTCGCGGACGCCGGGACGGCACGTCTATACTGCCGTTAGAACTCTTCCGGTTCGGCTTGCTTGAGGCTGAGCCCCAACCTTCGCCGTTCCGGTTCGATCCGCAGTACCTTCAGGCGGACCGCGTCACCCTCTCGCACAACCTCACGAGGATGACTGATTATGCGCGTGGTCAACTCGGATATATGAATGAGGCCTTCTACTGCGTCCTCCACCCTGGCGAACGCCCCGAAGTCTGTGAGCTTCGTCACCACGCCGTCCACGATGCCTCCGACTTCGTACCGCTCTTCAATCGTCTCCCACGGTTCCGGCTGGAGCCTCTTGAGGCTCAGTGCGATTTTCTTCTGTTCAGCGTCGACGCGGAGCACCATGACATCGACCTCCTGGCCGACGCTCACGATGTCTCCGGGCGAATTGACGTTGCTCCAAGAAAGCTCAGAGATGTGAATGAGACCGTCTGCGCCACCGAGATCGACGAACGCGCCGAACGTGCTGATTCCGGTTACCCTGCCCTGCCGGACCTCACCCTCCGTCAGTTCGTCGATGAGTTTCGCCTTGCGTTCTTCGCGAACTTCCTGCATGGCCTGGCGTTCGGACAGGATCGCGCGGTTGCGCCCGCGGTTCAACTCCAGCACTTTCAGGTCGATGGTGCGGCCGATGTCCGTGGACTCTTCCTGGGGGGACTCTTCTCCCTGAGCGGCTTCTCCGGGTGCACCCTGTGCGGCGGTCCGGGCTCTCTCACGGGATACGGTCGCGAGTTGCGACATTGGCACAAACCCCTGCACGCTCTCGGTCATCACTATCGCTCCACCCCGATTGAATCCAATGATGGTGCCCGATACTCGTTGGCTGGATTCCATAGCGTCCTGCAGCGTTTTCCATCCGACTTCACCTGCAGCGCGGTCAACGGACAGAATGGCGGAGCCTTCGTCGCTCTCACCCCGGATGACCATGGCAAGAATAGTATCGCCCACGTTTAGCTGGGCGACCTCCTCAGGAGACATGGACTTCATTTCGTTGGAGGGGACATGTCCCTCGGCCTTATGCCCAACGTTGAGAAGAATACCTTCCGCGCCGGGGTCGGCGCGCATGACAATGCCCTCGACGACGTCTCCTCGCCGGAGCGGCTTCATGTCCTCGACCGAGTCGAGGAGCTCCCCCATATCCTGGATACTGCTATCTTCCTCGTGTTGCGAGGTCACGTTGCACTTCGATTCCTGGAAACTTGCCGAACGTTTCGGAGGGTCAGAAAAGTAAGTATATTTCGTAAGACTGGACCAGAGGGAGAGCGAGTGCGTCGTAACGCGGAGGGCGGGCAACTTCCCCTGGGACTCTAAGTAACCAGGTCTCCTTTCTCCGAACGCTAAATTCATTGTAGCACAGGGGAAAATCGATGCAAACCACCCATTAGGCAGGGTTTTGCCGCGTTCCCAGACATCGGAAAGGCCCTCGACAGGGCTGAATTTGACGGGAAAATAGGACGAATCACCGATGGGAGCGGAAGACCGGGGGAATAGAAAAAGGCCCCCCGGCAGTGACCTATTTTCCCACACCGTCGCCAGTGCAGTATCGTCAGCGCTGAAGCGTTTCACTTCCGTGTTCGGGATGGGAACGGGTGGGTCCGCTTCGCTAGAACCACCAGAAGGCCGTATCACCATTCAGTATACGCATCGAAAGAGAGGCCAGTCAACCGTTCTCCGCACTTCGTGAGTGTACAGTCTTGGTGAGGTGAACCTCCCCGCTCCTATCGGACAGGGGTAGGTAAAAAGGGATTTCAGCTACGATCCGGCCCCCGTGTACCTGTCATTCCGAGCGCAGGGAGGTAAGTGTTCAGACTTCGTGAGAGGAATGCCTTCGTCCCCCTGGATACCCGCTTTCGCGGGTATGACGGTGCTTTGTTCAACCAGGGATTCTCACCGGGTCTGAACAGTTACGCAGGGAGGAATCTAAAATCTATACCCGCAAGACCAGACGGCCAGTGCCGCGCTTGTATCCTGACCAACTGTCAAACCAGGGTAAGAATTCTCCGTATCTGCTTTACGTTGTGACAGACATTTTAGATTCTTCGACTCCGCTCCGCTGCGCTCAGAATGACAGTGATGGGGTTGCTTGCAGGTTATGGAGAGTGGGTGTATGGACAAATGCCTAACCCCTGTCAGCCCACCCCTATGGATACCCGCTTTCGCGGGTATGACGGTGGCTGTGTATGCGTCGAGGGTTCTCACGAAGTCTGAACAGTTACCGCACTTCGAGTGAAGGGCTTGTGGCGTTCCGGGGCTTCTCCACTCCTTCCCTTTGTCCGACGCGATGCAGGGTCTCCGCTTGCTACGCAATACCCGTTTGCGCTGATATAGTATGCGGACACTTTTTCAGCAAGGATAGATATTAGATGAAGGTCGTCATCGCACCTCAGAGCTTTAAGGGGAGCATCTCCGCGCTTGACGCTGCCAGGGCCATGGAACAGGGCGTCAAGAGAGTCTTCCCCGACACGGAAACGGTATTGGCGCCGGTGGCGGACGGAGGCGACGGGACATTGGAGACCCTGGTCGAGGCGACGGAGGGCGACATTCGTTCGGCGACGGTGACCGGCCCGATAGGTGAGCCGGTCGAGGCGGAGTGGGGCGCGCTCGGCGACGGTGAGACCGCGATGATCGAGATGGCCCGGACATCAGGCCTTGCGCTGCTTTCGCTTGACGAGCGCGATCCCCTGCGGGCAACCACTTACGGCCTGGGAGAGATCATTCGGGAGGCTCTCGACGCCGGGTTCCGCAGTTTCATCGTGGGAATCGGAGGCAGCGCGACGAACGATGGCGGCGCGGGGATGGCGCAGGCCCTGGGAGTCCGCTTGCTGGACGAGTCGGGAAACGACTTGCCCCCCGGCGGAGCGGCGCTCGCCGATCTCCGAAAGATCGACACGTCGGGACTGGACGCAAGGGCAGCCGCCTCGCAGTTCTCGGTCGCCTGCGACGTCTCGAATCCTCTGACAGGGCCGGAAGGGGCGTCGGCGGTCTACGGTCCGCAGAAGGGGGCGACCCCTGAACTCGTGGAGCAGCTTGATGGGGCCCTAGGGAATTTCGCGGAGGTCGTCGAACGTGACATCGGAAGGAGCATCAACGATGTCCCGGGCTCCGGCGCGGCGGGCGGACTAGGGGGCGGCATGATGGCTTTCCTCGACGGTTCGCTCCGGGCCGGGGTGGACATCGTGCTCGACCAGGTGGGCCTGAACGAACAGCTGGAGGGGGCCGACCTGGTTATCACCGGTGAAGGACAGCTCGATTTTCAGACCGTCTACCACAAGGCCCCGATCGGCGTGGCGTGGCGAGCGAAGGAACGGGGCATCCCGGTCATTGCCATTTCAGGTTCACTGGGTCAGGGTTTCGAGGATGTACACCCGGAGGGCATCGACGCGGTGGCTTCCATCGTGTCCGCGCCCATGTCACTGGACGAGGCGTCGGCTCGTGCGAGTGAACTCATTGCCGACGCCACGGCCGAGGCGATGCGGTTCATGAAGGTCGGAAGCAAGGTCTTCGGACCGAACGATTAGTCGACGATAATCATGTGGACCTCGCGCGGTCCGTGCATGCCCTTGATCAACGTCTGTTCGATGTCCGCCGATCTGCTGGGGCCGGAGATGATGTTGGCGTAGTCCAGAGACCCTCGCTCAAGGAACTCGGCGCGCCGGAAGGAAAATAACTCGTCCAGACTGGGCACTATCTGGTCGGTACTTACCACGGCTATGTGCACCGGTGGGAGCAGCGATATGAGACGGCTCACTCCCTTGCCGGCAGAGATGGACACGCTCCCCGTCTCGGCAATCGCATGATTAACGCCGGTCACCCCGATATCCGCGACGATCATATCCTGCCTGAACTTCGCCCGCTGTGCGTCACGGCCCTTGCCGGACTCCTCGTAGGCGATTCTCTGGATCTCAATGGGAGATCCTTGAAACTCATTCTCAAGTCCAATGACATCCAGGATGGCGTGGTCCGAGCGGAGCACACTCGTAGATTCGAGAGTCTCGGCGACCTGGCGGACGTAGGCGGCAGCGTCTGCGGGAATGGCCCGGTGGACGATCCAGCCAGCCGCTCCGGCCGAGACGACCAGTTCTTCCACAAGCTGCTCGGTTCGAGAGGTCATGTCGTCTTTGATGGTGTCCAGCCGTTCTCGGACCTCGTCATGGTCGTCGGACAGCGCCGTCGCGTCGGGCACGTCGACTTCAGGGGGAGGGCCTGTACGACCCAGTGACTTACGCACATTATCCAGGAATTCGGTACGGTTCTCGGATTGGTCCATTTACCATTCTCTATTCGCTGATGCTGATAATCGTCAGGACGCCGTCGATTTCGCGGTACGTGACGATGATGGGAACGCCCTGCACCATGTGCTGCCGGAGGTGGGACGGAGTGTAGTCGTGGCCTGCACCTGACACGCCGTCCCTACCCGGTCGGAATTCCCACTCGGTATTTTGCTCGTCGGTCATCCGTAACAGTTTTAGTTCGAGAAGGGACCCGGCCTCGACATCGGTCACGAGACCTCTGACTTCGAGAGGAGGGTTCCCGCCACTTTCTTCAACGTCGCTCCCGCAGTCCGCCGCGATCAGCAAGACTGCAAGAAACCCCAGCACTACTGCGACGGGCCTCGCCATTCTCCCTCCGCTCCAAGCCGAACCCGGCTTTGTGATGGTACCACAGAGGAGAAATCGGACTTTGCCCCAAACGGAAAACCGTAGGGTGAGTTGACAGGGATAGCACTCGCATTTATGCTCCGTGCAGCTAAGAATCATTCTTCAGTGAAGGTGACCGAAGCGATGAGAGAGCTTCCGGGGTGAGTGTTCAGTCTTGGTGAGGTGAACCTCCCCGCTCCTCTGGATTCCGGCCCCGTATCGTGGTACGGGGTGACGTTCCTTGCCGGAATGACGGTGGGCTGTGTGCGTTGAGCGCTCTCACGAAGTCTGAACAGTTACCTTCCGGGAAGACTGTGGAGATGACTATGAAACCTTGGGTAATCCCTGCAACCGTGACGTTGCTATCGGCTATCGTCTTAGCCTGTGGCGGTTCATCAGATGAAACAGGGGACCCAGGTCCTGCGGGCGAGCCGCAAAGTGAGCAGCCCGCCGATACGCCGATACCTACGCCTACCGCGACTCCTACTCCCGTTCCCACTTCCACTCCTGAACCTACGGCTACTCCCGTTCCCAGCCCCACACCCGAGCCGAAAGAGGCTGAACCGACCGCCACTCCGGAGAGTGAGACCGAGGAAGAAGAGACTTCCACCTCCTCAGAATCCGATTCCACCGAGGAGGCGCCTGAGGCGGATGATCTCAGGAAACTGGGCGCCGCTTATTGGAAGGCGCTAAATGATTACGAAATTGACAAGGTACTGGGATACCTTGAGGAAAGTTACCGTCAGGCGCAGGAAGAAATGCTGCGCGGCAATGTAGACTTGATGAAGACATTTGAGGTGAAGTTGACGGCTTCCGAGGAAAGTGGACCCCAGGTAGTCGACGAAAATTCGAGGGAAATGTACTGGCTCGTGAAGAACCCTCTTTCCGCAGACATCATCCATATGATCTTCACGCAGGTTGACGGAGAGTGGAAGATCGCATCTGCCGAGATACAAGAGTGAGTGCGATGGCGCAGCGGTGTTTCTATGTGCATTACCACTTCAGGGGGATTGGCCCCTGCATCGAGCATGGGGAATGGACGGGGGTTTAGTGTCTCGCTCGGAAGCGTATCTCCTTGGCCGGCGGCGAATGGCCTCCCTCTCATTTCAATTCGGCGTTCCTCCATGTGGCTGATGCGATACGTACTTGGACTCTTCGGGTCGTTCATACGGGACATGAGAGCGTCCGGATCGGCCAGATGGATTTCCCTGCTTATCCGATGCAATGGAGCAGTCGGCGTCGGCGAGAGTGGGTCGGTGAAATCGCTACCGTTGTTGGCCAAGGGGTAGGCGCATGGAGCAGCCACGCTTTGATCTGGACCTTTTCATGGAGCTGAACGAGCAGTACTCGCAGAACAGCGCCGCTGTCGAACACGCCAAGATTATCAAGGAAAAGGACGACGATCCGCTCCTGGATGCGGCAAGACGCATTGTCCATGTCGACGAGCTCCTGGACTTCAAGAGTGGCATGCGTGTCTTGGAGATTGGGTGTGGGAAGGGTTACCTGAGTTCGATTCTCAAACGTGATTATGGCTGCGAAGTCGTGGGGGTGGACATTCGTACATATCCCGATTGGGAAGAACTCATTGCGGAAGGCATGGACCTGCGAATTCACGATGTCAGTCAAGCGGATAACGCAGAACTGGGAACTTTCGACAGAATCGTTGCCCTGGTCGTGTGGGAGCACATGGAGCATCCGTATGCGGCGTTGGAGGCCGTAAAGGACCTGCTAAGGCCCGGTAGTCAGAGCCTCGCATACATTAGCGCCAACCTGTACCGCGGTCCGAAGGCGTCACATCGATATCGAGACGTCTATTTCCCATGGCCCCATCTATTGTTCGACGACGAAGTGTTCGTGCGGTTCTTCGAGACGCGGGGGCGCAACAACGTCCGGGCTTCGTGGGTAAATAAGCTTACGGTCGCTCACTACGAGACATACTTGCGCCAACTCGACTTTGAAATCGTAAGGCAATGGACTACGGGGACGCCCATCGACGAAGAGTTCTACCAGCGGTTTGTGGACAGGCTTGGACGGTATCCCCGATTTGATCTGGAGAACGACTTCTTCCACGTGGTACTTGGACTCAAGCCGGTACCTAAAGTTCGTCTAGGGGGCCGTCTTTCAACCGGTTACCTGAGATGGAGACTGAAAAACCTTGACGGTATCTTCAAAAGGTCCGGAAGCTGAGCGTCCGGACTTGGTTGATCCTGCGGAGGGCCCTGGCTTCGGTGTGTCTTGGCAGGCGGCTACCAGCGGCAATAGAAGCGCTTTGACCGTGTCTGCCCGGTTGCAACGGGGCGTCAATCCCACCGGCAGACGATAAGACCGACCTTCTCGCCGTTCCTCCGCTGCCAGCGGTTCGCGCATTGCCGTTTCCGCACACGTAGCGCGAGTCATCGGAACCGGCCCCTCACGTGCGGCGCGCGACTGAGGCAAGATCGCGTTGCCACTCACAGCGAATTACGCAGGAGACCTCTTCTCTCCGAGACGCTGCGGTCGCCAGAATCCCCAATATCGTAGTCGTATAGCATCTTGAACTCTTTTTGAGCATATTCTTATACTTTGTTTAGCAGGAGGTATTCAAGATGCGACGTGCACGGTTCTTTTCTATTGGAAGTTCGGTAATCGCCGTGCTGCTGGTGTGGCTGGCGACATCCTCGCCGGCGGCATTTGCGCAGGCTGACTCACGGCCGGAAATGGCCGTGGTCGTCACGGACTCGTCGTCGGTCCGGGAGGCGGAAGAGGTCATCCCGTTAGCGATGTCTCTAATCGGGCTTCTGGCCACCCAGCAAGAGGGTGATGTTGTATTCCTGGACACTAATAATCCCAGGGAGGCGGTGGGACCGTTCAGCGCGTCGGACTATGATTACGAGAGCAGCCGGAGCGATATCGCCGCCCGCCTCGAGGCGGAGAGTACCTTCACTTCCCAGACAATTGTGGAGGCGCTGGAAGAAGCCCGATCGGCTCTTTCGACGTACGGAGCTCCCGCAGGTTCCACGATCTACCTGGCGCTGGGAGGCTCGGGTGACATTGACTACGAAGCACTGGGCAGTACCGCTTCGCCTCTAGTGGATCGCATCGCCGAGCAGGGTTGGTCGATCCAAGGGCTGATCCTGGACGCAGACGACCAGGGAGCGGCGCAATTCCTCGACACGATTACCAAGACCACCGGGGGAACGGTATTCGGTTTTGAGTTCGGAGCGGACTTGAGGCCTCTTGCGAACCACGTGTTTGGATCGTCCGGTGAGGGTTCCGTTCAGGAATTTGCCGCCGAGGCTGTGGTGGACACAAAATGGTTCAGCACCGCCATCCCCATCATGCCGGGTACCGAAGAGTCCATGCTGTACCTCTTCAAAGAGGGGAGTTCCGGGTCGTTCCAACTAGTGACCCCTTCGGACGAGGTGCTGTCAGGCGAAAGCCTGTCGATGTCCAAGATATTCGAGACAGAGCATCTCGAAGTCTGGCGGCTCAAGGAGCCAGTTCCGGGTATTTGGAGAGCTGAGACCACGGCTGTCGAGGGAGCAGTCTCCATCTGGGGCAGCATGACCGATCGATATGAGTTGGTCTTGCGCACGAATTCCCCCGTGCCGACAGGCGAGTCGAGCATCATCATGGGCTACGCGGTGCAGGATGGTCTTACGGCGGTTTTGGAAGGCGTGAGAATGTTCGCGACGGTCAGGGGTCCCGGCGTTTCGGCCATAGAGTACGAGCTGTACGATGACGGGACTCGAGGAGATTCGCAGGCCGGTGACGGTTACTTCACGGTGAGAATACCGTCGATTGAGTTGGCCGGCACGTATGACGTGACCCTGGAGATGCTGTGGCCCTCGTTCAACCATAGGATTTCGGCGGACCATTCGCTTGATGCTCAGCCGTTCCCGTCGTTCTACATCGAGACCCAGTCGGTGCGTGACCTGCAGCCGGGAGAAGCGAGGAACATCGGCACGGTATCCATCCACGTGGATGGCGGTCCTTACGCCGTAGATCCCGAGGCAATCCTGGTCAACATGGCAACGTCCGGCGCCGGTCAGGGAACTCTTGACCTTGTGCCTCATCGCCTCTTCGGAGATGGACCCGCGTGGCAGTACGACATCGTGTTTACGCCGAGCGAGTATGGAAGCCACACGCTTCAATTCACCCTCAGTCTCGACCACGCCGGCCGCACGTTTGTCGAGTCTTCGGACTCCATAGTGGTCTCGACCGCTGCCGGACCCGCGGTCGTCCCGCCAGTCATCGTCGAGCCGGTTGAGACGACGGCGGTGACACCTGCCGTCAAGCCTGTCGCTCCTGAGTCGGCGGTGGGAGGCGTGGTAGTTGTGCCAAGCGTGGCAGCCGTGGCAGGCGTAGCAGCAGCGCCGGTACCTCAGTCGCAATTCCCGTGGATGATCGTAGTGACCCTCGTGGTGGTTGCGGTGCCGATCGCGGCGGGAGTGCTGTACTTCCTGACGAGGCCGAAACCGTATGGCTACATCTACACGGAGGACGATGACGAGCTCGTAGACTTCTCGGCTGTCGAGCGACAGCCCGTGCTCCGGTTCTTCTACCGGGGTCTCATTCGCGGCAGCGAGTTGAACATTCCCGGCTTCGAGGGTCTGGTCTTCCACTTCATGGAGGACAGGCTGGAACTGAAGAGCTTCGGTGAACATTCGACCGTTCGGGTCAACAACCAACCGCTGATCTACTCGGCAACCATAGAAGACAAGACGTGGATCGGCACGGGCGGCAAGCTGTACACGTTTCTCAGTTCTCCCATTATTCCTCCAGCCGAATCGGAAACTGAACCGGAAGCTGAGCCCGCAACGAAACCGGAAGTCGAACCGGCAACCGAACCGATATTCAAACCGACAGTCAATCCGGCGATAAATCCGGCGGGAGCGGACTAGGGACATTAGGCTGATTGGCCGATAAGTAAGAGGGGGCAGGTCGCGTGACCTGCCCCCTCTCCTTTTGCCGATGGATTCCCGGGCGCTACTCTTCGGTGATGACGATGCTCTGGATCACGTCACCCTTGAATGTGGCGCTCTGGGGGTCACGCTCCCGAATACCGTTGACTACGTCCATTCCGCTAATGACCTCGCCGAAGACGGCGTGGCATGAGACACCGGTCTGGCTGCAGGGCTTGGCCGTGCCGTCGAGATTAAGGCCATCGAGACGGTGCTGCTCGGAGTAGGTGACGTAGAACTGGCCTCCATTGGTGCCCCGGCCGTTCTGTTCCCCGGCGTTTGCCATTGCCAGCATACCCGGCCCGAAGTGACGCAGATCGGGATGGAACTCGTTGTCGAACTGGTAGCCGGGCCCGCCTGTCCCCGTTCCCGTCGGGTCGCCTCCCTGGGCCATGAATCCCGGAATGACGCGATGGAACGTCGAGCCGTCGTAGTAGCCCTCACGAGCGAGGAAGACGAAGTTGTTGACGGTCTTGGGAGCCTTGTCCGCGAACAACTGGACCTCGAACGTGCCTCGCTCCATGTTGAACGTCGCCGTGTAGGACTTTTCGGGGTCGATTCGCAAGGGCGGAGCGACGTCCCATTGCATACGTTTCTCGGTTGTCTCAGGCGCGCTGGTGGGCGCGGGCTGAGCGGCGGCAGGGGGCGGCGGCGAAGTTTCCGACACCGTATCCGTCTCTTCGTCATCGCCGCTACAGGCAAAGGCGAACAGGAGCAACAATGCTGCAAAAGCAGCCAATAGAGCAGTAGCGCGGAGATTGAACACTTTCATTACATACCCGCCTTTCGTGAGAGTACGTTGTCGATCTCAGCCGATTACGTTCACGAACGCCACCGGCCCAGTCGGCGACCCTATTCTAGCGCAGGACTTGAGGAAGTGCCAGAAGCGTCAATCAACTGCCGCGAAGCAGGCGGCCACAATGGAATCAACGTCGATCTGGTACTCCCTGTAGAGGTCAAGGTAGTCTCCGGACTGGCCGTAGTCGTCCACGCCGAGGGGGAATGTCTCGGTCTTCATGGCGGCGCCGAGCCATGCGAGTGTATGAGGATGACCGTCGACGATGGTGACGATGGGGGCGCTTCGCTCGCCAACGTCGAAGATGTCCGACATGAACGGTTCCGAGGCGCGGCCCTCGGATATCTCCCGGCGCACCTGTTCCTGGAACCGCTTGTAGAGCGGCCCCGGCCCGGTCACGTTGATGACGTTTGCATAAACGCCCTCTTCCAGAAGCTGCTCGCTGGCGTTCACCGCCTCGGGCACCATGGCGCCGGAAGCCATAATATGGACGACATTGTAATGCTGGCCGTATCCTTCTTCTGAGCGACGGTCGACGAGACGATAGGCGCCTTCGAGGACCTGCGTTCTCAGCTTCTCCAGCTCGTCCGGATCGGACGGGAGCGTCACCAGGGACTGGTCGACACGCTTACTCGTCAAGCGCAGATACGCGGAGCCTTCTCGGTTGCGCATCTGTTCGAGGGAGTGCATGACGATCCATTCCAGTTCCTGTCCAAAGCATGGCTCGTAGAATGAAAGGTCGGGCAACTCCGTTCCGATCGACTGTGTGACGAGGGACTGGTGCGCGCCGCCCTCCGGACCGAGACTCACGCCCGAGGGCGTGCCGACGACCATGAAGCTCGCGCCAGCGTAGGTGCTGTAGTAGAAGGCGTCGAGGCCGCGCCGGATAAACGGGTCGTAAAGGGTTCCAATCGGAAAGAGGATCTCGCCCTGCATTTCATGCGAGAGGCCCAGCTGTCCCAGGGCCATGAACAGGTTGTTCTCCGATATCCCGAGCTCGATGTGCTGGCCTGTGTCCGACTCCGTCCACTGGAGCGCCCTGGGCTGTTCTTCCTGGGGCATCGATTCGACCTCACCCCTGTGCCAGACCCCTACCCTGTTGATCCATCCTCCGAGATTCGTCGAACTGGCGACGTCCGGACTGGTAGTCACGAGCCGCTTGGAGAGTTCAGGCGCGTTTCTTGATATCTCCGTAAGCACAAGGCCGAAGATCTGCTGTGTGGACATCATCCCGCGATATCCGCGGCCGAAGCCCGTGGGTACCGGTATGGACGGGACCGAATTCGACTGTTCCTCGCCGACACGCAAGCGTTCGCGAGCCTCCGCTATCAGGTTGGATTCCGGGGATTCGGACGGGAAGAGGAACGTAGCATCGTTCGAGTCGATGCCCATATTCTGCCGAAGCACTTCCATCTGCTCGCCGTTCAGGTTGGCCGAGTGGTTTTGCGGGTCGCCTATGATCGGAAGCCGCCACCCTTTCAGGGTGTAGGCAAACATTACGTGCGGTCCAGCGTCGAGGTCCATGGCATCGAATGCCTGCCGCAGAGCGCCTATGTCGTGTCCACCAAGATCGGAGAAGAGCGAGGCGAGTTCGTCATCATCCCATTGACTGATGAGACGTTCCATGTCCTGAGGGTACCGACTCGTACGGGGCAACCAATCCCGAAGCTGGGACGGTGATACTCTCAACAGTCGTTGGTAGACCACGTTGGACATCTCGTCGATGGCGTCGCGGAGGAGTTCGCCGTTGGGGAGCCGGAAGGCCGCCTCCAGCTTGCGGCCGTACTTGGCATCTACGATGCTCCAGCCGTTCGCCGCGAACATCTCTCGCCAGCAGGTTACGCGTATGCCGGGAATTATGCGGTCGAGGCTCTGCCGGTTGAGGTCGACGATCCACAAGACATTGGACGCCTCTTCCATTGTCGGGTCGGCGATAGCCTCCCAAACGGCGCCTTCGTCCAGCTCCGCATCTCCGACGATGCTGATGTATTTTCTCCTGGACCCATTTCCCGAATCGATGTGGCTCCGAAGGTACTCCTCGGTAAGCCACGCGAAATTGGGGGCCACCGCGCCTAGCCCAACCGAGCCGGTGGAGAAGTCGACATTGTCCGGGTCTTTCGTGCGGCTTGGGTATGCCTGCAGCCCGTGGTAGGCGCGAAGGGTCTTCAGATACTCGACATCGAGGTTGCCGAGCAAGTATTGCACGGCATGGTACACGGGCGAGGCATGTGGCTTTACCGAGAGCATGTCACCGGCATTCATGTACTCCATGAACAGGTAGGTCATGATGCTGGCGACCGACGCGCTGGAGGCCTGATGGCCTCCAACCTTCAGCCCGCTCGGGTTGGGGCGCAGACGGTTGGCGTAGTCGACCATGTAGATCGAGAGCCAGAGAACGCGGTTCTGTATCTCGTCGAGAATTTGATTACGACGATTGATAATGTCGGGGTCGTCGAGGGTAGCTGCTTCTAAAACCATGTGTCCTCCCGGCCGACTACCGTAGGTACGGATCGGCCCAATGCAGGCCCTCGGCTGTTGTAGTTCGTGGCTTGTATTCGCATCCGATCCAACCTTCGTAGCCCATCTTGTCGATGGCTTCGAAGAGGAACGGATAGTTGATTTCGCCGGTGCCCGGTTCGTTTCGTCCGGGATTATCGGCAAGCTGCAAATGCCGGATCATGGGGAGGTTGGCCTCGATGGTCGGGGTCAGGTCACCCTCCATGATCTGCATGTGGTAGATGTCGTACTGGAGCATGAGGTTCTCAGAACCGACCTCGTTTACGACCGCGAGGGCCTGAGAGGTGGTCTGAAGAAAGAAGCCGGGGATGTCCCTCGTGTTGATTGCCTCGATGAGCAGGGTTATCCCCGCGTCCTGGAGCTCGCTCGCAGCGAACTTGAGGTTCGAGATGAATGTCTCGTTGAGAGTCTCGCTTGGCGCATCGGACGGCGCAATACCGGCGAGGCAGTTCACCTGATCGCAGCCGAGGGTGGTGGCGTATTCGATTGCCCTGCCGACTCCATCACGAAATTCGTCGACGCGGTCCGGATGACAGGCGATGCCGCGCTCTCCGGCGTCCCAGTTACCGGCAGGGAGGTTGTGGAGGACCTGGACGAGTCCGTGGGCATCAAGAGCCTCCCTCAGATCGTTCTTGTCGTAGTCGTATGGGAAGAGGTATTCGACGCCCTTGAACCCCCCCTCGGCTGCCGCGCCGAAGCGGTCCATGAAGTCGACTTCGTTGAACATCATCGACAAATTGGCTGCGAGTCTTGGCATGTTCGCTCCGAATGTGGGAATGGTGGGCTGAACGAACGGACGTCAGGATGACGGCTCAGTCCGTTCGAGAAACTCAAGATAGTTGCCCTCGGGGTCGAGTGCGTAGCAGATGCCTATGCGCGCGCCGTCGGGGGTGGTCCGGTACTTCGGCTCGGTGACGAAACGAACGCCCTTGGCTGAAAGCCTTGAGTGAATGCCGTCAAGGTCGGACACATTGAAACAGACGTGAGAGGAACCGAACTGATGATGGTGGAGGTGGCCGTCGGATGGTAGTGGATCGAGATAGTGAACAAGCTCGATCTGGTGCGCATCATCCGGCAGGCCGACGAAGACGAGCTTGCGCTTCGCTCCCGGAATCCCCGTGTGGTCTCCTCCCTCCGGCGCGATGCTGTCGACTTCCCTGAGCACCTGGAGTCCCAACTCGTCGCAGTAGAACTCGATCATTGCCGAGAGGTCTCTTACGACGATGCCCGAATGGTTGAAGCCCGTTACCAAGTCCCTTGTCTCCGTCGACAGGTCTGGTAAATGAGTGTAGCCGAACGTCTGTCAGGCCGCAAGAAAATGATCAGCCGTGAGATTCGAGCTAGTTCGAGTACGGGTCGGCAGCATCACGCATGCCGTCACCCACGAAGTTGAAGGCAAGCACGGCCAGCGTGACCGGAATGGCAGGGATGGTAAGCCACGGATAGATGGCTATCGACTGCACGTTCTGCGTCTGCTGCAGGAGGACTCCCCAACTCACCGCCGGAGCACGGAGACCGATGCCCAGGAAGCTGAGGGCCGTCTCGCTGATGATCATGAACGGGAGAATGAGAGTTATGACGGTAATCACGTGACTTATGAAGTTGGGCAGCATGTGCCGGAAGATGATCCGTATATCTGTGGCCCCGGCCAGGCGAGCCGCAGTCACGAAGTCCTCTTCACGAAGGGCAAGGAAACGACCGCGGACGACGCGGCCCATCTCCGTCCAAGCGAACATGGCAATGATCAGTGTCACGATAAAGTAGATTCGATAGACGCTCCAGTCCTTCGGGACGGAGGCTGACAGGGCGATAAATAGGGGCAGGGTTGGGACCGACCTCGTGATCTCGATTATGCGCTGGATGATGGTATCGACCCAGCCGCCGTAGTAGCCGGACAATCCCCCAAGTGTGACGCCGAGTACGAGGGTTAGCAGAACCCCCACCAGCCCTATGGAGAGGGAAACGCGCGATCCGAACACAATCCGGGACCACATGTCTCGTCCAAGTACGTCCGTACCCAGGAAGAACGGAGCGACCCTTTCGTCCTCACCTTCGGGCGCAACGGTCCCTATCAGGTGCCGGTCAAAGGGGATAAGGCCAAATAGCTTGTATTCATACCCTTTAACGAACAGGTTAATCGGAATGTTCACTTCCGGGTCTGTGACATATACCTTCTTGAAAGTCTCGGGATCGCGGTCGCCGATTACCTTCTTGACGTGGGGGCTGAACCCTCCGTCAAACCAATGAATGGTCTGGGGTTGAAGGTAGGCGACATTAACATCGGAAAGACGCGGGTCGGATATCGCCAGGAAGTCCGCGAACGCCGCCACCGAGTAGAAGAGGATGACGATAACCGCGCTGACCATGGCCATCTTGTGCTTGCGGAAGCGCCACCACATGAGTCGCCATTGACCGGCGACAAAGACCTCTTCGTCTTCTAGGTGCTCCTGCTCCTCGTCCATGAGGGCATCGGCAGCAAGGCTCATTTGATCCCTGTCCTCGGCTTCGTCAGCCATTACCTATTCTCCATCCTGATGCGGGGATCGACGAACACCAGCAGTATGTCGGACAGGAACGTGCCTATAATCGTCATTGCGCCAAGCACCAATATTATTCCGGATGCCATGAAGAGGTCCTCGGCTAGGAGCGCTCGAAGCAGGAGAGGACCAATAAGTGGGAGAGCGAGAATGACTGAGACGATGATGCTGCCCGAAATGAGGGCGGGCAGAAGATATCCAACGATGCTGACTATGGGGTTCAATGCAACGCGAACGGGATACTTGATTATCACCCGCCACTCCTTGAGACCTTTGGCGCGGGCGGTAACCACGTATGGCTTGCGAAGCTCATCCAACAGATTCGCGCGCATAATTCGAAGAAGGGAGGCGGTTCCCGCCGTGCCGAGCACGATGACAGGAATCCATAGATGGGCAAGCATGTCGACGACCTTGCCGCCTGACCACGGCGCGGTTATGTACTCGCGAGTAAATAGACCACCTATGGAAAGATCGAAGTAGAACCAGCCGATCCACAGGAAGGCCAATGCCAGCAGGAAGTCGGGAATCGCTAGGCCGATGAAGCCGATGAAGGTGAGGGAATAGTCCTCAATGGTGCGATGCCGTACGGCGGCATATATTCCTAGCGGGATTGCCATGGTCCAGGTGAACAGGATAGTCGTACCGGCAACGATCATAGTGAGGGGCAGCTTGTCCCATATGACCTCCCGGACAGGCCGGTTGAACTCAACCGAGAAGCTGAGGTCGCCACGTACGATCTTGGACAACCACTTGACGTATTGGAACCATACCGGCCGGTCGAGGCCATATTCGGCCCGGAGCTGCTCTTCGAGCGCGTCGGCTGCAGGCGTCCCCTGCCCGGCTTCACCCACGAGGTTCGCTACGTAGTCATCGACGAAGTCCCCAGGAGGGAGTGTGACGACGAAGAACGAGATTATTGAGATTACCCAAAGCGCAAACACTCCCAGAAGGAAGCGGCGTATGATGAAAGCAATCACTGGGGTTCTCTAGCTCCCGTCGGTCGAATTAGCGCATTTAGCGAAGCTCGGCGATAGGCCGAACGTGCCCCGTCGTTGGAATGCCATTATACATAGATGCTCGATTAAGTAAATAGCACCCGGTCCAATGGGGCCGGGTGCTACTTTTTTCAGTCTACTTCAGCAGGCTGTTCAGACGCTCCTATTCGGAGTCGTTCTTGCCGCCTTCCATGAAGAACTGTACCGTCCGAGCGATGCCCGGGTTCTGCAGCGGGGACTCGTTCGGAGCCTGCGGCGGAACGTTCATGAAGTACTTCTTCTTGACAATCACGCCGTTGAAGGCCGGCGTGTTGCCCACAGCGCCGATGCCGTAGAGGTTATCGATGAAGATCTGCTGACCCTCAACGTAGATATCCTTGCGGTCGGCGTACCGGAGCTTCACAGCCTCGTCGGCCAACTCGGCCAGACGGAGGATGTTCGGGTCGGTAGGCTCTGCCGCTACGGAGTCCTCAGAGTAGACGTCCCTGCCGCCCGTGTACCACGTGCGATAGGCGGAGCCATGCTCGTACCAGCGGTCGAGCAGGTTCGGCCATCGAGCGGACATCAGACCACCGGCCATCAGAACGCCGGTGTTGCCATCACGTCGCTCCTTGAAGAGGCTGACGTCCATGGGCTTGAGGGCGACCTTGATTCCAACTTTGGCGAGGTCTTCCTCAATCAGCTCTGCGAGCACGTCATAGGCTACGAAGTACTCGGCTGCATAGTCCATGATGAAGACCAGGTTGCCCTTACCGTCCGTGCGGTTGCGGACACCGTCGCCGTCAGTATCGACCAGGCCGATGCTGTCCAGGATCTCCATGGACTGTTCAGGGTCGAGCTCGGTGTACTTCTGGGCGTAGTCGTCACCCGGGTAGAAGGGGTGGCCCTTCGAGAAGATGGGCTGAGAAATGTCGCCCTGGCCAAGGAACATGACCTCGTTGATCTTGTTCCTGTCGACCGCGAGGGAGAGCGCCTTTCGGAACTCGAAGTTGTTCAGCCACTTCTTGACTTCCTCGTCCACCTCATAGTCGACTTCACCCTGACCGTAGGAGTTGTTGATGGAGATACCAACCGCTCCGTGGGAACCCCAGAACTGCACGTCGATCTGGCTTCGGTCTTCGTTCTCTTTGAATACCGGCACCTTGGCCATCTCGATGTGGCGGTGCTGGAAGTCAATCTCACCGGCCGAGGCCTTGAGGTTCAGGATTTCCTTGTCACCCGTGAGGGTCATGGAGATCCTGTCAATGTACGGAAGCTGGTTGCCCGCAGGGTCAACCGCCCAGTAGTACGGGTTGCGCTCCCACTCGTAGATCTCAGCCGTGATCGGGCTGGTCATCTTCCAAGGGGAAACTACCGGGGTGTCCGTGCTCTTGAGCGGGCTGGCATTGTCCTTGAAGAAGGTGATCCAGTTCTCGTAGCCGGCGTCGGCCACGCGCTTGTCGAACGCGTCCTTGTCATCTGCAAACTTGCGGTGGATTGTCTTCAGGTAGTGCGTCGGGCCGTACATGCCGTCCGCGATGCGACCGTGAAGCGTCCAGCCACCGGTGGTGTAGTTCGCGAGCGAATCAAGGAATCCGTCCTTGCGCTCCCGCAACTGTACCGCCACGGTTGTCTCGTCGATAGCCGTCATGCTGTCAACCTGCACGCCGGACCAACCGATCTGGCCGTCACGCGTGGGGTTGAGCTCATCGTCGATGATGACGTTCTCGAAGTGCCAGACGAAGTCCTCGGAAGTGAACGGCACGCCGTCCGACCACTTCATGCCCTCACGCAGATACAGCGTGTAGGTGAGACCGTCGTCGCTGATGTCCCAGTCCTTCGCTACGTTCGGGATGATGTCCGTGCCGTTCAGGTCATAGTACAGCACCATGTCCATCATCAGGCGGTCTGCGTTCTGGCCGTCGTTCGGGCCCGTGAAAGCCCTGCGCCAGGTTCCGCCATAGTCGCCGATGCGGTCCACGACCGGGACGACCATTACGTCCTCAGCGTTGGGAAGACGCTCTTCAACCGGAGGAAGGTCTCCGGAAGAAACACGAGCGGCGAGGGTTGGGGCCTCGTTGAACTTCGTGGGCATCGGGCCGTCCCAGACGAACGTGCCCTTGAAGGTGCCCGCGAAGTCGTCCATCATCATCGCCTCGTCGTCCTTCTTGTCATCTTCCGGTGCAGGCGCTGGTGCGGGAGCAGGGGCGGGAGCCGCTGCTGGCGCCGGAGCCGGAGCCGGCGCGGGGGCCGGGGCGGGCGCTGATGTGTCCGTATCGCCGTCGTCACTACTACTGCACGCGAGAACCGTGAATAGCATCACGGCCAAAGCGGCAAATCCTATAAGCCTAAGGTTCTTGGTGATCATGCACCTCTCCTCCTAATTGATTCCTAAAGTTATGCAAAATCCTCGACCAGCATAAGGGCTCAGCCAATGCTGTCCCTTAGAGGTCAAGTCTTCGATTTGAAGTGTTCGTGGGTCAACCATAAAGTTAACATACGGTTAACCGGAGGGCATTATGGAGGGCTGCCTGCTTGATGTCAATCCCTTCCCTTTGGCCAAGGTCAACTCACCGGTTCCTTGGCCCTCCATGACCTCTCTCACAATACTTCTACGACCGGCGGGGCGTTTCGGTTTCATTTTGGGAAGCGCCCCTAGTACTCTTGCAGATTCGCGACCTTCCTTGCAACAATTAATCGATGATCTTCACAACTCGAACGAGGGAAGAATGCGTTTAGAGTCTCTGAAAGTGCCAATCTTGGGGATTTTGGCCGCGGGAATCGTAGCCCTGGCCGTGTCAGCGTGCGGCGAAGACATCACGGCGCCACCGGAAATCGCAAGCCATTCCGCGGAGATCTCGCCCGACAATTCCCTGATCGCCGAGGTCGCCGTCACGCTTGACGGGGAAGGCCTAGTCTACGTCGAGTATGAGAACGCGGCCACCGGCAAGTTCCGAACCGCGACCACCGGAGAAGCGGCTGTCGAACACCGGGTGCCCGTGCTTCGGCTGAGAGCGGGAACGACGTATTCATACACCGTGGTTGCCGTGGGGGAAGAGGGCGAAGAGAACCGCAGCGACACGGGGACCTTCACTACCGGTCAGCTTCCAATACCTCTGTCTACCCTCAACATAAACGCGACAGGGACCCCGTCGTCCGACCTCCTCTTGCTGGACCACAGAGAGATAGAGGGCAGCGTGCTCTTCATGCTGGACGGCGACGCACAGATCGTCTGGTACTACGTGAGTCCGAATCCCGTCGAGGATGTGCCCTACCCGACCGGGGCTGTCGCCCAGAAGCCGAACTACAACCTGGTCTACCATCTCAACAACCCGTTCGCCATCTGCTGCATCAGGGAGATCACTCCGACGGGCAAGATCGTCGACAACCTGGCCGCGGGCCCGGTGAACGGTTTTCCGCACCGTGCGCTGCTGGTTATGCCCGACGGGAAAGTTTTGTACGCCGCGTGGACCTACCGGGTGATCGACGATACCGCGAACGAAGGTGACGCCGAGACGCTGGTCGAGGGCCTTGCGCTCCGGGTATGGGACCAGGAGACGGGGCTTTCACATGAGATATGGAACGCCTTCGACGCCCTCGGCACGGACCATCGTGGGGGTTGGGCCACGGGCAACATCGCCACGTACCCCAACGAGGTCACACTCCAGGAGCACACGCCTCCTATTCGCTGGTCGGGTGCGAACTCCCTGCAGATCGGGCCGCGCGGCAACATCATCATTTCCATTCCCAACTTCAGCCAGGTCATTTCGATATCCCCCGACTACCAGCGGGTCGAGTGGAAGTTAGGCGGGCCGGAAAGCACGTTCACGTTTGAAGACCCCAACGACCGCTTCTATAGGCAGCATACCGCCCAGCAGTTGTCGAACGGGAACATCCTTATGTTCGACAACGGTCGCAACAGGCCCGAGGAAGAGGGAGGGAACTACTCTCGTGCCCTGGAACTGGCACTTAACGACTACGACCTCGTCGCCCGCAAGGTCTGGGAGTACCGGCACGACCCCGATCTCTACGCGGTCAACCGCAGCAGCGCCTACCGCCTCGAAAACGGCAACACGCTCCTGAACTTCGTCACCGACCCTCGCGTCGTCGTCGAGGTCGGCCCGGACGGGGCCGAGCTGTTCAAGGCTGAGATCAGCGGAGAGCGGATGCAGGGCAGCTTCCGCGCATACGCCATCGACTCGGTCATGGGCGAAACCCGCGTCGCCGAGTAGCTGAGAGTAGAGCCGGCTTATCCAAGGTATACGGACAGCGGCCGTCGCTCTCGCTCTCACCGTAATTGTCACGGCGTGTTCCGAAGATTTACCGCCGGAAACCCCAACGCCGAAGCCGCCGCCCGCTCCGACCGTTCTCACAGCGGAGACCGATTTCCAGCCTGACAATTCTCTAATTGCATGGATCACCGGCACGGTCGAAGCGCCTGGATACGTGTATGTCGAGTATGAAAATGACTCCCACGGGAGATTTCGCTCCAAGCCGGTTCCCTCGAACGGGACGGAGTACACCGTACATGCGACACGCCTGAGGGCCAATTTAACGTATCGGTACCAGGTATTCGGCACCGACCTCGCGGGAGACGTGACCGAAGGGCCAACGGGGTCATTCACGTCCGGGTCCCTGCCGGACGTCTTAGCGGCGGGACGATTCAGCGTTCTCGGAGGGAAGCCGACACGTCCCCTTATATTCATGGACTATCGCCAAGAGGGCTTCTTTGGGCTGGCTGCGTTTGACGGAGAGGGACACATCGTCTGGTACTACAAGGCCTCCGAAGGCGAGGGTCAACAGCCCGACGGCATGATCCGCAAGGCCAACGGCAACATCGTGTATGTCGCGGGATACCAGGGAGGGACCACCAGCAGCGGACTGGTGGAGATCGACCCGATGGGCAGGCAGGTAGACGAGCTCATTGGCGAGTGCTCGCCGTTCAGCCCCATCCACCACGAGGTGCAGGTCCTGCCGGACGGGCGGATCATGTACCTCTCACGAGAGATCCTGTGGGAGGGTTACGGCGACCCACTTCATCCGCAGGAAGGCGACACCATCGGCATCTGGGACCAGGAGACGGGCGAGAACGAGATCGTCTGGAACATCTTCGACCACATCTCGCCTTCCGACAGGACCGAACCGGACTCCGACCGCAGGCTCCCCGGATTCCCGCTCTGGGGCGGATGCGACCGGGACCGCTCCGTGCAGGACTGGAGCCACGCAAACTCCGTGGTGCAGGCTTCGGACGGGAGCTATATCCTCAGCCTGCGACATCTCGACCAAGTCGTCTCGATTTCGTCGGACTTCAAGAAGGTGCAGTGGCGACTCGGCGGGCCCGGCGGAGACTTCACGTTCCCGAATCCGGATGACCGGTTCTACGAGCAGCACACGGCCATACAGCTTCCCAACGGCAACATCCTCCTCTTCGACAACGGCAACGACCGGCCGAACGAGGAGGGCGGGCAGTACTCCCGGCCGCTGGAATTGGAGCTCGACCACAAGAACAAGACCGCGCGCGCCGTGTGGGACTTCAAACACAATCCGCAGATCTTCGCCGTCTGCTGTTCCAGCGTCGAGCGCCTGCCGAACGGCAACACGTTGGTTCTCTACGGCAGCAACTTCCTTCCCGACCCGCGACCGTTCAAGATCATCGAAATCACGCCGGAGGGCCGGCTCGCGTGGGAAGTCGTCCACGTCTCGCCGGGCAAGCAGACGCAGTACCGCATATACTCCGCCGACTCGATCATGGGAGAGCAGCGGATCCGGTAGCGAAGCCCCGCGTTCGTTGACTGGGGTTCCCCGACCTTGTAGGATTAACCCATACCCCCCGGTAGGGGGTTTTGTACACGGAGGATACGCTATGGCAACGAACGCAGTTAGCCCACCTCACGAGCACACTGACCAACACACCCTGTCCCCTTCCGACCTGCCGGACGCCAAGCGGAACGCCTTGAAACGCCTGAAGTACATCGAGGGACACCTCGGCGGCGTCCGGCGAATGATAGAGCAGGACACCTACTGCGTCGACGTGCTCAAGCAGACGTTTGCGGTCCGCAGGGCGATTCAGAAGCTGGAGTCCGTACTGCTTGAGGGACACCTGCACAGTTGCGTGATCGAAGGTGTGAAAGCAGGGCGAGAAGAGGACGTGCTGGGTGAGCTGATGGAACTCTACTCGCTGTCGGACAAGAGGTAGCGGTGCGGCAATGGCAATCCGAGCGGAAACACACGACGACCTGACGGTCGACACAAGGAACATCTCGCTGAATATCGGCGGGATGACGTGCGCCGCCTGCGTGAGCCACGTTGAGAAGGCTCTGCGAGAGGTTGAGGGAGTCGAAACTTCGACCGTGAATCTCGCGACCGAGCGGGCAACGGTCCAGTACACAGCGGACGCTGCCAACGTCGAAGACCTTCGATCCGCCATAGAGGACGCGGGATACTCCGTGCTGGGAGTCGGGAGCGACGAAGAGATTTCGGGTAACCCCAGGCAGATAGCAGACCTTCGTGGAAAGGCCGCGTTCAGCATTGCCGTGTGGCTCCTCATCATGGCGCTCATGGCAATTCCGGCGGTGGGCGACATCCTCCCGTTTCGGCTCGACTTCCTCCTGTTCATCCTCGCTACGCCCGTGCAGTTCTGGGCGGGGAAGAGGTTCTACGACGGGGCCTGGGGCGCCCTGAAACGGGGCACGAGCAACATGAACACGCTCATCGCCGTCGGCACCTCCGTCGCTTTCGGGTACAGCGCCGCCGTGACCGTCCTTCATGACAGGTGGGTATTCGCCCACTATGATGCGGCGACCTTCTTCGAGACCTCGACCGCCATCATCGGCCTCGTGCTTCTGGGCAGGTACCTCGAAGCCCGGGCCAAGGGCAAGGCGTCCGAGGCTATAAAGGGACTCATGAGCCTCCGACCTGAAACCGCAACGGTCATTCGTGACGGCGAGGAATTGGAGGTCTCCATCGAAGACGTGGTCGTTGGCGACCTGGTCAGAGTGTTGCCGGGAGAGCGGATCCCGGTCGACGGCAGCGTGACCCAAGGCCTGTCCTGGGTGGACGAGTCGGTGCTCACAGGCGAGAGTATGCCCGTGCAGAAGACCGAGAACGACGACGTGTACGGCGCAACGGTCAATACCACAGGCAGCATGACGATTCGCGCGACCGGTGTCGGCAAGGATACCGTGCTGGCGCGAATCATTCGGCTGGTGGAGGAGGCGCAGGGATCGAAAGCGCCGATCCAAAGACTGGCCGACGTGGTGTCGAGCTATTTCGTTCCGGCGGTCATCGGCGTTGCGGCTGCGGTGTTCGTTGTCTGGCTGGTGGTCGGGCCCTCCCCATCGTACGTCTATGCGATGATCGCGGCGGTCGCCGTGCTCATCATTGCCTGCCCGTGCGCTATGGGACTTGCCACTCCCACCGCGATCATGGTGGGGGCGGGAAAGGCCGCGGAGCAGGGCGTTCTGATCCGCAGCGCCGAGACTCTTGAGCGAACGCACAAGATTCACGCGGTCGTGTTCGACAAGACGGGTACTTTGACAAGGGGAACGCCGGAGGTGACCGGCATCGTCACTAAAGGCGTCACCGACGACGAACTCCTGACGCTTGCGGGCAGCCTCGAACGCAACTCTGAGCATCCCGTGGGCAGGGCAATCGTGGCCGCGGCGCAAGAGCGGGAACTTGACCTTGATGTCCGGACTATTGACACGGAAGCACTGCCTGGCATGGGCATAGTCGGTCGCATGGATGGACGTGCAGTCGCCGTTGGAAATCGAAGGCTTGTCGAGGGTCGTGGATTCGCCATGAACGACCTCGATGAGAAAGGCGAAGAGATGGCGCGCTCGGGCAAGACGGTGTCCTACGTGTCAATCGACGGCGAGGTCGTCGGCGTCATCGCGGTCTCCGATACCGTCAAAGATGGCGCGGCGGAGGCCGTTGCCGCGCTGAAGGGTCAGGGCTTTGAAGTGATCATGCTGACCGGAGACAGTCAACAGACGGCGGAGGCGGTAGCCCAAACGCTTGGCATCGACAAGGTGATCGCTAACGTGCTCCCGGAGGACAAGGCCGACCACATAGCGGCCTTGCAGCGCGACGGCGCGGTCGTGGCCATGGTCGGGGACGGCATCAACGATGCCCCTGCACTCGCGCAGGCGGATGTGGGAATAGCAGTAGCCACAGGGACAGACATCGCAATGGAGACGGCGGACATCACCCTCATTCGTGGCGACCTCATGAGCGTGGCGCGGGCGATTTCCATCAGCAAGAGGACCATGAGAACGGTTCGTCAAAACCTCTTCTGGGCCTTCGCCTACAACGTCGCGCTCATCCCCGTCGCGGCGGGAATACTCTATCCCGTCTTCGCAACCAACGGCGTGCCGGAGGCGCTCACTCCAGCCCTGGGCGAGTTCGGTTTTCTCAACCCGATACTGGCGGCAGCCGCGATGGCCGTAAGCTCCGTCAGCGTGATCGCAAACTCACTGCGACTCAAGCGTTCAAAGACGAAGGACTTATCCCCCAGCACGGAGGCGTCATGAGAATCCCGCTGTTCAGCAAACCTTCGCCCAAGGCTATCGACCCTGTCTGCAATATGAAAGTGAGCATTGAGAAGCCGCATGGCGGCACCTACACACACGACGACGTCACGTACTACTTTTGCGGTCCGGGCTGCAATCGCGCCTTTCAGAAGGAGCCGGAGGAGTACCTGTCAGGCAGGAAGAAAGTCGATATGTGAGCCGGTCCCCGCGTTGACCGGGTATGGGGTAACGTCTTTGGGAAGGTATCCTCTTGCGGGCGGAGAGTAGTAAGCGCTGGCTGTTCGCCGTGGTTGTGCTCGTTGAGTTCGTCGGGGGAGGTCATGGAGACCGGGACAGTTCGGGGAAGTAGGAGGAAAAGAACCCTCTGTCCCGCGTCAGGAAGACGTCTGCGACCGCCATGGCATGGGCGCCGATAAGAAAGTCGGCGATTATCCGATTCCGAGGCCCGCCTGCTGCACGGTATCGCTTCCACCGCAACCCCGCCTCGAAGGCGATCGAGGAGTCGATCGGCGAGAGGGTAGCGCCCAATTCCAGCAGCGCACCATCCAGCGTTGCCCGGTCACGGAACGCGGGAACGAGCTCCGCGTACACGACATCACTGACGACAATAGCTCCGGCGTCGTAGGCGGCGACCAAACGCTCCTTCGATTGGGGGCCATGCCGGTCGCTGCCAGTGAATATATCCAACAGCACGTTGGCATCGACGGCGGTTATCATCTTCCCCGGATCTCTTCGATATAGTCATCGACGCTAACACCCTCGCCAAGCGCGTCCCCGTCGAGGATCCCGTACACTCGGTCCACAGGGTGCTCCGCCGCCGTTCGCTTGCGGATGAGCAGTCCCTGTACAGTTGGGCTTATCTCCACCTCGACGTTGTGGTTCATCCCAAACCGTTCCCTCAGATGCTTGGGAATGGTTATCTGGCCCCGCTCGGAGATTTTCATGGCAGCCTCGGTATGAATAGCAGATACATAAAATCATACTGTCTGCGCCATACTCACGCAACCGCAATCCAGCAAGCCTTCCCCTACGGCCATCGACCCCGTTTGCGCGATGAAGGTGAATATGGAAAACCCGAATGGCGGCACCCACACACACGACGACGTCACGTACTACTTCTGCGGGCCGGGCTGCAATCGCGCCTTTCAGAAGGAGCCGGAGGAGTACCTGTCCGGCAGGAAGAAAGTCGATATGTGATCGGTTCCCAAGTGTCGATCAAAGATTGGGAGACCTTCTTCTCCAGCCTCCGTGAAGGCCCCAATAGCCACCCAAGGATGGCAACGGACAGATATCTTGAATATCATGTCCTCCATGAAGATCACGAACGTCACCGTCCATCTCGTCCAGGCCCCCGGTGCGAGAAGACTCTTCGACCTCGTGCTGCTTCCGGGAATGAGGCGAGACCGTTGGAAGCATGAACTCGTCTCAATAGAGTCCGGCGTCATGCCGGTGATGCACGTGGAGACCGATGAGGGCATCGTGGGCGTGTGTACCGTCGAGGCGGGGGCCTCGGTCGGCCTGACCTCGGCCTCACTGGAGCAGCTCCGCCATCTCGTGGTGGGCAAGGACCCGCTTGACCGAGAGCGTCTATACCAGATGCTGCACACCGGCTCACGCTGGGTGTACCAGCCGCCGGGATGGTTTGGCGCGTTCGACAACTGCCTCTGGGACATCCTCGGCAAAGCCGCAGGCCTCCCCGTCTACTCGCTTATTGGCCGCGTTCGTGAAAGGACGCCGGTCTACATGAACATCCGGGGCGACACGAAGGAGGCGGCGGCCGACGATGCCCGCAAAGCGGTCGCCGAAGGCTTCCCCGCCGTCAAGGACCACTTCTACCATTCGGTGCGGGAGAACCTCCAGTGGTTCGAGGCCGTCCGTAATGCCGTCGGCCCCGACATAGAAGCCATGCACGACGCCGTTGGCATCTATACGTTCGAGGAGGCGCTGCGCGTTGGACGGGCGCTGGAGGAGTTGGACTACCGCTGGTTCGAGGAGCCTCTGCCCGACCGCCAGCACAACAAGCTGAAAGCCCTCTGCGACGCTCTCGACATTCCCATTCTCGGTCCCGAGATGATGATGAACGACGTCGACCTGCAGGCACAGTGGCTAATCTCCGGGGCCGTGGACATGGTCAGGGCCAACGCGCGGCACGGCACCACCGCGATCCTCAAGCTCGCACATCTCGCCGAGCTGCACGGGGCAAGCATTGAGCTGAACGGCTACGGCGGCCTGTACGGGCTCGTCCATGCCCATCTCCTCGCCTCGATCTCAAACACCAGCTACTACGAGACCTTCGGCGAGTTCCGGGGGCACAGCGAGCGATCTTCAACCGAGATTGGCATGCTGAACCCCCTCGAAGTCGTAGACGGCCACGTCGCCCCGCCCTCCGGCCCCGGATGGGGCGCGGAGTGGGACTGGAACTACTTCAATAAGAGGGTCGTCGGAGAACTCTAGCGTCCCGGCCCACTACGCCGGTATACGCCCATCAAACTTGACCTCTGATTTGAGAGAATGAACACATGAAACACTGGCTCTTGGTCCTATTGCTTTTACTCCTTGCATGTGGAGGAGGCGGGGATAAGCTTGTCGAATGGGATATCGACGTTCAGGACGTGGGCGCCAGCCTGCTAACTCACCACGCCGGCCAGGAGGTCCTGCTTACGGTTACCTGCAACGAAAGAGGCTTCGGAGCTGCCGTATATACCAACATCCACTCCGACTTCAGAAGCGTGTTGCACCCCGTGACGATCAAGTTCGACAACGATGAACCGGTCGAACATCTTTGGAGCTACTACCATTTCGCCGAATCCGGCCTCTACAAGACCGGCGTTGTCGCCAATGATCCCAACGCATTCATCACTCAGTTGTTGAACGCCAATCGATTGACGGTGGACATCGCCGTAACCGATACCGACTCAATTCCCGCAACGTGGGACAACGTGGAAGGATTCGCGATTGCATACGAAGCGATCTGGCGCCAATGCTGATCTGCGAACTGAGAACGGTTACTTTGCACCCTGCAGCCAGCTTTTGAAGTAGCGAGGGGCCCAACGCCGCGACAGGTGCATCGTCTTGCTGGAGTAGGACGATTGGGGCGGGACCATTTCCGCCGCCATCCAAGCCTCCGCCCCCTCGATGGTGGGCACCTCGATCACGTATGCGCGATGCCAATCGGCCTGTGGCGCGATCAGTTGGAACGCCTCGAGACGGATCAGCCCGTGCTCACGGGCGACAGACTTCATAAGCTCTCGGTGCTCAGTGTCGCCGCGCTCTCTGTCCGGCGTGAGAATGGCCTCCGGGAGCATTCGCGCGAACTCCAGGACGACGTAGCTGTCCCGGTCAACGTCGAGATGCGGGACATTTGAAGGATCGTAGGGGGACGCCGCCTCTTCTTCCGTACGTGGCTGAGTCACCCAGTCGTTGAAGTAGTCCATCGCGAACCTGCGCGCCAGGTGGTACTCGTAGAACCCGTACGTGCCGTACGGAGGTTCCATCTCCGCCTCGATCCATGCCTCAGCGCCCTCGAGGGTTGGGAACTCGAGCACCCAGAAGCGCTCCCAGGACTGCTTCGCCCCCATGAGCCTGAATCCCTCAAGGGTCTTCATGCCGTGGGTGTGGGCGACATCGAGCATGAGCTCGACGTGCTGCCTGCTGTAGTCGTCCTGCTGGGCCTTGGTGAGGGTGTGCCAGGACGGCAGCCTCCCTCCCTTGAAGAGGACGACTACGCTCTCCATGCTCGATTGATTGTCTCCCGTTCCGAATGGCATGACGGCCTCCGTGTGAATACTCGTGTCCGACAGAGTGTACCCCACCGATACTGTAACAGCCGAATCTTCGTGGGACAGTTTGGAACAAATGGAACAGATCGGGACTTCCCCAGATCTCTCTATTTTTCCTCCCAGTCCCATTTTGTACCACTCTTCATGGCCCACGAGAGTGGGCGTTTGTAGCTATTCCGGGGGTGTCCGCACGGCACACGACGCTGAATGGAACAGTTTGGAACAGATGGAACACTTTGGGACACCTTCAACGTGTTCAACCCTATTTCGGTCGTCATATTCTCATTTCGTCTCGCTCGTTTCACCCGATCGTGGTGGGAAGGGCCGTGCCTCTTGCCGCAACACGGATATTGTAGTTCGTATGTTCTTACACGTCAAAGTTGGGAGAGGGCCAGTAATTGTTCAGAGTAGGTGAGGTGACCCCTATGGATACCCGCTTTCGCGGGTATGACGGTGGCTGTGTGCGTTGAGCGCTCTCACGAAGTCTGAATAGTTACTGTCTTCGCACTTGGGCACGATAGAAGCACAGCACTGACTGTCCGGTCTTGCGGTTATGGATTTTAGATTCCTCGCTCCGCTCGGAATGACAGGGAGGTAGGGTACGAAATCGTAGCTACAATTCCGTTTTGCCTACCCCTGTCAGGAGAGGGCCGGTGATTGTTCAGAGTTTGGCAAGTGGGAGAAAACCGGGGCATCCGGTGTTCCCTAACTCTGAACAATTCCCCGGTACTGAACGCCAGCGAATATGGAAGCCAGTTCGGTCTCATCACACACCACCAATCGCGCTCTGATACGATTGCGCCATGCCCGATATCGTGTCCATTGGCGAGTGCTTCATCGAGTTCTTCACGTACGAGACGCTTCACGCCGAGGCGGATTGGGAGCTCGTCTACTCCGGCGACACCTTTAACGTCGTGGCAATGGCGAACGGACTCGGCACCTCCTGCGGGTACATCACCCGAGTCAGCGACGACCCCTGGGGCGACTACCTGCTGGAAGGGTGGCGCAAGAGGGGCATCGATACAACCCACGCCAGGCAGGTGCGGGCCTTCAATGCCGTGGAGTTCTCGTCGTCCGAGCCGGTCGGCGAGGGATCGAAGGTCGTCTATCGCAAGGGAGCTGCCGCGAGCACCATGACGCCCGACGATATCGACCCGGCGTATATCTCCAATGCAAAGATTCTGCACGTCAGCGGCATCTCGCAGGGCATTTCGCTCTCGTGCCGCGAGACCGTCTCGAAGGCGGTCAGGGTCGCCCATGACGCAGGAGTTCTCGTCTCATACGACACGAACCTGCGCGTCAACCTGTGGGAATCCATGGCCGAGGCGCGCGACGCCATGGACGAGCTAATGCCCTACATCGACATCATCACTCCCAGCTTCCCTCATGAACCTGCCGCCCTGATCGGCCTTGACACCGAGCGTGAGGTGATCGACTGGTTCCTCGAACGCGCCGTCGGCACGGTCGCCCTGAAGTGCGGCGCGGAGGGCGCATGGGTGGGAACGCAGAGCGAGACCGTTCGCATCCCCAGCGTAGCCCCGCGAGGCCTGCTCCACACCAGCGGCGCAGGGGATACGTTCGTCGGAGGCCTGCTGCACTGCATCGCCAACGGGATGGACGCCGTCGAGGGAGCGCGATGGGGCGTTGCCTGCGCCGGACTCAAGGTGGGAGGACCCAGCATCGAGGCCCAGCCGACCCGCGAGGAAGTCCTCGATGTCTTGGACGACGTGCGGGTCGAGCACGTCTCTCGATGAGATACAATGCCGGACGAAGACAACTGAGGTCACACGCATGATTATTGACTCGCACCTTCACGTATACGCCGACGATGAGAGCCTCTTTCCGTACGTCGCCGGAGGCAAGCCCGCACGCCCCGCTTCGGTGGAGTACCTGCTCCCCTTGATGGACGATGCGGGCGTGGACAAGGCGGTCATCGTGCAGCCTCGCGTCTATTCTTGGGACAACCGGTACCTCGCACACTGCGTCGAGCGGTTTCCTGAACGATTCACGGCCCTGGGACTCGTCGATCCCACCTCTCCCGACGGTCCCGACCGGCTGGAGGAACTGGTCCGCGGGCACCGATTCTCCGGCCTCCGGCTCGAGCTTGGCTGGGAGTACGACCTCGACGACTTCCACGGTAGGGACCGGTGGCCCCTGTGGGAGCGCGCCCAACAGCTGGGAGCCGCGTTCGGCATCCTGGGATCGGCGAAGGACCACTCGTGCGTCGAGCCGATGGCGGCGATGTTCCCCGGCGTCAACATCCTGCTCGACCACCTGGGAGGCCTACCCCTCGACCCCGAGCAACAGGAGTCGCTGATAGAGGCGACGTTGCGACTGGCGAGATACCCGAACGTCTACGTAAAGCTATCGAACCTGCAGGGCAAGTCGAGCGAGGTTTACCCCTTCCGCGACACCTACGACCTCGCGCATCGCATCTACGACGCTTACGGCCCTCAAAGGCTCATGTGGGGAACAGACTTCCCCGGCGTGATGGTCAAGTGCGGCTACGCGAACGCCGTGGAACTCGTCCGCACTCACCTGCCCTTCTTGGACGAGAATGACAAGGAATGGATTCTTCACAAGACAGCGGAAATGGTCTTCCGGTTCCATTGAGCGACGAGCTTGCCCCCCAAACGTGGGTGGCGAAGTCACCAACCATCAGCAATTCATCACCCAATTACGGAGTACGATCCCTTGAGCATCCCGATTGGAGTCAACGGCAAAACGGCCCTCGAAGTAGCGCGGGAGGCGGCGAAGCTGGCCGGAAAGCTCGCGAAAGAGCGATTCGAAGGAGAAAAGGGCATCAGGTTCAAGAGTCCGGGCGATGTTGTCACGGACGTGGACACCGAGGCAGAGGCCCTCATATTCGGCCTCATCCAAGAGGAATTCCCCGACCACACGCTCGTCGGAGAAGAGAGCACATACGATGTCCGGGCCGACGAAGGCTATGCGTGGATCGTCGATCCGGTCGACGGGACTCGAAACTACTCCGTCGGACTGCCGATCTACTCCACGGTCGTGGGCCTCGCGCTGGACGGGGAAGTCCTCGTCGGGGTGAACTACGACCCCGAGCGTGACGACCTATTCGAGGCCGAACGGGGCGCGGGTGCGTACCTGAACGGCAAGCGCATCAACGTGTCGAAGAAAGCCGAACTCAAGGACTGCATCATCGGCTTCGATCTCCCCTACAGCGATGTCGGAGCGCGATACGAGTTGGACATGCTCGCCCGGTCGGTCTGGCCGAACATGGGAACGGTGCGCACCATCGGGTCGTCGGCCCTCGGCATCTCGTACGCCGCGGCGGGCAAAACCGACATGTACTTCCAGCACCGCCTCTCGCCGTGGGACATGGTGGCGGGCATCCTCCTGGTTGAAGAGGCGGGCGGCGTCATCACCGACCGTCACGGCAATCGCGCCACACTCTACAGCGACGGCATCATTGCGTCGAATGCAAGCCTGCACGAGGAGTTCCTTCGCCTTACCGAGGGGACCGACTGGCGACGGCCTGCGGTCTAGCGCTTCGCCCAGTGCCGGTCCGTATGTTTCTCTTCCGCAGTGGCTAGCTGCCTGCGCCTAGATTCAGCGTCGTCTCCGCCAGCGCGAAGACGCACGAGCTCCTGTCGCCGCCGATGGACGCGCGCCAGATATCGCGCGTGTACGGCTTGCCCTCCACTACCCCGCCGTCGACGGCAAGCTCAGTATCGTAGGTGAAGTAGAGCAGCGAGAAGATGTGCATGTTTTCGGTTCCGGAGGGCGTCGGTCCCCAATGGATCACGGCGGGATCGGTGACGTTCCAGGTGGAGACGACCTTGCGTCCGCCGGCTTCTACGCTCCACGAGGGTTGCGTTCGCACGTCCCCCGCCCTCGTCAGGCGGGCCTCGACGGAGGGCATCTCGCGGTCGAACTGGTTTCCTCGTCCGCGGACCATGTTCTCGATAGTCCACTCCGCCAGATCGGCGTTGTCGTAGTAGACGGCATCGATTCCTGCGTCGGGAATTATGACGAACGCCACCGTGCCCTCTCCGGCGGAGCTGTATCGCGTGTGATAGAGACTGAAGCTCCCGCTATCCTCGCTTTCACCCGGCCGCCTCAGGTAGTTGATCCAGTGCTCACCCGACCAGTGCACCGTACCGTCAATGGAATCTCCACTCATCTATTGCTCCTTACTTGTCTAACCTACGTAATACCAATTGGGTGTGACTGGGCCGTATTTTCGACTTATCGGACTTTCTGGATTCCGGCCTTCGCCGGAATGACGGGTGAGATTTGGCTGTGCATGGCCAACTCACGGTGTAATCAAAACGAATTGGTATAGGATTGTTTATTCCCCAAGTGTGACTTCGACCGTGCGGCTCTCCATTCCGCGATAGAAAGTTACCTGTACCCGTGTGCCCGGACCATGCGTGAACAAGAACCTGGAGAGTTCGCCGGAGTTTGTAACGGCCTCTTCGTCAATGGCCACGATAATGTCGCCCCGCTGCATCCCGGCATCAAATGCGGGAGAACCCTCAAGAACGTCTGCGAGGAACACCCCCGCACGCACGTCATAGGGCAACGCGATGCCAAGCTGGATAATCAGCTCGGCCGAGACGTTGAGCGGCGTGATTCCCAACGAACCGCGACGGACCTCGCCGAATTCGACAAGTTGCTCCGCGACGGACGATGCATCGTTGACATTCACGGCAAAGCCGATGCCGCGAGTCTCCACGATGACGGCTGTGTTGAGGCCCACGACCTCGCCGCGATCGTTCACCAAGGGGCCACCACTGTTTCCCTCGTTTATCGGCGCTGTGTGAAGCACCATGTCGACAATCGTCAGTTGGGGGCTCGCGGGCGCCGAGACCCCGATGGCGCTCACTATGCCGTTGGTGATGATGGGGTCGCCGGGCAGTGCGAGGGCGTATCCGATTGCCAATACGTTCTGGCCAACCACGAGCTCAGTCGAGTCTCCCAGGGTCGCCGGCTGCAGTTCGAGTCCTTCCGAGGCGACTTTTATGATGGCGGCGTCGGTCTGTACGTCGCCTCCAATCAGTTCGCCAAAAAAGCTCTGTCCACTGTGCAGCGTAACGATGATGGTCTCGGCGTTCTCCACCAGGTGATTGCTCGTCAGTACGTGCCCACGCAGATCGAGCACTATGCCGGTTCCGACCAGATCGGCGCCGGGCGGACTCACCCCAGGGCCAATTACCAGGCTCTCGGTAATCGCGATGTGAACGACCGAGGGGCGAACCAGCGAGAATATCTCCGATGCCGTGAGGCCGTTGGGAGTGGGAGTCGCTGTCGGCTCAGGCGTTGGCGTCGGGGTGGGCGTAGGTGTAGGTGTCGGGGTGGGCGAAGGCGTAGGTGATGGGGTTGATTCCGGCACGGCGGTCGGGACAGGCGTCTCAACTTGCTGGGGAGTCGGGACGGGCGTAGATGTAGGTGTTGGGGTCGAGGTCACGGTCTCCGGTGTGACGGTCGGCGTACCTGGCGTTGAGTCTTCCGGGACCGTGGTTGCAGGCGTCTCAACGGCTGTCGGCGTGGTCGACTCCGGCTCCACAGTCGGACTGGGGCTTGCCGGGGTGCCTTCCGGAGCAGGCGTACTTACAGGAGTGGCATCTGGACTGTCAGTAGAGGTGGGCGACGGAGTTGGACTGGCGATCGTGATAATCGGAATACGACGTTCGTCAGGGGTCGGAGAGGGCGTAGCGGGGGGAACCGGTGTTGGCGTTGGCGTCACCGTTGCCGTTGGTCGAGGGGTGGTCCTTGGAGTTGGCTGGGGCGTCGGTGTGGCAAGCACAATAACCGTCTGAATCGAAGGCGGAAGGACGATCACGATTGGTGTCGCGGTGGGCGGCAGATTGGCCGGAGACGGAGTCGGGGTTGGGGTTGGCGTCGCGGCTGGTTGGGTTGCGGGTACGGTCGCATCTGCAACGGTTAGGGATGTTGGTGCGGGGACGATTGAGGAGCGCGTGTTCCAGCAGGCCACGGCCAAAACGATGACCGAGACCAAGACGACGAACGGCAATAACCGGCGGCTGACCACCGGCTGTCCCCCTTTTCCCAAGATCGTTTCTACGCTCGCAACCCTTCAGATAGAGCCGTTCAAGGGGAAACCGGTCTTGGGGCTAAAATATAGAGCTTGTCGGCAGCATCCCCGGCCCGCCAGGGACGTATGCGAATTGGCACTCTGGTCGATTCTTCCGCCTAGTTCAAACGGTAGGTGATTTCACATGCCGGGAATACTCGGCATCGTACCAGCAATAACGTGCAGGCGCACGTGAGGGTTAGGGCAACTCCGGGAAATGTCATGCGAGGCAATGCGTGACAACCTGAGGAACAGCGCGAGCGACGCGGACGCGAAGTTGTGAGAAACGGTCGAGGGGCTCAATCGCCGCCGGATGCGGCGCTAGCGATTGCGGCGTCGGCGGATACGGCGGAGACTCCGGGACTTGTCGAGGCGCTTCTGTTCTCCCTTCGAACGGAAGAACCTTCTGTTTCGCAGCTCGCGCAGGATTCCCGACCTCTGCATCTGGGTCTGGAACCGCTTCAGAAGCTGATCGCCGTCTTCTCCATCACGGAGTGTAACGTGTGCCAATTCTCTCTCTTCTCCAAAACAAATCGGGCGGGTCATACGACGCGCCCGATTGATTATACCACTTATTGTGCACCATTTCGCAACGATACGGATGAGTTTTCTAAAGCAGGCCCGCCTCACGCAGGATTCCCGGAATCTGGTCCTTCTCCTCTTCGGTCAGTGAGCGCATGGGAGCGGACACCGTATCGTGGTCGATGACTCCCAATATCTTCAGGCTCGACTTAAGGCCGGAAGACGTCGCGGCATTTCTGCCGCCAGCCTTGGCGAGTCCCATCACTCTCCCAGCCACTACTGCCTGGCCGAGATGCTCATTGGCTTTCTCGGAGTCGCCCGCCTCACCGGCCTCCCACGCACGCGAGAGGGCAGCGACTGCAACGTTCCCCGAGCCGGGTATGATGCCATGCGCGCCCAGCGCCCCGGTCATGGTGGTTCGGTAGACGGACCCGAGGAATCGGTACATGTCAGCCCCTTTGCGGTTGCAAAGCGACACGAGCTCTGCGAAGGGCTCGCCCGATCCCGAAGAGTCCTTCAGACCGACGACCGTACCTTCGGCGGCAAGGTCCGCCATCGTGGCAGGCTCCACGACCAGCTTGACGGTGATGGGAATGTTGTAGATCCACACCGGCTGTGAGGCGGCGTCGCTGATGGCCCGAAAGTGGTCGGCGATCTCGCCCTGATCGTACAGGTAATAGTAGGGAGGAGTGGCGGCGATTCCGTCAAGGCCGCACTCCGCCAGGGCCTTCGCCATGTCGATGGCGATTTTCGTGCCCGGAGCCGAGACGTTGCCAATTACCGGGACCCGTCCGTTGACCTCTTCGACGGTCTTCTCAATTGCCAGAAGGCGCTGATCGTCCTCCAGCGCGGCGAACTCGCCTGTCGTGCCAGCAGCCCAAATGCCGTGCGCGCCGGAGTCGATGAGGAAATTGACCAGCCTGCGAAGCGACGGGACATCTATTCGCTCATCCGGTGTGAGGGGAGTAACCGTCGGTACGACGACGCCTTTGATATTTCCGTTCAGCATTGTCCTGCTTTCATTAAAAGGGATTGCCCGAGAGGGGTCTCGAACGCCACTCTTAGGTCGCACACAATTCTAACCCAGTCAGGCTGAACTTTCGAGGGTTCCACGTTCTAGTAGTCGTGCCAACGAAAGAAACTGACCGGTGACGAGGCCAGCCTATTCAGTGAGGCCGGGGTTCTCGATGGCGTAGTGAGGAACGGGCCTTCCTTTGTCGTTGAGCGGGTGACCGATGGAGCGCATTCCCATCTTCTCCATCACGCGGATTGAGCGGGCGTTCTCCGGCCTGGCGCTGGCAATGACGCGCTCGAAGCCGAGTGTCTCGAATCCGTACCGGAGTATCCTCGCGCCCGCCTCCGCCGCCAGTCCCCTGCCCCACGCGTCCTTCGCGAGGGCATAGCCGATCTCGATCTCTCCTTTGTACTCGCCGTACGCACGGCGCAGGAACCCACAGTAGCCGATGAAGGCGCCGGTCTCCTTGAAAATCAGAGGCCACATGGTCCTACCGAACTGCTCATAATCGGCCATGCGATTGGCAACGAACTGTCGCGTCTCCTCTTCTGTCCAAGGTTGATAGTGCCCGATGTACTGCATCACCTCCGGATCCAGGGACATCGGCCGCACGAGCCTCCAATCCTCCGCCTGCCAGTTACGGATGATGAGCCGGTCGGTCTCGAGGAAGGGTTTGGCTTTCACAATTCTGCTCCGTCACAGCTCCACTCTCGAATCGGTCTGACTCCTGAATAATCGTGGTTCTTCTCCCCTCACGTCGTCAATGGTACGCCCTTACGCGCGTAGCCCACTCGATTCCGTTACAATGACCACCCTACCCGACCGCACCCAAATTACGCCACAAAGGAACCAGCTAATGCCAGATCGAACTCCCAACCAGCCAATAATCTTCACTGACGACGCGTGGATCATGAGCGAGGACCCTCCGATTACGCCGGAGATCGTCCGGGAGAGGATGATCCGTCCGTTCGAGGGGATGCCCGCCTCCCTGTGGTGGGCGGTGGGTGATCACGAGGTCTACCACCACGAGACGGAGATCGGGGAGATCATTGGCGACGGGTACGACCTCTCCGAGCTATCGGAATTCGAGCGGCGGAAAGCCCTGAACTTCAGACACCTGACCGAGACTGCCGGCGGACCGCTTACGGTGATCTCTTCAGTCTGCCGGGAATTGGGCATCGAGTTCCTTCCGCGCTTCAGGATGAACAGCCACTACGCCTACTATGCGCCACCCTATACGGAGACTTACGCCCCCGGGTACGGCAGGTACCGCCAGGAAAATCCCCACCTGCTGATTGGCCGACCCGGCGAGAACATCCCGGAGGGCACGATTGACTGGGACATCCGCACTGGGAAGGACTACGCCTATCCCGAGGTCCGCGACTACGCCTACTCGATTATCACCGAGCTGTTCGAGCGGTTCGACGTGGACGGCGTAGAGATGGACTTCAATCGCCATCCGGGCGTCTTCCGCCGGGAGGAGGCCCAACAGAACTGCTACTTGATGACCGACCTTGTGAGGCGAGTCCGCAAACGACTCGACGAGGTCGGCGCGGAGCGTGGCCGTCACCTCAAGTTGGCGGTGCGAGTAGCGCCGACGCTCACCAATTCCATGAGGATGGGGCTTGACGTGCCGAAGTGGATGAGGGACGGACTCGTGGACACGGTAACCGCCGGTGTTGGCTGGATACCCTTCGAAATGCCCATCCGCGAATTCGTCGAGGAGGCGCGCGGGACCGGGTGCGCCGTGTATGGCTGCGTCGAAGGTCTCCGTCCGCTCGTCCAAGACAGCGCGCTTCAGGCCGCAGCCTACCGCTATTGGGAATCAGGCGTGGATGGCATCTACCTGTACAACTACTTCACCCTGCCTCCGTCGTGGATAAGACGGACCATTCCAAAGTTGGCAGACCCCGCCAATCTCAAGCACGCGGCGAAACGCTACGAGGCGGATCACGCCGACCGGATCCAGTATGGTGGACACGGAGGCGCGTTCAGGAACGCCGTTCCCGCGGCCCAAATGCCCATTACGCTCAAGGAAACGTCAACCGGCCGGGGGGCAGTCGTCAGGATCGAGGTCGCTGACGACGTTGCGACGGCGAGCAGCGAGGGGACACTGGGACGATGCACACTCGGCATCACCGTTGACAACCACGCGCCGGAAGACCGGTTGGACGTCCTACTCAACGGTGAACTGTTCGCCTGGGGCACGGGACGGGAGGTAACCGTGAGTGGACGCAGCGAGTGGCCCACGCTGGAAGGCGAATTGGGACTTCAGTACGACATCGACAGCCCGACACTCCGCAAGGGAGTCAATGAGATCGAGGTCCGAAGGAAGCCTCCGGTCGTTGACGTTGGCAATCAGCCCGTCCTGACCAACGTTGAAATCACGGTTACCTATCTGGACTCGGAGTGACCTCGTTCGTCGTGAATGTACTGTGTTAAGGAATGGGACTGTTTCCCCGCGTTCCACTGGTCCCCCCGCCCTTACACACCCTTCATAATGTCGAATCCCAGTTCGAGGTTCTTCGCCACCATCCTGCGCAGTCTTGGATTGTCGCTGTTGACGTAGGACTCAGAGGGCCGGAGCGAGAAGTTGGATACCTCGTAGAAGCTCCTGACTTCCTGCTCCTTAGAATCGGTGGTCGGGTTCTCCATGAAGTTGATCGCGTGCTGATGACGGCCGTCGTGTCCGCCGAACGCCGCGTGCAGGATGAACTCGGTGAACACCGCGATATCGCCCGGCTGAAGCTCCAGCGCCACGCTTGGGACTTCCGACTGATGCAGCCCCAAGGGCATCGAATCCGGATTGTCGCTGCCGTGTCGAATCGGTTCGAGCAGGTCGGGGCTATTCCTTCTGTGCGAGCCGGGCACCACGCGCAAGCTGCCCGTCGCCGCTGTGAGGCTCTCCGGATAGAACGCGATCTTCACAGACTTGATGCTCTCGTCCCAAAGGCCCGATCCGTGCCACAGAGTGTCTCCGGCGTGCAGGTTTCCTTCGGTTCCGATCAGGAAGAAGTCCGGACCCAGCAGATCTTCCCCGATGCTGTAGATCCGGTCGTCCGCCGGCAGTCCCGCCATAAAGGGCCTGCGTTCGAAGAACGGCTGCAGCGCCGCACGACCGGATGGCAAAGTCACGCCGAGTCCCTCGCGGAAGATCTCGTCCGATTCGCGTTTGATCGTCGCCATCTCCTCCGCAGTGAATACTCCTCGAAGAATGAGGTATCCGAACGCATCAAAGAACTGTTTCTGGTCTTCGCTCAGCATGGTCGAACTCCCGGTCCAAGTTATCGATTCGCATTCTACCAGTCCAGGCAGGGAAAACTCTCCAGGGCGACCCTGAGGTAACTGTTCAGGGTTGATGAGGGGAACAACCCTCGCTCCCGTTCTGCAACGGGGCAGACTCTAGCCCTCTCCCACGAACGGGAGAAGGGAATGGATTCCCGCCTGCGCGGGAATGACGGTAGTTGGGTATATGGCGTTCTCACCGAGTCTGAACAGTTACACCCTGAGGTATTCGCCAGTCCTCAGGAGTCGTCGCATAGAAAACCCGACTCCACCTTCCCGCGTGATAGAATCCAGCCTCGAAACGAACGCCGGGCACCTCAAACGCAGTAACTAGGTTGTGTTGACATTTCCCGTCATTCCCGCAAAAGCGGGAATCCAGAGTCGGGTGCACATATACTTTCTATGAGGAGTAGATTCCCGCTTTTGCGGGAATGACGACTTGCTCGGGGATAACATTGAGAAATTCAAGAATGTCAACACAACCTAGGAAATGCCGATGAAGAAGCCGAACATCGTGGCACTGGGTGGCATCAACATGGGCCTGATCGGCACGGCGGAGAGGTTGCCGCTGCCGGGAGAGACTCTCCGGGGCCATACCTTCTATTCCGCGTCCGGCGGCAAGGGCGCGACGCAGGCGGTTGCCGCGGCCAGACTCGGGGCGAACGTCAAGATGGTTGGGCGCGTGGGCAAGGACATGTTCGGGCCCATTCTCCTCAGCGCACTGAAGAACGATGGGATCGACGTGAGCGGAGTCGCCGAAGACCCCGACCATGCCTCCGGCGTCGGGATGATCGTCCTGAACGCCGAGCGGCAGAACCACGTACTCGCGATCTACGGCGCGAACCTCCAATGCAACGAAGACCAGCTCGCGTCAGTCGAGGCGGCGCTGGATGGAGCGGATGCCCTCCTCCTGCAGATGGAGGTCCCCTTTGCCCTGTCAGTGTCGGCGGCGCGCGCGGCCAAGGCGCGAGGAATAACGACGATGCTCGACCCGGCGCCGGCCTCCGATATCCCCCAGGACGCGTTTCGACACATAGACATCATCACGCCGAACCAGACCGAGGCGGAATACCACACCGGAATAGTCGTGGACGACATTCCATCAGCCCAGGCGGCGGCCAGCGTCCTGCTTGAACGTGGCGTGAGCACTGCCGTTGTGAAGATGGCCGAGCAGGGCGTGTACTGGGCATCCGGGAACGAGACCGGCTACGTGCCTGCCTACGAGGTGGAGGTGGTCGATACAGTCTCAGCGGGCGATGCGTTCAGCGGGGCTCTCGCCGTCGCCTTGGGAGAGGGGCGCAGCATGCGGGAGGCCGTCCGGTACGGCGCGGCGGCAGGAGCGCTTGCTGTCACCAAACGTGGTGTTCAGACCGCAATGCCGTCTCGCGGCGAGGTGGATGATTTGTATGGTCTTACTAAAGACTAGGTTGTGTTGACTTTCTTGGAATTCTCTTTCTTATCCCAACTCAAATCGTCATTCCCTGTAGGGAGTATATGTGTGCCCGACTCTGGATTCCCGCTTCCGCGGGAGTGACGGGAAATGTCAATACAACCTAGAGAATTCCTCCGCGCCCACTTTCACTCATCGAGTGTATCTACCCGAAGTTATACGGCGGGATCACGTGACTGAACAGGCAACCATGAGGACTCACATGAACTCGCTTCCAAATTGATTTCATCATGAGGCAGTGCTATCGCTGAGCAAATCAGCACCAAGGGCTCAGTAAGCATCAGTAAGTATGGGGTTCCTACGCTAAGTCAGGGATTCTTGACAATGCGCGTCTCGTTCTTTATAGTTGCGCCTCACAGTGGGGTCGGGTGCCCCGCGCATTAGCGTGTTTTGGTTGTGTCGCGAAGCCGAGATGACCAAAGGAACAACACAATTCAGGAGGAGGAGAAGACCAGTGTTAGGAAGAATGAATCGTTTATTGGTATTGTTGATAGCAAGTACAACGATTGTCGCGTTGGCGGCGGTTGGCTGCGGTTCCGACGACTCGGACGCAGAGCCGACGCCTGACGTGGGCAAGATAATCCAGGATGCCCTGAGCAACGCGCCACAAGGTGCGAGCGCGGCTGAGATTCAGGGGATGGTCCAGGACTCGATCACGGCGGCAATGGCCTCCCAGCCGGGTCTGACCCGCGCCGACGTTGAGGCCATCGTCCAGTCCGCCTCCGGCGATCAGCTTTCGGCGGCGGACGTCAAGCAGATTGTGGATGACTCCATCCGCGCACTGCCGGCACCCGAAATCGATCAGGGCCAGCTCACGAGCCTGATCAACTCTGCCGTTGCCAGTTCCGTCCCAGAGGGCGTGAGCGCGGCTGAGATCAACAGGATCGTTCAGTCACAGGTAGCTTCCGGCCTGTCCGGGAGCCTCACGCGCGGCGACGTTGAGGATCTGGTTGCCAGTGCAGTGACGAGCGCTGTAGGTGACCAGCTTTCCGCAGCGGACGTTCAGAGGATCGTAGATGGCGCCCTCGAGGCGACGAACGCAGCCATCGACGCAGCAGCGAAACAGGCCGAGACGGCGGCCATGGCAGCTGATTCGGCGGCGATGGCGGCCGAGACGGCTGCTATGCAGGCCGAAGAGGCTATCAAGGGCGTCGAGCAGATCGCCATGGAGATCCAGACTCCGGCGTCGTGTTACATTCGCGGCAATCAGGTGTCCGACTGCCCGGCTAAGGGATCATCGGCCTTCGAGCCGGCCTCGCGACACACGCCAGGAACCCCCTGGCTCTACCATTCGGCCTACACCGGCCCGGTGCCGAGCCAGTTCTTCGAGTCCCCCTTGTCAGCGCAGTTGGTCAAGGAAGGCTCCCTGCCTCCACTCAACGATCGACTCCCCGTTCCTGAGGACGTGAGCGTAATACTCGGTCCCGATGGCATTGGCGAGTACGGCGGCGCGTACCGCATCACCGAGGTTCGCTCATACACCGGTGAGTGGATTTCCTTCGGCTTCGTCCAACGCGACTCCGACGAGATCAACTTCGGCCCCGGGGCCGGCAAGACCTGGTCGGGAAGCGAAGACGGCCGCGAGTACACCTACACTCTGCGAAACGGTCTGAAGTGGAGCGACGGAACTCCCCTGACCGTCGAGGATGTTCGATTCGCCTTCGAGGACCACAACTTCAACAAGGAAATCAACCCGAACCTACCCCCACAAATGACTGACCCTGTCACCGGGGAACTGGCCCAGTTCAGCATCGTCGACGACCTCAACTTCAAGATCACCTTCGATTCCCCGAACTGGGTCCTCATGGAACAGACTCACACGGCGAGTCTCTGCATGAGAAACCGCTTCTGCTGGTTCGGCCATCCGAACCTGAAGAAGATCCATCCCGATTACGCAGGTGCTGCGCAGGCCCAGGCTATCGCGGATGAAATGGGCCTGAAGGACTGGAGAGACGTCATGCACGCCTCCCAGAACCTCCAGTTGTTCCGCTTCGAGATTGAGCCGTTCGAGAGTATCGGTTCCACGGGCTGCGTGGCGCCCTACTGCCCTGCTCAGTACAAGCCTGGCGAGATTGCGGTCGGCGAGAGAAATCACTACTTCCCCTTCGTAGACCCCGCGGGCAACCAGTTGCCCTACACCGACCAGGTCGTCATGATCATCATTCCGGGTGACAATGCTACTGTACGGTTCCGGGGGATGAACGGTGAGGTTGACGGCAGGACGACGAACTACATCCTTCCCGAGCTCCCGCTCTACATCGAGAACATGGAGCGCGGTGACTACAGCATCTATGGTTGGCCTTCGCTGGGCGGCGCCGACCTCGGTCTTCACATGAATCAGACGTACAACGTGGATCCTGAAATCGGACGGCTGATTCGTACCAAGGACTTCCGCATTGCCTTCTCACATGCTCTCGATCGACATGGAATCAACGAGACTGCTCAGTTGGGTCTGGGCGTAATCCAAAACCGCGTACCCCATCCGAGCACGCCTTACTTCCCTGCCGATGACGAGCTTACCCAACTGTACATGGAGCGAGACCTCGACAAGGCGAATGAGTTGCTTGATGGTCTCGGCCTAACCGCTCGGGACAGCGACGGGTTCCGAACTTTGCCCAATGGCCAGCGGGTAAGCTTGACTTTCCAATACTCCGATTCAGCTGGCCGGCCAACGATTGCGGAACTGGTCAAGTCGCACCTTGCTGAAGTCGGAATCGAGATCGTCGTCGACGAGAATCCACGGTGGTACGAGGCGCTCCGTTCTGCACAAGGGTGCTGCACGATAGACACGAACCTGTCGCGCCACACGGTCAACCCGTGGATGCGGTTTACGACAAACTTCATACCGTTTGACGAGCGCTACTTCTACCCTGGGACGGAGATCGCAAGGTACTACAAGACTGCAGGTTCGGAAGGAATGGCCCCTGGCGCCGATCCCAACTTCCTGCCGTTGGCTCCTGGCGACGCATTCCCAGCCGATCACTCGGGCTGGTTCGCTTCCCTCCACGGTGACGTGATCGAAGGGTTTGGCAGCTCCACGTTCGATCCCCGGCGCGTCGAGATTGGCAAAGGGATGTATCGCAACCACGCGGAGAACCTGCTGGCGATGCACATTTCGGCCTTCTCAAACGCGCACATTGGTCTGTTCCTCAACAGGAACAACATGAGGGGCCAGCCGTTCACCCACGCGCAGGACCACAACGGCCATACGGCCTGGGCCTACTTCTTCGACGACGGCCAGGATAACTACAACCATCCCGGCAACAGGTCTGAGTTCTGCAACAGCTGGGCCTTCAACCTGGGTGGAACGCAGTCTTGCTCGTAGTACGCTAAGTCGATCGGAACGTAGTTCAACCGGTTGAAAGTTCGGGGCCTCATCCTTCTGATGGGGCCCCGATTTTCATAATCCCCGACTCTCCGGGTCAGAGGTGTCACATGTCCACTCCACGCATCATGTTCTACCACGACGGGAGGCATCCCCTCATCTACATGTACGAACCTCCCATGCAGAAGGAGGAATACCAGCATGCCGTCGACGAAATCGCGGGGACGCCGGTGGACGTGCTGATGTTCGGCGTCGGTGATGGGCGCACGGTCCTCTACGACACGAAGGTAGGAGAGCTGTGGGGGCATCATCTGGAACGGTGGCAACACGCGATCTGGCGCAGGACGCACCAGAACGCAAGGTCCCTGATCGACGCGGGACACAACCCTCTCCAGGTTGCGATTGATCGCGCCCACGAGAAGGGGATGCTCATCTATCCCGTCCTTCTCGTACAGATGCCGAGCGGCGAACGCTACGGCGAGGAAACTCTCAATACCCGTGGCTCGCTGTTCCGGTTCGAGAACAAGCAGTGGGACATCGGCGCTGCCGGCGACCTCGATCCCGAATGGCCGGGCTACGAGTGCGCCGACTTCAAGCACCAGGAAATTCGGGACGAGCGGTTCGCGCTGATCGACGAGATCCTCTCATACCCCGTCAACGGACTTGAACTGAGTCTCGTCCACCATCCGTACTACTTCCATCCCAACGAGATCGACGCGGGGCGGGAGATCATGACCGACTGGATTCGACGAGTCCACACCGCCGTCAAGGCGGGCGGCGAAGAGAGGGAACTGGTCATCCAGGTCCCCTCCTCGATTGAAGAGTCCCTTTCAATCGGTCTGGACGTACCGGCGTGGATCGAGCAGGGAATCGTCGATGTCCTCGTGGCGACCGAGACGGCGGCTCCCTACCTGCTGAACACCATGGCGGACTTCAGCCCCGTCGTGGAGGCTGCAGAAGGTTCGGGAGTCCGTGTGTACGCCAACATAAACAGCCTTGTCGATTCCGACCGCCTCGCATCCGGCACCATAGAGATGATCCGCGCCGCGGCGACCAATTACTGGCGGCAGGGCGTCGACGGCATCTACATGGGACACTGGCACGAGCGCTGGCCGTACACCCAGGACTTCTACGAAATACTCCGTGAACTCCCCTACCCTGACATCATGGACTACCGCGACAAGATCTACATCATGCCGACTGAGAGTCCCCGTCGCAGCGAAGGCGAGCCCGGGGCGGAGCTTCCAAGAACACTTCACGTAGACAAACCGGAGACCTTCACCTTCACGATCTCCGACGACCTGGAACGATGGGGAGACATGGGGCGCGTCCACGAGGTCAACCTGCGGGTCATGCTGACGGCCGTCAGCGAAATAGACAAGATCACTTTCAAGCTGAACGGCAAGACTCTGCCCGACGGCCTTCTCCGAACGATCAACCAGATGTACCGGCTCAGGTCGCCGAGGCACCGCATCTTCGGCTACTGGTTCGTCTTCAAGCTCGACCGCGACCACTGGCCTGAGCAGGGAACCAACGAGTTGGAGGTCACTCTCGACCACCGCGACACCGTGCTGACGATGGACGCGGGCGTCCGGGACGTCGAACTCGACATCAAGTACCTCATGGGCAAGAATTTCCATCGCGGTTTCGTCGACCAGGACCTCGGACCCTACGAATTCTCCAGCTAGCAGGGGTGATTCGCGAATCGCCCCTACCTCATCAACATGCAGCGACGAACGATTCGGAAAGGAAATCAATAATGGCTAAATACAGGGCGGGCGTCATTGGACTCGGATGGATGGGGCTGCTGTATGACATGGCCGGCCGGCTGCCCTACCGGCAGGGCATCGATACCGCGGACAGCATAGACAAGCCGACCCCTGAACTCGATGTGCACCGGCAGTTCTATCTCCACGAAAGTCACCTGCCGAAGGGCACCCCGACCTCCTACTCCGAGGCACTCCGCGACCGGCCGGAGATCGATCTCGTAGCCGGTTGCGACCGCGACCCGAACCGCCTCCAGGTCTTTGGTGACCGCTACGGAGACGTCGCACTCTATACGGACGGGGCAGAGATGCTTGAGAAGGAGAAGCTCGACATCGTGGCTATAGCCACGAACACCAAGAGCCGACCCGAGCTCGTCCGGCTTGCCGTCGAGAACGGGGCCAAGGCCGTCGTCACCGACAAGCCCATGTGCCACACCCTCGCGGAGGCCGACCTGATGGTAGGCGTCTGCCGGGACGCGGGCGTGCCCCTGAACTGCGGCGCAATCTCCACTACTCACCCGTCCTTCGCCAAGGCCAGGGAGCTCATGGAATCGGGCGCAATCGGAGACGTGATCTCGATGGAAACATCGTTCCGTCCCGGCGCACAGCACCAGAACTGGTCGTACTTCCTCAACAGCGCCCCGGCATGGGTCGTCGGCATGGCCGATAAGCCGCCCCTCGAAACGGGCAGCAGCGAATTCAAGGGCCAGGGCATACTCGTCTGCGAGGACGGAACCATCCTGCACGTCCGTGAAGGCGCGCCGATGCTGAGAATCAGCGGCACGACAGGAGAGATGGTCCACGGCAACCAGCGAGAATGGAGCCTCTTCCAGGACATCGAAACCGTTGGCGGAGTCAAGAGAGTCAACGTCCCGTGGCCGGGCCCGCAAACCGGCTCATACGGCACCACCTATTCCGTCGCCGACGTCATGGACTGCCTCGACGGAAAGCTCGATGAGCCGAAGAACTCAGGCCGCAGGGTCGCCGTGGCTCTCGAAGTGGAAATAGCCCTCAAGGTCTCGTCCGCCAACGGAGGGCAGCGAGTAGACCTGCCGCTCGAAGACCGGTCGCTCGGCCTCGAATACGAGTGGTGGAGATAGGTCGCAGGACCGCCTACTGCTTGTAAACTACATCCAACTCGACGTGATTGAGCGTCACCGTCCGCCCCGCGTCTCCATTAGCCGAGACGAGACTGACCTCGATACTGTTAACGCCCTTGCACAGGGTCTCGCCGTTCAACTCGAACGTTAGGCTCTTGCCCTCGAACTTGTTCTCCTCCGGGTAGGCGGGGTACTCCATCCAGAAGTAAGGAGTGATTCCCATTCGTGTCCACCCGTCAACGGCGCCTGCTCCCCACTGCTTGGGAAGCGTCGTCCCATTGATCGTGACCTCGATCCCGTCCGTGGCCCCAATATCTTCAAACCTCAGCGTCAGGCGGCACCCTTCGAGAGCGCCGTCCGCTATGGCCGAGTCAAGGTCGTCGACTATCTCCATGGAAAACTCAGGCCCGCTTCCGTCGGAAGTGGAACGCAGCGTGACCGGCAGAGACGTCGAAGGCGAGGCATAGCGAAACGCCCCGCCATGTCCCCTGGAAGGATAGAGCGGCCCCGCCTGGCCCAACTCGTAGCGCTTGTTCAACCGCTCAAGGCGACTTGGGTCTGAGACCTCCTCCACCATCCTCTTATTCCATTCGGGATACATGGTGTAGAAGTTATACAGGTACACGCCCGCCGCCCCGTGACTCAGCCACTTCGCCGCAAGCGCTCGGACGGCATCGTCGTCAATGTGCCGCGTCGCCTCGATGCACCCATAGATGAGACAGCCCGTACCCTCCGCGGCCTCAACAAACTCCCTGATCGGTGTGTCGAACGGAATGAATCCGCCTCCCACAGCTACGATATCCACCAGTCCGTCTCGGATCCAGCGCTCCACGTCGAGGCCAATCCTTGCCGAGTCGGCCATCGTCGGGGGGACGCGCACCGCCAATTGCAGGTCTCGGCCCCTCTCCGCCCCGACCTCCTTCAGACGATCACGCACCGTTTCGATCAGGTCCGTCATCAAGTATCGGTTTTGATATGCCTCATCGGAACGAAACACGCCGGGGTGGCGCATGTAGTCCAGCTCCACTCCATCCACGTCGAAGCGCTCGAAGGTCTCGAAGATTATGCTCTTCTGGTACTCGCGCACTTCAGGAAAGGCGTAGTTGAGGCCCGTCCGCTGCCCCCACGGCAGGCTTCCAACAGCAAGCTCCTCGCCCGGCTTGCCGATGAGCCACTCCGGGTGGTCCCGCCGGAACCGCCCGTAGGCAGGGTTTCGCGGGTCGATCTCGTAGTGGCTGCTCATCCTGACACGCGGGAAGAACGGTATGCCCGCCTCCCGGCACAACTTCGACAACGCCGTGACCGGTCCCCCACACTCGTCCATCAACCCGCGTACATTGGCCGCGATCTTCCCGATGACTCCCGGTGTGCCGGAGTGGACGAACGAGTACGTGCTCTCATCCAGTCCCTCCATCTCCGAGCCGATGATCTCACCAATTTGGGTCTCGTAGTGGTATATCTCGTGATCGCCGATGCTCCACCACAGTGCCCCGCCCGGCCATGCGTGACTGTCCACGACGTCGGCCTTGAGCTTCTCGACGGTCAGCGGCGGCTCGGTCGCGCTCAGGACCCAACCATCGTCGGTAAAGATAACTTTCGAAGCGTCGGGAGAAGCGGTCATAGTGGTCCTCCAATCGGCAAGCGGATATACGGAAATTGTCCGTTAGGACGCGGCCCTGAGTATAGCCACTGCAGGGGTGTTTCACAAGAGAGGGAATGGTGTTGGTTCACCTTAAGGAGTGTTAAACCAATGACGCCGGTCAAGGAAAAGGATGATGTCCCTGAACCACCATATCCGATCAAACATACACCGACTCGGCAAGAATAGCGTCGCGTAGTTCAGGGATCAGAGATTTCTTTTCTACAAGATCAACGTTGCCGTTCAACTCGTCGGACAAGAATTGTTTGAGGTGGATGAAGTCTAGAAGAGACGGAGCAACAATGGGGTCAAACTCGACAAGCACATCAATATCGCTCTGAGGAGTTACTTCATCACGAGCAGTGGAGCCGAAAATGGCTATAGACTTGACTCCAAATTTCTCTCTAAGTTTGGCTTTGTGCTTCGAAAGTACCTTGAGAGCCTCTTCCCGCTGCACGAGGACACCTACTTTGGACTAGCAATTCAGTTGATGGTGTCGAATTGATTGTACCAATGTCCAGGGAACGGGAGGCTCGAAGTGCAGTTCCAGCGCCTCTCGCAGATTCACTAGCGCATCATCGAAGGTCTCTCCCTGACTCGCTACATCGACGTCCAAGGCTTGAGCCACATACCAGTCGCCTTCCTCAAATACACTTGCGGTAACCACACGTTTCATCGGTCAGGCCTCCCCCATCAAATGCTGCCCGAATAAAGCCTATCACACCTATGAAGCTGGATCCTCTGACTTGAGACTCAAGCGCCGAAAGCTACCAGTTCCCTCCCATTTTCCCCTCGAATTGGCCGAGCGCCGGATCGTCATACCCGCGACGGAAGTGCTTGCCCATCAGGTACTTCGTCTCCAACTCGACATCCTGAACGACGACCGGCGGAGTCGCCACCGGGTCGCGCTCCAGCAGCGTAATCTGCAGGGTATTCGCTCCTTGTCGCGGCCAGGAGTCGCTGTCGAGGGTAAAGACGAACCAGTACCCCTGCGCGGTACGGCGTGGCCCGTTCATCCAAAACATCTGGTTGATTATTCTCAGCGCATCGTCGGGCAACGCTTCTCCGTTCAGTTCAAAGGCCAGACGGTCAAGCTCCGTCGTGTTCGTGATGCGGATGCGCAGCAGCACCTCGTACACCCGCCCGACGGCGTCCCACCGGGGAAGATCATCATTGATGACGAAATCTATCGATGTGGGCGCACCGACCTCAAGTGTCGCCGGAAGCTGCATGACACTCCCCGGTCCGCTCTCCGGTTTTGGGCCGTCGCCGAGCGTGGGCACCCTGTAGTACTTGTCCTTCGAGGCCATCACGTCCGGCTGCGGAATCTCCCTGATCTTCTCGTAGAACGAGCCGTCATACGGGTAGTTGTAGAACCACCCCCTGGAGATGTATATCCCCTCGATCCCCTGCGCCCAGTAATTGCCCGCAGCAGCACGAATCATCTCGATAGTCGCGTCACCTACGCGGTCGGAATCAACGCGATGCTGCAGCGCCGCATGGACGCGACAGTCCGTCCCTCTGGCGGCCTCCACCAGCCCTCGAAAATCGGCCATCTGGTTCATGGTGTCTCCGACAGCCCCCTCCCCGATAATCACGTCGACGATGCCATCTTCTATCCAACGGCGCACGTCCATGCCGACGGCCATACACTCATCGAGGTTTGCCGGAACGCGTACAGCAAGCTCGCGATTGGGACCGCTCTGGTGGACAACGTCGTAAACACGGCCAATCCACTCCGTCAGCACCGGACGGCCCACGTCCACCTCGTCGGGATGGAAGTAGTACGGCAGCTGCCCCATGTGCAGCTCGAATCCGTCTACGGGATAGTTGGTCACCACCTCCTCGACGATGGCGAACCGTTCCTCCCTTACCTCATCGTGCATGAAGTCCAGACCGTCGAACCCCGGAAAGCTGGAGTCGACGCCACCCTTCGCCTGTATCTCAAGATGCTTGTTCTCGAAGCGGAAGTCGGAGCACCGCACCCACGTCGCCCTTTCGCCACCGCGCTCGTCGCTGCCGACCTGAACCAGCAGGGTCGGATACAACAGCATCCCCTTCTCGTGCGCGCGGTCGCACACGATGCGTAGGGGGTCATTCCCCTCCTCGATGAGGCCCTTGGCGTTCTGGTGCGTCCGCCGCCAGATGAGATGGGGCCACCTATCGACGTTGTGCCCCCACAGCTCTCCCACCTGCGTATCGTGCAGCATTGTTCGCCCCTCTCCGAGACAGAACATGACGGCGTCAATCGTCGTTCCCGAGAGCTCGTCGATGGCGACCGCATACTCCTCCTTCTGCATCGGCGGCTCATACATATAGATGTGAGGATGGCGTCCGTCGTGAAAGAACATCATGCGCGGCTTTGCCATTGTGCGCCTCCTTCTTCGTACCCTCGTGAAGTGGGGAGAATTATACGCTCGGATACGGTGAAAGTCGTGCGCGTGCGTTCGTGCTGAACCTCATGCGCGACCGGATTACGGCATCTAATGGTCGCGAGCGTCCACCCATGCCGCGCACATCTCCGCCACCGTCTCGAACCGGTCGTCCGGGTCATTTGCACAAGACCTGAGCATCACTTCGTACTGACCGTCGGTTCCCCGGAAAGGCCCCCTCTCCAGCGAGTTGTCAGACATGAGCACCGCCGCCGTTCTGCCCATGGTGAACACCGTAGTCCGCTCATCGATGGTGGCGCCAAGCTCAAACTCCTCGGGCGCCATGAACCTGGACGAGCCGAACATGCGCCCCATCCGATTGGTGAAACTTCCCATGTTATAGCTGTCGAGGTCTATGACATGCACCCTGTGTCGCTGAAAGTCGTAGATCATCGCGCCGTCGTAGAAATCGTTGGCGATCCAACCCAGACCGGAGAGCTCTCGATGAAGGTCGTAGACGTCCGTCAGCAGTTGCGTGACCTCGCTCGCGCTCAGGCTCCTCACTCGATCAAGACAGCTTCCGATCAACTCCCCCTCGACCCAGTCGTATATGAGCATAGGCCCTGACAAAGACTCGACTACTTGGTGAAACTCTGGAAGCGTCCTGTGATCCGAGGACTCGGCCAGTTTCACCGCGTTTCGCAGAAGGCTGACTCGACCGCCATGGTCCAGATAGGACCTGTCGTCGTCGGGTCGACCCGCCGTCTTCACGAAGTAGCGCCGTCCATCGACCTCAACCCCGTATGACACGTTGCCGGAGTCCTGCGTTCGCTCATCGAAGACGGCGAATATCTCCCCGCGTTCAGACAGAAAGGTTGCGGGATCCGACTCGACACATTGAAGAGATGGAAATGGGATCATGGTTAGTGTTGTGACGGTGTTGAGAAATGACCCGTAGAAACAGATCGGGCAAAGAACTGTTCAGCCAGTCGCTGATTCCACACTTACAGATGTGCTCTCAATCGCAGCCGTAATCCCCATCTCCTTGAGGCGACGTTCCTGGATGAGGTCAATGGCGAACGCCGATATCTCGATCCCCGCCCACCGTCGCTCCAATTTCTCAGCCGCAACGACGGTCGTACCACAGCCGCAGAACGGGTCCAACACCATGTCTCCGGGGTTGGACGACGCCTCGATGATGCGCTCCAACAATGCCACGGGCTTTTGCGTTGGGTAGCCGAGCCGCTCCTTCGACACGTTGATGATCGGTTTGATGTCGTCCCACACGTCGCGGACGTACACGTCTGCGTAGGGCCTCCCCTCCTCGTCAAATTGGGCGTTGAAGAACGGCTTGTCGTACAACACTCGTTCCTGCAGCGGCCGGTGCTTATACGAGTCCGACTTAACGTAGAACAGCAGCACGTCGTGTTTGCGCGGCCAGTACCGCTTGCTGACCCCGCCCGTCCGGTAGCTCCACACGATTTCGTTGCGAAAATTGTTCGCGCCGAATATCCCGTCCATCACGATCTTGAGGTAGTGGCTGGCCGTCTGATCGCAGTGGAGATAGATACTGCCTGTGGATTTCAAGAGACGGCGCATCTCCACGAGCCGCTCGGTCATGTACGTGAGATACGCCAGCATACTGGACTCTCCAAGCTGGTGGAGAAGGCCCGCGACGGCGTGGTGTGCCGGATGTCCGGCGTCACCCTGAATACGGCTGAGCCGCTCGGCTGCCCCTGCGTCCCACTTCCAAGTATCGTTGAAAGCCCTCGCCTGGGAGGGACGGGCTCTACCGACGGCATAACCGATGTCATAACCGGCGCTGCTGTTGAACGGCGGGTCGAGGTATATCAGGTCGACGCACTCATCGGGCCATCGCCCCATCCAGTCGAGGCAGTCTCCGCGATAGAGCGTCCGGTGCTGCATGGGAACCCGTCAGCTCCCGGTCTCCACTTCGAGGCTGATCGGGCAGTGGTCCGAACCCATCACGTCCTGGTGGATGTCCGCCGACTTGACGCTTGCCCGAAGCTCCTCGTTTACGAAGAAGTAGTCGATGCGCCACCCGACGTTCCGGGCGCGTGAGTTGGCACGCTGGTTCCACCACGAGTACTGGTCCGGCTCCTGGTTGAACATCCTGAAGGTGTCCACGTAGCCACGCTCGATGAGCTTGTCGATCCACTCCCGCTCGATCGGCAGGAATCCCGATATCTTCTCGTTCGCCTTGGGACGCGCCAGGTCGATGGGCTTGTGCGCCGTGTTCACGTCGCCGCACACGACGATATTCTTGCCCTGCGACCTGATCGACTCGATGTGCTCCAGGAACGCCTCGTAGAAGTCCATCTTATATTCGAGCCTCTCATCCGAGCTCTTCCCGTTCGGGAAATACACGTTGAACAGAACGAAGTCGCCCATGTCCACCTGCAGAGTGCGTCCCTCGCTGTCGAACCGCTCGATGCCGAAGCCCGGCTCGACACCGACCGGCTCAATTGCCGTATACAAGGCGACCCCGCTGTAGCCCTTCTTCTCCGCCGAGGAGTAGAACTTGTGGTAGCCCTCGAACTCCCGCAGGTCCGCAGGAAACTGCTCCTCGCTCGCCTTCGTCTCCTGGACGCACAGAATGTCGGGCCGATCCTCCTCGAACCAATCGAGGAATCCCTTCCGGTGGGCGGCCCTGATGCCGTTCACGTTCCAAGAGACGATCCTGATCGTTGCCAATGCTAAACCTCCTCGCATATCTCTCCTAACTGTCCCGTCACGATACCATATCGCGGGACTTCGAGTGCCATGTCACTCGGATTTCGATGTAAGACCAATTGAGTGTGATGAGGCCGTATATGTGTGCAGCCGGGGAGTGGATTCCCGCTTTCGCGGGAATGACGGTTGGGTACATTGTGTCATGATTTAATCACGGCGTAGTCAATGTGAATTGGTATAGGATACCGCGCAAGTCCGACCACAGGGGAACCCAAATGGCATTCGACATCACCATCACTAGCGGAACAATCGTCGACGGAAGCGGCAAAACCCGCTACCAGGCCGATATCGGAATCACCGACGGCGCGATAGCGGCCATCGGCGACCTCAGCCGTGCGGAAACTCGCCGCTCCATAGACGCCTCCGGACACGTCGTCTCGCCCGGCTTCATCGACATGCACTCCCACTCCGACCGTACCCTGATCGACGACCGCAACGCCGAGAGCAAGGTGTACCAGGGGGTAACGACCGAGGTCGTTGGCAACTGCAGCTACTCTCCGTTCCCCGTCGGACCGCTCGGACCATCCGTCATTTCACGCTCGCACATCTCCCAAGCAGAGTGGACGTGGACCGATCACGACGGTTATGCAGCCTTCCTGGAGTCGGACGGCATCAGCGTCAACGTCGCGAACCAGGTCGGCCACACCTCGCTTCGGGCCGCCGCCGGTCTGCTCGAAAACCGCGCTCCAACGGAGGACGAGCTTGCGACCATGTGCCGCCTCGCCGCAGAGTCGGTCGAGCAGGGCGTCTTCAGCTTCACGACCGGACTCACGCTCCCGCCCGGAAGCTACGCCGACACCGAGGAGCTAATCGAAATCACCCGCGCCATCGCCCCCTACGAGGGAGCCTTCTACGCCAGCCACGCCCGGCTGTGGGCCGATAATCATGTTGGAGCCGTCGAGGAGGCCATTGAGATCGGAGCGACAGCGGGAGTGCCGGTGCAGTACTCCCACATGGCGATCATCGACAGCCGCGTCTTCGACACCCCGGAGGTGATGATCGAACCCATCGAACGGGCCAGGGCAAAGGGCCTCGATGTCACGTACGACATGTACCCCTATATCGCGGGCGGGACGCACCTGAGCCAGATGGTGCCGGAGTGGCTGCAGGACGGCGGGGTAGCGAAGATGCTGGAGCGACTTCGCACGCCCGACACCCGTCGCCGGGCCGTCACCGACCTCCGAAAGGGATGGTTCCGCGGCCTCCCGTGGGAATGGGACACCATAATCATCAGCCACGTCCAGACGGAAGAAAACCACGACATCATCGGCAAGTCCATCGAGCGTATCGCCGAGGAGCGCAGCAACGATCCCGCCGAGGTCTACCTGCAGCTCATCGACGAAGAGGACAACAACGTGGGCTGCGTCGCCGTCAACCGCCGCGAGGACAACATCCGGTTCTTCATGGCACAGCCCTATGCGATGTTCGGGTCCGACGGCAGCGCGATCTCGCCGACGGGTGTCTACGCAGCCGACAGGCCTCATCCACGTTTCTACGGCTGCTACCCCCGCATCCTTGGCCGCTACGTTCGTGAGCAGCCGTCAGTCCTCACGCTGGAAGAGGCCATCCACAAGTCCGCAGGCTTCCCCGCCGAGCGCATGGGCTTCAAGGACAGGGGGCTGCTGCTGGAGGGCTGCGCCGCCGACATCGTCGTCTTCGATCCCGACACCGTCATCGACAACGCCACGTTCGAGGACCGGCACCGCTACCCCGACGGAATGCCCCACGTCCTCGTCAACGGTGAGCCTGTCATCCTCAACGGTACACACACCGGCGCAAGACCCGGCCGCGTCCTCCGCCGAGGAGATTAGGCCCCGGACTCAACCTCTACACTAATTCGTTCCAACTCCGAACGCTGTCATTCCGAACGCAGCGGAGCGAAGTGAGGAATCTGGAATCCTTGCTTATAGGATAGGCCTCGTAGGTGAACAAGCGCCATGACACGACGGCATAACACCTTAGATTCCTCGCTGCGCTCGGAATGACAGACCCTTTGGCGAGTTACGCTAAAGACTCAGAAAGCGAGAATCCATCAAGGTCATCCACCCAATAAGCCCTACACCAACAGCCGAAGCGGGTTCTCCAGGAACTCCTTAAGCTGCACGATGAACTGCGCGCCCTCGGCGCCGTCTGAGACCCGGTGGTCGACCGATAGCGTGGCGGACATTATCTCCCGGACGACAACGCCGTCACCCTGTACGACGGCCTGTTTCTTCACGGTGCCCACAGCGAGGACCGCAGACTGAGGCGGCTGGATGATGGCAACGAAACTCGTGACGTCGAACATGCCCATGTTGCTGATGCTGAACGTCCCGCCCGTGTACTCCTCGACCTGCAACGTGCCGGTCTGAGAGCGCTTTACGAGGTCCTTGCTCGCATTGGAAATTTCTGTCAGCGACTTGTTGCCGCAGTCGAGGATCGCCGGCATGATAAGCCCGTCTTCCTCCGCGATCGCGATGCCGATATTGATCGAGTCGTGCATCCGGATGCCGTCGTCCGTGTATGACGAATTGAACTTCGGGAAGCGCTTGATGGTGTTGACGGACGCCTTGATTACCATGTCGTTTACACTCACCCGCACGTCTCCCTCCAGGGTCTCGTTGATGCGCTTGCGCAGGGCCATGGCCTCCGTCATGTCGATATCGGCACTCACGTAGAAGTGCGGTATCGTCGTCTTGCTGCCTACCGTCGTGCGGGCTATCTGCTGCCTCATGCGCGTCAGCGGAACAAGAGCGTCTTCAGCCTCTTCTGCCGCCGGCTCCTCTGCCGCCATGGGAGGCTCTTCCACCTCCTCAGGTTCCTCAGCCGGGGCCTCGTCCTCCATTGCTTCTTCCTCAACGGCCTCCGGTTCCTCCATCGGAGCTTCGCCGGAGGGCATGGTCGCCTCTTCAACGACTTCGGGAGCCTCCATGGGCGCTTCCTCTTCGGGCATGTCGGGCTCTTCCGCCGGAGCGGCGGCCGGCTCGGCCGAAAGAACGTCCGACCTGAGTATCCGCCCGCCGGGTCCGGTGCCCTGAACGGTGCTCAGATCGACCCCGCGCTCTGCAGCCAGCCTGCGCGCTACCGGGGACGCTCGGACTTCACTCGGAGACGCGGGCAGCGGTATCGCAGCCGCCTCGGCATCTTCCTCCTCAGCCGCAGGTTCATCCTGCCCCTCAGGCTCGGACGAATCGTCCGCAACGGGCTCAGCGTCGGTCGACTCTTCAGGACCGTCTCCTCCGGCTCCGACCGTCTCGCCTTCTGCCCCGACCGTGGCAATCGACTCGCCAACGGCAACGGTGGTTCCCTCTTCCACGAGCAATTCGAGAAGGACTCCCTCGGCGGTCGACTCGAACTCCACCACCGCCTTGTCGGTCTCGATCTCGGCTACGGCGTCACCCAGCGATACCGAGTCTCCCACCGACTTGAGCCAGCGTACAAGAGTACCTTCCTGCATGTCGTAGCCCATTTGGGGCATGTTCAGATTGGTAGCCAAGAGGGCAGCCTCCTCACAAACTGTATAGCTTTTCGATTTCCTTGATGATGCGGTCCGCGTCCGGTATCTGCATGTCCTCAAGCGTCGCGTTGTATGGCGCGGGCACGTCGTGACCGTTCACCCTGCCGACGGGACCGTCCAGATGGTCGAACGCCGCTTCCTGTACGGTGCTGGCTATCTCGGCGGAGAACCCGCCGGTGCGCCAGTTTTCCTCGACGATAACGACCCTGTTCGTCTTCTCTACCGAGCTGACAATAGTCTCGGTATCCACGGGCTGCAGCGTTCGCAGGTCGATCACTTCCGCCTCGATGCCGCGCTTCGCCAACCGGTCTGCGGCTTCCAGGGACGTGTACACCATCCTCCCATACGCAGCCAGCGTGATGTCGCTCCCCTCGCGCCGGACCGCCGCCTGGCCCATCGGCACCGTGTAGTGCTCGTCCGGGACCTCGCCTCTCTTGCCGTACAGTAGACCGTGCTCAGCAAAGATCACGGGGTTTGGGTCGGCTATCGCCGTGCGTAGCAGTCCCAGCGAGTCATACGGGTCCGACGGAACGCACACCTTCAGCCCAGGCACCGATGCGTACCAGCCCTCGAAGTTCTGCGAGTGCGTCGCCGCAAGACGGCCTCCGCCTCCGGTCACGGCTCGGATCACGAGAGGCACTTTGATCTGGCCGTTCGACATGTAGCTCATCTTGGCCGCGTGGTTGACCACCTGGTCGATGGCCAGGAGCATGAAGTTGATCGTCATCATCTCGACGATAGGCCGCATTCCGGCCATTGCCGCGCCGGTCGCGGAACCGATGATTATCGACTCGGCAATCGGGCAGTCGCGGATGCGTTCCGGGCCGAACTCCTCGAAGAACCCCCGCGTCACCGCGTAGCTCCCCTGGTAGGCCCCTATGTCCTCTCCCATGAGAAAGACACGGTCGTCCGTTTCAAGGGCCTCGTGCAGCCCCCGGCGAATCGCCTCTCTGATGATGATCTCGGCCATCTGTCGTCTTCCTCTATCCCCGCTATCCTTGGTACACGTGCTCGAACAGCGCCTCCGGCGGCGGTTCGGGACTGTTCTCGGCGAACTCGACGGCGGCGTCCACGATCGCGCGGGCCTCCTTGTCGAGCTCGATGAAGTCCGACTCTTCCATCACTCCCTCGGCCATTGCGAGGTTTCGCAAGTTGCCGAGAGGATCGTTGTTTTCCCGCCACGCGCCGATCTCGTCGCGAGAGCGGTACGCCTGCGCGTCCGCGACCGAATGGCCGCGGAACCTGTACGTCATCGCCTCAATAAAAACGGGCCCGTTACCCGAACGGACCCGTGCCACGGCCTCTTGTGATGCTTCCCGTACAGCGAGTACGTCCTGGCCGTCTACGTTTGCTCCGGGAATGTTGTACGCGGCTATGTCGTCATAGATCTCCTTGCCGCCTGCCCGTGCCCGCTCAACGTGCGTCCCCATGCCGTAGAGGTTGTTCTCTAGGAAGAACACGACCGGCAGCTTCCACAGCGAAGCGAGGTTCAGCGACTCGTGGAACTCGCCCTCGTTCACGGAACCGTCGCCGAAGAAGCACATAACAACCCGGTCCTCGTCTCGCGCCTTGATCGCCAGCGCGAGGCCCACCGCCAAAGGCAGCTGGCCCGCGACGATGGCGTGGCCGCCCCAGAACCGCTTCGAGACGTCGAAGAGGTGCATCGACCCGCCCTTACCGCCGCTCACTCCCGTTGCCTTGCCGAACAGCTCCGCCATGACGGCGTTGGGGTCGAGACCTTTCGCCAGGGCGTGCCCGTGGTCTCGATAGCTGGTAATCACGTCGTCATCCGGCCTCAGCGCCGAGATGGCGCCGACCGCGACCGCTTCCTGGCCGATGTACAGGTGCAGGAAGCCCTTGATCTTCTGTTCCTGGTACTTGACCTGGCTGAGTTCTTCGAATATGCGGATGGTCTGCATCTGCCGATAGAAATCGGCTATCTGCGTCCTGTCCAGTGTTGTTGCCAGCGCCATCGTCCGCTCCGGCCCGATTCGATTTCCGGCTGGGCTTGTCCGATCGACTCAGCCCGCGCCGGACTCGTTCAAATGTGTACCGCCTCGCCGTCTGCGGCCAGCGCCGCTTCCTTGATCGTCTCCGACAACGTCGGATGCGGATGCACCAGCCAGCCCAGCTCCTTGCTCGTGCTCTCCAGGAGTCGAGCCATCCCAAGTTCGCCGAGAAGCTCGGTCACCTCCGCGCCGATCATGTGCCCGCCGAGAATGTCGCCTATCTCATCGTCCACCACGACCTTGACGAAGCCGTCGGACTCCGCGAGTGCCAGCGCCTTGCCGCTTGCGATGAACGGGAACTTCCCGACCCGCACAGTATAGCCGCGCTCCGCCGCCTGCGCCTCCGTGAGACCGAAGCTGCCGATCTGAGGCCGGCAGTACGTCGCACGGGGGATGAAGTCGTAATCGAGCGGCTGAGGATCGAGCCCCGCCATGTGCTCGACAGCCGTCACGCCCTGCGCCGATGCGACGTGCGCCAGCAGCATCCTGCCGGTTACGTCGCCTATGGCGTAGATATTCTCAACGGTGGTCCGCATCATCTCGTCGATACTGACGTAGCCGCGTTCCACCTGGACGCCCGCAGCCTCCAGGCCGATGCCGTCCACGTTGCCCTGCGCTCCGACCGCAACCAGCACCGTGTCGCACTCGATTATGGTAGTACCCTTCTCGTTCGTGACGGTGACCATCGCCTTGCCGGACGTTACGTTAACCTCGTCCACGGTCGATCCGGTCATCGACGTAATGCCTTGACGACGGAACGAGCGTTGAAGCTGGTTGCTCACCTCTTCGTCCTCGGTTGGGACGAGTCGTGGGAGCAGCTCCACCAGTGTCACTTCGGCGCCGTACTTGCTCCACAGGTACGCGAACTCCGCCCCCGTCGCGCCGGCTCCGACGATGACCGCGCGGTTCGGAGCGTTTCGCATCTCCAGTGCCTCGCGGCTCGTTATCACCACCTTGCCGTCGATGGGCAGGTTCGGGAGCTGCCGGAAACGCGCTCCCGTGGCGATGATGATGTTCTTGGCCGTAAGCGTCTCTTCGGTGCCCTGGACCTCGACCGTGTTCGCGTCCTTGAGCACCCCGTACCCCTGGTACACGGTCACCTGGTTCTTCTTGAGGAGAAAGGAAACGCCGTCCGTGAGCCTCTTGACGACCTTGCGGCTGCGGTCGATGGCCTTGCTGAAGTCGACTCGCAGGTTGTCGAATGCGATCCCGAACTCGTCGGCGTGCTTGAGAAGCCCGACCACCTCGGCGTTGCGGAGGAGCGCCTTGCTCGGTATGCACCCCCAGTTGAGACACGTCCCGCCGAGCTCCGCGCGCTCGACTATCGCCGTATTCATTCCCAGTTGCGCCGCCCTGATGGCGGCCACGTACCCCCCGACCCCGCTGCCTACTACCACTACGTCATATTCTGCCAATCGAACACTCCTCTGGACCCGAACGTCGCGTCCTATTCTACACCATCGGCATATACGCAAAAAGACATGCCGGAAGGCTACATAATTAGGTAACCAGATTTCGTCCCCTTCACTTCCATGTCTAGACCGGTACCTGTCCCTTGACCTTGTCCACGCACGACAACTACGATTGTGGTACCGAAGCTCCACGATTCTAGCCTATCGTCCGTCCGCCAAGAGACAAGCGCCTGCATTAGCTCATCAAGACGGTCGACGGGAATCGTTGAGTTCTCTACCCACGTGACTGTCACCGGCATTGAGAGCAGACAATGGCATACACCGCGTACTATCTCACCCCCGACCATCGCCTTATCAGCGATATGGACGAAAGCCGAATCCGGTCGATTCTTGAGTCGGAGTCGGGTGTCCTGTGGGTGGACGTCACAGAGCCGGACGACGGGGACCGCGACCTACTGCTCAACACGTTTGGGTTCCACCCTCTCACCGTCGATGCCGTAGTGGATCAAGCCTCACAGACGGTTCGTGTCGAGGACTTCGGACGGTATATCTTTATCAACGCGCAGAGCGTCGACTATACCTTGGATGAGGATGTCCTTCAAACGGCCGATCTCAGTATTTTCATTGGCTCAAACTACGTCGTCACCACGCATGACATCTACATGCCCAGCATTGAGGCCATTGGGAACCTCGTGGAAGTCGACGGCAGACCCATGATGAAGGGTTCGGTATTCTTCGCCTATTCCCACTTCCAAGCGTTGCTTCAGGCTATCACCCCCGCCCTGGACAGAATGTCTGATAGGGCCGATGCGATAGAAGACCGCATTATCGCTAACCCGGATGAGTCCGCCATCACCGCGGTTATGACCCTAAAGAGATCCAGTCTCAGCCTGAGTAGGGCACTGATCCCTCAGAGAGAGATTCTGAGTAGGTTGGGACGACGAGAGTTCGACTTGATTGGCGAAGGCGCCGACCTCTACTTCAGAGACCTCTTTGAATACCTCGTGCGAGTCCAAGCCGCCAACGATGTCATCAGAGAGCGGGCCGACACCTCTCTTGCCACGTACCTTTCGGCAGTCTCTAACCGACAGAACGAGATCATGAAGGTACTCTCCATCGTCGCGACGATTTTCATGCCGCTGGGCCTGATCGCCGGCATCTTCGGAATGAACTTCGAATACATGCCGGGCACCGACTATCGCTGGGGATACCACATCATCTTGGGTGTGACGATTATCGCCCTGTCATTGATGCTCTGGATGCTCTGGTTGAAACGATGGCTAGTTGGCGGGAGCAAGATATTCAGGAGCAGAAGACTGGGGAAATTCGTTCCCACGGACATTGACCCTCATCGTTTGACCAACTATGTTGGCCGCGCTGCAGCCCGCACCTTGAGGTGGAGAGTCCGCTGAGCGACTCCGCTCACCTTGTGCCTAGCGAACCGCACGACAATCTCTCAGCACGTACCCTCACCCCGATTTGACAAACAAGAACGCATGTACCACACTATAGACGAGCGGTCGGTTGTTAATGAGGTTGCCTGTGGTTCAACTTTACAATAACAACCAAAATGCAACAGAATGCAACAATATGCAACAAATTCAGGAAAATCTTCAATGGACGGACGCTCACTCTTCTCACCTGCCTCCTGTCACTTGATCAGAAATGCTGCTCAATATGCCTGCGTGTCACCATGGACCATTCGGGAACCGACTTTACGATAACGAGGAAAATGACCCAAAATGTCCCAGAATGTCCCACTTCCAGAAAAAAAGAACTCGCCAATTCACCGCCTGAGAATCTCCCCATCGAAACTGTTCAGACTTCGTGAGAGCGCTCAACGCACACAGCCCACCGTCATTCCGGCGAAGGAACGTCACCCCGTACCACGATACCGGGCCGGAATCCAGAGGAGCGGGGAGGTTCACCTCACCAAGACTAAACACTCACTCCCCATCTCCGTCCCTTGACAGTCCGGCGACCCGAACCTAGAATGAACAAAGGTTCTGGCAACCTACTAGCCCAACCGTCAAAAACTCCCACTCCTGCCCGGTCGACTCTATGCAGCAGCGCGTCGTATCCCCCAAAAAACAGGTCCAAGACATCGACAACACCCTGCGGCCTCGTCGACTCCTCGACTACATCGGTCAGGAGACCGTGAAGGGCAATCTCGAAATCTCCATAACCGCCGCCCGGCAGCGAGGCGAAGCACTCGACCACGTCCTACTCTACGGCCCGCCCGGACTGGGCAAGACCACTCTGGCGAACATCGTCGCGACCGAGCTCGGAGTCCGCATCAAGACCACGTCCGGCCCGGCGATCGAGCGTCCCGGCGACATGGTGGCCACCCTCACACAGCTCAAAGAGCACGAGGTCCTCTTCATCGACGAGATTCACCGGCTCGCCCGCGTCGTCGAGGAGGTCCTCTACCCTGCCATGGAGGACTTCTTCGTCTCGTGGGTCATCGACAAGGGTCTCAAGGCGAAGAGCATGAACCTTGCCATCAAGCCCTTCACTCTCATCGGCGCGACAACCCGGTACGGGATGATCAGCGCCCCCATGCGCGACCGGTTCGGAGCAGTCCACCGGCTGGAGTTCTACGACGAAGAAGCCATGCAGACCATCGTCAAGCGCTCCGCGCGCATCCTCGAAGTCTCCGCCGAGGACGAAGGTCTCCAGGAAATCGCGAAGCGGGCGAGAGGCACCCCGCGAATCGCCAACCGGCTACTCCGCCAGGTCCGCGATTTCGCCCAGGTCATGGCCGACAACACCATCACCCTCGAGGTCGCCAAGGAGGCCCTTGCCCGCCTCGAAGTCGACGAAATCGGCCTCGATAAACTTGATCACCAGGTGCTCGATTCGATCATCGGGAAATTCGACGGCGGACCCGTCGGGCTGAACACGCTCGCGGCCTCCATCAACGAGGAGACCGAGACCATCGAGGACGTGTACGAGCCGTACCTTCTCCAGCGCGGATTCCTGGAGAGGACCAGCAGGGGACGCATGGCCACACGGCTCGCCTACGAGCACCTCGGAGTCGAGTACCCCCGCGAACGTTCCCCCCTCAGCCAGGGGAGCCTGTTTTGATGCGTCAGTTCCCCCGAAAGTGTCCAAAAGAGGACCCCGTTCACCCTGAGCCTGTCGAAGGGTGGTTCCGCCACTCACGATTCCGCATCACCGCCTCTCCACAAGAAACAACTGCTCCGTGACGTGAATGGGCCGGTTGTTGAAGTTGCGACTTCCCCGAAAGGCATTGTACGGCGTCTCCAGCACCTCGACCCTCCCGATCTCTTCTAGCAGACCACGCATCTCGTCCGTCGCGATGAACCCCTCGTTGTTGAACGACACGAGCAGGAACTTCGCATCGAGATTGTGCAGCAGATCACGCATCAGAGGGAGCGACTTCGCCCGCACGTTGTATCCGGAACGCCGCCATTCCTCGGGAATCCCCGAAACCCTGCTGATCTTCTCCGGTCTCTCGTACCGCACGAGAAGATTGAGCATGAAGTAATTGGACCCGTACGGGTGCTGGTTGTACGGCGGGTCGATGTACGCCAGGTCGAGGTTCTCCACCCGCCGCGCCGCGCCGTTGGCGTCCTCCTGCAGCACCTCGTAATCACACTCGAACCGGCTCAGAACGGGAGGTTCCAGGACGATCTTGCCCTTGATGCGAACGAGAGCGTCCGAACCTGTCCCGCCGAACTGTCCGATCTTCGTCTCCCGGTTCTTGTAGAACCCCTTGAAGACCCCTGCCGTGTTGGAGTGGACCGACGCCTGGCTGAGCAGTGGCGCGAGGAGTAGTTCCCGCATATCCCCAGGCGCGGTGTCGATCATACGGCGGTACGCATCAAGCCGCCGAGCGTTGTCTCGCGTATAGAAGACACGGTCCTCCCTCGTGATACGCTCCTCGTCTCTTGGCGCATACAACTCTTCGATGAATCCTGTCGGGAGCTGTTCGACTTCGACGCGTCGGTTTAGCTCATCCACCATCTCGGTAAGCGCCTGCAGATCGACCGTGCTCCGGTTCCTCAGGAAACAACGTCCAACGACGGCCGCGTAGTCCTCAATGTCGTTGCTGACAAGGCAGGAGGCGTGGGCCTTGAGGTACCGCGAAACAATCCCCGATCCGCTGAACACATCAAAGACGTTCAGGCGGTCCTTCCCCAAGCAACGCTTGACGCCTTCGACCACCTTCCCGATGTGTCCAAGTAGCGCCCGCTTGTTCCCGATGTACGTGACGATCTGGCGTTGGAGATAATCGGGGTTTTCGCCTTCCGATGACCCCAGTTCACTTTGCTGTTGGATCCGCACGATTTAGACACTGCTCGTAAATAAGGTTCACAACGTATCGAGACCATACTTGACCACGAGTACACCGACAAGGCTCACAGAAAAGCTAGGTCTGGTTTGACGTCAATCTCAATTGAGTCAATTGACAAGTGACGCACGACACAGTAGGTTGTTGGAGTGATCCTTTCTTTCAAGCATCGCGGCCTCAGGACGCTTTACCGAGGTCGAGGGTCGAGACGAGTTGCCCCGGAGCATGTGAATAAACTAACGCGCATTCTTGCAGTGCTTGATCAGAGCCGGACACCGAGAGACATGGACTTACCGGGGTTCCGGCTGCACCCTCTAACCGGAGACCTAAAGGGCCACTACGCAGTATCCGTGTCGGGAAACTGGCGAGTCACGTTTAGGTTTGATGAAGGCCACGTTGTCGATGTCGATTACACTGACTACCACTAAGGAGTCGCAGTAATGCCAATGCAGAATCCCCCCCATCCGGGCGAGATTGTGAAGTTGGACTGCTTGGAGCCGCTGGGGCTGACTGTTACGAGGGCTGCGGAAGGACTCGGCGTAACTCGTCAAACTCTATCCGACTTGGTGAACGGAAGGGCCGGCATCTCGGTCGAGATGGCAATACGACTGTCCCAGGCTTTTGGCTCGTCACCGGAAACGTGGCTCGGTATGCAGACCGCATACGACCTCTGGCATGCACGTGACAGGGCCGAGCAAATCAAGGTTGAGAGATTCGCTTCGACACCCTCAGCGTGACCACAACATAACTGCTCATCTCAGTTCACGACGCGCTCGGCCTAGGGCACTCCGCCCTGCAGGATCTTGACGAGCTTACTGCCGTCGATGTTGCCGCCCGACACCACGCACGCCACTTTGCCCGTCCCCGCCTTGCCGGCCAGGGCTCCTGCCACAGAAGCCGCTCCGGCTCCCTCCGCTATAACGTGGTTGCCCTCGGCGATCAGCCGAACCGCGTCGGCGATGTCCTCCGGGGTGGAGACAAGGGAGCCGTCCAGCAGGCTGGACGCGAGGTTGAACATCTCATCGAATACTCGCGGAGCGCCGATGCCGTCCACGAATGTCGGCTCATAATCGATGACCGTGGGGCTCCCTTTGGCCAATGAGGCAGCAAAGGGGGCGCCCGTCGATACTTCAGCGGCATACAGCTTTACTTCCGGCTTCAGTGCGCGGATAACCGATGCGATGCCGCACGAGAGCCCTCCACCCGCGTAGGCTATGACCACGGTCTCCACGTCCGGCAGGTCTTCGAGTATCTCGAGGCCGATTGTCGCGTTCCCCGTCATAACCTCGGGGTCGCTGAACGGATGTACCATCGTACCCGACATCTCGGGGTGGATCCGCGTCTCGAACGTCTCCACGAACTCCGAGAAGGGCACCTTGTGGTAGCGCGCGCCAAGCCTGCGGATGGCGTTCAGCTTGGCCTCCGGCGCGGCGTCCGGCACCACCACCGCGCACGGCACATCCATCCGTCTGGCGTTCCAAGCCACGCCCTGTGCCATGTTCCCGGCGCTGCACGTCCACACGCCGTCCTTGAGTTCTTCCGGCGCCATTTGAGCCATCTTGTTGGCAGCACCACGGAGCTTGAACGACCCGATCGGCTGGAGGTTCTCCAGCTTCAGATAGATCTCCGCTGGGGTTTCATGGGCGTTGAGCCTCACGAGCGGCGTCCGCACCACCGCGCCCCTGATGCGCTCAGCAGCCGCCCTTACATTCTCAACCGGAACAGGATCGTATCTAAGCTTGGACCGTGACATGGCTCCCGCAGGTCTCCAAGGATCGAATTGGCGCGTACCATAGCCCCGTGGCCCTTCGCGGTCAAGGGAGTCGTACTCCCTATCTGCGCGGTACCTGCCTTTCCCAGCATCCTGACGGCCCCTGATGCCGTTAGCAAAACACCGCCGGTTCACCCTGAGCCTGTCGAGGGGTCGACACGCTTCTCATGGTTCGACGGGCTCACCGCGAACGGCTATTCCTGACTCCTTGGGGTCCTGCTCAGAAGAGTACTTCGATCTCCTTAACGGTTTCGCCTTCAACAAGCTGCAGGCGGGCATTACGAGCCCGCTGATCGAGAAACCAGTCATACAGACGTAGGGCGTTGCGCACGACCTCCGCATTGGTTGCCGCCTCCGACCTCTCCCTGATCCGCATCAATCGCTCGTGCGCCTCCGGAGAAAAGTCGATCTGCAACCGATGACGCTTGGCCGCCTCCTCCATGGTAGTTCCGTTGCCGCGCAGTTCAGTCGTCATGTGAAATTACCCCCTTTCTATAGATTCTTTGCAGGACGCCCATTAGCGAACTTCGCCGACGCCCGGTACGCCCATGCTATTCAAGATATCTCGTCGCCAACGCTGTGATTCTTGTCCTCACAGTCTTCATGCGTTGGATCGACGTTCATTACTCCTACCCGCTCTGAGGGGACCGGTCCGGTCCCGGTGCCGATAACCCGGACCCGAAGCGGCTCCAAGTCCGGCACGAATTCGCGTTCGACCGCCTCAGCCAGGATTCGGTCGATTGTCGTTTCTATGTTTGAGTGCATGAACATTCGTCTCCTTTGGGTATGGGAATCTTTCGACGGTCGTCGCCTTCACGGCAAGTGGTGCCGTATCCCCCCGAAAATGACTGATTGATGATGTGCCTAATGGTCATTCCATACCTCCTAAGGAAAGATTATGGGGCAATTATGGATTCCATCCCTCGCACAGTCAAGGAAACCGACCGATTTGACCCTCAACGCGGTCGAACATAGAATTGGCCCAGAGGTGACGCCATGCAAGCAGCCGTCTACATGGGCAACAGCAAGCTGGAAGTACGCGAGGTCCCCGTCCCGGATGTGGGGCCCAAGGAGATTCTTGTGAAGGTCGCCTTCTGCGGCATCTGTGGGACGGACGTACACGCCGTTTTGTATGACATCGCGCCGAAGGGCACGGTACTGGGTCACGAGTATTGCGGTGAGGTCGTGGAAGTCGGTAGTGATGTAGTGAGGTGGCAGGTCGGGGACAGGGTGGTAGGAGGAGGAGGCGATCCCCCGCCCGGGAAGGGAAAGGGATGGGACCTCAATCCCCGCTACAACTACCGGCTGCACGGTTTCGGCCCTGACCGAATGCGTGCCTTCGCGGACTACAAAGTTATGGAGGAGTGGGAGCCTATCCCGATTCCCGACGGTGTGTCCTTCGAAGCCGCCGCCCTGTGCGAACCCGCTGCGGTGGCCGTACATGCCGTGAGGTTGTCCCAGCTACGGCTCGGAGATTCAGTCGCGATTATCGGCGCCGGACCCATCGGCCTTTTTGTAATTCAGGCTGCACGTGCTGCCGGCGCGACGAGCATCCTCGTATCTGAACCGTCAGCGACAAGACGCGCCGCAGCCGAGGCGCTCAACGCCGACTGCGTGATCGACCCCACGACAGTCGATCCCGTCGAGGCAGGAGAATACATGACAGGCGGCGCAGGTGTTCAAGTCGTGTTTGACTGCGCCGGCATAAAGGGCACCCTCGACCAAGCCGCAAACATGGTGCGAACGCGTGGACAGGTCGTCCTGATAGCCGTGCCTTGGGAGCCCCTACCCCTCGAACCTGCCGACTGGATGGCGCGTCACATCAACATCCAAACGATATTCGGCCATGAGCCGGCCGACTGGCACACGGTCCTCAAGCTCATGCAGGATCGTAAGATCGTCGTCGAGCCGATGCTCCGCGAGTCGGACTTCGTTCCCCTGGAACACATCCAATCGGCCTTCGAGTCCCTCTACACCCCGGGCGACCAGCTGCAGTTGGTAGTCAGGATGTAAGAACAACCCATCAGGTATAATGAAGACTGCCGGCGAACCTAACATTTCGGAAACCGGGAGGCGCGCATGGTAACGGTCATTAAGAAGCCCGCGACAGTGGCCGACCTGTACAAAGTCGCCGATGGCGGAAAGGCCGAGCTTGTCAGAGGAGAATTGCGGCTTATGGCGCCTACTGGACTCAGACCGGGATTTGCCAGCAGCAAGATTTGGCTAAGTCTGTACCAGTATGTTCGAAAGGGTCATTCAGGCGTTGCCGTAGGAGACAACGTCGGGTTCATTGTCGACCTTCCCAATCGTCAGTCCTTCAGCCCGGACGCCGCATACTTCACCGGCGAGGACTCGGGAATGAAGTTTGCAGATGGCGCGCCTGCATTCGCCGTGGAGATTCGGAGCGAAAACGACTATGGGCCTGCCGCCGAACGGGACATGGCGGAGAAGCGAGCCGACTATTTCGCTGCGGGAACCCTGGTTGTTTGGGACGTCGATCTCCTTGGAGAGGACACCATCAGGGTGTACCGCTCTACCAACCCCGTGACACCGAAAGTGTACCGTCGCGGCGAAATCGCGGAGGCTGAGCCCGCCGTCCCGGATTGGACG
>CBDCPO010000001.1:0-13215 GCA_965220255.1 Dehalococcoidia bacterium
GATTCTTAGGAATGCCTAGTGAGTTGACTAAGGGGCGGCGGCGGGAGGTGGCGGCTAATCCGCATATGACGGCGCCGGATTTGGCTGCTCGGCTTGGTGTCGCGGTTTCGACTATCTACCGTGATCGGCAAATCCTTGGGGATGCGGTGAAGAAGGTGGTCGATCGGAAACCGAGGTCGCTTGATGGGTCTCCGTCGTATGAGCATCTGTCGGAGTTGGCGGTGCGTGCGGCTATGAGGATTCAGGAGTTGGGTGAGGTGACGGAGGATTGGCGGATTGAGAGGGAGGGCACGAAGCTGTTGTTGGAGTGTTTGCGGGAGATGCGGGCCGCCGGGTCTCACTCTGGTGTGGATATGGAAGCGTTGGAGGCTTTGTCCGGCTAGACTGTCCGATCATGCCTGATGAACCGATTCTTGATGACGAGACCACCGCCGATGAGCCCGTGGTTGATGAGTCTCCCGATTACGAATCCCTCTACACCGAGGTCGAGTCTCGCTTGAAAGCGTATGGGGCGATTCTCTCTAAGGTGTTTCCCGACGTTGACCTGGACGCCGAGGTGGACAAGGTGGGCTTCAACCTCAAGGGTGAACCGATCTATGTGGGTGACCTTGGTGCGCCGGTGGCCGCCGAACGTGCGGCTCCGGCTCCGAGACCGGCGGCCAAGTCTCCGGCGGTGAGTCGGACGGCTCGGAATCGGAGCAAACCGAACTTTGACAAGATGACCGACGCCGAGTTCGTCAAGTTTTTCGATAAGCAAGTAGCCGATGCGATGGGAGGCCGTAAGTGACATTCACCACCGAGGATTATCTCAAGACCTTTAGCCGCCGGACGGTGGCTCAGCTTCGGGATGAGACGCTGATGCTCCAATTGGTGAGCAATGCGGATACTGGGCCCTGGGTGTCCGGTCAGGCTCACCAAACGTTCATTCCGGTGCCCAACTGGACGCCTTCCGGGTCGGGAGCGTCGGCGGTCGGTGTCCAGGCCACGACTCGTGCTCGTAAGGGCAACTGGGCTGGGATCCGATACGGTGACCAATCCATCCTGACATTCGAACGGTCGGGAGGGTTCGCCACCACCAACGTTGTGCCTTGGGAGGATGCCATGGAGGTGCCTTGGCCGGTGCTTGAGCAAACCAGGGCACGTCAGGCCTATGAGATGCGCCGGCAGATCGACCGGGCCCTGTGGGCGGCGATGCTGGCCGGTGTTGCCTCGAGTGACACAACTCGGATCGGGACGGCCACGTCGGTGTTCATCACTCCGACTTTCCCCTACGCAACTACCGGAGCCGCCGGGTCGTTGATTTACGACGCTGTGCGCCAATTCGCGCTCAAGTGCAAGGTCAACAAGGTTGACTCGAACACGTCGGACAACTTCGGACGCAAGTACATGATCATGCATCCGGCGTGTTTCCAGGCGTTGATGGACTACATGCTCGACCAGAAGTTCTCGTGGGATCGGCTCACGGAGAATGTGCTGGCTCAGAACACTGTCCTCGGTGGGGGCGCTTATGAGGGGCGCTTGCACGGTGTTGACATCCTGTCGTACGATGGGATCACGGCTCCGACCGCTGGGACGACTGCCGGTACCAACGACTGGCCGATTCTGTGTGGTGTGCGGGAGGCGTGGCGGGGTGCGGTCCGTCCCACGATCGGGCAGTACTTCGCACCTGCGACGAACCAAATCACTGACAACCCGGCGCATATCATGCGCCAGGCCGGTGACTACGGTCTGCTCGAAGTTCACGGTTCGTTGCAACACCGGTTCAACCTGAGGACTCAATGACATCAGGGGGGCCCTATCCGGCTCTTTCGGGGGAGATCGTCAACACGGCGGCGACGACGACCTACGCCAATGTGTTGGCCGCTGATCGTGCTCGTGCGGTGGCCATCTCAGTATCGAATGAGGTGCGGTTCGTGTTTGCCGGTTCTACTGCTCCGACTAACGACACTGGGGCGATGATTATGACGGCTCATGCCAATCCGATGATCGTTGAGGTGCCTGCCGGGTTGAATATGTGGATGCGTGCCAACTCCGGCAATCAGCGGGTGTCGTTGATGCTCGTCGATCCGGTTGATCCTCCCAACGGGCCTAAGACGTTCACGGTTGAGCGTGCGTCGGGTACGTCGGCGACTGTCAAGTGGGAGCCGTCGGATTGGGGAACACGGCCTACCGGCGTGCAACTCCGGTACCGTCGTCGCAATGGTGGCGATACGGGTTGGGGGAGCTGGTCGAACGTGACCGGTGAGGACTTCGCAAGCGGGGAAGACACGATTACCGGGTTGACGGCTGGTGCTCGACGGTATCAAGTCGGGTTGATCTTCACCGCCAACTCGGGCAACTCAGATGAGACCTACGCGGAAGTGAGGATATGACGACTGGAAGAACTGCTGATCTGCGGGTCTGGCTTGGCCGGTTGCGCACGGTGGTGGAGATCACCGAGCTGCTCGGCGGCAGTGTGAGCGGTAGCGCAAGCATCACCACCGAACCCGCCCTGGGACGGGTCATCGAACAAGCGAGTGTTCACTCCAAAGGCGTCGCTTTCGATCTCACGAGTCTCTATGACGGAACCGAGACCGACGGCCTCATCTCGACCATCCTGGGAACCGACTACGCAACCGGTGAATCGGATGCTCCGACGCTGGTCATCGGTGAGGTTGGAGGCGCCCTGGTGCACTTCACCGCTTATCCGGTAGCCTTCCGTCGACCCGGTTTTGAGGCTCCGGCGGCTGATGCCATCACCCGCCCAGTGTCTTTCGGGGCGCAAGGCCGAGGCTATTACGGCTTCCGGGCGTCGGCGGGCAACGCCGGCACCACCGCACGCACCATTCTCGCGTCGAGCGTTAACCGGGATGGTGGAACACCACACCTGACGCATCTGATCCTGATCCTGCCGAGCATCACCACCGGTGTGACACGTGTGCGGATAGCTGATGGGTCGACAAACTCGGACTTTACGCAAGCGGGATTGAAGGTCATCTCACTATCGACGAGAGATCAAGCCGTGACGATCACCACCAGCGGCGCAAACGGGCAACCCTACGTGGCGTTCTTTGGTGGAAGGGAGGCTGTGGCAAGTGGCTAACTCACGTTCTGGGGCCGTTCAACGGCTCACTATCGACTCGACACTCCTCGCCGCTCCGGGCGTCGACTCCGGCCTGTCCGGGTTCTCATGGTCTCCGGCACCGGCAACGTTCAACTCCGAATCCGGTGGGCTGACAACGACGCACAACGCCGGGCCGGTGGTCATCACCGGGTCGTTCACGGTTGACGAAACCGAGGTCACCCTGCCGGTGCTGTTAGACGCCAACGGGTCACGGGTGGAGATCGAATGGGAACCGCACGGGTCCGGCTCCGACGGCTACACTTTCGACGCCGTCCTCACCGTATCGAGGACCTTCGCTGATCGTGGCAAACGCACATTCCAAGTCAGCTTCACTGTTGATGGAACTGTGACCATCGGTTAAACCTCAACTAGAGGTTTAACGTGCGAAATGGTTCAAAGTGTCGGTTTATAGGAAAATTTTATAGGCAAAATGCGTAAACAACTCAAAGAGGCATTGGCCACTATCGAGCGGATGAAGGACGACTTCCTTATCCATAAGGTCAACGAGATTGATCTAATCTGGCTCTACATCGGCTACACGACCAACTGGGCGCGCCGATTTGATCAACACGTAGCTCGGCTCAAGGAGGATGGCCATGTATGACCGCATTTTCGAGTCGGAAGATGAGCACGGGAAACCGGACATCTACCACGTTTTCTACCGTCGTCTCAGCTTGGCCGAGTACATCGAACACGTCCTGCCGATCAAGGACGGTAGGGGAGAGAGAGACGTGCTTGTGCTTCTCCAATCGGCATTACGGGAGATGGTTCGTGACATCACCGGGGCCGTCACCAAGACTGATGATCTTCCGCTTGATTTAGCCTTGGAGGTATACGCCGGTCATCCGGCGCTGTCGAAAAGAGGCTGATCTGTACCGGGTTGGTCAAGCGCACGGTGAGGGCGTCAACCATCCCCGATTCGACCATCCACTTGGTAGCGTGTTGGGCATGGCTTTCTACTACCGGATCAGCCCTGCCGACTTGCTGGCGATGGACGCTGACCTCTTCCTCAAATGGGAGTCGTACACGTCGGGTGTGCTCCGAGGGCATGAGATCGTGAGGGGCCGATGAGGTCGTACGCTAAGGCCTCCCGCCGATCGAAGCGGTGGCATGACGCCAAACGCAAATACCGGCGCATTGAGAAAGCCGGGCATATCACTCGCGCCGAGCGGTACCACTTGCTGTACTGGCGGCAGCTGGAACTAGCCGGTGTTCTGCCGCCTATCAAGCCGGTGCTCAGTGCTGGGGAACTCAATCACCGATGGAAGCGGAGATGCGGTTGGCGGTGCATGAATGCTGTTCGGCGGAAGTGTCGATGTTCGTGCGGTGGTCTCAATCACGGCACCTTACCGTGACTACCAACGAAGCGATCTTCGAGTCCGAACGGGCCGTGCATATGGGTGCCGTCGATCCGTTCGTCAAGCATTTGAACGCCGAGGCGGATGGGCTTGGCCGGTTGGCTGATCGGATCGATCCTGATGGTCACCTTATGGCTCACTTTCGGCGTAACGGCTCCTACTACCACTCTCGGCCTATGCAAGTGCTCTTAGTCTTGAGGCTATGGGTTCAAACCGGAAGTTTGCCAGATGATCCTGGAGGGTGACTGCCTCGAACGGCTCGGTGACGTGCCTGCCGGATCGGTGCAAGCTGTCATCACGTCACCGCCTTATGCCGAGCGCCGGAGGAACCATTACGGGGGGATCCCTGCCGCCCGGTACGTGGATTGGTGGATGAAACGGGCCGATAAGATGCTGCCCGCGCTCAAGGCGGACGGGTCCCTGTTGGTGAACATCAAAGAGCATTGCGAGGGCGGGCAACGGTCTACCTATGTGCTGGAGTTGGTGTTGGCGATGGTGGAATCAGGGTGGCGGTGGATTGATGAGATGATCTGGCACAAGCCGAATCCGGTGCCCGGCGAATACGGGCCTCGGCTCAAGGACGGCTTCGAACGATTGCTTCATTTTGCGCCCGCCCGTCCCAAGTTCAACGTGGATGCGGTCGAATATCGGAGTGTTGTGCCGCCGAGAAAGGGGATGAACGTGACGCATGGTACCGCGCGGGTGGTCTTCGATCGGGCGCATGGAAGAGAGGTCGCCCGTCCGTCAAATGTGTTCCGATTAGCCATCGGAGGCCGGAACCATGCTAAGCATTCCGCTGTGATGCCACTAGCGCTTGCCCGTCAACTTGTCCTGCTGCTCACTGATGAGGGTGATACGGTGCTCGATCCGTTCGCTGGATCGGGTACTACCTTGTTGGCCGCCGAGCAACTGGGCCGCCGGTGGGTCGGCATCGACATCGTGCCGGAATACGTCCGTAAGATGCGGCAACGGTTGGCGCAAGGTAATCTTCTCCGATGATCCGTTGGTCTCCTAAGCAACGGGAAGTCGTCCGGGCGATCGGCAACCAACCGAACACCGAGGTTGTCGTCGTTGTCGGACCGGTGCAAAGCGGCAAGACCCTCTCCGCCGTGTACGCCTTCCTTTTGTGGGCGATGAAACACCACACCGGGCAAGATTTCCTCCTCGCTTCGTCCAGTCGCAAACAACTTCAAGGTGCGGTTCTTCGCTACGCGGAGCAGTTTTCCCAACTTGTCGGTGGTGACTGGCGACGGCGGGAGGAGTGGTATCAGATGCGGTCGGTGCTCGGTGGCACTAATCGGTTCTTTCCCTTGCTTGGTGGGAAGACGGGTTCGGAGGCCCAAGCTCGAAGCTTTTCGGCGATGGGGGCGCTCGGTGATGAGGCCACCCTGCTCGATCCTGCCTTTGTCAATGCGTTGGCCGACCGATGCTCACGTCAAGGCGCCAAGCTGATTCTGGTGACCAACCCGGCGGGGCCTGCCCATCCCATCAAAGAGGATTGGGTTGACAGAGCCAACGGAGAAAGCCTTGTACACATTGGCTTTGAACTTGCCGACAACCCGACGCTCTCTAAGGGTTATGTTGAGGGCTTGCATCGGCGGTATCACGGAGCCGCCAAGCGTCGGATGGTGTACGGTGAATGGGCGGTCTCCGGTGGTGCGATCTTTCCCCATATCGCCCAAAGCGTGGCTCCGGCGCCGGACGGCTACGGCGTCCGCAAGTGGATGGTCGGAGTGGACTGGGCCCACTCGTCGGTTACTCACGCCGTCCTAGTCGGGGAACTGTCCGACGGACGCCTATGGGTCTTGGATGAATGGCGACATGATGCGGTCGAGGACGGCGCCCTGGAAGTCAAAGAGCAAGCTCGGCGGATTGCTCGATGGTTGGGCACCAAGAACGTGAGCCGGTTGCTCATTGATCCGTCCGCCGTGCAACTTTGGCGGGCGCTTCGGCTTGCTCTGCCAACGGTGCCTTGCGTCCTCGGTGATAACGATGTGCTGCCGGGCATCTCCTACTTGCGGACGGTGACAGAGGAAGGCCGCCTATGGGTTGCCGACCGATGCGCCGAACTCGTGCGGGAGCTCCACAACTACACGTGGGATGAGAGGGCCGGGCTCATCGGCGTGGATAAGCCTGTCAAGGAGCGTGATCACGGCGTCGACGCTCTGCGCTATGTCATCTGGGGATGTCACGGACCCAAACGGCAAGTGCGGGTAGTGCGGTCCCGTGCAAGGGCCGGGGGGCGGCTCCGGCCTCGGTAACCTCCGAGTATGTCTTACCGCAATGCTTACGCCGGGCTTGACGGCTTCCCCGGCACCTCAACTCAAGCCGAACGGACGCTTGCCGATGCGGTGTCGTTCGATGTGTACTGCCGACCTACCGAGCTTGCGCCCGGGGAGAAATGGCCGCCGAATCGGTTCACCGCGAGAGACGCTCGGCTTGCCACCTTAGAGGGGCTGTGGCGGGGCGATTTCGGGACGATGATCGACCTCGGGTCGAACGCCGTCGTCGTCAACGAGTTCCACACCTACTCCACCAAGCTTGCCAACATTCTGTTGGTGTCCGAGCCGGTAGCCGAGGGGCTTCGGGTCGTGCCCGGCTTGATCGAAGAGGTGTCGGGTGAGACGGCTCCGGGTTTGGGTGACACAAATGGGCTCATTGAGGTTTGCTACGATGCGATCGTCGATTTGACTCGGTTTGGTGGGGCCGTTCTCCTCCGGCAAGGTGACCTATTGACCGTCGTTCCCGCCACTGCTTGGTATCCGACAAAAGATTCGGGGACCCTATTCACGTCGATCTGGCTGTCGGATGATGCCGAAGACGCCGTGCCCAACCGTCTTGACGTGCTCCACGTGGCCGACGGTCGTGCGACTCGGATCACCTACGAATACCAAGACGGTCAACTTGGTCGGCGGCTGGATTCGGAGGACCTGGGGTCTGCCGAGGTTGAGGTTGTCCGCCGGGAGCCGAATATCGGTATCTGGGGGACCGCTAAATATTTGGAACTGTTCCCGCTGGTAGTTGAGCAATGCCGACGGTTTAGCAAGAACTCGCGGGTGCTTGATCTGTTCACCTCTCCGGCGCCGGTGTTCCGCCAGGCCGACTTGGACGCTCGGGCGATGTTTAACGTGGCCGCCGACGACACGGACGATGAGGCTCAACGAAAAATTTTGGAGGGTCAGGTCGGTTTGCTCGATGAGGACACTATCCACCTGCCCGATGATCTCTTGGACATCGACTATTTGCAACCGTCCACCGAGGGCGTGGCTCATGCTCTTGAGCAAGTCGAGTCGATTGACCAACGGCTCCGTTCGGTGGCCGGTCTCCCCGACCTGTCGGGTCAGACTTTCTCGGGGGAGGCTCTCAAGCGGGAGTTCATCCACTTCTACGCCGAGTCACGGGCCATCCAGGTTGCACTCAGAGCGTCCTTAGAGCGTCTTCTGGGTGTCACGGTGACTTGGGAGCACATATTCGACACCGACTCATTCTCGGAGGCGCCTCAGCCGGGTAGGGGCGGCCCTAACGCCGTGTCCGACCCGATCGGCGGGGAAGACGAGATCAGACGTTCGAGGGGCAACTATTGGCCGACGTTGACTTCCATACCGTTTATGAGGGGAAGACGAGATGGAGGAGCCGATCGAGTAATGGCGGGATTGAAAGACCGCATCGACGACCACCTGGCGACGCTGGATGAGGTAACGCTTGCCGCTTGGAACGAGCCTGTCCTGCGGGCGACTCGTGGGACCGATGATGCCGAGTTCAAGCCGACCATCAGCACCCGGTACATCGGTACGGTGCTCCTAGCGAATCGACGCCGGTACACGGTGGAGGTGCGCATGATTTTCGGACCTGCCGAGTCCGTCCGCTGGTCGGAAGGGGCCGGGATACAAGAATGGGACGAATGGTTGATAAACCGGCTCAACGAGGTCGAGTCGTGCTACCCGGAGCTACTGTCGTCGTTTGTCGATTACGGTGTCCAAGTTGCGGGTACTCGACGGCCGTATATCGCTTTGGGTGTGCGGGTGGTTGACCGCTGATGCCTAGACGCGGGTCACCTTCCGAGGCTCTTATGAGCGCCTACTTTGTGTTGCGGGACGAACATGTGGACACATATGAGAATCCTCACGCTTATGAGACGCCGAGCTTGTCCGACCAGATCAACTTCGCCAACCCGATCCGGGGCCTGGTATCCGGTGTTGTCGGTGAGATGATGAGACGTAACCCGTATTGGCCGGTCGACACGGGAGCGTCACTGGAGGGTTTTTACTGTGAGTCGATCGGTGGGGGACGGGACTCCAAAGTGTTCAGGTGGGCCGTTCGCAACCGGTGGTTTTACGCGGCCTACGTCGAGTTGACCGAGTTCGGGACCACTACCGATCCGCAACTGAAACGGCTTGGGGGAGGGACGATAACCCGCCGTCGTCGGGTGACCCGGTTCCAAAACTCGGGAACCGACGGACCTGCCCAAACTTGGCTTGATGAGAACCTGGGGCCCCTGTCGTCGATCATGTTCTCTTCCACTGCCACGTTGTGGGGGCATGGTGTGTTCTGGCGGGGCCGTGGCGGGTTGCAACGGTCCGGTAACCGGTCGGGGTTGCGTCAGCGGATCGTGGCTCAAGCGAACGCTCAAGTCCGGGCCTTACGGGGGTAGAAGTTGCCTACCAACGGTCTTGACATTGTTTTCCGGGCACGGGACGAGACGGGACGTGCTGTTCGGTCCGTCAACCGTGAGCTGAACAAGACGGGAGCCGAAACGAGCAAGCTCAACACTGCTCTTCAAGTGGCCGGACCGGCGCTGATCGGACTTGGGACGGCGGCTGTTGCCGGTGTCACGACGTTGGTGGCCAACACCATATCGGCAAGCAAAGAGATCGATAACCTCGCCCGGGTTTCGGGGCTCGGTGCGGAGGGGCTGCAAGTGTACGCCCGGATAGCGGAAGAGTCCGGGGGTGACATGGAGGACGTTGCCGATGCGGCTCGGGAGATGCAACTACGGCTCACGGAGGCCGCCAACCTCGGGTCGGGACCTGCCGTGGACGCTCTCCGGCTGCTTGGTGTCACCCTCGAGGAGCTTGAGGGGATGAACCCCGCCCAGCAGTTCGCCCTGTTGCGTGACCGTCTGTCGGAAGTGGAGGACCCGGCAAGGCGAGCATTCCTGGCGGAAGAACTGTTGGGTGGGTCGTCGGAGCGTCTGTTCGAGGTCGTCTCACGGTCGTCTCACGCTATCGAATCTCAAACCGAGGCCTTCCGGGAGTCGGGGCGGGTGATCTCAGACGAGGCGGTGGCCGCCGGTGTCAAAGCCTCCGAACAATTCGCTACTTTAACAGATCGGGCGGTAGGTCTTGGTACGGAGCTGGCGGTCACCCTGTTGCCGGCGGTGAACGCTGTCGTTGACGGGATGCTCCGCATCTCCGACGCCGAGTTCGCTCTTGAACGGAACGCTGACCTCTTGCGGGAGATCGGTGTTCAAACCGACGGGGCGGCTACGGCCAACGAGGCCTTTACCGGCTTCCTGACTCGCAACCTGGACGCCTTGAGAACCAATAACGCCTCTGCCGAGGAAGCCGGGATTATCTACGGCCAGTTCACCGAGTCGATCATGGCCAACACCGAAGCGATCATCGAGGCCGAACCGAATTGGGTGTCTGTCAATGAGAGATTCGGGTTCACCAAGACCACGGTGGTTGACCTGTCCGGCGCCACCGATTTTTTGCGTGGGCGTATGGGACCGCTCGGAGAGGCCGCTGGTGATCTCCGTTCCCGTTTCGGGGAGCTCGCATCGGAGGCCACTTCGACGGCTACGGCGGTGAGCCGTGCGGCTGATAGTGCCGTGCGGTCCGTCGAGAGGATCGGTACCGCCCTGCAGCAGGCTAGGAGGAACATCGCCCGGGGGACGGGCCGCACCTACTCGTATGCCACATCCACTGCCGTGCCCCTCGCTAACCCGTCCGATCTTGGTACCGGTGTTGACACTGGCATACCGTCCGATCTTGGTGTCGGCGGTGCTGGTGTGCAAACCGTCAACCTCAACCTTGACGGCAAACAGATCGCCGAGTTCGTGGTCGGTGAGGTCAACGACGGGATCGCTACTGGGACTATCAATGTCGAAGGCGGATGAGTGACACGGGTTAGGACGCCGGTCACTGTCGAGGTTGGCTGGGCTGATCCGGCGGTAGACGTGTCCGCCGGTGTCGTGTTCGGGAGTGTGTCTCACGGGAGTCGGGAGTCGAATCCGGAACGGTCAACGGTGTCTGTGGCGCGTGGTCGGTTGGTGATGGAGGGAGACCGGTGGGCGCCGGGGAAGTCGTCGGCCTATTCGGAATCGGTGCTGTCTCGTCGGGCCTCTTGTAAGGTGAGCATTGGGGGGACGACGTTGTGGGTGGGGTGGATTGAGGGGCCGAGGGTGGATGACCGGGCCGGGCTGACTCGTACCACCTATCGGCTGGTCGGCTTGTTGGATACGGTGGCTCGTAATCGGGTTGATCTGGCATCAAGCACGACGGATGCGACCACCGATGCCACTTTGTGGGGTGAGGCTACGGGTGCTGTGCCACGCCTGCTTGGGGCGTCGGGTGCTGGGATCACGTTTGCGCCGTTCACTTACAAGGGTCGTGCGTTGGAGTTCGCCAGCCTGATTTCGCAAGTTACGGGTCGTCTTGCGGGGGAAGACAAGCATGGCCGGTTGGCGATGCCAACATATGGGCGCCTACCGTCGAGTGGGGAGGTCACCGTTGAGAACTCGAACTACCTAGTCCGGGCCGTAGAAACCGAACAACTCGTCGAGACGGTGCGGAATCGACTTTCCTTTGTGTTCGGGGCTCCGGGTTCTACTACTGCCGAGGGAGTGGACGGTACGCACGTGGTTATTCGGCGTCACCTTACCGGGGCTCCGGTCAATGTGCCTGCCACTGTCGAACACCATCTACGCAAGCCGGGCGTCGATCTCTTGGCAAGTCGAGACCGACGTTGCGGACCCCAGTAGGAAAGCGACAAGGGTGGTCACGTCGGCGGGGCAAGTGTCAGCTGGTGGGACCTATCTCAACACCGGACCGGGGTTTTACTTCAATCGCTACGACACTGCACCTATCTCAATGGGGCGTCCGGCGGTGGAGATGAGCTACCGGGTCCGCTACAACCGGGTCCTCGGTTCGACCCGGCAGGCTGTCGTTATCGAGAACACCATATCGCAAGGTCAATGGGGAACTCGTGACAGTCTGTGGGCGGCTTCGGGTTGGGTTGCCAACTCGGGGTTGGCCGCCGGGCAAGCTACCCGCCGTCGGATCCAAGCCGACCTTGATGATCTCGCGGTACCTCGCACATATCATGATGTGACACTTCCGCTGTGGCAAACCACCGTTGCGCGGCGGAACACCATCGCCGGCCTCGACTACGGCTCATATCTCGACCTGGGACTGGTAGACGGCCGCCAGGGCGTCAACATCTCTGACAAGGTGGTGGTGGCCGAACGGACGGTCTCATGGGCGCACGGCAAGTGCCCACCGTCCGCCTCCGATGCTTGCACACGGGAGAGGCTGGTACTCCTCCACCTGTAGCGGCGCCGGGTGTGCCCACTTCCCTCCGCCTGGCTGCCGGTGACAACGCTTTCACCGCATCCTGGCAGGCACCCACGTCGGGTGGGGAAGTGGCATCCTATGAGCTTGATTGGCGGTTGAACACTGCCACTTTGTGGACTTCGGTCACGGGCATTACCGGAGCCAGTCGGGAGGTGACCGGTCTTGCGGTGAACACTCGCTACGCCGCCCGGGTACGTGCCCGGAACTCTGGTGGTGTGAGCGCTTGGACGGGCATAGCGCGGGTGACGACGAACCCGCCACCGCCGACACCACCTGGGCCACCTCGGAATCTCACCTTCACCACCGCATCTCGGACCGTGGATGTCACTTGGGACCCTCCCAACACCGGTGGGATCCCAACTCACTACCGGCTCCAGTCGGGCTCGTCGACTTCGTATGGTGACGAGGATCGGGTTAGCTCGTTGATCCGCACTTGGCAGTATGACCGGCTCACGAACGGCCAACCGTGGTATGTGCGGGTGCGGGCGGAGAACGACGACGGCGACTCGGCTTGGGTGGCCGGGTCTGCGACTCCGATGGCCAACCCTCCCGGACCGCCAAGGTCGCTTACGGCTACACCGGCCAACGGCAAGGTCGATCTCGCCTGGGTCGCACCCAATACTGGTGGGTCGGTGACGTGGTATGTGATCGATTTCGGCACGTCGACTTCTTATGGGACGACTCGGACGATCAGCGGTTCGACTCTCACCTATGAGGTGACCGGTTTGACGAACGACACCGAATATTTCTTTCGGGTGCGGGCTCGTAACACGGACGGCTTTTCGACGGGGGTGACGGCTACGGCTACTCCGGCTGCTAATCCGCCGGGGCCGCCTAGGTCGCTGTCGGTGGATGAGGGCGACACCTTGCTGACGCTCACCTGGCAAGCACCCGCTACTGGTGGGGCGGTGAGTCTCTACCGGGTTCAGTGGGGTACCACTACGGCCTATGGGTCGGAGCAGACGACCACCCGGGCCGTTCGAACACTGGTCCTGCCCAATTTGACGAACGACACCGAGTATTTTGTGCGGGTGCGAGCCGAGAACGACGACGGCGAATCGGCTTGGGTGACAGATAGTGGAACCCCGGAAGAACCACCCCCATCGCCGTATGCGCCTCCACGGAACCTGCGAGCATTCGGGTCGGCGATAGGCACGGGTGCGCGGGCGTGGTCTCGGGT
>CBDCPO010000002.1:0-31708 GCA_965220255.1 Dehalococcoidia bacterium
GCGGACGGACACGCAGACGCGGGCAACGCAGCCAAACCCACAGGTCACGGCAGACTGGGATCGGCTCACCAACGCTTTCGGCGCTGACCTGATCCAGACCGACACTCGGGTGCCAGGGTCGTCATACGACCAGTCTGTGCAGGGCTGGATTGACTACTTCGGCTCCGATGTGCCGTCTCATCAGGCGTACTGGTCAGAGGGCGCTGCCAACAACGCCTACGTCGCGCCTGACTCGTTTGAGGTGTTGGTCGCCGACCTGACTGCCCTCGGCACTCTTCGGCACGGCGACACGCTGCTCATCGAGATGTCCAACAGCATCCCTGATACAGCGAGCGCTCATCTGAACCTGCAGTACAAGAACAGCGGCTCGCAGTCCAACACGCTCACCTCTGCCAACATTCCAGTCGCCGACGGTCACCAGGTGATCGCATTCGACATTCGGTATCTCGACACGGCGGAGGAGCGAGAGGTGCTCGATATCGACGCTGCGATCACTGGCACTGGCTCAGGTGCGCTCAAGGTTGACAGTATCGTCCACTTCGACGGGACACTCGCCGCAAAGGACAAGGAAGTCATCGGCTCGATCGTCGGGCTGATGGAGGAACGGCTCGAAGCCATTGAGCGCTTCAGGGGGCTGTGGAATGGACGCTCTGCCTACTTCCAGGGGCAGATGGTCATTCACAATCTGAACCTGTACATCTGCATCCGCGACGTTCCAGCCCGACCATCGCCGCAATCGCCCAATGACGGGCCGCGTGTCTCGACCACGTACTGGGAGGCGGTCAGCGCCTATCAGGGCGAGTGGCAGTCTGGTCACTGGTACGGAGCGGGCAACACGTTCCTCTACACGCTGAACGCCGACCAATACAACGAGGAGCAGCAGCTCTATCTCGTGGTCGATCGCATTGACTCTTCGACCTCTGCAACCGTGCCGCCGAACAACCCGAACGTCGTGCGGATCGACACGGCTGGCGCGATCGCGCGGATTGCTGACTGGGCGAAGACGGGCAACGTCTCCGAGATCCCTGCTGCCAAGCTGCCGCAGGTCCAGATCACTCGCCGCAACGCGCGGATGGTGGTCAACTACGACGGCGCTGATGTCAGCAACGAGTTCCAGTTCCCCCAGGCATCTCCGACCCTTGACGGCGCTATGTCGGCAGCGGACAAGGAGAAGCTGAACACCATTCAGGAAAACGCCCAGCGGCACATCCAGACGGACTGGGCTGCTGACCCTGCGACGCCTGCTGGTGTGCTGAACAGGCCTGCGCTGGCCCCGAGCAATGCAGAGCCGAACCGCAGCTTCGTCGAGATTGCGACTGGGCTGAACGCTCTGATGCAGGCAGACCGCATCAGCTACAACTCACTGCGCAACCGCCCGAACATCGGGCTGACGCTTCGGCGGTCGGCCAACCACGCCCTCTCGCAGTGGAACAGCAGCAACTGGTGGCGCATCGGAACCGCCGAGGTGGACGATATCCCTGCTGACGCCATGTTCACCATTGAGCTTGTGCACTCGGGCGAACAGCCGCAGCGGTTCCAATTCCAACGTTGGCCTGGCACTGCGATGATCCAGATCGCTTCGACCAACCCTGCGTCAGACGGATGGCCCGCGCTGATGAGCAACTGGGGTGTCTCCAACCTCGAGGGTGATGACGTGCACGTGCGCCTTGGGCGTGACGGCAGCGGCAATCTCTACATGGCTCGGGGGTCTGGTGAGAGCTTCGTGCTCAGCAGCAGCGTCACCGTGCGCCTCGACTGGATGGAATAGCTACCAGCGGTGGCTGATGTGCGTCACAGGCGCGTCACACGGCCACTGGCTGCGCTCGCACTGGTCAACCCAAGTGAAGATGGTCCAGTCGCCCTGCTGGGGCAGGGCTAGCTCGGCATTCGGTTCCACAACGCTCAACACTGTCCACGGCGGCTGTTGAAGGATTGCGGCGAGCAGCACTGTTCGCTGGTTCTTGTGCTCCCTGAACACCTCGTCCCGCCACGTCATCTGGCGGTCGCCAGGACCACGAACGATCGTCTTGAACAGCCGACCGTCGTAATGCAGCTCGTAGCTTCGGTAGGCCTTGGATGTGTTCTGGGCAATGCGCCATCTCAGGCGGAGAGTGTCGCCACTGACCGTCCGACAGGTCTCTTGGTTGCACCACACGTCAACGGAGTCCCGCTCGATCGTGCGAACGTTGTCGGGCTTCAGGATGATCGTGTGCGTCTGGGCGTCGGTCTTGAAGCAGGCAGAGAGCACCGTGGCGGCAACCAGTGCGACCACAGCAAGGATGACTGGTTTCATGGAGGGTTCCTTCCCCGCTCAGGCTAGCGTGTTTGGCACACAGAAAAGCCACCCCGAATGGATGGGGTGGCTTCTCTGCGCAGCCGCGCGAGCGAGATAAGGAGGTACGCGGCTGGCGTCTCTCTACTTTACGGCGTCCAGCAGCTTTCCACCGAGCGAGCCAGCCGTTGCCGCCGAAAGGGAGAAGGTCAGGGCTGCCCTGTCTTCTTCGTCGTCGTGGACCGACATGTAACAGTCGATGATCTCGTCGTTTTCCAGCATGACGACCACATCGAGAAACTCGCCTTCGCCGTTTGGGTCAACCGATTCAGCAGGAATGACCTTCATGGCTAGCTCCCCTCGTCCACATGAACCACGGAGCAGCACTCTTCACAGCCCATCATCTCATCCAGGTACAGCTCAAGCATGAAGCGGCCACTGTCGTGAGACTGGACCACATACGACTCAAGCTCTGTGTGATCAAGGTGAAGGACGGCACCGCCATCCTCCACTGTGATCCTGAACCGTCTCTTTTCGTCAGCCATTAGAGCTTCTCCTGCACGACCTTGATGCGCTCGTTGGCGATTGCTTGGGCAGACGCCTGCGTGTGCTCAGTGTCGTCCATGTACTCCTCTGTCAGCTCCTCTCGGAGCGCCTTGCGGACATCCAGCGCCATCACCCGATCGTTGAAGCCGATGGGATTGGTCTGGCCATCCTTGGAGACCTGCCGCATGATGGGCCAGCCGTCGTAGGTCACGTGGTACACGGTGTCGGGGTCAAAGTCAGTCATTTTGCCTCCAGATTGACTTGGTTGCTCGCCAAGCGCGGTCAGCGCCTTGCCAAGCTCGGTTTCTGCGCCAGCACGGACGCCAGCGTTCCAGTCGTTGCCGACATACTGGATGGTGCGGATCACGTTGCGGATGTGGCTGGCAGCCTCAGCAACCTGGTCTGCTGTTGCGCTAGCCACTGTTGACCTCCTGAATGTCGTGGATGATGTCGGCAAGGTCGCTTCGCCAAACCCCAGAACCAATATAGGAAGCGGCCTCTCTCCGCAGCAGTCGCAGGTTGTTGATGGCTCCTGTGAGTCCATCTTGGTCTCCATTCGCTGCGTCCGAGATGTTGGCTCGTGCTCGGTTGAGCTGCTGCTCAAGCTGGTCGGGCAACCCGTTCTGCTCGTAGCCAGGCCACGAGCTTTCGAGAGAGTTCAGCTCAGCTTGCATGTCGTCGTAATCAGGCATTGGGTTGCTCTCCTCCTTGGCGCTCGCTCCTTCAGGCGTCGGCCCGAGATTGTCCAGGTAGTCCTTCATGTCGCCGCGCAGGTCGTCGAGCCGCTCGGTCACCTGTTCGTTCGCGCCCAGCCTGCGAACCTGCGTCCGAATCGCATCGCTCGTGTTCCAAGCATCACGAACCATGCCCTCGTTGATCTGAAAGCGGAGCGCATTGACCATCTTCTGGAAGGCCTCGGGGATAGGGTTCCACCTGCCCTGACAGGCTGCCTGAAAGTTGTCCGCGTCCGACTTGAGCTTCTCCAGGTCGGAAGCGCTAGGACTTGTCTTCGTTGGCGACGACGTACCCGACCACGAAGACGGCGAAGCCTGCGGCTGCGACGTATCCGTCACCGATGTCGCCTCCGAAGATAGCCGTTCCCAACCCCGCGAGGTAGAGCGCGGTGCCGAGCCTGACCCTGATGCTTCTGAGCTTTGCCATGATGTGGGGTCTCCCTTCAGAGACTGGAGCGTGTCGTCGATCGTCCCCTGCACAGTAGCAGGACTGTCGTCTGGGATGAGAGTGGTGCGAGTGATCTCCTCCGCGGCGTACCCGATCCTGATCACGGCAACGTCCTTGCCAGGATGCGAGTACTCGGCAAGTTCTTCACCTGAGATCTCGGACTCGGGGCCAGGATGATCCGACTCGTTGTAGAACTCGATCTTGCCATCCCAAGTCTCCTCGAAACTGGGCATGACCTCCATCGTGCCCGTCTCAAGGAAGAGCATCGCCAAGCCGATCTTGTCGGGCGGGATCTCCATCTCCACCTCGTCAGTCGAGCCGACACTGGTGGAGCGGCTGTGCGTGGCGCTGTGACCAACGGTCACGCTCATGTTGTAGGCAGTCGAGGCCGAAGCCTTGTTTCCCGCAAAGCCGACCTCGACGCCAACGGTGTAGGACACACCGATCGTGCCGCTCTGCTCCCACGTGACGGACGACTCGTCAGTCACCTGGTCTTGCAGGCTGGCACGGTCGTGAGCCGTGGTCGTGTTGCCCGTGTTATCCCAGACGTGATGGCTGATGGCTCGGGGACTGAGCCTGACGCTCGCCCCATCCGTGTGCACATCGACCCGCTTCTGGCCCAAGAAGCTCGTGAAGCCCCACTTGCCCGATCGGTACAACTCTGGGTAGTGAGTCTTCAGCAGGTTCTGGATCGCCTGCACCTGCTCGTGGTCTGACGGTCCAGGCTGCACGATCGAGCCTCTCGACTCGATCGTGCTGCTGCCGAGCGTCAGGCCTGGAACCAGCTTCAGCGTAAAGTCGGTCATGCTGCTCGTCCGTTCGTGGCGTCGGCCCTCGGGGTCAGGAATTCACGATGGTTAGGCCTGCCGTCGTTCCATGCCCTCTCAGCCGCCTCTGGCAGTGTGGACGCCAGCCTGATCCAGTTCTGCCTGGACATTCCAGCCACCTCAGCCAGAGCATCGATCAGTTCGAGATCTCTGTCGAAGAACTCAACCTCGATCGTGGTCGTCGTCTCGCCTGCTTCCAGGCGCTCCTTGTTGATCTGCCCAACTGTCGGCTTCATGGTGCCAACCCTTTCCTTGGTAGCGAGTTGCTCGGTCACGCCTTCCAGCATTACGCCATCCTTGCCAGCTCGTAGAGCACGGTGGCCCACAGAGCGATGATCCCGACGGTTGCCAGGGTCAGTGTAAACGTCACGCTAGATCTCCTCTCCCAGAGCAATCCGCGTGTGGATCGCCCGTTGGTCGCTCCGTGCTGCGAACAGCACCCGAGCGTCTGTGTGCAGGGTGGCAATGGTGCCCTCTGGCTCAAGCCTCTTCAGCTGGGCCAGAATGTCGAAGAACTCCTGAATGTCCAGGTCCACCTTCCCGAACGCCCTGCCAATGGCAGAGTGGTCTTCAAAGTCAGGTTGCGTCTTGCCGATCGGCATCAGTCCTCCTCCTGTTCAAGCTCGTCGAGCAGCTCTGCTGCCGCTTTGGGGTCGAGGGTGCAGGTGCGCACCCACTCGGATGTGGTCAGGTGCAGCCGCCGTGCCACATCCTTGATCCACGCCGCGTCCATCGCTGTGTACGTGCAGTTGATCTGGCGTCCCGCCAAGCTTGGCTGCACCCGTCCTTGGTCTTCCATCACTGGCTCCCTTCTTGGTCGGTCTGAGTGTCGTCGTCCCAGCCGTTCTTCTCCATCTTGTTCAGGGCGTAGCAGCCCAGCGCCACGCCGCCGATCGTCCAGCCAACTGGCCCTGTGGCAACGACGGCAGCACCGAGTGCATACGCGCCCCAGCCCAGCAGCCCGACGCCTGCCACTCCTGTGGCCACGCCAGTCGCCGTGTGAGCAGCCTTCCTCAGCGTTGGCTTCTTCATGGCCCTACCCCTCCAGCTCTTCGAGGTCTTGGCGAAGCCAGCGGATCTCGGTTTCCAGTCGCTCGATCTCGTCGAGGTAGCTCTGGCGCACCTCGTTGATGTCGGCGGTCGAACCCTGCTTCAGCGGCTGCTTGGCGAAGAAGCGGCACTCGGCGAGCTGCTTCGTCTTGCGCGAGATCTGAGCCTTGATGGTGCGCGGGCGCTTCACCTTCGGCTTGATGGTCGCTGGGAACAGGTCGGACAGCGCGTAGCGGTCAACCACGGCCTCTGGCTGCTTGTCGCTGTGGCACTCGTGCTGGTCGGCCCAGCGCAAGCCCATCTTCTGGTTCCGTCCCAAGTGCGCTCCCGAGTCGAAGCCGCACTTGGTGCAGGTCACGACCACATCCCCGTTCGGGTGGATGTTCATGGTTGCTGGGGTCTTGGTCTCGGTGGTCATCTCGGTCTCCTTTGCTGCTCGGTGGGAGTTGTTCCCGCCTTGTGTTCTCATCTTACCGAACCTTGACATCGAATGTCAAGCATCTTCTGCCACCTTTCTTTTCGGCGTTCATCCAGCCTCTGTGTCATTCTTTACAGACGGCGGTTTGACCAGATCCAGTACAATCAGTAAACGAGATCCCCTAATCTCCCAAGCGTCGGCGAAGCCAGAGCGCTTAGAGATGACCGCCGAATGAAGGCAGATTCCTAAATTAGTAAGGGCGCGAGATTTTTGAGAATGTCCATTTGAGCTAATCGGGGCACTCCGTGCCCCTTAGCCCAGAGAGATTGGGAAGATTGTTGAGTGATAGGGTGACGAAGACGGCTGCCGTTCTCCTCAGTCGTCAGGTGCGCCATCCGTCTTCGGTTCCCAGCCGCCGAAGGCGGGTGGCGTTCCGCTGTGGTAGGGTTGGCTCATGAAGACGTGCGAGATCACCAACTGCGAGTCAGAGGTTTACCCAGGCAAGAAGCTCTGTGTTGAACACCGAAGGCAGAGCAGGCGCAATGGGAAGCCCAGATACGAGTTCACTGATGCTGACAGGGCGCGTGCGAAGGTCGCTGCACGTGAGTCGCGTCAGAAAAAGCGCGATCTCAAAAAGTTGGGGTGGCCTTCAATCCCGCTCAGCAAGGAAGACCTGCTGAACTTCCTGTCGTCCGTTGTGGTGGACCAGACCGAGACTGCGGACAGTCGAGTACGTGCGGCGCAGACCATGCTTCGTGTCTACGCTGGAGAAGACGTGAAGGACGCACCGCTTGGGAACAAGCGAGCGTTCGAAGTTCTGATAGGGGGACAGGATGCCAACGTTTCGTGAGCGCCTGATGGCGTGGCTCGACGAGGCTGGCGAAGACGAGCAAGAAGAGACCACGGAGGAGGCTCCGCCCAAGTCTGAAGAGACGACGGAGGAGCCGACCGAAGAGCCGAAGGCTGACGGATTGCCAAAGACTCAGGCTGAGTTGGACGCGCTCATCGCTGCTGCAAAGGCAGAGGTTGCACCGAAAGCTGCATCAAAGGCCAATCCTCCTGCGGCTGGTCGCTTGCCAGCACGGAGCACGCAGCCTAAGGTGAGCATCAACAAGATGTCTGACGAGGAGAGGTACAACTACTGGAAGAAGGAAGTTCTTCCCGAGTTGACCAAGAGCGGGAACCATCCTGCTGAAGACCTGCGTGAGATGGCTACGCGCCAATAGATAGGACTGACCGATGGCACTCTCTGGCACTGGCGAGCTTCCCAGCATTTGGGCATCGGCTCTGGCTTACGAGCTGCGCAATGACTCCGTGGCGAGCCGCATCACCAGCACCGCGTACACGGAGGCGTGGGCGAGTGGTGCTGCGATGGAGGTCAACATCCCGTTGCCTGCCTTCTCGTACACCGCTGGTACGACCACAGGCACGACCACTGACCCGAACGACTCGACTGGTGTTCGGACTGTTCGCACCACTGCGGATCGTCCTGCCTGGCCTGCGATGACCACTCCCGATGTTGGGAGCGCAAAGTTCAGTCGGGACGCGACTCTGGCCAACTCGATGCTCATCAACGAGCTGGACGCGACCTTCGCTGCGTGGCCCGTGGTTGAGACCCACCGCAGCCGCAAGTCGTACGAGATCATGAACCAGTATGACACTCAGGTGATTGCCCACATTGATGGCGTGGACACGTCGCCGACCACGCTGGGTAGCAACTCCAATTTCATCTCTCCTGACGGCACGCTGAACGGCACGATGAACACGGTGCGTGATTACCCGCACGACATCATGCGTCGTGCTCGTTTGGCCGTGAAGAAGAACAAGTGGCAGGAGGATGCGAGTCGGGGCATTGGCGCTCCGTTCGCTCTGATGTCTCCTGAGATCTTCAGCGTCCTGCTGGACGACCTTGAGCGTCTCGATTACAACTGGGACGCGGTTACCGCCCAGGTGCTTCAGCAGAACAGCGTCCTTGCTGGCGCTGGCTGGGAAGGTCGGCTGTACGGCATCGACATCTACACCAGCTTGAACATGCCAACTGTCAACGACCCTGCTGGTGGCGGCAACGCGAACAACCACAAGGTGTTCGTCGGCACTCCGATGGCAGTTGCCGCGAACGTTCGCCCGATCGCTGCTCAGTTCAAGTCGCCCGAGGACAACCAGGTGACCGACGACATTGGCTGGCTGCTTCGCCAGGCGGTGGACTATGGCATTGCCACTGTCTACAGCGCTGGCATCATCGAGTACCAGATCCGCGCTGGAGCAACTGGCTAGGAGCTGTGATGACGACCAGCAAGACGGTTGATGCTGATGTGTATGTCGGAGGGCCTTCGGTCCTGACCGAGATCACGGACATCCTTGAGGTGACGATCGCGCCTGCCAACTCGATCACGAACGAGGCCCGTCTGGGCAGTCGTGACGAGGAGGCGAGCATTCATTCTGCTGGCGTGACGGTCAGTCTGTCGTCCATGTATGACGGCGCTCAGACCGATGCGCTGCGGATGGCTCAGGGTCAGGAGAGGGTGTTTGCTCTCGTCTCTGATGCTGGGTGGGAGGTTTATCCCATCGAGGTGCCAGGGATGCCGAAGAATGCGAGCCAGACTGAGCCGTTGACGACCGAGTTGTCGATGGGCCAGTCTGGTCGTGGGATGTACGGCTTGGGTCGGGGCGCTGATGTGAACACCAGTGACTCGACCACTCTCGACCTTTCTGGCGGTAACGAGCTGTATCTGATCGTCACTGCCGTGACTGGCAATCCGACTGGCATCACGCTGGGCAAGAGCACGGACATTGTGTCTGTGCCTGCTCGGGTCGGCATTCACAAGCTGACCGTTCCTGCTGATGGCGCGGCGTCAGACTCGGCATTCACTCTGACAGGCGGAAGCAGCCCGTCCTTGACGGGCGTTGCCTTGATTGGCACCGAGCAGCCGCTCGCTGCTGATGCGGTGTAAGGGGTAGGACAATGGCAACCTCTCGTTCTGGTGCGGCACAGCAGTTCGGAGTGGGTCCGTCTGGTCAGACGTCAACCCACGTGATGATTAGCGGTCCCGATCATGGTTTCACTGGTTTCAGCCGCACGCAGGAGTCTGGCACGATCGACACTGACTCGGGCGGTCTTCGGACCAGCGTTGACTCGGGTTACCAGGTGAATGGCGGCAGCTTCGGCTGTGACGCAGACGAGACGACCGCGGCGCTCTTCTTGGGCCAGAACGGTCGTCGGGCGAACCTGGAGATCAACGACTCTGGCACCGAAGAGAATGCGGAGGCGATCCTGAGCATCACTCGGACGCTTCAACCGCGCGGCAAGGAGATGTTCACCGTCGAGGTGGCGATTGACGGAGCTATCTCCTAGGAGCCATAAGGAGGCTGGTATGGCTTACTGGACTTACGACTACGAGACTGAGGACGAGGACGGCAATCCTGAGCAGTGGCGGTTCTACTACCGCAGGCTCAACACCCGTCAGATGATCGAGTTTGAGCAGATCATTCTGGACGACGACATCAGCTCGGTTGACCAGTTGATCAAGGTAGCCGAGATGTGCTCTCGCAAGACGGAGCGCAACGGCTCGCCCTATGACGCGGAGTACATGGACTGGCCGTTTCCCGTGCTGGACAAGATGGTGTCTGAGCACAACACCTTTCGTGACATCCGTGCACGAGCGGTCGCAGCGCCTGAGGGATAGAGCGCAGCTTGCTGCCGAGACGGGCGGCAAGGAGCATCCCCACATTGACCGAGACCCGTATGAGGGCGTCTTCGCATTGTCTGAGGGAATGAACCGTCTGCCTGAGGAGATCCTTGAGTCGGACGGTGAGCTGTACCTGCTGTTCATGTCCTACCTGAGCGGCAAGTCTGAAGGGCACGAGATACGGAGGTCGCGGTCGTGATCCCGTATGTGTGGTCACCGAAGCAGCGTGACTTGGTGGAGACGCTTGCGTCTGGTCGTGAGCGTGAGGTGGTGGTGTCTGGTCCCGTGCAGTCGGGCAAGTCGGTGTCGGCTTGGTTCGGGTTCTTCGGCTTTGCATCGATGTGGGCAGGGCACGACTTCATCGTGGCGAGCAGGTCGCAGCGGCAGCTGACAGGATCGGTGCTCAAGTATGCCCGAGAGTTCAGCGACTCGTACGGTCTGGGCTGGCGCAAGACCGAAGACTGCTATGTGATGGAGAACTTCGAGGGGGACGGTCTCAACCGCTTCTTCCCTCTTATCGGCGCTGATGTGAGCAGTGAGGCGAAGGCGCGATCGTTCACGGTGGCTGGTGCTGGTATCGACGAGGCGACCCTGGTGCCCTTCGATTTCACTCGGTCTGTGTCGGACAGGTGCTCGGTGCCCAACGCGCTGCTCATGCTGGTGACCAACCCGAGCGGGCCGAAGCATCCGATCAAGGCGGACAGGATTGACAAGGGCGTCTGTCATTACCCGTTTGAGATGTCGGACAACCCGAACGTTACCGACCAGTATCTCGAAAGCTTGGCCAGAAGCTACAAGGGGCCGATGTATGAGCGGATGGTGCAGGGCAAGTGGGTTCAGTCCGAAGGTGTCATCTATCCGTTCTGGGAGGCTGGCAATCCGCCTGGGGGGTTTGTGCGCTATGTGCTCGGCGTGGATTGGGCGCACAAGTCTGTCACGCACGCCGTGCTGGTCGGCTACCTGAGCGATGGAACTGCTTGGGTCGTTGGGGAGTGGCGACACAACGGGGTGACTCATGGTGTGATGGAAGCGATGGATCAGGCGAGAGCGATCCGCGATCGTCTCTGCTCTGGCATCAAGCCAAGCCTGATTGTGTGTGACCCGTCAGCGCCACAGATGAAGCAGGCGCTCTCTCGGGCTTTCGGGCAGAAGGTGTACAACGCCCAGAACGATGTGATCAAGGGCATCCAGTATGTGCGGCAGAGCCTCGAAGAGCGCTCGCTGATGATTGGTCATGCCTGCCCTGAGTTGAAGACGGAGATGTTCAACTATGTGTGGGATGAGAAGATGAGCCTGATTGGTGAGCACAAGCCCGTCAAGCAGGACGACCACGGATGCGATGCGCTTCGGTATGCGGTCTACACGGCGGCGTTCGCACGCAAGCGAGACGGGCGAAGGCCCAAGACGCTCAGGCTATGATGGAATGAAGGAGCCTCCTGATGACCACTAGCGCTATCAGCCAGCAGTCCAACCTGTTCAATCCCAGCCTGAACGATCGCATCAACTTCGATGTGCTGCTCGGGCCGAACGACATTGGTCCATCGAAGCCGTTCCCGCACCCACGCTTCTATCGGCGTGATGCTCGCTTTCGAGAGCTTGAGCGGATGTGGAACGGGGACTTTTCTGACTTCCGTGACATCCCGTTGTTCGACGGCAAGGCTCCTGTCCAGGTCAACTACTTCGCTGGGTACTCGACTCGCATTGCCAACATGATGACGATGAGCGAGCCGACCAACGTAGCGGTCGATGTTGCCTACGACAGTGTGATCGACATGACCCGCTATGGCGGCTGTGTGCTGTATTCGCTCGGTGGCGAGCTGCACGTGGCTGACCCGTTGACGTGGTATCCAGGCAACGACTTTGACTCGCTGGTGGTGCCGTACACGTCGAACGAGTCTCACGACGATCGGCCCGACATGGTGACCGTCTGGGACTTTGCTGGCGGTCAGGTTCAGGAGACCATCTACGCATACGACGGCGGGCTGACGCCCACGGCGGCGAACATCGGCAAGGTGATCGAGGAAACCAGGTCTCTGGGTGATGGAGAGTTGCTGGTCGTGCCGCGCAAGCCGAAGCAAGGCAGGCTGTGGGGCTACAGCAAGTATCTGGAGATGTGGTCCATCATCGTGGAGATCGCCAACCGATACACGCGCAACAGCCGTGTGCTGGACCTGAACGGGCGACCGATCCCTGTGATCAACTACTCGGACGTGGACGCTGAGGCGGTGTTCGACGACGACGACCACGAATGGAACCGAGAGTCTGGCTCGACCATCGAGAAGATCGCAGAGGGCAACGTGGACTTCCTGAAGCGGGAGGTCGTCACGCTGCCTGACGGCGCTCGGGACTTTGACTTCAAGCAGCCCAACGTGTCTGGTGTTCAGGTGTCCCTGGAGCAGATCGAAGACCTGCGGGACGTGCTCCGCCAGATCACTGGCCTACCTTCCCTTTCTGGCGAGTTCCAGCCGCCAAGTGGTGAGGCGCTGAAGCGTGAGTTCCTGCCGCTCTACGCAGAGACCAGCTCAATGCAGAACGACCTCGTTGCTGCCTATGAAGAGCTGGGCTTCCCGACCGAGTGGATGCACATCTTCGATATGTTCGAGATGCAGGACAGGCAGCTGCTGATGGAGGGCCTTGCCAATGCGCAGCAGCGCACGGTGGAGCTGACCAGCGAGAGCAGCGGGGGTAGCTTCTAATGCCTGACTCAACGCTCTACTCAAGGATCAGATCGTCTCTCGCTGAAGCCAACTGGATCGTTGACCAGTTCTACAACGAGAGCTTCAAGGGTGACGCTGCCTCGGTCACGTTCGAGGGCATGGTGGTTTCGACCAACGGTCGCTTCGTCCCGCAGTGCTCGGTCCAGATGGCGATGCGCCTGCACAGCGGCTCCGACGTGGAAGCCAGGACTCGTGAACTGATGGCCGTGCTGCTGGACACGCCAGACTGCTATCCGCAGCAAGACCCGACGTTCGTCGAGTACATCGAGGGTGAGGATGGTCGCCGCAGGCAGGTCGTTGCACGCGTGAACATCGTCTGCCGTGGTGTCTAATGCCTCCCCGAGTCCGCATCGAGCGTGGGAGTGGCAGGGGCCACATCATCGCCATCTTGCGGGTGATGTTTGAAGGCTCGGGCATTCAGGCGTTTCCTGATCTGCGTGAGTTCTTCCTTCAGCAGATCGGGCATCAGGCGCTCAACTCCATTCAGCGGTCGGACTGGCCTGTTCGGACTGGTCTGTCGAAGCGCAGCTTCAGGTTCATCGTGCGGGGCAACTCGGTCCAGATCATCAACGGGACTGACTATGCGATCTACGTGGAGCGAAACACGGGGATCGTGAACGAGGCGCTGCGCAACACGACATGGCAGGTTGACGTGGGCAGGTATCTTGAACGCAGACTGCTGCGGGATTACCGCTTTGGGCAGACCAGCAGACCGCTGCCGCAGGGATTGAGGCGACCGTAATGGCCGAGACCATCGACATCAATGTCAGGGGACTCGATCAGATCGAGCGACTGAACACCGAGCTTGGTGAGGTCAGAACGGGTCTGGGTGAGGTCAGGGAAGGTTTGGGTGGTTCTGGCAGCAACTCGGGCTTGGTCGGCGGTCTGCTCAAGTCCTACGCCGCAATCACGGCTTCATCCCTGGCGCTGAAGGGTTTCTCGCGCATTGGTCTGAGCGCGACCAGTATGCTCCTTCGGCTGGACAACGCTCTGGACTACGTGTCTTTCAGCAACCAGACCCTGAACAGGGCGCTGGTCGGCTTCCAGTCTCTCCTTCAGCGGCAGATCATCCCTTCGGTCGGGCTGGGCGCTTACGGGATGCGCAGGTGGGCCGACGCTCACATCGGGACGGCTCAGGCGATCATCAACCTGCGTGGTGCGCTGATCCAGCTGCCGAATGCCATCCAAGCCGTCCAGCGTGACGGCGTGGCGGTGGTCAGGTGGCTGCGCAATCTCGGGTCATCCATCAACAATGCGGTCGGCGGTATCACTGGCTTCATCGCCAAGACCCTTGCGATCAAGGGCGCGATCGCGGTTGCCACCTTCGCCATTGCTGGCCTTTCGGCGGCAGGGGCGGCGATCGTCGGTGTCTTCATCGCAATGACTCGTCGGGTTGAAGAGTTCACCCGTCAGGCTCGCAGGCTGGGCGTGACGGTCGAGGAGCTGCAAGAGATCAAGTTTGCAGCCGAGCAAGCGGGCAGCAGCATCCAAACGCTGAGCCTGGCGTTGCGCTCAGCGGACACCGAGAAGCTGGAGGCTCTGGGTATCACAGGAACAGGCGCAGAACGCGTCTATCAGCTCGCTGACGCCTTTGCACGGCTCGGGACGGCACAAGAGCGCACGGCGCTCGCTACGGAGCTGTTTGGGCGTCATGGCATCGATCTGGTGCCCCTCCTTGAGCGTGGCAGGGTCGGGATCGATGAGTTGCGTGAGTCCTTCAGGGCCACGGGCAATGTGATCTCTGACGATGCTGCCGAGTCGTTCAGGGAGCTGAACGACATCTTCAACGAGACCAAGAACCGTGTGCTCGGTGTGGTCACCGAGCTTGCGGTGTCCGCTCTGCCGCTGGTCATTCAGGGCTTCGAGAATGCACAGGTCGCCATCACTGGCTTCAGGAGTGCTATTCAGCCTGTGATCACGACGATCAACCTGACGGTTGAAACCATGCGTGGGTTTGAACTGGTCTCTCGGGGTGTCGCCGAAGAGGTGTATGTGTTGGGCAACCGTCTGGGCTTCACGTCGGACCAGGTTGACCGCATCAAGGGTGGCTTCGACAGGGGCTTCCTTGGCACCCTGCAGGACTACTTCACGACGTGGGGCAGCATCACCGAGATCCAAGATCGCAACCACATGAGCGCAGAGCAGCTGACGATCGCGTACCTCGAACAGTGGGAGGCGCTGCGTCAGCTTGAGAATGTCCAGCTTGAAGCAGAGCAGGGCATCATCGGCGTGACCAGCGCTCAGGAGATCGCCAACCAGAAGGCTCTCGCTGCTGTAGCTCGATACAACGCGATCAGGCAGGCGAACGCTGAGGCTGAAGTCATCACGCGGATGTTCACAGGGGCGATCTTCGACCAGGCTGGAGCAGCAAACACGGCTGTGGCGGCGAACAACGCTCTGGCGCAGAGCATTGACGGTGTGACCAACGCGACCAACAGATACACGCTGGCGCGTGGCGACATCCTTCAGGCTCGTGTCGGCCTGTCGCAGGTCAGGGCGCACCAGCAGTCCGTGGCGCTCTCTCAGACGCCCCCTGTGACCACATCTGCCTCTTCTGGCGGTTCTACGGGCATTGGGGGCACTCTGGAGGAGGCTGTGGCTCGGGCGATGGGTCGGGTGGTCACGTCGGACTTCCCGATCGCCATGCAGGAAGCGATCGAAGCGGCAACCATCGACTGGAACATGGCCCAGACCAACGAGGGTCAGCTTGAGCTGCTTCGGATGGGTGATAGCCATCTGACGCAGGTGATCGATGCTGCTCGGCAGGCATATGAACAGGCCAATGCCCACCAGCAGTGGTGGGACAATGCTGTGGCTCGACAGGAGGCTTCACGTGAGCGTCGTGCTGCTGAGGCTGCGCGGCAGCGCGAGCAGCTGATCCAGAGCATCAGGCAGCAGCAAGCCCAGACGACTCGGGGCATTGCTTCCCAGGGCGGTGGCGTTGCAGATGCGCTGTTCAGGCAGGCAGCCCAGTTCGGATACACGGGGAGCAACCTGCTTGCTGCTCAGGCGGTCGTGCAGCGTGCTCAGCAGCTTGGCGGAGGCAACATTCGCATCCAGGTGATCCAGGATGAAAGCGGGCAGTGGATCGCTCGCCAGGTCAACGAAGGCCAACTGGTCGGAGCGATTGACTAATGGCGCTCACGTTCAACATCGATGGGTCTGACCGAAGCGGTGTTATTGATCTGCGCTTTAGCTCTGGCACGTCCAAGAACGCCAATCCGCAGAGACCGACAATGGCGCTTGGCTCTGGACGCCTGACCGTTACTGGCTATCGCACGTCAATGCGGAAGAAGCTGATTGTCAATCAGGGCAGCCAGAAGCTGCTCGAAGGTTGGGTTCAGAATGAGAGCTATGACGAGATCACTGGGTTCAGCACATATGAGATCGAGGGCCTGCTGAAGCAGGCTGCCCGTTCAAACCAGATGATCTCGCAGAGCAACGCCAGCGCAAACGCCAATCAGGACGCCGTGATCAATCTCATGCGCGACGCTTTCGGCGTTAGCAGCATTGAGTCGTCCCTTGCATCAACCCCGTTGTCTATGTACAGCTTCAACGGGTCTGCAGGAGGCTACGCCTCAAGGTTCGGGCTGGTCAGTGGTGGCCTGCCCTACGAGACCAATGTTGGCGTCCTTGGGATCAAGTCGCCCTTCCGCGTCCCGACGACACTGGACGGAACGTTCAGCGAGCGAGACTATCGCATCAGGCAGATCATCACGGAGTTTGACCAAGAGCAGCTGTGGAACGCTGCGGTGGTCCCGTTCACCGATCGCGGCGGGACGGTGAGTCAGTCCGCTCAAGCTGTTGCATCATGGCCAGCGACTGGTACTGGTCGATTCAGCGCGAATGGCACTGGAGCAGCTGCTGACACTCGAAACGCGGGCGTCAATCTTGGCGCACCGCCTGCGAACTCTCGGTACGCCAACGTGACCGCTGGAGGGTCAAGGCTGCAAGCCATTGTCCTTTCAAACGGTGCGGTGCGCGGTGTGTTCTCCAGACCGCTATCCAGTCAAGCGGTGACCAACGGGAATGCGTCGCTGAGCGCCGACACCAACGGCGTGACGGTAAGCGTGACCGCAACAGGCTGGACGGGCGGCAATCCTGGCCGTTGGGGACGAGGGAACTTGGCCGCTGACAGTTGGGCGCAGTACTACGACGACGTTGGCGAGGTGTTGGGCATCACGGCGATCCAAGCGCTTGTCAGCATCAGCTATGACGTGATCACGTCCGACGTTCAGCGGAATATCGACGTGTTCAACAACGACAGCATCATGGAGTGGGATGAGCGCAAGCTGTCGTTTCCAGTCTGGTTCTCACCGACCGCCGCAAGCGCGGTGCAGGCCCGCATCGACCGCCTTGCTGTCCCGCGCAACATCCACACGATCGACTTCTACCTTGACCAGCGTGACGCCACTAAGGACGCCGAGATCGCAGCGCTTCAGCCAGGGATGTACATCGCTGTTCCGCACGTCGGGAGCATCGTCTACATCATGCACTCTGCGATCAACTGGTCAGCATCTGGCAGCGGCATCAAGCGCCTGACCTGCATCGACACGGGCACAGCGCACGTTCCAACAGTGCCGAGCCACGCTCTATCGTGGAGGAATAACCCGTTGACCTGGCGCGGCAACGACAACTACCTGACCTGGAGACAGCCAGCATGACGACCGCAATCCCTACCTCGGACACCATCTCGGGGCAGCCGAACAACGCTTGGTTGCTCATGTTCCTGAACCCCAACGCGGACACCCCGCTGATGGAGACCTACCAGAACTTGCGCTCCGACCTTCGGTCGGGCTTGCTCGCTTCCACTGCGGTCAGGGTGACCGACGTGCAGGTCAGCGGCAGCAATCTTGTGGTGACCCGTGCCAACGCTGGCGATCACACTGACACCCTTCCGTCGGGCGGCGGTGGCGGCACCACGGTAGCCCCACACACAGGAGCAGCAGGCGACACCGACCTGACTGGCATCACGATCGGCAACACCGACTACGAGATCGTGGACACGGTTGCCCGAGCAGACGCTCAGGCGGCAGGTCAGCGCTCGAACCAGAACCTCGTCAGCATCGGCAACATCGGGCTTGATCTCACTGGCCAGGTGCTGACCCTGCTCAAGAATGGCAACGGTCAGGCTGCGGTCACCCTTCCTTCTTCTGGCGGTGGTGGAGACACCACGGTCGCAGGCCTGTCGCTAGAGCTAATCGGGACCAGCGCCACGTTGACGGGCACTGCGGCGAACATCCCCCATGCCGACACTGGCAACGTCACCCGTGAAGACCTGAGCGACGTGTTCCTCGTGGACATGAGCTACACCCGAACCAACTCAGACCTGCGGATGTCGGCGATTGTGATGAAGGCAGCGCTGGCAGGCACTGTCGAGTACAGGCTGCAACTGCAAGGCTCTGGCGGCGACTACGTTGCCCTCCAGTTCGACGCTGCCACGGACGCTGCCAACCTGACCGCCGAAGACGAGGCGAGTGGCGTCAGCGACATCGTGGTGCGCATCTACAACACTCAGCCTGCTCCTGCTTCAGGCGGCGGCTCGGTCACGTTCGGCGATGCAACCGAAGCTGACACGGCCAGCGGCTCGGGTGGCAGCAGCACCGATGCTGCACGGGATGACCACTCGCACGCCCAATCTGCTCTCTACGGAACCATCGGGTATGACGATGAGGGCATCTTCGAGTGGTCAGGCACTGACGCAGGGATGATCGCCCAGCTGCAGCTTGACGACACCAACAGCGCTGGGAGGTTCCCGACCAGTGCGAAGCGGTATTTCACCAACTCGTCTTCGGTGTTCCACGGCAAGGTTGCACGTCGCAACGCGACTGCGATCAGCCACTCGTCCTCGACGCACACCGTCGCTGACTACTTCGAGGTGATGGACTGGGGATCTGCCAGTGGCGGCGGTGGTCCGACCATCACGTGGCTGCGGCCGTCGAACGCTCAGGATGTGACCAGCGGCAGTCGCCCTGCTGGGACAGTCTGGGCTGTCGGCGCAGATATGCGCACTGCGCTGGGCAACATCAGCTCACCATCCGACGGAGACCAGGCATTCGCGTACCTGCTGCGCACGACCACCACTGACTTTGCGCTCTTCTGGATCTACAGCAATTCGCGTTGGCAGCTGGTCTCTGAGTCCAACGTTGACCCGTACCGCTCTGGCTCCACCATCCCGATCTCAGGTGAGGGCATCCTCGACGACACGGGCATCGCCGTCTGGGACTCGACGGTCATCTACCCAGTCAACTACGTCGTCATCCACAACATCGCTGGCAATCAGGGCTGGCAGATGTACCGCAAGCGGACGGACACGCAGACGCGGGCAACGCAGCCAAACCCACAGGTCACGGCAGACTGGGATCGGCTCACCAACGCTTTCGGCGCTGACCTGATCCAGACCGACACTCGGGTGCCAGGGTCGTCATACGACCAGTCTGTGCAGGGCTGGATTGACTACTTCGGCTCCGATGTGCCGTCTCATCAGGCGTACTGGTCAGAGGGCGCTGCCAACAACGCCTACGTCGCGCCTGACTCGTTTGAGGTGTTGGTCGCCGACCTGACTGCCCTCGGCACTCTTCGGCACGGCGACACGCTGCTCATCGAGATGTCCAACAGCATCCCTGATACAGCGAGCGCTCATCTGAACCTGCAGTACAAGAACAGCGGCTCGCAGTCCAACACGCTCACCTCTGCCAACATTCCAGTCGCCGACGGTCACCAGGTGATCGCATTCGACATTCGGTATCTCGACACGGCGGAGGAGCGAGAGGTGCTCGATATCGACGCTGCGATCACTGGCACTGGCTCAGGTGCGCTCAAGGTTGACAGTATCGTCCACTTCGACGGGACACTCGCCGCAAAGGACAAGGAAGTCATCGGCTCGATCGTCGGGCTGATGGAGGAACGGCTCGAAGCCATTGAGCGCTTCAGGGGGCTGTGGAATGGACGCTCTGCCTACTTCCAGGGGCAGATGGTCATTCACAATCTGAACCTGTACATCTGCATCCGCGACGTTCCAGCCCGACCATCGCCGCAATCGCCCAATGACGGGCCGCGTGTCTCGACCACGTACTGGGAGGCGGTCAGCGCCTATCAGGGCGAGTGGCAGTCTGGTCACTGGTACGGAGCGGGCAACACGTTCCTCTACACGCTGAACGCCGACCAATACAACGAGGAGCAGCAGCTCTATCTCGTGGTCGATCGCATTGACTCTTCGACCTCTGCAACCGTGCCGCCGAACAACCCGAACGTCGTGCGGATCGACACGGCTGGCGCGATCGCGCGGATTGCTGACTGGGCGAAGACGGGCAACGTCTCCGAGATCCCTGCTGCCAAGCTGCCGCAGGTCCAGATCACTCGCCGCAACGCGCGGATGGTGGTCAACTACGACGGCGCTGATGTCAGCAACGAGTTCCAGTTCCCCCAGGCATCTCCGACCCTTGACGGCGCTATGTCGGCAGCGGACAAGGAGAAGCTGAACACCATTCAGGAAAACGCCCAGCGGCACATCCAGACGGACTGGGCTGCTGACCCTGCGACGCCTGCTGGTGTGCTGAACAGGCCTGCGCTGGCCCCGAGCAATGCAGAGCCGAACCGCAGCTTCGTCGAGATTGCGACTGGGCTGAACGCTCTGATGCAGGCAGACCGCATCAGCTACAACTCACTGCGCAACCGCCCGAACATCGGGCTGACGCTTCGGCGGTCGGCCAACCACGCCCTCTCGCAGTGGAACAGCAGCAACTGGTGGCGCATCGGAACCGCCGAGGTGGACGATATCCCTGCTGACGCCATGTTCACCATTGAGCTTGTGCACTCGGGCGAACAGCCGCAGCGGTTCCAATTCCAACGTTGGCCTGGCACTGCGATGATCCAGATCGCTTCGACCAACCCTGCGTCAGACGGATGGCCCGCGCTGATGAGCAACTGGGGTGTCTCCAACCTCGAGGGTGATGACGTGCACGTGCGCCTTGGGCGTGACGGCAGCGGCAATCTCTACATGGCTCGGGGGTCTGGTGAGAGCTTCGTGCTCAGCAGCAGCGTCACCGTGCGCCTCGACTGGATGGAATAGCTACCAGCGGTGGCTGATGTGCGTCACAGGCGCGTCACACGGCCACTGGCTGCGCTCGCACTGGTCAACCCAAGTGAAGATGGTCCAGTCGCCCTGCTGGGGCAGGGCTAGCTCGGCATTCGGTTCCACAACGCTCAACACTGTCCACGGCGGCTGTTGAAGGATTGCGGCGAGCAGCACTGTTCGCTGGTTCTTGTGCTCCCTGAACACCTCGTCCCGCCACGTCATCTGGCGGTCGCCAGGACCACGAACGATCGTCTTGAACAGCCGACCGTCGTAATGCAGCTCGTAGCTTCGGTAGGCCTTGGATGTGTTCTGGGCAATGCGCCATCTCAGGCGGAGAGTGTCGCCACTGACCGTCCGACAGGTCTCTTGGTTGCACCACACGTCAACGGAGTCCCGCTCGATCGTGCGAACGTTGTCGGGCTTCAGGATGATCGTGTGCGTCTGGGCGTCGGTCTTGAAGCAGGCAGAGAGCACCGTGGCGGCAACCAGTGCGACCACAGCAAGGATGACTGGTTTCATGGAGGGTTCCTTCCCCGCTCAGGCTAGCGTGTTTGGCACACAGAAAAGCCACCCCGAATGGATGGGGTGGCTTCTCTGCGCAGCCGCGCGAGCGAGATAAGGAGGTACGCGGCTGGCGTCTCTCTACTTTACGGCGTCCAGCAGCTTTCCACCGAGCGAGCCAGCCGTTGCCGCCGAAAGGGAGAAGGTCAGGGCTGCCCTGTCTTCTTCGTCGTCGTGGACCGACATGTAACAGTCGATGATCTCGTCGTTTTCCAGCATGACGACCACATCGAGAAACTCGCCTTCGCCGTTTGGGTCAACCGATTCAGCAGGAATGACCTTCATGGCTAGCTCCCCTCGTCCACATGAACCACGGAGCAGCACTCTTCACAGCCCATCATCTCATCCAGGTACAGCTCAAGCATGAAGCGGCCACTGTCGTGAGACTGGACCACATACGACTCAAGCTCTGTGTGATCAAGGTGAAGGACGGCACCGCCATCCTCCACTGTGATCCTGAACCGTCTCTTTTCGTCAGCCATTAGAGCTTCTCCTGCACGACCTTGATGCGCTCGTTGGCGATTGCTTGGGCAGACGCCTGCGTGTGCTCAGTGTCGTCCATGTACTCCTCTGTCAGCTCCTCTCGGAGCGCCTTGCGGACATCCAGCGCCATCACCCGATCGTTGAAGCCGATGGGATTGGTCTGGCCATCCTTGGAGACCTGCCGCATGATGGGCCAGCCGTCGTAGGTCACGTGGTACACGGTGTCGGGGTCAAAGTCAGTCATTTTGCCTCCAGATTGACTTGGTTGCTCGCCAAGCGCGGTCAGCGCCTTGCCAAGCTCGGTTTCTGCGCCAGCACGGACGCCAGCGTTCCAGTCGTTGCCGACATACTGGATGGTGCGGATCACGTTGCGGATGTGGCTGGCAGCCTCAGCAACCTGGTCTGCTGTTGCGCTAGCCACTGTTGACCTCCTGAATGTCGTGGATGATGTCGGCAAGGTCGCTTCGCCAAACCCCAGAACCAATATAGGAAGCGGCCTCTCTCCGCAGCAGTCGCAGGTTGTTGATGGCTCCTGTGAGTCCATCTTGGTCTCCATTCGCTGCGTCCGAGATGTTGGCTCGTGCTCGGTTGAGCTGCTGCTCAAGCTGGTCGGGCAACCCGTTCTGCTCGTAGCCAGGCCACGAGCTTTCGAGAGAGTTCAGCTCAGCTTGCATGTCGTCGTAATCAGGCATTGGGTTGCTCTCCTCCTTGGCGCTCGCTCCTTCAGGCGTCGGCCCGAGATTGTCCAGGTAGTCCTTCATGTCGCCGCGCAGGTCGTCGAGCCGCTCGGTCACCTGTTCGTTCGCGCCCAGCCTGCGAACCTGCGTCCGAATCGCATCGCTCGTGTTCCAAGCATCACGAACCATGCCCTCGTTGATCTGAAAGCGGAGCGCATTGACCATCTTCTGGAAGGCCTCGGGGATAGGGTTCCACCTGCCCTGACAGGCTGCCTGAAAGTTGTCCGCGTCCGACTTGAGCTTCTCCAGGTCGGAAGCGCTAGGACTTGTCTTCGTTGGCGACGACGTACCCGACCACGAAGACGGCGAAGCCTGCGGCTGCGACGTATCCGTCACCGATGTCGCCTCCGAAGATAGCCGTTCCCAACCCCGCGAGGTAGAGCGCGGTGCCGAGCCTGACCCTGATGCTTCTGAGCTTTGCCATGATGTGGGGTCTCCCTTCAGAGACTGGAGCGTGTCGTCGATCGTCCCCTGCACAGTAGCAGGACTGTCGTCTGGGATGAGAGTGGTGCGAGTGATCTCCTCCGCGGCGTACCCGATCCTGATCACGGCAACGTCCTTGCCAGGATGCGAGTACTCGGCAAGTTCTTCACCTGAGATCTCGGACTCGGGGCCAGGATGATCCGACTCGTTGTAGAACTCGATCTTGCCATCCCAAGTCTCCTCGAAACTGGGCATGACCTCCATCGTGCCCGTCTCAAGGAAGAGCATCGCCAAGCCGATCTTGTCGGGCGGGATCTCCATCTCCACCTCGTCAGTCGAGCCGACACTGGTGGAGCGGCTGTGCGTGGCGCTGTGACCAACGGTCACGCTCATGTTGTAGGCAGTCGAGGCCGAAGCCTTGTTTCCCGCAAAGCCGACCTCGACGCCAACGGTGTAGGACACACCGATCGTGCCGCTCTGCTCCCACGTGACGGACGACTCGTCAGTCACCTGGTCTTGCAGGCTGGCACGGTCGTGAGCCGTGGTCGTGTTGCCCGTGTTATCCCAGACGTGATGGCTGATGGCTCGGGGACTGAGCCTGACGCTCGCCCCATCCGTGTGCACATCGACCCGCTTCTGGCCCAAGAAGCTCGTGAAGCCCCACTTGCCCGATCGGTACAACTCTGGGTAGTGAGTCTTCAGCAGGTTCTGGATCGCCTGCACCTGCTCGTGGTCTGACGGTCCAGGCTGCACGATCGAGCCTCTCGACTCGATCGTGCTGCTGCCGAGCGTCAGGCCTGGAACCAGCTTCAGCGTAAAGTCGGTCATGCTGCTCGTCCGTTCGTGGCGTCGGCCCTCGGGGTCAGGAATTCACGATGGTTAGGCCTGCCGTCGTTCCATGCCCTCTCAGCCGCCTCTGGCAGTGTGGACGCCAGCCTGATCCAGTTCTGCCTGGACATTCCAGCCACCTCAGCCAGAGCATCGATCAGTTCGAGATCTCTGTCGAAGAACTCAACCTCGATCGTGGTCGTCGTCTCGCCTGCTTCCAGGCGCTCCTTGTTGATCTGCCCAACTGTCGGCTTCATGGTGCCAACCCTTTCCTTGGTAGCGAGTTGCTCGGTCACGCCTTCCAGCATTACGCCATCCTTGCCAGCTCGTAGAGCACGGTGGCCCACAGAGCGATGATCCCGACGGTTGCCAGGGTCAGTGTAAACGTCACGCTAGATCTCCTCTCCCAGAGCAATCCGCGTGTGGATCGCCCGTTGGTCGCTCCGTGCTGCGAACAGCACCCGAGCGTCTGTGTGCAGGGTGGCAATGGTGCCCTCTGGCTCAAGCCTCTTCAGCTGGGCCAGAATGTCGAAGAACTCCTGAATGTCCAGGTCCACCTTCCCGAACGCCCTGCCAATGGCAGAGTGGTCTTCAAAGTCAGGTTGCGTCTTGCCGATCGGCATCAGTCCTCCTCCTGTTCAAGCTCGTCGAGCAGCTCTGCTGCCGCTTTGGGGTCGAGGGTGCAGGTGCGCACCCACTCGGATGTGGTCAGGTGCAGCCGCCGTGCCACATCCTTGATCCACGCCGCGTCCATCGCTGTGTACGTGCAGTTGATCTGGCGTCCCGCCAAGCTTGGCTGCACCCGTCCTTGGTCTTCCATCACTGGCTCCCTTCTTGGTCGGTCTGAGTGTCGTCGTCCCAGCCGTTCTTCTCCATCTTGTTCAGGGCGTAGCAGCCCAGCGCCACGCCGCCGATCGTCCAGCCAACTGGCCCTGTGGCAACGACGGCAGCACCGAGTGCATACGCGCCCCAGCCCAGCAGCCCGACGCCTGCCACTCCTGTGGCCACGCCAGTCGCCGTGTGAGCAGCCTTCCTCAGCGTTGGCTTCTTCATGGCCCTACCCCTCCAGCTCTTCGAGGTCTTGGCGAAGCCAGCGGATCTCGGTTTCCAGTCGCTCGATCTCGTCGAGGTAGCTCTGGCGCACCTCGTTGATGTCGGCGGTCGAACCCTGCTTCAGCGGCTGCTTGGCGAAGAAGCGGCACTCGGCGAGCTGCTTCGTCTTGCGCGAGATCTGAGCCTTGATGGTGCGCGGGCGCTTCACCTTCGGCTTGATGGTCGCTGGGAACAGGTCGGACAGCGCGTAGCGGTCAACCACGGCCTCTGGCTGCTTGTCGCTGTGGCACTCGTGCTGGTCGGCCCAGCGCAAGCCCATCTTCTGGTTCCGTCCCAAGTGCGCTCCCGAGTCGAAGCCGCACTTGGTGCAGGTCACGACCACATCCCCGTTCGGGTGGATGTTCATGGTTGCTGGGGTCTTGGTCTCGGTGGTCATCTCGGTCTCCTTTGCTGCTCGGTGGGAGTTGTTCCCGCCTTGTGTTCTCATCTTACCGAACCTTGACATCGAATGTCAAGCATCTTCTGCCACCTTTCTTTTCGGCGTTCATCCAGCCTCTGTGTCATTCTTTACAGACGGCGGTTTGACCAGATCCAGTACAATCAGTAAACGAGATCCCCTAATCTCCCAAGCGTCGGCGAAGCCAGAGCGCTTAGAGATGACCGCCGAATGAAGGCAGATTCCTAAATTAGTAAGGGCGCGAGATTTTTGAGAATGTCCATTTGAGCTAATCGGGGCACTCCGTGCCCCTTAGCCCAGAGAGATTGGGAAGATTGTTGAGTGATAGGGTGACGAAGACGGCTGCCGTTCTCCTCAGTCGTCAGGTGCGCCATCCGTCTTCGGTTCCCAGCCGCCGAAGGCGGGTGGCGTTCCGCTGTGGTAGGGTTGGCTCATGAAGACGTGCGAGATCACCAACTGCGAGTCAGAGGTTTACCCAGGCAAGAAGCTCTGTGTTGAACACCGAAGGCAGAGCAGGCGCAATGGGAAGCCCAGATACGAGTTCACTGATGCTGACAGGGCGCGTGCGAAGGTCGCTGCACGTGAGTCGCGTCAGAAAAAGCGCGATCTCAAAAAGTTGGGGTGGCCTTCAATCCCGCTCAGCAAGGAAGACCTGCTGAACTTCCTGTCGTCCGTTGTGGTGGACCAGACCGAGACTGCGGACAGTCGAGTACGTGCGGCGCAGACCATGCTTCGTGTCTACGCTGGAGAAGACGTGAAGGACGCACCGCTTGGGAACAAGCGAGCGTTCGAAGTTCTGATAGGGGGACAGGATGCCAACGTTTCGTGAGCGCCTGATGGCGTGGCTCGACGAGGCTGGCGAAGACGAGCAAGAAGAGACCACGGAGGAGGCTCCGCCCAAGTCTGAAGAGACGACGGAGGAGCCGACCGAAGAGCCGAAGGCTGACGGATTGCCAAAGACTCAGGCTGAGTTGGACGCGCTCATCGCTGCTGCAAAGGCAGAGGTTGCACCGAAAGCTGCATCAAAGGCCAATCCTCCTGCGGCTGGTCGCTTGCCAGCACGGAGCACGCAGCCTAAGGTGAGCATCAACAAGATGTCTGACGAGGAGAGGTACAACTACTGGAAGAAGGAAGTTCTTCCCGAGTTGACCAAGAGCGGGAACCATCCTGCTGAAGACCTGCGTGAGATGGCTACGCGCCAATAGATAGGACTGACCGATGGCACTCTCTGGCACTGGCGAGCTTCCCAGCATTTGGGCATCGGCTCTGGCTTACGAGCTGCGCAATGACTCCGTGGCGAGCCGCATCACCAGCACCGCGTACACGGAGGCGTGGGCGAGTGGTGCTGCGATGGAGGTCAACATCCCGTTGCCTGCCTTCTCGTACACCGCTGGTACGACCACAGGCACGACCACTGACCCGAACGACTCGACTGGTGTTCGGACTGTTCGCACCACTGCGGATCGTCCTGCCTGGCCTGCGATGACCACTCCCGATGTTGGGAGCGCAAAGTTCAGTCGGGACGCGACTCTGGCCAACTCGATGCTCATCAACGAGCTGGACGCGACCTTCGCTGCGTGGCCCGTGGTTGAGACCCACCGCAGCCGCAAGTCGTACGAGATCATGAACCAGTATGACACTCAGGTGATTGCCCACATTGATGGCGTGGACACGTCGCCGACCACGCTGGGTAGCAACTCCAATTTCATCTCTCCTGACGGCACGCTGAACGGCACGATGAACACGGTGCGTGATTACCCGCACGACATCATGCGTCGTGCTCGTTTGGCCGTGAAGAAGAACAAGTGGCAGGAGGATGCGAGTCGGGGCATTGGCGCTCCGTTCGCTCTGATGTCTCCTGAGATCTTCAGCGTCCTGCTGGACGACCTTGAGCGTCTCGATTACAACTGGGACGCGGTTACCGCCCAGGTGCTTCAGCAGAACAGCGTCCTTGCTGGCGCTGGCTGGGAAGGTCGGCTGTACGGCATCGACATCTACACCAGCTTGAACATGCCAACTGTCAACGACCCTGCTGGTGGCGGCAACGCGAACAACCACAAGGTGTTCGTCGGCACTCCGATGGCAGTTGCCGCGAACGTTCGCCCGATCGCTGCTCAGTTCAAGTCGCCCGAGGACAACCAGGTGACCGACGACATTGGCTGGCTGCTTCGCCAGGCGGTGGACTATGGCATTGCCACTGTCTACAGCGCTGGCATCATCGAGTACCAGATCCGCGCTGGAGCAACTGGCTAGGAGCTGTGATGACGACCAGCAAGACGGTTGATGCTGATGTGTATGTCGGAGGGCCTTCGGTCCTGACCGAGATCACGGACATCCTTGAGGTGACGATCGCGCCTGCCAACTCGATCACGAACGAGGCCCGTCTGGGCAGTCGTGACGAGGAGGCGAGCATTCATTCTGCTGGCGTGACGGTCAGTCTGTCGTCCATGTATGACGGCGCTCAGACCGATGCGCTGCGGATGGCTCAGGGTCAGGAGAGGGTGTTTGCTCTCGTCTCTGATGCTGGGTGGGAGGTTTATCCCATCGAGGTGCCAGGGATGCCGAAGAATGCGAGCCAGACTGAGCCGTTGACGACCGAGTTGTCGATGGGCCAGTCTGGTCGTGGGATGTACGGCTTGGGTCGGGGCGCTGATGTGAACACCAGTGACTCGACCACTCTCGACCTTTCTGGCGGTAACGAGCTGTATCTGATCGTCACTGCCGTGACTGGCAATCCGACTGGCATCACGCTGGGCAAGAGCACGGACATTGTGTCTGTGCCTGCTCGGGTCGGCATTCACAAGCTGACCGTTCCTGCTGATGGCGCGGCGTCAGACTCGGCATTCACTCTGACAGGCGGAAGCAGCCCGTCCTTGACGGGCGTTGCCTTGATTGGCACCGAGCAGCCGCTCGCTGCTGATGCGGTGTAAGGGGTAGGACAATGGCAACCTCTCGTTCTGGTGCGGCACAGCAGTTCGGAGTGGGTCCGTCTGGTCAGACGTCAACCCACGTGATGATTAGCGGTCCCGATCATGGTTTCACTGGTTTCAGCCGCACGCAGGAGTCTGGCACGATCGACACTGACTCGGGCGGTCTTCGGACCAGCGTTGACTCGGGTTACCAGGTGAATGGCGGCAGCTTCGGCTGTGACGCAGACGAGACGACCGCGGCGCTCTTCTTGGGCCAGAACGGTCGTCGGGCGAACCTGGAGATCAACGACTCTGGCACCGAAGAGAATGCGGAGGCGATCCTGAGCATCACTCGGACGCTTCAACCGCGCGGCAAGGAGATGTTCACCGTCGAGGTGGCGATTGACGGAGCTATCTCCTAGGAGCCATAAGGAGGCTGGTATGGCTTACTGGACTTACGACTACGAGACTGAGGACGAGGACGGCAATCCTGAGCAGTGGCGGTTCTACTACCGCAGGCTCAACACCCGTCAGATGATCGAGTTTGAGCAGATCATTCTGGACGACGACATCAGCTCGGTTGACCAGTTGATCAAGGTAGCCGAGATGTGCTCTCGCAAGACGGAGCGCAACGGCTCGCCCTATGACGCGGAGTACATGGACTGGCCGTTTCCCGTGCTGGACAAGATGGTGTCTGAGCACAACACCTTTCGTGACATCCGTGCACGAGCGGTCGCAGCGCCTGAGGGATAGAGCGCAGCTTGCTGCCGAGACGGGCGGCAAGGAGCATCCCCACATTGACCGAGACCCGTATGAGGGCGTCTTCGCATTGTCTGAGGGAATGAACCGTCTGCCTGAGGAGATCCTTGAGTCGGACGGTGAGCTGTACCTGCTGTTCATGTCCTACCTGAGCGGCAAGTCTGAAGGGCACGAGATACGGAGGTCGCGGTCGTGATCCCGTATGTGTGGTCACCGAAGCAGCGTGACTTGGTGGAGACGCTTGCGTCTGGTCGTGAGCGTGAGGTGGTGGTGTCTGGTCCCGTGCAGTCGGGCAAGTCGGTGTCGGCTTGGTTCGGGTTCTTCGGCTTTGCATCGATGTGGGCAGGGCACGACTTCATCGTGGCGAGCAGGTCGCAGCGGCAGCTGACAGGATCGGTGCTCAAGTATGCCCGAGAGTTCAGCGACTCGTACGGTCTGGGCTGGCGCAAGACCGAAGACTGCTATGTGATGGAGAACTTCGAGGGGGACGGTCTCAACCGCTTCTTCCCTCTTATCGGCGCTGATGTGAGCAGTGAGGCGAAGGCGCGATCGTTCACGGTGGCTGGTGCTGGTATCGACGAGGCGACCCTGGTGCCCTTCGATTTCACTCGGTCTGTGTCGGACAGGTGCTCGGTGCCCAACGCGCTGCTCATGCTGGTGACCAACCCGAGCGGGCCGAAGCATCCGATCAAGGCGGACAGGATTGACAAGGGCGTCTGTCATTACCCGTTTGAGATGTCGGACAACCCGAACGTTACCGACCAGTATCTCGAAAGCTTGGCCAGAAGCTACAAGGGGCCGATGTATGAGCGGATGGTGCAGGGCAAGTGGGTTCAGTCCGAAGGTGTCATCTATCCGTTCTGGGAGGCTGGCAATCCGCCTGGGGGGTTTGTGCGCTATGTGCTCGGCGTGGATTGGGCGCACAAGTCTGTCACGCACGCCGTGCTGGTCGGCTACCTGAGCGATGGAACTGCTTGGGTCGTTGGGGAGTGGCGACACAACGGGGTGACTCATGGTGTGATGGAAGCGATGGATCAGGCGAGAGCGATCCGCGATCGTCTCTGCTCTGGCATCAAGCCAAGCCTGATTGTGTGTGACCCGTCAGCGCCACAGATGAAGCAGGCGCTCTCTCGGGCTTTCGGGCAGAAGGTGTACAACGCCCAGAACGATGTGATCAAGGGCATCCAGTATGTGCGGCAGAGCCTCGAAGAGCGCTCGCTGATGATTGGTCATGCCTGCCCTGAGTTGAAGACGGAGATGTTCAACTATGTGTGGGATGAGAAGATGAGCCTGATTGGTGAGCACAAGCCCGTCAAGCAGGACGACCACGGATGCGATGCGCTTCGGTATGCGGTCTACACGGCGGCGTTCGCACGCAAGCGAGACGGGCGAAGGCCCAAGACGCTCAGGCTATGATGGAATGAAGGAGCCTCCTGATGACCACTAGCGCTATCAGCCAGCAGTCCAACCTGTTCAATCCCAGCCTGAACGATCGCATCAACTTCGATGTGCTGCTCGGGCCGAACGACATTGGTCCATCGAAGCCGTTCCCGCACCCACGCTTCTATCGGCGTGATGCTCGCTTTCGAGAGCTTGAGCGGATGTGGAACGGGGACTTTTCTGACTTCCGTGACATCCCGTTGTTCGACGGCAAGGCTCCTGTCCAGGTCAACTACTTCGCTGGGTACTCGACTCGCATTGCCAACATGATGACGATGAGCGAGCCGACCAACGTAGCGGTCGATGTTGCCTACGACAGTGTGATCGACATGACCCGCTATGGCGGCTGTGTGCTGTATTCGCTCGGTGGCGAGCTGCACGTGGCTGACCCGTTGACGTGGTATCCAGGCAACGACTTTGACTCGCTGGTGGTGCCGTACACGTCGAACGAGTCTCACGACGATCGGCCCGACATGGTGACCGTCTGGGACTTTGCTGGCGGTCAGGTTCAGGAGACCATCTACGCATACGACGGCGGGCTGACGCCCACGGCGGCGAACATCGGCAAGGTGATCGAGGAAACCAGGTCTCTGGGTGATGGAGAGTTGCTGGTCGTGCCGCGCAAGCCGAAGCAAGGCAGGCTGTGGGGCTACAGCAAGTATCTGGAGATGTGGTCCATCATCGTGGAGATCGCCAACCGATACACGCGCAACAGCCGTGTGCTGGACCTGAACGGGCGACCGATCCCTGTGATCAACTACTCGGACGTGGACGCTGAGGCGGTGTTCGACGACGACGACCACGAATGGAACCGAGAGTCTGGCTCGACCATCGAGAAGATCGCAGAGGGCAACGTGGACTTCCTGAAGCGGGAGGTCGTCACGCTGCCTGACGGCGCTCGGGACTTTGACTTCAAGCAGCCCAACGTGTCTGGTGTTCAGGTGTCCCTGGAGCAGATCGAAGACCTGCGGGACGTGCTCCGCCAGATCACTGGCCTACCTTCCCTTTCTGGCGAGTTCCAGCCGCCAAGTGGTGAGGCGCTGAAGCGTGAGTTCCTGCCGCTCTACGCAGAGACCAGCTCAATGCAGAACGACCTCGTTGCTGCCTATGAAGAGCTGGGCTTCCCGACCGAGTGGATGCACATCTTCGATATGTTCGAGATGCAGGACAGGCAGCTGCTGATGGAGGGCCTTGCCAATGCGCAGCAGCGCACGGTGGAGCTGACCAGCGAGAGCAGCGGGGGTAGCTTCTAATGCCTGACTCAACGCTCTACTCAAGGATCA
>CBDCPO010000003.1:0-2500 GCA_965220255.1 Dehalococcoidia bacterium
TGGGAACTCAGTTCTGCTTCAGATGGGTCTTAGGGGATAATCCCTTAAGACCCTCTGATCTGCCACCAAACTCCAACTTTGCAACTTTTGGAATCGCAGCGCTCCCATCCCCCGGGGAGTGGTGGCAGCCCCCCGTATCATACATGGACGCGTCCGGGACGCTCCCGGCTACAACCTCCAAGTGGAATCGTCAAGATATCTCGCTCTGGCGAGGAGTTATTCAAGGTCAAAGGAGGCAAAGTCAGTTCCCCATTGAAGTCAATGGGGAGATTTAGTGGGATTCTGGTGCCTCTTTCCGGGGGCTCCCTGCACCCCTCCCCTGGGGTGCATCACCGACGCGCCCGGACAGTCTCGTGGGGGGAGGTGTCCTCTACCTCCCCAGCGAACGGCGACCCCCCACCCCCACCCGCGAGGGAGCTACTGAGGCGCAAAGAAAGCGCCAGGAGAGTGGCGGCCTTGCCCGCAGGAGTCAGAGCAATAACAGAGTTCGAGGGGACTTCAGAGAAGGGGGCTTGCGGCCACCTCCCCCAGGGAAGGTGCCTCGTCGGCGGCAGGCTCCATGGAGGGTGTGCTGCTCAAACATGATATCTAAGGAAAAAAACCCCTAACCATCATCACCGGGGGCCTCCGTGGATTCGCCGCCCTCGCCGACCCTGGGGGGAGTCTGCCGCGAGGCCCCCGAGTCTCCATGGAGGGTGTGCTGCTCAAACATGATATCTATGAAAAAAACCCTAACCATCATCACCGGGGGCCTCCGTGGATTCACCGCCATCGCCGACCCTGGGGGCAGGTTGCCGCCAGGCCCCTGGGTCTCCATGGAGGGTGTGCTGCTCAAACATGATATCTATGAAAAAAACCCTAACCATCATCACCACCGGGGGCCTCCGTGGATTCGCCGCCCTCGCCGACCCTGGGGGGAGTCTGCCGCCAGGCCCCTGGTCCCGACTTCCCCTCGAAAAATCAAACTCGAGGCAGGGGTCCGCCCTCTTGGGGAGGTGACGGGGACATGTTCCCCACCTCGGAACTGAAGACGGCATACCCCTCGCTCGAGGGGTGCGGGAGATAGGGCCTCCCCAGGTTCGAGCTCAAAAACCTGGGGGAGGCTGCCGCGAGGCCCCTGGGCAAAACACCCCTCGAAAAAAAAAGTTCTCGGATCTTCACCAAACTCGGTGGGCATCTTGGCAGGGGTGTGGGGAGGTGTGCCGCGAAGACGGCAGGTGGATTGCACCCTCCCCCTCCGAGCACTGCAGCCCGGAGTAAATGTGCCAAATCACGTCAACTTCCCCTGAGAACAGACACCCCAGGGGTAGCCACCAGAACGCTTGGGTGGATATCCACCAAACTCGCAGGGGACCTTCCCCACACCATGCCCAACCTCCCCTGAAGACGGCAGGTCTGTACCTTCAGCCCCCTCGAAGCAGTGCTTGCCGGAGTAAAATGTGCCAAATCACGTCAACTTCCCCTGAGAACAGACACCCCAGGGGTAGCCACCAGAGCGCTTGGTGGGATGTGGACCAAACTCGCAGGGGACCTTCCCCAGACTGAGGCCCACCTCCCCTGAAGACGGCAGGTGTGTGCCTCCACCCCCCGCAGAGAAGCGCTCGCCGGAGTAAAATGTGCCAAATCACGTCTCGGAGCCGCCGGCCGTGGACGAGGCCCCGTCCGCGGGGGAGATGGCTGCTCGCCTGCTTGTCTCAACCCCCTTGGCACTTTGTCAGAAAAAGTCAGTGATGATGGATAGGAGCCTAACCATCATCACCACTGGGGGCCTCCGTGGATTCGCCGCCCTGGCCGACCCTGGGGGAGGCTGCTGCGAGGCCCCTAGTCCCACTTCCCCTCGGAAAATCAAACTCGAGGCAGGGGTTCGCCCTCTTGGGGAGGTGATGGGGACATGTTCCCCACCTCGGAACTGAAGACCTCTGGTCCCTCGCTCGAGGGGTGCAGGAGATGCAGCCTCCCCAGCACCGCCCAGGCGAACCTGGGGGAGGCTGGCCGCGAGGCCCCCGGGGAAGAGACCCCTCGAAAAAAAAAAGTGCTCCGATCTGTGCCAAAATTTTTTTGCAGGTGGGCATGGGTGTGGGGAGGTGTGCCATGAAGACGGCAGGTGGATGCCACCCTCCCCCTCCGAGCACTGCAGCCCGGAGTAAATGTGCCAAATCACGTCAACTCCCCCTGGGAACAGACACCCCAGGGGTAGCCACCAGAAAGCTTGGTAGGATCTGGACCAAACTCGCGGGGGACCTTCCCCAGACCAAGGCCCACCTCCCCCGAAGACGGCAGGTCTGTACCCCCACCCCTCTCCAAGCAGCGCCGGCCGGAGCAAAACGTGCCAAATCACGTCTCGGAGTACATCGGCCGCGGACGAGGCCCCTTCCGTGGGGGAAGCTGGCTGCTCGCCTGCTTGTCTCAACCCCCTTGGGACTTTGATGGAAAATGAAAAGGGGGTCTCTCGAGCAGGCAGGGGCAGGGCTGGTGGTGGTGGTGGTGTCCAGGGGGAGGA
>CBDCPO010000003.1:7500-8832 GCA_965220255.1 Dehalococcoidia bacterium
CCACACTGTTTATGGCAGTCCGACCAGGCTCTGAAACTCCGCGTGCGGGCCGGGCCGCCCGAGCCTTACCTCCCCGATCGTCACGGTGCATCCTCACGGGCCCTGTTCCCCTCAATTTCAAGAGGTTCTTCGCAGGGTCGCTCCGCCCCGTGAGCACCGGTTTGTCAAGGCAGTTCGTCACGGTCCCTCCGCTCCCCCCTACTCGTAAGAAGGGGTTCGTCACGGTCTCCCCGCTCCCCCAAAAGGGTTCCTCGCAGGGACTGCTCCCCCCTACTAAAAGGGGTTCCTCGCAAGGGGCCGCTCCCCGCCAGGACAAGGTGGCTCGAGGAGTGCTCCCCCCCCAGTCTTTAAAGCCAACTGACCGGGGGGTTCCTCACTGGCCGGCACAACGCGGGCACTCCTCTGCCCCAGCGAGCCATGTAGCACCTCCTGTGTCTGCTAAGGCCATCCCCTGGCGCGGAGGCCAACGGGGGCAGGCACCTTCCACAGGGGCTTTTCCAGGCCCGGGAGCAGGTCGTGGCGCTCTCCCACCGGAAAGTGCACCGGGCCGCGGGACACGCACAAGTACGGCAGCGGCGGGCCTTCACCCGTCCAGCGAGCACCTGCCGTAGTGGTCCCCACGGACACCGGCTGAATACCAGCGGGAGACTTTGTGGTCCCATCCGTTTGCAATCTATACGGTTTCACGTACTCTTGAACTCTCTCTTCAAAGTGCTTTTCAACTTTCCCTCACGGTACTTGTTCGCTATCGGTCTCGTGCTCATATTTAGCCTTAGATGGAGTATACCACCCCCTTTGGACTGCATTACCAAGCAACCCGACTCCAGGGACGCGCACGAGGAGCGGTGACCACTGCGACACATGGGCCTATCACCCCCTGAGGGTCAGCCCCGTTCGAGAGAACTTAGTCGCCAGCCATTCGCCCCAAGATACGGTCCCACACACCACAGGTCCCGTCGACCGCTATGGGCCGGGGGATTCGGTGCTGGGCTCTTCCCTGTTCACTCGCCGTTACTAGGGGAATCCTGGTTAGTTTCTTTTCCTCCGCTTACTAATATGCTTAAATTCAGCGGGTAGTCCCGTCTGATCTCAGGCCAGGTTGGAAGATAAGCGTGCCGCGCTTCGTTTCGCCCGGGCAGATCTCTCCCCCAATAAATTCTTACCTACCCTCCGCTACCGCACGCCACGGCTGAGGCAGTCTGCGACTCGGCTGGACAAGCTTGGAGTGTAAGGCAGCACATGCAAGCCGTCCAGTCGTGCCAGTGCAGCAACCCTTACGAGCAATGCGGGCAGAGGTTTGTCAACACGTAGGCGGTAGGGAAAGGCACCTCC